>NZ_CP139698.1:0-2400000 GCF_034372165.1 Christiangramia sp. OXR-203 | reverse complement strand
GTTCCAGGAAATAAGTGGTCATCGATTTTCCAAGACCACTACCACCGCCGGTTACAACTATCGTTTTTCCGGCTAAAGCATCATCACGGAGCATTTTTTTCTTTAAATCCATATTTTGGTTGGTTATATGATTATTCGTCGATTAATATTTCTAGTAATTGTATCGCAGCATCACTAATCTTGGTTCCCGGGCCAAATACAGCCACGGCTCCAGAATCGAAAAGAAACTGATAATCCTGAGATGGGATCACACCTCCAACGATGACCATGATATCATCACGTCCTAGCTTCTGAAGTTCTTCAATAACCTGGGGAACAAGGGTTTTGTGTCCAGCAGCCAGTGAAGATACCCCAAGAATATGAACGTCATTTTCTACAGCCTGTTGTGCTGCCTCGGCAGGAGTCTGGAACAATGGTCCAATATCTACGTCAAAACCAAGATCGGCATATCCGGTAGCTACTACTTTCGCTCCACGATCGTGACCGTCCTGTCCCATTTTCGCAACCATGATCCTGGGTCGGCGACCTTCCATTTCAGCGAACTTGTCGGCCATTTCTCGAGCCTTTTTAAATGAGCTGTTGTCTTTCATTTCTTTTGAATATACTCCGCTGAATGACTGAATTTTAGCTTTATATCTACCATAGACGCTTTCGAGTGCATCACTAATTTCACCTAATGTAGCACGATCACGTGCTGCTTCAACGGCAAGTTCCAGTAAGTTAGCATTTTCTTCTTTAGCAGCTCTGGTCAGTTTTTCAAGGCTATTTTTCACCTTATCTGAATCTCTCTCCGATCTTATTTTTTCTAGCCTGGCGACCTGTTGTTTTCGCACGGTTTGATTGTCTACTTCCAGAGTAACCATATCATCTTCCTTATCCAGACGATATTTGTTCACACCTATGATCACATCTGTTTCGCTGTCTATCCTGGCCTGCTTTCTGGCAGCAGCTTCTTCGATCCTCATTTTTGGAATCCCGGCCTCAATAGCTTTGGTCATCCCTCCAAGTTCTTCAACTTCTTCAATGAGCTTCCAGGCCTTGGCAGCGATCTCTTCGGTAAGCTTTTCAACATAATAGCTTCCAGCCCATGGATCCACCGTCTTGGTAATATTCGTCTCCTGTTGAAGATAAAGTTGCGTATTTCGAGCTATTCTGGCGGAAAAGTCGGTTGGCAGTGCGATCGCTTCATCGAGAGCATTGGTATGTAAACTCTGGGTTCCACCAAAGGCAGCTGCCGCTGCCTCGATACAGGTTCTCGCCACGTTATTAAACGGATCCTGCTCGGTCAAGCTCCATCCACTTGTTTGTGAGTGTGTTCTAAGACTTAGGGATTTAGGATTCGTAGGATTAAATTGCTTTACCAATTTTGCCCATAACATTCTTCCTGCGCGCATTTTGGCGATCTCCATAAAATGGTTCATTCCAATCGCCCAGAAAAACGAGAGTCTTGGCGCGAAACTGTCTATTTTCATTCCTGCATCTAGTCCTTTACGAATATATTCCAGTCCATCAGCCAGCGTATACGCAAGCTCAATATCGCAGGTAGCACCGGCTTCCTGCATATGATAACCGGAAATACTAATGCTATTAAATTTCGGCATTTTTTGAGATGAATACTCAAATATGTCTGAAATGATCTTCATGGAAGGAGTAGGAGGGTAGATATAAGTATTCCTTACCATAAACTCCTTTAATATATCATTCTGGATCGTACCTGACAATAATTCTGGTTTTACGCCCTGTTCTTCCGCAGCAACGATGTAGAACGCCATAATGGGCAGAACTGCTCCATTCATAGTCATGGAAACCGACATTTTATCCAGCGGAATCTGGTCGAAAAGGATCTTCATGTCCTCTACCGAATCTATCGCAACCCCGGCTTTACCAACATCTCCAACTACACGTTCATGATCGCTGTCATATCCTCGATGGGTGGGCAAGTCGAAGGCTACAGATAGTCCTTTTTGTCCTGCAGCTAAATTTCGTCTGTAAAAAGCATTACTTTCTTCGGCGGTGGAAAAGCCTGCATATTGTCTTATCGTCCATGGTCTGCTCACGTACATCGTACTGTATGGTCCACGTAAATAGGGAGGGATTCCGGCGGCGAATTCAAGATGTTCTGCTTCTGAAAGGTCTTCTTTCGAGTAAGATGTTTTGATCTCTATCTCTTCGGGAGTCTCAAAGGTCTCCGCACTTATTTTCTTTGCTGAAGATAGATCTTTATCGTTTAAGCTTATATGTTGAAGGTCTTTACGTGACATCTTTCTTAATTTTGAGAGGTTTCTGCAGAAGTTTCCTTTTCCAGTCGTTTTTGCTCCATCGCTTCACTTAATCTTCTTTCCAGGATTGGCTGTAAAAGCGTTTTTCTTGGGTTCTGCTTTAAAAAAGGGAATAACTCAAGATCATCTTTCATCCTGTCTTCAGGATTTTCAAATTTGTTAGTTCCAATAAGGATCAATTCTCCCGAATCAAATTTAAGTTGTTCTTCTTTCGCGCTTTGTTTGATCTTTTTCTGAATAATTCCTTCTTTAAGCTCCTTTAAAAAACCGCCACCTTTTTCGATATCCTTGAATATCTGTAAAGCTTTTTCAGCAATTTGGCGTGTGATGCTTTCTATATAATAAGTGCCTTCAGCAACATTTCCTACTTTTCCAAAATAGCTTTCGTGTCTCATCACCAGCAATTGATTGCGGGCAATGCGGTCACCAAACTCGTTATTTTTATGGTAGATCGCATCGTAAGGCAAATTGCAAATGCTGTCTGCACCTCCAAGGATCGCACTCATACTTTCTGTGGTGGTTCTAAGCAGGTTAACATTGAAGTCGTATAAGGTTTTAGTTCGTTTTGTTGGTTCAGCAACAATATGACAATCTTTATGGAACCCGAATTCTGGTGCAATGGTAGCAAATAGCCAGCGTAATGCTCTTATTTTTGAAATTTCGAAAAAATAATCTGATCCTACCGAAACGTAAAATTGAATTTTAATACTCGCCTTCTTTTCTGATTCCAGTCCTTCAAAATAATGTAGATATTCTGAAACCTGGGCAAGTGAATATGCCAGTTGCTGCGGAATATTTGCCCCCGCATTTTGATATAAACCCAGGTCAATGCTTAATACTGAAGCAAAACCTGAGCTTTTCTGTATAATATTTTCTAATTCTGAATGATCAGATTTCAGGTTTTCGAACCAGTTTCCAGATCGGGCCAGGTTGCCTATAATATCATTGCGCAAGTAAACCTTTCGATTAGTCTTACTAATTTCCTTATCCAGCTTCAGAATAAATTCTGAATTCAGGAATTCACATTGCAGGTAAACCGGAACTTCTTCAGATATCGACTTCAGAATTTCTACGAAATCGATTTCTTCAGAAGCTAAAATGAACCATAAAGATTCAGTTCCCTTCTGTAGTTTCTCCTTGGCTTTATTCACTGCGGAAGCTTCAGAAGTGATATAGATCTTTTCACAGATGTTCCAGTGAGCCGGATTGGGGATCGAAAGACTTTCTGAAATATCTTCCGAAGAATAGAAGGGTTTTATATCAATGCCGTGGAGAGTTTTGGTAACCAGTTTCTCGTTATAATCGGCACCTTTAAGATCTGCCTGGATCTTTTGTTTCCATTGCTTTGCAGAAACATTTTCAAATTCCTGAAATAACAATTGCTTCATGATTTTAGTTTTTTGGCGGGCGAGATCAATCTATAGTATCGTACTCGATAATATAAATATCTTCATTGGGTCTTTTCATATAGTACTTCTGGCGGGCAAAACGTTCGAGTTGCACCGAATCCTGAAGATCTTCGATGATAGCCTTGTCTTTCGCGATCTCTTCCTGATAATAGCTTTTATTTCGCTGAAGTTCTTCTATTTCCAAATCCAGTTCATGATGTATAAACCAGGAATTAGTATCCAGAAAGAACATCCAGCCTATGAAAATAATGCTTATCAGTACATATTTGTTGCTGATAAACCGGAACCATCGTTTTTTACGCAGGTCTTTTAATTTCATAGTTTTTAAAGATACAAAATTAGCTTAAGCGATCTTTGATAATAGTCTGAACGATGTCAACAGCCACCGTATTGTAGCGATTGGTAGGAATGATGATATCAGCAAATTCTTTGGTAGGTTCTATAAACTGCTGATGCATTGGTTTTAAAGTCGTCTGGTATCTCCAGAGCACTTCTTCAAGATCACGACCGCGATCTGCAATATCACGTTTTAAACGCCGAATCAATCGCTCATCACTGTCTGCATGAACGTAGATCTTGATGTCAAAAAGATCGCGAATTTCAGGATGGGTGAGGATAAGGATCCCTTCAACGATCACTACTTTTCGAGGATGTATCTCTACAAACTCTCCGGTTCTATTGTGTTCCTTAAAAGAATAAACCGGTTGCTGAATGTTATGACCAGCGCGTAACTGTCTTAAATGTTCAGCCAGAAGATCGAAATCTATTGATTTGGGATGGTCAAAATTTATCTTTTTACGCTCTTCAAAAGTAAGATGAGAGGTGTCCTGGTAGTAAGAATCCTGGGAGATTACATCTACCTCTTCATGTTTTAGTTCATCGATGATTTGATTTACAACCGTAGTCTTACCACTCCCGGTACCACCGGCGATCCCAATAATTAGCATGTTTCTAGAATTTTTGCAAAGGTAATATTACTTTTTAAAAATCTTCGGAAAGTGGAGCACGCCTTTCGAAATAAAAAAAACCGACTTGTAAAAGTCGGTTTTGAAATTGTTGATGGTTTCTTACTCAGCGCTTTCCTTGACAGCAGCTACTTCTTCAACCGTCACCATATCGTCTATATTGTTGCTCCAGGAGTTCATGACGTAGTTCATTGCATCTGCAACTTCCTGGTCACTCAAGCCCATTGGAGTCATTACGTTGTCATATTTCTCACCGTTCACTTCAATAGGACCTTTCATTCCATATTTAACACCGCGAATGCTTTCTTCACGCTTTTCTGTAAGCCAGTTTGAACCATCGAGTGGAGGATAGGTTCCTGCAATCCCTTTCCCGTTTGGTAAGTGACAGGTCACACAAAGATCTGAATAAATACCTTTTCCTCTCTTAATACTTGCAGTTAGCGGCGTTTGTTCGCTGGACTTTTCCGAAGAAGGAATTACGTAAGATTCATCTTCGGTTTCATTTTCTTTTTTATCAGATTTACAAGCCACCATCGCGGCTAATCCAAATACGAAAAGTAGTTTCTTCATGTGATTATTTGTTGGTTAATTTTGCAATTCCTTTTCCTTCAATGGCAACATAAATATCTCCATCTGGTCCCTGTCTTACGTCGCGCATACGTCCTGCACCATCAATAAGTTTGGTTCTTTTAGTGATCTTTTTACCATCCAATTCAAGGAGTTCAAGATATTGAAATTTTAGAGATCCTACTAAAAGGTTGCCTTTCAATTCTGGAAATTTTTCTGAAGTTACATAAGCGAATCCGCTAGGAGCAATAGAAGGTAGCCAGTAGAAAATAGGATCTTTCATTCCTGGTTTGCTGCGTTCGTCGGTAATAGGCGTCCCGCTGTAATTTTCACCATAAGTCACTACAGGCCAACCATAATTAGCGCCTTTCTCTACAACATTGATCTCATCTCCACCTTTTGGTCCATGCTCATGTACCCAGATCTCTCCGGTTTCAGGATTAAGAATCATTCCCTGCGGATTTCTATGTCCGTAGGAATAGATCGCTTCAACGGCATTCTCTTCACCAACGAAAGGATTGTCTGATGGAATAGAACCATCATCATTTAACCTGTAAACTTTTCCGTTGTCACGAGAGATATCCTGTGGGTTTACATCGCGCTCACCTCTTTCACCAGCACTAAAGAACAGGTAACCGTTTTTATCAAAAGCTATCCTGGAGCCAAAATGCTGACCTTTGGTTGTATTTGGAGAAGCTTTGTAAAGCACCTCTTTTGAAGTTAGTTTGTTGCCTTCAAGTTTTGCACGCATAATGGCAGTATTCCCACCATCTGCATTACCTTCCGGGGAAGCATAGGAGAAATAGATCCAGCCATTAGATTCGTATTCTGGGTGAAGCACCACATCAAGTAAACCTCCCTGACCGCGATCATAAACCTCAGGACCACCGGAAATCTGGATCTTTTCACCATTTTTAAAATGAATGATATCACCGTTTTTTTCAGTAATAAGTATGCTCTTATCCGGCATAAATGTAAAACCCCATGGGATATTCAGCCCTTCAACAACCATTTCAAATCCATAAGCATCTGAAACTCCAGCTTCGATAGGGGCTGGTACCTGTTGACCTTCTTCAGAAGTATCTCCGGGCTCGGCAACAGGGTCATTTGTATTTTCTGAAAGATCGCTTTCAGACTTAGAATCACCACAGGCATAAACTGAAAGTAGAATACCTATGGATGCAATATAATTTTTCATATTTCTTTTCTTTTTTACAGCAATGTTTGAACTAAGATATAAAAAAATGAAACTTTCCATGGTAGGATATGATTTATTCTTATATTTGCCGCCCAATTAATGCTAAATAAAGCATTTTCGGGGTGTAGCGTAGCCCGGTTATCGCGCCTGCTTTGGGAGCAGGAGGCCGCAGGTTCGAATCCTGCCACCCCGACGAACCACCTAATAAGTGGATACAAAACACTGTTAATCTCTTGATTTTCAGTGTTTTTTTGTTTTTAGGGATATCAAATAATATCATTTAAAAGCATAAGTCTGGTGAATCATTCGGTGAATCATTTATTACAAATAATTGCTTAACTTCATAAGGCATTTTAGTTGATTTGACTTTCGTCTTTGCTAACTGATTGTTTCATTAAAGACGCTTGAAATGCCTAATTACACTACCTTTTCCGTATTATTCTTTGTTCGCAAACATCATGATGAGACGAAGAAATTATTTATTTACACCCGAATTACTGTCAATGGAAGACGCTCCGAAATCAGTCTAAAAAGATCAATTCCGGTGAATCATTGGGACGCCTCAAAAGGACGCGCCAGGGGAACAGCTACAAAATCACGAATCCTGAACCAGTATTTGGACCAGGTTTACAATAAGTTGCTTGACTGCCACAAACAACTATCTTCAGAGAATAAAATAATCTCCGCCCAAAGTATCAAAGCTCGTTTCTACGGGAGTGATGATCATAAGAAAACCTTATTGGAACTCATGGATTATCATAATTCTCATATGAGAAATGTGCTAAAACCCGGAACGCTCAAAAATTATTATACCACTGAAACTTATTTAAAGGAGTTTTTAAAGAAGAAAATGACCTGCAATGACATCATCCTTAAGCAAATCAATTACCGGTTTGTAACCGACTTTGAACAGTTTTTGCGCAAGTATTCTGCAAAGGTTTCCAGAAAGACTTGTGGCAATAACGGCACGATGAAACACTTGGAGCGCTTTAAAAAGATGCTCAATCTGGCAATTAAACTAGAGTGGTTAGTTAAAAATCCTTTTAATAACTTTAAATTCCGGTTTGAAAAGAATGAGCGGCAATACCTAAGTAAGCGAGAGCTTCAAATAGTAGAGTCTACCGAATTTACTAGAAGTAGCTTAGAGAAAGTAAAAGATATTTTTATTTTTTCCTGTTATACTGGGCTTTCTTATGTTGATATTAAAGAATTAACTATTCATCAGATTGTAAAAGGAATTGATGGGAGTAACTGGATCTTTACCAAACGGGAAAAAACTGATGAAACCGTAAAAGTGCCATTACTTCCCCAGGCGCAATTTCTATTAGATAAATACAGGCACCAAATTACTTCAAATGATTATTTGTTTCCGGTATGTTCTAATCAAAAGGTCAATAAATATCTAAAGGAGATTATGTTGCAATTGAAAATAAAAAAGAACCTCACTTTTCATTCTGCCAGGCATACTTTTGCCACTACAATAACTTTATCTAATGGAGTGCCTATTGAAACAGTTTCTAAGCTATTGGGCCATACGAAATTATCAACTACACAAATTTATGCAAGAGTTTTGGAAAATAAATTGAGTGAAGATATGCTGGCATTGAAAGACAAACTTAGTTCATATGTTTAGGAGTGTAAGATGTGTGCCTGTCGGCAAAATCTTTATTACCACCGATGGTTGCAATAAAAAATAGATTTTTCGGGGAAAAAATTAGAAACTTAAGTTTACCAAAATTATTCAAAAAAGGGATTCTATTTATTAGAAAATAGAATCCCTTTTTATATTAAAGGTTATATAATCTATCGTCTAACAATTATCTTATAAGTTTCCTCTTCCTCCTTAACTTGTATTTTTAGAAAATACATGCCTTCCTTTAAGTTAGAGACATCCAGTTTGGTAGTTCCGTATGGATCAAGCTCTATATCTTTGACAAAGGATCCGTTAAAATCATATAATTTCGCGAGTTGAGTAGGTTGTGCGATTACTAAACTTTGCGTTTCATAAGTGCTGTTTGATTTTTCTGGATTAGCCTCTATAGTGACTTCGCTAGATGCCGGATTCGGATATACATTAAATCCTCCCGGACCTCCCAAACCGCAGGTTTCTGAGGTAACATACATTGCACCTCTACTTTCTCCTCCACAAGGATTCGATGTAAATAGTTGCACTAAATAAGTACCAGGGCTGCTGGAAGAAAAATAAATTAATGGCACTGGAGCGTTTGTAAAGGTAACTTCACTCTGACCATTAATTTGTAAATTTGGCGAACCTGATTCTAGTCTATAGGAAGTTGCACCGTCAGAAGCTGGGAGAGTATATGGGTCTGAAAAACTGTTTGTGCAAAGGTTTGGTGCCTGCGGTAGGTTAGCATAAGGTTTTCCCACATAGACTTCTTTTGTAGCTTCAGCTCCATTATTATAGGTTGCCGTAATAAAACCATTCCCTTGACTTGTTGAGTATTTAGCTTTCACAGTAATAGAAGAACTTGTAAAAGTAACTATATCCATATTATTGCTAATTGACCAATTATAAGTAGAAGGTGGATTCTGTAATATATATGTGTAGTTGGATCCAATACAGATGAAATCACTACCTACAATTTCTGGGATTGTACAAATAGAGCTAACAGTTTGTTGCAATACTGATTCTGTCTGTATCATTACATTCATGAAATCACCTTGCTCTTGGGTAAAACTATCCCGACAGTAGCGTCTGGAATAGGACATAAAGTTACTTGTGTCAGGATCATAAGGCAAACCATTTCTGGTTTCAGCAGCTGTATAATTACAGCTAGTATCAACTTTATATACTGGAGGATCGACAATTTGATTTAATAAATTGGGATCTGCAGGTGTAGAACAAAAGCCATCTCCGGCTTGGTTACAGTTAGCATTAGAGCCAGAACGTTCTATATTCTCTGTGCCAGAAGCAGTAGAATGCGTGTGTAGTAAACCAAAATTATGGCCAATCTCATGAGCATTAGTTGTTGATAGAACTGAACTCGAAGCGATTACAGTAGAATTCCCTGGACGCTGGGCTCTTCCTCCAAAGCTTTCGGCATCGTTAACGATATATAGGTTAATTGCATTGGGATCATTATCATTCAGACTTATCAATCCATTAAATTCTGTTACACCCTCATCATCCCCATTATCATCAATGTTGTAATATGTATCGTTTTGAATATGATTTATCCCGACGTTGTTAAAAAAGATTTGATGTTGGTTAAAAGCCAAGTTTAAATCATTTAAGATTAAATTAATATGCGAATCTGGAACTGCACTATCTCCTGAGGAATTCTGTAAAATATGAAACCGTATATTTACACAAAGTTCTACTTGCATCATTTTTGACTGATTTATTAAATCCTTTGTTTTTTGAGTTAAAGGATTGTCAGGAGTTCCACATATATCATTTTGAGCGATAGAAATTATTGGAAATAGAAAGAATATCATTAAAAGTACAAGTAGTTTTTTAGGCATATTAGTTAGGTTATTGCTTTCTATATTTAATTTTTACTGCCTCATCACCAGCTGATCTAATTAAAATCATTAAATCATTTGTAATTTCTGCAACAGTGGAAACGCTTGTTTCTGAACTGCAACCACTCTCAAAATATAAAATAAGCTTCCTATCTTCTTGATTTACCTCATAGAATCCGTTGCATTGTGAGTTAGAGGTATTTAAAAAAGAAAGGTCACTTTTAAATGTAAAAGTATATTGATCATCTTTCTCTATAGACTGGTAAGGTTGGAAGTCACTGCCTGAATGATCACTATATTCGACTGCCAACCAAGTTCCCTTGATATTTTCTACCGTGATATCCAATTCTTCTTGCAATTCATTTTTATTCTTATTATCATCACTAGAACAGGCGATAAGCGAGACAAGAAGAAGACAAAATATTAATATTTTATTTTTCATGGGTAAGTGAATTTAGATTTAGGATATAGTAGTGTGTATTGAATAGATGCAAAACATATTAAATGGTTGCGTTAAAATATTGGCTTTTTAAGATATCTTTAAATATACGGTTTTATATTCAATGCTGAAATTCCGTATTCTTTGCAACCTCCGGGCGCAAAGCAAGATTGTCATGACAATGACACATCTTGCTTTGTCTTCTTTTTTCTTAATTCGTGAAGTGATCTAGTTGTCCGTCTTTAAGCCAATTTTCTTAAAAACCCCTTAAATAAAATCCTTAAAACCTAATAAAAAATAACATCACTCTCTAATATAAAAATTTACTTTTTTTACCTGGAGCATTTTCCTTTTGTTTTGATTGAATGGATCCCAGTAAGATTAAATGAAAAGATTTCAGCTTTTCTAATTTACTTCTTTCAGAGCTGTTTGCATTACCTTTTGATGTCAATATATAATTCAGGATTTGAAATTAATAAGGACTTATAAAAAGCAAAGCGGCTTTATGCAGTCCGCTAATTTTAAATCCTGTTATTTCAGCATTAAATGGTAAGGCGATGCAAGAATAGCAGATGAGGATTGAAAGGTAGATCTGGATCGTTTTGTAGAATAAGGTCATGAAAACCAATCTGGCGGACTTGAGTCAAAAAGGTTTTGCATGTTTATCATCCACATCCAACTTACTCATAGCTTTTTGGCTCGTGTCCAAGACCTTTTAATTAAGCCGCTTTTCCTGAAACGAAGCTTTTGCGAAGAGAAAGGAAATGTGGTGAAGGCTCTTTGTTTCTTCCAGAAATCTAATTCTACTGTAGTAATTTTGGAGATATTTTACTCTATCACTTCTGTAAGAATTGTATTCTAAAATAGATATTTTTTACTAAAATCCTTGCCAATTTTACTGGGCTGCGAAGGTTTTTTCGTAAAAAACATTTTTAAATTCAAATTCAAAATGAATCTTTTGGGTTATTTCGACGGGCTGGATAACATTGTACAAATTAGATTTTTGCGTGAAAAATCTGCTTGTTTTCAAGCGTTTCAAAGGTTTTTGCGTGAAAAATAGAATGTATTTTTAAATCACAAAGCGATAAACTCATTGAATATTTAGGGGAATTGGATGTCGTAACGTGGCTCTGCCCGTTACCCTCTTGCTATTCCCCCTTCATTTTTTTTCAAAAATAAATGAGAAATACCCCTTGTAAGTTTGACAAGGTAATCTATCGCAAAAATTTACTTTTTTTGATTAGTAGTAAAAACTCTGAAAATTGGCTTTTGGGCAAGCTTGTTTTTAAAGAAAATTATATCTTTATAATACAAAGACGAGCAAATAATATTAATCTTCTTTGTTTTATGAAGTTTGGTGAATCATTCGGTGAAGCATCTAAATAATTAGCAGTGAAAGTATTGTGGACAGGGCGTTTATGCAAAAATAAATTATCCTGCCACCCCGACTTATTAAAGAAGATTAAAAGGTAATTTCATGAAGATCATGTTGTTACCTTTTTTTATGTCCAGGTTTCTTGAAATGTCTGTATCCACTTTTGTTATTTAAGGATGAAAGTCTTTCTATTTACTGCAAAATCACAATACCTTGAATTAGAATAAATTAATGGCATTGTGAATATTCAGGGACGAAATCAATAGCTCCATAGTATTTTTTTATTTTTTAATTTCGAAACTCAAAGCCTAATTCCACAATTCTTAAAATTATATCATAATTTAGCAAGCTAATCTCTATGGCTATGATCGATCAAAGTGACGTATTAAAACGTAATAATGTTACTATTAGGGGAAATGGTCGGCAGCCTATTGTTTTTGCGCATGGTTATGGTTGTGATCACTATATGTGGAGATTCGTTTATCCTGCCTTTCTAGATGATTATAAAGTCATTTTATTCGATCATGTAGGGTCTGGAAACTCTGATGAAGCCTATTATGATATACAGAAATACAATAGCCTGCAAGGTTATGCAGACGATATTCTGGAAATCTGCCATGCATTGGACCTGGAAAATGTTATCCTCGTTGGTCACTCCGTTAGTTCAATGATCTCATTGCTGGCAGCTAATAAGGAGCCAACATTATTTTCTAATATCATCATGATTGGACCTTCTCCATGCTATATAGATAAAGGAGGGTATAAAGGTGGATTTAGTCAGCAGGATATCGATGAATTATTGGAAACCCTGGAAAGCAATTACCTTGGCTGGGCATCTGCAATGGCGCCGGTTATTATGGGAAATCCAGAGACACCAGAATTAGGGGAAGAATTAACCAATAGTTTTTGTAGAACAAACCCGGAGATAGCAAAGCATTTTGCGAAAGTTACTTTCCTTTCAGACAATCGTGAAGATCTAAATGATCTTAAAATACCTACTTTGATCATTCAATGCGAAGAAGATGCTATCGCACCACTCACAGTTGCTGAATATGTTAGCGACAAAATTACGAGCAGTACCTTAAAATTGATCGATGCAACCGGACACTGTCCAAACTTAAGTGCTCCGGAAGAAACGATTTCTGCGATAAAACATTACCTGGAAAAGAAGGACTAAATGCAAGAGGAAACCCAAAAAAATCCTGAAATATTTGAATCTGCTGAAGATTTGTATCATGACGCACCATGCGGATATGTTTCATTCAGAAATGATGGTACGATATATAATATAAATAAGACCTTACTGGGATGGCTGGAATTCGACAGAAATGAAATTCTGGGAGAGAAAAAGATCTATGAGCTTTTTAAAATGGGTGGAAGAATGTATTTCGAAACTCATTTTTTTCCATTAATAAGGATCCAGGGTTTTGCAAATGAAATCAATTTCGAAATTCGAAAAAATGATGGATCCACTTTTCCCGCACTCATTAATGTCAAGGAATTAAAAGGTCCTACTGTTCGTGAGAATCGCTACAGAGCTTCAGTTTATGATATTTCTGATAGAAAGAAGTACGAACAGGAATTGATGAATGCAAAACTAAAGGCAGAAAAACTTGCCCAGATAAAAGCAGAATTTCTTGCAACCATTAGTCATGAAATAAGAACGCCGTTGAACGCCATTGTTGGAATTGGCGATCTATTAACTAAAACGTCCTTAGACCAGAAACAGAAGGAATATACTGATATTCTCAGGTTATCTTCTGAGAATCTGCTAGGCTTGGTAAACAACATTCTTGATCTTAGTAAATTGGAAGCTAAAGCGCTTCAGTTGGAAAAAAAGGCTTTCGCCATTCGCACTCTAGTCAATAGCCTGATCCATACCTTTAAATTGAAATGCAATGAAAAAGGTATTGAGCTCCTTGCTGAAATAGATGAGAATATACCCAATTACATTTCAGGAGATCCCATAAAGCTTAGCCAGGTACTTACAAATTTACTGGGAAACGCAATAAAATTTACCTGCGAAGGTCATGTAAAATTAATCGTAAAACTTACTGCATCAACTTCAGAAAAACTAGATCTTAACTTCAGTGTAATTGATACCGGTACTGGAATTCCAGAAGATAAGTTGCAAAGTATTTTTGAAGAATTTTCACAGGCTAGTTATGAAGTGAATCTGGAATATGGTGGTACAGGTCTGGGCCTAACAATTTCCCAGCAATTATTGAAGCTTCATGGAAGTGAAATCAAAGTAGCGAGTGTACTGGGAGAAGGCTCTGAATTTAGCTTCGATATCACTTATGAGAAGTACAGCAATTCAGTAAATGAAATGGATGCCCATGACAGCATTCAAAGAAAAAAATTGGATTTAGCAAAATTACTGATCGTTGAAGATAATCCTGTCAATATTTTTGTTATTTCAGAGTATCTTAAGGAATGGAAGATCAATTTTGATACCGCCAAAAATGGTAAAAAAGCCATCGAAGCCGCGAAGAAAAAGAATTACGATGTAATTCTTATGGATCTTCATATGCCTGTTATTAACGGTTTTGAAGCATCATCTACCATTAGGAACCTTTATCTTGAAAAACAACCTGTGATCCTGGCATTATCGGCCACGAGCAGGGAGGCAATAGAAGCTGAGCTCAATCGTGCAGGAATAGATGATTTTATTTCCAAGCCATTTGGACCGGAGGACTTGCATAAACTTATTTCAAATTATATAGTTACTGCTTCAGACCGTATAAAGACTAGCGAATTGGAAAAGGACAAACTCGGTGTGATTTCTTCGGAAGAAAATAAAATAGCCTCTGAGAATTCTATTGATTTAAGACGATTCGTAAAAATGGCGAATAATAAGCCCGAATTTCTACGGAAGTTTATAAACAATACCCTGACAGCTTTTCAAGACTATTTAGAAGATTTTCAGAAAGCTGCAGATTTGCGGGATGCTAATCAAATCTCAGAGCTTATTCATAAAAGCACCATGTCGGTATACTACATTCAGTCTAATAAACTGGTGAAATTACTAAGAGACTGCCAGAGTTGTTTTGAAGATAAGAACGCAAGTTCTGAAGAAATAGAAGCTGTCATTAAAAATGCCACTGCAGAATTCCACCAGGTAATTATCTCCTTGAAGAATATAGATGTGAAAAGTTTAATGAATTAAATGTGGGCTGAACAGAAAACCAAAAAGGATAAGAATTTCTTCTTACCCTTTTCATCTAAACAATAATCAACCTATTCAAACAAAATTTAAATTCATCTTAGCGCGAAATAGCTTTTGAAATTCATCAAGATATAACTGAGCAATTTTCTCCATAGGCAAACTACATGAAGCCTTATAGTTCATTTCGCCAATAGTTCTTCTATATGAATCGTTAACTATAATGCATTTTAAGGAATTTGCGAGTGAATCTACATCGCCAGGTTCATATACATCCACGGCAAATCCTTGTTTTTTTATGTTTAGAGCAAGATCTTTGAAGTTTGGGATCACGACAGCTTTTCCATAAAAAGCAGCCTTAAGTAGCATTCCTGAGCTCACTCTTTCGGAAGTATAAGGCAAGACGACCAACGTACTTTCTTTGAAATTCTTTGCAACATTTTCCTCATCTACAAATCCCGTAAACGTAAGATTTTTAATATGATCATATTGTTTCATTATTCCAGCTAGATAACCTGGAGTAGTAGGATGATCTGTTCCGGCAATTACTATTTCAAGTTCCTGATTGGTACTTGCTCTTAATTTTATAATTGCTTCAATAAAGGCTTCCACTTTCTTATGTTTTCCAAATTTCCCAAATGTAAGAATCTTCTTAGGTCCATTTGGTAAGTCAAAATTTGGTTCAGGGATTGCTTTAAATGATTCTTGAGGAATTTGGATTAAATTTTGAGCATTATATTTTTCTCTTACAATATTCATATACTTTTCTGAAGTAAGAGCGATAGTATCTGCTTGCAGTAAAACTTTAGTTAGTCCGGTTCTCATCAAGGAATCGATGTTATAGAGAAATCTTTCATGCAATAAATTATCATTAATGGAAGCCGTATCCTCAAGATCTTTATGAAGGATTACGATCGTTGGGATTCCTTTTAATCTAAAAACTAAGGCTAATAAAAAACCTAAGACGACGGAAAGTTTTTTGTATCCAGTTTTATTGAATTGAAAATTAAAAAGAATTGCATCAGGCTGATGTTTAACAATATTTCTATAAATGTTGAATATATTGTTAGAACTATTGGAATTCCTGGATTGTTCAATACTTATCTTACATTTTCCAATTTTATTGTCCAGCTGTATAGGGTCACGCTGGTCTGAGATCAATACCAGTTCATCAACTTCGGCTTTTTGAGCCAATTGTTTAGCAAGCCGTAAACCATATTTATTCAAGGTAGCTATGCTGTAAGGGTGAGCACTAATGAAAGCAAGTTTCAAAGTATTTGTTCTAGTATTTTTCTCTGTGAAGATCTCATTATTATATTATTAGCAGGAATATTTTCGATAGGTAGAAGATTGGTTTCGATGAATTCTTGACTACGTCTGGTAAAATAACTACAACTTTAGTTATTCTGAAGCCAAATTGAGAAGGTCTTGTTACCTGAAGGTGAATATATTGTGTTCAAAACAAGAAGTGATGAAATTATTTTCGAAAACAATATTTAATAATGACTTTGCAGGTCATAATACCAGTGTACCCAATTCAGATATTCTCAACTACAGAATTAGTGTAATTGCATTTCAAAAAATTTTGATTAAGGTTTATGTGTTTTAAAGAGATTTCTATTGGCTCCGTAATACTGGTACATTAAAAATATTAATACCTTCATCTAGGGAATAGAGATGTATGTTTTTTACAAACACTATTCAATCATATAAAATAGCGTGAGCTACTTTATTTACGATCCCATTTAAAGTTCTTTTTTCGAAAGTATAGTGAAGTTTTTAAAATGTTTTTTTGCACTTGAATCGAAATAATTGAAGTCAAATAAATTGCATCCTGAGTTAAGAAATGCATTTTGAAGCTTGAAATTGTTTGCTCCAACAAAACGCAAGAACTTTCCTTCTTTTGATGCTTGATTCAATAGATTACAGAAAGCATAAACACCTGCAACATCCATACTTTCAAGTCTGGACAAGTTGATAATTACTTGAGGTTTTAACCTCAACATAACTTCAAAGTACATTTCGACTTGTTGAGCATTGTAGGTTGTAACATCACCTTGTAGTTCAAAAACTCCTTCGATCTCATAAATATTTAGGGTCATAATGTTAATTTAAAGTTTATGAGCTTTAAGATCGTTTTTAAGGCTAGGAAAGTATGATACTATTCGATGAATGACATCGTACTGTAGATGAATATACCGGATTTAGAGGGGATTCATTTCGTCGATAAGATCAGTTTAATGGACGAGTAGTAATTCTTAATCCTTTTCTTAGATGTAGTTTACAGCTGTAACTGAGTAGCTTGCCAAATCTAAATTAACTTTAATAATGGAATGAATACCTACCTATTAATAAATACTAATAGCTCGAACTCCAATCCCTTATCTTTTCAAAAATATATCTTCTACAGTTTTGTAATTGATCACTACCTGCGAACACCTTTTTAGAATGGGACACTATCAGTTTTGCCGCAATTATTTTTCAAATAAATAATTTACACAGAATACGAAACATACATTTTCACCCTTCATTATAGTAAAACTAATAATAGAGAGAAGCAGTTTTATAAAGAAAAATATTGATGCGCCAGAAAAAGAGAAGAACTTCTAAGAATTACATCAAGGTACTGGGGGCAAAGAAGAACAAACTGAAGAATATAGATGTCGAAATCCCATTAGAAGTTTATACTGCGATCACCGGAGTTTCGGAAAGTAGAAAAAATATATTGGTCAAAAAGATATTTTACCAGCCAGTCAGAAAGAATTAAGAGGCTACGGAGATCCTGTTAATAGTATTTTTTTATTTGGATGTATAGCATAAATATGATATTAATTCAAAACACTTTGATATTTTAAAAAATTCGTAAGCACACGTCTATGGTTAAATTTACTATAGACTAGATAAATAATAAGCCGGAGACCACTCCCCGGCTTATTCACCTAACCACCTAAATACTTAGTAAGTAACCAACAAACTAAGTGTAAATCTTTCCTGATATTTTACTAGATTTGGGCAATATTACTAGCTACAATTAGTAAATTTCCCGTAAAAAAATGATCTTTTGCAAACCATAGCACTCTACATTGTAGTAACGCAATTTAAAAACTGAAAACCTTGTTCATATGATGAAACATTTGAAAGGTCATAGTATTTTTACATACTAAATTTCCATCTCCTTTTGAAATTACAGTATTCTTATGAATGGGTGTTGTTTTTCCATTTCCTTTTAAGTGGATCTTTTTCCAGGTCTTTAGTGTTATTAAAAAACTACACTATATTCCACACCCCTTTTTTATTATTTATCGTGAAGCCGGATTCGCACTCCTTGGTCTTCACGATAAGACAAAGCCGGCTATCTTCATAAAACTTTCGTTTCACAAAGAAAGTAGGGTACATGCCGACCATCTTATCGCTTTTCCATCTCTGGACGGCGTTAATTTTTTCTGTAACTTGAAAAGCTACTCTACTCAACGGTTTATTTAGGGTTTCAGTTAGAAGCCTGCTTTTCTTTGTTGCTATATCTTTTTTAGTTTCTGGAATTGAAGACTGAAAATGAATACCATATAATACCTGATTGAGTAACAATTTGCAATGGGTATTTAAGTGAGAATTGTTGCTTATCACATATGAAGTGGGCATAATTTGATTAAAAATTTCTTCAGTTGGAAAAAAGCTTTCTATGTCCCCTATAATTTTATGCCTTGTCGCAAAGGGATAATGCCGATAATCAACTGCTATACTGGTTTTCACCTCATCTATAATTCTAACATTAACAGGTTCAGAGTTATGTGCCTTATGGGCTATCATTTTAACGCCGATTAGCTCAAAGTTTGGAGTCGTATCCTCAATTTGGTAAACAATAAACATGATAACATTACGGTTATAGCTATAATGAATCAAATGATCAAATTCAATTTCACCAACCGCCGCAACCTCTGCCAGTTCGAAACTTTTATCATAACCGGCAGAGATGCACTGCGGATTGTAGTCTGGAAAAAGATAACTTTCCGGTAGGGCGGGCTCGGTCCTCAGCATATTTGCATAAGTCATGAAATCGTCAACCAGTTCCAGATGATCTGCTACTTCTGGCTCATTGTAATTACCAAGATAGGTAAACTCCTGAGCCGGAAGATGTTGTAATAAAATGAGATAAAAAAATTGTAGTAGTTTTCCCATAACTTTGACTAAAATTAAAGTTTGAATCTGCTTTTCATGGAATTATTCGTTGGTTGTAGGTGACCAGACGATAAAAAAGTATTTAGTGTCGGTGAATGGTTAGATAAATTGAACACCGTAGCGTTCTATAACCTCGTTCCTGATATGTTTATGCCGTTGTTCCTTTTCCTTCGGAACAATAAGTAGCACTTCATCGTTTTCTAGGATCATGTAGTCCTGCAATCCATCGACTAAAACCATCTTATTACCTTCAGTTCTAATAATTTTACCTGAGGCTTCAACGGGTATGAATTTCGTGTTTACCACCGTCTTAGATTTGCCATAACCGCGAAATTCGTTCTCTGAAGAACCCCATGCTCCAAGATCGTTCCAGGAGAAAGATAAGGGAATAACCATCACTTCTTCTGAATGTTCAATGATTGCGTATTCGACACTGATATTTTCAGCGTATTGATAATGACTTCTCAGAAAATTTGTCTCGTGTGGTTTGTTATAAAAGCCCTCACCAACTTTGAATAATCTGAACATATCCGGAAGTAGTATCTCAAATTTGTTCAGGATGGTTTGTGCTTTCCAAACGAATATCCCACTATTCCATAGATAATTTCCCTGGTTCATAAAATTCTGGGCAGTTTGGAAATCTGGTTTTTCTGTAAATCTTTGAACGTGGTATATCTGCTCATTTCCCTTATCATCATATTGTATGTAGCCATACCTGGTATTAGGAAAGTGGGGCTTGATACCAAAAGTTATCAGTCTTTTTCCTTTTTCAGCTTCTTCAAAAGCCATGCACATGTCCTGTTCAAACAAACTTTCTTCCTGGATCCAGTGATCACATGGAGCCACCAACATCCTGGCCTCGGGGTCACGATTATGTATCTTCATAGCTGCAAGTAAGATAGCTGGAGCAGTGTTTCTCATAATTGGTTCAAGTACTACCTGCGAACCTGAAATTTCCGGCAACTGCTCCATTACGATTTCCTTGTAAATTGTATTAGTAAGTACAAGAATATTTTCAGCCGGAATAAAACTCTTCAAACGATCAAAAGTGTTTTGAATAAGCGTTTTACCACTTCCAAGAATATCCTGAAATTGTTTAGGACAGCATTGTTTGGATGCGGGCCAGGATTGACTTCCAACCCCACCAGCCATGATTATTGCGTAGTTATGAATTTTCATCGCTTTACTATTTTGACGTTTAGGTACTTATTTGATGTAAAGATACCGGCACAATGCGAGGTGTGTGGGAATATTCGTCTAAGCAGAATCTAAGAGCGACGAACAGGAATTATATGGAGTTAAGTTGCTAAAGCAGGTTCAATCTTTTTATAAGTTCCGGGCGATTGCTACGGCTAACCGGAACAACATCTTTTTCTATTAGAACGCTATTGTCTTCAATATCAATAATGTGCTTGGTATTAATCACAAAAGATCTGTGCACTTTCAGGAAGAGATCTTCAGGCAACTTGTTTTCGATCTTTTTCAGGGTAGAATGAACAGTGTAGTTCTTTTCGAATGTTTTAATTTGTATATAATCACCTTTGGCTTCCACCAGGTATATACTTGGAATATCGATTTTGATTAGCCTACGGTCAATATTCACATACAGATCATTGTCAGTTTTGTTAACATCTGAATTAATTTCTGTTGGCTCTGGAATAGACTGTCTGGCAGGTTTAGCATTTTTAGCTTTTTGAACAGCCTTCTTAAAACGTTCCGGAGTTATTGGTTTCACCATATAATCTACAATACAGTCATATTCAAAAGCTTCTATTGCAAAGCTCCTGTCTGAAGTCGTAAGAATTACATTTGGAGGATTTATCAAAGTTTGAATAAAGTCGAATCCAGTAAAGTCTGGCATATGGATATCCAGAAATATAAGATCTACCGGATTTTGGTTTAAATATTTGATCGCCTGCATAGCATTGGAGAACTCACCAACAAGGTTGAGTTCCTTATGAGTATCTATAAGCTGACTTATAATCATTCTGGCCGTAGCCTCATCGTCAATTACTAAACATTTCATGAACAATTAATTTAAAACTTTTCAATGTAATCGCCCATGGTCTGAAGGATCTCTGTAAAACTATTATGCTTTTTAGGATCATTCTTACGGAGTTCTTCTTCATAGATTTCCGCAAAGCGATAACCTTCTTCAAGGCCTAAAATACTAATTTTGTGCTTAAGTTTATGAACATTGGAGGCAGCATCTAGAAAATTACTCTGCTTTATATTTTCTTGGTAAACCGCTTCTTCCTCCGGGAATTCTTTTTTGACAATATCTAAGAGTTTGTTTTCGAACTCTTTATCTCCGCCAGATAGCCTATACAGGTAGTTTAAATTTGGGTTTTCTTTCATTTTGGTAAAGTAAAATAAAAATTGATTCCTACGTATTCATGACTCCCCAACTAATCTAACCTCTATAGAAATCTACCATCTTTATGATAATATAGAACCTGATTCTGTTAGAGTTCTTGTTGGCGTGGATCTTTTCAATGATCTTATAATAATGCCTTACAGTAGCTCCTGTGCCAGATTCTTTAATATTTCATTTCCAAAGTTATTGGCAACAATGTTCTCTATTTTGTCTCTTATTCAACACTTTTTACCATATTGTAAATAATATTTTCGAATAGTTACGGAATTCTAAATTTATCTACTTCAACAGGCGGAAGCTCTTCTGAAATTTCCACTTTGTTACCATCGGAAATAACCAACAGTTCTACAATCTCATGAACTAGATATCTGGTACGGGCCATGATCTGCCATTTCAATAATAGAATATTTAGGAATTCCTTCAATCATGACATTCAATTCTTTTCAGCTTCAAAATTATATTTAAAATTTTTGAAATTATTAATATTTCTAATGAAAATGTTCTGAAAGCTCATTGTTCTGGAATTTTCAGTTCTCTTTATTAAATTCTTTAGAGTTTAAGGCCTGCCTGGATCGCAGAAGTGATATAGAATTTTGATACATTACAACTTTACGCAGTTTCTGTTCGGCATTATAAAGTCCATCTCAGATAACGCGAGATCCACACTGTTGCATGTTCAACTGTTCTTCACTATTGCTATAAGATTCATTGAAAAGGTTGAAAAATCTTTTAAATTCAATTCTTCCAAAGCTTTTGCAATCACTTTGATCACTTCATCGATCTCTTCTTCTGCTCATTGACTTAGGACGAGTCGGCGGCCAATACAACTTACCAGAAGTGCTAGTTCAGGTCATTTCTTTCCATTCTGGTTGGCCAGAGTTGCTGAATCCTGAGTACCTTTTTAAAGTGCGTTGCAGAAGCTATTATCTTGAACCCAAAGTGATATCTCACGCCAGGGACTAATGAATTGTTTTCCCAGTTAATATTTAGAATTGTACGTATCAACGGATGTTTGTGGACTTTTTTTTAAGTAAAGAGTGTAGAAGAACTAAGACTGCGGTAGCTCGACAGATTTTGTTCCCAGATATTTTGAGTACAGATTTAGTGCTGGTTATCCATCGAGTTAAAACAATACAAAATTTTCAGATTCAGTGATAATACTTTCAGGACCAAATAGGATCCACCAACCAATTTCCGAAGGAAATTTTAAGATCATCGCCATAGAAATCAATGCTCACAACTTTTCCTTCTTCAGCAACATTTACAAACAACAAGTGGGTTTTCAGTACCTTGGCTAACGCCACCTCTTCAGCAAGATATACAGTGTAAATTTCCTGATGAAATTACAAAATTATATTCGTGTCTTGATAATCCATTTTCCTGAACAATTCTTTGCTCATTCTAATTCCATCTATATTAACGAATAATTGCTGAGTTGATATCGAATGAGATTTTTCAAGAGTGATCAGAATGACTATAGCTCCATTTTCGCTTATACCTGAGATTTTTTAATGCTGAAATGGAATGTAGTGCCAACATGAGGTGTGCTTTCCAGCCATATTTTTCCGTGATAGAGATCAATGATCTTTCTAACAATACTCAGTCCTATTCCGTTAGATTTTTTACGGTCTGATGCCGTATTAAAGATCTGGAAAATTCGGTCATGCTGGTCTACTGGAATTCCAATACCATTATCTTTAACGGAGAATATATAATCCTGTGCTTTTTCTTCAACGTCTACTTCAATGGTTCCCTGTTCCTTTTCAATATAATTTACAGCGTTCGACAAGATATTTTGAAATAATTGTTGAATTCTGGTGGTGTCAGCCTGGATCACTGGTAATTTATTTTTGATCCTAATCTCTATATGATCAGGAATATAGATCATGGCTATGATATCTTCCACCAGTGACTGAACATCAACTTTTTCACTGCTTGCCGAGCTGCGATCTATGCTGGAGTACTTGAGAATGTTCTCAATAAGATGATCCATCTTTTCCACCTTATTTTGCATAAGATCGATATTAATAAGGCTGTCATCACTCAACTGATTCTTAAAATCTTCCCTGGTCCAGCTCAATAGTGCCGAAATATTACGAAGAGGAGATTTTAGATCATGGGAAACGATATGTGCGTAATCACTCAACTCCTGATTTTGAACTTCAAGATCTTCCAGAAGTTCAACCTGTTTGTTTTCGAGATTTTTCCGATCTGTAATATCAAGATGAATAAAGATAGAACCTATATTTTCGCCCTTCATGTTCAGGTTTGGAGTTCCACTTACTAACAAGGTTCTTAATTCTCCGTTCTTATTAATAACGTCCAATTCATGATTCCTGATTTGATCTGTGTTTTCTTTTCCAATTTCATTCTCAAAAATTTCTCTTGATCTTTTCGTTAATAGTAGTTCACCTGGATGTTTGCCAATTAGTTCAGCCTTAGAATATCCACTAATCTCTTCAAAGCTTTGATTGGCCATTAAAATTCTTAAATCGGCATCTACTTCCAGTAAACCTAAATTCATATTAGCTATGATGCTACTATATTTATTTTTCTGGGCTTGTAAAAATTCTTTGTAGCGTTTTCTAATAGTGATATCATCATAGCTCCACAGATGACCCTTGTAAACTCCATCACTAAAAATAGGGATATAACTACGCTCAAGGAATCTGCCATCTGCCATTTCAATCTCTTCTCCAATGACTGTGGTACGATTTTTAATAAGATTTTCGACCTTACTAACGAACTGTTCCGGTTCAGAAAAAAGAACTTTAGATTGTTCCGCAGCACTGGAGCAGTCGGTACCTGTTAAAGCCTCTGGGGGAGCAGGGATCTCGAAGAGATCACAGAATCTCTGGTTCGTAAGGCTAACTGTTCTATTTTCATCTTCCAGCAATACCGCACTCTGCATGTTCTTAATAAGAGTGGACATTCTGTTTTCTGACTGTTTAAGTTTATTACTTGCTTCTTTTCGCTCTGTGATGTCTTCAACAGTGGCTACTAGATATTCAGTAACACCGTTGTCATCGGGAACGGCAGTAACACTGGTGTTAGCCCAAAGTAGAGTTCCATCTTTTCTGAAATACCGCTTTTCCATCTGGTAGGTTTCTATGTCTCCTGCAAAAAGCTTCTCCCTCAATTTCATTGTTTCTTTGCGATGGTCAGGATGTGTGATCTTGTTCACATCAACCTTTTCAAATTCTTCAGGCGTGTAGCCAAACATCTTGGTCATGGCGTTGTTTACCATAAGAAGACCACCATCCATCGATCTTGCGAGGGACACACCAATAGGTGAATTTCCGAAGATAATATCAAGCTGTCTTTTCTGGTACTGCAATTGCCGCTTCATCGCGGTTTCCTGCGTAATATCCCGCGCAATACCCTGGGCAGCGATCGGTTCACCTTTAATGTTATAAATGATACTGGCATTTATCTGAACGATCTTTTCCTCACCATTCCTGGTAATAATCACCGCGCGATAATTGTTAAACTTTCCGTGGATGGTAAGCTCCTTAAAAGCTTCAAAAGTATATTCCTTGTACTTGTCCTTTACAAGTTGGTTTAAATTAACAGATTCTTCTTCTGGGTCGAAACCAAGCAAATCCTTGGCTGCCTGGTTCATACTAATTACATCACCAGATAGTTCCATGACAATGAAAGCATCAATCAATGTTTCAAATACGCCTTCAAGTTCAGAAGTTTTTCTATCAAGGGTTTCCTCAAGCCGCGAATTAGTTTGGCGTAATTCTTCAGAGACATTATATAGCTCCAGTGATTTTTGTTCCAATATTGCTTCAGCCGCCTTTCGGGCAGCTTTCTCACGCATAAGTGCACGCTCTAAAATTTCAACGTTCTTAGTTAACTGCATGTGGCTCTTTGTAAATTCTAAACCTCACCTGTGTTCCATCGTCCTGAACTTTTTCCAGTTCTATCCTTGAATTTTCAAGAAAATGGTCAAAGGTTTGTACCATGAGCGCTTTTGCAAACATGTACATAGACCTGTCTGAATAATACATCATCTCAAGAAAATTGTCGTCTTGCTGAATAACACGAAAGGTAGGTAGCTCAGCTCCTGGATATAATTTTCTAACTTCTACATGGATGTGATTTTCGATGGAAGCTAGCATTTCCAGTGGTCCATCATATAGGCTGAAAATATTTGCATGATTCTTTTCAAGAACTGCAAAAAATGTTTTTCCGTATGCATACAGAAGATCATTTGCACTCAAACCTGTTTTTTCTGAAAGTTTTACAATGAGCCTCTGCATTTCTATGAAGTCATAGGTTCCAACCGCAGTATATACACCTCCTGAACTCAAATCAGATTCATTGATGATTTGATCCAGAACTTCCAGACCAAACTCCTGTTCGACCATCTCCAGAAACTCAGTAAAAACAATTCCTTTCATATTATACTTTAATCAGTTCGTTAATGCTCCAGTAATCCAGTACACTTTTTAGTTTATAGACATAATCATCATATTTGAGAGGTTTTATGATATAACCAGCGATACCAATATTAAAACAATCTAATAAATCTTTCCGATTACTTGATGTTGTAAGGATAATAGTAGGAATATACTTTAGCGTTTCATCCTGTTTTAAAATACTAAGAAATTCGATACCATTCATTTTAGGCATATTTAAATCCAATAATATTATTTCTGGTAAACGATCCTTATGTTGCAAAAATTCTAATGCCTCTTCACCATCTCTTGCATTCTGAACCATATGCTTTAATTCTACTGAATTTAGCGTACGATTTAGTTTCATTACCTCAATTTCATCATCTTCGATAAAAAGGATATTTAACTTACGTTTCATAGGAATAGGATTAGTCAATCAAAGATGCTATAACAATCGATTTTAAAGCTATTAATTCGATTAAGCAAGCATTACATTCGGTCAGTTACAACTTAGTGTAGATAAATAGACTTAGGACAAAAGTAGGTTGGTTTATAAGCTTACATTTCTAAATTTTTTAATTGGTTGACCGTACCCAAGCTTATTTTAATAATCTATTCTATAATGATCAACCTTCTAGAAAGTAACAGATTCTAAATTTGAAATATACGTTTTCAGTTTTAGGATTCTTGCGTACTTAGTTAAAACGAGCATAATATCGAAAGATGTTTCTTACTCATTTTTCAAAATTGTATATTATATCAACCGAAATGTATTATTTTTTACTGTTTAACGACCTATTACGTATATTTCCACCTAAATCTTGAGCATGCGAAAAGTTCTGGTCATTCAGGAAGATATAATTATTTTAAAGATTCTGGAAAGGCTTGTAACCATAAACCATTTTGATTGTAAAGCCATAAGATCGCTGGATGCGCTTACGATAGAGGATCAACAAAGTGATTTTGAATTTATTATCACAGACATTCTTTTTGAAGGAATTGCACCACTGGAATTTGTGGCCCAGGTGCAGGAAATTATTCCGCATAAGAATTTATTGGTGGTTACGAACATGGGACAGGATAAAATAAAGAAGGAGATCTTCGCATTGAAAGATATTACTGGCTTTTACGCAGTGCCCATAGATCTGGACGAAATCGAATCAACAATTCAGGCATATTCATGACCGAAGCGGGAGTATTACTTTTTATTAAATGCGTGCTGGCGATCCTGTTTATTTACTGGATTTCCATAGCGGTCACCATGATCTATAGAAAGAATCGTATGCGTGCCCTGGAGCGTATTGAATATACTTTCGCTGATATTGTAAGCCGTTATCTCTATAATAACGAAGATGATCCCTTGCTCATTAGTGAGATCAATGATCGCTTAAAAGCCGTTGGTATCCGTAAAGGAAACAGAAATAACGTGCAGTATCTTATTCGATTGATGATACGTACTCAGCGAACTATTCTTGGGGAGAATTACTTCAAGCTTAAGAAGCTATATGGGCAGATCCCGCCGTACAATGCTTCATTCACCAAAATCTCCAAGTGGGGGTGGTATTCCAAAGCTCGTGGAATTAGGGAAATTTATGAGATGAATCAGTCTCAGCATATGAATGAGGTCTTTAAGTTTCAGAATCATAAGAACGTATTCGTGCGAAGAGAAGCACAGATCGCAATGGTTGTTTTTATGGGATGGGAATCACTCAGGTTTCTTCCATACCTTAAACGAAATATCACCTTGTGGCAACAAATTAAGATCGTTGAAAAGCTCTATGATCTGTATCCAAAACCAGAAATGAAATGGTTAAAAAGGGCCTATAAGACCGATAAGCTTTTTGGTAAGAAACTGGTCATGAGAATTATTAGAAAATTTGAATTGCATACTGAAATTCCTTTTATCATGGAGCATCTAGAGCATCCGGATTATGAGGTACGTGAAACTGCTATTTACTGTATTCAAACCTTTGCATTGTCTACGGAAAGAATGGATTATATCAAGGATGTCTACGAAAGAGTAGCAAACCCAGTCCAGCAGGCGCAACTATTAAATTATATTTATGATAATTCTGATATTGACGTGGACTTCTACCTAAGACAGCTTCATGGAAATAATGAAGAACTAAAACTGAATGTTGCTGAAATTCTATGGAACAATGGATACAAAGAAAAGGTCCAGGAATTCTATTACCAGCAATACCCTGAAAATTCAAATTTAAATGTTGAATGATATAGAAAGGTTTTTTAGCGGGGAATATGTATTTCTTGCTGCAAACTATTTTTTCTTTGCGTACGGGATCGCCCTGATGAGCATGTATTTCGCAGGTGTGATCCTGGCCAGCCGTGCCATACGCCGAAATAAGAAGAAATCGCGATTCCTGCAGGTAAATGATATTGTTAGTGCTACAGATATTCCTTCGGTTTCGCTTATTGCTCCTGCTTATAATGAAGGTCTTACCATTATTGAGAACGTAAAAAGCTTATTATCCATACAATATCCATATTATGAACTAATCCTGGTAAATGATGGAAGTAAAGATGATTCACTGGAAAAGCTCATCAAGGAATTCAAACTGGAGAGAAGGGATGCGACCTTTATCACACAGCCTATTCCTACGGCGACCGTAAAATATGTTTATAAAAGTACACTTTCAAAATATACCCATCTTACTGTTCTGGATAAAAACAACGGTGGCCGTGCAGATGCCCTGAATGCCGGGATCAATTTTGCAACATCAGAACTGGTAGTTTGTACAGATGCGGATTGTATCATCGAGCAGGATGCCCTACTAAAAATGGTACGACCTTACCTAGAAGAATATAACAGCGAAATTATCGCCTGTGGCGGTGGTATTGGAATTGCAAATGATTCGGTCGTAAAGAACGGGGTGATGAAAGAACTGCGTTTGCCTAACAACTTGGTGCCTATGGTGCAGGTCGTGGAATATATTCGGGCATTTCTGTTAGGTCGAATGGCCTGGAGCGAAATAAACGGACTCATGCTCGTATCTGGAGCTTTTGGTATGTATCCTAGGAAGAGGGTGATCGAGGTAAGTGGATTTGATGCAAAAACAGTTGGAGAAGATCTTGAGCTATGTATTCGCTTAAGACGTTTGATGGAAGAAAAGGAATTACCTTATAAAGTGGTTTATTTACCGGAAACCTTATGCTGGACAGAAGGGCCGCCAGATTATGATATTTTAATTAAGCAGCGTGATCGCTGGGCGCGGGGACTTTGGGAAACTTTGAAGATCCATAGGAAATTATTCTTCAATCCTAAGTATCGCTACATGGGAATTCTCTATTATCCTTACTGGTTGTTTTTCGAGTTTGGAGCGCCTATTATTGAATTTCTGGGAATCATTTGTATCATCGCTTTTGCTTTCTTCGGAATGATTAACTGGACAATGGCAGTGTTATTATTTACAGCAGCTTACATTGTAGGATGTATCTTTTCCACGGCAGCCATTTTTATGTATGTCAAGAACTTTAATCATTATAACAAACCAAAGCAGGTTGTAGAACTTCTTCTTGCTGCATATCTCGAACCTTTCCTGTATCATCCAATACTGGTATATGGCCAAATGAAGGGTTATTATAAGAAGATCTTCCGTATTAAATCTGGCTGGGGTACCATGACCAGAAAAGGATTTAAGGTTTCAGACACCTAGAATCTATAGCGATACCCAACATTGCCAATAAATTGATCACCTTGCCTGTTTGAAGTGATATCTTCGAACAGGTAACCACCACCAACCTGGAAAATATGATGAGGTCCAATGGTGAAATTCAAGCCGAGATTTGAATAATATGCTTCCAGAGAAGGATTTTCCTGAACTTGCGTAAAGATTGTAGTTTCATCTGGCGAAATACCCGTACCAAGTCTTAAGAAGAAGAAATTATCTGCATTATTAAGATAGTAACGTACGTTTAACTGGTAGTTCTGGGTTAACTGATCATTTATCTCCGGTCCAAGGAAAACTCTTGAGTTGATATAGAATTTACCTTTGTACATAGTAAGCCCCAGAATTCCGGAGTAATAATCCTCATCTGAGAAATGTAGTAATCTCGCCCCGGTTTCTAATTCAAAGATCGAGAAGATATTGACAAATAGAGAGGCACTGGTTCTCAGGTCTGGAAATAGAGTTCCATCTGAAATTCCCAGGTTTAAAAATGCATAAACTTTATTGCTGAAAACAGGGTAAGATTCCAGCTCATATAAAGTACTTTGGTCATAACCACGATCTGTATAATTGACCCGGGCGATCACTGCACTGCTGTTGAAATAATGCTGAAATTCCGGACTAATGGTTTGCCAGTTCTCACGATTATATTCATCGCTAAAATAGATGTACTGGTAATTTACCCCAATCTCATCCCTAATCGTTCTCTTTAATATATTCTGAAGGACATATCGCTTGTTTTGATCCAGTTCACGATTATTGAAAAGGTCTAAAGCGATCTCTCTGGAGGCTTTTTTATCCTTATTCTGAAGTAAAAGTTCAGATTTAAGAATAAGCATATTCGCACTTAAACTCTGTGTTTTTTCCAGTTGTTCAAGGTAAGCCAGAGCCTCTTCAGGATCCTTTAATAATTTGGTATGGCGAACGGTGAGTTCTCTAACACCCGGGTAATCCTGGGCATTCTGCATTAGGAATTCAAGATCTGTAGTAGCCTTATCAATACTATCTAGTGCCCATAAATTCCGAACTCTTAATATTCTGATATCATGATATTCTGAAGCAAGTTGTAATCCCCGGTTAGTGTATTGTAAGGACTCTTGATATTGTTTATTTTGGTAGAGTTCGAGTCCCTGGAAATAAAGACTATCAGTGTTCTTTTCAGTGATTTGCTGTGCGTTCAACTTAACAAAAGCGAAGAAGAACAGGCAGAGTAAAAGTGATCTATTCATAGAGGTTGATTTGGGCAAAACCGGGGTGAAGATAAGCATATTAGGCGATTTGCTGCAAACCTGAACTAAAATTGTCCATGCTGCGTTTTAAAGGAGACAAGCGCATTAAAAACGTATTTTTAATCAAAACCAGGCTTATGAAACTACTTCTCCATCTAACTTTTCTATTTCTTATCACTCATAATTTTCAGGCTCAGTCTGAAGAAACAATCGAATATAAAGATGGTAAACTGCACTACAGTACTTTTGGCGTAGGAGATCCTGTTCTCATCATAAACGGTGGTCCTGGGATTAGTAGTGATGGTTTTGGAGAACTGGCTCAATTGCTTTCAGAAGACAATCGAACTATAATCTACGACCAGAGAGGTACTGGAGGGTCTAAGATTCTTTCTAATAAGGATAAAGACTATACTATCGATTTTATGGTGGAGGATATTGAAGTGTTACGGAAACACCTGGGATATGAGAACTGGATCGTACTTGGTCATTCCTTTGGAGGAATGCTCGCATATGCCTATGCGGCGAAGTACCCTGAAAGAGTATGCGCGATGATACAGTCGCACTCAGGTGGCATGGATCTGAGATTGAGAGATTACCCGGATCTTCGTGATAGATTAAGCAGATCCCAGTTAGATGAATTGAATCAATTGGTTATGAAAATAAGTTTTGGTGATACGCTGTGGGAGACTCGTTACCAGCGGGCGAAACTTATGGCAAGCGCTTATTTGAATGATTCCACCAGAGCTTCAGAAGTAGCAGAAAGGCTTATGACTACAAACCGTACAATTAATTCTCAGGTGTGGGCGAATATGAACCTTATTAATTTTGATGTTTCCGAAGAGATGAAAAATTTTAATAAACCTGTTTTAATCCTGAATGGAGTAGATGAGATCGTTCATAAGGATATTGCGATCTATGCAGATAGTGTTCTTCCAGATTCAAGACTGATTTTAATGGAAGACTGCGGACATTATGGTTGGCTTGAGAGACCCGAAATTTATCTTAAAGAGGTTAAAGAATTTTTAAAGTCGAATTAGAGACTCAGATGTTCTTCTTTTACTCTTAACTTTCTTGAAAAAGATGAAGATCTTAGATAATATTAGTAGTAAAATAGAATTGCATAACGGTTATAAAATGCCGGGTTTAGGACTTGGGGTATATAAAGCCGATAACGGAGAAGAGATAAATAATGCAATTGCAGCGGCTCTTGAAACTGGTTACAGATTGATAGATACCGCAACTTTTTACGGAAATGAAAAGGGAGTAGGGGAAGCGATTAGAAAAAGCGGTATTCCTAGAAAAGAGATCTTTATTACGTCTAAGCTGTGGATAGAAGACCAGGGAATTGAAACCACGCGTAAAGCTTTTGAAGAGACTTTGGAAAGAATGGAACTGAATTACCTGGATCTTTACCTTATTCACTGGCCAAAGCCTGGTAAATATCTGGAATCCTGGAAAGTTTTGCAGGAGCTTTACGAGGAAGGAAAAATTAAAGCTATAGGAGTTTGTAATTGCATGATCCATCAGCTGGAGAGTATTAAAGAACTCGGAGGTGTACAGCCAATGGTTTTGCAAAATGAATTTCATCCTAAACTTATTCAGCAGGATATTCTTGACTACTGCAAGAAGAATAGGATCCAGTATCAGGCCTGGTCACCACTTATGCGAGGAGAAATATTAAAGAACGAGCTTATTGGAACTATTGCTGAAAAATATGGAAAGTCTGAAGCACAAATAGTAATTCGCTGGGATCTGCAAAAAGGGGTTGCGACTATTCCGAAGAGTGTACATAAGCAACGAATTCAGGAAAATGCCGATGTCTTCGACTTTGAACTCACAGACGATGAGGTTGCTAAGATCGATGATCTGGAAGATAATACGCGGACTGGAGCTCACCCAGATACTTTTATGGAAGAAATGGACCTTTAAATAACCTGTTATTTGCCTAAAACTTTTTTTGAATTCTCTATAAAACCAGCTTATTTTTGCAAAGCAATCGAGATGTGGCGCAGTCTGGTAGCGTATACGCCTGGGGGGCGTGGGGTCGCAGGTTCAAATCCTGTCATCTCGACGAAACGAACCGGCAACAATTCTGTTGTCGGTTTTTTATGCTTCGGAATTACGTGGAAATTACTATTGAGCAATATTTATATATTTGCGGCAGTTTAAGATTTTTATACATCATCTGACTAATATTTCTGAATGTATCAATTAACTGTTATAGTTCCTTTATTTAACGAAGAAGAGAACCTGCTCCGCGTTGAGCAGAAACTTGGAGAGTATGCAGAAAATTCCAGTATTCCCACTCAGATATTACTGGTAAATGATGGGTCTACAGATAATAGTTTGGAAATGGTCAGGGAGATCTGTGAAAGATCTGAACATTTTAGTTACATATCTTTTACGAAAAATGCTGGTTTAAGTGCGGCAATCAAGGCCGGGATCGATCACGTAAACACCAGTCTTACCGGATATATAGATTCTGATCTGCAAACAGATCCTGAAGATTTTGAAGTTCTGCTTAAAGAAATCAATAGCTATCAATTAGTAAATGGCTACAGGAATCAGCGTAAAGATTCTTTTAAAAAGAATCTTTCTTCAACGGTGGCCAATAACGTAAGGAACTTTTTCACGAATGATGGGATGTATGATACGGGTTGTCCCCTAAAGATCATGCATACAGACTACGCTAAGCGCATTCCGTTTTTTAAGGGACTGCACAGGTTTCTACCGGCAATGATCATGCTACAGGGAGGTAAAGTGATTCAGATCCCAATTCGCCATTACCCAAGAGTAGCCGGAACCGCAAAATTTGGACTGCGAAACAGGTTGATCAAACCTTTGATAGATTGCTTTGGTTATTTATGGATGAAGCGAAACTATATACATTACGAAGTAGGAGAGAAGTATTTGAAATAGATCATCTGCCGGTCTTACGCAATTTCTTGGGACCATACCAAAGCCAGAACCCGGTAATAGTAAATACTAGTAATGCAATTCCCATACTAACAGAATAGATCAAATTAAAGTAGCCACCGGTGCCCAGGTAATCATCCACAATGGATCCATCATGTATATTCTCGATAACATCTGATCTTCTCTGGCCAATACTTAGCACTTCACCTGTAGCTCCATCAAGTTGTATCTCGTGAATGTGATTTTCGAAAAGGAACTTTACAATACCTTTTTCCTTTCGAATATCCATCCTGTCGATATCACTGGATAAGAAAGATGAAACTGAATCCTTCAATGTTTGTTGTGCAATTTGCTCGAGAACAGCAATAGATTTCCATTCTTCAAAATTTGAAGTTTGCCCGCTTTGGGTTTCTGGAAGAATAAAGCTGCCAGTATTTTTCTTGGCTCCCAAGAGGATTCCTGAGATGGATACGATAAAAAAGAAAACGAATAAAAAGGCGCCCATAGTACGATGGATCTTTCTGAAAATTCTTAAGATACGGGCCTGTTTTACTCTTGATTTCTGTTTATTCATAGGGGCTTCACCTTCCGACGAAAATAGGAAAATGTTTCAGAAAACTATCATACTACATCAAATTTGATCTCAATATAAAGAATTGATTCCTTCCGAAGAAAATTGAAGCCATAGCAGCAATTATAAACCAGGCTAAATTTTCAGAAAAATGTAAACTTTATATACTAATGTCTTGGCTTGAAAGCGGGTTCAAAGAAAATATGGAAACTCCAACTTTAGATAGTAAGTGCCCGGTTTATTCTTCCGGTAATTAAACTCGTTGCATTTATCATCTCTGCGCTCATGCATGATCTCGATATCCGGGAGTTGCGCATTTGAGTTGGGTGTATAGAACATAAAACTCACAAGGAAACTTAGAGACAGGTACTTCCACGATATAGGTTTAAGAACTTTCTAATATTGATCTGGATTTAGAATTCAAAAATTTATAAGTTATTTAGAGTGTTTCGGCAGAATCAATTCATTCTTTTACAAAGATCAGGCAATGCTGCCAGGGTAAATTCTCAATATTCTGCTCTAGTTTAAAACCGGAAGCTTTAAATTCTTTCACTGCCTGTTTTTCACTCATTTTATGAATTTCTTTGATCGGAATACTTTCATCTTCTGCTTTATATTCGATCAAATAAATTTTACCATCAGAAGTCAGAGATTTGTGCATGGATTCGATCATTTCCTTCGGAAAATTAAATTCATGATAGACATCCACTAGCAATATCTTTGATACTGAATTCTCATCTAGATTTATACTTTTTTCTGAACCCTGAATGGTTTGAATATTATTCACCTGTTGTTCTGACTGCTTTGTTGAAATCGCCTGAAGCATCTCCGGTTGTATATCGACCGCATAAACAAAACCTTCCGAAGTCAATTTGGCCATTTTAAAAGTATGATAACCACTGCCGGCACCTATATCAGCGATCGTATCATCCGGCTGAATATTCATGTTCATTAACAACTGACTCGTATTTTCCTCTTTTTCGCGATCAGATCTTTCCAGCCAGTTTATTCCCTGGTACCCCATGACGTGCGCGATCTCTCTACCCATATACCATTTTCCGATTCCGTTTGGGTCGCCTTTTTGGAAAGTATAGGTTTCTTCGCTTTTACTATTCCTATTTGTTTGTCCGCATGCGGTCATACTTAACGCAAGCAGTATTAGTAGCAACAAATTGTAATGATTTTTCATAGCATCTTTTTCCTAAAGTTACGATTTAATGCTTTTTCTGAAACTTCAGTACGACAGCGTTTAAAATTGCAGAATCTTTAAGTGAGATAACCGTACTGAGTCAAGCGATCCAGATCATCGACTTCACGAAGATTACCATTGTCCATTAGCATTATTCGATCTGATAGAGAAATTACGTTGCGGTAATCATGATCTGTGATAATAATGCCTTTATGTTCTTTTCTTTCCTGGATAAGCTGCGAAATTATTTCTCTGCTGGTAGGACTGAGTCCGTTAAAAGGTTCATCCATTAATAGAAATCTGGATTCAGAATAAAGCAATAGCAGAACTTCCAGGGTTCTTCTTTGTCCTAAACTTAAATGGCCTACTCGTTCTGCCAGTAAAGGTTTTACTAAAGGTAATTCCAGAACAATTCTGCTATACTGCCGACTAAGAAACAGTTTAATAGTACTCTTAACATTAATACTTTTAATTAAAAAACTATCCTGCGGTAAATACTTAATATCATTAATCGTTTTTGAGCTCGGGTAAACATTTTCGTCTATTCTTAGAAACCGACTGTCTGCCGTCAATGATCCAAACATGATCTTAAGTAGCGTCGATTTCCCACTTCCATTTCTTCCCAGCAAACCAACTACTTCCCCAGTTGAACACTGTAGGTAAACATCGTTCAGGATCTTTTGACTATCATAAGTCTTTTGTACACTATCCAGTTGAAGTTTACTCAAATAACCGTGATATTAGAATCATTAAGACCGAAATGAAAATTGTGCTTAAGAAAAGATGAACTCTGGAGATTCCGTTATTTAGATAAAAATATAGTTCTTTAGGAGGCTTGATGCTATAAACACTAAGATGGATCAAAAGACTGCTAAGAAAATAGAAGAATCCAAAATTTGAAAATTCAGAAGTTAGAGCGGCTATCAGTAAAGAGATAGGCAAGGCTGTAAGAATAATATTCCTCTGAAAAACCAATAAATTTAAAAAGATCCTCATTAATTATATTGTGAATATGGATTTACCTGTATTCCGGATTTTCAAAATTCCAGCGCTTCCCATTTCCCCAGCCTTCCGCTGAATTTCCATAAGCTGGATAACCGCCCTGTTTTTTAAGACTGGAGGCTAAATGCATTAGGTTATAGGTCATGAAAGTAGTATTCTTATTGGTAAAATTGCTTCCAAAACCAGCAGGAGGATCAAGCTTTTCGTCCTTCCATTCGGTATCACCGTAACTAGGGCCAGGTCCAACTTCACCAATCCAGCCTGCATCTGCCTGTGGGGGAATGCTAAAACCAACGTGTTGCAGTGAATAAAGAATTCCCATAGCACAATGTTTAATCCCATCCTCATTCCCGGTGATAAGCGTACCTCCAACCTTACCGTAGAATACGTACTGGCCTTTATCGTTTTGAACACCACTCATGGCATATAATCTTTCGATAAGTTTCTGGGCCATGGAAGATTTCTCGCCAAGCCAGATAGGTGTTCCAAGAACGAAGATATCTGCAGCCATGATCTTATCATAAATAGCCGGCCATTCGTCCTTATCCCATCCATGATCGGTCATATCGGGATAAACACCAGTTGCTACGTCATGATCGATAAACCTTATTTCTTCCACATCTACGTTTTCCCGCCGCATGATCTCTGCGGAAAGTTCTATTAATTTTGAAGTATGGCTCTCCTCCGGGGATCTTTTCAGTGTACAATTAATATAGATACAGCGCAAATTACTGAAGTCTGGTTTACTCATGATTCAATACTTTTATTAAACTTCCTTCAATTTAGTAAAAAATGTGAAGTACTTAGTAGGTTTGCATGAAACCGCTATTTACTCCCTTTTTTTAGCTGGATCTTTATGATTCCATTGACTTTTTCATCTGTATACTTTGCGATAGAATCATGGTCTTTCAAAACATCGATTTTTGCAATGGTTTCCGGATCCATATGTTTTAGCATCGAGCTATGTGTGGCTTTTCCATCAATTAAGTACAAAACATCCTCTTTCGCCAGATAATCCTCATCGCTTACGGTCTCTTGAAAAGAGTTGGTTTTTACCATAAGCACTCCATTCAATCCTTGTTTTCCGAACTTATTCTCTACATCCTTTTGTTCTTTTTTAAGAATAGCGTAAGAGGTTATTTCAAATTTTGAAATGCTAAGTGTATCCAGAGCCTCTGTTGTAAGAAGTTGTTCATTTAAAATGATGACAGGATCGCTGGTAATCTCTTCTTTTTGAACCAGATCTGCGATAAGTTCATGTAAGTAATTATCCTGGTTTTCTTTTTCTGAAATTTCCTGTGCACTTACGCTAAGTGAAAGCAGTAATAATAGGCTTGCTAAGATTTTCTTCATTAGATTTCTCTAAATTTTTATAGCTGAAATATATGATTTATGATGCAGATAACTTCCTGGTATGAATTCTAAATTTCTGAAACCTGAAGGAATACATTTTTTATAACAGATTGGTAGCTGCAGATTCTACGATGCTGAATCTTTGATCTAATTTATATTTGAGAAAGAGCATGATCAAAACTGAAATGATCATGGAGACGACCATCAATTTATATTGTTGGCGTAGATCCCTGGCAGCATTAAACTTTATTTCAGCAAGTACCTGCTCCAGTTCTTCTGAAGAATAATTTCTGAATTTTACACCATCCAAACGTATACGATCACTATTGATCGGGTCCCGAAGATCTTCCTTGAACTTAGGTTTTTGTGAATACAGTAATGATTTATTGTGCTCGTGTAAACTTTTGGGACCTCGCTCTACAGACATGCCTGGTGGTTTTTGTAATACATTCATTTTCAAAGTACTTCAAGTTAGTAAATTATTTATAATTCTGTGAGCTGAAGTTTTTGCACTATATCTGGTTTTAAGAGTTCCGAGTGAAAACTGCTCATTATCTTGCGAACTTTAAACTTTTCCGAAGACATGAAACAAGAAAGAGTTGATAATTTAGAAATTGAAATTTTATCTGATAACTGGTACACGCTTAAAAAAGTAAACTTTGACTTCAGAAAAAATGACGGTAACTGGGAGCGGCAAAGTAGAGAGGCTTATGATCGTGGGAATGGAGCGGCAATTCTGCTGTACAATTTAGAAAAGGAAACTGTAATTCTTACGAAGCAATTCCGGATGCCTACTTTTTTAAACGGTAACACTTCAGGGATGATGATCGAAGTCTGTGCGGGATTACTGGAAAAGGATAATGCTGAAGATTGTATCCGAAAAGAAACGCAGGAGGAAACCGGCTATGAGATCTCCAATGTCGAAAAGATTTTTGAAGCTTATATGTCTCCTGGTTCGGTGACCGAGATCGTACATTTCTTTATAGCCGAATATCACGAAGACATGAAAATAGGCGAGGGTGGAGGTGTAGCTGAAGAACAGGAAGATATTGAAGTTCTGGAACTTAAGTTTTCTGAAGCACTAATAATGATGAAAGATGGTAAAATAAAAGATGGTAAAACGATCATGCTATTACAGCATTTACAATTGAAATTAATACTGGCAGATTCATAAATCTTAGTCCCGCTTCTCTAAGATTTTAATAATTCGGTTATAAACAATTTCAGAAATACTCCAGGTGTAACCTTCAAAATTTGCGGTATTAACGAACTGTATCACAACCATATCGATATTTTCATGATATTCTGCAATACTCTGGTAACCTGGAATCAGTCCGGTATGATCGTAAACATAGATGGTAGAATAGATTTCTTCCTCTTCTTTGGTAAGTAAATTACCAGTATTTAAAGCTTTGATAAAGACTCCCACATCTTGTGCAGTAGCGATCATTGACTGGTAATTAGTAGACTTGATATCTTCTTCGACTCCAACATAATAACCGCTCATTAATTTATCCTGATCTATATCATTTAGGCTGAAGAAAGTATTTTCAAGCTTTAAGGACTCTAGGATTTCTTGCTGTATCACCTGTTCTTTGGAGTTATTGGTCACCTTCTCCATTAGCAAACCTAAAAGGAAATAATTAGAATTTGAATAGGCATAATCTGTTCCCGGTGAGAAACTGGCTGGTTTGTCAAGGAACAGTTTCAGTGTTTGTTCTTTATTTTCCGGGGGATTCATCCAGAAATCAGGTACATCTGTAAAATTTGGGATTCCACTACGATGCTGGACCAGCATTCGAACGGTGATATTCTCAGCATGCTCGATTCTTCCAGCAAACTCAGGAAAATAGTAGAGGATACTTTTATCCAGAGATATAAGATCTTCAGCTACCAGTTTGGTAATTGCGACCGCATCATACAGTTTACCAATACTCGCAATTTTAAAATAAGCTTCGGGATAAGCTCTTATCATCCGGTCCCGGTCATGCCATCCTGCTGCATATAATTCTGCTGGGCGATCTCCCTGCTGAATATATACTATAGTGCCATCAAAACCATGCTCGATACCTTCGTTTAATTGTTCCTGCACCGTGTCCGGCAATGGTAGTATCCATGCCCAGATGAGTATCCATGGAACGAAATATAGCGATATTACAGTTCCAGCCAGAAGTATGGTTCGAATAACAATCTTACTTTTTGTAGCAGGCATCTGGTGTATCGTTATCTATCAGAGTTCTTTCAAATATAACTTAAATCGAACTTTTAGGGATTACCGAAGCATAATGCAGTTTCCCAACTGATAGTAACATATTAGTATTTATAACTTTATTTTGTCGCCTTTCTTTCTTCCAGCAGTTTCTCGATCTCTGGCAGATTCTTATAATACTCTACAAGGTTCCAGTCCATTTGAAATGATTGTTGCAAATAAGTTTCCATGGATGGTAAACTAACTTCAGCACGTAGTTTATCAACTTCTTCAGGATTTTGAATAGGCTGCACATATTTCTTACCGGTATTAGAATCGATAAAAATCTGACTGCCATAAATTTGTTTCTTTCCTTCACGTAGAGCAATTCGATCTTTTAAAAGAGCGAGGTTCGCTGGGAATGTTTTGTTTTCCTGAACAGCTTTTTCAATTACTGGAAGATATTCTTTTTGAGTTTGCAGGTCGGTGTGCTGAATAACCAGGAAAATGGTTTGATTCCCTTGCATGCTGAGGTCATCCGGCCATCCGTTCTTAAGTACGTTTTCTACCTGATCGAGGTTAATTGAATCCTGTTTATTCATTTGCTGAACCAGATCTTTCATTTCATCTGAATTCATCTTTCCTTCCTGCTGAAGTTTTATGAGTTTAAATCTAATTTCCTGATCGGTCTTCCAGATCGAGTCCAGTTGAGTCTGAATGCTTTGTGGTTGATTTTGTGATGTGGCAATACTACTTGCTAATAGCATAGCGAGGCTTACAATAATCTTGATCATGAATTATATTTTTGATGGTGTACTAGTAAAACGAGTTAGACGTAATTTTGTTACAGCTTTTTTCGAAAATATAATTTTGATCTAAGTCCTTCAGATAAAGTGCTTGTAATCAAATAGCTGTAAATGCATACCTTCCAAAAGGAAAACTTAGAAAAGCTATAATTTGAATTAGCTTCCGTAAATAAGATGTCATAACGGTTAGAACTATGTCATCTAGCCTTCACGTTACATTTTTGAATCTTTCATCATTATAAATAAACATTTCTGTAGAAATTCGAAGTCTAATTAAGTAAAGGCCAGACGCCGCTCCATTTAATGATAGCCAGAAGTAGTGCAAGCACTCCCAGGGCTATAACAAAAACTCCCTGCCAGTAAAACGTTCTTATACCCCAGAATTTCCAAAGCCTTTTGTCCTCAGATGGGTTCCCTCGAACATCTTTAAAGAAAAATTTATGTATTATGTATGCAATGATGACAAAAGCGATACTAGTTGATATCCAGAAAAGAAGCATATTGTATTTAGTTTATTTAGTGAAGTAAGGTAGATCATTAAGTAACACTATATTCTAATTGATCTTTGAATTTAATTCTAAACTATTACTAACTCTTTTCTAGTTCATTTTATAGTCCAGAGGAAGAAGTTCTGAAATTCGTTTTTCAGACATTATCCCTTTTAAAAGGACGGCTTCTGGTGGTGAGGGATTTCCAAATTGATCTATAGTAAATGCACTTTTGGAAACAATCGCAGATTGATCTGTCTTATCATAGAGAATGCTCAATTCATCTGCCAGTAACTCGATCTTCCTATTATTTCCTTCCTCGCTAATTTTGAAAAATTTATAGGTAGGCACCTGGAAACGTTTATGAAAGATCGCGAAGTTGTTTTCTTCCAGTTTTTGTTTGTAAAGTGATCGCATAAAATGCAATGACGAGCCATAGTAACTACGATCTCTGTTTCTCAATGCCTTTCTACCGGTTTTCTTCTGTAATGGCTGAAAGTAGGCTGAACCGGCGAAATAGGTAGAATAGGGTAGTAGTAGACCGCCGTTCATTTGGAATCCTAGTTCAAAGTCGGCAAGCTGGTATCTAATTGCGTAACCCAAATATTTATTATGTATGATTAGAGGCTCATTTGCGGTAGCGATCAATGTTTTTTCTGATGGGGAATATCTAAGCTTAATCGCGTCCTCGTTTACGATCTTACAGTCATACATTGCGTAGTTCCTTCCCAGGAATTCTTTTCTGAAATGCTGAAGTTTTCGGGATCTGCTCCATGGGTCTGTTTCAAGGTAAACTGTCTCCAGTTCCTCACGTTTAATGGGTAAGTAATATTTTGAATCTAGAGGACTTTTCAATATTTCTGAAGCATCTAATACAAGAGTTTCGTAACCTAGAGAAGTAATTATAAGTGCGGAATTATTATCCATGAAAGAGATGTCAAAATCTCCATCCTGGTTTGAAGAAACCCCAATACTGGTTCCATCAAAGTATATGGAAGCACCAATGATCGCGGTTGAATCTTCTGCACTAAGAACGGTTCCAGAGATCTTATTCTGGGAATGGACCGTTCCGCCGATCATTAGCAATAGAACACAAATAATATTTAAGAATCTACTTCGAAAGAGAAATTTGACCATATATAATCGTAATAACGCTCTAATATAAAATAATTAAAATTCAGAAAAGAAAAAGCCACCCGGAAATGGATGGCTTTCGTATCGAACTGTTAAAAATGTTATTGAACCAGGTGTTCGAATTTCTTATATTCATACTGAATGATCTCGGGTTCAGCTGCTGTAAACTCTTCCAAAGCTGCCTGATAATCTTCAGTGTCCTCGAGTAATATCCCATTTCTCTGGTTCTTGAAGGTGGAAAATAATTTGACTTCGAACCATACTTTATTTAGGATCTCCATTTCATTCTCACTCACTAAATTAGTACCGTTTAAAATGTCGTTCATACGTTTTTGTGCGACCTTGTTCACTTGCTCAATCGCTGTTACATGCGTTGGCATATTGCGCAATGCGCCAACGACTATAAGATTTTTCCCGTAATGAATTTTATTTACGTACTGATCTCCATATTTAAGAGCAAATAAGTCGGGATCTTCAAGCCGTTCTGCATCAATAGCTAACCTTTCGTCTCTGCTAACGTCAATTATTGCGGCATTTCCTTCATTTTCTTTATAACCAAGGATTAAAACCTGGTCTTCAGTATAAGGATATTGTTCAATAATAGATTGATACATCTCAAAATTAACTGCGTGCTGCACTGCAAATTTTGAAGCTGGTGGGTGCAAACCTGCATACTTTCTGTAAGCGATCACATCATCTTTAGGATTTGCATTGAATTGCCAGATAGGACTATGCATAAAAGAAGTTCCTATTGTTAAGTAGCCGTTTTGAGGTTCATCAAAAGGATTAGCCTTAGGAGCATGGTTGCTGGTTAGAATACCCGAACCAAAATCATCCTGACCATTAAATTGCTGTTCCAGAATCATTTCAGAATTTTCGGTGATCTTAACGGTTTTTACAGCTGTTTCCAGATCATAAGTGGTCATGCTTTTATCCCGGCCGTTTGAACTTATAAATTCAATGGAATTTATTTCTCCATTTGTGTAAGTGTGTATCGAAGTTCCTAGTTCGCTGTAGACGATTTTTTCTGAAACTAAACCATTCTCATACTCCGTTTCGAACCAAACATCGCCCTCAGGAGTATAGTACTTAGACCATAGAGGTCGGTTTTGCTCATCTCTTCTCACCTCCATATATAATTCCCGATCATGATAGAAGTTATATACTTTAGCCGATTTGATGAATCCGTTTTCATGATATGTAACCTCATGTATAGGTTGATCTTCTGAGTATATATGTTTTGCTTCTTTGATCCAGCCATTGTCGTACTGACTCAGAATTTTTAGATGATCGTCAGATTTGATGGAATAATCGATTGATGGTGTGCTATCATCTGCCGTGCAGGAAGAAAATAGAACTGTAACTGCCAGTAGCAGCGACAGGTAAAATTTGTGATGCATTGATGTAATTTTTGATGTTTGTCAAATTTAGAAATTCCCGTTTGATATCCAAATATAATCGACCTCCACACTTCAGCACTATTAGCAGTGTATAGCGAATAATAGCAAACATTCTGTGCGATAATATGTTGAACTACTAACGTTTAGGGCTAAACCCTTTGTTATTTGCTCATTTTCTTCGGAAGAAAATAAATTTTTACTCTTCAGATTCAATAAATTCAATTTCAATCAGGTAATAATGCGGAATATCGAAAACAGTACCCAATTTTTCAGGATCAATTTCAGACTGTGCGACGCGGCAATAAGAACCAGAACCATCAGGATTTCTGTTGGGAGTGATGATGGCCATCAAATGAAATGGTTTATTGATATCTTCTTCAAGCTTTTTTTTACTTCCGAAAAAATCTTTGGCGACATACCTGCCATTGTCATTGGTAAGTGCAAAGTGTGATTGTTTGCTGCCAAATTGTTGACCCCTTAACCAGATCTTAAGATCACCCTGATCGATTTTGCTCATCAATTTAAAAGAAGTGCTGCTGGAGTCGATCTTAAACATTTTGTTTCCACGTTCGTCAAAAAGACTGCTGGTTTCGATCAATTTTCCATCCAGAAATTCTTTCATTCGTAAAACATAGTAACGTCCTTTTAAAGACTCGCCATCAAAAGTAAATTCAGATTTGTTTATATTCTCAAAGTCATATAGCAGTTGCATTTCCTCGGTCTCTGCCCGACTGTTCAGCGTTACATCGATCATAGCTGTTTCAGCCTGGATCTGCTTATTGATGACTTCTGAATTCTCGATTTGATCGGATTGAGCCTGAATCAACAGGGGAAGTAGTGCCAGGCTTAGAAGTATCTTTTTCATTGGATTATTTTTATAGATTCGAGAGCAAATATTCATAAGTCAATAGGAACATTTTTAAATGTAACCTGTAGAATTCCAATTATCATTCTTTCATATTGGACTCAAGTTTGCTTATAAGCTCCTGAGCTTTGACCTTTAAAGAATCTAGTTCTGAAGCCTTGCCAGAAACAACAAATTTGATGTTATCTACTGTTGTGGTTTTTAATCGGACTTTGCCGTTTATTTCGAAAATCAGGTTAATTTCTGTTTCAGGAGGATTGTTTGCAAAGATCGTATCCAGAGAATTCCAATCGAAATCGGTTAATTCACTTAATTTTTTAGTCTCAAACCTAAGTTCTGTAACCGAATAAGGTTTTTTAGGATCTGGCTTCTGTTCCTGAGCATTTATGCCGGTAAAACAGAATAGTAGTGCAATTACTACGAATTTGAATTTCATTGTTCTGTCGTTTTAAAGAATACAGGATCTACTTATTGGAGTACATCAGTCTTCAGGGAATAGTTAAATATACATAACTGACTGAAAATAATTGGTTATAGTCATAAAACTTTCCGAAGTTATTTTTTTAGTATAAAATAGTAGCATCAACAAATTATTACTGATTTAAAATTTACAGTTTCAGAAAATAAATAACTTCAAGCTACAGTATTACCCGTTCTAACGGCGTCATATGTAAATTCTAAAATACAGATCTAATTTGATGAATATAGTGTATTGAAAGGTGATTATATTGTAATAGTTGGATTTTTTTTAGAAACAAAATTTTAAAAAGTATCTGCAAGGAAAGCGATCACAAAGATCCATCCTAAATATAAAATCGTGTACGTGAATGAGTAGGACATAGAGAGCACAATATTTCCAGCAGTTTTACCGGATCTATTAAAAACCAGTTTTAATGCTCTAAAAAACACCCAGTAAAGCATCAAAATAAGGATGAATAAAGTGAACCAGAACAAAGCTTCCAGTAATATGAATAATAAAATCATGGCCACCGTCATGAGGATCCAGAGCAGTATGGAAATAAGAAATCCTGCTATCCCATCACCAACAGCTGAAGTAGGCATTTCAAAATTACCCGGAGTACCTTCACCAAAAAATTCACCCTTTGTATAACTTCTGAATTTGGGGAAATTATCCTTAAGTCCGGCGCCGGTGTAGAGTCCGTAGGTCATGAACAGGAATAGAATAACTCCAATAATAGATAAAGAAAGGTAGAGGTTTGTAGTGATTCCTCTATTGTAGCTCATTCCATTTAGCCAGACACTTAGAAAGGTGGTGGTTATAACTAGAATAGAAATTATAAATACGGTTTTGCCTTTAAAGTAGCTCTTCTTTTTTGATTGTTGCATTATTAGAATTGTAAGTGCCGAGGTTTAATTCAAATCTAATATATGTTGCTGGCCAGGCTGAAACAAATTTATATATTTTAATTGGCTTCTAAACCAATGCTCATGGTGATTGGAAGGTGATCTGATCCAATATCTGGTCCTGTTGCTCTCTTAGAAATCTGTAGATGTTTGGATACTACGAAATGATCTAAGGTTGTCTGTAATAGCTTATAATCGGCAGGCCAGGTTGGAAGAAGACCAAAACCAATCCTGCTATCTTTCAAATTCTGCTTCAGCAAGCTATCAAAATGAGGCGAGAAGGATGAAGTATTGAAGTCACCGGCTATAATTAGATTTTTAGAATATCCGGGAATATTACTGGCTATATTGGACAATTGCTTGTTTCGGTTCAAGAATGATTGCTGGCCGATAGGGGGAACTGGATGAGTCGCCACGATCGTAAATTCCTGTTGTAGAATACTTATATTTCCAATAATGGAAGGTTTATCGTTTAGACTGAAATAGTCCACGGAACTTGTCATTTTATACTTGCTTAATAAAGCGATGCCAAAATTATCATTCCGGGGAACAATCTCTTTGTACTTATAGGCTGCTATTACTGGCTCAAGATAAGCTAACCAATTTGGAGTAAGCTCCATTAATATCATTATATCCGGACTTTCGTTCTTGATGAATTTTGATGTTAATTGTTTATTCGAATTACTAGAAAGTAAGTTGATACTTGAGATCTTGAATTGACTGTCAGTTACAGGAATTGTTGTTTCGATGTAATACGGGATGATAAAATAAAGATTCCATAGGATGTTAATGCCTAATATTAGAACTGCTAGTACCTGTTTTCTCAGCAGTATTAAGGTAGGAATCACTAATAAGATCGAAGTGATAAGAAGTTGCATCTTAAAATTTGAAAATATATCTATTAGCCAATAACTTTTTATGAGATGGGGTAGTACAGAGGCTAATAGAACTACAATTAGCAATAGCAACAGGATTCTCTTAAGAAAGGTTATTTTCATATTACTGCTGAAAAGATATTTGTTCAAAGACTAATTAGAAAGCTAAGGAATGTCCTATATACTATCTGATTATTATTTGAGCGTAAACAATCTATAGTGCATAAATACCGATAGTTTTATCAAAATTATAGTTTAGATCTGACTTTTTATCTATTCTCCTAAATGAATTGAAAAGAATAGTTTTTGCGGCATTAGATCATTTGTTAATTGGTGTTCCTCAACACTATGAACCTAAGCACTTAAAAATTTTGGTTGGGACTGAGTACTAAACTGCATTCAGAAGAGGAATTATTGGGGCGATTTTGATGTCGGATTTGTTGCGTTAAGTTATTAAACTTGATGTTTTTTATAATTTTCTATTTACCACAAAATTAACAGCGACTCCAATATTCAATCAAAACTAGCTTGCCTTTTTTAAACTGAAATAAATAACCGTCACCTTGCATTTTATCCAGGTTGGGAATAAATATATAAATTGATTGATCGGATGAATATTTATCATCAAATTTTCCAAATATTTCTTGTAGCTTTTCTATTGTTGTTTCTTTATCCAAGTCAACGCCACCATAATTTAAAGTATATATATCGCTATTGAATTTGAATTCATCTAAAATATAATCACTTTCTCTATTTCCGGTAAAGACGATGTCTTTATAAACCATTGATTCAAATTCTTTCATTTGTTCTGCTGATGAAAGAAAGCCACATTCATAATCTGGATTTGTTATTTCTATAGGTTCTCCAAATTTTTCCAGAATTAAACTTTTCGAAGAACAAATACTTTGACCATTAACCTCTAACTTTTCAAAATCAATATCCTGCGCTAGCATTGGTTCAGCAAAGATCAGCAGTAAAAATAAAATGGTTGAGAGCTTCATACTATTTAAAATTTGAATTTTCAATGTGCTTTTTGTCTCCGGTTGAGGAAGCAGTATTATTTATTAGTCAATTTCACCATTTTTTTCTCGTTTCTAAGACACACTGGTTCTCCTTTTTATTAATAATTCTATTTTTTAGGTGACTGACATATTCTCAATACGATAAGTTATACATTTAATTCTAATTTGGTCTTTCAGGAATGTAAACGAAATCAATTTCGATATTATCTTTATATCGAACTACTATAGAGCATAATACAGAAACATTTTTTCCATCATCAATAGCTGGTTTCATAACGGGCAGTTTCCTAAGCACTCTTAAAATTTCAGCTTGAATGTTTAATTCTGTATCTCTCACCTTTATGCCGGTTAGATTTCCGTTTTCTGTGATTATAAAAAAGGATTCAACCTCCTTTGGTTCTGAAAGACTTAAATCCTTCAATAAATCTGAGTTGAATTCATCCTTAACAAATTCCGCTACTTTTTCTTTGAAGCATTCTCTTGTTTCTTTTTCTGATAGATCTTCACAACCATTATAAACTGGAGCAATTTCTACATCTTTCAATATAATACTATCGTCAGAAGTATAGATTGCCATACCATCATTTTGCGAAACTATGCTGCATAAACTTAATAAAGCCTGTTCCTCTTTTGCCGAAACATTTCCTTGTGCCATCACTTGTTCCTGAACAGCATTGATTTTCGTTATTAAATCACCTTCTGTGTTTTTCGAAGAATCAGATCTTTCCTTACATGAAACGCATAATAGGCCTATAGAGAGCATTACAATTACTATCATACTATGTGATTTTTTACTCCTTTTATTTATCAAAATGTATCTCATGAGTTGGATTTTTCGGCTTGTTGCAACAGTTTGTGTAGGAGCAATAGCGTATTTCTAGACGTTACTTCTGGTAAAACAATATACTTGAATTTAGACAAAAACGGTTCGAGTTTTCACTCAAACTGTTAATGTTCATGTACCGTGTTGGCAGTAGTTTTATATGGAATTTTATTTTCTAAGTGTAATAATAAATTTCTCTCAGCAGTTTGCTTGCGGTGGTTTTAGATACTTCTTTCACATCTAAAATTAACTTTCCTGCAAAAAACTTTAGCGGTAGTTTTATCTGTTTTCAATTAAGGCCCTTTTTAAATCACCCTTCTCTTTAGATAATAAATAGAGTAAATATGGTGCTAATACAATAATCCCTAGAATCATTGCTACTATCGCAATTACAATTGAATTAAGTGAGAACTTGTCTCTCCAAGCAATCCATAATGCTGATAGTATTAAATAACATCGAAAGTCTAAGGCGAATTGACCCATCCAAGTCATTGAAGTAGCAATTCTTGTGCTTTTGCCAGCAAATTGGCACCACCATTTTGGATTGCAATAACTGTATAAATTAATAAACCAAGTGTGTGGATTATTAACAGACCTTTTAAAAAGTAGTATTTATTTTTTTGTTCCGTTGTAACTTTAATTTTGAGTGATTATTTGTCTTTAGCTGACGCCCATATTGGTCCAATTGCCAATAGAAGGACTATGATATTTAAAAATGCATTTAAATTATTATCTGAAGCGATTGGACCCGTATTATCCAAAGCAAGCCAGGAGAGTGAACCAATAAGGACACTACGTCATACAAATTCAGGAGCTTTCTCATAAATGAACCCACATTAATAAGCACCATATCATTACTCCCCAACCGAATAAGAAACCTGCTGTGAATGCAGATATAAATCTTGTTGTAGGTTCGGTATAAACTAGAACACCGTCTATTGGCCAACTTAAAAAGTCTGAGGTCGATCGGGCTGCTTCAGAAATACTGAACCTGGATCCTAAGAAAAATATCGGACCAAAAAAGCCCATCACAAAGGCGGTTGCTTTTAAATTACTTATGGAATTTTTGTGTTCTGCAAAACGGAATTTGCATATCTGACCTGTTTGATTAGATCAAATTTAAGGTCTCATCCGTGATTTGAAGAAAAAAGTTTTCTATACTGAGCAACATTACCATTTGGCCAGATGGTTATTATCATTTAAATCAATTACTTTTTTCCATATTGGCACAAACCCAGATAAAGAAATCTCATTCGTTTTAATAAAGCAGGTTTGAGAATCTGAATTATCTTTATAAATTCCTAACTGGCGATTGAAAAGCAAATCAAGTTTATGGTCCAAAATTATTTGTGTTAATTCGGCCTAATTCTGAGCATTTGATTCTTTCTCGCTCATTACTTTAGCTTGTGTCATATGAAAGTTCAAAAGCGTTCAGTAAAAACCTCCATGTCAGAAAAGAAATGGTAGACTGAGGATTAATTCTTACCAACTGATTTTGCAAGTTTCTCGATTCGTAATGTTTGAGGACCTTCAACAGCAAAAGTCTGGTATCCTGCTTCTACCCATCTTTGCTCTTTATTCATTTAGTGTTATTAATAATCGCCAACGGTCTCGCGATTCCATTGTGTGCCATAGTATTAAGGTAAGCAAATAAAATCGAATAGAAAGTCGACGAGGACTTGTGTAAGTAGCTATAGTTAGCAATGAATTATTCACATTGCTGGCAACTGGCTTTATTCAATTTCTATTGTTTCTCCATCATTCGGAATTCTTGCTTTTGCCAATAGGCCATGTCTTTTAAACTCATTTGCTAATTGCGTTCTTGTAGTCGGACAATGATTAACAGCTTCCAAATGATTTGCAATTACAATACCAGATGAGTTTTTGGTGAATGTAATAATATCATCCATTGTCATTAGCAATGGTTTAAAAATATCGAGTTGAGCAGTTCCACAGGCGACTACGTTGATATCGGGCTTAAATTGTTTTAAAACTTTATCAACATTTTCTGTGTAAATGGTGTCGGCACTTAAATAAATAGTTTTCTCATTCGGTAATTGAATAAAGAAACCCATAACGTTACCCATTGGTTTTGCAACAAAACCGTAACCGTGTCTTGCTGGGATACCCTCAATAGTTCCTCCTAAAAAATCAGATTCTTTCCAATAATCAACAGTTTCTACTACATTCAGACCTCGTTTTCTTAATATCTGTTCATCCTTAATACTACAGGTAATGGGGATGTTATTTGATATTAAGAATTTTTCTGCCTTTTTGTCTAAATGGTCTGGATGTAAATGTGTAATGATACAATGTGTTGTTTTATTCACTATATCCATCGCATTGTTTGGTAAATCAAGAATTGGGTTTCTTTTAGGTTTAAATCTGAAAAGTGTAAAAGGCGGTCCGGCAGTTCCCTTTTCTCCTAGCATTGGATCAACTAAAATAAATTGTTCTTTAGCCTCTATGACCATTGTGGCATTTCGCAAGTGACGTATTTTCATAATCTTGTTTTAAGATTTAAAATTATCATGAGATGATATGCTTTTCATTGATTTGAATCAAGAAATACGCTTACGGATTCGGCTTAAAGTTTCAGGTGTAATATTTAAGTACGAAGCAATATGATACTGTGGAATTTTATCAAGCCAATTTGGTCTGTAAATGAAAAGTTCATTGTACAGTACCTCTGGACTTTTGGTTATTCTATTATATTCAAAAAGTTCTTTGTTTCTTAGCAATCGTTGAAATGATAAATCTATGAAGGATTTTCCACAGTCGTACTCATTCAGTAATTTTCTAAAGGAACTTTTGTCGATTGCAAGAAGCTCAACATCACGTAAAGCCTCTTGATATTTTTTCGTTTTAGAATCGGCATTAAAAGAAGTTAAATCGGTAATAAACTGAGGCTCTGTATAGAAGTTAATGTTAACCTCTTTATCTGAGGTTGCATAATATTCTCTTATGACACCTTTATTCAAAAATCGCAATTTTTTTTCTTCTGTTCCAGCTTTAAGAAGTTGCGTTCCTCTTTTTACTTTTTCTAATTTAAATAACGAAAGTAATTTGCGTAATCCATCTTTATTCAACGGATATTCGGTTTCGAAGAATGACGATATTTCTTTTAGGTCGATGTTCATTTAGCTTGTTGCCAACGATCGGGGCTATTGCAAGTTGCTCCAGTAAGAACGCGGTTTGTCGGTTTAATTGCTTTTATGATTGAATTCTAAAATACAATTTTCTACTTACGCTACCAATCATTGGCGATTAACCGTCTTAAGTTTAATTTTTCTAAATTTTGATAGTTAAATTGGATAGAACCAAAGAAAGTAATTAAATATAGAAACCGTTAGAATTTGGGTTTCAGTTAATAATGATAGTCCTCTCTCTTTATAACTTTAATAACGCCCGAGTTCTATGAAACCTGGCTCTTGTTTTAAAGTCAACGAAAACCAAAGTAGCTGTTCTTTCCAAAAATCTGTTATGTATAAAATGAAACATTTTTACGGAGTAGATATTAGCAAATCTTTCTTTGATGTAGTTGATCAGAATGGCAACCATGATCAGTTAAAAATGGTTTAAAAGGTTTTTTATGACTACCGGTTACTAGCATTACCGGCTGGCTCAGCACCTCTATGAGAATGGAATAAAAGTATCGGTTATGAATCCACTTTCAGTAATGCCTTTTATTTTAATGAAGCTTTCCAAGGTTAAGACTGATAAGAGCGATGCTAAAGCGATCTGTGAGTATGCTCAGGCGAACGAAGTACCATTGTATACAGCTAGAAATGCCGTAAGGGCGCAAAGTTTGCAACTCTTGAGTCTTCAGAATCTTTACCTGTAACAGTATATTGCCGTCAAGAATAAAACATATGAGGAGAAAACCTAGGGACCCACTTCGAAAACCGTCAGTAGCTCTCTGAACCGAATGCTACAATTAGAGAAGGAGTTAACCCAGATTGAAACCAAACTGGAATCTCTAGTGGAAGAAACACAGAATCATCAATTGGAACAGTTGACTAGTATACCATACCTGGAATGGTAAAGAAGACCGCGATACTGTTGATTGTACTTACCGATGGATTTACCAGTTTTGAGAATACCAGGCAGCTTTGTCTTTAGAGTTGGCGAACGGCAACGATCAGACAATCTGGAACTAGTGTAACAGGAAGAAATAAATTCAGTAAGTGGGGAATCGGAAACTTCGAAATTTATTATTTACGTGTAGCAGCACTACTTGTAGAACCAAGCTTGCAAGGAGCTCTATGAGAGTATAGTAGAGAAGGGGAAGAATAAGAAGCTAGCACTTCTTGCCGTATGTAATAAATTGCTTAGACAGGCATATGCAATCGCTTAATCAGGAACCTATTTCCAGGAAACTTATATGTCGAAATTAGCTTGAAAGTACTTGGGTTTTACCTTAGCTATTTGTTGTGATGCGTATGTTAATCGATTTTCTTTCCTACTATTTCGTAAGGTTTTTTAGCCGTTCCATAAAGAATCATTTTATCATTAGAAACTTCTTTTATTGGAATTATTGTTTCTCTTTTCCCAAATTGAAAAATTGAAATGAAATAAGTTGAATCAATTTTATCAAGACGAATCTTTGTCAATTCATCCTTTTCCATCATCTTCATAACCTGAGGACTTCCTAATTCCTTATTAAATACAAGTTTGAATTTTTCATCATTCCAATTAAACTTAAATGATAAGTTTTGTATCTCTTTAGCGGATAATTTTGTCTTAGTTTCTTTTAATCTAACATATTCTGTGATGATCAAAGAATCTTTTTCGCTTACTTTTCCCTCACTTTTTATTATAATTCTATCATCATTAATAAACTCCACGAAATCAGTCTGATTTTGATTTATAATGATATTGTTATGTTCGATTTTTATTGGAATTGAAGATTGTAGTTCATCAAATGAAAAGTATTTCAACGAATTCGAATTTATTTCTAAGATTAAATTTTCTGGAATGGTATAAGTGTCACCTTCTTTAGTCATCAACCATTTTCCATCCAATTCTTGTGCAGAAATTGAGAAGACAATTAAGTAAAAAATTATTAAAGTTAGATTTTTCATATATGCGTGCTAAAGGTTTCGATTATCGCCAGATGGCGGAGTAGGGGACGTGGATTTGTCGGCTTAGTATTTTGTTGTTGGTCAAGTTAATTATGTTCTCACTAACTGTGCCGCTTATTGGCGATGAACCGTCTTAAGTTTAATTTCTCTAAATTTTAATAGTTAAATTAGAAAGAACCAAAGAGAGGAATAAGATTATATGAACCGTGGGAACTTCAGATTCCGTCAACAATGATAATCCCCTCTCTTTACTACTTTAATTTCGTTTAGTTCTGTGAGACCTGGATCTCGTTTTAAAGTCGATGAAAACTAAAGTAGCTGTTCTTTCCAATCAATCTATTATGGATAAAATTAAACATTTTTACGGAGTAGACATTAGTAAATCTTTCTTTGATGTAGTTGATCAAGGTGGAAAGCACAATCAGTTCTCCAATGATCTAAAAGGCTTTAAAAGCTTCCTTAAAGCTATTCAAAAAGATAGCCTGATAGTAATGGAAGCAACGGGTTACTACCATTACAGGTTAGCTCAGTATCTCTATGAGAAAGGTATCACGGTGTCGGTTGTAAACCCACTTTCAGTAAAGCGTTTTATTCAAATGAAGCTCTCTAAAGTCAAGACTGATAAGAGTGATGCCAAAGCAATCTGTGAGTATGCCCAGGCTACTGAGGTTCCTTTGTACACAGCAAGAAATGCAGTACAGGCCGAATGTTTGCAACTCTTGAGTCTTCAGGATCTTTACCTGAAACAGCGTACTGCCGTCAAGAATAAAATACATGGAGAGAAAGCATTAGGAATACCTTCGAAAACAGTCAGTCGTTCTTTAAATCGAATGCTGAAGCAATTAGAGAAAGAACTAACCCAGATTGAAACCAAGCTGGAGTCATTGGTAAAAGAAACACAGAAAGATCAGCTGGAGCAGTTAACCAGCATTCCTGGTATGGGGAAGAAGACCGCGATGCTATTGATTGTACTTACCGATGGATTCACCAGTTTTGAGAATGCGAGGCAACTTTGTTGTTATAGTGGGCTAACGCCAACAATCAGACAGTCCGGGACCAGTGTAAGAGGAAGAAGTAGAATCAGTAAAGTAGGAAATCGAAAACTTCGGAACTTACTATTCATGTGTAGCTTCACTGCCTGTAGAACCAATAGGGCATGCAGGAAACTCTATGAGCGTATAGTAGAGAAGGGGAAAAGCAAGAAGCTAGCATTGATAGCAGTATGTAATAAACTACTAAAGCAAGCATTTGCAATCGCTAAATCAGGAACCTATTACCAGGAAAATTATATGTCGAAATTAGCTTAGAAGTACTTGGATTTTACCTTAGTTCTTTGTTAGCTGCTGATATGGTTAACGATAAGCTAATTTAGAACCAAATTTTAAAGAACAAATGAATTTCTGAAAAAAAAGAATTATACTTAAAAAGAAAATTTTAAACTTACCAGAAGTTGCGAAGGCCTAAGTCTATAGGTACTCTGAATATATGAGAACTCCGAATTAGAAACTCTCACAAATTCATTGGTATTTAAAACATTATTCCAACTGGCTCTTAAATCAAAAGCCGGTTTTTTGAAGGTGTATTGATAATTTAAATTCAGGAAATAGTTATTACGATTTCTGTTTGAAATACTATTGTAATAATATTCAGAATTTGCACTTAAATATTGCTGCTCACTTAAATAAAAGAAGTAATCTACGGAATGTGATTGAGTTCTTATTGGTGCAGTCTCTCTACTTTCTATAATAGTGTATAAATAACCTAAATCAGCATTATAAGTAGTGCTTAACCAATCTGTAATTTCAGATTCCAATTTCGCATTAAAATTCAAATTTTGATTTTGTATGTCTGCAAAACGCTCATTTAACAATTGTTCCCGTTCAATGCTTGAAAAGGTAGAGCTTAAACTTAAAGTAGTATTGAGTTTGCTAAAATATTTACTGCCCCTAAGACTTAAATTATGTGAATTGGAATAATTTTCCTTTACCAACGCTTCAAAAATGGTCGCTCCATTTTGATTTATACGGTTGCTATATAAAAGGTTGTTTTTTGTTTGCGAAAATTTATAAGAACTACTGGCAAAAATGGAATTAATAGGATTACGGTAGGAAATTCGCCAGCTATAATTTTGTTGAAAATTCTCTGTTATTAGTGTATTGTACCGCTGTAAATTCCGGTAGTCGGTCAGGATAAATCCGTAGTATAAATTAGTAACATCGCCAAAATTATTCTTAAGATTTGCGGATACGCTAGCTTCCCAAAATGCTGAAAACTCTTTTTTAATATATAAATCAGGTTCAAAAGTGAAGCGGTTTAAGTTTTGCTCTTTATCTAAAACAATATCTTCAATATTAAAAATGCGATAATTGAAAGGTGTTTGAAGGCGTATATTCCAGCTATTTTTCTTATAGGTAAACTTGTTTGTTAAATAAATATTTGAAGAAAAGAAATTGAGATCATTACGATAATTTCCTTTGAGGGTATCAGTTTCATTATAGTCAATTAGAATTAATTGACTATCCAATTTTTCACTTTGTATTGCGAAACCAATCTCAGGTGCAATAGTAATATCTTTTAATCCTTTGGTAAAGCCTGCGGAGTTTTCGGTAAAAAAGGTGGAAGATTTTAAAATCTGATTTGTTTCTGTATAAGGTTGCTCTTCATTCAATAATTCTTTGAATTGACCAGGATCTACATTTAAAGTTTGTGAGGATTCTGTATAGCCTGTATTAGATGCAAAGGTCATTAATTGTTTTCCGAATGGTTTAAGAAGTTTTAATTTATTTCTAAATGCCGAGAATGGGTTGTTGAGTGATTGCGAAATATGGTCATCTTGGGTACGAATATCACCAAACTGTGAATCCCAAAAGCCATTTATTTCCAAAGTGTTTTTCAGGTAATTATCATCTGTGTTCTTTTCCAAAATGAATTTGGACTGTAAATTTTCGATATAAAAATTATTATTAACTCTTTCGGAAATAGAAATGGTATCATTCTGTGTAAAGAAAAGGGTTTGAGTATTTCCCATTTGTTGTTGGCTATCGTTCAAATAGGAAACATTTACCTTTAGGTCAATATCTTTTTTAAGCCGAATCAAATAATTAGCTGATCCTAAATGTACATTATTGTCCAGCCAGCGTTCCTGGGAAAAAGATGGTGCTGCAATTTTACGGATTGAAAGCCAATCCCTTTTGTTGATATTAAATTCCTGTCTTCCAATATCTTCAAAGGAAAAGTCCCTGATCTCGCGAGATACATCGTTGCCCGTGTTGTTGCTCTGGTAAGAAAAAATTGCTTGTTGTTTTTTGGTAAAAACCATCGGGGTAATATTTGCTTTCCAAAGAATGGGTGAAAGACCGCTGCCAAATTCAGCACTGCCGGTTAAGGTCACGTTTTTTTTAAGTTTTATATTTAAAGAAGCCCTTTCGGAAAATTCCAGACTGTCCAATAGCTTTATGGGTTGGTGGTTTTCCAGTATTTGAACCTGCGATACATCATCTGCCGAGAGGTTATTGTTGGCGAGGTTATACCGTCCTTCCAATAGATCGAGGCCTTCTATATAATATTTTTGGATAGGTTCGCCTTGGTAGTAGATCTGACCGGAACTGCGTATTTCTATTCCAGGCATTTTTTTTAGCACATCGGCTATCACGCGGTCTTTTTGATCTTTAAAAGCTGAAACGGAATAACTAAGGGTGTCTCCTCTTATTTCGATTATATTCGATTCTATATGCACCTCCTTCAATTCTTCTGATGATTCTGTAAGGCGCACTGTAAGATGTTGAGTTTTATTTTGAAGTTTGCTATTCCAATTTTTGAAACCCAAGTGTGCAACCTTAATAAAAAAGAATTCTGAATCAGCCTTTACATCTATTTGAAATTTACCATGATTATCTGAAATTCCATAAGCAACTATATTTGCAGTTGAATCTTGGCTTATAGTAATGGTTGCCCCGCTCAAACGTTGCTTGTCCTTATCAGTAATTTCGCCGGTAATAACTGTTTGCGAAAAACTTTTACTGAAGATAAATACCAACAAAAAGAGAAAACAGCATTTTATCTTCATTTACTTTATTCAAGTTCGATAGGATTATTTTGATTTTTCAATCTTGCCCTTTGATTTCTATCATATTTATCCAAACCTTCTTTTGGGATGTGTATACCGGGATTGTTCAATATTAGGGATGGCTTTTCCTTTATTTTTTTTCGAAACAAATCTAAATTAGCATCTGAAATTCTGGTGTAATCTTGATCCGCAACATTTACGGACACTTTAATTTTCTCTATACCTTTGGCTGTAAAATGATAGTGATTTTTTGAATCATAAACTTCAAGGATCATTCCAGGCAGACCGTTAAACTTATAAGGACCTTCCGGAACCGGTAGGTTAGGGGCAAACCATGCTTCATAATCCCTGCCCTTAAAGTGTGTACGTGCTAAAGTAGTTTCATATCCCATTATATTTTTTTTACTGTTCTCAATTTTCCAAACTAACTGGGGTAATTTATTCTCTGTTTTATATTTAAATGTAGTAAAATCATATAAACAGATTAATTCATCATTTTTCCGATCCTTATATATTTTATATCTAAATTTCGATTTTTGAATCCCAAATAATGCCCTAGGATTTTTAGAGCTTAATATAGAATCTTTTAGGTGCGTAGTTTGACTTCTGAATACAGAAACCTTATCGTCCACATCTAAGTACATATATTCTGTATCTACAGAAGATTGATCTAAAGAATCAATTTGAAATGACAGTTCATAAGTTATCCGTAATGGATTATTGCTTTGTTGAGAAAATAAGAGTATTGGTAAAAAGAAAAACAGATGAGAAATAAATTTTTTCATATAGTTTTAAGTTCTATGGGATTTTCTTCTTTTAATTTTTTCTTATGCTCTTTGAGCATTTCCGTTTTTTTTGAATTATCAGAAAAATTAATTTTTATACCCGTTTGTTCCATCTTTTTAAATGGATTTTCTTCGTACTCTTTTAAAACCTTCAAGAAGACCTCTTTTTCGGTTTTAACTGTGTTTGAACTGTTATAAAAAGGAATCGGATCTTTAATCTTTTTTAGATTGATCAATTTGAAATGATATTCTTCTTCACTGTCAGATATTTCGAGGATTAGACCGGGCAATCCACCAAATTTATAAGGACCTGAGCTAACTGGAATTTCCGATGTAAACCAAGCAGAATATTCACGTCCAGCATACTCTGTTTTTGCTTTTTTACAGACATAACCAGCTATAGTTTTATTTTCATTGCGAATTTCCCATTTTAGTTCGGGATTTTCCTCATAACTGAAATTGTCTTTTAGCACTTTTTGTTTATAAACTATATTGGATTTACTAAGTTCGTTCACGATGACATAGTCAAATTCGGTTTGGGGAAGATTTCTTAGTACACTTGAAAAACCAGAATTTGTATTTTTTTTATTTCTCAGTAATGAATCTTTTTTATGTTTTCCTAAACTCAAAAATTTAGTATAATCTGAACCAATAAGTAACAACATATCTTCCTGTTTTTGGAAATTATCCACTTTACTTGGTTGATACGTTAATCTATAAATAGCCTTATAATTTGTTGAATTACCGTTCTGAGCATTTACAACATTTTGGAAGCTTAAAAATAATAGTATTATTAAGCAAAAATGAATTTTTATTTTTAACGTCATATCAAAAAATTTTAAATTATAAAAAACAGGGCTGGAATTTCAGCCCTGTTGCATTCAATTACTCACACCAATAAGCTTCTGCAAACTCAATGTGATCTATTAGCATTTCCATTGAAGTAACGTATACACATCCTGAAACTCCACAGGATAATGTTACATTTACACAATCATCCACTTCTTCTAGTGAATTATCTCCAGCGAATGTAGATGCAGTTCCCAAAACAAGTGCGAGCGTTAAAAATAAATTTTTCATAATAAAAATTTCAAGATTATAAATATTTTTTTGTTGTCTGCGAAGAATGCTACATTTGCAGCATATTCCTCTGGTTGGTAGAATAACATGTTACATAGGCAGGTTATTTAAGAGATTAATAATTAAGCAATATTAAGAACTCCCCAATCAGGGGTTTTTTACTATTATGAAATAAGATCAATTAGAAATTAATGGATTCGAAGTAGGGTAAGAATCACATATTTAATTATACAAAAAAATCTAATTTAATTATTTTTTCACTTTAAACTTTTGTTTTTAACATAGAAAGGAGAAATAATGTAGAAAATTCAATAAATCATTCATAAATTTATTGTTATGGAATGATGAATTTGATCCATATTTGCAGCTAACGGTCTCGTATATCGACAAGTGGCGCGGAATTATGAATGCGGATTTGTCGGCTTTACGGTTTTGTTTATTATGGAATCTAATTTAGTTCTTTTCTAATAAACCCGCCATTTGCGATATACGTTGTTAGCTCCAGTTAATTTTTGAGTACTCAACATATTCTTCTTTTGAAATGTAAATTTCCGAGAATTTGAGAATTTTACTTTTATCCAAATCTTTCAAAAAATCTGATCTCCAATTCGAAATATCCTCTCTTAAATGATCAATTTCTAAACCTAGAAAATTTTCAATTTCAGTTTTTGAAACTTCACACTTGTATAAGAATTTAGTTTCTTCATTTCTTTTAGCCGGAATTATAATTCGAACCTTTTCCATTTGTGGAAAATCTCTAAATGCTCTTACAACACTCTCAAGTAATTTCTTAAAAGCAAAGTATTCTCTGTTAGCAAATCCTTCCTTAAAAACAATGAGACGTTTTTTATAGTTCGACTTATCTTGATCGAAATAACCAGAATTTTGTTTATTCCGTTTTAGAAATTCTGATTTTGATAATTGAAGTCCAAGAATATTCTTATTAAAAAAATAATCTACAGTTAAAGTTAATTCTCCGATATCATTAAAGTTCAAAATATCTAATTTTAGATTAGAATTCTTAACTCTTTTTTTAGCCGCTTTAGAATAACCTTTATTAGTAATCATTATTCCAAAATTTGCATTTACATCTTGCATCATTTCGATAAAGCTTTCCACAACTTTAAGATCAATTTTTTTACTGAAGTATTTACAATCAATAATGCCTAAAACTTTATTTCCTGCTATATTTCCTCTGAGAGCAATATCAATTTGTCTTTCAGTTTTGCTGTATATTCCAAAAATTTGATCGTCAAATTCTATTCTGCTTTCAGGATAATTTTCAACTAAAACTTGATGTAGTTTTTCTTCATATATTCTCCACATTCTCTAAAAATTTATTGGAGCTAACGGTTACGGTTCGTATGTTAGATTTCTCGAGGTAATTTAGCTAAAAATAGGAATTAATAATTAAACCAATGGAAGGGATAGGGAGGTTACGGTTGATACATTTCTATAATGATATCGTGCGATAGAAATTCCACCCTTACATTTTTCTCTGAGAACTTGAACAGTACCTGGATCCTTTAGTAGAGATCGTATCAAAGACGAGCAAAAGTGATAGAGAATAAGGTTTATAATCAAACAATTATGGAGGGCCATATTTTAAAAGTAACCTTGGGAGTAGATGTGTCAAAAGAGAATTTGGCTGTATGCCTTTGCCGTCTAACGGTTGACCTGGCAAAAGAGTTTGAAGATTCCTTTGAAGTAGGTAATGATCTTCCCGGATTTAAAAAATTAATACGTTGGCTTGATAAAGAAGTAGTTTCTAGAGAGGACCTCTGGATAGTTATGGAATCTACTGGGATCTATCATGAAGCCTTTGTTTATTACCTCTATGAAGCTGGTTTTAAGGTGAGCGTGATGCAATCTGGTCGTGTTAAGCGTTATGCCCAGAGTTTGGATCAAAGATCGAAGACCGACGCTTTAGATAGTCGCATGCTGGCTATGCTTGGATGTGAACGAGCATTACCACTCTGGACACCTCCAAATCCTGTTTTGAGAGAATTGAAAGGTTTGAGTCGTGAACGCTCCTTTCTTCTAAAGGAGAAACAAATAGAGCAGAACAGGCTTCATGCGACTGAACATGCTGCCTATACAAACAAAAGAGAGCTAAAGAGGTATCAACAGCGCTTAAAATTGATCGCTAAACAATTGGAGGAGATTGAGAAAGAGATGAAGGTATTGATCAGTGAAACCAGTGATCTAAAGCGTAGAATTAAACACCTGGAAAGTATTCCAGGAATCTCCTTTGTATCGGCAGCTACGGTAGTGGGTGAAACCTTAGGCTTCACTGGTTTTAACAATGCCAAACAACTTACCAGTTATGCTGGTTTTGATGTAGTGCTGAAAGAATCAGGTGCTTATAAGGGCAAGACCAGGATCAGTAAGAAAGGAAATAAAAATATACGTAGGGCACTTTATATGCCGGCAATGACCGCTGTCCGATGTAATCCGACATTGAAGAAGTTTTATGAGCGCGTGAAACCTACTAAGGCTAAACCTATGATTGCTCTGGTGGCAGTGGAGCGAAAATTATTAATACTAATGTACAGCATATGGAAGAATGAAAAAGATTACGACCCAAAATATGAACAAAAAAAGACAGCAAGAACCGAAGTCCTTGCTGCACAGGATAGAAGCAATTTAGCATTGACTTCTTCCTAAAATTTTAATCAAAAATACTTGTTTTATAACACAGTACCTATCGCAAGTTGCGGGAGTAGGGACGCGGACTTGTCGGCTTAACCATTATTTCTTGGTTTCTAAAATTACACTTTTTTGACAGAACCCGTTATTTGCGATTAACCGATGTTGGGCGTAGTTAATTTTACCTATCAACTATTATGTGATTTCTTTCACTCCAATCTTCATTACCCTGCAATTCTCCTTTTTTAAAGATTAATTTGATTGGGTCACTTAATCCATAAAAGATCGAGTTGTGAAAATCTTGATGAACTAAATCGGTTTTACTTGGAAAAGATTTATATAGTATCTTATTGTATTCTGGTTGCAAATGTTTGATCAATGCTTTTTCAGCATCTAAAGAAATTGTTTTATCAGATGGCAACATATAATTGGTCAAATATTCTGTTATTTCTTCTGGAGTTGAATCAACTCCCCATTTAACCATTGTATTGTTATCCTTTACTCTAAATAACATAATCATGATTTCATTTGAGGGAATATTCTTAAAAGATAAAGATGTTTGATTGATTAAAATTTCCTGAAATGTAGAGTGACCTGTCAGTCTTTTACAAATATTTTGCTCTGTAGATTTTCCGACATATTGAACGTTGTATTCTAATAATTCAGTGTAAGACTTATTGAATTTTGCTTTTATATGTCCTTTCCAAACGTTTTGAAAAAGCTTATCAGGTGTAAATTGTGCGAGTCTTTTGATTTTTCCTGTTACTGGGTTTCTAGATTGAATTGTAAACGCTTGAGTACCTTTAAATGGAGGACCAATTTTCTTCTCTGGAGTACTTTTTCGATTATGCATTCTTAGTTCAACAATTTCTCCTCGCTTAGCCGAAATGTTCTTTTGCGAAACAGGTAGAATACATCTTATAATATTTGGACTATCCTCTTGTTCAATATCAAAACTTAATTCTAATTCTCTTTCCCAAAAAAAGAAATTACTAAAAGTCACTTCCTTCCTTTGTGCAATGATATAGATATGACTATCAAAGACATTAGAATGAAATTCTTTATCGTTTATAAACTTTGAAAAATGAAATGCACTTAAAGGAGCATAGCCTAGTTCTAAATCATTAATTAGTAAACCTTGATTCATTTTTTGATTAATTACGCCCAACGGTCTCGGTTATCGCCAGTTGGCGGAGAAAGGGACGCGGAGTTGTCGGCTTGGTATTGGTTTGTTGATCAAGTTAATTGTTTTCTTTCTAACGCTGCCGCTTATTGGCGATTAACCGTTGTTACTTGCAGTTATTTAGTTAATAAAGAGCTAGGTATATATCCTGTTTTTCCTTTATAATACACTTCCCACCAATCACCAAAAAAAGAATTAATTACTTTTACATTTGAATTGGCAGGAATAACTACTTGAATTGCAGACGATGTGCTTTTGTGCTCTCTCAGATTTGCATTTCTAGTGGTAGTATAAGTTGGCTTATCATCGTAAAAGCTGTTTGACCAACTTGAATTGTGATTATTTGTTGTACTTCGGTCAGAATTAAAGGATAATAAATTGCTATTTAAATAACCAGTCTTTCCATTATAAGATACTTCCCACCAGTCACCAAAAAAAGAATTGATTACTTTTACATTTGAATTAGCAGGAATAACTACTTGAATTGCAGACGATGTGCTTTTGTGCTCTCTCAAATTTGCATTTCCAGTGGTAGTATAAGTTGGCTTATCATCGTAAAAGCTATTCGACCAACTTGAATTGCGATTATTTGTTGTACTTGGGTCAGAATTAAAGGATAATAAATTGCTATTTAAATAACCAGTCTTTCCATTATAAGATACTTCCCACCAGTCACCAAAAAAAGAATTGATGACTTTTACATTTGAATTGGCAGGAATAACTACTTGAATTGCAGACGACGTGCTTTTGTGCTCTCTCAGATATGCATTTCTAGTGGTAGTATAAGTTGGCTTATCATCGTAAAAGCTATTTGACCAACCTGAATTGTGATTATTAGTTGTATTTGAGTCAGAATTAAAGGATAATAAATTGCTGTTTAAATAACCAGTCTTTCCATTATAAGATACTTCCCACCAGTCACCAAAAAAAGAATTGATCACTTTTACATTTGAATTAGCAGGGATAACTACTTGAATTGCAGACGATGTGCTTTTACGCTCCATCAAGTTTGCATTATTAGTGGTAGTATATATCGGTTTTTCTTCATAGTAGCTGCTAGACCAGTTCGAAGTACTGGTATAGTTATATATTTGATATGATGAATTAGATGAATATGAGCTATTAGTTGAATTAGTAGATGTATTCGGACTAGAATCAGGAATTATATAACCTGGTTCACCAGTGTACGGATTAGTATTACCTCTGGTTGTAAAATTATCCCTGTTTGTCGAATTCGGAGCTGTTTTATAATGAGGTTTTACATACGTTCCATCACTGCGATAATAGCCTTTAACTTTTACGTGGTTCGAATTTGTTTGTGTATAACCAAATGTCTGTAAACACAAAGAAAATATTATAAGTAGGATAGGTAAAATTCTTGACTTCATATATTTTTTTAAATAATTGCAAGTAACGGTCTCGGTTATCGCCAGTTGGCGGAGTAGGGGATGCGGATTTATCGGCTTAGTATTGTGTTGTTGGTCAAGTTAATTATTTTCTTTCTAACTCTGCCGCTTATTGGCGATTAACCGTCTTAAGTTTAATTTCTCTAAATTTTAATAGTTAAATTAGAAAGAACCAAAGAGAGGAATAAGATTATATGAACCGTGGGAACTTCAGATTCCGTCAACAATGATAATCCCCTCTCTTTACTACTTTAATTTCGTTTAGTTCTGTGAGACCTGGATCTCGTTTTAAAGTCGATGAAAACTAAAGTAGCTGTTCTTTCCAATCAATCTATTATGGATAAAATTAAACATTTTTACGGAGTAGACATTAGTAAATCTTTCTTTGATGTAGTTGATCAAGGTGGAAAGCACAATCAGTTCTCCAATGATCTAAAAGGCTTTAAAAGCTTCCTTAAAGCTATTCAAAAAGATAGCCTGATAGTAATGGAAGCAACGGGTTACTACCATTACAGGTTAGCTCAGTATCTCTATGAGAAAGGTATCACGGTGTCGGTTGTAAACCCACTTTCAGTAAAGCGTTTTATTCAAATGAAGCTCTCTAAAGTCAAGACTGATAAGAGTGATGCCAAAGCAATCTGTGAGTATGCCCAGGCTACTGAGGTTCCTTTGTACACAGCAAGAAATGCAGTACAGGCCGAATGTTTGCAACTCTTGAGTCTTCAGGATCTTTACCTGAAACAGCGTACTGCCGTCAAGAATAAAATACATGGAGAGAAAGCATTAGGAATACCTTCGAAAACAGTCAGTCGTTCTTTAAATCGAATGCTGAAGCAATTAGAGAAAGAACTAACCCAGATTGAAACCAAGCTGGAGTCATTGGTAAAAGAAACACAGAAAGATCAGCTGGAGCAGTTAACCAGCATTCCTGGTATGGGGAAGAAGACCGCGATGCTATTGATTGTACTTACCGATGGATTCACCAGTTTTGAGAATGCGAGGCAACTTTGTTGTTATAGTGGGCTAACGCCAACAATCAGACAGTCCGGGACCAGTGTAAGAGGAAGAAGTAGAATCAGTAAAGTAGGAAATCGAAAACTTCGGAACTTACTATTCATGTGTAGCTTCACTGCCTGTAGAACCAATAGGGCATGCAGGAAACTCTATGAGCGTATAGTAGAGAAGGGGAAAAGCAAGAAGCTAGCATTGATAGCAGTATGTAATAAACTACTAAAGCAAGCATTTGCAATCGCTAAATCAGGAACCTATTACCAGGAAAATTATATGTCGAAATTAGCTTAGAAGTACTTGGATTTTACCTTAGTTCTTTGTTGTGTGTAGTTTTTTATCTCGATTAAGTTTTTATTCTAAAGTTCCTCTATTCCTTTTTTTAGATAAGTAATCTGTGTTTTTGGAAATATAAATTATAAAGAATGGAATAATAGTAAACATTTTCTATAACATAGTTTTCAGAATTCATTCTATCCTATCAAATTTTTCTGTAGTATATTTTAGTTGAGAATTTTTGCATAATTGCAAAATATCATCAAAGTTCTTTTTATTTATTTTACATATCATTTTTTCACAAAATAACTTCTCCTAATCCTTTAAATTTATTTTTAATCATAAGTGATATTTTGTTCAATCAAATACCAGTTATTTCCTAATTCAATTGGACTTTTCGAATAATCTACAAACTGCTCATAGCCTAAAAGTTCAGTTTTTCCATTTAATATCTTTATCAAATAATATTTATCATCGCTATCAATAAAATTGCCATTGCTATTGTTTGTGCATTGAAATTTGAATACTATTCCCTTCTCCTGATAAAGTGTTATTGCACTTAATTCGGATTTATTTATAGCTTTTTTTAGGACTGGAAATTCGCTTGTTCTATTCTTTAAAGCTGAAAATGAAATTTTATCTAATTCAGTTTTATTTTTTAGGATAAAGTTATTTACTTCTTCTAATTCTTCCGTATAACTTTTAATTTTCATGATTTGAAAATCCATAAAAGGAACGGTCAAAATCAATAGGATGATTATTACTATAATAAAGTATTTAAAATTTCTACTTTCCATAAAAATTACACACAACGGTCTCGGTTATCGCCAGTTGGCGGAGTAGGGAACGCGGGTTTGTCGGCTTAGTATTGGTTTGTTGGTCAAGTTAATTATTTTCGTACTAACGGTGCCGCTTATTGGCGATTAACCGTTGTTACAAACTGGAACGAAAACCAAATGCTCATTAAAGATCTAAAATTTCAGATATCAGATTTTTATATTCTTGAACATTTCTATTGTACTTTTTCTGTAGTTTGCTCCATAAGAATATGCCAATTGCTATTAAGGCTGCCGCAAATGAATATATAGCAATATTTGTATTATTATTCGCTATTAGGGCTATTATAAAACCAGAGCCCAAAACCAAATGTGTAAATATCACTAATTTCCATAAAAAATGTTGTTTGAAAGTGATTTCTACTTTCGTTGCATTTTTAGTTTCTGTTCCACCTAATCTGCCATTAACGATTATGTTATTATGATAAATTATGTACCAGGCGTACTGCAGTCGTTTGCGAATTTTAAATGATATTAAATTCTTTTTATCATTTTTAATATTGAACACAAATCCGTTGAACGACTCAAGTGAAGAATCTAATTTTTCACTTATCATGCTAGGAGTACTCTCCATTCTAAATTCCCAAGTTTTCATAATAGCATTTTTAAATTTTTAGCTTCACTTAATTTCAACGTGAAATTAATTATTTCTGTCAGATTTAACTCCTACTTGAAAAAATATGTGATGTTCGATCTGTAGTTAATGGAGTTTTAATATAGTTGGATATCATTTTTACTTCTATTCCTAAAACTCTCAGTCGTTCTTGTTTGTAACGGTCCCGGCTATCGCAAGTTGCGGGAGTAAAGACGCGGATTTGTCGGCTTAGTTATTTTAATAATTGGTCTCTAAAATAACAATTTTCAGCTAGCTACCCGTTATTTGCGATGAGCCGTTGTTGTGAGCTGTTTTGCTAGTTAAACACAAAATATAGACTAATTGAAGAAAAAATAATTATTATCATAAAAATAATTATCTGCTTTTTCTTTCTTCTTTTACTGTCAAGTCTGATTTTCTCCTTTAATTTTTCTAGTTCATCTTTTGAAAGTTTAGGGAAATTATATTCTACCTTTTGTCCTGGTTTTGAAGAATAATGTTCAGCTCTGTTTCCTTTTTTTTCAGCTCTTTGTTTTTTTCGTTGCAGAGTAGCTTTAAAATGACCTAAACTTCCGTCCATATTTCTAGTTTCTAATAGCTTTTTCTTCTGCAATAACTTTATCTAATTTTTCAATTTTATGAGAATCTATTTTTTCCCAATCTGAACTTTTAAAATCTATAGTTGAAAATTTCTTGATTGCTCTGAATAAAGGCAAAAATATTTCTTCAAAGGTTCCTTTTTCATTGTAAACAGAAACCTCTCTCTTAGGTTTTTCGTGATGAATGATTTCAAAATTAAATTCGTTTTTCTTTTGATTAATCTTGAATAAGTATAATTCAGGTTCTGTATTAAAAATAGTTATAGTATCGGTTCCTTTAGCACTTTGAATTAAGTTACTGCAAAATTGCTTTATAGGATTTTCTGGGGTTTTCGAAGATGTAAATTCCAGACGAAAATCTTCATTCTGAAATTTTATTGGTAACCAACCATTTTCTGGTTTTTCAAAAGTCAGTTTCATTTTTTATAGCAGAATTTTTTTGCAAAATTGCTCACAACGGTCTCGGTTATCGCCAGTTGGCGGAGTAGGGGACGTGGATTTGTCGGCTTAGTATTGTTTTGTTGGTCAATTTAACTATTTATTTTCTAACGCTGCCGTCTATTGGCGATTAACCGTTGTTGTGAGCTGTATGAGTACTATATCTAATTGTTTTCGCAATCCTCTTTAAATTGTAAGGTTTTTAAAGCTTTAAAAAATTTGTCCTGAGTCTTTTCATCTAAATACCAACCGTAAAAATTAAAACTAATCTTGTAATGCATTTTATCGCTACCTTTTAAACTGTCAATATAGATTCCAGATCCTCCAAATTTTTTATTTCTCGGTGTGATAAATTTTGCTTTGAAACAACTGATAGAGTCGTTTTCAAATTGATACTGTAAATATTCATGATAATTTATATCTCTAGTTGTACTATCCACGATTAGATGTTTTGTATCCGGCAACATTTCAAGTTCCTTTACAGTTAATTCAGCTAATCTTCGAGCATCATAAACCATAGGAAAATCACTTTTTATTAAATCTTGGGAGTGCCTACCAAGGTCAAATTTTAAAGTGTCTTTAGTATCTGTAATTATACCGCCAATGTAACTATCCAATCCTTTTTCATTGAACTTGTTCCAATTCTTAGGTACTGTAATTTTAAACTGACCAAAATCAAGTATTCTATAATTTGATTCTTGAAAAGAATAGATAAATACTAAAAATATGATTGCAAATCTTTTTCTCATATTGCTCACAACGGTTTCGGTTATCGCCAGTTGGCGGAGTAGGGGACGCGGATTTGTCGGCTTAGTATTGGTTTGTTGGTCAAGTTAATTATTTTCTTACTAACGCTGCCGCTTATTGGCGATTAACCGTTGTTGTAGGCAGTGTGAGACTAAAAACTTTCTTGTAATTCGCGCATCATTTTTATTGTGTCAACATATTCTACACCAAATTGATTGCAGACTTCTGGAATTTTAACCCTATTCTTTCGATCTGGTTGGCTGACTTCATAAGTGACAATTGTCAAATCATTCTCCATAGCATACGCCACAAGCCATGGGTCTGCTAAGTCAGTCTCTAAAAATTCTTGTATAGCACGTTCATTAAAATGGTTGCTCATTGAGTTCACCCATTGGACTATTCGAATATAATTTGATAAAACTTGCTCTGAACTTTCAAAGAAATTGACGTCTAAATTTGCAGTACACCAATCTTTCAAATCGTCTTCGTGAGAACTGTTATCATAAATTTCAGTTTTGACTTTATCTAAACTAACAATAATTCCTCTCGAAGCTAAATCTTGAGTTTTATTCCAAAAACTTGGAACGATGTCAAGTGGATAAATAGATCTGTGGGCTTGTATGAAAAAGTTAGAATCAAGTAAATATTTCTTCATACCTGATAAAGATGTTCGTTCATAAATTTATCATAGGTATTGCCCTTTAAATTTGTCAATTTATATGCATCTCTATAAAGGAGATAATTCTCTTTTACCGCCTTGTTGACATAATTAGCAAATCTAGGACTGACTCTTTTCTTAGAAGTCGCATAGAAATCTCCACCAGAACTTTGTTGTTCTTTTTTAGCTTTAAATTCACTTATGTAATTGTTATAAAAACTGAAAAAAGTCTCCTTGGAAATCAAGTTCAAGTCTAGTGCTCGTCTAGCAATAACGATAGGACTTACTTTAAAGTGCCGACTTAAAATTTTAAAATTCTGATTTCTATTCCATTGATCAATGAAATAATTTTTTGGTACTAAAAATTCGGCAGCAACTTTATCACATAAAATTTCAATCGGATCATTAGCAGGTAACATAAAATTATTGTCAAAACCAGCGCTTTCACCCAGCCATATATGTGCCAATTCGTGAATCATTGTGAACATTTGAGCTGCTTTTGCATCTCCGGAATTGATAAATAGAAAGGGAGCTTTTTTATCTACTAAAACAAAACCTCTACATTCATCAACACTAATTTTTCTTCTAGTGTTATTTCCTACAACTCCATTAAAAGTTACTATAATTCCGATTTCTTCTATCTTGGATGTAATATAGTTTAAGGTCTCTTGCCAATTTTGATGTTTACTAGCCCAGTTTTCCTTTAGGTCTAGCTGATTTCGGATATCATCTACAATATCATCATAGCTATCATTCACATCGAATTTGCCGACAAAATCTAAATCCTGAAATCCATTTTCATCCAAATATTCTTTCAACCACACTTGTCTATCCTGTAACATCTGGACAGTATGATATGTGTTTAAAGAGACATTTTGTACTTCTTGATTACCTGTTCTAAAAAAAGGAATTTCTAACTCTTCTTTAGGTGGTTCATTTAAAAATAAATATCCAAATGGAACGTGAACTTTATGAGTGAAATCTTCTAATTGTTTAATAGTTGGGTTCTTAGTTCCTTCTATCCATTCTCTTACTTTGGGAAATTTCATAAAGAAATCGTGTAGTTCATAACCAGCTCTGGTTATTGCCCACTCAATTAAATTAGAATTGATATTTTCCACTCTATTTACCACTGTACAAATATATGTAATTTAAATCTTGAACTCACATTGCCTACAACGGTTTCGAATAATCGTCAGTTGTGGTTGTACGTATTCGGATTTGTCGGCTTAGGTTTTTGTTTCTTGGTTTCTAAAAATACTATTTTATTTCAAATGGCCACAATTGCGAATATTCGTTGTTATATGCTGTTGCGATACGTCTGAGTAAGAACGAGAGATTTGCCGCTGTCGGGAACATTAAAAGTTTAGATCTCTAATCATTTTCTTATCTGAAATCATTGCGCAAGAGTGAGCGTCCGTCGTAGTTTTACCGAACCGTGAGAAACTCCAGTTTGCCGCGCATTATATTTCTCCCGTTTAAACTGAAACTTCTTTAGCGTAAATATTCAATTGAAAGTCGGTGTTCTTATGCATAAAATTTTAGTTGAACGATAAATGTAAAAACTCATTTCGGATCTGAATCATGTAAGTTAATGATTTACTAAAAGTTCTTACTTCGGATTTTTCGGATGAAGGCTTACATGCACATATTTGTCGGATTAGAAGAATTATTGTTCATTGTAGCTAAAAATGTGCGGAGCAATAGCATATAACGGTTACGGTTATCGCAAGTTGCGGGAGTAGGGACGCGGACTTGTCGGATTAACTATTTTCTTTCCTGGTTTCTAAAATTATACTTTTTCGATTAAACCCGTTATTTGCGATGAACCGATGTTGTGCGCTGGCATTGCGTTTCGATCATCTAGTATAGAATTTTTTACAATTCTTAATTGTGTCATTTAGTTTCTAGCATTTTATGAACTTGATCGTAATATTCTTGAGTTAAGACTTCTGTCCATTCTGTTGGTTTTTCTCCACTATAGAATGCTAAATATGTAACATCGCTATCTTTCGTAGATGAGTGCCAATGCTCAGTTTCTTTTTCGCATCTAATTACATCTCCTTCTTTTAGAATTATAGGCTTTTTACCTTTTTCTTGATAATAGGCCTCACCATCTACAATTACTAAAACTTGAACAGAACCGTGTTTATGCCAATCTAAAGTTGAGTTAGCTTTGAAGGTTGCTTTGGTGATGTTGTAACCTAATTCTTCATCATCGTGAATTAATGGATTTAACCAAGCTTCTCCAATGTAATGAGTATTGGGTGCCTTAGTTCCTTCTATCTTATAGGAAGACACATTATAGTTAGAACTTTGAGCTACAAGAAACAATGGAGCAAAAAGCAAAAAAGTAAAAATTGAATATTTCATAATCTTCTTTTTTAATTAATTTCTTTAATCATTCTTAGTCAATACTTGCGTACAACGGTCTCGATTATCGCAAGTTGGCGGAGTAGGGGACGCGGCGTTGTCGGCTTAGACCCGGTTTGTTGGTGAATTTAATTATTTTCTTACTAACGGTGCCGTCTATTTGCGATGAATCGTTGTTGGCATTAGTACTTAGTCCACAAATGTTTCTTTAAGCACCTCTTTGCACTTTTTGATTTCCGAGTTGGATAATGATTCAAAGATTTTTACAATTCTTTGTTTGTCAATTGTTCTAATCTGGTCAATTGCAATCATTCCTTTTTTTCCATTTGATTTTACAGGAATTCTTGTCGGATATTTTTTCGTATTTGTTGTCATTGGAGCAACAACAATTGTTCTTAAGTATTTATTCATCTCATTTGGCGAAATGATTACACAGGGTCTGGTTTTCTTTATTTCACTTCCAACAGTCGGATTTAAATTAACTAGAACTATATCATATTGATTTAAATCCATTCATCAAAATTTTCATCATCAAACACATCATTCATCAGAAGTTGGTCATCTTTATTTTTGGCCATTTTCTTAAATTTTTCTTCCCAATTTTTTCTTGGCGAATCAATTGGTCGGAGTATAATTTGACCCTTTTCTAAAATGAGTTCTACTTTATCTTTTATATGATATTTCTCAAGAATCGTTTTGCTTAAACGAAGTCCTTTTGAATTTCCAATTTGTATGATTGAAGTTTCCATAACTTTTATTTTTGTAAATACAAAGTTATTACTTTAAATCAGATTTCAAAATTAAATTTTCTCTATTTAAGTATTAATGCCAACGGTCTCGGTTATCGCCAGTTGGCGGAGTAAGGGACGCGGATTTGTCGGCTTAGTAAAGGTTTGTTGGTCAAGTTAATTATTTTCTTTCTAACGGTGCCGTCAATTGGCGATTAACCGTTGTTGTTGCCAGTGTTTGCAATAAAATTACAATTGATAATCTAACTCCAATTTTCCATCTGTAGCTTTATACGGATCTAACTTTATATATTTTTTTGATTCGCCATAATAGTCCATGCGTATTTCTTTTTCAAAATCACCGATGAAGTAATAATCAAATTTTTCATCTTCAGTTTTATCCGAACTGATATTCAGTCTGATTGAGTCATTTGAGTTTCCCTTTATTTTTGCGTAAAAAACAGAATAATTTTTATCAGCCATGGGAACGAGACTATCGATAAATACTTTGTCGAAAGTATCAATTTTTGCGTTCTTTTTATCAGTGCTAGTATCACAAGATGATAAGAGAGCAATTAGGGTTAAAAGTATAAGATTCTTAATATTCATGTAGTTATTATATTAATCGCAATCACACTGCAAATATTGGCTACAACGGTCTCGTATATCGACAAGTGGCGTGGAATTATGGATGCGGATTTGTCGGCGTAACGATTTTGTTTATTATGGAATCTAATTTAGTTCTTTTCTATTAAACACGCCATTTGCGATATACGTTGTTGGCGATTCGTTCTTTTATTTTATTTTAATTGCGTAGTAAATTTTTTAATTTAAATTTGTAACCAATGTATAAGGTTAACTAACTTGGTTATGGAGAATTATTTATCACTTTCAGAGACAGCAGAGATTATTGGTAAAAGTAAAGAAACTTTACGAAGATGGGATAATGAAGGTATTTTAAATGCTGTTAGGGAACCCGTATCTAACTATCGTGTTTATCGAAAAGACGATATTGAAAATTTAATGGGAAAGTTGTTTGATGAAAATTTTGAAGATAATATCTCCAATTACGTAGAACCTTTGGATCAATTTACAGTTTTAGAACTATTTGCTGGCGCAGGTGGTTTAGCTATCGGAATGGAAAAATCAGGTTTAAAATGTGTTGCCTTAAATGAAATCGATAAATGGGCCTGCAAAACTCTAAGAACGAATCGACCAAATTGGAATGTTTTGGAAGGCGATATAAAATCTTTTGATTTTAGGGAATACAAGAATAAAGCGGATATAGTAACTGGTGGATTTCCTTGTCAAGCTTTTAGTTATGCTGGGAAAAAATTAGGTTTAGAAGATGCTCGAGGTACTTTGTTTTATGAATTTGCTAGGGTAGTTAAGGAAGTGCAACCTTCTATATGCATCGGAGAAAATGTTCGAGGGCTTTTAAGCCATGATAAAGGAAAGACTTTGAAAGGCATGATTTCAATTTTGGATGAAATAGGTTATAAAGTTGTTCCAGTTGAAGTTTTAAAAGCTATTAATTACAGAGTTCCTCAAAAGCGAGAAAGATTAATTTTAGTTGGAGTAAGAAAGGATATTGATATTGCCTATGAATATCCAAAAAAGCATAATAAAGTTTATAATTTAAAAGATGCCTTAAAAAAAGGAGACTTGTTTGATAAAGATGTTCCTAATTCTGATGGTGCAAAGTATCCTGAATATAAGAAAAAGGTTCTTGATTTAGTTCCACCGAAAGGTTATTGGCGAGATTTACCTTTGGATTTACAAAAGGAATATATGGGAGGAAGTTTTTATCTCGGTGGAGGTAAAACGGGTATGGCCAGAAGAATTGGTTGGGATGAACCTAGTTTGACTTTGACTTGTAGTCCTGCCCAAAAACAAACTGAAAGATGTCATCCTGATGAAACTAGACCATTTACAGTTAGAGAATATGCTAGAATTCAAACATTTCCTGATGACTGGAAATTTGTTGGTTCCACTGCTCAACAATATAAACAAATTGGTAATGCCGTTCCTGTAAATTTGGGAGAGGAAATAGGATATTCGGTGATTAAATTTTTAAATAAATATTACCAAGCTAAGAACAATTAGCTATTGGTATTTTTCAGCTATTTCAATTTCTAATTTTTTAATAGTAGCCTCAATTACTTGGCTGGCATCGACTTCAAGTGCTACATCACCAATCGCGTCTATTAAATCAAGATAAAAATCCTCTTTTCCCGTCAATCTATGCCAAAAATCTTGTCCAATATAAACTGGATAATTTTCGTTAATTCTGTTGTAATGTGAACTTAATTCACTAGCGTCACCATATACTACTCCAACAATCATGTCATGAATACCAACATTTAAATTGTTGGTTCTCGCTAAATTTCTAACACCATTAAAATGGTTTACAATTGTTGTAACATCATCATGGTTTATAGTATTTGGGCCAGCTTTTAATTGACAGTATTTTTTCCTTCCATCAATTGCATCAATAAATTCAATATCGATTCCTTGTGTAGTCGAACCAAGTCCTTCAAATAATGAACTAATTAAACTTTGTATTTTCATTCCAAATGATGTGGTAATGGAAGATCCTAAAACTCTTGGAAGTACTAATGCTTTTGCAATGCTGTATGGATCGTCATTCCCGGTTAGAAAATTTGCTAAGTATTTAAATAAAAATGGATTTACGTTGTATTCTTTTAAACTGCTAGCTCTTTTGCAAGCACGATCAATGTGAGATTCAACAATTTGTTCTCTGAAAAAATCCTTGGCATTATTTAAAATTCGTTCCCTTTCTTGATTATCCATTAATTTTATAATTTGCATAAAAATATAAAAAGTTATGGAAACTGAAACTTTCTAAAGAATGATCGCCAACGGTCTCGGTTATCGCCAGTTGGCGGAGTAAGGGACGCGGATTTGTCAGCTTAGTATTGGTTTGTTGGTCAAGATAATTATTTTCTTACTTATTGTGCCGCTTATTGGCGATTAACCGATGTTGGCAGCTGGCATTTAGTAATAATCTTCTTGAATACATTTAAACCCTTAGTTTTTAAAGAGAAACTATTTTTTTAATCCAATTTTCATAAATCCTTCTTCCATTTTCATTCTGAGATACAAAATTTCATTACTCATAGAAAATGGTAATGTATCATTCATTGTATTTTTTTCTGATAATATGACGTAATTATTATTTCTATCTATTTCGTAAGTTCCTTTAATTTCCGCCAACATTGGATGAAGCATTTCGTATTCATTATTATCTTTAAAGGTATAAGTAACAGGTAGAATCATCATTTCAAACATTTTTCTAAAATTCTCCGCTTCTGTCTTTCTAGATTCATCTTTATAATAAATTGAATCTGTCGTTTGATTATAATATACAATCTCGTCTTCATAAGATGTGACATTCCATGTACCGGTCAATTCCTGAGCGGTGATATTGGTTGATAGAAATAGAAATAATATTATAAGTTTTTTCATAATGAAATTTTTAATGCTTGCTGCCAACGGTCCCGGTTATCGCCAGTTGGCGGAGCAAGGAACGCGGATTTGTCGGCTTAGTATTGGTTTGTTGGTCAAGTTAATTATCTTCTTTCTAAAGCTGCCGCTTATTGGTGATGAACCGTTGTTGTAAACAGTTTTTATCCTATCTCAAGGTAAACTAGAAAAAACTGTGGGATTTTATATTGATCGTACCATTTATCAATTTCAATACCTCCTTGAGATACTTGGCAATATCCCAATTCACCATTGCTTGGGTTTCTGTTTGGCGGTGTAATCAATGCTATCTGAAAAGGTTCATTTAGTCTAAAATTGAGATGATCTTGTCCAACATTTATTTGTCTTAAACTAAAATCCCCATCATTAAAGATTTCTTTTATTTTGAATGATTTCTTGTTTGAAAATCTATCAAAAATAAAGGCAACTTTTTCATAATTTAATAGATTTTGAGCGTATAAATTGAATCCAAAGTCAGAATTTATTTTAGGAAGTCTAGGTTCATCTTTTGTATCTATAACTAAAGTTTCCTGTTTTAATTTTCCATTTTCATATTCCCTTATTATTATTTTAAAATCTTTATTTATTAAAGTTGAATCATTTTCAAGTGTATAATTCAATTTTTTAATCCCTTGGAAAACCCACATTTCATACTTCTCTTTTTCTGAAGGATATTCAAAATCTGCCTTGAGCTTATAGGTTTTCGAATTTTGAGCACTTATGCTTATTGAAACTGTTGAAAAAAACAACGTTATAAATAAAAATTTCAATTCTTTTCTCATAAAAATCTCGCTTAAAAATTGTTTACAACGGTTTCGGTTATCGCCAGTTGGCGGAGTAAGGGACGCGGATTTGTCGGCTTAGTATTGGTTTGTTGGTCAAGTTAATTATTTTCTTTCTTTAGCTACCGCTTATTGGCGATTAACCGTTGTTATATGCTGTGTTTTAAAAGTATCTATTTGATTTAGGTTCAAAATTAGACAAATCGGGTTTCCCTTCAATTTTGATAAATTCTTCTTCCTTCTTTAAAACTTTATCTTGCTTATAACTGTCAGTTTGAGTTCTGCGGATTCCAGTTAGGAAATCGAGATTTTGATAAAAGATCTTACCTCGTCCATCTGATGCTACAGAATTATATTCCATTAATTTAAATTTTCCGTCCCTATATTGGAATTTATGTTCAAAATGCCCACGTAATAGTTCGTGTTTAATCCAGAGATCCCTATTAATAATTTCGATTTCCCAAAATCTCTCTCCATTTGATACATTTCTGCCACCAGGGAAATCAGGTAGAATAGCTTTTTCGGTCATTAGAACTAGCTTCTTATTCTTATCATCCTCACCAAAAAATATTTCCAGTCTATATGGTCTTTTTTCGTTGATGGTATCTTGAGTTACAGCAACGGAATCTAAGGTTTTATTGTTATTAATTTTTCCAATTTCGGACATCACAAAATGATCAAAATTAGATTCGTTTTGGGCGAACGAATTGATAATAGGAAGAAAAAATAAAAGAAATAGTAAGTTCGAATCTCTCATAAAATATAGCATATAACGGTCTCGGTTATCGCCAGTTGGCGGAGTAAGGGACGCGGATTTGTCGGCTTAATATTGGTTTGTTGGTCAAGTTAATTATTTTCTTTCTAGCGGTGCCGCTTATTGGCGATTAACCGTTGTTATGTATTGTGCCATTGCAGAATTATCTTTCTTTAGTAGCTAATTTTTCCAGTACTTTTTCATCCGAAAAATTTATAGTTATAAGTCCGCTTTTTGCCCTAGCTCCGTAAAGAGATTGTGATTTCATATCGTTTGAAAAGGATATGTTCTCAACGTTATTTTTGGTTAGATGCGAATTAATCAAAGTAACTCTCTCTATGGACATATTGCTTTCCAATAATATTGGCTCTGAGTTCTGCGATTTTAAGATATATAGCGGTCTGTATTGCGTGGTGCTTTGAAAGCCGTCAGGCAATTGAGTTTCGCCGTGAGCATTTGTCGGAGTGTAGAAGATATTAGAATCAGATAGAATCCTTTCTTGGATTAATTTAATCTGCTGTTCTAAATTTTCAGTTTTAAATTTAGTGTTCCACTGATCATTCTGTTCTTTTGTGTCAATAGATTTAAATTCTTCATCCTGGCTAAATAAAGGATTGATAAAGAGTAGTGTGAGGGCGATAATAAGTTTTTTCATAGTGGGTTTTTCAAGTTTTGGCATAATACATAACGGTTTCGGTTATCGCCAGTTGGCGGAGTAGGGGACGCGGATTTGTCGGCTTAGTATTGGTTTGTTGGTCAAGATAATTATTTTCTTTCTAACGCTGCCGTCTATTGGCGATTAACCGTTGTTGTAAACTGGGGCGAATACTACAAATGATCTTAAATCTTTCAAGACTATCTTTATTAAAATTATCGTATTTATAATTTTAAGTCAAATCGCCCTTCACGTATTTCAACTATTTCGTTGTTATCATTAATAGCATCGAACCAAAATGTTCCAGAAACTATTCCGTCAACTAAATCTAATTGCGATATATGTAATTCACCAGTATGTATAGAATCTGTACGATGATCGGATCCCGATTTTAAATACTCTCCAAAATTTGAATCTCTTTCATATTTGGAAAGTGTATATTTTGTGTTCTCTTGCAGTTCTTCTCCTCTTATACTGATTACTATAGCCTTGTTACTTTTTTTATTATCTCCGGATAGATTAAAAATATATTGACCATCAATTAATGTATAATCTATTTGTAAAGTAGGTCCGCTTAGCTGGGAACCTCCAGGCTTAAATGGTTCATTGTTGATGAGACAACCAAAAGTCTGCGCCCCGATTTGAGTAATTTGAGGTAAACAATCTATTGGATTTTCACATTCATCTGGTTTAGAACAGGAACTAATTGTAATGAAAGAGAAAATTAAAATCAAATAGATGTACGGTTTCATAGCGTTAAATTTTACGTCAAATTATTAATAATCTTAATAAGATTTATCGAATTGCAAATCTTTAAAAAAATAATTTTCTTGTAGCCCTTGTTTACAACGGTTACGGTTATCGCAAGTTGCGGGATTAAGGACGCGGACTTGTCGGCTTAGTATTGGTTTGTTGGTCAAGTTAATTATTTTCTTTCTTTAGCTACCGCTTATTGGCGATTAACCGTTGTTGTGCACTGGTGCGAAAACAGTAATCTAATTATTAATCCTTACAGCAAAAATCAGCAATAATTTCATTGGGATAAATTGCTTGTACTTCTTGGAATTGTTTATTTGATAGCGAATCCAAAGGTTTTTTAAATTTATTTAAAGAATATTTTGATTGGAAGTCTTCAACTGACTTCAATATTATATCTGCTAAATCTTTATAATTCTCTTTATAATTTAAGATCATTTTAGAAGAAATTTTCACTCGGTAGCTAGATTTACATTCCTCTATTTTCTCCGTAATAATCTCAGAAATTTCTTTATCTGAAACTATATTTTTATCATACAATACTTTTCCTTTTCCATCAATAGTCAACTCCACTAAACATTCATTTTCATTATTTTGATTTTCACTTTTCTTATCTTTTAAAGTGAATGTTATTATGAAAAAAAGGAAAATTATATATTTCATTTTTTAAATTTTAAAGTTCGAAACCTTATTGAGCACTTGTGTACAACGGTCCCGGCTATCGCAAGTTGCGGGAGTAAGGATGCGGATTTGTCGGATTAGTTCTTTTAATAATTGGTCTCTAAAATAACCATTTTCAATCAACTACCCGTTATTTGCGATGAGCCGTTGTTGTGTGCAGTCTTTACGGATTAAAAGCTAAAAACCGCAATCATTATTATTATAGTTATGATTAATGAAATTACTAGAATTTTAATCTGTTTTTGATTTTCACTTCTTGATTTTATTTTAATAGATTCTATTATTTTTTCTAACTTTTCTTTAGGAACCTGGTGAAATTTAATTCTATCAGATTCTTGTTTTTTGGAGTAGATTCCCTCTCTATAATTTTCTTTGAATTTTGCTCTTTTAGAAGGTTTATTTGCTCGATTCTGTTTTAATCGATTATTCATATCCTGAACGTGTCCAGCTCCAAAACTCATTATAAGTAAAGTATTATTAAAGTTAATATAATTACAATACTAACTACAATTATTGAAATTGTTCCAATTTTCTTTTGATCCCTGTAATCATAGCTTGGAATCGTTTCTGTACTTGCTATGATTTCTTTGTCTTTTAAAAGTTGATCAATTTTATATCTGTCAGAATCAAGAACAAAATATCTTATTCCGGTATCTGTGTAAGGTTGAATATTCTGGTCGGAATAGAACGGAATATTATGTTCTTTTAAGTTTGATTCAAAAACTATCTGATCCTTTGGCAGGATATACAGTTTAGTGTGATTCTGTTGTTTTATGTAAATATTTTTCTTCACCAACTGAATTATCTGATTGCACACAACGGTCTCGTATATCGACAAGTGGCGCGGACTTATGGATGCGTATTTGTCGGCTTAGCGATTTTATTTCTTATGGAAACTAATTTAGTACTTTTCTATTAAACCCGCCATTTGCGATATACGTTGTTGGCAACCGTATTTTCTTCCAATATCTTGATTAAATATTACTAAGATCTTGTCTGCCAATAATGGTCATTATCTCAACAATATTATTTTCTATTCTATAATAAATTGAGTCTGATCCGCAAACACATCTTCTATATCCAGGGTTTATAAAATCAACAGATTCAAACGAAAAAGGTTGTTCGGCAATCAAATTGAAATATTCGAAAAATCTATTAAAATATTTGTCGGCTTGAGTTTCTCCAAATCTTTTTACTCCAAATTGGTGTATTCTAATTAAATCTTCTTTAGCAACATTACTTAATTTGTAATTACTCATTAAGTATAGATTTCGATTGAGCTAATATTTGTTCTTTACTATCTGTAGTAAATCCACTTTTCTCAGCTTTTTCAATTTTATTTTTTATATAATCTATTTGAATTTGTTGATTACGAGCTTGTCTTATCAAGTCGTTCACCAATTCACTTTTGCTAGAATATTCTTGATTATCAACTTGTGATTTTAGCCACTCATCGTTTGCCTTTGTGAATGAAATACTTTGTCTTGACATAGCTTAATTGTTTGATGTAAAATTGCATCAAAATCGAATCAAATACAAATTTTTCTTGAAAATATTGTTGCCAACGGTTACGGTTATCGCAAGTTGCGGGAGTAAGGATGCGGACTTGTCGGATTAACTATTTTCTCTCTTGGTTTCTAAAATTACACTTTTTCGGAAATACCCGTTATTTGTGATGAACCGATGTTGGCAATTGTTATGATTTCGATCTCTTGAATCTATTACCATCTTTTAGGATTATTAAATTTTCCTTTACTTCTTCTATATCATACTCGTAAACTTTATTAGAAATAATTCTTGGACCTTGTGATTCCAGTACAATCTCTATATTTTTAGATGAAGAGTTAGACAACTCGAACTCAAATATTTCATAGCCTACAAATAGAATCTTATATTTTTCTTTTTTTGAGCTACGCCCCTTTGAGATTATTGCTTCCCCATCTTCATTTGCTTGATAAGCTTTCATTAAGTCGAAAGAATCTGACCCTAATAAAATGTTAGCTGGAAGTGGTCTCATGTTTAGATTTCCATCTAAAATCTCAAAGTGTAATTTTATTGAGTCTTTCTTATTTTGATTATGAACATTTTCAATTTCAATTTGACTTTTTTGACTCGTTGCCAACTTATCAAATTTTAAAATAAGTTTATTAGATTTAAAACTAAAATCTCCGATTCCAGTACTCTCCATTCCCAAACAGCCATAAGTGTAAAATTTAAATTTGGTATTTTCTTGAAACTCAATACAGGTTGAATTGAATACTCCATTTAATGAGCTACAAAACTTACCTTTAAGATCGCTTTGAGAATAGGTAAATGAAGCCGTCAATATTTGTAGTAAAATTATAAATTTCTTCATATCATAATTATTGCCAACGGTTTCGAATAATCGTCAGTTGTGGTTGTACGTATTCGGATTTGTCGGCTTAGGTTTTTGTTAGTTGGATTCTAAAAATACTATTTTATTTCAAATGGCCACAATTGCGAATATTCGTTGTTATATGCTGTTGCGATACGTCCGAGTAAGAACGGGAGATTTGCCGCTGTCGGGAACATCCAAATTTTAAATCTCTAATCATCTTCTTAACTGAAATCATTGCGCAAGAGTGAGCGTCCGTCGTTGTTTTAGCGATCCGTTGGAAACTCCAGTTTGCCGCACTTTAATTTTTTTCCAGTTTCAATTGAAACTTCTTTAGCGTAAATATTCAATTAAATGTCAGCGTTCTTTCCCATGAAATTTCTATTGAACGATAAATGTAAAACCTCATTTAGGATCTGAATTTTGTAAGTTATCGATTTACTAGAAGTTCTTACTTCGGATTTGTCAGATGAAGGCTTACATGCACGTACTTGTCAGATTAGAAGAATTATTGTTCTTAGTAGCTAAAATTGTGCGGAGCAATAGCATATAACGGTCTCGGTTATCGCCAGTTGGCGGAGTGCGGGACGCGGAGTTGTCGGCTTAGTATTGGTTCGTTGGTCAAGTTAATTATTTTCTTTCTAACGGTGCCGCTTATTGGCGATTAACCGTTGTTGGCAGCTGGCCTAAAATCCAAATAACTTCGTATCAACTCCAATACCGAAACCAGTCCAGTAATTTGCATGGTTATCCCATTCTTTTCCTGCGTCATCTAATCCAAAATCAAATCCCACTGGAATTAATGCAAAAGTTAAATTATTATAGGTGTAGGTAATAGCGACGGAAGTTGAAAGCATGAACGCACTATAAGAGGATTCTGAATTTTGAAAGTAATCACTGGTGTTTTTATCATTAAGTTCTTGGGCCATAGGTGCAATCAAAAATCCAATTGAAAATTTATGTGTGCTTGTGGAATTATCTAACCAATATCTTTTACTTTCCTTTAAAGCTAATGGTAAGTAAACACCAATATTCTTAACATCTGCCTTGGCGGTTATATATCCTTGTTCATTTTTTGATCGAATTTTGAAGGGAACTGTCATTATGGAAATTGAACCAATTGCACCAAAAAAATACTTGTAATTTGTTACACTTACAAATTCATCTTTTGCGAGTTCAGCTTCATAAAATTTTATTTCATTATCCGAGTAATCGATAAACTTGAATTGTAAAGCTGCTCTACTATTAGCAATTGATGTGTCAATAATTTCGGTTGAAAGAATATTTATTTCAGATTTCTCAAATACCTCCTTCGTGACAGTTTCCTGGCTGTAGGAATAATTAAATATTAAAATGATAACGATTAGTACATTTTTATTCATATTTATTGAATTAAAAAATTAGGATTTCGATGTAAAACGAATTTCATTTTGGCTTGCTGCCAACGGTCTCGGTTATCGCAAGTTGCGGGAGTAGGGACGCGGACTTGTCGGATTAATTATTTTCTTTCCTGGTTTCTAAAATTACACTTTTTTGACAATACCCGTTATTTGCGATTAACCGTTGTTGTGCTTAGTTATCTAATTGCAAGTCTCTTTATAAAAATCTATAAAGTCAGATAAATTTTCTAGACTGATTTCTTCGTTTTTATAAGCTTGGACTAATTCTGGACAATCTGAAAAATGTTCGAGATATTTTTTTGTGAATTTTCTTCTTTTCTCAACAGGAATAAGTATTTGATCTTCTTTAGCCAAATACAAATCTTGAGTTTTACCTATTTTAATATAGAAGGAATTTTCAGTTCTTACATCACGTCTTAATTCTTCTGCGGATCTTAAATCAAAGTCAGAATAGAATAATTCAAGTTCATTAGGAGAGTTTATGTAAACACTAAGAATGTCTTCTTCAACTAATTCGACAAACATTTTATAGCGATGCTTATAATTATCTAAATATTGAAATACCCTGGCATTTGTAGAATCTGGATGCGTTATAATTTTTTCAACTTTTTCAAAATCGACTTTTCTTTCATCAGATTCTGGAGTTTCTCTAAACCTAATATCAAATACTGAGCTACTCATTCGAACTAACCCTTTTTCCTTGGTTCCATCTTTGAAGACAATTTCACTTTCAATTTTAGGTGAATTACGTAATTGTAAATTTTGACCGAATGTTTTTGTAAAGAATAAGATAAATGATGCTAGAATAAGTTTTTTCAATTTTGAAGTTTTAAAGATTTGGGCAACGAATTTATTCTTTAACGGTTTGAATTAAAAATTTTCTTAGAATTTCTTTTCTTTTGTAGATAATTAAGCACAACGGTTACGGTTATCGCAAGTTGCGGGAGTAGGGACGCGGACTTGTCGGATTAACTATTTTATTTCCTGGTTTCTAAAATTACGCTTTTCCGATTAAACCCGTTATTTGCGATCAACCGATGTTGGGCTTAGTTAATTTTCGAAAGGTTATTTGATATAAAACTTTTTAAATCTGGAGGTATGCTAAGTCTTGTAGCTAATAAGGCAACTGCATTAGAGCTACTTAGACTTACATTCATTTTTGCTTTTGGTTCTCCTTTTTTTCTAGAAGAGTTTAAGTTGTCAATTAAGGCGTTGATAAATGCTACCAAGAACCAAATTTCGAATTTACCTCTAAGGTGGATTTTATCTTCATTAATCTTTAATAGGCTGGAATAAATTTTTCTAACTGATTTCCAGGAACCTGATGAATCAGGATTTCCTGTTTTTTCATCAAGATAATCCAGTAATTTTTTTCCTTGGGGAGAATTCAACTTTACTATTTCCAATTTAGCATTAAACTGAAAAATATGTGATAAACTAATATTTCCTAAATTGATATTTGTTCCATTCTTTCTATGATAAATAATCCAAGCTGATAGTAATACCATATACTCACAGAAGGACTTATGTTCTTGATGGAATTTTTTAATAATGTTATTAATAATTGATGGGTCTGTTATGTGCACTAAATCAGTTAGAATTCTTCTAACAATTTGATCATTGACTAAGTAATTTTCTATAGAGTAATATTTTGTAACAAAAATGTTCTGGTCAATGGGATATCTTAATTTTAGAATATCTGAGTAGTCTTTGTCAACAAAAAACAATACTCTATTCTTATTATAGGATTTCCAGCTTATTTGATTATAATTTGAATATACACCGGATTTATTCTTGCTATTATAAAAATAAATTTGAAAATTATTTCCTGCTAAATTACTTATGTAATTCGTGTAAAATGCAGGATCATCATTCCCCTCAATAAAAAGATGTAAAGATTTTTCTGATAATTTATATTCTTGTAAGAGACGTAGAAATAATGTTTGTGAAGAATCTCCTGCTTCTTTTAATTTCTTTAAAAAACTATCCTCCATTGTACCTAAGAATTTATTTCGAATTCATTTAACCCTCGAGCATAGTTCTCAAGTTCATTTTGAAATATGAATGGTGAATGAGTTACTGAAATTAATCCTAAACATTTTTCATTTTTGGCTATATCTGCTAAAAACCTCTTTTGCCAAGTTACAGATAGAGACAGTTCCGGTTCATCAATGATAATGATGTAATTTTCTAAATTGGAAAGGTAAATGTGACTAAAAAGTGATACTATTTGTTTCTCCCCTGATGATAAATTTTTGAACTCAATAGGCTTGTTAAAAAGAACATCTCCTTGCTTTAGCGGACGGATAAGTATTTGAAAATTCACATAATCATATAAGAATATTTTATTTGTAGAATATTCGTTGCAAACTTGAATAAACTGTGTAATCTCTTTTTCATTTTTTTCTAACTCAGAATAGATCGCAGAAAGCTTAAAAATAAAGTAAGCTAAAATTTTATTTTCTTCTTTTTCAATAGTCTTCCCTTTTCTTAGATCACTAATAAATATGTAAAGTTTTTCTTTTTCATTTTTTGATAAAACATCTTCATCTATTCGATCGAAAATTCTTCTAAGCGAATTAGGCGTTAAAGATTCAATTTGATTATAAGTTATTTTTGAATAATTTTTATTTATAACATCTCGTAAATATCCTCCTGTTAAATTGGTTTTCAACTTTGAGTTGAAATCTTCTTTTAAATCGGATAGTTTTCTGTTTACCTTCTCAACAACATCTTCCATCCCAAACTCTACTAGTTCCACATAACCTATATCTGGTTCATTTCTTACGTAACGCAATTTTCTTTTCCTATAAGAACTAAGCTCTTCCTTCAAATCGGGAAGTATATCATTTAAATCTTGCTCAATCCTTCTATATGTCGGCAAATATAGAATCTGTGTATCCATCAGGGAAGTTAGCAGTTGTTCTTTTTCTCTAAGTTTACTTTCGAATAAATTTATTTGTTCCCTTTCAGCATAACGGCTAATTTCAATAATTAAACTTTTTGGCAATCTTAATTCATCAGCTAGATATTCAAGTTTAGTATAATTTCCGGCTAATTCTGAAATATCATAGTTTCTGAGTAATTCATAAAATCTTTCTTTTACTGATGGACTATATCTTCTTAAAAGTCTAGAAATCTTATCTGAATTTATAATATCAATTTCACTTCTTTCGAGTTTGATAGAATTGCCTGAAAATTTTACTTCTACAGATTTAAAATCATATTTTAATAATTTTGTCCATTGTCGACTTATAAAATAATAGATTATATTAACTATGGTAGTCTTTCCAGCGCCATTTTCAGCCACGAGAATAAGTTTATTATCTTTTAGTTTTATATTGTAATTTTTATCTCCAAAGAGTTTACTAATTTTAATAGATTTAATTTGTACCATATATTTTTCATATTAATTAAGCCCAACGGTCTCGTATATCGACAAGTGGCGCGGAATCATGGATGCGGATTTGTCGGCTTAACGGTTTAGTTTATTATGGAAACTAATTTAGTTCTTTTCTATGAAACCCGCCATTTGCGATATACGTTGTTGGCAAGAGTAGCTTTGTACTATTTATTCTTCCTTAATTCTTCTTCTTGTAATTGTTTCTTTAAGGGAATTAAAATTCTATTACGAAATAAATCATCGTATAGAGGTTCTTGGTCATATATTATTACACGTTTTTGAATTTCAATTAAACTAGTTAAAAACTTAACAGCAAGGTCTGCAATGGAGCCAGGTATTTTTCCTAAAGATGCATCAATTATTTTAGGTGTAATTGAAAGAGTAGTTATAATTCCTTTTCGAATATTTAAAAAATCCTTATTTTTTCGATATAAATCAACACTATTCCTTTGAATATTTGAAATCGCAGAATTTTTTTTCTCATTTTGAGTATCCAAAATAGAATGAGATAATTTATATTCTTCAAAAGTTTTTGATTCAAAAATTTCATTGAATCGGTCTAAATTTCGCTTCTCCAAAGATTGACCTATAAATGGTAAATCAACAGTATCTTGTTTAATTGAATTAATCAGAAAATGAATAGGTTTATATAATTCTAATGGTAACACATCTTTAGCTTTTTCTAAATTAGAAGTTACGCTCCTCATATTTTTAAAAACTGAGGTGTTAGTATTAGCAGCTATAACAAGGCTTTCTAATAGATTTTGTATATACCAGATGGAATCATATTTCTCATTTGAATTATATCCTTCTGGTAAATAATATTTAAAAATTCGTTCTATAGCTTCTCTGGATTCATCTATTTTGTTAGAAGAAATTTTGGAAGTTTTATTTTTTAAAAAATTAAAAATTTGAGGATTTTCTTCTGAAGAAATAAAATTTTCGAAATCCTCAGTTACAACTTTATCTACTCCACATTGGATCAAATAATCAAATGTGATCGAATATGTATCAATTTTAGGTTTATTTAGAGATTTAAGAAAAACTTCATCATTAGATATTTCTTCTATAACTTCTAATTCTCCTATAGTTGCAGCACCGATATAAAGCTTTCTTTTATTCATTTTTTTTTTTTAGCTATTCTTGCCAACGGTTTCGGTTATCGCCAGTTGGCGGAGTAAGGGACGCGGATTTGTCGGCTTAGTATTGCTTTGTTGATCAAGTTAATTATATTCTTTCTAATGCTACCGCTTATTGGCGATTAACCGTTGTTGTGCGTAGTATTTTAGAGGCTTTTATAAAATTTAGAATTCTTAAATATTCTTTGATAATTTTCTTTCTCACTCAAATTTTCAATTTCATTCAATTCACTTTCATTTGTATAACTGATAAAGGAATCATCAGGTAATTGAATATTTCTATCAAATAAGTTCACTATGCCAACCTGATAATCTTCTTTAACTACCATTTTTATACTTTTCAATCCTTTATCTAATTCTGAATCAATCTCCTTTTTTGAGAAATTATTTTCTATTGTTTCTAAAGCTAAAATTAGAATTTCTGAATTATCTGCTAATCCATTGAAAAATATATGAGGTGGTGAATAATCTAAAGCTTCTTTCACTTTATTTAATCCTAAATATGCCTTGGTATATAAAGTGGCAATGTAAATTTCATCTGCGGCATACTCATTTCCACAAAAATGTTGGTAAGGATATTTACTGGTAAGGTCTATATATTTTAAAGCTTCATTAAACTTCTTCTGAGATATATAAATCTCAGCTAAACTTTTTGCAGCTCGATTTTTATAAAGAGCGTATGGTTCTGCCATTAGTCCTGAACCAACTCCACCTTCCTCCTTATCATTGGCTTCACTATTTAATATTTGATTATAATATTCAATCGCTTCTTCTTTATAATCTAATTGATTTGAAATTAGTGCGGCGTTGTTTAAAGCTCTATATAACAATTGTGAGTTAGGATAATTATCAATTACCTCTTCATAATATTCCAAAGACCTTTCGAGGATAGAAGACTTCATCTCCCTTAAAAGTTCATATTCAATTTTCTCTTCAACCTTTGTGGTATCAAGATGGTCTATCTCATATTGGATATCGAAATCTTCGTAAATCAGATTATAAACTGCTTCACCTTTACTAAATATAGCTAAATCTTCATTTTCATTTTGAGCTATCAAACTACTTGAGAAAGCCAAAAGAATTAAAAATGTGAAGTTCTTCATTTTATTAAAATATTACGCACAACGGTCTCGGCTATCGCCAGTTGCGGGAGTTGGGACGCGGATTTGTCGGCTTATTTGTTTTATTTCTTGGTTTCTAAAATTACACTTTTTCGATGATACCCGTTATTGGCGATGAGCCGTTGTTGGCAATAGTTAAAAATCTAAGATGCTTCTTTTAATTCATCGATTATTTGGGATATATCATTTTCACTTACATTTTTTGCAATAATTTGACCTTCCCTATTGATCACAATATTAAATGGAATTGAGTTTATACCATACATTTTTGAGATTTCACCTGTCATATTTTGATTGATAAAAATGTTTGTCCAAGTTAAATTGTATTTATCTATAGCCTTTTTCCACTTATTTCTTTCTTCTTCTAAGGAAATTCCGATAACGGTTAAATTATCCTCTTTGAACCTTTTTTCTATTGTTTTTAATTCATGAAACTGATCTATACACGGTTTGCACCAACTTGCCCAGAAATCAATCAATAAAATATCGCCTCTAAAATCTTGAGTTGAAACTTCCTTGGAGAGATAATTTTCACCTTTAATGTCAAATAATTGATCACCTACCTTCAAAATTTTATCTGGATAAATATTTTGTTCCAACTTTTTTATTGTGAAAGGATCTTGAACCTTTTTATCAAGCTTAAAATATAAGTTTTCAAGCTGAATTTTTTTTAATGTGAAAGTTGAAGAAACTTCTGCAAGTAGATCGCCAGGCAGTCTATTGTTTTGGTTTTCTGTAATTAATTTATGTAATTCATTATAAAGCTTTTTATTCCAGTTTTCTTTCTCAGCATTCACAGATTTAAATTCTTCAAAATTTTCTCTAATTTTTTCTGTTTTTGATCCCGTAACATTTTCTACAATTATCCAATCAACTGGACCATTACCAAAATCATTTTTTGTAACATTAATTTCCAGTTCTAAATTATTATTCTCCAAATAAAATTCTTTGTTATAACCTGAAATGGTGTCTGTAATTATTCCAGCTTTCAATGGAGAATCAACTGTTCCTGAAAATTGACTTTTTCCATTTATAACAAATGAGCTATCTAATTTTTTATTAGTAATTAAATACAGATATCCAGAATAATCTCCTTTCACTTTAACATCTATATTAAATTTATCCTCAGCTGGTTTTTTACAGGCGATAAGATTTATGATTAGTCCTAATGTTATTAAGTATTTCATTAAATTTTAATTATTGCCAACGGTCTCGGTTATCGCCAGTTGGCGGAGTAAGGAACGCGGATTTGTCGGCTTAGTATTGTGTTGTTGGTCAAGTTTATTATTTTCTTACTAACGGTGCCGCTTATTGGCGATTAACCGTTGTTGTAGCCAGTACTTTTTCTAAATCTTTGTTACCAATCCTTATCTTGATCATTCGAAATAGCCGCGTTTTCCATTTTTGATTTTATTGCACTTTCAAGATTTTTAATTTTTGCCTCTGTCTCAATTTTATATTTTTCTAGAACATTTCTTGGTTTGCCATTATTTTTATAGTATTTCTCTTTGTCAAACATTTTTTCTGCACTAGTTGTAGTCACTCCATATTGCCCGGGATAACTTTTAAAATATATATCATATATGTCGTATTTATAACGATCATCTTTTGACTGAATTTTTATTGAATACCACATTTGTATTGGAGTGGCAATGCCTATTACTGTGATGTAAATATCATTAAATCCCTTCCCGATTATAATTCCTGAATCCTTGTCATCCATTTGAATAACGTCATTAGCAGATTTAAATATCTCAGCAAAGAATTGCTTACTTCTCAAATAAAGTTCATTTTTATCAGCATTTTCAACTTGAATTACTTCACTATAATATAAATTTCCATTTTCATCTGTAGGCAATTCATCAATTACTTGGCTAAAGAATTGAACTGGATAAAGAAATAATAGAATGAGAATTGAATTTTTCATGTTTTAAGTATTTTTTATTAAAGTATTGGCTACAACGGTTACGGTTATCGCAAGTTGCGGGAGTAGGGTTGCGGACTTGTCGGATTAACTTTTTTCTTTCCTGGTTTCTAAAATTACACTTTTTCGACTAAACCCGTTATTTGCGATGAACCGATGTTGTGCAAAGTTTTATAGACTCTCTAGATTATAATCTGGTACAGAAATCTTTTTCACAAAAATTAATCCATCATACATTTCTGAAATCTTTTTCGGTATTAAATGAAAATCTTTAGGATTATATCCTGGCCCTCCTAAAATTAACTGTTTCTCTTTTTTATTAAAGAAATCAATTTCATCGTCTTGCGAAAGTTTATTTATATCTAGAAAAAAAATATTCGTATTCGCTTCAAATAGCGTTTTTGAATATGTTCTTTTGAAAGGTTTATCGACGGTAAAAATTTCCCAATGATGTGGTTTGTTTTTTTCTGCTACATATCCTAACAAATTGCCTACTCCGAAATCGAATCCTACGCTGTAGTAATCATTATGATACCGTTCATTTAAATGTGCTCCTAGACTAGTCCAACCGCTTCCGTATGAAATTCTTTCAAGATTGTTTATATGTTCATTATGCGCCCAAATAAAAGCTTTCCCGTTTTTAGTAAGGCTATCAATAATATGTTCAGCATTTTCAAACATTTTCAAATCTCGAACATTACTACCATTATCTTGAACATAATAGGTGTAGTCCATTAAATAGTCTAAAGATCTAAGAACATCCCTAGTTTCTTGAAGTGAATTACTTGAAGATTTTATCTCAGAATCTACAATTACATTCTTGATTTTTTGCAATTCTGGGTTATGCTTATCTGCCCAATCAGATGGAGAGTTGTAGTTAACTTTTTTATTTACACAACTATCTAATACCGAAAGTAATTTTTCATCAATTAAAATATTACGCGCTTTTGCAAACTCACGGATTTTAATATTTATGCCTTGAACATTTTGAATATCAATACCATAAAAACGAATTTGATCTTTTATAGGTTTATTCAAATTATAACTTCTCATCCATTTTAAAAGATTCGCAACTTCTTGTGTCCGCCATGGGTGAATGCTGAAATTTTCTGCGATAGTATTTATATCTCCTTTTCCTCCACTTATCCACTCATTAATTGCCGACTCTGCTGGATAAGACTCTTCCATCAAAAAAGCCTTTACATTTTTATTGACGACTAAGTATTTAAAGAATTTTGCTTTTATATTAAAAAATTCCTTACCGTGATGAGTTGCTTCTCCAAATCCGAATATTTTCGCGTTTTCAAATTTGTCAGGAATATTACCAATGAAATTTTCTGGAGAAGAATCAGGGTTTGAATCTTCAATTTTTATTAAATTTTCGTTTATCCAATTAACTGTGTTTTTGTTTTGAGAGTAACTTCTTGTAGTTGTTAGTAGTAAAATTAAGAGATATCTCATTATTAATTCGGCTTTTCATTAAAATTTTGCACAACGGTTACGGTTATCGCAAGTTGCGGGAGTAGGGACCCGGACTTGTCGGATTAACTCTTTTGTTTCCTGGTTTCTAAAATTACACTTTTTCGAATAAACCCGTTATTTGCGATGAACCGATGTTGGCACCTGTGTTTTGTAGCGTTTCACTTTTTAGATTTTCCATCACATTGAATAATACTTCTTATTTGATCGAGAATATTCGGCAGATAAGATTGGTCAATTATAAACTCTCCAGTTAATTCATGCCCTAATCCAACTTGATCCATTATAATGAATCGTACCTCGATAAAACCTCCGTATTGATTCGTAAAGTTTAGTCTAATATTTTCTTCTCTAGGTTCAAAAGATGAATTTGTCAGAAGAGTTTCATATTGTTCTTCTAACTCTTTCGCAAAGTTGGTGAAATCGTCTATTTGGACCTTAGTTTTTATATTGCCATAAAAGGAGCCAAGTTTAAATTCCAATTCAGATTTCAACCAGCTTTTATCCCAATCATTGTCAGCAGAAGGATAAGCTCGTCCGATCACATTAATTCTTATTGAATTTTCATCGTTTTTAATCAGTAGAGAATTGCTTTTATCTTCTTTAGTGCTCATTTTCTAACATTGGTGCCAACGGTCCCGGTTACCGCAAGTTGCGGGAGTAAGGACGCGAATTTGTCGGATTAGTGGTTTTAATAATTGGTCTCTAAAATAGACATTTTCATCAAACTACCCGTTATTTGCGGTGAACCGTTGTTGGCAACTGGCGTTTAACCTTGAACATCTAAATATCTTAAATTAAAAAGTGCCTGTGGATCTTTTTCATTTGTTTTAAAAATAACATCGATTATATTCTTCATTTCCAAGCCTAGTTTAATCGGATCATTTGTCTGCTTTATAAATTTTACAAATGTTTTTATTGGGGTGTTTTCAAGCATTTCATCATGTTCCAGGAGTTCTAAATCTGATTTTTTTAGTTCGATATATTTTTGGTTTTTTCCTAATTCTTCCTGATCTAGAATAAAGAAGATTGCATATCCATTTTTAAATTCTTCTGGATCGATTTTGAAAATTTTAAACCATGATGGCGTATATCGGAGTGAGTCCACTTGAATTAGAACTTGGTCTTCTCTAATTATTTCTAATTGAACACGGCTTTTTTTACAATCTTGAATAAATCTTTGGACAAATTCAGTCGGATTTTTTGGATTCCTTTTTAAAGTAAAATTTAGATTATTCCAAAATGCCATTCTTCTTTATTTAATTTATGTCAAGCTTGTTGCCAACGGTTTCGAATAATCGTCAGTTGTGGTTGTACGTATTCGGATTTGTCGGCTTAGGTTTTTGTTTCTTGGTTTCTAAAAATACTATTTTATTTCAAATGGCCACAATTGCGAATATTCGTTGTTATATGCTGTTGCGATACGTCTGAGTAAGAACGAGAGATTTGCCGCTGTCGGGAACATTAAAAGTTTAGATCTCTAATCATTTTCTTATCTGAAATCATTGCGCAAGAGTGAGCGTCCGTCGTAGTTTTACCGAACCGTGAGAAACTCCAGTTTGCCGCGCATTATATTTCTCCCGTTTAAACTGAAACTTCTTTAGCGTAAATATTCAATTGAAAGTCGGTGTTCTTATGCATAAAATTTTAGTTGAACGATAAATGTAAAAACTCATTTCGGATCTGAATCATGTAAGTTAATGATTTACTAAAAGTTCTTACTTCGGATTTTTCGGATGAAGGCTTACATGCACATATTTGTCGGATTAGAAGAATTATTGTTCATTGTAGCTAAAAATGTGCGGAGCAATAGCATATAACGGTTACGGTTACCGCAAGTTGCGGGAGTAGGGATGCGGACTTGTCGGCTTAACTTTTTTCTTTCCTGGTTTCTAAAATTACACTTTTTTCGATTAAACCCGTTATTTGCGGTGAACCGATGTTGGCAATTGTTTTTTATTCGACAATTTTAATTCCAGTTACTTTAGAAATTATTTGAATTGGGAACCAGCCAATTTTAAAATCAGATTTTTTGTTTCCTGGAAGGAATTTAAGAATACACGGTGTTCCAGTTTCTTTTTTCTGAGCTTCATCGATTAAAGAAAATAAATAAAATCCTTGTCTTTGAAATCCTTTGATTATTATAGAATCCATTTCCCTGTTGATTTCACCTACAATATCGACTAGTTCATCTAATAATGGTATCAAATCAAATTCCTCTTCTTGCTTTTCTAATTCAGATTTTACAAGTTTACCCCAAGAGTCATATTTTTCCAACAAGGCATTTCTTGAAATTTTTATCTTCAAACTTTTACCATCAGCATTTTCATTAAAAATTATTGAACCAGTTGGCAAACCACAATGTTGTGCATAATTTCTCAATTTATATAAAAAACGATATGAGAAATGATTGTCGTAACAGCTTGATGTTAAACCTTTAAAGGAGGGTGTAATTTAAACTCTGTCTGAATAGATTTTTTATATTAATATTCAAACAGATTGAAAAATGACACAGGAAGAACTGAACAACATTGAAAAAAAAGCACTTGAACAATTTACGACTGGGAAAAGCCTTTTCGGCAAGGACGGCGCTTTTGCACCGCTGCTCCAAAATTTCCTTGACAAGGCCCTAGAGGCCGAGATGGAGGCTCATCTTGACGATGATGAGCGTCTCAAGGGCAACAAGCGCAACGGCAAGGGCAAAAAGACCCTGAAGACCGGTGTGGGTACTTTCGAGATCAAAACGCCCCAGGACCGCCAAAGCAGCTTCGAGCCCGAGATCGTAAAAAAGCGACAGACCATTTTGGCGGACAACCTGGCCGACAAGATAATCGGCCTCTACGGTCTGGGGATGGGCTATCGGGACATCTGCGCCCATATCAAGGAAATGTACGATACCGAGATCTCGCACAGCGTGCTGACCGATATCACCGATCGGATCATACCCGATATCAAGGCATGGCAGCGAAGGCCATTGGACGTGATGTACTGTATCGTCTGGCTGGACGCCATGCACTACAAGGTCAAGGAGGACGGCAAGGTCCGCCACAAAGCGATCTACAACATACTGGGAATCGACAAAAACGGCCATAAGGACGTGCTGGGCATGTACATCTCGGAAAGCGAGGGGGCCAATTTCTGGCTGCAAGTGCTCACCGACCTGAACAACCGTGGGCTCCAGGACATACTGATAGCCTGTACGGACAACCTGAAAGGGTTCACCGATGCCATCCTGAGCATCTTTCCAAAGACCGATGTCCAACTGTGCATCGTGCACCAGATACGCAACTCGCTCAAGTACGTAGCCTCCAAGGACCAAAAGGAGTTCATGCGCGACCTGAAACTGGTATACAGGGCCAACGGCAAGGAGGAGGCCGAGGACGAACTGCTGGACCTGGAGGAAAAATGGGGCAAGAAGTACCCGGTGGTCATCCAGAGCTGGAACGACAACTGGGAGAACCTATCGAGCTACTTCGCATATTCCGCCCCCATCAGGAAGATTATATACACCACCAACGCCGTAGAGGGGTTCCACAGGCAGGTGCGGAAGGTGACCAAGACCAAGGGCGCGTTCACCAGCGACATGGCCCTTATGAAGCTGATCTATCTGGCGACCATGAACATTCAGAAGAAGTGGACATCGCCATTACAGAACTGGGCAACGACCGCCCAACAATTTTTTATTAAATTTGAGGGCCGCATGCCGCTCGATTTGAGCACAGCCCCTCCGGGGGGTACCCCCCGGAGGGGCTGAGGACCGGACAGAGTTTAAATTACACTCCCCTTTAAAGTGTTTTAATTCTTTTGAATTTTTTCCAAACTTTCTTTTAAGTCTTGATTCACTATGATCTAAATATGTTCTAAAGGAAAATAGACAATTCAAAATATGTCTATTAAGGTCAATATAAACTGAATTTCCTTGGTTTATATTAATCTTATATTCTCGAGTATAATATGTTACTCTGGATTGAAAATCTTTATGATTTAATGGGATTAATTCAAAAAGAGAATTTTCTTTTTCATAGTCATTTAAATCTGAAATATATCTGGAATACTCTTGAAAATCTTTTTCCGTTAAACTTCTTACCTTATTAATATCTTTTCTGTTTTCACCTTTAGCTTCAATAGTTGCCAGTAAGTAAATTGATTCAGACATTCTCTGTTAAAAAATTATTGCCAACGGTCCCGGTTATCGCAAGTTGCGGGAGTAAGGACGCGGACTTGTCGGCTTAGTTGTTTTCATAATTGGTCTCTAAAATAACAATTTTCAGCAAACTACCCGTTATTTGCGATGAACCGTTGTTGGCAACCGGCTAATTTAACGCAAATTCAACTGCACTTTCAGCGTGAATTCTTGTAGTATCAAATACAGGAATATCTACATCCTTATTTTGAATCAATAAAGGAATTTCTGTACAACCTAAAATAACTCCTGCAGCTCCAATTTTTATAGAATCATTGATTATTTTGCTGAATTTTTCTTTGGACTGATGTAGTAATTTTCCGTGAACTAATTCTTCATATATCACTTTATGTATAGTCTCTCTATCATCTTTATTTGGTATAATTACTTCAATACCAAAATTGTTGTAGAGAGTGTTCTTGAAAAATTCTTTTTCCATTGTGAATTTTGTGCCAAGCAACAAAACTTTATCAATACCTTTTTCAACAATCTTTTCGCCTGTAGCCTCTGCAATATGTAGAAATGGAATATTTATATTCTTTATTATTTCATCACTGCATAAATGCATAGTATTTGTACATAAAATGATAATATCAGCTTTTGCATTCTCTAAGTTTTTTGCAGATTCAGACATTATTTTATTTAATCCTGTCCAGTCGTTCCTATATTGTAACTTTTCTATTTCTGCGAAGTCCACGGACTCCAAGATGCATTTTGATGAATGAAACCCACCTAATTTTTCACGTACTTTTTCATTTATGATTTTGTAATAAACTTGAGAAGATTCCCAACTCATTCCTCCAATTAATCCTATTTTTTTCATATTAATCTCTATTGTGAATAACAGGAGTCCAACATCTGTTTTTATGACTTTCTTTCTTATTCTAAATAATCTATCGCATATTGTACCCAATCTCCTACTGTTTCATCCAAATAAACATCAGGTTGGATTCCTATGTTGTCGATTGGATATTCTGGAAGCCGTAACGATTTATAAGTTGGTAATAGTAATTTGTAATTATCGCAACCAAATTTAAAAAAATAGGCATTCGCATAATCTAAAACTCCGGCTGTTGGTGTTCCTAATATTTTGACTTTTTTGCTTTGTTTAGCTTTTAAAACAAAATTTTCTGCTGAACTGCCTACTCCACTATTTGTTAGAATAATGACCTCTTTAGGGCTATTTTCAGCTTTTTTAATAGTGTCGATTTCTACGGTTTTTTCATCAAGATTTATAAATTTACCCAAGTTTTGTTTGTAAATAAAAATGAGGCTATCTAATTCTTGTATTTTTGATTTGTTCTTTAATGAATCTTTTTCTTCAAGACCGTTTTTGTATTTAGTAACTCCATCAATCAAACCTTGAGTAGATAAAAGTTCTACGCCAATATTTCTAATTGGATTAGTAATTATCAACGGAAGTATGTCCGCATAAGCATTATCTGTACCTCCGCCATTATTCCTAATATCGATAATCAGATTTTCGCTTTTTTCAATTAATGATTTGTTTTCTTCAATTAATTTTTCAATTCGTTCTACATAAGGATAATTGAAACTGGATATTCTTAATAATGCCGACTTTGTTGTTAGTTTTTTAAAATAAAAGCCGTCAATTACATTTATTTTGTCTTTAATTTCTGTTGGGTTTAATTTTTCATAAATATTTTGATTGATAAAATTTGACTTCAAGTTATTTATGTGAAGAAGATAATTATCATACAATTCATAAGTGTCATTATACAAAGAATGGTCGGACAGATAATAAGCCACGTCTTTTTTACCGTTTAATTGAAATTTTATATCATTCGGTTTCCAATTTGGATTATCGGTTTCAATTATAAAACCTGTATATTGGGTTTCGCCTGTTTTTTTTATTCCGACCGTATAGTTTTCATTTTTCCAAATCCCCTCAAATTTATCTGTTGATTTTTTAACTTTTCTTTTAAACTCTGTAATATTTATGTCGAATTTTTCAGGTTCGTTTTTTTTCTTTTTGACTATCGGTTTATCTTGTTCATTTGGTAAAATCCAAATATGACCGTCTTTAAAGAATGATGTGTATTTTTTAAGAATATCAATACATTTATCATTATTTGTCTTTTCGGATTCGCTAATCAATTGTTTTTTTAGACTATTGTAAATTAACGTATCCTTGGTCTTTTCTTGAAATCCAGGATAGTCATTTTCAATTTGGCTTATAATTTTTTGCATTGCATCCGCACAATTACATTCGTTTTGAGAAGAAGCTGTGTTTAGACTTAGAATAAAAATTAATAGAAAAATTTTTTTCATCTTTTTAATTGTTTTAGAGTTGATAGTTTAAAGACGATAAAAAAATTTTATTGTTGCAGGATCATCATATTAGCTTGTTGCCAACGGTCCCGGTTACCGCAAGTTGCGGGAGTAGGAACGCGGATTTGTCGGCTTAGTTGTTTTAATAATTGGTCTCTAAAATAACAGTTTTCAACCAACTACCCGTTATTTGCGGTGAACCGTTGTTACCCAAAGTTATAATATTTAGATTTTCTCCAAAGTTCCCCATTCAGTCCAGGAACCATCGTATAAAGATTTTTTATTTTCCAGTACTAATTCACTCGCTAAATAAACTATGCAAGCTGTTACTCCTGATCCACAACTAAAGATCAATTTCTTAGAAGTTTCATTTATGTTTTCAAATATTAATTTCAAATCCTCTGATTTTTTAAATTTCCCACTGTTTAGAACTTTTTCAAATGGAATATTTATTGAATTTGGTATGTTTCCACTTCTTAAGTTTTTTCTCGGCTCTGTTTCTAAACTATTAAATCGTTTAGAACTTCTTGCGTCAATTACTAATATTTCATCATTTTCTAAATTATGCTTTATAAAATTTAGATCTGAAATCATATTATTCTGGAAGTCGGATTTAAAATTTCCTTCATTAAATTCCAAATCATATTCTTGTTGAGTGGGAAATTTTCTTTTAATCCATTCTGGTAATCCTCCATTAAGAACCGATACATCTTTATGACCCATAATTTTAAACATCCACCAAACTCTTGGACTATGGTAAACACCTAAATTATCATACAAGATTATTTTGCTTGAGTCATTTATACCTAATTTTCTGCTCTTAATTTGAAATTGCTCAGGATTAGGCAGCGTGTTGGGGAAAATGGATTCAGAGTCGCTAAAATCATTTTTAAGGTCAAATTTTCTCGCTCCTTTAATCTTAATGTTTTCAACGTCTGATTGAATCCCTGCTATATTAGATTCCGTGCTACAATCTAATATTATAATATTTTCATTTGCTAAAATTTCATTTAATTCTTCAACGCTTAAAATCGGATTTTTCATTAGCAACGAAAACTTGGTTTATAATTTTGGGTAACGGTTACGGTTATCGCAAGTTGCGGGGGTAAGGACGCGGACTTGTCGGATTAACCAATTTCTTTCTTGATTTCTAAAATTACACTTTTTCGACTAGACCCGTTATTTGCGATGAACCGATGTTGCCAACTGGTATTTTTAACTCCAATCTTGTATTGTAAAATCAATTTGAGAAATTTTTTTGATCTCTATCAATTTATTAAAAACAAATCCAGAACCCATTAAATATTTACATTCTGGAATTAAGTAATTATCAATATTTTCGAAAGCTTTTTGGTTTACTGCGATGAAAAAATTTAAACCTTTAAGTGTCATATGATAAAATCCATATCTATCTATAATACTTTGGACGTGTTGATTGAATGAAAATTCCAGTGGCATATCTAGATCCTCAGTTAAACGAATTCCTGTCCGATTTTTGAGATGATATAATGGCAAATCTCCGATATCATATCTTACAAAATTTCTAATTTCATCAAATTGTGCGTCTAAACCATTTTCTGTATTTCTATGATATTCTTGAAGGAAAATATTATAAATCCCTCTCTTAAATTTTTTAGTAAATGCTTCTTCAAAACCAATATTTTTTCGATAATCAATTTTGATTTTAAGTGCATTTTTTGAGTGATAATAATTGAAAAATTGAGATTTAAATTTTTTCCAAGAATTAGAGTCTTTTTTGTTGCTCAATAGAAATCTATGAACATTAAATATCTCTTTTGTAATTTTATCAATTGAATATTTAATTTTTTCTTCGTTATTATCCGAGCCAAAATATTTATTGCATTGATCACAAATATCAAATCCAATTTTGTGTGCATTTAATTTTTTAGGAATGGTATGTGGTTTAGTCAGAAATGAAGTTTCATTACTTGATCTTGAACACCAAATACAAATTCCTTTTTTCTTATATAGTTCAGTCAATTTTCTCTAAAATACTTGTTGGCAACGGTCTCGGTTATCGCCAGTTGGCGGAGTAAGGGACGCGGATTTGTCGGCTTAGTATTGGTTTGTTGGTCAAGTTAATTATTTTCTTTCTAACGCTACCGCTTATTGGCGATGAACCGTTGTTGTGCTGCGTTTAATTACTTGTCTTCGCACGAATCAATATAATATACCTGTCCATTATCTCCAGCTGCGAACTTAATTCCGTTTTCCTTTAAAAATGAATTTTCTTTACGGCCCGAAATATGCCATTTTATATAACCATAGTCACATTTCCCCATATTTCCATTTTTAAATTCACGTTCAACCATTGTGTTGATTTCAGACCAATATTTTTTTCGTGAGTGAATCAATAAGATTGTTGGGTCAAATTCTGGCGGAACAATGCCATCATAATATTTATTGATTCTTTTTAAACTTGGATATCCATATTTGTTAGATATATCAATCATTAGTTCTGTGAATTTATCATCTGCCGGATGAATAAATTCATCCCAAATTCTTTTTACTTTATTTGTTTCAAAATTGTGTGCAAAAATGTATTCTCTTGGATCGTCTAGAGTTTCAAGACTATCAATGATTGATTTATCAAATGTTTTGAAAAGTATATATTCTCTCATTGCTTGATCGTACTGATAACTAAAACGTAATTCCGCCATAATTGAATCAATATTTTTTTCGAAAAGTTTTTCTTTTTCCGTTTGAGAGAATAGTGGATTAAAAGTGATAATTAAAAGTATCAGAAATATTATTTTTTTCATTTTTCCTTTTTCTTTTCCAAATTGGATTTTGATATTAAATGCTGCACAACGGTCTCGTATATTCGTCAGTTGTGGTAGTGAATATACGGATTTGTCCGATTTAGTTTTTAATTCTTGGTTTCTATTAAACTTTCTTTTAGTTCAATGGCCGCAATTGCGAATATGCGTTGTTGGGCACTGTTGGTTTTAGCCGATACCTTTCAAATTTCTTTTTATTATTTTTTCTTCTTCTTTACTGATTTTTAAAAACTTTAATTCATAAGGATAAATATAAATTGAATCTCTATATTTTTTGCTTCGGTTAGTGTATTTACCGTGACATTTACAAGTTTCTATTTCAACTTTAAAAATTTTTAATTCAGATTCGAAATTACCCTTGGATAGGTTAATATTTATTGGGTTACCTTGTTTAAAAATATCTGGATTTATGCACTTATCATCTTTTAAATAGAAAAATGTATCGACTTTCAAGTCCTTTCCTTTTTGATTTAATTCAATATCTCTACAACAAGCAGCTATCTGTAAATCACAATCAAAAACTAAATTTATTTGCGCATTTTGATTTGTAATTGAATCTATATTAGAAATATAGTAATATGATATTTCAGGATCAATGGAATTTTTAGTTCTTGTTATTTCCTGAATTATATAATTATTTTGTGTTTCTACCGAATTATCTTGTTTTTGGACTCCGCAAGATGTTACAGTGATAATGGTAAAGACCTTAAGAATAATACCAATAAAGCATCTTTTTATCATTTCAGTTTTTTTTTCTTTAATGAAACTGATCTTTCTTAACCAATTGTGCCCAACGGTTACGGTTATCGCAAGTTGCGGGAGTAGGGACGCGGACTTGTCGGATTAGTTATTTTCTTTCCTGGTTTCTAAAATTACACTTTTTCTGCAATACCCGTTATTTGCGATGAACCGATGTTGTATGCAGTACCGATAACTATATCTTAAAAACTAATTTGGTATTCTGCTCAGAAGTGAATTGTAATTCTTTTTCTTCTTGAAAGGTCAGATACAAAATATGTATAGGATAAATAAGATTAATAATATCACATTTTTCTTTTATAAATTTTACTTGATCTATATCATTATATAAAATTAAAATATCCAGGTCATTAGCTTTTTTTGGATTATTTAATATTGATCCGAATAAATAGACGTGAACATTTTTTAGTTTTTTTTCAAGTTCTTCATAGAGAATTTCAAGTTCTTTATTTATTTCTTCCAGTTCCATTTTAAATTAAGTTTACCCATAAGTTCACCCCATTTTAAAATTTTAAAATTTTTGGATTCAGCAAGTTCATATGCTGATTCTGTGATTTTCCCATTAGGATTAGCTTTTAGAACTGCATCAAATTCTCCATAATTTTCAATTGCGCTTCGAATTGATTCCAAACCTATATCATAATCATCAAGGGCTATAATCGTGACAGAAGGTAGATTGTATCTTTTTATCTCATATCTTTTGTTATCTATCCGAGTTATATCTATGACTTTATCGTGCTGATTTAATCCTCTTGTAATAAATTTGGTTTGTGGATGTAAGTAATTAGATATATCAGATTCTTTGAGTACTCTAAAAAGATCACCGAAACTACCAATAATCTTACTTCTCCCTTCTAAAAAAACATACACTGATCCGCAAATAAACGGATCTTTTTTTGTGTGTAAAATGAAGTTTGCATCATTCTTTTCAATTAGACTTTTTATATCGGCAAGGCTTATATTCTTATTAGATATTGTTGTTACTATTATAACCTCGCCGTCATCTCTTGAAATTTGTAAAAGGTTCTGATCTAAAATATCAACTGAATCAATTTCATCATAATTTTCAGTTTTTTCTATTATCCATTCAAAGGTGGATTTTCTAGCCATAGTTAATCTTTAAATATATTATTGAGTTCTTTAGGGAATTGAGTAGCATTGATCTCTACGTTATTAATATGCCTATCTTCTAAATCTAACACATGTTGTCTAAACAATTCTACAGTTTCAATTTCAAATTCTTTTAGTTTAGAGTAATTACCATCGATAATGCCTAATAATTTCCGATTATTAGGTAAAATTATTTGTCTAATTTTTGAAAGCCATATTTTTGGGACGTTACTTTCTGGATTAAAACGTTCTTCCGTGAGAGGTCCATAAGTCTTAAAAATGGTTTTATTTTCATTCAAGATTTTTACTACATTTTTTCTAGTCTCGAATCTATTATCATATTCTCTTATCTTAAATAGATTTTTTATCCTCTCACTATGATTATTTTTCCATTGAATAATAATCTTTTCAGGAAATTCTTTTTCCGCCTTATCAATTTTGGTATGACAAGTTGGACATAAAAGAATTAGATTGGAAAAAGTACTTCTTTTATCTTTTGATAAATCTTTATCAGATCTGGGACCTGTATCACTATCACTTATTATGTGAGCCATTTCCGCGATATGAATTTCTGATTTACCTATACTTAAGAATAAATTTTCATTACAATTAGGATTTTGACAGTAACCTCCAGAATCTGCAAATAATTTGAGCTTTGTATGTGCATTAGGATTTACTCGACCTTTAGTACATTTCATATTATTCTATTTCTTGAGGTATTGCATACAACGGTCTCGGTTATCGCCAGTTGGCGGAGTAAGGGACGCGGAATTGTCGGCTTAGTATTGGTTTGTTGGTCAAGTTAATTATTTTCTTTCTAACGGTGCCGCTTATTGGCGATGAACCGTTGTTGTGCCTAGTGCATTTATTCTATCCATCCTTTTGAAAGTACTTTTTTAATGTTTGAATTATCAAATATGAATAAATATAATCTGCCACTTGAGCCTTCTTTTCCAAGTCGTTTTTCAGTGACTTGAATCAACATTGTTTCAGAATCAATTTTAGAAATAATTGCATTTGGTTTACTTTTCTTTTTTAAGCAATCAATTTCAAAGATCTTTCCTTTTTTAAAATTTGAATTTTCAATTTTCCTGTAGATAATATTTGCTCTTTCTGAATTAGTTGAAAAAACTTTTTCTTTAGGAATATCCAATTTATAAGAAATGTAGTCAGGTGCGAAACTATCATAATTCCAACCATCTCTTATGAATTGATCAAATTTTATCTTTCTTGTTTTTAATGTTTCGTCCTTTTTCAAATATTCAGTTGCAGAATATATTTGTGGACAAATAAGTTCTTCATTATTAAATTGATCGTTATTCTGACTAAAAATTATTGTCGGAATTAAAATCAGAATTATTGTAATTAGGTTTCTCATCTTATGCATTAGGCACAACGGTCTCGGTTATCGCCAGTTGGCGGAGTAAGGGACGCGGATTTGTCGGCTTAGTATTTTGTTGTTGGTCAAGTTAATTATTTTCTTTTTAATGCTACCGCTTATTGGCGATGAACCGTTGTTGTAAAAAGTTTTTTTGTTCAAATTATTTTAAAATACTATCAATTATTTCTTCTGGCCAAACTATGAATTTACCATATTGACCTTCTTTTTGTAATCCACCAAATTCCTCTCCTTTTGTAGTTGCAAACCAATCATCATCCTTTTTTATCATAAATCCATTTTTCTTGAGGGAAGAATTAATTTTACGGCTACTAATTCCTGTCATTTCAGATAACTCTTTTGTGGTTTTGTAATTTGATTTAGAATAATCTTTTTGTTTAAAATTTTTATTTTTTGGTAAAGAGTTTTCTGTTGTTTTTGTTTTTTTAGAATCTCTTAAAAATTCTTTTTGAGGAGCTTTTACATATGAGAAGTCTTCACTATTATGAATAATTGATTCTATATCTTTTGCTGCATCTTCATAAACATTCTTATCCTCTTCATTTTCAATGTCAATGAGAATTCCCATTTCTCTATTGTTTTGTTGTGAGAATTCATATAAGTTCATTGAGGCAATTATCATTTTACTTTCATTCAAGTAGCATTTTGCGTGAAGATTCTTAGAAAAGTATAATCGAACATATTTTAAATCTTCTAAGTAACTCATCTCTGTTGGAGCAAGTTCTTGTTTTCCAAATATGATTCTGACATCTACTTTTTCTCTTTCTTTATCGTTAAGTAATTCTTTTATATGATCAGATAGTTTAAGGTAAGGGCTAATTATATATAATTCTTTTCTTGCATCTCTTATTAAATTTTCTAATTCGGCAGTTATGCTTGAAGTTCTTAAATATTTTGCCATAGATTTTAAAGTTATTTTTTTTGGTTAAAAATTTTTTACAACGGTCCCGGTTATCGCCAGTTGGCGGAGTAAGCGACGCGGAATTGTCGGCTTAATATTGGTTTGTTGGTCAAGTTAATTATTTTCTTTCTAACGCTGCCGCTTATTGGCGATGAACCGTTGTTAGCAAACGTTTTTTCACTCCTTTCTTTAATGATTTCTAGAATATTATTTTGAATATCCTTCATTATAAATTTCCCCCATATTCCTGCATAAAAGTTAAAAGTTGTATTTAAAGAAAAATTTGAATAGAGGATCAATTTATATTTATCTGAATCTATTTTTTTTAATTCATAAGTTCCATCTAGCATGTCGAAATATTGACCACCAATTAATATGTGTCGATCTAATGTTGTTGAAGGAATTTCATAAGTGTTTGCTTTTATTTTAAATTTCATGAATTCCAGATACTTATATTCGGTTACTGTTTCATGAAATATTAGTCCTTTTTCAAATTTAGCTTCTCGATATCCTCCAATTTCATTTTTGTCTAATGTAGCTTCCACAGGTCTTGGAAAACCTAATATTTTAGTCAACTGAGAATTGTCTTCTGAATTTGAAATAGCTCTAACGTTAGTTACGTTATTCCATATAGTTTCCTTCTCACCATTGATAACAATTGATGTATATGTTCTAAATACTTGTTTGTTGGTATTAATTGAGTGCTCAATTGGTCCAATTAAAAATGGCAAAAGTACTAATATAGATATGTTTAAATTTTCTGATTTTCTATTTTTTAATTTGAAATATCCAGCAGTAAGTCCACCTATTGAAGCAAAAATTAGGAATAAGGGAAGAATCATCAGCCAACAAGCCCAACCTTCTATCATTAATACCATGGTAATAGCTAATACTAAAAAGACTGGAATCCAAGGATAGAAAATTCTATATTTTAAAGATTCCACTTTCTCAGCAGGACTGAAATAGATCATTAAAGCACCAATTCCAGCTGGTGTTGTAATAAAAAATGTCCACGACATTACTGATATAAAATCGTCGAATATATCTGCTCCGAATATTAATCTTATACCAATTGCAAAAATTATGGGAATCAGAATAATTTTGATGTACTTCATTCGCTTAAAAATGTTTGCTAACGGTCTCGGTTATCGCCAGTTGGCGGAGTAGGTGACGCGGATTTGTCGGTTTAGTATTGGTTTGTTGGTCAAGTTAATTATTTTCATTCTAACGGTGCCGCTTATTGGCGATGAACCGTTGTTATGTGGCGTTTTTACTACTCCGTTTAATTTTAAGAAGTTCTTCGCAAAGAGGAATACCAGATTTTGATCTTTGTTTTTTTGAAAGGCAATCTGCGCTTTCACCCTTTTGTTTGTATTCTCTTGGTAATTTCCCTTTAGTTTTTGGAGTAAATTTCCAGTCATACTTACTTAAAACTAAGAATAATTGTCGATTAATATAGTAGTCTATTTCTTCTGAATACCTCTCAATTTCTGTATAGTAGAAGGCAGATATCCATCCTTCATAAACATTCGAAATTTTCTTGAGTAGAGTTAGAACATTGTAGTCTACAGTTCCATTACAAATATCTCTTATTTTACTTTTAAATCTAGAAACGTTTTTTTCTGATGGGTAAAATTTACTTCCATTGAAGGTGATTGAAAGAAAATCGAAAGGTTCTTTGTTAATATTGATAATGTTTGTTTTCCCTTTTTCTTCTAAAGGGTGGATTTCCAAATTCAACTTATTTAGCATTTTTTTACTGTCTTCGTAAGCCTTTCTACATAATTCTTCGCTCTCGCATAGAATTACAAAATCATCTGCATAGCGGACCAGGTTATAATTATTACTCTTAAGAAAAATATCAAACGGGGAGAGGTAAATGTTGGATAATAACGGAGATAATGGATTACCTTGAGGTATTCCATTGTTTAAACCTTTAAAATATTTCCTATCCTTCGTTTTAATTTTATCTAAACCACCAATTTTTTGGTTTAAAGCAGATGTAATGAGATTGTTTAAACTGTCATCTTTAAGTTTGGGGAATATTTGCTTATTTAAGAGTTCGTCTTTGTCTACGGTACCGAAAAAGTTCACTAAATCAGCTTCCAATACAAAATGGTTACCTTTGTCATATAATTCTTTAATCTTATCAATAGCATCTTTAACTCCTAACTTCTTTTGATAAGCAAAACTTACTCCATCACTTTTTTTAATTACTGATTTAAATTGATCTTCCAGCTCAATGGCAATAGCTTTTAGAACCAATCGGTCTGAAATATTTGGAACTTGAAGTGGTCTAAACTTTCCATTATCTTTTGGAATTAAAACTGCTCTGTTTTGGGAAAATTGATAAGTGCCGGACTGAAGTTTGTTGGATATTGATAGTATTTTATCATCAATATTATCCCCAAATTCTTCAATGGAAATTTTATCTAATCCGTGTGAAGATTTATTAGTCTTGTTAAGTTTTCCCCAAGCATTTAGTAAATTCTCTTGGGAGGAAATTTTTTCTAGTAATGTTTTTGCCATTAATTCTTGTGTTGCAAAGGCCTTATGGAAGACATTATGTCCGTATGACAGCACCTTACAATGTAGACACAGAACAACTTAATGTGAAATACAGCCCGATGAAAATAGTTCGGACAAATATTCTCCATAGATGTTCTAGGGCAATCCTGACGATAGATTAATGAGTGAACCTAAAGTCTAACGCAATCTTGATTTGAAAATCAAGTGAAATCTCATCGGCGTTTTGGACGGCGGAAGTGGATTTAGCACTGCAGCCTAAATTGAAGTTTCTGTTTGTACCCATTTCATTCAAATTTAAGGTTTTTTCTGACTTTTGCAACTTTTTTGCATTTTTTGCAGAAAATGCTGGCGCCCCGTCCTTCCTACTCTGAAAAGAGCTTGATACCATTGTTTCCAAAGGCATTGTGCTGTCATACACAACGGCATCAAACGGAATCGACACAGAACAACTTAATGTGAAATACAGCCCGATGAAAATAGTTCGGACAAATATTCTCCATAGATGTTCTAGGGCAATCCTGACGATAGATTTATGAGTGAACCTAAAGTCTAAATCCAATATCTTTATATCAATGAACTGGTCAGCAAGTTACAATTTTCTTACCATTAAATTTATAGTGACAAACTGTCTGTAAAAATGCCATATAACGGTCTTGTATAACGCAAGTGGCGTGGAGTAGGGACGCGTTCTTGTCGGTTTTGTTGTTTTTTACTTGGTCACTAAAATAACACTTTTCAGCACAATGCCCGCTATTTGCTGTTATACGATGTTGTGCTTAGTACAATTGTTAGATTAATGTATCAGACTCAAAGTCATTGTTTAATTTAATCCTTTTGTTCTTAATTTCTCTTTCTTCCAAATGATGACTAACATACTCTACGATTTTATTCAAATTTTCTAACATATTGTTTGATGTAAAATTTTTGAGTTTTCTTTCATAATGTGCGAAATCATTACCAATTTTAAAAGTGTTGCTAATTATTTTAAAAAAAGATTTCAATTCGATTAGTTCTTTTTGAATACATTCCAATTTTTCAGATTTTTTTGGAATCAATTCCATTTCATTTATTTCATAGAAATCATGTACAATTCTACCAATAGTTTTTTTATTAATTGATACAGCAAATTTTTCAGGAAGAACAACTAGCAGATAATCTTTAACTATAATTTCTAAATTTTTTCTCATTAACATTCCAGAACTCTCATCAAATCCGAGATTGTTTATCATTATTGTTTCTTGAAGTAATTTGTAAAATCTAGGACTGAGTTTATCAATATTTTCTCTTTTGTTTAAATAAAAGGGGTTTTCTCTTTTTAAAGCCTCAACCCATTTTAATATCATGTTTTTAAATTGAAACCAGTCTTTATTTTCATAAAAAGAATTTTTTCCTTGAGATGAAACGAAATTCATCTGATATCCTTTATCATTTTTTTTTAAAATTGAATTAAAGTAAGTGGATTCAAAATAATCAAAACCAATTTCCCTAAATCCTTTGTCAATTGTTAATTTCATTGGAAAATTTAGTTCAGATGCAATTTGTCTGATTTCATAAATTTCTTTTTGAGTAAAGATTCTTTCTTCCGACATTAATTTTCTTTTGTATTAAGCACAACGGTCTTGGTTAAGGCAAGTGGCGTGGGGTTGGGACGCGAACTTGTCGGTTTTGTTGTTTGTTAATTGGTCACTAAAATAACACTTTTCACCGGACTGCCCGCTATTTGCGCTTAACCGATGTTATGTGTAGGCTTTTACCCAAAACTAGTTTATTTGTTGTAATTTTTTTTCAATTTGTTCGTTTTTCGGATAATATTTTTTTGATAGATAAAGTAATTCTTTCGCCTGATTAGGAAGTTTATGATAATTTAAAAGCATGTCAGAATTATTGATTAGCCAAGGAACAGTTGGATAGAAATTATAACCTAATTCATCTGAAACCATTTTAAAATGTTTTTCAGTCAATCGAGAAAATGATTCTTCTTCGCTTGTTGGAAGTTCGTATTTCCCTTGATATTTTCTTTCTTCTTTAAATTCAAACCAAGAGTAAAAAAATCTTAAGGCATCTAATTGTGCTGGAAAAACAGTGCTTCCATGGCTATCATTTTCATAATATTTCCATTTTAAATTTGGTCCAGTGGAAGATGTATTCAATTGATCTTTTAATTCTAAGGAATGACGAACATACTTATTCACACTAAGGGTGTCTTTCTGAATCGTTTCAAGAGTGCTACCATATTGAGAAGTATTGGCAATACCTATGAACAGGTTTTTATTAGTCAGATTTTTATTCTTTAGACCATACTCTGAATCATTTAGAAATAGTTCATTCTCAAACCAAAAACTTGCATCAATCAACAAATAATTTTCAAACAAATCTGAATGTCTTGATAGTGCATTCAATACCGCAACTCCTCCAAAAGAATGTCCGATAATAGTTCTATTTTGATCTGATGCTGGATATCGATTTTCTATGTACTTAAATAATTCCTCATTTATAAAACCTAAAAATTGATCGCCTCTGCCGTAGCTTTCAGGATTTCCTGAAATAGTTGGGGAATAATCTAATTGTCTTTTATTTTGGTTTTCATTTGAAATACCAACAATTATCATTTCTGGCAGAATTTTAGTGTCATTTTTTTCGGCATACTGTCTTTCCAAAGCTACCAATTGAAGAAAATTATATCTACCATCTAGAAGATATATTACAGGATATTTTTCTCTTTTATAGTCATCATATTTTATACTTTCTGGGAGGTAAATGAGAATTTCTCTTTCCTCATTTAAAATCTTAGAATAAATTGTATCGATATGGCCGATATTTATTCCTTTTTCAGATGTTTTAAATTTAATTTCTTGAGCGTAAGTCCATGAAATACATGAAATTAAAACGATAAGAGATATTTTTTTAATCATAGGTTTGTTTAAAGCTTACACATAACGGTCTTGTTTAACGCAAGTGGCGTGGAGTAAGGACGCGTTCTTGTCGGCTTAGTTGGTTTTCACTTGATGTCTAAAATAGCACTTTTCACCACAATGCCCGCTATTTGCTGTTAAACGATGTTGTAATGCGGTATTTACTTCGGAATATGTTGTTCTGTTGTCTGCTTTTTTGTTTTTCTTCTTTTCTAAATTTCAAATCAATTTTTCACGTTTGAGTAAGAGTCCGTTTGAATTCTTTTCTTCTTAATCGTTTATGCATTTTTTTTACGGCTGAGTAAAAATCGGTTTTATAGATCTAAAGGCATTCAATTTATCCATTTTTCATTCTTGAGTAAAAGTCAGAATAACAACCTGAATTTTTTTTTTCTCTTTTTCAAGTTAGTGTAAGAATCCGCAAACTGATTTTAAGAGCATTCAATTTATCCATTTTTCAACCTTGTAAACTTTTCCCATAAACCTTGCGTTTGAGTGGTTTTTGTTTTTACTAAAATCTTAAAAAGGTCAGCGCAACAGTTGCGGGAGATTGGTTTTTTTTATTCAGATTCGCCTTCTTTTTTTTGTTTTCACATTCTAAATACTGCTTTACAACGGTCTCGGTTATCGCCAGTTGGCGGAATAAGGGACGCGGAGTTGTCGGCTTAGTATTGGTTTGTTGGTCAATTTAATTATTTTCTTTCTAACGCTGCCGTCTATTGGCGATTAACCGTTGTTATATACTGTGGCGACAGTTACAGTTATAAATTGGACCTCTTTTAAGTTTTAAACGTGTTCCGGCTATATTAATCAGAAGTTGATATAGTCCTATTCTTCTTATCAAACCAATAATTAACCACAGAAATCTTTATTTAAAACTCAATTATAATACTTGAGTGCTTATAGGATCTCCATTTTTACTTGTCATTTAAGAAGTGGATTTTTCCAACTAACTATTACAACATTAAGCTTGGGAGTATATCACATTTATTAAGAATAGTTTAGTATCCAAAAAGTCCCGCTTTGAAATGTTCCCAATCTGAAAATATAGTGCTTAATATTATGAATGCAATTACGAATGTGAATAGAAAAATAAGTAGATGAGTTTTTTTTGATTTCAATATTCTAGCCATGATAATTTTAGTTTAATGTTTGTGATTGGATTTTTAGTATCCTATGAATTTATTCTAAATCTTATTTTAAGCTATTAGTTAATTATTTATAGAAACGTTACACTTTAATCTAGCTTTGGAAATTGTAAGTTATGATTTGTTACGTTAAGTTATTGAACTCAGGTGGTTTTGGAGCCATTGTATATAACGGTCCCGGTTAACGACAAGTGGCGCGGAATTATGGATGCGGATTTGTCGGTTTACGGTTTGGTTTGTTATGGAAACTAATTTAGTTCTTTTTTGTAAAACCCGCCATTTGCGGTAACCGTTGTTAGGCTAAGTAAAATCTTCTATAGTTTTTTTGGTAAGAAATGATCAATATTTCTGAGATAATCCTTTATGAAATCTACTTCTAAGTCTACACCTTGATGCAACAAAGCATTTCTCAAGGTTATAGCATCTCTTTCATTCGGTATTTTACCTTTTGCAATTTGATCTTTTATATAGTACTCCAAAACCATTCTCTCATTTTTTGTATTATTATTAAAAGATTTTACTGCAGAATCTTTATTTTTCAGAGATCGCAAATCGTTTCTCATTAAATTAATTTGCTCTAAAATAAATTTTCCTTCTGGAATCTCGGTTTGCTGAATTGATGCCGGCACAATTTTTTTTCCGAAGCTTTTTAGAAATGGAGAATAGTCACTTTCTTCTTGAGATTTTTTATAAGTAGCATTAATCCTCTTTTTTAGTTCTATTTTAAATTTAACGATTTCATTGAACCGCAGTGAAGATGGATAATTTATATGCTCAATAACTCCAGTATCAAAAGAATAACCAGTAAGTTCATCTTTAATTATAATAGTCGGCTTATCAAAAGCTAATCTTAATCCCAATTCAAACATCACATTCGGGTTTTTAGAGCTAACATCACAAACAATAATTTCATCATTGTAAATATTTGTTACTATTCTATCATGAATTAGTCCAACGGCTACATCATCACTTACCAATCTAGGCTCGAAGTCCGTCTCTTCTATAGCTTCAATAAGTATATCTAAAACGTCGGTCCAATGATCGGTTGGATAATCAGAATGAGAAGCTATCGGCATTATAATACCACATTTCATTTTTTTATGATTTTCTGATTTAGGAGTTTCTTCCATGATTGATTTTATTTTGCCTAACGGTTACGGTTATCGCAAGTTGCGGGAGTAAGGATGCGGATTTGTCGGCTTAGTGGTTTTTATAATGGTCTCTAAAATAACAATTTTCAGCACAATACCCGCTATTTGCGATGAACCGATGTTGTGCCAAGTTAATTTATGGATATTGAGTTTCATCTAATTTAAGAATATTTATTCTTCTTAAATCCGATTTTTACCATTCTGAATTTTCCTTATTGGATACATATTTTTTCAAGGAATTGGCGAAATTTATAATCTTTTCTTTAGATTTATCATATAGCATAGTTTGCATCTTGACGAACTCTTGTATATCAGCATCAATTTCTCCTTTCTTATCCTTTTTTTCGTAAGTTTTTTCCATTCCTTTATCAATATACATTTGTTTCATATCTTCTTTAGCTTTCTCTTTATCAAAATTCATTGATTCTGTTAATGGACTTTTACCATTCCACGAAATTGGATCCATTAGGATTCTATATCTGCCATCTTTGAACTCTGTGTTTAGCACAATTTCTAATTTGTTTGGCCCAATTACACTAATTTGACCTTTTGATAAGATTTGGTCTTCGTTATTAATTTTAATAGTGTAGTTAGAATTGCCAGAATTAGTAGCCAAAAATTCTTCTACGGCGTCGTGAACTTCTTTTGTAGTTTTATCTGTTTCAATGACTTCTTCATAAAATACAGTTTTATCATCTTTAATTTTTAATTGAGCGAAAACTGAATAATTAACAAGCAATAAAAGGAGTAATAATTTTCTCATTTTGGAATATTTAAAGTTGAATATATAGTTTATAATTTTTAATCTTTTTAAAATAAGTAGAAAAATGCTCTGTAAAATAATTCGGATTTTTAAAATTCCGAACATAAATTGAAAGATTATTTTTCTTATTAATTTGGCACAACGGTCTCGTATATCGACAAGTGGCGCGGATTTATGGATGCGGATTTGTCGGCTTAACGCTTTTGTTTGTTATCAAAACTAATTTAGTACTTTTCTATGAAACCCGCCATTTGCGATATACGTTGTTGGCAGCCGTATTTCTAGTTCAAATTTTCTTTTGAATTTATCCATTCTTGCCCAATCATTTCTATAGAATTAGATATATAGATTATATTCTCGTAGAAAGTGGTGATTTGACCTTTATTAAAAATATCGGACTCACCAATTACTATTCTAAATAGAGCTTTTTCATTTTTTGAAAACGTTTTTGTTGCATCAAAATGTTTATCACTAAAATGAATATAATCACATAAGTAATTATATAAATCTAAAGTTTGGGGAACCTTTTTATCCAATTCTGTTGCTAAGAATTTATCCGTAAATCTTTGCTTTTTTATCTTGAATGTGTTTATCGGTTTCCCGTCATAAAAATGTTTTAAAAAATCATCAATATTATCTACAATATTGATCGCATTTAATCTCAATAAATTATCGAGTTGCATTCTTAAGATAGAAACTGCAGAAAGCGAATTTTTATTCTCTACTAAAAGAATAAATGCCTTATTCAAAGAAATCGTTCTATTAATAATTGAGAGGATATAAAAGTCTTTTTTCTGAACAGAAGAATTTCCAGCCTTCATTATATTTTCTGCAATTTTTAGAAGCTCTTTATTCTTCTTTCCTAAACTTTTCTTATTCACTGTTTTCTTGAAATATTGCTGCCAACGGTTTCGGTTACCGCAAGTTGGCGGAATAGGGGAGGCGGATTTGTCGGCTTAGTATTGGTTTGTTGGTCAAGTTAATTATTTTCTTTCTAACGCTGCCGCTTATTTGCGGTGAACCGTTGTTAGCTCCAGTATTTGTGTTCCGATTAATAATCTTGGATCAAAACCTCTGTTGGAATATGAAGAGTAGTATTTAACTTTCTTACCATTTCCAAAGTCAGTTTTCTTTTCTTGTTCAAAATTTCACTTACTCTGCTTTTGAAACCGAAAACCTCTGCCAGGTCTTTTTGTTTCATTCCCATTTGTTCCATTCTGAATTTTATAGCTTCTATTGGATCAGGCATACCGATTGGAAAATGTTCATTCTCATAATTATCAACGAGAATAACTAGTATTTCTAGTTCGTCACCTTCTTCTGTACCTCTTTTTGCATCAAAAATTTCATCAAGTCTTTGAAGAGCATTTTGATAATCTTCTTCGTTTCTAATTGGTTTTATATTCATTTTTCTAAATATTATTAGCGTCTATTTTATCATATTCCGCGTGAGTTCCAATAAATCTTATGTAGCAAACTTGATATTCAAAGTTAAATTTTACAATTAATCGATAGTTGTTTCCTTTTATATTGAAAACGATTCTATTGTCTTGTAAAATACTTGCGCTGGGATAGTCTTTTTTTAAATCATTTATATTTTCCCATTCTGTTTTTTCTGTTTCTCGATACCAGGCTTTTAATTGCTGTTCACTATCGGCGTGTTTTATCCAAAAATCACGTAAGGTTCGTTTTGCAATAATTCTCACATTAAATTATTTTATAACAAAGATAAATTAAAATCCCAAATTGGGAACTATTTTCTTGATAAAATATTGGAGCTAACGGTTACGGTTATCGCAAGTTGCGGGAGTAGGGACGCGGACTTGTCGGATTAATTATTTTCTCTCTTGGTTTCTAAAATTACACTTTTTCGGCAATACCCGTTATTTGCGATTAACCGATGTTGGCAATAGTACTTTTTATTGTATTTCTAATTTGAGTAATTTTCTGTTTATTCTCATCCAATTCTTTAATACTAGATTTATATGTTTTAATATTCTTCAAGTCTGGAAAGGATAATTTTTTATGAGAGAAAGATTTTGTGAAAATCAGGTTTGGATAATTTAGAAGTAGGATAATTAATTGAATTGTATCCATTTCTTGAACTTTGAAACCAATTTTATTCGCTGTTCTCTGGTTCAAAATATATGTAGTTCCTGTAATTTTTAAATCTGGCTTTTCTTTGTTTGATTCAATTATTTCGAGGATACCATTTAAATATTCTAAGAGAATAATATTTCTTCTTTTACTTCCCTTATCTTGATTATTTAAGACAAAGTAATAGTCAAATAGGGATCCTCCGTGTATTTTTATTTGGTTATTTTTTCTTTTTCTGAAATTAACAGCGATGATTCGTATTTCAAATTTCCATTTTTATTCATTGATGGTATATCGAAAAATGGAGCTGTAATTGAAAGTAGGATCCAGAAAATTAAAGGTGCTAGAAAATAGATTTTGAAATAAAAAGAGAGTGCAAAAACGGGAATGAGAATCACTAAAATAACGATAGTCAGATTTAGATAGAAGTTCCTTTTTTCCTTTTTAGATAATTGGTAAAATCTATTTTGCATTTCAATTCGCTGTTTAAGTATTATTGCCAACGGTTTCGGTTATCGCCAGTTGGCGGAGTAAGGGACGCGGATTTGTCGGCTTAGTATTGGATTGTTGGTCAAGTTAATTATTATCTTATTAACGGTGCCGCTTATTGGCGATCAACCGATGTTGCCCACGGTATATTAGTCTGATAACTCTAATTCTAATGCTAAAAGTTTAAACTCGTGGTTTCTTGGATCTTTAGGGATTCTAGTCCAATGTCCTTGAAAGAAGCTCCACGAATTATTTAATGTCGAACTCGAAATCATTCCGAATGCTGGCTCATATGATATATCTGTTAATTCTCCCTTTTTGCCCGGTGATATATACGAATATTCAAATTTGTTATCTTCTATAATTAACCACTCTATTCCGACAAAAAGACCTTTTTCTGGAAATTTTATATTCAAATCCGAAAGATTTATTTTCGTGGATCTTTTACCACGTCGTGATACGCCGATAATATTTTTATGATATATGTAATCTCCTGGATTACCAACGCTGTCCTTTTTATATAATTTAATTAGAAATTTAGCTCTAGAAATATCACTACTGGTTAGGATAGAAATTTCGTTTAAAAACGGTGTTTTGGAATATGAATTATTATACTCAAAAAATCGCGCTGTTATCCCAGGTAAATTACCTGCCCCAAAAAATCTCTTAGTTTTCGCTTTGTCGTATTTACCAATACTAGTTGTTCTTTTTTTCTTTCTAGAACTATTTATATTCTCAAGTTTAGGATATGGTTCTGATATTGATTTTAATCGTATGCTATCTTTTAATAAATCAAATTCAATACGTTGGGTTTGATACCCTATAGCTGAAAAGACAACAATATTTGAGTTATCAGTCTTGTCTAGCTGATATACTCCATTTTTATCAGATGTGGTTCCAATATTTGTATTCTCAATCCAAATACTTGCAAATGAAATGGACTGATTAGTATCAGAGTTAATAATTGTTCCTTGAATTTGAGCAATTGAAAATTGGAAGCTGATGAGTCCAATAATTATAAGTAGCTTTCTTGTCATATATTGTGGGCAACGGTCTCGGTTATCGCCAGTTGGCGGAATAAGGGACGCGGAGTTGTCGGCTTAGTATTGGTTTGTTGGTCAATTTAATTATTTTCTTTCTAACGCTGCCGTCTATTGGCGATTAACCGTTGTTATATACTGTGGCGACAGTTACAGTTATAAATTGGACCTCTTTTAAGTTTTAAACGTGTTCCGGCTATATTAATCAGAAGTTGATATAGTCCTATTCTTCTTATCAAACCAATAATTAACCACAGAAATCTTTATTTAAAACTCAATTATAATACTTGAGTGCTTATAGGATCTCCATTTTTACTTGTCATTTAAGAAGTGGATTTTTCCAACTAACTATTACAACATTAAGCTTGGGAGTATATCACATTTATTAAGAATAGTTTAGTATCCAAAAAGTCCCGCTTTGAAATGTTCCCAATCTGAAAATATAGTGCTTAATATTATGAATGCAATTACGAATGTGAATAGAAAAATAAGTAGATGAGTTTTTTTTGATTTCAATATTCTAGCCATGATAATTTTAGTTTAATGTTTGTGATTGGATTTTTAGTATCCTATGAATTTATTCTAAATCTTATTTTAAGCTATTAGTTAATTATTTATAGAAACGTTACACTTTAATCTAGCTTTGGAAATTGTAAGTTATGATTTGTTACGTTAAGTTATTGAACTCAGGTGGTTTTGGAGCCATTGTATATAACTCGTTATATCCACCCAAATATACATATTTATCCGAGTATGTTTCGGGATAAACGCAGATCCGACTGTTCTTTATCTCCCTTCTCCAATAGCTTTTTGATAGTGGAATCAAGCGGACTCTCAATTTTCAGGAGGTCTTTTTTGGTTACATGCGTATAGATCATCGTAGTTTCCGGTTTAGCGTGGCCTAGCAGTTCTTGGATATATCTTAGATCTGTTCCGTTCTCCAGCATATGCGTGGCGAAACTGTGTCTTAGCGTATGCGGAGTCACCCTTTTTCTAATCTTTGCTCTTTCGCAGGAATCCTTCAGGAATCCGCGAATCGCGGAACTGGAGTATTTTCCGCCGTTACCTTCAGCGAAGTAACGCTTAGGTTCATAAGTTTGTAAATAATTCAGTAATAATGGAAGAAAACTTTCTGCCATCATCACATAACGGTCTTTCCTACCTTTTGCCTGTCTAACCAGAATTTGCCTTCTATCAATATCAAGATCCCGCAACTCAAGATTGATCAGCTCACCAATTCGTAAGCCAGAAGAATATATAAGCGCGAGAATACTACGATGTTTCAAATTTCGGGTAAGTCGCAATAGATCGATTAACTCTTCCTTGCTTAGAACCGTAGGTAGATAACTGCTTTTCTTGGGACGCTTCAACGCGTTAAGATCAAATAAAGCATTTTCATTAAATTCAAAATAATGCTTTAAAGCGCTAATACATTGCCGGTGCGTACTTATAGAATAGCGTTTCAGAGCAACTTCAGATTCTATAAACCTGGCGACATCCCTATGCGTGTAATTCTCTTTTTCATGATGAAATTTCAGAAATGAGTGCACAAATGAAGAATAGGTTTTGATCGTACTTGGGCTATGTCTCAAACCTTTTAAATATCGCACGAACTTTCGCATGGCCTGTCTTACTTCAACAGTTTCTACAATGGCGATATCTGGAATTCTGGAAAAGTCGAGTAGAGCAGTATTAATTTCTACCTCTATAGATTTGAAGTGGGAGTTAAGGCTCTCCAGGTATTGTTTACCCGCTGGAATATAGAAGCAGGAATGGGTTCGACTCCACCTCACTTCATTGAGCTTTTTTAAATGAGCCTTTAGTTCCATGTCAAATCTAAAGTCTATACCTATCTGTTCAGCATTTTTATGTCTGAATAGAAACAAATTCAATTGCTTCATAAAATTTAATTAACCTTCAAACATAAATGAAAATCCGATTCATAAGGTCGCGTTGGTCGTGAAAACGTTTAAAAACAGAAAGCGCTGGTTAAGAGGTTTATTTAAAATTTGTCCATAAAAAAGGGAGCCGTAGCTCCCTTGTATATATAGAAATGAATAATGACTTACGCCATCATTACAGATTTTGCATTTACAAATTCATGCAATCCAAATCCACCATGTTCTCTACCATAACCTGAATCCTTCACACCACCAAATGGCATGTTAGGCTTGGCAAGTCCAAAGGAATTGATAAATACCATTCCGGTATCAAAGTGCTTTTGAGCTAATTCCTTAGCCTTAGCTTCGTCTTTAGAGAAAATTCCTCCACCAAGACCAAATCTACTGTCATTCGCAATTCTCATCGCATCATCAGTATCTTTCGCTTTGATTAAAGAAGCTACAGGTCCAAAAAGCTCATCATCATAAGCTGGTTGTCCCGGCTCAAGATTTTCAAGCACAGTAGCTGGATAATAGAATCCGTCGCCTTCTGGAATTTTCCCTCCACAAAGGATCTTTGCGCCTTTTTTCACACTCTCTTCTACCTGCTCATGAAGTTCTTCACGTAGATCTTTTCTGGCCATTGGTCCCAGATCGCTATCTTCGCTTGTAGGATCTCCTGCCTTCATATTCTTCATCTGCTCTACAAAAGCATCTCTAAATTTGTCATAAACCGCATCTACTACGATAAATCTTTTCGCAGCAACACAGGTTTCACCATTATTATAGAGACGTCCCTGTACACAGGTTTTTACAGCAAGATCAAGATCTGCATCATCAAGTACGATATAAGCATCGTTACTTCCCAGTTCTAATACCGTTTTCTTAAGCGCTTTCCCTGCTTTTTCACCAATAATCCTTCCGGCGCCAGGGCTTCCTGTAAGAGTTACACCGCGAACTCGTTCGTTTTCGATTACCTCATCACTCTGGTCATGAGAAATTACCAGAGTCTTAAATAAGTTCTCGGGTAATCCTGCGTCCTTATAAATTTGCTCCAGTAAAATTCCTGTTCCGGTTACGTTTTCAGCATGCTTCAGCAATACTCCGTTTCCGGCCATAAGATTAGCGATAGAATAACGCACTACCTGGTAAGTTGGGAAATTCCATGGTTGGATTCCGTAGATCACGCCCATAGGAGAGTAGGTGATAAAACCTTTTCCACCTTCTGGTAATTCTCTTTCTTCATCCTGTAAACTTTTTGGTCCGTTTTCAGCGGTATAATCACAAATAGCTGAACAGAGTTCAATTTCCTGGTATCCCTGCTTTTCCAGTTTCCCCATTTCCTCTGTCATTAATTTGGCAAGTTTGTCTTTATTCTTGTCAAGTTCTTTTCCAATATTAACAATAATTTTTGCGCGCTCTTCAGCAGGCTTCATTTTCCATTCCAGGAATGCTTCATGACAGGACTCGATCGCCTTGTTCATTTCATCATTGGTCATCGTATCATAAGATTGGATTTCCTTTCCGGTTGCTGGGTTAATAGTGGTCATTTTTGAATCCTTCGACATAATTTTTATCTTTTTTGTTTAGCAATTTTTCTTGAACACTAAGGTACGTCTTAAGAGAGCCGAAGCTTAATAAGACTTCGTTAAATGAATTCTTCGGAAGGCCCTATAACTTTAAAATTTTTATAAAACTTACTTCTGTAGTATCAGTAATTTTTGATTTCCGTGATACTTCCGAAGTATCCTACCAAATCGCTGGGAATTGTTCTCGATAATCTTGCTAATTTTAAAGGGTAAAAATCCTAACCCATGATGACCGAATTACAGGAGGCCTACGGCTTTCTATTTGAAAAAGAATTGCTCGAAGAGATCGCCGAATGTGGATCTATTCGTAAGATCGATGCAGGGGAGCGCATTATTGAGTTTGGCGATTATGTTACCGGGATGCCGTTGTTGCTAAATGGCGCTATAAAAATTTTACGCGAAGACGGTGACGGTGATGAATTGCTGCTTTACTTTATAGAAAGAGGAGATACCTGTGCCATGACTCTTAATTGTTGTATGGGCCAGACCAAATCTGAGATTCGTGCGGTAGCCGAAACCGATACTACCATGATTATGGTGCCTATTGCCAAAATGGAAGAATGGACCGCGAGATTTAAAAGCTGGAGAAATTTTGTTTTTGAAAGCTATCACTCCCGTCTTTCTGAAATGCTGGATACTATAGACACGATCGCATTCCTTAATATGGATCAGCGTATTATGAAATACCTGCGGGACAAGGCTAAGATCAATGGAGATGAGAATGTGCAAAGTACCCATCAACAGATTGCATACGACCTTCATACGTCCAGGGTGGTGGTTTCCAGGTTATTAAAGAAGCTAGAACTGGATGGCAAGATCAAATTACAGAGAAACCAGATCAAGGTCATCGATCTATAATCCTTCTGTAACACTTGTTACTGCACGTACTCTATGAACCCAATACATTTGCTCCGAAATTAAATTACTATGGATATTCTTGAAATTCTCGGTTATTTTGGAGCTTTACTTATTGGAGTAGTGCTTGGACTCATAGGTGGCGGAGGTTCCATACTTACGGTGCCGGTGCTGGTTTACCTCATGGCAATAAATCCTGTGACCGCGACTGCTTATTCTCTTTTTGTGGTGGGAACTTCAGCTTTAGTAGGCGCGATTAGAAACCTTCCGAAGAAATTGATAGATTTCAGGACCGCAATCGTTTTTGCAATTCCCGCATTTATTGCCGTATATCTAACCAGGATGTACCTCGTCCCGGCAATTCCAGAGGAGATCTTTAGTATTGGCGGACTCACGATTACCAAGAATATCGGGATCATGTTGTTTTTCGCTATTATCATGGTGGTTGCCTCAATTTCGATGATCACTCAAAAACGTACTGAGGATACTGGTGAAGAACAAGCAGTGCAGTATAACTATCCTTTGATTATTTTAGAAGGGATCGTGGTGGGACTGTTAACCGGAATCGTTGGAGCTGGTGGTGGTTTCCTTATCATCCCGGCATTGGTTTTACTGGCTAAGCTTCCCATGAAAAAAGCTGTGGCCACTTCCTTACTCATTATCGCGTTTAAAAGTTTGATCGGTTTTATTGGGGATGTTCAAAACCTTGAAATTGACTGGCCGTTTCTACTTATATTTACCGGGCTCTCCATTGCAGGAATCTGGCTGGGAGTTTATCTGAACAAATTCATAGATGGGAAGAAGTTGAAAAAAGGCTTTGGCTGGTTCGTTTTGGTGATGGGTATCTATATTATTCTAAGCGAACTACTATAATCTCTTCTGAAGTTTTAATTCGTAAAATTATTAAGTTTTTGATCCTTCTTAAGACTTCATGCAACATGCGTTAAATTCAGAAATTAAAGTGTTGCTGAAGGGATCAGGCCTATTAAAATCATTAAATTTACAAACCGAAAGAACAGGTGTTCCAACCTACTTTTTGAGGTCGGAATATCATCCAAATCATTCCGTCATGGAAAACCTCGATTACGCCAGACTCCAAATGGCTTTTACCCTCGGATTTCATATTATTTTTGCATGTATTGGTATGGTCATGCCCTTTTTTATGGTCGTTTCTCATAAAAAGTGGCTAAATACCCGCAAACCTATTTATTTAAAACTTACTAAAGCCTGGCAACGCGGAGTTGCCATTTTTTTTGTCACCGGTGCAGTTTCGGGAACCGCACTGTCCTTTGAGCTGGGAATGCTCTGGCCAGAATTTATGAAACATGCCGGTCCTGTAATAGGAATGCCATTTTCCCTGGAAGGTGCGGCCTTCTTTGTAGAAGCGATCGCGCTTGGTTTTTACCTGTATGGCTGGAAAAAACTTCCGGAAACTTTTCACTGGATCACTGGGATCATCGTGGGAATTTCAGGAGTGATCTCAGGGATTCTCGTAGTATCTGCCAATGCCTGGATGAATTCACCAACTGGTTTTGATGTGGTAAATGGCGCTTATGTGAATATAGATCCGGTAAAGGCTTTTCTTAATGACGCATGGTTCACCCAGGCTCTGCATATGACCCTGGCTGCTTTCGCTGCTACTGGCTTTGCCGTTGCCGGTCTTCACGCCATACAAATATTACGTAACAAACGCCCAGATCTGCACAAGGCTGCTTTTAAAATTGCCATTGTATTTGGTGCGGTCGCAGCGCTTTTACAACCTATAAGTGGTGATCTATCTGCCAAGGATGTCGCACAAAGACAGCCGGTAAAACTTGCCGCGATGGAAGCGCATTATGAAACCCAAAAAGGAGCTCCACTTTATATCGGCGGAATTGTGGATGCGGAAAATAAAACTGTGAGTAATATGTTAGAAATACCAAAAGCATTATCCTTCCTGGCCTTTGGAGATTTTGATGCTGAGGTAAAAGGACTGAATGATTTTCCTGAAGAAGATCTCCCACCGGTTCCTGTTGTACATTACGCTTTCCAGACCATGGTGGGAATTGGTAGTTTACTAATGCTGGCGGCTTTGATCTATTTTATCAGTTTAAAGAAGAAAAGCTGGCTGGATAATAAGAAATACTGGTGGCTGTTCGCGATACTAACTCCTTTAGGATTTGTAGCCGTGGAAGCAGGTTGGGTAGTTACCGAGGTAGGAAGACAACCCTGGATCGTGTACAATATCATGCGAACTTCTGAAGCTGTAACCCCAATGCCTGGTTTAGAATTCAGCTTTTACCTATACGTTACTGTTTACGCCATCCTTGCAGCGATGGTAACCTGGCTAATGCACAGGCAGATCAAGGTTCTTAATAACTCAATCGGGTAGGTATGTTATACGTAGTGCTATTTTTTACGTTTTTCTCTCTATTTCTATATGTTCTTTTGGGTGGTGCCGACTTTGGGGCTGGCATCGTAGAGCTTTTTTCATCCCGGGAGAACAGGGAATTGAATAAACTTACGGTCTATAAAGTCATGGGACCGGTCTGGGAAGCCAATCATATCTGGCTTATTATCCTGATTGTTATTCTATGGATCGCTTTTCCGGCTTATTTCAATATCATCATCATCTATCTTCATATTCCACTTACACTGGTGTTATTAGGAATTACCATGCGGGGAGTTGCATTTATTTTCAGGCATTATGATGCGGTGATCGATGGAACACAGGTTTGGTATAATCGCATGTTCAGGATATCAAGCCTTATTACTCCAATTTTCCTCGGAATGTCATTTGGTGCATTGTTAAGCGGTAAGATTGTAGTTACAGATGATTACTCTAATACTACGTTTGCTGAAATTTTTATGTATCCGTGGCTAAATACCTTTACTGTTCTAACAGGATTATTCTATGCTGCACTTTGTACATTCCTGGCTTCAACATTATTAATTGGAGAAACTGAAGGAGATATCAGGAAAATGTATAGTCGGAAATCGGCAATTTTCACCGTTGTGTTAGTATTGGTGGGTGGTGCAGTGCTTTTCTATGGGTACTGGTATGATATGGCTTTTATTAAAGAATTTCTTCAGAATAGTATATCTCTAATAGCGATCGTACTCTCAGCATTATTACTGATTCCTCTATGGTTTGCTATCTGGAAACAAAAACGTGTACAGACCAGGATTTACGCAGGATTACAGATCTTACTGGTCATATTTGCTGCTGTGTATACTCATTTTCCGCGCCTTATTATTACCAGTACTTCGGAAGTGAATATGCTCGAAAGCACTGCTCCGGAATCTGTAATGCACGTGCTGGGAATTTCATTGATCATTGGAGGAGGGATCATATTGCCGGGATTATTTCATTTGATGAAATCTTTCAATATGATCAGGATTCCGTCCAGATCAGGAAAACATACTGCTGAAGATTAAATAATCGGGAACTCTATTTATGGGCTAATAGAATTTCATTAATTTCAGCCTCTACAATCTAATTTAAATTTAAGACTATGAAATCAACAATTTTGAAAGGTATGTTTATGAGCGCGATCTTATTGTTCGTTGCTTGTGGTGAAAGTACAGATGCTGTGGAATCTGGAACTTACCAGGGAACAGTAAAAGAAGTAGAAGCAGACAAAACAGAGATCTATGTTACTACAGATGATGACAAGACTTTGGAGCTATATTTTACTGAAACTACAAGCCTGACCAGAAATGGAAGCGATGTAGAATTTTCTGAACTTGAAGAAGGACAGAAAGTAGAAGTAGAAGTAGAAAAGAACGGAAAAAGACTGGATCCTATTTCAGTAAAAATCATGGAATAATGGAAACTCAAATTCCAGAATTTTGGCGGACAGAGGTTTTTCATCCTCTGTCCGTTCATTTTCCAATAGTTTTACTATTACTGGCAACCCTTTTTAAGATCATGAGTCTATGGTCTGGAAGAGAAACCTGGCATTTTGGTGGCCGACTTTTACTCATCCTGGGAGTTATTGGGATCTGGATTTCTATTTATACCGGTGATCTGGCAGATGGGGTCGTTTCCCGTAAATTATGTGATCCAACCATTTTAAAAGATCATGAGAACTTTGCCTACACGACCGCCTGGTTATTTAGTATTGGGCTTTTATTGGAGATAGTATTTTATTACTTCGAAAACTTCAGGAATAAACTGACTAATCTTGTGGTCGTTCTGCTTCTAGTGGCGGGTGCTGTTTGTCTTGCTTATGTAGGTCATTTAGGTGCAAGCCTGGTTTACCAGCAAGCCGCAGGCGTGAATATTCCTTCTGAAAATTGTGCAGAATTTAATTGAAAATGGATTTAAAAGAACACTGGGAAAAGATTTATAATACCAGGCAGTTTGAAGAAACCAGCTGGTACCAGCCAAAGCCGGAACACAGCCTTGAGATCATCAGGTCTCTTGGTCTTTCTCCTCAAGCGAATATCATTGATATTGGTGGAGGAAATAGCTTTCTCGCAGATCATCTACTGGAACTGGGATATAAGAATATTCATGTTTTGGATATTTCAGCAAAAGCACTGCAGGATTCGCAGAACAGGTTGGGAGAGAAGGCTGAAAAAATTAACTGGATAGAGTCTGATATAACTAACTTTAAACCAGATACATCCTTCGAACTTTGGCATGATCGTGCGGCCCTGCACTTTCTTACCGAGGATAAGCCGGTTGAGGATTACTTAACAGTATTAAAGAATTCTTTAAAGAAAGGCGCATATTGTCTACTATCAGTTTTTTCTGAAAACGGACCCGATAAATGCAGTGGAATCACCATCAGGAAATATGCAACTTCAGCTCTGGAGGAACTATTAGAATCAGATTTTGAGACGGTGAGGCTCGAGAATCGGGATCATACAACTCCGTGGGGAGCAAAACAGAATTTTTCTACAGGGCTCTTCAGAAGAAAATAAAGAGCGAACTCAGTCGCATATTCATAGAAAACTTTAAATTTAGAATGTTCCTTCAATTTTAAAGGCTACTCTATGACTTCACAAGAACTATCAGATCTACTAAAAATTCAGCAAAAGGCATTTACAAAATCACCTCCGGAATACGAACAGAGAATGGAGGCTCTGGCTAGTCTTTCAGAAATGGTAGAAAAAAACCAGGAACGATTGATAGAAGCCGTTTCTCAGGATTTTGGACATCGTAGTGCTGAAGAAACCACCATCCTGGAACTTTTTCCGCTACATGATGAGATCAAACATGCCAGACGCCATCTTAAAAACTGGATAAAACGGAAATCGGTTCGCAGTTCATGGTTTCTATTACCATCTACGGCATTCTATCGATTCCAGCCTTTAGGTGCAGTTGGCATCATGGGTGCGTGGAATTACCAGATCCTGTTAACCCTAAGTCCATTGGTGGACGCCATAGCTGCGGGAAATCATGCGATCATCAAACCTTCGGAAATTGCTCCGGCATCGGCGGAAGTGATCAAAGATTTGATCAACAAGACATTTGACTCTTCTTATATTCACTGTGTTACTGGCGATGCAGAGCTTGCCAAAGATTTTTCTTCACTCCCATTTGATCATCTATTCTTTACCGGTTCCACCCGCGTGGGAAAATTGATCATGGCAGCAGCTGCACCTAATCTTACACCGGTCACTCTGGAACTTGGTGGTAAATCTCCAGCGATCATTCACGAATCTTACGATCTGGAACTGGCTGCAAAGAGGATCCTGGCTGGTAAACTTTTTAATGCGGGGCAAACCTGTGTCGCACCAGATTACCTGGTCATGCCTGCAGATTTAAACGATAAGCTTATAGAATACAGCAAACAGGTAGTAGAAAAGTTTTATCCAGATGTCGCGAATAACAAACAGTATTCCTATATCATTAGCGATAAACATTTTAAACGTTTGACCTCTTTACTGGAAGACGCTAAACAAAAAGGTGCAGAAATTATCGAATTATGCGAAACCAATGAGTTACCTGAAGGTATGATGACTCCAAAATTGGTCTTTGACGTTAGCAGTGATATGGAGATCATGCAGGAAGAGATCTTTGGTCCGCTATTGCCCGTTTTAAACCTTGATTCCGTGGAGCAGGCAATCGAGTATGTAAACGCAAATGCGAAACCTCTGGCGCTTTATTATTTTGATGATAACCAGGATCGTATAGATCATCTTTTAAAATTTACGCTTTCAGGGGGAGTGACCATTAATGATACTATTTATCATCTGGCACAACACAGACTACCTTTTGGGGGAGTGGGAGCAAGCGGAATGGGCCACTATCATGGTTTTGACGGATTTAAAACCTTCTCGAAAAAGCGGGCGGTCATGCAGCAGAAGAAGTTCGCTGCAACAGATATTCTGCATCCACCTTATACCGAGATTAAAAAGAAATTAATAGGCGTAATGGGAGATATTAGCAAAGTTTAAAGTTTTTATGGAAGGAAAATTAGAAAGGAAAATAGTTGAGGTAAACGGATTCCCGCACATTCCCTTTTATTCCGAAGAGTTTACCGAGGCCGAAATGCTGTTAAGAGCCAGGAAGTTTTATTCAGAACTTTCTGAGCGTAGATCTGTCAGGCATTTTTCAGATCGACCGGTAGCGAAAGAAGTTATTGAGCAATTGATTCTTTCTGCTGGAACGGCTCCTTCAGGTGCACATAAGCAGCCCTGGAAATTTTGCGCAATCTCTTCCGAAGAAATCAAACGGAAAATTAGAATCGCTGCAGAAGAGGAAGAGCAGGCAAATTATAGTAGCAGAATGAGCGAACAATGGCTGAAGGATCTGGCGCCTCTTGGAACCGATACCAATAAGGAGTTTCTGGAGATCGCCCCCTGGATCATAGTAGTTTTTAAGGAAGCTTATGAAATTGGATTAGAGGAAGAGAAACTAACAAATTACTATGTAAATGAGTCGGTTGGGATTGCTTGCGGAATGCTAATTTCTGCGATTCATAATGCCGGACTTGTCACTTTGACGCACACTCCGAGTCCTATGAACTTTCTCTTAAACATTCTCAAGCGACCAAAGAATGAAAGACCTTTTTTATTATTGCCGGTAGGTTATGCTGCGAAAAATGCGCTGGTACCGGATATTGAGCGAAAAACGCTATCACAGATCACAGAGTTTTACGAATAAAAAAACGCCGCATCTGTAGGGTGATACGGCGTTCGATTTTAAAAACCTGTAAAATCTAACCGCTTGCAATGTAGAAGAAATCTCAAGTACCGAATGTAACATTTGTTACAAAACCTAAACTAATCGATTTAATGCCAGTTATATACATACAACGTGATTCAGAGTGGGCAAATAAAATGAGAAGTTTTGAGCTATATCTTAATGGACGAAAGATTGGTGATATAGGCGATCATGAAATAAAGAAGTATGCGGTTCCACCTGGTGTATATAGTCTGGAAGCGAAAATAGACTGGTGTGGGAGTCAGCCGCTTGCTTTAACATTAGGGAAGGATGATACTATTCATGTTCAGGTTTCAGGCTTTGTGATGTCAAAATACTTTATGCCCTCTGCGATCCTTATCGCTTTGCTATATTTTTTTCTGTATTTAAAATATGATTATAACAGCCTCGTTCTTGGAGTAATCTTAATGGTATTACTGGGTTATTTAATATTCTTCCTCAGCTTTGGTAGGAATTATTACTTAAGGCTGGAACTAAAATAAAAAACCCCGGCGTAGACCGGGGTGAGTAACTATTCTGGAGTTTCGCATCTATTATCGATGAGGTTCCTTTCTTTAAGTTCCTGCCAGAAACCTGATGGGATCTTCGCATCAAATGCTTTCATGTTTTCTTCTACCTGTTCCGGCTTACTGGCACCTGCCAGCACCGTATTTACTACTTTAGTTGCGTAGGAGAATTGTATGGAAGCCTTACTTAGATCCACGTCATATTTCTTTGCAACCTCTTTCATTCCGTTTAACTGCTTTACTTTATCATCTGGCATTTCTCCACCATAGTTATAGCGCTTCTGTCCTGATAAAAGACCAGCACTAAATGGTGCTGCGGAAATAAGTCCCACATCGTGTTTTTCGATCACCGGAAATAACTCATCCAGTGATTTTTTATGATCGATCATGGAGTATTGAATAGCAGAAAGGAACAGATCAGGGTCTGCATCTGTCTCTTCCAGGGTCTTTACAATAGGTTCTATGGTATTTACTCCAAGGCCCCAACCTTTGATAATTCCTTCTTCACGCATTCTGGTAAGTTCCGGCATCGCACCAGTTCTAGCTACTTCAAAATGATCCAGCCAGGTTGTACCATCTTTATATTCATCGTTATGATCTGGTGAAAGATCATGGATAAATACATAATCTATGCTTTCAACTCCCAGTCTTTGTAAACTATCTTCTACAGATCTTCTCACAGCTTCCGCCGAATAGTCATATTCATAATCGAATGGAGCAGGTTCGTTCCACATTGTTTCCGGCTTATTGCCATTAGCCTTTAGTAATCTACCTGCTTTGGTCGTTAGGATATAATCCTCACGTTTTTTGTTATGCAGAAAATGTCCAAACCTTCTTTCACTTAATCCCAATCCATACCAGGGAGAGGTGTCGTAATAACGTACACCTGCATTCCATGCACCTTCAAGGGTTTGTTCTGCTTCTTTATCGCTAAGTACTTTGAAACCGTTTCCAATGGCTACACCACCTAGTCCAAACTTCTGTTTTAAAACTTCTCTACTCATAATTCATTTTTTTAGCAGTATAAAATTAGGGAAAACCTATAGCCTTAAAGGGATGTTTAACGCACTCTAACATACAAGGTTTTCGTTCGTTAAGGTTCTCAAAAAAGAACTGTAACCAATGTTACTTCCTAACCCATAAGATATTTCTATTTTTGTAAAGCAATGAAAGTGGAGAAATATCTTGAGATCATTCGAAATTCTTTTTCCGGGTATGCAAATTACCTTTGGAACGAGATCACCAGTCCTACCTGGACCAGTTATTTTTACTGGCTTATAGGTTTGTCCCTGTTGGTTTGGACGTTAGAGGTATTGATCCCATGGAGAAAAGAGCAGAAACCAATACGTAAGGGATTCTGGCTGGATTCTTTTTATATAGTATTCAATTTCTTCCTGTTTTCTCTTTTTGGGTATAATGCGCTTAGTAATGTAGCTGTGGAGATCTTCAATGATTTTCTGGGACTTTTCGGGATCAGTAATATTGTTGCATTTCAAATAGATCAGCTACCCGCCTGGATGCAATTACTTATTATGTTCTTGATCGCCGATTTTATTCAGTGGAACGTGCACAGGCAATTACATCGGAGAACATGGTTATGGGAATTTCACAAGGTACATCACAGTGTAAAGCAAATGGGTTTTGCGGCACAGTTCCGGTTTCATTTTATGGAAACCATCATCTATAAAACAGTACAATATATTCCGCTGGCCATGATTGGTTTTGGGATTCAGGAATTTTTCGTGGTACATATGTTCGCGGTGCTCGTAGGCCATTTAAATCATGCTAACTTAGGCTGGAGCTATGGGCCGCTGGGATACATTTTTAATAGTCCAAAAATGCATATCTGGCATCATAGTAAAGAATTGCCAGAGGACAGACCCTTCGGAATGAATTTCGGATTAAGTCTTAGTATTTGGGATTATATTTTTGGTACCGCCTATATTCCGAAGAATGGAAAACAAATAGAATTGGGATTTCATGGGGATGAGAATTTTCCGGAGACTTTTAAAAGTCAGACCCTTTATCCCTTCAGAAGAAAATAAAATTTAAGAACAATAAATAAAGATCATATTATGGATATAAAGCAATTTAAAGACGAACCACTGGCACATTACTCTTACGCGATCGTAAGTGAAGGAAAAATGGCACTGGTAGATCCATCCAGAAACCCAATGCAGTATTATTCTTATGCTGAATCTAGAAATGCCAAGATCGTGGCAATTTTTGAAACACATCCCCATGCCGATTTTATTAGCGGACATATGCAAATTCACCAGGAAACGGGAGCGACTATATATACCAGTGAGATGGTAGGAGCAGATTATCCCCACCAGGGATTTGATGATGGCGACAGTTTTGAAATGGGAAAGATCACCTTTAGTGCGATTAATACGCCAGGGCACTCCCCAGATAGTATTACGGTAGTGGCAAAAGATGATAAAGACACTGCTCTTTTTACCGGGGATACCTTGTTCATTGGAAATGTAGGTAGACCAGATCTTCGGGAAAAGGCTGGAAATATGACTGCTAAACGTAAGGAACTTGCTAGTGATATGTATCATACGATCAAGAATAAATTCACAGATCTTCCAGATGATGCGTTGGTGTATCCTGCTCACGGTGCAGGTTCTCTCTGCGGAAAAAATATGAGCGATGATTCTTCAAGTACACTTGGAAATGAAAGACAGGGCAACTGGGCATTTAAAGAACAGACAGAAGAAGAATTTATTGAAGAAATACTAAAGGATCAGCCCTTTATTCCTAGTTATTTTGGTTTCGATGTAGATGCGAACAAAACCGGACCCGAGAATGTACAACGTACCAAATGGGCTAATGAAGTACGTCTTTATGTAACTGAGAAAGAAGATGAAGATATGCTGGTAGTAGATACCAGGGACGAAGAAACCTTTAAGAACGGTCATCTTTCTAACAGTATCAATATCATGTGCCGATCAGAAAAGGATAAGTTCGAAACCTGGTTAGGTGCGATCGTTAAACCGGAAGAAGCATTCTACCTGGTTATAGAATCTGTAGACCAACTTGAGGAAGTACTGGAAAGAGCTGCAAAGATTGGGTATGAAAAACAGATCAAAGGCGTTTATACGCTTGGAGAAGATCTTCCAGTGGAAAGCAGAGAATTTGACCTCGAAGATTTCAAAAACAACCAGAATAACTACACGATCGTGGATATTAGGAATACCAGTGAAGTGAATGAAGGTAAGTTCTTTGAACACGCTATCGCCGTTCCATTGAACGAACTTCGTGATGAGGTAACAGAGATCCCATCTCACAAACCAGTAGTAGTTCACTGCGCCGGAGGTTATAGATCTGCCGCAGGAAGCAGCATTCTTGAAAATATCTTTGAAGCCACCAGGGTGTATGACCTTAGTGACGATATCAAGGAATTTAAATAATAGTAACTAAATTCAAAATTAGAGCCCGGGAAATTCCCGGGCTTTTTTTATGGAAAGCTGTGAAATTTTTAATGATCGGCTTCAAATCGAGAAACCTTTAGATAGAAGTTTAAGAATTTTGACCTTTTTTTGATATTTCAGCAATAGAAATTGCTTTGTAATTTTTCTATATTTACGCTCCTACGGTTAAAATCAATACATAAACGTATTTATGGATAAAAAATACAAGGTTAAAGTAAATGAAGATTTTGAGTTCGAGTTCAGCCAGGAAGAGATCGCTGCACTGGATACCCAGAAAACTTCAGAAGCACATTATCATATCTTAAAAGATAATCGTTCCTTTTCCGCAGAAGTCTTTAAACCAGATTTCCTTCACAGAAAATATGACATTAAGATCAATTCCAATATTTATTCGGTAAGGATCAATAACGATCTGGACCAGTTGATAGAGGAGATGGGACTTTCATTAGGTAGCTCTCAGCAAGTAAATGATATCAAGGCACCTATGCCGGGACTTATTCTGGAAGTAAATGTAAAAGAAGGCGATGAGGTCAAAGAAGGTGATTACCTGCTGGTTCTTGAGGCCATGAAGATGGAAAATACACTTACGGCACCCAGGGATGGTGTGGTAAAATCTGTTAGCGTAAGCAAGGCAGATACTGTTGAAAAGAATCAGTTATTGATCGAAATGGAATAATGATAATATTCAAAATTTCAGGATTAGAAATATGAAGAAAATATTAGTAGCAAATAGAGGCGAGATCGCGCTTAGAGTAATGAAAACTGTAAAACGTATGGGTATAGATACGGTTGCAGTTTATTCTGAAGCAGATAGAAATGCACCTCATGTTCGGTTTGCAGATGAAGCGGTTTGCATTGGACCTGCGGCATCCAGCGAATCTTACCTTAAAGGAGATAAGATCATTGAAGTTGCCAAACAACTTGGCGTTGACGGGATTCACCCAGGTTACGGTTTCCTTAGTGAGAATGCAGGTTTTGCAGAAGCAGTGGAAGACAATGGTATCACCTGGATTGGTCCTGGTAGTAAGGCGATCAAGGTAATGGGAAGTAAGCTTGCTGCGAAAGATGCGGTAAAAGCCTACGATATTCCTATGGTTCCCGGGATTGACGAAGCGATCACCGATACTGAAAAAGCAAAGGCAATTGGAAGAGACATTGGCTTTCCAATTCTAATCAAAGCCTCTGCTGGTGGCGGTGGTAAAGGAATGCGTGTTGTCGAGAAAGAAGAAAACCTGGAAGACCAGATGAAGAGAGCGATTAGCGAAGCTGAATCGGCTTTTGGCGATGGTTCGGTTTTTATCGAGAAATACGTTTCTTCTCCAAGACATATTGAGATACAGGTATTATCAGATACTCACGGTAATTATTTACACCTTTTCGAAAGAGAATGTAGCGTGCAGCGTAGACACCAGAAGGTTGTTGAAGAAGCACCTTCTGTGGTTCTTGATGATGACTTGCGTGCAAAAATGGGTGAGGCAGCTGTAAAAGTGGCCAAGGCCTGTGATTATGTGGGTGCTGGAACTGTAGAATTTTTGTTCGATGAAAACAGGAATTTTTACTTCCTCGAAATGAATACAAGATTGCAGGTAGAACATCCTGTGACCGAATATATAACAGGGGTGGATCTTGTTGAACAGCAAATCAGGATCGCTCGCGGTGAAGCAATAGCTTTTAGCCAGGATGACTTAAAGATCAAAGGACACGCCATGGAACTCCGCGTTTATGCTGAAGATCCTTTAGAAGATTTTATGCCAAGTACGGGAACCCTTGAGAAATATCAGATTCCGCAGGGAGAAGGAATCAGAATGGACAATGGTTTTGAAGAAGGAATGGAAGTGCCGATCTATTACGATCCTATGCTTGCAAAACTGGTAACCTACGGTAAAACCCGGGAAGAAGCCATAGAGGTAATGATCAAAGCGATCGATAATTATATCGTGGAAGGTGTTTCAACGACACTTGCCTTCGGAAAATTCGTTTTCCAGCATGATGCTTTTAGAAGTGGTGATTTTGACACCCATTTCGTTAAGAAATATTATTCTCCGGAAGCACTGAAAGAGGAAACAGAACAGGAAGCCAGACTGGCAGCATTACTGGCGCTGAAACAATATTTAAATGACAAGGAACAGCTAAGGCTGCCTTCAAACTAATTCTATATAATTCAGAATCATACGAATGAGTCAGAATCTAGAAAAATTAAAAGAAAAAATTGCTGAAGCCCACATGGGTGGAGGTGAACAAAGAATAGCCAAGCAACACGAAAAAAAGAAGCTGACCGCCAGAGAACGGGTAGATTATCTTCTGGATGAAAATTCCTTTGAGGAAATCGGTATCCTGGTGACCCACCGTACGACCGACTTCGGAATGGAAAAGCAGAAATTCTATGGTGATGGGGTTGTTACAGGTTACGGAACTATTAACGGAAGGCTTGTGTATGTATTTGCTCAGGATTTCACGGTTTTTGGGGGTTCACTTTCTGAAACTCATGCCGAGAAGATCTGTAAGATCATGGACATGGCTGTAAAAGTTGGAGCACCGCTTATTGGACTAAACGATTCCGGAGGAGCAAGAATCCAGGAAGGAGTTAAATCTCTTGGTGGTTATGCAGATATCTTTCACAGGAACGTAAAAGCTTCAGGCGTAGTTCCTCAAATTTCTGCTATCATGGGACCTTGTGCCGGTGGCGCTGTTTATTCGCCCGCTATGACCGACTTCACCCTGATGGTGGAGGATACTTCCTATATGTTCGTTACCGGTCCAAACGTAGTGAAAACGGTAACTAATGAAGAGGTGACTTCCGAAGAACTTGGAGGAGCCAGCACGCATTCTACAAAATCCGGTGTTACGCATGTGACTGCTGCAAACGATATTATCTGTCTTGAAAACATCAAGCAATTGATAAGTTATATGCCGCAGAATAATAAAACTGCACCGGAAAAGCTGGAATTTAAATTAGGTGATGAACACAGGGAAATACTGGAAAGTATTGTTCCTGATAGTTCCAATAAGCCTTATGACATGCATGAAGTAATTCATGGTATCATAGACACAGATTCTTTTTTCGAAATTCATAAAGATTACGCCGAGAATATTATTGTTGGTTTTTCAAGAATTGGAGGACGAAGTGTGGGGATTATTGCAAACCAGCCTATGAGTCTTGCGGGAGTTCTGGATGTGGACGCTTCAAAAAAAGCAGCGAGATTTACCAGGTTCTGTGATTGCTTTAACATTCCGCTACTGGTGCTGGTTGACGTACCAGGTTTCCTTCCGGGAACAGATCAGGAATGGAACGGGATCATCCTGCATGGTGCAAAATTATTATATGCACTTAGTGAGGCGACCGTACCAAAAGTAACGGTGATCACCAGGAAGGCGTATGGAGGTGCTTACGATGTAATGAATTCCAAGCATATTGGAGCCGATCTTAACTTTGCGTGGCCAACTGCGGAAATTGCAGTAATGGGAGCAAAGGGAGCTTCGGAAATTATATTTAGAAAAGAGATATCACAGGCAGAGGATCCGGAAAAGAAACTGGCAGAAAAGGAAGCTGAATATGCTGAAAAATTTGCCACACCTTTTGAAGCTGCACAACGTGGCTTTATTGATGAGGTGATCATGCCAAAAGATACCAGAAGAAAGTTGATACGTGCATTTAGTGCACTTGAAAACAAAGCGGTTCTAAGACCGGATAGAAAACATGGCAATATTCCGTTATAGGGAATGTCAAATTACTTAGAAATGCTGAATGAAAATTCAGCATTTATTTTTTACTGAAAATTGAAGATTATGAAATTCAATAAGATCGTTTTAGTGGACTATACGAAGATGAACGATGAGTCCATAAGTAAACTGAAGGAATATTCTGAAGACCAGGTAGAGGTGTATGATGATTATCCGGAAGATGAGCAAACAATTATAGAAAGGATTGGTGATGCAGAAGCAATAATCGTGTCCTGGCATACCCAGATCACTGAAAGCATTATAGAATCCTGTTCGAGCTTAAAATATATAGGAATGGCTTGTAGTCTTTATGATGATGAAGCGGCCAATGTGGCGGTAAAGTTCGCCCGGGATCAAGGGATCGAAGTACGCGGTATTCGCGATTATGGAGATCCCGGAGTAGCTGAATTCATCATTTCTGAATTGATTCAGTTACTAAATGGCTATTCTGGTAAACAATGGAAAGACATGCCCAGGGAGCTCACCGATCTTAAAATTGGAATTGTGGGTCTGGGGACTACCGGAAAGCTGCTGGCAGATTGCTTAAAGCCGTTTGGAGCAGACCTTTATTATCATAGTAATTCCAGGAAAGAGGATTACGAGGAGAAAGGTTTGACTTATCTTGAATTACCGGAATTAGCAGAAACATGTGATGTTCTAAGCTTCCATTTACCAAAAAATACTCAGGTAATGACTTCGGAATATTTTCAGAAGTTTGGAAATTCTAAAATTGTTATCAATACCAGCCTGGGTCTTCCTTTTGAAATTGATAGCTTCAGTAACTGGATAGCGCAGGATTCCAATTTTGGGATCTTCGATGGTGATGGAGGGAAAGAGCTTTCCGAAGAAATAAAGAAACGAGAGAATGTGATCGCCCACGATAAAAGTGCAGGCTGGTCTTCACAAACTCTTGTAAGGCTTTCTGAAAAAACACTACAAAACCTGGCAGACTTTTGTGATGATAAATAGTGTAACCATTGTTACTTTAATATCGGTGCACTTCTCGCATCTTTGCAATCAATAAAAAACAATTATGGATCTAATTTTTCAGGGCTGGCCCTGGTATGTGGCTGGACCGCTTATCGCACTCATTATGTTCCTCCTCATCTTTATGGGGAAGCAGTTTGGAATGTCTTCAAACCTTCGAACTTTATGTACTATGTGTGGAGCAGATAAATCTGCCGGCTTCTTTGATTTTAACTGGAGAGCTCAAAAGTGGAATCTTGTGGTGATTGTTGGAGCTGCCATTGGTGGTTTTATTGCCATGAATTTTTTAACGGTAGATCCTGCAGTTACCATTCATCCAGACACGGTCGCAAACCTTAATGAACTGGGTTTTTCCAGTGCAGGTGAGGCATATCTTCCAGATGAGTTATATGGTATTGATGCTTTAACAGACTTGAAAGCGCTTAGTATCCTGATAATTGGCGGATTTTTGATAGGTTTTGGTGCTAGATGGGCTGGTGGATGTACTTCTGGACATGCAATTTCAGGGCTGAGTAATTTACAGCTGCCTTCGTTGATCGCTGTTGTTGGATTTTTTATAGGTGGATTATTTATGATCCATGTGTTGTTCCCTTTAATTTTTTAAGAGATGAGAGTAATAGGATATTTAGTAATAGGAATCATGTTCGGTATCGTGATGTTTAAATCTGAAGCAGCTTCCTGGTTCAGGATCTACGAGATGTTCAGGTTCGAATCATTTCATATGTATGGGATCATTGGTTCAGCTTTGGTTATAGGCGTTCTTGGAACTTTACTGATCAAGAAAAAAGGAATGAAGGATGTTCAGGGTGAACCAATCACTTTTCAGCCAAAGGAGAAAAGCTTTAGTAGATATATGTATGGCGGAATTATTTTTGGATTGGGATGGGCGCTTGCTGGAGCCTGCCCGGGACCAATTTACACGCTCATTGGAGCAGGTTATGTAGCCGTGATCGTAGTTTTCCTGGCAGCAATGCTTGGAACTTTTGTTTACGGACTTTTACGTGATAAACTTCCGCATTAGTCAATAGTCTATAACATTAATAAGCTTGCTGAAATTTTAAATCTCAGCAAGCTTTTTTAATTAAATCTGAACTCTAGAAATAAGCTCTGGCTAATTCACTTTTTCAGCCTTCATATATAATTCCTGGGTCCTTATTTTATCTATCATTTCTTTACCTTTTTCAGCAACAGTTTTCCACTTTTCAGAATTATGGATCTTATCGTAGGTAGCCGAATCTGGCCAGACACCTTCCATAAAATAGCTGTAATCACCATTATCTGCGATTTTGTACAAATGATAACCGGCTTCCGGATATCCTTCTTCACTAATTGCATGATTCATTTCTTTAAGGAAATCACTTACTTGCTTTTCGCTAACATCATCTGGAAGCTTGAATAAGTGCAGACTTTTTTTACCAGCTGCTTTGGTATTGTTCTTTAGTTCTATCTGAATTACTTCAAACGAGTTATCACCAATGTTCATGGGTTCGTGTTTCGTCTTGTCCACCCATAAAACATCTCCGCTATTTCCCTGCATTTTAAGCGTCTTTCCGTCTCCGGTTTTCATACTTGCAGTATGCTCGGTAAGAAACACGGCTACTCCCTCAGGATGCGTATGCATTTTTGAGGATTCCCCGGCATTGTAGTTAATTCGAAGGACTCTAACCTGATCATTCTCCAGTTCTACCTTGTAATGGTCAGGATCAATCTTTATCGCATCCTGTGCGTTTACTGCGATTACTGAAAACAGGAAGAGTAAGGTGAAAACCGGGATTCCTGGATATTTATAAGATCTTATATTCATTGTATTAATTGATATTAATGATTTATATATACAATATCAGCAGCTTTTGCTGAAGTATTACCTTGAAACTTTTACAGTTCTTTTCTGTAAATTGCTACTCGATGGAATCCTCCATTCTTCGGGATTCTTCCAGCATTCTAAGAGCGTCGTTCATTCCGGCATTATTGAAATAGAGATATTCCTTTACAATCTTACCGTCCTCAAATCTGGCGGTTATATGCACCGGGATTACGATCATTGAATCGTTTTCTGCGATCGTACCTTCCCATTCTCCCCAGAAATTAACCCAGGTTTCACCGGCATCTGTCACTACCATTTCAAATTCATTTTCAGAATCCACGAAATCATAGGAAGAAAGTGCCGAATTATTTTGCTTATGCATAGCTATCGCGGCAGATACATCCATTGGTTCCCGACTATTATAAAATAGTTCAACGCTGTCTGCGAAATGAGATTGATATTCCTCCCATTCTCCATTTTCATAATTCTTTAAAACAGATTTAAAAGTATTGATCTGTTCTGAATCCTGCGTATACCGGATCTTTTCTTCCTCCTTATTATTCTTATCACAGGAAATAAATAGAAAGATGCATGAGAATAACATTAATAGATTTTTCATATTCTTAATTTTCAGACTGGTAAGAGATCTCAGGCTTTACATGTCCTGTGACAACTTCACGTTTAGAGAAAACTTTCTCAATTTCAGAAGATAGTTTTTCACCTTCTTCACCAAGTAACTCTCCATTCTCTTTTCTCAATTTTTCTAAGGAAGCAGCATCTTTCCCGGATATTGCTACCATAAAATAGGAATCCATAGTTCCGAAGCCACTTCTATATAGTCGGTAGTAAGCTTTTGAACCTTTATCTTCGTAAAGTTTCTTGGCAGCTTTGGCCATCTCCACAGCTTTATCCATTTTTCCTGGAGGAATATGATAAAATATGAGTTCTCTGTAGTTCATGCCTTCCATACTTTGATCCATACCTTCAGGCATATAGGAATGCTCTTTATCAAGATTTAGGATATAATCTCCGTGTTTGGTAAAAGTTTCAGCAAAAGGTTCAAATAGCTTTTCAAAAGCTTCCTCGCCCATTTTTTCCTGCAGGTCCTTGAATGGATTCTTATCCAGTTCAGCGAAATTGTCAATTTCCGTGAGGTACATTACGCGATTATCATCTGCCTGAAATGCCAGCCATTCCATTCCCTCCATATTATGCTTTTTCGCAGCTTTCAGCAAGGCTTTGTCGGCTTCAATATGCTTGTCCATCATACCGTCTTTAACGCGATCTTCGTGAACAACATACATTTGATAATTATCACTTTGCGCGGTCAATAAACTTGTAGAACATAGCGCAAGAGTCAGAAGAATCGAAAAGGATCGTAGTAATTTCATTTGGTCTGGTTTTTATGGTTAATAACCTTGAATTTAGCAAGTAATCCATTGTATATGAGTAGGTTTTGGACGTAACCAGGCTAAAAATGTCCGGGCGTAGCTAAAAAGTTTCCGAAGAGAAAAAATTTGAAGATAAGGAGGGTGAGGCTACAACGCTATATGACCTGTAAATGTTGAAATAGCTCTAGTCTCATATTTTTACTTAGAGGAAGTATATGAGAAGCAAGTACGACATGATTGCTTCCAATTTCATCGATATGAGTAAGATTGGCAATATAGGATCTATGAATCCTTAGAAATCGTTTATCAGTAATTTTGTCGTTGACCTCCTTCAGGGAACAAACCAGAAGGAATTTCTTGTTCCTGGAATATACCTTGCAATAATTACGGTCTGCTTCGATGTAGTGAATATCATCAAGCGAAATTCTTACCATGGTATCCTGGCAGCGAACAAAGATGCGGTCTTTCAGAATAAGTTGACAGTCTGTTTTCGCTGGCTTTTTTCTTAATCGGTCAAGCGATTCTGAAATCTCCTCTTTGAATAATTGTTTCTGATCTTTCAGTTTATTGAAAATTAACTTCTGAAGAGACTTTGTTTTGCTTCCGTTGAAATATAAGACTGAATGATCTCCTTTTGACTTATTGGATTCAAACCCATTCAGCTGACCTTTAAGATGATCTTCCATCAAAATAAGATCTGGAGCATCCTGTTCTATAAAATTAAGTGCATCTTTTGCTCTTGAGAATATCCCTGTAATTTGATAGCCCAGTTTGTTAAGCCGTAAAGATAACTTTGCAGCCATGGGAATATTATTTTCAACGATAATTATCTTCGCTTGCCTGGTCATTCATCAAAAGTATACTATAAATATACTGAAACTATTGATAACCAGAGATGTATGAGGTATTTTATCTTATTCTGGAACTTCCGGGAGAAGTAGGGTAGAAGGAGGGAAGTGTGATCTTATATTTTACAACAACAAGTCTTATGCTAATTACTGTAAGCGCTGTCGCGAGGTAAATAAAATCCGCATTCATTCCCAGGTCATATAGCGTTACATAAGCAAGTGCTCCAATGAGGCAGGCGGTTGCGTAGATCTCTTTTCTAAAGATCACCGGGATCTCATTACAAAGAATATCACGAATGACACCACCAAAAGTTCCGGTCATAGCACCAAGGGCTACAGATATTATGGGGTCGAGGTCGTTTTGTATTCCGGTTTCAACACCGGTAATGGTAAAAACACCCAGTCCTATAGTATCAAACAGGAAAAGTGATTTCTTCAAATAATCCAGCTTATTTCTAAAGACGATCGCCAGTATGGTTACAATACCAATGAGGTATATGTACATAATGTTTTCCATCCAGGTAACTGGTGTATCACCAATGAGAATATCCCGCACAGTTCCACCGCCAATCGCTGTAACGAAGGCAATAATAAAGATTCCGAAGAGATCAAGTCTACGGTTCATGGCAGATAAAGCACCGGAAATCGCGAATGCGATGGTACCAAGGATATCCAGGATGCTAAACAAACTTATTTCCATACTTGGCAAAGGTAGTTTTATCTTTTAAATTTGCCTGATTGTGTGATAGTTTCGTGCTTATTTTAGCTTCTGAATTTAATAAGGATAACTTAATAGCTAATTTTGTAAGTTTTAGTACAAACTACCTACTTTTATAACATAGAAAACCAAAAGACATGAGTGATACTATCGAAAGAATAAAATGCCTGATCATAGGTTCAGGTCCTGCGGGTTATACAGCAGCGATCTATGCCGCAAGGGCAGATATGAAACCAGTTATGTATACCGGGATGGAACCAGGCGGACAGTTAACTACCACTACGGAAGTTGATAATTTTCCAGGTTATCCTGAAGGTATCGATGGTCCAAAAATGATGATGGATCTGCAACAGCAGGCTGAGCGTTTTGGAACGAAGGTGAGAATTGGAATGATCACTGAAGTTGATTTTTCAAAAGAAGTAGGAGGGATCCACAGAGCTCTTGTAGACAACAAGACCTGGATCGAGGCTGAAAGTGTGATCATATCTACCGGGGCAACTGCCAAGTATTTAGGTTTGCCTAGTGAACAAAAATTAAGAGGTGGAGGAGTATCTGCATGTGCAGTATGTGACGGGTTCTTCTATAAAGGCCAGGATGTAGCTATCGTAGGTGGAGGTGATACCGCTGCAGAAGAAGCTACTTACTTATCGAATATCTGTAATAAAGTGACCATGCTGGTTCGTAAGGACTATATGAAAGCTTCTAAAGCAATGCAGCACCGTGTGGAAACTACCAAGAACATTGATCTTCGTTACAATACAGAAGTTGATGAGATTCTTGGAGAGCAGGTAGTAGAAGGACTTAGAATGGTGAATAATCAAACTGGAGAGAAGGAAGAAATTGACATTACTGGATTCTTTGTTGCTATTGGACATAAACCAAATACCGATATTTTCAAAGGTTGGTTAGATATGGATGAAACCGGTTACGTGATAACCGAGAGTAAGACTACCAGAACTAATATCCCAGGTGTTTTCGCTTCTGGTGATGTTCAGGATAAGGTTTACAGACAGGCGATCACCGCAGCTGGAACAGGTTGTATGGCAGCATTGGATGCAGAAAGATATCTTGCTGAGATCGAAACTGAAGAAGATATTCAAAAGCCACAAACTAGACCTGAAACAGTTTAACTCAGGTAGTTTATATAAGAAAAAGTCCCGCAATTGCGGGACTTTTTTTGATACTAACTTAAGATATTAATTGTCGGTCTTCACCTTTACTTCTCCATCGTCCACCTTGATCTTGGTTTCTGAACCATCGGCTCTGTCAACTTTCTTCTTATACTCGCCATCATCCTTTTTGATCTTGATCTCATCTCCTTCGGGAGTTTCGATCTTGATCTTGTCTCCGCCATCTTTAACTTCAACTTTATTATCAGGATCCTCCATCATTCTTTCAACTTCAGATTTTTCTTCTTCTGTCTTCTGCTCATCTCTGCAAGACACTAACGCCAAAGATAATAGCAATACAAAAACAATATTTTTAGTGATAATTTTCATTTTTCTATTAGTTTATTTTGGCTGCAAATGTATTCAATCCATTTATTCAGAATGAATTGAGGATCAAAATTTAGCATTTATTTAAATAGACCTTTGCTGAATTCTTTTTTGGACAAACTAGCTTCATCTGAAAACTTTAAGAGTTTGATCACCGGTGTATTATATACTTCGACCTCACTTTTCCCTGAAGCAATCAAATTCAAGGTATCACTCACGTTTACCCTGGATGATGAATTTCCCTGTGCCAGCACTTCAGCTTTAAGACTGCTAAAATTCTCGCCATCGAATTTGGAAGACTGGTCTGCTCTTAAGTTGAAAATTTGGGTTTCGCCGTCTATTCTGGCAGAGGCTTTTTCATAAATATCGATCTCAACATCAGGAGCATTCAATAGTGCCTCAACCTTTGAAGACTGATTTAACTGACAAACAATTTCCTTAGCGATGACATTGAGTTCAGCTTCTGCATCATCCTTGTGGATAAAATTGAATTTACTGGCCGTAAGTGTTAGAAAAGCTTTGGCGTCTTTCCCGGTTTCAAGCTTGAAATCATTTACATAAAGGTCCTGTAGAGATTCTAGTTCCACGTCACCTCCTATAAGTATGCTTTTTAAGGTATCGGAAAATGTAATTCTCAATTCCTGTTTCTTGGTACGGGAAAGTTTCTTAATGGGTTTAATATAAAGGGTACCATCAAGAACTTCAGTCATTATGAGATCATGAATATTATCATCGGCTTCTATTTCGATCATGGATCTTCTTCCCTTTAGAATTCCGACTTCAAATTCTCCTTTGATCTGGATTGAATGAAATTTTTCAAGATCATATTGTTCGGTTTTTACGTTTCGGCTACCTTTTACCTTGTCCTGGGCTTTACAACTACATAAAATGATTAGTAGTAATAGTGGAAGTTTCTTTAGCATGATATTTTTATGTTTTCTTATTCGATCTTTCAGTTTAACCGTCCAGATACTTTTTTGCAAAAGATAGGACTAATTATTACAAAGCTCGTAATCCATTGTCAAAAATCACGGTTCAAAGCGGGTCGAACTGCACATATTATAGAGCTCAGATATTTCTTAGCGGAAGAGTTTTCAGAAGAAAAAAAAGCCTCCACAAGGGAGGCTTTAAATTTTCAACTATCCAGAATCTTCTGATAATTTTCCAGCTTCTGAAATATTTCAGTACTGTTTAGTGGTTCTTCAATATCCACAGTTTCTTTGTTTATAGGCTGAATATATAATACCAATCCTACAAAAAAGCTGATGACGAGGTTGATTAGTGAGCTCATACTAGTTCTGTATTTGTACTCCGTTACTGTCTATTCTTACACGGTCACCATCCTTATCCTGGATCTCTACGCCGTTATCATTCAGTCTAATATTAACTTCTTCACTGTTTACGTCCACCCTTGCATTAAAGTCATCTGAAGTGTCATGATCATCTTCCCAGGTATCTTCGTCATTCCAGTCTGTATTATCATCGTCCCAAACATCTTCCACAGGACAATCCTCACAACTGGTGCCGCCGTCGATGATCTTCAGGAAATGCTCTTCTTCGCCATTATGCAGAATGTCTTCGTAAGAATCGGTATTTCGGTGAAACGTAGAAGTATTATCATCAGCATAAAGAGTGGTGCCTTCAGGAAGATATAACGTGATCTGTACTTCCTGATCTCTGTAACCAGACTTTGCTTCTGTAATAAAATAACTATCCAGCAAAAGTTCATTTCCTACCAGGCTGCGACCGTAACGTATCGCCTTGGCCCGATTTCTGGCTTCATTATAATTTTTACCTTCAGCCGACTTCAATATCTCCATTTTTCCTACGGAATCTCTGGTAGATCTAACGATAAGCCTGATATCATTTCCAACGATCATTTTAGTGTCTTCTTCATATACAATTCTGAAGTCTGATGATCTTCTGGTTCTGCTACTCATTTCAGGATTATGCTTCATACGCAGGTAGATAGTATCTGCTGAAGTTACCTTCAAAGTTTCTGTTGTTGCAACCTCACCATCAAAAGCACGATTGGTCGCCTGGCTAATACCAATTACTGAAAGTCCAATGATCGAAATTAACCAGACTCCAAGTAATGTTAGCAGGGCAATTCTACCCACAGATCTTAGGTTCCTTACCAGTATCTTCAATCCAAGAACGAACAGGAAGAAGAAAGGGATTCCTACTGCGAAAAATATAAGCAGTGAAGTAAGCCATATAGGAGCGCCACTATTCACTACATCGATATATTCAGTCCACGGTGCATCAACGATCCCAAATGTGCCAACTGCAAATAACCCAACAAATAGCGCAATAAGGGTGGAACCGGCGAAAAGGATTAGGATGATCCCAATGAATTTCACAAATAGTTTCAGACAGAACTTGATAATATTCCCTAGCGTGGTTGCTGCAGAACTTGCTCCAGCAGATGCCTTTTTCCCGAACTTATCATAGTCAACATTTTTTATACTGTCTGAAACATCATGAAAACCCTCACGAATCTTCTTTTCGATGTTACTAACTGTTACTTCTTCACCGCGCATGGCAAGTTTATCTGCCGTGGTTTTTGCTTCAGGAACAAAGATCCAGAAGGCAATGTATATTAATAGAAAACCACCACTGGAAAAGATCGTAAGCAATACCCAAAGCAATCTTACCCAGATCGCATCGATCGCCAGGTAATGACCAAGTCCTGAAGACACACCACCTACAAATCCATTTTCAGTATCACGGTATAATTGTTTTCCACGAGTTCTTGCAGACCTGTGCGTGGTTGTTGGTTCATCTTCGAAGATCTCCTCATCGACCATATAATCTTCAGGTTGCCCCATGATCGTGATGACTTCTTCTACTTCTTTAATGCTAATAACCTGCCTGTCATTCTTGACTTTATCATTGAATAATTCAGCAATACGAGCTTCGATATCTGAGATGATCTCATCACGACCCTGCGTATTTGAAAACGAATGCCTGATAGTCTCCAAATATCGTTGAAGTCTGGCATAGGCATCCTCATCTATGTGAAAGAAAACGCCGGCAAGATTTATGTTAACTGTCTTATTCATGATTGTTCTTTTTTTGAGTGGTTACGATGTTAACGGCAGTTTGTAATTCATCCCAGGTACCCGTTAATTCCCTGAGAAATATTTTTCCTGTTTCGGTAAGTCCGTAATATTTACGGGGCGGCCCGCTTGTAGATTCTTCCCAACGATAATTGAGAAGTCCCGCATTTTTCAACCTGGTTAATAAAGGATAGATCGTACCCTCAACTACCAGCAGTTTTGCGTCTTTCAATGTGTCCAGAATTTCAGCCACATAGGCATCTTCGTCTCTTAGAACCGAGAGAATGCAATATTCCAATACACCCTTACGCATCTGGGCTTTGGTATTTTCAATCTTCATAGTGTTTGTTTTTGGGTGTCATTAAACTGTTCATTTTTTGATTGATGATTTTGATGATTTGTTTCATCCGGTTTGTCCGAACTTAAAAAATTGATGGTTAGAGGGTAACTGTAATCTTTTCCTTCGTTTGCTGAAAGACTTGCAGAGATGACTGCAAAGATTTCCAGAACAAATAGTCCAAGTAATAATATTCCCAGAATACCCATGATGATGATAAAGGGTAATGCTTCTGAAAACTGGTTGACTTCAAAAGAGTCGTTAGTCATTAAAGGTTCTACTAGATTGAATTTTAGTGCAAAATATAGGAAAGTGGCACCTCCAATTGCTACCAGTAGTACCGTATATAGAAAAGTGCTGATTTGGAAATTTAAAGCATTTCTCCCATGACGATCTACAAATGCATCTTCTTTCTGACTTAACCAGAGTAGCATCGGGAATATAAAATTACCCAGTGGTATGAAATACTTCGTAAATACCGATAGATGAAGTACGGTAGTTAGAGTACGATTTTTATGAGCGTTAGTATCCTGCATGCTTAGAGATTTAATTATTAAAAAATGATCGTGCTGAAAACGTACACGTAGATGGCGAAGACGGTAACATAGATCTTGATTCTATCTGCTAATGTTCCTGGTAAAACGCTGGTGACTGATTGTTTTTTGATTGATCTTTTCATGATGTTTTGATTTTGATGATTTTATACCTATTAGGTTCTTATGCAAATATATGTCTAAAAGAAGGTATTATGCAAAGCAAAGTACTAAAAGTTAACAAATATTTAAGAATTACGGTCTCGTTCTTATTTCATATTTTTATAAAAATTTGATAATAAACTACGCTCATGAAGCTAAATCCCTCTAAGTTGAATTCTTTTCTAATGCTAAAACTTCCAAGTGCCTGGTTGTGTGGGGTTAGAGTTAAACATATAGATGAAACCGAATGCGCCGTTGGTGTTACCCATCGTTGGATCAATCAAAATCCCTTTAATTCCATGTATTTTGCTGTTCAGGCCATGGCTGCAGAGCTTAGTACGGGAGCTCTGGTTATAGGGAAAATCCAGGAATCTGGTAAAAAGATCTCCATGCTGGTGGCGCAGAACAAATCAGTATTCTCGAAGAAGGCCACTGGTAAAATAAGATTCACCTGTCATGATGGACAGAAAGTTAAGGAGGCTATCGATCGAACGATTGCTACCGGAGAAGGACAAACTATGTGGATGAAAGCTATTGGACTTAACGAGGAAGGGGTTGAAGTTTCGGTCTTTGAATTTGAATGGACTGTTAAACTTAAACAAAGAAAGTAACACTCCTCTGAAAATCCCTACTCATCATATAGAACAAACATCAATCAAAATATAATCAGTATGAATGCACATGAAATAGATTACCAGATATTTGGAGAAGAAATGCAATATGTGGAGCTTGAACTCGATCCACAGGAAGCGGTCATTGCCGAGGCTGGAAACTTTATGATGATGGACGATGGCATTCGAATGGATACCATCTTTGGCGACGGATCAAAGCAAAATGAAGGTTTCCTTGGAAAGGTCCTTGGTGCCGGAAAGAGATTGCTTACAGGGGAAAGTCTGTTCATGACGATCTTCTCCAATGAGATCCAGGGAAAAAAGCGTATAAGTTTTGCCTCACCTTATCCAGGTAAGATCATTCCTATAGATCTAACCCAATTCAATGGAAAATTCATTTGTCAGAAAGATGCCTTTCTATGTGCTGCAAAGGGCGTGGCCATTGGTATAGAATTCAGTAAAAAGCTTGGCCGCGGATTTTTTGGAGGTGAAGGTTTTATCATGCAGAAAATTGAAGGCGATGGGATGGCATTTGTTCATTCTGGCGGAACAATGGCCAGAAAAGAGTTAGGTCCAGGTGAAAAACTTAAGATCGATACAGGATGCATCATAGGTTTTACCCAAACCATAGATTATGATATAGAATTTGTAGGTGGAATTAAAAATACCATCTTTGGAGGTGAAGGTTTATTCTTTGCTTCCCTTACAGGTCCGGGTACGGTTTATATCCAGTCATTACCTTTTAGCAGGCTGGCGAATCGCGTATTGCAGGCAGCGCCGCAAATGGGTGGTAAAGATAAAGGAGAAGGTAGTTTACTTGGAGGAATTGGTGATGTTTTAAGTGGCGATAACAGGTTTTAATTTGTTAAAAAATTAACAAATACTTAAATATTGTTCTTAATATAACTATATTGTTCTAACCAAAAATCTAAATGCCTATAGTACATCTCTACATTTAATTTTAACCTAATCCTAAACTTAAATACTTCAAAATATGGCGAGAGCGATGTTTGAATACACCAAGACGATACTTGATAAAGTTAGTTTTGATCCAAGCTTGTTCTGTAGAGAAGTTAAGAAAGCGATCGATAGATTGCTTCCACATGAGATCGAAGAGTTACGACTCTGGATTCTCCCACTAACCAAACAGAACCCTGAATTAAATCAATGTTTAATTTATTTGAACACTTAAATAAAAAGCGGCTTTTAGCCGCTTTTTTTAGTTCTTCTGAAAATCCTTTTTGTGATTCAAAGGACTTATGATCTTCACATTTTGGTAGGTTATTGCACCTTTTACGACACTGGCGATCGTGCTGCGTAAAGCTTCTATGATCTGCATTTTTAATTCACTACGGTTATAGATCAAACTCACTTCCCGGGCAGGAACGGGATCGTTGAACATCTTTAAGTTCTTTTTTTCAGATTCCTTGAGTTCTAAGGTGTGCAGGTAGGGAAGTAGCGTCATCCCGAGACCTTCATTGGCCAGTTTAATAAGTGTTTCGAAACTACCGCTTTCCAGTTGTAACTGGTCACCATCATATTCCCGGTTTGCCTTGCAAAGATTGATGATACCATCCTTGAAACAATGACCATCTTCTAGTAGTAGGATCTTATTGATATCAAGGCTATCTATATCGATCTTCTCATTGGTATGCATGTCCATTTCCTTCGGAATATAGGGAACAAAGGGCTCGTAATAAAGCACATTCTCCTTGATTCCGTCAATTTGAAGCGGAGTAGCTGCGATGGCCGCATCCAGGTGTCCTTCCTTTAGTTTTTCGAGGATCGCTTCCGTATGCAGCTCTTCTATCTTCAACTTTACCTTCGGAAACTTCTTCATAAAATTACCTATGAACATAGGTAACAACGTTGGCATGATGGTAGGAATCACTCCTAATCTGAATATTCCACCAATAAATCCTTTTTGCTGATCTACGATATCCTTGATCCTATCGCTTTCGTTAACAATGTTACGAGCCTGTTGAACGATCTTCTGCCCAACTTCTGTCAGCTGGATCGGCTTTTTGGTACGGTCAAATATAGTAATGTCCAGTTCTTCTTCCAGCTTTTGAATTTGCATACTCAGCGTTGGCTGGGTTACGAAAACTTTTTGAGCGGCTTTGGTAAAATTCTTATGTTCAGCAACAGCTAAAACATAATGCAACTGGGTAATAGTCATATGAATAGATTTGAACTACAAAGGTATAAGAATTTCCTATTCCATATAGTCTTTAACTTTGTTTTATCTATACAAAAAACCCACCAATCGGCGGGTTTTGATACATTTCTCTAAGACCTCAAAACCTCAGACTTATTTCTTTTGTGGAATCATCAAGCTTGAATTTAGTATCACTCCACATTGGCGGTCCCATAAATTTGCTCTCTCCGCTCGTAGCATAACTTTCCTTCGGCATGCCATTAGTTTCAAAATCCATTCTACCATTGCTATTTTCGTCATGCATTACAACCAGAGCATAATCTCCTTCTGGCAGATCTTCAAATTTTACCGTTGCTTTACCGTCTATAATATCAGATTTTTGAGAAAATGTAGGTTCTCTCATAAAGTTTTCCTCCTTGTAAAGTGCGAATAGCACTTCGCCGTTGTCGTTAGTGACATTAGGGATTGTAACTTCAAGTTCGTGAGTGGTTGCAGTCTGAGCATTCAATAGACTTCCAATAAATAATGCGAGTAATAATAATACAGTTTTCATAAGGATTGGTTTTAATTACATTTCAAATGTAGATCATAACCTCCTTGTTTATAAGTAATTATATCTGAACTGTCGAATTTTGAGGCTGAATTGTTTATATGAGTCCGCGAGCTTTTACTTCTAGGTATTTGTTGATCGTATTAATACTTAGACCCTTTGGAGGAGTAAGTATGGTCTGGATGCCAAATTTTTCCAGCTCTTTGACCATTATGATCTTGTCATGTTGAAAAGACTCAGCAATCGTCTGGTGCGCCATCGTAGAAATATCCTTTTCTGCGGATTGTTCGGTAAGTCCGGTAATTTCAGTGTTTTCGAAGAATATGACTACCAGTAAATGCTTTTTACTGATCGCTTTTAAATAAGGTAGCTGCCTTTGCAGCGCACTCATATGTTCGAAATTAGTATATAACATAATAAGGCTACGATGGGTAATACTTTTTTGAACTCGCGCGTAAAGCATGCTAAAATCACTGTCTAGGTAGCCTGTGTCTACACGATATAAAGACTCCATGATCTGTTGCAGCTGGCTAAGTCTTGAGCTGGCTTTCAGAATACCATGAACTTTATTACTAAAACTCAGCAAGCCAACCTTGTCTTTTTTGCGCAGTGCAATATTCGAAAATGCCAGAGAACTATTAATCGCATAATCCAGTAAGGATAGGCCCTCAAAAGGCATCTTCATGACCCTTCCGGTATCAATGATACTATAAACCGGTTGGGAACGCTCATCCTGGAATTGATTAACCATCAAGGCATTTTGTTTTGCTGTCGCCTTCCAGTTGATGGTTCGTACATCATCGCCACGAACATATTCTTTGATCTGTTCGAATTCCATCGTATGTCCAATCCGCCTAATACGTTTCATTCCCTGCAAATTGATCTTTTGATCCAAGGCGAGAAAATCCAGTTTTTTCATCTGTACGAAAGATGGATAGACTTTTACAGATTGCTTTTTTCCAGTAACATACCTTCTTCTTACAAGCCCAAGCTTGCTGGAAATATAAATATTCAGGTTACCGAAGATGTATTCTCCACGTTCGAGCGGAATTAATTGATATTCTAATTTTTCTTCGGAACGGGAGCCGAGCTTTTTACTTTTTAAAAAATCTCTTTTCTGAAATTGTAGAGGTACTTCATCGATCACTTCAGCTGTAACTGGAAACCTGTAGTTATTCCGAAGTTTAAGAATTACTTGATTAGGATCTGAATTGGAAAATTTCTCTGGCAGTATGCGTTCTGCTAACACTGCTTTTCCAGAATATAACGCGATTATATCCAGCAAAGTTGCTATTGCCAGTATCATGCTGATGATCCAGGTAATGCTGTAGAGCCAGTCCACCCAGAACGAGATCAGGAATAAGACCGCGATCCCTATCAGGCAATAGAAGAACAGTTCTTTAAAATATAGACTTTTCAGAAACTTCAGCACTATCGGGGAATTTCTACAGATTGAGTGATCATATCCACGACGTCATCCGCTTTCATTCCTTCCATTTCTCTATCTGGAGAAAGTATAAGCCTGTGACTTAATACAGGTTTCAGTACATTCTTAATATCTTCCGGAATTACAAAGTCTCTACCATGGATGGCAGCGTATGCTTTAGAAGCATTCATGATCGCTATGGAAGCTCTAGGACTTGCGCCAAGATATAGATGAGAATGATTTCTCGTTTTCATAACAAGTTCTGCGATATAATTCATCAATTTATCCTCTAGTACGATCTCATGGATCTGGGAGCGTAATTTAGCGATCTCATTTGGATCGAGAACCGGTGAAATTTCAGCTTCCGGCAAATTGCCTTTTCTAAGATGGTGACCTTTTAAAATTTCGATCTCTTCTTCCAGTTTTGGGTAATCTACCTTGATCTTGAATAAAAATCTATCCAGTTGCGCTTCCGGTAGGGCATAGGTTCCTTCCTGTTCTATGGGGTTCTGCGTGGCCAGCACCATAAAAGGTGGTTGCATAGGATAAAGGTTCCCATCAATCGTAACCTGCCTTTCTTCCATCACTTCGAATAAAGCTGACTGTGTTTTTGCCGGAGCTCTGTTGATTTCATCGATAAGCACTACATTCGAAAAAATAGGACCTTTCTTAAATTCAAATTCCGAAGTTTTTGCATTGAAGATCGAAGTTCCCAAAACGTCACTGGGCATAAGATCTGGTGTAAATTGAATTCTACTGAAGTCGGTTTTGAGACTTTTAGCAAATAACTTTGCGGTCACCGTCTTGGCCACTCCTGGAACACCTTCTATAAGAACATGTCCGTTTGCAAGTAGGCCTACGATCAAAAGTTCTACGAAATTCTCCTGGCCTACGATCACTTTTCCTAACTGTGATTTTAGCTTATCCACAGAAGATTTCAGGCCTTCCAGTGGAATCCTGTTCTCAAATTTTAATTTGTCCTGTGGTTTATGTTGCTCCTGATTTTCCATCGGTAAATTTGTAATGATTAATATAAGTACTTAGCTCCAGAAACTCTTGTTTTGAGCTGTTCTTATTCTTTTGAAATGATTCTATTTTCTTAAAAAGTTCGTTGGTAGCTTCCAGTGAATTTGAGCTTTTAGCAGCCAGATCCTGTTTAAATTCAGCATCTATTTTTGAAGTTTGCAGCCGATATTCACGTCGGATAAATTCGAGAAATAAAGCGATCTTTTTATTTCCCAGTTCCTGAAATCGATTTTGTTCGAGGTATAAACTCGAGACGATTCCTGTATACTCATAAGACCGGTTCTTTGGTGGATCTATGACCGGAATTGCTCGTTGCTTTCTTTTGCCTTCAAAAATGATATACAGGACGATGCATAAAAGCACGGCATAATAGGCCCATTTCAGGGATCTGTTATTGAGTAAAATATAAAGCGAGGAACTGTAGAAAGATTTTCCAGATTTATAATACGCATCCCAGTAAACTTTACCAGCAGGTAGATACGCCAGAAGATTGCCGGTATATTTATAATTATCCTCCTTCAGCATGAAGTAATTACTAAAAACCTGCGGTGCTGTATGTAGCAAAATCGCTCCTTCTCCAAATTCTGCTCTTATAAAATTGACCTTAGGCAACAGTTTGTCTTTGCGCGTAAATCCTAGTGCTGTATGATTTAAGGTGTCAATTTCAGTAAAAAAAGATTTCGTTACCTGCTTATCGAATACGGCATCATCTTTCTGTTTAATATTCGGATTGTAAAAGTTCAGGTCCTGAGCTTCAGTAAAACCATCTACATCAATTTCAGAACCTGTTTCGATATTTAAAGTATCCTTCAGATTCTGACTATAATTATGTGCTGAAATAAATACAGTATTTCCTTCAGCAATCCAGTTCAGCAAATGATCCAGCTCATCATCATCAAACCCAACACCTTTATTAAAAAAGAAATAAGTGCCTTTGGCCTCTTCAGAATTTAAAAATTCATATGGCGGAATCTTGAGCAATTCCAGACTATCTCCCGAAGTTCGTTTCCAGCTTTCATAAAAAACCTTCGAGCCAAGCGGAATTTCATCGGAATGTGTATAACTTGGATTCCAGTTGATCTCTTCTTTGACAGATGTTTCCAGCCAGGTAAGTACAATGACCACTAGTACGAAAATTGCGATCGCAAACTTGTAGGTCCTATGCATTATTGACCGGTTTTAATTCATTTTCGATCTTGCTAAATCCATTTGCGGCTATTTTATAATCTGCGGATGAAACCTTGAAGTTACCATACCAGATAAACTCATAGAACTTGGTGACCTCTGCAAACAGCTGTTGTAATCGTTTCTCTTGGATCTCCTGTAAATATTCTTTATTAGTCTTCTGAAATTCATACTGAATAAGATCATTTTCATCCAGCAATTTTAAACTCCGCAGGTATTGATAACGCACTGCAAACCTGTAATTTTCTTCTGAAACTGCTTTACTAATGAGACTGCCTAGATCTTCATTTTTTACCAGTTCCTCTTCCTCGCTAAGGATCACTTTACTTTTTCCGGGCTCTGCAAGGATCTTAGCGCCTGGATTAAGTCGGGTGAATAACCAGACGATCAAAGCCAGAACGGCAAAAATAATCACGTACGGGAAGATCCTAATAAAAAATGCCAGGATTCCGTTTGCATCATAACTTCCGAAAAGCCAGTTTATAAATTGATTATACTTGAGGTTCAGCCATTTTTTAAAACGAACCCACCAGCTATCTTCCTCTGTACTCTCAATATAATTATAGGCATCCTGCTTTTTGTACTCTTCAATTTCAGCAGTATCAAATTCAACCGGAAAAAGATCTTCAGACATTTCCACCTGAATATCTCTCTTGGAAATTGAATCCTCTTGAGCGTGTATCTCCTGAGTAAGACTCAGAAGCATTAAAAAATACAGCAGATATAACTTCAAACTATCGGTTGTTTCCCAGGTTTTGAATTGTTTCGTAGGTACCGGTGAAATTTTTCTTTTCGTTTAGATGAAAGTAGACAAAGGCAACCCCAATTACGGTCATACTGTAAATGATATATTGTATTGCGGAAGAGATCGCGTTAATTATTATATATCCAGTTCCAAACATATCCTGAGGTTCTGCTGCAGATGATTCTGAGGCTACTGTAAAAGCGCGAATGAATATATAAATAAGTGCAGGGAGCTGGAAGATAAGTCCGATAACATAGATCACCAGGTATATACAAAGAAGCGTGGCGAAGGTCATCCACCAATTGTCTTTAACCAGCTGAAAACTTTCAGAAATACTATCGGTTACTCCATTTCTACGGAAGACCAGGATCGCAGTAACCAGTGATAAAGGAACAAACACATAAATCCCCGGGATCACAAAGAACATGAACGCGGCGAATGTTATAATACCAGTAAGTATAGACAACAGCAGGATCTTTCCGAAGTCCTGTTTCAAACCATTTTTGACCTCCTCATCTTTTATGTGTCCGTCGTTATTTATATACGACAGGATCATATGATTCATAGTCCCGGTCATAGAGGTGAAATATGCTAGGTAGGCGATCATAAGCAGTGCTAGCGCAATGATCACGTTGGAAGCATCCAGGTTTCCATTAGTAAATAAACTACTCCCAAGCGTAGTGTAGGTGTAAAAAGTAATTGCGGCAACCAGTAGAATGAATGAGGGCCCAACGAGTTTAAAGAATAATCGCAGCCCGGTTTTATAATTCTCTCTAATAAATTTGAAAGTCACACTCAGGATCTCCCCAAGTTCTCGCTGTTGTTTAAAAACAATGTGATCGTTATGCATTTTTGGTTTTGTTAGATAATAGGATTGGGTATATAACGTAATAGAATAAGATTAGTAGTAATGATAGGCTAATTATCAAGATTGCAAGCCAGTCTGGCATTTGAGTGATCCTTGTCACAAATCCTTCGAGGAATCCGGCTATAATAAAAAACGGAACTGTACTAATTACAATTTTGAGTCCGTCCTTAATTCCCATGGTAAAAGATTTCAGCCGGCTGTAAGTTCCCGGGAAAAGGATACTTTTTCCAACCACCAGGCCTGCGCAGCCAGCTACAATAATAACCGAAATTTCTATGGTTCCATGGATCCAGATCGTTCTGGCAGATTCCCAGAGCAAACCCTGTTCATAAAAGAAATATTGAAAACTACCGAGCATAACTCCGTTTTGCATCATCACAAAAACAGTCCCGATCCCGGCGAGCACTCCTAATGAAAATGCTGTTAAGGCTACGCGAATATTGTTGATGGTGATACCCAGGAACATATTTGTTTCTGAAGCCTGTTTATATACAGCCATCGGGTCTTTGTTCGCAATATTTTCAAGCGTCATGTTCACATAAGCATCGCCTAGAATAGATCTTAAAAACGAACCATCTGTAGCCGCACTATAAGCTCCAACCAGGCTAAAACCTGCAAATATTAGAAAACTCCATAACAGTTGCTTTTGGTGCTTATGAAATTCCTTCGGGAATTCTTTAGTAAAAAACGTGATGAACCTGCTTTTAGATTCTTTTTTTGTCTTGTAGATATTCTGGTGGGCAGTAGTTGCTAGTCCGTTTAAGTACTGTACAGTATTGGAACCCGGATAAAAGGTAGAAGCATAACTTAGGTCGTCGCTAAGCTCCACGTAAAGATTGGACAGTTGATCTGGATCCAGCGATTTATATTTCTGAAGCAGACTTTCATACTTGACCCATTTATCTTTATTTTGCCTTACAAAAGCTGCCTCGCGCATTCTTAGATTTAATTGAACCAAAGTAACATATTTAATGGATAATTTTCAAATCGAAACTGCCCAAAATATCAATATTCAGCACAATATTGCGGGAGTGGGTGAGAGGATCCTTGCTTTTTTTATAGATCTCGCCATTATCGTGATCTATATGATCCTTTCTGGTCTAATCATCGCAGGAGCGACCAATGGTGCAGGAGACCAATGGATGTATTATACTGTTCTTGGGCTACCTACTATGTTATACTATTTGTTATGGGAAACTTTCTGGAACGGGCAGACGCCAGGAAAGGCAATTCTTGATATCCGCGTGGTACGTAAGGATGGTAGTCGTCCTACATTTTCTAATTATCTAACCCGTTGGTTACTTCGATTAATAGATATTTCGGCAAGTAGCGGTGCTGTTGCGGTTGTAACTATATTATTTACTGGTAAGGGGCAGCGACTGGGAGATCTCGCGGCGGGTACAACGGTTATTACTGAAAAAAAGAAATTTGGAATTGAGCATACACTGGGTGCCAGTTTTTCTGAAGATTATACACCTAAATATCCTCAGGTTACCGTGCTTTCAGATAAAGATGTGCAGGAGATTAAGAATTTGTACCAGAATGCTAAAGCTGAAGGACATCACCATATCATCCTGAACCTAAGTGAAAAGGTTGCTGAATTGCTGGATGTAAGATTTGAAGAAAGACCTATGGAATTTTTGGATAGAGTGGTAACCGACTATAATTACTACACTAGCCAATAGTTATTCCAGAACTTCAATATCCATTTCTATATTATTAATAGGCCATTCAGATTCTCCGGTTTCAACCTGGGAAATCTTTTCAGCTACATCCATTCCACTTATTACACGACCAAAAACCGTATGATCATTGTCTAGATGCGGAGTTCCATTTTTATTCATAACGATAAAAAATTCAAATGGGGAAGAGGCTTTACTAACGTTCTGCTCGGCATATTTTGCAGCTGAAAAGGCTCCGTAGCTATGTTGATGTCCTGCTTCGTACTCGCTCGGGATCAAATAACTTCCCACGTCACCTCGATTATCTGCAGTGATCTGGTTGTCTGCATTGCCACCCTGTATCACGAAACCCGGTGCAACCCTATGGAAAAATGTATTATCAAAATAGTCATTTTTTGCAAGCATAATAAAGTTTGCCCGGTGCAGCGGAGTATCCCGGTATAACTGAACATCGATATTCCCGAAATTTGTTTTGATTCTTATCCTGGTTTCAGGATGCTCATTACCATATTTGCGTAAAGTAGGCATCAATTCTTCTTGTGCGATGGGATACATGTCATTCTTCTCGAATTCAGTTTTAATATTTGCGCGTTGAATCTCTGCTTTTCGAACCTTCAAAATACTATCTCTGGCCTGCTGTGTAGAGTCTTTCTTTCTTTGAAGTTCAAGCTCTGCTGCAGTAGGTTTAGCCGACTTTTCTGAGGAACTTTGCTTATCTTCACAACTTGCGAAAAAGAGAACTGAAAAAATTGTTAGTAAAAGAGACTTTCTAAACATGGAATTCAAAGATTTTAAAAACAGGATTTCAAAGTTAAAAAAAATGCCGTTGCCGGGAGAGGAGGCACACCGAAAACTGGCTCCAATGATGCGAATTAAGGAATTGGAGGAGCTGGATATGGAGCAGCTAAAACCTCAGGAAGCTGGAGTAATGGCATTATTCTATCCAGACATGCAGCAAAAAACACGAATGGTATTAATCCTTAGAAAAACCTATAAAGGAGTGCACTCCAATCAGGTAGGATTTCCAGGTGGTCGGGTAGAACCTGAAGATAGAGATATGGAACATACCGCTTTAAGAGAAACTGAAGAAGAAGTGGGAATTCCACAAGATTCAGTAGAAGTCATCGCAAAATTGTCCAGGTTATATATTCCGCCGTCCAATTTCTGGGTTTATCCATTTATAGGCCTGCTGGATCATACTCCAGAACTTATTCCGCAGGAATCTGAAGTAGAAGAAATTATGGAGGTACTTCTGAGTGAATTTCTGGATGATAATAATCTAAGAAACGAAACGCTGAGTACTTCTTATGCCACTGAAATTGAAGTGCCAGCTTATAAACTGAACAATAAAGTTGTGTGGGGAGCTACTGGAATGATGCTCGCTGAAGTTCGGGAAATGCTGCTTAGAATTTAATTTGAGAGATATTACTATATTTGCCCGGTTTTGTTAAGGAAATCTAAAAATTTCAATAGATAAAATAAGTAGCATGGGGTTGTTTAAGAAAAATCCGTTTGGACATTATCAGTTCTTAAAGAAGTGGCTTATTCGCATATTCGGTGTTTTAACTCACAGGCGCTATCGTGGATATAATGAATTACAGATAGAAGGCTCTGAGATCATTAAGAACCTGCCAGATACCAATGTGCTTTTTGTTTCCAACCATCAAACATATTTCGCTGATGTTACCGCTATGTTCCATGTTTTCAACGCTAGTTTAAGCGGGCGGGTAGATAGCATTAAGAATGTAGGGTATATCTGGCAGCCTAAAATGAATATATATTATGTTGCTGCAAAGGAAACCATGCGGGCGGGACTTCTCGCTAGAATTATGGCTTATGCCGGAGCGATAACTGTGGAACGAACATGGAGAGCAAAAGGGCAGGAGGTCAAAAGAGATGTCAATCCCAACGATACTCAAAACATTGGTAAGGCACTTGATGATGGATGGGTGATCACGTTTCCGCAGGGAACTACGAAACCTTTTAAACCTATCCGAAAGGGAACGGCTCATATCATTAAAAATCACAAACCTATCGTGATTCCAATTGTGATCGATGGCTTCCGAAGATCATTTGATAAAAAAGGTCTCAGAATCAAAAAGCGTGGTATACTTCAAACCTTCCAGATCAAGAAACCTCTTGAATTTGATTACGAGAATGATAGTATTGAAGATATTGTAAAGAAACTGGAATATGCTATTGAGCAACATCCTTCATTTCTGAAAGTAATTCCTTCTGAAGAAATACAGGCGATGGAAGACCTGAACGAACAAAGACGTTTCGGATATTGATAAAAAAAGCCGGAATCACTTCCGGCCTTCACTTTTACATTTCTAACTTTTTTAATTCCTTATAATTTCGGTGCAATCTTCGCAGCAGGATTCCATATACCATCGTATAGATCAACCAGATAACACCCAAGATTACCGCCAGAGCAAGTAATGTTCCTCCTATAAATAATAGCCATTGCTTCCAGTCAAACGACATATCAGAAGTTACTGTCTCCGCAGTTAAAACATGGTTTCTCAATATAAAAATCAAAGAAAATATAAAGACAAAGCCACTTGATATCAGTATAAATCCTATGTAATATTTTACTGTTTTTCTAACTTTTAAAATGGTTTTCATCAATACTGCAGCGTTATCTGTAGCATTGATAGCTTTGTAGTTTTTATAAAACTTGTAAATGAAATAGAAGGTGACAAGGTATGAGACCACATAAGTGATGATAAGAAATAGTGTAAGATTATATTCTTCCATTTTTGCCCAGTATTCATCATCAGCGATGAAAATATTTAATACTGCTCCTAGTCCAAACTCGATAATACTTATAAAAAATATCCACTTCACGATAGAAGAAGAGCGCTTCCAGATAAGTTTATATAGTTCGTCGTAAGAAAGCTGGGGAATAGATTTCTCCTGCTTCTTCCAATCCTTTTTTAATAGATCTAAATTATCCATACGGCGCTATTAAGGATTTATAATGTTTTGTAATTTCGTTTTCACTCTATTCATTTTTACACGTGCATTAACTTCTGTGATCCCAAGAGTTTCAGAGATCTCGGCATAATTTTTATCTTCAAGATAAAGAAAGACCAGTGCCTTGTCGATATCGTTCAATTGTTTGATCGCATCATACATTAGTTTCAAATGTTGTTCTGCAGTATCATCATAAGCTTCCGTTTTTATTTTAAAGTGAACACTATCATAATCCTGGGTTCGTATACTTTTCTTCTTTTTTCGGTAAAGCGTGATGGCCGTATTCAAAGCGACCCTGTACATCCAGGTACTAAACTTTGAATCTCCCCGGAACTTTGGGTAAGCTTTCCATAACTGTATCGTAATTTCCTGAAAAAGATCATTATGTGATTCCTGATCATTGGTATAGATACGGCAGATTTTGTGTGCAATGTTCTGGTTTTGCTCCAGGTTTGTTACAAACTGATGTTCTAGGTCTTTGTTCACGAATCTTCTTGGTTAGCACTAATAGGTAGATAAAAAGCCTGTAGCGTTACAAAAATCTTTAATTTATAGTTAATCCATCTTACTTTGCTTTTAAGAATCTTAAATTTGAATAAAACCAACCGAAAATGATTATTCCAAAGTCTGATTTACCAAGAGTTGTAGTAGTTGGTGGTGGCTTCGCCGGGCTGGCACTGGCAAGAAATTTAATGAAGCAGGATGTGCAAATGGTCTTGCTGGATCGCCATAATTACCACACTTTTCAGCCATTACTATACCAGGTTTCCACTTCGGGACTGGAACCAGATTCGATCGCATATCCATTGAGAAAAATTACTCGTTCCAGTGATCGCTGTTTTTTCAGACTTACGGAGGTAAAATCAATTTCTGCGGAAAAAAATACCGTTCATACCAGTATTGGTGATATTATCTACGATTATCTGGTCATCGCGACGGGTTCAAAAACAAATTTCTTCGGAAATGATAGTATTGAAGAACATGGAATGTGGATGAAAACTGTTCCGCAAGCCCTGAATATCCGTAGTCTTATTCTTGAAAATCTGGAGCAGGCTACCATCACAGATGATCCTGAAAAACGTAAATCATTACTGAATTTTGTGCTTGCCGGAGCAGGACCTACAGGTGTAGAGCTTAGCGGTGCGATTGCAGAACTTCGAAATCATATAGTACCTAAAGATTATCCTGATCTGGATCCTAACGAAATGAACATTCATCTTCTGGAAGGAATGGGACGGGTATTACCTCCTATGAGTGAACATGCTTCTGAAAAGGCTCAGGCAATGCTGGAAGAACTCGGTGTGAAAGTACACTTGAATACGATGGTCGAAAACTACGATGGTCACCTGGTGAAAACTAATACTGAACTGGCTCTAAAAACCGAAACTTTTATCTGGTCTGCTGGAGTTACCGGAGCACCCGTAGAAGGATTGAATGCTTCGGCCATGGTCGAAAAAGCGAACCGTTACGAGGTAAATGCCTTTAACCAGATAAACGGTTATGAGAATATATTCGCTATTGGTGATATTGCATTAATGGCTACCGAGGACTTCCCTAGAGGCCATCCTATGGTGGCTCAGCCTGCGATACAGCAAGGGAAACATCTAGCTAAAAATATAAAAAGATTGATCAAAGGTGAGCCTCTGGAAGCTTTCGATTATTTTGATAAAGGAACCATGGCTACTGTAGGTCGAAACAGGGCAGTAGTAGACCTGCATAAATGGAAGTTTTCAGGCTTCTTTGCCTGGTTCGTATGGATGTTCGTGCACCTGTGGTTTTTGGTAGGCTTCCGTAACCGTGCTGTTACTTTCTTTAACTGGTTATACAATTACGTGAATTTTGACAAGGCTGCGCGATTGATCATAAGACCTTTTAAAGGTCATGAAGAACGAATGTCTATGGATAAGGACAAAGCATAAAAAAGGCCGTCATATGACGGCCTTTATAATTTATCTTCTTTCTTTAATTTCTTTATTATAATCTGAAGCCAATGAAGTTTTTTGATTATCGGTTAGTACTTTACCTGCTAATTGAAATACTTCCTGCTCTTCTTCATCAAGATGATGGATCAATTGATGTTCGAGATCTTTGGCGATCTTCAACCAGTTAGAAGCGTCCATTTCGGTATCTTCCAGTTGTTTCACCAGTTCATCCATTTCGTGATGCTCAGCAACACTATGTCTTGCCTTTTCCTGGGTCATATCTTTTTCCATTAGCGGAATATAGAAATGGCGCTCTTCAGCATCCTCATGAATTTTTAATTCATGTTTTAGATCCTCAAAGATCTTTTTTCTTTCTTCAGTTTTTCCTTCGGTTTTTATAAGCTTGTCGATCAGGTCACGCTGGATTTCGTGCTCCTGTCTTAATGCTTCAAAAATTGTCATGCGTTTGAATTTTATGATTTGTTTCTAAGTTATTCATTTTTATGTTAAAGATTTTCTAATTTACAGAATACAATGGATATGCTTCTAACAGTTCAGCCAGCAGAATTGACAGTTCAGTAATAAAACTTTCAGTAAAAGGGAGAAAGAGTACATCTTTGATATAGAATTACACAAATGAAGAACCTATTAAAAATATTAAAGATCAGTGTTATTGTGAGCTTAGTCATAGCTCTACTGGATGCTACTTTTAATGGATTTAGCTTTAGAGCACTTACAGACTGGGAAAACCTGGCCATGTATTTCTTCTATTCATTTGTCCTTACCTCTATAAACGTACTTTACTTCTATTACTTTAATAAAAAGGTAGGCTGGAAAGATGCCGGACTCAAAAGAGCTTTTATAGCTTCTTCCGGTTCGATCATATTGACCTTGCTGGGATATTTTCTATGCAGACTTATTGATAAAACTGTTTTCGGAAAACAGCCATTACCTGAATTCCTGGAGAATGAAAGTCTTAGCTTTTATTTCTTTCCGCTACTATTTACCACGATCGTTACCCTGATTTTTCACCTCATCTATTTTTATAAAGCACTTCAGGAGAAGAGAGTTAAGGAGCAAAAGATCATTGCAGGAACTGCTTCAGCTAAATTTGATGCACTAAAGAATCAATTAGATCCACATTTTCTCTTTAATAGTTTGAATGTTCTTGCTTCCCTAATAGATGAAAATCCTTACCAGGCACAACGTTTTACTACCTCACTTTCGAAAGTCTACCGTTATGTGCTGGAACAGAAAGATAAAGATCTTGTACCACTTTCAGAAGAACTGAAATTTGCAAAGACCTATATGAAATTACTCGAAATGCGTTTTGAAGACAGTATCTTCTTTGAACTGCCAGAGCAATTATCTTCAGAAGAAGCAAAAGTAGTTCCTTTATCATTACAACTATTGCTAGAAAATACCATCAAACATAACGTGGTAAGCGACAGCAGACCTTTGCATATTAAAATCATTGAGGAAAATGGTTACCTGGTTGTACAGAACAACTTTCAGAAAAAAGAAGTTCTGGGTGATCGTAAAGGCGTAGGGCTTCAGAATATCGTGAACCGCTACGATGTGGTGACCGAACGTAAAGTATTAATCGAACAAAATGAGGATCACTTCAAGGTGAAACTCCCAATACTAACTAAACAAATATCAATTATGGAATCGACCACTATTAACGAGCAAAATGCTTATTTCAAAGCAAAACAGAGAGTAAAGGAGATTAAGGAATTTTATGGAAACCTTATATCTTACTGCGTAGTTATCCCTTTTCTAATATTTATAAATTACTATACCTACTGGGGTTTTCAATGGTTCTGGTTTCCGTTATTTGGATGGGGTATTGGATTGACCATTCACGGTTTTTCAGTATTTGGATATGGATCTGAATGGGAAGAGCGTAAAATCAGAGAATTAATGGAAAAGGATCAACAACAAAATAAAAGCTGGAACTAATGGAAATCGATTATAGAAAAGATATGCGTTACAAGCAGGCGCAGAAAAGAATCAAAGATATCAAAGGGTTTTACGTTCACCTTATCGTGTATATATTCGTTAATATAGCCATTTTCGTGGTAAGTACACGCCAGACAGGCTTTGAAGAGGGTCTTACCAGGTGGCAGAACTATTCTACACTGTTCTTTTGGGGGATAGGTTTATTCGCACATTGGGCGAGCGTATTCGGGCCAAATTTCATCTTCAGAAAATCATGGGAAGAGCGCAAGATCAAAGAGATCATGGAAAAGGACAAAAAGCAACTTTGGAAATAAACCAGAACTGTGACGAAAGTAGTAATTATTGAAGACGAAAAACCTGCCGCAAGACGCTTACATAGAATGCTTACTGATCTTGGATTGACCACGGAAGTAATGCTACATTCAGTGAGCGATGCTATTAAATGGTTCCAGCATAATCCAGATCCGGAGCTAATATTTCTGGACATACAGTTGAGCGACGGACTCTCCTTTGAGATCTTTGAACAGGTTTCTCCTAAGAGTGCCATTATCTTCACGACTGCCTACGATGAATATGCTTTGAAAGCCTTCAAATTAAATAGTATCGATTACCTGCTGAAGCCTATAGATGACGAGGAACTGGAAGCCGCGATCACAAAATTTGAAAGCACGAGGAAGAATGAAGGGCTGGACCTGCAGGAAATTAGAAGCATGTTGACTGGTCAGTCATCCCAAAAAACTTATAAATCCCGGTTCACAGCCCAAGTTGGCCAGCATTTAAAATTGGTTGAAGCCAGCGAAATCGCCTGCCTTTATTCTGAAAATAAAGCAACTTATATGCATTGTTATTCCGGAAGAAATTATCCGATTGATATTCCGCTGGAACAACTGGAGGATGAGTTAGACCCTCAAAAATTCTACCGGGTGAATCGAAAATGTATCCTGAACATTAAGGCAATCAAAGATATACTAACCTATTCCAATTCAAGACTGGAAGTGAAGATCGAAAACTTTACTGAATTCCAGATCATTGTAAGCCGTGAGCGGGTAAAAGACTTTAAATCATGGCTAAACAATTGATGTTAAAATGTTAAAGTTGATTATTTTAAAACCGCAAGGAAGAAGCTTCCGTATATCTTGATATATAAACTCGGTTTGTTTGAATAATTTTTGGTCGAATTATGTCGATTTGAGTTTTTGATTTTTTTGGTTGGTTAGATGTTAGGAGTGAGGACCCTCGAAAATCCTTCTAACGTTTACAAAGTAAGCCCCACGCATTTGCGTGGGGCTTATTAATTTATATAATATATATTTTTTGATCTCAGAAAACAAAACCCTGCGTTCTAATGCAGGGTTTTAAATATCTGTAGAAGGTTGTCCTAATTTTTAAGGAGCAGATACTGCACCAAGTACATAAAGTTGTTCCATGGTTGGTGATTCACTACCACCTTCAGGCTCTAGTGTGATACCAAAAGCTTCAGACTGGTTTGCATTGTCAAGCTCGAATATTTTGTTATCGTCCACTGCGTAAGTATCCAGAAGGCCTATACTCGTTGGTGTTAAAGGATCCAGTTTTAGTGACCAGACCTGGTACACTTTACCTCTTGGAGGCTCAGGTAATTCCTTAGCATCAATGTACGCCTTGTTATCTTCCTTGTTCCAGTAAACCGCTGCATATGCTTCAGGAGCTACGTTCTGACCTAGCAGACTTACCCTTGAAACGTTCTTACTTCTAAGAATGGCAAGGAGATCTTCGCTTTTTTCTGCGTTTTCACGAATATCAACAATTTGCTGTTCCATTCTCGCGCTGCGTACTTTTTCAGAATTTAGTTGCTCTCTTAGATCGTTGTTATCTTCGAAAAGGAAGAATAAACCAACTAATAGCAAGATACTGGCTGCCCAGCCAATATAAGATACCCACGGTGTTCTACTTTCAGTTTCCATGGTTACCACTTTACGATTACCTTTTCCAGCTAGCTTGGTTCTTATGCTGGCTAGTAAGGCTTCTGGATTGTAAGGAGCGGTTGCTGCCGAGAGTTTGAGTAATGCAGCTTCGATCTCTTCCACTTCCTTTTCAACCTCGGGATGCTCCTTAAGTATTGCAGATACTTCCCTGCTTTCAGTTTCGGTTAAAGCTCCATAAACATAAAGCTCTAAAATCCCTGATTCTATGTATTCTTTGATATTCATTCTTATTCAGCTAACATATTCCGAAGTGAATTAATACACGCTCTGTTTCTGGTTTTAACCGTGCCCAGTGGCATATCCAGCTCTTCCGCTGTTTCCTTCTGTGTAAATCCTTTAAAGAAGAGCAAGTCTATCAATTTCTTACAAACAGGCTTTAGAACATCAATATATTTCTGAATTCCAATAGCATCTGCCTGAGCAGAGAAGTTAGACTTACTTTCCAGAATATCTACGAAATTATCTGCTGTCAGGTTTTTCTGGCTGTTCTTGTGTCTCTTGGAGCGAAGCTGATCTATAGAAGCGTTCCGGGCGATATTTAAGATCCAGGTGAAAAACCGGCCTTTGCTTGAATTGTATGATGAAGCGTTATTCCAGATCTTTAAAAAGACATCCTGTAGTATTTCCTCTGCAATATCCTGATCGTTCACTATACTGAATATAATACCGTAAACACTTTCAGAATAAAGCTCATAGATTCTTTCGAAAGCTCTTTGATTACCATTCTGAAGTTCAAGGATTAAACCGTCCTGCTGCATAAATAATGTTTAGAAAAAATAAATATACTTCATAATATGGTATAAAAAAAGCGGCTAAATAGCCGCTTTCAAATAATATTGGATGCTTATTACATTTCAATAACTCCACAACCAACTCTGGTTCCGGCTGCTCCTGAAGGTTGAGATGTATAATCATCTACACCGTCATGAACGATCACTGCTTTTCCTGCAAGATCTTTATTCTTGTCACCACAATCAAGACACCACTCATCGGTAGTAAGATTAACGGTTCCATTTCCATTCTCATCAACTTCGAAATTTCCTATATCTCCTTTATGGAAACCTTCTGGATCACCCCATTTTCCATGGTCTTCACCAGTTGGGTTCCAGTGTCCACCGGCAGATTTACCATCTGCTGCTGAACAGTCTCCTTTTTCGTGAATATGAATAGCGTGAGTTCCTTCAGCAAGACCACTGATAATTGCAGTCATGGAAACCTCACCATCTTCTTGCGTAAATACTACATTACCACTAAGGGCTGAGTTGCTAACAGATTGCAAAGTAACTTTTGCTTTCTTTTTTTCTTCATTTTTCTGGCTGTCCATTTCTGAAGACATTTCTGTCTCGTTCTGGTCATCCATTTCTTTTTCTTTCTTGTCGTTCTTACATCCTGTGAAAACTAATCCGGCGCAAAGAACTAGAGATAAACTAATACGTTTCATACTGTATCGATTGGTTAAAATTCGGTTTACAGGTCTAAATTAGTCCTATTGTCATGTGCAGCCAAAAGTTTAAGGAGAGCTTAACAATAGAACCATATCCGCTTAATCACGCAATTTTGAATTTATTTTCCCTGTAGAGGATAAGGTTTTATGGACCGGGCATTTATCTGCGATCTGCAGCACACGTTCCAGTTGCTTTTCATCAAGATCACCTTTGATCGAGATCTCTCTTTCGAAAGTATCAATTTTAGCACCGGCATCTTCGCAATTTTCGCAGTCATCAGCATGTTTTTTCGAATAACTTACATGCGTTTCTACATTCTGTATACTCCAGTTCTTGCGGCGGGCATACATTTGAATGGTCATGGAGGTACAGGCGGCAAGTCCCGCCGAAACCAACTCGTAAGGAGTAGGACCAAGATCTGCGCCACCAACTTTAGCAGGTTCATCTGCAATAAAACTATGATTCCCTGTTCTAATCTGGGTAGTATAGCCATGTTCACCAAGGTTAGCGACTACCTCATGATCTGTACTTAATTCTTCCTTTTCTTCGGAATCTATATAACGTGCAGCCCAGGTAGCAATCAGGTTTCCTGTATATAATGAGTCACTTTTATCGCTCAGCATATGGTCTGCTCCGTCCAGGCTAACGAAGCTTTTTGGATGCCATGCAGATCTATACAAATCTTCAGCATGATCTATGGACACAATGTTATCTTGTGGAGAATGTAATATTAGCAAAGCTTTTCTAATTTCTTGAAGCGCTGTTGCATCCTCATTATCATCCAGGTCTTTCACAAATTGTTGTTTGATCCTGAATTCTCTACCGCCAATATTCACTTCGGCATAACCCTGTTCTTCAATTTCCTTCATATTGGATTTGAAATGGGATTTTACGTGGGTAAGATTGGAAGGTGCATTTATAGTGACCATGCAGCGAATACTTTCGAGCTGTTTTGAGGCAAATAAGGCTGCAGCTCCTCCCAGTGAATGTCCAATCATAATACTGGGAGCATGGTAATTTTCTTCCAGGTACTTCGCTGCTGAAATTAGATCTTCTACATTTCCTGAAAAGTTGGTGTCTTCAAAGTCTCCTTCACTATCTCCCAGGCCCGTAAAATCGAATCTAAGAACTCCGTAGCCATGCGATGCCAGCGTTCGGCTAATATTCGTAGGAGCGTGAAAATTTTTGTTACAGGTAAAACAGTGGGCAAAGATCGCGAAGTTTGTAGGGGTTTCATTAAGTGGTAATTCCAGAACTCCCTTCAGTTCTTTTCCATCTGCATTTTTAAAGCTTATATCCTTCTTGTTCATGTATCAAATTTATTTTTTAAGATACTTTATTTTGTAGAGTATGGGGTATAAAAAAAGCTGCATCACGCAGCTTTAATTATTATTTAGCAGAATTTTATAATTCCTTAATCTTTATGTTACGATACCAAACCTTGTCATCATGATCCTGTAAGGCAATATGGCCGCTACGATTAGTGCCAAAACCTTCCCATTCACTAAACTTTGAGTTTTTCACCATTTCTTCCCATTTTTCTCCATGTACAGGAAATTCAGTAACGCGAGTTCCATTTAATTCTACCCATCCTTTATTCTCTTCGTGGTTGATATAAATTGTCTCTTTGTTCCATTCTCCTGTAGGTTTGGTTGCATCTTCACTTGGAGGAACCATATCGTAAAGAGCTCCTGCAGTTCGGTTTGGACCATTTTTAGCATCAGGATGCTTTTGATTGTCCAGTACCTGAATTTCCGGTCCTGTTAAATAAGGTTCAGCATATTTCTCGTCTTCCTGAACTGCCCACATCACACCACTATTTCCACCTTCGGAAATTTTCCATTCAAAACTCATTTCGAAGTTCCCGAATTCATCTTCAGTGATAAGATTTTCAGAAGATTCTCTTTCTTCAGCTGAAGGTTCAAATGCGATCACACCATTTTCCACCTTCCACTGGGAAGAGATGCTGTCTTTATTATATGCTTTCCAGCCCTGAAGATCTTCACCATTAAATAGTTCCTGCCATTCCTGCTCTTCTTCCTGCATGGTAACCGACTCCTGAGTGTCCATATTCTCAGCTTCGGTTTCTTTATTTTCGTTCTTACACGCAGTAAGCGCTAATATTGAACAGCCTATAATTGCTAATCTTTTCATTGTTATGTGTTTAAATTCCTAAAATATTCCTGAGTTTATTTTCATCGATTTCTGAACCTGCAAAATCATCAAAACGCTTTTGAGTTGCTTCAATAATATGCTTCTGAATAAATGGAGCACCTTCTCTGGCACCTTGTTCAGGGCTTTTAATACAGCATTCCCATTCCAGAACTGCCCATACGTCACAGCCGTATTCAGTTAGCTTAGAAAAGGCATTTTTAAAATCTACCTGTCCGTCGCCTGGATGCCTGTATCTTCCAGCGCGATCTTTCCAGTCCCCATAGCCACCAAACATTCCTTTTTTGCCCGTGGGCTTAAATTCAGCATCTTTGACATGGAACATTTTTATGAACTCATGGTAATGATCTATGTACTCCAGGTAATCCAGTTGCTGTAAAACAAAATGGCTTGGGTCATAAAGAATATTCACTCGTTTATGATTATTGGTAGCCTCCAGAAAGCGTTCAAAGGTCACCCCATCATGCAGGTCCTCTCCAGGATGTATCTCATAACAAACGTCAACTCCCTGTTCATCAAAAGTATTCAGGATTGGCATCCATCTGTCTGCAAGTTCTTTAAAACCCATTTCCACAAGTCCTTCAGGTCGCTGAGGCCATGGGTGAAAGGTGTGCCATAACAAAGCTCCACTAAAGGTTCCATGAACATCAATTCCTAAATTTCTACTGGCCTTAGCCGCATATTTTAATTGATCTACTGCCCATTCGGTTCTTGCTTTTGGATTATTCTTATAATCATCTGGAGCAAAATTATCGAACATTAAATCATAAGCAGGATGTACAGCAACTAGCTGTCCCTGCAGGTGTGTGCTTAGTTCGGTGATCTCAAGTCCATAAGATCCTACGGTTCCTGCAAGTTCATCGCAATATGTTTTACTTTCAGCAGCCTTTTTAAGATCTATAAGCCTGGTTTCCCAGGTAGGGATCTGAATTCCTTTATAGCCTAAGTCTGCAGCCCATTTGCACAAACCTTCCAGGGAATTGAAAGGCGCATGATCGTCCATAAACTGAGCCAGAAAAACTGCCGGTCCTTTTATTGTCTTCATCATATTATTCTTCTTCCATGCTTACCCAAACATTACCCTGTTTGTGGGAAGCTACTGTTTGTTCTATAAAATGCATCCCTCTGTAACCATCATGTAATTTAGGATAAGCTCCTTCAAATTTGCTGTTATCTTTTATTGCCTGCGCAACTCCATAATAGATATTCCCCATAGAGTCAAAAATCCCTTCAGGATGTCCTGCAGGAAGTTTAGTGCCTTCAAGAGAGAAGTCGCTGTTATAAGCATGACCTGGTTTAAGGACTTGTAGTGGTTGATCCTCCTTCAGTAAATAGAGATAATTCGGATTTTCCTGTTCCCATTTTAAACCGCCTTTATCTCCATATATCTTGACTGAAAAATTATTCTCTTCACCTGTAGCGATCTGGCTTGCTCTTAGAACACCTTTGATCTTTTCAGAAAAGCGTAAAAGAACGGTTCCGTCAATATCCATAGGATTATCTTCATATAGATAATTAAGGTCTGATAGGATATTTTTCACCTGCATTCCGGTAACGTACTCCGCCATATTAAATGCGTGTGTCCCAATGTCACCAATACAACAGCTAATTCCGGACTTTTCCGGATCTAGTCTCCATGTGGACGCTCGTTTCTCCTTATCATGAATTAAAGGATTGATCCATCCCTGGTAGTATTGTACATCTACTTTCTGAATTTCACCTATTTCACCATTTGCGATCATCGTTTTCATCTGCCTGATCATTGGATATCCAGTGTAAGTGTAAGTTACCGCGAAAATCTTATTATTTTTCTTCTGAAGTTCATTCAGGATCTTAGCTTCTTCGAAAGTGGTTGTCAATGGTTTTTCGCAAATCACATTATATCCATTCTCAAGCAACTGTTTTGCCATTGGGAAATGCAGAAAATTAGGAGTGAGTACCGAAACCACCTGCATTCTATCTTCTTCTGAAAGCTTTGCTTCTTCATCTACAAGGTGGTCTAGATCACGATAGACTCTTGAGGTATCAAGCTGAAGTTTTCCACCAAAATCAATACTTTTTTGATGATTGGTATCAAATACACCACCTACAATTTCAAACTGGTCGAACATATTGGCCGCGACTCTGTGCAGAATTCCAATAAGAGATTCTTCACCGCCACCTAATATTCCGAGTTTGATCTTACTCATAATTCAATGTTTAAATTTCAATATCTTTTTTGTCGATCTTTTCGTTCCTGAAAAATAAGGCAAAAAGGAGCAGGACTCCAAATGCAAATGCCGCAGGATATACCCAAATAGTTTCCCAATCATGCATTTTATTTCCGGTAACGTAAGCATTGGTGATCAAACCAGCCACATAGAAACCTATCAACATTCCCACGCCATAGGTAGCGAGAGTGATCAATCCCTGTGCTGAACTTTTATATTTTGAACCGGCTTTAAAATCTGTATAGATCTGTCCCGAAACGAAAAAGAAATCATAACAGATCCCATGTAAGGCGATCCCGGTAATGAGCATAAATATAAGTTCTCCGGAATTTCCATAAGCGAAAAGCAGGTAACGCAGGGTCCAGGCCAGCATTCCAGCGATAATGGTCAATTTGAAACCAAATCTCTTAAAGAAGAAGGGTAGTAGTAACAGGAATAAAACTTCAGATGCCTGCCCGATGGTCATTAAACCGGTTGGGTTTTCTACTCCAACTTCAGAAAGGAATGGATTTGTATTTTGATAATAAAAGGCTAGCGGTATGCATATTAGTACAGATGCCAGGAAGAACATGAGAAAATTTCTGTCTTTCAGTAATCCCAACGCATCCAGTCCTAGTGTTTCTACTACACTTACCTTTTTAGATTTATCTGCAGATGGTGGTGTTTTTGGAAGCGTAAAACTGAAAATTCCTAAAAATGCTGAAGCAATACTTACCATCAAAAATGTGTTTTTCAGCATTCCTTCCTGTCTGGATTCCGGAGAATCCCAGAAGAAAATATAACTGATAACCAGCCCTGCTATGATCCATCCAATTGTCCCAAAAACGCGTATAAAGGAGAACTCTTTTGCGGGATCTTTCATCTGGTTAAAGCTAACCGAGTTAACAAGAGCCAGTGTTGGCATATAGGCGATCATGTAAGCAAGTACCAATGGATAGAATTCAGCAAAATCTGTGCTTTGATACATGAAGTACATCAAAATTGCACCGGTAAGATGTAAAATTCCGAGGATCTTTTCAGCGTTAAAAAACCTGTCGGCAATCATTCCTACAATAAAAGGTGCGATGATAGCTCCCCAGGATTGCGTAGAAAAAGCGGTTGAGATCTGAACGTCTGTTGCATCTAAATTGTAACCGAGATAGGTTCCCAGTGTAACGAACCAGCCACCCCAAATGAAAAATTCTAAGAACATCATTAAGGATAGTTGGAAGCGGACTAATTTGCTCATAAATAGGACTTGTTGGAATTGGTTTAAATTTGCTTTCCTGCTTTGATAAGTAGATCTCTGGTGGCATTGATCCCTTTTTCAGGATCCATGTCTGTACCTTCATATTCAATACCGATAAAGCCTGTATAGCCACCATCTTTAACGATTTGTAGCATCTTTTTATAATCGATAACTTCTTCATTGCCTTCCATGTCGAAGGTGTAAGATTTTGCACTTACAGCTTTTGCATGTTTCATCAATTTCTCCACGCCTTCATATTTTGGGAATTCTTCGATACATTCTGCCTGCCATCTGGCACCGCCTTCACGTTTTAAACAGAAATTCCCAAAATCTGGCAAAGTTCCGCAGTTTTCCATGTTAACGGCATCCATTACACTAACCAGAAGATCTGCATCTGAAGATAAGTATCCGTGATTTTCTACTAATACATTAATATCCTTGGTTGCGGCATATTCAGATAGCTTTTTGAGGGCATCTATAGAATTATTTTTCCAGTTCTCTCTTTCCTCGTCACCAAACAGATTCACTCTTATAGAATGACAACCCAGAAATTGAGCGGCATCCACCCATTTTTTATGATTTTCTACTGCCTGGTTTCTTGCTACAGAGTCATTGGTTGCAAGATCTCCTTCGCCATCGATCATAAGTAGTAAGTTTTGAACACCAAATTCTTCACTTCTGTTTTTAAGTGTGTCCAGTACTTTTTGTAAATCCTCTTCAGGAGTTTTGGAATCCTTTACTTTTTCAGCATAAAAACTTGTAACATATTCAACCCCTTCAAAACCCATTTCACTGGATTTTTCGGCAAAATCCATTGGGTTCAGGCTGCCTTCAAAAATTGGACGGTGAAGGGACCATTGTGCTAGTGAAATCTTGAAGAATAAAGAATCATTTGTTTTTTCTGCAACTTCCTGGGATTCATTCTCTTTGCTGGATTCAGTTTGATCTTTACAAGAGGTTAAGGATAGGGAAAGGCTAATAGCAAGAAAGAGACTGCAGGCTCTAAGTGATCTAAAATTCATTTTTTGGTATGCTTAGGTTGTATGGCTTTAATGCCATTGATAGATTGAAAATTAAATGTAGTCTTTTTTTTAAAGATGTAAAATTATAGTCATTAATTTATATATTTGGTAGACTTCGAACTATTTTTTCAACGATAAATCAATGAATTGTGAATAACTATTATGAAAATGACAGCTATGATGCCATAGTTGTTGGAACAGGTATTAGTGGTGGATGGGCAGCTAAAGAGCTCACAGAGAAGGGTTTTAAAACACTTGTTCTGGAGCGTGGTCGTATGGTAGAGCATGTCAAGGACTATCCAACTATGAATGATGATCCATGGGATTACAAATTTAAAGGACAGGTTCCACGTGAAGAGAAACAACGACAACTCAAGCAGGCAAGAACCGGCTATACTGTTGCTGAACCTAGCAAACACTGGTTTGTAGATGATATTAAGCATCCCTATAATGAAACTAAAAGATTTGACTGGATGCGTGGATACCACGTTGGAGGTAGATCGATCATGTGGGGAAGACATAGTTACAGATTAAGCGATCTTGATTTTGAAGCGAATAAAAATGACGGAGTAGGAGTGGACTGGCCTATTCGTTATAAGGATATTTCACCCTGGTACGATTATGTAGAATCTTATATAGGAGTTTGCGGTGAGAAGTTAGGTTTGAGTCAATTGCCAGATGGTCAGTTCTTACCACCAATGGAATTAAATTGTGTGGAGGATCATCTTAGACAAAGTATTTCTGAAAATTTCAACGGTCGGGTAATGACTTCCGGTCGTGTTGCCCATATTACCGGTGATAAGAAGTTCGAAGGCCGTTCTAAATGTCAGTTTAGAAATAGATGTATTCGTGGTTGTCCTTATGGAGGGTATTTTAGCAGTAATTCTTCTACTTTACCTGCTGCGGAAAGAACCGGGAACATGACCTTAAGACCAAATTCCATCGTGAGCGAAGTGCTGTATGATGCAGATACCAAACTTGCTACTGGAGTAAAAGTTGTAGATACTGAAAGTGGAGAGGCTATGGAGTTTAAAGCCAATGTCGTTTTCTTATGTGCTTCAGCCGTGGCGTCTACTAGTATCCTTATGCAGTCAAAATCTGATCGTTTTCCTGAGGGAATGGGGAATGACTCAGGAGAACTGGGGCATAATGTGATGGATCACCATTTTAAAGCAGGAGCTTCCGGAAATTATGATGGTTTCCAGAACATGTACTATAAAGGAAGAAAGCCTAATGGAATATATCTGCCCAGATTCAGAAACCTTAACGGTAATAGTGAAGTTGATTTCTTAAGAGGTTATGGTTACCAGGGTGGAGCCAGCCGTACCAATTGGACAGATAGCGTTGCGGAAGCAGGCTTTGGTGAAGACCTTAAGAAAGCGGTAACAGAACCAGGAGGCTGGAACATGGGATTGATGGGCTTTGGAGAAACTCTACCATATCACGAAAATAAAATGAGTCTTGATTACAATAAACTGGACGAATGGGGGCTACCAACCGTAACTTTTGATGCCGAGTTTAAAGAGAATGAGCTGAAGATGCGTAAGGATATGGTGGATCAGGCAGTACAGATGCTTGAAAAAGCTGGATTTAAAGATGTTAGTGGTTACGATGATATTGGGGCTCCAGGTCTTGGAATTCACGAAATGGGAATGGCCAGAATGGGTAGAGATCCAAAGACATCTGTACTTAATGGAAACAACCAGGTTCACGAAGCTAAAAACGTATATGTAACCGATGGTGCATTTATGACTTCTGCCGGTTGCCAGAACCCTTCCTTGACCTATATGGCCATGACTGCAAGAGCGGCAGATCATGCTTCCAAAAACTTTAAAAAGTCTAATGCATAATAGTTTTAATCATGAATAGAAGACAATTAATAAAAAATCTCGGACTGGGTGCAGGAGTTTTTGTCGTAGGGCCTTCGGTATTAAGTCTTTTGCAAAGTTGCAAGAATGAACCTGATTATGACTGGCAACCCGTGTACCTAAGTGCTTCAAACGGACTAGCATTAAAGCAGGTTCTTGATACAATTTTACCCGCAACAGATACGCCAGGAGCTTCAGACCTGAATATTGCACAGTTCATTGATTCTTATATGGACACCGTAGCTGAGCCGGAAAGGGCTGAAGAATTTAATCGATCTGCAGATGCTTTTGCGAAATCCTTTGAAAAAGAATTTGAAAAATCTCAGGATAATGGAACTAAAGAAGAATATGATCTAATACTTAAAAAGTATCTGAAAGCGACTCCGGCAGATCGGGAGAAATACATGAAGCGTAATACCGAAACTCAGGATGCTCAAAATCAGGAGCCTGATGTTGAAATGGATTCAGATGCTGGAGCTTATGCATACCTAAATAATGTTAGAGATATGGCAATCTGGGCATGGAAGAACAGCGAAGAAGTAGGTGAGAATGTTATGTGGTATGATCCAATTCCTGGAGAGTACATCCCTTGCGGCCCGGTTAGTGAACTTGGTGGCGGAAAAGCGATGTCTTTATAGATTCTTAGTCAGAATCACAAAAATTTGAGATTTATCAACAGTTGTTGGTAAAAAAAATCAAATTATGAAATTTTTAATATTATGGCGATAATGCTCATTACATTGCATTATCGCCATCTTTTTGTGGATTCCTTAAAAATTGCTTCAAGAAATTGACATTTATAAATTTCAAACGTTTGCGAAATCCTATAAATTCAGAATGCCGATTGTTTTGTTAACAATAAATTATATAAATTTATCGTGCTCAACGTGTAATTGAGCGATTCCAACTAAAACTTTAACTTATGAGAAAATTGATTTTCAGGAGCCTTTTGTTCATCGGAGCACTTATTACCTTCGGTATGGCAAAAGCGCAAACTGTAACCGGAACAGTGACAGATGAGAGTGGTCCGCTGCCCGGTGCAACTGTTTCCATCAAGGGAACATCGACGGGTACCACTACAGATTTTGATGGTAATTACACCATTAATAATGTTCCGGCAGACGCTATACTTATGTATAGCTTCGTTGGTTATGTAACACAGGAGATAAAGGTTAGCGGTCGTAACACTATCGATGTAAACCTTGAAACAGATGCTTCTGAACTGGAAGAGGTAGTTTTAATTGGTTATGGAACCACAACTGTAAGGGATGCGACCGGTGCAGTTGCTTCGGTAACATCCGAAGAATTTAATAAAGGTAATATTTCTTCACCGGAAGAATTAATTCAGGGTAAAACGGCTGGTGTACAGATTACGCAGGCAAGTGGTGAACCTGGAGCTGGGATTGCGCTTCGTATTCGAGGAACAACTTCAGTAAGATCTAATAACAATCCATTATTCGTTGTGGATGGTGTACCATTAGCTGGTGATGCTACCGCTGCAGGTGGTGGTGACCTTGGAATTGGGTCTAGCTCTTCAAGAAACCCATTAAACTTCTTAAACCCTAGCGATATTGAAAGCATCAGTGTTTTAAAGGATGCGTCTGCAACTGCAATTTATGGTTCCAGAGGTGCGAATGGGGTGGTAATTATACAGACCAAGTCTGGTAGAGGAGCCCAGGGCGGTTCATTTACTTATGATGGTTCTGTAAGTATTGCAAATGCAGCAAATGAATTTGATCTATTAAACGCTGAACAATTCCTGGATGCTGTAGAGCAATATGGTGGAGACAGAGAGGCACAGGATTTTGGTGCAGATACAGACTGGCAGGATCAGATCCTAAGAACTGCGATCTCTCAAAACCATGCTTTATCTTATATGAATAGTTATAGTTCCGGTAACCTTCGTGTATCTTTAGGATATAATGGAATTGAAGGTGTTGTTGAGAACTCAAAAATGGAACGTCTAACAGGTCGTTTAAATGCTAATCAAAGATTCTTTGATGATAAGTTAAATCTTGGTTTACAATTGACACTTTCCAATGTACAGGATGAAGCGGCGCCTATTGGTAATGATGGTCCATCTACAGGTGACTTGCTGGGAGCAGCGTATTACGCAAATCCAACATGGCCTGCTGAAGTAGGTTTTGACCCGGTTGGAAACAGTAGAAACCCATTAGAAATTCTTGAGTATGTTAAGAATGAAACAGAAACCGACAGAATCCTTTTAAACCTTTCTGCAGATTATGACATTCTTGAAAACCTGAATGCAAAAGTAACTTTAGGTTATGACAGAGCTGAATCTGAGCAGAATGCTTCAGTTTCAGGAAATGTGATCAACTTTGATAATGGATCACCAGGAAATGGTCGTGCTCAGTTAAACGATCTTGAAGCTACGAACAGATTGATGGAGTTTGTAGTGAACTACGATAAGCAGTTTGATAACTCTACTTTTTCAGCTTTAGTTGGTTATTCTTTCCAGGATTTCCAGAGAGAAGGTAGATATGCTAATGGTTTTGGATTTGTATCCACAGATAATGGGGCAATGTCTTCAGAATTAAGAAGCGATATTGATGCGTTATATGGAGCGATAAATGGTGGTTTTAACCAGTTACGTTACAATGCTGATGGCTTGCTTGTAGATAGATTATTTACAGACAATGGTCCTGTATTAGGAGAATCTGTAAACGGTCCAGGTGGAATCAATACCAGAGTACTTACAAGTGGAACTTACGATAATACAGATGAAATTCAATCATTCTTTACCAGGTTGAACTATTCTTTGATGGATAAATACTTATTTACATTTACCATGAGAGCAGATGGATCTTCAAGATTTGGTCCAGACAATAGATATGGTTACTTCCCTTCAGGTGCATTTGCATGGAAGATCGACCAGGAAGATTTTTCTCCAGACGCTTTATCTACCTTGAAACTTAGACTTGGTTATGGTATCACTGGTAACCAGGAAGGTCTTGGATATGGAAACTTTACTATTCGTCGTGTGCTTAATGGCTACGGAATTGATAATGGTGGAAACATAAATGGTGGTGGACTTGGAACTGCAGGATTCGCTAACCCAGGATTGAAATGGGAAGAAACTGCTCAGGCTAATGTCGGGATCGATTATGGATTCATGAATGATAGATTATCTGGTAGTCTTGATTTTTACTATAAGGATACACAGGATCTTCTTCTTGTGGCAGAACAGGCTCAGCCTTCACCGGTACCTTTCACTTTCCAGAATCTTGATGCTAGTGTAATTAATAAGGGTGTTGAATTCGCAATTGATTATGATATCATTGATAATGACAATTTCTTCTGGAACTTTGGTTTCAACGTAGCTTATAACGATAATGAACTTCAGGATTTTGATGGTCTGATCCAGACGGCTCAAATTTCAGGTCAGGGTCTTACCGGAGCTTTTGCTCAGCTATTAGCTGAAGGGCGTCCATTGTTTTCTTACTACTTAAGAGAGTTCGGTGGATTTGATGAAAATGGTCTTTCTATCTATCCTAATGGAGATGAGCAGCAGTTCGTTGATAAGAGTGCACTTCCAACTACAAACCTTGGTATTAATACCAGAGCTGAATTTGGAAACTTTGATGCCTCAATTTTCTTTGCAGGACAGTTTGGTCACTATATCTATAACAATACTGCCAATGCATTCTTTACTGCAGGTAGTATAAACAGTGGTAGAAACGTAACTACAGATGTACTTACAAACGGAGAACTTCCAGCGAATGCTCCAGATGTATCTACAAGATTTCTTGAAAAAGGTGATTTCTTAAGATTACAAAATGCAAGTCTTGGTTATACTATTCCTCTTGCTGAAGACTCTTTCGTAGAAAATCTAAGGGTTTATGTAAACGGTCAAAACCTTTTCGTGATCACAGACTATTCAGGTCTTGATCCGGAAGTTAGTGTAGATAAGTCACTAAATGGTTTACCAACAGCTGGTATCGATTATACAGCATTCCCTAGACCTAGAACGGTAACATTTGGATTAAATGCTAAATTTTAAAAAAAAATTAATGATGAAAAATAGAAAGTATTTTACTTTAATTCCAGCCTGCGCACTGTTCGTCTTTAGTGCATGTACAGACCTGGAAATTGAGGAAACAGATTCGATCATCGTAAACCAGACCGGAGAATTTACCGGAGTTGGTGACGTAGATGCGACCTTGAGCGGTATCTATGATGCTGTACGGGGACAATTAGAAAATCAGGCTAACCTTTACGCTCTTAACGAGGTAAGTACAGATGAATTCCTGGTGCCCACCAGAGGAACAGACTGGGGTGATAATGGTGTTTGGAGAACATTACATCAGCACAGCTGGTCTCCAATTCACCAGCATGTAAGAGATACCTGGAATGAGCAGAACTCTATCATTTTCAGAACTACTGAAATCATTGACGAGAGGAGTAATGCTACTCCACAACAGGAAGCAGAAGCAAGGTTTTTAAGAGCTTTCGCTACATTCTGGGTGATGGATCTTTACGGTCAGGTGCCGTTTAGAGGACCAGATGAAGGAATTGAAGTAGATCCTACGGTAATGTCCAGAGCAGAAGCTTTCGACTTTATCATGGAAGATCTGAATACAGCTGCGGCGAATATTGCTACGGCCTCGCCAGGAACAGAAGCTACGAATCGTGCGACTAAAGCAGCAGTTCACTTTATGCTTGCTAAAATGTATCTTAATAAGCATATCTATACAGGGACGGGTTCACCAGACGCTGGGGACATGCAACAGGTGATTAGCAATGTGGACGCAATTAGTGCTATGGGCTTTGGTCTGGAAGAAGGTTACTTTGGAATCTTCTCTCCAAAACTTGATAATGAAACTATCTGGTATACAAATTCCGGAGTTGGAAACGTTATGTGGCATACATTACACTATAACCAGAATACACCAGCGAATGGTGGTGGTGGTTGGAATGGTTTTACCACTCTAGCTGAATTTTATGACCTTTTCGAAGGTGATCCAAATTCAAATTTTATGGGAGATGGTCAGGAAGAGCGTAGAGGATACGTTCCAACGGAAGGATCGCCTGTAGGAGTTGACTTTGATGGTGATGGTGTAGCAGACGAGATTGATGAAGATGGTGATGGTATGCTTGATGGTTCTCAAATAGGATTTGGGATGTTAATAGGACAGCAATACGGGATCGATGGTTCTAAACTACAGGCTGAAGCTGGTAAAGATCTTAGTTTTACAAAAGAACTTCCTGGACTTTTAGGTAATGGTCAGTCTACCGGGGTTCGTGTGATCAAGTACCACCCAACGAATGGTTCTTTCACCGGGCACAAGATCGTTTTCAGATATGCGGATGCTCATCTCATGAAAGCTGAAGCTGCACTTAACGGCGGTGGTGGAGACGCTACAGAATTGGTGAATGAACTTAGAACGATACGTAAGGCTTCTCCTCTTAGTTCAGTTACTTCTGAAGATATTATCGATGAACGTGGTAGAGAACTTTACTCTGAATTCTGGAGAAGAAATGACCTGATCCGTTTTGGTAAGTTTACTGAAGCATGGGGTTATAAAGATGCTTCTGAAGATTACAGAACATTATACCCAATCCCGGCGTCGGCGATTATATCTAACCCGAATTTAACTCAGAACGAGGGTTACTAAACTTTTAAAAATTGAATGAAAAGAGGGCTATTTTAGCCCTCTTTTTTTGTTATACATTTGTTAAAATTATTTATCTTTCAACCTGCTCCTCAAAGCGATTTATTATGGAAAAAGCCATTCGGCTTACATATTTCATTTTTATCTTTATCCTGTTCTCAGCCTGTGAGAAAAAGCAAACTCTTTTTCTTAAAAAAAGCAGTGAATCAACCGGAATTGATTTCAGCAATCAGCTTGATCCGGACTCTAACCTAAACATCCTTAATTATTTATATTACTATAATGGCGCTGGAGTGGCTACTGCAGATTATAATAATGATGGACTTCCAGATCTATATTTCACCTCTAATGAAGCATCAGATAAACTCTATCTCAATCTTGGAAATTTTAAATTTCAGGATGTAACAGCTCAATGTAATATTGATAATTCTGAAGGCTGGACCACAGGAGTTTCCAATATCGATATTAACAATGATGGGCTCATGGATCTCTATCTTTCAAAAGTAGCAGGCATTTTAGGGCTTCAAGGTCATAACTTATTATACATAAATAAGGGAGTTGATGACGACGGGAATTTGAAATTTAAGGAAAGCTCTAAGGAATACGGCCTGGATTTCAGTGGGTTCTCTACTCAATCAGTCTTCCTGGATTATGATCTGGATGGAGACCTGGATCTTTTCTTACTCAATCATTCCATTCATCCCAATAGAAATTATGGTCGGGGCAATAAACGTAGTTCATTCGATACCCGGGCAGGAGATCGAATCTTCAGAAATGACGGAGGAACTTTTGTAGATGTTTCCGAAGAAACAGGCATATTTCAGGGTCCTACGGGCTATGGCCTTGGTGTCGCCGTTGGTGATCTAAATAATGACAATTATCCCGATATCTACGTTGGAAATGATTTCTTCGAGAACGATTACGTCTATATCAATCAGCAGGATGGTACATTTCAGGATCTAATTACCAGCAGCCCAGATAGTTTTGGTCATACCTCGCATTACTCCATGGGAAATGATATTGCCGACATGAACAATGATGGACTGGCAGATATTGTATCCCTTGATATGCTACCCGAAGATTTACATACCTATAAGACTTCCGGACTGGAGTTTCCCTTTCAGACATATTCCAATTATCTAAGAAATGGATTTGCTCCGCAGTATATGCAAAACACATTGCATATGAATCGCGGAGATCTGAAGTTTTCTGAAGTAGCTTACCTGAGTGGCATTGCTGCAACCGAATGGTCCTGGAGTGCTTTGTTTGCCGATTTTGATAACGATTTGCATCAGGATCTATTCATCACCAATGGTATCAAAGGTGCAACCAATAATATGGATTATATAAAATTCATTTCTACGGAAGAGATTCAGCAACAAATTAGCACCGGTGAAAAAATAGACCTCGAGAATCTTACTAAACGACTTCCAGAAAAAAAGGTTAATAATTACATTTTCCAGAATAGCGGTGATCAAAAGTTCACAAATGCTTCTGAAGAGTGGTTACCTGCTCAAAAAAGCTTTAGTCATGGTAGTGTTTATGTAGATCTTGACAATGATGGCGATCTTGATCTGGTTACCAATAATACTGAAGATGCTGCCTTTATTTTTGAAAACACTACAACTGAAAGCAACTTCCTAAAGATCGATCTACAAGGTCCTGATAGAAATAGATTCGGGATTGGAGCAAAGGTCACTGTTCATACAAAGGAAGTAACACAGATGAAAGAACATTACCTGACCAGAGGTTATTTGTCTTCACTCGCTCCAGGATTGCATTTTGGTTTGGGATCGAATACAGTAGTAGATTCTGTTACGGTCAAATGGTATGATGGCAGCAAAACGGTATTAGGAAAAGTGAATGCAAATCAAAAAGTAACTGTTAAGTATTCAGCTTCAGAAAAGAATAGAAAAGAAACCGCTAAACTACCAGCATATGAAATTGCTAACGATTCTATTTTGAACTACAAGCATGTTGAACAGGCAAGTCTTGATTTCAATAGGCAACCTTTGAGCTTGTTTGCGTATTCAAACCCAGGACCAACGATGGCGACTGGGGATTTAAATGGAGATGGCCAAATGGATCTGGTTCTGGGCGGTGGCAAGTCACAGCCACTGCAGGTTTTCTTCCAGAACGATGAAACTTTTGAAAAATTTGAGACTCCAGCATTTGAGGCTGATGCCATTTCAGAAAATACCGGCATCGCTTTGCTGGATCACGATAATGATGGCGATCTCGATATTCTGGTGGTAAGCGGTGGAAATGAATTTAGATCTGGTGATGCAATTCAACCAAAACTATATGTGAACGAAGATGGTCAATTCAGAAAAGACAGTAACAATTTTAACGGAATTTCCTTAAATGCTTCAGGGGTTAGTGTGGCAGACATTAATAATGATGGATTTCAGGACGTCTTTATCTCCTCCAGTATTAAACCGCATGAATTTGGTTCCACTTCAGAACAGTTTTTTTTTATCAACGATAAAGGTAAATTTAGAGATGCCACCAGGAAATACTTCAAAGAACTTCCCGGGAGCGTTCAAACATCAAAATGGGTTGATTTCAACAGAGATGGTTATTTGGACGTAATACTGGCAGGACATTGGAATGCACCGGAGATCTATCTCAATAATAGCGGCAAGTCTTTTTCGAGAATGGATAGTAATTTATCAGATTATCAAGGTTGGTGGAATGATCTGGAGCTGGCCGACTTTGATAACGATGGAGACCTTGATCTTGTGGCTGCGAATTGGGGTCTTAATTCCAGGCTTACTGCATCGCGGGAAGAGCCCGTAAATCTTTACCTGAATGACTTTGATGGGAACGCTACTTCAGATCCTATTCTAACATATTTCTATAAAGGTGAAGAAACCGTATTTGCTTCAAAAGATGAACTGGATCAACAACTGCCATATTTGAAGAAAAGATTCAATACCTATGAACAGTTTGCGAATGCAGAGCTTTCAGATATATTTCCGAAGGAAAAATTAGAAGAAGCTCAGCTGAAAAACGTCACGGAGCTAGCCTCCTGCTATTTTGAAAATCTAGGAAATGGAACCTTCAAAAAACATGAATTAGCTTTTGAAGCTCAGGTTTCAGTAATGATGTCTATAGAAGTTTCAGATTATAATGCTGATGGTCTCCAAGACATTCTTTTGGCAGGAAATAACTATGAAATAAGCACTCAATTAGGTAGATTAGATGCTTCACACGGTGTTTTACTATTAAATGATGGCAACGCGAATTTCACAGTTTCGAAAGAATTTCCAGCGATCTCCGGGTCAGCACGTGACATAGGGAAAATATGTGTGGGGAACCAGGAATACGTGGTCATTACCAGGAACGACGATACTCCTGTAATTTTAAAATCAACGAATAAAAATGAATAGAACCAGTTACTTTCAGGTTTTAGCTATTTGCTTTTCAATATTTATAGTCTCTTGCGATTCAAATAAAAAAAGTGAAGAGAATGATTCCGAAGAAAAAATCCGCTCTCAGAATACTCTTTTTACCGAAATGCTTCCAGAAGAAACAGGAATTGATTTTATCAACGAAGTCAAGAATCAGCCAGACTTCAATATTTTCAAGTACCGGAACTTTTATAATGGTGGTGGTGTTGCCATTGGTGATATTAATAATGACGGACTCCCAGACATCTATCTAACCGCCAATATGAAGCCGAACAAATTATATCTTAACAAGGGTAATTTCGAGTTTGAAGATATTAGTGAATCTGCTGGCGTGGAAGGTAACAAACCATGGTCCACCGGAGTCAATATGGTAGATATCAATAACGACGGCCTCCTCGATATTTATGTAAGTAATGCCGGAAATATGGAAGGCGATAATCACGATAATGATCTGTATATAAATAATGGTGATTTAACTTTTACTCAAAGAGCTCAGGAATATAACCTTGCGGAAACCGGATTTAGCACTCATGCATCCTTCTTTGATTATGATAAGGATGGTGATCTGGATGCCTATATTTTAAATAATTCCAACATTCCTGTGAGTACTCTTGGTTTTGCCGAGCAAAGGAATATTCGAGCGCAAGACTGGGAGGGAGTGCCAAAAATTTTCAGAGGAGTAGGAGATATGCTGCTTAGAAATGATGACGGCGTATTTACCGATGTAAGCGAGGACGCAGGTATCTTCGGAAGTCTGATAGGTTTTGGGCTTGGTGTGATGGTTAGTGATTTCAACAACGACCTGTATCCAGATATTTATGTGTCCAATGATTTCTACGAGCGTGATTATTTATACATCAATAATCAGGATGGCACCTTTACTGAAGAAATTGAAAACTGGACGCAGCACTTATGTCTTTCTGCGATGGGAGTGGATATGGCAGATATCAATAATGATGGTTTTGCTGATATTTTTATCACCGATATGCTTCCCGATAGTGAAGAAAGGGTGAAATCTGTGATGGAATTCGAAGGTTACAACGTCTTTAAACTGAAGCAAAGCAAGGATTTTTTCCAGCAATACATTCATAATACGCTGCAATTAAATAATGGGAACGAGTCATTTTCAGAGATCGCTCATTTTAGTGGCGTTGAAAGTACAGACTGGAGTTGGGCAGGTCTTATTTTTGATATGGATAATGATGGAAACCGTGATATATATGTCACGAACGGAATTAATCATGATCTAACCGATCTCGATTTTGTTGAATTCTTTGCCAATGAGATCATTCAGAAAATGGCATTAACTGGTAAAAAGGAAGCAATTGATTCTATTATCAATAAGATGCCGGTAACCAAACTGCCTAATTATGCTTTTCAAAATCAGGGTAATCTGAAATTTAAGAATAAAGCTGAAGAATGGGGATTAGGTTTGCCAGGTCTTAGTAACGGTAGCGCTTACGGTGATCTTGATAATGATGGAGATCTTGATCTGGTCGTAAATAACGTAAATATGAATTCCTTTATTTACAGAAACAATTCTGAAAAAATTGCAGTTCACAATTACCTTAGAATTAAGCTGAAGGGTGCCGATAAGAACAGGTTTGCGATTGGAGCAGTTGTCAAGATATATACCGGAGAAGAGATTATTTTGCAGGATCAAAATCCTTCTCGCGGCTTTCAGTCCTCCATGGATTATGTGATGAATATTGGCTTAGGCAAGAAACAGAATCTTGATTCCTTGAGAGTGATTTGGCCAGACAATGCAACTCAATTGCTTGAAAATGTAAAAGCCAATCAAACTCTGGTGCTGGATCATTCCGAAGCTAAAGATCAGTTTAAGATCAGGAAGCAAACAAAATCAAAAACCCTGCTTACCGAAGTTTCCAACGATAAACTGGAAAGTCATTCCGAAAATCAATACACAGATTTCGATTTTGAAGGAATGATCTATAAAAAATTGAGTCAGGAAGGTCCGGCAATGGCAGTTGGTGATATCAACAATGATGGAAATGAGGATGTATTTATTGGAGGTGCTAAAAAACAAGCTGGAACTATTTATCTGAATCGTGGAAATGGAAATCTGCAGAAGATGAATCAACCCGCTTTAACTGCCGATGCTATGTTCGAAGATACTGCAGCTGCATTCTTTGATGCAAATGGCGACGGTAAAATAGATCTAATGATAGGCTCTGGAGGTAATGAGATTGGTGAATCGACGAATTACCGTCCAAGACTTTACCTCAACGATGGTCGCGGAAATTTTAAACCAACTCAGGCGAAGATCCCTTCTGTAGAACAAAACGTGGCTACGATCGCTCCCCATGATTTCGACAACGATGGCGATGTGGATATTTTTATAGGATCCAGAAGTGTTGCGGTAAATTATGGAATTGATCCACAACATTTATTTCTCGAAAATCAAGGGAATGGTGAATTTGTAAACGCTACAGAAAGGGTCGCTTATGATGTTAAATATGCCGGAATGATTACTGATGCCACCTGGGAAGATATCGATGGCGACGGAAAAAAAGATTTGATCACAGTTTCAGATTGGGGTGCACCTCATGTTTATACAAATTCCGGAAAAAGATTAAGCTTGCTAAAGAATGACCTGGAAAAGTATACGGGATGGTGGAATACTGTGGAAGCTGCAGATCTGGATAATGATGGCGATATGGACCTGGTTTTAGGGAATAAGGGAGCGAACCTGACGTATGAGACCAGTTTTGAAAATCCAATGAAATTATGGGTCAACGATTATGATGATAACGGAACTATCGAGCAGATCGTAACCCTGCATAGTGAAGGCAAGGACTATCCATTGCATATGAAGAAAGAGATGATCTCCCAGCTGGTTTTTCTGAAAAAGGAAAATATAAAAGCTTCAGAATACGCTAAGAGAACCGTGCAGGAATTAATTCCCGATCAAAAAATTCAGAATTCCATCGTGAAGCAGGCAAATATTTCAGAAACTATTATTGCTATCAATGACGGGACAGGTCAGTTTAAAATTCAGAAACTTCCGGGAAGAGTTCAGTTTTCATGCGTTTGCGGAATTTCCTGCGTAGATGTGAACAATGATGGCAATCTTGATTTGGTGATGGCCGGTAATGATTTTGAATTTAAACCACAATTTAGCCGACTTGATGCTGGTTATGGTAACGTATTGCTTGGCGACGGAAATATGAATTTTGAATGGAAAGATTTTAAAGAAAGTGGTTTTCATATTCGGGACGAAGTCAAGTTCCTGAAACGTATTCGTGATAAGAATGGGAAGACTTTTATAATCGCTGCTATTAATGACCAAAAACCTCGAATTTTTGAAATCAGCAATCCGTAGATTCTTTCTTTCTTTCCTGGTTATTTTTCTTTTCTCCTGTGCTAAGGACAGAGAAAAGGAGCAGGAATCACTGTTTTTCAGTAATCTCAAGGCAGAGGTAACTGGCATTGATTTTATCAACGAGCTTACAGAAACCCGGGACCAGAACATTCTGGATTATCTCTATTTCTACAATGGAGGAGGCGTAAGTATTGGAGACATCAATAACGACGGACTTCCAGATATTTATTTCACCGGAAACCAGGTTCAAAATCGGTTGTATCTCAATAAGGGATCCCTGAAATTTGAAGATATTACTGAAACGGCTGGAGTTGGTGGTCAAAGCACATGGAATACAGGTACCACCATGGCCGATGTAAATGGCGATGGATTATTGGATATCTACGTTTCTGCAGTAGTAGGCGTGAATGGATTTCTCGGCCATAACGAATTATTCATCAATAACGGTGATCTTACTTTTACCGAAAGGGCGGCTGAATATGGTCTTGATCTGGACACTTACAGTTCCCAGACTTCATTTTTTGACCTTGACAATGATGGTGATCTTGATGCATATATTTTGAATCATGCCGTACATACCAATGAATCATTCGGGCCGGCAAATATCAGGAATAACCGGGTTTATGAAAGCGGTGATAAATTGATGCTTAACGAAAACGGTAAGTTTAGGGACGTCAGTGAGCAAGCGGGAATCTATGGTGGCGCGAATTCGTATGGACTTGGTATTACTACTGCCGATTTTAATAACGATGGCTTTACAGATGTTTATATAGGAAATGATTTTCATGAAGATGATTACTACTACCTTAATAACGGGGACGGTACTTTCAGCGAGGAATTGAAAACCAGATTTGGTCATACTTCCAGGTTTTCTATGGGAAATGACGCGGCGGATATCAATAATGATGGATTCGTAGACTTGATCACACTGGACATGCTTCCAGAAGACGAAACCGTTCTAAAATCTTCCGCAGGAGATGACAATGTGAACCTTGACCGTTTTCGTATAGAGAAACTCGGTTATCACCCGCAATACACCCGTAATATGTTGCAGATCAATAAAGGCGGTAAATTCTTTGCGGAAACAGCTTTGATGAGCGGAGTAGCAGCTACAGACTGGAGTTGGGGACCTCTTTTTGCAGATTTTGATCAGGATGGATCTCAGGATCTTTTTATAAGTAACGGGATTCCCAGACGTCCTAATGATCTGGATTACGTGAAATATACTTCTAACGAGCAAATTCAGAAGAAGCTTGATAAAACCACGATCGTAGATAATGAAGTGCTCGATAAAATGCCTTCAGGAGCAGTAACAAATTATGCCTTTAAGGGTTCTGGGAGTGGACAGTTTGAAAATGTAACCAATAAATGGATCGCAAATGATTCCATTATTTCAACGGGAGTGGCCTATGGCGATCTGGATAATGATGGCGATCTCGATATTGTAACCAATAACATTAATGCACCTGCCAGTATCTATATCAATGATTTTGTTGAAGGAAATTATTTAAAACTGAAACTTCAGGGACCAGATTTGAATTTCTTCGGAATAGGCACCAAAGCTGTTATTTTTACTTCTGAAGGTTTTCAAGTACGACAATTATATAGCACTAAAGCTTTTCAGTCTTCATCTGAACCTTTGATACATTTCGGCTTAAAACAAGGAGAAACTGTAGATAGTCTAAGACTATTCTGGCCTGGAAATCGTTCTCAACGTATCATTTCACCAGAATTAAATTCTACTCTTTCGCTCAATTTTTCCAATGCAAATGATAGTATCAAAACTTCTGAAATATTTAAATCCCGAAGCGATTTTCAATTCAAAAGAACTGAAAACTTTGGGATCGATTATGAGCATAAGGAGAATATTTATAATGATTTTGATGTGCAAAAATTGATACCACATCAAACTTCAGATCTTGGACCTGCCGTTCAGGTAGCAGATTTGAATAATGACGGGGCAGAAGATATCATTTTTGGAGCATCCAGGTTTAAGCCTACAGCTGTATATTATCAGCAAAAAGGTGAATTCAGAAAAAAGAATTTTAAGGCAATATCAAGTGACTCATTGGCCGAAGACGCTTCGATAACTATTGCAGATCTCAATAGTAACGGACTCCAGGATATCCTGATAGCTTCAGGCGGAGGAGAATCTGTTGGTAAGAATAAGTGGTTGCAGGACAGGATCTATTATAATTCTAAAGAAGGGGATTTCCAGAAGTCGGAGTTGCTTCCTCAACTATTCCTTAATTCTTCTGTGATCAAAACTGCCGATTATGATGATGACGGTGATGTGGATATTTTTATCGGCAGTAACGCACAGAATTATCAGTATGGAGCGATCCCAAAGTCGGTACTATTACGAAATGACAACGGCAAATTTACTGAAGTACAACCTGGGATTTTTGAGAACATTGGAATGGTGAATGATATGATCTGGACAGATATTGATAGTGATCAAGATCTGGATATGATGATGGTAGGCGAGTGGATGTCTCCTCAAATCCTTGAAAATAACAACGGAACATTTGCAAAATCGGCTGCTTTGGAAAATATGCCACTCAATGGATTATGGCAAACCTTGATAGCTTCTGATATTGATCACGATGGAGATATGGATTACCTTTTGGGTAACTGGGGCCTAAATACTAAACTAAAAGCTTCTGCCGAGCATCCTCTAAAATTATATCATAAGGATTTTGATCAAAATGGCCTGACTGAAACCATCATCGCAATGGAAAAGGGTGGGAAGTATTATATGCCGTATGGTCTTGACGAATTGAGCGCACAGCTGAACCAGATGCGTAAGAAGTTCCCTCAGTATAAAGACTATGCAGGAAAAAGCATTGATGAGATCTTTTCTAAAGAAGAACTAGACTCTGCAAGCCTGCTGGAAGTACATACATTATCATCTGGCTACCTGGAGAATAACAATGGGAAATTCAGTTTTAGGGCTTTTGATAAAGAGCTGCAAACAGCTCCTATACGTGCAATGCTCAGTTATGATTTCAATGAAGATGGCAGGACGGAAGTGCTGGTAGGTGGTAATTATTTTGGGATAACGCCGTATCATGGTAGATTTGATGCGATGGGTGGAATGCTGATGTTAAATCAGGATAAAATTCTCGATTCTGATGAAATTGGTTTAAATTTATCACAAAAATCTGTTAAAGATTTTTCGATTATTAAAATTGCTAACAAGTCCTATCTTATAGTGACCATAAATAATTCAGAAATTGAAATCTATGAATTCAGTTTTTAAAAATATTACCATCTTATCATGTTGTCTGCTTCTTTTCATTTCCTGTTCAAAGGAAGAGAAAGAGATCGTTGTAACAGCAGATGATTTTCATACTGCCAATGAACACATCAGTAAAACGATGGTGCACGATATCTTTTCACCTCCTGTGGCAAGTAGAGTATATGCATATTCCAATATCGCTGCTTATGAAGTCATGGCGCAGTTTGATGAGAATTATCAAAGTCTTTCAGGTCAGTTGACCAATCTCGAGGAAGTTCCGGCTCCAGAATCTGATCTCACAAACCCTGAAGTTGCTGCAATTGTAGCATTTTACGACATAGCAACCAGCCTGGTATTTTCAGAAGATAAAGTGACTATCAAAAGTGATAGTTTATTTACCAAGTGGAAAAATACGAATGAAAGATCCTTTAAAGTTTCCGAAGCTTATGGGAAAAGGGTAGCCGCTCATATAAAGGATTGGTTAAAAAAGGATAATTATTCTGAAACGCGAACCATGCCCAAATTTTCTATTCTTACAGATGATGAAAGCAGATGGCAGCCAACGCCTCCTTCTTATATGGATGGGATCGAACCGCACTGGATGAAAATCAGACCTTTCGTGATCAAAGAAGCTGATCAGTTTAAACCGGCACCACCACCAGAATTTTCTATGGAAGAAGGCTCTAGATTTCACACAGAACTCATGGAAGTTTATAATATTAGAGAGAAAATCGCTAAAGACGAGGAGAACAGCGAAGAAATGGCGATCGCTAAGTTCTGGGACTGCAATCCTTATGTTTCGATATTAAGAGGACACTTAATGTTTGCTACTAAAAAGATCACTCCGGGAGGTCACTGGATGGGAATTGTAAAAATTGCCTGCCAGAAGGATGAAGCCGACTTCAGTAAATCTGTTTATGCGTATTCTAAGACTGCCATAGCTATCGCAGATGGTTTTATTAGTTGCTGGGATGAAAAGTATCGTAGCAACCTTGTTAGACCTGAAACGATTATCAATAAATATATAGACGAGAACTGGACATCTGTACTGCAAACACCGCCATTTCCAGAATATACAAGTGGACATTCTGTAATTTCTGCGGCTGCAGCCACGGCTTTGACAGATATTTTTGGTGATAACTTTGCATTTGATGATGATACTGAAGTAGATTATGGACTACCGGTTAGAAGCTTCGAATCATTCAATAAAGCTTCACAAGAGGCGGCAAACAGCAGATTATACGGAGGTATTCATTACCGGGCTGCCATTGAAGTTGGCTTGGCCCAGGGACAGGATCTTGGAAAATATGTCATCGATAATCTTCAAATGACAAAATCTACTGAAAATTCTGAATTAGCTTCCAAATAACATGATGAAGAAGTTTATTATTATCCTGCTGGGTGTTCTACTCTTTAGCCTGGTTTGGTTTTTATTTATAAAAGAATACGATTACCAGTTTAGATTTCGGGCAAATCATTCACCTGCCATGGTTCAGCAAGAACTTAAAAAAATAGAAAGTTATAGCATTTTTGATAGTGAACCGGCAGTCTCCTATCAGCAAACTGACGGATATGATGCACTAAAACAAACCCTGCAATTTGGAGAGCGGGAACTTGATCTTCTTTGGGAGCTTGAAAATCAAGAAGATACCGTTACTAATATTTCTTTAAATGTAGCATCGGGTGAGAAAATTAAAAACAGACTGGCGTTATTGAATCCATTTTCTAGAAGTGAATATATAGATAGCCTCGAAAATTCATTTCTCAAATTTGGTAAGGAGCTTCTTATAAAGCAGTCGGCTTATAAAGTGCAGGTTATAGACAGTATTGTTTATTCCCCGGCACTAGATTGTATTTGCAAACCTGCTGAAGATATTAAGGTTGAGAACAAGGCAATGCAGATGGTCAGGGATATTGGTTATCTCGAAGACTTCCAGATAGCTCATCGGTTAAAACTGACCGGATACCCTTTTGTAAAAATTCGAGCCTGGGATCAGGAGGCGGGGACCATAGATTACAATTTTTGTTTCCCGGTAAATCTTGCCCAGGATATAAGACCCAATACATTTATTGAATTTCAGCAATTTCCAGCTACTACATCTTTGAAAGCGATCTATAATGGGAATTACAGAAGCTCAGATCTTGCATGGCACGAATTGCTTTCTGAAGCTAAGAACAGGGACCTTAAGACAAGTAATTTACCACTGGAGATCTTCTGGAACAATCCTAAAACTGGTGGTGAAGCATTAAGCTGGAAAGCCGAGATCTTTATGCCTGTGAAGCCTGAGAATTAAAATCTGCCGGTACCACAACCTTTAGTTTGTCATCCATAATACAAATTTTCACTTCAGAACTTTCTCCTTTGAATTCTCCATCGATCTGAAAGGCTACAGGCTTTTTACAGGTGATCTTTGCTTCTTTTACCTGAAAGGTTTCCACAACATCAGAATTAATATCGGTTTCATTACGTACAGTCTTAACTATTTCTACCAAATCTAGTTTTTTATAAATAATGATCTCAAACTTACCATCGTCCATCTTTCCAGTGGGATTGATATTAGCCCCAGTACCATACTTATTTGCATTCGCTATGGCAAGAAGTGCACCGCTGGTTTGTCGTTTTTTAAAGTTGGTTTCTACTTCAAAATCAAAAGGATATTCACTATTTATTAATGTTGGAAGTGATTGCAATAAATACCCGAATTTCCCACGAAATTTGGAATCTTCATAATTCTGAATAAGTTCAGCATTTACACCAAAATCACTGAGATGAAGACAGATATCGTCATTCATTTTTAGTAGATCCATTTCAAAAATAGTGTCACCAAAGGCTATTTTCACCTGTTCTTCAAGAGATTCGGGAATCCCAAAATTTGTAGCTAATCCATTTGCAGATCCTGCGGGAATAATGCCTAAGGGAATACTATAGCTTTTTATCGCTTTGGCTACCAGGTTAATAGTCCCATCCCCACCTATTGCAATGATCCTTTCGATCTTTAGCGATTTCAAGCGATCCTGGATCTTCTGAACGTCCTCTTTTCCAGTAGTAGCGAAAAGATGTATAGTTATTTGATGAGTTTTTGCATAATCACGTGCCTGTTGGATAATCTGCTTTTTATCCAAATCACCGGAAATCGGGTTCACTATCAATAAAACTTGGTTAAAATTCATGTGTTATTGGTTGATATACCTCTAAAATTAAGTATTTTGGAACGGAGTGATTTTAAAAAAAGGCCAAATTTTGAAGCTTGATCTTAAACTTTATCGGGGTTATGTAAATGAAGAAGAACTAGTTGTTTTTGGACATCTGTTCCAATCCTGGGCTCCAGATAAATATAGTGTAGACAGGAAAGGAATTAAACACGCTTATGCTTTACTTCATAAATTTCGTATTGAACCGTTACCCAACTATGAAGTTCATTTAAAATTTCAGGATATGGAAGTTAGCACAAGAACCTTGGATGATGGATATTTTAGATTTACTGTACCCTATGACTCTAAGATAGAGCCGGGTTGGCACGAGTATGAAGTTACCTGTAACACTGGCGATATTGGAATGATAGAAAAAGGTGAGCTGCTAAAGCCGCATCCTGGCAAACTTGCTATCATTTCAGATATCGATGATACTTTCCTTGTTTCACACAGCAGTAAGTTTTTTAAAAAGATCTACGTAATGCTGTCTAAGAATATCAACAATCGTAAGATATTTGAAGAGGTAAAGGATCATTATCATAAGCTAAGCAGGGCGGGTAGAGAAGAAGATAATTCGTTTAATTCATTTTTTTATGTGTCATCCAGTGAATGGAATCTATACGATTTTATTGATGAATTCGCACGTTTGCACGATCTTCCTAAAGCTGTGATCAAATTAAAGCAGATAAAGACCGGATTGATGGATTTCATTAAAACGGGTAGGGGAGATCACGATCATAAGTTTGTTAAGATCAAAGATATTATATCATTTTATCCACATCTGGAATATGTCCTTTTAGGTGATGACTCTCAGCATGATCCTTATTTATACGAACGAATTTGCAAAACATTTCCAAAAAATATTAGAGCGATCTATATACGGCAGACTTCTAAATCTCCAAAAAAAGAAATTCAGGAAGTGCTGGCTAATATTGAAAGTATGAATGTAAAAACCTGCTATTTCAGGGATAGTAAGCTTGCCATAGAACATTCTGAGAAGATCGGAATAATCTAGAGTGCATTGGAAAAAAAGCCCTTCCGGAGAAGAGCTTTTAATCTGCTTATTCTATTTCAAATATTTTGGTTTCTTTAAAAGCCGACATTTCTATTTGGTTCATTTCTTCCTTAAAATCTGGCCATACATCCCTATAGAATTTGTTCGTTTTGTTCAAAGCTTCCTGAAGCTCTTCCCGCGCCTGATTCATAAGGATTTCTTCAGTTTTAGTGATACCATTCTGCCTGGATCGTACATAACTGGATGCCGTACCAAGCCTTGTCATCACTGTATTATCTCTATTTCTTGTTATACCCTGTCTATCATCAACTTTTCCTAAAAAGAGCGCGATATGTTCCTCCAGTTTCTTTTTAATGGAGTCTACACTCCTTATTGCCGACTTCCTTTCTGAAGTATCTTTCAGGTTTTGTTTAAGATCTTCGGCGAAATTTTCTGCTTTGTTCTTACTCTTTATTAATTGTTCTACTGCATCTGCAGCGGTTTGTTGCCATTTTTCGATCTTCTGGGCTGCTTCGTATACTTCTGAAATACTCTTTTCTGAAACCTCCAGACGAGGATCTGATTTCACCTCCATCATTTCTTCGGAAGTTTCTCCGTTAAAACTCATCACGAGTCGGTAATCGCCCGGTTTTACAGCGACACCGCCTGGTTCTCTTTTCGATTCTCTGATAGATCTTGAAGGCCTGTCTGCTCCCTTTTCATCCAGATACCATTTTATAGTGTAAATTCCAGTGCTATCCGGAGCCTTCTGCTTCAAGGTTCTTATCAAACGGTCTGCATCGTAGATCTTCAGATTTATACTATCGGCATTAGCTTTTTTATCTACCTCTTCATCAGCAGTTTTATCTTTTATTATATTCGCTTTCTCATCCTTAATTTTCTCTTCCGAAGAATCGATTTTTATAAAGTAAGAGATTCGTGCTCCCTGCTCGCGATTTTCACCCTGATAGACTGCATCACCACCAAATCTACTTCCAGTTGGTTGCTGTGTGGCATTGTGATAAGCTACAGGTGGTTCAAACAAGGTTAGTTTATTCTCCAGGATCGTATTTTCGCCTGCAAGTTTTCTAAATGGCCTGATATCGTCAAGAACCCAGGCTGCACGCCCAAAGGTTCCAATGACCAGATCATGCTCACGTGGATGTATCACCAAATCCTTTACTGAAACTGTAGGGAAACCATGGGTGTATTTCTCCCAGTTCTTACCTGCATCAAGCGAAATATACAGTCCATCATCAGTTCCCAGGAACAATAGATTTTCTTCCACCGGGTCTTCTACAATGCTAAGGGCATAGCTCTCAGTATCCTTGTTGCCAACAATTCGCTCCCAGCTTTTTCCATAATTTCTGGTTCTATAAGCGTAAGGCTCATAATTGAATCTTCGGTAATCATTTGCGACTAGCAATGCTTCGCCTTTTCGCTTATTACTAGCCTTAATTTGTACGATCCAGCTCCCTTCCGGTAGTTTTGGTAAGTTATCTGATACGTCTGTCCAGTTTGCGCCACCATCGCGGGTATATTGAACTTTCCCATCATCTGTCCCAACCCATAACATATCTTCTTCTAATGGAGAAGGCTCAATAACAAGGATGGTGGTAAAGTTTTCAGCTCCGGTGGCATCCATGGTAAGTCCGCCACTTTCAGTTTGCTTCTGCTTTTCAGGATCATTGGTAGTTAGGTCTGGTGAAATAATCTCCCAGGTTAAGCCTTTATCTGTGCTTTTGTGAACAAATTGACTTCCGAAGTAAATAGTATTGTTATTGAACGGATCAATATTTATAGCTGAATTCCAATTAAATCGAAGTTCCACATCAGGATCTGGATGTGTAGGTCTTACCGAATAGTTATTCCCGGTTTCATGATCGTATCTGCTAACATATCCCTGCTGACTCATACTCCATCCATATCTGCTGTCATCTGGATCTGGAACGACATCAAAGCCATCACCAAAGCTAATTTCCTGCCAGTAAGAATTTCGGATTCCCTGTGCTTTCCATACGTAGGCGGGACCTCTCCAGCTTCCATTGTCCTGCATTCCGCCATACACATTGTATGGAAATTCATTGTCCACAGCAATATGATAGAACTGTGCAACAGGAAGATTGGCTACAAATCTCCAGCTTTTTCCACGATCTTTAGAAATATTGAGTCCGCCATCATTCCCGTCCATTAAAAAACTTCCATCTTCCGGATGAATCCAGAAGGCGTGATGATCTGGATGTATACCATTGTCTACGCCATAAGCCGGCATCAATTCTTTAAAACTATTACCGCCATCTTCAGAAACGTTTACGTAGGTAAAAACAGAATACAAACGATTCTCATTCTGAGGGTCTACAAACAAATCTGAATAATAAAATGGTCGGTTTCCAATTTCATCCTTATCGTTTATCATTTTCCAGCTATACCCACCATCTTCAGATTTGTAGAGAGCATTCTTTTTCGACTCAACTAAAGCATACATAATATTGGAATCGGAAGCTGCGATGGCAAGTCCAATTCTACCCAGTTCTCCCTTGGGAAGTCCGTCCTTTTCTGTTTTCATTTTCCATGTCTTTCCACCATCGAAGGTTATGTAAAGCCCGGAACCTTCACCACCCGATTTAAAAAACCAGGGATCCCTCTTATGTTCCCACATCGCAGCCACCAGTTTATTGGGATTATTTGGATCCATCACCAGGTCTGCAGCACCAGAAAGATTATTGGTATACAGAATTTTGTTCCAGGATTCACCACCATCGGTAGTTTTGTAAACTCCTCTTTCCTCGTGCGCACCCCAGGGTGAACCTATTGCCGCTGCATAAACTATATCGGGATTATCGGGATGTATGATAACACGGTGGATATGACGGGTTTTTTCCAGGCCCATACTATTCCAGGTTCTGCCTCCATCAAGACTTTTATAAATTCCGTAGCCACCATTGAGGCTATTTCTGGGATTACCTTCACCAGTTCCAACCCAGATAACCGATGGATTTGATTGCTGCACCGCAACAGCTCCTATAGAAGCGGTAACTTCATTATCAAATACAGGTTCCCATTTAATACCTGCACTGGTAGATTTCCATAATCCACCGGATGCTGTCCCTGCGTACATAATATCTGGGTCGCTGGTAACCACATCTATGGAAGTTACACGTCCACTCATCCCGGCTGGACCAATATTTCGGGGAGTTTTGTTTTTAAAAAGTTCAAGATCGAAGTTCTGTGCTGTAAGATTGGTGGTAATTATTAAAGCAAAAAGCTTTAATAGGTAGGAATATTTCATGAAAATGTTCAAATTTTTAATATGATCTCAAGTTAGCAATTTTCTATTAATCGATTTTTAAACACAAATCAAAAAAAAGGGACTTTTTAAAGTCCCTTCGTATTATTTTCTTCTGTTGAATTCCCTCCGACTATAAAAATCTTCAGGATCATCTAAGTTTCGGTCATCATGCTGCCATTGATGATCTTCGTCGATTGACTTTTCAGGTTTGAATCCTTTATGTTTATCGTGAAAATCCTGGGAACGATGGTGATCATCTATAGGTTTTCTCGATTCATTTAATGCTCGCCCGGAATAGGAATCATCCTGCGAAATTCTTTTTTCCGAAGTGTTTAGCTCTTCACCAGCCTTACGATCTAAGAATTGGCGATCGTCCCGGCCGGTATCAATGTTTGTATCCACCGCAGCTTTACGGTCTTCTGAAGAATATTGCATATTTTCTCGTTCTCTCTCAACCCGCCTTTCTTCTTCGGAAAGCTTATCATATCTGTGATCGCGATTTTCATTCATTATAGATTCATCTAAAGTAGTATGATTATGATCAGTGTTTTCGGTCTTGTGTAACTCATCATGATTGTTATGATCTCTATCTCTATTGTAGGATCCCAATACATGCTGCTCATAATTTCTGCTAATATCTGTCCCGGATCTATAGCGCTTGGTTTCGGCGAAAGTCTGGTAATCTATTCCATCTGTAAATACGTACTTTTCAGTAGCGTTGATATCGATTAGTCCAATTGGAATGATGATATGATTTTCACCTTCTTTGTTGATAAACTCCTTAAACTCACTTTGATGCTGAGTGGAGTAGGGGTCGTGGTTTTTGTCTATAATGTCCTGTTCTACCTGAACATCTACATAGACTACTTTTCCCAATTCTTTATTCACTAAGAGGTTATCTACTTTTCCTATTGTCTTTTTATCTCGATCCAGTAGTTTCCAACCACGAATATCATGATCATGATTGTCTACTTTGTATCCTTTTAGCTGGCTTAAATGTACCAGGTGTTTTTCTTTTGTACTCATAACTAATATTTTAACTCAGGAGGTTTGTGTTTTCATTAGATCTCTCAAATATCAAAGTAATATCATCAGTCTCATCAATTTCGTTATCATCGTTTTCAGCCATACTTCCGTAGAAATATAAGAACGCAAGAATTGCGAGGATAATCACTAAGAGAATCCACGGCCAAACTGGTTTTTTCTTTCTAATTTTTATTTCTGCCATATTGTTGATTTTTTGGTTATTCTAATGTACTACAGAGCAGTGCCAAAAAGCTGTAAGTATTGTGTAAAGTATTGTTAATTAGAAACAACGCATAAAAAAAGCCAGGACTAATGCCCCGGCTCTTCACGTATAGTTCTTAGGTTATAATCTATCTAAAAGTGCCACTTGGGAAAACAACCAGACTTTCATGGCCATTCTTACCTACTGCAGCAACTCCAAACAGGTAATTATCTATAACAATTCCCTCTAAAGTAAAATCTGTGATATCACCTACGAACCTGGAGTATTGCCATTGCGGTGAAGTTGTGTCTCTCCAATAGATCTTGTAACCAGCGATCTCAGCATCAACCGCTTCCCATCTCAACTTTGTATTGGGTTCAACAATTCCACCAATTTCAACTTTTTCAGGTGCAGGTGGTGCCCAGGCCAGAGAGGCAAGGTTGATAGCATTTACCGCTGTTAATTTCTTAGCATAGTCAAAATTAACGCCAGAGACCACATCGCCGTATTCTATGCCATGCTCTGTTCGAATATCCTGGTGTTGCCTATTATAGTTCTCATGAGCTTCCATTATACGAACCCCAGCAAATCCAAGATCATTAAAAGGTCGGTGGTGCCCACCACGGCCAAATCTATCCAGTCTGTAGATCATCATTGGGTTCATTTCTGGCATATATGTCTCTACATTTGAATGTATATATCTTGCCAACTGTCTTGAAATTCCATCAACTTCTCCACCATAGAATCTTCTCATTCTTCTTTCATTCTCCGTTTCGGTAGGTGGAACTGGTTCAGAAAAGATTCGGAAACTGCGGTTATCGATCACTCCATCTACACCTTCAATATTTCCGATCATATCATTATTCAGAATACCAATAATATCCCAGCCTTCTTTTTTTGCATATTCTGCCAGACCTTTCCCGCCAAAAAGACCTTGTTCTTCTCCAGATAAACCTACATAGATAATACTACTTTCAAAATCATAATTTGATAAGACTCTCGCGGCTTCCAAGGTTCCAGCCATTCCGCTGGCATTATCGTTCGCTCCGGGAGCATCTGTAGTGAAATCCATGGTATCGCCATTTCTTGAATCAATATCACCGCTCATGATGACATAACGATTAGGGTACTTACTTCCTTTCTGGATCGCAACTACGTTAACTACCCATGCTTCCTTTGGAATTCTTTGTCCGTCTTTGGGAGTCACATAATCTTTTTGATAAAACACATCGAGACAATCATTACAATCTGTAGAGATTTTGTCAAATTCAGATTTTATCCAACGTCTGGCAGCCCCAATTCCACGAGTTTCAGATACTGTATCACTAAACGTATTTCGTGTACCGAAACCCGCAAGTTTACGGATATCGTTTTCGATACGATCTGCACTTACATTCTGAATGATCTCGTAGATTTTTTGATCTGTGTTCTGAGCTTTGGAATTAATGGATATGATGCATAATCCTAGTATTAGGATAGCAGTCTTAAAGGTAGTTTTCATCATAAATGGAAATTTCTTTTAAAAATAGGGAAGTTATTTAACTCTATAAAATAAGAAAGCCCCGGTGTTACCGGAGCTTTAATTTATTGATCTTTATGATCCAATAAAATTAGGCTTGCATTTCGTGCATTTCTGCTTTAGCCTGGTTGATCTTTTCTTCAGACTTATTGCTGGCAAAACCTGCCTTAGTCTTAGATTTAAGAGCTTCCATCTTGTGGCTCAAAGAATCAGTAAAATCGTTGATTCCTTTGTTAGCGTCTTTGATATAACCGTTGCTGGTATCAGCAATAGTTTTTCTCGTTTCTGTTCCTTTTTTTGGTGCGTATAGTAATCCAAGTACTGCTCCTGCAGCTGCTCCTGATACTAGTCCCAATAATAATTTTCCTGATTTCATAGAATTTGGTTTTAAATTGGTTCGATTTAAATTCAGCTGCTAAATTAAAGAGAATTTGAACCTAGGCCATCTTCTGCTAGTTAATGTATATCTAAACTTTAAATAGAATTCACAAATTATTTAACACCTAAAATCGTTCAACTATTTGCTCTGAATTTTTCCAGTAAGGTTCGAACTTTCGGAGTACCCTCCACATAGTATCTGGCACTTGTTTTCTTAATACCTACTTTAACGGTAACGCTATCTTCCGGAAGATCTTCAAACATATACTCATCTGTCCAATCGTCACCAATTGCGAAAATAAAATCGTAATCCTTACCTACCAGTTTTTTAGTAGAGGCCTTTCCTTTATTCACACCGCTACTCTTAATCTCCAACACTTTATTTCCTTCCAGAACGCTTAGTCCACGATTGGAAATAAGCTCTTTTAAAGTGTTGCTCAATTCATTGGCACGAATCTCTCCTAGTTCTGGATCTGCCTTTCTGTAGTGCCATGCCAGAGAGTAATTCTTTTCTTCTATGAATGTACCTGGTGTTCTATCCACAAAATTTTCGATCACAGGACGAACTGCATCCATCCATTCACTTTTTACATTCTCTGAAAGTTCCCATTCTCCATCAATCTGTCTCATCCAAACTCCATGTTCAGAAATTAGTTCTATCGGTACATCTTTCCACCATGTTCCCAAAGTATCTTTATCTCTACCGCTTATTAATATAACATCGGTTTTATCATCTGCATTAAGTTCACGTATAAGTTCTTTAAGATCGGCATCTGGGCGGGCGTTCTCTGGTTTGTCTGTAAAGTTCACTAATGTTCCATCATAATCAATAAATAAAATCCTTCTTTTGGCTTGCTGAAATTTAGTCATGATCTCCTGTGAAATTTCAGAATTGATCTTAATGGATTGAAAGGACTCTCTGTTCTCTTTGGTGGATCTAAGAGATTTCATAAAATCACCTGCCCATTTTTCTACACTATACCGCCTTAATCGCTTCTGAAGCATCTTATTTCTTTCGATCTGCTCTTCCTTAGGCATTTCAAACGCGGTTTTTAAGGCTTCGGCCACCTGCTCAAAATTATTAGGATTAATTATTAGCGCTTCGTTCATTTCATGGGCAGCTCCGGCCATTTCACTTAGGATCAGAACTCCTGTATGATCTGTTCGCGTTGCGATATACTCCTTAGCTACCAGATTCATTCCATCACGAATTGGTGTTAGTAGGGCGATCTCACAGGTAGTATAAAGGTCGATCAGGTTTTCAAAAGGCATGGAACGATAGAAATACCAGATAGGTGTCCAGCTCACGGTAGAAAATTTACCGTTGATGCGTCCAACCAATTCATCAATTTCACGTTTCAGCCTTCTATACTGTGGTACATTAGATCTCGATGGCACAGCCAGCATCACCAGCCTTACTTTTTCAATATACTCCGGGTTCTTGTCCAGGAAGTATTCATAAGCTCTTATACGGTGTGCAATACCTTTAGTATAATCCAGTCTGTCTATACTAAGGATCAATTTGGCATCTGGTGTAGATTCTAAATGGTGGTCCAGTCTTTTTTGTAATTCAGACTGGTCTGCGGAAGTGCTTTCGTAATGATCAAGTGCAGCCTGCTCAAACTTCTTGTAATCGATACCCATAGGGAAAGAATCTACTTTAACGATCCTGTCTGGGAGGGTGATCTGGTTAAAATCTACCTGGTGTCGCAGAATACGACTTACCGAACTTAAAAAATGTCTTTCATAATCATAGGTGTGAAAACCAATAAGATCAGCCCCAAGCATTCCCTGTAAAACTTCATCTCTCCATGGAAGCGTTCTAAAAACTTCATAAGAAGGGAATGGGATATGATTGAAGAATCCAATGATAGCATCTGGTGCCTGTTCTCTTACCATATTAGGAACCAGTAAAAGTTGATAATCATGAACCCAGATGACATCACCTTCTTTATAATGTTTCAATATTTCATCTGCATACTTTTGATTTACTTCCTTGTAGGTATGCCAGTAATCATCGTCAGATTCAGTATACTCCATAAAATAATGGAATAGAGGCCAGATAGTACGATTACTAAAGCCATAATAAAAGCCGTCGATCTCATTGGCATTTAGATGGACGGCTACACAATTTTCTTCCCGGGCCTTCTGCTGAACTTCATCCTTCAGATTTTCGGGAATTTCCTCTTCAGTCATTCCTGGCCATCCTATCCAGATACTGTCTCCATCTTTATGAAATGATTTTAAGCCTGTTGCGAGTCCTCCCACACTAGGTGTTACTTCGAGATGATCTTCAGAAATAGAAATTTGCAATGGTAAGCGGTTGGAAATAATGATTGTTTTGCTCATAATTAATTATAAATGCCGTGGTCGCGAAATTGATTTTTATTAAATTTCCGAAAATCATTTAAGACAGCCATTGATTTATAAGATTTTTAAGATATATGGATAATCTCGACTACGGAATAATAAGTAATTGTAAAAGTGCAGCTTTAATCTCCAAAACAGGCTCTCTGGATTGGTGCTGTATGCCAAATTTTAACTCCTCGGCAGTTTTCGCAAAAATACTTGATGATGAAATTGGAGGAAGTTTTGAAATACTTATCGGCGACGATTATAATGTGAAGCAAGAATATCTTTGGGACACTAATATCTTAAGTACGGTGTTCGATAATGGAACTGATGCCTTTCAGCTAATAGATTTTATGCCCAGGTATCCTCGTGAAGATGGATCTTATTATGCGCCGCCAGATGTTATTAGATTCTTCAGATTAATGAAAGGCGAACCAAAATTCAGGATCAAATATGATCCAAAACTGGATTTTGCAAGAGAGAAAACCTATAACGAGAATAAGGGTGATTATATAAAGAGTTTTACCAAAGAAGGTAAATATGATTCTGCATATCTATATTCAAGTTTGAACCTGAATGATATTCTGGAACAAAAGGAGATCACTCTTTCTGGAAATGCATATTGCCTGGTAGGCTATCACGAAAAACTGGTAGAACAGACCCTGGACAGGTCTTATTTGAAATTCCAGAGAACGAAGGTTTACTGGATGAATTGGGCAGATAATACAACCAGATATACGCATTATGGGAAAGAGATCATGAGAAGTGCGCTTGTACTTAAAGCATTGAGCTATAAAAAGTCAGGTGCTGTACTTGCCGCCGCGACTACAAGTCTTCCGGAAACTATAGGAGAGGAGCGAAACTGGGATTACCGTTTTTGCTGGATTCGTGATGCTTCCATGGTGATCAAGGTGATGGCAGGTCTGGGGCATATTAAATCTGCCAAGGATTTCCTTCAGTTCATTATAGATATTATTCCGCATAAGGATGAGAAGATCCAGATCATGTACGGGATCAACGGTGAAAAGGAACTAACCGAACATATTTTAAGTCATTTAAAAGGCTATGAAGGATCCAGTCCCGTTCGTACTGGTAATGCCGCTTATATCCAAAAGCAGAACGATATTTACGGGATTTTGATGGAAGTGATCTACCAGCAATTTCTCATGTTTGAAACTTCACTTGAAAACTCTGAAGCGCTGTGGACCGTGGTTCGCGGTATTGTCATGATCGTGGAAGAAAACTGGAAGAAACCAGATAAAGGTATCTGGGAGCTTCGTACAGAGGACAGACACTTTGTATTTTCAAAACTGCTTTGCTGGGTAGCTGTGGACAGAGCTATAAAAATTGGTGAGGTCCTAAGAATGGGAATTAACGATACCAAATGGATCGCGTTAAGAGAAGAAATTTACCAGGATATCTATGAGAATGGATGGAACGAGGAAAAACAGGCTTATACACAATCCTATGGTTCGGCAGATCTTGATGCATCTACGCTTTTGATGCAGCCTTATGGTTTTATAGAGGCAAATGATCCACGATTTGTGAGCACTGTTCAGGCTACTGAAAGGGAGCTTTGTGAAGACGGACTGATGTATAGATATAAGAATAATGATGATTTTGGGAAACCAACCTCATCCTTTACGATCTGTACCTTCTGGCTAATTGATAGTCTATATAAAATTGGAGAGAAGAAGAAAGCAAAAGATATGTTTGACCAGTTGTTATCATACAGTAACCATTTAGGTTTATTTAGTGAGGATATCGATTTTAAAACCAAACGCCTGCTCGGGAATTTCCCACAGGCATATTCACATTTAGCACTTATTGAAACAGCTGCGAATTTCTCAAAAGGAATTTCTGCGGAAAATGCCTTATTTCAGGATTAATTTAATTCCTGATCCTTTTCTATACTTACCCGGGCCTTCGGAAGATGTCCCGGGTAATTTTTTTGTATGAAATCAAGCAATTTCTCTCTTAGATGTACACGAAGATCCCAGGCTGTAGGTGAATTTTTTGCACTTACCAGTATTCTTAGCTCCACAGTCTTTTCCGAAGCATTTGTAACCTGAAGTACATTTACATTACCATCCCAGAGAGGAGTATTATTTAATAGTCTTGTGAGTTCTTCCCGAAGCGGTTCTAAAGGCAAACCATAATCTGCATAAATAAAAACTGTTCCCAGTATATCTGCGGAACTTCTTGTCCAGTTCTGGAAGGTTTTTTCAATAAAATATGTTGTGGGAACAACGAGTCGTCTTTTATCCCAAACCCGAACCACCACATAAGTAAGATTGATCTCTTCGATCCAACCCCATTCACCTTCAACAATCACTACATCATCCAAACGGATAGGCTGTGTGATAGCGATCTGTATGCCTGCAAGTAAAGTAGCAATTGCTTTTTGCGCAGCCAGACCTATAATGATTCCAGCAATACCTGCTGAGGTCAATACACTAATTCCAACAGAGCGTATACTTTCAAAGCTCATCAAAGCAATTCCAACGGCAAGTATTACAATAATGAAAATAACAATATTTTCAAGGATCATATACTGGGTGTAAACCTTCCGGGCTTTGAGATTATCATCACTAGCCATATCGTACTTCTTGAGCATTCTCTTTTTAACTACTCTGAACAGTAAGATCAGAAACCAGGCAACACTTAAAATGATACCCACTGTACTAAGGTGGCCAACAATTTCATAGGTTGCTTCAAACCTAAAAATTTTACTAATGATCGCAATTCTGGCAATTATGGAGGCCAGAAAAATTAATAAAGGCAGCCGAATCTTATAAGCGAAATTAACCGGAAGTATATTCGTTGGATTTTTACCAAGCTTCCTGATGATATAAAATGCAAGACCGAAACTTACCATTAAAATGATAAGAGCAGAAACGAGGTAAACTAGTCCGTTTTTTTCAAATTCGAGCATGATGTAGATTTAGATATTCTAAAATTAAAATTTTGGACGCATAGTTGCTTTAGGTTTACAGAAGATTAACCTACAACGTTTTAGCCTTGTTCATCTAATTTATTATCTTGTTTCTCATCTTCTGAATATTTTCCGTCCAGTACAACGCGCTCCCGTTTTAAATAAATTCCATCTTCCAGTTCACTGATGTAACGCACGATATTTTCTCTAAGCTCGCAATGTAGCGTCCATGCAGTTGGAAAATCCTTTGCACTTACCAGGCAGCGCAATTTAAGGTAATTATGATCCATGCCTGAAGCTTCAACCAGTGGCGATCTATCCTCATCACCATCCCAGTTATCTGAAGCTTTCAGTAATTCTGTAAACTTCTCACGTACTTTTTGAACGTCTACCCGGTGGTCTACAAATAATTCGATCTCCATAATATTCTGTGGGTTAGACATAGAAAGATTCTCAAAACTTTCAGTAATAACATCAGAAAGAGGTATGACCAATCTTCTTAATTTGAAGGTATTAACAACCATATAAGTAAATGTGATGTCTTCCACAAAACCATATTCACCTTCAATAATGACTGCATCACCAATTTTAGCGGGACGAGTAAGTGCAATTTGAACCCCGGCGATAATATTACCAAGCGTACTTTGAGCTGCAATACCAACTACCACCGTGGCGATTCCTGCGGAAGCCATTAAAGATATTCCAAGTTTCTCAAGAGATGGAAATTGAGAGAAAATTACGGATGCACCAATAATTACGATTATGAAAATAAATATTCTTCTACCTACAGAGATATAGGTCATCAAGCTTTTCGCTTTGCTATCTTCCTCGGTTCTCACGTCGCCTACTTTTTCCACAGCAAAAAAGTCCATGACATAATCAATGATTCGCATGATCAACCAGGTGAAAATTGATATAAGCACAATTAGAATAAAAGTGTAAATACCTTTAGCGAGAGATCCGGTAAATGAAATCAGGTGATTAAGTAATAAATAGAAAGCTAAAATTCCTATAGCGGCTCCTGCTGGTGAGGCTAATCTATAGGCAATATTCCGAATCCAGTAGCGGTCCACACCTGAAAATGCTTTTCTAATGATGGCGCTAATGCCTTTGGCTATTAAATAACAGATTAAAATAAGTAGCAGGGTTCCTACAACCTTCCATATTGGTATTCCCAAGACCTCAAAACTAATCCATTCAGGAATCATCCTATCCAGTTTTCTTGGACCGTAAGCCGCGTAAAGCGGTTCGGTATTTTCAACAGTTTGTGATGAAATTAGCCAGACAGGATGCTCATCTTTATACTTTACACGTTGTACTCTAAAAGTTATATCACGATCATCCAGTGTTGTAGTACCAAATAATAGACTTCTTCTGGGTTTTCCAGCTACAGCCTTGTTTGTTGAGGTACTCACATCAATTTGTCCATCGGGACGATCAGGAAGACCATCCCACCCAATTGAAATTCGTTGTTCAAGAACAAAATGTAGTTTTTCAGCAAGTATCGCTGCATCTGCCTTAGAAATATTATCTGGCAACAAATTAAAATTCATTGCATACAGTGCTTCTTCGTAATTATCGTTTCTGGCCTGTACTATAAAATGTTCTAAAGCGGCCTGGGGAGATTGAAGGTTTATTGTATTAGGAGGGAAGCCAATTCCGTCATTCCATTGATCTGTCTGGTAGTAGGCATCTGCATATTCACCAATATCATTAGTAGCAACAGCAGCTGAGTCGTTAAGGACCGTTGCTTTACTGGGCAATTCCTGGTTTTGAGATTTGGTGTCTTCTGGTTCCTGTTGGTAAGCAAAGGTAGTTTGCTGTAAAAATAGGATGGAAAAATATAGCCATATATGGCGTAGGAAGCGATTCATGAGTGATTTCTTTGGTCGGTCAACTAAGATACTCAATTTTCGATTTTAAAAAAGAATGGCAGGCTGGTAAACGAAAAAAGCCACCTTAATGGTGGCTTTATGTGGTTATAATTATGGTTTTAGTTTACGAAACCAGTTCTTGGTCCTCCACTAGCAAAAACTGTTCTCATACGAGCTTTCTGGCCTTCAGAGAACATGTACATACATGCATCGTTTGTATAATCCATGTAGTTCATAGTCATATCTGTAGATCTACAGTTAACAGTAGGGTAAGAAGGACAGCTGTAGTTAGGTCCATCAGAAGAAGGAGTATCTGCTACGAAGTCATCCTGTCTACATCTTCCATCACCCCAGATGTGACGTAGGTTTAGGTAATGTCCTACTTCGTGAGTAGCGGTTCTACCTTTGTTAAATGGTGCTGAAACATATCCAGTTGTTCCAAAGTACTGAGGAGAAATTACTACACCATCAGTTGCAGATGGTCCACCAGGGAATTGTGCATACCCAAGGATACCACCACCAATGTTACAAATCCAGATGTTTAAAGTATTAGAAGGGGAGGTTGGAGGATATGCATATTTCATAGCATCGCTTGTTCCCCATTCAGATCTTGAATCACTGTATCTGTTTACTCCTGCAAGAGTAAAACTGATTTCTGAATCTGCAACTAATCCAGCAAATTCACTAGGAACATTACCTGCATCATTATTGGAAGCTCTAAAGTCATCATTCAGCACAGCAATCTGAGAATTGATCTGAGCATCAGAAATATTCTGCTGAGAGTTACTGTAAATAACATGAACCACAACAGGAATATTTACAATTCCTAGATTATCACCTACTGGTGGCTCAGTAGTTCCTCCACCATCACCAGATCCTGGTTTACCTTTGCCGTTTCCATTCTTAGCCAGAATAGATCGAGTATTCTGTTCTACATCGTACATTTTCTTGTGTAAACCTGGATTCTCGTTTAGTAAACGATTCAAGTTTCTCATAGAGTAACATTTCGTTTTATCATCTTCAGTCTTTTTGCCGTCTACCTCAGCATCTGTGTAAAGATAAAAATCACTCATGTCTACCTGTGCTACTTCCTGGTCAACATTGTTTTCTGTAGGATCTTGCTCACAAGAAGCAAATAGGAAGGCCATAGCTGCCATTCCGAGAAAAACTTTTTTCATAATGTTAAGTTATTGTTTGATTTAGAGCCAATATATCTAAATATTTAGAAACAATTAACGATATCTAAATGAAATTGTAACATTATTGAAACAATTAGTATAAAAATAAAAAAACCACCCGATTAGGTGGTTTTTCTCAGTTCAAAAGAATGTATCTAAAAACAGTATTTGTTTTCAGAAGTTAATTTCTCTGCGATCGTATTTCGAAGTGCCACAATATTTGGCAGGTTCGTATACTTTGTGTATCTCTTCAGTCCCATAAGCATCATACGTTGCTCATCTCCTTCAGCAAAAGAAGCAATTCCCTCTTTCGCCTTAGTATTCACAGTATCTACTGCATGATAAAGATAAAGTTTAGCCATGGCGATCTGTTCCTTCTGAGTATCTACTCCAAATCTCTTTGCATTTTTCTCTGCTCTAAGAATACCAGATTCAGCCATATAAACTTCAATTAAAATATCTGCTGCAGCCAATAATAATTGTTGATGCTCTTCCAATTGTGGACCAAATTTCTGAACGGCGCTACCTGCAACCATCAGAAATACCTTTTTCAGTTTACCGATCATTTCCTTCTCTTCAGCGAACAGTTCAGAATAGTCTGGTTTGTCCATGGAAGGAATTCCTGTAAGCTCATCTGCTACTTTCGTTGCTGGGCCTAGTAGGTCTACATGTCCTTTCATCGCTTTCTTAACCAGCATTCCTACAGATAACATTCTGTTGATTTCGTTGGTTCCTTCATAGATTCGAGCAATTCTCGCATCTCTCCAGGCAGACTCCATTGGAGTATCTGCAGAGAATCCCATTCCACCAAATACCTGGATACCTTCATCAGCACAATTCTGAACATCTTCTGAACATGCAACCTTCAGAATAGAACATTCGATCGCGTATTCCTCAACCCCTTTAAGTTCAGCATCTGCATGTGAGCTTCCTTCTTCCAGTCTGATATTTATTCGGTCTTCGATATTTTTAGCCGCACGGTAAGACGCTGCTTCTCCAACGTATGCTGAAGTAGCCATCTCTGCAAGCTTGGATTTTATAGCTCCGAATTTCGCAATAGGCGTATTGAACTGAACTCTGTCATTTGCGTATTTAACTGAAAGATCTGTTACTCGACGCTGTGCATCTAAAGAAGCTGCAGCAAGTTTTATACGACCTACGTTTAAAGCGTTCATCGCGATCTTAAAACCATTTCCACGGTCTGAAAGCATATTTTCTACTGGCACCTTGGTTTCATTAAAGAATACCTGGCGGGTAGAGGAGGAGTGAATCCCTAATTTCTTTTCTTCCTCTCCAAAGCTAATCCCATTACCTTCTTCGTTTTCTACGATAAAACCGGTAATGTTCTTGTCATCTTCAATTCGTGTAAAAACAATGAATACATCTGCAAAACCAGCATTGGAGATCCACATTTTCTGTCCACTAATGCTATAATATTTACCATCTTCAGAAAGGACAGCCTTTGTTTTTCCAGAGTTGGCATCACTTCCCGCACCTGGTTCTGTAAGACAGTAAGCTCCAAACCATTCACCGGTCGCCAATTTTGGTACGTATTTTTTCTTCTGTTCTTCATTGCCATATAAGGTGATTGGCATCGTTCCAATCCCAGTATGCGCTCCGAAAGCAGTAGCCACAGAACCTGTAGCACCAGAAATATAGTCACAAACAAGCATCGTAGAAACGAAGCCCATTCCTAAACCATCATACTCTTCAGGTACCGCAACACCTAGAAATCCTAATTCTCCAGCTTTACGCATTACCTCTTCAGTAAGAGCATAATTTTTCTTTTCGAATTCTTCTTTATGAGGCCAGATCTCGCGCTCTACAAATTCCTGAACGGAATCGCGCATCATTTTCTGTTCCTCATTAAAATCTTCCGGCGTGAAAACGTCTTCACATTTAGTCTCCTTTACAAGAAACTGACCACCGCGAAGAAGATCTTTTTTAGTTGTATCTGTACTCATTTTTATATTAAGATATTAGTATTGAGATGTAAGATTTTAGACTTAGTATCTCAATTAATTTATATTATTTATAGTTTGTTAGTCTCATATCTAAGATCTAAAATCTCAGGTTTAGTTTAAAAATTCGAAAACTCCGGCAGCTCCCTGTCCGGTTCCAACGCACATTGTTACCATACAATGCTTGTTCTTAAGATCACGCTTACGCATTTCGTCAAATATCTGGACTGAAAGTTTTGCTCCTGTACATCCCAGTGGGTGTCCCATCGAGATCGCGCCACCATTCACATTTAGTTTTTCTTTATCCAGACCAAGTTCCCGAATTACAGCAAGTGACTGCGAAGCAAATGCCTCGTTCAATTCGATAAGCTCAAGGTCATCCTGTTTCAAGCCAGCTTGTTTTAAAGCCTTCGGAATAGCATGAACCGGTCCAATACCCATAATTCTAGGCTCTACACCTACTGCAGAATAACTTACCATTCTTGCTATTGGCTCGAGATTTAGTTCTTTAACCCTTTCTTCACTCATAACCATTACGAAGGCCGCACCATCACTCATTTGCGATGAGTTACCTGCAGTAACACTTCCACCATCAGCAAAAACAGGTCGTAATTTATTCAGAACTTCAACTGAAGTATCTTTTCTAGGACCTTCATCTTTGTTTACTGTATAAGACCTCGTTTTCTTTTTACCATCTTCAACATAAGTCTCATCGATAGTAATTGGAACTATCTGATCTTGAAAACGATCTTCCTGCTGCGCTTTAATAGCTTTCTGGTGGGAATCGTATGCAAATTGATCCTGATCTTCCCTGGATACATTGTATTTGTTCGCTACCGCTTCCGCAGTAAGACCCATTCCCCAGTAATAATCTTCATTACCATTTTTGGCAACTTCGTAATTTGGAACTGGCTTATAACCTCCCATAGGAATATAACTCATGCTTTCCGCACCACCTGCGATCACACAATCTGCCATTCCCATCTGGATCTTAGCAGTTGCAATGGAGATCGTCTCCAATCCTGAAGCACAGTATCTATTTACGGTCATACCCGGAACATCTTCGATCTTTAATCCCATTAATGAGATCAATCTACCTACGTTCAAACCCTGTTCTGCTTCTGGCATAGCATTACCAACCATGACATCATCAATACGAGTCTTGTCAAAATCTGGTAACTTATCCATCATATACTGGATGGTTTCTGCAGCAAGTTCATCAGGTCTTTTAAATCTAAAAACACCTCTGGGAGCTTTCCCAACTGCTGTTCTGTATGCTTTAACTATATATGCTGTTTTCATTTTATACTTTTTTATTGTTAGAACTTCACTTCCCGCTTAGTTTCTTAAAGGTTTTCCTTTTTTCAACATATGCTGAAGGCGTTCCAGCGTTTTTCTCTCCCCGGTTAAGGATAGGAATGCTTCTCTTTCAAGGTCAAGTAAATATTGTTCGCTCACCATCTGGCTGGATGATAAATCTCCACCGGCCATAACATATGCCAGTTTGTTTGCGATCTTGTGATCATGTTCGCTAATGTATTTCCCTGCAGCCATCTGGTCTGTTCCAACCATAAATGCTCCAAGTGCCTGCTTCCCTAGTACCTTTATATCTGTACGTTTGATAGGCATGGTGTAACCGTTTTCTGCCATTAACAGCGCATGTTTCTTGGCGATCGCCAATTGTCTGTCTGGATTGATCACTACTATATCTTTTCCCTTTTGAAGAATATTTAGATCAAATGCTTCATATGCTGAAGTAGATACTTTTGCCATTCCAATGGCCAAGAAGTTTTCTCTTAGTCGGTTTAATTCGACATCATCCTTCTCATAAGTATCAGAAGCACGCAGTGTCATCTCTTTGGTTCCACCACCGCCAGGTATTACTCCAACACCAAATTCTACAAGTCCAGTATAGGTTTCTGCTGCAGCGACAACTTTATCGGCATGAAGTGAAAGTTCACAACCACCACCCAACGTCATTCCATGCGGTGCAGCTACTGTTGGAATAGAGGAGTAGCGCATTCTCATCATGGTATCCTGAAAATACTTGATCGCCATGTTCAATTCTTCATATTCCTGCTCTACAGCCATCATGAAAATCATCCCAATATTTGCTCCTACAGAAAAGTTCTTTCCATCATTCGCAACTACAAGACCTTGATAATCTTTTTCAGCAATATCTATGGCTTTGTTGAGTCCGTCAAGAACATCACCTCCAATAGAATTCATTTTACTTCTGAATTCAACATTAAGGATTCCGTCGCCAAGATCTTCCACTACCACTCCGCTGTTCTTGAAAACTTCTTTAGATTCTCGAATATTATCAAGAATTATAAATGAATCCTGACCAGGAACCTTAGTTTGCTTCTTATCCTCAATGTCATAATAGTAGGTATTACCATCTTTTACAGTGTAGAAGCTCTTACTTCCATTTTCCAGCATTTCACTTACCCAGGCTGCAGGTTCATAACCTTCAGCTTTCATCATTTCAATACCCTTTTCAACACCAATTGCGTCCCAGATCTGGAATGGTCCATGTTCCCATCCAAAACCAGCTTTCATGGCATCATCGATCTTGTATAACCCGTCTGAAATTTCAGGAATACGATTCGACACATAAGCGAATAGTGCTGAGAAATTCTTTCTGTAAAAATCTCCCGCTTTATCTTTTCCTTTGATCAACACTTCGAAACGATCTGCTACATTATCAATAGACTTGGTCATTTCAAGAGTTGCGAAAGATGCACTCTTACGGTCTCTATATTCCATGGTATCAAGATCCAGAGATTTGATCTCACTTGAACCATCTTTATTTTTAATCTTTTTATAGAAACCCTGACCAGTTTTGCTTCCCAGCCACTTTTTCTCCATCATAGTGTCGATAAAGTCTGGCAAAGCGAAGAGATCATGCTGCTCATCATTTGGAACATTCTCATGAAGTCCGTTCGCAACATGTACTAAAGTATCTAAACCAACAACGTCTACTGTTCTAAAGGTTGCCGACTTCTGACGTCCTATCACCGGACCAGTAAGCTTATCAACCTCTTCAATGGTCATTCCCATATCCTTTACGGTGTGGAATAAGCTCATAATAGAGAAGATACCAATTCTATTCCCAATAAAGGCAGGAGTATCTTTCGCTAATACAGCATTTTTCCCAAGGAATTTTTCACCATACATTTTTAGGAATTCCAGAACTTCAGAAGAAGTTTCTTTTCCTGGAATGATCTCAAATAATCTTAAATATCTTGGTGGATTAAAGAAGTGAGTTCCACAGAAATGCTTTTTAAAATCATCAGATCTTCCATCGGTCATGAAATTGATAGGAATACCTGAAGTATTTGAAGTAATAAGAGTTCCTGGTTTTCTGTGCTTTTCCAGGTTTTCAAAGACCTGTTTTTTAATGTCCAGTCGTTCTACTACAACCTCAATGATCCAGTCCACTTCAGAAACTTTTGAAATATCATCTTCCAGATTTCCAGTAGTAATTCGGTTAACGAAGTCCTTGTGATAAATTGGAGATGGTTTGGATTTTACTGAAGCCGTTAAAGCATCATTTACGATCCTATTTCTAACGACCTTGTCATCAAGGCTAAGGCCTTTTTTCTGTTCTTTTTCATTGAGCTCACGGGGAACGATATCAAGTAGAAGTACTTCCACTCCAATATTTGCAAAGTGACATGCAATACCACTTCCCATTATACCGGACCCAATAACTGCAACTTTATTAATCCTTCTTTTCATTATTTGATTTTTATGGTTCAAAAAAACCAAACCTGTTCAGGCCTGGTTTATTATTGTTTTACACTAATTTCTTCAGTATATATTTTCTTTTCACTAATAAGACCAGTGATCGTATTTGCTACCTGTATAAAAGTTTTAAGATCCTTATCGCTCACATTTTCCTTTACAGACTCATCGAACCTCAAAACCACTCTCTTAGAATAATCGCGCATTTCCTTTCCGAAATCTGTCAAGTAGATAAGAACGCTACGTCCATCATGTGGATTGCGTTTTCTTTCTATTAAACCTTTTTCTTCCATAGTTTTCAAAATTCTCGAAAGGCTGGTGGCTTCCATCCCCATTTTGGGACCCAAAGAGGTTGATGGGGTTCCATCTTCCGGATCTATACTCAATAAGGCAAAACCTGTAGCCATCGTACTTCCAGCCTTACCTGCTTCTTCATTATACATTTTAGAAACCGCCATCCAGGTGGCACGTAAAACATAATCTATGGTTTTCTCCTTCATGGGGGATTTTGGATTGATTCCAAAGTTAGGGAAAAATATTATGCATGCATAATAAAATGTCTTTAAAAATACTAATATCTTGTTTTAATGTTATTTAAATTCCTAAAACCAAAAAACTCCCCGGTAGTTGGGGAGCTTTTATTAGCATATTCTTAATGATAGATTAGAATCTACCGTAGAGTTTTTCATAAAGATCCTGGTACCGGTCACGAATATTACGTCGTTTTAACTTCATAGTAGGAGTAAGGTGCTCATCTTCTATCGTCCATGGATCTGGGGTTAATTCAAATGTCTTAACTCTTTCCCATTTTCCGAATTTCTGATTGTAGAAATCTACTTCTTCCTGTATGCGTTCACGCACCAAATTGTTACGTGATATGTCTGCAGGATCACCCGCGCCAAGATCGATATTCTTTCTCTGCGCCCATTCTGTAATAAATTCGTAATTAGGCTGGATCAAAGCTGCCGGCATTTTCTCTCCATCTCCAACCACCATGATCTGCTCAATAAATCTTGATTGCTTCATGGTATTTTCGATAAGCTGCGGTGCAACATATTTCCCTCCAGATGTTTTGAACATCTCTTTCTTACGATCTGTGATCTTGAGGAAACCATCTTTATCGATCTCTCCAATATCTCCCGTATGGAAGAAACCTTCAGAATTAATTACTTCTCTGGTTTTTTCTTCATCCTTATAATAACCTTTCATAACGTTAGGCCCTTTAGTCAGGATTTCTCCGTCTTCAGCAATTTTGACTTCTACATTATCCAGCACTTTTCCAACAGTACCAATTCTGAAACCTCCATTGCGTTCGTCATTCACCGCGATTACTGGTGATGTCTCTGTTAGACCATAACCTTCCATTACGGGAATTTCAGCAGCAGCGAAAACTCTTGCGAGTCTTGGTTGCAATGCTGCACTTCCAGAAACGATCAGGTCTATATTTCCACCCAAACCTTCTTTCCACTTAGAAAATATTAGTTTACGGGCAAGTTTTAATTTTGTTTCGTACCACCAGCCGTTTTGTCCATATGGCTCATATTCCAGTCCAAGCTCTACAGCCCAGTAGAATAATTTTTGTTTTACACCGCCAAGGGCAGTTCCTTTAGCGATGATCTTATCATATACTTTTTCCAGCAATCTCGGAACGGCAGTTATTACATGTGGTTTTACCTCTTTCAGGTTATCACTTATCTTTTCGATAGATTCAGCAAAATATACCGATACTGAATAATACTGGTATAGATAGAGGATCATTCGCTCAAAGATATGGCAAACTGGTAGGAAACTTAAACCTACGTAAGTTCCGGTATCGAAGGGAACACGAGGCGCACTTCCTAGCACGTCACTTACGATATTCTTATGAGTTAACATGACGCCTTTTGGTCTTCCTGTGGTTCCGGAAGTATATATTAATGTAGCCAGATCATCTTCTGTAACTGCTTTCTTAAGCTTATCTACTTCATCCTGGTTAGCCTTATCCTCTCCAGATTTTAGTAATTCTTTCCAATTCTTACAGCCAGTGATCTCGTCAAAACTATAAACTTCCAGCAGGCTGGTCGTGGCTTTAATACTGTTTAATTTTTCAAGGATCTCTTCATCTGAAACAAAGCAGTAAGTAGCTCCACTATGATTCAAAACATATTCATAATCTTCTTCGGAAATGGTAGGGTAGATTGGAACATTTTGAGCTCCGATCTGAAGTATTCCAATGTCCATAATATTCCACTCAGTTCTATTATTAGTGGAGATAACTGCAATTTTATCATTCGGTTTCACGCCAAGTCGAAGAAGTCCCCGACTAATTGCATTCGCCTTATCAATATATTGCTGAGTCGAAACAGTTTCCCATTTTCCATCATATTTAGTAGCAAAAGCAACATCCAGTGGATGATTTTCTAATTGATAGTAAGGAAAGTCAAATAGACGTTTAATGTCGTTCATGAAAAGGAAAGATTTTAGATATACCTTGCAAAATAGCAATTTTCAGAGCTCATTCAAATCAAATATGATAAAAAAAAATCTTATTGTTTGAGTATTTACTAAAATCTGACTTAAAAATTCTATTTCTAAAATCTGTTAATAATTCCTTAAACTCTTCAGTATCAATCTAAATTCGACTTCATAAATCGCTATGCGATCACTAAATATTCAAAGCTTTTCCAACCAAAAAAAACTTGAATATTTCAGTTAAAACCAATTTGTTGATCTCTTTTTTGAATACATCAGCGCATTTGTCGATTCAATCTGAAATAGGATTATCTATTTCTGGATACTCAATTTAAAAATCCGAAAGAAGTTATTGGGTTTTATAGTATGCGAAAAGTGACTCTAACATAGAATTGTGCTACCGTATTGAAAAGAAAAAAGGAACCGATTGGTTCCTTTTTATATTTTATTTCTCTAGCCATTTTCTGGCATTCACAAAGCCTTCCAGCCACGGTGACACTTCATCTTTGCGGCCATCCGGATAATGTGCCCAGTTCCATTGGAAAGTAGATCGCTCCATATGTGGCATCATTACCAGGTGTCTACCGCTTGAATCTGTAAGTGCAGCAGCGTTATAATGTGAACCATTTGGATTTGCCGGGTAGCCTTCATAAGAATATTTACCCACGATGTTATAGCGGTTTTCCTCGTACGGGAAACTGAATTTACCTTCACCATGTGCGGCCCATATCCCTAGCTTACTTCCCGATAATGTGGAAAGCATAACAGAATTGTTTTGTGGAATTTCTACGGAAGTAAAATTACATTCAAACTTCTGCGATTCATTATGCAGCATTTTCGGTTTTTGCTCATGTTCCGCATTAATAAGTCCTAGCTCAATAAACAGCTGACATCCATTGCAAACTCCAAGGCTTAGTGTATCTTCTCTACGGAAGAAATTTTCCAGTGCAGCCTTTGCTTTTTCATTATATAAGAATGCGCCAGCCCATCCTTTTGCACTACCAAGAACATCTGAATTTGAGAATCCCCCAACTGCTGCAATAAATTGTATGTCTTCAAGGGTTTCTCTTCCGGTGATCAGATCGGTCATGTGCACATCTTTCACATCAAAACCAGCAAGGTACATAGCCCGGGCCATTTCCCTTTCAGAATTAGAACCTTTTTCACGAATGATCGCTGCCTTTATTCGCGGTTTCTTAGTATCCATTTCAGGTAACTTTCCGGTAAAATGTTCTGGAAATTTAAATTCCAGTGGTTGCTTCTTATAGTTATTGAATCGTTCAATTGCTTTATCGATCCCGCTTTGACGCTCATCCAAAAGAAAACTGGTTTTGTACCAGGTGTCTCTTAATTCAGGAATATGAAAATGGAAAGCATCATCACCAACCTTGATATTTAGCGCTGTACCTTCAGTCGCAGTTCCAATCTTATGATAGTCTATTTCAAGTTCCTTCATAAAAGTTTCCGCAGTATCATCTTTAGCCTGGAATACTATTCCGCAGTTTTCATTAAAGAACAACTTGATAATATCTTTTTCGCCTAGTGCACTCAGGTCAAGATTTGCACCCAGATCAATATCTGCAAAACACATCTCAAGCAAGGTTGTGATCAATCCACCTGAGGCAACATCGTGACCCGCTGCGATCATATCGCTCTTGATCATGGATTGTACGGCATTAAAGATTTTGCTGAAACGCTCATCATTCTTTACGGTAGGAGCTTCATCGCCAACTTTATTCAGAATTTGCGCGAAAGTGGATCCTCCCAGTTTATAATCATCTCCGGAAAGATTGATATAATAAATGCTCCCTGCATTCTTTTTTAGTACCGGTTCTACAACCGATTTAATATTATCACAATGTCCTGCAGCAGAAATAATCACCGTACCTGGCGAGAGAACATCACCATCTTTGTATTTCTGTTTCATGGATAGCGAATCCTTTCCGGTTGGGACATTAATACCCAGAGAAATAGCAAAATCTGAAATTCCTTTTACCGCTTCATAAAGTCTTGCATCTTCACCTTCGTTATTACAGGGCCACATCCAGTTGGCGGAAAGTGATATAGATTTAAGTCCTTTTTCTAAAGGAGCCCAGATGATATTAGATAACGCCTCTGCAATAGAATTACGAGAGCCAGCTACAGGATCGATTAATGCAGAAATAGGGGAGTGTCCAATTGAGGTGGCAACTCCTTCATTGCCTTTGTAATCCAAAGCCATTACTCCGCAATTGTTTAATGGCAGCTGTAAAGGTCCTGCAGTTTGCTGTTTAGCAACGCGTCCCGAAACACAACGATCCACTTTATTAGTAAGCCAATCTTTACAGGCAACCGCTTCTAGTTGCAGGACCTGTTGTAAATACTCGTGAATTTTTTCTTGTTGATAACTGAGTTTTTCATAATCGCGAGTAACCGTCCTGTCTTCCATGATCGTCCTGGGTGAACTTCCAAACATATCTGCCAGAGCAAGATCCATTGGTTTATCGCCAGATTTCATGCCTTCAAAGGTAAATTTATAATCACCGGTCACATTACCAACTTCAAACATTGGAGAACGCTCACGATCTGCAACTCGTCTTAATGTATCGAGGTCTTTCTCGCCAATAACCAGACCCATCCTTTCCTGGGATTCATTACCAATGATCTCCTTGGCAGAAAGGGTTGGATCTCCAACAGGTAAACTATCAAGATCTATCTTTCCACCTTTTTCTTCTACCAGCTCACTTAAACAGTTCAAGTGACCACCAGCGCCATGATCATGAATGGAAACTATGGGATTGTGCTCGCTTTCTACCATTCCACGAACGGCATTAGCAGCTCTTTTCTGCATTTCCGGATTAGAACGCTGTATGGCATTTAGTTCTATACCACTGCTAAATGCACCAGTATCTGCTGAGGAAACAGCAGCGCCACCCATTCCAATTCTATAGTTTTCACCACCAAGAACGACGATCTTGTCATTTTCCTGAGGAATATCCTTTAATGCCTGGTCCTTTTTTCCGTAGCCAATTCCACCAGCAAGCATGATCACTTTATCGTAACCCAGAGAACGTTCGTGTTCCATATGTTCGAAGGTAAGTACAGATCCTGAAATTAGGGGCTGACCAAATTTGTTACCAAAATCTGAAGCACCATTAGATGCTTTTATTAAGATGTCCATTGGAGTTTGGTACAACCATTCACGCTTTTTCATGCCTTTCTCCCATGGTCGATCTTCCTCAAGTCTGGAGTAAGAGGTCATATAGACTGAAGTTCCCGCCAAAGGAAGCGAACCTTTACCACCAGCAAGCCTGTCCCTAATTTCTCCACCACTACCAGTTGCTGCTCCATTAAATGGTTCTACGGTCGTAGGGAAATTATGAGTTTCAGCTTTAATGGAAATAACAGATTCGAAGTTCTTTATTTCATAATATTCCGGAACATCGGGAGCTTTGGGAGCGAACTGTTCAACAACAGGTCCGTTTATAAATGCGACGTTATCCTTATATGCTGAAACGATCTCGTTTGGGTTCTCTTCGGAAGTTTTTCTTATCAGTTTAAAAAGAGATACAGGTTTTTCCTCGCCATCAATAACAAAAGTTCCATTAAAGATCTTGTGTCTGCAATGTTCTGAGTTCACCTGGGAAAAACCAAAAACTTCAGAATCTGTAAGTTTTCGATCCAGTTTTACTGAAAGATCTTCCAGGTATTTAACTTCTTCAGCATTCAATGCTAAACCTTCCTGTTTATTATAGGCAGCGATATCATCTATCTCTATAATTGGCTTAGGCTCAACATGAATATCAAAGATCTCCTGATCGAGTTGCTTGTATTTCTGAGATAACATTGGATCAAAATCAGAAAAATGTTCATCAACTTTCAGAAATTCCTCGATTCTAATAATTCCGGTAATTCCCATGTTCTGAGTGATCTCGACAGCATTCGTACTCCAGGGAGTGATCATTGCGGCACGTGGACCAACAAAAAAATCTGCCAGAGCAGATTTATTTATTTGAAGAGTATTTCCAAAAAGCCAGTTTAGTTTTGAAATAGACTGTGCAGAAAGGTTGGAGTGCGTTTCAACCGCAAAAACCTTGGTAGTTTGATTTCCGAAGAAAAGGATCATGTAAGTTGTGTTTGTGTTGTTTTGAACAGGACACAAATTTACTTTTTTGCCTTCAATTCATGAAATTAAAACTTGTCAATATCATATCTATATAAGGACAAATTTTGATGCTTCGGAAGTATACCGATTTCTAAGCCTGTTTTTCCAGCAGCGCCATATAGAATCCATCATAGCCACTTTCGCTGGATAGAATCTTCTTTTCTCTTAGCAAACGGAATTCTTTCCCTTCTTCCGTCTTTAGAAACTTCTGAACCTGTTTATCATTTTCCGAAGGTAGTATGGAACAGGTTGCATACACCATTTTTCCACCTTTTTTCAAGATCTTGGAATATTGCTGAAGGACCTCAGCCTGAGTATGGTTGATCTTTTCCAGAAACTCTGGTTGTAGTTTCCATTTCGCATCTGGATTTCTACTAAGAACTCCAAGTCCGCTACATGGAGCATCGATTAGAACCCTGTCTGCCGAATTATATAATTTTTTAATCACTTTCGTGGTCTCAATACTTCTGGTTTCCACGTTATGAGCGCCAGCTCGTTTTGCACGTCGTTTTAATTCTTTCAACTTATTTCCATAAATATCCAGCGCAATGATCTGGCCTTTATTCTCCATAAGTGCCGCCAAGTGAAGGGTTTTCCCACCTGCGCCTGCGCAGGTATCTACAACTCTCATTCCTGGTTGTACGTCAAGAAACGCTGCCACTCTCTGTGAATTTGCATCCTGAACTTCAAAAAGACCATCCTGGAAGGCCTTAGTTCTAAAAATGTTAGAACGCACCTTTAGCTCCAGTGCCTCAGGATAATTTCTTACTTTATTGGTTTCTATACCTTCTTCCAGTAGAGTACCAGCCAGTTTATCAGGATCAGTTTTTAGGCTATTGGCTCTCAGGACTACCGGAGCTTGTGTATTTAAAGCGCTCAATTCCTGTGTCCATATCTTTTCACCTAACTCTTCCACACCAAGTTCGTCCAGCCAGTCTGGCACAGATTCTCTGAATTTTCGAGTTCTGCTTAGTTCGTCAAATTTCCCTTTAATTCGTCGCACCGGAGTTCCATCGAATTGTGGCCATTCCGGAATCTTAACGCCTCTAAGTACACACCAGACAGCAAAGATCCTAAACAGGTCTTCTCTGGAAAATGGTTCTTTTACTTCAGCAATTTCAGCATATAATCTTTTCCAACGAACAATATCGTAAGTGGTTTCAGCAATGAAACTGCGATCTCTTGATCCCCATCTTTTATCACGCTTTAGCGTCTTTTCAATTACCTTGTCGGCATATTTTCCATCGTTGAAAATTTCAGCAAGAGCATCAATAGTTGCAAAAACGAGATTTCTGTGTAGGCGCATAATTCTTCTTTAAGCCGGCAAAGTTACGTTTTTTTGATTCGGAAAAATCTATATTTGGATCAAATCTATTTTATGAAAAAACTGGTACTTCTTCTATTAGTCCTTACTGCAGGTTGCAAAAATGATAATAAGGCGGAAGCTGATGATTCAGTTTCTACAAGTAAGCGTGAAACCTTTACTGACGTCCACATCGAAAATATACTTAAAGATGATTCATTGAGCATACGGGCTATCCAGGTGATAGGTGAGAATCTGGCCTTTGCAGCTAATAAGGGAACTTACGGTTTGTATAATGCAGCGACCAGAACCTGGAAGACGAATACTCAGGCTTACGATAGTATTTATCCTGAGTTTCGTGCTATTGCCAGCACATCGAACGACTTCTTTATGCTTGGGGTAGGAAGTCCGGCGCTTTTATACAAAACTGGTAATGATGGCCAGTTAGAACTGGTCTACAAAGAAGATGATGAGAAAGCGTTCTATGATTCCATGACTTTCTGGAATGATACAGAAGGAATTGCGATGGGCGATCCTACTGATGGCTGTATTTCCATTATAATCACGAGAGATGCGGGGAAAAGCTGGGAAAAACTTGACTGTGCACAGCTACCCGAGGCAGCCGAGGGTGAAGCAGCTTTTGCAGCCAGTAATTCAAATATTGCAATTTATAAGGATGAAACCTGGATTCTAACAGGCGGAATGAAATCGAGAATTTTATACTCTTCAGATAAAGGAAATAATTGGGAGATTTTTGATACCCCACTTACTCAGGGTACTGCCACATCAGGAGGGTATAGTGTAGATTTTTTTAATTCTGAAATTGGATTCATTATTGGTGGAGATTATACCAAGTCTAAAGAAAATAAAAGAAACAAAGCGATCACAACAGACGGTGGTAAAACCTGGAATTTAGTTGCAGAAGGGCAGGAGCCCGGCTATAGAAGTTCGGTTAGATTCGTTCCCGGTGGTGCTGGGAAAGAATTAGTTGCCGTAGGTTTTGAAGGCATCAATTATAGCAAGGATAGTGGAGTAACCTGGTCAGAATTGAGTGATGAAGGATTTTTCACGATTAGATTCATCAATGATTCTACTGCATATGCTGCTGGAAGTGGAAGAGTAGCTAAGCTTAGATTTAAATAAAAAAAGCCCGACTTTTAAAGCCGGGCCGTTTCATTCTAACCAAATACTTAACCAATATTATTCGTCACTCGATTTATTATTTCCTTTTTTCGCTCTGTATTCTCTAATGAGCTTTTTATGAAATTCATCCTCGAGTTTATGTAATTTAATAATGTCTTTCGCTGTAATGATCTGCTTCAAGTCTTTAAAGAGTTGTTTCTTGATCTTGTATTCTTCGTTTTCAACAGAAAGGAATTCATTTAGAAGATCTTCTGCCTGGTCCTCATTATAGCAATTTACATCTTCCAGTTCAATATGCTCACGTTCATGAAGTTTTCGCTTCTTTCGTTCGTATTCATTATAAATTGGCCAGAATTCCTGAGCCAGTTTATCGGTAAGTTCAAGTTCCTGAGTAATAAAAGCCACTTTTAAAGCTTTAATCCTCTTATGCTGTGCTTCCCGGTCTTCACTTTTTTCCTGTGCCAGTAAAATATTTGCTGGCAAAAGAAATAGAATTATAAGTAGGTATTTTTTCATAATTAGTCCATTATATAAGATGGATCTTCAACGTTCTCATCAATATATTCGAAAGCTGCCTCAGTATCAATTTCGGTAAAGTCAGCTTCCAGGTCACCTTGAGTTATCAAATCTGAATATTCAACACTATTAAGATCGATACTTCCCATTTCGTAACTATCGTAAATGTAATTTTCTAATGCTGTAACCTCAATATCATCCCATCCAAGATCATTAGTTTGGTTAGAAGGAAAGAAATTGCCAAGCATGATGACCAGGATTGCAGCGATGGCTGAGGCATATAGCCAGTATTCTTTTTTGAATAACGGTACAACTTTGGTTTCAGGAGTAAAAGTTTTTGACAGGATACTATCTTCAAGCTCATCGAAATAATTATCTGGCGTAGTAAAACCTGAACTTTCGATCGCAGGTAGTTCTTTTTCGTGAGAAATTTTATTCATAAGACTATGTTCAAGATCCTGGAAATAAGTTTCCGGGACTTTAAATCCAGAATTGTTCTTATGTTTAAAATTATCGGTTTTCATCGTACTTATGACTTGGTTTTTTAGTAATGGTTTAATTCGACTTTAAAAATTCTTCGATCTTCTTGGTCGCAATGTGATACGAAGCTTTCAAGGCTCCTTCACTAGTACTCAAAATCTCTGCCATTTCTCTATATTTCAGTTCTTCGAAATATTTCATATTAAAGACCTGTTGTTGTTTCTGCGGAAGCGTGGCGATGGCTTTTTGTAATTTCAATTGTATTTCACTTCCTTCAAAATATACGTCACTTTCAAGATTATCGATAATTTGATCCTGTAACTCTTCAGAAGTGATCTTTAGGCGTCGGGCTTTTTTATTGATAAATGTGATCGCTTCGTTAGTCGCGATACGGTACATCCAGCTGTACAGTTTGCTATCTCCTTTAAATTTATCAATATTTCTGAAGATCTTTATGAAGGTATTCTGCAAAATATCGTCTGTATCATCATGACTTTTTGCAATATTCCGGATATGCCAGTACAAACGCTCTTTATAAAGCGTGATCAATTCCATGAAAGCTTCCTGGGAAGTTGATTGCTTCTGCAATCTTAGGATAAGATCCTGTTCAGCTTCTGGTGTGTTGGACATAATGGACGTTCAATGCAAAGATATTCAATTCGATCATCGGTCAAAACGGAGATTGAAATAAAAGCTTGTAAAGATTAACTTACAAAACAACTAAATATTCGGACGAAAGGAAGTATTTACGGATTAAAAGCAAAATAAATTTGGTTGATATGCATTTTAACGTATATTTACAACAGTTAAAAGATTTAATCCTTTTTTTGCCCCTTAAAAATTGAATTATATCGCATTATTCTTGCTGCCCCAAGTGAGAATAATAATTAAAAAAAGGATGATACCTATGTAGTCATCCTTTTTTTTATGTTGTTACTTCATAAAATCATTCGAAAGACTGCATGGCAACCAATTTTTTATAGGTTCCATTGGCGTCGATCAATTCCTGATGTTTTCCCTGTTCCACAATTTCACCTTTTTGCATCACGACAATCTTGTCTGCATTCTGTATCGTAGATAATCTGTGCGCGATCACGATAGAGGTTCGGTTCTTCATCATATTCTCCAAAGCTTTCTGAACCAGTTTTTCACTTTCAGTATCCAGGGCAGAAGTGGCTTCATCAAGTATCATAACTGGTGGGTTTTTAAGTACAGCTCTAGCGATAGATAAACGTTGCTTCTGGCCACCACTCAATTTATTTCCGCTATCTCCAATATTTGTATCCAGCTGTTTGGGAAGTTCTTTCACGAATTCCCAGGCGTTGGCAATTTTTAAAGCATCAATAATCTCTACATCTGTAGCATCATCTTTACCCAGTGCTATATTATTCCGAATGCTATCATTAAATAATATTGAATCCTGGGTAACCAGACCAAGTAGATCACGAAGATCAGATTTCTTCATTTTCCTGATATCGATTCCGTCAATCTTAATAGTTCCAGCATTTACATCATAGAACCTGGTGATCAAATTTGCAATAGTAGATTTTCCAGATCCAGATTGTCCTACAAGGGCGACAGTTTCACCTTTGTTGACAGAGATTGAGAACTGTTTTAATACCTTATCATCTTCATAGGCGAAATCCACATTTGAGATCTCTATGCCTGTTTCGAAATCTTTCTTATCAATTGCATCTGGATGGTCTGTAATGGTGGGAGGTGTTTCGAGAACCTGCAAAATCCTTTCTGCTGCCGCATCACCTTTCTTAACGCTGTAAGTAGCTTTAGAAATTTGTTTTGCTGGTGTCAGGATATTGTAAGCTAATCCCAGAAAGGCTATAAAAGTTGCTGCATCCAGAGATTCTTCGACAAGAACCATGTTACCACCAAACCATAGAATAACTACAATAACAAAGATTCCCAGGAATTCACTGGTTGGTGATGCGAGGTTCTGCCTGTTTATAAGACTATTCAGGATTTCCTTGAGTCTATTAGTGCTTTGCTGAAACCTATCGTAAAACTTACTCTCCGCATTAAAACCTTTTACAATTTTTAAACTGGAAAGTGTCTCCTCAACAATGCTAAGAAAATGACCGTTTTCCTCCTGAGCCAGATTCGACTTTCGCTTTAATTGTTTTCCTATTAAACTTATGATGAAACCAGCAATTGGTAGAAATATAAAAACGAAGAGTGTTAACTGTACACTCATAACCAGCATTGCCAGAATTGTAAATAATATGGTGAGCGGTTCTCGTACAATGAGTTCCAGAATGGAAAGAAACGAAGTCTGAACCTCGTTTACATCGGCAGTGATTCGTGAAATCGTATCACCTTTTCTTTTTTCTGAAAAATAGGATACTGGCAAGGCAAGTATCTTTTTATACATCGCATCACGAAGGTCACGAAGTACGCCATTGCGAAGAAATGTAAGAAAGAATGAACTAAGGTAACCGAACAAGTTTTTAAGAAAAAAGAGGAGAACCACAATTCCGCAGATAAATACAAGTGCAGCAACTTCATCCTCGTTCACTCTCTGCGTGACTTCGTAATTAAAGTAATCTGAAAAATAATCCTTAGCATTTGAAATTCCAGTATAAACTGGTTTCTCAGCAACTCTTTTTGTTTTATCGAAAAGTACCTGGATCACAGGTATTAGCGCAATAAAGGATAAAGTGCTAAAAATCGCATAGAAAATATTACATATAATATTGAGGAACGCAAACTTCCTGTACGGCATTGCGAACATCATGATCTTTCTAAAATAGGTCATTTAAAGAAATTTAGCCCAGTTTTAATTCGTCTTTGATTCGGGCAATCTTATCACTTAATTTCTGATTTTCAGTATCGTAATTCTGTATATCATCCAATTGTGAATTTACACTGATGTAGAATTTGATCTTTGGCTCTGTACCACTTGGTCTTGCCGCGATCTTCGTTCCATTTTCAGTATAATATATGAGAACATTGGATTTAGGAATATCGATAACAGACTCATTTCGTTCTAATACATTTCTAGCAGTAGAGGCGTGGTAGTCTTCCACTAATACCACTTTTTCTCCATCGATCTCTTCCCATGGATTTTCTCTAAGATCTACCAGCATTTGCTTGATCTCCTGCTCTCCCTGAATCCCTTTTTTTACAAGGGATATAAGTTCTTCGCGAAAAAGACCATGCTCAGTATAAAGCTCAAGAAGTTTCTGATAAAATGACTTCCCTTCTGCTTTCATTTTTGCTGCGATCTCACAGGCAAGTAGGGTAGCGGTTACCGCATCTTTATCTCTCACAAAATCACCAACCATATAACCAAAACTCTCTTCTCCACCACCAACGAAATTCATTTCCGGGTGGTCCTTGATGAGTTTTGCGATCCATTTAAATCCTGTAAGAACTTCTTTATATTCGACTCCGTATGATTCGGTTAAATTCTTCATCATTGGAGTGGAAACTATGGTAGAAGCAACAAACTCTGATCCTTTGATCTTATCCTGTTTTTTCCATTCCTCCAGAAGAAACCAGGTCATCACCAACATGGTTTGATTTCCATTAAGAAGTACCATTTTACCATCCAAATCGCGAACGGCAACTCCAAGTCTGTCACAATCCGGGTCTGTTCCTATAACAATATCAGCATCGATTTCTTCAGCCTTTTCCAAAGCCATTTTTAATGCTTCAGGTTCTTCCGGGTTTGGTGATTTCACTGTTGGAAAATTACCATCTGGTTTACGCTGTTCCTCAACAATATGGACATTACTGAATCCTGCCTTTTCCAGAACTTCAGGAACCATCGTAATAGAAGTTCCGTGGAGAGAAGTAAATACTACTTTAAGATTGCTCTTTGCGGTAGCTGAAGTATCAAAACTTCCATTTTCTACGGAAGCTTTTGCAAATGAATCGTCAACCTTTTGGTCGATCTTTTCGATCAATGATTCGTTCGCTTCAAATTTAACTTCAGTATAGTCAAGATTATTGATAGTTTCGATCACTTCTTTATCCTGTGGTGGAACCAATTGTCCACCGTCCTGCCAGTAAACCTTATAACCATTGTATTCTGGTGGATTATGGCTTGCGGTAAGCACGATTCCGCAGTGACAATCTAATTCTTTAACTGCAAAAGATAACTCAGGAGTCGGTCGTAGATCAGAAAAGAGATAAACTTTGATATCGTTCGCTGAAAAGACATCAGCTACAACTTTGGCTAATGTATTACTATTATGTCTGCAATCGTAAGCAATAGCTACTTTAACCTGCTCTCCTGGAAAAGATTTTTTCAAATAATCTGAAAGTCCCTGAGTATTTTTACCTAAGGTATATTTGTTGATACGATTTGTACCAACGCCCATAACACCACGCATTCCACCTGTACCAAATTCAGCATTTTTATAAAAGCTTTCTTCCAGCTCACCCGGATCATCATTTATAAGTCGATTGATCTCGGTTTTAGTGTCTGCATCAAAGATATCAGTAAGCCACGCCTGTGCCTTCTGAAGAATTTCAGGTTTATTTGTTGCCATAATTAGTTGGTTTTACTAAACAAAAATAATGATTAATACGAGAAAGGTACTAAATATTACTGGTGGTTTTTCGTATCAGGTAGCGCTCTTTCTCACGCTTTGAACGAAGAATAAGCTCTCCCAGAAAACCAGCAAGAAAAAATTGTGTGCCTATAATCATCACTGCAAGTGAAATATAGAACCAGGGATTCTGAGTTACCAGTACGTTAGGTAGGCCATGATACAATTTATAGAGCTTGGAAACACCAATAAGAAAGGCCGAGACAAAACCGATGATAAACATTAGAACACCCAGAGCTCCAAATAGATGCATAGGTCTGCGTCCAAATTTGGAAAGAAACCAAATACTGATTAAGTCCAGGAAACCATTAATAAATCTACTGGCGCCAAATTTTGTGTTACCATATTTGCGAGCCTGGTGTTTAACTTCCTTTTCGGTGATCTTACTGTAACCGGCATTTTTCGCAAGTACAGGAATGTATCGATGCATTTCACCGTAGACATCGATGTTTTTTATCACTTCTTTTCGGTAAGCTTTGAGTCCGCAATTGAAATCATTTAATTTTACTCCGGAAGTTTTTCTGGCAGCAGCATTAAATAGTTTGGAAGGAAGGTTTTTGGTGATCACATTATCATAGCGCTTCTTTTTCCATCCCGAAACAAGGTCGTATTTCTGCTCCTTGATAAGGGCGTATAATTCTGGAATTTCATCAGGATTGTCCTGAAGATCGGCATCCATAGTGATGACCACATCACCCTGGGCTTCGATAAAACCAGCATGCAAAGCCTGGGATTTCCCGTAATTCCTATTAAAACGTATACCTTTTACACGATCATCGGCTTCAGAAAGTGATTCAATTGTCTTCCAGGAACCATCTGTGCTGCCATCATCAATAAAGATGATCTCATAAGAAAAGGAATTGGATCGCAATACTTTTGCGATCCAATTATATAATTCAACCAAAGATTGCTCTTCGTTGAGTAATGGTATAACTACCGATATCTGCATGAACTATGCGTTTGTCTTATCTTTCTCTCTAAAGATCAAAGCTACGATTAATCCTATTACCGCATACATAATTAGTTGAAAGCCGTAACCTTTCAATTGGTTCATGATGGAGAATTGATTAGTTTCTTGTAATTGTTTAACCGTTTCGTTGATTTGAGATTCCGGAGAACCAAAACCTTCCATCATCTTTACAGTTGATTCAATGGTAAGTTCATTCAAAGTTCTAGCAGCATCCGAATCTATTACATTAAATAAAATAATTCCAAATACTAGGGAAATGAATGTTCCAATAAAGACTGTTAAGAAGTAAGCGCCATATGCATCTTTAAAACTGAATAAGTTTGTGCTAACTTTTTTAGCTTTATTAGTTGACATACATGCCATAATGATGACAAATACTAGCATTGATATCCCAAACCACCATTTAGTAAATAAACTCAGATCAAAGGCGTAAGCTAGTACTGCAATTAGAATTAAAGATAATCCTAAGTATAAACCATAGGATGAAGAAATTTTTTTAGCTGGAGTTTCCATTGTTCAATTAAAGTTTGATTAGTTTAGCAGTTAGTTAACAAATATAAGGAAACGTTACACTCAATAATAAATAAAAACTTTTTTCAATTTTATTTGTTCGTAAGTAGTAATTAGTTAAATTTGCACCTCGAAAATTAAAAGATCAAAGCGATGAAGCAGGGAATCCATCCGGAAAATTATAGATTAGTAGCATTTAAAGATATGTCTAACGAAGACGTGTTTTTAACTAAATCTACAGCAAAAACAAAAGAAACTATTGAAGTTGACGGAACTGAATACCCGTTAGTAAAACTGGAAATTTCCAGAACTTCTCACCCATACTATACTGGACAGACCAAATTACTGGATACTGCAGGTAGAATTGACAAGTTCAAGAACAAATACTCAAAATTTAAGAAGAAGTAATTCTTCCGAATTTTCGACATATAAAGCCGCTTTTAGCGGCTTTTTCATTTTAGCAGCAGTCCGTTTCACTGGAAACTTTATTTTTGCTGAATCAAAGCATTCGATATGAACTATATTCTATTTGACGGTACTTTCCGAAATAATCTATTACCATTTACATTCACCAGACCAGTAGCTGATCTACGAATAGGGATACTAACCATCCGAGAAAAATGGGAGCAACGATTGAATTTGATTACTTCAACTAAAACTGAAGAATATCTTTCAGAAAAGTGGCCATTGAAATTAGAAGGTTCAAATATTTTTATCAATGCTTCTGTTTTACCGGATGACAAATTACTGCAGGAAATTTCAGCACTTCAGCATGGCGAAAAATTAGTTTTTGAAGACATCTTAATAGCATATAAGTTTGAAGGTAATTCTGAACCATCTCCTGAAGATCTTCAGCTTAAAGAATCATCCAGAAAGCCTTTTGTTGTTGCTCATACCTGGGATATCTTCTCTAAAAATGCTGAAGCTATTCAGTTAGATTTTGATCATTTAACCAAAGGAAGAACTTCTCAGATGATAGATTCTTCTAATTATACCAAGGTTTCAGAAAACATTTTTATTGAGGAAGGAGCCAGCGTGGAGAACTGTTCCTTAAATGCCAGTGATGGTCCCATTTATATTGGTAAAAATGCTACAGTTATGGAAGGATCGCTGATTAAAGGCCCTTTCGCTTTAGGGGAATCTGCAACGATCAAGATGGGTGCTAAAATTTATGGCGCAACTACCATCGGGCCTTCATGTAAAGCGGGTGGTGAGATTAGTAACTCTGTGTTGTTTCAGAATTCTAATAAAGGACATGATGGCTTTTTAGGGAATTCTGTACTTGGCGAGTGGTGTAATATAGGTGCCGATTCCAATAACAGCAATCTTAAGAATAATTATGCCGCCGTTCGTTTATGGGATTATGAGACAGCAAGATTTGCGGATACCGGGTTGCAATTCTGCGGACTTATAATGGGAGATCACAGTAAATGTGGGATCAATACCATGTTTAATACCGGGACTGTAGTTGGAGTGAGTGCTAATATTTTTGGAAGTGGTTTCCCTAGAAACTTTATTCCTTCTTATAGTTGGGGTGGAAGTGCAGGAACAACAACATACAAACTTACTAAGGTTTTTGAGACCGCCAGACTGGTAATGCAACGACGGGGAGTAGAGCTCACCGCAGTCGATGAAAAGATTATGGAGCATATTTTCGATTATTCCGCTAAATGGCGACGGGATTAAACTCTATAAACCAGAGTTGAGCATTTGATTTTCAGCTTGATAATTGATTTTTTAGAAACACTTTAAGTTGGTATCTTTGCAGCCCGAATTACAGGAATAGACGAATTGATCATGAGCGCAAAAAAAGTAGCATTTTATACCCTTGGCTGTAAGCTGAATTTTTCTGAAACTTCCACGATCGCTAGATCTTTTGAGAATGAAGGATTCCAGAGGGTGGAGTTTGAAGAAGCGGCAGATATATACGTGATCAACACCTGTTCTGTTACTGAAAATGCAGATAAACGATTCAAAACCATTGTCAAGCATGCTCAGAAAGCTAATGAAGATGCTTTCCTTATTGCAGTTGGTTGCTATGCTCAATTGAAACCAGAAGAACTAGCCGCGGTAGATGGTGTGGATCTTGTCCTGGGTGCCACTGAAAAATTCAAAATTACAGACTACCTTAACGACCTCACCAAGAATGATCATGGTGAAGTTCATAGCTGCGAGATCGATGAAGCCGATTTCTACGTGGGTTCTTATTCTATAGGTGATCGTACTCGCGCTTTTTTGAAAGTTCAGGATGGATGTGATTATAAATGTACGTATTGCACCATCCCTTTGGCCAGAGGTATTTCCAGAAGCGACCGTCTTGAAAATGTTCTTCAAAATGCTTCGGAAATTTCAGAACAGGGAATCAAAGAGATCGTTCTCACGGGAGTGAATATTGGAGACTACGGGAAAGGTGAATTCGGAAATAAAAAGCATGAACATACTTTTCTTGAGCTCGTACAGGCACTGGATGAAGTTGAAGGGATTGAAAGACTTCGAATTTCTTCTATAGAACCCAACCTGCTGAAAAATGAAACGATCGATTTTGTAGCTTCAAGTAAAACTTTTGTTCCTCATTTTCACATTCCACTTCAAAGTGGAAGTGACGATATGCTGAAGCGTATGCGCAGGCGCTATCTTAGTGATCTATATGTAGATCGTGTGAATAAGATCAGGTCAGTCATGCCAGATGCCTGTATTGGCGTAGATGTAATTGTTGGCTTTCCAGGTGAAACTGATGAGCATTTTCTGGAGACCTATAATTTTCTTCAGGAATTGAATATATCATACCTGCATGTTTTTACTTATTCAGAAAGGGATAATACGCCGGCAGCGGAGATGGATGGAGTAGTCCCGTTAAAGGTAAGGAAGAAAAGGAGTAAAATGCTGAGAGGCTTATCTGCTAAAAAGCGCAGAGCTTTTTATGAAAGTCAGCTTGGGAATACATCAACGGTTCTATTCGAAGGAGAGAACAAATCTGGTTATATTCACGGATTTACAGAAAACTACGTAAAGGTTAAAGCACCGTGGAATCCAGAGATGGTAAATACACTTAAAAAAGTGAATCTTACCGAGATCGATGAAGATGGCCTGGTAAGATTCGAAATGCTACAGGAAGAATTGGTTTAAATATTAATACCTACAGGAAGTAGATCTTTGTATTTTCTTCTGTTTTTCCGCATAAAACCAGCAATGGTTGGGTTTGTAGGAACCACTCTCATGTTGGTTTCGCTAATCCTGGAAAGAACCGCTTCTATAAAATCATTTTGCTTGTCCAGAACTTTCTCAGATACTTTTATCTTGGTTAAGAAGATCTTTCTATCTTGTTGAGAGTATTCTATAATGCAGAGTTCTCCATCAATTTCAGTTTCAAACTGTCTCAAAAATTCATTGTCTGTAATCTTCATTTCTTCTACACTCATATTTCAAGAATTAATTCATAGGTACTTCAATAAAAAGTACCGTTGATTCATTTTTAACGTCAACATTTATCTTCGGAGTATTCCAGATACCAACAGCATCGCGCTTTGAAAGCTTTAAATTATCAATTTCTGAATCTCCCTCTATCATAAAGATATAGACACCATTGGTCTTGTTATTTAAATTATACTCAATATTCCTGCCAGCTTCGGTCTTTTGAATTGACAGGAAAGCGTTTTGATGAATTTTCAAGGCGTTTTCATCATTATGACCCATTGGAGCTACTACTGTAACCAACTCACCAGTATCTAACTGTTTGCTGTAATTCTTTTGGTCATACCGTGGTTCATGTCCACTCTTATCCGGAAAGATCCAGATCTGGAGCATGTTTAATTCTTCATTTGAGGAATTAAATTCGCTATGTTCCACACCTGTTCCGGCGCTCATTACCTGTACTTCACCCTGCTCAATAACTGCAGTGTGGCCCATGGAATCTTTATGTTTTATTGCACCCTTGAGAGGAATTGAAATGATCTCCATATCCTTATGTGGATGAGTGCCAAATCCCATTCCAGATTTAACGTAGTCATCATTAAGTACACGAAGCAGTCCGAAATTTGTTTTACTAGGATCGAAATAATTAGCAAAGCTAAAGGAGAAATTAGCGTTCAACCAGCCATGATTAGCGGTACCACGAGATCCTGCAGCGTGAAATATTTTATCCATTATTTATGAGTTATAAGATTTGAAAGTCTAAGATTAAAGGCTAATTTTGATTGTTCAATTTACGATTTTGTGAGTGCATTTCATGTAACTCGCATGTTAAAAAGATTAGTTTGCAGAAGCGTATACATGTTTACTTCATGCCGGGTATGGCAGCAGCTCCAACAATTTTTGAAAACCTGATTTTACCTGCGGAAAAGTATGAAACACATTTGCTTGAGTGGGTAATTCCTGAGACAGATGAATCACTTGAAGATTATTCGAAAAGAATGCTTCAGTTTATTAAACATGAGAACATTGTATTGATAGGCGTTTCTTTTGGAGGGGTTATTGTACAGGAGATGGCAAAGTTTCTGGACTTGAAGAGGCTTATTATAATATCTAGTGTAAAATGTACGAACGAGCTACCTCCACATATGAAATTCGCTGCCAGAACAGGCTTATTTCGAATAGTACCTACAAGTCTTGTGAATTACGTAGACCAATTTGAGAAGTATGCAATTGGACCATTTCTTAAAAAACGTGCGAAATTATATAAACAGTATATTTCTATTACAGACAAGCAATATCTGGACTGGTCCATAAAACAAATGGTGAACTGGAAGTGTGAAAAGCCTGATGAAAAGGTAATTCATATTCATGGTGATCAGGATGAAGTTTTTCCAGTAAAAAATATTGATAATGCAATCATCGTTAAAGGCGGGACGCATATTATGGTTGTAAACAGATTCAGGTGGTTTAACGAAAATCTACCTGCAATTATCGAAACCGGAGAATTGATTAAAAGAACTTAAATAATTACATATGAATTTATTGAAAAGCGCATTGATATTTGTAGGGATTTTAACGGTCCTGGGGGTAAGTATTAATGCATATGTGCAGGATGGTGAATTAAATTCAACTGAGTCCGGTAGTACAGTAGCTGACACTATCAAAGATCGTAGTGTTGCAAACAACTACCGGATCAAGGCGTTGCCTGTGCCAACAAATCTGGATTTTGCGGGTGAGCCCGTTCCACTGGCAGATCCAGATGTTTATGAAAGAATGGATAGAGAACTTCTGGTCAATACCTACTGGCAATCGAATGCTTTGTTACTTATAAAACGAGCTAATAAGTTTTTCCCAATCATAGAACCAGTTTTACAGGAAGAAGGGATACCTGAAGACTTCAAATATCTTGCAGTTATAGAAAGTGGTTTGACTCAGGCGGTGTCCCCTGCTAAGGCAGTGGGTTTCTGGCAAATTCTTGAAGGAACAGGGAAGGAGTATGGATTAGAGATCAATGCTAACGTAGATGAGCGCTATAACATAGAGAAATCTACCCGTGTAGCTGCAGATTATCTGAAGAAAGCAAAGGCACGTTTTGGTTCCTGGACATTGGCTGCGGCTTCATACAATGCCGGGCAGTATGGTGTAGATAAGCAATTGGATAGACAGAAGGTTGATGAATATTATGAGCTTTTACTAGGAGAAGAGACTGGTAGGTATGTTTTTAGAATTCTTGCCCTGAAGGAGATTATGAACAATCCTAAAAAATATGGATTCGATTACGATGAAGAAGATCTTTACGCGCCAATTCAGCTAAATAAAGTGAAAGTAGATACTGCTGTAGCGAATTTCCCGGATTTTGCAAGAGAATTCGGAATCAATTATAAAACTTTGAAAATTCATAACCCCTGGTTAAGGGATGATCATCTCAATAATTCGTCAAGAAAGACTTATTATATTGAAATCCCTGAAGCAGGTCAGTATCCTAAACTAGATTAGTCTACGCTAACATTGTCAGCATACACTTCGTCGTACTCGGGAATCAGGTTTTTTGAAATAGAGGTTTCTAGTGCGATGTAGTTTTTTTGATAGGCCGTTTCGAGGTCAATTGCAGGTCCTGAGAATACGCTTCTACGAATAGATGTTATCCTCTTATCTTCGGAAAGTAAAAAACAAGTTGGGAGCCCTAGTGAATGCTTCAATTGTTTCACGACATAACCACCGTTATTTTCAGATTCATCCACGTATACTACAGAAATTTGAGAGTTGAATTGATCTGAAAGTTTCTTGACAGTTTCACGCTTATCCCAGAACAATACCACGAAATCTACTCTATCAGAATATTCTTTCGCTAATTCGTTAATTGCAGGAATTTCTCCTTTTGCAGGAATACACCAGCTGGCATAAGTAATAAGAAAGGTTGGTTTATTAAAATCGTAAAGCTCAACTTCACGATTTCGAAGGTTCTTAAACTTAAAATTATTCATGTAAGAACCTGCCAGCTGTTCCGAAGTAAACTCTTCAAAGAGCTCCTGGGCTTTTTCATATTTATTAGCTCGAAATGCAGCATCCGCCTTCTTATTATAGTCAGATAAATGCTCAAAAAGTGCTTCGGTGAAATAATATTTGTCGTCCAGATCTTGCTGGGCGAATAAATGGGAGGTAATAAAAAGAAGCGTTAACAAAAGTAACAGTCTTTTCATAATCTATTTTTGGAGCTTACTCCCTAAAAGTATTATGAATAAAGACGTTTCAGAAATATACTCGTTTAAATACCAATTTATTTGTTGAAAGAAAAGAGGTTTTAAAAAACTCTTAATTAGATCTTTTTCATCTGCTCTTTCATCATTCTAATCTGGTCATTTAGCATTCCATGTTTGTCCAGTTTCTTAGCTTCACTCAGTAATGTTGTCGCTTCTCTCTTTCTTCTTTTGGTCATAGCGATTCCAGCGAGGTTCAATTTTGCCATCGCAAGGTCATGATCCATTGAAAGTCCAAGTTTGATAGCGCGTTTAAAGAACTTTTCAGCCTGGGTCATATTGGTTTGAGAAACCATTAGACCATGCAGGTACCAGTAATATCCCTGTTGCTTTGGCACTAGTGCCTTTTCAGGATCTTTAATCTTGTCAAGCCATCTTTTCGCGCCTGGAAAATCTTGTTTTCTAAGTCTTAGAAAAGCCAGAAGTATCATTTCATTCTTAAAATACAGGAAAATAAAGATTCCGGAAAGTAGAATTAGAGCAATTCCATTTCCAATCTCCCCTTCAATAAATTGCCAGACAGCAACGGCGATAAGTAATCCTGCGATAAATAGTTTGATATTCTTATTGAACATAGATAAAATTGTTTTCCGGCGGCAAAGGTAGTAAAAACTATTAAAATTTTTTATGTTTAGTATTTGCAGTACATAAAAAGCTTTGTATATTTGCACGCAGTTTTTAAGACAGATAAACGAATTTAGAAGATAAAAGATATTCACAATGAAAAGAACGTTTCAACCATCCAAAAGAAAAAGAAAAAATAAGCACGGCTTTAGGGAGCGTATGGCAAGTGCCAACGGTAGAAAAGTCCTTGCTAGAAGAAGAGCTAAAGGAAGAAAGAAACTATCTGTATCTTCTGAAAACAGACATAAGCATTAATGATTATCATTAATTGAAATATTAAAGGTGTTACTTTTTGAGTAACGCCTTTTTTTATACCCAGACGCTTCTTAATTTTATAGTACACAACTAACAACACGATCAAATCTTAATCATGCCTAAAAACAACAACATCAAGTGCGTTTTAATCATTGGATCTGGTCCAATTATCATTGGCCAGGCCTGTGAGTTCGATTACTCAGGTACTCAATCTCTTAGATCTCTGCGAGAGGACGGGATTAAAACCATACTTATCAATTCCAATCCTGCAACCATCATGACCGACCCTTCCATGGCCGATCATGTATATCTTAAACCACTTACCACAAAATCCATTATTGAAATTCTGAAGGATCATCCTGAGATCGATGCTGTTCTACCAACTATGGGTGGTCAAACTGCACTGAATTTATGTATCGAAGCAGATGAAAAAGGTATTTGGAGTGATTTCAATGTGAAGCTTATTGGTGTTGATATCGATGCAATCAATATTTGTGAAGATCGCGAGCAGTTCAAGCAGCTAATGGGGAGACTTGGAGTGCCAGTCGCTCCGGCCAAAACGGTGACCTCTTATTTGCAAGGAAAGGAAGTTGCTCAGGAATTTGGATTTCCATTAGTAATTAGAGCATCCTTTACCCTTGGTGGGGGTGGAGCCAGTTTCGTGCACCGTGCTGAGGATTTCGATGAGATGCTTTCCAGAGGTCTTGAAGCTTCTCCTATTCACGAAGTGTTAATTGATAAAGCTTTGTTAGGCTGGAAAGAATATGAATTGGAATTACTGCGAGATAAAAATGATAACGTAGTAATTATTTGTGCCATTGAAAATATGGATCCAATGGGAATCCATACCGGAGACTCGATCACTGTTGCTCCTGCGATGACGCTTAGCGATAAGACGTATCAAAGAATGCGTGATCTTGCTATTAAAATGATGCGTAGTATTGGTGATTTTGCTGGAGGTTGTAATGTGCAATTTGCAGTTAGTCCTGATGAAAAGGAAGATATCGTAGCAATTGAGATCAATCCGCGTGTATCGAGATCTTCAGCTTTAGCTTCTAAAGCAACAGGATATCCTATTGCAAAGGTGGCTACAAAACTTGCTTTAGGTTATAATCTGGATGAACTTGAAAACCAGATCACTAAATCAACTTCAGCATTATTCGAGCCTTCACTTGATTATGTGATCGTTAAGATCCCTCGCTGGAACTTTGATAAGTTCGAAGGATCAGATCGCACATTAGGTCTTCAGATGAAATCTGTAGGGGAAGTGATGGGAATTGGACGTTCGTTCCAGGAAGCTCTTCATAAAGCTACACAATCACTTGAGATCAAGCGAAATGGATTGGGTGCAGATGGGAAAGGTTATAAGGATTATGATCAGATCATAGATAAATTAACTAACCCTAGCTGGGATCGTGTCTTTGTGATTTACGATGCCATACAAATGGGAATACCTCTTAGTAGAATACACGAGATCACCAAGATCGACATGTGGTTCCTGAAACAATATGAGGATCTTCACGCTCTTGAAGTGGAGATTACTAAATATGATAAAGATAACCTTCCTAAAGATCTACTTCTAGAAGCCAAACAGAAAGGTTTTGCTGATAGGCAAATTGCACATATGCTTGATTGCCTGGAAAGCGAAGTTTATAAAAAGAGAGAAGAATTACAGATTAACCGGGTTTATAAACTTGTAGATACCTGTGCTGCTGAATTTGAAGCTTTGACTCCGTATTACTATTCCACGTTCGAGGAAGGAATTCGTTCCAAGGATGGAGAATACTACACAGATAACGAAAGCAAAGTTTCAGATAAGAAGAAGATCATAGTGCTTGGTTCCGGGCCAAACAGGATAGGACAGGGGATAGAATTTGATTACAGTTGTGTTCACGGTGTACTTGCTGCTGCAGAATGTGGTTATGAGACTATCATGATCAATTGTAATCCTGAGACTGTTTCCACAGATTTCGACACGGCAGATAAGTTGTATTTCGAACCTGTTTTCTGGGAGCATATTTATGACATTATTCAGCATGAAAAACCGGAAGGAGTTATAGTGCAGCTTGGAGGGCAAACGGCTCTTAAACTTGCTGAAAAACTTGATCGCTACGGAATAAAGATCATGGGGACCAGTTATGAGGCCCTGGATCTTGCTGAGGACAGAGGTAGTTTTTCAACTTTACTGCAAAAGAACGATATTCCTTATCCAGACTTTGGAACTGCAGAAAATGCAGACGAAGCCCTTAAACTTGCTGAAGAACTTGATTTCCCTATATTGGTAAGACCATCCTATGTGCTTGGAGGTCAAGGAATGAAGATCGTGATAAATAAGGATGAACTGGAAGCTCATGTGGTAGACCTTCTTAGAAAAATTCCTAACAATAAATTACTACTGGATCATTACCTTGATGGAGCAATTGAGGCTGAAGCAGATGCGATCTGTGATGGAGAGGATGTCTACATTATAGGGATCATGGAACATATCGAGCCTTGTGGAATACATTCTGGTGATTCTCATGCCTTATTACCGCCATTTAACCTGGGAGACCTGGTAATGCAGCAAATCAAGGATCACACTCGCAAGATCGCTCTGGCGCTTAATACAGTTGGATTGATCAATATTCAATTTGCGATCAAGGATGATAAAGTATTTATTATCGAAGCGAATCCCAGAGCTTCGAGAACTGTACCGTTCATCGCGAAGGCTTATAAGGAGCCTTACGTGAATTACGCGACCAAAGTAATGCTTGGGGAAAAGAAGGTAAAGGATTTCAACTTTAATCCTCAGCTGGAAGGTTACGCCATTAAACAACCTGTCTTCTCATTCAATAAATTTTATAATGTAAATAAGCAGCTTGGGCCTGAAATGAAAAGCACCGGGGAAAGTATCCTGTTCATTGATAGTTTGAAGGACGATGAGTTCTACGATCTATATTCCAGAAGAAAAATGTACTTAAGTAAGTAATTAAACTTATAGAAACAAAAGGTCATTCTGAACTCTATGTTAAGAATGGCCTTTTTTAATAGTCGAAAATGAAAGAATTCGTTTTAACCTTTGGCGGAATAATGGGGGTGCTCGCTGTAATCTTAGGAGCCTTTGGAGCTCACGCTCTTAAAAAAACCTTTAATGATGATCAATTAAAGAGTTTTGAAACCGGTGTAAAATATCAAATGTATCATGCGATCATATTGATCATTACCGGTATTGTGTTTCCGTTTACTCAAACTGGACAACAGCTCACCGCCTGGTTTTTTATGATCGGGATCTTGCTGTTTTCCTTCAGTATTTATGGTCTTACGTATAGTAGTTCGATCAATAAAAAGCTAAAAATACTCGGTCCGGTTACTCCTCTGGGTGGTTTGTTTCTAATCCTGGGATGGATCTTTTTCACGATGAATATTTCTGAAATCGCAGTATATTTAAATAACTGATTATCTGCAATCTGTACGCTTTAAGGTGTAGCTATCGTTTAACTTAAAATCTTTATTTCTGAAGCTGGTTTTTCCATTAGATTCTTCAGTTTCTGTAAAGCCTTCAACGAAGCCATCAGAGCTTTTCAAAAAGAATACTTCTCTTTCTGAATCCTTTCCTTCTGAAGTATATTGATAGCTGGCAAAAAGAGAATCATTGGAAATTCTTCCTCGAATATTACCTTTGTTCTGGTCTTTTTCAAACAGTGAATAAGACAGATCGCCTTCTACAATAGAATCATCTTTAATCCTTAAAGCCATATAGATTGTATCCTTGTTTTCAAGGTAAGTGTAGCATTCGATCTTCTGAATACTTTCGGTCTTTGGAGCTGCAATTTCCTGTTTTTCTACTGAAGCTTCTTCAACTTTTTCAGGTACTTCAGATTTACAGCCAAATAAAAAAATGCAGAGAGAAAGGAAAATGTAGGTAGTGTTTTTCATAATTCAGCATAAAAATAGGACAATTATTGAAGATCTGATTTTCTGCTTCTAAATTTTTCAGCAAACCATGCAATTAAGATGAGTTGTGTGGAGTGATATAGCATGATAGGAAGTAGTATCAAACCTGAATTTGCTGTACTTCCAAAGATCACCCGAACCATTACAGAACCATGCACTAATGATTTTTTTGTTCCGCAGAATTGAGCAGTGATGGTATCGGCGGTATTCAATTTTAGTGCCTTGCTGGCGAACATTGTCCCGTAGTAAACCAGGAAGAAAAGGACAATAACGATTCCTGCCATTTTCAAGATCTCGCTCCAGCTAATATCAGCAAAGATGTTCGAGGAAAATGAATTGCTGAAGCTTGTATAAATGATTAATATGATCGTAGCCTTATCAAAATTACTAAGTTTCTTGCCATGTTTTCTGGCCCAGTTTCCCAGGAACCTTTGAAGAAATAATCCAATAAGTAGAGGTGCTACAATTTGCAGCATCAATTTTTGTAATACGCTCAGAAAGTCAAAATCTGTTGTGCTTTCCAGAACCAGTCCAAGCCAAAGTGGGGTTGCGAAAATCCCGATAAGGCCAGATAAACTGGCATTAAATATTGCAGCTGGAAGATTTCCTTTTGCTAATGCGACCATTACGACAGATGATGAGACGGTGGACGGTAATGTTCCGAGAAAGAACAGCGCAATCCAGGATTCAGCTTGTAGCCCCTTTTCAAATAGCGGTAGACAAGCGATACATAAAAGTGGGAAGACAACAAAAGTTGTTAAGTGGATAATAATATGAATTTTGTAATTCATCAAACCCTCTTTAAACTCTGCCGGCGATAATTTGAGTCCGTAGAAAAAGAATATAAGTCCAATTCCTATATCGGTGATAGTTTTCAAAGGTAAAATTTCCGGGCCCTGCGGAAGAAAGTATGCTATTGCGATCGCAACAAATATCGCTATGATAAACCAGTTCGATCTCACGAATCCATCTCAATTTTAGCCTTGTGATCTTCCAGGATATGCAAGTATTTTTCAGAAGCAAAATCGGTTTCATGAAATTCTTTAACCCTGAAATCCTTCATTTTCTTACGTTTGATACTTTTAGCAAAACGCCGAATTTCATCATCAGATTTCAGGACTAAACCTGGAACTTCAATGGAATTCCCATCTTTATCCTTTGCAACCATCGTAAAGTACGAGCTGTTGCAATGTTTGATGTCACCTGTTTGAATATTTTCAGATTCCACACGAATCCCTATAACCATGGAGCTTCTACCCACATAATTCACAGAAGCTTTCATCGTCACCAGTTCACCGATCTCAATAGGCCTCAGGAAATCAACGGTATCCACACTTGCGGTCACACAATAAGCCCTGGAATGTTTGGAAGCGCATGCGAAGGCGATTTGATCAAGGAGGGATAATATATAGCCACCATGTATCTTGCCATTAAAATTGGAGTGCGATGGCAGCATCAATTCCGAGATTACTACCTGGCTTGCTTCAACGCTTTTGTAATTTTGCTGCATATTATCTTCTAAAATGTGGACTTTGCGATTGTTCTACTTCAGTAATGAAATATTTACTGTCTCCCCAGAAAAAGAAGGTTGAATAGCGTTCTACGTAGGTAAGCTTTACATAATCTCCTTCATACTCCTGAAGGCCTTTAATCACTTCTTCATTTTTATCAAGAACAGAAAAACTGAATATCTGAGCACCACTTATTCCCTGGCTTATTTCACCTTCCCAGGTCTTTGTGATCACTCCTTTACGGCTGAATTTGATGAGCTCACCGCTTCTGGTTCCTTCGCTGTATGGCACGAAATAGACAAATGCATAATAAAGCAGCCAGAGGATGAATATTCCGCCTAGTATATATATTAGTGTTTTCTTCATGTTATTGATTATTATAGATCAGGTTAAGAAATTCTTCAAGTTTGGAAGGTTCAAGCCATCGGGTCACTATGACTAATTTTTGTTTCTGGTCAATGATGATAAAATTACCTCCAAATCCCGCTGCGTAAAAAAGATCTTTATCCAAACCTTCCATGTGTCGGTCTCCTTTAGCATTCAGCCACCACATATAACCATAATTGGTGTTGGTAGTAGAGGGTATTACAGCTTGCTTAATTAGATCTTTCTCAAGAAGTTTTTTATCGTTCCACACACCATTATTCATGAATAATAATCCGAATCTGGCCATATCTTCAGTATTGATGAACATACCGCCACCGGAATGACCACCGCCGCTTACAGATTGCATCTTATAACCATCGATAGTTGTCCAGGAATTGTCATAACCAAACCACCGCCAGGAATGCGATGCCCCAATGGGATCCATAATATTTTCTTTTAAAACGGTAGGTAAAGGTTTTCTGAAGACCTGCAACAGGCTGTAAGCGAGTACATTTACTCGCACATCATTATATTTAAAAAATGTTCCAGGTTCATTTAATTTCCGGGATCTCCAGCTATCTATATTTCCACTTGCCGAGGGCCTGTCTGCCCAGTCATGGCTATCCCATAACTCACCACTCCAGTCAGAATTTTGCTGAAGTAAGTGTTTCCATGTAATTTGAGAGTTGTGTGGACCGTCAAATGTGCCATCCCAAACATATCCTGATACGTTATCATTAAAATTACGAATGATATTTTCCTGTAAAGCGATCAATGCGGTAGTAGAAAGAAAGCTTTTGGTGACACTAAAGGTCATGTCCACTCTTTGAATGTCGCCCCATTCGGCTATTTTATAGCCGTTCTTCAGGATTATTCCCGCCGGGCCTCCACGTCCCTTTACGGGTCCCATGATCTTATGAAACGGTTCCCGTTCAAAACCCTTCAAAATGGCCTGTTCAAGGTCTCTGGCTCCAGTATATTCATTTTTCCTGGCAAAGTCTATTGCTGCATCCAGGTTAAGATCACAAATTTCAGGTGACTTTGATTCCCAGAGTGTGTCTGCAGGGAAATAGATCTCCTGCGCCTGGCTGGTGCATAAAAAGATGAATAAAATTGAACTGATCCAGAATTTCATGGCTGCAAGATATTTAATTCTCGTTCAAAGTTTCTGAATTTGAGTCACGAATTAGTTTAGGGTCGATCTGTTTTGAAGCTTTAGCTCCAAGTTTTTTTAAACGCTCCACTTTTCTAATTAAATTCCCTTTTCCAGTAAGTTTTTTCATAGCACCATCATATGAATTTTGAACTGTCCCAATCTGTCTGCCAACTTTTTCCAGTTCTATGGTAAGATTTGTAAAAGAATCATACAAAGCACCGGCCTGGTTTGCAATCTCTATCGCATTCTGCTTTTGCTTTTCATTCTGCCACATACTTTCGATGGTTCTTAGTACCGCAAGCAGAGTGGTAGGAGTTACTAAAATGATGTTTTGGTCAAAGGCTTCGTTATAAAGATTAGGGTTTTCGTTGCTGGCAACCGCAAACGCCGCTTCAATAGGGATAAAGAGCAATACAAAGTCTGGACTTGCTTCCTGGTGAAGCATCTGGTAATTCTTCTTACTTAATTCCTGAACGCGCTGTTTTAAAGCAATCAAATGATCTTTGAGATGACCAGACTGCTCTGTGATATTTTCAGCATTCGCATATCTTTCATAAGCATTAAGGGAAACCTTAGAATCTACGATCATCTTTTTATCACCCGGCAGGTTGATCACCACATCTGGGATTACACGTTTTCCTTCCTTTGTGGTAAAACTTTGCTGTACATCATACTCGTTGCCTTTGGTAAGTCCGCTCTTTTCCAGAACACGCTCTAGGATCATTTCACCCCAGTTTCCCTGCATTTTGGTGTTCCCTTTTAAAGCTTTGCTGAGATTGTTCGCCTCCTCACTTATTTTGATATTTTGCTCATTTAGAAACCTTAATTTTTCTCCAAGTTCTGCATGTCTCTTTACTGAAGCCAGGTTACTATCATTAATTTTATCTTCAAATTCTTTTAGCTTTTTGTCAAGCGGATTCAAAATTGCAGCAATATTCTTCTGATTTAGATCCGTGAATTTTTCAGATTTGTGTTCGAAGATGCGATTGGCTAGATTTTCAAATTGCTCATTTAATTTTTCGTGCAGCTTCTCAATTTCGAGTTTAAGGGTCTTACTTTTTTCTAACAGGTGCTCGTTTTCTGCTTCTTTCTGTGTAAGTTGAATCTGTAATTTTCCACGTTCATTTCTAAGAGTTTCTAATTGCTCTTCCTTCTTCTGAAGCTTCTCCGTGCTTTCCTTTTTGAGTAGTTCTATGTTTATTTTTTTATCATTCAACTGACTGTCATAAAACCTCTTAATATCATCCATCTGAAGTTTAAGTTGATTAATTTGATATTCAGCGTTTTTTATAACCTCTTTTGATTTTGAAGCTTTCAAAAAGTATGCAAGCGCGAAACCTAAAGTGAAAATGAATACACAGATAATTATCAGGTAGACTGGTTCAGGCATAAATTGAGGTTTTACTAAATTTAATTAATTCGGAAATTCTTTCAGATTTTTATCGGTTTTAGCTACTTATTCTGAAGCTGGCCGATTGCCTGTCGAAGGTAATAAGTTCAGAAGGAAATAAAGAATCAAATACACCAGAGGCCATCAATTCCTTCGGTGTACCAGTAAATGATTTGCCATCCTTTAAAATGATTAGTTTATCGCATAGTTGTATGGCCAGGTTGATCTCGTGAGTGGCAAAAATGATCGCCTTACCGGTTTTTTCTGTAAGTTGCTTTAGTAACTTCAGCATAAAGGCTTTATGGTAAATGTCAAGATGAGTGGTGGGTTCATCCAGGATGATCAAAGAAGTGTCCTGTGCAATTGCTCTGGCTATTAAGACCTTCTGAAACTGCCCGTCACTAAGTTCATAGCACTTTTTGTTTGCGAGTTCTTTAATATTGACAAGCTCAATTGCTTTTTGCACGGCTTCTTTATCCTCCAGATCCAGTTTCCCGATCCAGTTCGTGTATGGTTGCCGACCCAGGGCGATCAATTCGCGTGCGCTTAAATTTCTTGAAACATGCTGTTCAGTAAGAACAAGGCTAAGCTGTTTTGAAAGCTCTTCGGAACTAACATTACTTATGCTTTTATTGTTTATTATGACTTCACCCTTAATAGGTTCAAGTGATCTACTTAATGTTTTAAGTAAAGTAGATTTGCCAGCTCCATTTACTCCTATAACAGCAGTAAGTTCATTTGCCCCGATCTTAAATTCAATATTCTCAGCAATGATCTTAGCTTTAGATCTTACAGAATAACCTATGGAGAGTTCGCTAGTTTTTAAAATGCTATTTGAGTTTTTGTTCTCCATTAGAAATTAAATCTACGTTTTCTTATTAGAAGCCAAATAACAACGGGTGCTCCAATAAGCGAAGTGATGGCATTTATTGGTAAACTAAATTCACTACCGGGTAACTGAGAAACAATATCACACAATAACATTAAGATAGCTCCACCAAAAATTATCGCCGGGAACAAAATAATATGGTTAGCAGAAGGGATGATCTGTCTTATTAAATGCGGTACCGCCAGCCCTATGAATGCAATTGGACCAGCGAATGCGGTAATGCTGCCAGCGAGCAGGCTGGTCGCCAAAATTACCAGGAATCTGTTTCTTTTAATATTAGTCCCCATACTTTTTGCGTACTGTTCACCAAGAAGTAAGGAATTGAGATTTTTAATGGAAGCCAGAGTTATCAGAATGCCTGCGGTCCAGAAAATGGCCAGGATACTTACTTCTTCCCAACTTAGGTTTCCCAGACTTCCGTAGGACCAGAATATATATTGCTGTAGATCTGCAGCTGGACTAAAGTAGGCCAGAACGCTAACAATCGCAGCAGTAAAACTGGCAAACATAAGGCCAATGATCAATATCGCCATAGTGTCTCTCAGTCGCAGTGATGCGACGATAACAGCTAGTAGCACAAGTAAGCTACCTAAACTCGAAGCTATGACGAGACTCCATTTTGATAATAATATAGCGGCAAAACCGGCACCAAATAGTGCAGATCCCATAAATACGATGGCAACTCCCAGGCTGGCACCACTGCTTAAACCCAGAACATATGGTCCGGCTAGCGGATTCCTGAATAATGTTTGCATAAGCAAACCACTAACTGCCAGTCCAGATCCTGTGATGATCGCTGTTAACGCCTTCGGTAATCTGAATTCCACAATAATATATCTCCAGGTTTCTTTTTCTACCGCAAGACCAGTAAGAGAGGCAATTACTTCAGAAAAGGGTATGCTAACCGATCCCAGACTAATATTCAGTAGCAGGCAGAACAGTAGCGCAACTCCCAGTAAGACGATGGTTAAACTATACTTTTTCCTGCTCCACATTAGTTGAGGGGTTTGAAAAATACATTTTCGTGATCCTGAAGAAGATCAGGATGAAAAATTGTGATCAGGTCCTTTAGAATGAGATCAGGCCGTTGTGGACCAAGTTCATAGAAAAGAACTCCGCCAGTTGCGCCTTTTGATAAGCTCACGGTATAAACCTCTTTATCCTGTACTACCTTAAATTTATCGTAGTGAACCGAGTTCTCAGCAAGTTGAGCATAACTCTCAAACTGTCCGGAACTTATCCAGATATCTGCGTCACCAGCTTTTTCCAGTACACTTTCGAAAGAAAGCGCCAGACTGCCTTCTCCTTTAGTATCAGAATATAGATAATTGCCATTTGCATCGTCAATAAATTGCGCCTGCCAGCTATTTCCATAAGGAATGTACCACTTATCATTATACATGGAACCGGCTATGATCACTGGTTTATCTTTAGATAAGGAAGCTAATTCTTTAGCCTCGAGGTAGGAAGTTTCTATATCATCGAATATTTTTTCTGCTTCCTTATTTTTGTCAAACAGCACGCCAAAAAATTTGATCCATTCAGCTTTACCTAGTGGTGTTTTTTCTGTCCAGTCTCCGTTATAAATTACGGGAATTCCGATATTTTTAATTGTTTCAAGACTTTTATTAGAAGCATCGATTGCGAATCCAACAACCACATCTGGTGATAGATCAATAAGAATCTCTGTATTAATGTTCTCATTTTGACCAAGTTCGTGTACTTCGCCTGAATCGATTAGTTTTCTTGTTTTTTCTGAAGATATATAACGAGTTCCGGGAAACCCGCTTAATTTATCTTCCAGACCTAGCGCTTCGAGGGCAGGAATATGGGTCGTAGAGGTTACCACAATATTTTTTACAGGAATCTCCAGTTTTTCATCAAAGTCAATACTATCGGGAATCGTGGAATTAGCAGAGTGGAGTAGATATTTAAAAGGTTCTTTAGCTCCAGGCCATGGAGTTGTAACTTCCAGAATTTTATAAGTTTCATAGGATTTAATGCTAAATTCCTGGGCATATTTCATGGAGATAGTTTCACCTTGCTGGTTTCCAGGTTCCTGCCGGGATGAATTATCCTTACAGGAAATGAATGCTATAAAAATGATAATGAATGTTAATTGCTTCACAAATGTAATTTGGTCACCAAAAGTAAGATTATTTAAATTTTTGAAAGACTTACCAAACTTAATTGTTTATTTTTGCCTCGAAATTTTGGTTTGACGTCGATTTATTTCTGCGTTAATTAAAAGGGAATCAGGAGAGATTTTATCAATAGCCTGAGCTGTTCCCGCAACTGTAAGCTTAGCCCGATTGGGTGGCTGCAATTATTCTTCAAACCACTGCCAACAGGCGGGAAGGTAAATTGTAGTACGTAAGCCAGGAGACCTGCCCGAATTTCGACTAGTATCGAGTGACTTTCGGGATAAAGGTCGGCAGATTATGAACAGAACTAACTACATTTTTTTTATACTTATTGGCATTTGCTGTATTTCAGCTCGTGCTCAAACTGATTCCATTCGCTGGTTACAGGAGGTAGAGCTCAGCGACAGCAAACTTAAGAGTAACTCTTCAGGTCAGCATTTGCATTCGATCGCCGATTCTATCGTGCAGTACAGTGATCCAGCTTTGACCAACGTTCTTAAATTTAATTCTCCTTTTTTCTTTAGAGAAAATGGTTTTGGGATGGTTTCTTCGGCATCTGTGAGAGGCACCGGTGCTTCCCAAACTGCTGTGGTATGGAATGGGATCAATATAAACTCTCAGTTCACCGGGCAAACCGACTTTAATACTATCAATTCCAAAGCTTTTGATGATATAAGTCTAAGGCCAGGCGGTGGTAGTGTTCTATACGGAAGTGGTGCAATTGGAGGTACCATTCATCTAAATAATTCTTTAAGATTCAAGAATACGAGTTCTGTTTTTGTATATGCTGGTGCAGGTAGTTTTGATACTTATCAGGCTAGCGCAAATGCTCAGGTTTCTAGCGACAAAACAGCTCTGAATATCTCTTTATCCGGTATACGATCAGAGAATGATTATGATTATCCAGTGGATAATTTTAAAAATGAAAATGGAGATTATGATAATATCGCTTTGAATGCCTCCATAGGGCACTGGCTTGCAGAAGACCACTTACTGAAACTCTATTCTAATTTATATCAGGGAAATCGCGGTTTTTCTGGTACTGTATTCATAGATTCAAATAGTAAATATGAAGATAGAAACTTTCGGAATTTACTGGAGTACAAGGCTTTCTTCGGAAAATTCACCAGTAGCCTTAAGTTTGCGTTGTTAAAAGAGGAGTTCAAATATTATGAGAATAGAAATTCACTAGATCATTCCTTTGGTTCAGCTGAAACAGGAATTATAAAATATGATCTGAAGTATGAAATTTTTGAAGATGCTTTTCTGAATTTGATTGCAGACTATACTGAAATCGATGCTGAAGGCTCAGGGATTGTAGACCAGAAACGAGAAACTTCAGGAGTTGCACTACTTTACAATCAATCCTTGAGAGATTTTCAATATGATATAAGTCTTCGTATCGAAGAAACTTCAGATTTTGAATCACCTATATTATTCTCTGTAGGATCTAAATATCAACTAACCGAGAATTACCTGCTAAGATTCAACTTTTCAAAGAATTATCGCATTCCAACCTTGAATGATCTATTCTGGTTACAAGGTGGAAACGAGGATCTGAAACCAGAAAATTCAGTGCAATCTGAAATTGGAGTGGATTTCAGAAAGAAAAAGCTAGAACTCAATGCGACCGTTTTCTATATAGACCTTGAAAATCTTATACGCTGGATACCTAATGAGACTGGAGTCTGGCAACCTGTTAATACAGAATCTGCTTACAATTACGGTCTGGAACTTTTTGCAACCTGGCAGAAAGATTTTAAATCCTCAAACTTAAAGCTTACAGGAAATTACGCCTATACTAGATCTATAGATAGATCTAATGGAAATCAGTTAATCTATACTCCTTATCATAAAGCGACTGCGCAAGCTTCGTACACATTCTCAAATTGGAATCTATTTACTCGGGGATTATACAATGGGAAGATTTTCACTTCAGCCGATAATAATTATGAGCTCGATTCTTACATCATAGCTGATCTTGGAATTTCCCGGCAGTTGAGAACCAAACCTGCAATTCGAATAGGTGCTGATGTCAATAACCTTTTTAATAAAGACTACCAAAGTCTTCCAGGCAGATATATGCCAGGGAGATCATTTAAAACTTTTCTAACTATTAAATTTTAACCATGAATTTTAAACACTATTTCAGCCTGCTGGCACTAATTTTTTTACTGAACTCCTGTAGCGACGATGAGGATTGTTGTGTAATTCCTCCAGGTGAGGATAAAGAAGCATTTGAAGAAGGCATTTTTGTATTGAACGAAGGTAACTTTGGTTCTGGAAATTCTACTGTATCCTTTATAGATGAAGAGACCGGAGAAGTTCAGTCTCAAATATTCAATTCAGTGAACGGAACTTCATTAGGGGATACCGCGCAAAGTATTTACCTTTCTGAAGAGCTGGCATTCGTAATTTTAAATGTATCCAATACAATTGAGATCGTAAATCGAAATACTTTCGAAACTGTTGGGCAGATTTCAGAAAACTTACAAAATCCACGATTTGCGACGGTTTCAGGAAATTCTCTATACGTTAGTAATTGGGGAGATGCTACCAATCCAGATGATGATTATGTTGCTGTTTTTAATTTATCTGACTATTCTTTTGATTCTTCGATTGAGGTTGCTGAAGGACCGGAGAAAATACTAGCTAATAATGGTTCGATCTATACTGCGCATAAAGGCGGATATAATTTCAATAATATCATTTCGGTGATCAATACCTCTACAAATGAGGTGTCTACTGAAATTGTAGTAGGAGACGTTCCAACTTCAATGATTGTTGATGGTTCGAACTTAATTGTATTATCTGCAGGGAAACCATCCTATGCAGATGTAGAGACTGCGGGAAGTATTAGTGTAGTCGATATGAATGTGAATGCTGTATTGAATTCTGCAGAATTCCCTACATCGAGCATTCATCCGGGTAACCTTGTACAAAGTGATGACAGGTTTTATTTTACTGTAGGTAAGGCTGTTTACGAATACTTAAGTGGAGGAGACCTTCCTTCCGGACCAAAGTTCAGACTGGAAGATGTGGAGTCTTTATATGGTTTTAATGCCAGAAACGGGATGTTATATGCTGCTTCAGCGAATGCGAGTTTCACTGGTAACGGGCAGGTTTTTGTTTATGATGCTTCTAATGGCAGTCTTCTCAACTCTTACGAAGTTGGAATTAACCCTAACGGAGTCTATTTTAATTAATTCTTACATCTCTATCTAAAACAAAAAAACCAGCTCAATGAGCTGGGTTTTTTAATAATTTAAGATCTCTATTATTTAGAGAATTCCAATCTTTTATTCTGACCTGGAAGTTCAGGTAATTCGTCAATATACATTTTCTGATAGGTGGCCTTTTGCACTCCAGACTCGCTGAATTCATTATACCAGTATTCTTTCTGACTTGAAATCATACTTCTGTTTCCAGCGATCACATTTAAAGCAGCATTCAGTAATGGATCTGAAGGTTCTCCCAGAACACCAAGATCTGATATACTTTCAACAATTTCAGTATCTGGAGTTATTCCGTCAAACGGAACACCTACGTTATTGGAGTTTACAGATTCATATACTAATGGCTGAATGGCGTATGTGTGATCTGAATTGGCGCCAGTTCTTCCAAAGTTGCTTGAATCGTATAAAGTTACAGATGCCTGAGATTTACCTACAGTTTGATCTCCCACAGTTACCACATCAATATATGGAGCAAGCCCATTAACCACAAGTTCACTAGCAGAAGCCGTAGAACTGGATACAATAGCGTACAATCTTGTAAGATTCAGGCTGTTGATCGCTTCTCCGCCTTCCAGAGTCGTAGTGAATCTATTAAATAATCTATCTGGGTCATTATTCAGGAAGTAATTTTGATAATCTGCGTTCCATTGTTGCTTGGCAAAAACCTCTCCGGTAAATTGTCCTGTGATCATGCTGGCCAGTCTGGTAGCAGAACTCACACGACCACCGCCATTGTAACGTAGGTCAAGAATCAATTCTGTAATTCCTTCGGCTTTAAAATCTGCAAAAGCAGCGTTCATTTCATCGTCAAAGTCGGCTACAAAGCTATTGTAAAGCATGTATCCAACCTTTGTTCCATTTACATCAAGTACATTGGTAACGAGGATCGGGTTTTCTGTTAATACCTGAGTATCGATAGTTACTTCTTCTCCTGTTGAAGTGACAGTATTATCCTCGATAGTCGCAAGGCCAAAGGTAAGAGTCGTTTCCTCTAATAATCCGCGGTAATTAGCGACGGTTAGCGTTTGCCCATTTAAAGTGGTAAATAAATCTCCTCTTTCAATATCAGCGTTTTCTGCATTTGATCCAGGAATGATATAGCGAACCACACCAAAAAGGTCATCACTACCGGAAAATCTGTAAAGTCTAAAGTCCACACCGGTTGTTTCAGAAATACCCGCAAAACTATTCTCAAGGGCTATATAGTCATCAGTAATAAAACTAAATCGATCCTGGTCGATCACTAAACCATCATAAAAAAGGTCTTCAGGAGAATCGAAGCCCATTAGGTATTCATTTAGATCATCCTGAGTGGCAAAGAAATTATCTCCAAGTTCAGGAACCTGACTTTTATAAACATAAATCTCATTCATTCCTTTCCAAACGAAATCTTTGATTTCCAATTCAAGATTTTCTTCAGGAGTTTCACCAGTTACTGGTGGCTCTACGGGCTTTTCAGTTACACCAGATCCATCATCATCACTGGAACAACCGGTAAGTAAACTTCCTGCAACAGCAAAAAGCATTAAGTATTTACTTATTTTCATAATATAGTTAAGGATTAATTTTTCTAAATTTTTTCTAAAAATACTCACATACGGGCAAATAAAAAATTTATTGTAACAAATCTGTTACCAATTCGTCGTAAGTATAACAAGGCAGTATAAACTAACCATCAATCAATGCAAGAGCGCATCTTTTTGAGCCATATTAATCCTGTAAAGGATAAAATATATCGATTGGCGTTGAGGCTTCTCACATCAAGAGATGCGGCCGAGGATGCTACCCAGGAAGTTATTTTAAAACTATGGAGCCGAAAGAATAAGATCAAGCATTATGCCAATGTAGAAGCTTTTGCAATGACGGTTACTAAGAATTACTGTCTGGATCAATTGAAACTTAAACAGAATAATAATCTGAGAATCGTACATCAAAATTACGAGAGCAAACAAATACCATTACATACAGAAATCGAATTAAATGATGAAATGCAATGGTTGGGCAGGATTGTTGACAGTTTGCCTGAACAACAAAAATTGATCTTTCAGCTAAGAGATGTGGAACAATATGACTACGATGAAATCGCTAAAATTACAAATATGAATCAAACAGCGATACGCGTTTCGCTTTCAAGAGCCAGGAAAGCGATAAGAGAAAAGCTGATAAAAAAACATAACTATGGAATTAAATAAAATAGAAAGATTACTCAGTCGGTATGAGCAAGGTGAGACAACTCTTGCCGAAGAAAGGGAATTAAGAGAATATTTTAGTCAGGAAGAAATTCCTGAACATTTGGAAGCGTATGCATTGCTTTTCAAATTTCAATCACAACAGATTAAAACAACATTTACGGAGAATGAGCCTATAGAACTAGAAAGGAAAAACTACAGGTTTGCATGGACTTCAATAGCTGCGGTGATTATCGTTGCTTTGGGTCTTTTTTACTTCAACCAGTCACAACCCTCATTAACAACTACGGAAATGAGTTCTGTTACCGAACAGGAGCAAGCTTTGGAAAAGACGAAGCAAACCTTGAAAATGGTTTCAGCAATGATGAATGAAGGCACCTCAGACCTTGTTTACTTGCAGGAATTTAATAAAACTAAGAATCAAATAATTGAATTAAACTAAATCTATAAATCATGAATAAGTTAGTAATTGCCCTGCTGTTAGCTGCAGCTCCAATGTTTACCCAGGCTCAAAACTTCGAGAAGTATGAAAATATGAAAGAAGTTGATGCGATGGTGATGACCAGTAAAATGTTTAAAATGCTGGCTAAAGTAGATCTCAGTGAAAATGATCCTGAATCACAGCAGTATATGAAGCTTATAGAGAATCTCGAAAGAATCCAGATCTATAAGTCATCAAACCCTAAGGTGATGTCTCAAATGTCAAGTGATGTTAAATCTTACCTGGCTAAAGGAAGTCTTGAAGAGTTAATGCGAGTGAATGACGATGGCAAGAATATAAAATTTTATTCTCTACCTGGGAAGAACGATAATTATGTAAGCGAACTTTTTATGTTTCTTGAAGGAACAGAAGGATCGGAACCTATGAACATTATTCTTAGCATTACGGGCCAGATCGATCTTTCACAATTGTCAAAATTAACAGCAGACCTGAAAGTTCCGGGAGCCGAAGAATTAAAGAAAGCGAACAAAAAATCTTAATCTTATGAAATCAATCAAATTATTAGTCTTAAGCACCATTACCTTACTTGCAGTATCCTGTAATAACGAAAAATCTTTACAGAAATATTATGTAGAGAATCAGCAGGACACCGACTTTCTCGCTGTAGATGTTCCTACCAGCTTATTTACCAATGCAGATGCACTTGATGAAGAGCAAAAGTCTACCATGGAAACTATCAAGAAAATAAATGTACTGGCTCTTGAAAAAGATGAGAATCCTCAAAAATTTGAAGAAGAAAAACTTAAACTGGATGAGATCTTCCAGGATGAGAAATACCAGTTATTAATGCGATATGGTGGTAGTGATCGCAAGGCGGCGCTTTACTTCATTGGTGAGGAAGATGCTATTGATGAACTCATTGTATATGGATATGATAATGACAAAGGACTGGGAGTTGCTCGGGTATTAGGCGAAAATATGGATCCTGAAAAGATCATGGAAATGATGAGATCATTAAAATCTGAAGATATCAATACTGGCGGAATAAAAGGAGTGATCGATATCTTCGGGAATTCTAAACCGAAGCAAAAAGATACGACTGAAGTTGAAATGGAAACATCTGCAGACACATTGTAGATTACTAAACAGTAATTTTTTTAGTTAGTTGAAAGAAAAAGCCTCCGGAACGTCCGGAGGCTTTTTTTATGATTTAAAATGAATAATTTAGATTCCAGTGTAATTCTGTGGTGTTATCTTATAAAGCTCAGTTCGAACTTCTTCAGTGACGTCCAACTCGTCTATAAATCTGGAAATACTTTCTTTAGTAATTCTTTCATTAGTTCTCGTAAGACCTTTTAAAGCTTCATAAGGATTTTTATAACCTTCTCTTCTTAGGATCGTCTGAATCGCTTCAGCAGCAACCGCCCAGTTATTCTCAAGATCTGCATGTAGTTTATCTTCATTTAAAAGCAATTTGTTAAGCCCTTTCAAAGTCGATTTAAAAGCGATGATCGTATGACCCATTGGAACTCCAATGTTCCTTAGAACTGTACTATCGGTTAGATCACGTTGTAGTCTGCTTACCGGTAATTTTGCTGAAAGATGTTCGAATATCGCATTGGCAATTCCAAGATTTCCTTCGGAATTTTCAAAATCTATAGGATTTACTTTATGTGGCATAGCTGAAGAACCAATCTCACCTTTTTTAATCTTCTGTTTAAAGTAATCCATCGAAATATAAGTCCAGATATCGCGATCGAGATCCAGCAGAATATTATTAATGCGTTTGAAAGCATCAAATAATGATGCCGCATGATCATAATGTTCTATCTGTGTAGTAGGGAAGGAGTGGTGAAGCTTCAGTTTCGATTCGACAAAATTCTGTCCAAAAGCTTTCCAGTCGGTATTTGGGTACGCTACTTTGTGAGCGTTGAAATTCCCGGTTGCTCCTCCAAATTTAGCTGCGTGTGGAATATTTTTTAAAAATTTTAGCTGCTCTTTGATTCGAACGACAAAAACCTGAATTTCTTTTCCAAGTCGGGTAGGTGAAGCCGGTTGACCGTGAGTACGGGCCAGGAGTGGAATATCTTTCCATTCTTCAACCAGGGATTCCAGTTTTTTTACAATTTCATCCAGTTCTGGTAGATACACTTCTTCCGTAGCCTCCTTTAAGCTCAACGGAATCGCCGTGTTGTTGATATCCTGTGAGGTAAGACCGAAATGAATAAATTCCTTCGAATCCTGCATTCCCAGTTTTTCGAATTCCTCTTTCAAGAAATATTCTACTGCTTTCACATCATGATTAGTCACTTTTTCGATTTTCTTGATAGCCTGAGCATCGATCGAAGTGAAATTTTGATACAGCTCTCTTAGCTTTGGGAAGTGTGCGGAATTTACATCCCGAAGTTGAGGTAAGCCCTCTTCGTACAGTGCTATAAAATATTCTACTTCGACCAGGATACGATAACGTATCAATGCTTCTTCACTAAAGTATGCTGAAAGTTGCTTGGTTTTGGATCTGTACCTTCCATCTATTGGAGATACTGCAGAGAGCGATGTCATTTCTTGGTTTTAAAAATTAAAGCATAAAGATACTTCTTCCTGATTGACTAAAAAACAGATGCTACAATTTCCTCAGGATCTTCAAAGCCCGTGATCTATACCCCGGAGTTGAGGTAGAAATATTCTTTTCCAGAAGCGCTTTTAATTCAGTTTCAATCCATTTTTTTTCATTTCTGAGATCATAAATATTCTGCATGGCAAAAACTTTTACTGCAGTTTTCTCATCGTTCATTAAATATTGGAAGGAAAGCCGAATAACTTCTTTTTTTTCAGCATGATGAAAATGAATTGAAGAATTACTATGGAAATGTGAATCAACCAGAAAACTGATTATTTTCATAATACATCTTTTGGAAGAGCTATCTGAATACATTTTCCCATTATTAACAATGTCAGGAATAAATTCACCCAGTATTTCAACATTATCACGTCCAATTATCTCAATTATCATCCATGCCTTCATTGATAATTCCTGAGGGAGCTTGATGAATTCTATGGTTTGTGGTAAAAGATTATTAGTTAGTACTAATTCTGCAGCATGCTTACGGGAAGCAAGTTTCAAACTGGTGTTTTCCAGAATTTTCTCAACTCTTTGCATTAAGCTAATAATTGTGCTACAACCTTTGGAATACCTTCAACGGCCTTCTTACTTATAATTTGAAGTGATGCATTTTCACTAATATTAGGTTTGGGATCGACAAAATATACAGGACATTTCTTCGGAATAAAGTCAACAAGTCCGGCAGCGGGGTAGACCTGCATGGAAGTACCTACAATGATAAGAATATCTGCCGTCGTACAATGATCTACCGCCTTTTCAAACATTGGAACGGCTTCACCAAACCAAACAATATGAGGCCTTAGTTGTTTATTATGCTCGCAGAAATCTCCATTTCGAATATCTTTTCTCCAGTCCACGACCAGGTTTTCATCGAAAGTACTTCTGGCTTTTAGCAATTCTCCATGAAGATGTAAAACATTCGAGCTGCCGGCTCGTTCATGTAGATCATCAACATTTTGTGTAATGATCTGTACTTCATATTTCTTTTCAAGCTCTACTAGAGCATAGTGAGCGGCATTCGGTTCTACTTGAAGAAGTTGTCTTCTCCTTTGATTATAAAAATCCAGCACTAATTCTCGATTATTTTCCCACGCCATTGGTGAGGCAACTTCCATAACGTCATGACCTTCCCATAAACCGTTTTCATCTCTGAAAGTTTTTAAGCCACTTTCAGCACTTATTCCAGCTCCGCTTAAAACAACTATTTTCTTCATTTTTTTTAGGTTTCTGACTGATGATGCCAGCTTCAATTTATAAAATACAAAGAATATTTAATTAAGCATCCTGATAATTGCTCTGTAACTCCAGCTAACTTTGAATTATTCAATTATTAATTATTGAAAATCAGGTGTTATCAGAAATAATTCAGGTAGCAAAGATAAATGAAGGCGAAAAGCTCCAAAAAGAGCGCAGTTTTTATAATTTAGTACGGCCATGACCGACCAGAAATTACTTGAACATCTACAGGGATTGTTGACCGATCGAAGGATCGATCTCTTCGAAAAAGTTCTGAATCAAAGAACAGATCATTTTACCGTAGTAGCCCAGGATGTATATCAATTACATAACACCAGTGCAGTGGTTCGCAGTTGTGATGTATTCGGGATCCAGAACTTACATATTATAGAAGAGAACCTGCCCAGGCGAATCGACAAGGAAATTGCCATGGGTGCGCAGAAGTGGGTAGACGTGCATCGATATAATACTTCTCGGGAATGCCTGCATGAATTAAGGCAACAGGGTTACCAGATCGTAGCCACCACACCTCATAATGATTCAACAATGCTGGCAGATTTTGATATTACAAAACCTTCCGCCATATTTTTTGGAACAGAACAAAATGGACTTTCAGAAGAAATTCTTAGAGAGGCAGATACAAGTATTAAAATTCCTATGTACGGGTTTACTGAAAGTCTTAATATTTCAGTTTCTGCTGCGATCATACTTCAGTCTCTAAGGGAAAAGCTTGATGTTTCTAATGTAGATTGGCAGTTTTCTAAAGAACGAATGCAGGAGGTCAGAATGGCATGGACAAAGAAAACCATTAAAAATTCAGAGGAGATTATTGAACGTTTCCGTAATCAGTAAATATTCGTAACTTTTAAATCCTAAAGCTGAACAATGACCCTGTTTTTCTACTTAATTATTGCCTTAATTACTTTTTTCGCGTTTCTGCACGCATGGGCTAAAAAAGACTTTGATGTTAGCAGGACTGTGGTGATCAATAAGTCAAGAGAAGAAGTCTATGGTTTTGTTCGTCAGCTGAAAAATCAACCTTTATGGAATCCCTTGTTTCAGCGTGATCCGAATGCAGTATTAAAATATAAAGGACCAGACGGTAAGGAAGGTGCCTCTTTCTACTGGAAAGGTAATAATAAAGTAGGAGAAGGAATACAGAAGATAGTAAAGACCAAGCAGGGTAGGGTTTTTGAAACCAAGATACTTTTTATTAAACCGGTCAAGGTCAATGCTCTTACGTATATAGGTGTTAAGGAACTGGACAGTGAGAAGACCAAGATGGTATGGGGAACCAGAGGAAACCTTGCATTCCCGCTTACAATCATTAGTATTTTTTATTCTCCTGAAAAAGCTATGGGAAATAACCTGGATCTGGGATTAAAGGAATTAAAACAAATTCTAGAAAATCGCTAATTCTTCTGAAGAACTTTGTATTCTTCGTAACACCCGTTGATTGCATTTAAAATTTGCAGATCATTTGCTGTACGCATAAAATCTTCAGAATAGTTACAATTATTCAGGATCTCATCAATTTCAGCCCGGTTTACCTGTAATAAAGCCATTAAGGTTTCCCGATCAAACTTATTCCGAAGGAGATCTTTAATATCTTCATCCTTCTTCATCTCCCTGAGTTTCCGCATCTGTTTTGGTCTCGCGCCAAATATATTATAGACAAGATCTGCAGGATTGGAAAGGGAGCGTAATGCCTTTGTTACAGCATTAGGAGATTTGTCACCACCTTCATATCCAGAATTTAAACCAGAAATGCTATAGCGGTAATTATCATATATGGGAATGTTCTTAGCGTCGATTTCGAGGTAACCTGTTAGATTATTGGAAGTAACCGTTACTTCTTCAAGATCAAAACCCAGCTCGGTCATCTTAACCTTTACATTTCCGTACTTAAGCCAGTCATTGGTGACTCGAACTCTAATCGATCTAAATCCCAGGTAAGAGAAATATAAAGTGTCATTAACGGTTGCCTGAAGTTTGAATTCCCCTTCCTCACCAGTAGTGGAACCTTTAACCTGGTTAAGGTTCACAATATGTACATTTTCAATTGGCTTGTCATTAGCCGCGTTCATTACCGTACCGGCAACGATATCCACTTCCTGTGCAGATAAGATACCTGTAATTAGAAAAAATAATAGGGGTAAATAAGTCTTCATAGCAATCGAGCCTAAAAATAGAAAATCTTCATAAAAAACAGTGCCAAACTTAAACTAAGTTTGGCACCTTTTATTTTATGCTTTCGATCTTCTTCTTTTTATAGAACTCTCGACATTTTTGTTTCGGCTTCCTTTCCGGTTGCCTTTTTTGTCTCCTCGATCTGAGCTACTACGTCTTTTTCCGAAGCTGCCTTTATCGTTAAAGCTTTTTCCGCCGCCTTTACGACCGCCACCGCCTCTTTCTCTTCTACGACCACCGCCGCCATCAGACTTCTGATCTTTGGTGATCTCTACATTCACATATCTACCATTTTGCTGGTATTCTGTAAATGTTTTGAGAATTAGATCAGCATGCTTCTCATCTGTATTAAAGAAAGAAAAACTTGCTTTACAATCTACTTTGAAGATATCATCCCTGTCAAGGTTTAGTTCGCCTGTAAGAAAATCTTTAAGACTTTTCCAGTCATAACCGTCTTTCGAACCAACATTAATGAAATATCTTGTATTTCCTTCTGAAACTTCTGGTCTACCTCCCGCAGATTCTGAAGTAAGATCTGGAGCTTTCTGGTAATAATTAAAAAAACGAGTAAACTCAACCGAAAAGAATTTTTTGATCAATTCTTCTTTAGTGAAATCCTCCAGAGCTTCATTGATATTTGGAAGATAAGGATCAATATCATGATTGATCTCAGTTTTCTTAATATCATTCGCTAAATGGAATAACTGGATCTTACAGATCTCTTTTCCATCAGGAATTTGCTTTTCTTCAAATTTCTGCTGAATAATCTTTTCAATAGTACGGATCTTACGAACCTCACTTTTGGAAATGATCACCATAGATACACCACTTTTACCGGCTCTACCTGTTCTACCACTACGGTGAGTATAGGTTTCTATTTCATCTGGCAACTGGTAGTTGATTACGTGAGTAATATCATCTACATCAATTCCACGGGCAGCAACATCTGTAGCTACCAGCATTTGGATTTGTCTGCTTCTGAAGCTCTTCATAACCAGGTCACGTTGATTCTGGCTAAGATCACCGTGCAGTGCAGCAGCGTTGTAGCCATCTTCGATTAGTTTTTCAGCAACCTTTTGAGTATCTCTTTTTGTTCTACAAAAAATTACAGAGAAGATATCAGGATTAGCATCTGCTAGTCTTTTTAAAGCATCATATCTATTTCTGTGATTTACCAGGTAGTATTCATGAGTCACGTTAGAAGTCCCCATGTTTTTTGATCCTACCGTGATCTCAACAGGATCTGTCATGAACTTCTTAGCGATCTTCGCAACTTCCTTAGGCATGGTAGCTGAAAACAACCAGGTCTTTTTATGTTTTGGAGTGTGTGAAAGAATGCTTTTGATGTCTTCATAGAATCCCATGTTAAGCATCTCATCTGCCTCATCAAGAACACAATAGTTAATAGAAGAGATATCTGCGAGGTTTCTTCTAATCATATCCTGCATTCTCCCTGGAGTTGCAACTATGATCTGAGCTCCTCTTTCAATCGCTCTTGCCTGATCTGTAATACTAGCGCCACCGTAAACGGCAACAACATTTAGAGATCTTTTGTATTTACTGTAGTTCTTTAACTCATTGGTGATCTGTAAACACAGTTCACGAGTTGGCGATAAGATTAAAGCCTGAGTTTTTTTAGAATTGGAATCTATTTTCTGGATAAGTGGAAAACCAAAAGCTGCGGTTTTTCCTGTTCCTGTTTGTGCCAGAGAAACCAGGTCGGTTTCCTGAGATAGAAGAATTGGAATTGATTTTTCCTGTACTTCACTAGGGGTTTCGAAACCCATGTCGTTTATGGCCTGTAGCAAATCTGCGTCCAGTCCAAGTGCTTGGAATGCGTTCATTCTTTGTTGTAAGTATTCGATTATCGTATGTAAGTGTTACATAAGAAGCGAATCGACATACTTAAACCTAAACTTCCAGTAACACATCCTCACCCTGAGGAATTTCAAGCCGCAAAGATACGTTTAAATCTGAAGCAAACTAATTTATAGTGATTTATTTAAATGGCTGAATATTAAATAGATAAGTAGTCTATGAGTTCCTTAAAAGCTTTTGCACGATGGCTAATACCCGATTTTTCTTCTAGATTCATCTCAGCAAAGGTTTTATCAAATCCTTTTGGTTGAAAAATTGGATCGTATCCGAAACCATTTTCTCCACGTTCTTCCTTGGTGATCGAACCCTCACAAATTCCTGTAAACAGATTTTCGTTATCCTTTAAACTTAATGCAATCACAGTTTTAAACCGTGCCGTACGATCATCACGTTCTTCGAGCTGATTTAATAGCTTTTTGCGATTCGCGGCATCATCCTTTTTTTCACCCGCATATCTGGCAGAATAAACTCCCGGAGCTCCAGCGAGGGATTCCACTTCCAGGCCTGTATCATCAGCAAAGCAGTCGTAACCATAACGACTCCGCACATATTCTGCTTTTATGATCGCATTTGCATCGATCGTGTCGCCGGTTTCTTCGATATCTTCATCACAGCCAATTTCCTGCAGGCTAAGTAATTCAATATGATCTGGCACTAATGCCTGAATTTCTTTGAATTTGTTCTTATTATGTGTGGCAAAAACTAATTTGATAGTATTCATTATCTATGATGGTAAGGTTCGTTCTTTAGTATAGTAAAGGCGCGATACAATTGTTCAGTAGCGAATAGGCGCACCATTTGATGAGAAAAGGTCATTTTTGAAAGAGATACTTTTCCGTTCGCCCTTGTATATACAGCATCAGAAAAGCCGTAGGGGCCACCTATCACAAAGATCAATCGCTTCAATCCCGTGTTCATTCTCTTCTGAATATATTCTGAAAATGCTACAGAATCATATTGCTTACCATCCTCATCCAGCAATACCAGGAAATCTGAATTCTGAGTTCCACTCAATATAAGATCACCTTCTTTATTTTTTTGCTGGTTCTCGTCAAGATTCTTGGTTTTCTTAAGGTCCGGGATCACATCAAGTTCGAATTTGATATAATGCTGAAGTCTTTCAGAATAGATATTTATTAGATCTTCTAGCTCCCTTTTATCGGTTTTCCCGACGCACACTAATTTTATGGTCATCCCGTGATTTTAGTACAGACTTTACTACATTTACAAAAATAAGCAGAGAAAATGATCTCACCGGAACAATTCGAAAAAGAAATAGATTTAATTATTGAAAATGCCATTCGTGAAGATGTAGGAGACGGAGACCATAGTTCTCTTGCCTGTATTCCAGGGTCTGCAAAAGGCAAAGCAAAATTGCTTGTAAAGGATCAGGGCCTTATAGCAGGAGTAAAATTTGCGGAAAAGGTATTTCATCACGTTGATCCAGAATTATCTATCGATCTTAGAATTCAAGACGGACAGAAGATTTCAAAGGGTGACATTGCATTTTATGTAGAAGGTTCTTCGCAGTCCATTCTTAAAGCAGAAAGACTTGTTTTGAATGCTATGCAGCGAATGAGTGCAATCGCAACTAAAACTGCAACATTCGTTGAAAAATTGGAAGGCACTGGAACTAAGATTCTGGATACTCGTAAAACTACACCGGGAATACGAGCTCTGGAAAAATGGGCAGTTAAGATTGGTGGTGGCGAGAACCACAGATTCGCGCTCTATGACATGATCATGTTGAAGGATAATCATATAGATTTTGCTGGAGGTATTACAAAAGCAATAGATAAAACGAAAGAGTATCTCACTAATAATAATCTCGACTTAAAAATCATCGTAGAAGCCAGAAACATGAACGAGATCAGGGAGATATTAAAGTCAGAAGGGATTTACCGTATTCTCATAGATAATTTCAATTATGAGGAGACTAGAAAAGCCGTGGATCTAATAAATGGTAAATGTTTAACAGAAAGTAGTGGAGGGATCACTTTGGAGACTGCGCGCTCTTATGCAGAATGCGGAGTGGATTATATAAGTAGTGGTGCGTTGACGCATTCGGTGTACAACTTAGATCTGAGTTTAAAAGCCGTTTAATAATGGCACCAAAAAAAGCGTTCAACTCCAAATTAAAGGATCTTTCGGCGTGGTGGAAACGCTGGTCGAAAGGGGTTATTTTACCCGGCCTGGATGGATTAACACTTTATAATTTATGGATCATTTATTGGGGAGGGATCGTAAAAGGAACTTTTTCCACCAGGGCCAGTAGCATTGCCTTTAGCTTTTTTATGGCAATCTTTCCTTTTTTGTTATTTGTACTGAATTTGATACCCTACATCACGTTCATTGATGATTTTCAGATAGAATTTCTAGTATTTATGGATTCTCTATTGCCTCCTGAGACTTCAGATTTCTTCGGGACTATTTTCGAGGATATAGCAAGTACACCAAGAGGGGGACTTTTATCTGTGGCATTTATACTTTCAGTATTTTTAATGACCAACGGTGTAAACGCCATTTTCACGGGATTCGAATTTAGTTATCATACCAAGCAAAACAGGTCAATACCCCGGCAGTATGCTGTTGCTCTGGGTGTTGCGCTTATACTGGCATTGTTGTTGCTTATATCTGTAATAGGTGCTGTGTATACTGCTTATGCTATTGCCGATCTAACAGATCTGGGATTGGTTAGTAAAGAAGGAACAGGAGCACATCTATTGAAATATATTGGATTTGTTATTCTAATTTATACATCTGTGGCGATACTCTATTATTTTGGCACAAAGGAAGCCAGACAGGCAAGGTTCTTTTCTGTAGGCGCAACCTTTACTACCATTCTTATAATTATTGCTACCTTTTTATTCAGTTTATACATTACAAATTTTTCAAATTACAATGAATTATATGGTTCTATTGGAGCTTTATTGATCCTTATGTTCTATATATGGCTCAATTCCAACCTTTTATTACTCGGTTTCGAACTAAATGCTTCATTGATTAAATTGAAAAGGAATTTTAAATAACTTTAAACCAAACTAAACTTACAAATATGAAAAAACTAGCAGTTTTATTTATTGCAATGATGAGCTTCGGCTTAACTTCGGCTCAAACAGAAGTTGGTGGCGTAAAACTTCCAAATTCTGAAACTTACCAGGGGAAAACGCTTCAGCTTAATGGAGCAGGAGTCAGAGAAAAATTATGGATCGACCTTTATGCGGGTGGACTGTACCTTTCTGAAAAATCTTCCAGTGCTGATGCTATAATGTCTTCAGACAAGCCAATGAGCATCAAATTACATATCGTTAGCAAACTAATTAGTAGCGATAAGATGGTAGATGCTGTGAATGAAGGTTTTGAAAGTTCTATGAATGGTAACACTAAGCCACTTGCTGCAGAGATCAAAAAATTCAAAGGTTTCTTTATGGAAGAAATTACTAAGAATGATGTTTTTGACATCGTTTACCTTCCAGGGTCTGGAGTGACCGCCTACAAGAACGATAAAGAACTGGGTACCATTAAAGGGATGGAATTTAAGAAAGCGTTATTTGGAATCTGGCTGTCGAAAAACCCGGCAGATGATGATCTAAAAGATGCCATGTTAGGTAAATAATATGAGGAAGTTTTTATTAGTTCTCTTAATTCTTCCACTATTTGCTCATGATCTTAGCGCACAGGATGTTCTAGGGAAATGGGAGAATAGAAACGAAGAAGGTGTGGTAAATAGTATTATTGAGGTCTACGAGAAGGACGGTAAGATCTACGGGAAAGTAGATCGAATCATGCGGGAAGAAGACAGGGATAGACTTTGTACAAAATGCGAGGGTGATCTCCGAAATAAACCGGTGGAAGGCATGGAAATTATGCAAGGTCTGGTAAAGGATGGTGAAGAATACAGTGATGGAACCATTGTAGATCCTAAAACTGGTAAGGAATACCGTTGTAAGATCTGGATCGATGAAGAAGAGCCTGATGTGTTAAATATTCGTGGATATATCGCTCTATTTTATCAAACCAGAACCTGGCAAAGAGCCGAATAATAAACTACAAGCATAAAGCTGCCTGGAAAGTCAGACTTATTTTTATAGAACTAAAGTTTCTTAATACTTTTGAGTTCTTAGAAAAGTCGCTGTTCAGGCAGCTTTTCGTTATTAATAATAGCAGATTATATGTCACAATTTGTAGATCTTATTTTACCATTACCACTGGATAACAGGTTTACGTATGCTGTCACAAATGAAGAGGCAGAGTTCATCCAGGAAGGAATGCGATTGGCTGTTCCTTTTGGTAAGAACAGGATTTATACAGGTATTGTGGCTAAAATTCATGGAACTCCGCCAGAGGTATACGAGGCTAAGCCAATCCATCAGATCATAGATGAAACTCCGCTTCTTACCCATAAACAGTTGAAATTCTGGAGCTGGATCGCTTCCTATTATTTATGTACGGAAGGAGATGTAATGAGAGCAGCCTTACCCGGAGCATTTTTACTCGAAAGCGAAAGTATCGTAAAGCTTTCTTCTGAAGTTAAAATTGAGGATGAAATGCTTACTGATGATGAGTATTTGGTTACTGAAGCTTTGCAAAGGCAGTCTTCGATGAAGATACAGGAGATCGAGCAATTACTTGACAGGAAGAAAGTATTACCTATCATCAATAAACTGGTAGCGAAGAATCTGGTAGAACTCAACCAGGAAATTTATGAGCAGTTCAAGCCAAAGGAAGTTCGTTATGTAAGTCTTAATCCTATGTATGAAGCAGAAGCTGAAATGCATGGCTTGCTGGATGAATTATCCAAGGCACCGAAACAACGTGAGGCTTTGCTAAGCTATTTCAGTTTAACTGCAAAATCTCGAAAAGCTCTGAAATTAAAGGAACTTTCTAATGAATCTGGAGTTTCTCCTGCCGTAATTAAGGGATTAATTCAGAAGAAAATATTAATTGAAGAATACCGGTCTACTGACAGGATTCAATTCAATTCAGAAATTAGTAACCACGAAATAAACTTCAGCAGTGAGCAACTAAGAGCTTATACAGAGATCACAGAAAATTTCGCTGAAAATAATGTGTGTTTGTTACATGGTGTCACTTCTTCCGGGAAAACAGAGATTTACATTAAACTTATTGAAGCAGCTCTTAAAAAAGGTAAACAGTCATTATATCTATTACCAGAAATTGCACTAACCACTCAGCTTATTAAAAGGTTACAGAATTACTTTGGTGATAAAGTACTGGTGTATCACAGTAAGTATTCGGTAAATGAACGGGTAGAGATATATAAACATGTAAAAGAAAATAAGGATCAAGGAAAAATCGTGATAGGAGCAAGGTCATGTATTTTCCTACCATTTCAGAACCTTGGTCTTATTGTAGTAGATGAGGAACATGAAGCTACTTTCAAACAATTTGATCCTGCACCAAGATATCACGCTCGTGATGCGGCGGTGGTTCTGGCCAACATTTTTGAGGCTAAGATCATTCTTGGATCAGCCACACCTTCTATAGAATCCTATTTTAATGCTGTTCATAGTAAGTATGCTCTTGTGGAACTTCATAGCAGATTTGGTAATGTATTGATGCCCGAAGTAGAGGTGGTCGATATAAAAACTGCGCATAAGAAAAAGAAAATGACCGGACATTTTTCTGAAAGGATGATTGAAGAGATTAAGTCCAGTCTGAAGGAAAACGAACAAGTAATACTTTTTCAGAATCGCAGAGGTTTTTCACCAATTCTGGAATGTAATACCTGCGGTCATTCTCCACAATGTCCAAACTGCGACGTTAGCTTAACCTATCATTCGCATAATAACCAGTTGCGATGTCATTACTGCGGTTATCATATTGCAATGCAGCATCAATGTATGGCCTGTGGTAGCAATGAAATTACAACGAAAGGATTTGGAACTGAACAGGTAGAAACTGAACTAAAAGCGCTTTTTCCAAAACATAGTATTGGTAGAATGGACCAGGATACTACCCGTGGAAAATATGCTTATGAAAAGATCATTGAAGCCTTCGAAAATCACGAAACCGATATTCTTATTGGGACTCAAATGCTTAGTAAAGGATTGGATTTTCGAAAGGTGAGCCTGGTTGGGATCATGAATGCAGACAATCTTCTTAATTTCCCAGATTTCCGGGCACATGAACGAAGTTTTCAGTTGATGTTGCAGGTGGCAGGAAGATCGGGCAGAACTAAAAAAAGAGGAAAGGTTTTGATACAGAGCTACAACCCACACCACCAGATCATTCAGCAGGTGTCAACTGGCGCATATAAAGAGATGTATGAGGAGCAACTGGAGGATCGCTACCAGTATCAATACCCGCCATTTTATCGTCTCGTACGGTTGACACTAAAAAGCAGGGATTTTTCCAAAACCAATGAAGCAGCAGAGTGGCTGGCGAGAGCATTGGAAAATGTGTTCGATAGATATGTTCTGGGACCTGAATTCCCTCCGGTGGCACGTATTCGTAATGAATATTATAAGAATATTCTTATCAAGATTCCGCAGAAACAAAATCTGGGAAAAACGAAAGCGATGATCACAAGAATTTTAAAATCTTACCAGGCTATTGGCGCATTCAGGTCGGTTAGAGTGATCGTAAACGTAGATCCCCAATAAAAAAGCCACCGGTTAGGATGGCTATATATTATTGGAGTGTTGATCGTGCTTCTTATTGTATAGCACTCAGTGCTTCTACCAGATTGGCTTTCTTATGTCGGCTTAGCGGTAGTAATTCTTTATCGATCTCTATATTCTTACTATTATATCTTTCGATCTTATCCAAATTCACGATATAGGATTTGTGAGTACGCAGGAATCTTTCACTGGGAAGTTCTTTTTCAAAAGATTTCATCGTCGCGAGAACTACAAAGTTATCTTTCTCGGTTACGAACTTGACATAATCTCCAAGAGCCTGGATGTACTTCAGCTTATTTAGAAATACTTTGCGATTCTTGAGATTACTTTTTACAAAGATAAAATCATCATCCTCCTGAATTGGAGCCTGATGTTTAAGTTTATAAAGATTTACCGCTTTATTCACTGCATTGTTAAAACGGTCTTTAGTTACTGGTTTGTGAATATAGTCTACGGCATCATAATCAAAAGCCTTGAATGCATACTTGGTCTTGCCGGTCACAAATATAATTTGCGGTTTGTTTGGAAGATTATCAAGTAATTCAAAACCTGAAAGAATTGGCATTTCGATATCTAAAAAGATAAGATCTGTTTCGGTATCCAACAAGCCATTCTTAGTTTCTATAGCATTGTTATATTCGGCAACCAGGCTAAGATTAGGATGGTCTTTTATCAATTTCACGATCGATAACCTTTGCAGGCTCGAATCATCAACAACAGCACATTTAAGTAAAACTTCTTCCACGATAATTAGGTTAGACATTAACAATATTACTCATTATATATAACAAATGCAAGGTGCATATTGTTTATGCTGGTTAAAATTAAAAGTTTTACCTGGAGATTAAGCTTTGAAATATGAATAATAAATTCTATTTTTGCAGCCGATTAAATTTAAAGTAGAATTTTATGAACAACTATGAAACTGTTTTCATCTTGAATCCCGTTTTATCTGATGAGCAGATAAAGGAGACAGTTAAGAAATACGAAGATTTTCTTGTTTCTAAAGGGGCTAAGATGGTAGCTAAAGAAGATTGGGGCCTAAGAAAACTGGCTTATGCAATCCAACACAAGAAGAGTGGTTTTTATCACTTATTTGAATATGAAGCTCCTGGTGAGGTTATCGAACCTTTAGAGTTAGAATTCAGAAGAGACGAACGTATGATGCGTTATTTAACGGTTAAGTTAGATAAACATGCAATCGCTTGGGCTGAGAAGAGAAGAAAACGTAACAAGGAAAAAGCGTAATCATGGCAACATCTATTGAACAACAAGCAAAAGGAAAAAAAGACGGAGAGATCAGGTATCTAACTCCTCTTAATATAGAAACTACCAAAGCGAAAAAATACTGTAGATTCAAAAGATCTGGTATTAAGTACGTTGATTACAAAGATCCAGATTTTCTTATGGGGTTTGTAAACGAGCAGGGTAAATTGTTACCTCGTCGTTTAACAGGTACTTCTTTGAAGTTTCAGAGAAAAGTGGCTACTGCGGTAAAGCGTGCTCGTCACTTAGCACTAATGCCTTACGTAGGTGATTTATTAAAATAAAAAGAGGCAGTTATGGATGTAATACTTAAAAAAGACGTAGACAATCTAGGTTTTAAAGATGATGTTGTGGCTGTTAAAAACGGTTACGGGAGAAATTATCTTATACCTCATGGATACGCTGAACTGGCAACTCCTTCTGCAAGAAAAGTTTTATCTGAAACTTTAAAGCAGCGTGCCTATAAAGAACAAAAGCACATTGACGAAGCTAAGAAACAGGCTGAGAAACTTAACAATATTGAGATCAAGATGACTGCTAAAGCAGGTGCTGGTGACAAGTTGTTTGGTTCTATCACTAATGGTGATCTAGCTGATGCTCTTGCTAAAGAAGGTGTAGAAATTGAGAAAAAATATATTAACATCGCAGGTGGAAACATCAAGCGTTTAGGACAATACGAGGCAACTTTGCGTTTTCATCGTGAAGTAGTTTCAAACCTAAGTTTTGACGTTGTAGGGGAAGCTTAATATTATAATTTTATAGCAAAAAGCCCGCTCATTTATGAGTGGGCTTTTCTTATTTTTACAAAAATGAAATACGCTCGATTAACAAAAGAACAATTTGAAGAGATGCATCAGGAATTCATTAATTTCCTGGCAACTCAGTCTATCACCGGTGAGGAATGGGATAAGATCAAAAAAGAACAGCCAAAGGTTGCGGAAGATGAAATGGATCTGTTTAGCGATCTCGTATGGGAAGGAGTCCTGAATAAGGTTGAATATCTGGAGCATTTTTCACCAAATCAGGTTTTCCTTTTTTATATTTCTGAAGTATCCATCAATCTTATCGCGATTAAGGTAGAAAATGAATCTGTAGATATTACAACCCGGGAAGGTTATCAATGGTTACAAACTAACCTTATGAATGAGATGGTTAATATCTATACCTCTTCAAAAGTTCTTAGTGAGGACAGAAACAAGGATATTTTCGCTTTGATTAAACAGGGAGCAAATATTACAAAAGGTGAACTATACGCTTATTTTAAGAATATTGTAGACAAAGATGCTTAGAACTATTCGTATCTAAGTGATTCTATAGGATCCTGTTTTGCAGCTTTAGCAGCAGGGTAACTGCCTGCGAGTATAGCTACGAATATAGTAATCCCGGTAGCCCATAACATGGCTTTCCATGGTGTGGTGAAATCGAAATCCAGGGAAGACGATACACCCCAGCCAATAAGAATTCCGAGTAATATACCTAGTAGTCCACCAAGCTGACCAATTACTAAGGTTTCCAGGAAGAACTGCATTGCAATAGTGTTTTTCTTGGCGCCTAGGGCTTTTCTAACTCCAATTTCCCGTGTTCTCTCGGTAACACTTACCAGCATGATATTCATCAAGGCGATGGAAGATCCAAATATGGTAATGATCGAAATGATCCAGGCGGCGATATTTAAAGCGCCAGTGATTTGAAGAATACGATTAATAAGATCATCGCTTCTTTCTATTCCAAAATTGTTGTCTTCTTTTGGGTTTAATCCTCTAATATTTCTGAAGGTGATAATAGCTTCATCCATTGCTGATTCCAGCATTTCCTTATCGTCCACCTTTACGCTCAGGCTGTAATTGATATTTGGCTGAGAAAAGATCGAGCGAGCATGCTGAATAGGGATAAAAACTCTTAGATCCTGATTGTTTCCGAAGGTACTTCCTTTACTTTCCAGAATTCCAATCACTTTGAATTTCGCCCCGCGAATACTAATTGTTTTATTAACGGGATCCATTCCATTAAAAATGCCGTCTTTATAGTCGGCACCAATCACCGCAACATTATTATTATTGTTAATATCGAAAATATTAAACTCTCTTCCTTCTTCAACTTCCAGTCCGGAGTTCTCTAAATAATATTCATTTACCCCGAGAACTGAAATATCCGGATCTGTTTTTTCATTCTGATATTTAATTTCTGCAGATCCCGTTCCCGTAAATGATATAGCAGTTTCAGTAAAAGGAAATTGAAATTTCTCCTTAAACTCTGTCACTTCTCTATAGCTGATTGTTGGATTTACCTTCCGGTCCTCATTGCTTATTCTCTCTCTGAACTCGTAACGTTGCAGGTTAAAAGTATTCGCGCCCATTGAAGCAAAATCCTGACTTATAGTATTTTCCAGTGCTGCTACAGCACTAAGGATTCCAACTAATGCTGTGATACCAATAGCGATGATGAGAACGGTTAATACAGTTCTTAGTGACTGATTTCTTATGGAACTTAGAGCAATTCTAATATTTTCCCGCAGGAGTGAAAACATGGGCTAACTTTTCGATCTTAACGATTAGACTATAAAATGATAGGATTGTTACTTAAAATATCAAATTTGTTTGGGTTCACTCAAAAATTAAGATATTTGCAGTCCTTTAAAAATCATATTTCAGCTTAGAACTATATGGCACAAAAACCGTCAATTCCAAAAGGTACCAGAGATTTTTCTCCGGAAGAAGTAGCAAAAAGAAACTACATTTTCGATATTATCAAAACTCAATTTAAAAGTTTTGGTTTTCAACCTATCGAAACTCCAAGTTTTGAGAACTCTTCGACCCTAATGGGGAAATATGGTGAAGAAGGAGATCGCCTGATTTTTAAAATTCTTAATTCAGGTGATTATCTTAAAAAAGCTGATGCGAAAGCTCTGGAATTCAAGGATAGTACAACATTAACTTCTTCTATTAGCGAGAAAGCATTAAGATATGATCTTACGGTTCCTTTTGCCAGGTACGTGGTTCAACATCAAAATGAGATCGAGTTCCCTTTCAAACGTTACCAGATACAACCAGTTTGGAGAGCAGATCGTCCTCAAAAAGGGAGGTTTAGAGAGTTTTTCCAATGTGATGCAGATGTAGTGGGAAGCGATAGTCTATGGCAGGAAGTGGAATTCATACAATTGTATGATGCAGTATTTACTCAATTAGGTCTGGAAGATGTTGTAATTAAGATCAATAATAGAAAGATCTTATCCGGTTTTGCTGAAGTAATTGGAGAACAGGATCGGCTTATAGATTTTACTGTAGCGCTGGATAAACTTGATAAGATTGGTGAAGCTGGTGTTCGGAAAGAAATGCTTGAAAAAGGTATTTCTGAAAAGGCTATTGAAAAAATATCGCCAATTTTTGATCTCAAGGGTTCTTTTGCCGAAAAGATCTCAGGTTTACAATCTATTCTGAAAAGTTCAGAAACAGGATTGAAAGGTATCGAAGAATTACAATTCATACAGAATGCTGTAGCTGAAATGCCTTTGAAAACCGCTACTCTCGACCTTGATGTGACTCTGGCACGCGGACTCAATTACTACACCGGAGCTATTTTTGAAGTTGCTGCTCCCAAAAAAGTTAAGATGGGAAGCATTGGTGGAGGAGGAAGATATGACGATCTTACCGGAATTTTTGGTTTGAAGAATATGAGCGGAATAGGAATTTCGTTTGGTTTGGATAGAATATATCTTGTCCTTGAAGAATTGGATCTGTTTCCTGAAGCCGTACGGGAGAATACCAAAGTGCTTTTTATAAATTTTGGAGATAAGGAATCTTTATATGCGATGAAGTCCATCCGATCTTTAAGGAACTCCGGAATTACTGCTGAACTTTATCCGGACAGTTCCAAAATGGGTAAACAAATGAAATATGCCGATAAACGAGATATTCCATTTGTCATACTTGCAGGCGAAGAGGAAATTGAGCAGCAAACCTTCACTCTAAAGCATATGAAATCAGGTGAGCAGGATACACTTCGTCTAAAAGATCTTATCTCGAAGCTTTCGTAACTTAATGGTTGCTTGCTGCATTTAAATTTTCCATTTCTTCTTTGGTAAGTTCCATGTTGACAGCTTCTTCGAAACTCTTTAGATGCTCAGCTATTGTTGCACTTGCAATTGGAGCGGTAATTCCCGGGCGTTGCATGATCCATCTTAAAGCAATTCCTGCCTGGTAAATATTGTGATGGTCCGATATATCTTTAAGTGCGTTGAGTACTTTTTTACCACGATCGTCAAAATAATCTCCAAGGAACTGTTCACGATCACTTCCTTTTATGTCTTCGATACTTTGATATTTTCCGGAGAGGAATCCGCTGGCTAAGCTGAAATAGGAGGTGACTCCAAGATTATTTTCCTGGCAGATTTTCTGAATTTTCCCTTCGAACTTGCGTCGCTGCATCAAACTATATTCCGGCTGGAAAACCTGATACTTTGGTAAATCATCATTTTTTGAAGCGTCTAAAGACTCCTGTAATCTTTCAGGACTCAAATTTGAAGCTCCAATATATCTCACCTTTCCCTGCTCAATTAATTTCTGATAGGCACCAAGGGTTTCTTCTACAGGTGTTTTATTATCATCCCAATGGGTGAAATAAAGGTCGATATGATCTGTTTGTAATCTTCGCAGGCTATCTTCTACCGCATTAAGAATATGTGTTTTGGAAATATCCTTATCGCCACCTTGTTGCATACTGGAGCCTACTTTGGTGGTAATGGTCAATTTATGTCGGTTACCTCTGGACTTCATGTATTTTCCAATAATACTTTCAGATTCACCACCAAAGTTACCTTCAGCCCATCTGGAGTAAACATCTGCAGAATCAATAAAGTCAAATCCCATATCCAGCAGTTGATCCATCATTCTGAAAGATTCTTTTTCATCGATCGTCCACCCGAATACATTTCCGCCGAAAATGATAGGAGGAGTATATAATTCTGTATTTCCTAATTTTTGTCTTTTCATAAATCTAAGTTTTATCTAATTCGGTCGTCGAAGTTTGTCGTAGAGATAATAATATCGAACCTATTAAAATTAAAGCTATAAAACAAAGAGATATCCAGATTGGTATTTCGTAAAGATCACTTACCAGGAACTTTATTCCTACGAAAGCCAGTATAATTCCCAGACCCTCATTCAAATAAATAAACCTGTCTTTCATATCTGCCAGTAAAAAATACAAAGCACGCAGACCCAGAATGGCAAATGCATTTGAGCTTATAATAATAAATTCATTCCGGCTTACCGCTAATATTGCCGGGATAGAATCTACCGCAAAGATCACATCGGTTAGTTCTATGATGATCAAAACGGTTAATAGAGGAGTGGCAATCTTCTTACCGTTTTCTATTACAAAAAAGTTGTCTTCCCTATAACCTTCAGTTTGAGGAATCACTTTTCGTACCCATTTGAAAATCCTATTGTTATCAGGATTGGCTTCAGAAATATCGCTTTTAAAGATCTTATAAGCGGTATACAGCAAAAATGCGCCGAATACATATATGATCCAATGTACATTTTCGATCAGGGCAATTCCGCCGAAAATAAAAATGACTCTTAGAACAAGGGCGCCGAAAATCCCCCAGAACAAAACTTTATGCTGAAATTCCTTTGGCACTTTGAAATAGTTAAATAATACTGCCCATAGGAAGACATTATCCATGGACAGTGATTTCTCGATCAAATACCCAGCGAGATATTCTCCTGCGGCGAGAGAACCCTGCCACCAATAGATCACAGCTGTAAATAGAAGCCCCAGGCTTATCCAGCCGGCGCTATACCACGCAGCTTCCTTAGTTTTTATCTTGTGTGGCTTTCTCATCACCAGTTTTAGGTCTACGATGAGAAGAAGGATGATAAAGGCTGAAAAGGCTATCCATACCCATGGATCTACCATGAAATCTTCGGAAGCAGCTGCTACAGGCTTGATGTATCCGGCAAAATTAGATGCGTTTATTATCACGATTTTTTAAGCAAATAAAACTCAAAATTGGATATGAGATTTGATTTTACAACAACTATAACAATTAGAAATTGAATCGTCTTTTTTTAATTTGACTTCGATGAGAAACACTTGAAGGGTCGATGTAATATTCATAATACTAATGACTTAGAACTATTTTATTGACTAAACAAAAATCATAAAAAAATATTAAGATGAGTGATATAAATATTTCTGTCCAAATTATTCTTTAGCTTTAAAAGGTATTCTAGTATTTATTAGAAACCAATTACCAACCAAAACCATATAAAATGGAAATTAAACAACATCCTGATACCGTAGAATTGGTATTGAATATTAATGGGCGAGATGTTAGTATGAAAATTTCTGCATGGACAACTCTTGTTGATGCCTTGCGGGAACATTTGCAGCTTACAGGAACTAAGAAAGGCTGTGATCATGGACAGTGTGGAGCCTGCACAGTGCTAATAGACGGAAAACATATTAATTCTTGCCTGACCCTTGCCGCAATGCAAACAGGAAAAGAAATTGTTACGGTGGAAGGATTAGGCAGTGGAGATGAATTGCACCCTGTGCAGGAAGCATTCATCAAACATGATGCGTTCCAATGTGGCTATTGCACACCCGGGCAGATATGCTCTACCATTGGACTGCTGAATATGAATAAAGGAAGTGATCCTGCGGAATTACGAGATCTCATGAGTGGAAATATTTGTCGCTGTGGAGCTTACGCCAACATTTATAAAGTGGTGGAAGAATTAAAAGACAGAAATACCGAAGCTTTATCCAAAAACAGCAATTAGACTATGAATAATATTTCTTATAAAAGGGCAGAAAGCGTGGAAAACGCGATCGAACAAATAGGTTCTGAAAAAGAGAGTAGCAGATTTATTGGTGGAGGAACTAATTTGCTGGACCTGATGAAATATCGGGTTGAGAATCCTGAGCATTTAATTGATATAAACCACCTGGATCTTTCCAAAATCGAAAACTCAGATTCTGGAGGTTTAATATTGGGAGCGACCAAGACCAATGCCGATACAGCTTATCACGAGAAAGTAGAAAAGCGATATCCGCTACTTTCTGAGGCTATGCTTTCCGCTGCTTCAGCGCAGTTACGGAATATGGCGACCAATGGCGGGAATCTATTGCAGCGAACTAGGTGCTTTTATTTTTATGATACTTCAACCCCCTGTAACAAGAGAGAGCCTGGAAGTGGATGTTCCGCATTAGAAGGATTTAACCGTTTACATGCAATTCTTGGAGAAAGCGAGCATTGTATCGCGACTCATCCTTCAGATATGGCGGTAGCGCTTGCGGCCCTGGATGCGACAGTTCATGTTAGTGGATCTGAGGGTGATAGAACAATTGCCGTAACTGACTTCCATAAACTTCCTGGTGACACCCCACATATAGAAACCAATTTAGAACCGGGAGAGGTCATTACTGGAATCGAACTTCCTGAAAAGGGTTTTGAGAAGAACTATCATTATTTAAAAGTCAGAGACAGGCCTTCTTATGCTTTCGCCTTAGTTTCAGTAGCTGCTGCAATTGAATTAGAAAATACCACTATCAAAGATGTTAGAGTTGCTTTGGGTGGAGTTGCACACAAACCCTGGAGAAAACCTTCCGTAGAAAAAGAGTTTTTTGGAAAAGGAGCAAATACGGAGAATTTCGAGCAATTAGCGAATAAACTTACTGAAGGAGCTAAAGGATACGGTGATAATGATTTTAAAATTCCACTGGTAAGAAAATCTATTGTTAGAGCATTAACAGAAGCAATGAACAAATAGCATGATAGCAGAGACAAAATATATAGGGAAACCTACCAGAAGGGTAGATGGGATAAAGAAAGTAACAGGTAATGCTGTATATAGCGCTGAATTCAATCCTGAGCATTTAGTACATGGATATATTATCAATAGTACGATTTCCAGAGGTAAAATTGTTGCTATTAATGATAAGGAAGCTTTGAAAGTACCAGGAGTTCGACAGGTATTTACCCATGAAAATATCCCGGAGGAAGTTAAAATAAATTCAGATTATACAGATCCTCTGGCTCCTCCCGGTAATCCTTTCAGACCGTTTTATAATGAGGATATTCTGTATAATGGACAGCCGGTTGCGCTAATCATTGCAGATACTTTTGAAACTGCCGCTTATGCCGCCGAACTGGTTAAAATAGATTATAAAAAAGAGGAGGGTTGCGAGGTTGATCTTAAGGCTAATCTTCAAAATGCAACCAGAGAGGGCGTTCCTGAACCACCAGAGCCAAGGGGTGATGCCGATGAAGCTTACGACTCTTCAAAACATAAGGTAGATGTAGAATATTATTTGCCTCGACATTATCAAAATCCTATGGAAACCTTTGCGACCGTAGCGATCTGGAATGAAGGGGAGCAGGGCTTTACCATTTATGATAAAATACAGGGAGTTGGAAGTAGTCAGCAATATATTGCTGGGATCTTCAATCTGGAAAAAGAAAAGGTCAGGGTACTTTCTCCTTTCGTAGGTGGGGGATTCGGGTCTGGTTTGAGACCACAATACCAGTTATTCTGTGCTGCAATGGCTTCAAAAGTCCTCAATTTGCCAGTGAAGGTTGTAATGACCAGAACTCAAATGTTCACTTTTGGACACAGGCCTGCCTGTTTACAGAGATTAAAACTATCATCTGATGAATCTGGTAAATTGAAATCAATTAATCATGAGGCATTTGGAGAAACATCAAGGTTCGAAATGTTCAACGAAACCGTTGTGGACTGGTCTGGAATGATGTACCAGTGTGATAACGTTAAACTGGATTATCAACTCGTGCCTTTAGATGTTTATACGCCTATGGATATGCGAGCACCCGGAGGAGCTACAGGAATGTATGCGCTGGAATGCGCTATAGACGAACTAGCAATTGAAGCTGGGGTAGATCCACTGGAGTTCCGTTTAATAAACTATGCTGATATTGATCAAAATGAAGGTAAGCCGTATTCGAGCAAAGAATTAAGAGCTGCTTTTCTCAAGGCATCAGAAAGTTTTGGCTGGGATAATAGAAATGCAAAGCCTGGAAGCATGCATGATGGTAATAATCTTGTAGGTTATGGAATGGCCACCGGAGTCTGGGAAGCTTTACAGCAGGAATCTTCGGCGAAAGCAATTTTAACTTCTGAAGGAAAACTAACGGTTAGTAGTGGAACGGCAGATATTGGTACTGGAACATATACGATCATGTCCCAGATAGCTGCGGAAATTGTAGGTATTCCATTGGAAGATGTAGAATTTCAACTTGGAGACTCTAGTTTGCCGAAAGCTCCAATTGAAGGAGGATCCTGGACAGCATCTTCAGTAGGTTCAGCAGTAAAACTTGTGTGTCATGCACTTCAGAAGAAAATATTTGGATACGCTCAACAGAGTTTTCTAGAAGAGTTGAAGGGTGCAATGTTCGAAGATGCCGAGTTCAGCAATAGACATCTGAGTGTAAAATCTACCAGACTTAGTTATTCTGAAATATTAGCTGCTTCCGGACAAAAATCTGTGGAAACAAGCTTTAATTCTCAACCTGCAGATGATCGTAGTAAATATTCATGCTATTCACATTCCTGTGTTATGGTAGAAGTTCATGTAGATAAGGATACTAAAATGATCACGGTTCCTAGAGTTGTGAGTGCTATAGCAGGAGGTAAAATACTTAATCCTAAGACTGCTGAAAGTCAGATTCTGGGTGGAATTACCTGGGGAATAAGTATGGCGCTTGAGGAAGAAGGAATGATGGATAGTCGTAATGGCCGAATCATGAATGCGAACCTTGCTGAATATCATGTAGCAGTACAAGCAGATATTCAGGATCTTGAAGTGATCTTTGTGCCGGAGCATGATGAAATTGTGAATCCGCTGGGAGCCAAAGGTCTTGGTGAAATTGGTATTGTAGGAGTTGCCTCTGCAATTTGCAATGCGATCTATAACGCTACCGGTAAACGAGTGAGAGAATTGCCCATCACACTTGATAAGTTAGTGTAGATCAGGAAATAAAAAAATGATAAAAAGTAAAAGGGATTTCGAAAATACGAAATCCCTTTTTTTTTTGTAGCGAGACCGAGATTTGAACTCGGGACCTCCGGGTTATGAAAATATTCTGCTAGAAGTCAAATCTATCTAAAACACCTGAAAATCAATTAGTTAATGTTGTTTTGATAAATTTTGATATTATATAATATGGCCTAAAATCAACCGATTCTGTACTTATTCTGTACTTATTCTGTACTAGTTTTTAGGTGTAAATTATTATATTACAGGGTTTTAAATCCTAACTGTATGGCAAATTTAAAGATTGTTTTGAGGAAAAACATGAAAAAGAAGGATGGAAGGATACCTCTGGCCTTAAGAATTAGCGAAAATTATAAAACGAATTATGTTTGGCTGGGACATTCTGTATTTGAAAAAGATTGGGATAACGTTGCTTGTAAGGTTAAAAAGACTCATCCAAACTTTAAGCAGTTAAATAACTTTTTGATGAAAAGGATGATTGAAGTCAATGATATCTATTTCAATGCAGAGAAAAAAATTACGCCAAGGCAAATAAAACAAAAATTAAAAGGGCCAGATGGCTCTAAATCTTTCTTTACTGTTGCCACTGAACATATCCAAAGTAAATATGACACGGGAGTTTTTTCAGTTGCTAAAGCGCAGTTATCAATACTATATAATATTGAAGAATTTATACAACTAAAGAATTCGAGAAGTAAGGCAAAAATCATCCAAGAAATTAAACAAAGACGGTTAAAGCGAGTGAGCGAGGCAAGAAGATCTAAATATCACTGGATGGATGGCGTTGCATATTTTAAAAAAAATGATAACCTAAGATTCAGGGATATTGACGAATCTTTTATTAGAAAATATAAGACATTTTGTTCTTCTTACCTGAATCATAAACCAAGGACAATAACCAATCAGCTTATTTTCATTAGAACTCTTTATAATATTGCAATTAAAGAAGGAGTAATTGCCCAGAAATATTATCCTTTTGCTGGTGAGAAAGAGAAAATTAGAATATCCTCAGGTAATAAAATTGGATTGAATGTAGAAGAAATTGAGAAGATAGAATCACTCGAATTAGAGAAGTACTCAACTATATGGCATACTCACAACATATGGTTGTTTTCTTTTTATTTTGCCGGGATGCGAATCTCAGATGTAATTAAATTAAAATGGTCTGATTTCAAGGATAAACGTTTATACTATGTCATGGAAAAAAATGGTAAACCTCTAAGTTTAAAAATTCCTGATAAAGCTAGGATTATAATTGATTACTATCGCCCAGATAAGAAATTCAATAATGGATATTTATTCCCTTTTTTACGGGAAGTAGATCAAACTCAAGCCGAACAAATTTATACACGGACAAAGAGTACCACTAAACTTCTCATTAAATATTTAAAAAGAATAGCTAAACTCTGTGGCATTGATAAAACATTATCGAATCATATAGCCCGTCATAGCTTTGGAAATATTGCAGGTGATAGAATTCACCCTTTAATGCTGCAAAAATTATATAGACATAGTGATTTAAAAACCACTTTAAATTATCAGGCAAATTTTATTCATCGTGATGCTGATGAAGCTCTGGATAGTGTTATTAACTTTTAATTTGAGATTATCTTTCTTAAGTTTAATCTTATGATAATCCTTACATTATGTAATCTTTACTTGATTTCTTATATAAAATCTAAGCTTTAATTTTGACACCGGATATTTTTCACCATCATTTAAAAATTTTAATATCCTGAATAGAATGGCTCGATACGGCATGAACTTAGACCAAATTTTATTTAGTTCTCTATCAAAATAATTGAATGCCTTAATTTTTCGGCCTATTTAACTAACCAAAAATACCTATATGGAAATTTATCTAATTATCGGAATAATCCTGTATGTCGCCATAGTTCTGGATATTCTGCAAACCACTTTATCCATGCAGGGCGGGGGTTGGCTTACCAGCCGTTTTTCACATTTTTTCTGGAAGTTTTTATTGCTGATTTCTGGCAGGAACGGTAATTCTAAATTGCTGGCCCATGCGGGTTATTTTCTACTAATTTCTATTGTGCTAATCTGGGTATTCTTTTTATGGGCGAGCATGGTTTTTATACTTTATTCTTCTCCTGGCTCTATTATAGATAGTACCACAAAAATTCCGGCCGGTTTCTGGCAAATTACGTATTATAGTGGATTTACGGTTTCAACTTTAGGAATGGGGGATTATGTAGCCTCCACCGATCTTTGGAGGGTACTTACCACTATATATTCCTTTACAGGGCTTATTCTCCTCACCATGTCTGTCACCTATTTTATTCCGGTCCTTTCAGCAGTCATAGACCAGCGTAAACTTGGCATAAGTTTAAGTACACTGGGAAGCAGTCCCGAAGAAATTGTAATGAGTGCCTGGAATGGTGAAAATTTCGATCGGCTAACAGGTAAAATTGATGAAATTTCAGACTCCATAATCAAATATAGCCAGCAACACCGGGCTTACCCGGTAATTCACTATTTTCATAATAATAAAGGGAAAAATGCGATTATTCTGCAACTGGCAAGGCTTTATGAAGCTTTGTTGATTATTTCAGATCAAATTAAAGAGGAATTCAGACCTGATTCTAAAGACATAAAACCACTAATAGTAGCTTATGATAATTATTTTGAAGTAATCGCCGAGGTAACCCACATGAGGCTCTTACCTTCGGGCCCTCCGGCTTCAACTACTCATAGGCTTTTAGAAAAGGAACTTATACTGGAGAATTTTGATACGGATGGGTTTTCAGCAAAGGTGAGCAAAAATCGTCTATTTTTCAAAACTTTAGTGCGTCAGGAAGGATGGAATTGGGAACATGTAGACACAAAATATTCTTAATTATTTTACATCTAAGTTAAAATAATTTAAAACAGAAAGACCTTAGCATAATTTTAAAAGTAATTTTTAATGTGCATGCTTAATTTTATGTAGAATCAAAAAATTTAATAAATTATGAGAAATGAAAAACTAATTAAAGCCCTTGGAAATTGTATTAACCATTGTAATTTTTGTGCAGATGCCTGTCTTGATGAAGATGATGTAAAGATGATGGTAGATTGTATTCGTATAGACCATGTTTGTGCTGAAGCCTGTTCTGCCTTAAGTCAAATTTTAGCAACCAGTTATAAAGATGTACAGGGGTTAGTTGATTATTGCAAAAAAGTATGCGAAAAATGTGCTCAGGAATGTGATAAACATGATGCACAGCACTGTAAGGATTGTGCGAAAGCATGTCGCGAATGTGCAGAAGCTTGTGCTACTTTTAAAGCTTAAAGATTTAAATCAAGTTTTGTTAAAAACCCGGCCACGTCCGGGTTTTTTTGAAAAAATTTGAAAGGTGACAGTGAAGTTGGTGTGACGATCCTGATGTGAAGCATATGAATTTAAATCCCATAAAAGAGATAGGGTAGATGGACGAAGTATAAAATTTATAGTATAATATAAGGCATGGACAAACCGGCAATTCAGGCAAATAAAGAAGTTATTGTTGTGAGTGGAAGCAGTGGGCTAACCATATTAACGAACTTGCTAAAAAGTATCTTGTCGTAGGGCTGGATAATGTGGGTTATCCCTTTCCTCCACCCACGGCAGAATGTGTATGTATAGACTTCACCTCAGATACCAGTATAAAAAATGCCTTTGAACGAGTACGTTTTGCCTATGGAAATAGAATTGCCTCTGTGGTGCATCTTGCGGCTTATTATGATTTTTCAGGAGAATCCAGCCCTCTTTATCAAAAAATTACTGTGGAAGGCACCGAAAGGCTTCTGAAAGAATTACAGGATTTTGAAGTGGAGCAGTCTGGGTAAAAACAAGGTTTATCCAAAAACCTATGCCTGTGGGAAAAATATACCAGCCGGAAGTTGCGGCCAGGGCCATTGTAGAAGTCGAAAAACAGTAGATCGGCTAAGGATGGTAGGATACCCTACGATTCAAACAATTTTACGAAATAAATTAGTGCCCGATTTTCTTGACCATTATATGGCAAAATACGGGATTGAGGGTCAGTTAACAAATGAGCAAGAAGATCCACACAGAAAAGATAACCTTTGGGAACCCGTACCAGGCGATCCGGGTATTTATGGCGATTTTAAGGACCGCGCGCAGGATTATAGTACCTTTGATCAGATTTACGAACACAAAAAAGTAATAGGGGTTTTTGGTGTCCCTATGCTGGGAGTGTCAATCCTTACACGAATAATGAAATCCTAAATGCTTTAAAAAGGAATTTGCAAAAATTATCTGGTCGGTTTAAAATAAAATGAAAGGTAAAGCAGAATGACACATAATTATAAAAAACTGGAATTTAGCTGCAACTATTGACGGTTCCGTGCAATAGAATCCCATCAGAGGAAGATGGAGTGATTAATGCCTCCGTGAACCTTTAAACAGAGAAACTGAACAATTTTATTTATGATCAGATTACTACGAACCTTCTAAAAAACATTAAAAAAAATAGCTAAAAAGAAAAAATAAAAGTCTTTCTAATCACACCGCCAGACATACAAGATTGCCAGCGATTCCATTAATCCTTTAATGCTACAAATTATATAGACATAGTGATTTAAAAACCACCTTGAATTATGGGGCAATTTTATCCATAAAGAAGCAGATGATGTACTGAATAGTGTGGTGAACTTCTAAAAAACAACATCTGCCATCTTTTTCGATTGTTAATTCATTAATTTTTACAAGTTGGAAATCTAACGCCGTATGAAAAACCTAATTTCCTTTTTGATGACGTAGAAATTCTATTTTTGAATTTACCAATGATGGAATGGACATAATTTTCCATTAATAATTTAAATTAAGACCGACTCCAAAACCCATATCACTGTCGAAATGAGTGGTAATCCCCAAATTACGTGTTGTGATATAACGCAAACCTGCCATATATTCCTTATCTGTATTCCACATCAGGTTCATACGCAACCTTTGGGTTACGGGTATATCATTGCGCTCAAATTGTAACCTGATATTACCGTCCGTAAATATTTCTGCTTGTGCCATTACCAACATCGGTAGGGTGTAATTGACTCCTATGCTCACTAAAGAGCGTTTATCTTTGGTGTTTTTTTGGCTAAACAAATTTTCCTCAACCTCATTATGTCCCAATTTTCTATAGCGCCAATCAAACCCAACAAACGGTATCAGCCACTGCATTTTTCCAATATACCTTCCTATGTGTGTTTCTGTTTCATAACCGTGCATATCATTGTAGCCCAAACGCCATTCGGTGCCAAAACTCCATCGTGTACTTTGAGCCATCAGCAATCCATCATTTCCGTTGGTCGCAAAATCGTTTTCTACCATCAGGTGGAAATCCCGGTCGTCACCTTTTAATTTTCTTAACGCCAATTCAGGGTTTGGTATCAAAGGATTTGGCTCTTGGTTTTCATAACTGAAAACCCTGCCCATACCGCTCATCATATGGTACAATATGTGGCAGTGAAAAAACCAGTCGCCTTCTACATTGGCCTCAAACTCGATAACATCGGTTTCCATAGGCATAATATCCACTACATTTTTTAGCGGTGCATACTCGCCTTGGCTGTTGAGCAACCTAAAGTCGTGGCCGTGCAGGTGCATCGGGTGTCGCATCATTGAATTGTTATACAGGGTAATCCTTACTTTCTCCCCTTTTTTTATTAATATTTTATCGCTTTCTGAAATAACCTTATTGTCCAAGCTCCAAACATAACGGTTCATATTGCCGGTTAACGTAAAGTGCAGTTCCTTTATGGGTGCATCCTGTGGAAGTTTTGTTACCGTAGGCGATTTCAACATAGCGTAGTTGAGGGTCGTAATGTTTGCAAGTTCGTTGCTCTTGTACATAGCTTCGCTCATCTTCATTCCATCCATATCCTGTTTTCCATCGATTTTGTGGCCATTAGGATCTTCGCCATCCATTTCCATTTTCTTGTCTTTTCCGTTATCCTCAGGACCGGTTATTTCAGGATACATCACCACGTTCATATCCATTTGCTGCATACTCATACTCATTCCCATTTGGTCCAGATCGCCGTTCATCTTCATCATTTCGTTCATCATTTCCATACCTTCAAAATATTTCAGTTTTGGAAGCCGTTCCGTAAGTTTTTTAATGCCCTCTCCAAGATATATGGAAGCCGATTTTGTACGGTCTTCCGGTGTTACTAAAAATTCAAAGGCAGTATTGTCCGCAGGAATGGTAACAACCACATCATAGGTTTCTGATACAGCAATAAACATTCTATCAACATCCACAGGTTCCACATCATTACCGTCGTTGGCCACCACGGTTATTTTACCACCGGCGTAGGTAAGCCAAAAATAACTGGAAGCACCGCCATTTGAAACGCGCAGCCGTACTTTATCGCCAGCTTTTAAGCCCTTGAGGGATGTATCTTCATTTTCACTTTTGCCATTGATGAGGAATTTGTCATAATACACATCGCTCACGTCCATTGCAAGCATCCGTTTCCATTCATTATGAAGTTTTGTTTTAAAGTGCCCCTTTTTAATAGCCTCGGCATAACTCTGTGTAGTCCCTTTTTGTATGGCAAACCAGTCGGATGCGTTGTGGAGCATACGATGCACATTTTCTGGTTTCAAGTCCGTCCATTCGCTCAATACTATGGGAATGGTGGGCAGGTCGTCAATGCCTTTTCTGAAGGTCTTATCGTCCGGTCTCTTGTTCAAAATCATAGAACCATACATACCAATCTGTTCCTGAAGCCCAAAATGGCTGTGGTACCAATGGGTCCCGTGCTGTATGATTGGGAAGGTATATTTATGGACGGTATGCGGCGGAATGGGCATTTGGGTAAGGTAAGGTACGCCATCTTCCTTATTGGGCAAAAACAGACCGTGCCAATGCAGGGCTGTTTCTTCATCCAACTCATTGTGCACATAAATTTCGGCAATGTCGCCTTCTGTGAACGTTAGCGTTGGCATTGGTATTTGTCCGTTCACTGCGATGGCACGTTTTTCCTTACCCGTAAAATTTACGATGGTATCACGAACATATAGGTCGTAGCGCACTATATTTTGTGCCTTTATGGAAAGCGTTTCGAGAAACAGGATTATTATTATAATTTTTTTCATTTTGGTATCAAAAATCAAATTTTATTGAATTCAATTTTTAGTGTCAATAGTTTCCACGGTAGAGCCACAGCTTAACATTTGAGAACCATAATAGGGATTTTTAACGGTCTTGTCCTTGCTCAACCAATTGGCATCCTGCATTGGGCAGTATTGGTAATAAAGGGTCTCATTGGTATCGTAAACAGAAATTATATCGTGCATATATTTTGACAGAACCTTGAATGTTTCCCGTTGCTTGCCAATATCCTTGGTTGCTGTAATGCTTTTTGCGGCTTCCATTAAAGATGGCATTACCTTGGTTACAGCGGTTTGCCCTTCCGCCGTCAACGCTTCTGTTTTCAAGTTTTTTAATATAGTCAACCATTCCGCAGATTTTCCATTCGCTATCGTCGCATTGGTTTTTACCAGGGCATCTTTTATAGCAAAATAATTATTGAACACGGCTTCCATTGGATTTGTTTCCGTCATTTCAGGCATTGTCATTTCTTCCATTGGTTTATTTTTTTTCTTCTCCATTTTGGTATGGTCCATAGCCCTTATGGGCTGCTTTTGCTGTCTTTCGTACTTGCAATATTCGGCAAGTTGTGCATAAGCAGCATCCGGTGCCAGATATTCGTCGTTGTCATAACCTGCCAACGCGATGCGTTTTAATATTTCGTCCCGATTTGTTTTTTCGGAATCGAAGCTTATTTCTGCCATTTTGCTGTCCTTGTTCCAAGTAACGCTGGCCACATTTTTAAGCTTTCCCGCATTTTCGATAGCTGATTTACACGTATCGCAGTTACCGAGAATTTTTACAGTTTCCCTTGTTGGGTTTTTAATTTGGGCGAAGCCCGTAGTTGTTGATAGCACCACCGATAGCACTATCAATATGTTAAATATTGATTTCATTATAAAAGATTTGAATTATTTGATACGTTTTAATTTTGAAAACAAGAAGTTCGTTTTCAATCTGACATAGCTTTGGCTGTCAAGGTAGATGAACTAACTTAATTTTGGCGGGGACCAAATCTGGAAATAGACTGGTTTTGGCTGTTGTTTTGCATAGTTCCAAAGATTTTTGAAAGCAGCCATAGCAACAGGATTTGATGCTTCTGAAGTTGAAGAATAATTTATTGGTAAAATTGTGGTTGATGGGCAATGGCAGGAAATACTTCCACAGGTTCCATCGCAATCCTTTTCTTTCTTGTCTTGGCTTTTATGACCCTTGCAACAATCGCTCTTTGAGTGTTCTGCACTATCTGCACAACTGATTTTTTCAGATGGGTGGGAAAGATCAATATGTGCCCATACGCTCGTTGGCACTAAAAAAATGCCAAGGGTAAGTACAATTATCACTATTTGAATCTTTTTTCCCATTTTGAATAGCGCAGCGAATTTAGTGAAAAAAGCAATCCGTTTTACAGCTCGGTCTTCTGTAGAATTAAATATGCTTTTACTCTTAAAGTTTATCCAACTTCATCAGTGACAATTTCAGAGCTCAACATTTTGGGAAAAGCTTCTAGTACCAAAAAACGATAGAATTAATGAATGTGCTCCTCTTCATTCTGTTCTTATCAATCCATTTTAAGACCTCACATCTTTAGGCAACATCAGTCATTTTTTGATTAAAACATTTAATCACATTTTGAATAATTCGGGATGTTTCTTTTTTAGGAAGTCTGGACGTTCAAAAAAATACTCTGAAGCAACGGCCAGGAATTCAGCTTGATTGGTTCCTCCATATTTTCTAATAGCAGAATGGTTATCATTTATCGCTTTCATCTCTTCATGGATTAAATTTAATCAAGGTATTGCATATTGATGTTCCCTTAGCTGTTCTGGCACACCGTCTGTTCTGTCGTCCAACTTATCTATAAGATGTACGAATTCGTGTATACCAGTATTACTTTTATCGGTTGTATTTTTAAAGCCGTGATACAATGCTTTTTTGGAAAGTATCATCTGTTTCTCGAACCTTCCATTACCAACTATTCCACCAATATTCCGTGAGTTATCCTTACTGCTGAATTGCATATCCTCATTAAAATTATCTGGATATAAAAGGATACCACTTAAATTGGTGTAGTGCCATTCCTTGAAGCCAAAAACTGGAATGACGGCACTTGCTGCAATTAAAACCTTATCCAACTCTTCCAGTTCAAACTGCACAGCATCGATATAGACCTCACTTAAAAATAGCATCATTTTTTGCTGAAAAATTAGCTGTGCGTCTTTTGATAGATTTCTATAAAACAGCACATTATCCGTCAATAATTTATGCCAATGTTCTGGAAATGGCTTTACACTATGACGTTTTGCTTTTCTGTAAAAATGAACAGCAAAAAGAACAATCACAACCGAAATTAAGATATAAGCCATATTAAAAAAACTTATTAATCTACAGGTTCCGCTTTAAATCCTACTTTTTGCAAAGTAGATGTTACGTCTTCTTTAGTTGCACCATCGCTTTCAATGGTTAAGATTTTATTAGGATTGGCAGTATCTACTTCCCAACTTTCTACACCTTCTTGTTTGTTTAAAAAAGGGGTTACTTTCGATACACACCCACCACAATTGATATTTGTTTTAAATTTTAAAGTTTTCATAGTATTGAATTTATTTATTATTAAAGTTTTACTCGTTTAAGTCTTAAGCTATTTGCAACAACAGATACACTACTGAATGCCATTGCTGCGCCTGCAATCATCGGGTCCAATAAAAAACCGTTTACGGGATACAGAATTCCCGCTGCAATTGGAATACCGATGATGTTATAAATGAATGCCCAAAATAAGTTTTGACGTATGCCCAACACGGTTCTTTTTGACAGTTCCAATGCTTTTGGGATGGATTGCAAATCTGACGTTATCAAGGTCATTTTTGCGACATCCATTGCTATGTCCGAACCTTTACCCATTGCAATACTTACATTGGCTTGCGCCAAAGCGTGCGAATCGTTGATACCATCGCCAACCATTGCGACTATTTTTCCGTCCGCCTGTAATTTTTCGACAAAAGCCGCTTTGTCCGAAGGCATTACTTCGCCCTGGTAATTTGAAATCCCTACTTGATTTGCCACGGCAGAAGCCGTTTTATTGTTATCTCCCGTGAGCATATAGACCTCGATGCCTCTTTCTTGAAGCGTAGCTATGGCTTTTTTTGAAGTTTCTTTAATCTTGTCCGCAATGGCAAGTATCGCAAGAACTTGATGTTCGTTACTAAAAAATATGACTGTTTTTGCTTTCTCTTCCAGACTTTCTGCTGTTTGTATCAAAGAAGCGTCGATTTGAATATTCTTTTCAACCATAAGTTTATGGTTGCCCACATAATATTTTGAACCTTTCTCTGATTGGGCCTTTACGCCTTTTCCTGTGATACTTTCGAAGGAAATAATTTCTGCTTGTACAATATTTTCCTCTTTTAAATGATTGACGACGGCTTCTGCCAAGGGATGTTCTGATTGTGCTTCGATAGACAAGAGAATTTTCTTGTAATCGTTCTGATTTTCAAGCTTGTCCTTCCAAAGTATGTTGGTTACCAATGGTTTTCCTTCTGTAATCGTCCCCGTTTTATCAAGGATTACTGCATTCACTTTATGGCCAAGTTCTAAACTTTCGGCATCTTTTATCAAAATATTGTTTTCTGCTCCCTTGCCGATACCTACCATTATGGCGGTAGGCGTTGCCAAGCCCAAGGCACAGGGACAAGCAATAATCAACACGGCTACAGAGGTCAACAAGGCTTGTGAAAAGCCATTGTCGCCACCTATAGACATCCAGACGATGAAGGTTACAAAGGAAATACCCAATACCACGGGAACGAAGATACCGGCAATCTTATCGACCAGTTTTTGAACCGGTGCCTTACTCCCTTGCGCTTGCTGAACCATTTTAATAATTTGGGAAAGCAAGGTTTCTCCACCAACTTTTTCAGCGGTAAATTGAAAGCTTCCTTTCTGATTAACCGTACCGGCGAATACCTTTTCCCCTTGGGATTTCTGAACTGGAACAGGTTCTCCCGTAATCATACTTTCATCTACATACGAGCTTCCCTTGGAAACTTCGCCATCCACCGGAATCTTTTCTCCGGGACGCACCAAAATGGTCTGACCCACCTGTACGGATGAAATAGGGATTTCCCTCTCTTCCCCATTCTCAATAATTTTAAGGGTTTTAGGCTGAAGCCCCATTAGTTTTTTAATGGCTGAAGATGTATTTGATTTTGCCTTTTCTTCCAATAGTTTCCCCAAGGAAATAAAGGTGATAATCACGGTAGCCGCTTCGTAATATACGTGAGGCTCGATGCCACGACTTAACCAAAATTCAGGAAAAAAGGTATTGAATACACTAAAGAGGAAGGCGATTCCGGTACTCAACGCCACCAAGGTATCCATATTTGCTTTACCGTGTTTGGCCTGCTTGAAGGCATTGATGAAAAAACTGCGCCCAAACCAAAAAAGAATTGGAAAGGCCAATACCAATGAAATCCATTTGCCTGGTTCCCATTGCATATAGAACATTCCCAACACAAAAATGGGTAGCGTAAGTATCGCCGACCAGATGGTTCGGTTTTTTATGTCCTGATAATGCTTTTGCTGAAGTTCTTGCTGTACTTCCGAAGGGTCTGCGGCATCAATTATAATATCGTAACCGACCTGTCTTAAAGCGTTTTGCAATTGTTCTTCGGTAGTGGCTTCGTCGTAATCCACCAATACCGAACTGCTGGCAAAGTTAACCTCGGCCTTGTTCACACCTTCGGTATGTGAGAGTATAGATTCAACACTGGATGCACAGGCCGCACAGGTCATACCTGTTACTGGAAAGGATTTTTTTATTCCCTTTTTATGATTCTTTTTTTCGGTTTCAAATATGTTGATTGTTTCCATAAACCTATTCTAATTTATACAATACAAATTTCGGAATTAATAGGCTTTAATATGTTACGTAATATGCTGAATGATTTGTAGAATTCTCCCATATCACCTATAACGAATCAAGGACTACAATCATCTTGTAGTCCTTGATAGCGTCTTGCTTAGCAAATAAGCTTTCTACTTTTTAGCTTAAGAAATCCTCACAAGCTTCAGCACATTTTCTGCAGGCATCTGCACATTCTTGACAATGTTTATGGTCGTGTTTTTCACATACATCTGCACATTTTTTACAGATATCACGGCATTGCTCTACCATACCCCTTACATCGGAATAATTTGAAGCAAGTAAATTTGCCGTGGCGCTACAGATTTCAGCACAGGTCCTATCGGTCCTAATACAATCAACCATCATTTTAATGTCGCCTTCGTCAAGACAGGCATCTGCGCAATAATTACAGTGGGCAGCACAATTATTTAGTGCATCAATTAACCTTGAATGTTTCATATTTTATAATTTTTTAGTTATTAATTCCTCAAATTTAGATTTTGACAGATAATTTGTATGTTATAATATTGGTTATTATCTATATAATTTTGTCCAGTGATTTTCTACCTCCCTTTCGATTTAACTTATAGTCCGTTAAGCTCATACCTGTTTCATTTTTAAACTGTTTGCTTAAATGGTTTAAGTGTTTATAATCGAGCATTTGGCTTATTTGCGTGAAATTATATTCTTGAGACTGAATGAGTTCTTTGACTTTCTCTATTTTTAGCTTGATAAAATATTTTTCGATAGTTACCTCTTCAATGAAAGAGAATGTTTTACTGATTTTCGAATATTCTTTTTTTAATTTTTTTGAGAGGAAACTTGATAGATTTTCTTCAAGTCCGAATGGCACTTGTTCCAATATGTGAATCAGTTCAATCTTTACCTTTTCTACTAATTTTTTCTTGGGGGATTTAATTATTGAAAAGCCATCATCTTCCAAGATAGCTATTATACGTTCAAATTGAGATTCATTTTTAATTCCCACTTTAATACGACCCAATTCGATTTCGATTAAGTCAATATCCTCGTTTTTAAATTCTGTTCTAAGCACTTTGATGCACCTGTCACAGACCATATTGCGTATAAAAATTTCTTTAATCATAGGAGCTTATAAAATACCCTTATTAGGAAGTTTTGACGATAGTATCCAATATGTTGATGGCTACACTTTGATATTAATTTTTTATAATGCAAATATCAGGATTAAAAGAATTTAATGTGTTACGTAATATGCTGAATGATTTGTAGAATTTGCTCTTCACGAATTATTACCAACAAATTGGAATAAGTTGTTCTCGATTTATGTCTTTGTCATCACAATGGGAACGTGTCTATTGGTCTTTAGTATTTGTAATCAAATACCCTTTTGATTGAATAACCTTTTTTATCTCATCGAAATTCGTTTTAGTTGTATCAAATTCTATATTTGAAGTCCCTTCTTCATAAGACGTAGATACATTTGTAACCCCGTCAATTTTATTTACAGAATGGTTGATATTTTTTTCACAACCAGAGCATACCATCCCTTCAATATTCAACTTTACAGTTTGAATATGTGTATTGTTTGTTGCAACAATTCCTTTTGTGGCCATTGGGTGAAATATTTGCGGATAATAAGAAACCAATGTCATTACAACAACAAACACTGTAACTAACCACAAATAGATTTTTGATTTAAAAAATGATGGTTTAGCAGTATCACAGCTGCCACAATCGTCCACCTTCTTTTTTTTATAAACCTGATAAAAGGCCAGTCCCAATGACAAAAATGGTATAACCAACAGATAAGGTTTCAAGGCGATAAGCCAAGAAATATAGACAGAACTTCCACTAATACCAGCTACACTTGTAAGTAGCAAAGGACCCCAGCAGCATAGTTTAAGGGAAACTGCTGAAAATACAGCAGTCCCCATAGATGCTTTTTTGTTCCATTTAGTAATTGCCATACCTAACAACTTCCTATTCCCGCGTTTACCAAATCCTCTTTTGTGATTTCGATGTTGGTGCAGCAATTCAGTAGTTTTCCGTCAACAGCAATGGCGGGAACTCTTGTAACCCCATATTCCTTCATTTTTGAAACACAGATTTTACTTTCGCATTGCTCGGACAGATTATGAAGTGTGATTTCGCAGTCCTTTCCTGCTGTCTCATTTACTAATTGTAACACAGGCTCGCATACAGGGCAACCTGCTGTAAAAATCTCGATTTGTCGTTTACTCATAATGTTCTTTTTTTTCAATGAATTCGTGATTGTTGCACAATTCATCTTATTTTAAGTTCAAATTAATAATGGAACAAAGATGAGAACGTGAGGTAGGGGATCACCAAACTTTTTTTAACCTTTTTTTTCGTTGTAGTCTTTTAATCTGGTTTCAATGGTTTGGATTTCTTTTAAGCGATTGGTCAAATCGGATAATTCCAAATTGGGAAATTCACTTTTTAAATATTCAATTTTATCTTCATTACCACAATTTCCTGGGCAAGAGTCCACGGCCTTTACAATTCCAATAGCAAGTGCTTTTCGATAAACTTCATCCAGCAGTAAGTAATGTGCTTTTTGAATCCCCTTATCAATGGATTTGAACTGTATGTTTATTTGTTCGGGGTCCTTTCCTTCATCAAGCATTTTAACAATGCCGCTTAATTGACCACTCAAAGTTTTTAATCTTGTTTTTATATCCAAGATTAAATCAGTGGGTAATTTGTGCTGTTCCATATTCATAATTTGTCCATTATAATGTTTAGCAACAACTTGAATTATTACATCTTTTATTTTCTTGAATTGGTGGGCAGGCCACAGTACCGTAAGAACAGAATACGCAACAATCTCCCTCGTTTGGTCTTAATACTTCTTTGCAATTCTCGCATTCGTAAAAGAATTGACAAGCGTTCGTCGGCATTTCTTCTTCTGTTTTGTGGCCGCATTCAGGGCAGGTGATCGTAGATTTTAATATTGTAGTTTCCATAAATAATAGTTAGAGTATATAGGTTAGGTCAGATGCCATTGTAGGATATGAAAATATCATTGTTCGCAAATCGCTTATGGTCATCTTGGTCTTTATCGCCATTGCAAAAAGATTTATTGTTTCTTCACAATGAGGCCCGATCAGATGCGCGCCCAAAATGGTATTATTATTTTTATCGATGATTGTTTTATAAGCATATTCATCCACATTCAGGCGTCTCGCATTGAACCAATTATCCACTTTTTCAAAATTGACATTGATATCATATCCTTTTTCTTTAGCCTCATCTTCCAATAGGCCAACGGTTGCCATAGTGGGCAAAGTGAAAACTACGGAAGGCATGGGGGGATAACTGACTTTTTTCTTATTTCCTTTAATGATATTTGAAGCTACGACGTGTCCTTCCAAAACAGCTACAGGTGTTAGGGGCAATCCTCTTGAGTCCGCTGCATCGCCTGCTGCATATATGTTCGCGTTAGTTGTGCTCTGAAGGTATTCGTTGACCTCTATGCCCTTTTTTGAGAAGGATATACCTGCTTTTTCCAATTCTAAATCAAAAATGGCTGGGGGACGACCAGCGGAATTAAATACCGCTGCCGCTTTGTAGGTAGTTTCGTTTCCGTTTGAAATTCCTGTGGTTATGTAGTGGCCATCTTTACTTTCAATTTTAGAAACTTCAGTTTCCAGAACAATCTTAATCCCTAAATTACGTGTGATATCGACCAAATGTTTTACAATATCCTTGTCAAAGTTTTCCAATGGACGTTTGCCTCGATGTACTATTGTTACCTCGGCACCAGAACGTGCGGCAATATGGGCGAATTCAAAGGCGATATATCCACCACCGATGAAAAGCAGGGATTGGGGTAATTCCTTAAGGTTTAGAAAATCCGTACTCGTTTTCGCAAGCTGTCCGCCTTCAAAATCTAAAACTTTTGGTTTTGAACCTGACGCAATTACAACTTTATCAGCTTGAATGGTCTCGTTACCTACACTTAAGGTATTTTCATTTCTAAACGTAGCGGAACTGTGAAAGGTGTCGATGCCGTTCTTCTTATACCCCTTTTCTATTTTCCTCGGCATTTCATCGACAAAGGTCTGTTTGAACGCCATTATATCCTTCCAGTTGATATTCGGAATGGTATCAATGCCTTTCCCTTTAAGTCTTTGCGCGAAGTCGCGTACTTCCGTGGCACCGATAATCACTTTTTTTGGGTCACAGCCTCGTAGGGCACAGGTGCCACCATAAGGTAGTTCATCGGTTATGCCGACCGAAAGACCTTTTGAGGCACATTTATTAGCGATTGTCATACCGGCCATACCCGAGCCGATTATGAAAACATCATATTTTTTCATCTACTTATTTTCTTTGGTGGTATTCTCGACTACTTTGTATCCTGTTTTCTCTATGGCTTTTCGGATTGCGGGCAAATCGGTTTTGGTCTTGTCAAATTCCACTATGGTGTTGGCATTTTCGTAGCTGGCTTTGACAGAAATAATTCCGTCCAATTTATTGACTTCGCTTTCTACGTGTGCCTCACAACCTGCACAGGTCATTCCAGCGACTTCAAAAGTCTGTTTTTTGATATTGGATTGAGAGACATAGACGATATCCTTGGCGGGCTGTGCATAAAATAGATTGGAATAGTACGGGAAGGCCAGCATCAATGCGGCGAATAGTGTTACTATCAATAAGAACCGTTTGGATTGCCAAAACGATGGTTTCGCATCATCTTCACAGGCGCAATCTATTTCTTCCTGTGTTTTCGGTCGTAGTTTCTGGTACCAGGCAAAGACCAAAACAATAATGGTCAAGCCGATAAGATAGGGTCTAAATGGCTCGACCCAAGAGAATGTAGATGCAATTCCGCTTGTTCCAGCAATTAATGCCAAGACAGGGGTTATACAACATATTGATGCTGCAACTGCGGTAAAAATGCCGGTATAGGCCGCGGTATTTGAAGTTTTATTCGGTGCCATAATGTAAACTTTCTAAGCTGTTTTCTTTCTTGCTGAAATTGAATTGAAAATTCCATTCAAAACATTGTCCTCACTCTTTACCAGCGAATAATACAATGTTTGCCCTTCACGTCTCGATGTAATAATTCCCGCATCCTTCATTTTACGGATATGTTGGGATACGGCAGGAACACTCATTTCAAGAATGTCAGCAATATCGCAAGGACACAGTTCATTCTCTATGTTCAATAGAAATAGAATTTTCAGTCGTACCTCGCTTCCCGCAAGAGACAAAATTTTGCTTATTGCTTCTAAGCTACCTGAAGAATTCTCTATGGTTTCCTTACATCTCGATATTTGCTTCTTGTCTGCTTCGTTCCGTGTACAGGTTATTTCCAAGCTCATCTTTTTTGATTTAAAGTGGCCACAAATATATCATTATTATATTATTTAAGCAAATACTTAAATAATAACGCAACAAGTAACTTTGAACTTTTAAACAACCTTTGTTTTTTAATGTTCTTTAATTAAATCTCATCCAAGGATTTTCGGTTTTTTGTCACAGATTTCTTGAACTGCGTGGGTGTCATTCCCGTTACTTTTTTGAATTGATTGCTTAAGTACGCAACGCTACTATAATGTAATTGAAAAGCTATCTCACTCAAGGTTAATTCATCATAGACAATAAGTTCTTTTACACGTTCAATTTTTTGGTTGATGATGTATTGCTCGAACGTGATGCTTTCTACCGATGAGAATAGGGAACTTAAATATTTATAATCTAAGTTCAGCTCGTAACTTATAATATTGGCCCATTTTAATTCGGTCTCTTCATTAGAATAATGTATCTTCTCAATTACCAAATTCTTCATTTGCTCGATAAGCTGACTTTTACGGTCGTCAATCAAACTAAATCCTGCATTTTGTAGCTTTTTTTGCAAAGATTTTTTTTCGAATTCGTTAAGCATCGATACCAATTCTACTTCTCCTAACTTGACAGCTTTGTAATCAATGTTCAATCCTACCAAAATTTGGGAAACTGCGGATATACATCTCGGACAGACCATATTTTTAATGTGGATGGTATTATTCATAGGTTGAAAAAATGCCTAATAAAATCTAAATTTAGATATATGATTAGTATTACAGCAGCAATAAATAATCCTATCATCGCTGAAATTCCGATAACCTTATCTTTTTTTGTAATCGGATTTTTCTGTTTATATGTATTTTTCTTGTTTTTTCTTCTATTTCTTCTACTTTCACTCATCATCTTTCTCCTCTTTAAAATATTAAAGGCTGAGGAATCCGCTTTTACCAATTAACTCTAACCCTGATTATTTTAACGTATCTCTAACCTCACCACAGGTTAACATTGCTTCGCCATAATATGGGTTACGGACTTCTTCCTCTAAACTTATCCAGTATGCTCCCTTATTATTGTCTGCCATTGGACAAAACTGGATATAAACATTTTCATTGACCCCAAAGAGCTGTACACTACTTATCATATGCGCAGACAAATGCTTGAAATGCCCTCTTTGTTTTGAAATATCCGTATTACTTGAAATTGCGTTTGCCGAAGTATTTAATTCCTTTTGAATTGTCATCCAATGGTTATGTGCTTTTTCATCGGATAACAACTTCATATCTACATTTTTCAGGGATCGTATTATTTGTTTTCCCGCTTGCTGTGCATTTTTGGCATCATCATTAACCAGAGCATCTTTCAAAAGAATATAATCCTCAAACACCTGTTTTAACTGGCCTTGAAATTTGTTTGAAACAGCTATCCTTTCTTTCATTTCTGAATGGTCAGTATTCCCCTTACTATCTCCAGAATTGTTTCCTTGCATACCTAAATGCCCTTCGTGACCGGTCATTGTTTTGCCACCAGCTGTGTTCATCATAGATTTTTTGCCTTGTAATTGTGCAGCAGCATCTACTGTAAACGTGCCATTAGTTACCACTTCATCACCATTTTGAAGACCTTCAATTATGGTATAGGTGTCTCCATTGGCATTACCGAGTAAGACTTCTCTCATTTCAAAAATAGCTTCGTTAGGATTAGTTTTAACATAAACCACAGAACGTTCACCAGTCCACATCACAGCTGTAGCAGGAACTGTTATTTTACTTAAAGTGCTTTCTTGAGCACCTTCAATTTTACCCTCGACGAACATTCCTGGTTTGAACAAATCATTTTTATTATTTAGCACCGCTCTAACTACGACGGTTCGTGTAGAAGAATTTAATAAAGGGTCAATAAATGAAACTTTTGCATCAAATACTTCATTGCGATACGCATTGGTAGTCACTTTAATAGTTTGACCAACTTTCAAGGAAGCAATCTGATTCTCATAGGCATCAAATTCTGCCCAGACCGTATTGAGGTTGGCAATTTTATACAAGGGTTGTCCTTGTTTTACATAGTCACCTTCTTCTACCATTTTATGCGTTACTGTCCCAGAAACGGTTGCATAAACAGGGAAATTTTCTTGTACTTTTCCAGCGGTCTCTATAGCATTAATTTGCTTTTCAGAAAGTTTCCAAAGCTTTAGTTTATTCCTCACAGCTTTATAGAGTGCTGGCTGTGATTCCTTCAACGATGCAGCCGTGAGTAATTCTTGTTGGGCAGAAACTAATTCAGGTGAATAAATAGTTGCCAAACGCTGTCCGGCACCTACACGTTCTCCTGTAGTATTAACATAGAGGTTTTCAATTCTTCCACCAAAATAGGTGACCTGCACAGCGTTGGATTCTTCATTGGGCTTTATCTTTCCAGATAGTTTTAATGTGCCACTACCCATCTGACCTTGTCCTACGACCGATGTTTGTATGTTAGCCAGTGCCATTGCATTTTCGGTCATCTTAATCTCATCTGCAGACAGACCGTCTGCTCCAGCCTCAGCTGGAATGAGGTCCATTCCGCAGATTGGGCAATCGCCAGGTTCGGGTTGCATAATTTGTGGGTGCATTGAGCAAGTCCACATCTGCTCAGCACTTTCACCTGAATGATCGTGCGAATCTGACATATCGGACAAGTCCTTTATCGCCTGTTCATCATTTCCTGACCCTCCAAATATGAGCCATCCTCCCAATAGCCCTACTACTAAGGCAAGGCCAATAAATATTAAATTCTTTTTCATAATATTAGTTTTAAAAGAAATAGCGCAAGTACTATTCCTCTTTTTTGTTTTCCAATCTGTAAATAATCTTTTTCATTTGTGCAATCTCACGCAACTGTGCCTCGATTATTTCCTCGGCAAGTTTTTTGGCTTCTGGGTCTTTTATGTCGGCTCTTTTGCTTGTTAAGATTGCAATAGAGTGGTGTGGAATCATTGCTTTCATCCAGAGAACGTCACCTACAGTTGATTTTTGTTCGCGTACCAGACCCAATGCACTCACAAAAAGTATTAAACTCCCCAAATAAATAGCTATGTTCTTTTTCTTGTTCTTATACATATTTAGCATTAATGACAACATAATTACTGCCATTGCAGCTATACCGAGGCAAACCATATAAAATCTTGTAAGGCTAAACCAAACGTGGTCCCATTCGTAGGTATTTAGGTACATTGTGATGTACATTGCTATAAATGAAAGCCCAAGCATAGCCATAAACTTTCCGTAAGTATTTTTCTTCATTCCGTCTTGTGTGTTTTCTTTTGAATCCATTGTTTTTGGTTTTTAAGTTATTATCTATTTAAGCTTCTTCTTTAATTTTCTGATTGATGGGGAACTGATGTACCATAGTACAAAACCACTTAAGACTGTTATCAATCCCAAAAGTGAAAATGCCCTTAATAGCAACGTGTTGAAATTATCCCTTCCCTGATAATCCATTGTATGGGTCATCCAAAGAAAATCAAACCAGCGCCAGTCCCTATGTCTCACCGTTTGAAAAGCGCCATTCTCAACCGCCACATAGGCTTTTAAGTTTTGTGGTGTCTCATAAGAAATTTCATAGACTGGAAGTGGGCGACCGCGATATTCGTGATGTGCTCCTACAGAATGGACTAATTGAATTTTTGCTATTTCAAAATCGTTCAACATATACCTATTTGCAACTTGTTGAGCCTCTTCTTTAGTAATTCCATTTTTCCCTTGTCCTGTTCTGGCATTATAAAGCTGTGCTTCATTTATCCAATAGTAAGGTTCATTTGCTATTTCCAGTAATTCCAAAGATTGGACGGGTTCTTTAGTAGCGAGTTGGGATGTGCCGAGCAAATCATTAAATGAGGTCTGTACAGGTGCTTCTTTCTTAAATTGGTCACCGTGTATCTCGTCGATGTCCGTCCAGCTGAAATACATCCCACTAATCGTCCACATCAAGAACTGAATACCTAAAAAGATACCCAAGTAGCGGTGTGCTTTTCTAATCCATTTCGCTGTTTTTCTGTTGACCATATTACTTTATTTCGAAAGGAAACTCAATCGTTACTTTTTCCTAACTCATTGAGATTGTTCCTGAAGTCTCTGTTGTTTTGTTTATTTTGTACTCTAAATGTTCCTTGATTTCTTCGGAAATTTTAGGCGTTGCTTTAATTCGTAATACATCATCGCTCGCATCATAGTCATCCTTTCCGTGTTGGTTCCAATTTCTGTTGAAAATGACAGTCCATTCTTCCTGATTTGGAATAACAAAAAATCCATATTTTCCGGCTTTCAATACCTTGCCATCAATTTCTAAATCCTTATCTGTTTCCAACCAAGTGGCCATATGGGCACCAGCCTGCCAGACTTGGTCATACGCCAACAGTCCACCAAAAATTATTCTATTCCTTACGCCTGGGGAAGAGTAATCTATATGGATATGAGCATCGCCAACCATTGCCATTGTTTCGGTATGCGGACTTAATGGTTTTTTCTTGTCGGGTTCAGCGGTTTGAGAAACTGTTTCTATTTCTTCCTTCACAACTTCTTTGGTCTCTTTACTTTCTTGTTTGCAAGAGACTATTAGAGAAATGATTAATACTACAGAAAAATAGATGTGTTTTTTCATTATATTTTACTTTGTATTTCTTGATGAAGAGTGCGTTTTAATTATTTTCCATTTCTCATCTATCTTCTTAAGGACAGAAGTTGCCACCCCTTTTTTCTTTATCGTTCTACTATTGCCTTCATCATCTGGGTTGAGAACGATAGTGTAGATATAGGTTTCGGTAGTAAAGGCGTAGGGCAAATCTACTTCTGCATCAATTTCATAATCTGAAAATTCAAACTTCTTGAAATGACCTAATTCTGGCCCTAAGTGATGTTCTATATAGTGTGCGTATGAGCCTTCAACACCGCCAGATTCAAAAACTTCTGAGTCTTTTGTAAACAACTCAAAGGTGCCTTCAGTCGTCAGGTTTTGCAGCGCATCCTTATAGGTTTTCATTACTTTTAGAACAGCTTCTTTCTCGGTGCCTAAATCTACATTTTGGCTAAACATTTGGCCTGTGGCAAACGTAAGTAGCATTAGGATTGTTGTTAATTTTAGAGTTTTCATAATTTTAGTTATTAAGGGTTATTTATTTACTCGAATTCTATTCACATTTGCGATACCAAATACAAGGACAAAAAATCTGAGGGCCACCTCAAGTGCCACCAAGGTTTTAGTTGTAACCGTTATCGGGATTATATCGCCGTAGCCTACAGATGAAAATGTAATTAGACTGAAATAGGACATATCGAAAAATACCAACAGCCCGTTATTTCCCGAACTATTATTTATCTTGAAATGAGTAGAATCAAAAAAATGTAATGCTGTATAGTCTATAGCGAATGAAAGTACAATCAGGACAATTAAAAATCCGAATAACACTAAAACGTGGCTCAGCAAATGGCTCTGTCCGATAATTTTCATTAATTGATTAAAGGATAAGGCTATGATAAATCCTATCTTTATTAGCGTAAGGGCCAATAGTATAACCACAGCACAGATAGCATTAATATTAGGCAAGACATACAGCCCGATAGCTGTAGCAATAAGCACTACCAATAGTACGTACTTTGAACTATTGAAAAGTTGCCCATAAAAGGCAGCCGTGGTTTCTATATCCTTTTCTTCACTCATTCTTTTGAGGGTTTTATAAAAATTTCTTGATATGTCTTTGTTTCGGTTTCGTTTATACGTCTAACAATGTATTTTCTATGTACGCCCGTTCTATTTTCAAGTCCCATTGAACCCAGTAACTCTTTAAAGGCTTGCATTGTGTTTTTATGGTAATTGGCTACTTTGTTCTTCTTGTCTTCCACAACTAATGACGCTACCCTCGACGGTACCATTGTGGTTATGCCGGTAGGACAAGTATCTAAATTGCATTTTAAGGACTGCACACACCCCAAGGCAAACATCATTCCTCTGGCACTATAACAGGTATCGGCGCCGAGTGCCAACATTCTATAGATATCAAAAGCCGAAATGATTTTACCAGCTGCCATTAATTTTATCTCATCTCGCAAGTCATAATTTTTAAGAATCCGGTTTGCGAAATGAATAGCTTCAACGATCGGCAGCCCTGCCCAATGAAGTGATTCCATATGGGCAGCGCCCGTACCTCCTTCGGCACCGTCAATGGCAATGAAGTCTGGATAATTTTGCTTTTCAGCGAAAGATTGAACCATTCTTTCAAATTCATCTTTTTGCCCAATACATAGTTTAATACCAATTGGTTTGCCATTGGAAAGTTTTCTCAATTTTTCAACAAACGAAATCATTTCTTCATCGTTTCCAAATGCTGAATGGTGCGGTGGCGAAAGAATTTCGGTTCCCTTTTCAACATCCCTGAATTTTGCGATTTCCTTTGTGTTTTTCTTTGCAGGTAGTATGGCACCAAACCCAGGTTTGGCTCCTTGTGAAATTTTTATTTCAATCATTTTCACTACATCGTTGGTTGCGATGTCGGCGAATTTTTTGGCGTCAAAATTTCCTTCTGCATCACGACATCCAAAGTATCCAGTTCCAAACTGAAAGATAATATCTGCACCGTATTGTTGATGATAGGGTGTAAAGCCACCTTCACCCGTATTCTGGGCAAAACCAGCTATTTTAGCACCGCCATTAAGGGCTAAGGTCGCATTTTTGCTTATTGAGCCATAGCTCATTCCCGCAAGATTTAGAATACTTGCAGAATAGGGTTTGTCGCACTTGGAACTTCCAAATGTTACTCTAAAATCATCGTTGACTTCTTTTGCCGGATAGGTGGAATGTGTAAACCATTCACGACCAACTTCATCGTACGGTATTTGTGTGCCAAAAGGTTGACTTTTATTGGCATCTGCGGCACGCTTATAGACGATTTCCTTTTGTATCCAAGTAAAGGGTTGTCCTTCCGTACGGTTGAGCAATAATGTTTCCTGAATAACGTGGCGCTGCTCCTCAAGAAAATTTGTGATTCTACCAAGCAAGGGATAGGTTCGCCTAATATTATTGGATTTTTGATAATAATCCAAAAGTCCTAAAATTAGGAAAGGAAGTATTACTAAGGCGAGCCACCATAGCAATGGATACAAGACGATTATGGCAACTAATGCCACAACCAAGATGATGTTCGTTATGATAAATCCTTTTCTCATTGCTCTTGTTTATAGTTCTTGTTTAATGTGAATGTCCACCATTTTCCTCGTGGCCTTCTTCGCTTTCGGTTCCGATATAATTTCCTTGTGGGCCAACTCCCTCTATATACACCAGCTGCGAACCATAATGTCCTGCTTCGGAAACGGAATAGGCCGAAAAAGCCATTACTACAAAAACTGCTATTTCGAAACCGCGCTTTAGTTTGACCCAAAACAGACTTGCTATTTTCAGAATAGCGGCAAGGGCACTGGACCATAGTGTCCAATTGGCATATTTATCGTGTTGTTCCAGTACGCTTTTTGCCATTTCGGTAAGGCCTTCTGTGTGCGGGTGTACAAATGTTCCAGCAACGTATGCCCCGATAAACCCAGACCCTACCATTAAAAGAATGACCCAATCCATTGTCCGGTTCAAAATAAACAGCTGTATCAACTGCAAGACCACCGCTAACAACAATAAAACTATGGGAAAATGTACGACCATAGGATGCAAATTGGGGAATGCATCAAAGTCTGCTTTTACAGAATCTGATTGTGCGGGCGATGTTATGCTGACCGATAATTCAGTTTCATCAAGGCTATTTCGTTTTTCATTTAAGGCAAGGGCTTTGGTCAAACTACCTAAGAAGGCAATGACCAAAATGATTGAAAAAAAATGTTTTGTTTTCATATTTTACGGTTTTAATTAGTCCCCTATGAGTTGTAGTGCTAAAGCCCAAAAAACTATGAGGGCTATAATAGCATACATTATATAATTGAACCACTTCTTTAGCGGGTTTTTATTTTGCACTTTGCTATTACCTGAATTGCAACATTATTTCATTGTTATATCTTCCTTTTTTATATGCAAAATCCTTTAAATAATACTTGAAAATGAGAGGCAACCTTTATTAACCAATAAACCAACCAAAATGTTTACCCCTCAAAATCAAGTACTCTTCACTAAACTTCTCTTTTTCAAAATTTTTCTATTTTGCCTGAAACAGGTATAGCATTACAATCAATTCTAACGATTTGACATCTCTTCCTTTTTTTCAGGCCGCTATCAACCAAATCAACTTCCTTTTTCCTAAAATCTATTGTGCCTAATTAAGAGAAAGGGCTTCACTAACCAACCAAAAGTATGTGCCCTCTCTCTTATTAGGACTTAAATTTTTGCCTGACCTGGGAAGGAACTAACACTAACCATCATCTATTTTTCCTTCCCACGACAGGACTTAATGACTACCCAAGATATCCCAGACATCTTATTTACTTCTGTTAACTAATAAACCAGAGCAAAAAAAGATGCTTAGGGAAGGGATTACCTATTGAATAGTCTTTTGAACTTTCCCGCACTTCAGCATTTTACTTCCGTAATATGGGTTTTTCACTTCGTTACTTGAGCTTAACCAAGCACTCCCTTTATCATACATTGGGCAATACTGCTCGTACAGCGTGTTTTTTGTACCTGTTATCGCCACCATATCTGTAATATCTTTACTCAAGGTTTTAAAATGTTCCCGTTGATGGTCTATGGCACTTTCAGAAATATGTTCTGCGTGCTCTGTGGCATCTTCTATGATATCGGCCAGTTCTTCCTGTTCTTCTTTGGAATAACTTTTCGTGTCAAATGCCTTAAGTGAGGCTACCAATTTAGTGCCTGACTGTGCCGCTTTTTTAGTATCATCTCCTACCAAAGCATCTTTTAAATTAAAGTAGTCACTTAATACGGCTTCTGCTTTTATATCGCTTTTGTCGTCCATCATTTTACTATGGTCCATTTTCATATCACCGTGATCGTGGTTCATTTTTTCTTTTTCCTGTGCATTGGTAAAAGAAACTGCTAACAATAGCATTGCTGCTATACTCATTTTTAGATTTTTCATTTTTATTATTTTTAAATTATTGTTTATAAACTATCTTTTAATTGTGTGATAAAACTGATTAATTCTTCTGTCTCCGCTTCAGAAAACTTAGCATCTTTATGTATAAAAGTGTAAGAATCCAAAGGCATTTCGCCATTTTCAATCTGCTTGATAATAGACCTTAACTTACTTGCTTTTCTGCGGCTGGATAATGAATCCCATTCGTTAAAATTAAGTTCGGCCTTGCCTTCTTTAATGTGGTCTTCCAAAAACCAAGCAACAGGTTGAATCTTATTATACCAAGGGTATTGAGTATTATTACTGTGGCAATCATAGCAGGATACCTGTAACTTTTTTTGAATAGTCTCTGGTACATTATTGACCAGCATAAAATCAGTTGACGGTACAGTATCACTTTGATTGCGTGTAGTGGGAATAAATTGAATTCCCACGAACGCTACCAGTAGTACTATTGCTATAATCTTTACAATTTTCATTTAGTTAATCTCTTTTTGCACCTTACCACAATTCAACATTTGACTTCCGTAATAAGGATTCTTAACGTCTTTGCTCATACTTAACCAAGCACTACCGCCATCGTACATTGGACAAAACTGTTGGTAAAGCGTGTTTTCTGTTCCTGTAATAGCAACCATATCGGTTACATCTTTGCTCAATATTTTAAAGTGCTCTCGCTGGTGTGCTATATCACTTTCTGAAATGTGTTCTGCGTGTTCAACTGCATCTTCAACAATATCCTTTAATTCTGATTGCTGGGTATCGGTATATTGTGAAGCGTCAAAATCTCCTAAGGATGTTGCGAGGGTTGCCCCAAGTTCTTTGGCTTTACCATTATCATCTCCCACCAAGGCATTCTTTAAATTGAAATAGTCATTTAGTACTGCTTGCCCATTCCCATCTCCGTTCATAGCCATCTCCATATTTTGACCATCGTGATGACCATCACTATTATCGTGATTTGGATTTTCCTTATGCATTTCATTGCTCATTGGTGCTGCCGGTTCATTTTTACTTCCGTCTTTACAAGCAGTAACACTAACTAAAGCTATAGCGATTATGGGTATAATTAATTTTTGTTTAATCGTTTTCATCTTTGTTTATTTAAGGGTTATTTATTAATAGTTTTCTTTACCGACCCACATTTCAACATTTTATCTCCGAAATAGGGATTGGTTATTTCTTTAACATCGGCATACCAATAGGCACCCTCATTGTTAAATGCCATTGGGCAGAATTTTTTGTATATGGTTCCTTCAGATAATGCGTCTTCAAACATCGGCCCGGCCTTTTCGGTAAATTTGGCGAACAGTTTTCGTAGCGTTTCTATATCATCAGAATCTGCCATCTCTTGAGCGAGATTTTTCATCTCCATCCTTTCTTCTTCAAAAGACGCGGCCATATCCTTACTTATGGATTTTGCTTTTGCTGCATCACCTCTCACAAGCGCCATCTTAATTTCAAGGTAATTGTGCCATACTTTTCCCGTCATTCCGTCAATAAAACCTTGGTCTGCGATATCTGCGGTTTTTTTCTTGGCCGCCTTCACCTCTTCTGGGGTGTTAATTTCTACGGTTTGTTTTTCCTTGCAGCTTACAATTGCAATGAGTGCAAGGGTTAGAATTGAAGTTTTTAATAGTGTTTTCATTGTTTTTGAATTAAATTATTAATCTATAGTTTAAAATGTTTTGGACCTAAATGGTCTAAGATTTCTTTTAAATCTTGTCCTACGCTTTTTGCTATTTCTTCTATTTCGGATTTGTCAGAGATGCCCCAAGTTGTCTCAACGTCTTCGATGGAAACCTCGATTAAAGAAGCATCTTCGATTGCTTTGATGCTAATTTTACAAGGCACGAGTGAGGTCATTTGGATATCGTTGGACAGTAAGTTGGCAGCCGTTTCTTTATGACAAACCATCATAATTATTAGGTGAGACATATCGATGTTATAGTCCTTCAGGTAGTCCTTAACATCCATTTCTCCGATGATGTCAAATCCTTTGTCCTTTAAAACATCTCTTAACTGTGTTAGTGCCTCATCAAAAGTTATGGAACCGTAGCGTCTAACAATACTGTAAGATGTGTTTCGGCTCTCTGTATAATTTTGACTTTGTAATCGTTGTTTTTTGTCCGCACTATTTTCCATACTATTTCTATTTTAATCGACTAATTACTTTTTTGAGCCTCTCTGTAATTTCATTGGCAACATCATTTAATTTTTTGTTCTCAACTGCTTGCATCGATGCTAGCGGATTAATTGCCGCTACCTCTACTGTAGTTTCATTTTTTTGTTGAACAATAACATTGCAAGGCAGCATCGTACCTATTTTATCTTCTGCTTCCAGGGCCTTATGAGCAAATTGTGGGTTGCAAGCACCTAATATTTGATATCTCCTAAAATCAACATCAAGTTTCTTCTTTAGCGTTTCATTTACATTGATTTCTGTGAGTATTCCGAAACCTTCTTTTTTCAGTTCCTCGGTAACCTTTTCGATTACTTTGTCAAAGTCTTCGTTCAGAGTTTTATTGAAATAATAGTTCATCTTCTTAGTTTTTAGAGTTAATTGTTCGTTTTTGTTCTTCGTAATCCTCTTTTGATATTTCGCCCTTTGCAAGACGATTGTCTAGTATATCCATAGGATTTCCCTTTCTACCAGAGCTTCGAAATCTCCCTTCTCTAAAAAGGAATATGGCCAATATCAAAATAACCGGTATTAGTATCCACCACCACATCATCATAACTATATCTTTTTAATTGCTAAAAAAACTGTTCTCATCACCAATAGGATTCGGAGATTTACTGCCCTTTATTCTTCATATTTTCTTTCATCTTCTGCATCAATTCTGGATTTTTTTCCATCATCTTCTGCATCATTTCTTTCATCATTTCGGGGTTCTCATCCATCATCTGTGACATTCTTTTTTTCATCTCTTTTTTCATATCGTCATTACCATGAATTTTTTCCATAAGCATGGTTCTCCCTTTTTCGCTCTGCATCACTTGGTTAAGCATCTTCTCTTGCATCTTCTTCTTCATTTCTGGATTTTTATCCATCATATTTTGCATATGCGATTGCATTTTTTCTTTCATCTTAGGATTTTTCTGCATCATCATTTTCATATTGCCAGATTCCATTTGTTCCATATGAGATTTCATCAATATCATTTTGGCTTCTTCATTTTTCCGAGCCTCACTTATGAATGCAGTAAATTGAACAGGGTTTGAAATGATTTCTTCATAAACAGCATTTCTATTTTCTTCAACCTGCATAGTTTCACTTGCACTGAAAGTTGATTTGCAACCAACGAATGTTCCTATTATTCCTATTACCATTAAAAGTTTTACTGTTGTTTTCATTTTATTATTTTTTAAAATTTATAAATCGTCTATCTATTTTTCTTTTTCTTCACTTTTATTTTTTAGAAACCATTTTTCGCCTAAAAAAATCAATACCATCAGTATTGCAGCTACAATTACGACCAGTAGGTCGCTAGAAGCCTTTATCCATAAGAACGCGGCCAAAACAATACAATCCAATAATATAGCAGTATATAGAATAGAGGCACGGGCGTTTATCTCTTTTCTCATATTTTTAAGTACGCCCCAATGAATTCCTATATCCATAATTAGATAGAAAATAGCACCTAGTGAGGCAATTCTTGTAAGGTCAAAAAGAATGGTCATTGTAAGTGCCAAAACCACGGTGTAAATGAGCATATGTTTTTGCAACTTACCAGGTAACCCAAAATGTTTATGGGGAATTAGATTCATCTGAGTTAACATTGTAGTCATCCTTGACACTGCAAAAATGCTTGCTACCACACCTGAGATAGTAGCTATGATTGCGATACCCACCGTGAACCACAATCCGTACTTTCCGAAAGCAGGCCTTGATGCCTCGGCCAATGAATAGTCCTTAGCTTTGATTATTTCTTCAATAGTAAGGTTAGAAGAAACAGCAAATGCAACAAGTAGATATACCACGGTACAGATAACCAGTGATATTATAATTGCACGCCCTACATTTTTATTGGGGTTGGTGATTTCCTCACCACTATTCGTAATCGTGGTAAAGCCCTTATAAGCTAAGATTGAAAGGGCCAAGGCTCCTAAATAATTGGTAATAGGGTATTCTGTCAAACTTTCTGAAGGGACAACTTCAGAAAATGAAAATCCTGCCGCCCATAATCCACCAATGGCAAAAATTGCAATACCTCCAATTTTTAAAATAGCCATTGCAAAGGAAGATTTGCCAATGATATTGTTTCCAGAAATATTGATTAAAAACGCAACGATTAACAGCACTACCCCAAGGATAGGCACCCAAACACTATTGTCATTTATATCGAATAATTGAAGCGTGTACGAACCAAAAGTACGTGCTACCAAACTTTCATTAATGACCATTGAAAGTGCCATTAGTAACGCTCCAGAAGCTGTTACCGCACCCTTACCATATATCTTTTTTAGATAGGTAGCAATACCGCCAGCAGATGGAAATGCATTGGAAAGTTTCACATACGTATATGCACTAAATCCTGAAATGATAGCGCCTACAAGAAATGCATACGGAAACCATTGCCCTGATAACTCAGCTACCTGTCCTAATAAGGCAAATATTCCTGCACCTATCATTACACCAGTACCAAGCGATACCGCTCCGGTTAAACTCAAACTATTTTTCTTGTATTGTGCCATTTCTTAAAATCTTAGCGATAATCCTCCACCTGCTCCAAATCGGTTGTCATAGCTCCCCATTAACGAGAAATCACGACTCAAAACGAACTCTAAACCTACTTGCCAAGTAGTTTCTTCTTTAAAATCAGTTCCTTCCTCAAAATCTGTAACCCAACCAAAGTCCATTTGGTATTCGTACTCACCGTACAGTGCAACATTTCTAAATATCATTGTTGCTGTGGCGAAAGAGATTGTTGGTCTTAGTTTATTATCTATTCTCAAATCGGAATCTATAAGCAATGGAAGTAGATACCTCACACCAACTACACCCGTAGTGGAAATCTCATCAAGACTATCTTCGCCTTCATTTTCAACATTTACACCACCAAACACCCTGAAGTAACCATTGAGCCAACGCTCGTATGTAAACTCTGCTTCTAAATTTTCATTCCAACCATATTCTCCTCTTACTATGAACTGGTTACGTATATTGGTTGCTGTATAAAACAATTCTGTCATATGGCTTGCGCCAGTAACTTCTCCCCAAGTCCACATATGGTCTGCTTCTGTGGTCAAATTAGTAAGTGGATAGCCTTTTAATCTTTCATCCCGTGGTGTATCATAGCTGAAGACCCTTGCCATCCCACTATTTATATGGTAAAGTACGTGGCAATGGAAAAACCAATCGCCATACTCAACGGCATCAAATTCGATAACCACTTTCTGCATAGGTGCAACGTTTACAGTATGCTTTAACGGACTACGCTCGCCATTTTCGTTAAACACCCTAAAAAAGTGACCGTGCAAGTGCATAGGGTGATGCATCATTGTCATATTGTTAAGGGTAATGCGAACCACTTCGCCCTGCTTGATTTTAATTTTATCAGTTTCCGAAAGCGGCACACCGTTGATAGACCATACGTAACGATTCATATTTCCCGTAAGGTTGAAAAGCATTTCGCGCACAGGTTTTCCATCTTCAAATTCAGTGTTTCCCGGTGCTTTTAAATAGTTATAGTTAAACTCAGGATTTCCACCCGTTTTCATATTGTCGCCAATAACCTTGTCTTGCGGCACGATATAGCCCATTTTCATTCCGCCGTCCATTTGCCCTTTGTCACTTTCCATTTTCATACCTTCGTGAGCCATTTTGTCAAGCTTTATTTTCGTGGAATCTTTGTCTTTCTGCATCCCATCCATCTGCATATTATCGTCTTTCATATTCATTCCGTCCATTTGCATTCCATCCATTTTCATCGCGTATTTTTTCATCTTTTCAATGGAATCGTTCTTTGAAGGATTGAACTTGGCTGCAGGTGCGCCCATTTTCATATCCATGGCCATCATTTCTTGCATTTGCTTTATCAGGTCAGGATTTGGAACTTCAGGCGCATTCAAAATTTTACCATTTCCTAAATAAGCTGATGCTTGACCAGAACCATCTTGTGAGGTAGCAAGTATTTCTAATTTTCCGCTTTCCGGGATGGTTACTATAAAGTCATAGGTTTCCGCAACACCGATTAAGGTTTTATTTTTCTCTACAGGCACAACATCCAGTCCATCCGCAGAAACCAGCATTGGGTCTTCACCTCCAAATGTGAGCCAGAAATAAGAGGCGGCTGCGGCATTTACAAAACGTACACGAACCTTTTCGCCAGGACTTAAATCGGGATAATTCTGTTCTGCCCCTCCATTAATAAAAAACTTGTCGTAATAATTATCTAAAATTGCCATATCGGGCATACGTTGCCACATCATTTTTAGCTTTGCGCCAGTAGCTCCCTTGGCAATAACTTTGTCCCAACTTTGTACTTGGTTTTTCTTGATGAGATACCACTCGTTGCCACGTTTTAAATTTCTAAGCTGTGTCTTGGGATTTTCATCCATCCAGTCTGATAGGACGAGCACTAAATCCTTATCATATTCTATGTTGGTTTCTTTAGGATTGATTTGAATTGAGCCATAAACACCTCTTTGCTCTTGTAGACCTGTATGTGAATGATACCAGTACGTACCGGATTGTTTTAATGCAAATTTGTATTGTTGGGTTTCACCCGGTTTAATGGGTGGCGTAGTGAGATAAGGAACCCCATCGTAAAAGTTTGGAAGAATTAAACCGTGCCAATGTACAGATGTTTCCTCGTCCATTTTATTGGTTACGTTAATAATGGCAAATTCACCTTCATTAAACTCCAGGTTAGGTCCTGGAATACCGCCATTTATGGTCATAGCCTTGACATCTTTGCCAGTAAAATTTACAGTCTCGTAGTCAATGGTAAGGTCATAGACTCGTTCTGGCCAATTATCTATATTTTTTTCACTCTTGTTAGCTACATATTGTGCTATACTCTTTGTTGAAATGAGAAGTACAAGTAACATTGTCATTTTTCTAAGCATTGTTCTCTGTATTTATTTTATATTACTTTAAGGCATTGCGATTAAATAGCTTATCCTTTTTAATTTTATCCTTAACTGCTTAGGTAATTTACCATAGCATATTCTGTATAATAGCCTTTTATGGATTCAATTAGGTTTATCTGAAACTTCAGCTGAAGTTCCTGAACATCCAATACGTCATTAAAATCTATCGTGCCTGTTTCATAGTTCTTGATCAATATTTCTTCTGCATCATTAGCCTGTTGCAAATTCTTTAGCTGTACATTGAACTTAATTTTCATACTGTTTCGGTTGTACTGGGCCTGCGCCAGAAGCGTTTCAAGTTTATTCAACCTATCTTCTTTTTGCGATGTAATCTCTAACTGCCTCAGTTCATTTTGCTTGGTAATTGACTTGTACCTATTGTTGAAAATTGGGATTGACACTGAAACCATTGGCATCACGATGTCCTTTCCGTTATCGGAAAAATTCATATCAGGACGTTCTGATACCGGAACATAATCCAATCCAAAACCTATATTGGGCGAACTCTCTTTTTGGTTTAATAATTCTGACTGCTCAACAGATTCGTACAGCTTATCATATTTTAAAAGTTCTGGGTTCAGTTTAAGGTTCTCATTAGAGACCAATGGTTCTTCAGCAGGAATAGTCATTTCTTTAGGAACATCGACTACAATTGTTTCATCCCGATTCAATAGATTATTGAATACCGTTTGTTCTGCTAAGAAATCTTGTTCCAGCACTTCTATTTGCTGAACCAGTTCATTCTGACGTATTTGAAGGCGAAGAACATCCACAGCTGAAGCCTTACCAACTTCTACCGATGTCAATGCCAACCGCTCATAGGTTTCCAATAATTGAATGTTTTCATCCAAAACAAGTTGTTTTGCCTTGATTGAATATAGTTTGTAATAGGATTGTGATATCGATAGTGCTAACCTTCGTTTCGCAATAACAATATCCACATATTGTGCGTCTGCCATTGAACTCGCATAATTTTCCCTCGCGGTAACAGTGCCAAACCAAGGCAGCATTTGGGATACCGAAAAGCGCGCACGTTGTGCACCCGTCCGGGTTTCGGGTTCGCTCACAAAATAACCTGCTCCAACAAGCGTATTGGGCAACCAATCGGCTTCGTTCACTTTTTCTTCGGCGATGTTATAGCGCAGTTCAAAGGCTTGAATCTCGGGGTTGTTAGATTGTGCCTCTTCAATGTATGATTGTAGTTGTTGCGCTTTCGCGAAAGCGGAAACAAACAAAAGACAGGTAATAATTTTTATATTTTTCATTTGTTTGCTCGTTTAAGTTGGTACTCTTTTTTCCAGCTATATAATACTGGTACTAAAAAGTAGGATGTAATATCTATAATCATCCCACCGAAAATGGGGATTGCCATAGGTATCATAATATCGCTTCCTTTTCCCGTAGAAGTAAGTACAGGTAAGAGTGCAAGCACGGTGGTAACAGTAGTCATCAAACACGGACGAATTCGCTTTCCAGCAGCTTCTAATGTGGCAAGTCGGATTCCTTTTTTATCATTGGGATTCTCTCTGTCAAAAGTTTGTGTGAGGTAGGTAGCCATAACTACACCATCATCTGTTGCGATACCAAAAAGCGCAATAAAGCCAACCCAGACAGCAACACTTAGATTGATGGTTTTCATATTGAACAAATCCCGCATATTCTCACCAAAAAAGCTGAAATTGAAGAACCAATCCTGACCGTAAAGCCAAATCATTATAAAGCCACCTGCAAAGGCAACTGCGATTCCTGTAAATACCATCAACGAGGTGGAAACAGAACGGAACTGGAAATACAGAATTAGAAATATGATAGCTAATGCTAATGGCACAACCACGCTTAAAGTTTTTTCGGCTCTCAGTTGGTTTTCGTAGGTACCTGTAAAGCGATAGTTAATTCCTTTTGGTACAATTAGATCACCGTTATCAATCTTTTGTTGAATGAGCGCTTGGGCATTTTCCACTACATCCACTTCGGCGAAACCGTCCAACTTATCGAAAAGAACATAGCCAATTAAAAAGGTGTCCTCACTTTTAATGACCTGCGGCCCTTGTTCGTATCTTATGGTGGCCAACTCGCTTAAGGGAACCGGACTTCCTTTCTCAACCGGAACATAAATATCTTTTAAATCTTCTGAGTTTGCACGCAACTCACGCGGATAGCGCACTCTTACTCCATACCGCTCACGACCTTCCACCGTTTGAGTAAGCGGCATACCGCCCACAGCTACCTGAAGTACTTCCTGAACATCCATTATGGAAATTCCATAGCGTGCCAATTGGTCTCGTTTTATATCAATTAGTAAATAGGGCTTGCCCACAATACGGTCTGCAAAGACAGCTTGTTCTTTTACACCTTCAGCTTGTTTTAAAATGTCTTCGAGCTGTAGACCAAAAGCTTCTATTGTTTTCAAGTCTGGCCCTTTAACTTTTATACCCATAGGCGCACGCATACCTGTTTGAAGCATTACGAGCCTTGTCTCGATAGGTTGTAGTTTTGGTGCAGAAGTCACCCCTGGAAATTTTGTCACTTTCACAATCTCATTCCAGATATCGTCTGGGCTGTCGATTTCTGGCCGCCAGTTTCGGTAATATTCACCGCTGCCGTCTTCAATTAAATCGTTATGGGTTGCATTTGTTTTTAGTTGCGAGGCCTCATAATTAGCGTCATCATCGATTTCATTATTTGGATTAATAATGAATTTATCATTTTTCAGAACAAATAAACCATCATCGTTTACGCGGTAGCGTTGTCTCTCGCCATTCTTGTTTCGCATATATTCAGACTTATACTGAATCACATTTTCATACATCGAGAGCGGCGCAGGGTCAAGAGCAGATTCTGTTCTACCCGATTTACCTACTACCGTTTCGATTTCAGGAATACTGGCTACGGCCATATCAAGCTGCTGTAACACACGCTTGTTTTCTTCAACACCTGCGTGTGGCAAGGATGTTGGCATTAACAGGAATGAGCCTTCGTTGAGCGATGGCATAAATTCTTTACCCGTGTTGCGCATTATTATGGCCCCTAAAATCAACACTGTGGTCGGAATTATTAAAAACAGTAATCGGTTTTGAAGTGCCCAACGTAATATAGTGTCGTAATATTTTTGGAAAATTGAAAACGCCCCCAGTAATCCGAAACAGATAATCGCAACAAAAATCAAGTTCATTATAATACCGCGGTCAAAACCTAGTGGTCGCCAGTATTCGGCTAGAAGGAAAACAATAGCAATACAAGAAATAACGATATGTATTAGATTGGCTCTTTTTGCCGTGATAATATCGCGTACACTCAAAATTGCAACGATTCCATAGGCAATTAATATAATACCCAACCAATAACCATAGAAGATGGCTGTGATACCAAGGACGATGAGAACAGCATTAATAATATATTTAGCGTGCTCCCTAATAGTACTCTTTTTGAAAAGGAATGCGGCAAATGGTGGTATCAAGAAAAGGGCGATAACCAAAGACGCCGTGAGCGCCATTGTCTTTGTAAATGCGAGTGGACGAAACAACTTTCCTTCAGCACCTATCATAGTGAATACAGGAATAAAACTGATAATGGTTGTTAATACTGCCGTTAAAATTGCACCAGAAACTTCAGCAGTTGCATTGTAGATGATTTCATTTGTGGTGTACTCGATTCCGCTTTCGCGAAAGCGTAATTTTTCATCTTCCAAATGCCGAATCATATTTTCGGCCAGTATAACGCCCACATCCACCATTGTACCTATAGCAATGGCAATCCCTGACAATGCTACAATATTTGCATCTACATCAAAAAGTTTCATTGCAATGAAAACCATTAATACTGCAACGGGTAACAAACCTGAAATTAAGATGGATGCGCGTAGGTTGAACACCATTACGATAATGACCAGAATGGTTATTAAGATTTCAAGCGTGAGTGCTTCATTAAGCGTGTGTAGGGTCTCTTGAATAAGCTGGGTACGGTCGTAAAAGGGGACAATGGTCACTTGTGAGGTGCGGCCATCTGCCAGAACTTTTGTTGGAAGCCCAGATGACAGTTCAGCGATTTGCTCTTTTACATTATTGATAACTTCCATAGGGTTGGCGCCATATCGCGCTACCACAACACCACCAACAACTTCGGCACCTTCTTTATCTAAAATACCACGACGAGTTTGCGGTCCCAAATGAACAGTTGCGATGTCTTTTATTCGGATAGACGTAAAATTCTCTGAAGTGACCACGGCATTTTCAATATCTGCAACGGATTTTACATAGCCCAAACCACGAACCAGATATTCGGCCTGATTGATTTCCAATGTTTGTGCACCAATATCTTGGTTGCTCTGCTTAACGGCTTTGACAATGGCACTTAATCCAATATTGTATTGGCGCATTTTCTCCGGGTCCACATCTACTTGATATTCCTGAACATAACCGCCGATAGACGCTACTTCGGAAACACCACTTGCTGATGACAATCCGTATTTCACATAATAATCCTGTATACTACGCAGTTCCTGTAAATCCCAACCACCGGTTACATTACCATCCTTGTCACGACCTTCTAGGGTGTACCAGAATATTTGTCCTAAACCTGTGGCATCAGGGCCCAAAGCTGGGTTAACGCCATCTGGCAGCAAGTTGGAAGGAAGCGAATTGAGTTTTTCGAGAATGCGACTACGTGACCAGTAAAACTCCACATCTTCTTCAAAAATGATATAGATACTGGAAAACCCAAACATAGAGGAACTACGAATAGTTTTCACGCCTGGAATACCTAGAAGCGAAGTTGTAAGTGGATACGTAATTTGGTCTTCAATATCCTGTGGCGAGCGCCCTTGCCATTTGGTAAAAACAATTTGTTGGTTTTCACCAATATCGGGAATGGCATCCACAGCTACAGGGTCAGTAGGCAAAATACCGGTCTCCCAATTAAAAGGTGCGTTTACAACGCCCCAACCGACGAACAAAGCTAATAGTAAAACAGCTACTAATTTATTTTCTATTAGAAATTTGATGCTTTTATTCAGCATAGAAAAATGAGTTTTAAGTAATAACAATACTTGTTGAGGAAACAAGATATAAGCAGTTTAGTCCAAACAAGTTAAGATTGGACTTAAGAGTTATTTACTTAAAAATCAAATGAGGAAAGTCTGGTCTAAGACTTGAACATCTCTTATGAGGGGTGGTGGGGAATAATTTATAAATGTTTTCTTATCTGAGTTTTCATATTCAAATAAATATAAATAAGATTGGACTAATGAAACAACAAATATTTGGTGTTCTTTATCCAACTTTTCAAAGGAAATTTTTAAGGTGTCTTGTCCTTCCAAAAGCAGTTGTTCATCACTACAACAATTATTCTTGGTAATATCACAATTTAAAGAAGTGGAAGTTTTTTGTACTTCCATACCACAGGTTTCTACTTTTCCAAACAATGAAGAATCAACTAAAACATCACCACAATAGTGACTCGCCAACGTAAAAGAAAACGTTGAAAACAGCACTAAAAGTGCCATAAAAAATGATGATAATTTTAAGAAAACCTTTTTCATTAAGAATACAAAGCTAAAAAAAAATTAGAAGATTTCTTTTATTTAACAAAGAGTTTAGTTTATAAAAACCTAGAGACTATTTTACATCTGGATCAAGATTACTGCAAATAACATAAAGTTAGAATCGATTTTATATGACGGAAGTCATATTTTTTCATAGTCAACTAATTTACATTCGTAACGTTAACTAAAATCTACTCTTAACTAAAATATAATACTAAAATCTAATTATTTAACATATATTTTAAATATTTGATATAAAATTATTAAATTTATTACGTGAAATCTTTTTTTACCAAAATATTAGCCTTCTTTTTAGCAGCTACTATATTTTTTAGTACTTCTTCGTTTACAGTAGATATGCACTTCTGCTGTAATAAATTGGTGGATATGGCACTTTTGGGTAAAGCCAAAGTCTGTCAAGACAAGGAACTAGAGAAAGATTCCACCACTAAGCAATGCACTTCTATTCAAGAAAAAGACTGCTGCAGCAATCAAACTTTGGTCAAAACAGGCGATGATACCATAAAAAAGGTTAATACCCAACTTGAGTCTGAAGATATATTCTTTCTTAGAACCTTCTTTTATACCTACCTTAATCTGTTTGAAGGGCTTGAAGCAAACATCGTCCCTTTCAAACACTATAGGCCGCCTTTGCTATCTAAGGACTTACAAGTTCTCAACGAGATTTATTTAATTTGATTTTCTTCCCTGTAGATTGAACGTATCAATCTGTATTCTATCTTATAATCAAAGAACCACTTCTGGTTAAAGATTGTTGTAAACCGTTATTCCACAACACATTTCATCAATTTAAACATGTAAGGCCAAAACCTTATGATCTATTGAGCTCCATGCCCAATAGCAATACCTATACTAAAATGAGCTCACGAAAAGAATTTTGGATTAAGAATATGGTTTGTAGCAGATGCCTCAAAGTTATAAAACAAGAACTTCAAGAATTAGATATTACTGTACTCTCATTAGAGTTGGGAAGGTTAATGGTAGAAGCACCTAACCTAAATGAAGTTGCCATTACAGATAACGTAACAAGGGTGCTACACGCCAATAGTTTTGAAATAGTAAAAAAAGAAGAAGAGATGCTTGTTGAAAGAATGAAGATCATTCTAATTGAACAACTGCAAGAGTTGCCGTTACATATTAAAGTAAAGATATCTGAACTATTAGCATCAAGTCTTCACAAGGATTACAAGACATTAAGCAAACTATTCTCAACCAATGAAAAAACAACCATTGAAAAGTACTTTATCAAATTGAAGATAGAGAAGGTTAAAGAACTTATCCAACTTAAGCAACATACCTTTTCAGATATAGGCTATCTACTGGATTATAGCAGTGTAAATCATTTATCCAGGCAGTTTAAGGAAGTCGTAGGAATGAGTATGACAGATTACAAAAACATAGGAAATTGGAAGCGTAGGTTCTATGATGAAATCATATAAATAAGAAAGAAAATTATGAAGATGAAATACTTTAAAAGTAGGTAGGTTTACATTCAATTTAAGCCTGGACATCTCCTCACGGCTTGTGTTGATAACCCCTCAATTATCTCACAAGCCAGTTCAGGCCCTTCGAATGATGAAAAGTAAGAATTAACCAAAAAAAATAAAACAATGAAAAAAATATTAATAGTGATTTTAATAATTCCTTTTATGGGAATTGCGCAAACCTTGGAAAATTTAGATTATATATCACCTTTTAACAATGGCATCGCCGCCGTTAAAAAAGGAAACGAATGGGGTTTTATTGCCAAAGACGGAAGCTTATTGATTGATTTTCGCAATGATTTGGTTCTCACAAAAACGGATAACGCCAATTATCCAATTTTCAAAAACGATAGATGCTTGATTGCACATCATAAGGATGGGGTTCTCTACTACGGATATATAAATAAAGATGGGGTAACAGTTATTACACCTGAATTCCTGAACGCTTCTAATTTTAAAAATGGTTCGGCCATTGTACTGAAGTTGGTCAAGGAACAACTTGGGAGCAACGAACTTATGAAGAACGTGGTGAACTACCACTATTTCGAAGTAATTATTGATAAGGATGGAGAAATTCGTCAGTATTTAAATGAAGATCCGATACACATTACACTTTCAAAGAGGTATTTGAAAGTGGCTCCTAATATAACTTCAAAATTTATTTCTGAAGACCTTATTGCAATTGAGGGAATCAATAAAAAATGGAAGATCAAAAAAATAAATTAAAACAGATATAATTTCAATTTCAAAAACAAAAACAATGAAAAATCACTGGTTATGGATGGTCATTGGTTGTGGCCTTCCCTTGTTACTCATCTTTTTTGCTCCTTCAATTGGTATTGGAGGCGGAACCTGGCTTTTTGCATTCATTTTATTAATGTTCGCCATACACCTAATGATGCCAATGCAACACGGAACTCACACCCATGGATTATCTGATAAAAATTTGGATAAAAATGATAAGAAATACGATCAAGAAGGGAACATCACTAAAACAAAAACAAGATGAAACAAAAATTTCAAATAGAGGGAATCAGTTGTGGTGGATGTGTAACAAGGGTCAAGAAGACTTTAGAAGAACACCCCAATATCGAAAAGGCAGAAATTTTTCTGGAACCAAAAGGAGCAACGCTCATCACAATGACGGAAAATCTTTCAATTACTGAATTGCAAAAGCAGCTCAGCAAACTTAACGGGTACACAATTACATAAATAAATTAATTAAAACCAAAAATTATGCATTTATACGACGGACATTTTGGAGGAATGCACCTAATATGGTGGATTATATGGATTATTTTATTGGCTTGGATTTTCTTTATCCCAACAGATATTCCCTACCAAAAATCAAAAAAAGAAAAGCCATTGGATATCCTAAAAAAAAGGTTTGCCAGGGGTGAAATCTCAAAGGAGGAATTTGAAGAATATAAAAAATTAATAAACCCAGATAACTAACCTAAAAACACATAAACTATGTATCGATTGAACGTAAAAAAATTTGGTTTTGCCCTCGGTCTTACTGGAGCTTTGATTTATTTGGGCTGTATGATCGTGATGGCAACAGCGGGACAAGAAGGAACGATTATATTTTTCAATAGTCTTTTACACGGTCTGGACACAAGCAATATAATAAGAATGGACGTTCCCCTTTTGGAAGCATTTTTCGGTATTGTTCAAACCTTCATTTTAGGTTGGTTAATTGGAGCGTGCATTGCAGCATTTTACAATGCCCAAATTAAAAGGGGATAATTTTTTATCAGGGAAAATTTAAAAGCATTTGGCAATAAACCTCTTTAATTAGAACATAACTATATAAAATAAGTTTTAAATCCTTAATAATGCAGAATAAGAAACCTCTTAGAAATATTAAAACAATAGCTGTTCCAGTATTAATTTGGGCAGGCATCTTCTATTTCCTGGTACACCCTTTTACAATGGTGCTCTATTGGTTTGAATATAGTAACACAGTGTTTTCGTTTTCCCTGTTTCAAGATGTTTTAAAAACCCGATTTTTAGAGTCTTTCACTTTTGATATGAGTGGAATGGGAGGTTTACTCACGCTCTTAGGTGGTCTGTTGGGACTACTGTCTGGTTTGTTTTGGATAAACCTTAAAAGGAAAAATGAACTCATTGGAACACAACAACGATTACTTGTTCAAGATATCGAGGCATTAATCCAAGCTGGCGAAAATGAACGGGTCGAGTTGAAGTCTTCCATACGTTATGACTATTACCGTAAATCAACCAATCGCGACCTAGAAGTTATCATAGCCAAAACCATCACAGGGTTTATGAACGCAAAAGGTGGAAAACTTATAATTGGTGTTGATGACGAAGGAAATGTTCTGGGATTGGAAAAAGATTATAAAACCCTAAAGCATAAAAACATGGATGGGTATGAACGTGCGGTGTTCAGGATTATTTCTACGCAATTGGGGCACGAGGCTTGTTTCAGCAACCATATTTCATTTTACAGTATTAATGAAAAAGATGTGTGCGTAGTGGATATCGAACCTTCGGAAAAACCCATTTATGTCAACGATACCGAAAACACCACATTCTATGTGCGTACTGGCAATGCAACCTACCCATTGACTGTTAAAGAAGCTGTTAATTATTTAGAAAATAGAAAGCAATAGGTCTATGCAATACGTCTGGTTTATATGGTCTCTCATTATCCTTGCACTTTGGGCAGTTATTTTCTTGTCTAAAAAAGGGAATAGAAAAGAAATGCTTAAAATGAGCCTTATTACGATGCCCTTTGGTTTAACAGAACCATTATTTGTACCAGAATATTGGATGCCACCTTCCTTATTCCATTTAGCGGAAAGAATAGGTTTTGATATTGAGAGCCTTATCTTCTCTTTTGCCATTGGCGGAATAGGGACGGTACTCTACAATCTTATTTTTAAAAGAAGACTTGCCCAAATACCGCATAGCGAACGAAGTCATAGCAGGCACCGATTGCATATTTTTCTACTTTTTACGCCAGCATACGTGTTCATCATTCTAGCGCTATTTACGTCGTTCAATCACATTTATTGCGGTATTATAGCTTTGTTCATAGGTGGCTTGGCAACACTTTATTGTCGTCCGGATTTAAAAGGAAAGATATGGGTTGGGGGAATTCTGTTTACCATACTGTACTTCATTTATTTCGGAAGCATCCTTCCGTTTTATCCGCAATATGTGGAGCTGTACTGGAATATGGACAACCTGACCCATATTCTTGTTTTAGGAATTCCAATTGAAGAATTATTATTCGCTTTCACCTTTGGTATGTATTGGTCTGGATTATATGAACACTTGTATTGGAGAAAACTTATAAAATCAAAAGAAATATCAACCAACTAATACATTCAAACTATGAAAATACTATTGGCCATAGATGGTTCAGATTTCAGTAAAGTAGCCATTCACGAACTTATAAAAATGACCCTATCCTCAAATAGTGAAATTCATATTATAAATGTTTATGAAGTTCCGAAAACAACCGGCCTGGGATTGCATACTATGGGCGGCAGGATAGGAAATTACATAGAAGAAATTAGAAGTAACGCTCAAAAATTGGGAAACAAAATTGTTTCAGAAGCTTCCGATAAAATCAAGGCCGAAAACAAGGCACTTACTATAACCACAAGTGTTGTTAGTGGCCTGCCCAAAAGTACTATTTATGAAAAAGCAGAAGATTGGGGTGCAGATTTAATTGTAGTAGGCTCTCAGGGTCACGGTGCTTTTTCTCGCTTAGTATTGGGCTCTGTATCCCAATATTTGACCACAAATGCCAAATGTTCAGTACTCATTGCAAGAGATAGAAATAAAAAATGAAAGAAAAGCAAACACATAGCATTACATTAGAATCCACTTGTAAGATAACAGATGAAATCTGTCTTCCCGATACCAAATTACCTCGTGTGGTTATCGTTGGTGGAGGATTTGCAGGTTTGGCATTGGTTGAAAAACTGAAACACAAAGAAGTTCAAGTGGTTTTACTCGATAAAAATAACTTCCATCAATTTCAACCTTTATTATATCAAGTGGCAACGAGTGCGTTGGAACCTGATAGCATAGTATTTCCATTCAGAAAACAAATTAATGGATATAAAAATGTATTGTTTCGTTTGGCTGAAGTTGAGAAAATTCAACCTGATTCAAATACTATATTGACCAATAAGGGAAGTGTTTCTTATGACTATTTAGTGTTGGCTACTGGCACGACCACCAATTTCTTTGGGATGGATTCTATGGCCGAAAATAGTTTGGGGATGAAGGATATTCGCGATTCCCTCAACATCCGCCATATGATGTTGCAAAATTTAGAACAGGCTGCCATTACCTGTGATGATGATGAACGGGACGCCCTAACAAATTTTGTAATTGTAGGTGGTGGTCCTGCCGGTGTAGAGATGGCAGGAGCATTGGCTGAATTCTGTAAATACATTCTACCCAAAGATTATCCAGAGTATCCTGCTTCCATTATGAACATTTATTTAATAGAAGCCATTGATGAGTTGTTAAGTACAATGTCTGATAAAGCATCTTCGAAAACCCTCAAATATTTAGAGGATTTAAATGTAAAGGTATTATTAAATGAAGCTGTAAGCAATTATGATGGAAAGGAAGTCACTACCAAAAGTGATAAGACCATTTTGGCTAAAAACCTTATCTGGACGGCTGGCGTAAAAGGACAATTCCCAAATGGTATTGATGGAAAACACGTAGTCAGAGGCAACCGTATTAAAACCAATGCCAATTTAAAAGTAGAAGGCTACGAAAATATTTTTGCCATAGGTGATATCGCAGCACTCATTTCCAAAGAAACCCCAAAAGGACATCCACAAGTAGCACAGACCGCTATTCAACAAGGTAAATACCTGGGCGATTCGATATTAAATATCATAAATAACAAATCCATAAAACCTTTCAAATATAAAGATAAAGGTTCCTTAGCAACCGTAGGTAAACGCAAGGCAGTTGCCGATTTGGGCAAATTTAAATTTGCAGGCTATTTCGCCTGGTTGCTGTGGTCCGTTGTTCACTTGATGTCCATAAGTGGATTTAGAAATAGATTGATGGTTGGTTTTAATTGGGCGGTTAGCTATTTCACTTATGAAAAGAGCAACCGCCTGATTATTAGAAACTTTAAACCGAAATCTTCGGTTAAAAACAGAACAAAATAATTTAATAATGAAAAACACCACAGATAAAAATAATAAGCTTTCCCTAATAGGTTCCATATCTCTTGGTACTGGCGTAATGATTGGTGCTGGCATATTTGTCCTTATGGGGCAAATAGCAGAGTTGGTGGGTGATCTATTTCCCATTGCATTTATTGCGGGAGCCTTTGTGGTGGGGTTCAGTTCATATTCCTATGTCAAGTTTTCAAATGCTTTTCCGTCGTCTGGAGGTGTGGTTAAATTTCTTAACAAATCCTATGGGCCTGGAACAACAACTGGGTTTTATTCTTTACTGATGTACGTATCAATGGTAGTTTCAGAAAGTTTGGTGGCCGGCACTTTTGGGGCTTATACACTTAGGCTATTTCCAGATTCCTACGCAAATTATGCCTCTGTTCTTGGAGTGGGACTTATTGTTATTGCTTATATAGTGAATATCCTGGGCAATAAGGTTATTGGTGCAACAGCTACCTTTACAGCAGTTATCAAAGTTTTTGGTATTGCATTGCTCGCCATTGCAGGGTTAATAGTTTCTGGATTTGCAGACATTACAGGAAGCTATATTCCTCAAAATACCGAAGCTTTACCACAGGGCTTTGGCTTTGTGGCTGCATTGGCATTGGCAATCCTTGCCTATAAAGGATTTACAACAATCACGAACCAAGGAGCCGATATTAAAAGCCCGCATAAAAATCTTGGTAGGTCTATCGTGTTTTCCATACTTATCTGCACACTGATATATGTAGCCTTGGCATTAGCTGTTGCGGGAGGTTTAAGCATTCCTGAAATAATCGAAGCTAAAGATTATGCCCTTGCAGCCGCCGCAAAACCTGTTTTTGGGGAATGGGGTTCCTGGATTACCATTGGCATTGCCATTATTGCCACGGTTTCTGGGGTCATTGCCAGTATCTTTTCCTCTTCACGCTTGTTGGCAATGCTCAGCAATATGAAACAGGTGCCTTCTTTAACCAAACTTGGTAGCTTAAAAAATCCAGCACTAGTATTCACGTCTTCCCTCGCCATTTTACTGACCGTGCTTTTCGATTTGACAAGGATAGCATCCATTGGGGCTATTTTTTACCTTATTATGGATATCGCTATCCATTGGGGGCTGTTCCGTCACCTTAAAAACAAAGTGGTTTTTCAGCCTATCATCCCATTAATAGCCATCGTATTGGACATTGCGGTATTGGCAGCTTTTCTTTATATAAAATATCTGAACGATCCTTTGGTGCTTATCGTAGCAGCGATTGGGATTGTTCTAATACTTGTTGCAGAACGCCTTTTTATGATTTCACACACAGACGATGAAGGTAATATGCCAATGGGAATGAAGAATACAAGTGACAAAAACAAAAAAACATAATTAATTAAAAACAATTTATATGAAAAATGTAGCAGTTATAGGTTACGGAGTCATTGGAAAAAGGGTGGCAGATGCCATCAACTTACAAAACGATATGAAGCTTTCGGGAGTATGTGATATCATTAGCGACTGGCGAATTCAAAATGCCGTAAGAAAGGAATACGATATTTATGCAGCTACCCAGGAAGCTGAAGGTAAAATGAAATCCGAAGGAATTTCAGTAAAAGGAAATTTACAGGAGCTTTTAAAGAAATCAGACCTGGTTGTTGATTGTACACCCAAAAAGATTGCCGCTCAAAATGTCGTTATCTACAAGGAGCAAAACATCAAATTTATTGTACAAGGAGGTGAAAAACACGAAACTACAGGTCATTCCTTTAGTGCTGAAAATAATTACAAATCGGCTTTAAACTTGAATGCGACAAGAGTAGTTTCCTGCAACACCACCTCCATTCTTCGTACGTTGACCGCGTTAAAAAGGGCCGATTTATTGGACTATGCCAGGGGCACGCTTTTAAGAAGGGCAACAGATCCTTGGGAAAGCCATTTAGGTGGTATTATGAATACGATGGTTCCCGAAAAAGATATCCCAAGCCATCAAGGTCCAGATGCTAAAAGTGTTGACCCAGAATTGGATGTCATCACCGCAGCGGTAAAAGTACCCGAAACATTGAGCCATATGCACTACTGGAATGTGAAATTGAAAAAGCAGGCGACAAAGGAAGAAGTGCTAAATGCTTTCAAAACTTCAAGTCGTATTAAACTAATTCAATATGACCAAGGCCTGGTTTCTAACAATACCATTAAGGAAATGTTCCTGGATATGGGAAGGCCCTGGGGCGATATGTATGAAGTTGCCCTTTGGGAAGATATGCTGAAAGTACAGGGGGACGAACTTTTTTACGCTTACGTAGTCGATAACCAGGCTATTGTAATTCCCGAAACTATTGATGCTATTAGGGCACTTACCGGAATTGAAACAGATGGTGCAACATCAATTTCCAAAACCAATGAAAGTTTAGGCATTCATTAAACACTATTAAGATGAAAAAAAACGAAAATATTACAGAGCTTTTAGGGGAAAAAGCATCCTTCTATCTTGATCACGTTAGCGAAAAGATCACAAAAGATGAATTGCAGTTACCTGGCAGGAACTTTCTCAAGGTATTTGTGAAGAGTAATCGCAGTCCGCAGGTGTTGCGTAGCCTTTCCCAATTATATAACCACGGCAATCTGGGCGGGACAGGCTACTTGAGCATTCTTCCGGTAGACCAGGGTATTGAGCATAGCGCAGCCTTCTCATTCTATAAAAATCCGGATTATTTTGACCCTGAAAACATCATAAAACTTGCTATGGAAGCCGGTTGCAATGGTGTGGCCTCCACATTTGGTGTATTGGGTTTGAATGCTCGAAAATATGCCCATAAAATCCCCTTTATCGTAAAAATTAACCATAACGAATTGCTTACCTATCCCAATAAGTATGACCAAACCTTATTTGGAAAAGTAAAAAATGCCTGGGATATGGGAGCCGTTGCTGTGGGGGCTACCATCTATTTTGGTTCCGAAGAAAGCAACAGGCAGCTTAAAGAAATAGCCGAAGCTTTTGAAGAAGCCCACAATCTGGGAATGGCTACTATTTTATGGTGCTATCTGCGCAACGAAGCTTTTAAAACAGAGAAAGAAGATTACCACTCGGCTGCCGATTTAACAGGACAGGCAAATCATTTGGGTGTCACCACCCAGGCTGACATCATCAAGCAAAAATTACCTGTAAACAATTTCGGCTTTAAAAATATAGGATTTGGCAAATGTGATGATGCGATGTATGAGACCCTTGCCACAGAACACCCCATAGACCTTTGCAGGCTACAGGTGGCAAATTGCTATATGGGAAAAATAGGACTGATTAATTCAGGAGGTGGGTCTAAAGGTGAATCTGATTTAGTTGAGGCAATAACAACTGCCGTCATCAATAAAAGAGCCGGAGGTTCAGGGCTGATAATGGGAAGAAAGGCATTTCAAAAACCTTTCAATAAGGGGATTGAGTTATTGCATTCCGTGCAACAGGTATATCTGGAAGATAGTATAACCATCGCTTAATTATAACAAAAAAATTCAATAGTCAAATTATGTAATTATAACGAAAACATTTCAAAATCAATAAATTATGAAAAACATACTCGTACCAACAGACTTTTCAAAAAATTGCAAGAAAGCAGAAGAACTCGGCATTGAAATGGCAAAGCTTTACAATTCCGAAATTCATTTTTTTCATTTAATAAACACCCCGGTAAACTGGGTTGACCTGGGTAAGGAAAAAGAAAAGAGATATCCAGAAACAGTAAAAGAAATAGGAAGCGCAAGGGCTGATTTGAGGGCTTTGGAGTTAAAAGCGGAACGCGAAGGACTGGAATGTAGGACTTTTCTTGAATTTGATGGCGGACAAGCAAATATCCTACAACATTCAGGACATTTTCATCACGATTTTATTGTTACAGGAAGTAGCGGCACCCATGGTGGAGTTCGGGAACTACTGGGAAGCAATGTAGAAAAAATCGTAAGAAAAGCCGATGTACCTGTAATCGTGGTCAAGAACAAAGAAATATCCTTTCCTTTTAAAGATATCGTTTTTGTTTCAGATTTTCTGGAAGATGTGAGCGAAGCCTTTAAAATGGTTATTTCGCTTGCTACAAAATGCGGTGCACATATCCATTTATTGAGAGTCAACACACAAACTGATTTTAATAGTATTGATAGGGGTTTGAAACCCATTAAGAAGTTCCTAGAAAATTTTCCGGAATTGGAGAAGTATTCAATGAATGTATATAACGAACCTGCTGTTGAAACAGGGATAAATAATTTTTTAAAGTATAAAAATGCTGATTTGATCGCTATGTGTACTCACGGGAGTACAGGATTTTTAAGTCTTTTCTCCAAAAGTATCGCTGAGGGTGTAACCAATCATTCCGAATTGCCGGTGATGACCATTAAATTATAGTTATGAATAAATCAGTTCTGATAAAAAAATATTCAGGTGAGTATCAGGTTTTTGATATAAATAAGCTCATCAACTCCCTACGGCGCTCAAAAGCAGATGAAAATCATGTTCAGGAGATAGCCCGTGAGGTACAAGGGCTCATTGAAGAAGGGATGACCACCAAAAAAATCTATCAATTGGCTTTTAAAATGCTTAAAAGCAGGTCACGGGTAAGCGCATCAAAATATAAGCTTAAAAAAGCCCTGATGGAATTGGGGCCTTCAGGATTTCCGTTTGAAAAATTTGTAGGTAAGCTATTTAAATTTGAAGGCTACAAGACAGAGGTTGGGGTTATTGTCCAGGGAAATTGCGTACAACATGAAGTAGATGTGATTGCACAGAAAGACAATAAACATTATATGATTGAATGTAAATACCACAGTGACCAAGGCAGGTTTTGCAACGTAAAGATTCCTTTATATATCCATTCACGGTTTTTGGACGTGGAAAGACAATGGGAACATCACAAAGGGCACGAAAGCAAATTACATCAAGGAGAGGTTTATACCAATACCCGTTTTACGACAGATGCCATTCAATATGGTACTTGTGTTGGGCTGTTATTGACAAGTTGGGATTATCCTCAGGGAAATGGACTTAAAGATAGAATAGATAAAGCAGGCCTACATCCATTAACTGCCCTTACGAGCCTAACCAAAGCAGAGAAGGTCCAATTACTGAATAAAGGAATCGTGCTCTGTAAAGAGCTGGTCGAAAATCCAGGCTTTTTGGGACAAATCGGTATCAGTAATCCAAGACGAAAAAAAATCCTTGAAGATTCAAAGGAGCTATGTAGAACCCATTAAAATAACAAGATTTCCTGCCCGAGCGGGAATGACAACTAATAACAAAAAAAACAATACAGATGAAAACAGAAGAATTGCAAGAACAGAACAACCTAGATCTAGAGCCATTTTACCAGGCCTTGGAAGATGACCCGAAAATACTTGAAGAAGCATTGGAAATATTATTGGAAATGGTAAACTCCGAGCCAAAATCCATAAAAAAATTGGCGCTTCTTATAAAACAAGATTCCCGCAATCTATATAATGAAATAGTACAGGTATATAGATCGACCCAGGATAAAGGAAACCTGCCTTCCTGTTGTGGTGGACATTAATAAATAATATAAAGATGAAAAATAATAGATTAAACATCCACTTTTTGGGGGCGGCAGGCACCGTGACTGGCTCAAAATATTTGGTGGATACAGGAGATAGAAAGATACTTATAGACTGTGGCCTCTTCCAAGGGTTAAAGGAATTACGCCTTAAAAACTGGGAGTACCCACCTGTTAATGTAGGTGATATTGATGCTGTTTTGCTTACCCACGGTCATATGGACCATACAGGTTATTTACCCAGATTGGTAAAACAAGGCTTCAATGGTCCCATTTATGGTACGAATCCTACTTTGGACATTGCAAAAATCATTTTGAATGATAGTGCAAAAATACAGGAGCAAGAAGCCGAACGTGCCAATAAGGAAGGCTATTCCAAACACAGTCCCGCAGAACCATTATACGATTTAAAGGATGTAGAAAAAACTATCCCACACTTTAAAGGAATTCCACAATCACAATGGATTCCGTTATTTGATGGTATTAGGGCTCGCTTCCAATACAACGGACATATTCTTGGTGCAACCTATATTGAGTTGGATGTGCACGGAAAACGTTTTGTCTTTTCAGGAGACATTGGTAGAACCAATGATTTATTGCTCTATCCACCCCTTAAACCAAAAAAAGCGGATGTGCTTTTCATTGAATCCACTTATGGTGGAAGGTTTCATCCCGATGAAATAGAAGCACTTCCGCAGATTGAAAAATTGGTCAATGACACTATCAATAGAGGTGGCAGCCTATTTGTTCCAAGTTTTTCAGTAGAACGCGCCCAACTGATGATGGTGATTTTTTGGAAATTATTGAAAGAGAAGAAAATCCCAAAAGTACGAATGATAATGGACAGCCCAATGGGCGCTAGTGTATTGGAATTGTTTCATCGCACAAGGGACTGGCACAGACTAGATGAGAATGAATGTGATGAAATGTGTTCACATTTTACGGTCGTAAGCAGTTATCGGGAAACTATGGAATTACGAACCGATAACAAACCAAAAATTGTGATTGCAGGAAGCGGAATGCTTACTGGCGGAAGAATGCTCAACTATCTCGAAACCCAAGCACAAAATTCAAACAACACTTTGCTCTTTGTGGGTTATCAGGCCGAAGGTACTCGGGGAAGAAAATTATTGGAAGGTGATAAGGAATTGAAAGTGTACGGAAAATGGGTGCCGTTTCATATGGAAGTTGCAGAAATTGAAGGGCTTTCGGCACACGCAGACCACGCAGAGCTTATGGACTGGATGGACAGTATAAAAAACAAACCCGAACGTATTTTCATTGTACACGGTGAAAAAGAGAGTGCAGAAGCATTGCAAAAAGGCATCAAGGAAACCTATGGGTGGGATGCAGAAATTCCGCAATTATACACCATCGAAGAAATAGAATAAATCGAAAAATCACAACAACCAATAAAATATGGACACACACTCAAACATATTAAAATATAAACATCTCGGAATCTATACCCAAAACGAAAATGTAGTGTATATGCGCGAAGATTGCCACGTCTGTATTTCAGAAGGGTTTGAGGCACTTACCCGAATAAGAATATCCAACGCAAGTACATCAATCGTGGCAAGTCTTAATGTTTTGAATTCTGATATCTTGTTGCACAATGAAATCGGACTATCAGATGCTGCTGCGAAAAAACTCAATGTGTCCCAAAATGATACATTGTATGTTTCCCATTTAGAACCTATAGAATCGTTAAGCCACGTCAGGGCAAAAATCTATAACAAAAAACTGGATTATAAGGCCTATAACAACATCATAACCGATATCGTGGAAGGCGATTATTCCAACATCCACCTTTCGGCATTTATTACTGCCTGTGCTGGCGACCGAATGGATATTGATGAAATATCCGACCTAACGAAAGCAATGATTGCTTCCGGAAAGCAACTGAACTGGAACAAGGATATCGTGGTCGACAAACATTGCATTGGTGGATTGCCTGGCAATAGGACAACACCATTGGTAGTTGCCATTGTTGCCGCGTATGGGCTTACTATGCCAAAAACATCCTCACGGGCAATCACTTCGCCAGCAGGCACAGCAGATACAATGGAAGTACTGACCAATGTTACGCTCTCTTCCGAGGAAATAAAGACCGTAGTAGAAAAAGAAGGCGGATGTTTTGTTTGGGGCGGTACAGCGCAGTTAAGTCCTGCCGATGATGTGCTCATTAAAATTGAAAAAGCCTTGGATATTGATAGCGAAGGTCAGCTCATCGCTTCAGTACTCTCTAAAAAGGCAGCAGCTGGTTCTACTCACGTGGTCATTGATATTCCCGTGGGAGAAACCGCCAAGGTTCGCAGTACCGAAATGGGAGAAAAACTAAAAAATCATATGGAAACCGTTGGAACTGCTGTTGGGTTGAATGTAAAAGTTGTAGTTACGGATGGCACGCAGCCTGTTGGAAGGGGTATCGGTCCAACTTTAGAAGCCATAGATATATTAAAAGTTTTGAAAAATGAGGAAGATGCACCTAAAGACTTAACAGAAAGAGCATTGCTTTTAGCTACTGAACTATTAGAACTTTCTGGAAAAGTAGAAAAAGGAAAGGGACAGGAAACCGCACATAAAATTCTCAAATCTGGAAAAGCATATGAAAAATTCGTAGCCATTTGTAAGGCGCAAGGTCAATTTTCAAAACCAGTTTTAGCACCTTATAAAATTGAAATTAAAGCTGAAAAGTCAGGCGTTTTGCAACGAATTGATAACCGTAAAATTGCAAAACTGGCCAAGCTTTCTGGAGCACCACAATCTAAATCGGCAGGGATTCTTCTAAATGTGCATTTGGGAGAACAAATCGAAGAGAACCAACTGCTTTATACCATATATGCTGAATCCAAAGGTGAACTTAATTATGCCTTGGAATATGAAAACAACCATAACGACATCATAACTATAAATTAAAGAACATACTATGAAAACAATATTATTCAGTCTTCCCGGAAATGAAGAACTCACAGAACTAATGGCTACAAAAATGGATGCTGAAGTGGGCAAAGCCACTTTGCGTAAATTCCCTGATGGGGAATCCTATACACGTATCTTATCTGATGTTAAAGACAAATGTGTTGTACTGGTATGCACCTTGCACGAACCAGACGAAAAACTATTGCCCCTTTATTTTTTAAGTCATACTGCCAAATCATTAGGGGCAATGTGCACCTGTTTGGTAGCGCCCTATTTGGCATATATGAGGCAGGACAAAGTATTTAATGAAGGCGAAGGGGTAACTTCTGGTTTCTTTGGAAAATTGATTTCAGGTTTTGCCGATAGCATTACCACGGTTGACCCTCACTTGCACAGAATTAGTTCGTTGGGAGAAGTGTATCAAATTCCAAATAAAGTGATTCACGCTGCCGATGCCATTTCAGAATGGATAAAAGAAAACATCGAAAACCCAGTACTTATCGGTCCCGATTCTGAAAGTGAACAATGGGTTTCAGAAGTCGCCAAAAATGCAGGAGCACCATTTACAGTATTACAAAAGGTGCGTCACGGTGACCGTGATGTAGAAGTCTCTGTTCCCGATGTGGATATCTATAAAGATGCTACACCCATTTTGGTAGATGATATTATTTCCACAGCCCGAACAATGATTGAAACCGTACAACATCTTAAAAAGGCAGGAATGAAACCACCTATTTGCGTCGGTATTCACGCCGTTTTTTCAGGAAATGCCTATCAAGATTTATTGGATTCCGGAGTGGAAAAAATAGTGACGTGCAATACCATCCCACATTCTTCAAATGGAATAGATTTGAGTGATATTATGGCGAAAGAGGTAAAAAAATTAATGCATCACATATGAGAAAACAAGGCTTCATAGTACTAATCACTTTATTCAGTATCACAATGACTGGACAAACTGAAATGCTTATTGGGCAGATTTCGGGTAGAGTTGTTGTTCGAGAAAATTTTGATGAAGAAGGCTCTTTTCTAAACAAACAAACTTTTGAAGCTGGTGAAACAATAAAGAAAAATGGATACTATGAAATTGAGGTGGTTACGGAATTGTTTGATCGTGACAAAAAATCGACCGATAAATACACCACAACCTATCGCTGTAAACCTGATGAAGCGAGTATAAGGGTAATGGCTTTTCCTTTTTCAAACCCAAAATCAAAGGAGACCGAAATTAATACCACCTCTAAAAAATTTAAAGACCTCTACGATTTGGACAATCTTGAAGATATAGAATTGGAAATGACTTTTGATTCAGGACTGCTGGATTTTTTTGGTTCAAAAAGCATCATAAAGATTTACGACCGAACATTGAAGGACAACAAAACCAACATTAATTCAAAAATAAATATTAAGGCTTATGCTTGGGGCATTCGCATTAAGCAACTCAACTATACCGTTAACGAAAAATTAAACGGGAATGGTTTATTGACCTTTCAGAAATTTACAGAAGAAGATAATAGTTATTTTACAATGACTTATAAATAAAATAAAAATGAACAATTACGACACCCTTTCAGAAGCAATAAACGATTTACAGCGAAAAGGTTATACATACGATTTTAACCTAAAACCAGAATGTTTGGAGTGTGCCTCACTAAAAATTGAAATACACCCAGAAGATTTTAATGTTGACGAGATGCATCGTTTTGAAGGTATGAGCAGTACCGATGATAACAGTGTGCTTTATGCTATTTCATCAAAAAATGGGATTAAAGGACTTTTGGTAGATGCCTATGGCGTCTATGCCGAAAACATTTCGGAAGCTATGAGAAAAAAATTACGATAACACTTAAACAAGACAATAATGGAAAATCACGAACACCACAATCACGATGAAATGGACCATTCTAAAATGGACCATTCGAAGATGAAACACAAAAAAGAAGACCATTCTAAAATGAACCACAAAGGTGGGGACCATTCGGGTCACAATCCGGGTCACGGTCAAATGGGTCACGACCATCATAAAATGATGATTGCAGACTTTAGAAAACGGTTTTGGGTAACACTCGTGCTTACCATCCCTATATTGTTCTTCTCACCAATGATTCAGGAATTTTTTGGTTATGAATTTTTACTTCCAGGAAATCCATACATCCTTTTTGCACTTTCCACTGTTGTATATTTTTATGGTGGTTGGCCATTTTTAAAAGGGTTTTGGTCTGAAGTCAAAAAAGGTGCACCAGGAATGATGACCTTGATTTCTATGGCAATTTCCGTAGCTTATTTTTATAGTACAGCTACTGTATTTGGCTTAAGAGGTGAAGACTTTTTCTGGGAACTATCAACACTTATAGCCATAATGTTGCTTGGTCATTGGATAGAAATGAAAAGTGTGTTAGGTGCATCAAAAGCCTTGCAGTTACTGGTAAGTATGATGCCTGCGGAAGCGCACAGGGTAAAAGGTGACACCATAGAAGACATTCCTTTGGAAGATTTACTAAAAGATGATGTGATTTTGGTAAAACCAGGTGAAAAAGTTCCCGCTGATGGGATTATAGTAGACGGTTCAAGTTACCTAAATGAATCTATGCTTACAGGCGAATCCAAACCTGTAAAAAAAGATGAAAACGATAAGGTTATTGGTGGTTCTGTAAATGGCAATAGCACCTTAAAAGTAAAAGTTGAACATACTGGAAAAGACAGCTATCTAAACAAGGTCATTAAGATGGTCGAGGAAGCGCAAAAAACCAAATCGAAGATGCAAAACCTATCAGATAGGGCTGCAAAATGGCTAACCTATATCGCTTTGGCTATTGGTTTTGGAACATTAGCAGTATGGCTGATTTTAGGCTTTCCATTTGTCTATGCTTTAGAAAGAATGGTTACTGTTATGGTAATTGCTTGTCCACACGCATTAGGGCTTGCCATTCCGCTTGTGGTTGCTATTTCTACCGCTGTATCTGCTCAAAATGGATTGCTTATCCGAAATAGAACAGCTTTTGAAGAGTCCAGAAAAATTTCAGCTTTGCTTTTTGATAAAACAGGAACACTAACCAAGGGTGATTTTGGTGTCACTCGAATTGAGTCTGTTAACGAGACTTATTCAACAGAGGAAATTTTAAGACTTTCAAGTGCATTGGAACAAAGCTCAGAACACCCTATTGCAGTTGGTATTATCAAAAAAGTAAAAGAAGATAATATTACTATCCCTAGCCCAGAAAACTTCAATGCTATTACTGGTAAAGGTGTAGAGGCAAATGTGGAAGGCAAACAAGTTAAGGTAGTAAGTCCAGGCTATCTAAGAGATGAGAAAATTACTATTCCTGAAGATGCTTACAGCGATGCAGCGGAAACTGTAGTGTTTGTTTTAATTGATGGAAAATTGGCCGGTTACATCGCCCTTGCTGATGAAATAAGACCAGAATCTGCCGAGGCAATCAAAATATTTAAAACGAATAACATTAAAGTTCTAATGGCAACTGGTGATAATGAAAAAACCGCTAAAGCTGTGAGTGAAAAACTTGGATTGGATGGTTACTACGCCGAGGTATTGCCACATCAAAAAGTTGAAATTGTAGAAGAGTTACAGAACAAAGGTGATTTTGTAGCTATGACGGGTGATGGTGTAAATGATGCGCCCGCGCTCGCAAAAGCCGATGTAGGAATTGCAGTAGGCTCAGGTACAGATGTAGCAGCTGAAACTGCCGATATTATTCTGGTCAACAGTAATCCACAAGATATTGCCAACCTAATTTTATTTGGAAAAGCGACCTACAATAAAATGATTCAGAATTTGATTTGGGCTACGGGATACAATGTCGTGGCTATTCCTCTAGCAGCTGGTGTATTATATTCTTCAGGCTTTGTTTTAGGTCCTGCGGTTGGTGCGGTATTTATGAGTTTGAGTACAATTATAGTGGCTATTAATGCGCAGTTATTGAAGCGAAAAATCGGTAAAAAATAAATGGATAGAAAAGAAAAACTCAACAGGATATCTTTAATCCTGTTGAGTTTATTTGTAGTGATGTTGGGTTATGGTATTTTATTGCCAACCCTTCCCTACTATACCGAAAGATTAGCTTTAAAAGACAATCTCGACACCGATTTAATCAACTTCCATATTGGGGTGCTTACCAGCATTTATCCACTATTTCAATTAATTTTTGTTGTCGTTTGGGGAAAGTTATCTGACAGATATGGTCGTAAACCCGTCATTATTATTGGTTTGATTGGCTTTGTAATAATGCAATTGCTAACTGGGCTTGCAACATCACTAACGATGCTATATATCGCTCGGATTTTTGGCGGCATATTTACTTCATCAGTTATTCCTGTAAGCAACGCATATTTAAGTGATATTACTTCAGAAAAACGCAGAACGAAGATAATGGCCTGGTCTGGTGTAGCCATTAGTTCAGGGGTTATTTTTGGACCCGTTATCGGTGGCTTTCTTTCGCAATCAGACCTTCATTTTGAGTATGCAATTGGTCAACTACATTTAGGTAGATTTTCCACGCCGTTTCTATTTGCTGCATTATTAGGTTTTATTGTTTTAGTCATTGTTGTAAAATGGTTAAAAAATTCAGTTCGCATCCATAAATTTACAACTCAAAAATTCAGTTTTCACTTCTCGTTCAGCCAATATTTCCTTATTCTATTGGCCTTGTCATTTGTTATCCAATTTGTAGTGACCTTGTTTGAAACTGTTTTTTCAATCTACGGTAAAGACGAATTAGGGTTTAACAGCAATCAGGTTGGTATTGGTTTTATGCTGTGTGGTTCAATAATGGCTGTTTTGCAGCCTGTATTTGCCAGTTATGGGGAAAAGATTCTATCTGTGAAAAAGCAAATTGGCATTGGGTTATTCATTTCAGGAATTTCATTAATTGTCTTTCCTTTTTTCAAAAATGAATCTGTTGTGTACGGTTTAATTGTGGTGTTTGCTGCTGGTGGTGCTATGGTCACGCCAAATCTGTTGTCCGCTGTTTCATTAATCTCACAAGAAAATACGGGTAGAAATATTTCTATTCAAAGCTCAACCAATAGCATAGGCCAGATTTTGGGCCCGGTTATAGGAACTTGGTTAGTGGTGGGAGGGTTTTATTATCCATTTATTATTGCTGGTATTATTATTTTGGTTGCTATTGGATTATTATATTTTTTTAACAGTGTCCGGCAAAGAGATACAGATTTGGATTTATAACCTAATTTATTCCAATAGATCTGTCCTCTTTTGAATTTATCTTAAATACCACGGTCCCCTAGAACATTGTTATCTGTGAATCAGGCGGTTTGGTAGTAAGGTGGTCCCATCTCTAGGTTGGATTTTCCAAAAAAACTAAATCATTCGGTACAGGCATAGCATCGAAATAATAATGGACCAGACCCAGATTTTTTTATTTTTTGCACTATCAACATTAGTAGGCGCACAATCGGCCTGCACAATATTTGTATTTTAAAGGTATTTGAGCTGTTCCTATGAAAAATATTTCAGCGGGAAATTCTGCTTGATAAAAAAAATCAACTGATTCTATAATAAATTCTTGTTTTACAAGGTTTTAAATCTTAACTGTATGGCAAATTTAAAGATTATTTTGAGAAAAAACATGAAAAAGAAAGAAGGAAGAATACCTCTGGCCTTAAGAATTAGCCAAAATTATAAAACGAATTATGTCTGGCGAGAACAATCTGTTTTTGAAAAAGATTGGGATGACGTTTCTGGTAAGATAAAAAGACTCATCCGGATTTTAAGAAGTTAAATAACTTTTTGATGAAAAGGAAGTTTGAAGTCAATGATAATTATTTCAATTCCAAGAAAAAATTATTCCGAAGCAAATAAAACAAAAATTAAAAGGGCAGATGGTTCTAAATCATTCTTTGCCAATGCCACCGAACATATTCAGAATAAATATGACCCCAGAGTTATTCAGTTGCTAAAGCGCTATAATATATAATATTTAAGAATTTATTGACTAGTCCTGAATAAAGCTAGGATTATAATTGATTACTATCGCCCAGATAAGAAATTAAATAACGGATATTTATTCCCTTTTTTACGGGAAGTAGATCAAACCCAAGCTGAACGAATTTATACAAGGACAAAGAGCACCACTAAACTTCTCAATAAATATTTAAAAAGAATAGCTAAACTCTGTGGCATTGATAAAACATTATCGAATCATATAGCCCGTCATAGTTTTGGAAATATTGCAGGTGATAGAATTCACCCTTTAATGCTGAAAAAATTATATAGACATAGTGATTTAAAAACCACTTTAAATTATCAGGCAAATTTTATCCATAGGGATGCTGATGAAGCTTTGGATAGTGTTATCAATTTTTGATTTGGTAATTTGAAATTTATTATTCCTTCTCCATAGAATCTATAATTCATTTCTTATAAAATGTCACTTTTTTGTTAAATAAACTTAATTGTGAAAGTTTTTCCCATAAAAACATAAGAAATTGATTTCATCGATTTTTAATTTTGCTATTCCTTAGAAGCAAGCTCACTTTAATTAACCTTTAGCTAAAATATATTTATCTCTCTCAATTCAATCGATGTTGAGAATTATAACAAATACTACAATTTTTTAATTAATTTAAATAAATAGAGGTGTAAAAAAATCAACCTAACCAATTAACCAAACCATTAATATTATGAGATCTATCATTAAGTTGGGAATTGCTCCCTTATTAGTTTTACTATTAGCTTCCTGTGTGGATAAAAAAGAAACCCAATCTGTCGAAGTAAACACGCCTCAGGAAGTGAAAAAAAATGAAGAAAAAACCGCAGATGTTGCCGATCAGGATTTTATAGATGGTATGACGGGGAAGATCTGGCATAATTACCTGGAAATTAAAATGGCACTTACCAATGATGACTCCGGCCAGGCAAAGGATGCAGCGAAAAGTATGGCCGATTCTTTCTCAGAAGAGCGTGCAGAATTAAAATCTATCGCTGAGCAATTGGGAGACACTGATGATATTGGGGAGCAGAGAAGATTATTTTCAAAGTTTACAGAATTGGCTGGGCCTATGTTTGAGGAAGCCCTATCCGGTGGGACCATTTACAAGAAATTCTGTCCTATGGCTTTTAATAATGATGGTGCATACTGGTATGCTGATGTAGAGGAGATTAAAAATCCATATTTCGGTGATAAAATGCTGAATTGTGGTTCCGTAAAAAAAACTATAGAAAAGTAAAATTTCCCAATAAACCTTAAAAACCCAATTAGATGAATTCAGAAAATAACAATAACCACAATTCTGGTGGAAGCAATTATGGTCGGTTTTTCCTAATGCTCGGCCTGTCTTTCGTAGCCATGTATATCACGATGTATCTTAATACTTATGAATATGATCATGTGTACTTTAGTTTAACCCGTTTCTATATGACCTGTCTGGGAATAGCGGCTATGGCAGTAATCATGTTATCTCTTATGCTGAAAATGTATAAAAGTAAGAAGAAGAATATCGCTATTTATATCGGTAGCCTCGTGTTATTTGTTTCAGCCTTAGGTCTGGTAAGAGCACAACGACCTATTATTGGGGATGTTTTATATATGAAGGCTATGATCCCCCACCATTCCATTGCGATATTAACCAGTAAAAGGGCAGATATTAAAGATCCTGAAACCAAAAAACTAGCCGAGGAGATCATTGAAGCACAGAAACGCGAAATTGCCCAAATGAAGAAGATCATTTATCGACTGAAAAACGAGGAGAATTAATCTGAATATTTTACAGCTCTTACATTAAGGAAGGAAATCTCTTGGAGAGAGTGAAGTTAAAAATTAAGAAAATTATATGCGAGAACTGATAAAAATGAATTTGCTAGATCTCTTTCTTATGGGAGTAAGTACAGTTTTTAGTCAACAGGAAAGACGAATACCAGATAGATTTTGGCTGGGTGAATGATCTTCCTGAAGGTTCAAATTTTGAAAATGAAACTATCTGGCAAGTGGGGATGGAATATGTAGTGAGCAAAACAATCCAGGTAATTGGTAGTTATGATAACCGCTTTCGGGCGGGACCGGTTTAGAAATCTGGTTTTAAGATATACAATATGTCAAATTACAAAAAAAACAGTTTAAGTCTGATAGGAGCCATTTCTATGGGTACCAATGTTATGATTGGTGCAGGAATCTTTGCGCTTCTTGGTCAAGTGGCAGAACTTTCTGGTGAGTATTTTCCAATAGCTTTTATTGTGGGTGGAATTATATCAGGATTTAGTGCTTATTCCTATAACAAGATGTCTAATGCGCCATCTGCAGGAGGTATCGCCATGTATTTGGAGAAAGCATATGGAAAGGGACTTGTAACTGCTTTTGCAGCTTTACTGATGACGTTCTCTATGATTATTAATGAAAGTCTGGTGGCCAGGACCTTTGGTAGTTATACTTTGCAATTGTTCGATGCGCCAAAAGACAGTTATCTCATTCCCGTTTTAGGAGTAAGCTTACTCATTTTAGCCTTTGTAATTAACATTTCAGGTAATAAAGTAATAGGGAAATCCTCCCTAGCCATGGCGATCCTCAAAACCGGTGGATTATTGATCTTTGCCGGAGGAGCTATATATGCTTCGGGTTTTGTAGTATCAGATTTAGTACCTTCAGGAGATACCGGCGGGGAAAGGGGAGTTATGGAATATCTTGGAGCACTTGCCTTATCGATCCTCGCTTATAAGGGTTTTACGACGATCACCAACAGTGGAGGTGAAATTGTTAATCCGCATAAAAATGTAAGCAGGACCATTGTCATATCTTTATTGATCTGCGGGGTGACCTATTTACTGGTTTCCTGGGGGGTTATTTCCAATTTAAGTATTCCTGAAATAATTGAAGCAAAGGATTATAGTCTTGCGGAAGCATCGAGGCCTTTATTTGGCCAATTTGGTTTATGGTTTCTATAGCCATAATCGCTACGATTTCAGGGGTTATTGCCAGCGTATTCGCGGTGTCAAGAATGACGGCTATGCTTACCGATATGAAGCTAATCCCACATAGCCATTTTGGCATGAAAGGAAGTATTCAAAAGCATATGCTGGTGTATATTATAGTAATTGCTATTGTGCTTACTATCTTTTTCGATCTTTCCAGGATAGCCTCTCTTGGGGCAATTTATTACTTGGTTATGGATATTATTATTCACTGGGGGGTGCTTACCAAAATGAGAGAAGATATAAAGGCGAAAGCTTGGATCGTAATTAGTGCCATAATTCTGGATCTAGTGGTATTAAGTTCTTTTGTTTTTATTAAAATAGAAAGGGATCCTGCACTTATTTGGATAGCATTTGGTTCTATGTTGCTTATATTTCTAGGTGAAAGATGGTTTTTAAATCGAAAACTTCCGGAAAAAGGATTGGCGAATTAGGAGCTGTTAGTTAGTTACGACTTTTTAAATTGTCGAGCTACCTAAAATTTAAGGAGGGCTGTAACCCTTCTTAAACTGAGATTGTTACGGATGCCATTCAAAATTTTATTATGATGAAAAAAAACGTAAACAGAAGGAATTTTATACAAACTGCAAGCCTGGCAGCAGCAGGTTTCTATGTAATGCCTTTTTTTGCCTCTTGTAAATCTGATACATCCACCCGGCATCCAGAGACGGGGAATAAAATGAATAAGGATTTTATTGCCGATTTAGATATACAACTAACCGCATCACCTTCTCAGACCAACATCTTTCCAGACAAAAGTACCAATACATATTCCTATAAAGCATCTATTATAAAAGGAAGTGAGGATAATTTACAAAATATAGAGGGTAGCTATTTAGGACCTGTTATTCGGGTAAAGAAAGGGGATAAGGTTAGGGTGAGGTATGAAAACCAGATTCCCGCTGAATCTATAGTACACTGGCACGGCCTGCATGTATCTCACGAGAATGATGGCCACCCAGAGCATGTAATAGGTGAAGGCGACACCTATTACTATGAGTTTGAAGTGATGAACAGGGCTGGTACTTATTGGTTTCATCCCCATCCGCATAGGCATACCGGGGAACAGGTTTAACAGGGGCTAGCAGGTTTGTTTATCGTTTCTGATAAAGAAGAAGAAAAATTAAATCTACCCCAGGGTGAATATGACATTCCTGTGGTGATACAGGACAGGACTTTTGATGATAATAAGCAACTCCAATACCTTGGCGATGGTCAGATGGATCGAATGCAGGGTTTTTTAGGTGAGCAAATATTGATCAATGGTAAAATTGATAATACCCTGGACCTGAGCGCAAACGGGAAATATCGGCTAAGACTCTTAAACGGTTCCAATTCCCGCGCCTATAAATTGGCATGGGATCATGGCGAAGCGATAACTGTATTTGGTGTAGATGGAGGTCTGCTGGATGCGCCAAAAAATTTGCCCTATCTAATTTTAGGGCCTGCACAGCGGGTAGATGTTTGGCTGGATTTATCTGCGGAAGCAGAAAATAGCAACTTTAAACTGGTTCATTTACCCATGCCATTGGATAATATAATGGGTGGTGGCATGATGAATGGCGGTATGATGGGAAATAGCAGTAGCGAGCACTTGCCTTATGACACTCAGTTTGATATTCTGGAAATAAAGGTGGGGGCTTCCGCAGAAAATGATGCTCAACTGCCTGGTGAGCTCAGTTCTTTGGATTCATTAGCGGCTACAGATGCCATTAATAAAAGCAATCCCAGAACTTTCACTTTTGCTATGGGCGGAATGATGAAATGGACCATTAATGGGCGTATCTATAACGGCACTGAAGTAGCCGAAGAAGAGACTGTGAAATTAGATACTACCGAAATCTGGCGTATCAATAATGGAAACCAGTTTTCTTCAGATTCTGATGATGACAGTGGAATGATGGGCGGAGGAATGCATGGCAATGGCGGAATGATGGGCGGTGAAGGAGGTATGGGAAATATGATGCAAATGCCACACCCGGTTCATATTCACCAGTTACAATTTAATATTCTTAACCGGAAGACTGAAGAAGTAGACCAGAAACTCTGGGAGCTTACTAAAGACGGTTTTATTAACGAAGGCTGGCAGGACAGTGTTTATCTATTGCCAGGTATGCAAATGGATTTGATCATGCGATTTGAAGATTTTAAAGGATTGTTTCTCTACCATTGCCACAATCTGGAGCATGAGGATATGGGCATGATGAGAAACTTTAAAATAGTTTAGCAAATACCGGAATCGAGGTTATCCTTGAAAGCTTAGTATTATTTAAAACAAAAACTTTTATCAACCATTTAAAACAAATTACAATGAAAACAATTTTAAAAGTAACTTTTTTAGTAGGAACTATTGCTACATTTATAAGTTGTAATGCAACTTTTAATGCCAGCGAAGCGATGGAAACACAGCAAAACAGAAATGCGGTTTATCAGGAAATCATCAGCAATCCGGCTCAATTCAATGAGCTTCTGGATCTGGCTGCCAACAATGAATTGGCAAAGAAAACATTGATGCAGAACCATATGCAAATGATGGAATCAGGGAAAATGGAAGCCATGATGAAGAAGAATCCTGAGATGAAGGGGAAAATGAAAAAAATGATGCAGGAAAAGATGGAAAAAGATCCCGAAATGAAAGAAATGATGGGGAAAATGATGATGAAGAAAATGAAGGAAAATCCAGAAATGAAAGAAAAAATGATGCATGAGATGATGCATTCCATGGAGAATGATCCTGAATTCAGAAAAAAAATGATGCAGGGAATGATGAAAAAAATGAAAGAAAACCCTGAAATGATGAAGGAAATGATGGAAAAAATGCATGACGATCCTGAAATGATGGAAAAAATGAAACAACATATGAACAAATCCAAAAAAGAAGGGGAGAAGCATAAAGACCATAAACAGAAACCATAATTTTTGAAATTATGATGATGTACTGGTGGATTTTAATAGGAGCTGTTGTTTTGGCCGCGATTTTATTGCCCGTTAGTCGTTGGAAAACAAAGAATGAAAACAACCTCGAAGAGCCTTTGCAAATCCTTAAAAAAAGGTATGCAAAAGGTGAAATAAGTAAAGACGAGTTTGAAGAGCAAAAAAGTATTCTTAAAAAAAACAGATCATGAATTACTATTTTAATAAAACGATAAAAGGAGATTTTGAGCAGGTAATCGAAAAAGTTACCCAGGAACTCGAAAAAGAAGGTTTCGGGGTTTTAACCGAAATCAATGTTACCGAGACTTTAAAGAAGAAACTGGATGTAAATTTTAGGAATTATCGCATTCTGGGGGCTTGTAACGCTCCTTATGCGCATAAAGCATTAAAAGCAGAAGATAAGATTGGTACCATGCTACCATGCAACGTTATTGTTCAGGAAAAGGAAGCCGGGGAGATAGAAGTAGCCGCAGTGAACCCTATAGCTTCTATGCAGGCCGTTGATAATGGAGATTTGGGAGAGATAGCCGAAGAGATTAAGGAGAAACTGGAAAAAGTTATTCATAATCTATAGTTTTTATTGATTAGCCGTTTTTCTATATTAAAAGTGCTTTTATCATCCTGTCCTGATGTTTAGGGAGTTTTAAGGTCGGCAAATTACCCTGATTTATCTTGAAATAAGATTCTGAACCGGGTCCAGAATGAAGTTATTTTTCAATTAAAAATACGTTACATACAAGCAATATTTTAATAAACCTTTAAAAATAAATATCATGAAAAAATTAAGAATTCTAATGTTGGTCTTATTTGTGGGAGCTTTTAATCTTACTATGCTCTCCTGCAGGGAAACTACTGAAGATGACCACGATGATATGGAAATGGAACATGGAGAAATGGAAGATGATGATATGGAAATGGATCATCATGAGTCTATGGACCATGACGATGAACATGAATAATAAGTTTGAGGAAAATGGAGGGATGGTCTTAAGTATTAATTAGTTGAATTTCTTTTTCTCCCTCCTTTTCTTTCATTTTTAGCTTCTGTAACTATTACTTAATCAGGCCAATTACAATAGGACACAGGTATTGGTTATTTTAAAATTAAATTTTATGAAAAAAACCGTTCTTATATTTTTTTTGATGTTCTTACCCATACTGGGAGGGGCACAGGATGATGAGCACTATCATCATAACCATGAAGAAGATACCATCCAACAGGTTGACACTATAGATCTGGAGAAAGAAGTTAATGCATCAACCAAACTTGAAAATAATCAGGATAAACCAGTTAAAGCTAATCTGGATGACTTTCCTAACCTGCATCCTTTAGTAGTACATTTTCCAATAGTACTTTTACTTTTAGGTGGGATATTACAATTAATTCAGCTTTTTGTACTTAATTTGTACTTAAAAGGAACCTGGACTGGGTTATTCTTTTATGTGTCGGGACTGGTTTTATTGGAGCATATATTGCCGGAGTATATGCCCACCCTCATACCCACGATCTATCTGAGATGGCTAAAAAAGTACTTGAACAACATGATAGGTATGCTGAATGGACCATCTATGCGAGTGCTTTAGGGGCTGTTTTAAAACTGGGAAGTCTTTTTCTTTTAAGGGAAAATAAGATTTTTGAAATATTGGTCTTCCTTGTTCTGGGATTTGCAGCCTATTCGGTTTCAGAAGCAGGACATTATGGTTCCCAGCTGGTATATATAGAAGGAGTGGGACCTCAAGGTGAATATCTCGAATCTGAAGGTCATGGACATTAAAACCTGTATTTTCCTACTTATATCATTTACTAAACATGGTTAGATATGGGTTTACAAAATAACTATACTTAAAAGTTAACCGTTACTAGTGTAATTTATATTGACAGGATTAAATTCTATTTAAAACGATTTGAGTAATAATTAATGATATGGCAATATTTCTGGCTTTAGGGCTCATTATTTATATAGCTACAGTACTGGATATACTTCAAACGACGTTGTCCATGCAAGGAGGAGGTTGGTTAACTAGCAGGTATTCTCATTTCTTCTGGAAGCTTTTTCTTTTTCTTTCAGGTAAGAACGGGAAGTCTAAAATTCTGGCACATGCAGGATATTTCTTAATGATTGCCATTGTACTTATTTGGGTGATGGGCCTGTGGCTGAGTCTGGTTTGTATTCTTTACTCTCAGCCTGGAGCTATTATAGATAGCACTACTAAAGTTGCGGCCAATATCTGGCAAATTATATACTATAGCGGTTTTACGCTTTCAACCCTGGGAATGGGGGATTATGTGCCTTCCGGGGATATATGGAGAGTATTGACGAGTATTTATTCATTTACGGGACTTATTCTACTCACCATGTCTGTCACTTATTTTATACCGGTATTGTCTGCGGTAATAGATCAGCGCAAACTTGGTATAACGTTGGGTACGCTTGGAAGCAGCCCTGAGGAAATTGTTCTTACATCTTGGAATGGGAAGAATTTTGAACCACTTATCAGTAAAGTAGATGCTTTATCAGATTCTATTATCAAATACAGTCAGCAACATCGTGCTTACCCGGTAATTCATTATTTCCATAATAACAAAGAGAAAAACGCGATTATCCTTCAGCTGGCAAGACTTTACGAAGCTTTATTGATCATTTCAAACCAGATAGACAAAGATAAAAGACTGGAATTTCAGAAGATCAAACCACTGTTAATCGCCTATGAAAATTATTTTGAGGTACTTTCTGAAGTTACCCATATGACTGTGGAACCATCAGCACCTCCCGTTCCGAGTATCAAGAAGCTTTTAGATGCAAAACTAATTATCAATCTAAGTAAAAATGGTTTTTCAGGCGAAATAGAACACAACAGGCGAACTTTTATGACACTGGTACAACAGGATGGCTGGAACTGGGAATTGGTGGATATAAAAAATTCCTAATTATCAACATCTCAAAGTTAAAATCATTTAAAACTGAAAGGTCTTAGCATAATTCTATAAGCGAATTTCAAGATTCATACTTATTTTAGATGAATAAACAATAAATTAATATATTATGAGAAATGAAAAATTAATTAAGGCTTTAGGAAATTGTATTAATCATTGTAATTATTGTGCAGATGCATGTCTGGATGAAGATAATGTTAAAATGATGAAAGATTGTATAAGACTGGATAGGGTATGTGCAGAAGCTTGCTCTTCTTTAAGTCAGATCTTAGCAACTAAGTATGATGATGTTCAGGATCTGGTAGATTATTGTAAAAAGCTTTGTCAGGCTTGTGCGGATGAATGTGAAAAGCATGATCATCAACATTGTAAAGATTGCGCAAAGGCCTGTAGAGAGTGCGTAAGTGCGTGTGAGGCTTATACAGCCTAATAGTATTACCGCCTGAGATTTAATCTATTAATTTCAGGCGTTTTTTAATTCACTAGATTTAAATCAAATCGAAATTTCTTTCTTTCATCACTCCCTTAACTTTACAAAGTTTAATATCGTCTGAAATTCCTAATTCAGAAAGTTTAAATCAAAAAGATGAAACATACTTATAAAATTACCGGCATGACTTGTAATGGTTGCAGGTCACATGTAGAAAAATCCTTGAGCAAGGTCAATGGGGTCACTCAGGTTTCTGTTGATCTAAATAAGGAGGAAGCAGTGATTGAAATAAAGGAATATGTTCCTTTGGAGAGATTTGAGCGTGCTTTAGAAGGAAGTAATTATAATATAATGATGCCGGGAAATACAGAGCAACCTGCCGGACAACTGATGAAACATTCTTATAAGATTACGGGAATGACCTGTAATGGCTGCAGATCTCATGTTGAAGAAACCTTAAATACGGTGTCAGGTGTTGTGAATGCTGCTGTAAATCTTGAAAAAGGAGAGGCAGAGATCAGTATGAAAGAACACATTAAACTTGATGTTTTTGAAAAAGCCCTACAAGAGCACGGAGGAAATTATCATATCATGCTCCCCGGGGAGAAACAAGCAAAACATAAGCATCAGTCTGAAGATAAAACACCAAAACGTAAAGGAACCGGCACATGGTATTGTCCCATGCATTGCGAAGGAGAAAAAACTTATGATAAACCTGGCGATTGCCCGGTCTGCGGAATGGATCTGGTGGAGCAAATGGATTTGAGTTCTCCTTCTTCAGGAGGGGATGAATATACCTGTCCCATGCATCCTGAAATAATAAAAGATGAACCAGGAGATTGTCCTATTTGCGGGATGGATTTGGTTCCCAAAGAACCACAGAAGTCTGCTGAGGAAAAAGGTTATAATACACTTTTGAAGAAATTCTGGATCGCAGTAGCATTTACACTTCCTATTTTCCTGATAGCGATGTCTGAAATGATTCCCGATAATCCACTGTATGACCTGGCAGATATGAAGATTTGGAACTGGATACAGTTCGGACTTTCCCTGCCGGTGGTTTTTTATGCAACCTGGATGTTTTTTGAACGTGCTTACAGGTCCATTAAAACATGGAACCTGAATATGTTTACCCTTATAGGTATTGGAGCGGGGGTAGCCTGGATATTCAGTGTGTTTGGTATGCTATTCCCCAATTTTTTTCCTGATCAGTTTAAGACGGAAATGGGAACCGTACATGTTTATTTTGAAGCCGCCACCGTAATACTCACTTTGGTTTTAATGGGACAGGTTCTGGAAGCACGTGCTCACAGCAGAACTAATTCAGCTATAAAGGAATTACTAAAGCTGGCACCGAATAAGGCTGTAAGAGTGGTTGATGGGTTAGAAGAAACAATTTCCGTAGATAAGATTCAGAAAGGGGATGTTCTAAGAGTAAAGCCCGGCGATAAAATCCCGGTAGACGGGATCATCAAAAAAGGCAAATCCAGTATCGATGAATCCATGATCACAGGGGAACCGATTCCTGTAGATAAACAGGAAGGCGATAAAGTAAATTCTGGTACCATAAATGGCAATCAAAGTTTCACCATGACTGCTGAAAAAGTAGGAAATGAAACGCTGCTTGCGCAAATCATAAAAATGGTAAATGATGCCAGCAGGTCACGGGCGCCTATCCAAAAACTGGCTGATAGAATCTCAGCCTATTTTGTGCCTATCGTGGTAATTATTTCTGTAGTAACCTTTACTGTATGGGCAATCTATGGCCCCGATCCTGCCTATGTTTATGCGCTTGTAAATGCTATTGCGGTATTGATCATTGCCTGTCCCTGTGCTTTAGGTCTGGCTACACCCATGTCTGTGATGGTAGGAGTTGGTAAAGGTGCAAAAAACGGGGTTTTGATTAAGAACGCCCGTGCGCTGGAAGAAATGAACAAGATCGATGTGCTTATAATAGATAAAACAGGAACTATCACCGAGGGTAAACCTTCCGTAGAAAAAGTTGTTTCGGTTTCTTCAGAATATTCTGAAAAGGAGCTCACCCGCCTTATCGCTTCTGTAAATGCACAAAGTGAACATCCGCTGGCTAATGCAACTGTTAATTATGCGAAATCGGAAAAAATTAAATATGGCGAAGCTTCAGAATTTAATTCGGTTACCGGGAAAGGAGTTACGGCCAATTTTGAAGGAAAACAACTGGCGCTTGGAAATGAAAAATTAATGCAGGCTAAAAATGCTGAAATTTCAGAAGAAATAAATAATCAGGTTACTGCGGAACAGGAAAAAGGGAAAACAGTTTCATATCTGGCAATAGATTCAAGTATTGTAGGATTTGTAACCATTTCAGATAAGATAAAAAAAACCAGCAGGGAAGCATTATTCGAACTTCAAAATGAAGGTATTAAGGTGATCATGCTTACCGGAGATAATGAGAAAACAGCTTCAGCCGTGGCAAAGGAATTAAACCTGGCTGATTTTAAAGCGGGTATGATCCCGCAGAATAAAATGGAGGAAGTAAAAAAACTCCAGGCGGAAGGTAAAAAAGTGGCCATGGCTGGAGATGGTATTAATGATGCACCTGCACTAGCACAGGCGGATATTGGCATCGCTATGGGTACAGGAACCGATGTAGCGATTGAAAGTGCCGAGGTCACTCTGGTAAAAGGAGATTTAAAAGGAGTGCTTAAGGCAATCAAACTCAGCGAAAAAGTAATGCGGAATATTAAAGAGAACCTGTTTTTTGCTCTTATTTATAACACCCTGGGTGTGCCAATTGCTGCGGGTGTATTATATCCATTCTTTGGGTTATTACTTTCTCCTATGATCGCGGCTCTGGCCATGAGTTTTAGCTCGGTTTCAGTTATTGCCAATGCCTTGAGGTTAAGAGGAGCAAAATTGTTGTAGAATATATTTAATCTAATTCTAGTGAGAGACACACGGATTATTTTAGTTATACGAAAATAGGATATCGAAAAATTTTAGTAACATATTAAACCATATAAAAATCCTTGATTCAATATACGCACTTGTCTTTTGCACAATCTGTGCATTGATTTTTTTTTATCTTTGTAGTGTGAAAATTATCGCTGTCATATTATCTCTGTATATATTCGGGCTTAACTTATTAGCCTGTAATGATAGTGATACTTCACAAGTGATTGCTGATTCAGAAGTTACAGTGGTTGCTGCTCAGAATTTAGATATCGACCATTCTCATGATAAAGTAGTAGATTTATGCCCTCCTTTTTGTAGTTGTCATTGCTGCCATGTGCATACGGTAGATTTCGGTTCTTCAAATTTCAAGGCTTTGATTAAGGAAATTCCATCAAAAGCCTTTGTCTATTTTGACAGCTCAGTGGAAGAACCTATTCTTTCCTTTTTAGATCCCCCAAAAGTTTAATTCAGTTTTTTTAAAGGATAATTATATTCTTTTTTGACCAAATCCTGGTTCTCATACTAGATCCTTGGTCCTATTGATAGATTTTGTTAGGCACAAAATTATTATCAAGAATTTTAACTGAATTAAATTTTTATTTATATGATTAATAAGATAATCGCATTTTCCATTAATAATAAATTTATTATTGGGCTACTTACCTTAGCGCTTATAGGAATGGGTATTTGGTCCATGTCCACCGTAAACCTGGGATCGGTACCAGATATTACTAACAATCAGGTTCAGGTGATCACCCAGTCACCAAATCTTGCCACTGAAGATATTGAACAGTTTGTAACCTATCCCGTTGAACTTTCGATGGGTAATTTACCTGGGGTTACGGAAATACGATCTGTTTCCCGATTTGGCCTTTCCGTGGTTACAATTGTTTTTGAGGACGATATGGGCATTTACAAACCCCGTCAACTGGTTCAGGAAAAACTAAACGAAGTCAGGGACCAAATACCTGAAAAATTTGGAAGTCCCGCTATGGGACCCATTACTACAGGCTTGGGTGAGATTTATCAATATACGATAAAGCCACAAAAAGAGTATGACACTGTTTATTCCCCTACGGAATTGCGTACCATCCAGGATTGGATCGTAAAGCGTCAAATGACCCTCGTCGAAGGTGTAGTAGAGGTAAATTCATTTGGGGGCTCTATAAAACAATATGAAATTGCCATTAATCCCGAAAAACTGAATGCGTTAAACGTTTCTATTTCCCAAGTCTTCGATGCCCTGCAAAAAAATAATGTTAATACAGGCGGTGCATATATAGAAAAAAATAATATGGCCAATTTTATCCGTGGTGAGGGTTTAATCAGGTCACTAGATGATATAAAATCTATTGTTATCAAGAATGAAAATGGAGTGCCTGTAACAATTGGAGATGCAGCTGAAGAGGTCCAGTTTGGTAGCCAGGTACGCTATGGTGCTTTTACCCAGGATGGCCGTGAAGCTGTTGGCGGTATGGTGCTCATGTTGAAAGGTGCAAATCCTAATAAAGTAATTGCAAATGTTCAGGATCGTATGGAGACGGTAGAACAATCTTTGCCTGAAGGTTTATCAATAGAACCCTTCCTTGACAGAAGTGTTTTAATTGAAAGAACTACGAGTACCGTGACCCAGAATCTTCTGGAAGGTGCTTTAATCGTGATTTTTGCCCTGGTGATACTATTAGGTAGCTTAAGAGGTGGACTTATAACCGCTACGACCATTCCTTTATCACTTCTTTTTGCTTTTATATTAATGAAGCAATTTAATGTCTGGGCCAATCTAATGAGTTTGGGAGCTATTGACTTTGGAATTATTATAGACGGTGCTGTGATCATCATTGAGGGTACGGTATATGAAATACAAAAACGGATGCGTTCCGGCAAAATAAAATTTAATAAGGCTAAAATGGATGAAGTAGCCTATGATGCCGGAAGTACGATGATGGGTTCGGCCTTTTTTGGACAAATTATCATTCTTATCGTATTTGCGCCCATTCTTTTTCTTACGGGGGTAGAAGGGAAAATGTTTCGGCCAATGGCATTTACTTTTGGTTTTGCTATGATAGGTGCTATTTTCTTATGCCTTACCTATGTCCCTATGATGTCTGCTTTATTTATGAAACCAATTCAGAATAAAAAGAACTGGTTTGGAAAGTTTGAACGCTGGCTGGAAAAAGTTAGTGATAAAATTATTGGAGGGATTCAAAAAGGATACATGCCTTTATTAAAAGGAGCTTTAAGATTGAAGTTTATAGTATTGGGGTCTGCGGTTGTCTTACTTATAGTAGCCGGTTTTATCTTTTCCAGAATGGGAGGGGAATTTGTCCCTCAACTTGATGAAGGGGATATCGCCATGCAGGCTTTAATAAGACCTGGAAGTGGTTTGAGTGAAGCAATTGATGTTTCCACAAAAATAGAAGATATCCTTCTTGAGAATTTCCCGGAAGTAGAAACCGCCGTAGCGAGGATTGGGGTTGCCGATATCCCTACTGATCCAATGCCTATGGATATTGCCGATATGTTTATTGTATTAGAGAAGGATATGGATAATTGGACTTCGGCAAGTTCTAAAGAGGAATTGATAGAAAAGATCAAAGAGAAACTTAATGAAGAACTTACGGGAGTCAACCTGGTTTTTAGCCAGCCTGTAGAGCTTCGTTTTAATGAACTGCTTACCGGGGTCAGGGAAGATGTTGCGGTAAAATTATATGGTGAAGATTTAGACCTTCTTGCTGAAAAAGCTGATAAAATGGCTGAAATAATACAGACTATACCGGGCGTAGGAGATGTGAACCCTGAACGAACATCTGGTCTTCCACAAATGACGGTGCGGTTTAATCGTAAAAAAATTGCGCAATATGGATTGGACATTGAAAAGATTAACGATTATATAAGTGCAGCTTTTGCCGGAGGAACGGCCGGAGTGATCTTTGAAGGGGAAAAGCGGTTTGATATGGTTATACGTTTTGATGAGGCGCACCGCCAAAGCATTGATGATTTACGTACCCTCTATATAGATCTGCCGGATGGAACCCAGGTTCCGATTAAGGAAGTAGCTGATATTAGTTATGTACCGGGTCCTATGCAAATTTCCAGGGATAACACCTTTAGAAGAACCTATGTGGGAGTTAATGCCCGCGGGAGGGATGTGGAATCTGTGGTAAATGACATCCAGCAAAAATTGGATGAAGAGTTAGATTTACCTCCAGGATATTACATTACTTATGGTGGGGAGTTTGAAAACCTTCAAAGAGCAAAAGGGCGTTTACAAATAGTAGTGCCCATCGCTCTATTTCTGATATTCGTGCTTCTGTACTTTGCACTCCAATCTTTTTCCCAATCAATTATGATCTATATAGCCATTCCACTGGCGGCTATTGGAGGAATATTTGCTCTTTGGTTAAGAGATATGCCGTTTAGTATTTCAGCTGGTGTAGGCTTCATTGTATTGTTTGGGGTTGCCGTTTTAAACGGGCTGGTGCTTATTAACAGGTTTAATTCCTTAAAAGAAGAAGGGGTAACCAGTATAAAAGATAGAATTTTTACAGGAACCAAAGAACGAATACGACCTATTATGTTAACAGCAACAACAGATATTTTTGGATTTCTGCCGATGGCTTTTTCATCGTCAGCAGGAGCTGAAGTACAACGACCCCTTGCTACGGTTGTTATTGGAGGCATGCTTACAGCTACCTTACTTACTCTGGTTGTTCTTCCTGTCCTTTATACATTTGTAGAGAAGAGACGAGAGAAAAAGGAACAGAACAAGCTTGGTTCTTCCAATTCACGATCTTTAGCCACAATTTTGATAATTGGATTGATGTTAGGCGGAACCTTTTCCGTAAATGCACAATCTGATGAAATGTCATCGGAAAATCCAATACAGGATTCTTTACAAACTATTAGTTTGGAAGAGGCTAAAGAAATGGCAATCCAAAACTTTCCACAATTAAAAGCTGCCCAACTTGAAATTGAAAGTGAGGAAGTATTGCGTAAAACCGCTTATGATTTTGGGAATACCCAAATCTTTACAGGAAAAGAAGAGGTAGGAAATGGTTCTGATGGGATCTATACCCAAATTGGTGTTCAACAACAAGGCATAGATGTTTTTGGAATAGCTCCCCGTTTGAAATTACAGAAAGAAAGGGTGGCACTTGCTGAAAATGCCTTAGAGCTATCTACTATTGAAATTGAACGTGAAGTAAGCAGGGCCTGGACATCTGTTTATACAACTAAAAAGGCGTATCAGGTATATAGAAAAATGGATTCAATTTTTGAAGATATTGAAAGGGCTGCAAGAATCCGGTATGAGACAGAAGCTACCTCTAAACTGGAATATCTTGCTACCTCCAACCAGGCGAACGAGGTTAAAATACAGCTGGAACAGTCATACCGAAATTACCTGAAATCAATACAGCGTTTAAACCTATGGTTTGTTAGTGATACGATTTATGATGTACCAGATTTGCCTGTTGAAACTTTAGACAAACCTTTAAACTTTCTGGTAGAGTCGCTTGAAAATCATCCGTTGCTACAGGTTTCGGAACAAAGGATAGATGTTGCCAAAGCGGTTACCAGAGAACGAAAATCTGAATTTTTGCCCAAATTTCAGGGTCAGTACGGTAGGCAGGAAATAGCCGGGCAATCGGGTTTCTTCCAATATCAAATAGGAATTCAAATTCCGTTATTCTTTGGGCCTGAATTAGGCCGTACTCAGGAAGCAAAAGTGAATCGAAAGATTGCAGAGCAAAATTTTTACCAGGATAAACTCGAATTGGAAACCGCCTATAAAAATATGCGGGAAGAATTCATCAAATGGAGAAATTCATGGAATTATTATAAGGATGAAGCGCTTCCCTTGGCTAAAGAGCAACAAGATGGATCAGTGCTGGCCTTTAAGGAAGGCGCTATCGATTATGTGACATTTCTCCAAAATATAAGAGATGCCATTAGAATCGAGGTAAATGCCTGGAGTGCTTTTAACGATTATCTCGACAGCCGTTACCAACTGGAATATTACCTTAAGAATTCAAATTAAAAATTAAAATAAGAAAATCGATATGAATACAAGATCAATAAATATTCTAATGCTTGCCTTAACGCTCAGCATATTCTTTGGATGTAAAGAAAATCCTGCGGCAGGGGAAGATGCTTCCAGTGAAACTGCAACTACTAATACCGAAGAAGGTGAAAATCACGGTGAGGAAGGAGATGAAGAAGAAGGAGGGATGCGTTCGGTACATCTTTCAGAAATGAAATTCAATAGTCTGGGGATTAAAGTAGATACCTTGCCTAAAAAAGCTTTGTCCGGTATTGTGGAAGCCAATGGCCAGTTAGAAGTGCCGCCACAATATGAAGCTACCGTTACGGCAATTTTAGGCGGTAATATAACTTCTATAAAGGTTATTGAGGGGGATAAGGTAAATAAAGGTCAGGTGTTGGCTTATCTTTCTCACCCAAATTTAACCAGAATGCAGTCTGATTATATTAATGCATATAGTAGGATGCAATTTTTGGAAAAGGAATTTGAAAGACAGAAACGTTTATATGAAGCAGAGGTAGGATCTGGAAAATCTTTTCAACAAACCCAATCAGATTACCAGTCTGTACAAGGTGAAGTGCGGGGGTATGAATCACAGTTACGGCAGTTAAACCTAAATGCTTCCCAGGTTAGAGACGGTGAATTATATGAATATATTCCGGTAGTAAGCCCAATTGGAGGTTATATTGAAAAAGTACTGGTACAGGTAGGACAATATGTAGACCCTCAGACCAGTATGTTTATGGTAGTTGATAATGAACATGTGCATGCCGATCTAATGGTTTTTGAAAAAGATATTTATAAGGTGAAAGAAGGCCAAAAGATTGCGTTTACACTGGAATCGGTTCCAGGCAGTAATTTAACCGGGGAAATTTATTCAGTGGGGAAACAATTTGAACAAAACCCCAAAGCGGTACATGTGCATGCAGAAATCGATAATAAAGAAGATTTTCTAATTCCGGGGATGTATATAAACGGAAAAATCAGGACCGGTGAAGAAGCTGTTCCTGCCTTACCGGAAGAAGCAATAATTGAAGAAGAAGGAAATCCCTACATCTTTACGGCCCAAAAACACCAGGAAGATGGTGAAACCGAATGGGAATTGAAACCAGTGCAGGTTAGAACGGGAATAAATGAAGATGGTTGGGTTGAAATTAAACTGCTGGAGCCTCTGCCTGAAGGTACGTTGGTTGCCTATAATAATGCCTATTATCTGGTTTCTGAAATGCAGAAAAGCCAGACTTCCCATGGTCATTAAATTAAAAAAATTAGATGGATGGACTCTCTGTTAAATGTTTGTCTTAATTAAAATTCCAGAGGGTTCATCCTTAATACTAAAATTAATATTACAGCAATGAAAGAAATAAAAGCATTTATAAAACCGAAACGAGTTCAAAAAGTGATAGAATCCCTTAGTGAAAGTGGATTCAAAAGTATGACGCTTTCCCAGGGGGAAGGTACCGGGGCTTTTAAAGCAAAAGGCGCATCACCTTCTTTAGATTTCCGTGTAACAGACAGTCCGGTTGTAAAGTTAGAACTGGTATGTCAAAACGAAGAAGCACAATCAGCAATAGATATTATCCTTGAGAATGCAAAAACAACTGAACCCGGTGACGGAATAATTTATCTTTCCGATATTGAAGATGCCTTCCAGATAAAAACCGGGGAATCCATAAAGCGTTACGACCCCTAAATACTTTTATAGCAAATGGAAAAAATAGTAAAAAAGTTGGAAAGCAAAGGCATCCGCCCTACGGCAATGCGCTTGATGACCTATAGACGGCTGGCACAACTGAATGTGGCCGTTAGCTTAGGCGACCTTGGAAAGGATTTCGAAAGCTCGGAAAGGAGTACGCTTTTCCGTACTATGAAGACATTTGAAGAAAAAGGAATCGTGCATCAAATTGAGGATGGCACCGGCATCATTAAATATGCCCTGTGCGAAGACAATTGTGAATGTGAGGTGGGAAACGACCTTCACTTACATTTTCATTGCAATAGTTGCGGGGAAACCGTGTGCCTTACAGAGCACAAAATCCCTCAGATAAACCTGCCCGAAGGCTATGTGGCAGAGGATATCAATCTGGTGGCCAAGGGAGTCTGTGAGAAATGTAGCAATGACTTGGATTAAGTTTTTTGATTTAAAAAATTGGAACAATGATGAAAATTTATAAGAAAGAAAGCAAGGTATATATGGTAGCTCAAAATAGATTGGATGCTACCGATTATGACAATTTGATATCTCAATTAAAAAACCATATACAGTCAAACCATAAAGTGTACTGGTATATTGAAATGGAAAATTTTGAGGGGTGGACCGCAAGTGCGTATTGGGAGGGCATTGAACTGAAACTTCCGAATGAAGAACGCGTTAAAAAGGTTGCATTGGTGGGAAATACAAAATGGCAAGAGCAATTTACGGAAGTTTTGATACCCTTTACAAGGGCACATATTAAATGCTTTAGCCCTGAAGAAAAAGATTTGGCCAAGGAATGGATGGAGAAAGGAAATCATTAAAAAAGTTAAATAGAAAGATTATGATGGACAACTGGAATTTTGGGGGAATGCACTGGATATGGTGGGGACTTTGGATAATTCTTATCTTTTGGATATTTTTAATTCCTTACCCCACCCCTGGACAAAAACGGAAAAAAGACGGAGCAATGGAAATTCTAAGGGAGCGTTTTGCACGGGGCGAAATAAGCGAGGAAGAATATAAACACCGGGTAAATATTCTTCAAAATAAAAATGAACCAAAGGACCAGAAAAAAATTAGGCAGGAAAAATAATGGGAAAAGGACAACTAACTATATTTTTTTTAATGCTGGCTCCTATCCTGCATACCCAAACTATATACAGTACACGGGAGGGGCATATCCTTATAAAAGCTAATATAGATGGCAAGGCATTTAAGGCGGAAAGCCATCAACTTTCCATGTTTTTTGATTACACAAGTAAAGAAATTACGGGTTCCATAAATTTGAGAACTATAGACACAAATAATCCACAGCTAGCCACCTATCTTAAAAGTACTCAAGCACCTATATGGATAAGATTTACCGGGAAGGTCCCGGTTGAGGATTTCCTTTTGCGCCCACATGAACCAATTGATTTTAATTGGTTGGTAACGATCAGGCTTCCTAATAAAGAAGTGCAAAACTACTTTAAAGCGACATTGACCCACATCCCCCAAGGTCCTACATTTTCCTGTCTTTTAAGTGCCGGTGGATTTATAGAGAAAACTATAAGCCCAAGCTTAAATCAAGTGGTTCCTGGACTTGAAGGATCCATAGAAATAAAATTTGCCCAGCTTATTTTAAAGAAAGAGTGAATGCCATTTAATTCAAAATAACATAGAAAGATGAAAAAGTATAAATAGAATCCCATCCTCTTCCAGTAGTGCCTTATTAAAATAGCGCTGGGGAGATGTAATAAGTGTAAATAAAATATCCTCCTGCCGTACAAAATTTGTACCGCAATTAGGGAGATAGATGTGATATATAAATATTTCCGTCTTATCATTTTTCGCTTATTACTAATAATGTAAAATTTTGAGGGGTGGACCGCAAGTGCGTATTGGAAGGGCATTGAACTGAAACTTCCGAACGAAGAACGCGTTAAAAAGGTTGCATTGGTGGGAAATACAAAATGGAAGGAACAGTTTACGGAAGTTTTGATACCCTTTACAAAGGCACATATTAAATTCTTTAGCCCTGAAGAAAAAGATTTGGCCAAGGAATGGATGGAGAAAGGAAATCATTAAAAAAGTTAAATAAATTTAAACAGAAAGATTATGATGGACGACTGATATTTTGGGGGAATGCACTGGATATGGTGGGGGCTTTGGATAATCCTTATCTTTTGGATATTCTTAATTCCTTACCCCACGCCGGGACAAAACAGACGGAAAGATAAGGCTATGGAAGCCCTGAGAGATCGATACGCCCGGGACGAGATAAGCGATGAGGAATTTGAACAAAAGAAGAAAGTCCTTCAGGATAAGAAGAAGTAGTTATAAGGCCACAGGTATCGAAGCCGATGGCACCTATGGCATATAAAAGAAGGTAAAAATGAAAAAACGGAAAGTATTTGTTTTTATATTCATTGGATTAGCCCTTGGCTTATTTATAATACAGCCCCTGGCTATTTCACTCCACATGTATGACATGCAGGGAGATAATGGCGAATGGTGGAAATACCTGCTTGCTTCATATCAGCAGGAATTTAGAGTATGGGATTTGGATCAAGCCATAATCAAATTGCTATTTGGACTGCTGGGCATTGCCTTGTCGCTTATGTTTATGGTCAGGCAAAGAATATTTCAATTGACCGGAAGAAGAGATAAGCTGGAGGAGATCAGAGAGCTGATTGCGGCAGGAGAAAACCAGCAAGTAGAATTTAAATCTACCTTGAGATGGGATTTGAGGCAGTTTAAACCGAATAAGGCTTTGGAAGACGTAATAGCAAAAACAATTGCCGGGTTTATGAACACCCAAGGAGGGCATTTAATTATCGGAATTGATGATGAAGGTAGTATTCTGGGGCTGGAACAGGATTATGGTACTTTAAAAAAACCTGGCAAGGACGGGTTTGAGCAATATATAATGCAATTGGTGTCCCTCAAGTTGGGTACCCATTTTTGCACTTTGGTTAAAGTGTCTTTTCACCAATTTGAAGAAAAGGATATCTGTTATGTAAGGGTTCACAAATCACAAAAACCTGTGTATTTGAATTTGGGCGATCGTTCGCATTTCTTTATCAGAACCGGGAACGGAACCCGCGAGTTGGATATGCCCGAGGCGTTGGAATATATGGAAACATACTTAAACTAAACAATATGGGATTTTTAAAACATTTATTAAGAGGAAATTATGGTCATCATTCCAACAAGCATCAACGTAAAAATAATGCCCCAAGATTTAATGAACCCAAGGTTGTTGTGAGATGTACAAAATGCGGCAAAAACAATCCTGAAAATGCTTCTTTTTGACAACATTGTGGCGAGCCTTTAGGTAAAGTAAAATGCATAAGTTGTCAAGAACCAATACCTATGGATGCAAAATTTTGTTCTAAATGTAGCAATGAAGTATAGTTTACATTATGAGAATAAGCAAACAACTTATTGAACGGACTTAAATAATTTTTAAATATGCTCTTAAATAAGCGGATATCAATTTTTGACTTCTTGAAAACCATAAAATTTGACCTGATATTTATCGGTAGTTATTCAATTCTGGTTGGCTATATGGACCAATATGGTTTTTTGTCAAAAATCTCTATTCCAATTGCAATAACCGGCGTTTTTGGTACTGCGGTGGCTCTACTTTTGGGTTTTCGAACCAATCAAGCCTATGAACGGTGGTGGGAAGCCCGTATTATTTGGGGGGCTATTGTCAATGATTCCAGAACACTGGTCAGGCAGTGTGTGTCTTTTTTTGCAAGGGGTCAAGGAGGCTATCAAAAGATGGTGAAAGAGATGACCGATCGTCAGGTAATCTGGTGCTATGCCCTAGGGGAATCGTTGAGGAAACTACCCTTTTCCACTCGGGTTAAGGTATACTCAGAATCCTATGGGATTAAAGCATTTAATATTCCTAATGCTTTATTGTCACAACACTCTGAAACTTTGTTAAAGGCAAAAGAAATTGGTATGGTCAATGATTTTCAGCAGGTACAGATAGACAGTACTATAGCCAGGTTATGTGATTCAATGGGCAAATGCGAACGTATAAAAAATACTGTCTTCCCCAAAGCACACAGCTTATTGATTCATTTGATCATCTACGTTTTTGCTACAATGTTGCCTTTTGGATTGGACGATAAAAATATAGCAGTTGAAATCGCTATAACATTTATTATACCAGTCATTTTCATTGCCATTGAAAAAACATCCATACTCATGCAGGATCCCTTTGAAAACGACCCTTTGGATACACCCATGACTGATTTGGCCGAAACGATAGAAATAAACATTAAACAAATGATAGGTGAAACAGATGTTCCTGTAAAGAAAGAGCCAACAGATTATTATATTTTATAATACAAGATGAATACAATGGATTTTCAAACTGAAATAACACTGATACCGAGATTATTTGTCGCTCTTTTACTAGGTGTCCTGATAGGACTCGATAGGGAAATTGACGGAAATGCGGCAGGAATTAGAACGTATGCAGCCGTTTGCCTTGGGGCCGCATTAATTACAATAATCAATACTCATATTGAAGTAACTGACCAAACCCGCATTGTCGCCAATATTGTTTCCGGTATTGGGTTCCTTGGTGCAGGAATTATTTTTAGGGATAGCGCGAAAAATTTAATTTCCGGTTTGACTACCGCAGCTACAATTTGGGCCACTGCCGCGGTTGGTATATCAATTGGGTTTGGTATGTACCTCATTGGAAGTGTTACATCCGCTTTTCTTATTCTATTATTGGTTTCACATCATTTCCCTTTTTTGAAAAAATATAAAACAAACAATACCTAAAATGAAAAAATTACAACTTAAAATTCCGGTACTGCTACCTCAGGTGCCAAATGAAAAAGATACCTGTGTACAAAGACTTATTGAGGAATTAGAAGCCAAAGAAGGTCTTGAAAAAGTGCATATAAAAGATGATCAGGAAGATACGGTTCCACAATTGTGCTTTCATTATGATCCGGACATTATCTCTATTGACCGAATTCAATCATTGGCAGAAAGAACCGGGGCTGAAATTACCGAGAAATATGGACATTTGCTTATAGAGGTTGAGGGGATTAGACATACCCGGCATGCAAGGACTATAGAAAAGAGTCTGCTGAATATCAAAGGCGTTTTGGAAGCTTCCGCCAATGCGGGAGGAATGATCCGTTTAGAATATGATAAGCGTGAGACCAGTTTTGATGAAATAAGTGCAAAGTTAGAAAAAGAAAACATAAAAGTTAATAAAAGCTCCTCTGCTGAGAATAAAGGCTTTGAACCTGCGGAAAAGAATCCTCAAAATTTAAATAAAAAAAAGGCAAAGGGCAAAGAAGAACAAAAGCATAAAGATAACGAAGTCCAGAATCATATGGAAGGTGAAAGCCACGGGGCCGGGGAAGAACATTCCCACGCCCACGGTGGTGTTTTTGGAAAAAACACCGAACTTATTTTTGCCATCATTTGCGGTGCCCTTCTCGGAATAGGTTTCGGATTGTCCTACGTGGACTCGATACCGGATTGGGTCAGCTTGTCCCTCTACATAGGCGCCTACTTTTTTGGAGGTTATTTTACCGCGAAAGAGGCCATACAGACAGTGGCCAAAGGTGGTTTTGAAATCGACTTTTTAATGTTGGTCGCCGCCATCGGTGCCGCTGCTTTGGGCGCTTGGGCGGAAGGTGCCTTGTTACTGTTCCTGTTCAGCCTCGGGCACGCTCTTGAACATTATGCGATGGAGAAAGCCCGAAAATCTATTGCGGCACTGGCAGATTTAGCACCGAAAACGGCCTTGCTAAAAAAAGATGGAAAGACCAAAGAAGTTGGTATTGAAAAGTTGAATAAAGGCGATATTATTGTAGTTAAGCCAAACAGTAAAATATCTGCCGATGGCGTTGTGGTCGATGGTAAAAGTAGTGTCAACCAAGCCCCCATCACAGGGGAAAGCGTACCGGTGGATAAAATTCCTGTGGAAGATACGAGTAAGGATTATTCGGCAGACGATGATATAAAGGACGAAAACCGCGTTTTTTCCGGGACTATCAATGGCAACAATACGCTTGAAATAAAGGTAATCAAAGAGGCAAAGGACTCTACACTGTCCCGATTGGTAAAATTGGTGAACGAGGCCCAGACCCAAAAATCGCCCACCCAGTTGCTTACCGATAAATTTGAAAGATATTTTGTGCCTTCCGTACTGGTATTGGTAGTGTTGTTGCTCTTTGCTTTTCTGGTCATCGATGAACCGTTTAGTGCCAGCTTTTATAGGGCTATGGCCGTATTGGTAGCTGCCAGTCCCTGTGCCCTTGCGATTTCGACCCCGAGTGCGGTATTGAGCGGTGTTGCACGAGCGGCCCGTGGCGGGGTACTTATCAAAGGGGGTCGTCCTTTGGAAGACTTGGGGGTTATTACCGCGCTCGCCTTTGACAAGACGGGTACCCTGACCGAAGGAAAGCCAAAACTTACGCAAGTAGTACCACTTGGGGATATTTCAGAAAATGAACTTCTCAAAATTGCAGTAGCTGTGGAAAGTTTGAGTGATCATCCCCTGGCAAAAGCTGTAGTTCGCGATGGAAAGGAGCGGATGGAAGGCGAGGAAATACCTGATGCAACCGATTTGGAAGCCGTGCTTGGCAAAGGTATAAAAGCGTCATTGGGCAATGACAAAATCTATGTCGGTAACCTCGACCTGTACGAAGGGCTTGATGAGAGCACCCCTTCCGAAGAGATAATAACGAAAGTCCGTGACCTCGAAGGTGGGGGAAATACTACGATGCTTATTCGGAAAAACCAAGAATATATAGGTGTTATTGCCCTAATGGATACCCCTCGCGAAGCTGCCAAGGAAACCCTCAAAAAATTAAAGGAAATCGGTATCAAACGAATGATTATGCTTACTGGTGACAACCAAAAGGTTGCCGATGCCGTGGCGAAAGAAATAGGATTGACCGATGCTTGGGGGAGCTTGTTACCAGAGGAAAAAGTGGATGCCATAAAAGAGCTAAAGGAAAAGGAATCCAAGGTGGCAATGGTAGGCGACGGGGTAAACGATGCACCCGCAATGGCGAACAGTACCGTGGGCATAGCAATGGGAGCGGCTGGAAGCGATGTGGCCTTGGAAACGGCGGATGTTGCCCTAATGGCCGACAAGTTGGAAACCCTGCCTTTTGCTATTGGCTTGAGTAGAAAAGCAAAAGCTATTATCAAGCAGAACCTTTGGGTAAGCCTTGGGGTTGTGGCACTGCTGATACCGGCCACCATTTTGAGCTGGGCAAACATAGGGATAGCCGTGGCATTTCACGAGGGGTCTACCTTGGTGGTCGTGGCCAATGCGCTACGCCTTTTGGCTTATAAAAAAGATTAGAAAAATTGGGACTTAGAAGAATCCAGCTTTTTTGAAAGAATATTAAATGACAAAAACGGAAAAAATATTAACAAATCACGGTATTCGACCTACTCAAATGCGGTCGAAGATATACAAATACCTCAAAAGGAAAACTTATGCAGTAAGTTTAAATGAAATGCAAAAAGTCTTTATCAATAAAAATATCAAAACGGCCAATAAGACCACTTTCTACAGGACGATAAAGCTCTTTGAGAAAAAAAGCATGGTGCACCAAATTGACGATGGAACTGCTTTTGCAAAATATGCGCTTTCTGATGAAAACACCAATGTTAAACACAGTACAGATTTACATATGCACTTTCATTGTACCGATTGTAAGAAAACAATCTGTTTACCAAATAAAATATCGGAAGAGAGTTTGCCAGACCATTATGAGGTGAACGATGTGAACCTGGTATTAAAAGGGATATGTAAAAATTGTAGTAAAAAATAATAGGTGGAAGTGCCTTAAGCCTGAATCCCAGCCCCCAATGGTCAAGCTTAAGGTTTTTTCCACCGTAACTAACTTAAAAAAATGTGAATATGGAAAAATTTGATGTAACTATAATAGGATCTGGCCCGGGCGGGTATGTAGGTGCAATCCGTTGTGCCCAATTAGGTTTAAAAGTGGCTATAGTTGAAAGGTATAGCACCCTGGGAGGAACCTGTCTTAATGTGGGCTGTATCCCGTCAAAAGCCTGGTTGGAAGCCTCTGAACATAATTACAAGCTCAAGCATCAATTCGAAAAATTTGGGATCAACGTAAAAGAGGCCAATGTCGATATCCTAAAAATGAACCAAAGGGTTCAGGACGTGGTACAGGAAATTATCAATGGTGTTGACTATTTGATGAAAAAGAACAAGGTTGCCGTTTATGAAGGCCACGGCACCATCAAGGATAAAAATACGATTGTAATTAAGGGCGAAGATAAAACGGAAACCATAGCAACCGATAAAATCATCATTGCCACAGGGTCCAAACCCGCTTCATTGCCCAATATTAAAATCGACAAAAAGCGCATCATCTCTTCTACCGAAGCCCTTGCCCTACGGGAAATCCCCAAGCATTTAATGGTCGTTGGCGGTGGCGTTATCGGTGTGGAGATAGGTTCCGTATTCGCCCGCCTGGGTTCAAAGGTTTCTATAGTAGAATATTTTGATAGCCTCATCGCCACTATGGATGGTGCATTGGGACATCAATTGCACCGTTCCCTAAGAAAACAGGGAATTGAATTCTATTTAAAACATAAGGTGACGAATGCAACAGCAACGGACAACAAAGTGGTGTTGAAAGCGGAAAACCTTTCCGATAAAGAAGAAATGAGTTTAGATGGCGATTACTGCCTTATGGCCATTGGGCGAAAACCGTACACCGCAAATTTAGGACTTGAAAACATAGAAGTGGAAATCAATGAAAAAGGACAGATAATCGTAGATGAGAATCTCGAAACCAATGTCAAAGGAATATATGCCATTGGGGATGTAATCAGGGGGGCGATGCTTGCCCATAAAGCAAGTGAAGAAGGCGTTTTTGTAGCCGAAACTATTGTTGGTCAAAAGCCATATATTAATTATTCGCTCATCCCAAATATCGTGTACACCCAGCCCGAGGTCGCCGGCGTAGGCTTGACGGAAGAAGAATTGAAAAAGGCCAATAAAAATATAAAAATAGGGTCTTTCCCCTATAAGGCAAACGCACGGGCAAAGATAAGTATGGATACCGATGGTTTTATAAAGGTAATCGCAGATAAGCAGACCGATGAGATACTGGGCGTGCATATGATAGGCCCTCGCATTGCAGACAGTTATACCGAAGCGGTGGTAGCAATGGAATTTAGGGCATCTGCTGAAGACATTGCAAGAATGTCACACGGGCATCCCACATTTTCAGAGACCTTTAAAGAGGCGTGTCTGGCCGCTACAGATGATAGGGCATTACATATTTAAAGTTGACCTAACAGTAAGTTCTTAAAAATTAAGACGCTACTGAGCTTTTTGAAATATTAAGGTTTAAATAATTAACTCAAAAAATAGATAAGATCAAATGGGGCAATCAGTTCGAAATCAATCCACTATTGGGTATATCAGGGAAACGGCAACAAAGTTCCTCGACAGGGAAACAGCTGGGGGGATTTTTTTAATAATTGCTACTATAGTTGCCCTTCTTTTAGCTAATTCACAGTGGGCAGGTGCCTATCATCATTTTCTTGGCGATGAATTGCTTTTTGAATTTTCCGAGCATCTTAGTTTTGGGCTAACAATTGAAGAATGGATCAATGATGGCCTAATGGCAATTTTCTTTTTGGTTGCCGGCCTTGAATTGAAGAGGGAGGTTATGGTGGGGGAATTATCTTCAATTAAAAAAGCCTCAGCCCCCTTGTTGGCAGCTTTAGGTGGTATGGCAGTTCCGGCCCTCATTTTTATTAGCCTAAATTTAGGCACTGAAAATATAAAGGGTTGGGGCATCCCTATGGCTACCGATATCGCATATTCACTAGGGATTATTGGCCTACTGGGGAAAAATGTCCCCAGGCAGTTAAAAACATTTTTAATAGCCCTCGCTATTGCTGACGATATAGGGGCCATATTGGTGATAGCATTGTTTTATAGCAACGAGTTGAGCTGGATATACCTTGGATCGGGCATGGGGGCATTTGGGTTATTATTATTAATGAATTGGACTGGGGTCAAAAATTTGATTTGGTATATTATTATTGGGATCATCTTATGGTATTGCTTCCTTAATTCGGGGATCCATCCAACTATTGCGGGGGTACTTTTTGCCATTACCATTCCAATAGTGCCCAAATTAGACAGTAAAATATTAAAAGAAAGGACTGCCACAAACGTTACTAATCTTGAGAAAACAGAGCTGGAAAAATTAAATCCCCTTCAGGATAAAAAACAACAAATAATTTTAAAAGCCATTAAAACAGATACTGAGAATTCAAGGCCTCCTTTGCTCAAACTGGAAAATTCCCTTGTTGATTTCAATGCTTTCTTTATCATTCCAATTTTTGCAGTCGCGAATGCGGGAGTAAAGCTCGATGTAAATTTAATTGAGGTTGTTTCCGGTTCTTTGGGGCTGGGGATCCTTTTGGGATTAGCAATTGGTAAAGTAACAGGGATTGGTATTTTTACATTGATTGGGCAAAAACTTGGAGTTTCCGAATTACATATTACACTAAACTGGAAACATATAATTGGAATTGGTATGATTGCGGGAATTGGCTTTACCATGTCCCTTTTTATTACCAATCTCGCATTTAATGATCAGGAATTGATTAAAATTTCGAAAATAAGTATTTTGATAGCTTCGTTACTTGCAGCTATTGGCGGTGCGGTAATTCTCTTATTAACTTCCAATAAAGGAAGGAAAAATATAGTTAAGTGATATGGGAGAAATGAACAAAAGTACCTTTATAGTAAGTCAAATGGACTGTCCTTCAGAAGAACAGATGATCCGGATGAAGTTGGAGGCTTATACACAAGTGAAATATTTGGATTTTGATATTCCCAACAGGAAATTGGAAGTATATCATGTGAATGGAATCGAAGATATACAAACATCAATAGCCGGTTTAAACCTTGGGGATTCCTTCCAAGGGACAGAAGAAGCCGAGCCTCCTGAAATAGAAGACCAATCCAAACAGAAAACAATCCTTTGGTGGGTCCTCGGGATAAATTTCGGCTTTTTCATTATCGAAATGACCACGGGGTGGATTTCTTCTTCTATGGGCCTTATTGCAGATTCGTTGGATATGCTGGCAGATTCGATAGTATATGCGCTAAGTTTATTTGCAGTAGGTGGTGCCATTTCCAGAAAAAAGAAGGTGGCAAAATTCAGCGGGTATTTTCAGATGGCCTTGGCAACACTTGGTTTTGCAGAGGTATTAAGAAGGTTTTTTACCAGTAGTGAAACACCAATTTTCCAATTGATGATCATTGTTTCCATTTTCGCCCTTCTGGGTAACCTTATTTCGCTTTGGTTGATAAATAAGGCCAAAAGTAAGGAGGCGCATATGCAGGCCAGTGCCATTTTTACGTCGAATGATATCATCGTCAACGGTGGGGTGATACTGGCCGGTGTTTTGGTCTATTTTCTGGATAGCAAATGGCCAGATTTGATCATTGGTGGAATCGTGTTCACTTTTGTAATGCGAGGCGCCATAAGGATATTGAAAATTTCGAAATAATTTAAATATGTGATCGACACAATATGTATTGCTAACAACATAATGATTATGAATAAAAGAAATGTAGCATTATTGATTTTACTGTTGTTGGCAATAGACCAAGCCATAAAGATTTATGTGAAGACCCATTTTTATTATGGCGAGGAGTACTACGTGTTTGGCTTGGATTGGTTTCGCTTGCATTTTTTGGAAAATTCCGGAATGGCCTGGGGCTTTAAATTTGGGGAGGGATATGTGGCCAAATTTATTTTAATACTATTTCGCTTAGCAGCCATTATTTGGGGGACCTTTTATATCAAAAAGATGATACGTGAAGGATATGCAAAAGTCTTTATAATCTGTGCCGCATTTATATACGCAGGTGCATTGGGCAATTTGATTGACGGTGCATTTTACGGACTGTTTTTTGAAAAAAGTGATCCCGCACTTCGCAACATTGCAGAAATATTCCCCTCAGGCGGTGGTTATGCGGGATTTTTAAATGGCAATGTGGTGGATATGTGGTACTTCCCTATTATTGATACAAGGCTTCCGGAATGGTTGCCATTATGGGGAGGCAATGAATTTACTTTTTTCGACCCTGTATTCAATACCGCAGATGTTTGGATTAGCACGGGAGTGATTTTACTCCTGATCTTTCAAAGCCAACAAAAAAAAGACCAGAAAATATCGGATAAGAAAAAGTTGAAATATACTGAAAGTAACAGGACAATTATAAAAATCGATTAGTTATGAACGTTTGGCTCTGGGTAGTAGTATTGGGATTGGCAGCTTGGGCCGCACATTGGGGTGCTGATCAACTCCTAACACCTTTGAAAATGCTGCGTAAGCAATGGGGGCTTACAGCTTCTGCAGGAGCAGCTTTCCTAGCTATTGTAACAGCGAGCCCGGAAGTGGCGATAAATATTACAAGTGCTGCCCGGGGAGTATCTGATATCGGATTAGGAAATTTGCTTGGTTCCAATATAATTTCCATCCCACTCATGGTAACCATCGCCTATTTCGCTTCCAGAAAACAATTTAAAAACAATAAGGAACATCAAAAACATTTAGATACCAACCTGCTGGCCCTGAACAAACGTTCTGTCTCGGTATTGTCCATCCCCTATCTGGCAATCATTGCTTTGGTAGCTATACTAACCCTTCCAAAAGCCTGGCGTGGGTTACAACCCATTGATGGGTGGATTATGCTGGCGGCCTATGCGGCTTTTTTAATGCGTGCCATTATAAAAGGCAGGAAAAAAGGGGAAAGTGTGGAGTGGGATAAGAAGAAAGTGTGGTTATCAGTAGCCGGAGCTATGGCAATAGCCGTGGGTGCTTTTTTTATTGTTAAGGCTACGGAAAATATTGTTTCGGTGTTGAACATTTCCGAAATTGTTGGAGGGCTGTTTATTACCGGAATAATGACGACTGCCCCAGAAATATTTAAAACATGGAGTGTGGTAAAAGGAGGTGAAGTGACCGCGGGCACCACGAGCGTAATTGCCGATAATGCTGTTACCATGACGATAGCATTTTTTCCTTTGGCATTGGTAACAACACCTATCGAAGATTTCCAGTTGTTTTGGGTCAACCTGGCTTTTGTAGGACTGATGCCGCTTTTATATTCGGTATTTGTTCATCAAAGCAAGGAGCTTCACGGGTTCAGCAGATGGCAGATATTCGTTTTCGATGCAGCGTATATTGTATATCTCTTAACTATGGTGTTTTTTGTTCTAAAACTATTTTAAAAAATGAAGGAGGACTTATTTAAGGATTACCAGGAGAGGCTAAATGTGCTGGATGAAAATATTAGAGCAGTAGCATTAAATTATGCAAGAGATTTCTATTTGAACAAAAATTGTTCAAAAGAAGAGGCTATTGAGCGTGGTATCGTAAAGGCAGAGATGGAAAAAAGGAATTTAGATAGAAATGGATAATATATTACTAATAGTATTATGGCAGAATTAAAAAAATCTCTGGGTACTCTTCGCCTTACTTTTTATGGTGTAGGTACCATTGTTGGTGCTGGAATATATACTGTAATTGGTGCAGCCGCTGGACAGGCGGGAACAGACCTTTGGTTGAGTTTTATTTTTGCCGCCATTGCGGCCAGTGTCTCGGCAATGTCGTATGCAGAGCTGTCCTCTACCTATCCTAATGCCGGTGCAGAATTCATTTTTGTACGGAAAGCTTTTCCAAAAATCGACATTCCATCTTTTCTAACAGGTTGGACGATTGCATTTCACAGTTCGGCCACCATCGCCGCGGTGCTACTTGCTTTTTCAGGGTATTTCAATACGTTTTTTAACATCCCTTCCTTACTGGTTAGCTATGCTGTGCTACTGATTCTTGCATTGATAAGCATTACGGGCATCAAAAAATCATCTACCGCCAATATCATTATGGTCAGTATTCAGCTATTGGGATTGTTTATTCTTATTGCGGTCGGACTTTTGGAAACAGGACCACCAAAATCAGAATTTTTTAAAGTGGAGTCCTTTTCCGGCACCCTGGCAGCGACTGCTACCTTATTTTTTGTTTATACCGGCTTTGAGCATATGGCAGCATTGGGTTCCGAGGTAAAAAATCCGGGCAAGACTATTCCGAGGGCATTTTTATTGACAATGGTGTTTACCACAATTATATACCTACTAATATCTTTTACGGTACTCAATATAAGTGACCCCGCAGAAATAGCAAAGGTAGATTCCCCATTGTCGCTGGCCGCTTCAAATTTAAATTCCTGGTTGCCCGTAGCCCTGGCAGTTGCGGCACTTTTTGCTACGGCTAATGCGGCTTTTAGTGGCATTATTTCCATTAGCAGGTTGCTTTTCGGTATGGCAAGCGTGGGCGAGCTTCCAAAATTTATGACCAAGACCAATGCGCAGAAAGTACCCTGGGTAACTACACTGGTGGTTATGGCTGCGGTAGCGGCATTTTTATTATTGGGAGATATTAAAATTGTCGCAGGAATGTCCTCTTTAGGGGCGTTACTCGTTTTTGTAGCTGTGAATATTGCACTCATCGTTTTGCGTTATAAAGCACCTGACAAAGAAAGACCTTTTAAAGTTCCCCTTTCCATAGGGAAAGTACCTATCCTACCCATTTTGGCCATAATTATTAGCCTGTCTCTGGTAGTTCAGTTTAACTGGCAGGTGTATGTTGCTTTTGTGGGAGCAATTATAGTGGGCATCGTACTGGATTATTTTTTGGACAAAAAGTCAAAGAATGAGATAGATCCCGAAAAAGAAAAAGAACTGTTCAACCATTAAAATGAAGCTATGGAATGGACCTTTGAAGAATTTAAAACCAGTTTGGATGGCCTCCATCCTGCAGTGAAGGAAAAAGCCCTGGAAATTGCTAAAAGTCTGGTTATAGAAAAGAATTATACTAAGGGAAATGCCATAAAAGAAGGAATTATGAAAGCTGAAGAATGGTTTTACGATTTAGGCGGTTAATAATTAATAAAAATAGATATGTTACAAATTATTGAGATTTCAGGAGATAATATTATTGCAACCAGAGCATCGGGAGATTTAACCGAGATGGATATTGAGAAGGTACATCCCCTTATTCATGCTATTTTGGACAAAGGATTAAACGTACGCTGGTATTTTGAAATGGAGAATTTTACCGGCTGGGATTTTCCAGGCCTGTGGGAAGATCTAAAAATGGATACTGCCCATGCAAAAGATTATGAGAAAATCGCGATGGTGGGCAACAAAAAATGGCAGGACTGGATTACAAAATTCATGAAACCTTTTACCAATGCTGAAGTAAAATATTTTGACTTAGAGGAAAAGGAAATTGCCAAAAAGTGGATTAAACAATAAACCTTTTATTTAAATAATTAATTGAAAAACTGAATGTATAATTAAAATTAAAAAACCATGAAAATAATAGTACCGATTGATTTTAGTCAAAGTTCCAAAATTGGAGTTGAGTATGCCGCAAAGGTGGCCGAATCTTTAAATTCAGAAATTATCTTTGTTCATGCCTATTCTGAAGGTTATCAATATGCCGGATATGGGGCTATAGTTTATCCGGTTCCCGACAATTTTAGTTCTTATCAGAAATTGTACAAAGAAAAAATGCTGGAATTTCTCGAAAATTTTCCACGTCTGGCGACAATAAAATATAAGAGTATGGTAGCCCCAGGAAGACCTTCAGATATAATTTATCAACTAGCAACAGAAGAAAAAGCCAGTTTGATAATTATGGGGACAGAAGGTGCAGGTGAGGTAGAAGGTTACCTCGCAGGAACTACCAGTGAAAAAGTGAGCAAGGATGTACCCTGCCCTGTGCTGGTAGTACCGGAAGATTTAGAAACTTTTGATTTAAAAAGAGTTTGTCTGGCGCTGGATTCAGATAATCTGAAACCTGATAGGGAACTAAAGGTTCTGGCTAATCTATTAAAGGCATTTAACGCACGCCTTTTTATATTTCATTTTTCCAAAATTAAAGATGAAGTTATTAATGAACAGGAGATTAAAAACTATTATGAGGAGTTTTTTAATCTGCAGAATATTTCTGTTCATCTTTTTTCCGAAGGGAAAACCGAAGATAAAATAACCGGTTTTTTGAAAGATAATATCATAGATATTTTGGCGCTACTTTACAGGAAACATGACTTTATAGAAAAACTAACTGAACTGGGGCTGAGAAGGAAAATGATTTTCAAATCAGAAATTCCTGTACTTATTTTAAAATAATGGTAGTGCCCGCTTTTAATGAATTATATCAGATTTTATAAGTCCTATGAAGTTATTTTCTGGAAATTAAACAAATTTCCAAAAGGGCATGTTTTTAGAAAAACTAGGCAGCTGTTGTTACATTATAACTCTGCCATTCGGCTTTAAGTCATAAGTGCTTTTTTCACACCGTATTTGCCAATGTTGGCGTAGCTTTATAGGCCGTCCTAAAAGCAATCCGTTTACAGAAAATGGATTGGAAATAGTATAACAAAATGTAATGTCCCAAAATAGAAGAAATAGAAGAAAGAAAAAAGTTCAGAAACCATCTAAGAACAAAATCACAAAAAAAGATAAGGTGAAGGGGATTATCGCGCTTGTCCTTCTGATCATAGCTGCTTTTCTGCTTTACTTTTTTGTGTTAAAAGGGAATATCCATAAACATTAATTTCTATAAAAAATAAAATTATGATACATATTATTACAACAGGAGGAACCATTGAAGGCTTGGATTATGAAAACCCAGAAAATAAAACAGAGCAAAGCGAAATAGCGATTAGAGAATTTCTTGACCTGGCCAATGTCTCGTTTCCCTATATTATCGAAAGGGCATTTTCTAAGGATAGCCGATCAATTACCGATGAAGACAGGAATTTTTTGTTAAAAAAAATAAAAGCTTCCAATGCAGAAAAAATTTTAATAACCCATGGGACTTTTACTATGGAAGATACCGCGACTTATTTTGGAAAGGAAGAACTTAAAAAGACTATCGTCCTTGTCGGCTCCTTTATTTTAGGATCATCTGCAAACACCGATGCTTCATTCAATTTAGGCTATGCAATCTGCGCTTTACAATTTTTAAAACCTGATGTTTATGTGGTTATGAATGGCAGGATTTTTCATTGGAGCAATGTTACCAAAAATCTGGAATCAAACAAGTTTGAGCCTAAAAATGAATAAAAATGTTCGGCACCTCAATACATTGGACCACCTTTTTTTACCTGCTGATAGATACTTTTATTGTAGTTATTGCTACCATTGCAAACATTAATCTTAAGCACCTTAGTTTCCACAGATATATAATTCTCGGCCTCCTGTACATCGCTTACAATGCCACCGGGGGATTTTTGCCTATTGAAAATTTAACCGATCCACTTATTCTCCAGTACATTATTACTTATGGGGTTGCCATTGCATTATGCCTATATATGATTTATTACCTGTTCAAAGATTATGATATTATTTTATAAGAAAATCCAGGGGGTAAGCTTAAATAATCATTTGGATCGGGTATAATACCTTCCACAGCCTCTTGTTTACAAAATAGTTCTTCTGTATTACAGCTAGATAAAATTGAAAAACCTAAAGATGCCAGCACGGCATTTTTAATAAAGTTTCTTCTATTTGTTGTGGAAATAGATGTTTCAATTTTATTCATACTTCTAAAATTTGTATTTAAAGCCGATCAAATGATTCCCTTCAAAATTATCATAAGTTAATTCCATGTGCTCCTGTTGATACTCTGTCGTGAAGACTAAGTTGCTTCCCAAACCAATTGCTGTTCCGGCAAGAACATCCAGGATATCATGTTTCTTGGAATCTATACGACTTGCGGCTGTAAATCCCGCAAGAGCATAGGCAGGTATACTATATTTAAAACCATATCTTCTATGTATATATCCTGCACTATGAAAAACGGTAGAGGTATGTCCTGATGGGAAAGAATTATCATTACTCATATCTGGTCTTTGCTTATTTACCCCTAATTTTAAACCAAATGTGACTGCTTCTGTAAGTAATAGCCCCTTTGTAAATTGCCAGGCTCCTTCATTATCCCCCTTAATCAAGCTGGTTCCTAAAGTCGCAACAGGTAAAGCAATCAATATTACGTCACCTATTTTTTGTACTGTGCCAACTTGTGGAATGGTCTCACTTGTATCCTGAGCATAAGAAAACTGAGCAAATAGAAGACAGCAAACGATGATTACTGTCCAAAATGAAGATTTGAAATTTTGCAAATAGATAAGCATTAATTAGTAAAATTTAGATTTGAGTAAATGTTATCTATAGGCTTTTGATTTTCTCTGATAGCAAAGATGAACGAAAAGTCTTTTGAGAATCTAAAGAGATTCTAAAGGAAATCTAAAGTCTTAATTATTGTAAAAAATCGTCCATTTAGGATACTCCTTTTTTTGATCAAACGCATTTCTCAAGAATTGGATATTTTCGTTTAATTCCGATTTATTCCGAACTAAAAGAAAAGTATGTCGGGCTTTGGATAACTGTTTAAGATTAGCTATTACATCAGGAGTATTCACATCCCATAATTGTTTCCTCCAATCCTCATTATTCTGAAATTGAACTTCCCTATCTGTTGTTCTATGAGTGGATTGTAGTGTGATATATTCAGCATTAGAATAAAATGGAATAGAAGTAAGTAAATAGTCGTAAACCAAGATGGTTTTATCCTTCTCTTTTGAAATAGTATTGATGAAATTTGCCATATGTCGGGTAGAGTTAATTAATGGGCTATTTGTTTTTAAAATAGTGCTGGAAATTAAAAGTACAGCACCACTAAAAATAGCCCCAACTACTGCCGGTTTATATTTTTTATCATTTTCTATGAAATAGTGAACAGCGAAAGAAAATATAGTTACTAAAAAGGAGGTGATAATTGCTGAAGTATGAATATTAATAAACTCAAATTCAGAAAACCAGCAAATAAGAAGACCAATAAATAGTATGGTCAAAATTATCAAGTAAACCAGGCTTATGCATTTCTTACTTTCCTTGTCCAGGCTCTCTAATTGTTTGGCTATATAAATAACCATCATCCAAAATACAGGAAGGATATATAATATAAGCTTGGTACGAAATACTGAGAAAAGTAGAATTAACAGGCTACTGGATATCAATAAAACCAGAGATTGATTTTTTGTCTTATAAAGAGATTTCAGTTTAAATTTAAAAGTAGGAATACTTCCAACTAGCCAGGGGAGAAGTAAACCAAATATTATGGGAATAAAATACCAGAAAGGTTTAGCTCTTTCACTAAAAGAACTACCAGTCATTCTTCCCGCAATTTGTTTTTCAATAAAATAGTCCCAGAGCTTTGGATTTTCAACCACTAAAAGTAAAAACCAACTTGCTCCTATAGTTAAGCATATTAAAACACCAAATACATGATGTGTATTGATCTTAAAACCAGATTTACATATGATTTTATAGGTGAAGATATATACCAGAACAAATAAGAGTGCAACCGGACCTTTAGTCAAAAGTGACAACCCAAGTAGTATATAGAACAGATAGAGAAAAGGTAACTTTTTATTGCTGATGTAATACTGCCAGCTAAAAATAGCTGCCATGATAAAGGTGGTTAAATATGCATCTGTAGTAAGGTTTCGACTTGATATAAGAACAATAGGCATGGAGAAATAAATCAATCCGGAGAGAAAAGCAATTTTTCTACTTCTAAATAGTAAATGAGCTAAACCATAAATTAGAAGAAGCTGAATTACAATAGCAACTTGAAGAAAAAATCTAGCGCCAAATTCATTGATACCAAATATTTTATAGCCCAAAGAGGTAATATAATAGGTAATAGGTGGCTTATGAAAATGAAAAATCCCTAAAAGTTGTGGATTTAGATAGTCACCTGAAAGAAACATTTCACGACTGATTTCAGCATATCTGGCTTCACTACTTTCCGCAAGACCATAAGAACCTAAACCAATGATGAGACAAATAAATGCAAGACAAATAAATAATAGATAAAAGCGGTCAGTAGTATTTTTTAGGGTCACTCTTTGTAGTTTATTGCTACAAAAGTGGAACTGAAATCTTTTGAAAATTTAAACGAAATCTAAAGCAAACCTAAAGGATCTTAGATTCGGTTTTAAGGATCAAAATATTTCGAACGTATAGAAAAATGCCTAATGAATGACCTAAAAGTAACACAGGATCTTTCCTAAATATTGCATAAATAAGAATCATTAAAGAACCAAATAAGCTTAGGAACCAAAAACCCAAAGGCAGGGAAGAAACTTTCCGCTTTTCAGAATAAAACCATTGATAAACAAAGCGCAAAGTAAAAATCACTTGAGCTATAATACCTAATAACAAAAGCCAAAGCGGAATGTTATCATTCTGAAATAATTTAGCGCGATCATAAACATGGTTATTATAGCCAATATAAAGAATGATAAATGGAAAAATATATAAAAACCAACGCAGCATTTTCGGGAATTTCAGCCATTGATTTTGCAGATGCATATTGCGTATGTAAATGAAATAGGTCAGTATTTGGCCCAGCATGATGGCAAAATCATTGCGTAAATAACCATACATGAATAATAGAAAAGAAGCTATCAAACTCAGTTGCCAGAATAATACGGGGGTAAGCACCTTCTTTTGTTTTTCAGAAATTATCCATTGTAAAATAGAACGACCTGAAAATAATAATTGAGCAGAAAAACCAATAGTATAAATTAACCAACTACTCATGCTTTGTCTGCTATCTTATAATTGATATATTTTTTCTTCATCCATATATAGGCAATGCAATCTGCTAAAGGACCAAGCAGACGATTCCAGACACCAAATTTGCCTTTACCCGCAATCCTTGGAAAATGTTGCACTGGCACCTGTTTTACCGTTCCATTTTGAAGCAGAATCATTGCTGGTAAAAAGCGGTGTAAGCCTTGAAACATGGGGATACGTTTAGCATAATCAGCTTTTATGATCTTGAGCGGGCACCCGGTATCATCCATCCCGTCCTGAGTAAAGCTTCTACGAATACCGTTGGCTATTTTAGAGGACATATTTTTTATTAAACTATCTTTTCTGTTGGAGCGTACTCCTGTTACTAGGTCATAATCATCAATATATTCCAATAAAAGATTAAAGTCTTTTGGACTCGTTTGAAGATCTGAATCAATATATCCAACGAGCGAACTTTCAGCATGATCAAAACCTGCCTTAATAGCAGTGCTCAATCCATAATTCTTATCAAAATTGAGATAATTGAAAGTTTTGTTCTGGGTACATATTTGCTTAATAATCTGCAAGCTTGAATCTTTTGAACCATCATTTACAAATAAAACGGTGATTTTGAGCTTACATTGATCGATGTAGGACTGCAATTCTTTTTCTACTCTGGTCAGATTTTTTTCTTCGTTGTAAACAGGTACAATTATGGTGAGTGTATTTGGCATTCTTAGGCAGGAATTGTTAGCTTAATTTGCAATACTACGTTGTAAATCTAAAGTAATTTTTAAGTTTTACTGTTTTCACAACTATTGTTATAAAGCCTTGTGATAAAGGCTTTTTCTTCATTAATTTGAAGTAATTCAAATGAATATAAATGAAAATATTAGTAACCGGTGCAGCTGGTTTTATTGGTTCCCACCTTGCTGAAAAATTGCATTCTATGGGACATGAAGTAATTGGGATGGATAACTTTTCAGGTTACTATAACGTCCATTTAAAAAGGCAGAATGCCAACCAATTACGCAGTTTTGGAATTCCTATGATCGAGCAGGATATCTGCGTAGATTTTTTAGTTACAATTCTACCCAGAGATTTTGATTATGTTTTTCATTGTGCTGCGCAACCTGGAATCTCAAGTACTTCTACGTTTGAAGATTATCTAAATAATAACATCATTGCGACACATCATTTAACCGATTTTGCAAATCAACATCTTAATTTAAAGTTATTTATCAATATTGGGACTTCATCGATTTATGGTTCCGATGTATATTGTGATGAAGAACAAATGGCAAAACCGGTATCTAACTATGGGGTCACGAAACTTGCTGCTGAACAAATAGCCATGACCCATTCCCGACTTGGGAATTTTCCTGCCTGCTCTCTAAGGTTATATTCAGTTTATGGATCTCGGGAACGCCCGGATAAAATGTTCAGTCAGTTAATTAAATGTGGTTTGAATGGGAGAGAGTTCCCTTTATTTTTAGGTAGCCTCACTCATAAACGCAGTTTTACGCATATTAAAGATATTGTTGAAGGAATTGTAAGTGTAATAGGTAAGGAGAAGCTATGTGATGGGCAGATAATTAATCTTGGAACTGATAAAGAATACACTACAGAGGAAGGTATGCAGGTTGTTGAAAAATTACTCAAAACCAAAATTCAGAGTAAGGAAAAACCCGCTCGTAGTGGCGATCAATTGCGTACGAAAGCAGTTATTATTAAAGCAAGAGATTTACTTAATTATAATCCCACGGTGCTTCTTGAAGAAGGAGTGCAGGAACAGATCGATTGGTTTAAAAGTCAATGAAAATGCCCGATCCTAAATAATAGTATCGAGCATTTCAAACTAACCAATCAATTATGAAAACTAACACTTAATCTTTGTCTTCCTCTTCTTCCATTTGCTTTTTTATAATAGTACCGCTACTATCAAGAGTAACTTCCATTTCTATCTTCCCTTTTTCAATTTCAAATTCATAGAAAGACCCTTTAGAAGTTTCAGATATTTCAACTTCTTCTATCTCATATCCTGGAAAGTTTGACTTTAACGAGGATAAAATATTCTGTGTAACGTCGTTGGTTTTCATTTCGTGCTCGGTTTCCTGCCAAGTGCCATTTGCTAAGAAATTAGCTGAATATTCAACATTGTTCATTTTAAATTCAGCTTCCCATTCGGTTTCATTTTCTTTTTCCCATTCCACCTTTTTTGCTGTGGGAAATTTTTTTGCAAAAGCGTTTTTAACGACCTGAGGAACTTTATCCTTATTTTCTGAAGTGAATGCTATGGTAGTCATTGCCACTACAACCATTCCTACCCCTAAAATTAATTTTTTCATATGTACTAATTATTTATAATTATAATGTAAATCTACAGGGCAAATCTCAAGCTGGCTTTAAGCAAATCTAAAGAGATTCCTTCATCATCTTCTGATGATGTTTTTTATGTGAAATATAAATTAGAATGGAAATCAGCACAATTGAGATTAAAGAAGCAGGTAGTGTTCCCAAATCCATACCTCCATTATCCCGAGGTTTGGTAAGAAAATCACCGAAGGTTGCCCCAAAAGGTCTGGTAAATACAAAAGCTATCCAAAACAGAAAAATCTGGTTGAGCTTAGTAAAGTAGTGCAAGAGAATTACAACTGCGATAATTGAAGCGGTTATAAGTGCTCCCTGCAAATAGCTTAGTCCCGCCACATCTCCGAGATAATCGCCAAAGGCCGTTCCTAAACTATTTGAAAAAAGTACGGCCGTCCAAAAAAATAGTTCCTTTTTCTTCTCAAAAATGGGATAGACTTGTAGGTTTTTATAGTTGCTATACCATATTAATAGTATTGCCAGGAGGCCAGTAAATAAAATCAAACTACCGTAAGTATATCCAAGGCCCAGACTCCTATCCATGAAATCTGAAATTTCGGTCCCCAGGGTTGTGGTAGCAATAATTACAAGCCAAAAGTACAGCGGAATATACTTCTTAGCATAAAGCTGAATAACCAATACCACAACAAAGAATATTAGTGTAATAAGAATACCCAAAGTATATCCGAGTGCTAAAGTCTGTGCGATATAATCACCTAAAGTTTCGCCCAATGTGGTAGCGATAATTTTCATAATCCAGAACAATACAGTTATTTCTGCAACTTTGTTTAAAATGATTTTTTCCATTTTTTAAGTCTGTTTAAATAATGGAATTAAATTACTACGTAATTCTAATGGAATCTTAAAGTTATGGATATTAGAGTTTTGTGCCTGACAAAGGAAGGATGATTTGCAATACGATACTTCGAATGCGCTCGGCACAAGTTCGTAAGGATGATCCTTCCTTTTCAGGGCTTTTATTCAGGTATCGTACCTTAAATAATGGCTAATTCAAATAAAGATTGTCTTACCTAAAAAGTAGTTTTAGCCAATAAGCCCTGATTTATAAATTAATGTATTCTTTAATACTGAAATCTAAGGAGGTAATCTAAAGTAAACTTTAAGTAAAAGTTATATCTACTAAAAGATTAAAAAATTTAAGTTTCAAATATCAAAATTTATAGTTGAAACCAAGTCTTACAATTTGAGTCTCATAATAATTTTCATACAGAGCCGTAAAATCCTGACCGTTGATCTTTTGTCTCAAACCAAATTTGTTGAACAGATCTGATGCAGATAAAGTGATCTCACCTTTTTTATCCCAAATTGATTTTTTAAAACCTACATCAATAGAAGAACGAGCGAGCTCTTCTCCCTGGGGAATGTTTCGGGCACTGTACCAAAGCCCCGTAATTTGAGCTTCCAGTTCCCAAGGAAAAGTAAACGTATTGGTTATCTTAAAATCCCCAGCGGTATCTTTAGACTCTTCTATGAAAAATGGTCGCTCAAAAGGAAACAATAAAGTTCCCTGAAAATCATCAATACCATTTCTATAAATATTTAAACTTGAGTTTAGTTTCCAATAATCGGCAATTTCCTGACTGAATAATAATTCAATACCGGTGTTGGTGCTATGCCCTGTATTTTGATAAATTCTATTTACGATATCGTATTGTGGATTACTGTCATCAATACTGAAAATACGCTGGTATGCCCCATTAATTTCGCGGTGATACATCGCAGAAAATAAGGATCCCGAACTCCAGGAATAACGATGCGCCAATTCAAAACTGTTGGTAAATTGTGGTCGTAAATAGGGATTTCCCACTTTAAGCAGTTCCGGGTCGTCATATTTAGGGAAAATGCGCAATTCAGGTTCTCCTGGCCGGTCGATACGACGGTTGTAAAAAGCGGAAAGTTTGTTTTTGTTATTTAGTTTATAGGTAAAGCGTACACTGGGAAAAAATTCAAAATAATTATAGTTATCGTTAGAATCATAATAAATATTTTCTGGGTCCAGTTGATAGGAAACATCAGTCTGTTCTGCCCTTAAGCCAGCTTCTATATCAAAATTTTCTTTTTCCAGCAGGTAATTTCCGTAGGCAGCAAAAAGATTTTCTCTCCATTCTGAAAAATCGCCCAGACTGGGATATATAATACTTTGGTTCCCACGTTCTATAGTATAATCCACAGGAAGTCTTCTAAAGCGAGCTTTTGCACCCAATTCTATCCTCCCATTGCTTAGCGCCCTCGCATAATCTGTAGAAAAACTGCTAGTATGCTCAATGGCCTTAATATTTGTCATGTCCCGACCTATACGAACCGTAGAACTATCGTTTAAAAAATAACTTTCATCTTCCAATCCCCGCGTATATTGAGCATTTACGGAGAGTTTATGACCTGGTTGCTTAAAATTATGCTCATAATTAACAGCCGCATTGATAAAACTGGTCACCTCATCTTCCTTCCAAGTATATAAACGGTTACGCACATTATTGTCTAAATTGATAAATGCCACTTGAGAAGTGTCAATGTGTTTCTCCCGATCAAACATTCCTGAAAAAGTAATGTTGTCATTTTCTGAAATTTCATAGTCAACACCTCCGGTTATAATGCTTCGAAATTGTCTGCGGTTTTCCGGAACTTGGGAGATGATGTTTCTGCCATCGTCATAATATCTAGAAGTAAATTCATTATTTGGTAAAGCTTCCTGTAGAATAATTTCTGTTTGCAGAAAATAATTCAGTTTTTCGGTACGGTAATTAAGATTCAGGCTGGGAATAAGTTTGGGGTTGATCGAGTAGCTGCCAAAATCTGTGGGGGTGTCTTTTTTTCTCTTAGACAAAACACCTAAACCAGAAGATACTCCCAAATCACCATTAAGCCCTTTTTGCTTTTCCTCCTTATAAATGATATTGACGATTCCCGCAAATCCATTGGCGTCATACTTTGCCGATGGATTATTGATGATTTCGATACGTTCAATATTAGCCGCGGGAATATTAGAAAGGCCTTTTTGATTACCAAACCCGGTTAAACTGGACTGTTTTCCATCAATGAGCACCACTACTTTATCACTTCCGCGAAGCACCACTTTTCCTTCCTGGTCAAAAGTTACTCCAGGCATAGTTTTCATGGCATCTAGTACAGATCCGCCAGATTGTGCTACATTATCATCAAGGCTAAAAGATTTTTTGTCAAGATCTGAAGAGACTGTTGTTCGTTTTGCAACAATAGCTACTTCATCCAGCGATTCTGAAGAAGTGGCAAGCTCAATTTTTCCCAAATCAAAAATAGGGTTAAGTCCACCGGCAGTTATTTTTCTTTCTAGCGTTTCAAAACCTACAAATGATATTTTCAGTAGATAATTTCCGGTAGGCAGTTCTACCGTAAACTGGCCAGATTCATTGGTTACGGTACCTGTTACTATGTTTAGACTAGTTGCATCAAAAATAGATACGGTTACAAAAGGGAGTGTTTCCTGCGTATCTTGTTCTATTACCTGGCCTGTAACAGTAATACCCTGGCCTACGGCAATGGTTGAAATAAATAAGAAAAATAAAAGAAGAGTTTCTTTCTTCAGGCATACTTTCATCAGCTGAATTTTTCGTGAATGTAGTGGTGCGATCTAAAGGAAATTTAAAGTTTTAGACTTAAAAAATTTCAAGTATCAAATTCAATCTGGAAAATATGTTTTTTACTGCTTTCATGAAATCTATAGGAAGGTAAAAACCCATAAAAGTCACAAATCTTCTTCACTATGGAAAGACCCAGACCTGTGGAATCTGGTTTTTTACTTTCTTTGTAAAAACGATCAAAAATATATTCTGGATTACTTAGGCCTTCAGTTCCGGCGTTGATAACTTGAACATGGTTCTTTTCGATAACCACACTGATAGGCTGGTTTCCAAAATTGTGTTTTATAGCATTGGTCAATAGATTATTAAATAGTATAGAAGCGAGCGCTTTGTCCATAATAGCAGTTATTTCATCCTTTCCATTAAGGGCTATCCTGGTCTGAGTGATCTCAGTAAAATTATCAATTGACTGTTTAAGAGTTTCATTTATCGAAATATTCTCATCTGCGGTAAACTGATTATTATCAATTTTGGCAAGTAATATCAACCGATTGTTCAGTTGTTTAAGTCTTTGTATATCAAACTGAAGTGAGCTAAGCTGCTCATATTGTTTTTCGTTTATATTTTGTTGATCAAAGAGCGTTTCTATTTTAGCTTGCATAATTGCAAGTGGTGTCTGCATTTCATGAGAGACATCCTCGGTAAATTGTTTTAAATTTCGATAGTCGGCCTGAACTTTTGAAGTTAATGCCAGCATTTGCTTGTTCAGTTCATCAAACTCAACAATATCTGAATCATTAAGTTCTAAAGGTTTATCAGACTTTAAAGAGAAACTTTTTAAGCGTTCCAAATTCACAAAAAATGGTTGCCATAGTTTTTCATTACGGGATTTATTCAGATAAAAAAGGAAAATAAAAGCTAGGAAAATTATTGACAGGAATGTGAGGACAATTGCAGAAAGAATATCTTCAGATTCAATAACCATTGCCCGGACCGTTATTTTATACTCTTGACCATTAATATTCCTGGTACCAGATAATTGCCTGAAAAGTTCTACTTCATCCTGAAGCGGATCAAAAATAAGTGTGTCAATAAGAACATTTTCTTCTGAAATTTCAGTTTTTTCAGCCATCATGATTGGTGGGATTCCCACGAGATCAGGATTGTTTTTCAGCAAACGCTCTACCCGGTCTTTATTGGAATAGAGCTCTTCTTCAATTTCATTCTCCAAAAGCGATTTGGTATATATGAAAAGAACAATACCTGAGAGTATCATTATCACAATACTGGTAATTAGAAAAGTCTTGGAAGCTTTTCTTAATAGTTTTGTTTTATTTGGGGTTGAATTTTTAATCTGCGATGAATTTATAACCACTTCCGTAGGCCGTTTGGATATATTTTGCACCTTCTTTAGTAAGTTTTTTTCTCAAATTATTGATGTGCACATAAATAAAATCAAAATTATCTAACAAGTCACTATCGTCTCCCCAAAGATGTTCTGCAATAATTGCTTTTGATAGAACTCTTCCCTGATTGGTGATAAAGAATAAAAGAAGATCATACTCCTTTCTTGTAAGTGTAATAGCTTTCCCATTTACATAGGCACTACGGGCCATAGTGTCCAACTTAATTTCCTGAAAATTTATAGTGTTATCTCCACCAAATTGCCCACGTCTTAGGACTGCTTTTATGCGTGAATTTAGTTCGGCAAGATGAAAAGGCTTAGTGATGTAATCATCTGCACCCAAATCCAATCCTTCTAATTTATTATCTAATGAACTGTTTGCTGAAATAATAATCACGCCACATTTTTTTTGTTGCTTTTTGAGTTTTTTGAGTAGATCGAGTCCGCTCCCAGTAACTAGGTTAATATCCAGGATAACAATATCGTACTCATAGAGTTCTAATTTTTCTGAAGCTTCGTGATAATCTGATGCGGTTTCACACACATTAGCTTCATGACTCAAATAAGTGGCGATAGATTGCTGTAATTCTTTTTCATCCTCGGCAATTAGATATTTCATTATTAAAAAGTTAAGGGAATAAAGGTAGAGGTTGATTCTAAAGAAATATTAAAGTAAATATAGAAAATTCAATTTGTCTTTAGATTCGAATCCTAATTTGCACGTTAATTATAATTTATTCATTTTGAACTATGCGAAAACAACTTTTTAGCGTATTAAGAAAGATAAAAGAAATTCTTTCAAATAAATTTAGACAATACGATCACAAGCTTCCCTATATTATAACTACTTTAATTACTGCTATCATTGTAATAGGGGGGATCAAATTATTTATAGAGCTTACTGAATTTTTAAAATCTGATGTTTTAGCGAATTATGATACCGCAGTCACTAATTTTTTTATAGATTTTCGATCTCGTGCAATAACTACTGTTTTTACATTTATAACCAATTTTGGGGATACACTTGGATATGTGATTATGTTTAGTTTAAGTGCTATTTTCTTTTATTGGATTTTAAAAAGTTGGAAATATGTAGCTCAAATTGCCTTGGTAATGATTCTTGCTCTGGGTTCTAATTTACTTTTAAAAAAAACAATAGATAGACCTAGACCTGTTTCAGAACATCTGGTTAAAGTAGAAACGCTTAGTTTTCCTAGTGGCCATGCTACTATGGCGATGGCATTCTATGGATTTATAATATATCTCATCTTCAGTTTACCGATAAATAAATTCATTAAGTTTTTTCTGATCACAATTTTCGCAATTTTAATCCTCGGGATTGGATTAAGCCGGATTTATCTTGGAGTACATTATCCTTCAGACGTATTTGGCGGGTTCATTGCGGGGTTTATATGGGTCGTTTTTTGTGTAATGATATTTAATTTGATTAAAATTTTTAGCAGAGATCCTGAAACTTAAAATCATTATTTCTAATATACTTATTCATTTTTCTAATTCTAACTTAAAGTAATGCTTAGAGATAACTTTATTATACTGGAAATAATTAGTTAGCTGCAATTTGAGTTATTAGAATTTATTCTCCTTCCGTTTTGTTTTTCATTTTATCGTTTTCCATTTACCTACCTGACCGATACTGTACCTTCCTTTTTATCAATGCAAAATACCAGCATATAAAAGTTAGCCGGACTGCATAAGCCGATTGACTGCGTCTGCCCTTTTATAAGTCCTCTCTAATTCTATATGCTGAAAATGGATCAGCATCAAAAAAGAAAAGCTCCGGATATAATAAGTAAATCAATTAGAAATCTTTAAAACTTTAATGATGAGAACGCTTAGAAACAAAGTTCAGTTAATCGGAAATGTGGGGCAGACCCCCGAAATTAAAAATTTTGAAAGTGGAAAAAAACTAGCCACTTTCTCCATTGCAACCAATGAATTTTACAAAAATTCTAACGGAGAAAAAGTACAGGAAACCCAATGGCATAATATTGTGGTATGGGGGAAAATCACTGAGATTGTAGAGAAATATGTAGGAACCGGAAAAGAAATTGCCATCGAAGGTAAATTGACTAATCGCTCCTATGAAACCAAAGAAGGAGAGAAGCGATATGTTACCGAAGTCGTAGCCAGTGAAATTCTTTTGTTAGGCGTAAAGAACGACAATAATTCAGCCGAGTAATTTTAAAATAAAGAGGGCGGGTACTTGTTCACGGTAACGCCCTCTTTTTTCAATTTCAACCCTTTAAATAAGATTCAAATGAAAACGAAAGTTAATGAAATATCGATAAAATATCAGGGAAATTTTAAAATCTCTCAGGCGCCTAAAATAACTTCTTCAGTAAGCGCTGCGGAACTATTATACAATGAAAGGAATAAAGATCAGATCGGTCTGCAGGAATGTTTTAAAGTAATGCTACTTAATAACGGCAATAAAGTGAAGGGCATTTTTGAAGTTTTTACCGGTGGAATTACAGGTACTTTGGTAGATCTGCGTATCCTTTTTGCCGTGGTATTAAAGTCATTAAGCGTAAATTTGATAATTGCACATAATCATCCGTCGGGAACTTTAAAGCCCAGCGAAACAGATAAACGCCTGACTGAAAAAATTAGGAAAGCGGGAGAACTTTTAGATATTAAAATCCTGGACCATTTAATCCTGACCCCCGATGGTGATTATTTTAGTTTCGCAGATAGTGGAATCCTTTAAACCAAAAAGTTATGATATATCTAAATTATTCAAACTTAAATAAGGAAGCACAGAAACGACTTCTGAAAAATTCCAAAAGGGATGTAGAACTAAATCTGGTGATGATATTAGAAGATATGCAAAAGAACATGGTTTCAATTTTAAACGGCTTATCGAAGAGGAAGCGATACGAAATATGTATAATAACACCTATGTTTTTAATATCTGAATTCGACCAAATAGAATTACAAACATCTCTGAAATACCAGAGATGTTTTTTTTATGCTTTGAAAATTTCATTTAGTAAAAAAACCTTATCTTTAAAAGGCTGATCTTCAGCATTTATTTTTACGGATAGTGAGCCTATTATTTTGACTTTCGCTGCTTACTATATCCATCAATTTATTTCACAAGGAATCTTGAATTCTAAGAAAATGGAAATTGGCGTTTAGCCTGTATTGTATGAATTTTTTGTCCGCCTGGCGGACAAAAAGGGGGAATAGCAAGAGGATAACACGCAGAGCGATGTTATAAATCCACAAAAACCATATAACTATTGATGTTCAATTAATTAAAGTTATTTTTTTTGACGCAAATCGACTGGGAACCCACCCCAGTAAAACGTTAATATTTTGCGGCAAAAACTTGAAAATCTTTTCAATTATGGACAATTTTGCAACTATCCGCATCAAGAAAAAAACTGCACGTCGATTTCGTGAATATTCAAAATTTGTAGCTAAATCACATACAGAATCTGTAGATGTGATTTTAGCTTTTTTTTGAAAAAAACCAAATTTCTCCACACGAAGATCTAGGACCTAAATTTGAAAGTCTGGAAAAGATTATTTCAAAAGGAATAAATTCTATAATAGCAATCATTAAGAATATAGAAAGCAGCTGTGCTGATGCCATATTCACGGCTGATCTCAGCAGCAGTTTTACCATTATCGCATTCTTTAAGGATCTTAGAGATCTTCTGAGGGGAAAATTTACTTTTTTTCATACTGTTTAAAATTAAGAATTATTCTACTTTTAAACAGTTCGGTTTTAAGGGAAGCTTACACATTCATTGGTATCCTATAATTTCTCCATCTAATTATGGAATAACAATTTAAACAGCTGCCAAAAAAGGTATGGAAGAAAAGGTATAATTTTAGAAACCACGAAAGAAAAAAGGTTAAGCCGATAAAGGCGCCTTCTTATTCCCACACAACCTATGAACTATATTCTTTGCTCGCTATAACAAAAAAATAGCTTCATACGGTCTCTACCCGTAAATTTGAACGGAGGAGCCAATTACGTATTTCAAACGGTAGCTAAACTTTCTAACAATTTACATTTTAAGTTAAAATCCGGGAGGTCTAACACTGTAGTGAAACGACAGAGTCTCTAATTATTCCTGAGTTCGCCAGACATTTATTACACACTTCTTTATGTATTTAAGAATTATCTTTACTCAATAATATAGATTTAATTAAAAAAAATCTACTAAATCCATGATTTTATAACTCTATTCCATAAAATTACAACTTTTTTTATATTTTATTTTTTTATATTTGCTTGGTACTATCATAAAAATGAAAAATTCTTTTAGAAATAGCCTGCTTCATTTGATATCTTTTTTGATGTTGATGTCCACTGTTTCTTTTACCATAAGCAAGCATTTTTGTGGGGACTATTTGGTGGATACCGCCATTAATTTAAAGGCAAAAACCTGTGGCATGGAAAAGGCTTCTTCCGAAGGCTTAGTGCAGGGCGATTGCTGTTCCACTACAAAAACTACCGTAGAGGGGCAAAAAGACTTTAAAAATATTCAGCTAAATCATGACTCAATCGATCAGCTGTTTATCACTATTGCATATTCTTTTTTAATCCCGCATTATTTTACACCTGAAAAGCCGGCTCCTTTTGATGATTACGCTCCGCCTTTAATTGTTAAGGATATTTCGGTACTATACGCTACATTTCTTATTTGAGATTTATTCTGAGGGAACATTAGTCCTGAAACCCTAAGGTTTTCAGGACGCCTTCAATTGTTCTGTGCAACTGTTTTTTCGTGTGTCCGGGCGGCAGTAACTTGCCGTAGTCAATAATAGGTTCCCTGTCAAAACAGCAATGTTTCCTTCTTCATCTTTAGAAGGGGGCTTTTTTCAATATTTACAATCATATTAAGAACGTACTTAAATTTATTTAAAATGAGTAAACCAAGGTTTAAAATCAGCATTTTGGCAACATTAATGGCCATCATTGTAATATCCTGTAAAGAAAACAGTAGGGATCAAAACCTATTAAGTGAAAACAGGGAACAGGGTCTGGTGCAGAATGGAGATACTTTTGAATTAGATTTTAAGGGAAAAAAAATAGGTGAATCCCAGTCTGAAAGCATATCAGTAATCATAGACAACTACCTGCAGATAAAAAATGCTCTAGTAGCAGATGACCAGGAAGCAGCCGCTAGTGCCGGAGGTAAATTGGCCGGTGAATTTGAGGATTTTGACAAGAGCAATTATTCTTCAGAGGAACAGCAGGAGTTAAAAGACATCATTGAAGATGCAAAGGAGCATGCAGAACTTATTTCTGCGAGCGCCATTGACCAACAGCGTGAACATTTTGAAATTTTGAGCAAGGATGTTCTAGGTATGATCGTTATAACAGGAACCGATAAAAAACTCTACCAGGATTTTTGTCCAATGTACAACAATAATAAAGGGGCAGCGTGGTTAAGTTCAACAGAGGAAATCAAGAATCCGTATTTCGGAAAAAGAATGCTGAAATGTGGTTCTATCTATAGAGAAATTAATTAAAGGAAAAAAATACAACCACTTTGCAGTGATCCTTTTATCCACTTTTGCAGCTCTACAATTTATTCCTTAACCTAAAAAAATATAAATGATTACCCTTGGCAGATTTTACAGCTATATATTAAAAAAATCACAGGGATTAATGAAGAATAATACTTCATTCTTCTGCCAGCCGTATCAAAACTAAATAAAAAAAATAAAAATGAAAACACTATTAATTACTGTATTTATAGGTGTACTGGCCTATTCCGGTTTCGCACAGGAGCATAAACATGGAACACATGATATAGTCAAAAGTGAGGCTATAGATAAAAATAAAAAAGTAATGAGCCCTCATAAAAGTGCTATGGCGATGGTAGGGGAGGCCCATGTACATATAGATTATTCTTCCCCAAGGGTTCGTAACAGGATTGTTTTTGGAGGTTTGGTGGGGTACAATACTGTGTGGCAATCTGGAGCTCATAATGTTACCTGGCTAGAAACTAATAAAGACCTTATGCTTGGAGAAAAACTCTTACCAGCGGGTAAATATGCGTTTTTTACAATCCCTGGAAAAAATGTCTGGAAAGTAATGTTTAACAGTCACTGGGACCAGCATGGAAAAGATGAATACGATCCTATGAAGAATATTATAACTGTAGAAGTAAAGCCTGAAAAACTTGAAAATATTCAAGAAGAACTGGACTATACTATAAGTAAAACAGGTGAGGATATTGGTGAGATTTCCCTGGCCTGGGAGAGGGTGCTTTTAAAACTTCCTTTCCAGGTGGAAGACTAAGAATAAAAACAACAAAATTATGATCGTAGAAATATTTATCAAAAATATGGTTTGCGACCGCTGTATTAAGGTGGTACGGAATGAATTGTGTGAGGCAGGGATTGAAGTGAAAGATGTGGAATTGGGACGGGTTGTTTATGAAAGCAATAATAAAATCGAAGACGCAAAAAGACTGGATAAAGTTCTTAAAGTAAATGGTTTTGAATTATTAAAAAGCTCAGATGAAATTCTGGTAGAGAGAGTCAAATTAAGCCTATTAAGGTTGTTTGAAAATCTACCTGTTCAAAAGACAGGTACACTTTCCAGTTATTTGTCTGAGGAAACTGAATATGATTATATTCGATTGAGTAGAATTTTTTCATATACAGAAAATACTACCGTTGAAAAATATTTTATAAAGTTGAAAATTGAAAAGGTTAAAGAGCTTATTCAGTCTAATGAATTTAATTTTACTGAAATAAGTCGGCTTCTGGATTACAGCAACCTTAATTACCTATCCAAACAGTTTAAGAACGAAACAGGGATGAGCCTTTCAAATTATAAAAAACAGAATAAAAACCTAAGAAGTTCATTAGACCAAATTGTGTAAGTATCTATCATAATTGTAACAATATAAGTTGCCGATAAAAAGTAATTTAGAAGATTGTAACCAATCAAAAATATCAAATGAGAAAATTATCAAAAATTGGGATATTATTTCTAGTCGTCTTGATCTTTGTTTCCTGTATGGATAAAGAAAAAGGCCAAAGTGTAGAAATTAATACTCCAGAGGAAGTAAAGAAAGCTGAAAAAGAAACGGCTGATATCGCCGATCAGGATTTTATAGATGGCATGACAGGGAAAATCTGGCATAACTACCTGGAAATTAAAATGGCACTTACCAATGAGGACTCCGGCCAGGCAAAGGATGCAGCTAAAAGTATGGCCGATTCTTTCTCAGAAGAGCGTGCAGAATTAAAATCTATCGCTGAGCAATTGGGAGATACTGACGATATTGAGGAGCAGAGAAGATTATTTTCAAATTTTACAGAATTGGCTGGGCCAATGTTTGAGGAAGCATTATCCGGTGGGACTATTTACAAGAAATTCTGTCCTATGGCTTTTAATAATGATGGTGCGTACTGGTATGCTGACGTTGAGGAAATTAAAAATCCATATTTCGGTGATAAAATGCTCAACTGCGGCTCCGTAAAGAAAACTATAAAAAAGTAAAATTTCCCAATTAACCGTAAAACCTAATTGTATGAATTCAGAAAACAACAATAACCACAAGTCTGGTGGAAGTAATTATGGTCGGTTTTTCCTAATGCTCGGTCTGTCTTTTATAGCTATGTATATCACGATGTACATGAATACGTATGAGTTTGACCATGTATATTTTAGTTTAACCCGCTTTTATATGACGTGCCTGGGAATAGCAGCAATGGCAGTGATCATGTTATCCCTTATGCTGAAAATGTATAAAAGTAAGAAGAAGAATATCGCTATTTATATCGGTAGCCTGGTGTTATTTGTTTCAGCCTTAGGTTTGGTAAGGGCACAACGTCCCATTATTGGAGATGTCTTATATATGAAAGCGATGATCCCTCACCATTCCATTGCAATTTTAACCAGTAAACGGGCAGACCTTCAGGATCCTGAAACCAAGAAACTGGCCGAAGAAATTATTGAGGCCCAGAAAAGGGAAATCGCCCAAATGAAGAAGATCATTTATCGTTTGGAGAACGAAAATAAATAAAATAAAAAGCTATGAAATTGAAAAACTACTTTCTAATTCTCCTGATATTTTTAGGCTTTTCAGGCTACAGCCAGGAAGAATTAGAGGCATCGGTAGAAGGAAATATTAATAATTTACCGGTGCGTGAATACAAAATAACTATAGATCAGGAGATGGTTGTTAAAGCCAAGGGTAAAGAGACCATGGGAATGACTATTAATGGCGGAATTCCTGGCCCTGTATTAGAATTTACTGAAGGGGAATACGCGGTAATTTATGTAGAGAATAAAATGGATGTAGAAACTTCTATCCATTGGCATGGAATGTTGTTGCCCAATTTTTTTGATGGGGTGCCTTACCTTACCACTCCGCCCATTAAACCTGGAACTACTTTTAAGTATGAATTTGAGATAAAGCAACATGGAACATATTGGTATCATTCCCATACCATGCTACAGGAACAAAGTGGCGTTTACGGTGCGCTTATGATCCATCCAAAAGAAAAAACACTGGAATATGATAAAGAACTGGTGCTGGTACTTTCAGATTGGACCAATGAAAAACCTAAGGATGTTTTAAGGTTTCTAAAAAGAGGAACGGAATGGTATAACATTAAAAAAGGAACTGCGACACCACTAAATCAGGTAATAAAACGAGGAGCATTGGGAGCACAATTAGATTTCTGGAGGCAACGAATGGAAGGGGCTGATATTGCTGATATTTATTATCCTGCCTTCTTAATTAATGGCGAGGATAAAATTGAATACCCAGATTTTAAACCAGGTGAAAAAGTGAGGATGCGTATTATTGATGGTTCCGCCTCCACTTCATTTTGGATGACCTTTGGTGGGGAAACCCCCACTTTAGTATCGGCTGATGGAAAAGATATTGTTCCGCTTAAAAGAAATAAAACTTTTATTGCAGTGGCAGAAACCTATGATTTTATTGTGACTATTCCTGATGAAGGGAAAGTGGAATTTAAAATCATGGCTCAGGATGGTTCTGGAACAGCTTCAGCTTTTCTTGGGGAGGGGAGAATACTCCCTGCTCCTAATGTGCCAAAACCAGATAAAATTGGTATGATGCAAAAAATGGCAAAAATGAAGATGAAGATGGGCGCGCCAGCTTTACAATTTAATCCTAAAGATCCGGACCCATATGAGTTAAAGGAAAAATGGGGGATGCAAATGGACGATATGAAGATGGGAGAAGAGGACCACTCTAAAATGAATATGAAAAAGGATTCTGTAATGGGAGGAATGGACCACTCTAAAATGAATATGAAAAAAGATTCTGTAATGGGAGGAATGGGTGAGAAAGATAAAAGGATGGATGGGATGGCCATGAAGGATGACGAAATGAATGGGATGGATATGAAAAAGGGAAAAATGGAAGATATGCAGGCAATGGATCTATTTTCGGAATATAATTACGATTACCTTAAATCGCCAGAAAAGACGGCTTTTAACGATAGCATCCCGGTCACCAATGTTTTACTGAATTTAACTGGAAATATGAACCGTTATATTTGGAGTTTAAATGGCGTACCACTGTCTGAAGCCGATAAAATCAAAATAAAAGGCGATGAGGTTACCAGAATTACCTTTAATAACCTCACTATGATGCACCACCCTATGCACCTGCATGGTCATTTTTTTAGGGTAATAAATGAAAATGGAGAATATTCGCCTTTGAAGCATACCGTGAATGTTCCTCCTATGAAAGAAGTAACCATAGAGTTTTATGCTAATGAATATGGAGACTGGTTTTTACATTGCCACATCCTTTATCATTTGGATTCTGGTATGGCCAGAGTGGTAAGTTATGATACCCCACGGGATGAACGTATGAAGCCATTCCCTATTTCTAACCTCATTAATGAAACCGATAAATTCTATACCTGGGGGATGTTGGATGTAGCTTCACATATGTCTACTTTAAATGTGGTAAGCTCCAACATCAGAAATCAATTTACTGTTTTAGCTGAGTATGGCTGGAATAAGAATTTGGAAGCTGAAATCTCCTATGAATATTACCTTAATGACTGGGTTCGTGTTTTTGGAGGGATAAATGTGGAGAATGAAATGGAGGATAGCATGGAAGAACTTCAAACTACTGCAATTGGTGGAATCAGGTATTTTACTCCTTATATGTTTGCTTTGGATGTTCGGCTGGATAGCAAATTAAGACCACAGATAAGTCTGGCCCGGGAAATCATGATTTTTCCCAGATTAGCTGTCTTTGGAGAGTATGAATTTCAGGCAGATTTTGGCTGGGTAGACGATTTACCTGAAGATGAAAATTTTAAAAAAGAAATTACCTGGAGCGCCGGCCTGGAATATTTTTTAGGAAAAAACTTTTCTCTTATGGGAAGTTATGACAACCGGTTTGGAGCTGGAGGCGGACTTTCACTAAGATTTTAATAATTTAAATTAAATAGCAATGTAAAAAACACACAGATAGGATTAAGAATAATGTTAAGCGAATTTTACAACTCTCGCAAAATAGAACAGATTAAAACTTTCATTATAAATTAAATTAAATCAAATCAAAATGAAAAAAGTAAGAATGACAATAAAAATTTACCTTATGGTATTGGTGACACTAACTGCAATGTCTTGTAAGGACGCGAATCAGAAAGAGGAAGTCTCTGAACCGATGTCCAGTGAGATGTATCAGGAAGATGTTGATAATCAGGAAGGTTCCGGAAAAATGATGGCCGAGAATGCAGGTAATAATGCTACAAATACCATTATCGATAACTACCTGCAGCTGAAAAATGCCCTGGTGGCAGATGATCAGGAAGCAGCGGCTCAGGCCGGAGGCAAATTGGTTGGTGAATTTGAGAATTTTGACAAGAGCAATTATTCTTCAGAGGAACAGCAGGAGTTAACGGATATCATTGAAGATGCAAAGGAACATGCAGAACATATTGCCGAAAGCGCCATTGACCATCAACGGGAACATTTCGATATTTTGAGCAAAGATGTTATAGATATGATTGCCATAACCGGAACGAATAAAAAGTTATATCAGGATTTTTGTCCAATGTATAACAACAATAAAGGCGCACAGTGGTTAAGTGCTAGTAAAGAAATTCAAAACCCGTATTTCGGAAGTAAAATGATGGACTGCGGAAAAATTCAAAAAGAGATTAATTAATTGAAAGTAATTAAGTTCATTGGCTGGTTTTTTTTGGTCGCATTGGTTGTAATACAATTTTTTCCGATAGAACGCAATCAAAGTGAGGAAGTGTCCTGTACAGATTTTATGTTGGTCAACACTGTGCCTGAAAAAATACAGAATAAGATACAGGTATCTTGCTACGACTGCCACAGTAATAATACTGAATATCCTTGGTATAATAAAGTACAGCCGGTGGCCTGGTTCCTGGAGGACCATATTAGAGAGGGAAAGGCAGAACTTAATTTTAACGAATGGGGTGATTATTCAGATCGCAGAAAGAACAGCAAGTTGAGATCTATTATAAGCCAGATTGAAGACGGTGAGATGCCATTGGATTCTTATACCCTGATCCATGGGGAAGCGAAACTTTCAAGTGAAGATAAGTTAGAAATTATAAATTATATAACCGGCCTTAAAAGTGAATTATAAATAAAACCCAGTATCAGAAAGAATAATTTTTATAATTGTTTGATTGGTTAGTTGAAATTTCTGGTACTTGGTGTTTAAAGTCCTGTAGGGGAGGTGTTATGTACTGAATAACCCTTCCCCCTTCAGGCGCAACAAAGAATTAGATGAAAGAATGTTGCAAGACTGGAAATGAAAAAGGACAAAGAGGGAATGGCTTTAAAAAATGGTTCAACTTTATAATCTTTGGGTTCATTGTAATTATAATCATAGGAGCCTTGTTCCTTCAGTTAATTGGGAACTAATTTAAAAACATAAAAAATGAGAACTAAACAATTATTATTCACCACATTACTTCTGGTCTTTTTTGTAAATTTCTCAAATGCCTTGGTGAAGGACATCAATTCAGTATCCTTAAATAATGTCGAAGTAACATTGGAAGATACAGTGCCTGATACCTTTTCTCCAGTCCAGGGTTCTGAAGCTGTAGGTCTTGATGAATTTCCTAACCTACATCCTTTAGTGGTCCACTTTCCCATTGCTTTACTATTGTTAGCCGTGTTGCTGCAGTTTATACAACTCTTCACAATGAACCGTACTATGGACTGGGTCATTCTGCTTACAGTAGGTGCTGGATTTATTGGAGCTTATGTCGCCGGAACATTTGTACATCCAAATACTGAAGGTCTTACCGAGACTGCTAAAAAAGTGCTGGAACAACATGATAAATATGCCACTTGGACGATATGGACTAGTGCTATTGCTGCTGTGCTAAAATTGGGAAGCCTCTTCCTTTTAAAACAAAAAAGATGGTTTGAGATTTCAGTTTTTTTAGTACTTGCCTTTGCAGGTTATTCTGTGGGCTGGGCTGGGCATTATGGATCGCAACTTGTGTATATCGAAGGGGTAGGGCCACAAGGGCAGTTTTTAGGGGATGAAAACGGAAACAGCCATGGAGAAGATGGGGAGCATTCGCATCAAAAAAATATGAGGAAAGCTTTTTTAACTATTGGTTTAACAATTATTATAGCAGTAGGTTTAATTATAGCCTGGCAGCCGTATTTGTGGTGGATTACTTTAGTTATCCTTCCTTTTTCCTCTTTTCAATAGATAGCTATATCGAATCACTAATTAATTAGGCATCATAAAAATCATACCATTTATTTTGCATGGAATTATTTTCAGGTATAAAATTCCTGTATAAATGTCAAAAAAACGTAGCGCCATTCCTTTGTTACTATATCTATGATGTATCAGTCCTTATATCACAAATAGATTCTTTGTATATACCTTTGTTAATGATCGTTTACATATTTCTTGAGAAACTGCTCCAATTCCGGTACATCACATTCAAAACCCATTTCTTCAGCCTGTTTAATCACTTCTTCCCCGGACATATCCTTCTGGCACCCAATATGCATCATTACAAAGGCGCCTGAACGTTTTCCTGATTTGCAATGAACCAAGATTGGTTTTGGAAGAGATTCAAGCTCCTGTCGGAAATTATTAACGATTGCATCTGATAAGTTATCCTTAGATATACCAATATGTTTGTATTCAAGGTTAAGCTTCTTAGCCAGCTCTTTTTCTTTCTCTTGGGAAACATTTTGTTCTTCTTCATCGGTCTGCAAATTAATAACCGACTTAAAACCCTTATCAGCAAAAGTTTTAAAGCTGTTTTCATTCGGATCATATGCTGCCACCGAAATTTCATCATTTACTTTTTTGATTTCATTTTCCATAATTTCTTACTTTTTTTGATATTGTGATTTATTTTCAATTGATAAGTCCGCAGCCTTCCATGCCTTAAAACTTCCCGGAATGCTATTCACATTCTGAAATTCATTTTTTTGTAAAAGACTGGCCGCAATGCTGGCTCTATAGCCGCTGGCGCAATACACGGCAAATTTTTGTTTTTTATTTAAGGTACTTATCTTATCAGAGAGTTCGCCAAGAAAAATATGCCTGGCATCAGGTATGTATCCATTTTGCAATTCTTTCTTTTTACGTACATCCAATGGCTGATATTGCCCATTGTTTGCGCTGAGTTCATGTACACTGAGTTGGGTCAATTTCTTAATTTGTTTACCCGATTCCTGCCAACTGCGCATGTTCCCAGCCAGATAGCCTTTAAAATTGGTATGTCCGGTGCGCCAAAGTAAAGTTACAACCCGTTCTAGATCTTTATCTTCAGGCAAGACCAGTAGAAGAGGAGCGTCTATTTCAATTAACCAACCGGCCCAAACCGATAGAGTGGGACGTTGTCCTATGTTAAGAGAACCTTCTATATGGCCGCCTCCAAAAGCCAACATATCCCGCGTATCGATAATGATCGTATCGGGGTTCTTCATTTCTTTTTCAAACTCCTCTACATTTAAAGACCTGACTGGGGGCGTATGCCCAAAAGTTTCTGGCCCCTTTGCGTTAAGTTTTTTCATCTTTGGATAATGAGTAGGTACTGGAGGCGCACTATCCTGAATGGCTTCTTTAAATTCCTCAAAAGTCTCCATCTGCATAAATGGATTATGTTTCTTCTCGTATCCAATGGTGGTATTCATACGGTCGCCTATATCAGGACCACAGGCCGAGCCTGCTGCATGGCATGGATAAACAATCACTTCATCTCTCAGTTTGCAGAAAACTTCCCGCATGGTGTTAAAAAGGGCCTTGGTCAATTCATCTGTCTTCTCATCACCCAATAAATCTGGTCGTCCTAAAGAATCAACGAACAGTGAATCTCCAGTTACAATGCCCCAGGGGTCTTCTTTATGCGATTCATATAATAAATAGGATAAATGTTCGGGTGTATGACCAGGAGTATGCTTAGCCATCATTTTAACTTGACCGAATTCAAACTCATCTCCTTCCCGAACAGGTTCATATGCAAAATCATATGTGGCATCACCTTCAACGCTCACAAAAATTTTAGCGCTTCCTTTGCAACGGGCTTCCAACTCACGAGCCCCACTCATAAAATCTGCATGGATGTGGGTTTCAAAAACATGTGTAATAGTTACTCCATATTGCCGTGCTTTTTGAAGGTAAATATCGGCATCGGACCGGGGATCTATAACTGCAGCGCACCCAGCACTTTCATCACATATAAAATATGAAACCTGAGCGATACCTTCTGCTAATATGGGTTCAAATCTAAAAGCCATAGAATGTATAAAATACAAGTTTGACTATCTAAATTAAGAGTTATAAAAGATAAATAAGGTTAAGAAAAATGAAAGGTTTATAGGTATAACAAGAGATTAACACATTCATTGTTAGTTGTTAATGGTTTTAGAATATTTGTTTTTGACACCGTGCTTTTACGATTTGATAATAGATAATCAAAAATAAAGTGAGATACAACTATTATATAAATAAGGGGTCATAATTGGCCCTACTTTTCTACTAAAGAGAATTTTTGGAAAAATTTGATTCAAGTAGCTTTACCTGTAGAAACAGAAAAAAGCCAGAGATTGCGACCATTAATTTCAATGATTCTATAAGTTGTATAGCAGTCAGTACATTACCGCTTCATTTCGCTAAATACTCCATTTTGGGTAAAGAGCTTTCTTAAGAACATCTTGAGCATCCTTTTCATTTTTTCTCTTGATGTATTCGATAAATAATAAGTTGTGCTAATCTTATAGCCTTATTCTATAAACTAAGTAACAAAGGACGCCCGCTTAATAGGAATTCCATTTATTCATTTACTTCGCTTCCGGTTGTTTTTTAATTTCAGCATTTCCATTTCCTTCCCGGCCGTTGCTGTCCCTACCTTTTTTGTAATGCAAAATACCAATATTTAGAAGTTAGTACAGACTGCATAAGCCAGTCGCATACTCCTTTTTATAAGTCTTCCCTAATTCTAACTCTTGAAAATGTATCAGCATCAAAAAAGGTAACAGCACACGGCTCTATAGGAAGTAAATCAAATAAAAATCTCATGAAATCATTTCAAAACAACATACCCGGAAGCGAAGTAAAAAAAATCAAAAACAGGAAAACGCCCCGGATATAATAAGTAAATCAATTATTAATTTTTAAATCTTTTAATTATGAGTACGCTTAGAAACAAAGTTCAGTTAATCGGAAATGTGGGACAAACCCCGGAAATCAAAAATCTTGAAAGTGGTAAAAAAGTAGCCAGCTTTTCAATTGCAACCAATGAATTTTATAAAAATTCAAAAGGAGAAAAAGTACAGGATACGCAATGGCACAATGTTGTGACATGGGGAAAAACCGCTGAAATCGTAGAGAATTATGTGGGCACTGGAAAAGAAATTGCCATTGAAGGTAAATTGACCACTCGATCCTATGAGACCAAAGAAGGAGAGAAGCGATATGTCACCGAAGTGGTAGCCAGTGAAATTCTTCTTTTAGGTAATGGAACTGCTAAGACAGAAAGCCAGCAGTAGTTAATTAAAAGAGGGCGGGTACTTGCTCACGGTAACGCCCTCTTTTTCAATTTTAACCTTAAATCAGATTAAAATGAAAACGAAAGTTAATGAAATATCGATAAAATATCAGGGGAATTTTAAGATCTCTCAGGCGCCTAAAATAAGTTCATCCGTTAATGCTGCTGAACTATTATACAATACCTGGAACAAAGACCAGATCGGCTTGCAGGAAACTTTTAAAGTAATGCTGCTTAATAACGCAAATAAAGTGAAAGGTATTTTTGAAGTTTCTACCGGTGGAATTACAGGTACTTTGGTAGATCTACGCATCTTGTTTGCGGTTATTCTTAAAAGCCTTTCCTGTTCTGTAATCCTTGCACATAATCATCCGTCCGGAACTTTGAAACCGAGCGAAGCAGATAAACGCCTGACTGAAAAAATTACCAAAGCAGCGGAACTGTTAGATATTAAAGTCCTGGATCATTTAATACTGACACCAGATGGTGATTATGTAAGCTTTGCGGATGAAGGTATCCTGTAAACTATTTTTTAATCCCTTATAAAATACCTCTAAAAACTTTAGGGGTATTTTTTTATTCTACCCCTCAAATTTTTATTAGTTACCGGTAGTCTAAAATTTTAGAAAAGGAAAATTCGCTGTTACCTGAATCTTCCTTTTTTAATTTCCAAGTATGGAAATAAATGAATAATAAAACTAAAAAATTTTAGCCATTCTATAGCATATTAATTTCCTTTTGAAAAAAAATATGGTATATTTAATTAGCTGAACTTCAGCACATAGTTTTATGTAAGGTATCCCAATTTTTGACTTTCGCTGATATCCTTACCAATCATAATTTTTTACATAATGGAATTTTATTCCTCAAAATGCAAATGGACATTGGTCTAGTTTGTATGAGATTTTTGTCCCGCCTGGCGGGACGAAAAGGAATAGCAAGAGGATAACGGGCACAGCCGCGTTATATATCTGATACTATATTTTAAATAACTGATAATCAGTTATTTAAATTTTAATTTATTTTAAATCAGAGAGTTAGGAAATCATTTTTTACTAAAAGCCTTCCTCAGCCCCTGATAAATGGTCAGTTTTTTACTAAAAAATGGATGAAAAATTTAAAAAAGAGCAATTCGAGACATTGAAGATCAAGTCTTCCGTAGCTAAAAAGTTTAGACGGTTTAGCCGTGCCATCTCAAAATCCCAATCGATAAGCCTGCTGTTGATGATTGAGTTTTTTGAAGAGAATGGCATTTCTCCCACGGAATCTATGGGCCCAAAAATGCAAACCCTGGAAAACCTGATTAAAAAAAGGATCAATGGAGTCATCGCTATCTTAAAAGATATTGAGAAAGGACAAACCAAACCTACCGTAGCAATGCTTCAATCCTTATTTGAGGAGTCAGCAACAAAAAAAGAACCTCTTATTCTGGAGAAGAAAAATTCTCAAGAAAACCAACCTAAGTATCAAGAACGCATTAATAAGGATACATAAAATAATAAGATGTATATCACGATCACAGCACAAAAATTAGGGGGGAATTACTCTCAGGGTTCAGCCGACTTCGTGGACTATCTGGAAAAGGAAAATGAGGGATTGGATCCAGAGGAAAAGGAGTACTTTTTCAATCAGTATAATGATCAAATTTCGGCAGAGGAAGTAGTTTGGGAAATTAATGCTAATACCGCTAAACTGGAAAAAACGGAACCAAGGTTTTATACTATTACGATAAGCCCTTCTAAATATGAATTGAACAGGTTGAAAAACAACAGCGAAGATTTAAAAAAATATACCCGAGAAGTGATGAAAGATTATGTGGCTTCTTTTAATCGTGAACTCAATGGCCGACCGGTCAATATTGATGATATAAAATACTACGCCAAAATTGAACATCAACGATTTTTTAAAGGCACCGATACACAGGTACGGGAAAATCAGCCCTTTGCTACCAAAATACTTCAAATAAAAAATGATATCCAAAAAGTTGAACGCGGAGAGAAACTCGGAAATATTGCCCAGATGAAACGGGCAATCTCTAAATTGGAAAAAGCAGCTCCCCATAAACAAGATGGGCAACGAATCGTTCAGGGAATGGCCAAAGAAGGGAGCCAAAGCCATATTCATATTATAGTGAGCCGCAGGGATGCTTCGAATAAATACAGCTTATCTCCCGGTAGCAAATACAAAGCATCGAAGGTTGAGCTAAATGGGAAAATAGTCAAACGGGGTTTTGACCGTGATAAGTTCTTTGGGAAAGCTGAAAAAACATTCGATAAAAACTTCGGATATCAACGGAATTTTGTGGAAACCTATACCGCTAGGAAAGAGTTCATTAAAAACCCTAGAAGTTATTTTTCAAATTTGATAAAACTGCCAACCAGTGAAAAAGCAATTGCCATGAAAATGCTAAAAGAAACCGGAATGCCTATGATGCCAAACATCCCAACCAATAAAGCCCAGTTGGCTTTAAAAGTATTTAACCGGTTGAGAAGGGGAGTGGATATAGCAGTTAAATCAAGCTCTATCGGAATTTAAATGAAATAATATAAATGATATGGAAGAATTCAACATTGTAAATATCACCATAATCGTCACTTTTTGTATTCTGCTTTTTTTCGGTTTATACCGTATTTCCAGATATGCATTTTTGATCAATTCCCTTTTGCTAATAGGGTTTATTCTTTACTACTTTTATCCCCAGCTGATTATAGAAGGCCTACTGTTTGTGGGTTGCCCCTTATTACTAATCAATACGGTTTTCTATGTTTTTTGTCATTCCACTGAAATAAAGGATAAGGTTGCCAGGAAGTACCAGGTAAATTTTAAAACCAGTGGCAAAGACTTTAAAATTGGGAATATCAAACGCGGTGCATCTGTCATCGGTTCTGCCGGTAGTGGAAAAACGGAAAGTGTGGTCTATGGTTTTCTAAAGCATTTTCAGCAGTACAATTTCTGTGGGGTGATTCATGATTACAAGGATTTTGAACTTACCGAAATGGCTTATCCGCTTTTTAAGGATTCAGATATTCCTTTTAAGATCATTTCCTTTGATAAGATTATTCACCGGGTCAATCCGATTGCACCCCGCTATCTGGAAAATGAAGAGAGCGTCAATGAAATTTCCAGAGTCCTTATTGAAAATCTATTAGAGCAAAAAGAAACAGGCACCAGTGGAACCACAAAATTCTTTAATGATGCTGCAGAAGGTTTAATAGGAGGGATGATCTGGAAATTGAAAACATCCTATCCACAGTACTGCACTTTACCCCATTTGATAGCGATATATCAATTTCTGGATACTGAGAGCCTTATAGCCTTTTTGGACTCGAACAGAACTTCCAGGGCGATGGCAGATGCCTTTATTAGCGGTAAAGATTCGGAAAGACAGACAGCAGGAGTAAAGAGTACCCTGGCCAATGCCTTAAAACGAATCAGTACCCAAAGTATATTTATGGCGCTTTCTGCAGATGACGTTCCTCTAAACATAAATAACCCCGAAAATCCCGCAGTAATTTCCGTAGTGAATAACCCTAAATTTGAATCTTCCTATTCTGCGGTAATTGCAGCCATTATCCATACCATTACCAAACAAATGAGTGTACGTAATTCCAATCCGTCATTTCTATTGATGGAAGAAGCACCTACCTTACGCTTACTGAATATGCACCGCATTCCGGCTACTTTAAGAAGTTATGATATTGCCACTGTATATGTGATGCAGGATAAGATCCAGAACGATATGATGTATGGGGATAAAGCTAGTAAGGCTATACTAAGCAATCTATCTTACCAGTTCTTTGGGAAGGTAAATGATCCTGATACCGCGAAATATTATGAACGTTTCTTTGAAATTATAAAGGATCCGACTAAGAGTGTGAGTAGTGGCCATAACCTGAATTTCGATACACGAGTGATTACCGGGGAAAATGAAATTCCGAAAATTAGAGCAGATGTTTTCTTTCGATTGAAACAGGGTGAGTTCATTACCTATGCTGATGGGAAGGATAAAAAAGTACAGTTTAAATTACAAAGGATTGTAAGAGAGCTCCCAGTAAAAGCTCAGGAGTTTTCTTCAACCGATTTGGAAAGGAATTTTGAAAGAATTTATCAGGAAGCTAAATCCATTTTTAAATAACTACAATAACATTATATTTAGTCAAGTAAAAACCATAAAAAACTTGACATAATTCAGTTTAAAGATTATCTTTGCGGTACTATGAATATTGCAGCATCCATTAAAAGTAAAATTAATAAGTTAGATTCAGGAGAGGTTTTTACCTATGATACCCTTGGAATTCCTCCAAATGAATTCCTTGCTGCTGCAAAGGCATTAAGCCGATTAGTTGAGGATGATGTAATCAGGAGATATAAAAATGGGGTATATTACAAACCTAAACAAACTGCTTTTGGGGAATTAAAGCCCAGAGAAACTACACTACTTGACTTGTATCTCTTTGAAAAGGACAAGCAGATTGCATACGTTACCGGATTGCGACTATACAATGAACTGGGATTGACTACTCAAATCTCTAATGTGGTAAGGGTAGCTGGTAACAAAGAGATTAAAGCCAAAATAGGTAATCTTGTCCTTAAACCTGCAAAAGCGTATGTGCCTGTTGAAGAAAACAATGTATCGTTACTTCAATTATTAGACGTTATAAAAGATTTTAAAAATATTCCGGATATGGATAAAAAAAGGGGAATCACCTTTTTAAGGAAAAAAATTCAGGAGCTTACTGATGTAGAGAAAAATAATCTGATAGCAATTGCCAAAGCATATCCTCCAAAAGTGAGAGCACTGTTAGGGGCCATCCTTGAAGCTCTTTCTTTAAATTCCTTCAGTACATCACTTAAAGACAGTATCAATTATCTGAGTACTTATAAATTTGGCTTATCTAAAAGCATCTTACCTACGATCTCAAACTGGAATATTTCTTAATGAAATTACATCACTATAAAGCCGCTTTTGAAGGTGCCATCGTGGCCACTGCCCAACATTTCGGAATTTCCGAAATCTATGTAGAAAAAGATTATTGGGTGACCTTTGCCCTTAAAATCATCTTTACGGAGCCCAACTCCAAAGATATTGCCGTTTTCAAGGGAGGAACTTCGCTGTCTAAATGTTACGGTATCATTCAACGGTTTTCCGAGGATATAGATCTCGTTGTCATAAAAGAGGATGGAGAAACGGATAACTCTTTAAAAAGAAAACTTAAGAAGGTCACAAGCGTGTTGGAATCAGAAATGAAGCTTGTTCCTGATCACCCCCTGGAAAATAAAAAAGGCAAAATCAGAAAGTTGGTGTACGGTTATGATAAAGTCGGGGTAAAGGGTATATATGGGGAGGTCCGGGACCAGATTGTTTTGGAAGTTTCCAGTTTAGGCAGATCTTACCCTTCGCAAAAAGTAAGCGTACACTCCATGATCACACAGTTTATTGCTACAACAAACAATCAGGACCTTATAAAAGAATATCAACTCGAACCTTTTAATCTAACGGCAATAAGCATCGAACGAACCTTTTGTGAGAAAATCATCAGCCTGGTGAGATTTTCATATACGGAGAATCCTTTAGAGGATTTAAAAAATAAGATCCGACATACCTACGATTTACACCAGTTATTGCAGGAGTGTAAAATTTCGACATTCCTAAAATCAGATGATTTTGAAACAATGCTTTTGCAGGTGGGAAAAGATGATGATAAAGCTATTCCCACAGATAAAGAATGGTTATCCAGACATCCGTCAGAATCTTTATTTTTTAAAAATACCGGGAAGGTTTGGGAAAGTTTAAGCCCAACTTATAATGGTCAATTCAGGGAATTACTAACCGGAGAACTTCCAGACGAAAAAGAAGTATTGCAATCCTTAATGAATATCGCATCAAGACTAAAAGATATAAAGTGGTCTATCTGAAAATTCAGCTTTTTTTTAGTCAAATCTTTCTTAATTAGGATTATTTATTAACCGATGAGAGATTTTTAATACCACGTCCCTTTCACCCTTTCCTTCGTTAAGCTCCAGTAATACCTGCCGGTCGTTACTCAGAGAAAACTTAGGAAATACATACACCAATCGAGCAGTGTGACCTTCTTTAATTTTCGTAGGAGCTTTATAGGCAAACACGAGATCTTTTTTAAGTGATTGCATCGATTTTTTCTTTCCTTTTTGCCTGGTAGCCACAGACAGATTTAGAAAATTGACATCATAATCCAGGCTGGATTGGTTCTCAATCTGAATTACAAAATACAGTTCGTTCTGGTTAAAAACTATATTTTCAACACTTAAGATGATGCCCTGGTTTCTTTTCTTTACCCTACCAATCCGTTCCTTTTTATTCAGTAGATAGAAACAAAAATTTCGATAATGGGTGTCTCTGTCGAGCTGGTTTGGTTTTGGTTCTACATCCTTAAAGGGGGCTGGCAGATCACGCTTTTCAGTGCCTATTCGGGCTGTACTCTGGATGAAATAGTTCAATCTGGAGAGATCCTTCTTATACTTAAGTATATAAGAGTACACCGAACCTCCGGCATCTATTACCAGAAGATTACTCTCTTTACCTGGTTTGGCCTGTAATAAAGCAAAATGTTGTTGTCTTTCCCTATTATGGCTAAAAACAAAATGGCTGGCACCTGTAATACCCTGGCTGATAGGTTGCGGAAAAAATAGAGCTACATTTTTGTACTCATTGGCAAAAATCGTGTCCAAGCGTTCTGCCTTTTGAGAATAAAGTTGGATGCCTGTTAAGAGCATCGCGGAAATAAGAAGATATGTTTTCATGACATAGAATTTAATTTACACCAGGTTTTTATAATCCTGGTTTTAATATGAGTTTAAAGTTATTCAGGACCGTAACTTTTACATTACGATTTTTGGTTTTTAGAAGTTTGCCTACACCACTTACCTGCGGAACATTGGGAATATTGATCTCTCCTAAAAGATCATCCAGGACTTCGGTAGTCGCTTCCTCACGAAAATTATTTTCCACATAAATACCTTCACTTCCATCCTGTAGATCAAAAGCTTTTAATGTGGTTGGTTGATGTTTTATATTCTCTATTTCGATAAGCACCCGGTTAGGCTGAAAACTTACAAAACCAAAAAGGGGGGTATTCTTTGGGACCGGCTTATTGCCAATAGTCGCATCCTGGTCCAACCGTAAACGGAGCCGGGAATTAGCCCTGACCACCTGGGTACCATCGACTACAGCTAAAATTTTGGGATCGGTTTTTCCGGAAGCTGCAATCTTGTTTGATTTAGGATTGGATGCAAAAAATAGCTGATGCTCCAGTCCCATCTCTTTAGCCTGGATCTTCACTTCTTCCCGAATTGCTGAAGTATCTGTACTTTGCACTTTCCTGGGAATTGATTTTTTAGACCGGGCAGCCACCGCACTTACTTCCGCATACCTTCTTTCTCCCAAAAAATAAATACTATCGATAATGTGCTGTTTTTCCTTTTCGGGAAGTTCTGCATCGTAATAACCCAGAGAATCCATCAGTTTTTCGTCATAAATACTGGGGACATTGGTTTCTCTTACCTCTTTTAAATCGTTGATGGCATCCAGTTTGGAATCATAGGATGGTGGATCTTCCTGCAGTTCTGGAACCGTTGTTTGTTTTAGGTTCTTGTCCTCATTTTGATCATCACCTGTGATCATGATCGTATAAGAGATCAAAAAAATGATGGTGATAGCGATGATACTTGCAACTACGATCTTATTCTTTTCTATTTTCATCATAATATGCTTTAAGATTCAGGAACGATTTTTCTTAGGCTGTTTTCAAAGTAATCCGTGATCAGGAGGCCATGTGGATTATTTGGAAAATGCCGGTCTACCGTTATAAGTTTTCCTGTGGAAATAAGTTCATAAGTGTCCACAATAGAGCCTCGGTTGATTTCAAAAATGGTTTTGGTTCTAAACCTGTACTGATCATCCATTTCTTCGATGTCCGATTCGATACTGATGACCTTCTGTACTAATGAATACTGAAGCAGGCGATTATAAACTCCATCGGCCTTTTTCTGACGATATAGATCGGCAACAGAACTATTACCCAGCCATAAGGCCTTTTCCAGGTTCTTCTCATAATTGGTGGCGTCAATACCATAGAAGTAGGTGTGGAACAAATTCAGATGTGCTAATGCTTCCACCTGGAAATTTTCTTTTTGGGTGACTAGCTTTAATGGAATAATACTCCCGTCATTGTTAATGGCAAAAGCAGAGTTCAACGCTTTTTTATTCGTTGTGAAGGTGACCCAGAGGGCAAATGCACTAAATATTTGTGCGCTTATAACAATAGCTAATACTATAAATCGGTTGAGCTTTAAGACTGTATAAATATCTTTATAAGGAGTTTTCATAGTTTTTGTGTTTAGTGTTTTTGCATCTGCTTATTCTGATCTATCTTTTCCATAACTGGCAAAGGTTTAGCTGGTGAATAATCTCAGGGTAAAGGAGATGGCGCGGTGGTATAATTTGAATTTTAAAAAGACGATAAAACCAATTGATCCCAGTTCCACCACCGGAGCAAAGAAATTACTCCCGAAATCGGTTCCGAAAAGGTTCTGCCAGAAGTTAGTATTAATCTCCGTATAGAGCGCGTTAATAAATACATTGACCAGAAAAAAAGCCGGTACAAGCATATATACTCCCGCATATAATCTGAAAAAGCTATAGGCCATCGAACGGAACTTCTCAAATACCGAAAGACTAAGGATCAAAGGAAAGAAAGCCTGCATGATTCCTAGTATGAAATAGCGCTCCGCAAGGAAAAGGGGATAAATGAACAGATCCAGGATCCATAAAAACAGGCTGATCAGAAAGGCAAAAGTTTTAAAACCATATAATGGAGTGACCAGTGCTTCATATAGTAAGGCCATGGCTTTGCGCATAGCATCCAGTGCGGAAACATCTTCTTCAATCGGGATTTCCTGCATTTGTAAGGGGAGGAGGGCAGGAGCAGTTTCACGGTATTGGTTCTCTATGGCTACCAGGATTTCATCAAAAAATCCTAAAATCTGAGTAGAGAAAATAACCAGCAATACCACGGCAAAATTCTTAGCCAGTTCACCAGGACTAAGCCCCCACGTATATCCATCCTTTTCCGCTACACCCTCATTATATTCCTTCAGAATATTCACCAGGAAAAATAAAACAGCTAAGGTTTTCATTCCTACTATAGTGTATTGCGAGAACTCACTACTCTGAATCGTCTGGAACACAGTATCAATATATTCCAGACCTACTGCGGATATGATGGCACCAGCTGTCATTAATAAGTAGTTTCCCGGTTATTGATCCTGTCCTGCATCTTCCTAAATGATATGATGTCCTGGTAACGCCTGGTTTTCAAGCGCACATCATTCACCATTTCCTGGCTTTCCAGTTCTTTTTGTTTTAATACCTCGGCCCGTTCTGCATCACTCATTTTTAAATGGTCACTGGATAAGATCTCATCGATAAAATCCATGGTTGCCAGGGAATTTTCTACTACTGCATCAAAGGATTCTGTGACCCTGATTACTTCATCGGGTTCGATATACGGAGAATCCAGAATGTCTCGAAGGTCATTCTGCATGACGCTGATCAATCGCTGATTATTTCGTCCGATCTCCCGAACAGCCTGTAGATCCTGAATGACACTATTGACCTTTTCTATATTCTCTTTTTGAGCCTTTAGAAAATTAACCGTCTTTACCAGATTGGCTGTCTGTTTTGCAGATTCTACAAGGGATTTTACCAGACTGATAAAATTGGTATTATCATAAACGGGCATTCCCTGGCACGCAGCGCGTGCAGGCAATAAAAAGGCTATAGCCATTACTACAATCAAAATTTGAGTTTGCTTTTTCATGATTTCCTGGTTTTAGGATTAATAAATTCTGTAATTGCTTTTTCCATGGAGTTATGTTGGTCATACAGCGCCATGATGGTATCATTTTCTGACCCGTCAGTCAGATATGCCGCATAAACTTCCATGGGTACTTCGAGCCGGAACACATTGCTTTGTTTTCCAATCTTTATAAAGATCTCTGTGTACTTTCTGGAACCGGTAAGGTTGTTCTTTATAGATCTTAATTGGTTGAGATCGTGTGTAGAAAGACTTAAGCGTCTTACCAGCTCTTCATATCCTTTTTCGTTATGGAGGCTGTAAATCACCTGTGTGTTCTCCAGGATACTCGCCGAAGTGGAATTATTGGGAAGCTGGTTGATCGATTGTAAAATGATTCCAATAGCACCATTCTGTTTACGGATAGCCTGGTAATAAAATTCCACGCTCTCCAGTACGTTTTCAAATTTTAGTTGTTTGGCAAATTCATCAAAAAGTATGATTCCTTTTTCCGAACGATTCTTCCATATGGTTCTTTGTATAGCCGACTTGATCAGCTTCAACATTACCGAAAGAATTTCCTTGTTATCCTTTACTTCATCCAGTTCAAAAACGATCAAACGTTTATCCTCGATTTTATAGGTCTGATCTTCGCTGACTTCAAATAGAAAACTATATAGACCATCACCAACATACTCCGACATGATATGTAAGAAGTTTGTAATGTTGAAGTAGTCGGGATGGATTTTGAGTTTGCTCAACAACTCTTTTTGGTTGATTTCGATGAAGTGATAAAAGCTATCTAAAGAATGATTCTCAGATGTGTTTATATAATAGTGGCTTAAAATCTTTTTAATTGATACGGACTGAGCCTTGGTTACTTTCAGATCAGAGCCGAATAGTTCGAATAAGAACACCGATAAATCTTCCAGACGTTCCGGGCTTAGATCATTTTTATTATTGATGTAGAAAGGATTGATACCTAGACTCTTTCCACTCTCATAGCGAAGCACAGTATATTGTCCCGGATATAGTTTGGCAAATTTGGTGTAGGATCCTCCCAGGTCAATAATGACCAGGCGTATCCCACTTTCAAAATATTGTCTCAGGATGTTGTTAGCCAAAAAAGACTTGCCTTCACCCGTTGGGGCAAAAATGGCAAAATTCCGTGCCTTGATCCGTTTCTTTTTCTCGTCCCAAACATCTTTAAGTACAGGGATGTTATGTTCCCGGTCATTAAAGATGATACCTGTAGGATCAGACTTATAATTGGTATTATTAATAAACAGGCACAGGGCATGTTTTAGGTCTGTCACATATAGATCTTCATTGGAGAAATTGGACGAAAAACAGCAATAACTGTTTAGTATATAATTTTTACGTTCTTCACCTCCAGGGTAATAGGGTAGAATGTCAAGCTCTTTGAATTCGGTCTTTATTTTGGAAGCAATCCTATCCAGATTTTTAGCTTCCCGATCCCAATAGATGATGTTTAGATGACCGCGTATGATTCTGGAATTTTCGTCCCCGTTGATCCGATCAAGGGTATCCTGTATTTTCCCCAGTACTATTTTGTTTTGAGATCCGAAATTGGAACTCTTTTTTAATTCCTCAACTTTTTTATCCAGCAGCCTGCGCCATTTATGTTTATCGTCCAGGTATATGATCTGGTTTATCATATGATTTTCATTCAGGGTGAGCCCTAAACCATCAATAAATCCCTGATGGAATACAAAATCGTCTGAAGTGAAATTTTCATTGGTCTTGCTACTTTGAACACTTTCGCCAAAACATAGTTCGCTATTGATGGCCAGGGCGTCAAAATAATTTTCACCAATATTTATATTCCCTTTTTCTAATAGAATATCAGTATCAAAACCTTCATTGAAACCATTGAAATAACTGTTAGTCAGGTGCTCTATACATTTTCTTTCAAGTGGGAGGATATCTATTTTACGACTGTTATTGATAAATGATACCGAATCGCTCACTGCAGCTGTAAAGCTCTGTATAGTATCATCTAATTCCCTAACAATTGCTTTTGAGATATTTCTAAACGGATTGACATATTTGGAGTTATTAAGGGCTTTATTTTTGGGCAGGATAAAAAAGAGAAAACTGCGATGCTGCATATATCCTCTTCCTTTGAAATGATCATGGGTGGCTTTTTCTAAAAAGGATTTGCGTGGTAATTTCTCACACGAATAGGCTGTCTTTAAATAAATATCCTGCTTATGGACAACAGTTCCTACCGGTAGTGATTTAAGTGCCTGAAACCATGCTCCATGTATATCTTCAAAATCTTTTTCAGATAGGGAATATATCTCTGGTAAGATCACCTCATAACATAAAACCACATTACCATTATTGGCAAAAATGATATTGTCTCGAATATCTACAATAGGATTATGGGCTGATAGGTTAATCTTTTTCATAGTCGAAGCCGGAATTTTTTTTATTACTTATGATTTTTGGGAATACTTTGGCCACATGAAATACCTGAGGATTATTCACTGACCTGATCAAGGCGATGTATAAAACCGAATTGAAAAGGCATACCCCACTAATAATCCCAAAACTGAAAGAAAAGATGACGACCAGAAGTGAAGCTATTATGGATACCATCATCAGTGCGAACAGGGATAAAGGCAATCCAAAAATGATTGCCTTCTTTCTCATATTTCTATAGATCTCAAATTTTTTCATAACGTTTAGTTCCTTATTACTTCACGATCTTATACTACAATGGTGATCAGATAGGAAAAAATACCCACGACAGCGCCGGCAATGAGAACAAAGACCAGGACCCTGGTGATTCCTTTTTTGAGATCAGAATTTTCTCCAAAGAAATGACCAGCATTAAATAGAAATCCAATAAGGAAGATGACCCCCAGGATAATAGGGAAGATGCTCCTAATAGTATCAGAAACATCGTTAACGGAGTTTTCAATTCCTCCAATCTGTGCAAAGAGAGATGTTGAAAGCAGTGAAACTGCAGTTGCCAAATAGATTGATTTTTTCATAACGGAAAAGTTTAGATTTTTGATGTTGTTTTCGTTAAAGAAAAATTACACATAAATATTTTCAAATAATTGAAAATCAGATATTTGTGAATAAAATATTATTTGTTGTTATTTCAATTTCGTTGCTATTATTTGGTGTTAAATTCTATGAATATCAATGGGTAAGTTGTTGATAACCTGAAATTTGAAAATTTAGAAAACACTCAAAAACGTCAGCTTTATGATTTTGCTCCTGAAAATGTGTTTCATTTTCTGGCAGGGATCTCAGAATTAAAAAATAATAGTTATTGATCCCGGACACGGTGGAAAAGATTCCGGTGCCTTGGAATAAATGGTATTCAGGAAAAGGACACGGTCTTGGAGCTAAATGAGCAGAAGGATGCGCCATTAGTTATTTATTTGACTCGCTATAGTGATACCTTGATTTCATTGTCGGATAGAACTAAGCTGGCTAAGAGACTAAAGGCTGATATGTTTATTTCGCTGCATTGTAATCATTCGGACAATCGAAAAGCAAGAGGTATTGAAGTTTATGTGACTGTTGGTACTTCAAAATATTCAGATGATTCCACTCGGTTTGCTTTTCAGTTACAGATGACCTAAATAAGAAGCTGGATTTTGAAAGTAGGGGAGTGAAGTTTGGAAATTTTCAGGTAATTAGGGAAACGGTTTATTATTATCCCAGTGTCTTTTTAGAATCGGGGTTTTTGAGTAATTAGGAGGAGGCGGTTTACTACCAGACTTTTAAACCTTATAAAGCTCTAGCATTATTATTATTATTATTATTATTTGAAAGGTTAATTAAAATTTAGAGATTTATGAAAGAAATGAGTCTCAAACTATATCTAATCCGCAATCAATTTTGAGAATTCTATGAAAGGAATTTCAGGGGATTTTAATAATTCAGAAACAGGTTTTAAATAAATTTCAGCAAATGAGAAAAAGCTGTGGAATAATATTATATTGCAAATTCGCAAATTTTAATACTGTCATTTAAGATGGGTAAACCATTTACTGAAGAACTTAAACTAAATTATGACTTATTAAATTGGGTTTCAGAGCTTAATCTTGATGCACTAAAAAAATCAATAGAAAGTTGTCGAAATACCACTGTCTATATTATAGGTTCTGGTGGTTCTTTAAGTGCTTGTTATCTTCTTGAATTCTTATTTGAGCAAATTGGTGTCGTAGCGAAGTCTGTTACACCTTTGGAAGTAATGTATTCTAAAAAGAACTTTAGCGGCTCAAGTTTTTTCTTGGTCAGCTCAAGTGGAAAAAATAAGGATATTCTTTTTGCTTTTAAGAGCATTATCAAAGAAAATCCTAAGGCGTTGCATACAATTTGTATGGCGAAAGGTTCTCCTTTAAGCAAGCTATCCGATTTATATTCCAAAGCTAAAGTCTATGAGTATGAAATCCCAACAGGAAGAGATGGATTTTTGGCTACCAATTCCCTACTAGCATATTTTGCCATATTCACTAGGGTTTTCAGTGAGTTAAAAGCTTTAAATGTTCTCAAAGAAAATGTCAGGGATATTTCGAAAACCATAAAAGAATTTTCGGATAAAATTGATGCGAGTTACACTTTGTTTGTGTTATACAGCGGTTCAAGTAAATGTGTTGCAATGGATATTGAATCGAAATGCATTGAGGCTTCGCTTTGCGATTTGACTACCGCTGATTATCGAAATTTTGGACATGGAAGACATAATTGGTTTGACAAAAGACCGCAAAATTCCGCAATAGTTTTGCTCACCAATAATATTGACAGGTCACTTGCGGAAAAAACTATTAAGGTTCTACCAGAGGCGATACCTTCTATAATTATTGATAGTAAATGTCAGTTTCCTATGTCGAGCATAGACCAATTGTTGCAATCGTTTCGGCTAGTCCAGGAACTAGGCAAGAACGCAAATATCGATCCTGGCAGACCAGGTGTCCCTGAATTTGGCAGAAAATTATATAATCTCAGTTACTACTCTATATTTAAAGAAAAATTCTCTGTATCTACTAGGGCTTATAATTCAATTTATAGAAAAATAGGTGCTCTTGATATTGTCAACCCTAAATTACTGAAAGCCTGGAACAAAAACTATGAGAATTTTATCAAAAAAATTAAGAGTGAAAAACTTACTACAATCATATTTGACTTTGACGGTACATTATGTAGTAGCTTGAAACGATATGAAGGTGTAGATAATAAAATTAAGAGTAGACTAATTGAAATCCTGGAAAATGGATTTTTAGTTGGCATCTCAACAGGCAGAGGTAAATCTGCTAGAGAAAATCTGCAAACTTTTATCCCTGAAAAGTTTTATGACAATGTCTTTATCTCATATTATAATGGTTTTGAGATAGGTAGTTTGGGTCAAAATGAACTTCCAAACCTGAAGCAAGATGCCGAAGAGTCTATTTTAAAATCTTACGAAATTTTAAAATCCAAATTAAAGGGGTATGAGGCTTCTATAGAACTGCGTCCAGGTCAAATTACTATTGAGATAGAAAGTAAGAATAATGCCGTAAAACTAAAGTCCTATATAAGAGGAACAATATTAAGCCACGCAGACCTCAATGTACAAATATTAGAATCTGACCACTCAATTGATATAATTCCCAGAAACACATCAAAACTTTCAATAGTCAATTTCTGTAAACAGCAAGAAAAAACACTAGGGTTAAAAGGTAGTTATTTATGTATAGGGGATAAAGGGATGTGGCCAGGCAATGATTATAAGTTACTTGGGACAAGTTTATCACTTAGCGTTGACGAAGTTTCTTTAGAGAGAGACACCTGTTGGAATTTAGCCAGTTTGGGATTAAGTAATGTAGAGGCTACTGAAGAATATCTTAGTAAAATTCGTTTCTACAAAAATCATATGAAATTCGAAATCAATAAATGAGGCAGAGATTAGCAGAAAAATTGTTGCTTAAAATAATGCAATGGGATGTAGATGAAGTTCAGGTTGAAAGACCTATGCTACAAGCAATATCTAATTTTAAATATGATGAATACAGACAATTCTCACCTGGAATGCTTTTTTTAGGTAGTCTTACCAGTTGGTTACGACAATTCAAAACTATAGAGGAAAGAAAGGTCGCCTATAATTTCGTTAAGACACAACTTGTTTTTATATCTGAGAACCAAATTCAGCAACTTGTGTCTTTAGCTTTTTCCGATGCGGTACAACCATTTTTGTTCACAAAAACAGGTTATGAACTAAATATCGACCATTTCAAAATAAATGAAATTTATCATAGCGATGAATATAAGAGCAATAAAAGGAAAACACTATTTATTGGTCTTAGTGACGGTTCCAGAATCGATTATTTTAGAAGAATGAGTGGGTTGAATAACGAACAGGTTTTTTCCACTTACTATATTTCAGAAGAAAAATCTGCTGACCTTCAAAAAGAATTAAAGAAAGATGGGCACGAGAAATTTAGTTCTATATTTCTCATAGATGATTTTACAGCTAGCGGTAAAAGTTATTTTAGATTGGAAGCTGATAAATACAAAGGCAAGATTTTTAAGTTTATTGACTTTTTATTGCATCCAGAAAACTACAAAGATAATTCTTTACAAGAATTGATCAGTATTGATTCCTTAGAGATAAATGTACTGTTTTACATTGCTACGGAAGAAGCTAAAGAATATTTGGAGAAGTCTATTGCGGAATGGAAAGAAGAAAATAAAAGTTCAATAACCATAAACATAAGTGTAATTCAAATAATTCCCAATTCGATTAAAAAGGGAATCGCAGAGGATAAGGCATTCAATAAATTGATGAAAGAATATTTTGACGATAGCATCATAGATTTACATTACAAAAAAGGCAAGTGTGATAAGCCATATTTAGGCTTTAATGAATGTTCTTTGCCGTTAGTATTGAACCATAATACACCCAATAATTCTATACCTATTTTGTGGTTTCCTGACGATAAAGAATATAGAGGTTTATTTCCTAGGATAACAAGGCATTTCTAATGAGCAATAAATTAAGAAATCCTTTCAAAATGAGAGCATCTGAAAAAATAGAATCAGATGTTAATTTCCTGCGCCTATTCAGCCCGGAAGTATTAAACGTACTTATTGAGCAGCAAAAGGAACAGAATCTATGGGGCAACGTACTATTTATAAGAAGTTCAGCAGGTGCAGGCAAAACATCATTGTTGAGAATATTTGAGCCTGGTTTATTGTCTCTAGTTCATAATCACAAGGGCAATTCAGATTACAAAGAAACGCATTCTAAATTGAAAATGCTTGGAGTAATTGATAACAAAAAGGTTTTAGCCCTCGGTGTATTGATTAAATGCACAAGAAATTATGAATTGCTAGAAGAAATCGATATCAACCCACATCACAAGAAAAGGTTGTTCTATGCACTATTGAATTCAAGATTAATTTTGGCAACCCTAAAAAGGGTAACAGAACTAAAAAGTCTGAACTTCCCTGACGATTTGGACCAAATTACTTTTGAATATAAGGACAACCACAATTACTTTAAAAAAATTAATCTGCCCTGCACGGGGGAAGATCTTTTTAATTGGGCATCAAATCTTGAGGTTGAAATATATGAGGTCTTAGATAGCTTCTTGACAGTTGATTATGATTCCATAGAGGGTCACGATGAGTTATTTTCAATCTATTCCTTGAATCCGGAACACATCAAGTTCAATGGAGAGCAAGTTGCGGAGAAAATAATTTTTATGATTGACGATGCGCACAAATTATCTAAAAATCAGCGAAAATCTCTCTTCGAATATGTAACAGAACAGCGACAGTATTGTAGCGTATGGATTTCTGAAAGGTTAGTAAAGATTGAAGATTTCAGTTCGTTTTTAAACAGGGATTATAATGAAATTAACCTTGAGAGTTTTTGGAGCAGCAATACAGCCAAATTTAACAAAGCGCTTTTACAGATATCGCTGAGTAGGGCAAGTTATTCTACAGAAGGTATAACGTCATTTAGAGAATATTTGAGTGATTTTATAGAGACCAGTACTTACAAAAACAAATTAAGTACAGCGATTAATAAATCGATTACAGAACTTTTTAAAGTTTCGTCTTTCAATTCAAAATTTAGTGAATGGGTAGATTACCTCGTTAATGAAGTTGGTGAAGAAATTACACCGGAAAGGGCATACCTAATCAGGAAGGCCATATTATTAATCCATAGAGACGAAAACAAGAATCAACTCGATTTTAACTTTTCACTCTCTAAGGAACAGCTCTTGGAAGGGAATAATGAATTAATTAGTGTAGGTAAATTGTTTTTAAACAGGTATGATAAGATACCTTACTATTACGGTTTTTCGAATCTTTCGAAAATTTCAAGTAATAACATTGAACAATTTTTATCATTTTCGGCCGAAATATTTGAGGGGATATTATCCAATTCAATAGCTGGAAAAAACCCGTCCTTAACAGCTGAGCGTCAAGAAAAAATCATAAAAAAGGTTGTAGCTCAAAAATGGGATGAATTGGATATACTTTTACCTAACTCGCTAGAGGTAAAAAGGTTTTTAAATAATTTAGGTAGGTTTCTACAGTCAAAAACTTTTTCAGATACCGCATCGTATGCACCAGGCATAACAGGATTTGCTATTCATCAAAAATCGACGCTTCAACTCATAAAAGATGAAGATTGGGAAGAGAGTGAATTCTATGACCCCTTGAGGGATGTTATAAAAACGTGCTTGGCTTATAATCTGTTTGAAGTTCAAAAAGTTATACAGGGAAAAAAAGGCCAGCAATGGGATATTTATTATCTAAATAGGTGGCTTTGTGTCATGTACAATTTACCTCTTCAGTTTGGAGGTTGGAATAAAATAAAACCTAATGAACTATTAAGATGGATAAAAAAGTAGCAGAATCTTCAAACCTTCGTTGGGATCCTTATATCTTCTTCAAAAACGACCAGTGTAATACTTTTTTTAAGAAGCATTTTTTAAAAAATGGAAACAATAGAAAGATACTGTTTATTTTAGGATTGGGTTTTGATCCCAGAATGAATTTCGGTATCAAGGAGCTAAATAACGAAGTAGATCCTCTAGAAATCGAAGTTATTCTTTTAAAATTCAGACAAGAAAAAAATAAGCATTCCAAGAAGTATAAAGCTTTAACGGATTCAAATTTAGCAGAGATCAGATCACTAAAAAATGTAAACATAACTGAAATTCAGCTTCAGGATATAGGTAAGAAAAGGGAAATAGAGGCTGCTAAGTTTTTTACAAAACAACTAATATCTGATTACACAGATATTTTTCTAGATATAAGTTCGCTGCCCAGAAGCATATATTTTTCAACTACTGGTAAAATTTTAAGTCTAATAGATAATTTACAATGTGATAGTATTATAAATTTTTTCATTGCAACTACCGAAAACGCCGAAATTGATTCGATGATAACAGAGGTAGGGATAAATAATGATTTAGAGTATCAACACGGTTTTGGTGGCCAAATAGAAGTTGTTTCAAAAAGCATCCCTAAGATTTGGTTTCCTCTTACGGGAGAGGGAAAAACAAATCAGTTTAGAAGTGCTAATCAGTTCATTGAGCCGGCAGAAATATGTCCTTTGTTGCCATTCCCTTCCAAAGACTTAAGGCGGTCTGATAATATTTATATTGAGAATCACGATTTATTCTTTAATGAGTTACAAATTGAGTCTCAAAATATTATGTACGTACCGGAACAAAATCCTTTTGAGGCTTACAAGAAAATAATCAAAGCAGCTGATAACTACAACAAGACTTTGAGTGAGCTAGGCGGCTGCAAAGCTATTATATCGAGTTTTTCCAGTAAGCTTTTATCCATAGGAGCAATTTTAGCAGCTTACGAGTACAAGAATAAAAAGAAGAAACTCAGTATTGGTATCCTAAATGTAAATTCTATGGACTACAAAATTGAATACGAAAATGAATTAAAATATACCGTAAAAAAAAGTGAACTTTTCGTAAATTGGCTAACGGGAATTCCATACCAAAATTAAATTTTTAGATGAATAACAATGTTTGTGTTGGCACTGGTTTAGTGGCACTTGATATAATTTTAAATGATAATAAAAAGACAGAACCTCTTATTACAGCCGGGGGTTCCTGCGGAAATGTGCTGACCATCTTATCCTTTTTAGGCTGGAATAGTTATCCAATAGCAAGATTGGACGAAAGTGAGGCAACTCAGCTTATTTTGGAAGACCTCGCCAAAAATAATGTTAACACTTCATTAATATCTAAAAAAGAGGATGGAAGTGCGCCAATAATTATTCATAGGATCCTCACGGATAGAAATGGAAATCCTAAGCATAGATTTGAATTCAGAAGTCCAAAGACAGGAAAATGGTTTCCCAATTTTAAACCAGTGCTTAATAAGAGCGTTAATGATTTAGAACCAAGATTACCATCAGCAGATTTTTATTATTTCGATAGACTTAATCGATCCTCTATTGAGTTAGCTAAAATCAATAAAAAGAATGGTGCCACAATTTTCTTTGAACCATCTTCAATTGGTAATGAAAAAATGTTTGCAGAAGCTTTAGCAATATCTGATATTATCAAAGTTTCAAATGAAAGAATTTCGGATTACAAAGATAAATTTCAAAAAACCAATATTACTTTAGAGATAATAACTCTTGGTGAAGAGGGACTAGATTACAGATTTAAAAACGGTAAATGGATTCATTCTGAACCAATCAATATAGATGGATTGATAGACTCAGCTGGCGCAGGAGATTGGTGTTCTGCGGGAATCATTGAAAAATTATCGGGAATGGAAAAGTCTATTGATAAGCTCAATTACGATGAAATATCTTGTTGCCTGAATTATGGACAAAAGTTAGGTGCGATTAATTGTCTCTATGTCGGAGCTAGAGGATTAATGGATTATATTGATGAGAAAGAATTAGATAAGTTGACGGATATACTAGGGAAAGAATCTGAATTATTCATTGACTATACGAAGAGTGTGATTGCTAAAGAAAAATCAAATACCAATCAAGAATTTTTAAAAGAACTTGTTTAGATACTTTTACTTTCTCTTATCCCCAGCCTTCTCATCAAAAGCAATCAAATTAAACAATTCCCTCATCCTGCTGCGTACTCTATTTCCATAGCGCTCTTCCAACTCCTCTGCATTTAAATTAGTAGTAGCATGGGTTTTCAGTTTGGTTTCAAGAAAAAGATCATAACGGGAGAGCAGGATTTCCCCGATTACATTACAATCTTTTCCATAATGCCGCCCCATAGGTTCTACACCCATATCATCAAAACAGAAAAAACTACTTTCTCCATAATCTTCTATGGTTTTATATCCCAAATGATTGAAGGCAAAAACAATATTCCGGCAGGGCATCACAACATATTTTCGTTGGTGTGGCACTAAAAAATGTAAGAGTTTCATAAGACTTGTTTTACCACATCCCACGGGACCGGTAAGTAAGAGTCCCTTATCTATGTCAATATCAAATTTTTTGCAATTTTCCTTATCCTTGATGAAGTAGGAGCATAGCTTTAATAAGATCTCTTTATCCTTCTTGTAAATTTTAAACTTTTCTCCAAAGAGGAGCTTACCTTTCGCATTCAGGTACACCAGGATTTTCGGAAAATCATACTGCACGGATTTTCCATCAAACCTGCCTAAAGAATATTCTACGCCGCCTTCGATTATTTTAGAGGGGTTGTGCATAATCTTTGGTTTTAGTGGTCTTGAGGTTGTCCTGATTATGGGACGCTTCCTTTTTTATTTCCTTGTTATCTTCGTTGAATAATTCGGTTCTATCCATCCAGTGGATCGCTAAGGCTTGCCAGTCCCTTACCTCGTTTCCATCACTTGTTTTCCAATTATTGGAGTGGTAATGATCAAAGAATTTTTTTCCTTCATCAGCATTAAATCCTTTTTCTTCAAAAAAAATTAAAACGGCCTGCCTGCCCTTTGGCTGTTTATGAATGTTTATTTGTTTAGTATTGTTTATATAAGGTACCAATGCTTGTCCACTGGCGGGACGGTGCGGGTCTGCAGCTTGTCCATTGATGGGATGGTGCTGGTACACAACTGGTTCATCTTTGGGACAGTACTGTTCCGCAAGCTGTTCCAATATGGGATCGTAGTCTCCTGTAACTGGTTCATCAGTTGTCCCTATAATGGCCATCCTAATTTTACTTCCTTTATACGGATTATTGGAAGGGAAATAAGAGAGGTAATTCCATGAATCAAGGTCTGTGATACAACGATGATAGGTAGATTTAGAGCCTATCTTGGCCACGCGCATCAGTTCCCTACGGTTTACAAAAAATACATCTGCAAACCGGCTACTATTCCATTCCTGAAATAAGGCCATATACAGGCTAATGTGGGTTGGGTTTAGGCGCTCGTCAAAAAAGAATTTCTCAAAAGCCGCGTTGAGTTGCTTAATATAATTCATCCTTTATAGATCAAAATTGTGTTTAACTCTGTTTTCATCCATCACCCGATGGATCTCCTGGACATCATAGTAAATGATCCCACCCACCTTGGTATAGGGCAACGTACCATTGATTCGAAGATTTTGTAAAGTTCCCGGGCTGATTTGAAGCAGATCCATAACCTCAGAGGATTTAAGATAGCGTTTCAGTGTCCCGGAATTTTGTTTGGAAAGAAGGGTTTTTAATTCTTCGAGTAATTCCATTTTGAATTCTCGAAGATCGTCTGTGGTAATAATACTTGTTGGCATAATAGAACATTTTTAATAGAAAGGGACTACCAAATGGTTAAAGCTTTTTAATTGATAGCCCCTATCATAGTTTGACTTTCGTTCTACTAAATTGGTACTGTTTGGTGGATATCTTTCCCTATGGGTTTCGTAGTTACGAGAAAATTTAACATTTAATATCTATTGCTATAGTATGGTCTTTTTTGAGGAAGTATTGCTTAGAATTATAAACCAAACTATTAGAAAATTGATTTTGTACGGCAATTCTTGGATTTTTCGTAGTAACTCGTAACTACGAAAAGTTCATTTTTCATCATCCTGGTTCATCTTAGCTTCCAAACGCAGGATAAGATTATGAAGATATTTTGCTCTGGGACCTTTTCGGGACTTTATTTCAGAGTAGGTTTTGTAGATGTTCTCCAGTTTGATATTGAAGAAATCCTCAAAAGAAGAAGTGATTGTGCTGATATCAACAGTACCATGGTTAAGATCTCCATTGGCGTATAAGGCATAGATAAGTTCTACCAGTGAAGTTTTTGACCCTGACCACAGCATGACCTTATGTTTTTTATCCATCAAACCACTTTGTTTTCCTGGTCGTAGAGTTTCCATTGCTTCTCTAATGAAATGGATGAGCCGATACATAGCCTGGATCTTTGCCCATAGCATATCATGAGAGCTTGAAAATTCAGGATACTGGTAGTAATTGATCATGGGAGTGAAAGGATAGTTCTTACGATGGTTCCTAGTAAAAAGCTGGTGATCCAGGTATTCATGCCCTTGTTCCATATATTGAACAAAATCATTGTTCTTATAAAAGAACTTATTGATCTTACGTAGTTCCTTTTCAAAAAATCTAAACTGAAAGTTTTTGCCTGCTTTAGGCTTTCGGGTTTCACAGGATCGCACCTCTGAGAAATAGATGAGATAACTCATGGGGCAGGGTTTGATTTTTTTAAAGAATTCGATCTCTTCCGGGGTATTTTCAAAATCCTCTTTTTCTACTATTTCTTTTAATTTAGAGAGGGTGTGATTTGAAATATCAATCCCTTTATCCGCTTTTTTTAAGGGATGGGGAATTGGAACCACCGTAGTATTTAAACTATTGTGAAACTCATGTATTACGTCATCAAACATCTTATTATTACCTTGAATCATTAAAAAATAGTGTGGTAACGGGATCTTCAAATCGTTTGGTTTTATAAAGACTAGGTAAGGACCGCGATTACAATATCAATTATGAAATTTCATTTCTCATCATATCCAATTGTTCTAACAGAAAATTATCGGAAGTTTGAATAAATGCCTGTTTTTCAATTATGGATGCACCAAATTTTCGTTTTTCAAAGGAGGCGCTGAAACCTAAATCTATATTCTGAAAGTTTAAGTTCTTAGCCCTTTTTATGGTCTGATGTAATAACTGACGATATACCTGATATTCCCTGGAATATTCATAATCCATTCCGATTAAATTGGGGACGTATATACCTTCTTTATTTTTGTAACAGAACATTACACCGGCTATCTGCTTTTCCTTCTTAAGCTTTAATTCGATGAACTCCCAGTTTGAATCGGATGCCATATTTTGAAATACTTTCTTCGGATAGGTAAAGGTGTTTAATCCGAAATTTTTTGATTTCACATTTTTATAGAGTTCATGATAGATATCAATTTTTTCAGGAGTAGGGGAGTCTAAAATTGATATATGGAACTTATCTTCAAACGGCAGTACCTCTTTTCTGAAATGTTTTCGAGACCTGGAGCTTAATGTTTCAATAAATTCTTCTTCACTATTCCAATTCAAATTATTAATTACACAGGAATCCGGCATGGAGACGGGAATGTAACCTTCCTTTTGAAACAGTTCTGCTAAGGCTGTTGATTTTGAAAAATCACGTAGTACGGACATTCCAGTTCCCAGTTTTTCTCCCAGTGTTTCGATTCTTAATAAGAGTTCTTTGATAGCTTCCTCAGATTGTGAATGCTTGTGGTCTACATACAAATGACTACCTTCGGTAAAGAGACATCCCATAGACAGTACTTTAGTGGTCATCGCATAGGGATTGGATTCCCTATCTTGCTCTATGGCTTTAGATACCGATTCAGGGGCAAGCATATCATTCTTCCATAAGCCACTTGTTAAAAATGTAGCTAACACTGGATCATCCTTCTGATCTTTAATTATGAAATAATGGAACTTCCAGTTATGCTCTTTCTGTTCATTATTGGAAAAACATTTTTCCAGAAATTGAAGACCATTTTTATTAAGCATATTTTGACTTCCAAGAAGTTTATTCCATAAATCTGTATCTATGTTCTCAATACTTTCGGCATAAATCACTGATATATTTGAATCTGATTTTTCTTTTATTGTAGTAGGCTTCACGTTTATATTAAAAGCTTTGCCAACCCTTTCCAAAGTGCTATTCGTTGCTTTCAATGCTTTTTCATAATGAAACTCCATGGCATCCACCAAGGCTTTTATATCTTCTAATTCATTGTGGTAGGAAATTGTAATTCTTACTCCAGTATTTTTCACAGGAACCGCTGGAAATAATCCCAGATTTACAAAGAATCCATCATCCAGCATTCGTTTTACAAAATTATAGCCGGTGGCGGGTAAGCCCGTACCAATATAAAAAACCGGGGAGTCGTTCTTTGAAATTAAGGGTAGGTTGGTTTTTGCAAGAAGATCATTAAAATAATTTATCCGGAGCTGTAGTGCCTTTTGTAGAGAATAAATCTCCGAAGAAAGATGAATGTCTGCCGAAGCACTTGCCGCAGCAACAGCGCTGGGTTCAAGTTGGGCAGAGAAGGTGAGGGGGCCACCAAAATTTTTAATTTTTCTAAAGAGTTTTCGATCTGGACAGACCAGTACCGCTCCTGAGGCTCCAAAGGTTTTGCTTAAAGTGCCAAATAGTAAAATATTTTCCGGTAGTCCTTTTAGGACTTCCATTACATAGCCACTACCGTTATGGCCCTTCCAGCTCATTCCATGCACATCATCAAAATACAAGTGCAGCTGAGGATATTTTTCACAAAGGGAGATAAGATCTTCTATGGGGGCATAATCACCATACATGGAATAAACCCCATCTGCCATATACCATATTTTTTTAACCTTCCCGGATAATCTCTTTATTCGGTCTTCAAGCATGTCCATGGAATTATGGCGAATTAGGCTTACAGGTATACCTCTAATTTTAAGGAATTGGGCCGCGTTTTGAACACTCCAGTGCACCTGGTGATCTAAGATTACCGCATCCTCATCCCTTACCGCAGTTGGTATAACCGCGATATGACCTAACGTACTGTTCTTGGTTATAAGAATTGGATTGTTGTAGATGGCTTCTATTTTCTCTTCTAACTCCGCATACAATGGATGAGAGATATAAGTCTTTGAAAGTGGAAATTGGGTGCCATATTTTTGAATAGCTTCTATGGCTGCATTTTTAAGACGCTGGTCTTGTTCGAGACCCAGATAGCCCGTGGTTCCAAAATGAAAGGATTCTATTCCATTAACTTTTATTTTCCGTCCGTTTAAACTCGGACCTTCAGCATGCAGGTGTAAGACTCCTGCATTTGTTGCATTGGTGATTACTTCATCTACGGTATCAAGAAAATTGTTGTGTCTTATTTTAGCCATAACTATAGATTTGAAAATTCTCATATTAAACTATGACAAAAAATTATTATAAATCTAACCGTTATTGGTAAAAGTCTTTTCAGAACAGTCATACGGCTTTTCATCCAAATGCAGGTAAAATCTATGTTTATAATTTTAAAACATGTTAAATGAAATCATTTAAGGTGTTCTGATAAGACTATTTATTTTTTATTATATATTAGTGATATCCAAAACTTTACGGGATGGTGGTGGATGGAACCTACGCGAAAATGTGGATCTCTGAGGGGATCTTATTCTTTGTCTATAAAGAAATTTATGAGATCAATAGGAGTATGGCCAGAGAGATCGTTAGTCAACGTTTGCAGCTGCAAAATGAAAATTCGTACCCTATATTTTGTGATCTAAGGGCCATTACCAATGCACAGAAGGAAGCCAGGGATTATCTCGCAATAGAAGGTGCCTTTATGACGACAGCTCTGGCTCTTCTGGTGAAAGATGATCATGCGATGGCTATTACTCAACTCTTTATAAAAACAAGCACCCCGGATTACCCTATGCGGGTATTTAAAGATAAAAAGAAGGCGCTTTTGTTTCTGCAGGACTATAAATAGTAATCTTTAATATAAGAATTATGGAATATGCATTCAACAATGAGGATAAAATGAGATTCAATTCTTTATATCAGCAAATCATAGAAATTGCCTGTGGTAACTTCATGTTTCGTCAGGAGCCTTCCGGCAGAAGAGATCCCATTGATACTGTTACCGTACTGCTGAATATGATGTCAGAGGAAATATATAATTTTTGTTTTGGAGCAAATCAGGAAATAAAGCAACCGGAAATACAATTTTCAATCTTTTTAGATAAGGATTTTTACATCACGTCATATTCTTCCAACACTCCTGAAATTTTGAAATGGAATCAGGACAAATTTGACTGCCCGGTTTCTGAAATTCTTTCAAAAAACTCGGAGAAAGCGCTGACGGACGAACTTGATTCAGCTACTGGAAAAATGTATCAGCAATTTATTCCTGTTGACTTCATTGTTGAAAATAAAGGATTACATAGATGTCCTTGCACTATTCAAAGGATGGTGGGAGTAGATCCCTCCTGTGCATATGTCATTACAGCTTTTCGTTTTACGAATGGTGAAGAACCTCTGAGAAAAGTAAGTAGTATAAGACATTCATTAAAATCAGGAAAAAAGGAAAGCGCTGCAACAAAAATTTTACTGAAACAAGTACGTCTTTATATCCTTAAAAATCTTCATACCGATCTTCCATCTCTTAGAGAATTAGGTCTTATTCATCGTACTAATAAAACGAAACTCAAAGAAGGATTTAAAAAAATGTATGGCACTACCATCCATAGGTTTCATATGGAAAAAAGGCTTGACAAAGGAGCACTCTTGATTAGAACTACGGAATTACCAATTTCCATAATTACTCAAAAATGCGGTTTTAAGGATCATTCTCATTTTTCCAAGAATTTCCGCAAACAATTTGGGCAGACACCTTCTCAATATAGAAGGGATTATCAACGGTCGATTTTATAATAGAATAGTTTAACGGCTTTAGCAACCATTTTCTTTGACAGGATTTGGTGAAATTTACTATTGTAAAATGCCAGAGTTATAAAAATTGAAATACTAAGATTTTTATTACTTCTTTACTTTTCAGTACCATGCTGGCTTTTACACCCAATGAAAGAAATTATAAAATCTTTTTGCGCAGAAAGTAGGAGAAGCCGAAAATCCTTGAAAGAGTAGGTGAATTTAAACTTTAATATTATGAAAAAGTTATTTTTAATTCCGATTATGGCGCTTCTGGTAGTATTAGGCATGTCCTTTACAAACTTGGGAAGCGAAATTGAAGAGCAACCTGAAGTTGTTGCCAATGACTATGTGAATGATAACGGTACCTGGAGAGCTGTTCCTGAACAAAACTGTACCGGTGGCAACGAAGTTTGTCGAGTTCAGTTTGGTGCCGGTGGACCGATCTATGATCTTTATGACGAGATGGATCTGTCTACCAAAAAGGATCAAAGTGATGGCACCATAATAATTCTTCAATAGAAATTGATAAAAAAGCCTATCGGTTATTTAGCCGGTAGGCTTTTATTTATTTTTCCCCTTTCTGGTTTATTCAGGCAATACAAGAAACTTCTGTAAATTATCTGTTTTAATATAGTTATTAATAGCCTTATTTGCATCTTCCTGGGTTACAAAATTTTCCAATATTCCAGTATATTGTAAAATGTACTCTTCATAATTCCTCCCTTGTTCCAGACTTTTTTTTAAAAATTGTGGCCAAAAATTGAAATATCCAAAAGAATTGATTCGGGATTTAAAAAGTTGACTCGCATGTTTGATATGAGCTTCCAACCACTCATTATCAATCCCGTCTTTCTTCAGTTTTTTGATTTCATTCATTGAATTTAAAAACATATTGTGTTCGTTACCAAGCTCACTATTGAATCTAATGTGAAAAGCATATAAACTATCGTTCAAATCGATCCATTGTCCGCCAGCCCCTGGTGCATAACAATCCTCATGCAGAACCTTTACCAGTCTTTCATAGAAGGCAGTATTAACAAGATTCAGTAACACTTGATTCTTTATGCTTGGCTCTATTTTTATGGGCAAGAATATTTCAGAAAATGATTGACCAATTCCGGGATATATTAAGGTGTCATTTATATTTTCACTCCTGTTACTCCATTCAGTAATTTTTTTTCCTTCTCTACGACCGGATACTGGAAACTCAGACAGATAGAGTGATATTTCTTTAACCAACTCCTTAGTTTTGAAATCTCCAGTAACGATAAAAGTATATTCGTTGAAATTAGAGAAATGATCTTTGTAAGCTTTCATTAAAGCTTTCTTATTAATATCATCGTAGGAGATCTTGTCAAGATTTGGATACAAAGGGTTCCAAATTGTTTCTATTCCTTCCTTGTAAAAATTAGACCCTCCTTTATTCGCATAGGGACTTTTTCGGTGAATCCTTTTCTTTTTCCAATATTGAAAAGCCTGGTCGTGATCCTCAGGGGATTGAATATACTGATATAATAGGTTGAAAAAATCGTGTAAGTTTTTTTTATAAAACTGAGCCTCTATGAGAAAATTAGCATGATCGAAACCAAAATTCAATTTCATATTATGATTACGCTTAAATTCTTCTATCTGAAAATGATTATGGTGATCGGTACCTGTGAATGTAGCATAATTATGTGCTAATAACTCAAGTTCATAATTAATTGAATCACCATCAAACCGTATAGGTTGAAAGCCCAAAAACTCAATCCGGTTCTTGAATTGTGAGGATTGTGGGGCTGTTGGTTTGAATAATACCTTAATATTATTTTTTAAATTTAGGGTAGTAACACCTATTACGTCTTCATTCAGACTAAGTTCGGATATATCTTCTACCTTAATTACTTCCTTAATCTCATCTATCTTGTTAATTGGAGAATGATTTTCCGGTGTATTAGACTTATATACCTTTGAAATAATCCTTTCGATTTTTTTCTCTCCCGGAATGAAAGCCTCGGGAACATTAATAAAAATAAAATCCGTGTCTTTGAGTAAATTCTTTCGGTTATCTGAAAAGTTCTGTAGCTCGGAAAGAGTCAATTCCTGTAGCAGTTTTTGCAGATTTTTAAGTCTGTTTTCAGAAGGTGCTGAATTCTGATAAACAAAATGATTTTCATATTGATTTGCTAAATTGATAGAACTTAAAGATTCGTCCTTCCATGCTGATATGAGCTTCTCCTTAGCATCGTTCAATTCTTCCAGGGTAAAATTGGAATGAATGATTTTATCAGCTTCTACCGCATCAGCAATCTTAATTCCTATTTTTGAGGGTTCAGATCCCAGTTCAATATTCATTAACCCTATACTAACCTGACTACTGGCAGCTCCATTCCCGTGGTAACTAACTGCGTTACCCGAGAATTTTGGATTATATTGACTTAAATAATTTCTGTTTCTTTCTGTTATTATGAGTTCGTATAAATTTTGAATGACAGCTATATAAAAATCTTTCTCTGATTTAATTTTAAACTCATGGTTAGGTCTTTTGGAAATTATATTTAACCTCCAATTAGTGTTTAGGGTATCCTTTATGGATTCATATTGATTTTTTCCGGTTAACTGATAATTGAACTTTTTAATGGCTGACGAAGGATCCCTTTCGATCTTTGGCCCCGATAACCGTGAGAACTTATTACGGAAGACATTTTCTATGCTGTCCAGGTTGATAGGACCTACCACAATTGCCGCTTGTAGATTTGGTCTATACCAGTCTTTATAAAAATTTCTTAAGCGATTAATATTCAGCGTTTTTATACTTTCAATACTTTCCTTGCTATCTTTAAACGGAAATTCTATATTTTTAAGAATGATTTTTAATTTTTTATCATAAAGATTGCTCGCGTATGTATCATTAGGTCGCATTTCGCCAAGAATACTTCCTGCATGCATATCCAGCCGGGAGGAATCAATTACAATACCTTCTGCCCATTGTTTCAAAACATTCAGTCCAAGGTTGAGTTTCTCCTGATTATAGTTAGGTATTCGTAGGGTATAACCGGTAGAAAGTCGTCGCGTAAACGCTGTAAGATGAATACCATTTACAGTAAGGATTACATCCAGATCTTTGAACTTTTCAAGATCCTTTACTGCTACGTGTTCCAAAAGGTGCGCATATTCAATCTGGTCTTCGTCGGTATGGAAACTTCCGGATTTCAACAACATTTTTAAAACCACTTCGCCTTTAGGATTGTTATTATTCTTCAAATAGTATGTAAAACCATTATCTAGTACTCCAAATCTCACCGTACTATCCAGAGGTATAGCTTTTTCAGACAAACTTTGCTGAAAAATTTGAGAATAGGAGAGGAAGGTGCTAAAACCAAAGAGTAGGATAAAAGCATAATGTTTTTTAATAGCCATCATTCTGAATTAAGTTTGGGTTCTTCGAAATTTCTTCGGCTGGAATTGGATAAAGTATATCTGTATTCTGCCAGGTTGGGTTATTCCCAAAAACATTTGTAGTTCGGTCGGTTCTTATAAGATCAAACCAGCGATGTCCCCATTCTGTAAATAGTTCAAGCCTTCGCTGGAGAAATATCTTTTCCATTAATTCTTCCTCAGCTATACCTGGTGTAATCTCCGTTAAAGCAGGTAACCCCGCTCGCTTACGAATCACGTCAAGATCATTTAGTGCATCGTTGATCTTACCCAAATTTGCTCTTGCTTCTGCCCGAATTAGATATTGCTCAGCTAAACGTAAAACCATAGAATATTCCTTAATGGGAAATTCTGAACAGGCATCAATCTTATATTTATGACTGAAGAAAGCATCTTTTGATGAATTGTATCCAACCCAATTCTGACGGCGAATATCACTTTCATTAAATTCAGGAATTATGGATGCATCTAATTTTAATGTGGCAAAAAAAGAAAAGAAAGGATCGATAATAAACATACTACCATCATTCGTATTAGAGGCTATTCCGCCACCCCCGATTGGAGAAATTTGCCATATGGCCTCCCGGCTATTTGCCAGAAAAACATCATCCAGGTTATCTAGTATTTCGTAAGTAGCAGTTTCATTAATTACCTGGCTGCTATAATCTTCAGCTTTCTGCCAATCTTCCTGATAGAGATATACCCTGGCCAGAAGAGCATTTGCCCCAAACTTATTCACGCTGGTTCTTTCGCCATTTCTGTATGAAGAACTCAGAGTTTCTGATGAAATCAGTAGGTCTTCTTCTATTAAATTGTAGATTTCATCGACTTCTACTCTCGGTTTTAATGCGTTTTCCCGATAGTCGGTGTTCAGTATCAACGGTACATCTCCATAGAGATTTACCAATTGAAAATAACTGAAAGCCCGAACGAACCTTGCTTCTCCTTCAAGCTGCTGCTGCAGCTCTGCATCAATGGAAGAAGAATTTTCTAAACCTTCGATCAAAGAATTACATAAATAGATGATATTATAAGCACTGGTCCATAGTTGTAAGTTACCCGGATTGCTTGGATCGATTTCATGCTCCTGGAACTGCATCATATTGATATTTCCTGAATTGAGATACTGAACATTATCCGACGATAAACCTGCCAGTACGGTAACACTCGATCTTGAACCACTTGAGAAATCAGCCTGGAAAAGTTCATTATAGATACCGTCCATGGCGCTAATTGCTGTTTGATCGTTATTGAACACCTCTTCTCTTACCAATTTATCGGTAGGAGAATCGATCTCTACCAGTTTCTCACAAGAGTAATTACTGGCCAAAAACAATAAAAAAAGAGTTCGGTTTATTAATGTTTTTATATTCATTACTATATAGTTTTAAAAGTTTACTTGAGCTCCTGCGGTAAGGCTTCGCAGGTTACCTATAAAATTACCGTCATAAGAATTTTCAGGATCCATACCCTTATAAGACGTGATTGTCCAGAGGTTTTGCCCGTTAAAAAACAACTGAAATTTGTTTATGCCTATACGCTGAAGAAATTGCTTTGGAAGATCATAGCTCAGAGAGAGGGTTTTTAAACGGAGAAAAGAACCGTCACTCGTAAAGAGTGAGCTGTTAATAGCATTTGAATAAGCCAGGGCTCCCTGATAAGACTGAGTTGGCTGTTGAAAGTCATCGGTATTATATCCTGAGAGGATATTTACCGGCCTTCCTGCGTTATAATATATCAGTTTTCCATTTTGCCTGACGAATTGCCATAAAAACTGTAAATGAAAATTTTGGTAGCTAAGGCTATTGTTTAAACCGCCAAAGAATTCGCTGGTTCGATCTTCTACAATGATTCTGTCCTGGTAATCCAGTCTGCTATCACCATTCACATCTTGGAAAGAATAATAACCACTTTCCGGATCTATCCCTGTATAGTTATAATTCAGCGAAATATTTAAAGGCTCACCAACGCGGTAAGTATTGGCGTATGAAGACTCCTCAATACCTGGATAACGCACGAGTTCATTTTTTGGAAAACTTATATTCAAAGAAGTCTGCCATTTGAAATTCAAATTATCAATATTAATACTACTAAATTCTATCTCAGTTCCCCGGTTCTCGACTGTTGCAGGTAAATTGGCCTGGACAGATCCGAAACCAGTGATTGCAGGAAGCGTATATCCTACCAGCTGATTGGAGGAACGGTTTTGATACCAGCTTCCTTCTAAACTGACCCGGTTATTCCAAAAAGCCAACTCCAGTCCCACTTCCAATTTTTTATTAATCTCCCAGGAATAATCGGGATTGGCCAATCCGGTAGGAAAAAGACCTCCTGGTCCTCTGGTAGCTCCATAAGCGTCGAGGTATCCATAATCACCAATTTGGTCATTCCCCGTGCTGCCGTAACTTGCGCGAAGTTTACCTAAGGAGAGAAAGTTGAGATGATCTTTCATAAAACTTTCTTCAGAGAAGATCCAGGCTGTCCCAATAGCTCCGAAATTGGCAAAGCGTTTATTAGGTCCGAACCTGCTGGATCCGTCCCTTCGGCCGGTTAGGTTGAGATAATATTTTTTATCCCAATTCAATCCCAATCGTGAGAATAGCGCAGCATATCTATACTCAACCGTGGAGTTTTGTGCATTCAATATACTCTCTGCGGCCGCCAGATTGCCAATAAGAGCCTCAGAAGCATAACCTATACCTTGCAGACTTTGACGTGAGCTGGTATTTTCCTGAATGGTACCGCCCAGTAGTAGATCCATATTTAACTTTCCAAAACGGACATTGTAAACCAACTGAGGTTCTACAATCCATGATTTCCTAACGGAGTTTAGATGTACTGATCGGTTTATGGGATTACCCGCCGGGTTATATGACCGTGCGGGCAACTTCCAGAATTCGTCACTGTCATACCGTGTGTATCCAAGACTCGATTTCAGAGTTAAGCCTTTTGCAATTTCATAAGAAATACCTGCATTCGTGATAAAATTATTTGTCTGGATGTCATTACTATTAAAAAAGCCTTCCAGAGGATTCTTTATACCGGCCTCAGCCCATTCGGTCCAGTTCAGGGAGTCATCATCATTCAATAAGGCCGGTGCATTAGGAGGTAGAAAATTTAAGGCACCAACATTGAGATCTCCGGTAAGTTGGTTCTTATCAAGGCCATAATTCAGGGAAACCTGTAAATTTAATTTTCTGTTCTGGGAGGAGTGGTTTAGACTTAAATTACCGGTAAGCTTGCGATAATTATAATCACCGGGATATACGGTGCCCTGGCTAAACCAAGAGCCGCCTACTCTAAATGAGGTTAGGTCTTTTCCTCCAGTAAAGGCTAGGTTAGCATTAGTTACCTCTGCATTTTTACCAAATGCATATTCCTGCCAGTCCGTATAACGTTGCTGATCCCATACCAAAAGATCATAGGCATTGCTGGCATTAGGTTCAATACCGTCATTATCATAAGCTGCTTTTCTTAATTCAAGATATCGCGGTGTTTCAAGCAAATCCATTTTTCCAGGTACATAAGATATGCCGGTATAGGCCCTCATCTCAAGTCCTTTACTAGACTTTAAGCCAGTTTTTGTAGTGATAAGAACCACCCCGTTGGCTCCACGAGAACCGTAAATAGCTGTGGCATCGGCATCTTTAAGAACCTCAATACTTTCAATATTTGCAGGGTTTAGGTTATTTAAAGGGTCAAGACCCGAATTTCCTAGAAGAGAATTACTTTCTACGGGAATAGAACTAATTGGTACCCCATCAATAATATATAAAGGATAATTACCTTCACTCCTTAGACTATTAACTCCCCTAATCTGTATGGTGGAAGCCGCTCCCGGATTGGTTCCTCCAGAGGTGATCTGTACACCCGCCATTCTTCCTTGTAATGCTTGTAATGGACTTATCACTGGCTGTTTTTCTATTTCCTCAGCCGTGACACGGGAGATGTTACCGGTTCGTTCACGTCTTTTTACGGTATAGTATCCGGCATTGATAAGCACTTCGTTTAAGGAGGCAATATCTTCCTTTAGGACAACATTTATGGTAGATTGATTACCAACTGCAATCTCCTTTGATTTAAAACCTATAAATGAGAATATCAGGGTGTCCCCTTGGCTAGCCTGGATAGCATAAGATCCGTCTGCTGCGGTAACCTCACCAACTCGTTTATTTTTAATAAAAACAGTTACGCCTTCTAATGGTTCCCCTTTGGGCTCTGAGACTTTGCCAGTAATTTCCTGTTGGTAAAAATAAATAGGAGTTGAGGGTGTTGCCGCTTTGGCTTGACCCATCGCCAACATGACCAATAAGGCCATGGCTAAGAGGAACATGATGATAAGCATGCCCCGCTTGTAAAAATTTTTCATAATTTTACATTAGTTAAATGAAACATTTGTTTTATTAAAGCTTAGGCCTTCCCTGTACGACTGCAATCTCAAGGGAAGGCTTTTTTGCTTTTACCCGTCAAAACGAGTGTTCACTTTTCTTTTTTCCATATGCATTTTTTTATTGGCTAAAACAATCTGTAAAATTGGCGCAAAAAAAGGTTGCCGTATAATAACTAAAGGCCATCTGACCTTAAGCCGAGTTTGCCCGTCTACTTTTCTATTAAGAATAGCAGACTTCCCACCCAACTGCCATTACCTATATGAGGTAATAACAACCCACGGGATTATTTATAAGGTTTTCCTGTTCCCGTAAACAAGCTTGATAAAAACACTCCACAGGAATGCCGGCCGCTTTGACCTTTGTTTAAAATGTAGGGTTAATTCGTAGCGACGATTTTTTAAGTGAAGAAACAAATGCTTTAAAAATAATTGAGCAGAAAATACCTAAATACAAAAAAGGCGTGAAAGCTCAACTTATCGAATCGCGGTACTGGTATACCTTGTACACAATAAGTGAGCCCACGCCCGGGTCGTGAGCACTTCACCTATCATCTCGTGTACTAAAAATTACCAGTTTTCGATTCGAGATTCAAAGCGAATGCTTCTAATATTTTACTTAAAGAAGTTTCGCAAATATATTATAATGAACCAAATATAATAAAAATTATTTTATGGTACCTTATAGGTTACCATAATCTTTGTTTTTAACCTAGAATTTTATAGTATGATTGAGAATACCTTAAAATTCAGTGAACATAAAATAAGATTTGGCAAGCATATAAGGTCATTAAGAGAAAGAATTGTTAGTCTTGAATATCCAAATAGAAATATTTCACAGCAAGAGCTGAGTGATCGAAGGGGCCTTTTATCTAAAAAAACTATAGGTGAAATAGAGAGGGGGGAGGCTAATCCTACTTTTGAAACATTAATAGCCCTGGCAATAGTTTTAGAGGTTTCAGTTACAGAGTTATTTGACTACAATTAATTTGCTTTATCCCGCTAAATCGGAGTGGAAAATAACCATTAAATTGCGTATATAAGACTTGTGATCGCAAATAATGTATTGATAAAAAATTTAATTTTTGGGAACCAGGAAAGAAAACAGTTAAGTGTACAAGTCGATGTCCTTACTACTTTAACCTATCAATCGTATGTCGAACAAACAATATTTGGCAATTCAAATACTCATTTTCTCATCTTTAGAATCCTTTAACATTAGAAAGATTTTTACTAAATTGCTCCAGCTACTCTACCCTACCTCGGAAGCATAATTATTTACTACATACCCGAATCTTAATAATGGCAAAAAAGAAAACTACCAAAGAAAAATCTATTGAAGAAAGCCTGTGGGATGCTGCGAATAAATTACGTGGCTCCATCGAACCTTCAGAATACAAACATGTGGTGCTCGGGCTTATCTTCCTGAAATTTGCCAGTGATAAATTTGAAGTGCGCCGTGAGGAACTTGTTGCCGAAGGCAAAGAAAAGTACCTTGAAATGAAAGACTTCTACAATATGAAGAACGTCTTTTTCTTAGCAGAGACTTCTCGATGGAACTATCTTATTAAAAATGCGAAGCAAGACGATATTGCGCTAAAGATTGATACCGCGTTAAACCAGATCGAAAAGAACAACCCATCTCTAAAGGGTGCATTGCCGGACAATTATTTTTCCCGCTTAGGACTGGACAAAAGTAAATTATCGTCTCTTTTGGACACCATTAATAAAATAGATACTCAAAAAGACAAATCCCAGGATATCGTGGGGCGTGTATATGAATACTTTTTGTCCAAATTCGCTTTGGCGGAAGGAAAAGGAAAGGGAGAATTCTATACACCAAAGAGTATTGTAAATCTTATTGCCGAAATGATAGAACCCTATAAAGGAATAATTTATGACCCGGCTTGTGGTTCAGGTGGAATGTTCGTGCAGTCTATCAAGTTTATTGAAAGCCACCACGGGAGCAAACGGGAAATTTCAATTTACGGACAGGAGTACACCAATACTACTTACAAACTGGCAAAAATGAACCTTGCCATTCGGGGGATATCTGCTAATCTGGGTGAAAAAGCGGCCGATACCTTTAGCAATGATCAGCATAAAGATTTGAAAGCAGATTATATTATGGCTAACCCGCCCTTTAATCAAAAGGACTGGCGTGGGCCGCAGGAATTAATTGATGATCCTCGCTGGCAGGGTTATGAAGTGCCTCCAAAAAGCAACGCAAATTATGGTTGGATTCTTAATATGGTCTCCAAACTATCAGATGATGGCGTTGCCGGTTTTATTCTGGCAAATGGAGCTCTTTCCGGTAGTGGTGAAGAATATAAAATTAGGAGAAAGTTGGTGGAAAACAACCTGGTGGAAGCTATAGTGATTTTACCACAAAATATGTTTTATACCACTAACATAAGTGTAACCGTTTGGATCCTGAATAGGAATAAAACCGCACATTCACGTTCTATTGGTGATGAGGAACGCAATTACCGGGATCGGCAGGAAGAAGTGCTGTTTATGGATTTACGGCAGATCGGCGAGCCATTTGAAAAGAAATTCATCCAGTTTAACCCGAAGCACATCCAGGATATTGCAAAAACATATCACGATTGGCAACAGGAAAATACAGATTATAAAGATATCCCGGAATATTGCTACAGTGCCACCAAAGCAGCTATTGAAAAGAAGGATTTTTCCCTGGTACCCAGCAAATACATTGAATTTGTAAACCGGGATGAAAATATTGATTTTGATTCAAAAATGGCAGGCTTACAAAGCGAACTAACTGATCTATTACAACAGGAAGAACAATCTAAAAAGGAATTGTTGGACGTTTTTAAAGAGCTTGGGTATGCAATCAAACTATAAACCTATTGGAGATTACATACAATTAGTTGATGAGCGGAATAAGGAATTAAATGTCCCAACACTTTTAGGCTTAAGCATATCAAAAGAATTTATTCCCTCTGTGGCAAATACGGTTGGGACAAATATGCGCAACTATAAAATCATCCGTAAAAATCAATTTGCCTGTAGTATTATGCAGGTAAGGAGAGATGGTAAAATGCCTGTGGCATTGCTTGAAGATATAGAGGAAGCTATTATTTCTCAGGCTTATCCGGTATTTGAAATTAAAGATACCGAAGTTTTACTGCCACAATATTTAATGATGTGGTTTTCCCGGTCTGAATTTGACAGGCAAGCTACTTTTCACGCTGTTGGTGGTGTACGAGGAAGCCTGGAATGGGAAGATTTCTTAGCTTTTGAACTCCCAATTCCTTCGATAGAAAAACAGCGCGAAATTGTAAGGGAATATAATGTGGTTAAAAACCGTATTAAATTAAATGAGGAAATAAACCAAAAGCTGGAAGAAACTGCGCAGGCTTTGTATAAAAATTGGTTTGTTGCTTTTGAATTCCCGAATGAAGAGGGGAATCCTTATAAATCTTCCGGTGGAAAAATGGTTTATAATGAGGAACTGGATAAGGAAATACCAGAAGGATGGGAGTGTGTGTCTTTTACGGAAATAGTAAATATAGATGGAGGAGGAACCCCTAAAACTTCTGTTCCTGAATATTGGAGGGGAGATATTCCATTTTATACTCCTGGTGATCTATTAAACGAATATTTCGTTTTAAAAACTGTTAAGCATATTTCCAACTCTGGACTGAAAAAATGTAGTAGTAAGTTATACCCTATCAATACAATTTTTTTAACTGCTAGAGGAGCAACAATTGGAGGAATAGCTATAGCAGGGGTTCCAATGGCGATGAATCAAACTTGCTATGCTATGACGGGTAAAAATATAAATAACTATTTTGTTCATCAACTGTGCAAAAACTTAATTGAGAAACTAAAAACAGAAGCTACAGGAGCTACTTTTCAGGCATTGGTGACTAAAGATTTCGAGTATACAAATGTAATTTTTCCAAAAATCAATCTTATTAGTTTATATGGAAGCAAAGTTAAAGCATTGTATAAAGTAATGTGGGGAATAGCCAATCAAAACGAAAAACTAAGGCTTTTACGTGCTCTTCTTCTTTCCAAAATGGCAAGAGTAGAAAAAGAAAAAACATCTCTTGCCTATGAGTAAAAATTTACAAAAGAATCCGGAGAATAAGGATCAGAAACAAAATATCCCTTTTAACTCCCTTTCTCCTGTTAGTGATCCTGACAATCATAAATTCTATTGCAATTCCTTGGAATGGGCTATTTCTAATCGGAAAGAAAAAGATATTAAAAATATTGCGCTATCTGGAACCTATGGTTCCGGTAAAAGCAGCATTTTAAAAACTTTTGAGGAAACCAATAAAAATGAAAACTTAAAATTTTTAAATATTTCATTGGCGACCTTTAAAGAAGAGAAAAAGAATGACACTGATAAATATGCACATTTAAGAAGTGAAGATATAAATAGTAACATACTTTCAAAAAATGATCAGCTTCGATTAGTAGAATTAAGCATTCTTCAACAAATCTTTTATCATGAAGAATACGATAATATACCCGATTCCAGGTTCAAGAAAATAAGAAGTTTGAATCCCCAGGAAGTTCAGGAAACAACTTGGTTATTATTCGGACTTATCTCTGTATTGTACACTTTTTTTAATTTCCATTTCCTTAGAACCCTAATTAATTTGCCAGAACCAAAAATATGGTTCGCATATACTATACAGGGTTTGTTGGCTATTGGAGGTTTAGTTCTTTCATTTTACTTCCTACGTGCTGTGGTAGGATTTTCTCAAAAACTCACGATTAGTAAATTAAATTTCCAGAATCTTGAAATCCAGGTGGCTGATAAAATAGACAAATCTATCCTCAACAATCATCTGGATGAAATTTTATATTTTTTTGAAGTAACAGAATATAATGTTGTAATTATTGAGGATCTGGACCGTTTTGAGCAAACAGAAATTTTCACAAAACTTCGAGAAATAAATCTTCTAATAAATAATTCAAAATCGATTAATCGTACCGTAACTTTTATTTATGCTATACGCGATGAAATGTTTAAGGACAAAGACCGGACTAAATTTTTCGACTTTATAATTCCCGTTATACCAGTTATCAACTACTCTAATTCCAATGAACAATTAACCCGGGCATTAGAAAAATTTGAGTATTCTTTATCCACAGAATTGATAGATCAGGTCGCTTTTTATGTAGATGATATGCGGCTTCTTTACAATATTGTAAACGAATTCCATATTTACTTTCAAAAATTTCAAGGTGAAAAATATCAGAATAAACTTTTTGCAATAATCGTTTATAAGAATATTTATCCCGAAGATTTTGTTATGCTAGGTAAAAATCAAGGTATTCTTTATAAAAACCTTGTAGAGAATAAGTTGAGTTGGATAAATGATGCTAGTCGGAAAATTGAAGAAGAGAATTCTAGATTAAAAATGGAGTTAGACAATTTAGAAAGGGTTCTTCCTAAAAATTTGGAGGAATTGAGGCGCATTTACCTTATGGAATATATGAAAAATGCTAACAACCTTTCACATTTCCGTATTGCGAATAAAAATTACTCCGTGGAACAAATGTTAGAAGATGAAAATTTTGAGAATTTAAAAAATGGATCTATAAGCTATAGAGAAAATCAATATAATAGAGAATTCAATTTTAAATTTTCTGCTGTAGAATCACGTCTTGATCCGGATAAGTCTTACTCGGATAGAAAAACTGAAATTGAAAACAAAAATGCCGGGAGGGTTAAAGATATTAGAGTTAGGTTAAAGCAGAATGAGGAAGAAAATAGAAGAATTAAAAATGCCAAGATAAAATATCTTTTAAAGAACAAAAAAATTTCTTTGTCTTCACAACCTTCCAAACAGGAACAGTTGATCATTCTATTAATTCGTAATGGCTATATAGCTGAAGATTATCTTAATTATATTTCCTATTTCTATCCGGGAAGTATTACTGAAAGAGATCACTGGTTTTTGATGAATGTAAGGAATGAAATGGATAGTAAATTTGATTATAAACTGGATGAAGTAGAGAATGTTATTAAAAAAATAAGTGAATCAGAATTTGAAAGGAGATTTGTTTTAAATTATAGTCTTCTAGACCAGTTTTTAAAGAGTAAAAAATTTCCCTTGAAAAAGGAATTATTTTTTAAGCAGCTGTCAAACGAATCAAATGATTCTGTCAAATTTATTTACTCTTATATCAAAGAGGATAAAAATTCGGGGGTACTCATAAAAACTTTATGCAAAAGTTGGATAGGTATTTGGAAATTTATCGAAGAAGATAGCTCGCTTACGGACGGTGAAAAATCAAATTATCTCTCCCTTATTCTAAACAATGCTGAAATTGAGGATATTGAAAACATTGCTTCGACCTCCCAACTAGAAGCTGTACTAAATGCAAAATCGGATTTTTTATCAATAGTTAGTGATTCGAAGAGACAGATTGAAATCATAGATGAGTTTGACCTCAAATTCAACTCCTTAAAATGGGATGAATCCCGTAAGGAAATAAGGGAATACATATATTCTATGAATAACTATGAAATCAATCCTCCTATGTTTAGGATAATGATCAAGGAATTTGGTGAATATAGAGAGGAGGATTTTAATCACAGTAATTATGCAGCCATTAAATTGTCTGGTTGTGATAGATTAATTGAATATGTAGAAAAGAATATAGAGGAGTACATAAATGCGGTTTATTTAAAGCTCAAAGATAACTTCAAAGAAAAACAGGCCTATCTACTAAAGTTACTAAACAATTCAAACATCAAAAAGACAAGTAAAGAAAGTATAATAAATCAAACTGAAACTTTATTGCCTTCCCTTTCTGAATTAGAAGATTCTAAGGAGTTGAGTGATTTTTTAATTGAGAATTTAAAGATAGAACCAACATGGAAAAATGTAATCTTTAAGTATCAAGAAAATGAAAATAAATTTTCGGAAACACTTACTGGTTTCCTAAATAATCCAAAAATTACTAAAAACCTAGTAAAAGACTCTATTCCAACAGATAAGGAACTTTTAAGTTTCAGACGTGATTTCTTGTTAAATAATAAGATTCTCGATGAATTATATATTTCTTATCTAAAAACAGTACCACTAGCATTTAAAGAGTTAAGCTTTGAAAGCTTATCGTTTAAAAAAGTAGAAGCATTAGTAAATGAGCTAAAATTATCATTTAATCAAGAAAATTATAACAAACTAAGATCAAGTTTTTCTCCCATACATCTCATTTTTATTATCCTGAATATTTCAGAGTTCTTTAAAATATATTCAGAAATAGTTCTATCAGAATCAGATTTGGCGGAAATCCTGGGAAATTCTATGTTAACTGATTCTCATAAAATAAAATTAATAGAAAAATTCGAAGCCGATAACGCTATTTCGGATCAGAAGGCACTTTCTTTAATAGGAAAAATGGCCTTAAAACACAAAGAACTAAAATTGTCCGATTCAAATATTTCTTCAATTCTAATAAAATCTGCATTAAAGACTAATGAGAAAATTGAGCTTTTCATGAACAATCTTACTCCCTTTGATAAAGAATTTATAACATCCTTTTTAAGTTCTTTAGGGGGAGATTATAAGCAATTAAATGAAAAAGGTCCTATGCCATACTTTAAAAACACTGCCCTTCTACTCAGTTTTTTTCAGTATTTAAAACAAGAAGGCAAAATATCTAAAATCAAAGAAAAAAAAGACCATATTCAAGTTACAACATTTAGAAAATAAAAAATGTCCGAAACCAATCGTATAGAATATAAGCGTGAACTTTCCGAAGGACTGGAGAAAGAAGTTGTGGCTTTTTTGAATTACAGAGAAGGTGGCATAATTTATATAGGCATAGATAAAGAAGGTAGGACAGTTGGCGTTCAGGATGCCGATAGCAACCAGTTAAAAATAAAAGACCGCTTAAAGAATAATATTCGTCCTTCAGCCCTCGGACTGTTTGATATTGTAAGCGAAGAAAGGGATGGGAAAGAAATTTTAAAGATTATTGTAGCCAGCGGTTCTGAGAAACCATACCATCTCAAAAAATACGGGATGAGTGAAAAAGGCTGTTTTATACGCCTGGGTTCTGCTGCAGAACCCATGTCGCAGAAACAAATTGAAGAACTTTTTGCCTCTCGTACCCGGAATTCCATAGGGAAAATAAAAGCCCATCGCCAGGATCTAAACTTTGAGCAGCTTCATATTTATTACCAGGAAAAACAAAAACCCCTTAATAAACAGTTCAGGAAGAATTTAGAGCTTACAACCACCGATGGTGATTTGAATTACGCAGCTTATTTGCTGGCCGATGAAAATAACCTTTCCGTAAAGGTCGCAAAATATAAGGGTGACACGCGAGTAGATTTAATGGAAAGCAACGAATACGGTTATTGTTCCCTTGTGAAAGCTACTAAGAGTGTACTGGATAAAATAAGTCTGGAAAACAGGACGATCACACAAATCACTCACAAAGAACGAAAGGAACATCGTCTTTGGAATGCTATTGCACTTAGGGAAGCAATTATAAATGCTTTTGTACATAATGACTATACCCGTGAAATAGCACCAAAATTTGAAATCTTTAATGATCGAATCGAAATAACTTCCGCAGGTTCTTTACCTGATGGCTTAAGTAAAAATGAGTTTTTTGAAGGCTTTTCAATTCCCCGGAACAAGGAGCTGATGCGTATTTATAAAGATCTGGACCTGGTAGAGCAATTAGGTTCGGGAATTCCCAGAATACTGGAATCGTACAACAAAGAATGTTTCCGTTTTTCTGATAATTTCCTTCGAATGATTTTTCCTGCCGCAGATGAAGTTTATAGGGATACCCAGCAAGTCTCCCCCCAAGTTACCCCGCAAGTAACCCCCCAAGTACGGGATCTTCTTATTGTTTTTAAGGGCGAAGAAAGTAGAACCGAATTGCAAAAATCATTAGGGCTTGCGGATAGAAAAAATTTTAGAATCAATTACTTAAACCCCGCTTTAGAAGAGGGTTTGGTAGAATTAACAATACCAGACAAACCCAAAAGCAGTAAACAGAAGTATAGGTTAACTGAGAAGGGAAGAAAAGCCAGACAGGAATGAAATTTACCGAAACACAACTGGAAAGTGTTTTTGCCAACCAGCTGGAACAGGAAGGTTATAAGCACCAAAAAGGAGGCACTATATCGCGAAAGGAAGATGAAGTGCTCATTGAAAGTGATCTTCGGGAATTTTTGTTGACGAGGAACCGGAACAACGGTATCACGAAAAATGAAGTGGAATCCATCATTCTCAAACTCAAAACTCTGCCGGCATCAGATCTTTATGAAAGCAACAAGGAGTTTATGCGAATGCTTTCTGATGGTTTTTCGCTAAAGCGGGAAGACCGTTCCCAAAAAGATATCTGGATCTATTTAATTGATTATTCAGAAGACAACCAAAATACTTATAAGTTCGTTAATCAGCTGGAAATTACCGGAACCCAAAAACGTATTCCTGACGGGATTCTTTTTATTAATGGAATTCCGGTAGTTGTTTTCGAATTCAAAACGGCGATTCAGGAAAATACCACCATTTATGACGCCTATATTCAATTAACAGTGCGTTACCAAAGGGACATACCTGAACTTTTTAAGTACAATGCATTTTGTGTAATTAGTGATGGTGTAAATACCAAAGCAGGTTCATTTTTTGCGCCTTATGAATTCTTTTATGCCTGGCGCAGGATCGCAGGATTGGCAAAAGAGGTTGACGGTATTGATAGTATGTTCACCCTTATCCAGGGAATGTTGCATCAATACAGGCTGCGGGACATCATTAAAAACTTTATTTATTTACCGGATAGCTCAAAAAAGGATGAAAAGATCGTGTGCCGCTATCCCCAGTATTATGCGGCAAGGGCTCTATTTGAAAATATTCAGAAAGTCCAAAAACCCAACGGAAACGGAAAAGGAGGCACCTATTTTGGGGCAACCGGTTCCGGAAAAAGTTATACCATGCTTTTCCTAACCCGGCTTTTAATGAAAAGTGATCATTTTGAAAGTCCTACTATTATTTTGATTACAGATCGAACCGATTTGGATGATCAGCTTACAGGGCAATTTACCAATGCCAAGGCCTTTATTGGGGATGATGCTATCGTAAGTGCAGAAAGCCGTGCAGACTTACGCAAACGGATTAGAGGAAGGGAAAGTGGTGGTGTGTTCCTTACCACTATACATAAGTTTACAGAAGATACCGAGTTACTTACGAATAGAAGCAATGTTATTTGTATATCTGATGAGGCTCACCGGAGCCAGACCAATCTTGACCAGAAAATAAAAATCACAGAAAAAGGGGTGCAGAAAACTTTTGGCTTTGCTAAATACCTTCACGATTCTTTGCCTAACGCTACTTTTGTAGGTTTTACCGGGACGCCAATCGATGCTACTTTAGATGTATTTGGGAAGGTGGTAGATGAATATACAATGACAGAATCTGTAATAGATGAAATTACAGTACGTATTGTATATGAAGGAAGGGCAGCGAAAGTGGCCCTTGAAAACAGGGAATTAAAGAAAATTGAGGAATATTACCGGGTAGCTGAGGAAGAAGGTGCGAATGAGTACCAGGTAGAAGAGAGTAAAAAGCAGTCGGCTAACATTAATGCCATTTTGAGTGATCCGGATCGTTTACAGGCCATAGCAGAAGATTTTGTCAATCATTATGAAAAAAGGCTAGAGGAAGGTGCTACCGTAAAAGGAAAAGCAATTTTTGTTTGTAGCAGTCGTGAAATAGCTTACGAGCTTTATAAGAACATCATCGAATTAAGACCGGAATGGGCAAAGGTTAGAAAGGCAGAAGAAGGTGCCGATTTAACTGAAAAAGACAGGAAGCAACTCAAGCCTATTCAGCGGATAAAGATGATCATGACAAGGGGAAAAGACGATCCAAAAGAAATGTATGATCTTTTAGGAACAAAAGAGTACCGGAAAGAGCTGGACCGTCAATTTAAAAATGAGAAATCGAATTTTAAAATTGCCATTGTCGTCGATATGTGGCTCACAGGTTTTGATGTGCCGTTTCTGGATAGTATCTATATCGATAAGCCCATCCAGCAACATAACCTTATCCAGACGATTTCCCGGGTAAACCGGAAGTTCCAGGGTAAAAACAAAGGACTGGTAGTAGATTATATTGGTATTAAGAAACAAATGAACTTAGCTCTTGCCAAATATAATAAGGGTGAGCGTCAGAATTTCGAAGATATTGAAAAGTCCCTGAAGATAGTTAGGGACCACCTTGATTTACTGGCCAGGATTTTTCACAAATTCGATAGTACCGATTATTTCCATGGAGATCCTTTAAGCCAGCTAAACAATCTTAACCAGGCCGTTGAATACATACAGCAAACCCAGGAGCTGGAAACACGTTTTATGGATTTGATGAAACGCCTGAAAGCCGCCTATGATATTTGTGCTGGAAGTGAGAAATTAACCCAACAAGAACGGGATTATACTCATTTTTACTTAGCTGTAAAGTCTATAATCTTTAAGCTCACCAGGGGAAATGCACCGGATACCGCCCAGATGAATGCCAAAGTAAGGGAAATGATCAGAAATGCTTTGGCAAGTGAAGGCGTGGAGGAGATCTTTAAAATGGGTGATCAAACCAATAGTCAGCAGGATATATTTGATGAGGATTATCTGGCAAAAATTGATAAGATCAAATTGCCCAATACTAAAATTAAACTTTTACAGCAGTTACTGGCCAGGGCTATTGGAGAGATTAAAAAAGTGAACAAGGTAAAAGGAGTAGATTTTTCTAAAAAGATGGAAGGCCTCGTCTCCCGATACAATGAGAGAAAAGGAGATGTATTACGCGGAGAGGTCTACGAAGAGATGGCAGAGCAGCTCACAGACCTAATCTGGCAGGTACAAAAGGAGTTTTCGGCCGGGGAAAAGTTAGGAATTGATTTTGAAGAAAAAGCTTTCTATGATATTTTAAGAGAGCTCTGTGTAAAGTATGATTTTCAATATCCCGAACATAAGCTCATCGAGCTTTCAAAAGCTATAAAAGATTTAGTGGATGAACAGGCGAAATTCCCGGACTGGAGCAAAAGGAACGACATTAAATCTGCCTTAAAAGTGGGGCTAATTTTATTACTCGATGAACACGGTTATCCGCCGGTGGAACGGGATGAAGTTTATGAAGAAATATTTGAACAAGCGGAGAATTTTAAGAAAAATAGAGCGGTGTAAATGAGTTACTATGCTTTATAGCATTCCTTTAAATGATGACTCCTTTTAGACAATTATCCTAATAGCCTTAAAATAATAGCTCCAATTACTTGTAATTCACCTTTCTTTAAAAAGCTCTTACACTCTAATTAATGGGTGTAATTTATTGTTATAGGCTATGTTTGCACCCTGATTTTTTTTGTGATTTCTTCATTTCAAGAATCTAACGTTTCGCATTTCTTCACTGCTTTACTTTTAGGAATTTTTTACAGCTGCATCTCTAAGGGATATATATGATAACTTTTTACGATAGGGAAGAGGAAGTATTTCATAGCTATCAGGTTTCAGGCTTGCTGAGCTATTCCAGGGAAGTAATGGGCAGTAATTCAAGATTGGATCTTAATTACTAAAATTTTGAATCTTATTAACGATGGAAAATTAATGGTTACTTTCTAGAGTTAATTTCCGGAATAAATATAAAATTCCGTTTCAATTGATATCAAACCGAGATTTTCTATATGGCTCTTATTTATTTATTAAAAAAAATGAGATTCTGTACTTATTCTGTACTAGATGAAAAAACAAAAGGCTCTCGATTTCTCGAAAGCCTTGATTTTACTTGTAGCGAGACCGAGATTTGAACTCGGGACCTCCGGGTTATGAATCCGACGCTCTAACCAACTGAGCTACCTCGCCTTATCAATTTTGCATTTAGAGGAACCTTTCAGAAGCCCTGCTATTTCTGGCTTCGCATGATTTCCTTAATGCGGGTGCAAATATAAAAACAATTTGTATTGTCACAAACTTTATTTTCTAAAATATTTATTTTGATTTCTTTCAATCCTTCTAATTAATATCTATATTGCCCGAAACTAACTAAATTAGAATGGAAGAAAAGACGAAATACGAAATGGAGTTTCCAATTCAAGCTTCTCCTTCGCTATTGTATCAATATATTTCAACTCCCTCAGGTTTAAGTGAGTGGTATGCAGATAACGTAAATTCCCGTGGGGAATTTTTTACTTTTATTTGGGAAGGTAGTGAGGAGAAAGCCAAACTAATGAGTAAGAAAAGCGATGAACGCATTAAGTTCAAGTGGGTTGAAGATGAAGATTCTCCATATTTTTTTGAATTAAGAATACAAGTGGATGATATTACTAAAGATGTTTCCCTGATGATCACAGATTTTGCTGAAGAGGACGAGATCGATGAAGGAAAAATGTTATGGGAAAATATGGTTTCAGATCTAAAACAGATATTAGGTTCGGCCTAGAAAAGTCTCAAGATAATAGTACCTTTGCCCCGTTTTAAACGGGGTTTTTTTATGATCAATTTAAATGGCAATATAGTTCAGGATTCAGAAGCTAATCTTTCAGTTCTCAACAGGGGGTTTGCTTACGGAGATTCAGTTTTCGAAACTATTAGAGTTATTAATGGAAAAATAATGTTCTGGGAAGATCATTATTTCAGGTTGATGGCTTCTATGCGAATTATGAGAATGGAGATCCCATCCAGTTTCTCACCAGAATTCCTGGAGAAAGAAATTCTGAGCATCGTTGCTGAAAATGATCTTAGAGAAAAAGCTGCAAGAGTACGATTTGCTGTTTATCGCGAAGAAGGTGGTTTTTACACGCCTGCAACCAGGGATATCGCTTACGTGATGACGGTAATAGAGATGGAGAACTCGTTCTATCTTTTAAATACAGAAGATTACGAGATCGAATTATTTAAAGATCATTATGTGGGTAGCGGACTTTTATCAACGATCAAATCGAATAACCGTGCGGTAAATGTTTTGGGAAGCATCTTTGCTAAAGAAAATGATTACCACAACTGTTTGCTTCTTAATGAGAAAAAGAGCGTAGTGGAAGCTCTGAATGGTAATTTATTTCTAGTTTCAGGTTCCAAAATTAAAACGCCTCCACTTACAGATGGTGTTTTAAACGGAATTATTCGAAAACAACTACTTGAGATCATCAAGAAAACTGAAGATTACGAATTAGAAGAAGCTTCAATTTCGCCTTTCGAATTACAAAAAGCTGATGAGCTCTTTATTACTAATATTGCGGTTGGTATTCAGCCAGTTTCGAAATATCGTAAAAAACACTACGACTCAGTTGTAGCTAAAAACCTGCTTAGTAAGTTAAATGTAAAAGCGAGGTTAGGCTAATTAGTTGTAAGAAGGGTTCTCTGGTGAGTTGGACCATAACATATATTCTCCACCTAATTCCAGCATTTTATCCTTCCAGAAAGAGGAGTAGGGCTTTTCAAGAAGGTCCTTGTTGTCCTCATTTGCAGTGACCACCCACGAATGAGAATTTAACTCGTCATCCAGCTGCTGAGCATCCCATCCAGAATATCCCAGGAAGAATTTAATTTGCTTATCTGAAATTAGATCTTTAGAAATAAGTTCCATCACAGCTTCGAAATTACCACCCCAATATATTCCATGAGCGATCTCAATACTATCAGGTATAAGATCGGGGATCTTATGAATAAAATACAGGTTGTCCTGTTCTACAGGACCTCCATTATAGACATCAAAGTTCCCTTTAATTTCAGGGATAAGATCTTTAAGTGTGAAATCAAGAATCTTGTTCAGGATGAATCCTACCGATCCGTTTTCGGAATGGTCAGCAAGTAGAACCACCGAGCGATTAAAAGAGACATCTCCAATTATGGATGGTTCTGCAACGAGAAGATGGCCTTTGGTTGGTTTCAACGCAATCATTAGTAGCAGTCTTTAGAACTAAACTATATTTTTTCTGTTAAAAATGCAATACTTATCTAAAATTTTTAGATAAAAAAAAGCCTTCCCTGGGGAAGGCTTATGATATTTACAATGCAAATTATTAGTTCACAGCTTTTTGTAAATCAGCTCCGGCTTTAAATTTCACTACGTTTTTAGCAGCGATCTTGATAGTTTTTCCGGTTTGTGGGTTTCTTCCTTCACGAGCAGCTCTTTTAGATACAGACCAAGATCCAAATCCTACTAATGATACTCTATCTCCTTTTTTAAGAGATTTTTCAACGTTTTCTAGAAAAGATTCCAATGCTTTTTTAGCTGCTGCCTTAGAAATTCCAGCATTCTCAGCCATTGCGTCGATTAAATCTGTTTTGTTCATAATTTGAATTTTAAATTAATTGTTGGTTAAACATTCTGTTAAACTGGTTTACAAATTTATACGGATTTCCCGTCCACGCAAGTAATGACAAGGGAAAAGCCCATATTTGTTGATAACTCGGTTGATTTGTTAATAAAGATAATTGTTTTTTATTAAAATCCAACCAAATCAGCATTAATAAGGGTTTAGCGCATTTTTGCTTTTTCTGAAAATTTGAAGCCATTCAAAAGTGAATGAGTTTCCATTTTACGTTTTCCCGGTAATTGAATCTGTTTAATTTCAATGAATCCACCCTTTGCCGCAACCAACAATTGCTTTTCTTTTATAAGAACATTTCCGTAGAAGTGATCATGTTCTTCATTGTGGCTAATCACATCGTAAATTTTTACAGTCTGTTCCTGCGCATCACCATTATCTAAATAACACCAGGCAGAAGGGTAGGGATTGAGTCCGCGTATATGATTGTATATTTCATTTAAAGGTTTATCCCAATTGATCTTGGTATTCTCGCGATTCAATTTTGGAGCTTCTCTAAGCGTTCCGGAATCTTTCTGGGCAACTGGCTTAGTCGTCCCTTCAGAGATTGCCTTTAGTGTCTCTACAACCAGTCCTGACCCTTTGTTCATCAATCTATCGTGTATGGTCTCCAGGTTTTCATGTTCACCTATAACAACAGATTCCTGCATGATCATGGCGCCGGTGTCAATTTTTTCATCCAGAAAGAAAGTGGATATTCCAGTTTCTTTTTCACCATTCATTATCGCCCAGTTAATTGGAGCAGCTCCGCGATACTGAGGCAGTAAGCTCGCATGTAAATTGAAAGTGCCAAACTCAGGGTAGTTCCATACAGATTCAGGCAGCATTCTAAATGCTACGACTACCTGCACATTAGGATCGATTTGCTTCAACTCTTGTTGAAATTCTTCAGATTTTAGATTAGTAGGTTGAAGAACATTAAGTCCTTTAGAAACCGCAAAAGTCTTTACGGCACTTTCTCTTAACTTTCTTCCTCTACCAGCTGGTCTATCTGGAGCAGTAATCACTCCTACAACATTATAGCCGGCTTCAAGAATTGCTTCAAGGCTTTTCACTGCAAATTCCGGAGTGCCCATAAATACTATTCTGAGATCAGTCATTTATTGTTATTTTGTACTTGTTAGTTATCGTTTTTTCTAGAATGCCTCGCTCCACCAGTAATCGAATTACCTTCAGAATAGAGGATTCTTTATAGTTTAATAGAGAAGATATTTCTTTAGTGTCCAATGCCCTTGATTTTAATAGTTTTTGCAGCGCCAGAAATATTTCATTCATTTCATCTCGACTTAAAACATCAGTTTCAGCATTGCAAACAGAGCAACGACCACATTTCTCAGGCTTAGTTTCTCCAAAATACTTAAGCAACTGTATCTGTTTACAAACCTGGTCATTCTGGACGAAATCGAGCACAGCCGATATCTTTTCTCTTTTTGTTTTATTGTATTTAGTAATGAATCCAGAAACAGGATTTATAGTAGATTCGTCTTCCCTGGGAACCAGAAAGGTAATGGAGGCGTCATGTTTGGCAATCGAAAACTCTATGATGTCCTGTTGCTGTAAGTCTTCAAAAAGGCTCAAACATTCATTTTCCTGAAGATCTGCTTTCTCGGCTACAGATGACATATTAAAGTTCACCAGGTTATCAAATACACCACCATAGTTTCTTAATAGGGTTCTTAAGAGGTGTGCATATTTTGGATTGTCATCAAGATAAATTTCCAGTTGATCCCCGCTCAATTTTATCATTATTTCAGTTTTCTTCTGAAACTGTTGAGACAGTCTAAGGACACTGCAACGATCTAATAATTGTAAGGCGTTATAAGTCTTACCTGAAATTAAATGATATTGATTGCAGAAGCTGGCAAAATTAAAATCATATACCTGATTTTCACCTTCTCCATATGCTATGCTGAAATAAGCGTTCAATTTTCTATAAATAAATTTCACATCATCAACAGAAGCCAGATTATTTATAAATTGATTCTTTAGTACTGGAATGTCGCCAGCATTCGTCAGTATAACGGCTTTAGAAATCTTTCCATCTCTACCGGCTCTTCCTGCTTCCTGGAAATAACTTTCCAGACTTTCAGGTAGATCAATATGCACAACGGTGCGAACATCTGGTTTGTCTATACCCATTCCGAATGCAGTCGTAGCAACCATTACACTGGTATCGTTGTTCATCCAGGATCTAAACTTTGCAGTTTTATCCTCCTTTTTCATTCCGCCGTGATATGCAGCGGCCGTAATCCCATTCTTATTTAGAAAGTCGGTGATCTCCCTTGTGGCATTCCGGCTTCTTACATAAACAATGGCAGAATCATTTCCTAATAATCTCGTTAACCGGAAATATTTATCTTCAGTTTTGACAACCTCGTAATACAGGTTACTTCTTTCAAATGATTTCTTAAATACCGCCCTGTTCTTTAACTGAAGCTGTTCGCAGATATCTTCCACTACCATTTTCGTTGCCGTAGCCGTAAATGCTGCAACAGGTACTTCAGGTATAATTTCCCTAACTTCTGAAATATTACGGTAAGCTGGCCTGAAATCATGTCCCCATTGAGAAATACAATGCGCTTCATCTACAGCGATCAGGTTTACGTTCATTTGTTTCAGTCGTTCCTTGACTATATCCTGCTGAAGCCTTTCCGGAGAGAGGTATAGAAATTTGAAATTTCCGAAGATGCAATTGTCAAGATTTCTATCCAGATCGGCATAGCTGATTCCGCCGGTGATGGCCATCGCTTTGATATTCCTTTTTTGAAGAGCCTGTACCTGATCTTCCATTAAAGAAATTAGCGGTGATACCACCACGCAAATTCCTTCTTTTATCATCGCTGGTACCTGGAAGCAGATAGACTTCCCACCGCCGGTAGGAAATAAGGTCAGCGTATCCTGACCATCGAGGATAGCCTCGATCACTTCCAGCTGTGAAGGCCGGAATTTCTGGAAGCCCCAATATTTTTTTAGAATTTTTAAAGCTTCCGTTTGCAAAAGATTTATAGTTGGTTCAGTATAAATTTAGTTCTTTCTGCCACACTTGCTTTAGGAATTTCAATAGGACTATAGCCAAAGCGCCTGTAAGTGTCATACAAATGTTCTGAAATTCGTACAGCTTCTTCATAGGTTTCGTAACGCTCATTATCGCTTTTGTAGATCTCCTTCCATGGTGGTAAGATAAAAACTTTATCATAGGCATGCTCCTCACAGGTCGCACTGAATATCTCAGGATAAACAGTGTCAAAATAATCCATATAGGCAACCACATCGGGCAATCCACGATCAAGAAAGATGCGATTCGCTGAGGAATTAGAAGCTTCCTTAAACTGATTTAATCTCCCTTCAAGTAATTTTTCACTGAATAGTAAGGGCTGCTCCAGGAAGAGCTGATCGATACCATCTCTTTTTGCTTCAAGGGTTACCTGCCTGGAGATCTCATGGATACAGTTTTCTCCTTTGGCTTCCAGTTCGTGTATGATGGAAGACTTTCCAGTACCGGGTCCACCGGTAATAACAATTTTCATAGTTTTCACCCGGCAAATTTCGGTAAATGAATTTGATTATAAAAATGTTGTCTTTCCTTGTATCTTTGTCATAAAAGAAGGAGAAAACTATGAGTGATTCGACAAATCCGGAGGAATTTTACGCAAAACTTAAAAAACAGCTTCAGGATACGGCAATGTGGCCTGCAGAATATCTTTACAAATTTATTGTTCCCACAAAAGGGGAGAAGGTAACACAGGTTGAAGATATATTTGATAACATGGGAGCTGTGATCAATACCAAACAATCTAAAAAAGGTACGTATACCAGTGTTTCTATTAACGTTAGGATGAAAGATCCTGATCATGTGATTGCTAAATATAAGGAGGTCGCTGATAAAGTTGAAAGGGTTATTTCTCTTTAATGATCGCACAATTGCGCTATTTTCTTGTCATTCTTACTGAATATTTAGTATTTTGCACGCAGGAGAAAACTTCTATTAAATTACCTAATTAAATCTCAATTTTGACAAACGCTTTAGAATATAACTCTGAAAGGAGTAAACTGATCATTCCTGAATATGGCAGACATTTGCAGAAAATGGTCGAACATGCTGTAGAAATCGAAGATGATAAAGAACGTAACAAAGTTGCTAATTCAATTATTGCTGTAATGGGTAATATGAATCCGCATCTTCGTGATGTGCCAGATTTTCAGCATAAATTATGGGATCAGTTATTTATAATAAGTGATTTTAAGCTAGATGTTGAGTCTCCTTTTCCAAAGCCGACGAGGGAAATGCTTACAGAGCGTCCTGAAATGCTTGACTATCCTGAGAATAATCCTAAGTACAGGTTCTACGGAAACAATATCAAGCGCATGATCGATGCGGCAAAGGATAAGGAAGAAGGTGATTTTAAAGATGCCCTGGTGATGACTATCGCCAATCATATGAAAAAATCTTACCTGAACTGGAATCGTGATTCTGTAGACGATGAAGTCATCATTAATCATTTAAAAGAATTGAGTGGTGGAAAGATCAATCTAAAAAATGCAGATGAGGATCTAACCCAGGCTTCAGAGCTTATTCGTGGAAGCGGATCGAACAAGAAGAAATACTCAAAAAACAAAAAGCATTCCGGCGGCCGCAAGCCTGGTCGCAAACGCCACTAATATTTTCTTTAATGGGAACATTTCAAATAGAAGGCGGTCATCGTTTGAGCGGGGAAATACAACCTCAGGGAGCAAAAAACGAAGCGCTGCAAATTTTATGTGCAGTATTGCTAACCGATGAGAAAGTGGTTATCAATAACATTCCAGATATCCTGGACGTTAACAAACTTATCAACTTACTAAAAAATCTAGGCGTTAAAATCGAAAAGCTGGGTAAAGGAAGTTACTCCTTTCAGAGTGATGATCTGGACATGGATTATCTTAATAGTGAACAGTTTAAGATCGATGGAGGAGGACTTAGGGGTTCTATCATGATCGTTGGACCTATGCTTGGAAGATTTGGGAAAGGCTTTATTCCGAAACCGGGTGGTGACAAAATTGGTCGACGCAGGCTAGATACTCACTTCGAAGGTTTTATGAAACTTGGTGCAGATTTCAGATATAACAAAGAAGAACGTTTTTACGGAGTTGAAGCTCCTGAGGGTCTAACTGGAAGTTATATGTTACTGGAAGAAGCTTCAGTAACCGGAACTGCTAATATAGTGATGGCTGCAGTACTAGCTAAAGGAAAAACGACTATTTATAATGCAGCCTGCGAACCGTATTTACAGCAGTTGTGCCTAATGATGAACCGCATGGGTGCCAACATTAGTGGAATTGGTTCTAACATGCTTATTATAGACGGTGTAGAGAAGCTAGGAGGTTGTGATCATACAATTCTTCCAGATATGATCGAAATTGGATCATGGATTGGCCTTGCCGCTATGACCAAAAGTGAGATCACCATAAAGAATGTAAACTGGGATATGTTGGGTATCATCCCTACTACTTTCAGGAAACTGGGGATTACGGTTGAAAGAAAAGGTGACGATATTTTTATACCTGCACATTCTGAAGGTTATGAGGTGCAAAGCTTTATTGATGGATCGATCATGAATATCAGTGATGCTCCATGGCCAGGATTTACACCAGATCTTTTAAGTATTATACTTGTAATTGCTACTCAAGCAAGGGGGAGTGTTTTGATACATCAGAAGATGTTTGAAAGCAGGTTGTTCTTTGTAGATAAACTTATTGACATGGGAGCCAAGATCATACTTTGTGATCCACATAGAGCTACAGTAATTGGCCATGACTTTCAATCTCAGTTAAAAGCTACTACTATGACCTCTCCAGATATTAGAGCTGGAATCTCCTTATTGATTGCTGCACTTTCAGCAAAAGGAACTTCAACGATACATAATATCGAGCAAATTGACAGAGGTTACGAAAATATTGAAGAAAGATTAAAAGCGATTGGAGCGAAGATCACCAGAATCGCCTAAGGGTTTTTTCTTCGGAAAGCAAAGCATAAAAAATAGCTGTTCGTTAGAACAGCTTTTTTATGTTTTATATTATTATCAAGTTTAGACCTCTGACTTCGCCTGTTCTTTATGCTCCTTATAATGAAACAGGTTCTGCTCCTTGATCATTTTTGTAGTTTTTTCAGGCAGCATATCTTCCCAGCCACTTTTTCCTTCGCTTATCATTTTCAGAACTTCCCGGGAATAAACATTCAGCGTTTCTGGATTGTAATTCTTGATATCCTCAACACGTCCATTGTATTTAAAGAACTTAAATAATTCTTTCATTCTTGGGTGTACTTTTAGATTTTCGCTGGTAGTAAGCTCACCAGTTTCTTCATCTTTCAGTGGATATAAATAAACCTTCAGATCTTTAAAGAATAATTTTCCGAAGGCCTCAAGAATACCTCCGCTAAGATGTCTATAGTATTTTTCATCAAATACATCAACCAGATTCTGAACACCCATAGTAAGACCCATACGTTGTTTGGAGTATCTGGAGAAGTATTCGACTACCTTAAAGTATTCCTGGAAGTTAGAAATCATAACTGTTTGACCTAGAGAACATAAGAGCTCAGCTCTGTCCATAAAGTCACGTTCGTCTATTTCACCTTCAGCCCTTAAGTTGGACAGCGTGATCTCAAAGATGATCTCAGTATTTTCTTCAGAAACTTTACTCTCGTTAAAGAACAATTCTTTTGATCTCTCATACATATCCATATTTACTTTAGTAACAGGTCTAAAGCTACCACGCAGGGCCAGGATATTCTTTTTATAAAGTATTTTTGCTGGAAGAACATTGTTACCGTCAGGACCGAACATTACTGCATCGGTCATTCCATTCTTAACTAGCTGTAAGCTCATTAGCCTGTTATCAACATTCTCGAAACGAGGACCTGAGAAATTGATCGTGTCGATCTCGATTTGATCCTTGTCTATATGATCATATAGGTAACGTAGTAATTTTTTAGGATTGTCGTACTTGTAATAAGCGCCGTAAATAAGGTTGACACCTAGTATTCCTAAAGTGTTTTGCTGGTGGCGGGCATCATTTTCATGAAATCTTACGTGTAATAGGATTTCATTATATTCTTCTTTAGGATCTACCTGATATCTAATTCCTACCCAACCATGACCTTTGTATTTCTTCGCGAAATCTATGGTAGCTACAGTATTGGCGTAAGTAAAGAATAATTTGTTTGGATGCTTTTCACGAGAAATACGCTCTTCGATAAGATGGGTTTCGTGAGATAACATTTTCTTCAGCCTTGCTTCAGTAACATATCGCCTGTCATCTTCAACTCCGTAAATTGCGTCACTAAAATCCTTATCGTAGGCACTCATTGCCTTTGCGATGGTTCCAGATGCACCTCCAGCTCGAAAGAAGTTTCGCACTGTTTCCTGCCCGGCACCAATTTCAGAAAAAGTTCCGTAGATATTTTCGTTAAGATTGATACGCAGGGCCTTACTATTAATAGAAGGAACATTTTCAAATTCCTTATCGCCCATTATGGTAATTGGCATATTTTATTGTTTAGGTAAGCATTGTTAATTGCGTACTTCAAAAGTACTAAAAGCGGTAGGCATACAAAAAAATATATTTACTTTTGTGTCAAAAATAACAGCATTTGGAAGTTACATTCTTAGGTACTGGAACATCACAAGGCATACCTATAATTGGTGTAGATCACCCGGTTTGCTACAGCGATGATCCTCGTGATAAAAGGCTTCGGGTCTCTGTACTGGTAAACTGGAAAGGAAAGAATATATTGATTGACTGTGGGCCGGATTTCAGACAGCAGATGCTCGCCAATAATGTAAAAAAACTGGATGCTATTTTTTATACACATGAACACAATGACCATACTGCCGGTCTGGATGATATAAGACCATACTTCTTTCGGCAGGGTGACATTCCTATTTTTGCTCATGAAAGAGTTTTGAATTCCCTAAGGAGAAAATTCGATTATATTTTTACCTCGGAAGATCGATATCCTGGAGCTCCCGCAGTTATTGAAAACGTAGTGCGTAATGAGGAGTTTCAATTCGAGGGCTTGAATGTTCTGCCTGTAGATTTTAAGCACAATAAATTACAGGTCTTTGGATACAGAATGGGTGACTTTGCCTATCTCACAGATATAAAGACAATTACCGAAGAAGAGATCGCGAAACTGAAAAATTTAAAAGTTCTGGTAGTAAGCGCTTTAAGAAGAGAACCACATCATTCACATTTTAATCTGGAAGAAGCGCTTGAATTTGTAAAAATGGTGAAGCCGGAAAGAACATATTTTACACATATTAGTCATATGCTTGGATTTCACGCAGAAGTAGAGGAGGAGCTACCTGAAAATGTCCATCTTGCATATGATAACTTAAAAATTGAAATTTAGCATGCGCAGCAAAATTCTAATGTATCTATTCATTTTCGCTTTATTATTCTGCATATTCATCTATGTAAATGATAAAAGAATTCTGGATTCAAAACAGGAAAAGATCGAGCAGCTCGAGAATAAGCTATCTGAAGTAGAACTCAATCAGGATCAATTGTCTGTAGCAACTTCAGAAGATTACTTCAATCTGGAGGATAATGAAGATGCGATCACTTACTTTCAGAATAATGGAGTAGAGACCAAAGGCCTTATTACGAGAATCGAGGATGCGATCATTTCGCAGAATAGTGCTTCAAATGATAATCCTCTGGTTCCACATGCCGGTATGGAAGGTTCTATGAGGATCAACAAGATAAAAGTGCTTAACCACAAATGGATCATTGCCGACTTTACCGATGGATCTTACTGGGGTGAAGTCTTCTTAACCTACACTATTCAGGAGGACGGTACTCCGGTTTTCAATACTGAGAAGTCATTCCTTTATCCTAAATATTAGAGTTTTTTCTTAAGCCATTCCTTTAGTTCAAAGAAATTCTGAGGAGCAACCCCATGTCCGACAGGAAATTCAGAATAAGTAAAATCTACGCCAAGATTTTCCAAGAATGGTTTTGTTCTGCGAGCCCAGTCTACCGGAATCACCTGATCTGCAGATCCATGTGAGCAGTAAAAAGATAGCTGACTAAGATCATTCTTAAGGTAATCCTGCCCAAATATTTCTTTATTAATATAACCGCTAAGAGCAATTACATTATCGACTTTTTCCGGATAGGTTAATGCCACAGCATAACTTAGAATACTTCCCTGGCTAAAACCTAATAAATTGATCTTCGACGCATCTACAGGGTAGTTCTCGATCACCTGATCAATAAAAGTAGTGATCGTATCTCTTGACTTAATAGCCTGTATATCATCACTAAACTTTCCGTTTTCATTATCAAAGTGAATAGCATACCAAGCATTACCATATGGTTGCATTGGATAAGGCGCTTTAGCTGAAATGATAAATAATTCTTCTGGCATTTCATCAGCGAAAGAAAACAGATCGTTTTCATCGCTTCCGTAGCCATGTAAAAGAATAAGTGCAGGCGCATTTTCAACGCTTACTTTAGGTTTTCTTATAATATGATCTAGAACAAAATTTTCTTGCATTACTTAACTGTACTTAAAAATTTCTGAAATAAGGCACCAAGAATAGGCACTTCCTTGGTTTGACCCTGTATTGCTGTAATAATTCCGTAGCCCCAAAGCACTATGAAAAAAAGGTAGAAGGCTCCTATGATAAACACCTGGTCAAACAACCCCATTAAAGCTCCAATGAGGTAAAAGGTGATATTGATACCAAATGCCTGCCTTATATGAAAACTAGCAAATTCACTCTTCTCTTCCATATTCATGAAATAGGCAATGATGGTTCCTACAATGGTGATATAAGAGATAATGGCACTGCTCTTTGCGTTACCTTCGGTATTCATAATTATGATCTTAAAATTAATCCCGCATTGTTCACTACTCCAACAGCTTTTCCCTTTAATTGACTATCCAGAAAGATGCTGTTTTTAGAAGTAGATAGAATATCGTTCTTTGCAAAGGTATAGTTTACATCTGGCAGGAATAGGCTAAGATTGGCAGGACTACCTTCTTCGAATGGCGTTGTTTCCAGCTTAAAACGGTCTAATCCCGAAGTTAGAAACTTAATGGTTTCTTCAGTAGTAAATATTGTTTGCAGGGCGCCAAAGGCCGATTCAAGACCAATACTTCCATACAATGCATTATCAAATTCTACTTTTTTATTTTCCACATCTATTGGATTGTGGTCTGTAGTAACCATATCTATAGTGCCGTCTTTTAATCCCTGTATCAGTGCCTCATTGTCTATTTGGGTGCGTAATGGAGGTAAAACCTTTGCATTAGCATCGAAGCTTGCCAGCATTTTGTCTGTAAGAAGCAGATTATGAATCGCCACGCTGCAGGATACGTCAAGGCCTTTCTTCTTCGCTTCTCTTATAAGTGTAACCGACTTTGCCGTTGAAATTGTGGGAATATGTAGTTTTCCACCGGTATATTCGAGAATGTAAAGATCGCGAGTGATTTGCAGTTCTTCAGCTAGATTGGGGATTCCTTTAAGGCCCAGGGCAGTACTATTCACATGCTCGTTCACCATACCATTGGTCGCAATTCGATTTTCCTGCGGATAACTTTGGATTAAAGCGTCAAAATCATGTGCATACTGCAAGGCGATTTTAAGAAGATTGGGATTTTTTAAGGGTGATTTATAATCTCCAAAGCTAATTGCACCGGCCTGTTGCATATCCAGCAATTCAGCCAGATCTACACCTTCACTTTTAATGGTAAGTGCACCAATAGGATAAAGATTTACTGGATGTCCCGAACTTTTAGATTTTACCGCAGATATGGAACCGCTATGGTCAAGTACAGGATTGGTATAAGGATTTAGAGCAACGCCTGTGAATCCTGAGCTTCCAGCAACTTCAAGTCCGTTTTCTATGGTTTCCCTTTCTTCATAACCGGGTTCTCCAAAGCAAACACTACTATCAAACCATCCTCTGGATACATGCAAACCTTCGATCTCTACATGTTTTACATCCTCCTTTAGTATATCCTTCTCAATTTCAGTAATTACTCCATTCTCGATATAAATGTCGGTCGTTTGCCCGTTTAGAGGCGAAGATTCATCAATAATTGTAACCGCTTTTAGAAGTAATTTCATTTCAGAAGTTTTAATAATAGCATTTCTATTGCCAGAAATATGAACGCAAAAATAATAAACCATTTCCAAAGCGAGCTGCTTTCGTTTCCTGCTTTTACTTCGGAAAAATATTCTGCTATAGATTCATGATTCTGGAATGAAAATATCTCTGGATCTAAGTATTCGAGCTCACTTTCGTTTCTTGGTGCGTTGAAACTCAAGTTTGCGAATGTCTTATCCCGGCTCTCAATCCTATAATTTCCGGCATTCAATTCTTCTGCACCAACTTTGATGGAAACCCGGTCTGCAAATCTCTGCTGTTGCGGTATAAAATCCAGTTTATCCCGGGTGAGATGAAGCACATGATCCTCTTCGGTTCTTGCCGGTATAGATATTTCTTCAACTTTTGAAGTCTGATAATAAAGTTGAGCAGGAGGGAGGCTCTGCAGTCCTATCTGATATAAAACAGGTACGATTAGTGGCGAATTCTGAAAATTTGATATTTGCTCGTTTAATGGTGCCGTAAAAATATAGATATTGGATTTGGATAGGAGAAAAGGATCATTACTCTGGAAATCAAGGATGCTGTTACCGGAGATGTTACTGAAATATCCCGCAACACGGGGATACTCGAAATTTTGAATCCTCTTCTGGAATACATTTTCTAACAGCGGATGGTCAAAGTTAATAGTAGTAATGAGTTTATCGCCCTCGATCCATTCAGGTTTAAATCCCAATTGAAATTTTTCTGAAAACCGAATTAACTCATTTCTGTTTTTTGAATTTGGAATAAATAGAACACTGGACCCTTTGATTGAACGCTGTCGTATATTATTAAGGTTTGCATCACTTAACCTACTCACTTCATTTAAAATGATCAAACTGGCTTGCTGGATATCGTTGTATTCAACTCCATTCGGTTGGCTTATTTTTAGATTAAATTCAGGTTTTGTATATAATCTTTGTAGAAAATTTGAATCACCTTCAGAAATAGCCAGAACATTGATTGGGGTTTGTTCAGAAATACTGAAGTAGACGATATCATCATATTCCAGCCCCTCATCATCTATAACAACTCTTCCGTTAGATATGCTTTGTGATGGTATTGAAAAAATGGTTTTTGCATTGGTAATGTCGGCATCAATTGTTTTCCTGCTCAAAAGTTGATCACCATCATACAAGGAAATAATTATTCCCTCCTTTAGTGAACTTCCAGATAATAGAACTTCGAACTCAAGAATTCCTGCATTTGAATTTAGTAAATAAAGAGAATCGATCTGTAAATTCTGGGTACTTTCAGGGGTTAGTTTTATGCTTGAAATATTATAATCAGAAATATCTAATTCAGTTTGACCGAGAAAACTTTCCTGGAAATCAGAAATAAGAACCAGATTTGAAGAATCAATTTTACGCAGCTGCAGGGATTTCAGCAGAACACTTTTTAGATCCAGTTGTCTGGAGGAATATTTAATTTGCTGAAGTATCTCTCTTAATTCATCACCAGACTTTTGAGAATGTACAGCATCATTGGTGATCAGGCTATATTCAAATGTGGCATCGATATTTTCAAGAAGTTCGTTTCTGGCTATTTCCAGGAGTTCGTCACCTTGTTTCTTTAATTGCAAACTGTAAGAATTGTCGAGGTAAATGATCAAATCTTTAGTTGAAGTTTCAGATTTTGCGGGAAAATAGGGTTTGGCAAACGCAAGTATTAGAAAACCTAGCAGAGACAATCTTGAGAAAAGAACCAAAAATTTCTTGAGTTGAGAGCTTTGGCGTGTTTGCTGCACGACACGTTTCAAAAATTTTACGTTGGTGAAGTCTTCTTTCTGAAATCTGCGTAGTTTGAAAAGATGAACCAGAATAGGAATTATGAGCAAAAACAATGCATACAGTAATTCCGGATGTTCAAATTGCATAGAAACGAGGCTGTTTCTCAAATATAGCTAAACACTCAGAAGTTTTAGTGCCTGGGAACGCTAAATTTAAAATTACTTCCCTCACCTTCAGTAGAAGAAATACTTACTTTCCCATGCATGGATTCAACCAGTTTTTTTACGGTGGCGAGCCCAATTCCACTTCCTACGTTACCATCACGGTCGGCGGTATCCAGTGTTGCAAATAACTCAAAGATCTTATCAAATCTTTCCGCAGGAATTCCCTTTCCATTGTCTATAACTTCAAAGAAGTAAAATTCTTCTTCCGCAGTAAATTCGATCCTGACTTTTCTTATATCCTTATCATTATATTTAAGTGCATTACTGATTAAGTTCATAAACACCTGAGTGAGTGCTGCTTTGTTCACCGCAGTCAACTCAATATCTTCAGGATAGCTGATCTCAATATTGTTGGAAACCGTATAAAGATCTACGATAGGCTTTAAGAGCTTGCCTAAGTTTATATTTGAAGCTTCTTTTTTAATGACATGGTCACTGCGATAAAAACTTAAAATACCATCAATATAATTCCGTAGAGAATACGAGGCTTCGACCAGAAACTGCAGGTATTGGTTCGTCTCTTCATCAAATTTCTCCTTATTCTCGTCTTTAAGTAATTCACTTAGGGAAATGATATTTGCAAGGGGAGACTTTAGATCGTGAGAAACAAGACTCGCGAATTTTTCTAATTCCCTATATTTTTCTTCCAGTTTGTTCTGAACAGTAAAAAGTTTCTGTTTCTGCTTTCTGGATTCAAATAACTTTAAAGCCTGTTTTGACAAGGCTAGCAAAGCTTTTTCCTGCATGGAACTAAGCTCTTTTTCGAAAGTATCAAAAATACAGAATACCGCTATGGCGTGACCATCGGGATTATATAATGGGACACCAGCGTAAAAACTATACTCAGTAGCATACATTCCTGTAGCTGACTCAAAAATTTCGGGATCTTCAGAGCGTTTGAGACAGAGAATAGGAGTTTTACTTTTGATCGTAAGATCACAAAAAGAATTTTCTCGATCGATTTCAGTTATTTCAGCGCCATGAACAGATTTGTTCCAGATACGATCCCGATCGACAATATTAATTTTAGCGACGGATACCTCGCAGGCAACTGTAGCCAGGAAAGTAAGATTATCATAATCTTCATCTGGTCCAGTGTTCACAATTTTATATTCCTTTAACGCGGCCCGCCTTAATTTCTCATTAAAAGTGCCTGAATTTTTCTGCATTTCCCCTTATATTCTTGATTTAAAGTTATTTAAATTTAAATAACTTTTTCAGAATAAAAACTTAAACCGGGATATTATGTCTTAATACACTGAACTCGAATACAGTACCTCTATTCTCTTCAGAATTAAGCGTAATAGTACCTCCAAGACTGTTTACCAACTTTTTAACTGTGGAAAGTCCAATTCCATGACCTTTCTTACCTCTTCGATCCTGTTTCGCAACCGTAGTAAAAAGATCAAAGATCTTAGACTGCTGTTCCTGGGCGATACCTATCCCATTATCACTGATTTTGAAATTGAAGAAGTGCTCATTTTCAGTACAATCAATGTCTATCACTATTTTTTCGCGATCATTGTACTTAAGACTATTATTAATTAAATTCATAAAAATCTGCCCGATAGCTGAGGCATTTCCATCTATTAATAAATTATTATCTGGTAGATTGATCTCACAGTTGTCTGCGATTTGGAGAAGATCTATGATGTCTTCCAGCATATCGTTCAAAAAGAATTCTTTTATACTACTGTCACCTTGGTGTTCATTGGAATAATGGTCTAGCAAACCATTAATGTATTCACTTAGAGTAAGCCCGGAATCTTTTAGATATGATATATATTTTGCTCCTTCTTCGCCTAATTTTACAGCATATTTGGCTTTTAGCACATCTGCAGTAATGATCATGTTTGCAAGAGGCATCTTAAGATCATGGGATACAGTACTCGCAAATTGTTGCAACACTTTATAGCTTTCATCAAGCTCTTCTTTCATCTTTTCCAATACACTATTGGCTCTACGTGTCTCTAGCAAAAGTTCGACCTGCTTTCCAAGTGATTTTAATGCCATTTTTTGTTCTTCATCCAAATGATGTTCTTTGGAATCATAAACACAAAGCGTCCCCATAGGGTAACCCTTAGTATCCAGTAGAGAGATACCTGCGTAGTAATTAATAGGCGTATCTGCAGTAACGAAGGGATTATCAAAAAAGCGATTATCTTTCGTCGCATCGGGAACTTCCAATAGATTTTCAGGATCTGTAATTGTATGACCACAGAATGAAACATCTCGTGCTGAGCCTTTCAGATCTGTTCCATAACTGGATTTAAAAAAATTGCGGTCGGCATCGATCATATTTACAACCGCGATGGGAGTTTTACAAATATAACTGGCCAGCCTGGTAATATTATCATATGCCTCTTCCGGAAGAGTATCCATAATATTAAGTTCTCGTAGAGACTCAAGTCTTTGAAGTTCATTAACGGGCTTTTCCGGAGTTATCATATAAGCAACCTTTTTTTAGTGTTCAAATAAAGATAAAAATACTGATGTTAAAAATACTAAAACTGATCTTTTTCGTAAACACCCAAACCAAAGAGTGCAAAATCATATTTAACGGGATCTAAAGGATCCATTTTTCTCAATTCCCAATCGAGCTCTTTTACTGCCTTAGCATCGTTCGCTTTCCTATGCAAAATTCCGAGTTTCCTTGCAATGTTACCAGAATGAACGTCTAAAGGACAGCTTAGTTTAGCGGCAGAAATCGTTTCCCATATTCCAAAATCCACTCCATGGTTATCTTTCCTGATCATCCAGCGTAAATACATATTAATCCTTTTTGCTGCTGAATTTTTGAGTGGATCACTCACGTGTTTTTCTGTTCTTACCTGGTGAGCTAGTTCAAAAAAGATCTTTTTTAATTCATGAATTGCATTCTGAAGATGGGTTTCAGTCTGATATTTAACAAAAATATCCTCAAGTCCGCCGTGATGTAGATAAATATTCCTAAGTGCTTTTAAAAAATACTTAAGATCATTCGCATTAAAAGTACGATGAACAAAACCTTCAAATCTATCAAGGTCTTTATCTGAATGATTCAAAATAAAATCATGCGGAGAATGATCCATTAACGCCATCATCTGGTTGGCATTTTTCAAAATGCTTTTGCGGTTTCCCCAGGCGATAGTCGCTGCCAGGAAACCCGAAATTTCAATATCTTCCTTCTTCTGAAATAGATGCGGAATGCTAACCGGATCTTCAGCAATAAATGCAGTTGTGTTATACTGAGCCGTTTTGAAATCAAGAAATTCCTTTAAATCTGCTTTCTTCAAATACTGGTTTTTATTTCAGGAGCAATCTTTCCGTCTACCATCGTAAGTTTTCTGTCGGCCATGTTTGCCAGTTCCTCATTATGCGTAACGATCACAAAAGTTTGATCAAATTCATCCCTGAGTCTGAAAAATAATTGGTGAAGGTTCTCAGCCGATTCAGAATCCAGGTTTCCTGAAGGTTCATCTGCAAAGATCACGGCAGGATTATTAATAAGACTTCTGGCTACCGCTATTCTCTGTTGTTCTCCACCACTAAGTTCTCCAGGCTTATGAGAAGCCCTGTTTTTTAGACCAAGAAATTGAAGTAATTCCATAGCGCGAGCTTCAGCTTCCTTTTTCGGAGTTTTATGGATAAACGCCGGAATACAGATATTTTCCAATGCTGTAAACTCTGGAAGCAACTGGTGAAACTGAAAAATAAATCCTATATGCTTATTTCGAAATTTAGAAAGTTCTCTGGACTTGAGTCCGTAGATATCAGTTCCGTTGATGAGCAGTTCTGAATTTTTATCCTTTCCTGGTTTGTCCAGAGTACCCAGAATTTGTAATAAAGTCGTTTTTCCCGCACCTGAAGCTCCAACGATCGAAACGATTTCTTTCTTCTTGATATGCAGGTCTACCGACTTCAATACGTGCAGATCCCCGTAATATTTATGTATGTTCTTTGCGATTATCATGAATGCGAAATAGACATTCCGAAATTAGCCAAATTGCAAGCATTCCCCAAGCTAACTGCGGAATATGTTTCGGAGGTTATTGTAATCTATAAAATAAACGACTCTAAGACTTAAATTGTGCCTTGCAGGCTTTGAAAATAAATTATCCAGGCTATCTGAATAATTGAGTTCACTCAACTTATCTTCGTTAAAGATCGAATTTCTATACAGTAGTACGGCTTCACTACCGGGAGCAAATTGCCAGCGGTAGCTTAGATCCAGATTCCAGATGTTGAAATTAGCGTCTGGATCTCTAAAGTTACTGGTGTCATAATTTGTAGCCTCGAGTTCACCATCTTCAATCAAATTAAGATATGAGTTGTCACCAAAACTAGCCGTGGACCAGAATTGTCTTGCGCTCAAACTCAATCCCTGTTTTGTATTAAAATTATAATTAGCTCTAATTGAATTTTCCACGGTTTTCTGATTCCTTATTCCGAAGATAATATTGTCATTTACTTTGTTAACGAAACTAGGTCGCTCTTTTTGTAATCCGTAATCAAACTCATAGACCATATTGAACCGGTCACTAAACCTGAATCTTGGTTCAATGTTTAAACCATAATAAGCATAATCTGTATCAAAATATTCTTCTACATAGATCCTGGAGTCAATTGCAAATTTCTTCCGGTAATCTGAGGATATAAAAAATCTTGAACTTGCAAAAGGTTTGTAGGTTACATACGTATCAACAGCCCTGGTTTCAAAATAATCTCTAAACTTTGAGTTGAAATCCAGAGATCCTCCAAACGCAAAACGTTCGCGGGTCATCGCAAAGAAATCTCCGCCCATCCCAGTGTTGATCGTCTTATCTGGTTTATATCTTCTACGGTGCTGGCCGTATAGACTAATTTGAAAATTATTAAAATTACCCTGTGGTTCAAAGATCTGGTAGGAAGTTCCCCAGAAGATATTATTATAATTGTTCGTAAAGTTGATGCCAAGGTCGTTAATGTCGAAAGTCTCGTTCGCGAACTCATGAGCAACTCTATACCTGAAATTTCCTTTCGTACGACGTGCTGCGAAATAGGAGGCAAAACCAGTAAGATTCTGGCCAGGAAGGTTGACATTACTCATTTTCGCCTGTCCCTCCACATTAAAACTGTTGGTTTTATTATATACGTCAAATAGAAAGCCAGTTACATTACCATCTCTAAAGTTACCGTCACGTGTAACATTCGTATTAATCAGCGTTATAGAAGAGTTTTTATTAAACCTTTGATCCAGAACTACAATATTATAATTTGCAAGAGGCTCAGTGATCTTGGATCTTGTTTTGCCAGTTACAGTGTCACGATAAACTGCTTTTGCTTCGCTGGTAATTGCATTAAAAACTCCAATACCTAAACCGCGGTCTGTCCTTCCGGAAACCTTCAGCGCATTAATAAGATCTGTTCTACTGGGATTTTCAATAATTTCCTCGCTATCAAGTCTGTTGGTTTGAGCAGCGTTAAAACCAATGGGAGTACTCCCAACTCTTCTTGAATAAAATAAGCTCCCTTTGTTAAATAGCTCGGTTCCTTCAGTAAAGAAAGCACGGTTCTCACCAAAGATCTGTTCAAAAGGCCCTAGATTCAATTCTACTTCATCATAAGCAGTTTGGCCAAAGTCTGGCACTAAGGTCAGGTCTAATGTAAAAGAGTCATTAATTCCATATTTAAGATCCATCCCGGCGTTGAAACTAAAATCATCATTACCGTCAAAAGTCTCAAATGCGGATTGTATATAAGGGTATAAACTCAGGCGAACAGGTGGATCAATATTATTAATACCAGTAAGCAAGCCTGTATATTGTGCCATTTGTCCTACCGACTTATTTATATAGTTCCAGACATAGGTCTCATTTCTATGCGTGATCTCGCGAGAAAATTGTAAGCCCCATCGTTGTTTTTCAGTTTCCGGAAATCTCAATGCGGAATAGGGGATCTTCATCTCCAGATACCAACCATTTTCATCCTGTGAAACTGCCGACTCCCATACCACATTGTAACCATAATCTTCCTGAGATCCAGTGATGCGAGCATCTGCTTGTGTTCCGGCGGAAGTTACGATAAACCGGGTCTGGTTTTCACCGTCATCGTAAGTATTGATGTCCATCAAAAAATATTCAGATTGCTGAAGATTATCTCGCTGAGTAAATTGCCTGATCGTTTTATCAGGATCACTTTCCATCATGGTTGCAGCAATGTAGATGGCAAGGTCATCATACAGAATCTTAACTTCGGTAGCGTGAGATTCCGGAATAGGAGTACCATCTCCAGGTTCTACCATTACAAAGTTTTTAGCTATAGAAGCTTTTTTCCATACATCTTCCGAAGCCAATCCATCGATTTTAGGAGCTTCCTGTATACGAGTTGCTTTGTAATTCTTTCTGTTTTCTGAATTTTGTGAGGATAAAATGCTGCAATTGATGATAATAATGAAAAGCAGCCAGTATTTTTTCGACATTTATTGATGAATGTTCAATATTGTTATTTATGTAAAAGTATATGCTTAATCTTTATCGGCAAAGTTTTTCATTAAATTCCCGTTAAACGAGGTGTTTTTTGTTTAATTAGACATTAAATTTGATAAACAAAAATTATATTGCAGGTTATGAAAGAAGATAATTTGATGAAAGCGACTCTTGCCGGAGGATGTTTCTGGTGTACAGAGGCTGTTTTTCAGCGATTAGATGGTGTAGAAAAAGTGGTATCAGGTTTTACAGGTGGTGCGATTAAGAATCCCGCATATAGAGAGATCATTACAGGTCGCACCGGTCATGCTGAAGCAATACAAATTACGTACGATCCAGGTAAGATTACATACAACGAATTATTAATGGTGTTTTTTGCAACTCATGATCCTACTACGCTTAATAGACAACAGAATGATGTTGGAACTCAATATAGAAGTGCGATATTCTTTCACGATGAAGAACAGGAGAAGGTTGCTAAAAAAACAATAGAGATCATTGAAGAAGAGAATGCGTTTGACGATCCTATCGTAACCGAAGTTACTGAAGCTTCCGCTTTCTACGTTGCAGAACAGGAACATCAGGACTTCTACAATCAGCACAGGCAACAACCATATTGTCAATTTATAATCGACCCGAAAATAACAAAGCTAAAAAAATACTTTTCAGATAAGCTGAAGCAAACTAATGATCATGGCATATAAATTTTTTGAAGAATATAACCAGGAGGTTACTGGTAAAATGAAACAGAGCTTCCAGGACATAATAGTGGGGGTAGGGGAAAATCCGGAACGCGAGGGAATTGTAAAGACTCCTGAAAGAGCCGCCAAAGCAATGCAATTCTTAACACAGGGATATGAAATGGATGCTGAAAAAATCCTGAAGAAAGCGATGTTCTCTGAAGATTATGACGAAATGGTTGTGGTAAAGGATATTGAGCTATATTCTCTTTGCGAGCATCATATGCTGCCATTCTTCGGTAAAGCCCATATAGCATACATTCCTAACGGAAAGATCGTGGGATTAAGTAAACTTCCTCGGGTTGTGGATGTTTTTGCTCGAAGACTACAAGTACAGGAAAGACTAACTCATGATATTCTGGAATGTTTGAACAATACACTGCAGCCTCAGGGAGTAGCTGTAGTGATCGAAGCGGTCCATATGTGTATGATGATGCGTGGAGTACAGAAGCAGAATAGTGCTACAACAACCTCGGGTTTCCGTGGACAGTTCAAAGAAATAGAAACCAGGAATGAATTCCTGAAACTTATAAGCTCAGACCTTAAATAAATTTGGCACTTTATTTGCTTTTAGATAGTCAAAACCAAAAAACATGAAGCTATTTAAAAATAAATTATTTGCAAAAGGTCTGGTATATGACCTTGTAGGGATGGCAACTGTTGCCATTCCCTTTGTAGGTCCGTTTTTGGATTTACTCTGGGCACCATATGCTGCTAAAAAGATGAGAGATATGTATCCAGGTAGAAAAGGTAAATTAGCCTCAGTGCTTGTTTTCATTGAAGAGATCCTTTCTGGGACTGACATAATTCCAACATTTACATTGATGTATTTATATACCTATGTTTGGAAAAAGGAACCTATGATGCAACCACAGGTGATCGAAGTAGAAAGCTACTAGAATTTACCAGATAAAAATTAAAAAGGGCTACTAATAACAGTAGCCCTTTTTAGTTAGATATGGATATTAGCTGAGAGCATTATGTCTCTGCCAATATTAGAAATTCCATCATTCTTCAATCTGGACAGGTGTGAGAAATAATCTTTATCAAACAGATTATTCATACTTAGTCGCAATTCAAATAATGCGCTGTTTGTTCTAATTTCAGTTCCGGCACCCAGGTTAACCAGGCTGTACCCACCAGTTCGAGTTTCGAAACTGCCAGGATTTTCCTGATCAAACACATTTTTTAATGTTATAAAACTATAAGAACCTGATAATAACTTCCCTTTGTCAAACTCGACCCTGAACGTATTCGTAAGGGAGTTTGCTGGAATTAAGGGTAAGTAATCATCATTGTCCAGTTTTCCGGTTACCGTTTCAAAGCTACTTTCCAGGTGAAGCCAATCCAATGGGTGGGGGTGAAGATGGATACCTATTTCACCTCCATACAATTTAGCATCATCCTGTTGATAACGAAATACGTTTTCATTATCTATAATTTCTCCCGACGGACTTATAAATATATAGTCATTTACATTATTGGAAAAACCATTAACAAAAGCTTCGAAATGTTGATTTCTCCATTCAACCGCAAGATCAATTTGGAAGTTCTGTTCATTATCAAGATCAGGATTCCCAATTTCGTATCTGTTAGCACCATTGTGAGAACCATTAGAGGTTAGTTCAGATAAGTTAGGCGCTCTAAATCCACTCGCAAAATTTAATCTTGAGGTAAGATTATCGGTAATATCGAATTTCGCACCTATAGCTCCATTAAAACTATTGAACTGTCTATCTACTTCATCCAGAATATCTCCATCCTCTGCGATATATGATTCTGTTTCAATAGACCTGTTGTCATATCTAATTCCTCCTTGTAAATCGATTTTTGATAAATGGTAATGCGCAGTGGCGAAGACCCCAAAGTCAGTAGTTGTCGCATCAGGTATTAGGATTTCCTCACCAAAATTTTCGTTGCTCTGCCACATTCCCTGTACTCCGGCAATAACATCAAGGTTATCGAACTTAGGGAAATTATATTTTAAATTATAGTTCAAGGTTTCCAAATGCATCTCAAGAGCTGGTTCATCACCTTCATGCTCTTCCCCTTCATGCTCTTCCCCTTCATGTTCTTCCTCTTCATGCTCTTCACCCTCGTGTTCTTCGTGCTCTTCACCTTCATGATCTTCGTGATGATGATCTTCAAATTCCTGGCGATCATTGAACTGGTAACCAACTTTCAGGTCGATACTGGAATTATTCAGATAGAACTTGTTATCAAGACTCAGGATATGGTTGTCAATATTCTGGTAGGGTAGAAGTGGGTCTTTGTTAGTAGATTGAACACCTAATTCTTCAGGAATACCAATTTCTGAATTATTAAAGTTATATCGTAGATCTCCTTTATAAACACTGTTCTGAAAGCCAATTCCAGCTTTAATATCCTTCTCATTGAAACGAGTATTAGTAACTCTTTCTCCATCTCCTGTTTCATAATCACTATGAGCCGCATAACTTCCCCGTGCAATAAACTTTAATCGATTACCGGCGGTAGAAGCCATCAAACTTGTTTGATACCCCAGCGTATTAGCGAAATAATCTGATTCTAAACTTGCTGTCGTACTACTTTCAGGGGCGTATCTTTCAGGGTTCAGATATAAAACTCCACCAATCGCATCACTTCCGTAGAGTAAAGAGGCAGGGCCTTTTATCACTTCCACGCTGGCAATTCCTTTTGAACTAATTCCCAGGCCATGCTCATCGCCATATTGCTGATTCTCTAAACGAACTCCCTGGGTATAAACAAGCACACGATTAGAACTCAATCCTCTAATTACTGGTTTTCCAATACCCAATCCAGTCGTTAGATTTTCAACTCCCGCTATTTGAGTAATTCCTTCGGAAAGATTTACAGCTCCATTTTTAGAAAGTTCAGAAACACTTTCGCGTTCCACCTTCATTACATTATCGCTTTGTAACTGGTGAAAAGGAGTAGAGACTATAACCTCTTCCATCTCTATGGCTGAAGGTTTTAAGGTAATGGTAATATCCTGGGAAGGTAGAACCACATCCTGTGTATAACTGGCATAACCTATAGAGGATATCACCATTTTGAAATTACCGCTAGGCAGATCTGATATTTTAAAATTACCATCAAGATCTGTCATCGTCCCTCTTTCCAGAGCAGGGAAATAAATGTTTGCACTAAAAACTGGTTCCTGGGTGTCCAGATCGGTGATTTTTCCGCTCAGGGAATTCTGTCCATAAATAATAGACTGCACTGCCAATAGCAGTGTCAATAACATTGTGTTACGCATTGAAATATTTTAAATGATTATTACTGAATTATCCTGTAATAGATAAAGCAGGTGGACCACGTAGCTCATAGCACAATGGTTCATAATCATTTAATAATCGATAATAATCGTAGGTAAGAGTAGAGGTATAGAAAACCTGAGCAAATTCAAAACTCTGGAAGTCCAGAGATATTATTGGATTCTCTTGAAACTTATGAAGTTCGCAATCTAAAGACTTTTCATGATAATGCTGATCTGCATAATTATCACACAATTTATGTCCATGACCTGAGAAAGTATGAGAAAAACTCACTCCGGTAGGAAGCAGTATAAGGACTGCTGTAAATGTTAGGAGTATGTTCTTCAGTAAAGCCATTTAAGAATTGAACATTTTAGCAAAACCCAGTCTGCTCAACATTTTCTTTTCGAAAGCCCAGAAAAATTGAAATTGACCAAAGATCCAACCAAAACTAACCAGTAAAACCTGGTAGATTGGAAAGATCAATAAAATTCGAAGTGTCCAGTAAATGCTCCAATGTGTAGTTTCAGAAGTGATTCCGAGAAATTCACAGAGCGGACCAGCAATTTTCGCAGAGGAAGAACCCGTGATGGCAAATACCAGCAATATGACGAAGAGCTGCCAGTTATCATCAATTCCCCATCTAGCCTTCAATTTTTTCATACGGCAAATATACGATTTTGCTTAAAAAATCAAATTCGTGTAGGAACACTAAATCGTTGATTGTAATGTCTGCTGAAAAAAACAAAATAATTGTACAGCAAATAATTCACCTCATACCCATAATCTATATTCGGATCGTAGTTTATTTGATTGATATATAAATTAGGATCGTAGGTTTGTGGCTGCATAACCCTCGTATTATATTCAGTTACCAAAAACTGATTTTTATTCTCCAGATAAGACTGCGTGTGATATCCTCTTGGTCGTGCAACAGAGTTTATAAATAAATTAAAACCTGGCTCAATAATGATAATTTCATATTCGAGACTATCATTGGCTATGCGAACTGTATCATTAGTAGCATCCTTGTTCTTTATATCTCTTGATCTCCCGGAGCCACAACTATATATAAATAAGGCTAGTAGGCAAATGTAAATTAGATTCTTCATAAGATTTTAATTAGCTGCAATAAGCGTTCCTTATTTCCCTCCTGTATAACCTCCTAAGATGCTATCTTCGGAAGAGTCTTTATCTTCCAGTGCAATTCTCCCGGCAGGTTTTATAAGATTGCCAGAGTCATTTGCTCCACTCATAATTACTTTTATAAATTCTGCTGAAGCTTTTTCAGAAGCACCTAATAAAGTTCTTTTAATTTCAGTAAGCTCCAATTTGCCATTTCTGGATTGAATTTCAGCAATGATTGAAACTGTAAAGTTTTCAGCAATAGTTGTAATTTTTACTGAACTATTAGACTCTATCTCGAATGTATCTTCGAGGAATGAATTCATCACCTTTTTATCTTCCGAAGAGATAATAGAACTATCCTTCAATAAATCTTCAAACTTCAAATCACTGAATTTTGCCAGCGCTGATCTGGATTTAGATAGTTCGACTCTTGAAATAGTCCACGGCAATAGACATGCGAATATTTCCAGAACCAACTCTTTATCCAGGTTTAATTCCTCATGAGTATTTTGGATGAGTTCCTTACCTGATGAAATTTTGAAAAGATCCAGAATATTTGCCATTGCCTTTTATTTTTTAAATATTTTGATAATTTGATGTGCCAGTTCTTCTCCAATTCTTTCCTGAGCTTCACTAGTTGCAGCACCAATATGCGGACTAAGGGAAATACTTTCGTTCATCAATAATTTTATAGCTGGGGAGGGTTCGTTTTCAAAAGTATCCAGAGCAGCAAAAGAAACTTTTTCTTCTTCGATCGCTACCAGGAGCGCTTCTTCATCTAAAATCCCACCACGAGCGGTGTTGATGATCCCCACACCCTTTTTCATTTTATCAAATTCAGCTTTACCAATAACTGGACTGGACTGTGCGGGAACATGTAAACTTATAAAATCTGCATGCTCTATTATTTGATCTACAGGTTCAGTCTTAATAGGAATAGTAACCTTCTGGTCATTATAGAACTCCAGTGTAATTTCAGTTTCTCCCACCGCCTTATCGCTGGCAACCACACGCATTCCAACTCCTAATGCAATTTTAGCTACTTCACGACCAATTCTTCCCAGGCCTATAATTCCAAGGGTTTTTCCACGCAATTCAGATCCACCAGCATAAGACTTTTTTAGATCCTTAAACCTTGAATCTCCTTCCAAAGGCATATTTCTATTGGAATCATGCAGTTTTCTGGCACCTCCAAAAAGATGAGCAAAAACAAGCTCTGCTACAGATGCCGAAGAAGCTTCCGGAGTATTTATTACAGAGATACCCTTACTTTTGGCGTATTCCACATCGATATTATCCATTCCAACACCACCGCGTCCAATAACTTTGAGATGTATACAATTATCGATTATATTTTTGCGAACCTCTGTTGCACTGCGTACAAGGAGGACACTAATGCCATTACTTTTCAAGTAATCTTCCAGTTGATCCTGGGCAACTTTTTTGATGATGACTTCAAAGCCGGCATCCTTTAATAGTTGTACACCACTTTGAGATAAACCGTCATTTGCTAATACTTTCATTTTAATATATGTCTGGATTAGTTTATTTCTTTCTCTAATTTCTGCATGAGATCTACTACTACCTGCACACTTTCTATCGATAGAGCATTGTACATGGAAGCTCTGTATCCACCAACACTTCTATGTCCGCTAAGACCATTTACGCCAGCATCTTTCCACATTTTATCGAATTGATCTTTATGAGCTTCATTTTTAAGGTTGAAAGTAGGGTTCATTGGTGACCTGTCTTCTTTCGCGGCGAAACCTTCGAACAAAGGATTACGATCAATTTCGTCGTATAATAGAGCAGCTTTCTCTGCGTTTCTTTTTTCCATAGCAGCGATACCACCGTTCTTTTTAATCCATCGCATGGTAAGCATGGAAACATATACTGCGTAAACAGGAGGTGTATTGAACATACTATCCTTGGAGATATGTACCTGATAATCCATCATACTTGGGATCTTCCGGTCAACTTTGCCTAAAATACTTTCTTTAATAACAACAAGAACAGTTCCGGCTGGTCCCATATTTTTCTGGGCTCCGGCATATATAAGGTCAAAATCTTCAAAATCTAGTTGTCTTGAAAATATATCACTACTCATGTCACAGACGCTGGGAACATCAGTTTTTGGAAATTCCTTCATCTGTGTTCCAAAAATCGTATTGTTACTGGTGCAGTGAAAATAGTCTGCATCTACTGGAATAGAATAATTCTTCGGAATATAATTAAAGTTCTTGTCTTTTGAGGATGCTACTTCTATCACCTCACCAAATAGTTGAGCTTCCTTGATCGCTTTAGAAGACCATGTACCTGTGTTTAGATAGGCCGCTTTGTTATCCAATAAATTATAAGCGGTCATTAAGAATTGCATACTCGCGCCTCCCTGAAGAAAAAGTGCTTTATAACCTTTATCCTGTAAACCCAGAAGTTCAAGAGCTAGATTTTGAGCCTCCTCCATAACCGACACGAAATCTGCACTACGGTGTGAGATCTCCAATATCGAGAGACCTGAATTATTAAAATTCAGAATTGCCTGGGAAGCTTCCTGAAATACTTCTTGTGGTAATATGCACGGACCTGCACTGAAATTATGCTTTTTCATGGATGTGTATTGTTAGTGTGTATTTACAAAGATGCCAAATTTAGAAGGTCTTTGCTGTTATCGAAATGATAAGATTAAAGTTTACTAAGGAATTCTATAGTATCAATATTATCTGCGTAATCCCAAAGTTCTGGTTGTTGTGTTTTACCAAACGCAACTTCATCGGGCTTTGGATCTTTCCTTACTACACACTGCAACTTTTCGGAATTGGAATCAAGAACTTCTTTCAGGTTATCTTCATCCTTATAAGTTTGATAAAAAACTGTTGCGATAGGAGAACCAAAACTTTCATCCTCTTTCAGCATTAAAAAACCATTATCAAGGATTTTATATTCACTCATTAAATAAACTGCCTTGTTGTAATCATAATTATTGGCATATTTATTTTCGTTGATAATAGTATTCCAGGAATACATCGCCTTGAAGAACTGGTCAAAATCATATCCTTCAGGTACATATAATTTAGATACGTTACGGCAACCCAAACCATAATAAAGAAAGATGTCTTCACTTAAAGCCTCAAGCTCCTCTTTAGACTCTTTTCCAGTAAGGATAGCGATAGAATTCCTGTTCTTGCGAACAATGCTTGGTTTTCCTTTAAAGTAATATTCAAAATATCGGGCAGTATTATCACTCCCGGTTGCGATCACTGCATCAAAGTTCTCTAATTTCCCTTTGGTGAATTCTATCCTGTTCTTATATTCTGAATTCTGCTCGATAAGAAATTGAGCGATAAGAGGTAGTAACAGCTCATCACTGGAGGATTGCTTTATCTGTATGTTGTGATCACAGATGATCGTGGAAATAAAATCATGGAAACCAACCAGCGGAATATTTCCAGCCATAACAATCCCAATTTTTTTTCCACCAGAATTGGAAAGATCATAGCGACCTATCCATTTTTGAATATTCTCGAATTTTAATGCTTCGCTCCACTGCTGAAGTGAGAATATAACATTTTCCCGGGTAAACCATCCGTTACGATGAATGGAAGCATCGATCTTCTCATGCATTTCGTTAGTAAGCTCATCTAATTCTGAAAAATCCGGATGTTTTTGAACTCCATTGATCTGAAACTGACCTAAAAATTTTCCTAATGCAACAAGGTTTGAAGTATGCTCTTCGATTGTCATGTTCATATTTGGTTATGAGGGTGGCCTATCTTAAATTTGTGAAGCGAAATTAAAGTTTCCGAAGCTATTAACCATAATTTTCTCTAAAAGCTCAGGTCTTTTTTCGCTCAGTACTTAAATTTACCAATAAAAACAGAGCTATGGCAATTGTAATAACCGATGAATGTATAAACTGCGGTGCATGTGAACCAGAGTGTCCTAACACGGCAATTTACGAAGGTGCAGATGACTGGAGATATGCAGATGGAACCGATCTAGAAGGTGATGTGGTACTTCCCGGAGGGAAAGAGGCCAACGCAAACGAAGCTCAGGAACCTATAAGTGACGAAATTTACTATATAGTACCAGATAAATGTACCGAATGTAAAGGTTTTCACGAAGAACCTCAATGTGCGGCAGTTTGTCCAGTAGATTGTTGTGTTCCAGATGATGAGCATGTTGAATCTGAAGAAAAATTACTTCAGAAACAAAGTTTTATGCATCACGACTAAAGATCAAGTTATAAAATACAAACCCGCCATTTGGCGGGTTTTTTTATGTAACGCTAAATTTTAATTCACTTCTATAGACTGATGGTGACCTCCCAGTAAATGCCTTGAATTGTTTATTGAAATGACTAAAATTATTAAAACCACTTTCAAAGCAAACATCGGTTATGCTAATCTGTCTTTCGTGTAATAGTTTAGCTGAATGCGCAAGTCTGTACTCATTTACAAACTGAGTAAATGTTTTTCCGGTAATTCTTTTAAAATACCTGCAGAAAGCTGGGTTAGTCATACTAACCTTATCGCTGATCTCCTTTAAACTAATTGGTCTCTGGAAGTGCTCTTTTACAAAATTAAAAATGATATTGATCCTGTCATTATCCTGTAAGTTAGTTTCCAGCAGAAAACCTTCAGCATTTAAAATCGTATAATCCCCAGTTTTTTCAAGTGTATTCAAAACTTCCAGTAACCCAAGCAATTTTTGAAAAGGATTGAGCTCTCGTAAAGACTCAATGATAGCTCCTATACCACGCTTGGTGTCACCATGAAAAACGATTCCTTTTTTTGCTCTCTCGAGCAGGTTCTGAATTCGTGACATTTCAGGCGCGTCAAGAAATTCATTGCCAAGAAAATCATTTCTAAACTGTATCACCGTTTCGCAATTATGATTAGTGAGCCCATCGGTAAAAGCACAATGGGGAAGAAGCGATCCAATTAATATGAGATCACCATTCCTGTAATAAGATATATGACTTCCTATCTGCCGCTTTCCGCAGCCGCCATTCACGTAAACCAGTTCGACCTCCGGATGATAGTGCCAAAAGGTCTTTTTCGAACCAACCTGGAATTTATCATGTGTTCTATATGAAAATGAACTCCCAAATCCAGGTTCTATTCTTTCCAGCCTTGGTTTTGATGTTGTATTCATAATATCGAGATTTCATCTAAAATTACACCTGAATAGTAATTGCTTGTATTACAAAATTAGCAATTATATGTGCTGGATTAACCGATAACGTTTGAAATGGATTGTATCTAGGTAATTGAGTACATAAACTGGATCATCTAACGCTACTTTAGTAGGTAGATCTAGGGTAAGTTTACATCAGTTAATCCAAGTATAACTTAAAACCTTAGATTATGAAAAACACAATTAACAATTTCGTAGTAGCAATCATGTTACTGGTATCATTCAGCAGTTCTGCCACAGATGGTGTGAACCTAAAAGTAGAGAATCAATATGATCTGATCGTAGATATACAGAAAACTGAATATGGATCTGAGCTTAGTCTTTTAAACCAAAATGCTGAGGTTATATTCAGAGATCAGCTGGATGAGGACGCCAGATTTTCGAAGAAGTTTAATTTCGATTCGCTAGACCACGGGGAATATTTACTGGTTCTGGATAAAAAGTATTGCAAGTCTACCACTGTAATTACGAAAGTAAAGGACCAAATTAAAATTGATCATGCTAATTACAAATTCGCATTCAAACCATGTTTTAAAATAGTGGATGATCAGGTAGTGGTTTATATGCCCAATCTAAGCGAATCGAAACTTAGTGTTGAAGTCTTCGATAAGAATGGTGTTAAGGTTGGTAATTTCCAAACGAGAGAAACTGAACTTAGGAAGGCGTTTGATTTCTCGGAAGTAGATTCTGGTAAATACACCTTTATAATTGAAACTTCTGAAGATAGTTTTGAGCAAACTATTGAAATAGGATAACCATTTCGATTTCAAGTATAAAAAAACCCGCCGACTGGCGGGTTTCTGATTTTTTGATTTTAAGTTTAATCCATTTTACGTTTGATCTTATCAATTGCATTCTGAATAGACTTTTCGGGTTCGATAATATTGTTATTACCCCAGAATTGTGAGTCATAGAATCCAGAAACATCGTCTACCATCACGATATTAGGTCTTATTAATTCCTGGTTCATTTTAAATTCTTCTTCAGAATATGGCTGCCAGTCGGTCACAACCATTTCGCTATTGATCTTGTATTTAGAATTGAAGATCTTACGTTTCCAGTTAACTACATAATCCATCTGCGCTTTTCCATAGGCAAAGTGCCATTTCCCATTATTCTGAGCGTAATCAACCTGGTAATTCAACGCTGTAGGATAAACTTTCGCTCCATTTGGTTTTTTCTTTACAAACATCTCCTGAGCAGCATTTCTATTATCTACGTTCAGGTTATAATCAGCTTTAACCAGAGTTGAAGTTTCAGCATCGATAAAAAGTTTCCCGTAATACCATGGATCTGACTCATCACGTTCTCTAAAATTTACAACATAAGTATAACGATCATTGATCTTGGCAGGCTCACCAAAGCTAAAATCGTAGCTATCCATCATACGTGGTCTAAGCACATACTCTGTATATTTCATCATATCCAGGTATAATGTATTAAAAGGGCCACCGCGTAACTTTAACGCCAGGGTGTCCAGTTTATCATAATCTGTGCTTTTTCTAGCCTTATATAGAGATACAAGATCTTTTTTGCTATCCTTGTAAGATGTTTTGTGGATCTTTACAACTGCTTCAGATAAGCTAACATTACTCCATCCTTTCTTGATTGTTTCCCGGTAAAAGGAAGTCATGATACTTTGATCTGAAAGATAATTTTCATCCTTTTTGTCCAGCATGTCCTGAACCAGCAGGCGTGGATTAGTTGCTTTATATAAGCTAACTTCCGTAAGTTCTTCCATAGTTTCTGAAAGTTCTATACGGGTGTCTTCTGGTTTAAAATAATCCAGGGGAAGGGTTTTACTTTGAAATCCAAGAACAGATATGGTCACGGTAGCTTCAGTCATATCCTCTGGAACTTTGAGGGAAAACACACCATCAGCATTCGTGATGGTTGAAATGTTACTATTATTCAGGGAAAGGTATGCTGAAGAAATAGGTCTTCCGGTTCTCTCATTCACCACTTCACCTTTATATTCATTAAACGCTTTAGCCGAAGGCTGAAAAGCATATATCTGTAATGAACATAGAATAAAACTAAGAAAAAATAGCAGGCTACTTTTTCCTGAAATAGGGTTTAAAAGTTTTGCATTCATAGTCATATTATTAAAGTTTACTTAAACTTATACAATATAACCATTTAAAAGCTTATAAAGATGTGAATCAGTTAATTATTGAACTGAACGATTGTTAATCTTTCAATGAAATTGAGTATTAAATGTTTTCTATAATTTCGTCCTGAAAATTGTCAAACCGCAGATACTTATTGTATCAGTTATCCACACATTTAACTTGAAGCTAGTCTTTAATCAATCAATTTTTCGTGTGGCATGAAATATGACCATCAATTCTTCGTTATCAAAGGATTTCAAAACCAATCAATTATGCATAAAGTATTTTTTGCTGCTCTCTTTATTATCTTCGGAAGTTTTTCAGCTTCAGCACAACTATATAGTGAAGATCAGAGTGCTTCAGTTACCGAGCAGGTATTAAAAGAACTCAACCGGGAACGTTCATTACTAAGTCAGAATCTGGAATTCAGAATTAAAGAGATCGATTCCAAGATCACCAATCTGGATGAAAGCATTCGTACTTCAAATTCGGCTTCAGAAAAAGTAGAGAAACTACTGGAGCGAGTTAAGTTTTTAGAGCAGCGCCAGGAAGAGATCGACAAAAATACGGTAAGTGTCTACAAGTACAATTATAGCTCAGCTGTTCTTAACCTTGCTTCTATGGAGCGTGAAATAAAACCTCTAAGCCTTTTTAATAGTTCCCGTGAATTCTACTCCACACTTGACAAAGTGAGTAATCCAATGAACTATGATGGATACCAGCAATGGTTTGGCAGATTCAAAACTTACATTGAAGAAGAGAAAGAAGACGATGCTAAGCTGGAAGCGCTTAATCATATGTTGCAGGTGACAGGTGATCTGGCAAAAGGAACACCGTTTACGGGAATGTTCGCCGGAAGCCTGATCGATGGAATCAGTCAGTTTGTTGGTTCATTAAATAGGAGAGATAAAGAGTTGAGGGAAAAAAGCATCAAAATGCTCAAACTCACCACTAGTATTTCACAATTTACACATGATAAAGACCTGATCGAAACCGAATGGGAAGGAATTAATAAGAACCTTAATGAACTTAAAGAATTGCAACAGGAAGCTATTGAAGACAACATGGTAGAGATCCTCGGAATCTCCCGCAATGGTTTTACTGAAAAATTCACCAACGAAACTGATGCTAAAAAGCGAACACAGTATATTCTGGATATTTCCAAAATCGCTGAAAATAAAATCGTAGAAGAGCGAAAGTCCAATCCGGAAAACTGGAAACAGGAGTATCACGACCAGATGTTAACGGTACAGAATCTTAAGATTCGTTTTGGGATGCTGACCTTCAGAATACTGGAGAATCTGGAAAAATATGAAAAATTGATCGCTAAATATGAAAATGACCCATTCCTGAAGGATGAGATGAAAAATCTAAGATTGAAACTAGACCTGGTTAGAAATAGTTTTGAAAGCACATTTAATCCGCAGGAATATATAAGAGCTTCCAACGAAATGTATATTGTGGAGTAATTAAATTGTTTCAAGGTTTGTTAAAAGCCCTGTAATATATATTCACAGGGCTTTTTTTATTCCGTCAAGCTGCTAAAAGGATGTATGTTATTCTCGAATCTAATACCTATCTTTGCAGCCGCAAAAACAAAGCATCTAAATTATAGTATATGAAAGCCGGAATTGTAGGACTGCCAAACGTAGGGAAATCGACACTTTTTAATTGTCTTAGTAACGCTAAAGCACAAAGCGCAAACTTTCCGTTTTGTACGATAGAACCTAACGTAGGAGTTGTAAACGTTCCAGACCAGAGACTGCTGAAGCTCGAAGAACTTGTAGATCCTGAAAAAGTGATTCCTGCAACGGTGGAGATCGTTGATATTGCTGGTTTAGTAAAAGGAGCCAGTAAAGGGGAAGGACTTGGAAACCAGTTTCTTGGAAATATTCGTGAAACCGATGCTATACTTCACGTTCTTAGATGTTTTGAGGATGATAATATTGTACATGTAGATGGTTCTATAGATCCAATTAGAGATAAAGAAACGATAGACATGGAGCTGCAATTGAAAGATCTGGAAACTGCAGATAAGAAACTTGAAAAAGTTAAAAGGGCAGCCAGAACAGGTAATAAAGAAGCTCAGAAAGAGGAAGCTGCTTTACTTAAAGTGAAGTCTGGTCTTGAAGCTGGGAAATCTGTTCGAGCGATCGATCTTACTGAAGACGAACGTAAGGAATTTATCGCGCCTTTACAGTTTATCACAGATAAGCCGGTAATGTATGTTTGTAATGTAGATGAAGGTGCTGCTGTTGATGGTAACGAACATGTAGAGAAAGTTAGAACAGCTGTAGCAGAAGAAAATGCGGAAGTTCTCGTTCTTGCGGTTGGAACTGAAGCTGATATAACTGAACTTGATGATTTCGAGGAAAGACAGATGTTTCTTCAGGATATTGGGCTTGAAGAGCCTGGTTCAGCAAAACTAATTAGAGGAGCTTATAAATTGCTTAATCTTCAAACTTACTTCACAGCAGGAGTTAAAGAAGTTAGAGCATGGACCATTCCTGTTGGATCTTCAGCCCCACAGGCTGCAGGTGTGATTCACACCGACTTCGAAAAAGGTTTTATTCGTGCTGAGGTTATAGCCTATGACGAATATGTAAGTTTTGGAAGTGAAGCAAAAGTAAAGGAAGCTGGTAAAATGCGTGTAGAAGGCAAAGATTATATCGTTAAGGATGGCGATGTAATGCATTTTAGATTCAACGTCTAGTTTCAAGATTTGAAAATATAACCAATAACACTTCATTTTAAGTTCATTCTTTTAATTAACATCGTATCTAAAATCTTTGTTAATTACTTTCCTCTGGAACTGTTTCAGTTTTTCGGCTATTACCTTATATTTAGACCGAAACTCCATGAATCTATATGAGCGACAATACTAAATATACCGAAGATAATATTCGGTCTTTAGACTGGAAGGAGCATATTCGTATGCGACCTGGTATGTACATCGGGAAACTTGGAGATGGATCCAGCCAGGACGATGGTATTTATATTTTATTAAAAGAGGTTATCGATAACAGCATCGATGAATTCGTGATGGGTGCTGGAAAGACCATCGAAATTTCTGTGCAAAATCAACGGGTAATCGTTCGTGATTTTGGTAGAGGGATTCCTTTAGGTAAGGTTGTGGATGTAGTGTCCAAAATGAATACCGGTGGTAAATATGATAGCAGAGCTTTCAAAAAGTCTGTAGGTCTAAATGGTGTAGGTACGAAAGCAGTAAATGCTTTGTCTTCCTATTTTAGAGTAGAATCTTCGCGTGATGGCAAAAGCCATGCTGCCGAGTTTGCAAAGGGAGAACTTCAGGATGAAGAGCATCTTGAGGAAACTTCAAGAAGGCGAGGAACTAAGATCACCTTCATTCCAGATGAGCTGATATTCAAGAATTATAAATTCAGAAATGAGTATATAGAGAAAATGTTGAAGAACTATGTTTACCTGAATCCAGGTTTAACCATAGTTTTTAATGGTGAGAAATTTTATTCTGAAAATGGGTTAAAAGATCTCCTGGGGGACAGTATTAGTGAAGAAGATATGCTGTATCCAATTGTACACCTGCGTGGAGATGATATAGAAGCAGCGATCACTCATAGTAGAACGCAATATAGCGAGGAGTACCACAGTTTCGTAAATGGGCAGAATACTTCACAGGGAGGAACACACCTTGCCGCATACAGGGAAGCGATCGTTAAAACCGTTCGTGAATTTTATGGCAAGAATTATGAAGCCAGCGATATTCGTAAATCTATCGTAACTGCCATCAGTATAAAAGTGATGGAACCGGTGTTTGAGAGTCAGACGAAAACAAAATTAGGTTCTACAGACATGGGAGGAGAACTTCCCACGGTAAGAACTTATATCAATGATTTTATTAAAAGAAATCTTGATAATTATCTCCATAAAAACCCGGAAACGGCTGAAAATCTTCAACGAAAAATTCTTCAGGCAGAACGCGAGCGTAAGGATCTTTCCGGAATCAGGAAGTTAGCGAAAGACAGAGCTAAAAAAGCCAGTCTGCATAATAAGAAATTAAGGGATTGCCGCGTACATCTTGGCGACAGTAAACATCAACGATGTCTTGAAACAACATTGTTTATAACAGAGGGAGATTCAGCATCCGGTTCTATCACAAAGAGCAGGGATGTAGTTACCCAGGCAGTGTTTAGTTTGAAGGGTAAACCTTTGAATAGCTACGGACTAACAAAAAAGATCGTATACGAAAATGAGGAATTCAATCTGCTGCAAGCAGCATTAAATATCGAAGATTCTCTGGAAGATCTGCGTTATAATAATATTGTTATTGCTACAGATGCCGATGTTGATGGAATGCACATCAGGTTGCTGCTTATCACATTTTTCCTTCAGTTTTTCCCGGAACTAATTAAGGAAAATCATCTCTATATTTTACAGACCCCGTTATTTCGAGTAAGAAATAAAAAGGAGACTATTTACTGTTATAGTGAGATGGAGCGAAAGCAGGCAATGGAGAAATTGAAAGGTAAACCTGAAATTACCCGATTTAAGGGATTAGGTGAGATCTCGCCGGATGAATTTGTGCATTTTATAGGAGAAGATATTCGTTTGGATCCTGTAATGCTGGATAAAGACAAATCTATAGAGGAAATGCTTAGCTTCTATATGGGCAAGAACACACCAGACAGACAGGAATTTATTATTGATAATCTCAAATTTGAACTTGACCTGGTCAATGAACTTGGCGTATGAGATTTACCAATAAAAGTGAGGTCAAGATAATCCCATCGATCTATATCGTTCTTGTTGCGGTATTCGTTACGAATCTATTCGTAAATATAGAGATCATGGCTTCAGATTCTGAACAGGAAATAACCTTCAGTCATTTTCTGCCCAATATCGCCACCTTGCTTTTAGGTTTATACGTTCACCGGATTGGACAGGCGTTCGATTTTGACAGCGATGGAGAAACTTTGAACTTTAAAAATAATGGAGTATTTCTTTCAAAATTTATGGAATATCGCGTGAAGAAGGCTGAATTTCCGAAGAGAAAATTAGGGAAGTTCAAATTTTACGATGTTGGCATCTATTCTGCCCTTACGATCTATATTAACTCAAGAAGAAAAAAAGGATACCGGAAATATACTTTTAATACCACATTTTTAAACCGAAAAAAGAAAAGGGGCTTAGTGGATTCACTTAATAAAATTCTTGAAAACACCCCCAAAGTGACTGCCTAATGGAAGAAAACCTTGATGGAGCTCAGCAAGAGCAATTTGAAAGTAAGGAAGAATTAATAAAGGTAACCGGAATGTACAAAGACTGGTTTCTGGATTATGCATCATATGTAATCCTGGAACGAGCTGTACCGGCAATAGAAGATGGCTTTAAGCCGGTTCAACGTCGAATAATGCATTCAATGAAGGACCTTGACGATGGCCGTTACAATAAAGTAGCGAACATTGTTGGTCACACCATGCAATATCATCCCCACGGTGATGCCAGTATTGGAGATGCCATGGTACAAATAGGACAAAAGGATATTCTAATTGACACTCAGGGAAACTGGGGTAACATTTTAACTGGAGACCGAGCTGCCGCCCCAAGGTATATTGAAGCGAGACTATCAAAATTCGCTCTGGAAGTACTTTTCAGCCCGAAATTAACTGAATGGCAGTTGTCATACGATGGTAGGAAGCAAGAACCGGTAAACCTTCCGGTAAAATTTCCAATGTTGCTTGCCCAGGGTGCAGAAGGTATTGCCGTAGGTTTAAGTACGAGATTTTTACCACATAATTTTAATGAACTTATTGATGCCTCGATCAAACATCTTCGTGGTAAAACCTTCAAATTATTTCCAGACTTCCCAACGGGAGGTATAGTAGATATTTCCAATTATAATGATGGGAAACGTGGAGGACGCGTAAGAATTCGTGCACGTATCAATCAGTTAGATAAGAATACTCTGGTAATAAATGAAGTTCCCTACGGAACCAATACCGGAAGTTTGATCGATTCTATTCTGAAGGCGAATGAAAAAGGTAAGATCAAGATCAAAAAGATTGAAGATAATACTGCAGCTCAAGTAGAGATCTTGATACATTTACCTAACAATATTTCGCCGGACAGAACTATAGATGCATTATATGCATTTACTCAGTGTGAAAACTCATTATCTCCTCTAGGTTGTGTAATTATTGATCATAAACCTGTATTCCTGGGCGTTTCAGAAGTATTGAGAAGATCAACAGATCATACGCTTCATCTTCTTAAACGAGAGTTGGAGATAAAATTGAATGAGCTCCAAGAGCAATGGCATTTTGCATCGCTGGAAAGAATATTCATAGAAAACAGGGTGTATCGGGATATTGAGGAAGAAGAAACCTGGGATGGGGTTATTCAGGCGATAGATCGCGGATTGAAACCTTTTACTACCCATTTAAAACGTGAGGTTACCGAGGAAGATATTATAAGACTTACTGAGATTAGAATTAAAAGAATCTCAAAATTCGATATAGATAAGGCACAGCAGAAGATCGATGCACTCGAGGATGAGATCGCCCAGATAAAACACCATCTTGACAACCTTATAGACTTTGCGGTAGATTATTTTCAGAAATTAAAGAAAGACTACGGAACCGGCAAAGAACGAAAAACTGAACTCAGGCTATTTGAAGATATTGAAGCAACAAAAGTCGTTATTCGAAATACCAAGCTTTATGTGAATAGAGCCGAAGGTTTTGTGGGAACAAGTCTCAAAAAAGATGAGTATGTAACTGAATGTTCAGATATTGATGATGTCATATGTTTTACCGCCGATGGTAAAATGATGGTGACCAAGGTTGATACTAAAACTTTTATTGGTAAGGATATTATTCACGTGGCAATCTTTAAGAAAAAAGATAAACGTACGATCTATAATATGATCTACCGAGACGGGAAGGCTGGCAATACATACGTAAAAAGATTTGCCGTTACTTCAGTTACCAGGGATCGGGAATATAATTTAACTCAGGGTAAAAAGGATAGTAAAGTCCTTTATTTTACGCCAAACCCGAATGGAGAAGCTGAAGTAATTACAGTTTTACTTAGACAGGTGGGAAGCATCAGGAAAGTGAAATTTGATGTGGATTTTGCAGATATTTCTATCAAAGGCCGGAATGTCAAAGGAAACATCGTCACTAAATATTCTGTAAAACGAATTGAGCTAAAAGAAGAAGGTGTTTCAACGCTAAAACCTCGAAGAATCTGGTTCGACGAAACGGTCAAACGCCTGAATGTAGATGAACGAGGAGAATTACTAGGAGAATTTAGAGGAGAAGATAGATTACTGATCATCACACAGGATGGGGTTGCAAAAACAATCAAGCCAGAGTTAACTACCAGGTTTGATGAAGAAATGGTAATTCTGGAGAAATGGGTTAAGAATAAACCGATTTCTGCGATTTACTGGGAACCTGAGAAAGAACGTTATTATGTCAAACGATTCATAATCGAACATCCTGATAAAGAAGAGAAATTTATTAGTGATCACGAAGAGTCTTTCCTGGAAATGGTTTCTACAGATTATTTTCCAATGGCGGAGATCGTTTATACTAAACCGAAAGGAAAAGAGCGTCGCGAAAACGAAGAGATCAATTTAGAGGAATTCATTTCAGTAAAAGGAATAAAGGCCTTAGGAAATCAACTGACCTCAGAGAAAGTGAATCAAATCAATCTTTTGGACCCTATACCTTATGAAGGACAAAATGAGGGTGATACTGACGAAGATCAAGGATCAAAGGATTCCGAAGCAAATATAACAGGAGAAGATATTAAAAATGGGACGATCAAAGCACCAGAGAAAAAATCTGGCGGCGATGGTCAACCTTCGCTATTTGACGAATAATGGGGTTATTTAAAGAATTCAAGGAATTTGCTGTAAAGGGCAATATGATCGATATGGCCGTAGGTATCATTATTGGTACGGCCTTTAATAAAGTGGTTGATGTTCTGGTAAAGCAAATTATAATGCCACCATTAAGTATGATTACCGATGGCGTGAATTATGCTGACAGGAAGATCATTCTACGAGATGGTGAAGGAACTGAAGGTGCAGCAGATTATGTAAATGAAGTGTCAATTGGTTACGGACTGCTTATTGAGACCATGGTAGATTTTATCGTAATTGGTTTCGTTGTCTTTATAGTGGTGAAATTTATGAATCGCTTTCGGAACAAAGCTCAGGATCCAAAAAACACCAAGGTTGTTACCCCTAAAGATATTGAACTGCTCTCCAGTTTGAATGATCTAATGGAAGAGCAGAATAAATTATTGCGGGAAAAGCAAGCTTAAGTCTATTCTAAAACTTTTTTTACTTCTCCGCGGGCCTTTTGGGTTTCACCTACCTGGCCGTACTCGAACGTATAGCTATTCTTTGAAGTCGTGAGGATCTTCATGTGGATTGGCTTCTGTTCAGCCATATTCTTCGGATTGGTATTCTTGATAATATATTCACATGGATTGATCCATCGTACGGAACTTGTATCTGTCTTTCCCTGAAAAAACTCAATTTCAATCGAGTCATTTCTTATGAAAGTAGATTTTTGTAATTCTCCGTTTATATACGTTTCAAACTCAAAAGTACCAGTTCTAAAATTAGCACAGTTTCTGTTGGCTTCAAAACAAGAGCTCAATGTGAGTAACAGGACTAAGAAGAGTGGAATCATTTTGTTCATACTGCAAGGTAAGTTTTAATCAAATGAGAGTCAATTTTCAAAGGCTTCAAAACTACCATCCTCATAAAAAAATACTATTCGTTTCACCTTTTTGTTACTCGGAGATTTCTGATGGACCTGATCGTCCTTCGTAGCCCTGACTTCAGAATTTGTGGTTTGGGGTTCAGGAGCTGAGTGATCGGCTTTTATTTGCTGTACACTTTTTTCATTAACTGAGTCGGTTTTGGGAGGGAAGGAGCCTTTACCATTCAATAACCAGTATAATTCCACCTCAGGAAAATTCTTGACAACTTTCATGACAAAATCTAAACTTGGTTTATTCCTGCCGGATAAGATATGAGAGATGGAAGACCTTCCAACATCAATTTTATCTGCAAAAGATGCAGCTGACAGATCGTAATATTCAAGGATGCGTTGCAGCCTTGTTCCAAATTGTTCCGTGTTTACCATTGTAAATTATTTCTCATTCTCCCATTGATTACAAATGTAAATATAGCATATTTTAGTGTAAATACACATCTGTAAACGACTGGATTCACATTAAACTAATACTTTATAAGAATAAATATAAACAGTTGATTACTAAAACGATAAAGTGTATTTTATTGAGATATGGATAAATTCCTATGCATACTACCATTGCAAAAATCAACTTATTTACAACTGTAAACTTTATATGGGTTTGCAGCTGTATACAATTGTGAATATTTGATTGTTTAATTTTGTGAACATGAAAGAGAAAGCAAGACTGTGGTTAAGTAATCGCGATTATGATAAAGCCAAATTCAGGAAAGTGGCAGGCCGTTATTTTCATAATAATCAACTGGAAGATTTTATTTCTATGCATTCAGATAGATTCGAATTTGAAACTATAGGTACTTCCGTAGAGCACAGGAATATTTACGGATTGCAAATTGGATCGGGTTCAAAGAAGGTTTTGATGTGGTCGCAAATGCACGGCAATGAATCTACAACAACCAAAGCTGTACTGGATTTTTTAAACTCAATAGCAGAGGATGTAGAAAATCTTTATAATAAATCACTTCTGGAAGAGACGAAATTATATATTATTCCTGTTCTTAATCCAGATGGTGCGGCGAATTATACGCGGGTTAATGCCAATAATGTAGATCTTAATCGAGACATGCAGGATCTTAGTCAGCCAGAAAGCAGATTGTTGATGAAGGTCTACCGGGAATTCCAACCTGATTTCTGTTTGAATCTTCATGATCAACGAACCATCTTTAGTGCTGGAGAAACAAATTTACCGGCGATCCTATCTTTTCTGACGCCTTCGAGCGATATAGATCGTAGTATCACGGGGGCACGTAAGGATAGTATGTCATTAATTGCTGGAATTGTAAAGGATTTGAAAGATGAATTAGGGGAGCGAATAGGGAGGTATGATGATGGTTTTAATATTAATTGTGCTGGCGACACCTTTCAAAGTTTAGGAACTCCGACTATTCTTTTTGAGGCAGGTCATTATCCTGGAGACTACAATAGGGATGTAACGCGAAAATTCATTTTTAAAGCTTTGAGAAGTTGCCTGGAGCAAATAATGAATGGGCAAAGTGCTGATCACAGGCAATATTTGAAGATTCCTGAGAATGCTAAATGTTTTCGTGATGTGATTTTAAGAAATGTAAACATCGAAGGAGATCAAAAGGATATCCTGATACAATTCAAAGAAACATTAGTTCACGATCGAATACGATTCGTCCCGGTTATCGAAGGGATTCACAAAGACTCAGTTTTATTTGGTCATCGTGAAATTGATGCAGCATGTAAAAAGATAAGTTTGATGGAAGAGGGCGAAATTTCCGAAAACGTTGTAGTTAATAAAATATTCTTAAATGATGAGATTTTCGAGCTAAATCCCCAATAAATGTGTTTTTATTTAGCAATAATTCAATGATTTTGTATTAATTTTGAATTTCATTAAAAATAGAACTTCAAGATGGCTAAGTTTAAATTAGACGACACCGACCACCAGATTCTTGACATGCTTATCGAGAATACCAGAACTCCATTCACCGATATTGCTAAGAAACTACTGATATCAGCTGGAACTGTCCATGTTCGTGTAAAGAAAATGGAAGAAGCTGGAATTATTATAGGATCATCGTTAACTCTGGATTATAAGAAACTTGGATACGCGTTTATCGCATATGTAGGTGTTTTTCTTAAGAATACTTCACAAACTAAATTTGTACTTGAGAGAATTAATGAAATTCCATTCGTTACGGTTGCTCATGTAACAACCGGCAAGTTTAACGTGTTCTGTAAAATACGTGCTAAAAACACCCAGCATGCAAAGGAGATCATTTTCCAACTTGATGATATTGAGGGTGTTTATAGAACAGAAACTATGATTTCTCTGGAGGAAAGTATCAACGATAAAAAACGTTTGATGCATTCCATATTTAAAGAGATGTAATTTATACTAAACTTTTAATAAAGACCCTTTAGACCTAGCTGTTTAGAGGGTTTTTTTTTACATTTAGGTCAGTTGAAAAAATTGAAATTATGAATAGAGAACCTCGTTTAGATAGATTTAATGATAATGTGCTGGCAAAGTATCAGGTCTATAATAGTATCTTTTTAACCTTACCCTATGATGAGATACAAAAGACCGGAGCGCTGTTACCACTTTTTCAAGAACTTTGCGAACGTGGATTTTCTGAAAATAAGAATCCTTCTGAGATCGTTGAACACTTTTTTGAACGTTACGGAGAAAGCCCAATGGAAGATGAGCGTAACGCTTTGCTTTTTCGTTTCATCCAATACATAGAGCGCCAGGTAGTTTTATTTGATGCCATTGAAGATGCGTCGTTCCCTATCGTAAATAATATGGATGGTCGTGGTACCCTGCGAAGTGTTAAAGAAGAAGCGGAAGCAAAACAAAAAACTGAGCAGTTAAAGGAATACTTGAAGCGATTCAATGTAAGACCTACTCTTACAGCGCATCCTACCCAATTTTATCCTGGCGCAGTGCTGGGAATTATAACAGATTTGGATAAGGCAATTCAAAAAAATGATCTGGTTCGTATTAAGCAGTTATTAGCACAGCTTGGAAAAACTCCGTTCTTTAATAAAGAGAAACCAACCCCATACGATGAGGCTGTTAGTCTCATTTGGTATTTTGAAAATGTTTTCTACCAGAGTGCAAGTAAGATCCATAATTACATTCAGCAGAATATATTTGATGGAGAGGATGTGGGCAACCAGGTGATCAATCTCGGATTCTGGCCAGGAGGTGATAGAGATGGAAACCCGTTTGTAACAACTGAGATCACTTTGAGAGTTGCACGTAGACTTCGCCGTACCATACTCCTTAATTATTACCGGGATATTCGTAAACTAAAGAGAAGACTTACATTTAGAGAGGTTAATGAGATCATGGCTGAAATAGAGAAAGCTTTGTATGATTCAGCCGTTACGAATTCAGACACACCAAAAATATCCTTAGAGGAATTGGTTTCGAAATTGCAAACCGCGCGAGAAATTTTGACAAATAAACATCAGTCATTATTTCTTGAAGAGCTCGATGACATGATCAATAAGATCAAACTCTTCGGTTTCCACTTCGCAACTTTAGATATTAGGCAGGACAGCTCGAAACACGAAGAAGTATTTGCAGATCTCAAGAAATACAAACCAAAGTTGATTCCGGAAAATTTCGAAACTCTTTCAGAAGAGGAGAAAATTGCTGTAATGACAACGACAGATGCACAGTTAGATCCTGAAGAATTCGATGAAGGGATGACTAAATCTACGCTTTCATCCATATATGCGATGAAGGAAATTCAGAAAAAGAATGGGGAGCAGGGAGCCAATCGCTATATCATTAGTAACTGCGGAAGTGTGGAAGGAGTTTTACAGCCTTTTTTATACATGAAATTATGCGGTTGGAAAAAACCAACTGTGGATGTGATCCCATTATTTGAAACGGTACCTGATCTAAGAGAAGCACATCATGTGATGGAGAAGTTGTACAAAAATCCAGTGTATAAAGAACATCTTGAAAAACGAGGTAATAAGCAAACGATCATGCTAGGCTTTAGTGATGGAACTAAAGATGGTGGTTACTTAATGGCAAACTGGAGTATTTATAAAGCTAAAGAGGAACTTACTCGAATTTCACGTGAGTACGGAATTAAAGTTGTCTTCTTTGATGGTCGTGGTGGACCACCGGCAAGAGGTGGTGGAAAAACTCATCAATTCTATGCTTCTTTAGGACCAACAATCGAGAATGAGGAAATTCAATTAACCGTTCAGGGGCAAACGATTAGCTCCAATTTTGGCACCAAAGATAGTTGTACGTATAATCTAGAGCAATTATTAAGTTCAGGAGTTTCTAATGAAATTTTCAGCGAAGGTAAAAATAAACTGAATGATCAGGATCGTAATACTATGAGCGAGCTTGCTGAGATTAGCTACAAAACATATACAGACTTTAAAAAGCATCCTCGTTTCATCCCTTACCTGGAAAAAATGAGTACTCTTAAATACTACGCTAAAACTAATATTGGAAGTAGGCCTAGTAAACGAAATAAGTCTGCAGAACTTAATTTATCAGATCTAAGGGCGATTCCATTTGTTGGAAGTTGGAGTCAGCTCAAACAAAATGTTCCTGGATTCTTTGGAGTGGGAACCGCTATGGAAGAAATGTATAAACAAGGTAGGTTTGATGAAGTCCAGGATCTCTATAACAATTCTGAATTCTTTAAAACCTTGCTTGAAAACAGTATGATGAGCTTGACTAAATCATTTTTCCCATTAACTGCCTATATGAAAGATGATGAAGAGTTTGGAGAATTCTGGACGGTGATTCATGATGAGTTCGAACGTTCAAAGAAAATGTTATTGAAGGTTACCGGCTATAATAGTCTGATGCAGAATCAGCCAGCAGGAAAGGCTTCTATTCAGGCCCGGGAAAGAATTGTGCTCCCATTATTAACCATTCAGCAACACGCGCTTAGAATGGTGCAGGAGCTGAGTAAAAACCCTGAAGCCAACCAGCAAGCCCTTGAGGTATATGAAAAAATGGTTACAAGGTCGTTGTATGGAAATATTAATGCCAGTAGAAATTCTGCTTAATGAAGAAATCTGAACTTACTAAGGGAGAAATAGGTGAATTTTATAGAGGTTATATCGATAGATTAGAACCCGAAGCTGAATTAGTTCCAAGCCTCAAATCGAATACTTCTGAGTTTATTCAATTTTTGAAAAATATTCCAGAAGATAAATGGGATTACCGCTATGAAGAAGGTAAGTGGACATTAAAAGAAATGATTCAGCATATAATTGATACTGAAAGAATTTTTCAATTCAGAGCATTAGCAATTGCCAGAAACGAACCGCAACCTTTGCCAGGATTTGATCATGATATTTATGTTTTAAATAGTCGCTCAGAACACAGATCGGTTCAAGATCTTATTAAAGAGTATAAAATTGTTAGAGAGGCAGGCATCATTCTTTTCGAAAGCATGACTGTCGATATGCTAAAACTTGGTGGAATCATGAATGATATCAATGCTTCACCCAGAGCGCTCGGCTTTATGATGGTTGGTCATGCTATGCATCATATTGAGGTGATTAAAGAGAAGTATCTCTAATGTTTCGCAAAATCAAGGTTTTCGGCAAGCTTCTTAAGAAGACTTATGTGAGCTGGGATAAGAATGAACCTTATGCCCGAAGTGCTACCATCGCTTATTATGCATTATTTTCATTACCATCATTATTGATTATTGTAGTAAGTATTGCGGGTTATTTCTTCGGAAGAGAAGCCGTACAAGGCCGGCTTACAGGTGAGATAGGGGAGTTTATTGGAACTGAAGCTTCCAAAGCAATTGAGGGCATGATCGAAAATGCTGCATTGTCGCAGGACTCTACACTGGCTATAATTTTTGGTTTAGCGATGCTTATCTTTGGTGCAACCGGAGTTTTTTTTCAGTTGAAAATCGCCATGAATAACATATGGAATGTTGCGGCCAAAAAAACTAATTTTCTCCGTATGGTTCTTGATCGTGTGATTTCCCTGGGAATGGTAGTAGTCATTGGATTACTTTTATTAATAGCTCTGGTAGTTTCTACTATTCTGAAGTTAATTACAGAAACAATGCAACAGCTTATTCCTGATATTACTCAAGTTGCAATGTATATTTTAAATTACGCACTTACGTTTTTCTTCATAACGACTTTATTTGCAATGATCTTTAAGCTTCTACCAGATATTAATATCAGGTTGAAGACCACATACACTGGAGCTGCATTGACTACAGCACTTTTTATTGTTGGTCAGACTCTTATAAGTATATATTTTGGTCAGAGCGATCCGGCATCAGTTTATGGTGGCGCGTCTTCAGTGGTATTAATACTCCTTTGGGTCTACTATACCTGTTTAATTTTATTCTTTGGTGCAGAGTTCACAGTTCAATATGCTCTTCTGAAGAAAGAGAAGGTGGAGCCGAACAGATTTGGTGAACCAGCAATATACCAGGAGATGAAGAAACTGGAGCAAAGAAAAGTTCAGCTTGAAGAAGAAAAGTATATCGTAGACCGTTTGAAGTCTTACCTGGATGCAGATGAAACTTCGAAAGAAAAATAGTTTTAATTAACCTTTAACTCTTAAACGCCCAGTTTTAATAGGCTATTAATACAGATTCGCTCTTCCTAATCCTATCTTTGAGTAACTAAAAAAAGAAAAATTATGGATAAGAGAATTGCAATTTTAGCAACAGATGGATTTGAAGAAGTAGAACTAACCTCCCCAAAAGAGGCAATGGAGAAAGAAGGTTTTAATGTAGAGATCGTTAGCCTTAAGTCAGGTGACATTAAATCATGGGATGGTGATAATTGGGGAAAAGACTTTAAAGTAGATAAAACTCTTGACGAGGTTTCAGCAAAAGATTACCATGCTTTAGTGCTTCCAGGAGGAGTTATCAATCCAGATAATTTAAGAAGAGAAGAGAGTGCATTGGTCTTTGTTAGGGACTTCTTCAAACAAAGCAAACCCGTATGTGCTATTTGCCATGCACCGTGGACTTTAATTAGTGCAGATGTTGTGGAAGGTAGAACGATGACATCCTTTAGTAGTATTCGTAAAGACCTTGAAAATGCTGGTGCATTATGGGTAGACCAGGAAGTTGTAGTTGATGAAGCTTTGGTTACAAGTAGAAATCCTGATGACCTTCCAGCTTTTAATGCAAAGGTGATTGAAGAAATTAAAGAAGGTAAGCATGATTTACAACATGCATAATTACCAGTAATTATAAAATGAAAAGGGACGCAATTGCGTCCCTTTTTTATTTGTCTTCGTCTTCTTCAGTATCATCCTTCTCCGGAATGTCTACAATAGGATCTGTAAATTCTGAATCTTCATAATCATCTTCGTCAAAATTCGCCATAGTACTTTCAAGCCTGGTACTTACTTTGACCAGGTAAATGGTATCTTCAGTCTTTACTTCCACAGCTTCAACAGTCTCATTTTTAGCATTCTTAAAGGCGATAACCTGGTCATCATCATATCCATCAGGATATTTCTCTACAAGAAGTCCAAGAATTTCAGGAGTAAGCTTTTTATAGTCTACAATTATCCTTTTCATAGTGTGATTGGTTTATGCAAGTATAAATAAAATATCAAACGCCACACAAGGGAGTTGCCAGATATTCGATTAAATTAATGATTAGTTAAATTCAGAGAGCTATAAAATTCGAAAGATTTGATAATCAGCTCTTCAGGAACTACAACATCTAATTCTGGAATAGCGATATCATTCAATAAAACAAAATTTACCTGTCCATTCGAGTTCTTTTTATCATGTTTGAGTAACGAAATGATCTCCTTAATATCTTCCGAAGGTATGTCCACGAAACCGAATAGATCAATTATAATATTTGAAATATCATGTAATTTTTTCTTTGGAAAATTTAGAATCTCAGAAGATATATATGATTCTAAGATCATCCCGATCGCAATTGCTTCTCCGTGAAGTAATTTATCTTTCTCAGGATTAGTTAAATAGAAGGATTCAACAGCGTGGCCGAGCGTATGCCCAAAATTAAGATTTTTCCTGATGGACTGTTCATAAGGATCCTGCGAAACAATCTCTGATTTTATATTTACTGAATGTTCTATGATAGTATCAAGGTCTGAAAGATCTAGAGAGCTCAGGTTGCTCATGCGATCCCAGTAAGATTCATCAGCTATAAGTCCATGTTTCAGTATTTCAGCAAGACCACTGCGCATTTCACGTGAGGATAATGTTTGTAGGTAACTGCTATCTACAACAACCATTTCTGGCTGCACTATGACTCCCACCTGATTTTTGAGATTTCCTAGGTCAACACCGGTTTTACCTCCAACCGATGCATCTACCATAGAAAGTAAGGTAGTTGGAACATTAATAAATGGAACACCACGCTTAAACGTTGAAGCTACAAAACCTCCAAGATCGGTTACAACACCACCACCAAGATTTATCATCAAACTCTTTCTATCTGCACCAAGCTCTGAAAGAGCACTCCAAACACCAGTACAGGTTTCAATATGCTTATTTTCTTCTCCCGGTTCAATTTCAATAACTTCAATCTGTTGATTCGTAGATATATTCTTCAAGAATATGCTTAGACAGTGTTCCTGGGTGTTGGTGTCAACCAAAATATATAATGATGATGGCTTTTTATCTTCTATATATTGGTTGATTTTCGAGTAAGATTCGATACCGTAAAATACAGGATTGACTAAGTGTTTAGCTTCATTCATGATATTGGCATTTAGAGCTTTCGAAATTAAAGAGAATTTATGATAATAGTCATCTTCAATAATTATATTTGCCCGATTAACAGCATGAAATGATAAGAAAGAAGATATTCAATAATACTAAATCTGCGTTCAAACTCAAATCAAATTCAGACCTGGATAGGGCGATATTTTTGTTTAGCATGATGAATTATTCTGCTTTAGTGAAAGCAGGTAGCGCATTAACTAAAATGGCGCTAAAGTTACACTTACCAGTAGAAACTCTTATAAAGAAAACAATTTTTGAACAATTTTGCGGAGGTGTTACCGAAGAGGATTGTAAGCCCGTTACCAAGGAGATGTACGGAGAGAATTTGCATAGTATTCTTGATTACTCAGTTGAAGGTAAGGAGAGTGAAGAAGAATTTGATTCTGCAATGCGCAAGAAACTGAGTCTGATTGAATATGCCAATGAAAGTGATGAAGTTACTTTTGCAATGTTTAAACCTACCGGTATTGGAAGATTTGCGATTTGGGAAAAAGTAAGTGAAAAGCTTAGTCTTACAGAGGCCGAAAAGGAAGAGTGGGAACGTGTAAAAAACAGAGTGGAAACATTATGTAAGCGCGCATTTGAACTAAAGGTACGATTGTATGCTGATGGCGAAGAAACCTGGATGCAAACCGCTGCCGATGATCTTATGGTTGAAATGATGAAAAAATACAACCAGGATGAAGTGCTTATTTTCAACACACTGCAATGTTACCGCTGGGACAGGCTGGACTACCTGAAGGATCTTCACGAGCAAGGCCAGAAGGAAGGTTTTAAAATTGGAGCGAAGATCGTGAGAGGTGCTTATATGGAAAAAGAAAATTCCAGAGCTAAGAAATTAGGTTATGCATCGCCTATATGCGAAAGCAAGGAGGCAACAGATGTTAACTTTAACTCGGTAATGTCTTACTGTCTAAATCATCTGGAAGATATTTCAGTATTCATAGGTACTCATAACGAGGTAAGTAGTTACCTGGCTCTACAGATTATGGAGGATAAGGGTATTTCAATCGACGATAAGAGAATATGGTTTAGTCAGCTTTATGGTATGAGTGATCATATAAGCTATAATATGGCTAAAAAAGGATACAACGCTGTAAAATTGGTTCCATTTGGACCGGTTAGAGATGTAGTTCCTTACTTACTAAGGCGTGCTCAGGAAAACACTTCAGTTAAAGGACAAACGGGTAGGGAGTTGGCTTTACTAAGAGAAGAGAAGAAACGCCGACGTGGAGATGAGTCTACGAAACATCATCGGGAATAACCTATGCGCTGGCTGGCAAAATTTATATTCTACAAAATTTTAGGCTGGCGTCTGGAGGATAATTTTACTTCCAGAACAAAGAAGTGTGTAGTTATCGTTGCGCCACATACAAGTTCCTTTGATTTTCTATTAGGAATCCTGGTTCGTAAGATGATGAATGTGGAATTTAATTTTGTAGGAAAGCAGGAATTGTTCAAAACACCTTTTGGGTGGTATTTCAAATGGGTAGGTGGCGCACCGTTGGATAGATCAGGAAAAAAGAATAAAGTGGATGCGATTGCGAAAGTCTTTGAAAACAAGACTATTTTTCGATTAGCTTTATCTCCCGAAGGCACCAGAGAGAAAACCGATAAGTGGAGAACAGGTTTTTACTATATAGCTTTAAAAGCAGAGGTTCCTATCGTAATGGTTTCCTTCGACTATAAGCCCAAAAAAGTAAAAATCTCCGAAGCTTTTCAGCCAACCGGAGATTTTGATTCAGATTTTAAAATTATCACCCAGTTCTATGAGGGTGTAGAAGGCAAGATTAAAGAAAATTTCTAATTAATCCTCATCTGTTGTCTCCATAGTATGGTAGACGTTTTGAACATCATCGTCTTCTTCCAGTTTTTCAAGCAATTTCTCTACATCTGCTGCCTGTTCACCTTGTAAAGGTTTTGTAACCTGAGGGATTCTTTCAAATCCAGAAGAAAGTATTTCCATTTCCCTGTTCTCTAATTCCTTTTGAATGGCACCAAAATATTCAAAGGGTGCATAGATATGAATTCCGTCTTCATCTTCAAAAACTTCTTCTGCACCAAAATCTATCAATTCTAACTCAAGTTCTTCCGGATCCTGATTTTCAGCATTAATTCTGAAATTACAGGTATGGTCAAACATGAATTCTACAGAACCTGAAGTCCCAAGATTCCCATCAGATTTGTTGAAATGAGAACGAATGTTTGCAACTGTTCTATTGTTATTATCTGTCGCAGTTTCTACGAGAACAGCAATACCATGAGGAGCATAGCCTTCAAAAAGAACCACTTTGTAATCACCTTGATTTTTATCTGAAGCACGTTTGATCGCACGCTCGATATTATCCTTAGGCATATTGACACTTTTCGCATTCTGAATCACGGCACGAAGTTTGGCATTCGTGTCAGGATCTGGACCACCTTCTTTCACTGCCATGACGATATCTTTACCAATTCTGGTAAATGCTTTAGCCATTGCAGACCAACGTTTCATTTTCCGTGCTTTGCGAAATTCAAAAGCTCTTCCCATTTCAAATTTTAATTAGGTTCGCGCAAAAATATAAAAAAGCTCCTAAATACAGTATGGGTAAGGAGCTGGTTTTCTAGTATTCAACAGATTTTCAATTCGTCGACTCGATGATCTCTTCTATTGTTCTGGCAAGTTTGAAATCTTTTTCGGTCACACCATTTGCATCGTGAGTAGAAAGTGAAATTTCTAATTGATTGTATACATTTCCCCAATTTGGATGATGCTCCTGTGCTTCTGCCTCAAATGCAATTCTTGTCATTACGGTAAATGCTTCTTTAAAATTCTCAAATTCAAAAGAAGTATGAATGGCACCTTTGGCATATGTCCATCCATCAAGATTTTTTAATTGTTCGTCTATCTCAGTATCACTTAATTTTTTCATGACTTAATTATTTGGTTTTCTTCAAGTTACTAAGAATGAAGCATAACATCGTTATGGGACTTCAGTTTAATTTCAAATTAACAGCTATAGTTTAGCTGATGCTTGGACTACTTCCTGGATACTTATCTGTAGGTTCTTTGGAAGCTTATTATCTTTTGGAAGTACAGCCAGGAATCTGTCGAAGTTGGAGTCGTAAACATTCTTGAAAAGTGGGTTTTCATAACCAAGTTCCCTGCTAAGGTCCTCTATAAGATCGCGTTGATGCACCAGGTCATCACTGCCCAAATGGAATACACCCTGTCTGTTTCTATTAATTATATAGTGAATTTGTTGAGTTACCTTTCCAATTTCAGTAGCATTCACGACCACATTTGGGAATACTTCCAGCGGTTCGTTTAGGTCCAGAATTGTTCTTATCTCCTTAATGCGCGGGGAACCTTTTCCGTAGACCATAGGAAGTCTCAGAATATTATATTGTTTATTCGGAAGTCTGAGTAACGCATTTTCTATTTTGATCTTGAATCTGCCATAAACGCTTTGACTAAGTGTTTTGTCATATTCATAAGAAGGATAGTTAGTGAAAGCATCAAAGACATTGGCTGAAGAGAGAAATATTAACTTTTTCCGATAATTGAGTAGGTAGTTAATAATCTCAAAATGAGTATGAATCTGAGGTTCAAAACCTCCTCGCAGGCAGGATACGATGACATCAGGCTTCAAATTTTCAAGTAAAATACTGATATTTTCCGTTTCCATATCAAAATGGTGGAATTGATGATTTTTTTCAAAAAAAACATTTTCAGTATAATAGGTACCGTGTGTATCAAAATAGGAGCAGAGCTCTTTATACAGGGAATTCCCAATAAAGCCGCTCGCTCCTAGTATCAAAATTCGTTTCAAATAAATTATCCTTTATAAAAGGGCAATTTCACCTGAGTTGCTTGTACAGCTTTTTTTCTTATCTGAATGGAAATCTTGTTTCCAACACCAGCAACTTCTACCGGTACATATCCTAAACCAATTCCTTTTTCAAGGGATGGTGACATGGTGCCCGAAGTGACTTCTCCAATTTTCTTGCCGTTTTCATCTACAATATCGTATCCCTGTCTGGGGATAGCTCTTTCATCCATTTCAAATGCGACTAACTTTCGTTTTGGACCTTCTTCTTTTTGCTTTTTAAGCGCTTCACTATTTATAAAATCTTTACTGAATTTCGTGATCCAGCCTAGACCTGCTTCAATAGGAGAGGTAGTATCGTCAATATCATTCCCGTATAAGGAATATCCCATTTCCAGTCTTAGGGTATCTCTTGCTGCGAGTCCTATTGGTTTTATACCAAATTCTTCTCCCGCTTCCATTACTGCCGCCCAGATTTGAGGAGCATCTTCATTTTTAAAATAAATTTCAAACCCGCCACTTCCCGTATAACCTGTAGCTGAAACGATCACTTTTTCTACACCGGCAAAGGTTCCGACCTCGAAAGTGTAAAATTTCATATTTTGAAGATCGATCGATGTAAGGGATTGCATTGCTTCAGCAGCTTTAGGTCCCTGTATCGCCAGTAATGATAATTCATCACTCATATCACGCATAGTCGCATCTACATCATTATGCTGAGAGATCCAATTCCAGTCCTTATCAATGTTCGAAGCGTTTACAACTAACAAATACTTATCTGCTTCCAGCCTGTATATAATAAGATCATCTACAATACCACCATCTTCGTTAGGCATCGTAGAATACTGAGCTTTCCCATCTGTAAGTTTTGAAGCATCGTTAGAACTGATCTTCTGAATAAGTTTCAGTGCATTTTCTCCGGAAATCAGAAATTCTCCCATGTGGCTAACGTCAAAAACACCGAGTTTTTCTCGTACAGTTTGATGTTCAATGTTTACACCTTCATAAGATACTGGCATATTGTATCCAGCAAAAGGTACCATTTTGGCATTTAATTCATTGTGTATTGCAGACAGGGCTACTTCTTTCATTATTGTCAAAAATTTGCCCAAATTTATTGAATTCAGATAGAATACAATATTAATTAAGCGTTTTTATATGAGTATCTTTAAGCTTCAAAAAATAAAAGAACAAGAAAGATTTACCTAATGAAAATACTTACGGCAGCACAATTGGCAGAGGCAGATAAGGTTACTCTGGAAAAGCAGGAAATCACTTCAGAAGAACTAATGGAGAGGGCAGGAACGCTTGTATTTAATGAAATTCATAAAAGATTGCAGGGAGCTCCGATTCCCATAAAAATTTTCTGCGGAATTGGTAATAATGGAGGAGATGGGTTGGTAGTTGGCAGGCATCTTATTCAGCATGGATACGAGGTTCGCACATTTGTAGTGAATTATAGTGATAAAAGATCTGAAGATTTTTTGAGCAATTATGAGAAGTTGAAGGAAATCACAAATGACTGGCCGGAACTTATTAAGAGCGAAAACGGTTTCCCTGAAATTCATACTGGTGATTTTGTTATAGACGCGTTGTTTGGAATTGGTTTGAACCGACCAGTAGAAGGCTGGCCTGCTAGTTTAATTAATTTAATAAATACTTCACAAGCTTCTGTCTTATCTATCGATATGCCGAGTGGTTTAGCGCCAGATAAGATTTTTAAAGATGGAGCAGTAGTTCAGGCAGGATATACTCTGAGCTTCCAATCTCCTAAACTAAGTTTTTACCTGCCAGACACCATGGATTATGTTGGCGATCTACAGGTCATCGATATAGCACTTGATCGGGAATATTTGGGAAATGTGGATTCAAAAATATTCCTGATAGGAAAAGAGGAGGCTCAAAGCCTATATAGATCAAGAAAAATAAACTCACATAAAGGCGACTATGGAAAGGTTTTGATCATTGGAGGGAGTTACGGTAAAATGGGAAGTGTCACTCTAACTTCAAGGGCGGCAATGCGCTCAGGCACCGGACTCTGTACGGTTTTCATTCCGGAATGTGGGTATGATGCCCTCCAAATATCTAATCCGGAGGTTATGGTACTCACAGATGAAAATTCTAAGATGATCACCAAGTTACCTTTAAATTTCGATGCTGATGTTTATTGCTTCGGAATGGGAGCAGGAACCAATGATGCTACAGCTAAAGCTTTTGAAGAATTTTTAAAAACACAGAATAAACCAATTGTGGTTGATGCTGATGGGATTAATATCTTATCGAAGAAAAAGTCACTTTTGGAAAAAATGCCTGAAAATTCGGTCATCACGCCTCACCCAGGGGAGTTAAAAAGACTAATAGGGGAGTGGAAGGATGATTTTGATAAACTTGAAAAGGTCAAAGCCTTAAGTAAAAAGTTTAAACTTATCGTCGTAGTAAAGGGCGCTCATACTTTTATAATAAATAACGAAGAGATCTATATAAATTCTTCGGGTAATCCGGGAATGGCAACTGCTGGTAGTGGTGATGTTCTCTCTGGTGTTATAACAAGTTTTGTAGGTCAGAAATATAGTAGCCTTGCTGCGACAATTCTGGCTGTTTACTTACATGGTTCAAGCGGTACAATAGCAAGTGATCAATTAGGGTATGAAAGTTTGCTTGCTGGCGACATCGCAGATAACATTGGTCGGGCAGTTCAGGAACTATTCAATAGAAATCCGGAATCAGTTCAAAAGAATTAATTTGATAAATTCTATTCGGAGACCAAAAGTGATAATTTTTTCTGTACCCAACTTGTAGCATCCGGAAGCTCAGCAAAAACCTTAAAAGAATTTGCGTCAACATAGAATTCCTTTTCAACTGTAGAAGCAAGGGTTCTCGTCATATCGTTATCACTTACAACTGCGATAACTTTGAGATTTTGAAATTTTGCAGATTGTTTGTAAACCATTGGGTCTACAGCATAGCTATTCACTCTATGTGATATGTAAGCATAAGGTTTCCCATGAAAGACTTCAGTTCCAATTTCAAGAAGAATTTCATTTTTGCTAATATCAAACAGAATTCCTTCGTTCATTTTAGCGACCATAAAATTTTTATGAATAGAAACACTGCCAAAATCAAGTTCAATAGTAGGGTAGTTCATATGATTATTGGGACAATTTCCCGCTAAATTACTGAAGTTTGGTCGAAACACAAGTATAAAAAAACCTGATATTTCCATAGCAGGTTTTTTTATTTAATGAAATTATATATTATTCAGTTTCTACAGATTTCTGAATATCTATGGTCAGTTCGCTTTTTTCTTCATCCAGATCCATCGTGATCTTATCACCCTCCTTCAAATTAGAAGTAATGATCTCTTCAGCTAAAGCATCCTCGATATATTTCTGAATCGCTCGATTTAAAGGTCTGGCACCGTATTGCCTGTCAAAACCTTTATCAGCAATAAAATCTTTGGCTTTCTCTGTAAGAGTAAGATCGTATCCAAGTCCTTGAATTCTACCAAACAATTTCGCAAGTTCGATATCAATGATTTTATGAATATCTTCTCTTTCAAGACCATTAAATATCACCACATCGTCAATTCTATTTAAAAACTCGGGAGCGAATGCTTTCTTAAGTGCATTTTCGATAACGCTTCTGGCATTTTCATCTACCTGAGATTTCTGAGCGGTAGTACCAAAACCAACACCCTGTCCAAAGTCTTTCAATTTTCTAGCTCCAATATTGGAGGTCATAATTATGATCGTGTTTCTGAAATCGATTTTTCTTCCAAGACTATCAGTAAGATAACCATCGTCTAACACCTGTAATAGCATATTAAATACATCTGGGTGTGCTTTTTCCACCTCATCCAGGAGGATCACAGCGTAAGGCTTTCTACGAACTTTCTCGGTAAGTTGTCCACCTTCCTCGTAACCTACATATCCAGGAGGTGCTCCAATTAACCTGGAAACAGCGAATTTCTCCATATACTCACTCATATCAATTCTGATAAGAGCATCATCATTATCAAATAGTTCCCTAGCTAAAACTTTAGCCAACTGCGTCTTACCAACACCAGTTTGTCCAAGGAATATAAATGAACCAATTGGTTTATTTGGATCTTTAAGTCCGGCGCGATTTCTCTGTATGGCTTTGACAACTTTCCCTACAGCTTCATCCTGTCCAATTACTTTCCCCTTGATCAATTGAGGAAGTTCCACAAGTTTATTACTCTCGGTTTGAGCAATACGATTTACCGGAATTCCAGTCATCATCGAAACTACATCAGCGACGCTATCTTCAGAAACAATTTCCTTATGTTTTTTGGACTCTTCTTCCCATTTTTCCTGAGCTACCGCAAGTTCTTTTTCAAGATTTTTTTCATCATCTCTAAGTTTAGCCGCTTCTTCATACTTCTGTTTTTTGACTACAGAATTTTTATTTTCCCGAACCTCTTCAAGTCTTCTTTCAAGATCGAGTACCTGTTTTGGCACATCGATATTGGTGATATGGACTCTAGATCCTGCTTCATCTAAAGCATCTATAGCCTTATCTGGTAAAAACCTGTCGGTCATATAGCGATTTGTCAACTTTACACAAGCTTCAATCGCTTCATTTGTATACTGCACATTGTGGTGATCCTCATATTTATCTTTGATATTATTAAGGATTTCTATGGTCTCATCTACCGTAGTAGGCTCCACTATAACCTTCTGGAATCTTCTTTCTAGAGCACCGTCCTTTTCGATATATTGTCTGTACTCATCAAGGGTGGTAGCACCAATACATTGTATTTCACCCCTTGCAAGTGCAGGTTTGAACATATTACTGGCATCCAGACTACCCGTTGCACCACCTGCTCCAACGATCGTATGAATTTCATCTATAAAAAGGATGATATCATCATTCTTTTCTAGCTCGTTCATCACAGCCTTCATTCTTTCCTCGAACTGGCCACGATATTTTGTGCCGGCAACTAAGCTAGCAAGATCAAGGGTAACCACTCTTTTATCGAATAAAATTCTGGACACCTTTCTTTTTACGATTCTTAGTGCTAATCCTTCAGCGATTGCAGATTTACCAACTCCTGGTTCTCCAATTAGTAAAGGATTGTTTTTCTTTCTACGACTAAGAATCTGAGAAACTCTTTCGATCTCTTTTTCTCTACCAACCACAGGATCCAGCTTGTCAGCTTCAGCCATTGCAGTGAGGTCTCTTCCAAAATTATCTAGAACCGGAGTTTTTGATTTCTTATTGGTTTTACCTGTACTGGCTCCGCCGCCTCCGCTAAACGGATTTTCCCTCGTAGCTTCATCTCCTTCATCATCTGAAAATGACTCCGCTGTCGGACTATCTGAAAAGTCGGTTTCATCGCTAGCGATCATATATTTAAACTGATCTTTAACGCCATCGTAGTCTATTCTCAATTTATTGAGCAGTTTGGTAGTCGGGTCATTCTCATTTCTAAGAATACACAATAATAAGTGTGCGGTATTAATCGAGGCACTCTGGAATAGTTTGGCTTCCAGAAATGTAGTTTTCAATGCTCGCTCTGCCTGTCTGGTAAGATGCAGGTTTTTCTTTTCATTACTTATAGTAACAGTATTGGGATTTGCAGGACTTAGTATCTCGACTTTACGTCTCAAATGGCTAAGGTCAATTTCCAATGCGGTTAGAATATCTATAGCTTTCCCGTCTCCATCTCGCAACAACCCCAGCATTAGATGCTCAGTTCCAATGAAATCATGACCAAGCCTTAATGCTTCCTCTTTACTGTAAGCAATAACGTCTTTTACTCTTGGTGAAAAATTATCATCCATTTTTATCTTCCTTTCTCAATTTTATTTTTACTCCAAATAGGACAAAAACTGTACCTAATAAGGTGACCATAGCTAAGTGACAAAATAACCATCACTTTTCAAAAGGGAAAATAATGAACTTATTAACCAAAACACAATAAAAATTTGTTAATAAAAAATACTTAAGCTCAGAGATAACGGGACGTTAAAGAGGTATAAAATATGTAAATTGCCCCTTACAATTTTAAGATAATTAAATTTTTTAATATGGCTGAAGGAGAAAAGCTAATTCCTATCAATATTGAAGATGAAATGAAATCTGCCTATATCGATTATTCGATGTCGGTCATTGTGTCACGTGCACTACCAGATGTACGTGATGGATTGAAACCTGTACATAGACGTGTGCTTTACGGTATGTATGAGCTTGGAGTACTTTCAAATAGAGCCTATAAGAAATCTGCGAGAATCGTAGGGGAGGTATTAGGTAAGTATCACCCGCACGGGGATTCTTCTGTATATGATACTATGGTGCGTATGGCCCAGGAATGGAGCATGCGATATATGCTTGTAGACGGCCAGGGTAACTTTGGATCTGTAGACGGGGATAGTCCTGCAGCGATGCGTTATACTGAAGCGCGTATGCGTAAGATCAGTGAGGACATGCTTGCAGATATTGACAAGGAAACGGTAGATACCCAGCTGAATTTTGATGACTCGTTAAGTGAGCCTGTAGTAATGCCTACACGAGTGCCAAATTTATTGGTGAACGGAGCCAGCGGTATTGCTGTTGGTATGGCGACTAATATGCCTCCTCATAATTTAAATGAAGTTATAGATGGTACCATCGCTTATATCGAAAATCACGATATCGAGATCGATGAACTTATACAATATATAAAGGCGCCAGATTTTCCAACAGGAGGAATCATTTATGGTTATGATGGTGTAAAGGAAGCTTTCAAAACTGGAAGAGGTAGAGTTGTAATGCGTGCTAAATCGCACATGGAAGAGATTGCGGGTCGTGAATATCTGGTTGTTACAGAAATTCCATATCAGGTGAACAAAGCTGATATGATCAAAAAAACAGCAGACCTTGTAAATGACAAGAAGATCGAAGGGATCAGTCTCATTAGAGATGAGTCTGATAGAAATGGTATGCGTATCGTATACCAATTGAAAAGAGATGCTATTCCTAACATCGTTCTTAATACATTATTTAAACACACAGCCTTACAGTCTTCCTTTAGTGTAAATAATATTGCATTGGTGAATGGAAGACCGCAAATGTTGAATTTAAAAGATCTTATTCATCACTTCATAGAACACAGACATGATGTGGTTGTAAGAAGGACTGAATTTGAACTGCGGAAGGCAAAGGAGCGTGCCCACATCCTGGAAGGATTGATCATTGCTTCTGATAATATAGACGAAGTGATCGCATTGATACGCTCTTCTTCTAATGCTGAAGAAGCACGTAATAAATTAATTGATCGTTTTGAACTTTCAGAAATTCAGGCTAAAGCGATCGTAGAAATGCGATTGAGACAACTTACCGGTCTTGAACAGGATAAGCTGAGAGCTGAATATGATGACATCATTAAAACAATCGAAGATCTCGAAGATATTCTGGCTCGAAAAGAGCGTAGAATGGAAGTGATCAAGGAGGAACTTCTGGAAGTACAGGAAAAGTACGGGGATGAAAGAAGATCTCAAATTGAATATGCCGGTGGTGATCTTAGTATCGAAGATATGATCCCGGATGAGAAGGTAGTGATCACTATTTCTCATGCTGGTTATATCAAACGTACTTCACTAAACGAATATAAGACTCAGAATAGAGGAGGAGTTGGCCAAAAAGGATCTAACACCAGAAATGAAGATTTCCTTGAATACCTTTTTGTAGGTACCAACCACCAGTATATGTTATTCTTTACTCAAAACGGTAAATGTTACTGGATGAGAGTTTATGAAATTCCGGAAGGAAGTAAAGCTTCCAAAGGAAGAGCAATTCAAAACCTTATTAACATTGAACCTGAAGATAAGGTGAATGCCTTTATCTGTACTCAGGATCTTAAGGATGAAGATTATGTAAATAATCATTTTGTGATCATGGCTACCAAAAAAGGACAGGTCAAGAAAACAAGCCTTGAGAAATATAGCCGTCCAAGAACAAATGGTATTAATGCAATAACTATTAAGGACGGTGATGAATTGCTGGAAGCAAAACTAACGACTGGTAATAGCCAGGTGATGTTAGGGCTTAAAAGTGGTAAGGCAATTAGATTTGAGGAAAGCAAAACCCGACCTATGGGTAGAAATGCCTCAGGTGTTCGCGGAATTACGCTTGCCGATGATAAAGATGAAGTTGTTGGAATGGTTTCGGTGAACGAATTTGATTCAGATATTCTCGTAGTTTCTGAGAATGGTTATGGTAAAAGATCAAGCCTGGAAGATTACCGAATCACAAATAGAGGTGGAAAAGGAGTTAAAACAATTTCAGTTACGGAGAAAACAGGACAACTTGTCGCTATTAAGAACGTATCAGACGATGATGATCTAATGATCATTAATAAATCGGGGATCGTAATTAGAATGGCTGTTGAGAATCTAAGAGTTATGGGCCGTGCTACACAGGGTGTAAGACTTATAAACCTTAAGGGTAATGATTCTATAGCTGCAGTGGCAAAAGTATTGCATGATGAAGATGATGTTGAGTTAATGGAAGATGCGGAAAAGCCTGTAGGCGGGGAGAGTCAGACCGATGGCACGACTATTGTAGATGATAGTGAAGAATAAAAATAAAAAACCAAAACAACAATGAAAACGAATATCTTAACGGCTGCGGCTGTGTCATTTCTAACCATGACGACGTTCGCACAGAAGGACCAGGTTAAAAATGCGGAAGACGCTATTGAGGACAAAAACTTTACTGAAGCTAAGGCTCAGCTAAAAGTTGCTGAAGCAAATCTTTCCGAATTAAACGATAAATGGCAAGAGAGATTTTACCTATATAAAGGTAAAGCTTATTCTTCTGGAAATCCTACGAATGAAGATGTGCAAACAGCAGCTATGGCTTACGCTAAAGCGGTAGAGCTTGGAAACGAGGATGCTTCCGCAGCACTGACTAAAATGAAGAATGATCTTATTAACTCTGCAATTGAAGACCAGGGGAAAGAAGATTACAAGTCGGCAGCAGATAAATTATACACAAGCTACCAAATAAGCAAACAGGATACTGTATATCTATATTATGCTGCTAACAATTTAGTGAATGCTCAGGAATATGGTAAGGCTGTTGAATATCTTGAAGAACTAAGTGATCTTGGTTACGATGGTTCCGGTAAGTCTTATACTGCCGTAAATATTGAAACTGGGGAAAAAGAGAACATGGGTTCTAAAGAACAAATGGATCTTATGGTAAAGACAGGACAATATAAGGATCCCAAAGTAGAACCAATTCCTTCTAAAAAAGGAGAGATTGCTTCCTTAGTTGCCAGAATTTATATTAACCAGGAGCAATACGATAAGGCTATCGAATCTATTGACGCTGCAAAAGCTGCAAACCCGAATGATGTAGATCTATTACTTTCAGAAGCAAATATGTACTACCAGATGGGTGAGAAGGAAAAAGCTATCTCAATCCTGGAAGAAGCTGGAAACATGGATAAATCCAACCCTGGTGTATACAACAACATTGGATTGATGTATGCTGAAATTGATAATACTGAAAAGGCTGTAGAAAGTTATAAAACTGCATTAGAGATCGATTCAGAATACAATGAAGCAAGAATCAATATGGTTGCTGCAATGTTAGGTGAGGAGAGAGCACTTATCGATGAGATGAACAATCTTGGTATGAGCAAAAAGGATAATGCCCGTTATGATGAACTTGATGCTCAAAGAAAAGACCTTTACAAAAAGGTTTTACCATACCTTGAAAAAGCTATGGAAGTAGATCCAGAAAATAAGGAGATCGTTAAAACAGCGATGAATTTATATACCAATCTTGATCAACAAGAAAAAGCAGATGCTTTAAAGGATAGGTTATAATCAATTTAACTAATCACACAAAAAACCCGCTGAAATTTCAGCGGGTTTTTTTATATCATTATTTAGTGAGAGTTAATGCAACTAGATGATCTTTTTAATCACACGCAGTTTGTGAGTATGCTTTTGAAGTTCTGTACTAAAAATTCCTGAATGGTCTATTCTGTCAATTCGAACTTTTCCATCTACATGAATGATATAGTTGTCCTGCATCATCATTCCCACATGGTTAATAACTCCATCGTGATCATCGAAAAATGCCAAATCTCCGGGTTCACTTTCTTCAATAAAACTAAGAGCTTCTCCTTGTTTAGCCTGTGAAGCAGCTTCCCTGTCCAGTTTATATCCATTAATTCTATATACAGCCTGAGTAAAACCAGCTGCATCTATTCCGAATGGAGTTCTACCACCAGAAGTTTGAGGAGTGTTAATATATAAGCTGGCTGTAATAATAAGGTCGGACTTTGTGCGTTCGGAAGCATTATCATATTCTCCTTCGAATTTGTGATTCAGCTGCAATGAAAATCTAACTGAACTACCCAAAACTATGGGCATAAGCAAACCTTTTTCATCTGTAATAAATTCGATAAGGTCTGAGGATAATTGAAGAGTCTGATTATCTAATTTTTGATAGTCAGATTCTTCAATCATTCTATATTGCTTGTTATCAATCCAGGCTTCGAAGCTGTCATGAGAATTTCTAATCTTGCTGAAGTGTGCTCTTCTTTCAAGAATCTTGAAGTGTTCACCATACAAAATTTGAGAAACCATTTCACCTTCTGCAGATGATGAATTTCTAAGCGGAACAATACTTAAATGGCAAATTCCATATTGCATCTACAAAAACTTGACTTATGAATGACGTTCTATAACCATTGCTGATGCTCCACCGCCACCATTACAAATCGCTGCGGCACCAATTTTTCCATTATTTTGTTCCAGTACGTTTAGTAGCGTGATTAGAATACGAACTCCACTACATCCAAGTGGATGTCCAAGCGATACTGCACCACCGTTAACGTTTGTATTCTTGTCTGATAATCCTAAGATCTTCATGTTCGCAAGTCCAACTACGGCAAAGGCTTCATTAAACTCAAAGAAATCAACGTCATCAAGGCTAATTCCAGCTTTCTCGATAGCTTTAGGTAAAGCTTTGGATGGAGCAGTAGTAAACCACTTTGGTTCTGTAGCAGCATCAGCAAAACTTTTGATTGTAGCTAAAGGCTTTAGTCCAAGTTCGTCAGCCTTTTCGCGGCTCATCAAAACTACAGCACCAGCACCATCGTTGATGGTAGATGCATTTGCAGCGGTTACTGTTCCATTTTTAGAAAAAGCAGGTCTTAAAGAAGAAATCTTGTCCATTCGAACATTCTTAAATTCTTCATCTTCATTTACGATTACAGGGTCACCTTTTCTTTGAGGAACCTCTACAGGAACTACTTCATTGTCAAATTTCCCATCCTTCCAGGCCTGAGCAGATCTTTCGTAAGATTTTCTAGCAAAATCATCCTGATCCTCACGTGAAAAGTTATGTTCAGAAGCACATAAGTCGGCGCAAACACCCATTGCATTATGATCGTAGGCGTCTACTAAACCATCCTTTTGCATTCCGTCTTCCAAAGTAGCAGGTCCAAATTTCTTCCCATTTCTCATGTGAACATAATGAGGGATCAAACTCATATTTTCCATTCCACCGGCAACAACAATATCGTTATCACCAAGCATAATAGATTGAGCTGCCTGCATTACTGTTTTCATACCGCTGGCACATACCTTATTTACTGTAGTACATGGAACAGAATCAGGAATTCCGGCACCAAGTGATGCCTGTCTTGCGGGTGCCTGACCATTACCGGCCTGTACAACATTACCCATCAAAACTTCCTGAACCATTTCAGGTTTTAGATTGATTTTATCAAGAGCACCTTTAATGGCTATTGAGCCTAATTTAGTTGCAGGAATGCTGGATAAGCTACCAAGAAAACTACCAATTGGAGTTCTCGCAGCGCTTACTATAACTACTTCTTTATTCATATATGTAAATCTTATTATTTCGAGTGTGGCGAAGTTAGTGATTTTATAAGGAATTTAATAACCTAAGCTCAATGAGCCCTATTTTTACTACATTTGAGCATTACCTCAATATATATGAGCGATTTCGTAAACAGGCTTTACAAGAATCAGGCACTTTTTTATAAAGTTTTCCTATTCATACTTACTTCAGTTTTGATCGTTTACCTACTACCAAAAGGAGGTAAATTCAAGTACGATATTCCGAAGGGGAAACCGTGGCAGTATGAGAATTTATATGCTCCATTTGATTTTGCCATATTAAAAACCGATGAGGAAATTTCCGCAGAACAGCAGGAAATCCAGAAGGCTCATATCCCTTACTATAATTTTGATGCCGAAAAAGAGGAGCGAGTAAAAAATGATGCTCTTCAAGAGGTCAATAATGTCTTTGCTGACACTACTTTAAGGGTTTATGAAACCATTGTTGATAATTTTGTTCAGAAAACGGTTGGTAAGATCTACCAGTTCGGACTCCTACAGGAAAGTGAACGATTAGAACCTGATCAGCTGGTATATTTACTGAAAGGTAATGAAGCTTCAGAAGTTGAATATAGTCGTATTCTGAAACAGGGTCAGATTCGCAGTTTTCTTAGTGAGGAGATTAGCAGTGCAGGATTCAGTTCTTTTAAAACCGAATTGCTTGAGGTCTTCTTTAATTCCGTAGAGCCCAACGTAACTTTTAATAACGAGTTAACCCAGAAAGAGCTACAGAGTAAGCTGAATAATATAAGTTATACTCGCGGTATTATAGAACAGGGAAGCAGAATTATAGCAAAGGGTGAAGTGGTTGAAGGTAATAAATACCATATCCTTAGATCACTGAAAGCTGAGTATGAATCACAGGTATGGAGCCAGACAAATTATAACTGGATTATCGTTGGTTACAGTACGCTGGTGGCGCTGGCTTTACTCATGTTGCTATTGTTCATGCGTAAGTATCGTACCAGTATATTTGAAAATAATGTGAAGGTAACTTTCATATTTTTCAACATCATTTTTATGGTCATGCTTACCACCCTGGTAATAAATTTTGACATCAACTACGTCTATGTAGTGCCTTTATGTATTCTTCCGCTTACCTTGAAAGCCTTTTTTGATGCAAGACTTGGGTTGTTTACGCACGTAATAACAGTGCTTCTTATAGGATTTATAGTCCCAAACAGCTATGAGTATATGTTTTTACAAATCATAGCTGGTATTGTAACGATCTTAACCATTAGTGAACTTTATAAAAGAGCGAACCTGTTCATATCAGTAGGGCAGATCACGCTAGTTTATATTATTGCCTACTTCGCATTTACGATCATTCAGGAAGGAACAGTCGATGATATTAGTGCTGAAGTGTTTCTGACTTTTCTACTTGGTGGGCTGGCAACCTTGTTCGTTCAACCTCTTATATATGTGTATGAAAAGATTTTCGGAATGGTATCGGATATGTCACTTCTGGAACTTTCAGATACTAATTCTAAATTACTGAAGCAACTGGCTGAAAAAGCACCAGGAACATTCCATCATAGTTTAAATGTTGCAAATCTTGCCGAAGCTGCCGCAAATGAAATTCAGGCAAATGCAATGCTGGTAAGGGTAGGAGCGCTATACCATGATATTGGAAAAATGCACAATCCAACATATTTTACAGAAAATCAAACTACATCTGTTAATTCCCATGATGAGCTTTCACCTAGAGAAAGTGCACAAATTATTATTGAGCATGTGATTAAAGGAATTGAGATCGCGAAAAAGAACAATTTACCAGATAGAGTGATCGATTTTATTCGAACTCATCATGGAACCAGTACCGTTTACTATTTTTATAAAAAGGAAATGGAAAGTAATGATAATGCTGCTCCAGATGACTTTAAATATCCTGGTCCAATTCCTTTTAGTAAGGAAACAGCCATCCTGATGATGTGTGACAGTGTAGAAGCTGCGAGTAAAAGTTTGAAGGAACCAACCGCTGTCCTTATCGATAGTTTTGTTGAAAAGATCATCGATAAGCAAATGGATGAAGGTCAGTTTTTAAACTCTAATATTACGTTCAAAGAAATCCAGACCATAAAAAAGATCCTGAAACGGAAGTTGAAAAACATCTACCATCTCAGGATCGAATACCCGGAATAAGAAGTTTCTAATGAACTTCTTTTATTTCCTGTTCTTTGCCGTTGAATGAAAATTTATCACCCGCTTTTTTACCTTTCATTTCACTGAAAATTGGAGCATCCGTACTAATTGCGTAAACTGAGCTACCTTCCTCCATTTCAATTTTACCTAGAGCGGCAGATATAAAGTAATAGTTCTCATTGGTTTCTACAATACTCCCAAAATCAATAGCTTCCGTGTAATGATTACGATCAATTTTGCTTAGTTTTTCTTTCATTTTCCGTGAATTATCCAGGTATTCCGCATACTTTTCGAAGTCACCGAGTAATTGCCCTTTGCTATCGTCCTCATCATAATCTGTATGAGCATCATTGTTCTCCATGGACTGCTTAATTTGGTCCATTTCATTTTGATATTTTTCGATTTGTCTATTTACCGTATCGAGACATTTGTTGAATAATTCTGCTTTATTAGCTACCATTTTATTTAATTTCATGATTGGAATTAAAATTAATTAAGCTAATAGTCATAGCCGAGCAATTAGCAAATATTTAATACGCGCATCAGTATAAATAAGTCTATTTACTTATATATTTACTATATTAGCCCTTGAGCTTATTTTATAATAAAGTATATGATTGCAGTTATCACCGCCGACTTGCTTAATTCCTCAAAATATTCAGGTGAATTACTTACCGAGGTTCTTGATATTCTCAAGGAAGAGATAGAGGGAATTGAAACCAAGTATAAGAATTCTAAATTCGAATTGTATAGAGGTGATAGTCTACAAGGTATAATTAATCCTGTTTCTTCTTTTCGAAGTGCTTTAAGAATTAAGACTGCTGTTAATAAATTACGATCCCAGGAAGCTGTTGATTCTAATTCCTACCGTATCGAAGCTGATTTAAGAATTTCAATAGGTATAGGAGAGATAGAATTTGAAAGAGATTCGATCATGGAATCAAATGGGGAAGCTTTTCAATTCTCTGGTCGAACCCTGGATGAAATGAAAAAGACCGGCAGGAAAATGATACTGAAAACTGGAATTGAGGAGGTGAACAATGAATTTGATAACGTATTTTTATTATTCGATACCATTACCGATAAATGGAGTAGTGCTTCAGCAGAAGTTATATATTATCTGCTAAAGGAAATGAAGGAGATTGAAATTGCAGAGGCATTGGGTATTAGTCAGTCAGCCGTTAATCAGCGTAAAAAAGCTGCAGGTTGGGATGCTATCCTGGGATTGATAGAGCGATACGAACAAGTAATGAAACAACATTTTATAGATGGAGAATAGTATTTTAATTCTTTTACAACTATTACTGGCACATGTAGTAACCGATTTTGTACTGCAACCTACTAAATGGGTGGAGCATAAAAGAAGGAAAAAAGGCAGATCACGCTTCCTCTACCTACATTCGATCGTAGCAGGGATTCTAACATTTATCTTCTTGGCAGATCCTGAACTCTGGTATATTGCAATATTTATAGGTGTGACTCATTTTATTGTAGATTTATGGAAACTACAGTCTGGAAAAGATACCCTAAAAATGTTCGTGCTGGATCAGCTATTTCACTTAATAGCTATCATCTTTGCCTGGCTTTATCTCACAGATAATTTCAAAAACGTGATCTTATTTTTGCAGGAAATGATCAATTCGACTTCAATCCTTGCAGTCATCATGGGATATCTTCTTGTGATCTTTCCTTCTGGATTTTTAATTGGAAAAGCTACTAGTCGCTGGCAAACAGAAGTCAAAGATGATCTGCAGAAAAATAGTCTCGATGCAGCTGGCCGTTATATTGGAATTTTTGAAAGAATTCTTGTGCTCACGTTTATTCTCACCAATAATTTTTCAGCAATAGGATTCCTGATAGCCGCAAAATCGATTCTTAGGTTTAGTGATAAGGCTGAAACTGGAGCCAGGAAACAGACCGAATATGTTCTGGTTGGAACGCTTATGAGTTTTACTATCACGGTAATCGTAGGCTTCCTAGTACGCTACGTCATGTTTTTCTAGTAGTTGAATACTACTCTGTATTCTTTCACGAACAATATTCATCATTCGCTTGTTCAATGCTGAACTATTGATGATATATGTATCGTACTCTTGGATAGTAAACTGTCCGATGATCGCACCTTTTAAACTGTTTCTGAATTTTATATCCTTCTGAATTGCAGTTTCAACGTAGATCAATCTACGATCCAGTTTCAATTCGTAAAATTTGTTTTTGTGCTTTTTGATGTAATTTCTAAACATAGCCAGGATTAGATCATTCTGAAGTTTAGCAATAGGACGAAGCGTTTTATTTTGAAAACGTTCTTCTTCGCTCATATTATCAGTAATTCTAGCAGAAGGAATCTCGGGCCTGAGTTCCAGTAATTTAATGTCTCTAGGATTCATGGCAAGTAAGTTTTATTAAATATATGCAATAGAGATGTCTCAAGCTCTATGCCATCACCTTAGTTGTAAACCGTTTATAAACAACTGCGAGTTAAATCCTTCTTAATCGAACTTGGGAGACACCTTCAAGTTCTTATATTTAAAATAAAAGCTAAGGAAAATCATGATTGAATCCAAGAATCCATATACCGGTGAGACCATTGAGAAATTTGAAGAGCTCTCTAAAGAACAAATCGATGAAGTTTTAGAGAATGCCCAGCAGCGATATAAACTCTGGAGAAAAACCAGCATGGGTGAACGTGCAGAATTTATGAAAAATGCTGCGGAAGAGCTCAAGGCCAATAAGGAGGAATATGCTCGGGATATAACACTTGAAATGGGGAAGCCAATTTCTCAAAGCATCTCTGAAATTGAAAAATGTGCCTGGGTTTGTGAATATTATGCCAAGCATGCCGAAGAACATCTTGCTAACAGGCTAATAGATACAGATGCTCAAAAGAGTTATGTAAGTTATGAGCCTATTGGAGTGGTTCTGGCTGTTATGCCCTGGAACTACCCATTCTGGCAGGTGTTTAGATTTGCTGCTCCCGCTTTGATGGCTGGTAATATAGGTGTTCTCAAACATGCCAGCAACGTAATGCGCTCTGCAAATAATATTCAGAAGGTATTTGAGAGCGCTGGTTTCCCTAAATTCTGCTTCCAGAATATGACGGTAGGAAGTGACAAGATTGATGCTGTCATAAAGGATAAAAGAATAAAAGCAGTTACTCTAACAGGTTCCAAGCCTGCAGGAGCTGCCGTGGCTTCCACCGCTGGTAGTGAGATAAAAAAATCTGTACTGGAATTAGGGGGTAGTAATGCACTGGTAGTTTTCGACAACGCAGATATTGACGCTGCGGTTGAAACCTGTATTCATGCAAGATTTCAAAATACAGGACAAAGCTGTATTGCAGGAAAGAGACTTATTCTTCAGGAAAATATCGCAGAAGAATTTACAAAAAAGTATGTTGATAAAGTAAAGGAACTCAAAAGTGGAGATCCTATGCACGAGGATACGTTTATTGGTACCATGGCCAGAGTGGATCTCGCGGAAGATCTTGAAAAACAGATAAGAGACTCTGTGGATGCCGGAGCCAATATTCTCATTGGTGGTGTAAGAGATGGAGCTTATATGCAGCCTACAGTACTGGATCATGTGACTAAGGAAATGGCGGTATTTAAAGAAGAAACCTTTGGACCGGCAATTGGTATTACCAGATTTAAAACTGCGGAAGAAGCGATAGATCTTGTAAATAGCTCAGATTTTGGTTTAGGGGTCTCAATTTTTACAGAGGATATGGATTTTGCGAAGTATTTAATTCCAGAATTCGAAGATGGAGCAGTATTCGTCAATGAGCTTGTTAAAAGTGATCCTCGACTGCCATTTGGAGGTACCAAAATTTCAGGTTACGGTCGTGAACTTTCAGTAGACGGTATTCAGGAATTTGTAAATAAGAAAACAGTCTATATAAAATAAAATTTATGGCAGATAATAAGATAGCAGTAACAGTTGACAGCGTCGTATTCTGTAAAACAAATAATTTATTTAAGGTTTTATTGATTCAGCGTAACAATGAGCCATTTAAAGATCAATGGGCTCTGCCTGGCGGATTTGTAGATGAAGGGGAGGACCTGGAAACTGCAGCAAAAAGAGAACTGAAAGAGGAGACCGGTGTGGTTGTTAAAAGTATGGAACAGGTACAGGCCTTCGGTAATCCAGGTCGTGATCCTAGGGGTCATACAATTTCAATAGCATTCCTGAGTAGGATCTTTTGCGAAGAAGATCTAACTCCGTCCGATGATGCTCAGGATGCCAGATGGGTTGCGGTTGAAGACCTGCCTGATATAGAACTGGCATTTGATCATGACGAGATCATTAATGTGGCACAGCAATTCTTATAATCATATTTTATAATTCATTTTCTGAAAAAATTATAAATTGATTTTAGTTTTTTGAGAATATGCTAATTCTATTACAGACCCGTAATTTAGCGGGTCTTTTTAATTATCTTCAAAATAAAAATATGAGATTTCATACCAGAAAATGGATTAAACCTGAAGACCTGAACCCAAACGGAACTTTATTTGGTGGCCGTTTGTTAGAGTGGATAGACGAAGAATGTGCTTTATATAGTATAGTTCAATTAGAAAACCCCAAGACCGTCACTAAATATATGAGTGAGATAGACTTTAGAAGTTCTGCTCACCAGGGTGATATAGTAGAAATAGGGATTGAGGTGATAAAATTCGGAACTGCTTCTCTTACGCTTCAATGTGAAGTTCGAAATAAAATGACAAGAGAAACCATTATTACCGTAGATCGTATAGTTATGGTAGCTCTAGGAGACGATGGTAAGCCTAAACCACATGGAAAGAATAAAATAGAATTTGTAAAAGACCGACTTAATAACTAGTCGGTTTTTTCCTTTTTATTAGAAACCCCAACAGGGAAATCTGTCTCTCCACCATATAATTTTATTTCCTGAATATCTGCTGGTAGATAATAACCATTGTCTTCAAGTGCTTCTTTTACCGCTCTTACTACATTCCCTTTGGTGATCATCGCCTGCATCCTGAAATCTGTAGTGTCTACCCAGAAGAAGACTTTTAAATTTACCGTACTGGTCGCTAATTCATCTTCGATAACAAAATTTTGATGTTCAGCATCTTCGATGACCGTTGGTTCCTTTCGTAAGGCTTCCATTACAGTTCTTTTAGCTCCATCGATATTATCTTCATAGGCTATTCCAATGATAAAGCTCCATCGAAAAAATCCGTCTTCAGTATAATTGGTTGCAGGTTTGGTTAACACATCACTATTTGGAATGTACACATCCTTTCCATCAAATGTTTTAAGCTTAGTATATCTGAATTCAAGCGCTTTCACTTTTCCGAAGTTATCGCCAATTTCCACAGTATCATTTACATCAAATGGACGGTTAAACGCGAGGATTATCCCTGCAATAAAGTTTTCACCTATATCCTTAAATGCAAAACCTAAGACAACAGCACTGGCTCCTGCTGCGGTGAGAATACCTGTTGCAACACCTCCAAGGCCAGCAGCTTTCAGAGCTAACATGATGGAAGTAATGATTATAAGAAACCTGATAGCCTTACCAAGAAATTTACTCATTAGAGGATCTGAAGTCCTGGCAGATATTCGTTTGGTGAAAAATCTTCCCATCCAGATGCCAATAAGGACACCAAGAATTATGATCAACAAGCCAAGTCCAATACCAGGTAACTGATCAATTAGATTTTGATAAAATTGATTGAAGGATCCTTCAATCGTTTCTAGTTCCCGTTCAGCCTGACTTTGCATGAATTCCTGTTTATCCAAAAATAAATAATACTTGTGGTTTAATTTAGTAGAAACCGGGAGAATTATTGATTACTCGATCCATTAGGACCTTTCTCTGTATTTTCTTTTTCTTCTTCAGCAATTTGTTCTTTTGCCTTTCTGATCTCATCTTCAGGAGCTTCATCTGGCTTTTGCTCTTCTGCCAGTTCTGGTTGTAAAAACAACTGGGCGTAAAACGGAAAGTGATCTGATTTTACATCATCTCCTAAACCGATTTTTTCTACTCTAAATTCTTCAGAAACAAATATATGATCCAGTGACCAGCGCATGATAAAACTTTTGGCATTGAAGGTATTATAGAAGCTTCGTCCTTTTCTCACGTCCAGCAATTCACCAACAGTCTGAAACATACTTGTAGTTCGAGACCAGGCAACATCATTAAAATCTCCTATTACTACAACTGGAATATCAGAATCCATAGATTCGAGAGCAATTTTCATCATTTCAGCATCGCGATCTGAAGATGATGGGTTATGTTGTGGCATGGGAGGAGTAGGGTGAATTGCGTGTAATTGAATCCTAGCGCCGGAACGTAGTTCAATTTCAGTGTGAATAGAAGGAATACTATCATCCACGATATATTTCACCTGAGGATTGTTCAGCTTAAATTTTGAATATAAAAGCATTCCGTATGTATTGTCAAGCGGCACTTCAACTTTATATGGATAATCGCTCCCAATACCAGATTTTAAGGCATCTGCCCATTTGATATCAGTTTCCGTAAAAACAGCAACATCGGGATTAAGTTTTTTCATCTCTTCGATCAGGATCGCCTTCTCTTTGTTTTTCTGAAGTACATTGGAGGTTAACAACATCATACCCGTTTGAATGTCAACCGTTTCTGTTGGCTTTCCAACGTCGTAAGGAACAAAAGGAGTATATGGCAATATTTTCACAAACTGGTAAATAAAGCAACCTACCAGGATGATCATAAAAGCATAATCCCTCCAATTTGAAATCTTAAACCTTAAAAAGTAAGCGAAAATTGCCATAAGTGTTAGCAACGTTAGCTGAATATGTGGATAATCAAACATTCTCACCCACCAAAAGTCTACAGCGACGATCGGGATTAAGGTGATTAGTACAGCAAGAATTCCGAAGCCCTGTAGAAAAGGTTTTAATTTCATTTTTGGTTTATTTGTTAATTGGATCTTTCTGAAAGAAAATTACGGATGTCATCACCAGATGGAGCTTCAAATAACTGAAGATCGAAATATGGAATGGCAGCAATAAGATGGTCAAAAATATCTGCAGAAATATACTCAAAATTTTCCCAGCGTTTGTCTCTACTGAAACACAGTATTTCCAGAGGAATTCCATTAGGTGTAGGAGCGAGATGTCTTACAATCAAATACATCTCTTTATGGATGGCTGAATGATCCTGTAAATACGAGTCTGCATACTTCCTGAAAATTCCCAGGTTCGTTTGATTTCTTCCGTTTATAAGTACACTTTTATCTATATTATTTGTATCGTTATACTTATCAATTTCGGACTGCCTGTTTTCCAGGTAAGGAGCTATTAGTTGAATTTTTTTTAGCTTGGCTATGTCTTCAGGTCCAAGGAATTTTACAGAATTCTGCTTGATAAAGACCGAACGTTTGATTCTCCTCCCAGGAGACTCCTGCATACCTCTCCAGTTCTGAAAGGAATCTGAAATAAGACTATAGGTTGGAATCGTGGTATAAGTATTATCCCAGTTTTGTACCCGCACCGTCGCAAGGTTAATTTCGGTTACTGTTCCATCTGCGCCAAATTTTTGAAACGTGATCCAGTCTCCAATTCTAACTATATCATTTACAGATACTTGTATAGAAGCAACTAAACCTAAGATTGTATCTTTAAAGATAAGTAAAATCACTGCGGAAGCGGCACCTAAGGATATTGCAAAGCCAATTACAGATTTACCAGTAATTACTGAAAACATAAACATTAAGCCTATGATCCAAAGAAAGATCATGATGATCTGGCTGAAACTTTCCAGTGGTTTGTCATTAAACTCAGACCTGGTTTTAAGATAATTTCTTGTAGAGCGAAGCACGCTTCGACAGATCCATACCACCAGTATGATGATATAAATCTTCATCGTATAGAAGAAGAATTCTAAGATCCTGGGGAAATCTATAAATATTAAAGGGAATAATTCGTAAACTATATAAATAGGCAGAAACCTCCCTACGTACCTGGGAAAATTACTTTTAATAAGAAAGTCGTCTATTGTGGTTTTAGTACGATTGGTAAACGCACTGATAGCTTCTATCACAAAATGCTTGACCAGGTAATTAGCTGCAAACACGATGAATGTTAGTGCAACAATATTGATTAACAGATTGAGATACTGTGCCAGTACAGCGTTCATTCCATATTCAAGAAAAAGGTCTTCGAAAAAACAAATAATATCGATCATGTTATCCACTTTCTGAAATTAGAGATATTTTTTCTCTACGTAAAATGGTCCGAATGGAATAAATGAGCATCCAAAGATAATCGCGATCTGCTTAAGTCCCCAGTTCATGGGTTTTATAAGTAGCAAAGCCCCTACTACATAAGCTACAAAAAGTACTCCGTGAGCCATACCCACATGTTTTACCATAGCTGGCATATCCAGAATGTATTTTAAAGGCATTGCGATGAGCAATAATACCAGAAATGAAATACCTTCCAGAATGCTAACCCACTTAAATACAGTAATCTTATGTTTCAAAGCCATAGAGCCAAATTTGAGCAACAAAGATAATTGATATTATATGGATGACCTCGTTTAAAGCACAGGCTTTGTGATCAATTTAATAAAGTAGTGATAACTGTTATGTGGCAATTTTAGTATTTTGCGATCGTAAATTGAAATTATGAATAATAAAAAAGTACTGGTTACCGGTGGTCTTGGTTTTATTGGATCACATACCGTAGTAGCCTTACAACAGGAAGGGTTTAAAGTTGTAATTATAGATAATCTTTCAAACTCATCTATAGAGGTTCTTGGTGGAATAACTCAAATAAGCGGTAAGACACCAGAATTTGAAAATATAGATCTCAGGGAGAAATCTGTAGTGAAGGATTTCTTCGAGAAATACCCGGATATTGGAAACGTGATTCACTTTGCTGCTTCCAAGGCAGTTGGAGAAAGTGTAATTAATCCCTTACTGTATTATGAAAATAATCTTTCAACCTTAGTGTACTTATTGCACGAACTGAATAATAGGGAGAAGGCCAACTTTATTTTCAGTTCTTCCTGTACGGTTTATGGGCAGGCTGATGAGTTACCTATAACCGAGAATGCACCGGTAAAACAAGCTGAGTCTCCTTATGGTAATACAAAGCAAATAGGTGAGGAGATCATTAGGGATACCTGTAAGGTTAATCAGGAATTAAAGGCAATTTCGTTACGTTATTTCAATCCAATTGGAGCACATCATTCAGGACAGATTGGGGAACTTCCAATTGGAACTCCGCAAAACCTGGTGCCATATATTACTCAAACTGCGATTGGAAAGAGATCTGAACTATCTGTATATGGCGATGATTATCCTACCAGAGACGGAACAGCTATACGTGATTATATTCATGTGATGGATCTAGCAGAAGCGCATGTTTCAGCATTGAAACGTTTGCTATCGCAGAATGAGAATGAGAATTACGAAGTTTTTAATCTGGGGACAGGAAACGGTAATACAGTTCTCGAGGTCATTAAGTCTTTTGAAAAAGTTTCTGAAAAGGATCTGGCTTATAAAATAGTGGGTCGAAGAGAAGGAGATATCACCGCAGCCTATGCAGATACTAATAAGGCAAATGATCATTTAAACTGGAAAGCGAAAAGATCTCTGGATGATGCGCTAGATAGTGCCTGGAAATGGCAGAAGCTAGTAGAGAAAAAGGAAGAAAATCAGGATTAGTTATTAGAGACTAATTAAGACAAAAAAAGACCGGCAATTGCCGGTCTTTTTCATTTTTATTTCGTTCCGTTAACAAGAAACGCGTGAATTACACCTGGGATCCAACCTAAGGCCGTTAACAACAAGCTTATTAGGAATGTTACTCCGAGTCCATGTTTCATGAATACGGCCAATGGTGGTAATAAAATGTTTAATACAATTGTTAGAATAGACATAGCTTTTGATTTATTTGGTTAATAGTTCTGCTGAACATTTGCTCAACAAGCTCGCAAGGTAGAGGGATAGTCACTTTTCACCATAAACCTTGGGAAAAGTTTATAAGCAACCTCTAACAAAGCGTTAAACCATTTCAAATATAACCAGTGCGTACAAATAGAACCTGGCAAACCTAAGTAAGCCAAAGATAAGATAGCTAGAAAAGGGGAATCTAATAATTCCTGCAGCGATACTGGTCATCGCAAAAGGTATAGGTAATAAAGCTCCAACAATAATCAGGAAACCTCCCCATTTACGGGTGTTCTTGATATGTTTTGCCAGTTTAAGCTCCAGTGCATTGTGTACGGCTGGAATCTTAGTGATTGAAACACCAATCCAATAAGAAACGATTCCTCCAAGGTATGAACCTAAAGCGAGTAAAGATAAGTACAAAAATGGAATAGCAGACTTTCCTGCCCAGGCGATAAATAGTTCTGGGGGAACCAGGCCTAATAATGATTCAGATAGAAAAAAGATTGATAATACCTGCCACGGACTATAGGTTTCAGTCACCGTCACCAGCATGTCTTCTATATCCAGGAGAAAGTGATCGATCGCCCACAAAGCAGCTACAAATAGTACAATTGGTAAAACGGCTTTTCTTAAACTTCCTAGAACGAAAGAATAAAAACCGGTATAACTGTAGTATTGGTGTAATAAGCGGATTCGCGACTTCTTTTTAGATTTCGCTTTTTCTTTCATCAATTCTCCTTCTTTCTTTATAGTAGCAATTTCTAATTCTAAAGTTGTGATCCGTTTATAGGTGCAAAACCCTTAGTAATCTTCTCCAGCATCAGCTTTTAGAGCCTTTACATATTCTCTAAGTTCTTCTTCATTCAACTTATTAGAATGTTCGGCCATTAAGGATAACATATACTCAAGACTTTCCTGTCCAGTGATTTCTTCTGAATTCTCAACTTCAGTTTCTTCTTCTTCAGTTTCAACTTCAATAGGATCTCCATTTTCATCCAGTTCAACTGGTATATCATCTGGGATAGCGATCAGGAAGTCCTGATTTTCACTAATATGTTCATGAGCCAATCTTGTAACTTTTGCCAAAAGTGGAATATTCTCCTCAACTACCAGTTTTCTCAACTCTTTAAGGTCTTCTACGATAGTGTTGATAATGATTCCGTTGCGCATAAGGTCACGCTGAATCTTATTAAGTAACTTTTGTGCTTTAATGTTTTCCAAGGTTTTCTCTATTAAATTGGTCAGTACTAATTAGGTAAATATAGGTGTAATCCTACTCTCTATCTGAGCAGACAAAGTTAGTTTTTTTACATTTCTATAAAAGTGTTTTGATAGGTTTTATTAAGTATTTAACCTTTAAAATTAACAATATCTTACCGCCAGAAATTTCTAAGTACTTCAGGCCTTTCTTAGCTTTAAACTTCAAAAAAATAAATTATGAGTACAAGTAATAAAACTGCACTAATCACTGGTGGTAGTAAAGGTATAGGATACGGAGTTGCTGAAACGCTTCTAAAAATGGGATATAAAGTTGCTATAACAAGCAGGTCGTTATCTTCTGCGGAAGAAGCTGCGAAGAAATTATCTGCGAATGATGAGGCTCTTGGTCTGGAAGCAGATGTACGTAGTTATGAAAGTCAGCAGAAAGCTGTAAAGCAATTACTGGACAAATGGGGACAGCTTGATGTTCTTGTCGCAAATGCCGGGATTGGTAATTTTGGGTCAGTAGATGAGTTAAGTGTAGACGACTGGAAAGACACGATAGATACCAACTTAAACGGACTATTTTATTCTGTAAAAGCAAGTGTTGAAGCATTGAAGAAAACTGAGGGTTATATTATTACAATCTCGAGTCTTGCCGGTACGAACTATTTCGCAGGAGGAGCTGCATACAATGCCAGTAAGTTTGCTGTAACCGGTTTCTCTCAGGCGATCATGTTGGATCTTCGCGACAAAGGAGTTAAAGTAAGTACTATTATGCCTGGATCTGTTGCAACACATTTCAATGGCAATGAACCTTCAAAAGAAGATGCATGGAAAATTCAAAGTGAAGATATTGGAGAATTAGTTGGTGATCTTCTGAAAATGAATCCAAGAACGCTTCCAAGTAAAATTGAAGTAAGACCTGCTCGTCCACCGAAAAAATAATTCTAATTTATTCAATACTAAAGCCACTCGATTTGAGTGGCTTTTTTCATTAACAAGCTTTAGGAGTTAAGGTTAAATTGATGACAAAGCCTGTATTCTTTAAGGTTTCAGGCTATCTATCCGTTAAATTTGTAAAAAAACTAAAAGAAGAGATTATGAGTATTAAAGGAAAGACGATCATTATTACAGGAGCATCTAGTGGAATTGGTGAAGCAACAGCATTGAAATTGACAAAGGAAGGCGCCAATGTAGTTTTAACTGCTAGAAGAGAAGAACGTCTGAATGAATTAAAAAAGAAGGTAGATGGATTAAACGCTGGAAAAGCGCTGGTAGTAACCGGTGATGTTACCAACAAAGATAATTTCAAGAAATTAGTTGAGAAAACGAAAGAGGAATTTAATAGTATAGATGGTTTAATTAATAATGCTGGTCTAATGCCATTATCTTATGTAAAAAATCTACATACCGATGAATGGGATAAGATGATTGATGTTAATCTTAAAGGTGTTATGAATGGAGTAGCAGCGGTATTACCAACGATGATGGAACAGAAGTCGGGTAATATCATTAATATTTCATCAAGTGCTGCTAATAAGATCTATCCTGGTGGAGCAGTTTACTGTGCAACAAAATCTGCAGTAAAAATGTTTTCTGAAGGTTTGAGAATGGAGCTGGCACCTAAATTCGGAATTAATGTGACATCTATTGAACCTGGTTTCGTAGACACAGAGCTTACAGATTCTATTACAGATGATGAGATTAAGGAAGGATTGCTTTCTAATTTCAAAGAAATGACTCCTCTGGAAGCTCAGGATATTGCAGATGCGATCTATTATTCTCTAACGCAACCAAAGCGTGCAAATGTAAATGATGTTTTCATCATGCCTACAGATCAGGAACAATAGGATCTCAGAACATAGTTAATAAAAAAGCCCGGATAGTATCCGGGCTTTTTTATGCATTGAATTGATCATTAGATCTTAACGACCATTTTACCAGTGTTCTTACCATCGAATAGATCGATAAATGCCTGAGGAGTGTTTTCAAAACCTTCTACAACAGTTTCATCATATTTTAGTTTTCCGGACTTTAACCATCCTGCAAGTTCTTGTATAGCTCTCTGGAACTCTTCCTGATGATCTCTTACCAGAAATCCCTGCATCAATGCAGATTTTTTTATAAGAATGCCTTCTGGTCTAGGGCCTGTTGGTGTACCTGTATCATTATAAATTGAGATAGCGCCACAATTAATGATACGCGCCGCCTTATTGATATTCTGAAGGGTGGCGTCTAGAATTTCTCCACCAACATTATCAAAATATACATCAACGCCATCTGGACAATGCTCAGCGATCGCTTCTTTCATATTGGAGGTCGTTTTATAATTAATACCACCATCGAATCCAAATTTATTCTGAATATGATCGATCTTTTCATCAGATCCTGCGATACCGATTACACGACATCCCTTAATCTTTCCAATTTGACCAACAACACTTCCAACAGCACCGGCAGCACCAGACACCAATAATGTTTCTCCTTCCTTCAATTTTCCAATAGTGTCAAGTGCAAGATGCGCGGTCAATCCTGTAAGCCCAAGAACTCCCAGGTATGCAGATAGTGGAGCCATTTCCTTATCAATCTTTCTCAAACCCTTTCCATCATGCGACTGCTCATGTTTCCAGTCTAACATTCCTATAACATGCTCACCGACTTTAAAGTCTTCAGAATTGGAAGAAATAACTTCAGAAACTACCATAGATTCTAATGGTTTTCCAACCTGAAATGGTTCAATATAAGATTCCTCATCGCGCATTCTTCCGCGTAGATAAGGATCTACAGAGATATATTTTGTTTTAAGCTTTAGTGCTTTATCCTCTGAAATTTCAAAATCTTTGATCTCAAAATCTGAAGTTTCAGGTTTACCTTTTGGACGTTGCTTTAATAGTATTTGCTTATTCATAACTTTTATTTTGAAGCAAATTAATATGCTTCTGTCCGTTTGGCAAACATGCATTCATAATTAAAACTTAAAACCTAAAAAGAGTGTAAATAGCGATGATTATTAAGCTCAACTTCGTAATTTCATTATTCCAAACCAGCAAATTTGAAGATCAACTTTCAGCATTATTATAATGAACTCATTAAGTTTCTTAGAAGTACCGACTTCTCTAAAGCCATTGTACTTACCATTGCGATCGTAATCCCAATCGCGGTTTTTTCCAATTTAGGTCTACTTGAAATAGGGGTGAGTATGGCGATGGGAAGTTTACTTTCATCTCCAAGTGATGTGGCCGGGAGTTTTAAACATAAGGTGATGGGTATCATGGCCGCGGCATTTCTTGGGGCAATATCCTTCTGTATCGCAGGTTATTCTGCACAATTCAGTTGGGCAGTTGCACCTATGTTATTGGTAATGATGTTTGGTATAGCATATCTTTCTGTCTATGGTTTTAGAGCTTCACTGGTTACTTTTGCAGGACTACTTGCGGTGGTTCTTAGTTTTGCCAATATTTCTTCGGAAATTGAGATCTGGCAAAAATCCATTCTCATCTTCGGTGGCGGAATATTCTATATGTTTATTAGTATTGCCTGGTATTTACTAAAGCCTGAAAGAGCGTCAGAGCAACAGATCGCGGAGACTATGGAATTAACCGCAGATTATCTACGACTCAGAATTAGATTGCTTGATCCTGAATCTGATCTGGAAAATATTCAGAAAGAACTTTTCCAAAAACAAACCGAACTTAATGAGCATCACGAAAGTTTGAGGGAGCTTCTTATAACCTTCAGGATGTCCTCGGGAAGTTCTGGTTATACCCGAAAAAGGCTACTCATATTTATAGATCTTGTAGATATGCTTGAGCTGGCCATGGCGAATCCTATTGATTACCCTCAGATGCGAAAGGTGCTGGATTCAGATTTTTTAGAATTAAAGGTGTTTAAGGAATTTTCATTGAAAATGGCAGAGCAGCTGGACCGCATTGCGCTTTCAGTCCATAAAAATTCCACGATGCCTGAGAATAAACTTTCCGAAGAATTAAAGAAGGTTGAGAACAGTTTGTTAAAGTACCGGGACACGATCAATATTTCAGAAAAAAGGGAAAGTATGCTGGTCTTAAGGAACTTCTATGATTACCAAGTCAGGCAGTCTCAAAAAATCAATAATATTGACCGGGTTCTTAGAAATCTTGAAGGAAAGAAAAGGATTTTTAAGGACAAAGATGTCCAGCAATTTTTAACCCAACAGGAATATAGCTTTAAAACCCTTCGTACCAATTTTCAGTTCAACAGTTCCATTTTTCGTCATGCCCTGAGACTTGCTATTGTAGTTCTGGTAGGTTATTTACTGGGGTCTTATTTCTCGGTTCAGAATGCGTACTGGATTTTACTAACGATTGTCGTTATCATGCGACCTAATTACGGGCTCACTAAACAAAGGACCAGGAAACGGATCGTTGGAACACTTATAGGTGGAGCAATGGCAATTGGAATAGTTTTTATTACTCAAAACACAACGGTATACGCCATTTTAGGTATTTTAAGTTTAACGCTGGCATTTTCTTTAATTCAGCGTAATTATACCACTGCAGCAATGTTTATCACGCTCAGTATCATTTTTATTTATGCACTGCTCCAGCCTGAAGTTCTCAACGTGATACAGTTTAGAATTCTTGATACAGTGATAGGTGCAGGTCTCGCTGGCCTTGGGAATTTTATTCTTTGGCCTAAATGGGAACTCAAAGAGCTGAATAATGTCATTGGGAATTCTATTAATTCCAATATTGGTTATTTAGAGGAGATCGATGATTATTACCATAAAAAGGAAAATTTACCCATTAGCTACAGACTGGCCCGAAAAAAAGCATTTCTGGATATGGGGGAGTTGAGTGGCGCATTTCAAAGAATGACCCAGGAGCCGAAGTCCCAGCAAAAGCAGCTGAGTCTCATTTACGAAATTGTAGGCTTAAATCATACTTTTCTGTCTGCTTTGGCGTCGATGGGATCCTATATTAGGAACCACCCAACGAGCAAAGCCTCCTCAGATTTTGAAATGTATACTAAAACCATCGTTTTCAATTTGAAAAATTCTGTACGCTTACTGGAGCATGAAAGTAGGGAACAAAAGGAACATGAGGGAATTTCCAAAGCAGGCAAAGCACTTCATCGCAGATTTGATGAGATGGCTACGGAAAGGGATAGAGAAATAAGCGAGGGAAAAGCCCAGATAGATGAGGATACACGGTTGAACCTTCAGGAAGCACATTTAATCACGGGTCAGCTAGAGTGGCTCTTGGATATTTCAGAAAAACTGGAGATCAATACCGAAAAATTAACAGCGAAATTAGATGAGCAAAAGAGCCTTTAAAAAATATATTAAGGAACTTTCAAAAGAGGATCTTGAAGAGCAGATAATGGATCTCTATAATAGGTTTGAGGATGTAAAGACATATTACAACTTCGTTTTCAATCCTAACGAGGAAAAACTCGTGCAGGATGCGAAATTTAAAATAGGGAAGGAGTATTTTCCACCAAACAACAGGCGACCAAAGAAAAGGCGTTCCGTAGCACATAAGATCATTAAACATTACCTGAAATTAGGAATGGAACCTCATGCGCTGGCCGACGTTATGTTCTATAATGTGGAAATCGCCCAGACCTTTTTAGAAGAACAGGAGTATATTACTGAAGCTTTTGAGAAAAGTATATTTAAATCTTTTGAGCAAGCAGTCCTGTATGTCGCTGAATATGGAGTGATCTCAGAGTTCGAAAAGCGAATACAAAAGATCGCCAGGTTTAGTCACGACCACAAATGGACTAATAGCTATCAATTTGTAACTGCAGCAGATAGAGTACTTTAATTATAGTTCTCAATTCTATAGCTTTTGCTAAAACAAAAAGTTACAATTGACTTAAATCAACATTGCTCTCCGGGCAATTAAGTATTTTTGAATTTAGAACAAAAGCTATGAAACTGGAAGAAATAATTAAGCAAATAGAATCTCAGAAAAATCTTCCTAATCTTAATTTCAGTATTAAAGAGAAGACGGAGGCATTCACAAAAAAGCTTTTTTACACTTTATTTGATAAGCAAACTCCTGTTGCAGATAACTTGATGGAATTGGGAAAGGACTTCGAGGTTCTGGCAAAACTAGTTTGCTGGGAACCCGGTGCGCCCTGCCAGGATATTTGGAGCGATTATCTTACCAAGCTACCCGGAATCCTCGAAGATTTAAATCTTGATGCTGAAGCTATCTCTAAGAATGATCCTGCAGCAAATTCAGTAGAAGAAGTTTATTTAAGTTATCCCGGGTTTTTCGCAATAGCGATTTACAGGCTTAGCCATGAATTTTACAAATTTGGATTGCCATTAGTTCCAAGATTGATGACAGAGTGTGCTCATAGTCTTACAGGAACCGATATTAATCCTGGTGCAGTAATTGGAAAATCCTTCTTTATAGACCATGCCACGGGTGTAGTCATTGGAGAAACTGCAACTATAGAAGATAATGTGAAGATCTATCAGGGTGTCACGCTGGGTGCACTTACAGTTAGTAAATCAATGCAGAATTTAAAACGGCATCCAACGATCAAAAATAATGTGACCATCTATGCCAACGCGACCATTCTAGGTGGGAAAACAGAAATTGGTGAGAATTCAGTGATAGGAGGGAATGTTTGGCTAACTAAATCTGTTCCGGCTAATTCCATGGTTTCTCATACACCACAGATTAATATAAAAAATACAGCAGACAAATAATGAACAATTCAGTTATAGATTTAGTTGGGAATACACCCTTGGTAAAAGCTTCAAGAGTTTTTTCAAAACCCGGAGTAGAACTATACTTCAAACTTGAAGGCCAGAATCCAGGAGGAAGTGTGAAGGATCGTGCAGCTTATAATATGATTAAAAGCGCATTGGATCGTGGGACTATTGATAAAAAAACGAAATTGATCGAAGCAACCAGTGGGAATACTGGTATTGCACTGGCGATGATCGCTGGTATATTTGGCCTTGATATCGAATTGGTAATGCCTGAAAATTCAACTATTGAAAGAGTACAAACAATGCGCGCCTATGGTGCAAAAGTAATCTTAACCAGTTCAGATACTGGGATCGAAGGTTCCAGGGATTATGCTGAAGAAAAGATGAAGAACGGTAATTATTTTATGCTGAACCAGTTTGGAAATGATGATAACTGGCAGGCACATTATAAAACAACAGGGCCTGAAATCTGGAGGGATACTGAGCAGAAGGTCACACACTTTGTCTCTTCTATGGGAACTACAGGAACTATTATGGGGACAAGTACATTTCTAAAGGAGAAAAATCCCGATATACAGATCGTAGGAGTTCAACCTGAAGATAATGCCAGAATCCCGGGCATTCGAAAATGGCCGGAAGCTTATTTGCCTAAAATATTTGATGCTAGGAAAGTGGATCAGGTGTTGGAAGTAAATGAGGAAGATGCAAGATTAATGAGTAGAAGGCTTGCTGAAGAAGAAGGTATTTTTGCTGGAATGAGCAGTGGTGGAGCTACCGCCGCAGCAGTTAGATTATGCGAATCTTTGGAAAGCGGATTAGTAGTTTCTATTATCTGTGATCGTGGCGACCGTTATCTTTCTTCAGACCTGTTTGAAAAATAAGTAAAGTTGTATAAGATCAAGGTTAACCTGTGATGAAGATCATATAGATCTATAGTCAACAATATTCCCTTTTTCCGATGGTTTCGATCGGCACCTGATCTTATACAACTTTGTATTGCTTAGAACTTCTCAATGGAAGCTACACCATAATCATTCTTGGAAGGTGTAATTTTTAATCTTTGGCGATCGTTGCCTTTCCGAAGAACTACAATATATTTTTCATTGTCTAGTTGATCGCTAATACCACGAGCCTGGTACTTATTTCTGGTCATGGTCCAGCCCATGTATTCTCCAAAAACTTCGTTTCTAACCAGGGCTGGTAAGGCGATATCTTTGAACATCTGGCTGGTCTTTAAAAGATTTCCTTTTTCGTCATAGGTAGCTTCTAAATAACCTTTTTTACTCCGTAGTGTTACGATCACGTCTCCAGACTTAATATCGGCTTCATCCAGGTAACGATGGATATCGAAATTGGCTTTGGTAAATGCAACTGCATCAGATTGAAACTGAGCTGCAAATTTCTCCTTAACCTTTACAAGTCCGTTGGGATAATCCTCAAAAATAAGGTTGGCGGTTGGACTAAAATTAATTCTGGTCTTATCCAGCTGAATTACATCCTGTGCCTGGGCACCGATGCTTAAAACAAAAACGAAAATAATAATGATGAACTTTTTCATGATGTAAAAATTTAATGATGAATAATTGATTATTGATATTTTCAAAATTACATCACTTACACCTTGCTGAAAATCACTTAAGTAGCATATCTAAAATTAAATCTTATTTATTCTGTTATTTTCCAGATGTTGAATTAAGAGAGATACATCTTCAACCTGCACCTTGTTTCTGGATATCTTAATAAGCCCCATTTTCTTCATTTTCTGTAGATGTCTGTTTACCACTGCACGACTGGAGCCAATTAAATAAGCAAGTTCTTTATCTGGAAGATCATTAATATTTTGCAATTTATTAGATGTTTTATCTATGTTCTTCAGGAGTAAATGCAGTAAACGTGTTGTAATATCGCTAAAAACTAACTGCGAAACATTCTCTTCCAGCATTCGCATGTATCTACCTGCATAACTTAGAAAATTCTTATAATACTCAGGATAAGACTGTAACCAGTTTCTCAGTTTATCCATAGGAATAGCGAGTACTTCTGTATGATCCAGACATTCATAATAGGCCTTGTGCTTGATTCCGTCCAGTAAGCAGAAAAGATCAAATACATCGCCATTTTTCAATAAAAAAACGGTATGCTCTTTGGTGCTTTCAAAGTCGGCATGATACATTTTAATTCTACCATTTTTTATGATGTAAAAATGGAACAGGAATTTTTCACAATGTACTAGACAGGTTTGTTTTGGCCATTTTTCTACGTAGAAGCTTCCTGAAAGTTCTTTAAAATGCGCTTCAGAAACGTCAGTAAATAAACCGCATTCCTGTAAAACTGAATAGTTATTCTGGTAAATGAAATCTTTATCGTGCAAATCCTCGGAATTTAGTTGGTTAATTTTCCGGGGGGATATTATCTGATCGATTGTTTTGGAGACAGTAAAATCAGTTTGATTAGCGAATCACTAATTTACAATAATTATAAGTAGCATACGGCTTAAAATAGATTCTATAATGTCTAATTTATTTTTGACTAAAGCTTAAAATGGTTTATTTTTGCAAAATTGCTTACTATAAAGGACTATATGGCGTCAGAAACATTTGGAATTGAGAAAAAGAAGGTCGACAAACAATTATATGATTACCAACAGAAAGATATAGATAAAATTTTCGGGGTTATTGAAGAGCATCCCGAAAACTATAATCTTCTATATCAATTGCCTACAGGTGGAGGGAAGACAGTGATTTTCTCTCAAATGACCAGGGAATATATTCAAAGAACCAATAAAAAGGTTCTTATACTAACTCACCGTATCGAATTATGTAAGCAAACTTCCAAAATGCTTTCAGGATTTGGAGTGCGTAATAAAATTATTAATAGCAAAGTAAAGGAGTTACCAGATCAAAATGACTACATGTGTTTTGTAGCCATGGTGGAAACCCTTAACAACCGACTGAATGACGAGAAGCTTAAAATCGAGGATATTGGACTTGTAATTATAGATGAAGCACACTATAATAGTTTCAGAAAACTCTTCAAGTTTTTTGAGAAGTGTTTTATTCTGGGAGTGACCGCTACACCGCTTAGTTCAAACATCAAGCTACCTATGAAAGATAATTACCGCGAACTTATCGTTGGTGATTCTATTACATCTTTGATTGAAAAAGGCTTTTTAGCAAAATCTAATATTTATAGCTACAATGTTGGCCTTACGAATTTAAAAGTAGGAATGAATGGTGATTATACTGTTAAATCTTCCGAAGAACTTTATTCGAATTATAGCATGCAGGAGAAGCTCCTAAATGCTTATTATGAGCGTTCTCGCGGCAAGAAAACACTCATCTTTAATAACGGTATAAATACTTCCATTGAAGTTTATCATACTTTTAAAAACGCTGGTTTACCTATCCGCCATCTCGATAATACCACCAGCAAACAGGATAGAAAGGATATTTTGAAATGGTTCAAGCATACACCAGATGCGATCGTCACTTCTGTAAGTATTCTTACAACCGGGTTTGATGAGCCTACAGTAGAGACCATTGTCCTAAATCGTGCTACCAAGTCACTAACTCTGTATTTTCAGATGATTGGTCGTGGATCTCGAGTTCTTAAAGACAAAAGCGAATTTACAGTGATTGATCTTGGTAACAACATGGCCAGATTTGGGAACTGGAGTAGTCCGGTGGATTGGAAGCAGATCTTTAGATCTCCAGACTTCTATTTTGAAAATCTTTTAAGTGATGAGGATATTGAAAGAGATTTTCAATACCAAATGCCAGAGGAAATAAGAGCACAGTTCTCTAAAACGGAAGATGTTACCTTTGATATTGAAGCTGCCTACGACACGGTAATCAAAAAAGGATTAAAGTCCAAAGCGGTACTGGAATGGTCTATGGAGCAGCATGTTAAAATGTGTGTGGAGAATAGTGAAGATGTATTCGATGCCAGGATCCTTGCTAAAGAATTAAAGGATGATATTAGTTCACGAATCAAACAATACTCTTACTGTATAAGTAAAAGCACTAAAAATTACCGGGATTGGCTGGAAGAAGATTACTCCAGAAAACTTAGAATGCAGATTAATAAAGAATTCTAGTTATCGTCTTTTTGACCGAAGAGTCTTTTGAAGAAACCTTTTTTCTTTTTCCCTTCTTCGTCTGTCTTCTCGTCCGATCTGTTTTTCCGATCTTTATTTTTACCGGAAAACAGTCTTTCGAAAAAGTTATCACGTTCTTCTGGCGGGCATTCCATCAGGTTTGCCAGCTCTGAAGATAGTGGTTGAAATCTTGCATTCGTAATAGCATTAAAACTTGAATTACCATTCATTTTCTGCATTAGTTTGGCAAAAATTGGTAGCGCCGAATTTGCTCCCTGGCCAATTCCAGTATTCCTGAAACCTATGCGGTGGTCGTCAGATCCTACCCAGGTTACACAAACTAGTTCTGGCGTTATTCCTACGAACCAACCATCCTTATTATCCTGAGTCGTACCGGTTTTACCTGCGATGTCATTTTTTAATCCATAGCTGTATCTAAGTCGGCTTGCGGTACCTTCATCTACAGTAGCCTGCATCATATTGACCATAATTTTCCGGGTATCTTCGGAAAAAGCCTTTCTTTCTAAAACTTTAGGCCTAAAAGAAGCCAGTACATTGCCTTCAGCATCTTCGATTCTACTGATGTAAAATGGCCTGTTGGCATACCCATCATTAGCGTAAGCCGAATAAGCACCAGTCATTTCCTCCAGATTTAGCGAAGCGGTTCCTAGTGCAATGGAAGGAACAGCCGGGAGATCAGATTCTATTCCAAGATCCCTGGCCTGCCTGATCACATTTGGTATTCCCGTTTCCATTAAAACTTTTACGGCAATGGTATTCATGGACTTGCTAAGTGCCGTCTTCAGATTATAATTCATATTTGGATCATCTCCTTCCGAAGAAGAATTAGAGGGAGTCCAGCCTTTATCATAAGTAACTTCCCGAACTGAAAAATAGGTACATGGATCCATGCCATTTTCAAGGGCAGCGGTATAAACAAAAGGCTTAAATGTAGAACCTACCTGTCTTTTGCTTTGGCTCACATGATCGTATTTAAAGAAACGATAATCAACTCCTCCAACCCAGGCCTGTACAGCACCGTTTTTAGGACTAACTGCCAAAAGTCCGGAATTCAGAAACTTCAGGTAATGTGCAATACTATCTATACTGCTCACATTTTTAGTTTCCATCCCATCATAAGTAAACAAATCGGTAGAATGTTTTTGTTCCATTCGTTGCAGTATCTGTTCTTCTGAAAGACCTTCTTTTGAAAGCTTCTGGTATCTTGAACTGCGTTTTACAGCGTCCATCAGTACCTTTTTGTTTTTGTTCCATGGACCGTTATTTCCGTAGGATTTCTCATGATCGTGTTGCAATTGAGACATATGCTCTATCATAGCCTCCTCAGCAAGCTGTTGCATTTCGTAATTAAGCGTGGTATGTACTATAAGACCATCCCGATAAATATTATACTTTTCTCCATCCTTATTCTTTAAAGTATCAAGGATTCCTGAAACATCTTTGCGTACCTGTTCTCTAAAATAGGGTGCAATGCCTTTATCATGACTATAACTTCGATAATCCAGAACGAGTGGGAGCATTTTCGCTTCTTGAGCTTGAGGCATACTCAGGTAGTTATATTTCGCCATTTGCATAAGCACAACATCGCGACGAAGTCTGCTTCTTTCTGGAAAGATTCGCGGATTATAATAATGACTGGCCTTCAGCATTCCGACAAGTACTGCAGCTTCTTCAAGCTTGAGATCCACAGTATGTTTATTGAAAAATTTCATGGAAGCACTTTCAATTCCGTAGGTATTATCACTAAAAGGCACCGTGTTAAAATAAAGTTGGACAAGTTCATTTTTACTATAAACATTTTCCAGACGCTTAGCAATTACAGCTTCCTGCATTTTGTTGATCACAATGCCCAGAATTCCATAATCTTTTCTACCATAAATATTCTTGGCTAGCTGAAGAGTGATCGTACTTCCACCTCCGGCAGAATCATCCTGAAGTAAAATGGATTTAAAAAAAACCCTTCCTAAACTGCGGTTATCAATACCATCATGCTCGTAGAAACGTGCATCCTCAGTCGCAATTAAGGCTTCGATAAGATGGGAGGGAAGCTGATCGAAATCTATAGGCTGGCGATCATAAACGTAGAACTTACCTATTAACTCGCCATTAGAAGCGAGTACCTGTGTAGCTTTATTTTGTTGTAAGGATGAAAGTTCAGATTCTGTAGGTATCTTTCCGAAGAGGCCAAAATAGATACTGGCAAAGAAAAGCAGGAAAAACCCTGTAAGACTGGAGATTATAATAAGTGCCCACCTAATAATAGGATTGTTCTTTAGTTTCGCTAACATTCTTTAGTAGTAAAGTTTGCAAATAAACGAATGTTTGCACGAGAGAATTATATTTTAAGCTTATTTTATAAATTTTGTTAAATAAAAAGAGGCTAATATAACTATTAACCTCTTTTTTAACTCTCGTTGTGATGAACTGATTGATAAATTGGTCCTTTCATGCAGTGTATTTTTGATCGCTAGATTTAGACCTGTGTGATGATTTGATGTTTAGAAATGGCCTACGGTGTGTGATACCACCGGTTCTGGCATTTCCAAAAACCTGTAAATTACTTTCCAGACTTGTCATGATTGATAATTTTTTGATGATTGATTAATACTTTCTACGCTTTGAGAACAATGATCTTTCTGCGTTGGCTTCAGTATTCATGAAGCAGGATCTTGATTTAGTTTGATTGATGGAATGTCTCATAATAATTGTATTATTGGATTGATGAATAATTTTGAATTAAGCTCTTTTGCGCTTCGGAAATACCTGTCTTTGCAAGTTCGCCTCAGTGTTCATAAAGCATTGTCTTCTTTTGGTGTGATTGATTGAATGTCTCATAATTAAAGTTTTAGATGATTATTAAACCATTTTTGATGTTGTAGATGATGGTTTCTATTTAATAGACGCTACAAAACTTGTTATGTTACAGTACTATGCAATAAAAGGTACTGAATTAGCAAATTTTAACATTTAACGGTACTATTCGTACTTCAAAGTATTGTTAAACTTTTTCAGTGAGATGAGCTTAATTGTACATTAGAACTTAAATGTTTTTGTATGAATAAGTGGGTTATTGGGATCGTAACTATGGTCATTGTTCTGGCCGGAATCATTTACGCGATTTACCAATTAAATGATTACGATTTTAATGATGTCGAGAAATCTTATGAGATAGTCGAGTCATGGGAATTACCTTCAGAATTAAATGAAATTTCCGGAATGGTATATAATGAAGACGGACTTATGATCTGTGTGCAGGATGAAGATGGTATCCTGTTTACTTTTGATATGGAAACAAATGAAATTATTGCAAAACACAAGTTTTCATATTCCGGAGATTATGAGGCCTTAACTTACCTGGATGGTGTCTACTGGGTTGCTGAAAGTAATGGGAGAATCATAGATATATCAGACCTTGATGTTGCAGATCAGGAACTGGAAGGTATACAGCTCGATTTTGAATACAGGAACAATATAGAAGGTATGACTGCGACTCCAGACGGTAAGTTGTGGATCACAGTAAAGGATCGTAATCTGGACAATAGCGGTGGTTACAAAGGTGTATATGAATATGATCCGGAAACCAGAAAACTGCAGAAAGAACCAGTTCTAATGATTGACTACGAAGATCCTAAGTTTGAACGTTTAAAGACTCATAATCCCAGAAAACTATTAAGACCATCAGATCTTGCTATTCATCCATCAACCGGTGATCTATATGTTTTGGATGCTGAATTTCAGAAGATAATAATTACCGATCTACAAGGCGGTATAAAATCCATTCACCTGCTGGACCCAGCAGAATTCGAGCAACCAGAAGGGATTGCATTTTCCAAAGATGGTAGAATTTTTATTTCTAATGAAAGAGTAGGAGTGCCCGCAAATATCAGGGAAATAAAGTTTAAATAATTTATCCCTGCAAATTCTTGCTTACCTCCTGAACTTCATCGAGTACTCTTAGTAGATTTTCACCCCAAAGTTTAGCAATTTCCTGTTCAGAATATCCTCTTCGAACAAGCTCAATCGTTACATTAAACGTTTCACTGGCATCATCCCAACCATAAATTCCACCGCCTCCATCAAAGTCTGAGCTAATTCCAACATGATCAATACCAATTTTTTTCACGAGGTAGTCGATATGATCCACGAAATCTACTACGGCTACAGGAGTTGAAGTTTCGTTCAAGTTATTTAATGCAGTCTTAGCGGCTATTCTTATTTTCTTCAAATCTTTATAATAGTTCTGTTTCGCTGCATCATCAAGTTTTCGAACGCTGTCTCTTTCTAGATAGTCTAAGCCTAATTGATCGGCAGTATTTTTGTAAACTTCAGTTTCTGCCTTCGAAAAAGCATTGTGTTTCTCAGTATTCAAATAAGAACTAAACGCCACCGTTTGAACGACTCCGCCATTCTCGCGAAACAATTCAAGTAGTTCGTCATCCAGATTCCTACTATGATTACAAAGTGCTCTGGCAGAAGAATGTGAAGCTACAAGTGGTGCTTTTGATATTCTGAACATATCTTTGATCGCTTCTTTACTGGGATGTGAAACATCGATCATAATTCCATATTTGTTCATTTCAAGAACAGCTTTCTCTCCTAATTCACTCAATCCATTATGCAACCATTCATCATTCTCCTCACCGGTATTAGAGTCTGAAAACTGACTATGACCGTTATGAGAAAGCGACATATATCTGGCTCCTCTATCGTGAAACTCTTTGATTCTGCTTAGATCTGTACCAACAGGATACGCATTTTCAACACCTATCATGGCGACTTTTTTTCCTTCTGCAACTAATTTTCGTACTTCAGCAGAAGTTGTGGCCAATCCTATAGCTTCAGGAGCATAAGTTTCTGTCAGCCTGTGAATTGCTTCAAATTTGCTAATTGCATTCTCATAAGCTTTTGCATAACCTTTCTCATTCAATTCGCCCTGCCCAGTGTAAACAATTAACCAGCTTACATCAAGACCACCAGCCAGCATTTTCGGCAAATTTACCTGGGTGTCCAGGTCTTGCGTATAGTTCTTTTCAGTAGTGAAATTGTTGATATTAATATCGTTGTGCGTATCTATAGTAATCACACGCTCATGTATTCTGGTCGCTTTCTCGATCAATTCTGAATCCTGAGTTTGTGCATTGCTATTAAATACTAGAGAGAAAAGGAGTAATCCTGATATTGATAATTTCATAAACATAGATTTTCAGGCTGAATTTAATAATTATATTTAAGGATAACTTAAAATCTTATTTACGATTGAATTTTAATATACATTTGATTTGAGTTACCAATTAATTGAATGAATAAATACATTGTTGTAAACCAGCCTGAAAACTGGACCATTTCTCCTGAGAATACAAAAATTATCTCATCGCGGGATTACCTTACCAATCCTGAATTCGCAAAGCTCAAAAATGTTCGAATATTTAATCTCTGTAAAGACTATTCTTACCAGTCCAAGGGATATTATGTCTCTTTACTGGCAGAAGCCCGTGGACATTCGGCTATTCCAACCATAAGGAATCTGGTGGACCTTGGGGAACCAAAGTTGGTTAGGATAGTATCTGATGAATTTGACGATCTTATTCAGCGTAGTTTTAAAAGCTTGAAGTCCAAAGAGTTTACGCTCAGTATTTATTTTGGGCAGAATGTCGCTGCGAAATACAAGGAATTAAGCGCTACATTTTTCAGGCATTTCCAAATTCCGTTATTACGGGTGCGATTCACTTATACGACCAAGTGGAATATTAAAAATATCAAAGCGATTTCTGAAGCTGAGATTCCCGAAGAACATAAAGAAAGTATGTATGCATTTGCTGAGCAATATTTTAGCAAAAAGCGTTATGATACTCCGAAGCTTTCCAGTTATGAATATGACCTAGCAATCCTGGTAAAAGATGGTGATCCTGCACCTCCAAGTAATAGCAAAGCCTTGAAGAAATTTGTGGAGATCGCCGAAAAAATGGGTTTTTATACTGAAATTGTTTCACCAAAAGACCTCTCCAGGCTTTCATCATTTGATGCTCTGTTTATACGCCAGAGTACAGAAGTAAATAATGAAGCCTATGCTTTTGCTCGCAAGGCACAGCAGGAAGGCATTGCGCTTGTAGATATGCCAGATGCTATATTGAAATGTTGCAACAAGGTATTTATGGCTGAAGCTTTGCAAAATGCTGGAATACCAACGCCGCAAACCATGATCGTTCACAAAGACAATATGAGTCAGGTTCTGGAAACGATCGGATTGCCGGTTGTACTGAAATCACCGGATTCCACTTTCTCTTTCGGTGTTAAAAAAGCAAAAACGGAATCTGAATATCATGAGCTCGCATCTGCGATGCTTAAAGAGTCAGAACTGGTTATTGCCCAGGAATTTTCATATTCTGAATATGATTGGAGAATAGGAATTCTGGATGGTAAACCGTTTTACGCCAGTAAATACTATATGGCAAAAGGTCACTGGCAGATCTACAACTGGAATGCTAAAGACAAATATGATCAGGATGGAAATGCAGATTCTCTACCTATAGAAAAAGTTCCTGCTGAAATAATTAGAATTGCGGTGAAGTCGGCTAAACTGATGGGCGCAGGCTTATACGGAATCGATATTAAAGAAACTAAAAAAGGCCCTGTGGTTATCGAAATAAATGACAATCCCAATATTGATGCGGGAGTAGAGGATGAGTATTATGGTGATATTATCTATACTGAGATTATTACTGCTCTTAAAAACCGACTAGAAAAAAATTAAGAATGGCATATCACTTATTTGAAGTTTTTGGAATAGAGCTGGAATATATGCTCGTGCATAATAAAACTATGAAGGTAAATCCTTCAGTTGATGAATTGTTTATCCTTAAGAATGGTACTCTAACATCTGATGTTTCAAACGGCAAGATTGAGTGGAGCAATGAGCTTGTCGCCCATGTAGTGGAACTAAAAACCAACGGTCCGGTTTCCACTCTGGAAGATTTGGAAAACGATTTCCTTCAGAACATAAAGGAAATCAACAAGCTTCTTGAAAACATGGATTCAAAATTGCTGGCTGGAGCATGCCATCCTTTAATGGATACTTTGGTAGAAACAAAATTATGGCCACACGATCAGAATGAGATCTACAACCTCTACAATAGGATATTTGATTGTAGAGGACATGGTTGGAGCAATGTTCAAAGTATGCATATCAATTTACCTTTTGCAAATGATCAGGAATTTGAGAAGTTGCATGCAGCGGTGCGTATTTTACTTCCAATCATTCCTGGTCTGGCAGCGAGCTCACCGGTATTGGACGGACAATTCACTGGCTATAAGGATTCCAGAATGCATTATTATAAAACCAATCAGAAGGAAATACCTCATATGACAGGGAAGGTCATACCTGAACAGGTCTTCAGTAAAAAGGAATATGACGAAAAGATCTTTGATCCAATAAATAAAGCGATCAAAAAGTATGATACGCAGCAAATTCTCGATCATCATTTTTTAAATTCAAGAGGAGCTATTTCCAGATTCGACAGGAATGCAATTGAGATCAGGGTTATCGACATTCAGGAAACACCTTCCGCAGATATTGCGATTGCAGCCTTTATAGTGGAAGCTTTAAGATTACTGGTTTCTGAAGAGCTTGTTTCTCTGGAAGATCAAAAGGCCTGGCACGAGGATGATTTATTTTCCATTTTTAATGATGTGATTAAAGACGCTGAAAATACGCTGATTACAAACAAGCGATATCTGGCAATTTTTGATATTGAAAAAGACGCCGATGTTAGAAATATCTGGAAAAACATCTATAAACGAGTAGGTAATAAATTGTCTAACAATCATCAAAATCATATTGAATTCTTATTGCAGAATGGCAGTCTATCATCACGAATTCTAAAATCCTTGAGAGGAGATTTTTCAGAAACGAACATAAAACGTACCTACTTGAAAATTGCTGAAAGCCTGCAGTCTGATCGTATGTTCCGGCCATGAAATTACTGATTACCTGCGAACATGCTGCGAATGCAATTCCGCCTCAATACATTTATTTATTCAAAGAACAGAAAGATGTTCTAAATACTCATGAAGGTTATGATCCTGGTGCTTACGATTTGTACAAATATTTAGAACCTCTATCTAATGCTAGTTATGCACAGGATATTGGAAGATTACTAATTGAAACTAATCGATCTTTACACCATCCTAAGCTATTTTCCAGGTTCTCAAAAATTCTTGAGCATTCTAAGAAGAGTCAAATAATAGCAGAACACTATTTGCCTTACCGACAGCATGTTGAGCATTTAACTCTGGATTTTCATGAATTCAATCATTTGGTAGTACACCTTTCGATCCATTCGTTTACTCCCGTTTTTAATGATGTTGAAAGAGATTGTGATATAGGAATACTTTATGATCCTACGGTCCAGTTAGAGAAGGAGATTAGTGAGCAATTTAAAAAATCGCTAATAGATAAATCTAAATACAGAGTTCGCAAAAACTATCCATACCTTGGAAAAGCTGATGGTTTTACGACTTACCTAAGAAAAAGATTTACAGAAAATTATGTCGGAATCGAAATTGAGGTCAATCAAAAATTCGTGTCTAAAAATATTATGGAAAAGAGTATGAAGGAAACTATATATAAATCTATAGAAGATTGCATAAAAAAAGCCCCTTAATTAAGGAGCTTTAATTCGGGGGATCTAAAGTATTATTTTAGATCGTATTCCAGTGTGATTTCTGCTTTAAGCAATTTCGAAAGTGGACAGCTATCCTTTGCCTTATTAGCGATCTTATCGAACTTATCTTTATCAATTCCTGGAACGTCTGCCGTTAGGATCAAATGGGATTTTGTGATCTCTCCATCTTCAAATGTGATCTCACTGGTCGTAGCTACCTGATTTGGTTCATATCCATCCTCAGTAAGGAAAGCCGAAAGTTGCATGCTAAAACAGCCTGCATGCGCTGCGCCAACCAATTCTTCTGGATTTGTACCATTTCCATTTTCAAAACGTGTCTTGTAAGAATATTGTTCATCCTTAAGAACTCCGCTCTCAAGACTAACTGTTCCTTTTCCTTCTTTTAAAGAGCCTTTCCACTCGGCCGATCCTTTTCTTATCATAACTTAGATTTTGATTTTAATCTAATGTAAGGAGCATAACTATCAATGGAAAAGAATTATCATAACCTTAACCAGATTATAAAAGACAATCAAAAAAAAAGCCCGGATAGACCGGGCTTTTTTCAAATATCTTTTCTATTCAATTATTTGATCTCAACTACTTCAAGATCAAAAATTAGATCTTTTCCAGCTAGAGGGTGATTTGCATCTACTACGATGGTCTCATCCTTTACATCGGTAATTACCAGGTTGATCTCACGACCGTCAGGTCCTTTAGATACCAATGGCATTCCAACTTCTGGCTTAAGTTCTTCTGGAAGTTGGTTTTTTTGAACTTCCTGGATCAATTCTTCTTTTGGATCTCCGTAAGCTTCATCTTTAGATATGTTGATAGTCTTCTTCTCGTTAACTTCCATCCCGATAAGGCCTTCTTCGAATCCAGGAATCAATTGTCCTTCACCTAGAGTGAACTCGATAGGTTCTCCACGTTCTACTGAACTGTCAAAAACCTGTCCGTCTTCTAGTTTTCCTGTGTAGTGTACCTTTACGGCATCATTCTGCTTAACTTGACTCATAAAATATTATTTTCCATTACAAATTGAGGCTTCGATATTCTCTCCACCATTTTCAAGTACAATTGTGCAAGGACCTTGCCGAAGATCTTAACACCCGACACAATAACTGATTCTACCGGCAATATGTCAGTCAAGGTTTAATTGTATTATTATCTGAAAAAAGATAACTTTAAGCAATTCCAAACCAACACCTTATAAAATGAGCAAATTTTCCTTTCAGAATACTTCAAACACCAGAAGAGATTTCATCAAAAAATCTGCCGTTGCAGCTTCAGGATTTATGATCGTTCCCAGGCATGTACTGGGTGGACCTGGTTTTACAGCACCCAGCGATAAGTTGTTGATCGCCGGGATTGGAGTAGGAGGTAAAGGGGAATCAGATATCATGAGTTTCTACAAAAGTGGCAAAGCTGAGATAGCATTCTTATGTGATGTAGATGACAGGCGAGCGGCAGCTTCCCGAAAAGCTTTTCCGAAGGCTCGATATTATAAGGACTATCGGGAAATGTTTGATAAAGAATCCAACAATTTCGATGCTGTAAGTGTTTCGACCCCAGACCATAATCACGCTGTTCAAACCATGGCTGCTATGGAACGTGGAAAACATGTATATGTTCAAAAACCACTTACGCATGATATTTATGAAGCCAGAAAACTTACAGAGGCAGCAAAACAATATAAGGTAGTCACACAAATGGGTAACCAGGGGGCTTCAGGTGATGGTGTGCGCAAAATGAAAGAATGGTATAATGCAGGTCTAATTGGAGAAGTTAAGGAAGTAAATGTATGGACTAATAGACCAGTCTGGCCACAAGGAATCCCCTGGCCAAAAAACAATAGTGCAATCCCTTCTGAACTGGACTGGCAATTATGGCTTGGTACTGCACCACATAAGGAATATGTGGATGGCCTGGTTCCTTTTAACTGGCGTGGCTGGTGGGATTATGGAACTGGCGCCCTTGGGGATATGGGATGTCATCTTATTGAACCGCCTTTTAGCGTTCTGGATCTCAAATATCCAAAAGAAGTCGAATGTAGCGTTGGAAGTGTCTACGTAGATGAGTTCCAGAGAGGTTTTTTCCCGGATAGCTGCCCTCCGTCCAGTCATGTGATTATGAGTTTTGATGGTAAGACACCGGGTGCTGATGATATCAAACTTCATTGGATGGATGGTGGTATCAAACCTATGCGACCAGAAGAATTAGGTCCTGAAGAAACATTTGGAGATGGAGGTAATGGTGCTTTGATTATTGGAACGAAGGGTAAAATGATGTGTGGTACCTACGGCCTTAATCCAAGATTACTACCTACCTCAAAATCAGACGAAGTCAATATAGCCGAAACTTACGAACGTGTGCCAAATGGAATGGATGGTCATTACGCTCAATGGGTAGAAGCAGCAATTGTAGGATATGGCAATAAAAAACTAAGTTCGCCGTTCGATATCGCAGGTCCTTTGACTGAATCTTTATTGATAGCAAATCTCGCCATTCGAGGTTATGATATTCAGAATAAGAAAAAGGACGCGAACGGTAAGGACCAGATCATCTATCCAGGCAGAGACCTGAAAATGATCTGGGATTCAGAAAACATGAAAGTCACCAATTTTGATGAAGCAAATCAATTTGTTAAACGAGAATATCCCGAAGGATTCACTTTATCTTAAAGGATGCTGTACTCTCAATATACGTACAGGCTTAAAAAATCTGCGATTTTGATTTTCGGATTTATTCTAATGATCTATCTAACTGCCTGTACGGCATTTGATGGTAATAAAAATGTTGAAGACTGGGATACAATTTGCGTGACGGCAACCGCCTATAATTCAGTAGAATATCAAACTCAGAATAACCCCAGAATTACTGCCTGGGGAGATACGTTGAGACCAGGCATGAATGCGATCGCAGTTTCCCGTGATCTTTTAAAGATGGGACTGGACTATAATTCACCTATCAAAATAGAAGGTTTCGACAGTGTTTTCTATATCAAAGACAAAATGCATTATCGCTGGAAAAAAAGGATCGATATCTATATGGGGCAGGATGTTTCAAAGGCAAAGGATTTTGGGAAGAAGCAACTAAATATTGCTTACTTATTTCAGAAGGATTCGCTGAAAAAATAGGAATGTTTATCTTCGAGCTCATTTAAAGTTTAAAATGATGTCTTATTCCAGGTTTACAATCCTGTTTCTATGTATTATATCTGTCTGGAGCAACGTACTAATAGCTCAGGACAGCCTTTCTTCGGAAAATAATAAAGTAGTCATTGGTATTTCTGAAACCGCTCCTTTTGTTGAAAAACACAATGGTAAATTTAGAGGTCTAAGTATAGCTTCATGGAAAATGGTCAACGAGGAACTGCAATTGGACTACGAGTTCAAAGAATACGAGGACCTTGGAAGTTTACTTGACGGTATAGAAGCAGGCGAGGTAGACTTCAGTATTAATCCGGTCACAGTGACAGATAACCGTATGCATCGTATGGAATTTTCACAGCCATACTTTATTTCTCATACCAGCGTCGCAAAAAGATCTGAATCTCAAACTCTAAGACACCTTAAAAATCTATTTAGCTGGGAGTTTTTCTCTATTATAGGATTACTTCTACTGGTCATATTCATCTTTGGTTTTTTAGTATGGATTTTTGAAAGAAACAAGAATAAGGAAGAATTCGGAGGTAATTTAAGGGGGATTTTACAGGGATTCTGGTGGAGTGCAGTGACTATGACAACAGTTGGGTATGGAGATAAGTCTCCAAGGACGCTTGGTGGAAGGATCATAGGTCTTATCTGGATGTTTATGGCTGTTATTATAATTTCAAGTTTTACGGCTGGGATCGCGTCTTCATTGACAGTAAAAGGTATTAATGAAGAAATAACCAATATTCAGGATCTCGATCGATTTGAAGTAACTACCGTAAAGAGTTCAAGCTCACAGGAATTGCTGGACTTATATAAAATTGAAACCGAACTCGTTAATAACGGGATGGAAGCATTGGACAAGCTCACCAGGGAAGAAACGTTTCTAGTAGTCTATGATGAACCTATTTTAAGGTATCATATTGAACAAATGAACCTTCAAAACGAACTGGAGATTATTGAGCAAAGTTTGAAGAAGGATTATTATAGTTATGCCTTTCCGAAGAATTCTCAATATCGGGATATGATTGATCCTGTGCTGGTTCGTATTCTGAAATCAATGGAATGGGCTAGTATCGTGAAAGATTATAATTAGTTCTCTCTGGAATATCTACGTCATTTCTGAAACCTGAGGAATGATCATCAACATTTAATATGACATTTTTTTTTGAATCGAATTTCAAATAATAAAAAAACATGTAATTAAATTATTGATAATTAGTATATTGGAGTCGATTTCTAACCAAACGACCAAAAATATGCCTAGCGGGAACGAATCTGATAGCACTTCAGACCCAAACATCTTCAATAAAAATAATAGTAATTCTAATAAGCTTATCTATTTAGCGATTGCATTTATCATTGTTTTCACAGTCGTTGCAATGACAGGTGTTTATTACGAATACTGGTAGTCTCAAGCCTTGATTTCATTGAGTAGCAAAAATGCCTTATTCACATACTCTTTTTCAAGGAAAAGTGCGAAGTAATTTGATGTGGAGATCATTTCGAAAACAGGAATTCCTTCATAAGCAAGTAATTTGAACATATAGAAATACAAACCAACTGTCTGGGAGCTATTCTTAGGCAGCGCAATAGTGATCGAAGACAATTCCTTTTTTACTGTTACCCTGACTTCATTTCTGAAACAATCTTCTACCAGATCTGTAAGAGTTGATGAAACCAGAATATTACTTTCCTGGTAATTACTGGAGTAATTAAGGTAAATTCCGGTTTGATCCTTTACAGACTCCAATAGTTTAGCTTTGTTTGCAATAATAGTCTTACTATTTAAGAAGGTATATTCAGTGATTCCAGATCGTACAATAATATCCCCTAATTCTCTCAGGCTCTTCATATTGATCTTGGTTCTATGTGGTGCATAACGCCGAAGTGCCATAATTATACTTCCTTGTTTAACAGATTTACGCATTTCCTGTTCGACTTGTGGTTGAATATCGGCAGCCAGACCACTAAAATTTACAATATCCCTGGCGATTGCATCATCCAGAAATGGTTGGTGTCTTATAATGTCATGAACTACGGTAGTAATTGTCTTCATTGTTAATTATTATACATAATGTGCAAATGTATATAAATCGATTAATTTTCTTGAGTGCAGTTGAATCTATATGTACTTATGCAAAGAGAAATTAGGGAGATATGAAAGTTTTAAAATTTGGAGGTACTTCAGTAGGTTCTGCAGAGAATATCCGGAATGTTGCAAGTATCATTCAGAATATTGAAGGGGATAAGTTATTAGTACTGTCTGCTATGTCTGGCGTTACAAATCTTCTGGTTGAACTTTCCAGTAGTGTAGAACAGGGGGATGAGCTTAAGATGGATGAAATTTTGGAAGCTCTTTTTCTCAGGCATGAGCAGGAAATTGAATTATTGTTCAATTCAGTAAAGGAAAGAAATGAAATATTCGATATTCTGCAAGCTGAACTTTCGGAACTACGGCATCTCGCTACTCAGGAATTCAGTAAGGAAATTGAATGTCGGATTCTCACAACTGGAGAAACTATTCTGACTAAGATCTTCAGTTTTTATTTGACAAAAAATGATATTTCTAATAGATGGTTGAATGCACGGGATTTTATGCAGGTTGCAAATCTAGAAAATCCAGATACAGAACGTGTTGGTAATTTACTTCGGTCTCAATTGAAATCACAGGCCGAAGAATCCATTTATATAACTCAGGGATTCGTTAGAATCAATGATCGCGGAGAGATATCGACGCTTAACCGGGGAGGAAGTGATTTTACGGCAACGATCATTGGAGCCGCTTTAAATGCTTCTGAAATACAAATCTGGACCGATATTAATGGTTTACACAATAATGATCCAAGGGTAGTGGAAAACACTTTTCCGGTAGCTCAGTTAAGTTTCGAGGAAGCAGCAGAGCTTGCTTATTTTGGTGCAAAGATCTTGCATCCCCAAACCATATCGCCGGTTATCGATAAAAATATCCCGGTATTTCTGAAGAATACCTTTAAGCCAACCGATCCTGGAACCTGTATTTCTGCAATTTCTGAAACTAAAGGTTTAAAGGCAATTTCGGCAAAAGATAATATTACAGCTATCAAAATTAAATCTAACAGGATGTTGATGGCACATGGTTTTCTAAGGAAGATCTTTGAGGTTTTTGACAAATATGAAACCGCTATTGATATGATCACCACCTCAGAAATTGCCATTTCACTTACTATTGATAATGTTTCGAACCTTGAACCTATTCTAAGCGAACTCAAGGCTTACGGAGAGATTAGTGTGGATCGTGATCACAGTATCATTTGTGTGGTTGGTGAGGGACTAATTGACGATCGTGGAACTCCAAGATTATTCGAAATTCTGGATGATGTACCGGTCAGGATGATTTCTTATGGCGGAAGCAACAACAACATCTCACTCTTAGTAGATACAAAATATAAGACTGCTGCTTTGCAAAATCTCAATAAAAAATTGTTCAGAAGGGCTTTTGAGGCCATTGTTTGATACTTCTGATGATGTTTGGTTAAACTGTTTTTTGTGTAGTGAAAACCGTTGGGTAGCTATTGCTTCCAGCGGTTTTCTAATTTATAGAGTTTTTCATCTGAATGAATCTGGACATAAAATATGTGCTTCGTTGGAGATGATGTTTCATCATTAGACCCGTAAAGTTCTCTTTTCTATGCTGCGGAAGCTGTTTGAGAGTCATGGTTAATTTTCTATCGAATCTTGCCTGGTGAATGTCCTGGTCAAATCGCTCTTTCAGAATCTGATAACCCTGTTCATTTTTTTTGTTCCACAGTTGCTCATTGGTATACAGGATTTTAGCTGCTTCGACAAACTGGACAGCATCGTCCACAATGAATCCATTCCAATCTAAATCTCCAGCCATGCCTTCACTACCAATACTTGTGGTTACTGAAGGAGTTCCGCATGCCATTGCTTCTGCTAATTTACCTTTCAATCCAGCTCCAAATTCAATAGGTGCTAGACATACTCTGGCATTACTCATAACTTTCGGAGCATTTTCTGTACGTCCATGAACTAGAAATCTTTCGGCTTTATTATGCAAATTCCAGACTTTTTGGGAAGGATAAGCGCCATATATATGTAACTGTGCATCTGGCAAGAGTTTCCTAAGTAAAGGCCATATGTTTTCTTTTAGATTTAGAACTGCTCTCCAGTTTGGTTCATGAAGAAAATTACCTATAGTTATAAAGTCTCTTCTTTCAGTGTAGCTGTTATTTTCAGAAAAAACCGTCTCCATCATAAATGGCAGGTAGAAAAGTATATGTTCTGGGATCTTTAGCTTTTCAATTAACAGCTTCATTTCGAATTCAGAAATAATTAAAGAAATATCACATCTGTAGATGGCCGCAGCTTCCCGTTTAGTAATATCAGCATCCAAATAAACATCATCAAATTCCTGACCGGTTTTCAGGATTGTTTCTCTAACTTTTCTTAGCGAATGCAGATCTTCGGTATCCAAAATCTTAAAAGCTTCGGGACATAATTTATCCACTCTCCATCCAAATTGCTCTTCCATCATAAAACGATCAAAAAGAACGATTTGAGGATCCAGTTCTTGTATAAAAACGTCAAACTCATCATTGTTTGGCTGGATCTCCCGGCTGTTAACGCCCAATGCGTCAAGATCTGCCATATTTTCTGATCTTCGGGCTGAAGTTGCATAGGTGATTTGATAGCTACGTTCTTTGAAAAATTCGATTAATTGCATCATTCTCGCACCCGCAGCTGAGGAATTGGGTTCTGGCCATACGTAACCAATGATGAGTAACCTGGACATAATGTTTTTAGCAAAAATACATTTTTATAACTGCCTGCTAAGTAAGAAGGTTGCCGCAATCCAAAGTACAATCGATAAAGCACCACCTATAATTAGGAAATGTTTGAACTTATAAATTCCCATTCCATAAATGATTGTGTTGGTCTGGTAACCCACCGGAGTAAAAAAGCTGAAATTTGATGCAAAGAGTACTGCTAAAATAAAAGGTTTTGGATCCAGTTGTAACTTGGTTGCGATGGTAATCGCTATGGGTGCAATAATGATCGCAGTAGCATTGTTAGAGATAAATCCGCTTAAGAACATCGTCACTAAAAATAGTAATCCTATAATACTGTAATTTGGTTTGCCATCGAATAGTAGTAAGAGATTTGTGGAAATCCAGTCATCTGCACCGGTATTACTCATGGCTACCCCTAACGGGATCATACCCGCCAGCAGAAAAATGATCTGCCAGTTTACTTGCGTATAAATTTTCCCGAGATCGATACACTTCAGCAGAATCATCAGGAAACAGCCAATCACTGCACTTTTCAGAATTGGGAATATAGAAAACGCGGATAAAGCAATTACAAGAATTAAAATTCCGAGGCTAAGTGAACGTTTCTTTTTAGACACAAGACTAATTTCCTCATGATTTTGAAGAATACTAATATTATCCATTTTCTGAAGTTCATGCAGGTCATTTTGCGTTACTTCCACCAGAAGACGATCCCCAACCCGAAGGTCAATATCGTCTGACTTTTTATTGAAAATTCTTCTTTTTGGATTTCTGAAGCTTCTTCTTTTCCTGATCGCCAAAGGAACTGCTCCATGAAGATCATACCAGCCCACAGTTTTAATGCTTTTACCAATTAATGGAGAGTTAGGTAACATCAGTATTTCTACAAGCTGAATGTTTTCTTCAATTTCTGAAGCCTCGTTCACAATTGGTTTTACAGCTTCAGCCTCAGAATTTCTGATAATTGTAAGATCACCTTCTTCTTTGAGTTGAATGAGCTGTTCTATACTGCATCTAAGTAGTAATTGATCACCAAGTTTTAAGGTTGTATATCTGCCGGGATGATCATTTATTACACCTTTACGTTTAAGCCTGATCACTTCAATAGAATCTTTTTCGTCTCCGAAGATATCCTGAAGATTCTTGCCAATCAGTTTTGAAGTTTCGCTTACGATCCCTTTTGTAATAAACTCATCAAGCTTATAAACCGAATTAAGATCGCTAGGTTTTTTCTTCGGAAGAAATCCCGCCATCAAACTTACCAGGATAATGGTAATGAACATAAATATGATCCCGTACCAACTAAATTCGAAGAATCCGAAACGTTCGACACCTCTTTTAACCGCCACCGCATTTACGATCAGGTTGGTAGAAGTACCCATAAGCGTACAACTACCACCTATAATTCCAGCGAATGAAACCGGCAATAGTAATTTTGAACTGGGGATGTCATATTTCTCTGCCAGTTCATCAATAATCTTTACAAAGACTAAAACTACAGCGGTTGTGTTTATAAAAGCAGAAATACTTCCTGCGATAAACATAAAAACAGGGATCATAATAAGCAGAGGCAGACCTTTCAATTTCCTCATTCCCTGGGCGAGGAGATCAATAACGCCGTTGTCTTCGAGCCCGATCGCTATGATCATTAGACAAAGTACCGTAATCGTTGCTGGGCTGGAAAAACCTGAAATAGCTTCTTCCGGAGAAACAAGATCTGTTAGTAATAGCAGGCCCAGAATAGTAAATGCGATCTTGTCTACCGGAAATATTTCCAGCGCAAATAAAAAGATCACACCAAGGATGATCACAAAAAGAAGAATGATTTCCAGACTCATTTCGATGATTAAATTTGATAAATGTAGTATCCTCTCAGACCCGTTGTTAGGTTTTGAGAAATATTTATGATTGTTGGTTAAGCCATATCCTTCGGGTTTTGCTATAATTAGAAGAATATAAGATACAAATTATGAGCAGAGGATTTGTAAAGGAAGAAGATCAGGAAGAACCAGTGATAATTCCACCACGTGCGGCGATACCAGATGGAGTTACAAATTATGTGACACCAAATGGACTACAGGAACTACATTTGGAATTAAAAAGGCTTGAAAACGAGCGATCCAATATAAGTGTCAAAGACGATACAGAAAAAAGAAGAGCTCAAGGCCTGATTGATGGAAAAATGAAATTATTGGCTGAAAGAATTCAATCTGCACGAGTTTTGAAACCTGAAGAACAGGCACAGAATGAAATTCGGTTTGGAGCACACATAAAATTAAAGAACCTCGATAGTTCACAAATTCAGAAATTCCAGATCGTAGGGGTTGATGAAGCTAATATTAAAAAGCAGAAAATCGCTTTTGTTGCGCCAATTGCCCGCGCAGTTACAGGTAAAAAAGTTGGTGAAACTGTAGATTTCAAACTTGGTACCGAAATACGAAAGCTCGAAATTCTTGAAATACACTACTAGTTCTATATTTCTGTTTCTTTCTCTAGATTGAATTCAATAGTATCCTCAATATCTCCGTACTCTGATATTTCGATCTCAAAATTGTAAGATGCAGGACTGCTTTTGAACCCTAGTTGCTGTAACTGCAATGGATCGATCCGCGCAGTATAGTTACCCGGTTTTAATCCTAGATATGTAAAATAACCATCACCTTCTGATAGCACTTCTGTGACTTTATTTTGAAATTGATCTAAGATCTGAACCTTAATTCTACCCTGACCCTGGAGCGTATTGTCACTTTTCAAATTTACGAATCCAGAAACTTCTCCTAACACAGTGACAGGAATTTCAATAGTTTTAAATTGATTAGGTACAGTTTCTACCATGATCTTAGGGTTTTTTACTTTCCAGGCGATATTATCCAGACTATTTGACTCCACTTCAATGATCGTCTTTACGTAAGGTTGCAGGTCGGTTAACCTGATTTCAGTTTTATCTTTATTATAGCTTATTAGACCTGGTTTCGTTTTTAATTCTATTCCAGAAACGCCTTTCTCCATGGCGTCTCTTTTTCCATTACCGTTTAGATCCAGAAATGGTAGAATAGTGATTCCACCTCGAGCAACCCCTGGACGATTACTCAAAGCAACGTAATTGTTTGAATCATCCCAGCGAACACTACCACGAGCAGATTGAATGTGTGAGGAATTTCGGTTTCCTAATCTTGAAGTTACCGAAGTTTGTGCGAAATTAAAGGCGTAGCGTAAACCAATCTCGAAGGTGTGGGCGTCTCTTAGAGCATTATTTTCATAAGACAGGTTAAGAAATCCACGCTCAAAAATCACTCTTTCCAATTCTAAATTTAAATTTCTAAAAGATTGATCCCCAAGATCGAATTGTACCTGAGGTGAAAATAACACCTGGTAAGGTAAACGAAAGGTCTGGGAAAGAGAAGAGTAGATCGTAGGATTTTCTAGATTAGAATTAAAAATTCCATATGTGGTTAAATTGGTGCTTATTCCGAAGAGATTTCCGGAGAGTAAAAGCTGCGCAGTAGTAAATTCAGTAGTAGGCAAGACGATCTGGTTCAGGGAAAATCGACTGAAAGCTGAAAAATTCTTCATCCGTATTGGAGCAGAGAATCTAAATTCTCGCTCTTCCAGGTAATTGTAATTAATTGCAGTCTGGTCATCATGATACTTGGCATACATTAAGTCAAACTGCACCCTGGAAGGTGTTCGGTAGCTCAGAATACCCTCTCCTTTTACACCATAGGTATATTCTCCTGAAAATAACAGGTTGGAAGTCATTCTTACAGAAGTACTAAGAAAAGGCATGTACTCACCACTGATTACATCAGATAAATATTCGATACCACCACCAATAGTTACTCCCCTGGATAATCCATAACCCATAGTATACCTGGAAAATCTTCTATTGTCTTCATCCTCCACGACACCAGCGCTCAATGAATATTGGAATTCATTTTCGGGAACAAAATTATATGGAATGTTAATGACCCTGGTATCAGATAATTCCTCTCCATATGGGCCAAAAAACCTGAGGTCTATATTTGTATTCCCGTACATTAATGGTACATCAAAAAAGTAGAATCCTGAAGCATCTGCTTGTGTAAAATCAACCAGAATATTATTAACATAAAGTTCCACTGTCCATCTAGGTTCGGTATAGTCATTTAAAATGTAAGTTCCATAGGAGCGACGGTTGACCAATGGAGCGTTGATCACCTGCACACCTACCACCGGAGCAAATAGGGAAGAGGTCGCACCCGTGAAGATCTTACCTGCGGTGACTTGTTTAAATAATTTACTATCATTATCCACATACTTCCACTGGTAAAACTGGTTTCTACTTGTAAACGGAACTCTGTCTGAATAGTTCAGCAAAATATTTGTTTCACCACCTGCGAACATGGTTCCAAGTCCCAGGTTAAAACGGTTGTCATCCTGTCCATTAGTTTGCTGAGTAGTAGTAATTCCCCAGTCCAAATTACCACCTTTAAAAAAGGGATACTTTCTTTCTATCAAAGTGTCAGGCTCCAGAATTCCAATTGTACGATTCAGGTTTTTACGTGCTCTGTCTCTACGCTTTTGCTTGATAATTGGTAACTCCAGTTCTGTGCTAAATGCAATTTTCAAATCTCGAATAGAAAAATCTGTTTGAAGTTTAAAATACTTTCCAAAGAGATCAGATCTAAGATAAAAAATTGTGCCTGTCTGTATAAATTGATCTTCCTGAAGTTGAATTTCCTGCCCGTCAATTTGTAATGTATTATTCTCAAGATTGAGCAGATAAGTAGTATCCATATTTTCAACGAAGCCAGAAATAGTATTATTAGAATCGTTTGTTTCACTTTTAAGCTGAAATAGTTGAAAAAGTTCAAGAAAGCTTATATACGCGACTTCATTTTTAATGGCAATAGGAACTTCCATGGTACCGAGTTCCCGGGAAGTCATATCTACTGTAAATTCATCATACGCAGGGTATTCCTGTGACAGTGCCACACTAGAGATGAATAGTAAGAAACAGAATAGGAAAATTTTGCGCTGATACGAATCGCCAATCGTAGGGGTAACTCTGGTCATAAAACTCAAGCTCAACTATTCCTGAATAAAGGTAAGGGTGAAAGAACCACTATAATTTCCGGCTCCATTTGCAGAGAGTGGACCAATATTTAATGTGCCGCCAACATAAACTGGATTTGGGATTTCTGAAGCAGCGTTGGTAATAAAGGTTTTTCCGGTACTATAACTATTGATTTCCAATGTTAAGGTCTGGCCGCTGCTACCATTCAGAGTAAACTGACTATCATGCATAATATTGACAAGTGTTCCCGGATTAGCATAAACATCAAATAGTGCAGGGGAGACCGTGGTACCGCTATTAAGTAATTTTACATCGCCCGTCCATGCCCTGGTCCCATTAGCATCTACACTAACCGTTCCCACACCATTATCCACAGCAAAACTTCCAAAGTTGAGGAACTGTGCGGTACTAACCTGTACATTTAGTGGAATTGGTGGATTCTCCTGTGCTGTAATCTGCTTCGGAAAAAAAACGATCATGAAGACGATAAAAATAAAGGAATTAGGATATGGCATATAATTATTTTCTCACGATTACTTTCTTTGTAAATGATCTGGCTTCTGAAGTATAAGTAACCAGATAAACCCCGGTGCTTATAATTTGATCAAAATTTAATTCAGAATTGGCTGAAGCGGGAAAATGCTGAAGAATCTTTCCATTTAAATTGCTAAGACTTATAGTACCTTCTTCCCCCACATGTAAATTCATTCTTACACCAATCGAACCCTCATCACTTTTCAAAATAAAAGGTTCTAAAACAAGTTCTGTTAGTTGCAGCTTTTCGTTACCAAAACTCAGGTAGAAACGATCGTTTGTAACACCTTTTGAAAGATTTACCTGGTAAATTTTATCTCGCAAATCTGTTACCGTATTTCTATGTTTATCTACCAGATAAATAGAAGTCTGACCAGAAAAGTTTTTCAGATCCTTCAACCTAAACTCAATAGCACCACTTTGTTGCAGATTAAGTCCTATTGGAATATGCTTTTTGTTCTTTTCTTCAGAAAGCTCTAGAGATTTGATACTGGCTTCAAAGCGATCTTCAGTAATTATATATAGATTAGGAACCTTAGTGTTCGTATTCATTAGTTTTAAAGCATCATTCTGCTTATCAAACTTTTTGGTGGCATTATGAACATCATAGAGAACTATAGCATCTTCAGCATTAGAGGAAGTGAAGCCTGCAGTGATACGCGCAAGTGCTATATCCAGTTCCTGCTGCTTATAAAATGCCTGCGTAAAATCATTTATTCTTACCGAGTTATTCATAGTAAGGTTTGAACTCGATGTCCCATCGGTCGCATGAACAAAAAATCCCTGCATTGAAGGTATTACGCCTCCGGATTCACCAGTAGAACTTACACCAGCAACGTAAGAGGAGTAAGTGCCTTCGTATTGCTCGCCGCTGGTAGAGTTGAAAAAATAAACTGCATTGTCAATATTAGTAGTCATAGCAGAAACCTTATTCCAGTCAATAGGAGAAGGATAAGGATTCGCTGCCAGGTGAAAGCCTTTGGTATATTTTCCGTGGATACTGTTAAGACCTCTACTAATGTCTCCATTATTCACTATTCCCTCCAGTTCTATGTAGACCGATAAATTATCTGTACCAAAATTAAAGGCATAACCTTCGAGTGGGTCCATAGAATTGGTTGCTTCATCATAGGCCTCCCAGCCAGAAAGTTCATTTCCATCATTATCTTTCTTCCCTTCATTGTAGCGATAAACGTTCGGGAAGTCTGAGCCCAAACTCACATAATTGCTAAAGTCACCAATACGGGAGTCGCTGAAAGGACTTCCAAAATATTTGTAACCCGAAGCAGACTCAAGGTAACGTTGCATTTTGATGGTCCCGCTAATAATACCTGCCCCAGATCCATCAATTAGTGCAGTTTGATCATTAGTACTAATTAAAGTGACTGAATTACCTGTACTGAAGGTTCCGCGGGATATTTTTAGCCACCCAAGAATATCAAGATTCGCATAATTGTTAACCCCAATAGCATTGTCAATCTCGAGGTTGAGAATGGAACCTTCCAGAATTGGCGGATTTGTGATTTGTTGTAGCATATTTCCTTTAAATGCTAGAGTCCCGGAATCTACATCAATAAGTCCGGTGCCTGACAATTCACCATATATTTCTAAAGTATTATTTAGGACTTCCAGTCTGCTACCGTCCTCCAGCGCAATATTTCTTACTTTTCCAGCTACACCATTTTCCAAAACTGGATAATTTTGCAATCCCTGAGGAATCGTCACATCTGTATCCTGGGTTGGTATGGTCTCACATAACCAGTTTAATGGATCATTCCAATCGTTCCCTATAGCCCCAGACCATTCGAAAAGATCGTTTATTATGATTTGTGCAGGTTTTGAAAACGTAACTTTACAGCCATTCACGCTGCCATCTTCAGAATTTGATATGGCTTTAATCTTAACCCTATATAATATACCTTCCACATCGCTCGAAATATTCGTGAGGACTAGATCTTTCGACGTTTCACCAACGATATCTGTATAATTAGTGTTTTCACTAACTTTCTGTTGCCATTGATAACTAAATTGCTGATCACTGGTAACCTGGGTAATAAAGCTAACAGAAGAACCTGTACAACCCACCTGGTTGCCAGGACTAACTAAATTAAAACAATTGAGTTTATCTGCAATTGCAGGAGGAAAGTTTGAAATATTGTCTTCGAAACTATCTTCAGATCCATAATCACAGTCTGTCTCGGCAACTCCTGTGGTATCTCCATCATAATCATCACAACTATTAAAATCATCCTGCCAGCCATCGACTTCACCGAAAATATACACATTCCCATTATCGATATCTATGGAAGCCTGATTTGAACCAGAAGTTCGTGTAAAATCACCCATCACAATGAGGTAGGATGAAATGCTAATATCTACTTTATTGCTCCCAATAAAATTCCCGTATACAATCACTACTGCATCTGGACCCATTGTAAACTGGGACTTATTTCCGGACATGTCTAAATTTCCATAGACAAGCAGCGTTCCATTTACCACTAGGTGACTTTCGTTCCCTGGTAAAGTCACAGAGGAATATTCTTCAGTAGAATCTAGAGGTACTGTGTGCAGGTCATTGATAGTAAAAGCATCCTGAGCAAACGAATCGTTTGCGAGGAACACTAAAAAGATAAGTAGAGAACAATTTCTGAATAGAGAGAAGAACATTGGTTTATTCAAGATCAAAAACCTTTTTTCCCATTACATCACCATCTTCAGTTTCATATATTATGTGCAGTGATCCTTTGGAGTGATCAAAATGCTCTTTGTCCTGTATTTCGAAGCTAAAGCGACGTTTAGGGTTTGGAGCATATACCGCAATCCCTTTAACCTGACCAACCAGAACGGGCTCTGCATCTTTTGTATGATGCATAATTCTTAGGTTACCATAAGTAGACATGTTACCGCTTCTAGCAAAATCTATACTTAATCTATGGGTGTCCCTGTCAAAAGTTATATTGGTAAGTTCAATTTTAGTAGTTGATGTACCCACTTTAATGATCACAGGTATACTAATCCCAAATACAGTTTTGATATTCAGAGAAATACCATTTTGATCATTCTGAGCTTCGTCGCTACCTAATGCCGTTTGCTTTTCGATCGCTCTAAAGTAAAGATGAGATCTATACTCCCTGTTCTCAAGTTCGCCGGACCTAGTAATTTGCAATTTTACAGTTTGAGCTTCATTTGGTGCCAGTCTCACTCTTCGGGGATAGTATCTCAAATTCTTATCGGCAAAGAATTGTCCTTCCTCTGGTTCAGTAATTTCTACAAATCCTCCAGCTTCTTTCATTTTATACTGAATAAAGGATATAGCGTAGGAGGCAGTATCAGTACCAGTATTTACTAGATTCACTTCCTGACTTCGTTGGCTACCGTCAAATACCACGCGTTTTGGCATTATCATTAGATCCCCCTGTGCCTTAGACACGAAAGAATTAAAAATGAAGATAACAGAAAGAAAAATAGTAGATTTTAATTGCATGGGGCGGCTTTTAATCCAATAATGGTTAGTTGTAACTTACTGTTACATTGAATCCTGTAGAGTTTGTATAAAATCCAGCTGCCTGATTGGCTTCAAGGTTTAAAGTTGCTCCAATTTTTAAAATATCGATATCATCTCCAGATAGTTCAGGAATGGCGGTAAATTCATTTATTAAGAGAAATTGATTAGGATTATTCTCATTAAATAGCTTGAAGTTTTCTGGCAGCGTAATAGAATAATTATAGCTACCATGCTTTACAATGGCTTCAGCAGCACTTACCTGCCCAGGATTCCCGGGTGATAATTGAAGTCCGTAAGCCGTTCTACTCCCTTCTGGAGATAGAATTACTCTACCGGGATTATACCCACTTATCACATTACCAAAATGTAGATCTACACTTTTAGTAATTTCAATAGGTTCAACAACTGCAGCAGTTGAATTGACAACTGCACTTGCAGACACCTGAGCAAATGAATAGCCCGTACACAAAAATATAAGTAAAGAGTAGAAAAATCTTTTCATGAATGGAAGTCACAATTAAATAGAAGGATAAAAAAACGCCGCCATTTTCTATGACGGCGTTTCTCTTCTATAATATCAATTATTTTTTATTCGTAACTAACAGTAACTTTAACGTCACCAGAATAAATATCTGGCACTTGATTTGCATTTACAACCAGCGCTCCACCTACATATATAGTCCGATTCCCTGAAATACTAGTTTCTGTTAAATTGGTAGTTGGATTCAAAGTCATTGGGGTTTGACCATCTGCCTTTAATGTAGATGCTTCTACGTCTACAGAATATAACTGACCGGCTTCTGCGGTGACTGCAAAGATTGCGGCAGTAGGAGTACTACCTGGTGCATTCATATCATCGTCAATAGTTCTAGTTGCATCAGCACTAGCTTCAATGCTAACAGTCCCTCCAGTAGCAGAGCCTATAATCTTTCCGAAATTTAAATCTTGAGAACTTTCAATTTTTATCGGGCTCACAATTATTGCATTTGAAGTAGCAGTAGCGTTTGATGATCCTTGAGAGTATCCAAGTGCAGACACAAATAACATTGCAAGTAGCGCAATTCTTTTCATAACGAGTAGGTTTTTGGTTTGTTAGTGTCGTAAAGATGACTTTAATGAAGTCCTACAACCAAACTTATTCGTTGAAATGTTATTAAAAATCGTTCAGTAGCATTTAAGTGTCGATGAATGGAAAGAAGATTAACAATTTTAAATGATTTTATAGTACGGTTAAATAAATTAAAATTGTAAGTACTCCCTTACGTAGTAGTTTTTAATTATAACTAACAACCACGGCAATGGGAGTAGAGCTGGAATAGGATCCAGGATCTAATCCTGGCTTCAATTCTAGAGTTGCACCAACCTTTATTAGTTGCGTATCCTTATCTAAGGTTTTTGAATCAATTTCTGTCTTAAAATCTTTCAGAATGATTTCGGTAGTACCATTAGTTAATTTAATATTTTGCTCCGGTATCTGGACACTATAAGTGTAACCATTCTGACCGCTAACTTGCAGATTTGCAGCTGTTGCATTCGCTGAGTTCTTAAGAATTGCTCCACCATTTGCAGTTCTGCTATTATCAGGATTCAGTATCACCTGACCTCCATATTGAGCATCTACATCTGCAAAGTTCATGTTACTGGTTGTTTGTAATGTGATAGGCTTAACGATGGTTACAGATGCCGTGAAAGTGGCGGTAGCACTATTTTGTGCTACCGATACAAAGGTGATTAAAAACAACACAAGGCTAAGTAAAAATTTCACGAGACTTCTCTTCATCATATATCAAATATAGATAAACAACATAAAACATCGATGTAAGACAATATATTATCGATGAAATGCACTTATATTTAACATTTGAATAACATTCCGCTTACAGCTTTCAAAAGGTTTAATAGGAATAAGTAAAAACAGCTTAATTTGTGAAACAAAAAACCGCTGCCAGACAGCGGTTTTCAATTCATTTTATTAATTAGATCCTATCTAGAAGAATTTAGGTTTTCACGTGATTTTACATCTTCTTCTTTTGCCCCCTTATTATTAAACTGCATGTTTTCCTCATCTACCAGATCTGTTTTATCTTCTGGTCTTGAATCATTACTAGCTGGAATATCAAGTTCATCGGGTGTAAAATCAACTTTTTCTTTATGATCAAGTTCTCTATCCTGTCCTTTATTCATACTTCTACCTTTCTCATTCAGGGCTTCTTTATCTTCTTGCGTGATATCAGGATTGTATGGTAAATCCTTGTTATCTGACTGTATTAATTTCGAACTACTGGATTCTGTCTTTACTTCTTTCATAATTTCAGTTTTATGAAATATACAAAGCTATCTACCGAGAAATAGTGAAGGGGAAGTTAATCTACCGTTAATGGAAACAAAAAAAGAGAGCGGAAGCTCTCTTTTATAATATAGTTTTAAAAAAAATCTATTCAGTGTCAGCCATAGTCCCTTCCGATTCCAGCATCGCGAAGAATTTATCCAGATTAGGGATAATTACGATTCGGGTTCTTCTGTTTTTAGCCATATTGTCCTTATTAGTATTATCAACTAAAGGTTGGTAACTACTTCTTCCGGCAGCGATTAATTTTGAAGGATCTACATTATACTTATCCTGTAGAATTCGCACAATAGAAGTTGCTCTTCGAACACTTAAATCCCAGTTATCCTGAAGATAGGATTCTTTTACCATAGTTCTATCATCAGTATGACCTTCGATCATAACTTCCATAGCTGGTTCGCTATTGATTACTTCAGCTAATTTTTTAAGTAGTGGCTGAGCTTCCTTTGTAACTCTGTAACTTCCGCTACCAAACAATAATTTATCTGAAACATTGATCATCACAACAGTTTCATCTACATTAATATCTATATCATCTGCATCAGCTCCTTCAGATATATTCTGCTTAAGATTATAAGAAACTGCAAGGTTGATACTATCCTCTAAAGTTTCTGCACCTTTAACCTTTTCAGGATCGATTTTAGCAATTGTTGTTTTCATTTTCTCTTTTGTCTTCTTGGACATAACGGTGAGATCATTCATTTCCATCATTCCTTCATTCTCGGTTCTAAGAGAATTGATCTTGGAATTATAATCAGCAACACGTTCTTCTATACGTGCATACTTTTCTTCAATTTCTTCTTTCTCAACCTGCGTTTTTTGAAGTGTACTTCTTGTATCATTAAGTTGTCCTTCTAATTCAACATATTTTTTTTTAGAAACACATGAGGTCAAAAGACCTGCGGTTAATACGGTAGCTGTGATTACTTTTCTCATAACTTAGTTTAGTTCTTAGTATTCTTATTTAGTTAATACCCATCATCTCTTGCTACAATAATGCCATAAGAAAACATAACGCGACTACCTGCCCCGAGTAAGTCACCTTTAAAATTGGCGATTACAATATATTAATCGCTGATAGCAAGACGTTTGAAGTATTCAGGTTTCAACTATGAAATGAATTTGAAGACCAGGAACTCCTATATTCAAGTAGCCGATTAATTTTTTGATAGTGTAGATTATTACTCCAAATTGTTGATAATTTCTACAACCCAAGCTCAATCGGTTCCAGTTTAAGTAAATTTTTTTGCGCTTACTTCGGATATTTAACAGAAGTTTATTAGTAAACTTAGTACAATGACTTCGCCGTAATAGATCTAAACAATAACTTTGGAAACTTCTAAAATTCATTTTTTGAGCACAGCCAAAGCACGCTTTATCAAGATTTTAAAAATAATAGGGAAGATCTTTCTTGGGATTCTCATTTTATTAATTCTTATCCTTCTATTTGTAAGAAGTCCCTGGGGACAGAATATTATAAAAGACAAGTTTATATCCTCCATAGAAGAGAAGAGTGGAGCTAAGATCGATCTGGAAAGGATATATATTCAATTCAACGGAAATATTGAAGTTGATGATCTGTATATCGAACATCCAGATGGCGATACCATAATATATAGCGAACACATAACTGCGAATATCCCTTTTATGCCTTTAATAAAGGGAAATGGATTCAGTCTCGACGCTTTGGAAGCTCGACGTGTTCGGGCCAATATTATTCGGGAAGATTCTATTACAGGATTTAACTATGAAGTACTAATGAGGGCATTTACTTCAGATACTACACAAACTGCAAGCACCCCGGCAGACACGACTAGTTCAAGTATGCAGATATCTCTTGGGGAATTTGATCTAAAAGATTTTGATGTTGATTATATAGATAAGGTGAGTGGTATAGATACCAAGGCAAAATTTAGTGAACTCCAGCTTTCTTTTGCTGAAACAGATCTTACCAACATGGCTTTTGTTATTGAGGAAGCTATTTTAAATAATGCGCAGGTCACCTATAATCAAACGAAACCTTTTCCTCCTTCTGAAGGTGAAACAAGTCCCGCACCTGTTTTTGAAATTAGAAAACTGAATTTTAGTGATGTTCATGCCAGTTACAATTCCAGTCCCGATTCTCTCTCAGCAGATATGAAAATTAAATTGCTGGAAACAAGTCAGTCAAATTTTAATCTAAAGGATAGCATTATCTCTTCTGAATTGCTGAAACTTCATGATTCAGATATCATACTTGAAATACAGCAAAATACTACTTCAGCAATAACAGAAGAGCAGGAGAATGGTGCGACTGAAGCTTTTGCTTGGCCGGAATGGAAGATTAATATTGACGAAATAGACCTTGCTAATAATAACATTCTCTACCGCGTGAATGGAGCTCAGGTACAAAAAGGAACTTTTAACCCTGATATTTTGGATATTAAAGATCTTGACTTACAAGCCTCTAATATTTCTTATGCGCCCGAAAATGCGAGTTTAAATATTTCAGAATTTAATTTTACTGAAGCTTCTGGAATTGAGATAGATCGATTCAATCTTAAAGCAGATCTTACTAAAGATCAAATACAGCTCACAGATATAACTTTCGACGGAATTAGTAACAGTTTAAACGGAAATGTTCAGCTTAGCTATAATGACCTGAATGCATTTATGAAAGATCCAGGAAATGCCAGTCTGCAGGCTGATCTTTCAAACATAAATCTGGACCTTGGCGAATTTTTCAGCTTCCAGCCAGATTTAAGAGAGAACGAGTATTTGAAGAATCTTGCTAAATCACCAGTAAAAGGAAATCTTTCCATTAATGGTAAAGTCGATAATCTAAACCTTTCTAATTTAAACCTACGTTGGAGAAATACAAACATTCAGGGTAATGGAAGTATCGTAAATGCGCAGGACCCAGAAAACTTAAGTTTTAATCTTCCAAATGTAAGACTTTCGTCAACTAGAAAAGATCTTCAAAACTTTGTAAGTGAAGCTGATCTTGGGATGCAAATTCCAGAAAAGATCAGTATCAATGGTAGTTTTAAAGGTAATATGGAAAAGGTTAGCACAAATGCCAAGATCACTACAACCGATGGGAATATTAACGTGGATGGAAACTTTGAATTCGGGGATCAGATCGCTTTTGATGCAGAAGTTCAGGGTGATGGAATATCTTTAGGCAGGTTACTTCAAAATGATGCTCTGGGTGATCTGCAATTAGACATAAAACTTACCGGAAGTGGAAATTCTGTAGCAGACCTTAATGCGAGTCTTGATTCTACGATAGATAGTTTTACTTATAATGGATACGAGTTCAGGCAGATCGATATAACCGGGGAACTCGAAAACGGAAAAGGACCAGTCAATTTGATATATCAGGATGCAAATCTCGACATGGAAGCTCAATTGGATGTTGCTCTTGATTCTGTTTCTCCAAGAGTAGATTTTAGTTTATACCTGGATGGTGCAGATCTGGAGGCTCTGGGAATCACCCAAAAAACGATCAAAGCCGCATTTGAATTACAGGGCTGGTTTGAAGGAAATTCTTCGGAATATGAACTTGAAGCAGAAATAATCGACGGAGTAGCGGTTTATAATAACAAAGCTTATTTATTAGGTAGTTTTAAAGCAGATGCATTTGTAAGACAGGATACTACTTCCGTAGACATTAATAACAGAATCCTGAACTTAGACCTCAAATCTAACGCAACACCTGCAGCTTTTTCAGCAGCCATAGACCGACATTTCAAGAGATATATTACGGAAAATTATCAGGAGGACTCTATTTTCAATCCTGTTAATATGAAGATGAATGCTAAGATAAGTGAAGCACCAATAATAACAGAAGTCTTCCTTCTTAATCTACAAAAACTGGATACGGTTAATATTGATGTGGACTTTGCAGAATCTGAAAGAAGGTTGGATGCCAATATCGATGTGCCATTTGTGAATTACTTCAATAGTGAGATCGATAGTTTAAAACTGGATCTTAGATCCAATCCACAGGATCTAAAATTCGAGTTCGCATTTAAAGAATTAAATACCGGTCCGCTGGCTATAAAGCGTACCATAATTGGAGGTGATGTTCAGAGTAGAAAATTGAATCTTGAATTCACCTCGGTTTATGACACTACCCAGGTTGTTCACGCTACTTCACAGTTGAATTTCCAGGGTGATACCTTGCAATTTCATATCGATAATAAAGACCTGATTTTAAATGGTAATCCGTGGCAAATAGAGGATTCTAATATGCTAAGCTTTGATACAGGTTACCTGAATTTCCAAAACTTCAGATTGTTTAGAGAAGACCAGGAAATGCGTATAAGTAACGATAAAACTGGTGTTGAAAAAGAACATCTGAGCCTTGACTTTAAAAACTTTAAGTTGGCTGCACTGCTAAGTTATTTGAATCCAGAAGAGAAGCTGGCACAGGGTCAGGTGAATGGGAACATCGTATATGAAGAACCTTTTGGAGAGACCGGTATCCTGGCAGACATGGAGATCAACAAATTATCCATGCTAGGCGTGGATATGGGAACTCTAAGTTTACAGGGGAACTCTTCTGGATTTAGTCAGTATGACTTCGAAATGGCGATGAAGGGTGGGGAGATCGACCTGGATCTTACCGGGTCTTATATCGCTGCTGAACCTTCAGCAAAATTGGATCTAAATCTTGATCTTAATGAAATTCGCATGACTGCCCTGGAAGGTTTTTCTCAGGGAGAGATCAAAAATGCCAATGGAAGCTTCAGTGGAAATTTTAAACTTAATGGGACTTTACTAGAGCCAGTTTATGAGGGAAACCTGCAATTTGATGCTGCTTCCTTTAACATTGCCATGCTAGATTCTCAGTTTACTTTGCCAAATGAGCAGCTTGATATGGATAATCAGGGTGTGTATTTCAATAATTTTGAGATCGTTGATGCTGAAAGTAATTCAATCGTGGTCAATGGAGAAGTAAGTACGCCAACTTTCTTAAACCCAGGATTTGATCTAGATGTTCAGGCAGAAAACTTTAAACTCATTAATTCTACGGAAGAGGATAATGACCTTTTCTACGGAACTGCGGTTGTTGATGTGGATGCTCAAATTAAGGGTGATCTTACTCTACCAAAAGTTACTATGAATGTTGATGTACGAAAAAGTACAAATCTTACGTATGTAGTACCAGAAACCGAACTTCAAATGAAGGAAAGGGATGGGGTCGTTATTTTTGTGAATAAGGAAAACCCGAACGATATTCTAACTGAAACTGAAGAAGAAAGCTATGTAGTTTCTGGTTATGATATCTTTACCAGATTAACTGTAAATGAAGGAGCTAAGTTCAATGTGATTATCAACCAGGAAACTGGTGATATTTTCCAGGTTCAGGGAGAAGGAGATCTAATCTTTAATATGTATCCAAACGGTAGAACTGCTCTTACGGGAATTTACAATATCAACGATGGTTACTATGAAATGAGTCTCTATAACCTTGTTAAACGACGATTCGATATAGCTGATGGTAGTCGTGTATCCTGGGCAGGAGATCCATTTGATGCCCAACTTGATGTAAGAGCAATATATCGAATAGAAACTGCAGCATCAGGCTTATTGTCGTCAAGTTTAACCGCTGTAGACCCAGAACAGGAAGGAATGTATAGACAAGAAATTCCTTTCCTGGTTTATCTAAACGTAGACGGAGATCTTATGGCTCCAAAAATTTCCTTTGGATTAGATATGCCAGAAGATGAACGTGGTGCAATCGGCGGAAATGTATATAACAGAGTTCAGCAATTGAACAGCCAGGAACAGGAGTTAAATAAACAAGTATTTTCATTACTGGTTCTAAACAGGTTCTTTCCGGAAGGTGGAAGTACAGGTGCCGGTGGTGGTACCATGGATGTTGCCAGAGATAACCTGAATAGTGCTTTATCTGACCAGTTAAACATGTTATCAAGCAAAGTACTTGGTAACAGCGGACTGCAATTGAACTTTAATCTTGATAGTTATACAGATTACCAGGGTGACAACGGGCCTCAGGATCGTACGCAATTAGATATTAGTGCTCAGAAAGCATTTCTTGAAGACAGGTTGATCGTAGAAGTGGGAAGTGCCGTAGACATTCAGGGAGGAAACCAGGCAGGGCAGGAAGCAAGCCCGGTTATAGGAAATGTAAGTATTTCCTACCTTCTTGATGAGAATGGTATCTGGAGATTGAAAGGTTTCAGTAAAAGTCAGTATGAAAATGTGATTGACGGGCAGTTAGTGGTGAGTGGTATTTCCTTAATTTTCACCAAAGAATTCAACAAGTTCAAGAACATGTTTGAAAAGGCGGTGATGGAAGAAGTTCAAAAGGAAAAGAAAGAACACGAAGACTCAGAAAGTTCAGAAGGTACAGAAAGCACAGAATATGAAAATTAGAATTTCAGTAATCATATTAATAGCTGTAGCACTATTTCAGTCCTGCAGTGTGGAAAAATTCATACCTGAAGAAGAATCACTTTATACCGGTGCCGAGATCAGTATAGAATCTGATTCCACGATTAAGGAGAAACCACAATTGAAAGCTGAATTGCAGAGTGTTCTTAGGCCAGAGCCGAACGCGCAAATCCTGGGAATGAGACCAGGACTTTATTTTCATTATAAAGCACAACGCGAGAAGCCGGGAATCATCAATAAATTTTTAAATAAAAAATTAGGAGAGGAACCAGTGTATCTGTCAGATGTTGATCTCGAAAATACGGAAGAATTACTTCTGAATAGATTGGAAAACAGAGGTTTCTTTTATTCGAATGTAACTTCAGGAGAAATAAAAGATGAAGATGCTAAAACAGCCTTTGTAAATTATGATCTAAATGTGCCGGAGCCTTACACAATGGCCTCATATCAGCTAGATAATGACACATTATTAGTGTATCGTGAGATCAAAAGCAACCTGGAAAAGACACTGCTGGAAGATGGGATGAGATTTGATCTTCCGAAGTTGAAATTGGAAAGAGAACGTATCGATCTATTCCTGAAAGGGGAAGGTTTTTATAATTTTAATCCCGGTTTTTTAATCTTTGAAGCAGATACAAACCAATACGATAAGAAAAAATTTGATCTGTTTCTAAGGCTTAAAAAGGATGTGCCGGCAAAGTCTGTTATTCCATACAGGATCTCCAATGTAAATGTATATGCAAATTACAATGTAGATGAAGATAGCGTTACCAATAATTATAAGCGTTTTGAGGATAAAAACTACTTCCAGGATGAACTGTTTTTTAAACCAAAGTATTTAGACCCATATTTACTTATTGAAACTGGAGATAATTTTAGTCCGGAAGCCTCTAGAGCAACTAGTAGGAGATTGGGAACTATAGGTGCTTATAAATTTGTGAATATCAGGTATGATGAAGTAGATACTCTGGCCGTGGACAGTATTGGTCTTCTTGAAGCTAATATTTTTCTGTCACCACTAAAAAAGCGTGCAATCAAAGCAGAGCTGCAGGCCCTGACAAAATCTAACAATTTTGCAGGTCCGCATCTTGGAGTAACCTTTTCAAATAGAAACCTGTTCAAAGGTGGTGAGCGACTGGATATCTCAGCTAATTTTGGATATGAAGTTCAGCTTGGAGATGGCGGAATCCCAGGTAAAAATTCTTTGAATTTTGCACTAAGTAATGATCTGATTGTGCCACGTCTTCTTTTCCCTATTGAATTCAATAATAATTTCTTCAGATATGATATTCCGAAAACCAGGATAAGCCTGGGTGGAGATTATCTAAAGAGAGCTCAGTTATTCACCCTAACCAGCCTGAACGCTGCATTTGGTTATTTCTGGAATGCGAACAGGTATGTCACCCATGAATTAAATCCTATAGATCTTAACTTTATTAGACTCGGTAATGAAAGTGAAGAATTTGAAGAAATACTGAGGGAAAACCCTATTCTGGAAAGTAGTTTTGACCAGGAATTTATAGCTGGTCTCACTTATTCCTTTACTTATAATGGAATGATAGATACCAAGAAAAAACATGTATTCTTTCTTAATTCGAACTTTGATATTGCGGGTAATAGCATGAGCCTTATTGGTTCTGAAAATGAGGAAGGTAAAAATGAAGTTTTTGGACTGGATTATGCCCAATACGCTAAACTGGACATGGATTTTCGTTATCATTATAGATTTGACAATCAAAGTTTGATTGCTACCAGATTATTTGGTGGTTACGGGATTCCTTATGGAAATTCAGATGTAATGCCATTTAGTAAACAGTATTTTTCTGGTGGACCATATAGTGTTAGAGCTTTTAGAACCAGATCCTTAGGTCCAGGTACCTTTCAGGGTGTAGAGGACAGTGAGCAATATCGTGACCAATCCGGTAACATTAGAATTGAAGCCAACGCAGAATATAGATTTCCGATTGTCACTTATTTAAACGGTGCATTTTTCGTGGATGCTGGAAATGTATGGAATAGTAAATCTCAGGAAGAAACTGGTTTTGAACAAGGTCAATTTCAATCAGATTTTATCAATGAGCTAGGAATTGGGGCAGGAGCAGGTTTAAGAATAGATATCCAAAGTTTCGTGATAAGATTCGACCTTGCGTTTCCAATACATGATCCAAATGAGCCACAAGGTGAAAGATGGGTAAATGATTTTGGTAGCCCGGTGTTCAACTTCGCTATTGGATATCCTTTTTAATGCTGAAGTTTTTGACCGTAACAAAGATCTCCAGCGTCACCTAAACCAGGTACTATATAACCATTTTTATCCAGTTCATTATCTATCGTAGCGATCCAGAGTTTAGAGTTATCAGGAAACTCTGACTTTAAAAATTCAATTCCTTCCGAAGAGCCAATAACAGAAACAAGGTGGATTTTCGCAGGTTTTCCCATTGGGGCAATTGCTTTTAAAACATTGGCGAAAGATTTTCCCGTTGCAAGCATGGGATCTGCCAGAATTAGAGTTTTACCTTCCAGAGAAGGCGAAGCCATATATTCCACTAGAACTTCAAAATTCTCATCATTGTTGGGATGATGTCTATAAGCCGAAATAAAGGAATTTTCAGCATCATCAAAATAATTAAGGATTCCCTGGTGTAATGGCAAACCTGCTCGTAATATAGAACAGATCACAACCTCATTGTCTGGCTGAGCAATTTCAGAAGTTCCAAGCGGCGTTTCAATCGCTTGCTTATTGTAATTGAGTTCCTGGCTAAGTTCATAAGACATGATCTCTCCCAGTCGCTCAATATTTCTACGGAAGCGCATGCGGTCCTTTTGCACATGTACGTCTCTCAGTTGACTTATAAATTTATTAGCGATAGAATTATTTTGGGATAGTTCGTGAACCTGCATGTAAATCTGACTTTTATAATACTCAAAATTACTTTTTTTATTTTACTATAGAGAACACACTCAAACTTGAATTTGTTCGTTTTCTTACTAATGTTTAAAAATGGCTGTATTTTTGATATAATTATGCTGCACCAACCACTTACTATGAATAGATTGATTCTCATACTACTAATATTTAGCTCTGCTTCCCTCTATTCTCAAATTGAGATCCCAAGAAGCACGAATACCGGACGGGTTATTAAAGCTGAAGAGTCAAATACTACAGGATTTCCTATTCTGAAGAGAGATAATACTGAAAAAGAAAGTCGGTTTTTGAAAGAGAAGCCCAAAGCAATAGACCTTAGAGAAAACCCTAATAATCTTCTTACTGAAGCAGATGCCATGAAAGAGAAGTGGGCGAAAGACGCCGAAGTCAAAGAAGAATATAGATTTGATCAGAGTCTTGGGAACGTAGTTACACAAGGTAGATTTGTGGAAGTGTACTGTAGAGATCATCAATTTATAGATGGCGACAAGGTGCAGATCATCGTTAATGGAGAATTAGTGGAAGCGAGTGTTATGCTAACTGCTGGATTCAAACCGATATTGGTAAACTTGCAGGAAGGCTTTAATAGTATTCAATTTGTTGCACTTAATCAGGGAAGTTCTGGTCCCAACACTGCCGAGCTAAGAGTACTCAGTGAAAAAGGGGAGATGCTTGCTAAAAAAGAATGGAACTTGCTTACTGGCGCAAAAGCCGAATTGATCGTAGTCAAAAATTAAAAAATCCCCGGTTTAATTGAAAACAAATTTAAGATTAGGTATTGATTCTATGAATAATTTCACAAGAACTTAAGGTTCCCTGACAATCTTCTGTTAATCATTCTTCCAAAGCTTCTTTAAGTTGGTAAATTGAAATCAATAACCAATAAAATTAAAATTATGGGAATTGTAAAAGTGATTGAAGTGATTGCCGCTTCAGAAAAAAGTTTTGATGATGCAGTACAAAAAGCAGTTACAGAAGCTGCAAAAACGGTAAAGAATATAAGGTCAGTCTACGTTAAAGAGATGAAAGCTCATGTAGATGGGGACAAGATTACTTCTTATGCTGTAAATGCTAAAATATCTTTCGATAAAACTAGTTAGTTTTAGAAACTTATATATTTAAAAAATGCCGGGCCTGCGCCCGGCATTTTTTTATACATTCAAGTATAATAGCTTAAATTTGCATGCAAATAATTGATTAGATGCCTGCAGATATCATTGATCACATTAGCCGGGAAATTGACCTTTCGGAATTGGAGAAGACTGAATTCAGAAGTATTCTTTCTGAAGTTTCTCTTCATAAAAAGGAACTTCTTATTAAACCGGGGCAAACCGTACAAGATGAATATTTTGTAGTAGAAGGTTGTTTGCGTGCATACTATCTCGATGAGCAGGGAAATAAGCATATAATCCAGTTTGCCATAGAAGACTGGTGGATCAGTGATTTTGAAGCCTTTTTTACGAATCAACCATCAAAGCTTTATGTAGAAGCAATAGAAGACTCAAAACTATTATCCTTAAACCGTACACTCCTGGAAGAGCTATATAATAGAATTCCGAAATTTGAGCGTTTTTTCAGACTAAAAACCACCGGTGCATTTGTTTCACTTAGAAAAAGGATCCTTTCATCACTTGAGAAATCTAATAAAGAAAGATACTTGGATTTTTGTGAAACCTATCCAGAAATAGAAAAGCGTGTCCAGAATTACCATATCGCTAATTATTTAGGGATGAAACCAGAAAGCCTTAGTAGAATTCGAAAGGAACTTGCTTGAGGCATTAAGCCTTGGTTCCAGATGTAGGTTAGAATTCGATAAATCTGGTCAAAGTGTTCTTCAAAATTCAATTACATTTTTACCTATAGATTTGCCAGATTCCTGAAGCTTGTGAACCTCTCTAAAAACTTCAGCATTCAAACCATGAAATTCTCTGTTTTTAGTCGATATAATCTTGCCAGTATCTGCTAATTCAGAAACTCGCGTCAATATTTCGTGCTGCTTAGATTTATCTTTGGTGTCAAACATGGATCTCGTAAACATCAATTCCCAGTGAAAACTTATACTTTTTTCCTTTAAGACATTAAGATCTACATTCTCTGAAGTATTTACGATACAAGCGATATGACCTTGTGGAGCGATTAATTTTGTCATCGCTTCCCAGTGTCCAGATGTATCTGCGAAATTAAGAATATACGAGATCGAGTCTGTCTCTTTATCCAGTTCTTCTAGCAATTTATGGTGATTCACAACTCTATCTGCGCCCATCTTTTTACACCACTCAACTGTATCCTCTCGAGATGCTGTTGCAATCACTTCAAACTGAGTCAATTCTTTTAAGATTTGAATCGCAATAGAGCCAACACCACCAGCACCACCAATGATGAGTACCTTCTCATCTTTTCCCTCACCTTCAGCAATGTTCATCCTGTCAAAAATACATTCCCAGGCGGTTAAGGCAGTAAGTGGTAAGGCAGCAGATTCCATCCAGTTTAACTTAGCTGGTTTTTTGGCTACAATTGCATCATCTATACATTGGTATTCTGCATAACAACCAGGTTTCGTTATGTCACCAGCATAATACACTTCATCTCCAACGCTAAAGTTCTCCACGTTACTGCCGACATTTTCAACAACTCCAGCTGCATCCCATCCAATTATTTTCGGTTCGTTTAACTCTTCATTTTCCGCCGAATTTTTTCTTACCTTATAATCAACCGGGTTTATCGATATTGCTTTAATCTTTACTAAAAGTTCATTAGAACTACAGGAAGGTTTATCACTTTCATATTCATTCAGACTTGAAATATTGCTAATAGGGAGTGATCTAGTAAATCCAATTGCTTTCATATTTTTTATTTCAAAATAATAATTTAAAATCAAAATTTACTTCAATTATCATTAAACCTTTATTGATAATATCACCGGTAGCCGAGTGTGATTTTCTGAAGTAAAAGTTATTAAAAACAAAATTTTCAGAACTCGACTATTTAAAGCTTTCAGAATTGATTTGCTATGACTATCTTTGTAAAAATTTTAATGCAGGCTAGAATGGCTAATGCTCTCTCTGAATAAATCCTACAAAAGATAATCTTACACATTAAATTTTTCTGGTATTCGTTTAGTTGGTTCAATGCATTGAAATTTTCAACGAATATTAATTAATTTATAGTGAATGGCAAGATCCGGACAAACCCAAAACAAAAGAGAGAAAGAAAAGAAAAAGATTAAAAAACGTAAGGAGAAAGAAGCCAAGCGTTTAGAAAGAAAAGAAAATTCCAACAAAGGTGGATCATTTGAGGATATGATCGCTTATGTTGACGCAGACGGTAATTTAACCGACACTCCACCAGATCCAACTCAGAAGGTAGAAGTAGAAGTAGAGGATATCGAAATCGCTATCCCTAAGAAAGAAGATAGAGAAGAGGAAGAGATCATTACCGATACAGAAGGGAAAGTTTCATTTTTCGATCATTCTAAAGGATTTGGGTTTATTATAGGTAAACAAACCGGTGAGAAATACTTTGTACACGTAAGTGGTCTTATTGATGAAATCGATGAGAATGATAAAGTAAGTTTCGAGCTGGAGCAAGGAATGAAAGGGCTTAACGCAGTAAGAGTTAAGATCATTGACTAATTTCCCTTCCATGAGATTGAACTAAATACAGAACTGAATGTATCCTGTAGCGTAAAAGTTTGAAAACTAATTGATTATTTATATTGTGGATGTAATAATAAAGATTACATTTGCCATAGTAAATATTTTAGTTCTCTTCACTTTTTAGTCCTTTCAGGATATTTCAAGTTTTGTTTACTTCATTATTTAGTTTGTAAATTTAATAGTACCAGTATCAACAATCCAATTTTCGCTCAAAAACGAGCATCCGATTTCTCAAAGACTCTTCGAAGCCGGGTAAATACCTATTTCAAAAAAAATAACATCAGTAAACACGCGAATGCTAGCATGATAGTGAAAACTGTTCTTATGCTTTTGACTTTCGTAGCTCCTTTAGTAATCGTGAATACCGGAATGGTAGAAAGTACCTGGTTGCTATTCGCACTTTATATCATAAGTGGTTTTGGAATGGCTGGGATAGGCATGGGAATCATGCACGATGCAATTCATAACTCTTACTCAAAAAACCAAAAGGTCAATCAGTATTTAGGATATACTTTAAACCTTATCGGTGCCAATGCAAGTATCTGGAGAATTCAGCATAATGTATTGCATCATACGTTCACAAACATAGAAGAGGCTGATGATGATATCAATCCTCCGTTTTTCTTAAGATTTACTCCACATACCAAGAGATATAGTATCCATAAATTTCAACACTTATATAGTTGGTTTTTCTATGGTTTATCTACGGTAAGCTGGGTAACTGCTAAGGATTTTGTTAGAATGGCAAAATTCAAGAAAATGGGATTCTTCAAAGAAGGTAAAGAATTTAGAAAACAGTTGTCTACTGTAATCGGATGGAAACTGGCTTCGTTCTTCTTTGTTTTAATTCTGCCAATAATTATGACACCTCAGGCATGGTGGATCGTGGTTCTGGCGTTTGTAAGTATGCATTTCGTTACCGGTTTGATGATTACTACCATCTTTCAGTTAGCGCATATTGTTCCAACGACTGAGTATCCATTACCTGACGAAAAAGGTATTGTACAGGGTGACTGGGCTAGCCATCAACTTTTAACAACTGCTAATTTTTCCCCTAAGAGCAGGTTGTTCTCTTGGTTCATTGGTGGATTAAATTATCAAATTGAGCATCATTTATTACCAAATATTTGTCACGTTCATTATAGAAAGATATCACATATAGTAGCGCAGACCGCCAAAGAATATGGTTTGCCTTATCATAATAAACACAGCTTTGTATCTGCTGTTGGAGAGCATTTTAAAATGCTTCGTCAACTAGGTAAAGTAGATAAATTGCGAGTTGGATAGTTCAGATCGGAAGCCATACGATCTCAAAAGTTTAATGGCATTTTATAACAATTAATTATTAAGTAATGCAAGAAGGAAAAGTGAAGTTTTTTAATTCAACAAAAGGATTTGGATTTATAAAAGCTGACGATTCGAACGAAGACATCTTTGTACACTCAACTGGTCTTATCGACGAGATTCGTGAAGATGACAGAGTACAATTTGAAACAGAACAAGGTAAAAAAGGCCTTAACGCTGTGAACGTTGAAGTAATTGACTAATTATTTTCAAGTTTCAGTGTGAGACTTATAAATAAGGTTAGATCAAGGCCGGATGATCTTTAAATTTAACCGGCATCAATAACAATTAATAAGTAAAGTAATGCAAGAAGGTAAAGTAAAGTTTTTTAATTCAACAAAAGGATTTGGATTTATAAAAGCTGACGATTCTAACGAGGACATCTTTGTACATTCAACAGGTCTTATCGACGAGATTCGTGAAGATGACAGAGTACAATTTGAAACAGAACAAGGTAAAAAAGGCCTTAATGCTGTTAACGTTGAAGTAATCGACTAGTTATTTCAAGGTTTCAGTTTGAGACTTATAAATAATAGATCACGGCCGGATGATCTTTAAATGGAGCCGGCATCAATAACAATTAATTAGTATAGTAATGCAAGAAGGTAAAGTAAAATTTTTCAATGCAACCAAGGGATTTGGTTTCATTAAATCAGACGAAACAAGCGAAGACATCTTTGTACACTCTAGTGGTCTTATCGATGAAATTCGTGAAGATGACAGAGTTCAGTTCGAAACTGAGCAAGGTAGAAAAGGATTGAATGCTGTAAACGTTGAAGTAATCGACTAAGCACGTTCTAATCTATAGAATTAAAGCCATCCTAAACGGGTGGCTTTTTTTTATAAACTTTTTTAAACATTAGCTCTTTGTGTTTTTATTAATAAAATTACATGAAACATTTACGATATTGTTCAAACCAATCAAAATCAATTATTCATGTTTAAAGGCAAGCGCGCAATACTTTACATAGCGGCAGCAATTCTCTCCATATACTTTTTAATAGCCGGCCTGGTAAAAGCGAAAGGTTTTTTTGCTCCTCTGGCTACGGCTGTCATTTTAAGTCTCGTCGTTTTACCTCTTAGCATCTGGATGGAGAAGTACATGAAAAGAGCATGGGCGGCCATGTTAAACAGTCTGCTTCTATTTGGTGTTAGTATAGGACTTATGGCTTTGGTAAGCATGCAGGTAAGAAATTTTGCAGAGGACTGGCCAGAGATCCAGGAGCAAATGACTCCAAAGATAGAACAGCTTAAAACCTTTGCATTAGAACATACTCCGCTTGACCCTGACGATATTAATCAGTCTAAAGAAGAAGAAGAAAGCGCTGCTATGGGATCTGATATGCGTAAAAGGATCACTACTTTTCTTAGCGGACTCTCAAGTTTTATGGCGAATTATCTTCTCACATTCGTTTATGTATTCTTTTTACTGATTTACCGTGAGATTTTTAAAAATTTTCTTTTGCGAGTTATGCCAGATTCCAAACAGGAATCAATTAAAAATACTCTTACAAAATCTATTAAAGTTGCATCTCAGTATTTACTTGGGAAATTAATGCTTATGGGGTTACTCGCGGTATTATATTCTATAGGCCTGGGGATTTCAGGAGTGAACAATTTTATTTTGGTAAGTGTGATTGCAGCAGTCTTGACATTGATTCCTTATGTTGGGAATATTCTGGGGTTCACTATGGCGGTAGCATTTGGGTTCTTAAGTAGTGGAGAAACAAGTGTACTTATTGGTATCGCTCTCACCTTTACGGTTACCCAGTTTGTAGAATCTTATGTACTTCAACCATTTATTGTAGGTGATCGCGTGGATGTGCATCCATTCTTTATTATTGTATCTGTAATAGCCGGAAATATGATCTGGGGCATCATTGGTATGATTCTCGCAATTCCTGTACTTGGTATCATAGTAGTAATTCTGTACAATATTGAAGCCACCAAACCCTTAGGTATTCTTCTGAGTAAAACCAAGTTCACAGAGAATTGATTGCTATTAATTTCTTATTTTGGGAGAGTAACTAATTTATTCTTCAATGAGAAAATTTTATTTTTTTCTAATATCAGTTTTTTTATTATCTGGTGTTAGTGTGGGTCAATCTTCAGAAGCAACTCAGCAAATTCCTGAATTCAAACTTAATTATGAAAAGTTTACTCTAGAGAATGGTCTGGAAGTAATTTTACACGAGGATCATAGCGATCCAATAGTTGCTGTTGCTACCATGATGCACGTAGGTTCTAACCGTGAGAAACCTGGCAAAACAGGATTTGCTCATTTCTTTGAACACATGAGTTTTAACGATTCTGAAAACGTTCCCGTGGGTGCCAACCGTAAAATGATCCCCGAGTGGGGTGGAAGTAGAAATGGTGGAACCTGGAGCGATGGTACTGTTTATTACGAAGTGGTACCTAAAGATGCTTTCGAAAAGATACTCTGGATCGATTCAGATAGATTTGGATATATGATCAATACAGTTACGCAGGCTGCCCTTGATCGTGAAAAGCAGGTCGTTAAGAATGAAAAACGCCAGCGTGTAGATAATGCTCCATATGGATATACAGACGAGATCATAAGGAAAAATCTTTACCCAAAAGATCATCCTTATAATTGGACGGTTATAGGTCAGCTACCAGATTTACAGTCGGCAACCCTTGAGGATGTAAAGGAATTCTATAAACAATACTATGGAGCGGCCAATGCTTCCCTGGTCATTGCTGGAGATATTCAAATAGAGGAAACTAAGAAGCTCGTTAGACAATGGTTTGGTGAGATTCCCTCAGGACCAGAGGTTGAGCCTATAGAAGCGATGCCCGTAGAACTTGAAACCACAAAAAATTTATACTTCGAAGATAATTTTGCAAAACTTCCCGAGCTTAGAATGATTTATCCAACAGTGGAAGATTATAATGAGGATATGTACGCTCTTCAAATTTTAGGGCAGTTATTAAGTGGAAGCAAAAAATCACCTTTGTATCAAACGGTAGTAGAAGAATCCAAATTTGCACCTCGTATTAGTACTTATCAAAGCAGTAGTGAACTTGCTGGTGAGTTCGTTGTTAGAGTAAGGGCCAATGCCGGCATAGATCTGGATAGCGTGCATATTGCGATTCAAAATGGTTTTACAAGATTTGAGAAAGCTGGTGTAAGCGAGGATGATCTCAAAAGAATTAAAGCTGAACTTGAAACTCGATTATATCAGGGAGTTAGCACCGTACTCAATAAAGCTTTTCAGTTGGTGCAGGATAACGAATTTAATGGTGATCCGGGCTATCTAACAAAAACTGCTGAACTTACTAATAAGGTAACTTCAGAAGATGTAATGCGCGTTTATAATAAGTATATTAAAGATCAGCACTACATTATGACCAGTGTAGTTCCAAAAGGAATCATAGACCTCGCCATAGAAAATTCCGAAGAAGCCGAAGTTTGGATAGAAGAAGTAAAGAAGGATGTAGCTAGCGAAGAAGTTAGCCAGGGAAAAGAGGCTGTGTATGATAAAACTCCTTCAAAATATGATCGTAGTGAACCTGATTTTGGTGATCTGCCATTATTTAAGTCACCGGAAATCTGGACTGCTGAGCTTAAAAATGGGATGCAGGTCTTTGGAATTGATAATAATGAAATTCCACTTGTACAATTTGATATAACAATTCCAGGTGGACAGCGTTTGGATCCAGTTGGAAAAGAAGGAGTTTCTTACCTGCTAAGTGATTTGATGCTACAAGGGACAGCTAATAAAACTCCGGCTGAACTGGAAGAAGCTCTTGGACTATTGGGAGCTAATGTCTACATAAGTACCGGGAATGAAGGTTTTAGTATTTCAGGAACCTGTCTTAGTAAGAATTTTGAAGGTACCATGAAATTAGTTGAAGAGATTTTGATGGAACCGAGATGGGATGTAACCGAATTGTCCAGATTAAAACAGGCTCTCGAAACAAATTTGAAAGATCGGGAAGCAAATCCGCAGGCGATTGCATCCACAGCGTTCTATAAACTTTTATATGGAGATAGTCATAGTTTTGGAGTACCTGTAAACGGCACATTAAAAACTACCGCAGATATTAATATGGAGGATCTTAGATCTTACTACGATAAGTTATCACCAGAAAATGCGAAGTTCCATATCGCTGGAGCAATGGATCAGAAACAGGTTTTGGATGTCATCTCAACTATGGCTGACGACTGGGCGACTGAAGCTCCTGTTATTTCTACTTCTGAAATAAGTGCTGAAGGTGAACCAGGCACATTATACTTCATTGATGTTCCTGATGCTAAACAATCTGTTATTATGATTGGCAAACTGGTTCTTACCGAAAATGATGAAGATGCCAGTAAGCTAAATTTTGCGAATGAAATTCTTGGTGGTGGCTCTAGCGGTAAATTATTTCAGACTTTAAGAATAGAAAAAGGCTATACCTATGGTGCTTATTCCGGCATATCTAAGAATGAGACAATTTCACCGTTTTATATTTCAACTAGTGTAAGGGCGAATGCTACACTCCCTTCTCTTAAGATCATAGAAGAAATGGTTACAAATTATTCCAATGATTTTGGTCCTGCGGAAGTAGAACTTACTCAGAATAAATTACTGAAAGAAAACACCCGTTCATATGAAAGTTTAGGTGCTAAATTGGGTATTCTGAGAGACATAAGTAAGTACAACAAATCTGAAGATTTTATTGAATCGCAACAGGAAGAATTAATGAATATGACAGAAAAAGATTTTAAATCTGTTATTACTGAATACCTGAACGAAAAGGAGATGATTTACCTGGTAGTAGGGGATAAGGCCACACAATTAGAAGAGGTAAAGAAATTAGGGAAACCTGTAATTGAACTTGACATTTACGCTAATAAAATTACTCAGTAGAATAATTTAGAAGATTTTTGAAACAAGATAAACAGCGCGACCTTGTCGCGCTGTTTGTTTATAGAATCATCATATAATCAATAAATTAACACAAATAAATTAGCCATAATTTTTTGTTAACAAGAAATATTAGGTATTTTAGTTATATCATCAATCTAATCCAAAATTTCTAGAATATATTTTCAGTTCTTACTGTGAATTTATTCAATGCCTAATCGATCGAACTTGTATGTCGAATACGAAATCAATTCAACTATTACATGTAGAAGATTCAGATACAGATGCGTATTTAGTAACAAGGCATCTGGAGAAAACTGATATTGAAATTCATCTGGCTACACGTAGAGATGAATTCGAATTCCTTTTCCAAAATCATCATTTTGATATTATACTTTGTGACCATAACCTACCAGATCTCGACTCAGAGGATGCCTTGGAAATTGTAAGGAAAAAGGATAGTTTATTACCGTTTATAATATTTTCGGGCTCTCTGCCGCCAGGTGCAGCGGTAAAGCTGATGGAGAAGGGAGCAAATGATTTTCTATTTAAGGATAGGCCTGAAAGGCTCGTACCTGCGATACATAATGCAATTAGCCGATGTAAATTAGAACGGGAACGTTCGCAAATGGAAAAGCAGATTCGGTTCAGTGAGAACAGATTTCGCAAACTAGTGGAGTCTTCACATGAAATAGTTTGCATCTTAAACCGTGAAGCCAAAATTACCTATAGTAGCCCTTCAATTCAAAATTTATTCAGAGCTCATACAAGAGTGCTGGGATCCACAATTAATGAGGTTATCAAATTCGAGAATCCAATTCAATTCTATGAATTATTTAATGAATGTATTCACAATGAGCAGCGCATAGAAAACATACTCAACATTGAAATAGTAGATACCATAGGAGTCTTCAAATGTATCTTTAAAAACCACTTTAACGATGAAGGTATTGATGGTGTTATCGTAAAGTTTCGGGATATCACTGAAGAAAAATTGAAAGATAGGCAACTAAGGGAAAAGGATGAAAAGCTTAGAGCTTTCTATGAGAATAGTATCGACGGGATCATTCTTGCTAAAACCGATGGATTTATTACCGCTGCAAATCCTGCAATGTGTGCGATGTTGGGTATGGAAGAGTCTGAAATAATAGGTTTGCACAGAAGCGATGTTGTTCATACCAGTGAAGAAGAGATGGCAGAAATGCTGAAGGAACGCGAAGTTACAGGAAAAGCAAAGTCTGAGATGCAACTAAAGAGAAAAGATGGTTCAATATTTCCTGCTGAAGTAGCTTCTTCCATTCTTCCAATTGAACGCAATGGCAAAAAGATTCTTAAAACTGCCAATATTATTCGGGATATTTCGATCCAAAAAAAATACATAGACCAGATCAATGAAACTGCCAAGAAATTACAGTACGCAGAGAAAATTGCCAGAATTGGATATCTTGAAATTAATCTAAAAGAGAACTCAGTCTATTGTTCCGGGGAAGTTGCGAGTATTCTTGATATTTCCAATTGCAGAGATTTAGAGATAACCGAGTTCCGCAATCTCGTGGTGGATGAAGATATTCCAAAATTCGAAAACCTAAAACAGTCCGTTTTAGTAAGAAGGGAGACCAAAAATATAGAACTACGTATAAAAGTCTCCAATTCAAAAATTAGATGGTTGAATGTTATTGTTAGTCCTTTAGAGGAAAACGGAAGTATAGTGGGGGGAAAAGGAACCTTACAGGATATAACAGAGAAAAAAGTAAACTTTGAAAAATTAGCAATTAGTGAAAATAGGTATAAAAGTCTAATTCAATCACAAACAAACTATTTTATACGAATAGATCTTCAGGGTAATTTCACCTATTGCAACGACCGGTATATTGAAGACTTTGGCTGGCTTTATCCAAACAATGATCCAATTGGCAAAAACAGCCTGATAGATACTCTGCCCGGGCACTACGATAAAATTATGGAAATTAGTGAGACATGTTTAAAATCTCCATTCAAAAATTATCAGTTAGAAATTACAAAACTTGGAAAGGACAATCTCCATAAAGCCACTATCTGGGATATGGTATTTCTGGAAAATGAAAACGGTACGGGAGAATTACAATGTGTTGGTATTGATATCTCAGACAGGGTAAAGGCTGAAGATGAGAATAAGTTTCAAGCAAACATCCTTAGTAGAATTGGACAGGGAGTTGTAGCGACAGATGACCAGGGCAATATTAAATACTTCAATGCTGCTGCTGAAAAAATTTATGGATGGAAATTTGAAGAGGTTCAAAATGAAAATTTAATAGAATTGATGTTTCCAGATCTTCATGAGACCGATTTATTAAATGACATATTGGAAAAGGTTGCTTACGATCATACTTTTCATAGTCAGTATGATGGTAGAAAAAGCGATGGTAGAAGTTTTCCCGTACAAATTACAATATCCGGGATAACAAATCAGGATGGTCAGCTTAACGGAATTATTTGCATATTTTCAGATATAAGCAAGCTTAAGAGGTCTGAACTTAAATTGAGAGAACTTAATGAGAATCTCACAAGTTATACAAATGAGCTTGTGAGTGCCAATAAAGGTTTAGAACAATTTAGTTATATAGTGTCGCATAATTTAAGAGCGCCTGTAGCGAATATCATTGGTATTTCTGAGATCATAGCAGATGATGAAATAGATTCAGCTACTAAAGAGAAATTAGTATCAGACATGCTAAAGAATGTAGAACGACTCGATATGGTAGTTCGTGATCTTAACAATATTCTAAAAGTGAAAGCTGATTACAACCGGGCTAGAGAGCATGTAAATTTCCAGTGTCTCACAGATGATGTTTTGCAAATGACGGGATCCATTTTAGAAAATCAAAAAATCAGAATTAAGACAGATTTTAAGGATTGGGAAGGCATGCTAACGTCAAGAAGTTACCTGCATAGCGTTTTTTATAATTTGATACTGAATAGTATAAAATACAAACATCCAGATAGAGATTTAGTACTTAAAATCACAAGTACCTCGAATAAAGAATTTAATAGTCTCATATTCCTGGATAATGGTCTTGAATTAAACTGGGCACGAACAAAGAAGAATTATTCCAATTATACAAGCGACAGCATTTGCATATAGAAGGCAAGGGAATGGGACTGTTCATGGTGAAAACTCAACTAGAGCTAATTGGAGGAAAAATCAGTATCGACAGTAAATTAAATGAATGGACTAAAGTAACCATCGAATTTTCTAATAATAATAAAAATACTGACATTGAAAATTCATGATTACATAATCGTAGATGACGATCCTGTAAATAATCTAATCTGCAAATTAGTAATTGAGAAATTCGATTCCAATGCCCGTGTTAAGGTTTTTCAGGAACCAGAAAAAGGTTTGGCTTACTTGCAATCTTGTAAGAAATATGAAGGAGATCGCAAAATGATCATCTTTTTAGATGTGAATATGCCTACAATGACTGGTTGGGATTTTCTGGATGAATTTTTAAAGTTTGATACCAGCATTAAAAAAATGTTTAAAGTTTATATTCTAACATCTGCGATAGAAGATTTCGATCCGGAAAAAGTCAGGTATCCTATGGTCAAAGCCTTTCTTTCTAAACCACTTCGGAAAGCTACGATGCAAGATTTAGATCTGAATCTCTCTTCCTGAGAAACTTTATGATTTCGTTTGAAACTCCCTGGAATTAAGTTTTTAGTTTTATATAAATTACTATTATGAAAAGATTTATATATGCTGGAGTGTTTGCTCTTAGTATCAGTGTGATGAGCTGTCAGGAAAACAAAGAAGAGGAAGAGACCGTTCCGGAAGTAGTTAAAACTGCATTTCAGAAGAAATATCCGGGTGAAAATGATCCGGATTGGGAAAAGGACGATCATGGCTACTGGGAATCTCATTTTAAGAAGGATGGAGAAAAATATCGTGCAGACTTTAATGCAGATGGTACCTGGGTTGAAACCGAAAACGACGTGAAGAAGAAGGAACTTCCCGAGGTCATATTAGAAATAATAGAAAGAGATTATTCAAATTATGAGATCACTGAAGTAGAACATGTTGAATCAGCAACCAAAGGTGAATTTTTCGATGTGGAGTTTAAGCAAAAAGGAAAAAATAAAGATGTTATGTTCAAACCAGATGGAACTATCATTAAATAATTATGTTTGATCAATTTGGTGCAAATGCTTCCGAAGAGAATATAAAAAGATACGAGCGATCTGAGAACTGGAAAGAAGCCAGGTTCATGAATCTGAAAAAGACTGGAATGGATATCCATATCAAAGATATTCCTAAACTATTGTACAAACAGTTTTTTGAGAAGAATGGTCGGCAGCCATCGAAAGAAATTCAGATCAAAGCTTTTAATTTACAGGAATTTTTAAAGCCTTCAGTAGATAGTAAGATGATCTGGTTCGGTCATTCTGTAATTTTGCTACGTATAAATGAGCTAACGATCCTTATAGATCCAATGTTCGGTCCTGATGCCGCGCCAATTTCACCATTTAGTATTAAGCGTTTTTCGACTAATACCTTACACATACTGGACGAACTTCCTGAGATTGACCTTGTTCTAATATCACATGATCATTACGATCATCTCGATCTTGAAAGCATAAAAAAACTTCAGCATAAAACTAAAGTTTTTCATACCGCTTTGGGCGTAGGAAGACATTTAGAAAAATGGGGTGTAGAACCTGAAAGGATCAAGGAATATGATTGGTGGGATAAAATTAATGTAGGCGGAATAGAAATTACCTTTACACCAACAAGACATTTCTCGGGTAGAGGTTTAAATGACAGAGCTCAGGGACTTTGGGGTGGTTGGAATCTAAAAACCGCTACAGAAAATATCTGGTTTAGCGGAGACAGTGGTTACGGTAGCCATTTTGTGGAGATTGGTCACAGACTGGGGCCTTTTGATTTTGGCTTTATGGAATGCGGGCAATATGATGAAAAATGGAAGCAAATTCATATGTATCCGGAAGAATGTGTGCAGGCAGCCAGGGATTCACAGGTTAAAAATATAATGCCTGTGCATTGGGCCGGTTTTGCACTCTCATTACATCACTGGTTAGATCCTGTAGAAAGATTCATTGATGCGGCAAAGGATCAGAATTATTGTATTCCGGAACCAGGAGAAATATTTACAATTCAAAGCAGCAAGAAAGTAAACTGGTGGAAGCAGTATGATTAATCGATAGCGGTAGCTGTTAGCGGAACATCATATGGAAAGGCAAAATTTCTTAAATCACTACCTTGCAACCAGTTTTTATGATCCTGAGATTTTAAAACTACTGGCATCCGCTTTTTATTATTATGAACCTTGCTCATTAAATCATTGGCTTCTGTAGTTAGGATAGAGTAGGAGTTGATGATATTATTATTTTCAGGATTCTTCCAGGTAGAGAATATTCCGGCGAAAGCAAATATCTCCTGATCCCTCGGCTCCAATATGAATTTTTGTTTGGTTTTACCTTTCGGGTCAAGCCATTGCCATTCGTAATAGGCTTCAGCAATCACGAGGCATCTATTATCTACAGAATTTCTGAAAGCTGGTTTTTCAGCTGCAGTTTCTATTTTACTATTTAAAGTCATTTTTTTAATAGTATCATCTTTAGCCCAGAAGGGAATTAAACCCCATGGGAACATTTGTATCTCACCAGGACTATCGTACGTAATTACAGGAGTTTCAGAAAAACTAAAGGCGTTGATCTCTAGTTGGGGCTGGTATTTATCTGGTTCCAAAAACCTGGCATCCAATGATTTTTCCAGGGAAAAGATCTTTTTATTCAACTTAGTACGATAACACATAAAACACTTTTTATAAATTTAAGCATTCGTTGAAACTAAGAAGATAGTTAAAAGTTAATTTAATGAAAATAGGACTCGGAGGTGGTTGCCACTGGTGTACAGAAGCAGTTTTCAAAGCTGTTAAAGGGGTATATAATGTACGACAGGGATATATTTCTGCTAAGGAATTGCCAGATCAGTTTTACGAAGGGATAATCATGAATTATGATCCAGAAATGGTAATTTTGGAAGATCTTATTCTTATCCATTTGAGAACTCATCAAAGTATGAAAGATCATAGCATGCGGCACAAATACAGGTCGGCTGTATATGTGTACAACCAATTAGAGCTGAGAAAAACCAGGCAAACTTTGAAGACAATTGAGAATAGCGCTGGGTCAAAGTTTGTAACTAGAGCCTATGAATTAGCATGCTTCAAGGAATCACGTGCTGAAATTAGAAATTACTATCAAACAGATCCTCAGCGACCATTTTGCACCAGATATATACAGCCTAAACTGGATTTACTTTTAAAGGAATTCAAAACTTTACTTAAAGAATAATGCTAATAATTAAGGGCGTATAATGCATAAGCTAAGTAAATATTGAAAACAGCATAGATAAATGATGGTGCAGATTGTATAAAATTATCCTTTATTTTTCTGCGGACGCCGTAACCGAAGATCATTAGTACCGCAAGCCCAATGGCGGAACTTATTGCCAGGATCGGTTCATAATAATAGCCTACAAGTAAACCGATAGCTCCGAGGATCTGTAATGCACCTACGAGTTTAAGGTAGCTCGTGAGACCGTAACGGATAAATTCGGTTTTCATAGGTTCCGTGGTGAAACAACTTATTCCGAAGAAAAGAAACGATATAGATGAGAAATAGACTAAGAATGTAAGAGTACTCAAGTATTCCAAGTATATATGTTTGAACTATAATTTATATTATGTAAAATAGGATATTTTACTTTACTTCCTCTTTTGAATAGAAACCTCTATAAGAAATATTATCTCGTTGATTCATTAATAACTGCAAATTAGATTTTCCATTGGGATACATCGTTAGGATATATCTAATCTGTTCAGTCCCTGTACTGGTTTCGAATCTCAATTTCACTTTATCTGCGTGACTGGAATCTATTTTAAGGTCATTTAATAATCCTTCATAACGAATACCGGCTTCAGCATTATATCCACCAGAAAACTGTCTTACTCCAAAATATGGTAAAAATATATCGATTGAATCCTTTCTAAATCTCAAATGATTATCGTTAGTCACCAGGTTGATCTGAGCGCCAAGTAGTGGTAAGGCCCAGTTATTCTCTATATCAAAAGATCTTGATTCAATCAGCGTGAGTAACTCACTCAAATCTGAAGTATTATCTTTAGTGCTTTTACAAGAAGAAATGCATATAAAGCTAAACAAGCCAAACATTAGAAGAACTAACCTCTTCATTCTTCCTCGTTTCCTTCGAGACTATCTAAAGTGTCCTGAATAGTTTGATCCTCTTCATCACTAAGACCGTCTTTCTCTTTTTTCACTCTCAGGTTACCATTTTCTCCTTTATAAAGACTCTCATCTTTTTCATTAAAATTAGAAGGTCTTCCTGAATTTTTCTGCCAGTCTGCCTGATCTTTATCGTTAGTGTTTGCCATAATTTTTTTCTTAATTTAATTAATTGAAAATCTATAACCTCAGGATTAATCTGAGTTTAACATTCGTTTTACATCTTGATATTGAATACAAATGCTCTATACTTTAGTAATGCCACGAATACTGTTGCACCAACAGCATTACCTGCCAATGCAGTTCCCAATGTTTTTAGATATACAAGAAAGGTTATCTTATCCGAAACCAGCATCCCTGCAAAAATTTCAATATGACCAATGATACTATGATGCAATCCTGTAAAGCCCATTACTGCGGTAATCAAATAAATAATCAGGATCTCTGCCGTAGTTTCCTTAGAAGAAGTGACCAGCCAGCTTAAAAGGCCCATTAACCAACCGGCCATAATAGCACTTAAAAAGATTGTTAGTATATCGTAGTCTACAAAGTGCTCACCAATTTTAGCAATTACTTCGGCTTCAAACAAGTTTAATCCGGAGCCAAGCCATGAGACCGTAAGACCCATAAGCATGCCTCCTGCCAGGTTACCGAAAATAACTACTCCCCAAATTTGGAATAAGCTCCAAACACTTCTACGATTATTTAATACCGGCAATGCTAGTAAAGAAGTCTGTTCTGTAAATAATATGGATTTTCCCAGGACAACCAGAATAAATCCAATGGGATAAACGAAAGCTATTAGTTTAAATATAGTTTCTTCAGCAACTTTGCCTTCCAGAAAGCTGAATAATGAGCATAACATAAGAAAACTGAAACCAATTTCGAGTCCTGCAGTAAATGAACTTAGTAGAATGCTACTCTTACTACGATCATAGGTTTCACAACCTTCAATGATCTGTTCTTTTAAGATCTCACCATGTGTTTTAGTCATGGTTTTATCCTGAGAATCCTGACTGTCTAATTCTTTATTTACTTTTTCAGCTTCTTCATTTTTCTGATCGTTATTCATATTTATTTTGAGTAGGGTAATGATTATTTATTTCTTAATCCAGACTTTCATCGCTTCGTCTCTACATAATTGTATCATTTTGAACTCCTGATGTCTGTTTTCCTTAGAAGAGTTATAATACAAATCTGAGTACAAAAATCCATTTTCCTTGGCATCTTCAGCAGAAGCCGCATAGTAAATATAGTCAAAATTTGCCCAATGGGCTGCTCCAAGACACATCATACATGGCTCGCAACTGGTGTACAACACGCAACCTTCCAGGTTTTTAGTCCCGAGTTGTTTACAAGCTAATTGTATTGCTCTTAATTCTGCATGCTGAGTGCAGTCCTGATCTCCAGAAACTCTATTGTAAGTTGCTGCAATGATCTCTTCTCCTTTCGTGATCACTGCTCCAAATGGACCACCGTTTTCGCTTTCAGCTCCTTCTTTTGCCAGGGAAATAGCTTTTCCCATCATCTTTTTGGGTAAGTCCTTTGTTTTCATATAACAAAAGTAATGATTGAACCTACCCAGCAATACTTGTTTTGTATTCTTTATCTATTTATTAGAAATACTTTAAGTAAGTAATAAGAATGCTCTAAATACTTTATTAAAACTTTGCTAAAAGAGCCATAACAGGCTTGGTGTCCCAAGAGATATTAGGTTAATTTAAACAATCAAAAAATTGAATTAAATGGAAACTGTATTTGAATTTGTAAACATTGATAAAAGTGAAAATCTTGAAGCTTTTACTGAAAAAAAGTTAGAGAAGCTTGAGAATAAATATGACTGGATTGTTAGAGCAAATATCTATTTCAAACATGATGAAAATCAAAAGCCGAATGGATATATTACTGAAGTTAGATTGAGTGCTCCAGGACCGGAAATATTTGCACAGTCGAACGAGAACTCCTACGAAGCATCAATTGCAGAGACTGTTCGTGATCTTGACAGACAATGCGAAAAACGTAAGGCAAAAATGAGTTCTCACTAATATTGCGATCTTGAAAATAAAAAAACCCTCTATTCAGAGGGTTTTTTTATTACTTTTAAACTGAATTAAGCAGTTAAATCTTCCTGCTCTAATTTCTCTTTGAATTCATTTATAATTCCACCTTTCAGTAGAACCTGAATTTGTCTATCACTCATAGAGTGTTTTGTTTCGAAAGTTTCCTCACTGCCACTTTCCTTTTTCACAACAACTTTAATGTTATTTCTTTCTTTAATATCTCTTTGCAGGTTTTCAAATTTCACGATGTCACCCTGCTCGATCTTTTCATAGTCAGATATATCTATAAATTCCAGTGGTAAAATTCCAAAATTCACTAAATTCTGCCATGCGATTCTGGCGTAAGAATTCGCTATTACTGCGACCTGTCCAAGGTATTTTGGAGCAATTGCAGCATGTTCTCTACTCGAACCCTGCGCATAATTATCCTTCGCAACTACTATATGACCTCCATGGCTATCTTTAGTGTCCATTGCTCGATCATAATAGGTTTCATCAATAACGGTAAATGCATACTTACTAATCTCAGGTAAATTACTTCGGAAGGGTAATACTTCAGCACCTGCCTTCAATATTTCGTCTGTAGATACGTTATCGCCCATTTTCAGAAGTACAGGTACTTCGTATTCACTTAGAATAGGGTCTATATGTGGTAAGGATTGAATATTAGGACCTTTAACTAGCTCTACATCTGTCCCATCTTCCGGAGGAGCCACTAGCATATCCGTATTAATAATCTCGATTTCAGGATGCTGAAATATAGGATATTTCATATCATATAATTTCTCCAGGTCTCTTGGATCTGTGATTTTTCCTGTTAACGCTGAAGCTGCCGCAGTTTCAGGACTACATAAATGTACCTGGTCATCTTTAGTTCCAGATCTGTCTGGAAAATTTCTAGGCATAGTCCTCAAACTGATGGTTCCGGATGCTGGTGCCTGTCCCATTCCAATACATCCCATACATCCAGATTGGTGAAACCTTGCTCCTGCCTTGATTAAGTTGGCAAAAGCTCTGTTCTCGATCATATTCTGAATCATTTGTCTTGATGTTGGATTTATATCAAATGATACATCTGTATTAACAGATTTCCCTTCTACAATTGCTCCAGCGATCCAGAAGTCTCTAAGTCCAGGATTCGCTGAAGACCCAATAACTACCTGGCTAATACTTTTACCTGCAACTTCAGAAACTGGAACAACATTACCCGGACTGGTTGGAAATGCTATTAGGGGAATAAGATCATCAAGAATAATTTCATCATGATATTCATACTCACAACCTTCATCTGCCAGCAGTTCCACCCAATCTGATTCTCTATCCTGAGATTTCAAAAATCTTTTTGTTTCTTCATCACTAGGAAAAACAGTAGTCGTAGCTCCAAGTTCTGCTCCCATGTTTGCGATCACGTGGCGGTCCATGGCGCTTAGATTCTTAAGACCATCTCCATAATACTCGATAACCTTCCCTACTCCGCCTTTCACATCGTAACGTCTAAGCATTTCCAGAATCACATCCTTTGCACTCACCCAATCTGGTAATTTTCCAGTTAGTTTAACTCCCATCACCTCAGGCATCTTTACGAAATATGGCTGACCTGCAATTGCTGACGCAACATCAAGACCTCCAGTACCTATCGCTAACATTCCCAAAGAACCGGCTGCCGGAGTATGACTATCAGATCCTACCATGGTTTTTCCTGGCTTTCCAAATCTTTGCATGTGAACAGGATGGCTTACCCCATTTCCCGGCCTACTATACCATAGACCAAATCTTTCAGCTGCAGAATGTAGAAATAGGTGATCATCAGCATTTTTAAAATCGGTTTGTAGCAGGTTATGATCTACATATTGTACTGCAACTTCAGTCTGAGCTTTCTTAAGTCCCATCGCTTCCAACTCCAATTGTACAAGAGTTCCTGTAGCATCCTGAAGTAGTGCCTGATCTATTTTTATTCCTATTTCCTTCCCGGGAGTCATCTCCCCTTCCAGTAAATGTTCTTTGATTAATTTTTGAGTGACATTCAATTTTGACATAGTTGGTTAATTTATTCTTTAAATTAGAAAGTTTTAGCTGAAGTCAGCAGCAGTTTAACAGAACCTTAGTTTAAGTAAGTGTTTTTTGGATTCTTGTGCTTAGTGGTAGTAGTGCATTTTCTTTATGTTCAGTTAGCTATTTTCTAGCTTGTTTTAAGATTGCAGAAATTGAATCGATAAGGTCTCTGGAGATTCTACATACTCTTATGTTTCAAGTTTTCTCATAAAAAAAGGTTGCTTTTGAGAGAAACTACATCGACGGATTTGCTGAATTCAGGGCAATCGTGATCGTGTAAGATCTATCTAAACAACCTTTTATATTATATATTGATACTTCAGAAACTAGCTCTTTCCAAGAGTGTTTAGAATATCAATTTGATTTCCTTCTTCTAAATTGAAACCTGGTTTTCCCTTTCGAGGAAATAAAAAGCTGAATTCTGTGTCGAAAGCAGCCCAGCTCTCAGCTAATCCGTAATCGTTATTTGCATTAGTTTTTTCAGGTCTGGAGAACGTAGTGAGATCAGAAGAATAATCAGATCCTACAGCATCTTCTCCTGGAAATAGCATTCCGTCATTAATTTCGGAATAAACAACTACAGAAGCGCCACTAGCACCAGGAAGATCGAAAATATTGATAGAGAAACTGTCCAGCACGGGATCTCTTTTTGTGATATCTTTTGTCTTAAAATCGTCCTTAATATTATTTCTTGGATGAGCATAAATAGCAGCACCACCAGCATCTTCAGAAATAGTTTTCAAATCTGCATAGGCAGTCTCAAGTATAGCGTCACAGGTGATCAAAATACCTTTGATCTGGTAACCTTCTTCCACGAATTTTTTTACCGCAGCTTTTGATGATTTTTCAACAACGTCAATTAATAGGATGTCTCTTCTATTTAAATGTCTAATTGCGTAACCTTGATTATACTTACCATCCACTTCATCTCCTTTGATAAGAAAAGTATCCGGGATCATTTTCAAAAATTTTCCCTGTTCGCCTTGTTCAATAAACTCAGCTGACTGACTGTGAACGATCTCCATTTTATCTACTTGCTTCATAATTTTAATTTTTGATTTCTCGATTGAAGATACAAAAGAGGTGCAGAGACAACAATGGAGTTTTTAAATGTTTAACTGCTTTTAGCAGTTAATTAACGGAAAGCAAATTGCAGCAAACCTGCCATGGTGGGTGATCGAAATAGGTAAGCTGTTATTGGTGTTCTTCACAAACAATTCTGGAATTCCCAAGTTGTTTTTACAGAGTTCAATGTTTCGAAGATCTAGGTCTGTTCGAATGGAAAACTCTTTTAAAAAATCAGACTTATAATTTGGAGAGTATGGGAGTTTAATATGTTCTAAATTTTTAAACTCCAGCCAGGAGTAAATTTGATTCTCGTCGTTTTCCAAATTAATTATATATGTATTCTTATCTTTTATAACATATAGCTTATCAAGATCGCATTCATAACTTATTGGATCAAGTCTGGCAGGGAGTTGAAAAAGTCTTTGATGAGCTTTATAGGCTGTTTCCTTCATCGACCACATTTTCCAGATTGCCAGTTCCGGATTAGGGTGTAAATGAATTTGCGTAATTTCATTCTTTGTAAAAACTTTGGATAAAAAGCGATCATTCTTTAACCTTGGTTTATCCAGTGCGATCTCAAGATCTATAATATCATTTCCAATGATCAATCATCCAGTTTTTTGACGATGATATCCCTGGCATCACCTACAGTCATCATTCCGTCCATGGATTCATTGTCGATTTCAATATCAAATTCATCTTCAACATCCAGCACTACGTCAACCAGATTAGCAGAATTGATCTCAAGGTCATTTAAAAAGTTGGTGCTTTCATCGAATTCAGATAAGCCTTCTGTACGCTGAGTATATGGAGTGACAATTGTTTTAATCTTAGAAATTATATCCTGATTGGTCATTAGCTATTTTTTATACCGTTTAAAGATAGTGACCGCATTTACATCTCCAAAACCAAAACTGGCTTTAGCTGCGATATTAATACCAAAATCTAATGTTTTCTTCGGAATACAGGAGCCATCGATTAAATCAATTATATCTGGATGAACATCTTCACAGTTAATATTCCCGAATACATATTGATTTTTAATCTGAAGTATACTAGCAACACTTTCAATTGAACCAGAAGCACTCAAACAGTGTCCGGTCATGCCTTTCAGGGAATTAATCTTCGGAAATTTTTCTCCTGAAAGTCCGAGTGCAGAAGTCCAGTTCTCGATTTCTGTAGCATCTCTGGTAGTAGCTGTGAGATGTCCATTTATATAGTCTATATCTTCAGCCTGAATTCCAGCAAAACTAATAGCATCCTTTATACATCTTTGCACAGCTTCATTATTTGCTGCGGTCATACTTCCACCAGCTCTCTGACCGCCACTATTGATAGCTCCCCCAAGTACTTCCGCATAAATATTTGCTCCTCTTTGCAAAGCAGATTCCAGCGATTCAAGCAGCAGAGCTCCTGCTCCACTTCCCGGCACAAATCCAGAAGCAGTTGCACTCATAGGTCTGGAAGCTTCTTCTGGATTATCATTGTATTTCCCCGGAAGAATCCTCATCGCGTCAAATCCTCCCCAAACATAAGGTCCATCATCACCGCAACTTCCAACCAGCATTCTTTGAGCCTTCCCTGAAATTATCCGGTCATATCCAAGGATAATCGCTTCATTTCCTGTAGTACATGCGGAAGAATTTGTTGTTACCTGGTTACCGCAACCTAGCATTCCTCCTAAGTAAGCACTAATACCGCTAGCCATCGTCTGGATTACACTCGTGCTTCCCAATCTTCTGGTTTTCCCGGCATCAATCAGATGGATCGCTTGTCTAAATTTGTCGACTCCAAGGATTCCAGTGCCAAAAATGATCCCTGAATTCCAGTCTGGATCCTCTTCCGAAGAAATTGGAAGCATGGCATCCTTCCACGCATCTACGCCAGCCATCACTCCATAAATGAGTCCGCTGCTATTCAAGCCTTTTTGCTGAAGCGGATTAAAATACTGGTCTATCATCTCTTGAGTAACCGGTGGCTTCCCTCCTATCTGGCAACTGAAATTAAGATCTTTTAGATTCTGGTAGAATTTGATTCCGCTATTGCCATTCCTCAAAGCCTGGTCAAATTGATCAATTCCAATTGCATTAGGCGCGGCAACACCCAATCCAGTAATCACTACTCTTCTACTCATGATTCAGCTTTTAAAATCATTCCCGAAATTTCACCCCGGCATATAATGTTTTCTTCAGTATCAGTCATGATCACCACGCACTTTAATTTATTAAATCTAAAGTATTTTTTTTCAGACTTTACGAATACTTTTTCGCCAGGATAAACGGGTTTAATAAATTCCACATTAGAAGAAGTCATAGCGATGCGAGGGGTTGCAGAAGCCTCACTCTGCTTACTTAACAAGTAGATACCAAGGGAGACCACACCAATTTGCGCCATACATTCAGCCAGGATCACTCCCGGAGTTACAGGATTAACCTTGAAATGGCCACGATAAAAATCATGGGATTTATTGAAAAGGTAATTACCTTCAATAGTATTCTCGCTGACAGACGTGATTTCGTCTACGAATAGAAAAGGTGCTGAATAAGGTAGTTTGGAGGTTATTTCTATACTTTTCAAGAACTGCGAATTTACATTAAGTGCTCACCACCATTAACAGGGATGATACTCCCGGTAATCCAGGATGCTTCATCTTTACTCAGTAAATAGACAACGTTTGCGACATCATCCGGGACTGTTAATCTTTTGAATGGATTGTGTTTCAAAGCATGTTCCCTAAGAGTTTGATTGCCCGGAATCATCTGGAAAGATCTAGTAACCGTTATACCCGCCTGAATACAATTTGCGCGAATTCCTTTTTCAGCAAACTCAAGAGCGATCCCTCTGGTTAAGGATTCCAGAGTTACTTTTGCTGCTGAAACTGCTGCATAATTTTTCCATGCCTTTTTATTTCCTTCACTGGTAAAAGCGATCACACGGGCATCTTTCGCGAAAAGGTCATTTCTATATAGTTCCTGAGTCCAGTCATACAGGCTTAATGCCATGGCATCTATGGTCAACTGAAAGTCGATATTACTCAGAGTTTGTTCATCTCCTAGCATAGGTTTTAAATTACCCTTTGCGATACTATGTAAAAGGGTTCTTACCTTACCATGCTTACCAAGAGATTTCTTGATATTTAAAACGAGTTCATTCCGGTTCTCCTTCTGAATTGCATCTGTATTAAAACTGCGAAATTCCACACCAGTTTTACGTATACTTTCAAAAGCTTCTTCTATATCTTCAATTTCAGATCTTCTGTCGCGGTGGATTATAATAATATTCATTCCGTGGTTTGCAAGCTTCTTTGCACTCGCATACCCAAGACCGCTACTACCTCCAAGTATTACCGCCCAATAATCTGTATTTCTGAAGTCTTTTACCATTCTATCAAAATTCGTTGAGCAGAAAAACCAGGTCCAAAACTTAACATCAATCCCTGTTCACCCTTAGCAATATCTTTATCCAGAAATCTTTCCAGAACGTAAAGTACCGTGGCGCTGCTCATATTTCCGAATAATTTCAACACTTCGCGAGTATCGTCAATATTCTTACCTAAGTTACCAAAAAGTTCAGAAACTGTCTGCACTATTTTTTTCCCACCAGGATGAAATATTAAATGATCCACTTTTTGTATAGAAGATCCATGTTTTTCGAGAAACGGATGAACGATTTTCGGAAAATGCTTGGATATAGTTTCAGGAACCGCCGGATCAAGAATCATTTGCAGACCTTCATTCTTGAGATCAAAGCCCATCATTTGTGTCGCATCATAGAAATGGTACATTTCTTCTCCAATAATTCTCGGGCTATCAAGACCTTCTTCAGAAGAAAGTAATACACAAGCCGCCCCATCCCCGAAAATTGCGGCACTTACCATATTCGCCATACTTAGATCTGAAAGTTGAAAAGTAGCCGTAGGACTTTCAACAGCAATCACAGCGGCACGTTTTCCTGGATTTGATTTCAAAAAATTTTGAGCGTATATCATTCCAGAAATACCTGCCGCACATCCCATTTCGGTAACCGGCAAACGAGTAACATCCTGTTTCAATTTTAATTCATTGATCAAATAAGCATCCAGAGAAGGAATCATGATCCCGGTACAACTTACGGTTATGATAAAATCGATACTTTGAGCATCCCAGTTTGCAGCAGCCAACGACTTTTTTAAAACCTGGCTACCCAGCTTCTTAACCTCTCTTACATAAATATTATTTTTATCCTCAAATGAAGTTGCAGTAAAGACTTCCTCAGGATCCATGATCGAATAGCGCCTATCTACGGCTGCACCTTCAAAAATCTTAACAATTTTTCTACGGAATCTGTCATCCTGGTCACCAAGCCAATCTTCTACCAGAGGTATGATATCCTTGGTTTCCCGAAAATATTCCGGTAATTGCTTTTCAACGTTTACTATATGTACACTCATTCTATTATTTGTTAATGATCCATAGATATCTGAAAGCCCATTTCCATTCGATCGAGTAGGTATCAACTTTAATAGCATTCATATATTTATTTATATCATGTTCTTTAAAACCTCGCAAAATTGAGATGAGACCATCTTTCCTGGCAATTTCATTGTTCACAAATACCGCGCAGAACATTTTAAACAATCTGTAAGCTATTGCTGAACGTTGCAGGTCATTGATGATCACTGCTATTTTAGACTGATCGTAGAACTGATGCAAAATTTCCGGAATCTGGGAATCCTTGAAATGATGTAATGTTAGCGTACACATCACAACATCAAAATTTGAGCTGCGAAATTCTGAGCTAAAGATATTCTGAGCTGCAAAGTATATTTCAGGATATTCTTTGGATAGATTCTGTGCAATCTCGATGGCATATGCATTGGCATCTACTCCTGTAAGTTTTAGTTTTAACTTTTCCTTTCTGCCCCAATCTGCTATTTTACGTAACATTGCTCCATTACCACAACCTACATCTACGATTGAGATTTCTGTATTTTTATCAAGATCCAGTTTCTTCAGACCATCTATACTAATTTGATTACCGCCCAGCCAGGAATTGACCTTTTCAAGATCCTCCAGAGTTATTCTCAATTCTTCACCTCTAAAGTCAAAATCGTCCATGATTTCAGGCTCGAGAGATCGTTTTGTTGTATCTATTTTAGACATGCATTTCTTTTCCGTGGGTTAGTTTTATGATCTTCGGAAGTAATCCGGGCACATGCTGTACAAAACTTTGTGAAATATTACTCAGCTTTTCCTGCATTAGTACCTTCTGAAGTATCCTGCCAGTTTTCATTCTTGTTCTAAAATTATTTTTCCAGGAATGAGTATAATTTGATTCTATTCTTTCCCGGTCGTTAGGATCTAGCTTGAACTCTAATAATGCTTCCGAAGCCAGCTTAGCGCTACGTATGGCCATCGCCATTCCGTTACCTGATAATGGATGAATTAGACCTGCCGCGTCCCCGATCATGATCATATGATTTTCGAACATTTTCTTATTTTCAAATGAAATTTGGGCGATACTCAAAGGTTTTTCGAAGACCATGGTTGAATTCTGAAAAAAATCCTCTAAAAATGGATTACGGCTAAGAACCTTGTTCTCAAATGCTTTAATATTTCCATGTTTCTGAAATGATTCATAAGTCGCCAGATAACAGACATTCACAGTATCAAGATCGGTTCTTGACAGTCCGCAATATCCTCCTCGAAAGTTATGCAGTGCTACCAGATCATCAGGAAAATCCTTGTTATCGTAATGGGCCTTAACACCCATCCATGCAGATCTTTTATTTATAAAGGATCGCTTAAGAATCTTGTCAAGACTGGACCTCTTGCCATATGCCCCGAGTACAAAATTTGCTTCGAGAGTTTTACCGTTCTTGCAATGAACTGAAAAAATGTTCTCCTGAAATTTACAATTTTCAGCAGTTGTCTGAATAATTTCACCTCCTACTTTTAAAAATCTTTGGAATAAAAGATGATCTAGAGTATACCTACTAATACCCATTCCTCCAAGATCTAGCTCGCATTCAAGTGCATGCCCTCTCTGTGTGCTAAATTGCATCCTTGCAAGTTCTGGGATATGAATACTCTGTAAATCAAGGCCTAGAAATTCCAAATACGATTTTACTTCATTGGACAAGTATTCTCCACATACCCTATGTCTTGGATATGAGTCTTTTTCAATCAGGCAAACATTAGCACCAGCATTTATGAGATGTATCCCTGCTACAAGACCTGCTAGTCCTCCTCCCAGTATAATAACATCTCTTGAATTCATTTTTTGAATTTAGCTATTAATCATAAAAAATCCCGGCATAAACCGGGATCTTTCACAATTAATTTAAAATAAAATCTTAGTTACCATCTTGCTGCTCGGCCTGTTCCTTAGCCTCTTCTTTTAATTCTTCATTAGCTACAATAGCAAGCTCTACTCTTCTATTCTTTGCTCTTCCATCAGCAGTAGAGTTATCGTACTTTGGTTGAGTTTCACCATACCATTTTGTAGTAAATCTTCCTTTTTCAATTCCGTTATCTACAAGGTAGCCAGTAACCGCTTGTGCTCTGTTTTTTGATAAGGTTAGGTTATAACTGTCACTACCTGTATTATCGGTATGACCTTCAACCAGAACATTTGTTTGAGGATACTCTTTAAAAATACCAGCGAGCTTATTCAACGTTTCCTGGGATTTTGCGTTGATTGCATATTTCTCGGTATCGAAATAAACTCCGCTATTTTCGTCAAATGTGACGTTAATCCCTTCACCAACTCTTTCAACTTCCGCTCCAGGAATCTCATTCTCGATCTTTTTAGCCTGTTCATCCATTCTATTTCCAATAATAGCTCCGGCTGCACCACCAACAACGCCACCAATGATGGATCCAAGAGCAGTATTACCATCACCCGTGTTGTTACCTATTACGCCACCAATTACGGCTCCGCCTGCAGTACCTATCACAGCACCTTTTTGCTTATTATTTGCGTTCTGTACTGCATCACATCCAAATAAAAGTGTGGATGCAAAAAGTATTACGAACATTCTATTAATTACTGTTTTCATAGCTTTCTGTATAATTAAAGTTTAGTAAAATTCATTTTGATTGTAAACGGTGAGCCATCAAGACTAACTGTTTGTGACCAGGTCATATTAGTATCAGTTAAACTCTGTAAGTTCAGTCTGAATCCTTCATTTCCTGTCGTAGATTTGTAATCTTCATTAGTAGGCTTCAGAAGAAAATCGTATATCCCCTGAGGGGTGTTCTCTTCATCGATAGACCAGATGAACTGGTTCGTTTCTCCATCACAACCTGTACCCGAAACTGTGTAAGTTCCACGGTTATTATTGGAAACAAAGTCCCAGTTACTGTTCTCGAAACAGGAAGCCTGAGCTTCGTTGAAAAGAGTCACATTGAATTGGCCCGGATTATTTGGATAAGTAACACTTGTTAATATCCATTGACCATCAAAGCTCTTTCTAGCCTCTTTGGCAACTTTACTCGTTCCTCCACAGGAAGCAAGTAGTCCAATTGTTGCAAGTAAAATAAATATCTTTTTCATGTAGGATTTGATTTAAAAGTAAAAATCCAATGTGACAAGGATTGTTCCGAAGCACATTGGATTTAAAATGTTATTGTTCGATTATCTTCTGAATAAACGACTTAGTAATGAGATTACCAGTAGTACAAGGAAGATGTAAAAAATTATCTTCGCGATATCTGCTGCACCGTCTGCAATTCCTCCAAAACCGAAGATTGCGGCAACGATTGCAATAATCAGAAAAATGACGATTAAACGTACCATAATGTATAGATTTATTGATTAGTTGAATCTAAATTACAGTAGTAGTAAGGCGTCAACAAAAGATTATTAATTATTTAACAGAGAATGTGTTAACTATTCTTAATTATCTCAATTTAATGATAAAAGCTTGCTAATAATTCAATAATTCCTGTAATTTTAATTTGAAGCGATCCTTTGGCAAATACTGGTTTTCCAGCTCCTTTGCGAATGGTATTGGTGTTTCCAAAGAACCCACTCTATATACTGGAGCATCAAGACTTTCAAAACAATTCTCAGTGATCATGGCAGCAATTTCTGAAGCAAAACTACCCGTTAGTGAATCCTCTGTTAGTACGATCACTTTTCCTGTTTTTGTGACTGATTCACAAATTGCTTCCTTGTCAAGTGGTTGTAAACTTCGAAGGTCCAGAAGGTCTGCAGAATCCACTTCCAACTCATCCAGAATTTCCATAGCCCAATGAACACCTGCTCCGTAAGTGATTATAGTAACATCGCTACCTTCTCTAATTAAGGAAGCTTTTCCGAATTCTGCAGTGTAATACCCTTCTGGAACTTCCTGCCTGATACTTCGATAAAGCGCTTTGTGCTCGAAATATAATACGGGATTAGGATCATTAAAGGCTGTATTCAACAAACCTTTAGCATCTGCAGGAAAAGCAGGATAGATGATTTTTAACCCGGGGATTTTTGTAAACCAGGCTTCGTTGGTCTGGCTATGGAATGGTCCTGCACCTACACTACCCCCGCATGGCATTCTGATGACGACATCGGCATTTTGGTTCCATCGGTAATTTACTTTTGCAAGGTAATTTACGATTGGATTGAATCCCGAACTTACAAAATCACTAAATTGCATTTCAACCATAGCTTTCATACCCTTTATGGATAGACCCATGGCTGTGCTAACTATTGCCGATTCACATATGGGCGTATTGCGGATTCTTTCCTTACCATATTTAGCAAGCAAACCGTCGGTAATCTTAAAAACACCACCATAATCTGCAATATCCTGTCCCATAAGCACAAGATTGGGGTGACGTTCCATAGATTCTGAAACAGATGCAGCAATGGCATCTATAAATCTTAATTCTGAAGTTGTAGATGCAGGCTGAACTTCTTCATATTCATAATTTGCATACACATCCTTTAATTCAGTTTCCAGATTTGCGGAAACGATTGGTTCAGAATTGGCGATTTCGAGATGTTGGTTGATCTCCTGTAATATTTTTTCTTTTATTCCTGAAATATGATCTAGTGATATAATATTATTTTCAAGAAGGTAATTTTCAAAATTGAGCACGGGATCCTTTGCCTGCCACTCATCCATTAATTCCTTCGGAACATATTTGGTACCACTGGCTTCCTCATGTCCTCTCATTCTAAAAGTCTTGAATTCCACAAGAACCGGCCTGGGTTCTTTCCGCATACTTTCAGCTATTGCAGAGATTTTCTCATAAACTTCGAGAATATTATTGCCATCTATGATATGCGCCTCCATCCCATAGCCAGCACCGCGATCTGCAAGATCCTTACATCTATACTGTTCCGTAGTCGGAGTTGAGAGTCCGTAACCATTATTCTCGATACAGAACAAAACTGGTAGATCCCAAACCGAGGCAATATTCAGTGCTTCATGAAAATCACCTTCACTAGTACCACCCTCACCAGTGAAAACTGCAGTTACAGATCCTTCTTTTTTGAGTTTGCTAGCAAGTGCAATACCATCTGCCACTCCAAGCTGTGGTCCCAGATGAGAGATCATTCCTACTATATTGAATTCCTGTGTTCCAAAATGAAAACTCCGGTCTCTACCTTTTGTAAAACCAGAAGCTTTCCCCTGCCATTGAGCGAACAACCGTTTCAATGGAATTTCACGGGTAGTGAAAACACCGAGATTTCGATGCATAGGTAAAATATACTCGTGCTTGGATAAAGCCTTGGTTACTCCTACAGAAATCGCCTCCTGCCCAATTCCACTAAACCATTTACTAATCTTACCCTGACGCAGCAAGATCAACATCTTTTCTTCGATCATTCTGGGTTTTAATAGCGCAGAATACAGATCCTGAAGAGTCTCGGTATCATGATTGCTGGAATTGTATAGTATTTTGGTTTGTGAAGTATCTACAGAAGACATATATTATAATTTGTTCGATAAATGTAAGTAAAATTATAAAGTTGAATGGATGCTAAAAATCCATGAATTACTTAATTTTACTTAACTTTGTTTGTTACCTAAAATTTTAAAAGCGCTATATGGCAATGAATAATATTCCCAGTGTAGATCTCGCCGATTTTCTTTCGGAAGATCCTAAAAGAAAAGAAAAGTTCGTTAACGAGATTGGTAAGGCTTATGAAGAAATAGGTTTTGTAGCTCTTAAAAATCACTTTTTGAGTGATAGTCTGGTTGACAATCTTTACAAAGAAGTAAAATATTTTTTTGACTTACCGGTTGAAACTAAGAAGAACTACGAGATTGAAGGGCTGGCTGGCCAAAGAGGTTATATTTCCTTCGGAAAAGAGCATGCGAAAGGTAAAAAAGAAGGAGATTTAAAGGAGTTCTGGCACTTTGGACAGGAACCTTCAGAAGATGCGAAACTGTCTGAGGAATATCCTGAAAATGTGCAGGTGGAAGAATTACCAGATTTTAATAAAACTGGGATGGAAGCATATAGAATGCTGGAAAAAACTGGTATTTACGTGCTTCGTGCCCTTGCTTTATACATTGGATTGGAAGAGCACTATTTTGATCATTGGGCAAGTAATGGAAATAGTATTTTAAGACCAATACATTACCCGCCGATCACTGAAGAACCAAAAGGAGCAGTTAGAGCTGGAGCTCACGGAGATATCAATTTAATTACTCTATTGATGGGGGCATCTACCGGAGGTCTGCAAGTACTTCGGAAGGATGGTGAATGGATCGATGCAGTTCCGCAGGAAGATGAACTAGTGATCAACGTTGGGGATATGCTGGAAAGACATACCAATAACAAACTTCGTTCTACTATTCACCGGGTTACAAACCCACCAATAGATCAATGGGGAAAACCTAGATATTCTATCCCTTTCTTTATGCATCCTCGTAGTGACATGAGACTTGACTGTCTTGAAGAATGTATCGATGAAGACAATCCAAAACAATATGAAGACATTACTGCAGGAGAATTTTTGCATCAGCGTCTTGTGGAGATTGGTCTCTTAAAAAAATAGATAATGGCGAAAAAGAAATTAGGTCTGGAAGATCTGGGAGGTTTCGTGTTTTCGACCAATGATGAATTTGATGAAACATCATATACCAATGGAGATTCCCAGGAAGAACTCGCTCCAGAGGATCAGCAATTAGAAGCACATTTCAGTAATAAAGGAAGAGGCGGTAAAACGGTGACTATCATCAAGAATTACCAGGGTCCTGAAGAAGAACTCATAAAGCTAGGGAAATTACTGAAGAAAAAATGTGGCGTTGGCGGTAGTACCAAGGATGGAGAAATAATTATTCAGGGTGACGATCGTGAAAAAATAATGCAGATCCTGCAAAAACAAGGATATCAGGTTAAACGTGTTGGAGGTTAATTTCAGCACGTTTTTTATATCTCAAATATGAGCGAAAAGACTTTACATATAGTGAACGGTGATGGTTTGGCCGGGCAAATGCAGGAGCTAAACTTACCGGGTGAATTGATTATATGGCGCGAACTTTTATGTGAAGGTCCTACAAACAGGAAGCTTAATGACAAGTTCTTCAAAATGCGCAAGAAATTCCTGTTGAAGGCATACGATATCTCTGCGGAAAATTATGAAGAACGGTTTATTTCTGAAGTTGAAAGATTAAAAGCCATGGATGACTATGACAAAGTCTATCTGTGGTTCGAGTATGATCTTTTTTGCCATATCAATATGCTTGCTGCTATTCAGGTGCTAGCGAACAAGAAAATGGATATGCCCGTATTTCTTGTGTGTAGCAAAAAACTCAAGGGCGACAAGGAATTTCAACCTTTATGCCAGCTATCAATTTCGGAATTAAAGAACCATTATGAAAACAGCATTGCATTAACTTCTGAAGATATTGAAGTTGCATTGTTGATTTGGGAACTGTATTGTGGTGAAGATCCTTTAAAATTAAAAGCACAAATCAAGACCAAGTCTAATTTTGAGTATTTATCAAGCTGCATAAGAGCGCATATTGAAAGGTTTCCAAATAGTAAGACAGGGATCAACTCCCTTGACAGAAACATTTTAAAGCTTATAGAGTCAAGAGAGATTACAAGTAGAAATCATTTACTGGGATACGCTCTTCAGCATCAGGGTTACTATGGGTATAGCGATAGCCAGATGCAAAGAAAACTGGACAGGCTCTCCCTGTTCTTTTCTGAAAACGAAAATAAAATACAACTTACTGATAAAGGAATTCAGGTATTAAATGGGAAAAAGAACTTCTATCGTGAACTTTCAAATGAACAGATTTATGGCGGAGTTCGAAAATTCGATTTTCTCTATGATCCTGAATTGAACCGATTATTAAAATTATAGAATGAGTTTAAAAGCTTCAGAATTGATCCTCAATGAGGACGGTTCCATATATCACCTTGGTTTACTACCACACGAAATCGCAGATACAGTAATTACCGTAGGTGACCCGGCGAGAGTAGAAAGAATCAGTGCCTATTTTGATAAGATCGAGATCACGCGAATAAAACGTGAATTCTGTACTCATACTGGTCTTCTGGATGGAAAAAGAATCACCGTAATGTCTACAGGAATGGGAACCGATAATATTGATATCGCTTTAACCGAACTGGATGCGCTGGCAAATATCGATCTGCAGAAGAAAGAAGTTAAGAATGATCTTAAAGCTTTGGAAATTATTAGAATTGGTACCACCGGTTCTATTAGAGAAGATATCGCATTAGATTCATTTCTGGTAAGTGAACTTGCAATGGGCTTTGATGGTCTTATGTATTTCTATGAAAGTGATAGTTTTTTACAGGCTAATTATGCTGAAGAATTTGTAAAGCAAACGAACTGGTCTTCTAAAAAAGCATATCCATATGTAGTCGAAGGAAGCAATCGACTCATCGAGAAATTCTCATCTAAAGATACTGTCAAAGGTTTTACTGCTACGAATATTGGTTTCTATGGACCACAGGGAAGAGTGCTTCGAAACTCCATTCCTGAGGCAGATATGAACCAAAATATCGCCGCCTTCAATTTTAACGGAAGGTCTATTACCAATCTTGAGATGGAAACTTCAGGAATTTACGGGATGTCCAAATTACTGGGACATCATGCAGTTTCTATGAACGCCGTATTGGCGAACAGAGCTACCGGAGAATTTTCAGCAGATCCTAAAAAACTTGTGGATAATCTTATTAAATACTGTCTTGAACGGATCGTTGCTTAGACAGCTTATTTAACAATATATTAAAAGCTCTGCATGGCTTACTTTGTATTTTTGATTAAACAAAATAATGTCCATGTCGCAACCTAATGAAAACCGTTTTAGACACCGAGATCTAAACTGGTTGAGTTTTAACGAAAGGGTTCTACAGGAGGCTGCAGATAAAATTAATCCTCTTTACGACAGAATGAAATTCCTGGCAATTTTTTCTTCCAACCTGGATGAGTATTTCCGTGTACGTGTTTCTCAACTCCGCCAAATGAAACGGGTGAAGAAAAGTATCAGGAAAAAACTAGCCCTCAAACCTTCAAGGATCACTAAGCAGATCATCGAAGAAGTTAAAAAGCAACAAAATCAGTTTGGTGATATCTATAAAAAACAGATCATTCCGGAACTAGCGGCGAACAATATATTCTTACTGGAGGCAGATCATTACGATCAAAAGCAAAAGGCCTTTGCTGAAGATTATTTTAAGGAGAACATTCAGCAACATTTAGATCCAATACTTGTTAATCTGAATGAAGAAAATGAGCTATTTTTAAAAAATTCTATCCTTTATTTTCTGGTTACTTTTAAAGATGAAAATAAATTAGCCATTGTTAATATACCGGTAGAAGAATGTGGCCGATTCGTAACTTTTAAGGATGAAGCAGATAAACATCAGATCACTTATTTAGATGAAATTTTAAGACATCAACTGTTTAAAATTTTTCCTGAAAGCGATATTACAGGAATTTATGAAATCAAATTATCCCGTGATGCTGAATTATATATTGACGATATATATGAAGGCGTACTGGCAGAAAAGATCTATGAATCTTTAAAGCAAAGAACAGATGGACAGCCTACGAGATTACTTTATGATGCAAGCATGCCCGATCCTGTTCATAGAAAAATCAGGAAACTTCTGGAATTAGGGAAGATCGATATGATGCCGGGAGGTAAATATCATAATTTTAAAGACTTCTTTACTTTTCCTGACCCAAGTAGCAATAGCGATCTTCATTTTAAAAAGCTACCACCTCTACCCCATAAAACCCTTGAAAAAAGTAATGATTACTTTAAATCTATTTTAGAGAAAGATCAGGCGTTGCATTTTCCTTTTATGTCTTTTGACTATGTAGAGAAATTTGTAGAACAGGCCGCAGCAGATGACCAGGTCACTGATATTAGTATTTCTCTTTATCGGGTAGCCGATGAATCTAAGCTGACTAACTCTCTAATGCAGGCGTTGGAAAACGGTAAAAGTGTTACTGTTTTTGTGGAAGCCAAAGCAAGATTCGATGAGGAAAACAATATTAGCTGGGGAAGAAAATTTGAAGAAAAAGGCGCTCATGTAATCTATTCTTTTCCAAAGGTAAAAGTACATTCCAAGATCATGCTGGTAAAAAGGCAGGAGAAGGGTGAAACTGTACGATATGCTTATATTGGTACGGGAAATTTCAATGCAGAAACCTCTGAAATCTATTGCGATCATGCAATCTTTACAGCAAATAAACTGATCACCAAAGAACTCGACCGCCTATTCAAAGTACTGGAAGGGGAACTAATCATACCAAGAGAAAAGAACCTTTTGATCTCTCCATTTTCTACACGGCAGGAATTCACCAAACTTATCTACAACGAGATCGAAAATGCCAGAGATGGTAAAAAGGCGAAGATTACTGCCAAGATGAACAGCCTTGAAGATGATGAAATGATCGAGTTGTTGTACCGGGCGAGCGAAGCGGGTGTAGAAATTAGAATGCTGATACGCGGATTTACCTGTCTAATTCCAGGAGTTGAAGGGATGAGTGAAAATATTTATATCACCAGTGTAGTTGATCGTTTTCTGGAACACGGTAGAATCTATCTTTTTGAAAATGGTGGTGACGAAAAGATGTTTTATGGGAGTGCAGACTGGATGAGTCGTAATCTTGATCGCAGGATCGAAGTTATTTCTCCAGTGCTGGATGAAGATATTTTCAACGAATTTAAAGATATACTACATCTTCAGTTAAGGGATAATGTGAAAGCTCGTATTCAGGATAAAGACGAAACCAATACCTATGTTCAGAAAGAAGATAACGAGGAGACAGTGCGTTCGCAATATGCGATTTATGACTACTTAAAAGAAAAGCATTCAAATGACTAAGATCAAAGTTGGTGGTGTACCGGAGCATTTTAATTTACCCTGGCATCGCTGTATAGAGAATAACAAATTCACAGAAGCAGGAATAGACCTCGAATGGAGAGAAGTTCCGGAAGGTACAGGAGCGATGTGTAATTTGCTTCGGGAAGAGGAAATAGACGTAGCAGTTATACTAACAGAAGGTATAACTCGTGATATTATAAATGGTAATCAAAGTAAGATCATTCAGAATTATATTGGAAGTCCGCTTATTTGGGGAATTCATGTGGATGGTAGATCTTCCTTTAAAAACATAAATGACCTTAAGGGTTCAAAGGCTGCGATTAGCCGTGAAGGAAGTGGCTCACATCTAATGGCCTATGTAAATGCTGAAAATGTTGGGTGGAATACAGATTCACTAAAATTCGAAATCGTTCACAATTTAAATGGAGCTATTGAAGCTTTAAGACAGGATGATGCACAGTATTTTATGTGGGAACATTTTACTACAAAACCTCTGGTAGACAATAATACCTTCAGACTTATTGCCGACTGCCCTACTCCATGGCCTTGTTTTGTTATTGCCGCTTCTCAAAATGCGATCGATGAAAAACCTGATGAGCTTGTTCAAATGCTGGATGTTTTGAATACTGAAACAAGCGATTTTAAAATTCAGAAAAATATAGATGTTGAACTGGCAAAAAGATACGGACAGAAACTGGAAGATATCCGTAAATGGCTTGATCTCACCCATTGGAGTCAGCAGCAAATTGCCAATCAGGATCTAATTGAAGTTCAGGACTATTTAAAAAGACTTAAACTTATTTCCGAAAAAGTAGATTGTAAGGAATTAATTCATAATTTCAGGGCTAAATAATCTACCTCTTAAATGAAATTCTTACTTACCTGCTTGCTTTTAGCAGCTACATCTCTGGGCTTTAGCCAGACCAACGACAGTATTTCCAGCGCAATTTCAAGGGAATCCGGAAATCAAGAATTAAGTCTGAATGCTTTCAATCTCGTTGCCTTCGGTATCGTGGATATTACCTATGAACGCATAATTTCTGAAAATTCTACCTGGGCGATCGAAGCTTTTTACCATCCAACTAAGGATGATTATCTCAATGATGCTTATTATAAAGAGCTCTCATTAACCGGGAAATACAAGCATTTCTTTAGTTCTAAATATGCGCGTGGATTTTATGTTCATGGTTTTGGAATGTTATCCAATGGTGAATATGAAGATGGATATTACTACGACGCAGGCGTTGACGATTATATTTATGATACTTATGACTATACCGACTTTGCCATAGGATTCGGTTTGGGCGGTAAGTTTGTTTCTAAAGGTGGTTTTTTATTAGACCTAAGCGGTGGTATAGGAAGAAACTTGTTCAGTGAGAGATCACCAACAATAGCTGGTCAGTTTATGGTCAACCTTGGATATAGATTCTAATTGCAATTATTGAGTTTGCTTACCAGTTAATTGGATTTTTCCCTTTTGATTGCAAATACTTGTTGGCTTTACTAAAATGTTTGTTTCCAAACCAGTATCCTCTATTTGCACTTAATGGTGAAGGATGACCACTGGTTAAAATAAGATGTTTGGAACTATCGATTAGCTTGGATTTTTTCTTGGCATATCCACCCCAAAGCATGAAAACAACATTTTCTTTTTCTTGGGAAATTAGTCTGATCACTTCATCTGTAAAGACTTCCCAGCCTTTATTTTGGTGGGAACCAGCCTGGTGAGCTCGCACACTTAAGGTAGCATTTAATAAAAGTACGCCTTGATCTGCCCATCTTTCCAGGTTTCCGTTGGAAGGCGCGGGTTTATTTAGATCAGTCTCGATCTCCTTAAAAATATTGATTAGCGAAGGAGGAATCTGGACATTATCACGAACAGAAAAACACAAACCGTTCGCCTGCCCTACTCCATGATATGGATCCTGACCCAGGATAACTACCCTGGTATTATCAAAAGTAGAATGATCAAAAGCAGCGAAAATCTCACTGCCTGGAGGAAAACATTTATATTCCGTATACTCTTTTTTTACATATTGAATTAAATTCTTGAAATAGTCCTTTTCAAATTCAGCATTTAGAACTTTTTTCCAGCTTTGATCTATTCTTACGTTCATGAGAATTGAGTAACTTTGTAGAACCTCAAATGTAGGGAAAAATTGATATGATAAAAATTAGTTCCAGGAGTCTTGATGATTTGGAATTTCCGGTAGTATGCGCACAGGTAAGCGAACTTTGCATTACAGGACAAGGAAAAGAGAAGGCTCTTAAGATCCAACCATACCCGAGTTTTCAGAAAACCGTTTTTGGACTCGATCAAACCAACGAATTTGTTAAATCCAAAACTCAGGATGAAGCGATCCCGAATCATGGATTCGACAGTATTGAACCTGAGCTTCGATTACTGGCTATAGAAGAGTCGGTTTTGGAAATTGGAGGTTTCAGAAAGATTTCTTCATTAAATGAAACGGTGAACAATCATCTGAAATTCTTCAGAAAAAATAAGCATCTCTATCCCGCTTTGTCTGAGACTGTTTCACATCTGGAATATGACCTAAGCCTTGTAGAAAGGATTAATTCAGTTATTGATAGGTTTGGAGAAATGAAAGATGATGCTTCCACGTATTTGCAGCAGTTGCGAAGATCGATCAATGCTGTAAAGGGGCAGATAAATATAAGTTTCAATTCAGCCTTAACTACTTACAACGGTTATGGGTATCTAGACGAGATCAAAGAAAGTGTTGTAGAGAATGTGCGGGTGCTCGCTGTAAAATCCATGTATCGCCGTAAGGTAAAAGGCGGGATCATGGGAAATTCCAAAACCGGCAGTATTGTTTATATTCAGCCGGAAGCTACTCATCGATTCACCCGGGAGCTGAACAATTTAGAATACGAGGAAAAGGAAGAGATCAAACGAATCTTAAAAGAACTAACAGAATTTACCAGACCCTATCGCGAAGTTCTAGTAGAGCATCAGGATCTTCTAAGTGAAATGGACGTGATCGCTGCCAAGGCTAAATACGCTTATAAGATCGAAGGGATCTTACCAAAGATCACTAAGGATCGGGAACTATTTCTGAAGGATGCCTACCACCCATTATTACTTCTGAATAATAAGAAAAAGAACGAGAAAACGTTTCCACAAAGCATTGAACTAGGTGCTAATAACCGAATAATGGTTATTTCAGGTCCAAACGCAGGTGGTAAAAGTATCACACTTAAGACGGTTGGACTCTTGCAGGTCATGCTTCAAAGCGGAATGCTCATTCCGGTTCATGAGTATAGTAGAATGTGCCTGTTCTCAAAAGTTCTTACCGATATTGGTGATAATCAATCTATAGAAAATCACCTTAGTACGTATAGCTACCGACTTAAAAACATGAATTACTTTCTCCGGAAATGTGATGACAAAACATTGTTTCTAATTGATGAATTTGGTACGGGAAGTGACCCAGAACTTGGTGGTGCTTTAGCTGAAACATTCCTGGAGGTATTCTATGAAAAAGGATCCTTCGGTATACTTACGACACATTATGCTAACCTGAAGAAACTGGCCAATGAATTACCAGAAATGAGCAATGCGAATATGATGTTCGATAATAAAACGCTGGAGCCAATATATAAACTACAGGTTGGAGAAGCCGGAAGTTCTTTCACGTTTGAAGTTGCACAGAAAAACGGAATTCCTTATAGCCTTATTAATCGTTCCAAAAAGAAGGTTGAGCGTGGTAAGATTAGATTTGATCGAAGTATTGCGAACCTTCAGAAGGAGCGCTCCAACCTTAGAAAAACAACCGATAGCCTTAAGACCAAAGAGCAAAAGGCCGCTGCAGAAAAAGAAAAGCTGGAAGAAACAAACACCAGAATTCAGCAGAAACTGGAAAGCTATCAGGAGCTTTATGACAGCAATCAACGTATGATCTACCTTGGTCAAAAGGTGAATGATCTAAGTGAAAAATACTTCAGCAATAAGAAGAAAAAAGAGCTTATTGGAGAATTTATAAAGCTGGTGGAAATAGAGAATTCCAAACGAAAAAAAGAAAGCGCCAAGAAACTTAAAGCAAAGAGAAATAAAGAAGAACAGCTGAAAAAAGAGGTTCAGAAAAAAATTGAACCTATTCGAGAAAAGAAAAAAGAAGAGAAGAAAAAAGAGACGCAATTAAAGAAGCAGGAAGCCAATAAACCAAAAGCTAAATTAAAGATTGGGGATCGTGTTCGGCTCGAAGATGGAAAAGCAGTTGGAACGATCGATAAAATAGAAAAAGACAAAGCTCTAGTAAATTATGGAATTTTCACCACTTCAGTTGGCATGGCTCAATTGGAACTCGTACAATCCGCTAAAAAGAAATAGTTATGGAAATTACTTCCAAACATAAAATCATACTGTTTGATGGCGTTTGTAACCTTTGCAATAACGCGGTACAGTTAATTATAAAACATGACCGCAAGGATAAGTTTAGATTTGCATCCCTGCAAAGTGAAACCGGGAAACGACTTATTGAAGAAAGAGGTTTTAATCCTGAAGATCTGGATTCTATTATGCTTATTGAACCGGGTGTGGCTTATTATAGAAAATCTACTGCGGCCCTGGAAATCTCAAGAGACCTTAATGGAGGATATTCTTTACTGAAAAACTTCTTGTTTCTACCTGAAAGCTTGAGAGATAGTATTTATGATCTCGTAGCCAGCAATAGATATAAATGGTTCGGGAAAAAGGAGAATTGCATGATCCCTACTCCCGAACTAAAATCTAAGTTTCTGGATTAAACCGTTTCCTCATTTTCAGGATGGTAATCATCATCCCAGTCTTTCACGTTAGGAGGTCCCATCATATCCACAGATTTAGCTACCATCAATGATACTGCTGCGTCTCCGGTAACATTAACCGTAGTTCTACACATGTCCAATGGTCTGTCTACCGCAAATATCAAAGCCAATCCGGCTTCAGGAATTCCAGCCTGGGCAAGTACAATTACCAGCATCACCATTCCTGCTCCCGGAACTGCCGCCGAGCCTATGGATGCTAATGTAGCTGTCGCGATGATCCCCAACTGTGCACCTAGTGTTAGATCCATACCGAATGCCTGGGCGATAAATACCGCAGCCACTGCCTGATAAAGACTTGTACCGTCCATATTGATAGTGGCGCCAATTGGAAGCACGAAACTAGTAACCTCCTTGTTAACACCCATGTGTTCTTCTACCCTTTCCATCGTAACAGGAAGCGTAGCAGCACTGGAGCTTGTAGAAAAAGCAAGTAATTGTGCAGGCCCGATTCCATTAAGGAAAAATGAGGGTGTATTTTTAGTAAAAATCCAAACAAGTAAAATATATACTCCTATCATAAGGGCTAAACCTAGTAGTACGGTAAGCGCATACATAGCAAGAGCTGCAAAGAGATCTGCACTTGGTGATTCTACAACAAGTGCTGCTAGTAAGGCAAAAACACCATACGGTGCAGTTAGCATGATAAGGTCGATCATTTTCAAGATGACTTCATTGAAGCCATCAAAGAAATCCTTAACTGGTTTCGCTGTTTTTTCAGGAATAAGTATGAGTCCGAGTCCAAAGAATATCGCAAAAAATATAACCTGAAGCATGTTCCCGTTATCGCTTGCCGCCCCAAAAATATTACTCGGCACCAGATCTTCCAGGGCCTGTAAAGGGCCTGCATCCTTCTGTTTCTGGGCATCTGTAATTCTAACCGAGGCATCCCCTTCGTAACTAGCTATAAGATCACTACGGGTTTCTTCTGAGATTGCTTTCCCTGGAGCGATAAGGTTCACCATGAGCAATCCAATAGAAACTGCGATCACGGTTGTGACTATATATGTCGCAATGGTTCTGGTACCCATCTTGGACAACTTTGAAATATCTTTAAGATCTGAGATCCCTTTGATAAGAGATGCGAGGATTAATGGCACTGCAATTAACTTAAGTGCATTAATAAAAATATTTCCGAAAGGTTTGATCCAATCCTCTGTAAAGTCTGGTCCCCAACTAAAATTAGTCATAATAAGTCCAAAGATGACCCCTACGGCCATTCCTAAAAGTATCTGCCAGTGCAATGCGAGTTTTTTCATATACCTGTTGTTCTACTATTAAATTTTTGATGATTTATTCTGAAGAAAATAGTCGGCCATCACTATTGCGGCCATGGCTTCTACGATGGGTACTGCTCTAGGCACAACACACGGATCATGTCTTCCCTTACCCTGCATGTCCACCTGCTCGCCTTTGGAATTGATCGTTTGTTGTTTTTGCATAAGTGTTGCAACTGGCTTAAAAGCTACTCTAAAGTAGATATCCATCCCATTGCTTATTCCTCCCTGGATACCGCCACTCAAATTAGTCTTAGTGGAACCGTCCTGGTTGAACTGGTCATTATGCTCACTACCTTTCATAGTAGTTCCTGCAAATCCGCTGCCGTATTCAAAGCCTTTCACAGCATTGATCGATAGCATCGCTTTACCAAGTTCAGCATGTAATTTATCAAAAACAGGTTCACCCAAACCTTTAGGAACATTTTGAATCACACAATCAACGATTCCACCAACCGTATCACCGCTGGAGCGAATTTCCTTGATAAAAGTTTCCATTTCTTTAGCCTTGACAGGATCTGGACATCGCACAGGATTTTTTTCAACTTCTGAAAAATCCAGGTCCTGATATTTTTTATCCAGTTCAATATGACCTACAGTAGAAACATAGGCATTAAATTGAAGGGAACTTAAAAGCTGTTTAGCAATACTACCTGCAACAACCCTGCAAGCCGTCTCTCTTGCCGAGGATCTTCCACCGCCACGGTAATCTCGAACACCATACTTTTCGTCGTAGGTATAGTCAGCATGGGATGGCCTGTAAGTATCTTTTATATGTGAATAATCTTTGGATTTTTGATTCGCATTTTTAATTACGAATCCAATTGGAGTACCGGTTGACTGCCCTTCGAAAATTCCAGATAGAAATTCAACAGTGTCAGGTTCCTTGCGCTGAGTTACAATTGCAGATTGCCCGGGACGTCTTCTATCCAGGTCCTGCTGTATTTTGTCCAGATCTAGCTCGACTCCTGCAGGACATCCATCAATTACACCACCAATAGCAACACCGTGAGACTCACCAAACGTAGTTAATCTGAAGAGTGTGCCTATAGAATTTCCTGCCATTTATTCGATTTTGAACAAATGTAATTTTTTAAGAACATATTTGAAAGTGGAATCCTATATATTCCCAATGTGGGAAAAGGCTATTGCTTAATTTGGAATTATATTAGTTAATTACTGAATTTCTATGAGCTGGCGGACTTTCCGCTATTGTCCCTTGCAAGAACTTCAGATACTCTATTCAAAAGAGTATCCATGTCAAATGGCTTAGGGATGAATTCAACGGCACCTACAGATTTACAAAGGTCGCCTACATTGTGTAAGGCAGACATCATAATAATCGGTATGTGAGCAACTTCTTCATCTGCTTTGAGTTCTGCGCATACATCTGTTCCGTCCACTCCAGAAATAAGCTTATCCAGAAGTATCAGTTCTATATCGTGTTTTAATATATTTTCTTTCGTAATCTTAGGTTGCTGAGAGACAGTTACATTATGATCAGAAAACTCAAGTATATCTTTAAGCATCAATCCAATTGTTTGATCGTCGTCTACGATTAAGATTCTAGCCATATGTTTATTGATTTAGGGGTAATTTAAAAGTAAATTCAGAGCCTTTACCAGGCTCACTTTTCACAAGAATTCTTCCTTGATGTTTTTCTATAATTTCATTTGAAAGATAAAGCCCAATTCCAAAGCCTTCATAAGTTTCATCTTTATTTCCAGAAACTCTATAGAAACGTTTGAATATTTGCTGTTGTTCCTGCAAAGCTATACCTATTCCGTAATCTTTCACACTTACTGCAGCTTGATTATCTTCGGTCCTAAAAACCCTTACCGATACTTTCTTGGTATCGGGTGAATATTTCACGGCATTGGTTATTAAATTCGTAATTACCTGACCTATTCTCTCTTTATCAGCTTTTATTGAGATTTTTTCTTCATGACTTATATCGATCTGCATCTCACGATGAGAAAACGATAGATCTTCAATTACTGTTTCGATCTGTTCATTCAATTGAAAATCGCTTAGCTCAAGAATTAGTTCATTTTGCTCAATTCTACTTAGATCAAGCATTTCAGATATTAATCGAATAAGCCTTTCGATCTGGCTCTCTATTCTATGCAAATATGGTTTAACTGGGATATTCCTGGAATCTGCCTCTACCTTCTCAGGTAATATAGATTGTAACAATTGTATGTAACCTTTAATTGAAGTAACTGGGGTCTTGAGTTCATGACTTACCAGTTTTAGAAAACTTTCCTTTCGCTTCTCATCATCTTTTAATTTCTGAATTTCGGTACAAGAGGATATCCATGAATTTATTACGCCTTCTTCATTTTTAATAGCAGTTGCTCTGGCTAAGTGCCATTTTGGTATTCCATCTTTGTTAAAAATCCGCAATTCGGTCTCAATATCCTGTCCGGTATTCATGCTACTTTCAACAAGTTCACCAATAAACTCCCTGTCTTCATGATATATAAGCGAATACCATGAATTTTTAAGTAATTCATTAGAAGTCTTTCCAGTAAAATTTAACCAGCTATTATTGTAAAATACAGGTTCACCTTCGGCAGTTGTCGTACAAATCTTATGAGGTATGAAATTCACCAGTTCTCTGAATTTCTTTTCACTTTCCCTTATTTTCTTATTTAATAGACCTTGATTGGTTACATCGTGAGCAATTATTGCCACTCCTTCAATTTCTCCAGAGATATTTTTTTGAGGTTGGTAAACGAAATCAAAATAACCAAGCTTTAATGATCCATTTTGCTGATGTAAAAGAGGTCGTTCCTGAGCAATATAGGGCTGTCCATTTTTATAGACATCATCAAAAATTTCAGGCATTCCCTGCCCGATCATTTCAGGTAGTACATTAAATAATGGTTTTCCTTCCACGTTGTCACCCTTACCCCAAACATCCTTAATTGCCTGGTTCGCAATTTCCACTATCATGTCTTCACCCTTCAATATAGCTATAAGAGAATTGGAAGAATGAATTAGTTCGCGATACCTAAATTCACTGTTCTTAATTTTTTCATGGTAAATGGCTTTAGGTGTTACTTCCTGAGCAATTACTGCAACTCCTTCTACTTCTCCATTCCTATTTTTCTGAGGTTGATAAACAAAATTAAAATGCGAAAGTTCTCGTTTATCACTTCTGGTAATATAAACTGGCATTTCATAGCCAAATTGAGGTTCTCCAGATTCAAGAACTGTATGAAGTAATTGCTCTAAGCCTAGCTCCCTAATATCAGGATGTACTTCTATGAGTGGTTTACCTAATATACATTTCTCTTTTTGCCAGAATTTCAGAATAGGCTCATTTGCTACCTGAATTACCAGATTTTTTCCTTTTAAAAGGGTAATCATGGAGGGAGAAGAATGAATTAGTTCTCTAAATGAATGAGCTTCGTTTTTTAAGTTTTCATTTTCAGATTTTAATCGTTCATTGGAGGCTAAGAGCTCTGCGATTCTAAGTTCTTTCTCCTTCGACTTTTCTTCTAATTCCTGAATCCGTAAATCCTTATTCATTCCCAGTCAATGCAATAAAAATAGTCTGTAATTTTTTCGAACGCTAAATTTAATGTTTTGAACGCGCCACAATATATTATACACTGGCATTAACAAAACTTTACATTATTAAGCAAGAGCTTTATAAAGAATACTCACCGGGTGTTGTGCTATTCTTCCAGTTCCATCTTTAATTTGATGTCTGCAACTGGTTCCATTCGCAGAAATGATTGTGCCCTCCTTACTCTTTCTTATAGCCGGAAATAGAGAATTTTCTCCTATACGCATACTAATCTCATAATGTTCTTTTTCATAGCCGAAAGAACCTGCCATACCACAGCAACCTGAAGGAATGATAGTCACCTTATAATTTTCAGGGATATTGAGAATATCGAAAGTTCGGGCGGTATTGGATAGCGCTTTTTGATGACAATGTCCATGAATTTTAATAGTTGCAGCCTCCGTGGTAAACTGATCCTTACGGATATTACCCGCTGCCAGCTCTTGTTTCAAGAATTCTTCAATTATAAAGCAATTCTCACCAAGTTTCTCGGCTGACTTCTTATCATCTGCCAGTCTTAAATATTCATCTCTAAAACTTAATATTGCCGAAGGTTCTACACCAAGCAATGGAGTTTCCTTATTAATTAGAGGATTAAAGATTCTAATATTCTCATTGGCCAGTTTCTTTGCCTCATTCAGGAATCCTTTGGAGAGATAACTCCTTCCGCTTTCAGGATGGTCGATAATTTGAACCTGGTAGCCTAACCGACTTAAAAGTCTGAGAGCGTCAATACCAACTTCTACATCGAGATAATTGGTAAATTCATCATTAAAGAGATAAACCGTTTTAAGGGGATTTTGAACTTCGAGTGACTTTTTACTAGCCAGGTAAAACTTTTTAAGTGTAGTCTTTCCAACTGCAGGCAATTCTCTTTCTACCGCAACCCCAAGTAGTCTTTTTGCAATTCTGGAAGTAAATTTGTTTTGCATTACAAATCGCGATAAGCCAGGGACTTTTGATGCCATGGCGTTTTGGTTCGTGATTCCTGCGAAAGTTCGATCCCTTAAACTAGGTTTGTTCGATTTGTAATACTGAAATTGAAATTCAGCTTTAAGAGCAGCCATATCCACGTTAGATGGACATTCACTTTTACATCCTTTACAGCTAATACACAGATCCAGCACTTCCTTTAGTTCCGGATGATCAAACCTATTCTCCTTATCTGAATTCGTGAGAAATTCTCTTAAAGCATTTGCACGAGCCCTGGTGGTGTCTTTTTCATCTCTGGTCGCCCTGTAACTAGGACACATAGTCCCTCCCGCTTCTACCGACTTTCGGCAATCACCACTTCCGTTACATTTTTCAGCTAGCTTAAGGACACCTTCAGCGTCAGAAAAGTCCATGATGGTCTCAATTTGCGGTTCTTTGCGATCTGGAACATATCTAAGAGAGGTATCCATAGCTGGTGCATCCACTATCTTACCTTTATTAAAAATATTATCTGGATCGAAAGCAAACTTTATATCCTTCAGTAGAGAATACACTTTTCCCCCATACATAAGCTCAATAAATTCTGCCCTCAACCTTCCATCGCCATGCTCCCCACTAAGTGAACCATTGTATTTTTTCACCAGTTTTGCTACATCCAGCGTAATACTTCGGAATAACCCAACATCATCAGATTTTTTCAGATTCAGAATAGGACGCAGATGAATCTCCCCAGCACCTGCATGAGCATAGTAAACGGCTTGCTGATCATAATTCTTCATGATCTCTGTAAATTCAGCAATATAATCTGCCAGTACCGGGATGGCTACAGCGGTATCTTCGATACATGCAACGGCTTTGTGATCTCCCTTCATATTACCCAATAGTCCCAAACCAGCTTTACGCAGATCGAGTGCAAGGTCGATTTGATCACCATAAAGAACGGGAAAAGCATAACCAAGATTGGAACTTTTAAGTGTACTCATCAAAGCTTCCAATTTCTTCTCAAGTACTTCCTGTGTTTCTGCGCGTAACTCAAGCATCAGGATTGCCTCAGGATCATCTTCTATAAAAAATCTATTCTCACGATACTTCAAATTATCACTGGTGCAGTCAAGAATGATCTTATCCATCATCTCACAGGTAAAAAGCGAGTGCTCCATAGCCGGAACTACCGCTTGCATACAGGCATCTATAGAACGAAAATGCACTGCGATCATCGCTTTTTCTGAAGGGGGCAGAATATCCAGTTTCAAAGTTATTTCAGTAATAAAAGCCAAAGTTCCTTCACTACCTGCAATAAGGTCGCATATATTCAGTTTTCTGTCAGTTTCCTCAAATGCTTCAGTATGCAACAACTCATCAAGCGCATAACCTGTATTTCGTCTATGTAACTCCATTGGAGGAAAATTACTGATGATCGCTTCCCTGTTTACTTCTGAATTAAGTATATCCTGAATTTTACGATAGATATCACCCTCCAGTCCTTTGACCTCTAATTTCTTCTGAAATTCAATTTTAGAAAGATCGCTAAACTCAACTTCACTGCCATCACTTAACAGTGCTTTGATGGATTTGATCCTGTCTCGGGTTGTACCATACTTAATTGAAGTAGTTCCACTGGAGTTATTACCTACCATTCCTCCTATCATACAGCGGTTGGAAGTCGAAGTATTTGGCCCGAAAAAAAGACCATGCTTGAAAAGTTTCCGGTTGAGATCATCCCGAATCACTCCAGGCTGTAGAGTTACTGTTTTGCTTTCGGGATCAACATTAATAATATCGGTAAAATGACGTGAGACATCCACAATGATACCATCACCAGTACATTGTCCTGCCAACGATGTTCCGGCAGTTCTTGGGATCAATGTGATTTTATTTTCCCTGGCGAATTTTATAAGTTTTATAAGATCTTGCTTTGACTTAGGTCTGCTTACGGCTAACGGTATTTCTCGATAGACAGAAGCATCAGTCGCGTAAATGGTTTTCCAGAGCTCATCATAGTATAGCTCTCCTTCTAATTCATTTGCAAGCTGCCGCAGGGAATTTTTCAATTTCATACTCAAATTTAGGAAGTTTCAGTTTACCGACTTAACAGAATCTTAATTAATATTAACAATACATTTACTAGCCTGGACGTTCTCATATTGGTAAACGGCATAAATTTGCCGGGATGAATTTAAAACAATCAAACATGAAAAAATTAGTTCTATTTGCAGCTTTTATTTTTGGAGCTGTATTTCTGAATGAGGCAAATGCACAGCAGATATCTCAAAACGCTCTTGGTTTAAGAGTGGGTGACGGTGGTGGATTTGGTGCCGAGGTTTCATATCAGAGAGCAACAAGCGAGAACAACAGGTTAGAGTTCGATCTTGGATGGAGAAATGACAGCAATTACGATGCTATCAAGCTTGTTGGATTGTACCAATGGGTTTGGAACATTGAAGGAGGTTTTAACTGGTATGCAGGTGCTGGTGCAGGACTTGGTAATTATGATGACAATCGTAGAGGTGATATTGATCGTAATGACGGGGTTTTTGCGTTATTAGCAGGTAATGTAGGAATCGAATATAATTTCGATTTTCCACTTTTACTATCGTTAGATTTCAGACCTGAAATTGGATTTTCGGACTATGATGATCACGATGATTTCACACCAGATATTGCTTTAGGTATTAGATACCAATTCTAATTGAATAGAAGATAAAAAGAAAAAGGAGCCAATTGGCTCCTTTTTTTATGCTTTAATCAATGCCTTATTATATAGCTCTTCATACCTGGGAACGATCATATTAATATCAAAATCCCTTGCTGTTTCTCCAGCCTGCCTTTTAAATTTCCTTAAAACTTCTTCTGATTTCAAAATTGAAATCGCACTGTTTGCCATTGCGATCACATCACCTACGTCATGTAGAAAACCTGAGAAATTATCTTTATTGACCTCTGGCAATCCCCCTGTATTAGAGGAGATTACAGGAACGGAATGAACCATTGCTTCAAGTGCTGCCAAACCGAAACTCTCCGTTTCAGAAGGTAAAAGGAACAGATCTGAAAAACACAGGATCTTATCAATTTCATTACTTTGCCCCAGGAACAATACTTTGTCTGTTATACCTAAATCGCGAACCAGTTTTTCGGCAGTTTCTCTTTCCGGACCTTCACCAACCATCATTAAGCGCGCACTCACAGACTTCTGAATTTCGAAGAAGATCTTCACAACATCATCTACCCTCTTTACTTTTCGAAAATTACTTACGTGTGTTATAATTTTCTCATTAGATGCCGCCATTAGTTCTCTCTGGCAATCTGTAAATGTTTTCTTCTGAAATTTAGATACATCGATAAAGTTAGGAATAACTTCAATTTCTGTTTTTACTTCAAAATGCCTTAGGGTATCCTCTTTTAGGCTTTCTGAAACTGAAGTCACATAATCACTTTTATTGATACTAAAGGTTACAGCAGGCTTGTAAAACGGATGATTACCAACCAGGGTGATATCTGTTCCATGTAAAGTCGTAACCATAGGAATTTCAATTCCATCTTCCGCAAGCATCTGCTTAGCCATATATCCGGCATAAGCGTGAGGAATCGCGTAATGAACGTGCAGAAGTTCTATTCCGTAATTCTTTATAACATTTACCAGTTTACTGCTTAACGCAAGCTCATAGGGTTGATAATGAAATAAAGGATACTCCGGTACATTCACCTCATGAAATCTTATGTGACTGGATATTGTTTCCAACCTTACAGGTTGTTTATAGGTGACGAAATGTACCTCATGACCTCGTCTGGAAAGCGCTAAGCCTAACTCGGTGGCTACTACTCCGCTACCACCAAAAGTAGGATAACAAACAATTGCAATTTTCATTAATTAGAAATCTATAGATTCGTATATCACTTTCTGGATCTCAGACCGGATATCTTCCCTGATAAGCTTCCTGTTCGTTGAATCAGGATAAGTTCTGTTTGATAAAAATACATAAACTATCTCTTCTTCGGGGTCGGCCCAGGCGAATGTTCCTGTAAAGCCGCTATGTCCAAAGCTATTCATAGACAAGCAGTTGCAGGTTGGTCCTGAGTTTCCAAGCTGTGGTTTGTCGAAACCTACTCCTCTTCTTACATTCTGCTCACAATAATAGCAGGTATTGTATTTCTCAATGGTTTCTTTACGCAAATATTTCTTCCCGCCGTAAGAACCGCCATTTAGATAGGTTTGCATCAACTTCGCGACGTCATTTGCTGTACTAAACAAACCTGCATGCCCCCCAATTCCACCTTGCATTGCAGCACCCTGGTCATGAACATATCCACGAACAACCTGCCCTCTCCATAATCGATCATTCTCTGTAGGAGCGATTTGCAGGCTATCAAACCTCGTCTTAGGTAGATAACCAGTATAATTCGCGCCAAGGGATTTGTAAAAATGTTCCTGTGTAATATTCTGAAGTGAAGATTCATAATAGCTCTCCAGGTAATACTTCAACAGATAGTATGGCAGATCGCTATATTTATAAGACCTCGTTTTCTCAAGATCACTAAGCCTGATCGTATTAATGATGGTATCTCCAATATCCTTTCTAATAAACATATTATCTGCAACCTGTGTATTGTAAGTTTCAGAAGGTAAATTGCTATAATAATCGGTAGAAAGTCCCTTTGTTTCAGTATCGAGCGTAGAGATGTAGAATGGTATCCAGGCTTGTAATCGAGCATAATGCATCAACATATCCTGCAACTTAATATTGGATTTATTCGAACCTTTTAATGAAGGAAGTAATTCACTAAGCGTAGTATCGAAATCAAGAACTTCTTTCTCATCCAATTTCATGACCAGCGGCAAAGTAGCCAGGATCTTGGTAAGAGATGCCAGATCATAAACCGTAGTATCGGTCACAGGTAGCTCTTCTTCATAAGTCTGATAGCCAAAATTCTTCTGGTATATTACTTTTCCCTGCCGGGCAACGAGTATCTGTGCTCCCGGGGTCATTTTTTCTGAAATGGCATAATTAATAATACTATCGATCTTCTGAAGTTTATGGGAATTCATTCCAACGCTTTCCGGAGTTCCATAAGCTAAGCGATCAACATCTTTAGTGTTGAAACCAGTTCCTGCAGGAAATTCATTTTGTATGCTAACTGGAAGACGACCTTTCGCCTGAGCTGCTCCAAAAATTATCTGACCCACCTTTTTCTGAGCGAGTGGATGATTCTGGTAACCAATTATGATCCCTTCTATATTCGTAAAGCTTTTTACATCAAGCAGCGCATAAGGTCTTGCGAACAGCGCAAGGATCGTTTTATTTTTGCGGGCAATCTCATGCAACCATACCAATTCGTTATTTGAAAATTTATAAGATGCCCACGGACTACTATTCGATTTATGGAAACCAACGATCACACGATCATAGTTTTCCAGTTTGACAAGTAGCGAGGCCAACTTATCTGCCTGAACCCAATCTACTTTTGCATATTTCTTTAGCTGCTGAAGAAAAACGCTACCATCATCGTCCCCAAAGTTCACATAGGCTATGTTCTCTTCTGAAAGATCTTTAACCGGAACTACAGCTTTATTGTTTTTGATAAGCGTTGCAGCGTTTTCATAGAGCTCTTCCAGTAAAGCTTCATCACGCGAGGTATATAATTCTTCTATCAGGAAATTTGTACTAATCGGTTTAAATTCATGAAGACCAGCTTTATACTTAGCGTATAAAATTTTCTTTACTGAAAGTGCCAAACGGCTTTCGCTAATAGTACCATCATTTACCGCATCCATGATACTTTGAGAAGCTCTGCCAACATCTTCACTCATTAGCAGGATATCATTTCCTGCTTTAAATGCATCAAGATCAACTTCACCTGGTTCCGTATTTCTCGAAACACCTTTCATGTCAAGTGCATCAGTAAAAATGAGACCGTTAAAACCAAGCTCTTTCTTCAATATATCTGTAATAATATCTTTAGATAAAGAGGCAGGTTTGCCATCTGTAGGCTCTAAATCAGGTACATTGAGATGGGCTACCATAATACTACTAAGCCCTTCGGGAATTAGTTTTTTATAGGGATATAGTTCTACGCGTTCGATCCTTTCCGCAGAGAAATTGATCGTTGGTAACGTCTTATGCGAATCGGAATCTGTATCGCCATGACCTGGAAAATGTTTTGCGCTGCTAAGTGCTCCTTCGCGGTGCATACCTCGCATAAAAGCAAGAGATTTTTCAGTGACATTAAATTTATCTTCCCCAAACGATCTATTTCCTATAATTGGATTGTCTGGATTGGTATTTATATCCACTACAGGGGCAAAATTAAAATGTACACCCAATCTCTTAGTTTGCTTGGAAATAGCTGCACCAGCTTCCTCGACCAGTTGATTATCCTGGATGGCGCCCAGTGTCATATTCCATGGCAATGCAAAAGTGCTGTCAAGTCGCATGGCAAGTCCCCATTCAGCATCCATTCCAATTAGCAATGGAACCTTAGACATCTTCTGAAACTCATTGGTTAACTGAGCCTGTTTTACCGGACCTCCTTTGGAAAAAATAAGTCCGCCAATATGATTTTCAGTAATGAGTTTGCGAATGGTATCGGCTTCATTATCATTTTTGGACCAGATACTAGCCATAAATAATTGACCAACTCTTTCCTTCAGATTCATGGAGTTGTAAGTACTATCCACCCATTGTTTTTGAGCAGCATGATCTTTGGTAAACAAAGGATTTTTTACCTGGGAGAATGCACCAAGACTTAAAATTAAAAAAAGTAAAAGTGGTAATTTGAGGGACAGGGTTCTCAATATCATTATTTCATGAAGCGTTTATGCCAGCTCTCAGAAGCAGGTACTTCCCATTCTGTAAGATATTCGGCTTTGGTATTAACGAGGTTGTTGAATACGATCGTATTCATGGATACCGCTTTATCCTTTGCCATTTTTCTGAAATCGGTAAGTGTTTTATAAGCAACAAAGTCTCCTTGTTTATAGGAAACATTCATTTTGTCGAGAAGATCAACGTTATAGTCTTTCTCCAGCTGCTGAATGAATTGCACGGAAGAATCTATAGAACAACCTGTTGCAGCATTCAATTTTTGATCCAGAGCTATTGTAATAAATCTTTTGTACTTGATATCGTAGGAAGCCTTGAGATCTCCTCCATGTGCTGTCCATCTTTCAATGAACTGGTCTAATCTTGATGAGATCTCCTGTAATTCTTCTTCTGTAAAAGATCTGTTGGCCTGATAAATCCAAACTCTTGAATCTTCTGAAAGGCTATCAAATGGTACTAACATAGGCTAAATTTGTATTCACACAAATCTAATTGATTTAGCCTTGGAGTCAAATAGAGACTGGTCTTTTAACTTTTAGAATTTTAAAGTTCGTCTGCGCTGGCAATCATCTCAGCAACATCCATTACCTCGATACTATCTTCTTTTTCCTTATTCTTAACCCCATCTGTCATCATGGTGTTACAAAATGGACAACCGGCAGCGATTATTTCAGGTTTCACTTCCATGGCCTGTTCTGTACGCTCGATGTTTACATCCTTGTTTCCTGGTTCAGGTTCCTTGAACATTTGCCCTCCTCCGGCTCCACAGCATAAACCATTCTTTTTACACTTACGCATTTCCACAAGCTCAACTTCAAGCTTACGTAGAAGATCACGTGGAGCTTCATATTCATTATTTGCTCGACCTAAATAACATGGATCATGAAAAGTAATTCTCTTTCCTTTAAATTTTCCGCCTTCAACTTTTAAACGACCTTCATTCAAAAGATCTTTTAAAAACTGAGTATGATGCATGACCTCGTAATTCCCGCCAAGAGCAGGATATTCGTTTTTGATGGTATTAAAACAGTGAGGACAGGCAGTAACCACTTTTTTGATCTCATAACCGTTCAACACCTCAATATTTGTAGCAGCCTGCATTTGAAAAAGAAATTCATTTCCGGCTCTCTTTGCAGGATCCCCGGTGCAGCTTTCCTCGGTCCCAAGAACAGCAAAGTCAACTCCCGCCTTGTGCAAAAGTTTTACAAATGCCTTGGTTATTTTTTTAGCACGATCATCGAAACTTCCCGAACAACCAACCCAGAACAGAACTTCAGGCTTTTTGCCTTCAGCCATATATTCGGCCATTGTAGGTACTTTGAGTGCTTCCGCCATATTATCGATCTTTATAAAATTCTAATGTATTAATTTTCTTTAGCCCAGTTCAAACGGTCCATCTGGTTATAAGGCCATGGTGCACCATTGTTTTCGATGTTTGTCATCGCTATGGATAATTCATTAGGAGCGGCACTTTGCTCCATTACCAGGTATCTTCTCATATCCAGAATAATGGATAAAGGATCGATCCCAACAGGACAGGCCTCTACACATGCATTACAGGTAGTACATGCCCATAGTTCTTCTCTAAGTATATAGTCGTCCAGTAATTGCTTCCCGTCATCTTCAAACTTTCCGTTCTTGGTAACATTCTCACCTACTTCCTCAAGCCTGTCCCGAGTGTCCATCATGATCTTTCTTGGAGAAAGCTTTTTCCCGGTTTGGTTCGCAGGACATTCAGAAGTACATCTACCACATTCTGTACAGGTATAGGAATTCAGCAATTGAACCTGATTGAGATCAAAGACATCTGAAGCTCCAAACTTTTCCGGCTCTCCTTCATCCTCGCCTTCCGCAGGAGCTGCAAAAGGATCGGCATTTGGATCCATCATTAATGCTACTTCCTTCTGAACTGCTTCCAGATTATCCATTTTCCCCTGAAGACTCAGTTTTGAAAAATATACGTTTGGAAACGCCAGTAGGATATGTAAGTGTTTTGAATAGTATAAATAATTCAGGAAGAACAGAATTCCAAGAATATGCAACCACCAGGCAGCTCTTTCAATAATAATAAGAGTTGCATTGCTCATTCCGTCGAAAAGAGGAAGCAAAAACTGGCTTATTGGAAAGCTACCCATTATACCAGCTTCTGAAGCGTAATGATCTGCTCCATTCATTTGCAGTTGATAGTCTGTAGCATTCATGATAAGAAATAATGCCATTAGCACCATTTCAAAATACAGGATATAATTTGCATCATTCTTAGGCCATCCTTTTAATTCACGACCAAGGAAACGGTAGATGTTAAGTGCATTTCTACGTATCCAGAAGATTACTACTCCAACAAATACGAGGAAAGCTAAGATTTCGAAACTTGCGATGAGAACATCATAAGTACCACCTAAAAAAGAAAAGATTCTATGAGTACCAAAAATTCCGTCGATAACGATTTCGAGAACTTCTATATTTATAATAATAAAGCCCACGTAAACGATAATATGCAGAAAACCAGAAACCGGTCTTTTTACCATTTTGCTCTGCCCCAAGGCTATTCTGGCCATTTTGGCAAATCTTTCTCCACCATTATCAGTTCGATCGATTTCCCGACCTAATTTGATATTACGAATAAGTCTTTTAATATTTCTGGCGAAAAAGCCAACGCCCACTAATAGAGCGATCACAAATAGTATTTGCGAAACAATTTGCATGATAGATTTATTTTAAGGAATCTTCCGGTTCTTCATAATCTCCAGCTTTCTTACCGAAAACTGAGAAATGAACGTAGCGCTTTGGATTAAGTTTGATATCCTGTAGGAGTTGTTCTAGCTGTTTGGTTGCCTGATCCAAGTTATTATACACAGCATCATCATTAATCAATTTCCCTGCGGTTCCTTCCTTGCTGTTCAGTTTATTCGAGATTCCTTCAAAATCTGCAATTACCTTTTCAAGATCTGAGGTGATCTTGCCAATATTCATGGTGGATAATGTATCTGAAAACTTATTAAAGTTCGTAGACATTTCATCAAGATTAGTAAACGTTCGATCGATCTTGGAACTATTTCCTTTTACTATACCCTGAAGCTCATCTGCGGTTACTCTAAATGAGGATACGGTAGCATCAAGATTTTTAAAAGTACCGCGAATATTATTCATTGTAGAGTCATCAAGGATTTCAGTAATGGCCGTTAACATCGAATCTGCACTTGTGATCGTGTTCTCCAGTTTATTCTGTAAAGGAGTTAACTTATCATTCACAAGTTCCATGATCCCTTCCTCCTTGTCTCCCTGAAGTGTATCACCAGACACAGCCCATTCAGATTTTTGGTCATAATTTGGAACAATAGCCAAAGACTTTCCACCTATGATGCTTCCACCATAAATGTTCACCTTACTATTTTTCGAAAACTTGAAATCATTCTTTACAGTAAAACTTACTACAAGTCTACCTGAATTGTCTTTGAACTCTATGCTGCTTACCTGGCCAACTTTAAGACCGTTGATGGTAACTTCAGAAGATGGTGAGAGTCCTTCTACATCATCATATTCAGCATAAAAAATTCGATTCTGGGCAAGGAGGTTTTCTCCCTTGAGAAAACTATAACCAAACAATAAAATAACTATCGCCACGATAGCTAGAACGGCAGTTTTTACCTCTCTGGAATATTTCAAAAGCAATTTTTTAAGTGAATACGCACAAATTTAGAAATAAAAATAGAAAAGCTCTTCTATTTTAGCTTTGATTTTAACGCATCGTTAAGCGTTATTTTTTCCTCATTCTTAAAGGCTACGATATAACTATCTGTGTATCCACTTTTTACTGCCTCGCTGTGCATTCTCTGGATCTTTAGATAATCTGAAGTTGCTCCATAGTAATACTTATAAAGTTTTCCTTCTTTCTCCCTGCTAACATTCTTCATACCTTTAAAATTATAAGGCTTAGTATCCAGTTTTTTTGAACCGGCCGCCAGCTGCACCCTAAACAACACATCTTTAAAGACCTGAGATTCTGGTAATACTCCTTCATCTACTGTTCCTTTAGGTTGACTTGCAGCTACTTGCTCCAGGGTATTTAAATTAATGGTTTTACTATAGTTGAGAATAGCATTGGTAATCGCCCGGGCCATATCGTCCTTCCCTCTTGAACTATTAAGATAAGGTCCCTCCTGGTTATTTGTAAGGAACCCAGTCTCTACCAGCACGCTAGGCATGTAGGTTTGATGTAGCACAATAAGTCCCATTTGCTTAACTCCCCGATTCTTTCTCTTCAATGTATTTGTAAATTCCTTCTGAACAAGATCTGCAAGCAAGATACTTTGATCCAGATATTCTTCCTGCATAATTGTAAGGCCTATGGTAGATTCAGGGGAATTAGGATCATATCCAGCATAAGTAACTTCATAGTTATCCTCGAGATAGATCACCGAGTTTTCCTTTTTTGCCACTTCAAAATTAGTCTCATTTCTATTAAGTCCAAGCACGAAAGTTTCGGTTCCTGAAGCTTGTGAATTATGAGAATTACAATGTACAGATACAAAAAGGTCTGCATTCGCTTCATTGGCAATTCTACCTCTCTCGAATAGTTCTACAAACACATCAGACTTCCTGGTATACACTACCTTTATATTCTTATACTTTTCAAGCTCGGCACCAATCTTCAGAATTATACTTAAAGCAATATCCTTCTCCTTAAAACCATTACCCATGTTACCAGGATCTTTCCCACCATGACCAGCATCCAGAACTACTACAAATTCATCCAGGTTAGGAGGGATCTCAGCAGAAAAAGTTACCGTTGATGTAATAAAGAAAAGGCTTGTGAATACGAAAAGATTAAGTAAGTTCGTTCTCATAGAAAGCTAACGCTTGTGTGGGGTGAATATTTTATTGCTATTTTTCCTGCAGTCTCAAAACTCAGCTAAAAAAATATATGTAATTTTGGATTTGCAAAAAGCACGCCAATCCGTACAAAAATAGCACTTAAAGCATTGCAAACAAATATCCCCAATACACTTTTTTGCTTAGTTTTCACGCTATTTATGACCTCACTTTTGCATGCGCAGGAGATTGGAAATAACTCGATCCCTGTTGAAAGTCAGAAGGATAGTATAGCTCCCACAGTTACACCTGAAGAGATCGCCCAGAACTTGCAGGTTACCGATACTGTTAAGCAGGATTCAGTCAAAAAGCCCCAGTTTATTACCGATGTTGTGGATTATAGTGCTAAAGATTATATGCGCTTGAGTCCAAAAGAAAATAAAATCTACCTGTATAACGAAGCAAAGATCGTCTATGGTGATATGACCATAGAGGCAGGACTCATCGTTATCGACAATAATAAGAATGAGTTTTTCGCCTATGGAATTGAGGATTCCCTTGGAGATTATATCCAAAAACCTATTTTCACCCAGGCGAACAGAAAAGTAGAGCCAGATTCACTTCGGTTCAATTTTGATACTGAAAGAGCTTTGGTTTACAATTCCCGAACCCAGGAAGCCGACTTTAATGTAAAAGGTATGGTCACCAAACGGGAAAATGATTCGGTTTACTTTATGAAGAATGTTCGGTTTACCACTTCTCAGGATGTAGATGACCCAGAGTATTTCTTCTATGCGAGGAAGATCAAGTTCGTACCTGAGAAGAAGATCGTGACCGGTCTCGTAAACATGTACATTGCAGATGTTCCTACTCCTCTAGGACTTCCTTTTGGTTATTTTCCATTAACAGATGAGGAAACATCAGGTTTTATTATTCCGTCGTTTGGAGATTCCCAGTATGGTTATAATCTTCAGAATGGCGGTTATTATTTTGCTATTAGTGATTATGTGGATCTATTAGCTTTAGGTAGTTATTACACGAACGGCTCTTACACCCTGGAATTTTCATCCAATTACGCTAACAGGTATAAATATCGTGGAAATGCGAGAGTAAGGTTTGAAAAGTTATTCACGAGCGAAAGAGGTTTCCCCGACTTTGCCGAGAGATCCAGCTATAACATTCAGTGGTCTCATAGCCAGGATCCAAAGGCTAGTCCAAATTCCAGATTTTCAGCTTCTGTAAACTTAGGGAGCAGCGAGTATTATGCCGAATCCATCAATCAAGCCAACACAGGAAATTACCTGAATAACGAACTAAACTCTTCGGTTTCATACAGTAAGACATTTCCCGGTGAACCTCAGGTGAATTTGAGTCTGGCCGCGCGACATTCTCAAAATACCAGAACTAATTCGGTAAATCTTAGTTTACCAACTCTACAATTGAGTATGTCTCGTATCTATCCTTTAGCTCCAGCTTCGGGTAGTAAAAAAGGTTTTATTGAAAATATTAATCTTCAGTATAATTTACGGGCAGAGAACCAGATCAATACTGCCGATTCCCTTTTTCTTACTCCGGCGATGTTTGATGATGCAAGACTGGGCGCACAGCATAGCATTCCGCTAAACACAAACTTTAAACTTTTCAAATATCTTAGTGTTTCCACAGGTACCAGCTATGAAGAAACCTGGGTTTCCAGAACTTTTGAAAGATCCTATGATCCTGTGCTGGATGATGTGGTGATCGACACGATCAAAGGTTTTGACTCTTATCGTACTTATAATTTCAATACTAGCCTTGGAACTACATTATATGGTAGGAAAACCTTCGGAAAGGATAAAAAAATACAGGCAATTCGTCATGTCATGAGACCCTCAGTAAGTTATAATATCAATCCCGGTTTTGATCGTTTTTACGATCAGTTTGTCCAGGAATCTGAAGATGAAAATGGAAATATCATTGAAGATATTGTTGATTATTCGAGATTTGACGGTACTTTATATGGAGCACCCGGAAGAAATTTTTCCAGTTCTTTAGGCTTCAGCTTAAGCAATACCATTGAAGCCAAGGTTAGGTCGAAAGATAGCACCGCGATAGAACCTGAAAAGATCACTTTACTAAATAACTTTAGTATAGGAACAAGTTATAACCTTGCGGGAGACTCCTTGCGCCTGTCCCCTATTTCACTTCGTGGGTCCATTCCGGTGATCAAAAATAAACTGGATATTAACTTTGGAGGAAATTTAGATATATACGCTCTGAATAATAATAACCGTAGGATCGACAAGCTGAATATTGAGAACGGCGGAAGCTTATTTCGACTTACTTCGGGAACAGTGAACTTTGGCTATTCTTTTTCTAACAAGGATTTTGAAGGCGTTGAAGAGGAAGAAACCGATGATATGGACAATGAAACCTATAGAAATGGTGGACGTCCTGATGATCTCTTCGGAACAGGAATGGGCGAAGATGGCCGTCTTTTCGATGAAGATCCTTTCGAAGGTGAAGAGGAGGAGAACGAAAATGGATGGTACAATTATAACATACCATGGGATGTTCGTGTAGCTTATGCTATGAATTATACGAATTCTGCCCGACAGAATACCGTATCTGCTCATTCATTAATGTTTAATGGAAATATAGAAATCGCACCAAAGTGGAAAATTGGGGCCAGCACCGGTTACGACCTTGTGAATAGCGGTGTTACTCCTACTCAATTACGTTTTCAACGTGATCTCGATAGCTGGTTGATGAGTTTTAGCTGGGTTCCATTTGGACCTAGAAAATCATGGAACTTCCTGATAAGGATAAAGGCAAGCGTCTTAAGTGATATAAAATACGAAAAGCGACGGGATCGAGATAGAACTTTATAAATACTGAGTTATGAAAAAGATTATTAAAACCAACAATGCACCGGCACCGATAGGACCTTACAACCAGGCAATTTTCGCTGGAGACACTCTATATATTAGCGGACAAATCGCAATAGATCCAGCAACCGGCGATCTAAAAACTGAAGATCTCGAAGCTGAAACTACACTAGTATTGGAAAATCTAAAGGCAATATTGACTGAAGCTGGTTTGCCCCTTGATCATGTGGTCAAAACTTCAATTTTTATAAGTGACATGAACAACTTCGGAAAGATCAACGATGTCTATGCAAAATATTTTGCTTCAGAAAATGCTCCGGCAAGAGAAACTGTGGAAGTTGCAAATCTTCCAAAGTTTGTAAATGTTGAAATTAGCGCGATAGCAGTTAGATTCTAACTACAGACCTCTAATTAAAAGTCTGGCAGTCGCAGGATTTGTCGCTAAGGGGATATTGTGTACGTCACATAATCTCATTAGCATAAAAATATCTGGTTCGTGAGGATGCTTATCCAAAGGATCTCTAAAGAATATGACCATATCTACCTGCTTTTCAGCAATCCTGGCAGCGATCTGAGCGTCTCCACCCAAAGGACCAGATAGTAACTTTTCTACTTTATAACCAGCAGCTTCGGTTTTGGCACCGGTAGTTCCCGTAGCTATGATCTTAATTTCCTTGGAATTCAGGATCTCATTAAACTGATTCAGAAATTGAACCATTTCAGGTTTCTTCCCGTCATGGGCAATGATCGCTATTGTCTTCATTAAGTTGAGAGTATTTCAGAAATACGTAAAAGATCTTTATTAATATTATGCTTCCCTTTTAATGCCTGGTCCAGGCTACAGCTTTCAATTTCATTATTCATCATTCCCACCATGAGGTCTCGCTTACCATCTAATAGAAGTTCGACAGCTTTTACACTAAGCCTGCTCGCCAGAACCCTGTCAAAACAGGAAGGCCTTCCTCCTCTTTGAATATGTCCTAGAACGGTTACTCGAGCATCGTAAAACGGGAGGTTCTCTTTCACATATTCTGCGAGTTCGAAAACATTCTTTCCTATTTTATCACCTTCAGAAACTACTACGATACTGGAAGTTTTTCCAGCTCTTCGGCTACGTTCCAGGGAATCCAATAGTCTATCCAGTCCAAGATCTTCTTCAGGAATCAAAATTTCTTCAGCTCCAGCGCCAATCCCGGTATTCAAGGCAATAAAACCTGCATCGCGACCCATCACTTCCACAAAGAATAGTCGGTTATGGGAACTTGCCGTATCCCGTATCTTATCAATAGCTTCGATAACTGTATTCAATGCCGTATCGTAACCAATGGTATAATGAGTACCAAATATGTCATTATCGATAGTTCCTGGTACACCAATTACTGGAAAATTATGCTCCTGACTGAATACCTGACCTCCGGTAAATGTTCCATCACCTCCAATAAGGATCATAGCGTCTACTCCTTCTTTTTTTAGATTGGCAGCAGCTTTAGCCCGTCCTTCTTTGGTCATGAATTCCTTGGATCTTGCCGACTGTAATATCGTTCCACCCTGATTGATGGTATTACGTACGCTACGCGCAGTTAATGGAATGCTATCTCCCGCAATCATTCCCTGGAAACCACGATAGTATCCAATACAATCAACATGATAATATGCACAGGTTCTAACAACCGCTCGAATTGCAGCATTCATTCCCGGAGAATCTCCCCCGGAAGTCATCACCCCAATTTTTTTCAATTTCTTACTCATTGGTAATTTTCTTAATAGATTAAAACTACAAACTAAATTTTTAGAAGCCAATCAAATGAACTTCCAGATTTCAATTATTTCTGAAGCTTGAGCTTTATTCATTTTCTTCTTCAGATTTGAAATTCATAAAAGCTGGTGCAGTTGATGGGGACGCAGGATCGTTTTCTTCTTCTTCTGAATCATCAAAAACCTTCAATAGTAGTACTTGCTATCTTCCTTATCAACTCCTTAAAAGTATCAAAATCCACGTTATAGGATAACCCGACTCCCTGCGTAAAACCTATCTCCTCACCAATAAACTGAATGTTGTTTTCCCGGTTAAATACTGAAGCCCTTAAAGTACCATCTGCATTTAAGAGAAAATCAATTTCCAGATCTCCGATTATAACAGATTCTGTCACTCCTCCAATAGGAACTCCCACCTGACCATTGATCAAAACACGATCTGAGATCTGGGTGGACAACGTCAAACCAAACCTATCTACGGTTTGCTGATCTGGAGTGCGGTCACCCTGTACATAATTGACACCTACCTGGAATTTACCATCATCATCAGCAAAAATATCGTTTACGATACTGGAAGCTCTTTCAGCAAGGGTCCCGTAAATCGCGGCGCCTCGTAATCCAAACTCACTATAAAACGTTCCCTGTGTAACCAGGAATAAAGCCTGTAATTCGGTAGTAGCCCTATCATCTATACGGTACTGTAATTCAGATTTGACGGTAGAGCTAGCACTTGGAAAGTCAATTGAAAAGCCAATCTCAGGCTGTGCAATTTCCCCCTGTAGATTAATAACCACATCTACAGGAATCTTTCGATTAACCGATGGGTTTTCCAGCAAAACTGCGGGATTCGCGTTCAATGAGTACACGGCGCTTACATCCAGTTGGGCATCCATAGGATCTCCATCCCAATTTATACTTCCTCCAGACTCGACCGTAAAAACCTTTTGAACAAGTCCGGCATATTTAAAATTATAAACTCCTTCATAAACAATAAAATCTCCCCACATATTGAATTTACCATTGGTATTGATCTCCAGAAGTAAGTTCCCGGAACCTCTACCACGCAATGTACTTCCGCTGGTCTGGTCCACTACAACTTCAACTTCAGCATCATTGGTAATATCAAGATCAAAGACCAGTTCAAGACCTTTTACTTCGGGAATTTCAATCTCTTCTCCCGCAAGACGCGCTGCTTTCTCTTCAGGACTTAAAAATCTTATAAAAGAATTATCTCCAACAGATTCAGTATCACTTAGCGGAATCTTAAAAACCGTCCCTCTTTCGGTAGCCGCATTCACTTCTATCACCAGTTCATCTGTAGGCCCCATGATCGAAGCTTCTCCATCAATAAATGCGGTTCCATAATAGAGGGCATCCTCATCGGCTTCAGTATCCAACACTAAGATCCGGTCTGAAACCAGCGTTAGATCCAGAAACCATTCAGAAAAATTACGATGCGATATCAAACCATCCAGTGTTCCTTTCGTATTGAACTTGGTGTCTACAATATCGATGTTATCAAAAACAAATTGCTGCTGGGTAAGATCTATCTCTGCATTTTCTTGGAAATCTAGATCTACATTCAAATAAGGGATTCGTAATCCGGCTTCAGCTAAAGATAAAGATCCTGAGAAATCAGGATTTTTGTAATTCCCGGTTACAAAGGCTCTTCCAGTTGCAAATCCTCTAATATCTGTTAGAACATCTGCTCCCAAAGGAGTAAATACACCCATGTTGAGGCGATTCATATTCACTTCAAGATCTATCCTTGGTTCGCTGCCATTTACATTGATATCGCCTATGGCAGATAAGGATTCGATACCTTCCTTCTCAAGTTTAGCGTAAACCGAATAGGTACTGAGATCCTGGTTTCCGCTTACATCAAGTGCCAGATTACCCATCACAAGATCGTTTACCTCAAATTGATTGATATTTAAGTTCGAGACCGGAAAATAAGCACCATCCTCCTGGAGCAGTTCGAGATCGCCGTTGAGTATCCCGGCAAGGTCGAGACTATCTATTTCCGGGGTGATCTTTCCAATATCCACCTCACTAAACTTCATTTTAAAGTTTTTAAAGGTGCTATCACGCATATTTCCGCTGAGTCGAATTTGTTCATTCTTATGACTCATAACAAGCGAATCGATCTGCAGGTCACGAAAACTATTATCAAAAACTATTTTATTACTACGATCGCTATTTTCATTCAGGTACCAAACCTTGTTTTTGAATTTAAAATCTGATTTCTGTATTCCAACTACAGACTTACTGTTTTCGTTTATCGTATGAAATAGATTCAGATTGAATTCATCAGAATTATTCTTTCCACCTTTAAATTCTGAACGTATGAACAGCGTGTCACGCTGAGTCACATTAATGAAACTGAATTCTGAAAATTTATAAAGATCGGTGGAAACGCTATCGGCTTCAAAGAAGGTATTATAGATAGGATTCGTATTGTCAACCTGAAGATTAATGTCTTCAGCCATATTCTCAAAGAAATCGATTCTTGGAGACCTGAAGGTTAATTTAAATTCAGATTCATCAGACTCCACCCGACCTCGAATAAATGTATTAGGAGCCAGTTCAATTTCAGGATAAAAAACTTCGACGATCTGGTTATAAATATCGAAATCGAACTCCATATACTGGTTCGTCGTGATAGTTTTAGGTTTGTAGTTAGTGTAAATACTACCTATGGAATTTTCTATTAGTGCACCAACTTCGTTGACTTTAAAAATACCGCTTACCTCTCCATTTATAACATCTGGGGAATTGATCGTAATAGTTCGAACAGGGCCATCAAATGTAGAAGCTATATTAAGATCATCGAAATAATAAAGATCGTTCTGGTTTTTATACGACGTGTTTAGAAGCAGAATATCTCCAAATGCATTATCAACATTCGTTCCCTGCATATTCATGATCACATCACCCTTGAAAACTGAAACCGTATCTCTATTCACAAAATTGAGCGCGTATAGGTCGGCATATCCTACGGAAGCTTCAAAATCATACACATTGGTTTCTTCTGAAACATCGGCCAGACCATTAAATTCCATTTCCAGGTTAGGATCATTCGACTTGAAATAACCATTAAAAAGAGGATTCCGAAGATTCCCCATAATCTGGATATCGGAATAAGCATAATTATTGAATTCCAGTTTAGCAATGGTTCCTTTCAACTGCGTATTCAGGTTTTCCTGGTCCAGACCTCTCCCGTCAAAGTCGATATCAAAACTTGCTTTCCCTAATTGAGTATTACCGATCAAACGACCTAGATTAAAGTTCTTGAAGATCAGTTTACCCTTATAACTTGAGGCTGCAGAGTTATTGAAATTATTAAGTTCAAAATCTGCATCTGCAGATCCCAGTTGTGTGGCTATCACAACATCTGCATCCAGAAAGCCGTTCGTCACCACCGTATTTCCTTTGATATTCACATTACCAAAATCCCGAAGAGTTTCAGGCAATTGGCCCTGAAGCGCTCCCGGCAGGAAGTTGATCATATCATAGTAGTTGGTATTGAAATCTGAAAAACTCCCATCTAATTTGAAAGAATTCGGCTCATCTGAAAAAGAACCAACAACCTGGAAATTCCCATAAATCTCTGTTCGATCAAGACCCTGAAGTCGGAATCCATCTAACTGAAAATCATTTAAAGTACCGGTAAGTTCCGTCTGGAACTTTACGAGTTGATTCTCTCCAAAACCATCATAAAATGTAATAAGATCATTAGAGTTTAAGATACTTTCCCGAAACTTCGCTTCTACCTGTACTAGATTTTCAAAATCTGAAAAATCTGATAGGTCATATTCAAAAGAAAGATCGGCATTAACCATAGATCCCGGTGTTTGCAAGATCATGTTCTGCAGACTCATCCGGTTTGGATCGTAATGAAATAACGTAGAAAGCTGATCTATCTGAATCCCGCGATGCTCGTAGCCGCGTAGCATTCCAATATCGATATCTATATTAGAATTAAAAATCCTTAGTTCGTTTGCATAAATATTAAGATCATCAACGACCAGAACATCAGAGCGATCAAGGTTTTCATCTATGAAACTATAGCGACTGTTCGTGATCTGTACATCTTCCGCAGTAAGATTAAAATCCTTTGGGTCCCCTGTTGGTTCCTTCTGAAGTTTTTGAATAAGTATACCCAGATTATCCCTGTCTTCACCTTTATACCTGCGCATATGCATGTTCAGGCTATCAATTCTTGTATCTCCCAGTTCTGGAGCGTTACTCATAAGCTTAGAGTAGCTTAGAATAGAAGAACTAATTTCTTTAGCCGTAAATAGCGTATCCTCACGATGATCTTCTACATAAATATCATTCAAAAGAATATCTCCAAAATAACTAATAGAAACACGGCCAATATTTACATTGACATCACTATTTTCCTGAAGAGAATTGGTGAGTTTTCTTGCTACTGAAGTCTGAACAGCAGGAATGGAAAACACGATCAATAAAATAATGAATAACAAAACAAGGGCAACCACTGTTTTCGTTAGTATTTTCCAGAATTTTTTGATACGTTTTTATGTTTTAACTTTGCGACTAATTTACAATATCTATTCCCAAATAAATCTGATGGCTGATCATTTAATAAACATTCTCGCTATAGAATCTTCCTGTGATGATACGGCGGCTGCCGTACTCTCCAACGGTAAAATTCTATCCAATATTGTCGCAACTCAGGAAGTACATAAACAATATGGTGGAGTTGTTCCAGAACTTGCATCACGAGCGCATCAACAGAATATAGTTCCGGTGATTCATCAGGCTTTGGAAAAGGCAAATATCGACAAAAAAGATCTCTCTGCAATTGCATTTACAAGAGGTCCGGGACTTATGGGTTCTTTGCTCGTAGGCACCTCTTTTGCCAAGTCACTCGCAATGGGTCTGGATGTTCCTTTAATCGAGGTTAATCATATGCAGGCACATATCCTGGCACATTTTATCGAAGAAGAAGGATTTGACAAGCCGGAATTTCCATTTCTGGCTATGACCATAAGTGGCGGACATACCCAAATCGTGAAGGTTTCAGATTATTTTGATATGGAAGTTATTGGTGAAACCCTGGACGATGCAGTTGGTGAAGCTTTTGATAAAAGCGCAAAAATATTAGGACTACCCTATCCCGGAGGCCCGTTAATAGATAAATACGCCAGAGAAGGTGACCCAAAAGCTTTTCAATTTACTAAGCCGAAAGTTGATGACCTGAACTTCAGTTTTAGCGGTTTTAAGACAGCTGTGTTATATTTTATTCAGAAGAAAACAAAAGAAGATCCTGAATTTGTCGAGAAAAATCTAAAAGATATTTGCGCCTCTATTCAATATACCATCATAGGAATTTTAATGGATAAATTGAAAAAGGCAGTAAAAAACACCGGGATCAACCAGGTGGCGATTGGTGGCGGAGTTTCTGCAAATAGTGGAATACGCCAGGCTTTGGTTGATGCTGAAAAAAAATGGGGCTGGAAATGTTTTATTCCGAAGTTTGAATACACGACAGATAATGCTGCAATGATCGGGATCGCTGGCTATCACAAATACCTACAAAAAGATTTTGCCGATTTTTCGGTAACCGCGCAATCGCGATATAAAATATAATATGCAGCTATTTTACAATCCAAATATTTCAGAAAACGATAAACAGGTAATTTTTCCGAAGGATGAAAGCAGGCATATTGTAAAAGTATTGCGGAAAACTGAAGGTGACGAGTTAAGCATTACTAATGGAAACGGGATGTTATTTAAGGCTCAGATCATACTGGCTGATGTAAAACAATGTGTTGCAAATATCAGTTCTTTTGAAAGTCAGCCAGCACCACCCTATTATTTACATATGATTGTTGCACCTACGAAGATGAACGATCGCTATGAGTGGTTTCTGGAAAAAGCGATGGAGATTGGTGTGCACGAAATTACGCCGGTTATTTGTGATCATAGTGAACGCAAAACCGTCAAACTGGAACGTTATCAACGAGTGCTATTGAGCGCTATGAAACAATCCCTGCATATGCATTTCCCAAAATTGAACGACCCTGTTAGTTTTTCTGAATTAATGCAGACAGAAATGCAAGGTATGAGATTAATTGCTCACTGCGAGGATGACGAAAAGAAACCCTATCTTCAGAATAAATTGAAGGCCAATAGCACTATCAATATTTTAATTGGTCCTGAAGGAGATTTTAGTTCCAACGAGATAAAAACTGCGATGAAAGAAAACTGGCAGCAAATAAGTCTTGGAGAAAGCAGATTACGGACTGAAACTGCAGCGATTGCAGCATGTCACACAGTCGCACTCATCAATCAAAATTCATGAAAAAGTTCGCATTCGGAATTCTCTTTTTAATGCTGGTATCGTTTAAGGTAAATGGGCAGGAAATTGCCGTTCTAAAATATAATGGTGGTGGAGATTGGTATGCGAATCCAACTGCCCTACCTAATCTTATTAAATTCTGTAATAAGAACTTACAAACTTCTTTAAATGAAAAACCGGAAACTGTAGAGCCAGGAAGCACTGATATTTATCAATATCCGTTTATGCATATGACCGGACATGGAAATGTGGTATTTAGCGAAGTTGAAAAAGAAAATCTCAGGCAATACTTATTGAGCGGCGGATTCCTGCATATCGATGACAATTACGGAATGGATGAGTATATCCGGCCTTTGCTAAAAGAATTATTTCCCGACCAAAATCTTCAGGAAGTCCCCGCGAACCACGAAATTTTCAGGAATCAGTTCGAATTTCCTAACGGACTGCCAAAAATCCATGAACATGATGCGCAAAGACCTCAGGCATTGGGAATCTTTGAAAACGGCAGATTACTGATTTTATACACCGTAGAAAGTGATCTTGGTGATGGCTGGGAAAGTCAGGAAGTTCACAATGACCCGGAAGAAATTCGGCTAAAAGCATTGCAAATGGGAGCAAACATCATCAAATACGCATTCGAAAACTAGCTATGCAACTTACTCACGACACCACGAACTTCGAGAACATACAATTTCCAGTAATTTTGCTGTTAGACAACATCACAAGTGAAGCAAACATTGGCAGTATCTTTCGCCTTGCCGATGCTTTTGGAGTTGAAAAACTTATTTTTCATGGAACCGTTCCAAATCTAAACAGTAACCGATTAAAAAGAACAGCCAGAAATACACATACTACAGTGGATTTTGAAGTTTACGAAGATGCCACCCAAGTGATTAGCGATCTTAAAAGCAACGGCTATAGAATGACTGCGGTCGAGATCACCTCAGAAAGTAGGCCTATCTCAGAGTTTAAACTTGTGGCTGAAAATATCCTTTTAGTAGCCGGAAACGAGAGGCACGGCGTTTCCGAAGAAATTTTAAAAAACTGTGACTCTGCATATCATATCGAGATGTTTGGAAAAAACAGTAGCATGAATGTCGCCCAATCACTGGGAATTGCTTTGTATGAAATTACAAAAGTGGTGCGCAGTTAAGTAAGAAATAATATATTTACGCTGTGAAAGCAAAAGAATTCGCGAACGGTATATTACGAGCAGTAGGTATCATGATTGGTATCGTCCTGGCGCTCTATTTTCTATGGGAAATCCAGTCGGTAATCGTTTATATCGCTATAGCCGGTATCATAGCACTAGTTGGTAGACCTGTCGTAATTTTCCTTCGGAATAAGCTGAAACTCCCCAACCAATTAGCTGTAATTACGGTGCTTTTGCTGGTCCTATCCATCTTTGTAGGTATTATTTTTGTTTTCGTTCCTATTATTATTGAACAAAGTAAATATTTAGGACAGATTGATATTGAAGCTTTTAAGAGTGACCTGAATGATCTAAACGATCAGGTCAATAATTATCTGGGAGTTAACGAGTTAAACTTAATTGAAGGTCTTAAACGAAGTGAGTTTGTACGAAATTTCGATGTTGGTCTAATTCCGCAATTCTTAAATAATGTCTTCGGAATACTGGGAACAACCATGATTGCTGTCTTTTCGATAATTTTTATTTCCTTTTTCTTTCTGAAGGATTCCAAGTTAATGTTGAATAGTATTCTTGTTTTTGCCAATCGCGGTGAAGAAAAGAAATTTCAAAGAGTTTTTAATAAGATCAAGGTACTATTAAGTCGATATTTTGTAGGATTAACTATGCAAATTGCAGTATTGTTCTTCCTCTACTCCATTTTACTTAGTGTCTTTGAGATCAATAATCCTATTGCCATCGCTTTTATTTGCGCGTTCCTGAATCTTGTTCCATATCTGGGACCACTTTTAGCAGGAATTTTAATGGCTTTGTTCGTGATATCCAGTTTTCTTGGTGCAGATTTCAGTAGCGTCATTCTTCCAAGATTGATTTACGTGATGATGGGTTATGCAATCTGTCAACTAATAGATAACTTTATTTCACAGCCCATGATATTTGGAGCTAGTGTAAAATCCCATCCACTTGAAATATTTCTTATTATCCTAATTGCCGGACTTATGTTCGGGATCGCAGGGATGGTAGTCGCAGTTCCTTTTTATACCGCGCTAAAGGTGATCGCTAAAGAATCTTTAAGTGAGTACAAGATCGTGAAACGATTAACCAGAGATCTATAATTAGATGCTTCAGGAGGCACTTTTAGAGAAAGAAATCCAAAGTTTTATAAGAGAGAATCAGAAGAAGGACCTACCTGCTCTGATCTTAAAAGGTAGCCCTTTCGACCATATCAAAATTCAGGATATCGCAACGCAAATAAAAGGCATACGCATTGCAGAAAAGAAATTTCCACTTTTTTTTAATAACCCGCGAATACTTTATCCTCCTAAACTTAATCTGGAGCAAACATCATCTCAGATCACTGCTGAATATAAATCAGGATTAATAGAAGGTTCTTCTGGGGCCGATCTTACCGGAGGCTTAGGTATAGACACCTTTTTCCTGGCAAAGAAATTTGACAGTTTTCAGTATTACGAAATGAATAAAGAGCTTTCTGAAATAGCTGATCATAATTTCAGAGAATTAGGGGCTTCAAATATTAGAGTCAATTACGGAGATAGCCTAGAATTACTAAAGCAAACCAGCCAGAAATTTGACTGGATCTATGCAGATCCTGCAAGACGTGATGAACATGGCAGTAAAGTCTACCATTTATCAGATTGTACACCAGATATTCCAGAAGAACTCGATTTCTTACTTGAAAAGTCTGATCATATTCTTCTAAAAACTTCCCCCATCCTCGATATCACAGCAGGACTCCGTGAACTTCATTCTGTTAAGGAGATTCATGTCATTGCGGTTAATAATGAGGTAAAAGAGTTGCTTTGGCTAATTGAAAAGAACTGGAAATCTGCTCTTAAACTGACTACCATCAACTTCCAGGGAAAAAAGGTGCAAAAGTTTAGTTTTGACACAGAGATAAAAACCTTGAATACGGTTCTATCCAAACCTTTAAATTATCTCTACGAGCCGAACGCTGCGATCATGAAAAGCGGATTATTCACAGAAATCAGCACTACATTTGGAATTCCAAAACTGCATGATCATTCTCATATCTATACTTCGGAAACACTGATTAAAGAATTTCCTGGACGTCAATTTCAAATAACTGAAGTTAAGAGTTTTAAAGACAAGAGGCTAAAGAAAAGATTGAAAAATAAAAAAGCTAATATCACCACCAGGAATTTTCCAGATTCAGTAGAAAATATTCGGAAGAAATACAGAATTCAGGATGGAGGAAGTGATTACATCTTCTTTACTACAAACCTGGAAGATGAGAAAATCGTAATTTTTGGTAAAAAGGCAAAATTAACGTAGATCGTAAAAGATTTTTGGCTTCCTACTATTAGCAGGAAATTTAAGATACTGAAGAGTTTTAGAATCTTCTAAGCGAATCTCAGGCAATACATTCAGGAATGCTTTTAGATGCTCCTTCAGACTTTCAATTTCCCTGAAACTTTCCGGAATCAATATTTTAAGTCGGTCAACACCATTTTTATCCAGAGAAACTTCAATGATGAAATTTTGGAGTCCATTAAACCTGTTTAATATTTCAATGATATGCTGTGGATAAAGACTGGTCCCTTTAAGTTTTATCTTTTGTTGCTTTCTACCAATTACTGGTCCTAACCGTCTTCCTTTCCTGCCGCATTCACAAGCTGTATCTGTATAAGTTAACATATCACCTGTGGCAAAACGAATAAGCGGCATACTTTGCACGTTTAGTGGTGTAACTATCAGCTCTCCTATTTCACCTGCCGCAACGTGATTGCCATCCTGATCAAGGACTTCAGTAAAAATAAGGTCTTCCGGGACATGATTGCCCTTATGCTTGTAACACTCTGTAAAGGCAGTAGCCATCTCGGTTGAAGCATAAGTAGAAAACAACTCAATGTCCCATAAGGAAGAAATTTTTTGACCAAGACTATTCAGCTCAAAGTTGGAAGTTCGCAGGGGTTCACCAATACATATTGCCGACCGAATAGATGAGTTTTGATAATCAATCTGATTTTCTTCAGCATATTGAATGAGTTTCAGAAGGAAAGAAGGAACAGCTATAATGTATTCTGGTTTAAATCTAAAAATACTTTCCCATTGTAATCCCGGCAAACCACCTCCGGTTCTGATCGCTCCAGCACCTAATTTTCTAAGACCTAGAAAATAAGCCATTCCGGCCATAAATCTTCGATCCAGTGTTGTGGTGATCAAAACTTTATCCTGCCTCGTAATTCCGGCAAGTTTAAAAGAACGGGACTCATTCTCAGCTAGCCTTTCGAGATCATACTCATTAAGATAGTAGGAAACCGGCTCACCAAGAGTACCGCTTGTGGTAACATGATCTATAATCTGTTCCTGTGGAATGGAGATAAAATCCTCATTATATTGCTGAAGTTGTTCTTTGGTAGTTATAGGTAATTTTGAAAAATCTTCATAGCTGGTGATACAATCGACTTGTACGCAATGCTCCTGGAAAACACGCTGATAGAATCTGGATGTTCTGAATGTATAGCTCAGCTGCTGCTGAATTCTTTGCCACTGCTTTTTTCGATCTGACTGCTGCACTTCTAATTAAATTTTTCCGGTCGATTTCATGATCATCTTCTCAACTTCCCTTAAATCTGGAATGGTCGTAATTTCTCTTTTTCGGGCTTGTTTAAAATGAATTAACGCGTTTTTGTAATCCTTATTCTCATAATAGATCCTGCCTGCCAAATACCACGCCTCCCAAAAATCTGGATTAAGTTGCACAAGTTGTATGGCACTCTCCTCACTTAAAGGTTTATCGCCATTCAAGTCACGTTTAACGTCGTTTTCTAGTGCTCTAAAGGCTTCGTAGTCTTGATATTCCTGGGTTTGAAGAAAACTGCTTGCTGGTATATTAAATTCCTTCGTTGACACTGAGCTCGATTTAATGCCCTTCTCGTAATCTGCGAAAACCTGGTTTAGATCATAATGTATAAATTCTCCCATCTGGTAAGGATTTGAGCTTACCCAAACCTTTCTTTCCGCCGGTTTAAAAACGATTCCGTGATGCGCTAAGAGCTGGTTAATTGCTTTTTCATTGCCCATTCCAATCGACTGCTCGTCCAGACCCTGCCGATTTCTAAGAATCTCAACCGCCTTAAATGGATTCAATTTGTCCTCCTCATCGAGCAATTGCTGCATTCGGTCGTAACGGTACTGAGTGTGACCTTCCTCACGGGTTAGCTTATTCTTCTTATCATGAGAATAGGCTTCACTTTGGAAATGATTACTACAAACTAGTTGATCACGATTCTCCACTTCATATACTCCAAAATTACCCGGCGAGACTTCAATCAAAACTGTTCTTTTTTCATCTCCACTTCCAACCATGATAGATTCTGAAACAAACACTTCACGATTTTTCGCAATGTCAATTGCCTCTTCAATTGTACCGGCATATTGCAAAATTTCCCTTGCCAACAGACTAATGGGAGTTTTAGCAACCAGCGGCATTCTGGATTTTCCAGCATTGATAGTTACAGTAATGCCCTGCATGTTCATTCCACTTAATGCACCTATCATCCCGCCCCAGGTATACATCATAAACTTATGACCTTCTTCGGGCTTCACAAATGCTGCGATCTTTTTTTCGCCAAAATCGTCACCTGCATAAAAATCAAAATTCCTACCTATTAATAATTCTCCATCGCTGGTTTTATCGTCCCAGGCTGCAAAACTTGTGCATCCCACCAACATTAGATCCTGTAAAGCATGTCCAATATCATGAGCTCCATGAAAATAAAGCATCCGAATATAAGCAGGTGCGAAATCATCATACTTTTTCAGGCCATACCTCGAAACCCCATATATCTCCTGTTTATATTCTTCGGAAACATGGAGGTACAGTTTTCGGTTAAACCAACTAACAAAAGTTTTTAGAAATCCCCGATAATCTTCTGAAGGTACCATTTCTTCAAGCTTGGACATAAAGGCATTTTCCTGGTGATGTATGAGCTCCCGGCCAAGACTTCCATGAGCAACTCCTCTTTCCAGGGCATTTCCTTCAAGATACATTTCCCATACGCCAAGATCGTTCCGGTAGAGCTGGTTATTACCCAAACTGTATAGACTATCTGAATGTTTAATTCTTGTGGTATCAATTTGTTCAAAACGGCTAAGATCTGGCTTGTGCTCCATAGACTTTTTGATTCCGCAGGAATTGAAAACTAATAAAATGAGAAAATGTAGAATAAACCTATTCATCTAAGTCAGTTTACGATAAATTAGAATATCATTCTGTCGATACGTAAGTTCAAAATTTTGATCAAGCAACCAGCGAGTTTTCATTTCAGAATCCAGAAATACCATCATTTCTGCACTTTTAGAAAGATCTTTGAGCAATGATGAATCCTGAATATCTCCCTGGATTATATAATTATTAAGCAAAGGAAGTTCCTGAGCACTCTCAAGAATATGGATTTTATCATTTCGCAATCTATAAGCATTCCTTGCCGCTACTCTTTTTGATTCATCCAATTCCAGGCTGTATACTTCGGTTTGAGGATACTTGATCTTGATGAATAAAGGTAAGATCCCTATTCCAGAATTCAGAACTAGGATATCATCCACTTCAGCAAGATAACGTGATATCTTTAGAAACTTTTCTCTCTGTTGCCTGAATTCAGCTTTAGCTTCAGAATAAGTTGTGTGATAGCGATAATGCTTCAGAATTGCTTCTTTATGATAGAGTTTTTCAGAAATAAAGTTTTTCTTATTTCTTCTGAAGGATAATGAACCAAATTGCTGAAAGATCAATTTTCGGAACAAACTACGCTGAAGTATAAAACTTACCGAAACCGCCGTAAGGACTCCGATAATTGAAACAATGGAAATGGATCTCAGAGCCGGATGTTTAGCGAAAATCAAAGCACCTATTCCTAGCAATGTTGTGATAACCGACAGAATGATGGATGCCTGATAGGTTTTTAATTCAGATTTACCAGTTTCATATTCTTTGAGGCACGAATTAGTAATAAAAATGCTGTAATCAAGCCCGAGACCAAAGATAAAACTCGAAATAATGATATTTAAAATATTAAATTCTATCCTGAAAAAATACATAATTCCCAGGGCACAGATCCAGGTGATCGCGATTGGTAGCAAGGTGATCACACTTAGAAGCAAGTTCTGATAAAATACCAGGAGTACCAGGAAAACTGCCACTACTGAAGCGAGAATTAGGATATTAAAGTCGGCTTTAAGATCTCCTAAAAAGTTCTGATTGATCGCCTTTCTGTCCAGTGCTACAACTCCTGGAACATTTTCGAAATAGCTAATAAATCTTTCAACCTTATCTGCTGGTAAATTAACGCTGCTCGAAACCGTTGAAATTTCAGAATTATGAGATACAAAATCCTGCATGTAAAGTGAACCAGCCAACTCATAATCCTTGAGACCTATACTTGAATAATTTTTATCGAGCACTTGATCGAAATTGCTAAAACTATTCGATTTAAATCCAAAGCTTTCTGAGATCTTTTGAATATTATTCTTTACCAAATCCTGTTTTTCAGGAGTCCAGAAGCTGTTCCATTGTTCGATACGAGATTCCTGGGTTTCGGTAGAAAGCACTACTCCTCCAATACTGCTGAAGTTTTCAATATCACCTTCATTTTCGAACCTTTTGAGATCCTGGTATAATTGATTATTCCTATACAAAGCTTCATCCAGGGAGTTTCCGTAAGCCACCAGTAAGATCGTTTTCCCAGATCTTCCAGCAAGCCCTTCCAGTTCTAATTCTACCTTTTTAATATGTTCCGGCTGAAAATTAAGTTCCGATAGATCTTCATTAAATTCAACTTTACTGAAGAAGAAAAGAGATACTACAAATAATCCTGAAAGCAGGTATACCAAAGGTTTAATTCTGGAATAATCCAGGCTTGAGATCCTGTCCAGAAAGGTTGTCTTTCTGGACAGGATCTCTGGTTTATATAGAAAAGGAATAAGCACAAGGGCGAAGAAAGAAGAAAATAATACACTTAAACTTGCAAATATTCCTAGATCATGCAACGCTTCACTTTTTACTAAAACCAGGCACATAAATGCGATCGCCGTGGTGAGACTGCTCATAATGACTGGCTTCGAAATATCTTTATACAGCTTTTCGATATCTGAACTATTTCGAAGATGCGTTAAAATATGCAAGGAATAATCCAGCGTAATACCCAGAAGAATTGCGCCAATTCCCAGGCTTATAGCCGAAACTGATCCCTGTAAAATATAAAGAATGGCAACAGCCGTGATTCCGGCAAAAATACTGGGTAGAAATAGCAAAATTGGAACATAAAATTTCCTGTAGTAGACCACCAGTAGAATGATCAATACCGTAATCGCAATCATTACAGTAGTTCGAATATCCTGTTTAATTTGCTCTGCATTGGCTACCGAATAACGGAGTCCGCCGAAATAATCTCCTGTGATAGTATCGTATCGAGCATTTAGCGAAGCAATTTTAGCTTCCAGTTTTGATGTGAATTCCTTATTCCTGTTCGATTCTGAAGCAGGATAGACTGGATCTATAAAGAATAAGATATTCTTTTGATCCTTAGTCATAATATAGTTCTGATATAGCACGTACTGGTCTCCAACCTGCAATTCCTGCAAACGTGCCAAACCAAGACTCGTAATATTAAGAGGATCTGAGAGAAAATAATTTTTAGTCACAAACCCAGTGGGTGAAATCAATTGCTTATATCCAGATTCGATACTTGCAGCTATACTGTCTGCCTCGATCTTATGATCAATTATAGCGTAATCCTGTTCATTTAAAAAGATTGGTAAATTAGACTGAACGAAATTATAGATCTGTTTGATGTCCTGTTCCGGAATTTTTCCTTTGACACCCGCAACATGTTCTGAAAGCTCTGAGTTTAAGAACTCAGATATTTCATTGGCATAAGAAACCAGGCTATCCCGGTCTGTATTCTCTTCAGCTTTTACCCGAAAAATGATCTTATCCGAAAACTTCGATTCTTCCAGAATGGTTTTAAGCAGATCCTGATCATTTCCAGACGGCACTAGTTTGGTAATATCCTCTTCTAACTGAATGCCTGTAGCGAGAAAGGACATGAGGCCAAGATACAGAACTGCTATGGTCAACGCCAGGCCTTTATGCCCATCCAAGAATTGATAAAGTTTCAGAAATAATTTAGACATTAATTATTTGCTGGTTGTTTGGGTTTTAGAATGGAAAACAGACTGTAAAATAAGATCCACGTAAGTGCCGCACTAAAAATGGCGAGGACTATGCTACCAATTAAATACTGAGTTAAACCGATAAAAAGATCTTTTCCTGAATCAAAATTTTCCAGGTTTAATTGCCAGTCAAAACCATTCCCTGAAACAAAATTTCCTAACTGATAACTTAAATAAAGAATTGCAGGAATAAAAGGTGGTATACTTATATTGCTAAATAAAAAGGCTATAGCCTTATTAACTTTTAGTAAGGCTGCTAGAGTAAATACTAGTAGTGTATGCAAACCCCAAAATGGCGATATGCCAACAAATACACCTAATGCAATGGCGGCTGCTTTTCTTTGTGGAGAATCCTGATCTCTAATGATATCCTCTCTAAAAAACCTGCTAATACCTTTTCGCTTGAATTCCCGATATTTATTCCTTGGATGGATGTAAAAGAAACTGATCAATACAAAATACATGTATAAAAACACGATACGAAGAATATCCCAAAATGGACGAAAATGAGTCACCCGCTCTTCTGGATCGTAGTGAACCCTTATAGGTATATTTTTTACTTCTACTTTTTTCCAAGCCGACTTTACCAACACCTCGATCTCTAATTCAAATTTCCAGGTGATCAGTTTTAATGAATTAATAAGTCGAACGGGATACAGTCGGTAACCACTTTGAGTATCCTTTAATTCCTGGGCGGTTACTACCAAATACCAGAAACTTGAAAATCTATTGCCTTTACTACTTTGTCCAGGGATACCAGCCTGCGACATATTTCGATCTCCTACCAGCAAAATTTCTGGGTCACCGGTATTTCTATTTTCAAGCTCCACAAGGAACTTCTCCAGATCTGCCGGATAATGTTGCCCATCTGAATCTATTGTGATCGCATACTCGTAAGTCTTCTCCTCTGCTCTTTTAAAACCTGTTTTTAAGGCAATACCTTTACCTCTGTTTATATCATGCAACACAATATCGAGGAATTCAAAATCCTTCAAAATCTCATTGGTGGCATCCGTCGATCCATCGTTAATGACGATAATATTGCTGGTATAAGTAACTAATTCGGTTAGGAAACTACGAAGCGAATGATCATTGTTGTAAGTAGGAACAATAACACAGCAACTTAATGCATCAAAACGCTCTTGAAGAATAGGCATTGTACCCAAATTATTGGCTTTAATGCAAAAATATCATTTAAATAAAGAGTATGGGCTTGCGCCAGCACAAATTTATATCACCTCGTAAAGCGCATTGATCTTAGTAATAATACCGGTTTCACTTTTTGCGATTCCTTTAAGCTCGTAGTAAGCTCCCTGCTTTTCCAATTTTGATTCTAGAATAAGCTCATCATTATCTGTAGGATCAAAAACAGCAGTAAATTTCACATTACTAGCTCTCTTAAGACTAAGGTTTTCTTCTGAAATTCTTTCTGCTTCCTCCTTAAATAACTGCATGAGCACAACTCCCGGGGTTACCGGTCTTCCGGGAAAATGTCCATTGTAAAGTTCATGCTCCGCATTGATCTTCAGGCTTGTTTTCGTGAAATCATTCTCTTTTACAGACTTGGTAATTGTATAAAAATCTTTCAAAACTTGTTATTTAAGTTGGAATACCGAAGCAGGTATCTTCTGATTGGTCATAAAATTACTCATTTTAATTTCTGTATAATCACCTGAAGGTTCCATAAGCTTCACTTTTTCAATATATTTTTCGACATTAAAGAAGATCCATATTTCAGAAAACATTTCAGCTAAATTCTCATCCATTGGAGTAACCGTAACTTTTACAAATTTTCCCTCCCTGGCAAAGTCTGTTTCAAACAATTCATCCATTTCCAGAATGCGACCGTTAAAGCTTCCTGCAACAAGTTCTCCCATTTTTTCGAAAAGTTCGCTGTTTCCAGTATTCATTTTCCTGGTCTTACCGTCCACCGTGATATACAAACTCGAATCTTTGAACAGCAACTCATAATCGTAAGGAGAAGTATAAGACCATTTAAGTTTCCCAGGAGAAGCATACCAAATATGACCATCACTTTCTATGGTCTTTTCCATGGTTTTCATAAACTTCAGCTGCCTGAAATCTGCCTGAAGATTTTCTATGGTCTTAGCTTTACTGGAAACCGACTCTTTAAAAGCTTTAGCTTCCGAAGTAGAGAATGTCGCATTCTGAGCGAACAGCTGGCAACTAAATAGTATAAAAATAAATTTAAGAATACGCATCGATATCAAGTAAGTGATCTGGCCTGATTGCCTTTAATTTTTTCTGCTTCAAAAATACCAATAACTGTTCCAACACTTTGCCGCTTTGAGGGATGTTATCGTGTAAAAGTATTAGATCTCCAGCTTTAAGATCTTTTATAATTCGCTTATATATCTTATCCGGCGAGTTGGTTATCGCATCATAAGGTCGTACACTCCAACCTATGGTAACGTGACCGGTAGCCAGAATTGCCCTGGAAACCTTGGGATTGATAACTCCAAATGGTGGCCTGAATAATTTCGTTTTTAACCCACCTACTTCCGTGGCAATACGGTCACATTGCTGAATTTCAGAAATGATCGCGCGAGTTGAGAGAAAACCGAATTTTCGTGAATGTGAAAAGGTATGATTACCCACCACATGACCTCTATTTATGATTTCCCGATAGATTTCAGGATGTTCCGCTATATTTTTACCAATGCAAAAGAACAATGCCTTTACCTCGAATTCATCCAGTATATCCAGGATCTTTAAAGTATTTGGATGCGGACCATCATCAAAACTGAGTCCTATTCCATCCCTTCCCACTGCGGAATGTATCGAATTCTGAAAAAAATTGAAACGAATATTTGTGGACAGTATAAGGATCGTGCTAATGTATATCACCGCCACCAGCAGAATGAACCATCCAGACCAGTACCCATTTAGAGCACCCAGAACGCTTCCAAGCAGTATAAAGCTGAAGATGATTCGAAGAATTTTATATTTCAAGACTTTCCAGTAAGATGAATCCGTGATTTCTACCAAGATATTGGTTAAAGACCAAAATTCGGTTGAAAGTTGAAGCCGACTTTGAATTTATCCTGAATTTCTTCGGAATTAGTTGATGTTGAAGGATAGAAACGCCCAGTGCACAACCAATAGCAGAAATAGAATTGTTATCTCCGGTAAGTGATTTGTAGCCAAGCTGTGGAACATTACTAAAAATACCTTGCTGTAGTTTTTGATAATAAGTATCAAACCTGATATCTCCATTGTTCCCAAGAACGATTGCGTCAATTTGCTTCGGAATCAGTTTATTCTCATGCAGAAAATCAATTACTTTTTCTTCAATTTCATCAGGCTGGACCTCATTAAAAATTTTAACCGCGCTACAAACTGCCAGTGAACCTGAACTTTTTTCCCTGGAAATACTGAAGAAAGCAGCACTTTCAGAAATAATGGTTCCCGGAGTATTTGAGTTTAGTAGGTCTGTATTTGTAATTTCCTCTTCTTTAATTTGACCGTCAAGCTTTTGAAAACCGGTAAATTTCACTGAAGTTTCATCTACGGCGCCAATGATCAAATTCTGAATTTCAGGATTGAGCTCAAACTGCATTTGCGCATCCAGTAGGCAACTTTCAAAGCTCACTGAATTTTGAGTGTAAGTCATATTATAACCAGTGCATTTCAGAAAAAGAGCGATCTGTCCACTCACCGTATTGTGGGTAGATTGTATAAAGGAAGTAGGTGTGAGTAACTGCTCCTCACTTTCCTCTATTTGTTGCATGAACGTTTCGGTATCCTGCATACAACCCTGACCTGTGCCAACAAGAATCGCATCGGGACTTTTAATACCAGACCTGGAAAGCGCTTGCACTGCACTGAAGATCCCCATTTTCACTGCTTTAGACATTCTTCGCAGCATCATGGGTTTGATCAATTCCTTATAATTACGTGCACTGGCTTTTAAGATATTTCCCTGGACTTCCAGAATTTCTTCGGAAGTTAGGAAATCTTCCGGCTGTGCTACAATGGTGGAAACGCTGTTGATGTAAAAGCTACGCATGCTTACTGAAGATTAACGAGGTGCAGTTACCACCGAATCCGAAAGAATTTGACATCACATGATCCAGTTTGCCGTGTTTCTTTTGAGTAACCGGAACCAAACCATTTTCCATCACATCCTGAAAATTAAGGTTGGCAAAAAGCTGCTGATTCTGTAACGACAATATAGAATAAATAGCCTCTACTGCTCCAGCGGCTCCTAAAGTATGACCTGTAAAAGCTTTAGTTGAGCTGAAGTCAGGAACTTCATTCTGTGCGAAAACACGCTTTAAAGCATTGGTTTCGGCGAGATCATTATTCTGTGTGCCAGTGCCGTGAGCATTGATATAATCGATCTGGAAAGCATTTAAATTTGCCGATCTTAATGCAGCGGTCATCGCTTTGTAAGCGCCTTCCCCATTTTCTGAAGAGGCAGTTTGGTGATAAGCATCGTTTGCATTACCCGCTCCTGAGACTTTGGCTATTACTTTCTGGCCAGAACTGTTACTTTCAGCTTCAAGAACCAGATATGCAGCTGCTTCCCCAAGGTTGAGTCCATTTCTATTTATATCGAATGGCCTGGCTGGTTTTTCTGATAAAATTCGAAGAGAATTAAAGCCATTGAGTGTGAATTTTGTGAGACAATCACTTCCTCCCACGATCACTTTACTGAATCTACCCGACTGAATCAACCTTGCCCCATTCATGATAGCATTTGCAGAAGAGGAACAGGCAGTACTGATGGTCGTAATATGTTCTTTAATCCCAAAATATTCCGCGATCTTTTGGGTGGTATAACCTGGATGTTGCGCTTGTATATAAGTTCTTAAAGCAACATTTTCACCAAATTGATCGAAATATTCCTCGGTTTTATCGATTCCTCCCACACTGGTTCCAGATACAAAAGCTGTATTTTCTGGATCAGGTTCGATATCTGTATTTTTAAATATTTCAGTAATAGCTTTTATCCCGAGTAAGGAAGCACGGGTGATCCCGGAGTTAGCAGAGAGATTTAATTCGTCCAGTAATTCAGCATTGGAAAGTTTGATCTCGCCAACAGGAAATTGATGTTTTGTTTTTAGGATAGCGGGTTTTGATAATCCGTGAACATTACTTTGTAAAGAATGAAGATTAGCCGTTACGCTCGAGCCAATGGCAGAAACAATGCCCATCCCGGTTACGACTACAGTTTTCATAAATTACTTTGTACGATGTTTCTCAATAAAACTAGCCATGGTATTTACTGAAGCAAATATTTCCTTTCCCTGGTTGGGATCGGTCAGTTTAATTCCATAATCTTTTTCAAGCAATACTATTAATTCCAGGGCGTCAATGCTATCAAGTCCCAGTCCATCTCCAAACAGGGCTTCATCATTTTTAATTTCTGAAGGTTCCATGTCCTCCAGATTAAGTTGTTCTATTATGCTTTTTTTTAGCTCGGTATGTAGGTCACTCATGTGTAGTAGCGTAGATTTTCGGCAACTGTCCCCGTTGAGATTGCAGATCTTCAAGACCGGCGACGTGCCACAAAAATACATCATATTCATTATTGTGCAAGTTTAGCCAACCACAAAGCACATTCTCACAAGCTAAATTCTTAAAATGTATTTCAGCATAATCCAGCATTAGTTCCGGATCGAATTTTTCGTTAATAAAAAAAGCATTTTCAGAGTGAATTGAATGTCTGATACTAATTTCTCCCAGCACGATATTCGGCAAAGTATAGACAAAGACAGAAGGTGAAGCGAAATCGTGCATACTTTCCTGAAAACGAAGATCTGTGTCCAGGCTTGAACTGGAATTTGAAAATATCAGGCCGGTATTTTTCTCAATTTTGATCTTTTCAGAAAGTAATTCTGCAGCGATGAAGCCTGCTTTACTAAGTCCGTCCATTTTAAAGAACTTGGAATAATTCATTCCGAAGAATTTATACGACTGACTCATGAATTTAGCGGGCGCTATATCCTTTTTTGTTTCAAACAACAAACCTTCAGAAGATATGATCCTATTGTCCTTAATTCTGATGAACTTAATTGAATGATCTTCAGACATATGATTTAGTTTTTTTGAAGAGCATGGCAATATTGCAGCCTCCAAAACCTGATGCTGTTTTTAATGCCATATTAAGTTCTTTCTGAGTAGCTTCCGTAGTAATATTTAAGGATGCAGAAACACCTAAGCTTTCGAAATTCTTCGAAATGATAAGTTCATCATTGAGTAAACTATGTTTAAGCAAAATAGATTCGATCAAGGCTGAAGCGCCTAAGGTATGCCCGAAATAGCCTTTCAAGCTATGCAATGGAATGTCGTTGAGATTGGATCTATTGAATGCTATAGCTTCCATTTCATCATTATACATGGTCGCCGTTCCATGAGCTGAAATAGCGTCAATTTCTTCGGAGATTATACCTGTAAATTGCTTAAGTCTGGTAATTGCCTGGTACAAACCTTCACCATCCCTACTAGGACCGGAAATATGATTTGCATCATTGGTAGTAACAGCATGAACAAATTGCACATTTTGTTCCTGTGATGTTTGCCCATCAATAAATACTGCTGCAGCAGCTTCTCCGAGACTGATTCCGTTTCTTTCGGCATCAAATGGTTTGCATGCCTTCGCGCTCATCGCCTGGAATGATTGAAAACCAGATAATACAAATTCTGAAACCAGGTCGCCCGCTGCTACTATGGCGTTTTTAAACTTCCCTGACTGAATAAAATCTGCTGCAGTTTTTATAGCCAGACCTCCGGAAATACATGCATTTGATACCACGATTGGTTTTTGTTTAAATCCGAAAAAGTCGGCAACTACCTGTGCCATTTTCCAGAGTTCAACCCGGTCTTTTCCAAATTTATTGGAGTTCAATAGATCGATGTTTCCTTTGGTTGTGGCAATCACCAGTCCTGTAATGAAAGGATCTACCATTGTTTCTTTATTGATCACATCCTTTATAGCCAGAATCAGCATTTTTTCCAGCTTTGTGTAATCATCACAATTACCGATCAGGGAAAAACTACGATCAATGAATTCTTCTTCAAGAATCCCGGCGTAATATCCAGCTGGATACTTTGAAGTAGGCTTTTGAAGTTTCAAAGCTGAATTTTGCAATCTCAATTCCCCTAGATTGGCCAAAGTACCAAAACCCAAAGGAGAAATTATGCTATCAGATTCTAAAAAAACTTGCTGCATTTTACAAGTTCATTTTTGATTTCCAGGCTTGATAGAACTCGGGGTTTATAAGCGAGAGTTCTTTATTTCGATCTAAAAAAACCTGTACGGTTCTCCCCGTACAGATTAATTCTTCATTTTTAAAGATCTTATAGGTAAAGATCATTTTTGCCGAAGCAACAGTTTCAAAACTTGTTTCAACTGTAAACTGATCTCCATAAGCCAAAGGTTTCTTATGCTCACAACTTGAGAATACAATAGGTGTTGCGTACCCATTTCTTTCAGCATCGAGATAAGAAATACCATGAGAATTGCAGAAATCCTCTCGTCCTTCCTCAAAATATTTAAGATAGTTTCCATGCCAGACGATTTTTAGAGGATCGCATTCATGAAACTTTACTTTCAGTTTTGTGGTATGAGTTAATGATGTGGACATTAATCGACGGTTACCGTTTTCATTTCAGACAAAGCGATCACCTCTCCCCTGTCATTTTCGGTTCGGGCAGAGACCGAGGTCACGTTCATGATCTCATGCAAAATCTCCACATAGGTGGTAATACTCTCTCCAACCAAAGGCTGCCCAAGAATTTCAACAGTTTTAATCACACCTATAAAACCTGTTTTTGGCTTCGTATTCCCGCTGAGAGTACCCTGATATCCACGATGCAAGGACATACTTTGAGCCATATGTTCAATAAGACCGCTCTCAGATAATTTACCCTTATCGAGCATGAGACTGTCTTTCGGGACTGTAAACCCTGTTACACCAGTAAGATCTGTGTATTCAAATAAAGTGTCCACGAATACAAAAGGTTTCTTTTGTGGAATTAGATTAGAAATTTCTTCTGCTGAACTGATTGGATGATGTAATAAGTTTTCTGCCATAGCTAACTGAAATCGTTCCAGTAATCGTAATAATTATACCATTGGTGAGGATATATTCTCACCATTCTTTCCAGATCGTCAAGATAAGATTTTAAAATTTCTTTCTTCGTGTAGCTGCTAGCTTTATAAGGTCGAGCAAAAAAATGATAGTGGAAATTCTTTTCTCGCATTAGATGTACGAACAAAACTGGAATTTTATTCCTGGCGGCAAGTTTGAAAGGACCCTCCGGAAATTTCACCATTTCTCCAAGGAAATTAGCTTCCAAAGTACTCGAATGCTCCATAAATCTGTCTGCTGCAAATACCAGTAATTCATTATGATCCAAGGCTTTTTTCATCGCGAATACATGACTTAGATCATCCTTCATCTCGATCACTTTCACCTCTGTATCTCCAGTGACAGATTGCAGGTAATTCTTGATCTGTTGATGTTCAAAATCAGTTACTACCAGATTTACAACTGCATCTGCATGACGTTCCTCAAAGAAATGTTTGGCAAGATTAAAATTACCAATATGTGCTGTGAGCAAGATTCCGCCTTTCTTCTGCTTCAGCAATGATTCTATATATTCAACGCCATCGAATTCAAAAGTAAACTTGTTCTTTAGTCCATTGGTGATGGCAATCCTGTCTAGTTGTATTCTTCCGAAGGTAAAATAACTGCGATATACATTAAAAGCCGAGCTTAATGGAGAATACCCAAGCCTCTTTCTGAAGAGATAATAGGTGCTGCGGGTTGAAGAAAAAGAGAAGAGGATAAAATAAGCGGCAACGAATAGGAGTACGAAATAAGCCGCGATCAGTCCGCAGCTTTTAATAATTTTTACATAGATCCTGAAGCCAAGTAAAGTTCCCCGGGATTTCCCTTTCCAAGTAGCCATGATTAAGAGTAGAGTCCGCCATTAATATTTATCACTTCGCCGGTGATATACGAAGATCTATCAGATGCCAGAAAACTTACCAGGTTAGCGACTTCTTCCGGATCTCCAAATCGATTTAATGGAATTAGTTCTTTAAACTTTTCAGCATCAAAATCTGCCGTCATTTCAGTATTAATAAATCCGGGAGCGACGGCATTTACCGTTACTTTCCGTTTCCCAATTTCCTGAGCAAGTGCTTTTGTAGCCGCAATAACAGCTCCTTTTGCTGCTGAATAATTTACCTGTCCCGCGTTTCCCTTTAAACCTGAAAGTGAAACCATATTAATGATCCTTCCGCTTCTAGCTCTCAACATATCCTTCAGAACGCTCTGGGTCACATGATAAAATCCCTGCAAACTAGTATCTAAAACCGAATTCCAGCTATTCTCAGACATAAAAATAAAAAGTCCGTCGTCACTAATACCAGCATTGTTAACCAGAACATCAATACTGAAATCCTTATTCTCAGATTTCCACGTACTCATCTTCTCTGCAACTTCCGAAGGATTTGCAACATCAAATTTTAGAAGTTCACAGGAAACGTTCAATGATTCAATTTCCCGTTTGACCGCCTGAGCCGCCTCCTCATTAGACCTGTAATTCAATAAAATATTGAGTTTACGATCTTTGGCCAGCGCTAGACAAATCGCTTTTCCAATTCCGCGAGAACCGCCGGTTACCAAAGCAAATCTTTTCTTAGTCATAAGCCTGATGAGTTTTGAGATATAACTTTAAATTCTGAATGTCTTTATATAGAACTCTGTCTTCTTTTATCTGTGGAAAAATCATTTTAAGATCTTTAATTTTTAAGGTAGTCGCTGAAGATAAACGATCATCATATTGAAGTATATAAAGCGCCTGAAGGATCGTAGCCATTTCAGTAGCTAAAACCTCGTAGCAATTGTTGATCACCTTACGCGTCATCATTGCTGAATTTGCTCCCATACTTACAATATCCTGATTATCATTGTTGTTAGGTATACTATGAACGTACATGGAATTAGAAAGCATTTGATTTTCAGCAGTAGTCGAAACCGCTGGAAACTGTGCACCCTGCATTCCAAAGTTCAAACCTAATTTCGAAGCATTGACAAAAGCCGGTAAAATGTCATTTAGTTTTGGATTCAGTAAATAGTTGATCTGCCTTTCAGCAAGCATGGATGTTTTGGTCATTACCAGCCTAAGTTTATCCATTTCCAGAGAAATATAATCACCATGGAAATTACCTCCATGGTAAACCTGCTCGGTCTTTACGTCGATAATTGGATTATCATTAGCAGAATTTACCTCTTCCAGTAAAATTTTAGTACTATGTGAAAGAGTATCCATTACAGGGCCAAGAACTTGTGGAACGCATCTTAAACTATAATATTCCTGAACTTTTTCTTTGAACAACTCCGTTTTTGCATGATCGGTATTATAAAGTTCTTCCTTTCGGGATCTTGTGAGGCCGGAGTCCTTTAAGTGATTTCGCATAAGCTCAGCAATTTGCTGCTGACCCTTATGAAGTTTTGCCTGATTTAATTCTTCGGAAAGATGGTCATCATAAGCTTCTACGATTTCATTGATCACAGAAGAGCAAAAAACCGACCAGTCCAGCAATTGTTTTGCGTAAACAATATTGACCAGGCCTAGCCCAGTCATTGCAGAAGTTCCATTCATGATCGCCAGCCCTTCTCTAATCGTGATCTTGGCTGGCTGAATATTCTTTTCTCTGAAGATCTCTTCAGTATTTCTGCGTTTACCTTCGTAGAAAACTTCACCTTCTCCAATAAGGACCAGCGCGAGATGTGCTAATTGCACCAGATCGCCTGAAGCTCCTACTCCACCATGTTCAAAAATCAAAGGTGTAATTTCTAAATTGATCAATTGAATTAGAACTTCAGCAACAGAGATATCGATTCCAGATTTACCTAAGCTTAGAGTATTAAGCCTGGCTAACATCAATGCCCGCACGTCAACTTCAGAAAGTACAGCACCTGCGCCTGTAGCATGACTTCTTATGAGGTTCATCTGGAGTTTGACAGAATCTTCTTCCGCAACCCGGTATTGAGCCATAGGTCCAAACCCTGTATTTACTCCATAAATGATCTTATTTCGTGAAAATTTCTCAAGAAATTGATGACTTTGAATAATCCTGTCTCTGGCTTTAGCACCTAATTCCACCCTTATTCTCTGAAAAACAACTTGTTGAAATTCTGAGAGTGTAAGTTCCTTCTCCAGGTTGATCATAAGTAGCTGCTTAATTTCAGGATTATATAAAGATTGTGCTCTGGACAAATGTAATATTTTTAGTGGGAAAGCTGCATATGGTATGAATCGCGGGATAAATTTGAAGTATTGATAATTTCATAATTATGAACTTAACCTCTCCAGAATTTTATCAAATTATTGCTGAAGTTATTAAACAGTTAGCATTGAAGAATCAGCTATTAAAATTAATTTCAATAGGATACATTAGTCCAATAGATCTGCCAATTGGCATGATCGATTGCTTATATCTCACGAAAGCTCTGCCGTAACTGGCAGAGCTTTTTATTTTGGTGAATTCTACTGAAGCATATTTTCCATTAGCTTTGTATTGACAGATTATGGATAAAAAAGAATATGACGTTGTAATAATTGGTGCGGGACCGGCTGGTATGGTTGCAGCAGGTTACCTGGAGAAAACCGGTGTATCTGTATTGGTGCTGGAAAAGCAGTTTTTTCCAAGGTTTACCATTGGGGAAAGTTTGATCCCCCGCTGTATGGATAATTTTTCTGAAGCCGGATTACTCGAAGACCTGCAGGAACAAAATTACCAGAAAAAGACAGGCGCCCGTTTCGTTAAAAATGGGAAAATCGCTGAATTCGATTTTAGTAAAAAGTTCGGGGAAGGCTGGGACTGGACCTGGCAGGTACCCAGAGCCGATTTCGACCTGAAACTTGCAGAAAGTATTCAGAAAAGGGGCGTGAAGATCAATTTTGGAGCTGAAGTGGTTTCTGCGAAATGGGAAAACAAGCTATGGACTATAGAATCTAAAGACCCGAACGCCGTTCTAAGCAACATTACTTCCAGATTTATAATTGATGCCAGTGGAAATGGACGAGTCCTAGCCGGACTGCTTAAACTGGAAGCTCCTGCAAAAATTTATGATCATTCCTCCATATTCACTCACATAAAGGAAGATAACCGACCTCCAGGTAAGGAAGAAACTCAAATTACATTTGAGATCATTACGAGGGGTGCCTGGTTCTGGTATATTCCTTTTTCTAATGGGAATACAAGTTTAGGCTTTGTAGGAGAAAACGACTGGTTCAATACATTCTCAGGATCAAGAAGTGAAATGTTTAAGCAAATGCTGGGTCAGTGCGATTTTTACAAAGATCGGTTCTCAAAGCAGGAATACTTGTTTGAGCCTGTAAAACTATCTGGTATATCCAAGAATGTTCAGCTTTTACATGGTGATGGTTTTGCGCTGGCTGGAAACTCAGCTGAATTTCTCGATCCGGTATTTTCTTCCGGGGTTGCATTTGCGACAGAAAGCGGATTATTAAGTGCAAAACTAGTGGCAAGGCAATTGTCTGGAGAAATTATAAACTGGGATAAAGAGTATACTGAGCATATACAAAAGGCTATTAATGTTTTCGCCACCTATGTAAAAGAATGGTATACAGGAAGATTACAGGATATATTTTTTACTGATAATGCGAGTGAAAACATTAAAATGCAAATTTGTTCTGTACTTGCAGGATATGTTTGGGATAATAAGAATCCTTTTGTTCGAAATCATGAGAAGGCTATCAAAAATTTGCACAACTTTTTATATTCAGAAAAGTTTCAATAAAATTATTTCGGCTATTTAATTGAAGTCAAGTAGTTTAAGGGAAGCAGCTCAATTTTAGCTTAAATTTTCTTTCAAAAAAATAAAAAAGGTTTGGTTGGTACGTAAGTAAAACTTAGATTTGCAACCGCAAAATTACTTGCGAAGTTCTTAAATAAATGGAGAGTTGCCAGAGTGGTTAATGGAGCAGTTTGCTAAACTGTCGACGAGCAATTGTCGCATGAGTTCGAATCTCATACTCTCCGCTAGATTTTTAGTCTGTGGTTCTTTTATTCTCTTTTCGACCGGAAAATTGGAATAAATTTCCTCCGCTTCCCGGATATGTCATAAGATAGTTTGGAACGGATAAGACTAAAAACACTATTCACTTTTCGGGGTGTAGCGTAGCCCGGTTATCGCGCCTGCTTTGGGAGCAGGAGGCCGCAGGTTCGAATCCTGCCACCCCGACTAAAGCCTGTTAATCTTATGATTGACAGGCTTTTTTCATTTTAGGTTTTTTCGATGCCTATTCCTGGCTCGTTTTATTCTGGACCTGGTAGATCATTATACCTTACAAGCATTAATAAACCAATTGCACTTTGGTATCATCCAATATTGTTTCATAAGAAGATTATCTAATCTTAGGAATTGAAAATTTCAGTAAATACTGGTTAACTAATTTATCTTCAGTAGGTCTGATATATAAATTATTTAATTTAGAAGCTTACATTCCTTAGTTATTCTGATGTGAAACCGAAAACAATAAAGATTCAAACTTCTCGCGAATTCGAAGCTGCTTTTAAAGTTTATCCTCAATTGCCCAAAAAGAGACTCTTATACTTACGTGAACTGATCATTCAAACTGCTCAGGAAACTCAAGGTGTTGTCAAGCTAGATCTTAATTTAAAGTGGAGCGAACCCGCTTTCAGGAGTAATATTGGAAGTACGCTAAGAATAGACTGGAAATCAAAAAATCCCGAACAATATGCACTCTATTTTCAATGCTCCAGCAGGTTGATTGAAACTTTTCGATTATTATACGAACCAAAATTGAGATTTGAAGGAAACAGAGCTATTATTCTTAATTTAGACCAGGAAATACCTATCTATGAACTAAAGGAATGTATTAAAGCTTGCTTGAGGTATCACGAGATCAAACATCTTAAATTTTTAGGTATTGCATAAATGTTTATTGTCAGGCGCTTTAAGCATCATCCATCATAATCCATTTGTAGATCTCTTTACAACTATTTTCTTATGATTGACCTGAAAAAACGCTGTTTTAATGAGTAATCAATCGAGATCAGTAAGGTATCAGATAAAATCACTCATAAAAAAAGCCCGCTAAATTTACAGGCTTCTTTTATATCTAATGTTGCTTCTATCTAAGACTGGCTACAGTAATAGAAGGATATTTTGCTTTTATTAGCATATAAACTCCATAACCTACCAGACCTATGGCAACTATACCTAATGCAACCGAACCAAATTCTGCCTGAATATAACTAAATGCATCGGTTTGAGTTTTAACATTGCTACCACTGGAAAGTCCGGACTTCAATGTTAAATAAGCCATAAGACCTAAAACTAGTCCTCTGGCGGTATGTCCAAATTTACCGGCATTAATAAGCAACTTCTGCTCTTTTTGATCCATTCCTGCTTCTTCCACTTCCTCTCGGAATTTTCCAGAGTATGCCCGATACAAGTCATAGATAGCTTTTATTGCCATACCTATACCAATAATGATAGCGATCGTATCTCCGTTAGAACCAGACATGATTCCACCCATCATTCCGCCAGAACCACCTGAACTACTACTACCGAAAGCCAATTTGAAAGAGTAATAAGCCAAACCACCATAGATGAGTCCGCTAATAAAATATCCTATCCGCTTTCCATAACCTTTTAGATTGTCTTCAAACTCTCCTGGGTTATAAAATACCTGGTACATTCTCCAAAATACATATCCAAGAAGTCCGATTCCCATAACTACAAGTAAAACCTGCCCGTATGACTGTTGTGCTAAGTATTGTAATGCACCCTTACTTCCCGATTTTTGTCCGCCCTGACCAAACGCAGCCATTGCTGTTAACACTCCGATTAGGCAATAAACTGCACCTTTCGCAGCCATTCCAAACCGCGCAAAATTCTTTTTCTTACTACTCATTTTAACTAATTTGATTGGTTAATCAATTTTAAAGTTATCGGAAATTGAACGTCTGACTAAACAATACCTCAAACTTTAGGCTAATTTTAGCTTAATTCAGCTTCAAGACTTACGCCTTCGTCATTAAAATTAAGAAATCAGCCTTTTTCGATAAATTTTCGATGGTCTTTCAACCATTTATTTAATTTGAAAGATTCAGCTTGTGTAGCTTTCTTTTTAGTATTCTGATTTATCCATTGAGCTGATTCTGTTTCTTTCACAAATAGTTTGTCATAACTATACAAAGTTGCTCCAAACACCTTTACGTATTTGACACTTTTGATCTTATAACAATTCTCGTCTTTGGAAATATTAACCAGGTTCATTATTCTTAATAAATTTGCTTTAACTGATTCGAAAACTAAACAGTAAAATTAGGGTACAATGCGTATGCTTTAGCCTAAGGCTTTGTTAAGATTAGCTATGCGTACGAATTAGACTAAACATTGAAGCAAATCCGGTATCTTAATATTATAACTGAAATCCTAAAATTTTTGACCTCCTTACAAAATTTGAAGGCTATACAGCTGAAGATGTATTAATTGACTAAATGTTAATTCTTAAATATATCTTAATTTATTCTATTTCTCTTTATAACTTTACGTTTGAACCGAACAAAAAAATCCCCACCCTATGAAAAGATTGAACTGTTTGTTATTAATTTTCGCTATGTTTTTTATCGTATCCTGCGACACAGACAATGATGATATGAAATTGGTAGAAACAGAAATGATCGCTCTAAATGAGATTTTACTGAATTCTGAATGGCGAATCACCAGTTTTACTGAAAACGGTCAGAATAAGACCGATGATCTTAAAAATTATACATTTATTTTTCAAAGTTCGAATGAACTGATTGCAGATTCCAACCTTGGATCTTTTAATGGAACCTGGAGAGTCTCCAATGATAACGGAACCGAATTTGATCCCTCCAATGATCTCGATTTTATGATCTTTTTCACCCCTAATGGAAAACTGGGAGATCTTACCAATGCTTATGATGTCATCTCTGCTAATAGTGCTGAGATAAACTTAAAGCTGGAGGAAAATGCTGAGGGGAATTCCGGATATCTATCTTTCGCCAGAAATTAATTAGCTCCATAATGTTTAGCATTGCCCGGTAAATCTCTAAATTGCCGGGAAAATCATAATATGAGTAATTATAAAGCAGCAGACTCCAGGTATGATACTATGGAGTATCGAAGATGTGGTAAAAGTGGTTTAAAGTTGCCTTTACTTTCCTTGGGTCTCTGGCATAATTTCGGAGATAATGATGATCAGGACAATGCGCGGGAAATACTTCATACCGCATTTGATAATGGAATTACGCATTTTGACTTGGCTAACAATTACGGCCCGCCATACGGTTCTGCTGAAAGTAACTTCGGAAAGTTCTTTAAGCAGGATTTTAAGCAATATAGAGATGAGCTCATCATTTCTTCCAAAGCCGGATGGGATATGTGGCCCGGACCTTATGGAAATTTTGGTTCCAGAAAGTACCTGATCGCGAGTTTAGATCAATCCCTGCAAAGAATGGGTCTTGATTATGTAGATATCTTTTATCATCACAGGCCAGACCCGGAAACCCCTTTGGAAGAAACCATGGGTGCTCTGGACCAAATCGTAAGAGATGGAAAAGCTTTATACGTTGGTATTTCACAATATAATGCTGAAGACACGGCCAAAGCCGCCAAGATTCTGAAGGAGCTTAAAACGCCATTTATAATTCATCAGCCCCGTTACAATATGATCGATCGCTGGGTTGAAAATGGATTAATGGATACTCTGGAACAAAACGGACTTGGAAGTATTGTCTTTTCTCCTCTTGAACAAGGTATTTTAACTGGCAAATATCTTAATGGGATTCCGAAGAATTCAAGAGCTGCTAAAGAAGGTAGTTATCTGGATAAATCACAAATTACAGAAGAAGTTGTTTCACAAATTCAGCAGCTGAACGAGTTAGCTGAAAAACGTGAACAAAGTCTTGCGCAAATGGCTGTAGCATGGCTTCTAAAAGATGAAAGAGTAACGTCTGTCTTAGTTGGTGTTAGTAGAAAGTCTCAGTTAGAGGACAACCTGAAAGCTATCAAAAATATTCATTTTAGTACAGAAGAACTAAAGGAAATAGACAATATTCTCAATTTTTGATATTTTCAGAACTTTTGGAATCTATTTGATATAGACCTCCAGAAGTTCTGCGCTTTCTGCGGAAATCTCCACTTCATTTGTGTTTGCTGGGATTAAAACCGATTCTCCAGCTTCAAGCTCTTCGGAATTAGAACCGATTGTAATTTTAGCTTCGCCGGAAACACACATATAGATAACAAAAGAATCCAGATTTGAAAGGTTTTTTGTCAGTTTACCTTTCACCGGAAGATAGTTCGTAGTGAAGTATTCACAGCTGGCTATTTCTGAAGATTGATTTTCTACATGCTCATATTCCAGCTTATAATCATCTTTCTTCTCAAAGTCTATAGCATCCAGCGCAAGTTCTGTGTGTAGTTCACGGCTATTACCCTCGTTATCTACACGATCCCAATCATATATTCTATAGGTAATATCTGAAGTTTGCTGAATTTCTGCAAGTAAAATCCCTCCTCCTATCGCATGAACCTTCCCGGTATTTATGAAAACTGAATCTCCTTTATCTACTTCTTCGAAATTGAGAATATCGAGAATTTTCTTGTTTTCGAGATTATTTACATATTCTTCTTTATTGGTATTCTTATTAAAACCAATATTCAATTTAGAACCTTCATCGGCCTGCATCACATACCACATTTCGGTTTTCCCAAAGGAATCATGTCTTTGCTTAGCCAATGCATCATTAGGATGTAGTTGAACAGAAAGATCTGTCTTAGCATCAATAAACTTGATAAGCAGCGGAAAATCATCTCCAAATCTTTTATAAATCTCCTCCCCCATTAATTCTGCATTATACTCCTTAATAAGATCTGTTAGTTTTTTTCCTTCTTCTGAACCATTACTAACTTCAGATATAAAGCCTTTTACCCCGGAAATCTCCCAGCTTTCACCTACATTCTCCTTATCGGTCTTTTTATTCAGAATATCACGAAGCTTGTTCCCGCCCCATATCTTTTCCTGAAGTATTGGTCTGAATTTAATAGGATAATCAACCATGCCTGAATTTTTTTTAAAATTTGTCAATTTTGTAAAGATCTCTGTATAACCGTTCCTTGTGCTTATTACCAACAGGATTCATATCGATCTCTTCAATTTTTTCAATAGTATAACCTTCAAAAGTTTCGATCACTTCTTCTTTCTCCTCTTCCGTAGCCAGTAACAAAAACTGAGACTCTGCAGGTTTTATATAACTTTCTCCATCATACAGAATTTCTATTGGCTGGCCATATTCCCATATCATTTCCGGAGTAAAACCTCTAAATTCATATACTTTAACACCCATGCGCTCCCTGTAAACATCAATAATAGAAATACTTTGATATGCTGGGTTCTTTTCAATTTTAGAAGCTATAGGTAAACCAAAGAATATGACACTAATAATAAACCATACGGTAAGATAGAAAACTGGTTTGATCTTTCTAATCTTTAAATACCATAAAATCATGACTCCAATTGTGAATAGGGTCACAGAGATCGTAATATACCAGCCGAGAAAATTCTGAACCTGCTGACCAAAATAAAAGTATCCCGCAAGCGGAAATAAGAGTCCGATCAACGCAATTAGTCCAAAATTGAAATATACGATCCAGGATTCTTTCTTCGGAATCATATCGAACCTACGGAATAAGTACTCTAAATAAAAGGCTGTATTCAATGCCATTGGAAGCATAACTGGAAGTAAATACCTGGACTTCTTCTCGGGTATTATAGATAGAAGGACTACTGCGCAAAGAGTCCAGATAAGGGTAAACGTATAAGCTTTCTTATCAAAAACTTTATTCTTTAGATAGGGATATAAAAGTGCCACGAAACTCGGAATGGTCCAGATACCACTTTGGATCACAAAACTCCAGTAATAATAAAATGGTCTTACGTTATAATCTAACCAGCGTCCCGTTTCTTTTTCAGTAATCTTAGACACCGCGCTGGTATCTAGAAGATATACATAGATCGTCCAGGAAGCACTAATTAGCAGTGCTATACTAACTGTTAGCAATACTGGCTTCCAGTAATGTTTTAAACTTTTATAGCGATATACGAAGCCAAAAGAGATCAAAAATGGTAAAAGAAGCGCATACATCGATACCGGACCTTTACTTAGAAAAGAACATCCAATAAAGATTCCGCTTAAAACAGCATTTTTCATGGTATTTCCTGAATCCTGAAAGATCTGGAACAAAAAATAAATCGCCATGATCATCCAGCCATGAGTGTGAATATCCCATTGGCCATCCCGACCTGAAAAGAGTATATAAAAACTGGTAGCGCCTATAAGTCCGCTAATGAATGCGTACTTGCTATTATTAGTAAATTTGAAGCCTAGTTTATACAAAAAGATACTTACTATGCTTCCCATGACAGCGGCTGGTAATCTTGCGGCTATCAGGTTTTTCATTCCAAAGAGCATCATGGCTATAGCAGTTAACCACGTTGGTAAAGGCGGTTTCTCATAGCGTGGTTCATTATTCAGGGTCGTGAAGATCCAGTGATCAAGATTGATCATTTCCCGAGCCGTGGCAAAATTTCTTGCTTCCATGATATTTACAAAAATGGCATCGAGATTCACAAAGAATATCGCGAAGCAAACAATCAGTAAAAGCAGAAAGTAATTATCCTTTAACTTCATTCTTCTGAATATAGATATTTCGAAGATACATAATAACACCAAAACTATGACCTGCTAGTAACACAGGGTCTTCTCTAAGGATCGCATAGTAGATGATCAAAGATGATCCAACCAAACTAAGAATCCAGAAGCCAAGTGGTAAGGAAGAAGATTTTCTTCTTTCAGAATAAGCCCATTGATAGATAAACCTGAGGGTGAATATAAGCTGTCCTGCAGTTCCCACGATCAATAACCACATTGGAATATCCACATTTCTAAATAAAGCTGCAGCGTCATACTGATTGTTATTAAACCCATAGATCACCACGAACAAGGGAAAAATCCAGAGAAAAACTCTTACAAACCTATTTACCTTATTCCAGTCTCCCTGTAACTGTAAATTCCTGATGTATATGAAATAGGTAAGCGTCTGACCCAGCATAATGGCAAAATCGTCCCTCAGGTATCCGTATATGAATAATAAGAAAGATGCTAGCAAGCTAATATGCCAGAAGAATTGAGGTGTAACCACTCGTTTATTCTTTTCTGAAAGCAACCATTGTGCAATCATTCTCCCTGAAAAAAGTAGTTGAGCAATAAATCCCAGTAGGTAAATTATCCAATCGTTCATACTTCTGTATATCGCGATTTTATGAAATTATATGAGTTGCAGTGCAATGGATAATGATAGTTTGAGTGATGTTAAGGAATTTTTCTGGCCGATACCACAAATGTAAAATAATATTCGAATTAAGGAATATTTTACCTCTTACCGATTTTTTCTCATACTTCAACTAAAAGTGGCTGTGGCTCAGGGATAAATTAAAATATCAAATTATATTTGAACACCCAATCTATTAGAATACACCTGCCTTGGCTAACCAAATAACTAGTGGTATGCTACAGCAAGAACATTACATCCAGAGTACCGAGGAAGAAATATCTCATATTGAATCTGTAAAAGATTCTATCGAAGAGCTTCGCGAATCGGGAAACTTTTTTAGTGTTTCACTTCAAACACTTGAATTAATAAGAAGATTCAATCATTTATATATACAGGTTTTTGAAAAAATGGATGAAAATCCAAGTTTACTGCACCAATTAGTAGTTGCTGCCGTTGGTCTGGAAAAAAAATTGATCAGAGAAAGCTAAACTTCTAAAACCGTATCTACACTGAAAATCAAAAACTTCCGATTGGGAGTTTTTATTTTTTTAAACTTACCTGAACTTTTCCCAAAAAAAGCATTGTTTAATTTATAAAGTGGTTTATATTTGCAACCGCAAATCGGTGGCATAGCTCAGCTGGATAGAGCACCTGCCTTCTAAGCAGACGATTTGAAATAATGAAAATAACAATGGTGGCATAGCTCAGCTGGATAGAGCACCTGCCTTCTAAGCAGGCGGTCCCAGGTTCGAATCCTGGTGCCATCACCATAAATAAAGGGGTTTCCACATGGTTACCCCTTTTTTTATAAATCAAAACGCACACCTCTCCGCACACTATTTATTATCCTTATATACATTTTTCCAAAACCATTTTTTATGTCAAATTTCTCAAAAACGCACACTTTACGCACACTAATTAATATTTAACTTTTTTTTAAGACAAACACCTACATTTAGATATCTTAAATTTAAATCGTGATCTTTTCATAGATTAATTGAAAATATTTATTCAAACAATAGTTCAGCACATTCCCCTGCATTTCGTTATCACTACATTCCGGGAAAAGAGCTTCACTTAAAAAATCTTAGACACCGTTCCCTTTTTCAACTTCTGAAACGCTCATTATTCAGAATTGCGGCTGAAATAGTTTAGCCATCTTTCAATTTCATAAAGGAACGGAGTCCGCCAGATTGGTATATTATAATAATCTTTCTTCCACTTCAACTTCTTTTTACTTCTCATAATTTATTAAAACTCCATCCCAGCCTACCCGTTTCACCTTTTTTATAATGCAAAATACCATGATTTAGAAGTTAGCCGGAGTGCATAACCGGTCGGCTACGCTTTCCCTTTTATAACTCCTCTCTAATTCTAAATCATGAAACTGTATGGGCATCAAAAAAGGTAACAGCGACGGCTCTACGGGAAGTAAATTTTAAATCAGAAATCATGAAATCTTATCAATTCTATAACACTGAAGCGGAAAGAAAGTTAAAAAATCAAAAAAGGAAAACGCTCAGGATACAATAAGTAAATTTTTTAACCTACCCGTGGGTGAAAGCGGGAAACATAAATATTTCAACTTAATTTTTTTTCAATCATGAGTACACTTAGAAACAAAGTACAGTTAATCGGAAATGTAGGGAACGCTCCCGAAATCAAGAACCTTGAAAGCGGCAAAAAAGTAGCCAGTTTTTCAATTGCCACTAACGAATTTTATAAAAATTCCAATGGTGAGAAAGTGCAGAACACCCAATGGCATAATATAGTGGCATGGGGAAAAACTGCTGAGATCGTTGAAAACTATGTAGGTAAGGGGAAAGAAATCGCCATTGAAGGAAAACTTACTTCCCGTACCTATAAAACTGAAGAAGGAGAGAAACGATATGTGACCGAAATTTTAGCCAGTGAAATTCTTTTGCTGGGTGGAAATGCCAATAATGGCAGCAATTAATCTCTAAATTAAAGAGGGCGACCTCGTTCAAAGTTTCGCCCTCTTTTCATTATTAATCCAATTAAACAAGATCAACATGAAAACCAAAGTTAATGAAATATCGATAAAATATCAGGGCAATTTTAAAATAAGCCAGGCACCTAAAATAACTTCTTCTCAAAGTGCTACCGAACTTTTATTCTGTTCCTGGAACAAGGATCAAATAGGGCTGCAGGAATGTTTTAAGGTTATGCTATTAAATAACGCTAATAAAGTCAAGGGAATATTTGAAGTTTCTACCGGCGGAATTACAGGTACCCTTGTAGATCTACGTATTTTATTTGCAGTTGTCTTAAAGTCATTGGCGGTGAATTTAATACTTGGACATAATCATCCGTCTGGAACCTTAAAACCAAGTGAAGCTGATAAAAGACTAACCGAAAAAATAAAAAATGCAGCGATCCTTTTTGATATTAAAGTCCTTGATCATCTTATAATAACTCCAGATGGCGACTATTTTAGTTTTGCCGATGAAGGTCTATTGTAAACAATCAAAAGCAGAATCTTAACCGGGTCTTAATTTTTAAGGCCCGGTTTTTATTTAAAAATTTCGCAATCAATTTACCCCATTTGTAAGATTAATTTAAGAAGACAAACTTCTGCTTCTTAAAAAATACAATTCATTATTCGTATTGCTCAAAGGCTATTAAATTCTGTTTGATAGTTTGAAATTTTTGTCCCTGCGGGACGAAAAGGCAAAGCAAGAGGATAACCCGTAAAGCGAGGTTATACATGCCTTTTCAGTTTTAAATAACTGTTTTTTAGACACTTATACAATACCTGAATTTTTAAAATTTTTCAATTTACTGTAAATGCCCTCGGAATTCCTGCAAAATGGTCAAGATTTACTGTAAGTGCTAAAATAAAAAGATGAATTATGGAAAAATTTACAAATATAACCATCAAGAAAAAAATCGCTCAGCGATTCATAAAATTTTCTAAGTCCTATTACAAGACTCATTCTGAAGCATTAACCGGTATGTTGGACTTTTTCTATTACAATGAAATCTCCCCTAAAGAAAATTTCGGCCCTACAGGAAGAAGGCTTGAAAATACTTTCAAGAAAAGAATAAATGCAGTAATCGCCATAATGAAGGATGTAGAAAAGAACAAAGCAAATCCTACACTTGCAATCTTGGAATCCCTTATGGAAGCCGCCGATCCCAAAAATAAAAATCAGATAAGGGATTATGAAGAAGATGATACTCATCCCGATTTCTACAAATAATTTATTATGTATATCACTATTTCAGCACAAAAATTAGGAGGGAATTATTCACCAAGTGTAGCAGACTATGTGGATTATTTGAAAAAAGAGAACCAGATGCCCGAACGAGAACAAGATCAAAAATTGGAAAATTTCTTTAACCAGTATGAAGATGATATAAGCCCGGAAGAAGTGATACAGCAAATAGATGCAAATACTTCTAAATTAAAGAAAATTGAACCCAAATTTTACTCTATTACTGTAAATCCATCTCAATATGAGCTTAGAAAACTGGGAGACAATAGTGAGGCTTTAAAACGCTATACAAGGGAACTTATGAAAGATTACGCTTCCTGCTTTAACCGTGAAATTAATGGTCGCCCAATTAGTGTTAACGATATAAAATATTATGCTAAGATCGAACATCATCGCACTTTTAAAGGAAACGATTTCCAGGTGAAGGAGAACCAGGTTTATGCTACTAAAATAATTCAATTAAAAAATGAAATCAAGAAAATACAAAAAGGTGAAAAAGAAGGAAGTATCAAGAAAATTGAGTTGGAAATTAATCGTCTGGAAAAGTCGGCTCCTCATCAACAGAACGGAAAGCGAATCGTACAGGGAATGCTCAAAGAAGGTAATCAAAGTCATATCCATATTATCGTAAGTCGAAAGGATATCTCGAACTCAGTCAGCCTGTCCCCGGGTAGCAAATACAAATCTTCTGAAGTTGAAATAAAAGGTAAGATGATAAAAAGAGGTTTTGACAGAGATGCATTCTTTCAGACGGCAGAAAAGACTTTTGATAAAAATTTCGGATACCAGCGTAATTTTGTGGAGACTTACCAGGCCCGTAAAACCTATATCCAAAATCCCAAGTTATATTTTTCAGCGGTAATTGGCCTTCCGGCTTCTGAAAAAGCCCTGGCATTGAAAATGCTCCGGGAAAGCGGGCTGCCTATGGTTCCGGTTATTCCGTTGTCTAAAGCTCAACTAACAGTAAAACTTATTAAAACTCTACAGAAAAACATAGGCGTTGCACTAAGATCCGGTTCAATTGGAATTTAATTCAGGCAAATATGGAAACCTTTAACCTCTATTCAATTATTTTTCTCCTTACTGCTGTAAGTATGATTTTTTATTGTGTCTATAAAATATCTGCTTACGCTTTCATCATCAATACTTTACTTACCGCTATTCTGCTTTGGGTAATTTTAGCCGTTACTCCATCATTTAATGAAATAGCCAAAGTAGCACTTTATTTAGGTTGCCCTTTAATTCTGGGCAATACGATAATGTATGTATTTCTGCCTAAAAAGGAAAAAACGAATATTCCTGCTAAATACGAAGTCCATTTCAAAACAATAAAATCAAAATTTAAAATCGGAAATATAAAGCGAGGAGTTTCTATTATTGGGGCTGCAGGGAGTGGCAAGACAGAAAGCGTTGTGTATAATTTGCTGGAACATTTCAGTAAGCATTCCTTTTGTGGGGTGATCCACGATTATAAGGATTACGAAATCACCGAAATGGCTTACCCCCTATTCAAAAACTCCCATATCCCATTTTACATTTTATCATTTGATAGAATTTTTCATCGTGTTAACCCCATCGCACCTAAGTATATGGAAAATGAAGAGGATATAAATGAAGTATCCCGTGTGCTGTTGGAAAACTTGTTAGAACAAAAGGAAACAGGCGCTACAGGTACCGGTAAATTTTTTAATGATGCTGCTCAGGGATTGATTAGCGGTTTGATCTGGAAATTGAAAGTTTCATTTCCGCAATACTGTACCCTGCCCCACCTTATAGCTGTTTATCAATATCTAAATACCGATGAGCTTATTGGTTTTTTAAAATCGAACCAGACTTCAAGGGCCTTTGCGGATGCATTTATTAGCGGAAAGGACTCCGAGAGGCAAACCGCCGGAGTAAAAAGTACACTTTCGAACGCTCTTATGAAGATTAGCAGCAAACGTATTTTCATGGCACTTGCAGCCGATGATATCCCGCTCAATATTAATGCTTCTCAAAACCCGGCCGTAATCGCTTTGGTAAATAATCCGAAATATGACACGGTTTACTCCCCAATTATAGCAACGGTCATGCACACCGTCGTAAAGCAGATGAGCGTTCGTCATGCCCAGCCATCTTTCCTACTTATTGAGGAGGCACCCACCATTAGATTATTGAATATGCATCGCGTTCCCGCCACTTTAAGAAGCTATGACATCGCAACAATTTATGTGATGCAGGATAAGGTACAGAACGATATGATGTATGGAGATAAAGCCAGCAAAGCGATATTGAGCAACTTATCCTATCAATTTTTCGGTAAAGTAAACGACCCCGATACCGCAAGGTATTACGAACGTTTTTTTGAAATTATAAAAGATGAAACAAAAACGGTGATGCGCGGCACGGGATTGGATTTTGACACGAAAATTTCTACCGGTGAAAAGGAGATTTATAAAGTTCGCGCCAACACTTTTTTTGGATTAAAACAAGGTGAATTTATTACCTATGCCGACGGAAAAGATGAAAAGATTTATTTCCAACATCAAAATATTCAAAGGCAACTGCCAAAAAATGATCAGTTTTTTTCAGAAGACGAAATCAATGCGAATTATATTAAAATATACCGGGAGGTTCGACTCATGTGTAAGAATGAAAAACCTATTAAAAAATAGCTCATAATAATAAAATATGGATTTATTCTTATTTTATGGATAATATCCTTTTAATAACTTTGTGGAATGATTGAGATATTTAAAATTTCATTATTCCCCATTTCTTATGTTCGCCCTTTTATTGGTGGAATAACTGCCGGATTTCCCTCTCCTGCCGATGATCATTTGGATTCCAATATAGACTTGAATATAGAATTAATTAAAGATAAGGATGCTACCTTTTTTGGAAGAGTTCAGGGTGATTCCATGACCGGAGCCGGCATAGACCATGGAGATCTTCTTATCATAAATAAAAGTTTAGAACCCAGAAATGGAAAGATTGCAGTTTGTTTTATAGATGGAGAGTTTACCGTCAAAAGAATAAAGATAGAAAAGGAAATTGTCTGGCTACTTGCTGAAAACAAAAATTACCCTCCTATTAAGGTAGGTAAGGATAATGATTTTCTTATTTGGGGGATTGTAACCAACGTGATAAAATATTTTTAATGTACGCCCTGATAGACTGCAACAACTTTTATGCTTCCTGCGAAAGGGTTTTCAATCCTAGTTTAAATAATAAACCTGTGGTGGTACTTTCGAATAATGATGGATGTGTAATAGCCCGCAGTAATGAAGCAAAGGCTTTAAATATTCCTATGGGTGCACCAGCCTTTCACTATGAAAAGATTTTTAATGAGAACAATGTGCATGTTTTCTCCTCTAATTATGCGCTTTATGGCGATATGAGTAACCGGGTGATGAATATTCTTTCTAACTATACACCCGATATTGAAATTTATTCCATAGATGAAGCATTCCTGTTATTCGACGGGTTTAGTGAATTTTTCGATTTGGAGAAATACAGTAAAGATATTATTCAGAAAGTCAAGATTTCTACCGGAATACCTCTCAGTATTGGAATAGCTCCTACGAAAGCCCTGGCAAAGGTTGCTAATAAAATTGCAAAGAAATTCTCAGACCGCACCGAGGGAGTGTATGTTATAGACACTGATGAAAAAAGGATAAAAGCCCTGAAATGGACTAAAATAGGTGATGTATGGGGAATTGGAAGACAACATGAAAAACGACTGCTAAAATTGAATATTGATGATGCTTATAAATTCACCCAATTACCAGATGAATATGTAAGGAAAGATATGAGTATTGTAGGATTAAGGCTTAAAAAGGATTTATCGGGTCTTCCCACCTTAGCTCTGGAGGAGGTTTCAACCAAAAAAAATATCGCTGTTACCAGGGCTTTTGAGAAAATGTATTCAAATTACAATGATTTAAGAGAAAGAGTATCTACTTATGCCGTTAAAGCAGCTGAAAAACTTCGTCGCCAGAATTCTAACTGTGCTTTAATACATGTTTTTTTACTCACAAATCCATTTCGAATGGATCTGCCACAGTATCGAGCAAATATTACTTTGCATACCCCCTTCCCCACTAATTCCAGTATAGTTTTAATAAAAACTGCCTTGCTTGGACTATCTAAAATCTATAAGCAGGGATATCAATACAAGAAAGCCGGAATTATTGTAATGGACCTTACTCCTGAAAACCAGCGGCAATTTGATTTATTTACCAGCGAAGATCCAAGACATCAGATCTTAATGAAAACCATTGACCACTTAAATAAATCAGAAAACGGAAAAATAAAATTTGGTAGCCAGGATCTTGGCCGCACCTGGAAAATGAAGCGGGAAAGACTTTCTAAGAGATATTCAACCCGGCTTGATGAAGTAATTATTGTGAAAGCTTAATTTAATTCACATGATACCTGGTTATTAAAGATTCATCTTCACTGCCATCCGCTAATAATAATTCCCTTTCAATGAGGTAGACTACACCTTCCCTATCACCTATGACTCTAAAAAGGCTTTCTAACCTGACATTATCAAAAATCAAAAAAGTATAAAAGGTTCTGATTAATTTATTTTCGTTTTTCGAAATGTTTACTTCAGGATCTATTTTATCCCAAATTTCAATATCTGTGTCTCCTTCTTTTTGGTATGTTTTGATTAAAATCGAGTTATCTTTAAGGATAATCTCCCTGTCTATCCATTTATAAGGTGATGTTGCAGAGGCTGGAACTGTGATCAATTCAGTTAATTTGGAACTGAATGTAGCCTGCCCCCAGGAAACGGAAGCTACACCAAAAAGAAAACTGAAAAATAACGCTCTCATTTAAAACATATTAATTTACGCGTAATTATCTCTTTTTATTCACCATTAAATTAAGCTACATATTTTTCTGAAAATCAAGTTAAAAGAAAAATAATTAAACTGTAGTTGTGTAAATTTAATACTGAAAATTACTATAAAATCCTTTTCCAATATGGAACGTTTAACTAAACCAATTGCTGAAATTGAATTAAAAAGCGGCGCTCATTTTGATTTAGCGGAAATTTACGATTCAACTAACCAAGGTAATTTATATATTATCCCCTCCGATAACCAGCGATATATTTATCCGGCTAAGGAAGTGCCAAAACTTCCCAAAGGTCAAATCTTTCCATGCATAGTTCTGGCAGGTGAAGCCGAATTAATTGGATATAAAGCTCAGTGCATAGATGATGGTGGAGGTAATAATTACCTTGTAGAATTAATTAGTGAAGACGGAATGCTGATTGAATATACTCAGGAACAAATAATAGAATTCAGTAATTCCTAATTTCGCTATAAATTGGATGCTATTCTATTTACATTTTGCAGCTGAAAAACTTTGTCGCCAGGATTCCAACCGCGTTTAATTCGTCGTTTTTTTACTAATCCCTTTCGGCCGGAACTCCCTCAATATCATGCAAATACTAATTTACCCCCCTTCCCTACTAATTCCAGTATTTTTTTGATAAAAACTGCATTACATGGACTATTTAAAATCTTCAGGCAGGGACATAAATACAATTTAGTTGAATCAAGTTAATGGGGCTAACCCCTGAAATTCAGCTGCAATCAGATTTATTTACCAATTAAGATGGGAGTAAGATCTTAAGGAAAACTATTGACAATTTAAATAAAACGAAAAAGTAAAATTTGATAACAAGGATTTGAGATAGGAAACATTTTTAAGAAATACGCCACTAAATTAAATTTTCATTTAAAAATGCGTGAACTTCAAAAATAAGATTACACTTCATTAAATATATAATTAAATCAAAACAGATATTTTTTACAAGTTTTAACATCCTGATTCTTTTTCCTAAATTGTACGGCAATTAACAACCCCTACATTGTTAAGGATTGCAAGACCTTTAGCCTAAAGGAAGTTTGTGATGCTTTTTAGTATATAAATACTTCATAACCTTATGAATAAAAAAGAATTGCTCGATAAAGTAAAAAGCCTGGAAGGTTTGTCTACCGAAGAAAAAGCCTATCTCATCAACCTGGTAAATACCAAAAAGAAATATGGGCTGGTTTGGGAAGATAAGCAGGAAGATGTGGAAGAACAACTGCGCACCCACCTGCCGGTTTTAAAAGAGGTGAAAGAACGAGCCATTATTAATGATACCGAAAAAGAAAAGCATCCCAATCATATTCTTATTGAAGGTGATAATTTACACGCCTTAACTTCCTTAACCTTTACTCACGAAGGAGAGATTGATCTGATCTATATAGACCCTCCATATAATACTGGAAAAAAGGATGACTTTAAATATAATGATAACTATGTAGATAAAGAAGATGCTTTCCGTCACAGCAAGTGGCTCTCTTTTATGAGTAAAAGATTAGAAATAGCAAAAAAGTTATTAAGCAATGACGGGGTTATATTTTGTTCAATTGGAGATGATGAAATAGCTCAACTAACTCTTTTGTTTAATGAAATATTTACAGAGCAAAACCAATTGGGGATAGTTGCAAGAGTAGCAAAAACAGCAGGAGATAAAGGCAGTTACTTTGCTCCCAGTAAGGATTATGTTTTAGCATATTCTAAAAACAGACAAATACTGTCTGCTTTTATGGATGAAGTTAATGAAGGTCTATTTAAAAAAATTGAAAAAGATGGACCTAGAAAAGGAGAAGCATATAGAGATGATGTTGCTTTTTACCAATCTTCGTTAGATCCTATGCGAGGCTGCACGAATCAAAGATATTTTATTAAATGTCCTGATGGCTCATTTGTCATACCACCCGGAAATATTTTTCCGGACAGAATTGAAGATGGAGCAAAAATACCTCCAAAAACTGGTGAAGATAAAGTCTGGAGATGGTCTCAAGCCACATATGAAGAAAAAAAGCACTTGTTAGTTTTTAAGAAATCTAAACAAACTCCTTTATTAAATCAGGAAGGCAACCAAGCTAAATATAATATTTACACGAAAAGTTATTTAGCCGACAGGTCAAAAAAAGGAAAATCACCACGAGATTACAATGACAATTTTATTAATAGGAAAGGAGCTGACTTTATTAAGCAATATGATCTCGATTTTAACTATTCAAAGCCTTTTGAACTTGTAAGATATTTAATTAAAATCACAGGTAAACCAAAAGACATTAAAGTCTTAGACTTTTTTGCCGGAAGCGGCACAACACTTCAAGCAATTCTGTCCCTCAATGATAGTGATAACGGTTTTAGGAATTGTATTATTTCCACGAATAATGAGGCTAATATTTGTGACGAAGTAACCTATCCTAGGACTAAAAGAATAATCAATAAATACGTTAATAAAAAAGGTAAAGAAATGCCTTTCTATCCAAAAAACAATCTTCGTTATTATAAAACCGATTTTATAGAACGCGAAACCAGCCTTACCAATAAACGTAAACTCACGCAACTATCTACCGAGTTGCTTTGTATTAAAGAAAATTGCTATACCGAAGTGACTTCCCAACTGGAAAGCACCAGTTGGCATAAGTTCTTTACTAACGGCACCGGGAATTATGTGTATGTGATCTATGACGATATGTATATTGAAGATGGGGTAACTCATCTAAGCAGGTTTATTGAGAATAATCCCGAAGCCCAAATTAAAGTATACGTCTTTGCCAATGGCCCCTACCCATATACCGAGGAGTTTGAGGCGATTGCTGAAAATATAGAACTAGCCGCCCTGCCAGATGCCATTTATAAGGCCTATCAAAATATTTTACCAAAACAAAACAAGGAGTTCATCCCGGAATTGGAAGAAGAATCCCCCGTTGAATTTGACCAATAAGCAATGATCCAACTAAAACAATATCAGGAAAAGGCGGTTAATCGCCTCCTGGAAGATACTTACCAGCTACTAAAACAACCCGGCACTCGCAAACGTATGGTTTTAAAGGCTCCCACAGGAGCCGGTAAAACCGTTACGATGTCGGCATTTCTTAATCAATTGGCTACCGAACTACCGGACAAACTAGAAATACACAAAAGAAAGGTAGCCTTTATCTGGTTTGCACCTAACCAGCTGCATTTACAGTCTTACCAGGCGTTAAAAGATTATTTTAAAGAACTGCGTACCATCAAACCTATTCAGTTTGAAGATGTAACAGATAATTGCTTGAAACCTAATGAGGTCTTGTTCCTTAACTGGCAATCGGTTAATAAAAAGAACAATCTCTATATCAAGGAAAATGAGCAGGAAAAAGACCTGAAGAAATTCATTTATCAGGCAATGCTTAATGATACCGAGATCATTTGTATTCTGGATGAAGCTCATTACCACGCCGATGGTAAAAAAGCACAGGCGTTATTGAGGGATTTAAATGCCAAGATCGAAATTGATGTTTCCGCGACTCCCACTTATAAGTCAGATTACGGTCATACCATAAAAAGGCAGGAAGTGATCGATGCCGAGATGATTAAAAAGAATGTGGTTTTAAATCCAAAATTAGATCATCACGAACAACAAGGCAGAAGTTTGAACCAGGTTTTGCTGGAAGAGGCTTTAAAGAAACGGGAGGAAATTGCCCAGGCCTATAAGGACCAGGGGAGTGATATCAACCCATTACTGCTTATTCAGCTTCCAAACGATAATAAGACGGAAAGTGCTTTGGATAAAAAGATGATCGAGGAAGTGGAAACTTTTCTGGATTATAAAGGCACTACTACTCAGAATAATAAACTGGCAGTTTGGTTAAGCAACGAAAAGACCAATCTGGAAGGCATAGAAGCTAAAGACTCTTTTACGGAAGTATTATTATTTAAACAGGCCATTGCCTTAGGCTGGGATTGTCCCCGGGCATCAGTCTTATTGATTTACAGGGAAATTAACCAGGAAACCTTCGGAATTCAGACTGTTGGAAGGATTCTGAGAATGCCAGAGCAAAAGCATTATTCAAATCCTATTTTAAACAATGGCTATGTATATACCAACCTAAGCAAAGATCTTATTAAGATCGTGCAGGAGGATATTGATTATATAGTTCAGAATAAGGCAAAACGCATAGAGACTTATGAAGAGATCGCATTAAAGTCATTTTATGTGAATTCCAAAGTTGTGCGTAACCGTTTAGGTTCAGACTTTAGAAAGGTGTTTTATGCCTCAGCTGAGACTAATTGGAATGTAACCCTCGATCCTTCTAAGACCGGAGGGAAAGGTCTATATCATTTCAATAGAGAAAAATTAATTGAAAGAGGGATTGAGACCAATATCGATAAAATTGAAATCTCTGTTCCCAAGGATGTGCAGATAGCTGCTGAGGTTGGAGTAACCCTTGTCGAAGATAAAGAGCGTTTCGCCAAGACTCAGGGAGAACTGGATATTTTATTCAGGCAATTTTGTCGGGAACACGTAGGTGGTTTTGCAAAGGTAGATTCCACTCCGCAAATGGAAATGGCTTTAAAATTATTCTTTGAATCTTATTTCCAGATCGCGGAATTTGAAGCGGTAAAGATCATTTTGTTTGAATACAATAAACCCAAATTTGTTGCCCTGATTGACAAGGCCTTGGAAGACTATCAAGCTAAACTTCATAAAAAAGCCACTGAAACTTCCAGAAGGGTAGAGCAAAATGATTGGGAGGTGCCTGAAGAACGTATTTATAATGAATATTACAATCCACGCGATACCGAAAATCACGCCCTGGAACCTTTTTATGAACAGTACAATGCCAGTAAACCCGAAGTGCGATTTGTAGATTTTCTCCAAACTCATAAAGAGCATATAGAATGGTGGTACAAGAATGGAGAAAATACCAAGGAACATTTCGCGGTACCCTATGAAAATAGAAAAGGCCTCACCAGCGGGTTTTATGTAGACTTCGTCATTAAGCTTAAAGACGGCACCATAGCTCTGTTTGATACTAAAACCTTGGGATCTGAAGAAGAATTTGTGGCCAAGCACAATGCGATGGTAGACTATCTTGATGAAAATACTTCTGAAGAGCAACCTCTTATCGGAGGAATAATAGTTCCCCGAAGTTCTACTGATTATAGTGTCTGGAAATATTGTGAGAATAAAATCGAAAACAACCACGATTCCACAGGCTGGACCGCTTTTGAACCTTCAGCTATAACCGCCAAAAACTAAATTATGAGTAAAAAAGGACTTGATACTTTGTTTGTGCATTACGGCATTCGCCGGGAAGATATGCAGGTAATCGAAGCGCTTTGTAATGAATATGAAGTAGACTTTGACTGGCTTCAGGAAGACATTCTGAAGTTATATCACGAAAAGAAAATCAGGAATGAAGATCTTGACGAAAAAGCCCTAAAAAAAGTATTGGAAAAAGCATTGCAAAAAATTTAGTCCTATGCTCATTAAGAAAATCAAAGCCAAAAACTTCAAGACCTATTTGAATTTAGATCTTGATATCGCTACAGATCCTGACAAACCCATAGTGCTCATCGGTGGAGCTAACGGGGGAGGAAAAACAACCTTTTTTGATGCTATTTATGGAGCCTTATATGGATTGAATATCTCCGGGAAACAGCATTTTGTGGAATTATTAAATGCCGGAGCCTTACATGAGGTGGAGAAAAAAATTGAACTGGAAATTCATTTTGCCGGAAAGGTCTTAAATGAGGATCAAAGTTATGTGCTTCACCGTGAGTATATGCTAAATTCTGCAAAGAAAGTGGTAGAGGGTGTAAGACTTAATATGAACGGAACTATTTTCTCCTACGGAAGCGCTACCCCACCCACCCAAAGAGCCGAACAGGAAGCTCAGGTAAATAAGATTATCAAGGCAAACCTTCCGGAGGAATTGAGTAAGTATTTTTTATTCGACGCAATGGAAGCCGGAAACCTTTTAAAGGAAGATCGCTTAAAGCGTGTGATTAAGGAAAATATTGAGAACGCGATGGGCTTCAATAAATACCTTTCTTTAGCCAAAGCTGCGGAAGCTCTTACCCAGGATTATACTGCTCAAAGTCTCGAATTGGAAAAGGAAAAGCAGGAATATCTGGCAATAGTTGAGGAGAAAAAAGCTAAGGAAGAGGAAATAAAAAAATTAGATGAGGAACATCAGGAGGCTATAGATTATTCGGTTTCTAATCAGGAGGTCTACGATAATTTAAAAGCGGGGCTTAACCAGGAGTCTACTCTTAAAAATAAAATCAATAGCCTTGAATCTCAGATGGATCAGCTGCAAGAAAAGGAAAAATCTTACCGAAGCGATTTGAGCGATTTTAACGGGAACCTTGAAACACATATTTTACTTCCTAAACTGGCTCAGGCTTTTAAAAATCAGGTTTCCCTAATCCTTAAGGAGAATGCTGAAAATGAGCAATCGGCCAAAGAAAAACTCTCGGAACCTTTTCTTCAGGAAATCTTATCCAAAGCGGTTAATTATTTAAGTGGTAAAGGTTATAAGCTTTCAGGGGTTTCAGTTGCTGAAGTAGCTGAATCAGTTTTAAAAGAATTGAAATCAGAAAAGAAATCATCAAAATATGACTTTTTTGAATCAGCTGAAATAAAAGCGCTTGAAAAGCTGGTAAACGATCCTTATTACAATCCTTATCCGGCATTACACAAAAGAAAAGCTGAATTGGATTTAGCGATTAAAAATGCTCAAAAAACTCAACAGGAACTTGAAGGCCTAAAGGCGCAGGTCTCTGGTAAAGATTATTCCTTTATACAGCAGTTTGAGGATAATGAAGCTAAGATTAAAACCTTAAAAGTAGAACTTGATAATCAGAGAGGGGAATTAGAAAAACTGGAACGAAAAATTCACCAGTATGATATCCCTACCACCGAAGAGCCAGATCCTAAATTTGAAAGATTAAAAAAGCTGCAGCCTTTATTTGAGAAAATTGCCAATACACTTTTAAAGAGTAAAAAGGAACAGATTCAGGTGCGGATGAAAGAAGATCTTAATGCTAATCTGGAAGCATACAGGGATGTTATAAGTAAAGTCGAACTTTCGGAAGACTTGAAAAACCTAAACTTTAAATTATTCCATAAAGCTGGAAATGAAATTTATCTAAGTCAGTTAAATACGGCATCAACTCAGGTAGTAGTTCAGGTATTATTAAAATCGCTACACGAGTTTGGTGATTATGATCCACCGGTAATGATAGATACTGTAATGGGAGTTCTGGATGAAAAAAGCAGAAGTACTTTACTTGAAAATTACTTCCCAACACTTTCCCATCAAACTATTTTGTTGAGTTCAGATAGCGAAATAAGACCAGAGTCAGATTTGCCAAAAATCGAACCCTTTATTTCAAAAGTCTTTACTCTGGAAAGAGACAAGGAATTACAGAAAACAGAAGTTACAGAGGGATATTTTAATTACGAAATAGCGGAATAATGGAAAATCTTTCACTAAATAACATAAGGCAAAGCGAAGGTTTAATTGAAAAGCTGACACCACTTAAGAATAAGTTAGAACAAAAGCTAAATCTTAAAGAATATAAATACGATACAAAACCCTTAAATATCAGTAATAATACCCTCCAGCGCTTTGCTTTGGCTGCAGGTCTAACCTTATCTGATAAAAGGAGAATAGACGAAATAGAGGAAGTTCCAATATCTAAAACAGGATTGCGAATACACGAAACCACTTTTTCTAAATTTCATTTACAGAATACCTGGGTTTCCTTATTGAAATTAAGATATCACCAATTTGAAGATTTAGATTGGGAAAGTCAGGCTTTTAAAAGCCGGGTGGTGAACTACGAAATGCTGAGAGGCTTAGATCATCTTTTAAGAGATGATAATTTAGAAGAGTGGTTAAATGTATCAGCCAACGAATCAAAAGCTAGTTTTGGTGAAATTCCTGAATTAAAACTAAACATAGGTTCTTATGCAGATGATATAGCCGCCACGCTTGACTTAAACAGCAGGAATATACCTAATACTCAAATTTTAATTGCAGGTACTACTGGTTCTGGAAAATCGAATTTACTGGCTGTATTAATGCGTGAGATGCGAAGTCTGACTGTAGATACATCCTATCCTGTAAACTTCTTATTCTTTGATTATAAGGGCGAGTTTTCCGATCCGGCAAACAGAGCCTGGTTTTCCCATTTTGAAATAGATGATTCGGCAATATTAGATCCGATTCGGGAGCCATTACCATTTTCTCCCTTTAAGGATTTCAGTGGTAAAACCCAGAATGAAATTAACCTCTATGCTACCCAACTAGCCAATGCACTTTGCGCAATAGATAACACCCGTATAAGTGCAAATATGAGCAACAGACTTTCTGAAGCTGTAATTGAAGCTTATAAAACCACTCATAATAGGCCGGTAACTTTCGAGCTTATTTTGCAAGAATATCAAAATTTGCAAACCGAGAAAGACCGTCAGAAGGATGATAGTATCAAGTCAGTACTTAAGCAGCTGATTAGAAACAATTTGTTTTCAGATGTAGACTCAATAGACCTTGTAAAGGATAGCTATATAGTGAATATGAGCAATTTCCCTAAAGACGGTCCTTTAGCAAAAGCAATTGTTTACTTTATAATTTCCAAGCTGAACACTATTTATGAGACCCTGCCTAAGCAAGCTGTTAGTGATGAATGTGTAGAAATAAGGCACTTTACAATAATTGACGAAGCGCATTATATGCTTGATTTTGACAATAAACCTTTGCGGGACCTTATTGCCGTAGGAAGAAATAAAGGCTTGAGCATTATCCTGGCTACTCAAAATATGGATGCCTATAAATCTAAATATTTCGATTTTTATGCAAATGCTCAGTATCCATTGATTATGAAACAGCAATCGATAGCCGATGCTGTGATTAAGGATTTATTCGGGGTTTCTGGTAATGAGTTCCAGGAAATAAAAGAAGCAATTTCAAGTCTTGCCCTTGGAGAACTAATAATCAAAAACCCGACGGCTGTAGCCTTGGGAATGGGTAAAAAATACAAGAAAATTAAAACTAACCACCTAATATAAAAAAGATGACTTAGGTCTTATCAGAAATGTTTATAAGTTCTAATCCAAGGAATTTTTTTACTTAAAATTTGAATCATTTTTCATATATGTAAAAAAATGAATGAGCCTTTTTTAACTTTCACTCAGTTTTAAAATTTCCGTAAATTCAAAATAAAATAATATGTGTTATCGTACCAAATTGAATTCCAGACTTGCTGCTATTGAACGTTCGTTTGAAGCTCGTTTTGTAGAGCCTGAGCTGTTTTCTCCCATGGATGAGATCAATGCCTTCACTTTTATGAAAACACCGGTAATTACCGATGAGAATCATGGAGAAATTCAAATGTTCAACTGGGGATTGATTCCGTTTTGGGCAAAGGATGATAAGATCAAAAAAATGACCCTAAATGCCAAGATTGAAACTGTTTCGGAAAAGCCGGCTTATAGGAATTCCGTCAAAAATCGCTGCCTTATTATAGCAGATGGTTACTACGAATGGCAATGACTGGACCCAAAAGGCAAGGAAAAACAAAAATATCTGCTTATGCCGAAAGACCAGGAAATATTTGCCTTTGCAGGAATTTATTCCACCTGGAAGAATCCTGAGAATAATGAATTAGTAAACTCCTACTCTATCGTAACCACCGAAGCCAATGAGCTAATGAGCGAAATCCATAATAACAAAAAGCGAATGCCCGTGGTACTCAAATCTGCAGATCATAAGTCATGGCTCACAGGAAATGAAGTTTCAAATTTTGCTTTTCCGTATGATGTAGATTTGGAAGCAAAACCGGTTTAGGATAAAAAACTAAAAAGGACTAGTTTCCTTTATCCCGCTTTCAGTAACTTTCCACATTCCATCTTCCTGGATGAGTTTGAAGGTTTCAGGATTATCTTCAAACCTGGTACTAAATTTAACCCAGGCCGTTTTCTCATCTATAGATTCCTCAAGAACCTTAAAATTTGATGAGGATGAATTTTGAGCTTCAAACATGTCCTGTACAGAAAGGAAGGACTCATAACTCTCTGCAGTAGTATATTTTTTTAACTGGGAGTTATCTTTAGCATAAAAGCTCTCCACGACTTTTTGAGCGGTCATGGCAGGACTCATCTGAGATTCAGTACAGGAAACACAAATAGCCAGAATCAGGATAAATACATAATTTTTCATATTAATAGAAATTAGGATTATTAATGAAGCGCTGTTTAATTTTCAATTTCATATTCCGTTCGCCATTCTTTTCATTTAAGTCAAGCATTACTAATTTATCATAAGCAATGGAGAATTTTGGCATTACATATACAAACCGAGCGCTTTCCCCTACTCCAATCTTATTCGGCATATCATATTTGAATATCGGATCCAGAACCAGGTTTTGCATGGATTTCCTTTTTTCATTTTTTCGGGTTTTAACCGAAACCTTCAAAAAGTTGACTTCATAATCTATTGCCGACCTGTTCTGTATTTCCATCACAAAATACAAATGCTCTTTATGGAATACGATATTTTCAAGCTTTATAACAACTTTTTCATTCCGCTTGCGAAGCATTCCAGACTTTATATTTTTATTCAACAAATAAGAACTAAACTTCTGAAAATAAAGTCGGTCATTCAATGATGGTTTAATTTGAGTATTGAGAGGTGAATCAGTTTCAATTTCAACATTTTCAGGCTTAGCCACAACCCGGTTAACATTGCCAATACTCCCTGATTTTTCAATAAAATAATTTAGGTTTTGAAGCTCTTCGGAATACTTTACAATATACGAAAAAATACTACCTGAATTACTGATAAACAGTAAATTACTTTCTTTTCCGGGAGTTGCCTGGAGCAGTGCAAATGTTTGTTCTTTTTCCCTGTTATAGGTCAATACAAAATTATCGGAACCCGCAATTCCCTGCTGGATTGGTTCGGGAAAAAATAGGGCTACATTCTTTGTATCGTTTGCAAAAATGGTATCCAATCGGGAATCCTTGGAATTGTGAAAGCCTTGGACCTGGGCATTTACAATTGCAAAAGGAAAAATGAGAATGATTGATAAAATGAGTGAATTTTTCATGATTGTAGAATATTAATGAGCCTTTAAAATGAGCTTATAGTTATTGGTAATAGTGACTTTGATATTCTTATTATTTCTTTGGAATATGTCTTTAATTCCTGAAACCTGTGGAACTCCGGCTACATTGATATCTTCCACCACATCGCCTATGACTACCCTGGTGGCATCGCTACGGAAACTATTTTCAACATAAATCCCTTCGCTGCCATCCTGAAGGTCAAAAGCTTTTAATTTTACCGGTTGATGTTGAATGTTTTCAATTTCAATTAGCGCCCTATTCGGCTTGAAACTGATAAACCCGTAGATGAGGGAATTTTCTTGAACAGGTTTACCATTTATCACTGTATTTTCTATCACACGCATTCTCAGTCTGGAATTAGTTTTCACTACCTGCTCGCCGTCTACTTCTGCGTAAATAAATGGGTCAGTATTGAAATCTATTTCAGTTTCATTATTTAAAGGTTGGGAGGCGAAAAATAACTGGTGTTCCAGCCCAATTTCCTTAGCTGACAGGCTTTCGTTTATTTCTGGAATAATGGAATCGGCTATTTGTACTTCAGGCTTTCTTAAATCCGGCTTCGTCTTTCGATAGCCGTTCTCGCTGTAATTAACTCTGCCCGATTTATAGATACTATCCACGATACGTTCCTTTTCCTTAATCTCAAGGTCTGGATCATAAAACCCCAGGGAATCAATTAGTTTTTCGTCATAAATACTCGGAGCATTGGTTTCCCTGACTTCCCTGAGCGCATTAATGGCGTCGAGTTTAGAATTGTATTGCTCCTGCTCTTCTTCCAGTTCCGGTACCTTGGTTTGTTTTAATTGTTCAAATTCTTCAGAATCATCACCTAAAACCAACACGGAATAAGACACGATAAAAATGATAACAAATGCCAATATACTTCCGAAGACTACTTTATTCTTTTCTATTTTCATATTCGATCTTTTTTAAACTGTTTTCAAAATAATTGGTGATCAAAATTCCGTGAGTATTATTGGGGAAATTCCGATCCACCTGAATCAGATTACCGGTAGATACCAGTTCATAAGTATCTACAATACTTCCCCGGTTAATTTCAAAAATGGTAGTGGTCTTAAAATGGAAAGGCACTTGTTCCAGGTCTAGTTCAGAATTTATGCTCAATACATTTTGTACTAGGGAATATTGAAGTAAGCGGTTATAAACGCCATCGGCTTTCTTCTGTCGGTAAACATTGTCCACCGAACTGTTCCCTAACCAGAGTGCTTTCTCAAGGTTCTTTACGTAATTACTGGCATCGATATCATAAAAATATTGATGAAATAATTCCAGGTGTGCCAGGGCTTCAACTTTTAAATTTTCTTTCTGATCTACCCACTTTAGCGGAATTACCGCTCCATCTGTACTTACTGCAAAGGCATTGTTTAAAGCTTCACGGTGTATGTTATATACCAGCCAACCAGAAAACAGGCTGGTGACGACTGCGCCACATACCACCGTAATTACTATAATGCGATTGATCTTTAGAACACTAAAAATGTTGTGATAGGCTGTTTTCATTAGGCGGTGAAAAGTTTAAAGGTGAATGAAGTAGCTCGTGTGTATAATTTAAATTTCAGAAATACGATAAAGGCTATAGACCCGGCTTCTATGATGATTTTAATAATTCCGTTATCGGTTGATGATCCTAACAAATTCGACCAGAAGTTGATATTAATTTCCGCATAGAGAGCGTTTACAAAAACATTCACCAGGAAAAATGCAGGAACGAGCATATAAACCGCCGCATACATCCTGAAAAAATTATAGGCCATATTTCGGAATTTCTCAAAAACGGCTAGGCTAATAATCAATGGGAAAAAAGCCTGCATGATTCCAAGGAGAAAATAACGTTCCGCTAAAAACAATGGGTAAATGAAAAGATCCAATACCCATAAAAATAATCCGATTATAAATGAAAGTACTTTTACAGGGTAAAGCGGAGTTACCAGGGCTTCATACAACAAAGCCATCGCCTTTTTTGCTGCTTCTATGGCACCTACATCCTGCTCGATATCAATATCCTGCAGCTGAAGCGGTATAAGCGCAGGTGCAGTATCACGATAATTGGTTTCAATCGCTACCAAAATACCATCAAAGACACCCAGCACCTCTGTTGAGAATATGACCAGTAAAACGATCACAAAATTCTTAGCGAGTTCTCCAGGACTCAAACCCCAGGTATAACCATCCCTATCGGCAATTCCTTCATTATATTTTTTGAGAATATTTACCAGAAACAACATGACCCCGAGACTTTTCATCCCCGTAATTGTGTATTGCGAAAAATCGCTGCTTTTGATAGTTTGAAAAACAGCGTCCACATATTCCAGTCCTATTCCTAAAAATATACCCATAGCCGTTTAGTAATCAGTTTCCCTTTTGTTAATTTTATCCTGCATCTCCCGAAAAGAAATGATATCGCGATAGCGTTGGGTCTTCTGGTTGATCTCGGCCACCATTTCTTTTGAATTCATTTCTTTTTCTTTCAGGATGGCCGCTCTTTCAGCATCGGTCATTTTTAAATAATCGCTGGAAAGTATCTGGTCTATAAAATCCAGATCTTCCAATGAGTTTTCAATAATAGAATTAAAGGAGTCTGAAATACGGGTCACTTCTTCCGGTTTGATATACGGTGAATTCAGGATCTCCCTGAGATCGTCCCGAACTATATCAAATAGCCGTTGATTATTTTCCGTGATTTCCTGGACCGCTTTCAATTGTTTTACCACATTATTTACTTTCTCCAGATTTTCCTTTTGTTGTTTAAGGAAATCCACTGTTTTCAATAATTGTGAGGTTTGTTTGGCCGATTCTATAAGCGATTTTGCAAGACTTATAAAATTGGTGTTGTCATAAACTGGCATTCCCTGACTCGCAACTCTTGCGGGCATGATTAGGGCAATAACTATCGCCAGCGCTGCAATTTTAGTTTGATATTTCATAGTTTGATCTTTTAGATGTGAATTCAATTATTGCTTTTTCCATATCAGAATATTTTTCATAAAGTCTCATAATCTCTTCATTTTCCCAACCATCGGTCAGGTACGCTGCATAAGCTTCTTTCGGAACTTCCAGGCGGAAAATATTGCTCTCCTTACCGATCTTTATAAATATTTCAGTGTATATCCTGGGGCCGACAAAGTTGTTTTTAATGGATTTCAGCTGATTTAAATCATGCATTGAGAGGTTCAGACGTTTTTTCAACTCGTCATATCCTTTTTCATTTTGAAGGCTGTAAATGACCTGAGTATTCTCCAGGATACTTGCTGAGGTGGAATTATTGGGAAGCTGATTGATAGATTGAAGAATGATCCCTATCGCTCCATTCTGTTTCCGAATAGCCTGGTAATAAAACTCCACGCTTTCCAGGACGTTTTCGAATTTCAGTTGTTTGGCAAATTCGTCAAAAAGGATAATTCCCTTTTCAGCACGGTTTCTCCAGATGGTCCTTTGTATAGCAGATTTAATTAATTTCAGCATTACCGAAAGGATCTCCTTGTTATCCTTCACTTCATCCAGTTCAAAGACGATAAGCCTTTTATCTTCAATTTTATAGGTTAGATCTAATCCTTCTTTAAATAGAAAACTATAAATTCCATTTCCTACATATTCAGACATAATGTGAAGGAAATCAGTGATATTAAAATAATCCGGATGAACTTTTAATTGATCATGTAGATCTTTTTGATTCTCTTCTATAAAGCGATAAAAACTGCCCAACGAATGTGGGATAGGAACATTTTGATAATAATGGAGTAAGATCTTTTTAGTGGAAACCGATTGCTCCTTTGTTACTTTCAAACCGGAGGCGAACAATTCGAAAAGAAAATCTGCCAGATCTTCCAGACGCTGGGGAGTTAAATCTTTTAGATCATTTATATAAAATGGATTGATACCTAAATTTGTTCCCTTTTTATAGCGTAGAATAGCATAGCTGCCAGGGTATAATTTGGCAAATTTGGCATAAGACCCTCCAAGATCAATGATCACCAGACGCACACCACTTTCAAAATATTGACGGAGAATATTATTGGCCAGAAAGGATTTGCCTTCTCCAGTTGGGGCAAAAATTGCAAAATTCCTTGCCTTGATCCGCTTCTTTTTCTCATCCCAAACATCTTTGAAAACCGGGATATTATACTCCCTGTCATTAAAAATGATTCCGGTTGGATCCGATTTATAATTTGTATTATTTATAAGCATACACAATGCATGCTTGAGATCGGTGACATATAAATCCTCATTCGAAAAATTAGAGGAGAAACAGAAATAGCTGTTAAGGAAATAGTTCTTACGTTCTTCACCACCCGGATAGTATGGTATGATATCCAATTCTTTAAATTCAGCCTTTATTCTGGATGCTATTCTCTGCAACTTGCTGGCCTCATCTGTCCAATAGATGACGTTTAAATGCCCGCGAATAATCCTGGAGCTATCGTCGTTATTAATCTGATCCTGTATATGCTGAATTTTTTGGAGAACCACCTTATTTTGTGATCCAAAATTGGAACTTTTGTTAAGCTCTTCTATTTTTTTGTCCAGCAGCTTTCTCCATTTGTGTTTATCGTCCAGATAGATGATCTGGTTTACTATATGGTTTTCATTTAAGGTCAGGCCTAAACCATCAATAAAGCCCTGGTGAAAAATAAAATCATCAGAGGTAAAGTGTTCATTTCTTTTGCTGCTTTGAACACTCTCCCCGAAACACAATTCACTGTTTATGGATAGTAAATCGAAATAATTATCTCCTATATGTATACCTGATTTATCAAGCAATATATCGGTATCACAAGCTTCATTGAAACCATTAAAATAAGAATCGCTAAAGCTCATTATACTATTTTCAGCAAGAGGAACTAAGCTGACCTTACGGCTATTATTGATATAGGAAACCGAATCTGATACCGTACTTACGAAGTCCCGGATATTTTCCTCCAGTGTCTCAGGAATTGTTTTTGAAATGTTTCTGAAGGGGTTTTTATATTTAGCATTGTTTAAGGATTTGTTTTTTGTCAGCACGAAAAACAAATAGCTTTGGTGTTCTATGTACTCCCGCCCTTTAAAATGATTATGGGTAGCCTTTTCCAAAAAAGTTTTATTGGGAAGCTTTTCTGAAGAATACTCCTGCTTTAAATAAACATCCTGTTTGTGAATAACACAGGATGCAGGTAGTGACTTGAATGCCTGAAAGAAAGTACTGTGCAGTTCATCAAAATCTTTTTCTGACAATGAGTAGATTTCGGGAAGTCTAACCTGATAACATAGAATCAGGTTCCCATTACTGGCAAAAACCAAATTATCCTGAATATCAAAGATTGGTGAATAGGATGCTAGGTTAATTTTCTTCATAATTTAAAAGGCTTGATTTTTTATTGCTGATAATACCTGGAAAGACACTTGAAAATTGAAAAAGCCGGGGATTGCTTGATATCCTGATCAGAATTATATAGAGACCGGTATTACAAATAAAAACCCCAATGATCATTGTTAAGCTGAAGGAGAAAATAATCACCATAAGTGAGCCTACGATACAGATCATAATCAATGCGAACATCGTAATGGGAAGTCCCCAAATCATGGCTCCTTTTCTAATATTTCTATATACCTCGAACTGTTTCATTATACAACGATGCTTATGAGGTAAGTAAAAATTCCAACCACCGCTCCGGCGATTAAAACAAAAACCAGCACACGGGTGATTCCCTTTTTCAAATCGGCATTTTCACCAAAAAAATGGCCGGCATTAAAAAGGAAGCCTACCAGAAATATCACTCCGAGAATGATGGGAAAAATTGCTCTGATAGTGTCGGAAATGTCCGCTACAGAATTTTCTATACCGCCAATCTGTGCGAAAACTGGAATAGAAAAAAGAGACAAAAAAAGTGTAGTGTAAATAGATCTTTTCATGATGTTTCGTTTTTTGACTGTTAGTTATAACAGGTAGTTGATGACAACTTGATGAATGAATTTTTATCGAATCTATCATGAAATAGAAGGGATGGATTGAAATGTTCAAATTTTAACTTGAGCTCATGTTAAACTTTGAAATATTCTCAATAGAAGTTTTGATTGTCTGATTTTTAAACAATTAAAACAGAAGTCATGCAGTTTTTAAGATCAATTGTAGGGATCATTATTTTGACAGGATTAATCCTTATGCCCCAGTATATTTCTGCGCAATTGAAAGGAAATGAAAAATTAGTTATTGTTATCGATCCCGGACATGGAGGCAAAGATGCCGGAGCCATAGGAGTAAATGAGATCCAGGAAAAAGAGGTAGTGCTGAAATTAGCGTTGCACCTTCAAAAACTAAATCTAATTGTATTCCAGAATAAATTTGAAATTTATCTTACGCGATATTCAGATACTTTAATTTCTCTAAGCGACAGATCTAAAATTGCCAGATCACTTAAAGCGGATAGATTTATTTCCCTGCATTGCAACCACTCCCCTTTTATAAACGCCAGAGGAATTGAAATTTATGTTTCCCGGAGGAATAGCATTAATCTAAATGAATCCACTTACCTAGCATACCAAATTGAAAAATCAGTCACTCAAAGGACTGGTATAAAGAGTCGGGGCGTAAAATTCTCGGATTTTCAGGTACTGCGGGAAACTATTGATAGCACCCCTTCTTTATTGATAGAGATGGGTTTTTTGAGTAATCCGGTTGAAGCAGGATATTTAAGTGATCCTAGGAATCTGAAAGAATTAAGTCTAGCAATTTTGAGTGTTATAAAATAGGTAGAACTGCGTTTATCCCGGAACGTACTCGATTAAAAGTGTATATTTGGATGAATATAACGAGTTATATAAAATTGCACATTTGAGTTTTAGTTTAATAATTTCTTGATTTTGAATAAGAATGAATAACAACATTTCTAAGACAACTGACTATAAAGAGCTTTCCGTTTGGATCTTCTCAATTTTCTGTATCTCGCTTTTACTAATATTCAGTATAACGGAATTCCTTAGAGGAGTTTTAAATGAATGGTTATTTGAAAATAGTAGATTATTTCTCGTGCTACTAACTGTTGGAGTTGTAGTTATGTCATTTCTAAACTCTCTGAAACTCGTGAGAAGAAAAGATGCTTCAAAAAATTCGAAATGGATTGTATTAAGCTCAGTGCCATTTCTCCTATTCACGCTCGCTTTCCTATTAGCATTTAACTGGAAGAATATAATAGAATCATATTTCAATTAATATGAACTCTAGACATATTTTTAGTTTGTGCAACTTTAAATAACAGCGGTTGATCGCAAATAACGGGTTTAACCGAAAAAGTGTAATTTTAGAAACCAGGAAAGAAATTGGTTAATCCGACAAGTCCGCGTCCCTACTCCCGCAACTTGCGATAACCGCAACCGTTGTGCGCAATAAATATCGAAATCCGTAAATGAAATATGCTCTTGTAAATGGTATTCGAAAAGAAGCTTCTCCAAAAACTGAAGGATTATGTCCTTGTTGCAAAAGTGAAGTTAGATCATATTGCGGACCAGAAAAAGTAAATCATTGGAAACATAAAGCTTTACAAGATTGTGATAATTGGTACGAAAGAGAAACTGAATGGCACAGAGAATGGAAAAATAACTTTGATTCAGAATATCAGGAGATTGTAAAATTGGATCCAGAAAATGGTGAAAAACATATAGCTGATATTTACCTAGATTATAAAGATTTAGTAATTGAAATACAGCATTCTCCGATTAAAATAAATGAAATAGAATCAAGAGAGAATTTTTATAAAAAAATGATCTGGATAATTGACCTAATTCCGTATCAAAAAAATATAAAATTGTTCAGTGATATTAAATCAAATTTTGGAGAAGAAGTAGAATATGCTTGGGCTAAGCGCGAAGATGCAAAATACAGAAAACTAAAAAAAGAAGGAAGACTAAAAGAAGCAGAAGAAGTAAGAAAAGATAATTCCGGATGGAAATATATTGATTATTTCGAGAAAAAATATTTTCCGTACACCGCCAAAAACGATTATTACTTGATGGTATGGAAATATCAACATAAAAGATGGGATGAAGCTAAAACACCAATCTTTTTTGATATGGGAGGAGATTCAATTTATTATTTAATAGAGTCCTTCAAAATTGGTAATGGTTTTATAATAAAAAGGTTCGATAAAACGGACTTTCTAGATCATTATAAGAAAGTTGATTAATTTACAGCGCACAACATCGGTTCATCGCAAATAACGGGTAGTTTGGTAAAAATGGTTATTTTAGAGACCAATTAATAAACAACTAAACCGACAAATCCGCGTTCCAAATCCCGCAACTGGCGATAACCGGGACCGTTGTGCACAAGCTCAATTAGTAATTATAACTTTAACAATTAAAACTAATCAAAATCAAAAAAATGAACAACCTAACTGAAATCGTGAAAGAACAATTAGAAAAAGCTATTAAAGATCGAGGTGAAGTAAATATTCTTGTAGCTGGAAAAACCGGAGTTGGAAAAAGCACATTAATCAACGCAGTTTTTCAAGGTAACTATGCAGAAACAGGACAAGGCAAACCGGTTACTCAAAATACAAGAAAAATAACAAAAGAAGACATTCCACTTTCAATTTATGATACAAGAGGTCTAGAATTAAAAGAATTTAAGAATAACTTGAAGGAAATTGAAGATTTAGTAAAAGAATTAAAAAGCGACAAAGATCCGAAAAAACATATCCATGCTGCTTGGATCTGTATCGACGAGAACAGTCGCAGAGTAGAAGATGCCGAAATTGAATTATGTGAAATGCTATCAAACCATATGCCTGTTATAGGAGTCATAACCAAATGTATCTCCGATAATGATTTCAGAGCAGAGGTTCAAAATATATTGGTACAATCTAAAAATGTCGTTCGCACAAATTCAATTTCAAGAATTTTAGATGATGGGCATGTAATTCAACCGACTGGTTTAGAAAATTTAGTGGATTTAACTATGGAAGTCATACCTGAAGGACAACAAAAAGCCTTCGCCGCCGCACAAAAGATAAGTGTAAAACAAAAATTAAATAAAGCCCACGGTATTGTTGCTGCATCCGCTGCATCTGCTGCTGCAACTGGAGCAGTACCAATTCCGTTTTCCGATGCGGTTGCTTTAGTTCCAATTCAGGTAGGAATGTTAGCGTCTATTACTGCTGTTTTTGGAATGGAAATAAAAAAATCTTTCCTAGCAACTTTAGTATCTTCAACTCTTACAGGAGCAGGAGCTACTTTAGCTGGTAAAACTATTGTTGCAAATTTACTTAAATTCTTCCCAGGAGCAGGCTCTGTTGCAGGTGGTGCCATTTCGGCTAGCACAGCAGCTTTCTTAACTACTGCTTTTGGAGAGGCTTATATTGGAACCTTAAATCATCTGACAAAAAATAAAAATATTAATGAAATCGGCACCGAAGAAATAATTAAAGAATTTAAATCTAGATTAAAAATTAGAGAACAAAAAGCCGTAAATTAATTCAAATGGATCAAATCTTAAACCTATATAACGAACTTCTTGAAAAGTCTAAACCATCATTAGGTCAAACACATGGTATTCAAATTCTTCATAAAGGTAATAATGTAGATGATAATTCAATCTTATTTGTAGGTAGAGAAAATCGTGGTCATGGTAATCGAATTACGAATTTCGATAAACCTATAAATAATTTCATAACGAATGATTTCAAGTGGTTAAATGATAGCTACAAATATACTGGCTCACCTTTTTGGAGAGTTATTGGAAAAAGTTTGAATAAAATAACTGGCGAACTCTATAACGTAGGAATTTTCGAGAAAATTTATTGGACTAATATTTTTAAAATTTCTCCACACGAAAGAAAACCCAATAATAATAAGACAAGATTGTTCCAAGCAAGCTTTTGCAGAAAACTTTTATTAGAAGAAATTATATATTTAAAACCTAAGGCGGTTGTATTTTTGACAGATGATTGGGTTCGTAGTTATCTAGACAATTGGGAACAAAAGGGAATGATCTCTAAAATAGAATCTAATAACAAACTCAATTACTATAACCTACAATTTCAGTTTGTATTAGATGAGAAGAATATTCCAGCACTAGTTTTACCACATCCACAAAACAAGTCTAGTGGTGCCTCGGAACAAGAATTAATAGATCACATCGCTAAAAGAGTAAATGGTAAATAAATGTATATTTAGATAGAGCCAGTGCACAACATCGGTTATAGCAAATAGCGGGTTTTGAGGAAATAATGTAATTTAAAAAACCAAGAAACAAAAGGTTGAGCCGACAAATTCACATTCTTTTTCCCGCTACTTGTCCATAACCGTAACCGTTTTGCATGCAATCGTCTGGCGGGCGGCCGACTCGAAAAGCCTGGTGCGGATGGCAATGGCCCAGGGTCTCCCGCAAGCACTGCTGCTTTTTAAACAAGACTTTGACGTTAGGAGAAGTCTTGGTTCAAACTTGCGCGATGGACATCGCCGAGAGCTCGCTCTCAAGGCGTGGACACGCCAGCGAGTTTGCCCAAGTTAGTTGGTACTCCTGAAAGAAGCACTAGAGGAAAACACGTATAATTGTGCTTAACAACCCATATTCAACTACACTTCAAAAACTAAAAATTCAACTCCTGCACCCAAGCACTAACAAATCAACGGTTCCATCTAAGAACTAACATTCAACAACTGAATTGGGAAAAGCAGCGGTGCGCAGCGGGAGGCTTCCATGGAGCCATCCGACATTTAGACTGACGCCTATTATCCGTCCCGGGGGATAAAATGCATAAGTCTAAACCACCAGGCTACTTCTCGACCTGGCTAATGGTGGCCCGCCATGCGACTACGCTCGCGGCATTTCTGCAAAATGCCACTCCGCTGCACACAACAGCGCATAACTCAAATAGCGGGTAGTTGAGTGAAAATGGTTATTTTAGAGATCAATTTAAATACAACAAGCCGACAAATTCGAGTCCTGATTCCCGCGACTTGTGTTATGCGCGGCCGTTGGCAACAAGCTTGACCCGTCCTGAATAAAGGCTACATAATTTTAAATAGTTATGTACAAAAATGACAAAGTAATCAGACGGTATTCAGAATCCTTCAAATTGAAAATTTTAGACGAACTTACCACAGGTAAACTAAACAAGTATCAACTAGGGAAACTCTATGGGATTGCTCCTTCTACTATTAACGAATGGATCAAGAAATACCATCGGAAAGACCTTATGAACACCAGGGTTACTGTGAACACTAAAGATGAAATAACACGGATTAAGCAACTTCAGAAAGAGATTGAACAGCTCAAAAAGCTCTTGCTTAAAAAAGATATGGATGCTTTGATTGAAGAATCATACCTGGAAGTAGCGGCTGAAAAACTAGGCTACAAATCAGTGGTGGAACTCAAAAAAAAACTAAATATCAAGCCTTAATTAAGGCTAAAGATAAAGCCAAGGGATTTGCTTCTTTGACCGCTATTTGCAAGTGTTTCGATCTCAAACGAGATGCCTATTACAAGTATAAACGAAGAGAGGACGAGCGCCTGGAAGTAGAACGACAGGTCGTTAGGATCGTCAAACAAAGACGCAAATCCCTTCCAAGAGAAGGTGTCAGGAAACTCATGAGATCCCTGAACCATGATTTCGAAACAGCACGCCTAAAAGTAGGCAGGGATACTTTATTCAACATCCTTAGAAAACACAATATGCTCACACTTAGAAAGAAATACTGCACTAAAACCACCAACTCTATGCACCGGTTCCATAAGTACAAAAATATCATCAAAGAACTTAAAGTTAGCAGAGCCAATCAGGTATGGGTAAGCGATATCACCTATATCAGAACCGTAAAAGGCTTTTGTTACCTGGCCCTCATTACAGACATGCATTCCAGAAAAATTGTAGGTTACGACATTAGCAACAGTCTTGAACTCAAAGGATGTGTGAGAGCATTAAACAAAGCCATATACCAGGCCAAGGATATCAAAGGGCTTATTCATCATTCCGACAGAGGTTTTCAATATTGCAGTACTACATACACCCAGATCCTTCAGAAGAATAAAGTACAAATAAGCATGACCGAGGATAATCACTGCTATGAGAATGCACTGGCAGAGCGGGTAAACGGAATACTCAAAGATGAATTTTACCTCGATCAGACCTTTACAGATCTAGCTCATGCTAAAAGAGCCGCAAAAAATGCGATCAAACTATACAATGAAATAAGATTACATTTATCTTTAGACTATCAAACACCTAATGCGGTACACCAAAATGCAGCGTAAAAATCAAGTTTAACCTGTAGCCGTATTCTAGGACGAGACAGCTGCACAAAAATTCTACTAAACTAGAAGTAATAAATTAGAATTCGTATTTTTGATAAAAAGCAGAAAGATGGATTTAGAGGCTAAAAAAATATCTTTTGTTCAAGAATTTCTTCGTTTACAAAATGAGGAAATTATAAATGGTTTAGAAAAGATGTTGCATAAAAGAAAGGCTGAATTACTTGAAAAAGAGATGAAACCCATGTCTATGCAGCAATTCAATGATGAAATTGATCAAGCATTAGATGACTCTAAAAAAGGAAGATTAACTAAAGCAAGTGACTTAAAAGCAAAAGTTCAAAAATGGAGTTAACCGTTTATTGGACTCAACTAGCTGAGGATAAATTAGAAGATATATTTCATTACTATAAATATAAAGCCAGCAATAGGGTAGCTGCGAAATTGGTTAATGGAATTATTGATACTACAATTGGTTTAGAAAAAACACCGGAAATTGGGCAGAAAGAATTTCTTCTTAAAGAAAGAGAGCATGATTTTCGATACTTAGTCTTTAAAAACTACAAAATCATTTATTGGATTAATAAGACACAAAACCGTATCGAAATTGCAAATGTTTTTGATACTCGGCAAAATCCAGAAAAAATAGAGCAGACAAAGTAGCAGCCAATTGCCAACACCGCTTCATCGCAAATATGCGGTATTTGAACAAAATCGATAATTTAGAACTCCAAATAACAAAACAATAAACTGACAACTCCGTGTGCTAAATTCCGCACACTTGCGATAAGCGAAACCGTTAGCGGTCAGTGTAAAAAATTTCAAAATCCTAAAATTTGTTAAAACAAAATATATCGCTTACGATTTAATCTTCAAAGATATACTTTTGCACTTAAATATTTATCATTCACTTTAAATTAAATCACTATGAAGTACAATCAATTAGGAAATTCAGGAATTTTAGTTTCAGAACTTTGTATGGGAACGATGAGTTTTGGTAGCAGTGGCTACTGGAGTGTGGTAGGTTCTCTAGGCTATGAAGATAGCAAGCGATTAGTGGACATAGCCATAGACTCAGGCATCAACTACTTCGATTCTGCTGATGTGTATTCTCACGGCCAATCGGAAGAGATTTTAGGAAAAGCAGTAAAAGACAAAAGAAAGGATGTCATCATTGCTACCAAAGTGCGCGGTAGAATGAGTAAAGAAATTAATGATGTGGGCTTGTCCAGAAAACACATCATCGAGAGCTGCCACAATAGTTTAAAACGATTGGGTACCGACTATATCGACCATTATGTGCTTCATAGTTATGATCCTATTACCCCTTTTGAAGAAACCATTTCAACCCTTGATGACCTCGTTTCACAAGGAAAAATTAGATATTATGGGGTAAGTAACTTCCCGGCTTGGCAGCTAATGAAGTTTATCAACACCGCTGAAAAAAATCATTGGGAAAAACCCGTCTCATTGCAAGCCATTTATTCACTTATATCCAGAGATGTAGAATATGAATTGATACCGCTTTGCTTGGATCAAAAACTAGCCTTTACCCCTTGGTCGCCACTTGGAGGCGGATTTTTAACCGGTAAATACAGAAAAGACAAGCCAATGCCGGAAGGAGCAAGAAGAACCAATGAAGAGCAGAATTTTATTCAAATCGATCCGGAAAAAGGCTATGCTATTGTTGATGAGTTGGAAAAAATTGCCAACAAACACAAGGCTTCTATAGCACAAGCAGCCCTAAATTATCTTTTGAGAAAACCCGGAGTAACTTCCGTACTTATTGGAGCTACCAAGCCTCACCAGTTGGAAGACAACATCAAAACTACTACCTGGGAAATGGATGCAGAAGATGTTAAAATCCTGGATGAGCTAACAGCATTAAACCCTATTTATCCTTATTGGATGTTGCAGTTTACAGCTATGGATAGAGCCAATGGAGATTTCTTTTTATAAAATTTAAAAACCAAACAGAATGAATACGATAAATTTTAAAACATACATTTTATTGCTTTTTACACTCCTTTTTAGTGTAGAAACTCTGACTGCCCAAAACAGCAAAGAAAATGTAAAAAGCAAGGTTAAAACTGAAGAAATTACCTATAAAGATGGCCAGGTTACACTCAATGGCGTTGTTTATTATCCTGCAAAGCAAAAGGGAAAACAAGCTGCTATTTTAGTAGTGCCCGAATGGTGGGGATTGAACGAATATGTGAAAAATCGTGCTAAAATGTTGGCAGAGTTAGGCTATGTGGCTTTGGCGGTAGATATGTACGGTAATGGATTGGTCGTAGAAAACCCTGCCGATGCAGAGGCCAATGCAGGAAGGTTTTATGGCGATCCTAATCTGATAAAAAGTCGGATGCAGGCGGCTTATGATGCCGTAACCCAACTACAACAGGTGGACGCTTCAAAAGTAAGTGCCATAGGTTATTGCTTTGGCGGAACGGTTTCGCTTTTTGCTGCCAGCTTAGGGGTACCTTTAGAAACTGTGGTAAGTTTTCACGGTGGACTTACCGGCTTTCAAGCAAGTCCTGCAATGAAAAACACAAAAGTATTGGTTTGCCACGGTGAAAGTGATTCGTTTGTGCCGCAAGCTGATGTGGATAATTTTCATCAACAAATGAAAGACAACAACATTACCTACCAGTTTAAGTCTTATGCTGATGCCACACACGCTTTTACCAATAAAGCATCTACAGCTACCGGGGAAAAATTCAACCTTCCCATTTCCTACAATGAAGCTGCCGACAAAGCTTCTTGGAAGGATATGAAAGCCTTTTTCAAAACTTATTTTCCAACTAAAAAGTAATTAAAATGGAAGCGAGCTTATTTGAACTTGAGGCAAAAAAACTTAACGGAGAAACCATTTCTTTGAAAGAGTTTGAAGGTAAAACCATAGTGGTGGTAAATACTGCTAGCAAGTGCGGACTTACCCCACAATATGAGGGATTGGAAAATTTGTATAAAATATACAAAGACAAGGGGTTGGTTATTTTGGGATTTCCTTGCAACCAATTCGGAAAGCAGGAACAAGGCACAGCCAATGAGATTAGTGAATTTTGCGAAATTAATTACGGGGTAAGTTTTCCTATGTTCGACAAGGTAGAAGTCAATGGGGAAAATGCTCACCCCGTTTTTAAGTATTTAAAATCCAAACTTGGAGGCATTTTAGGTAGCAACATCAAATGGAATTTTACCAAATTTGTCATTGACAAAAACGGAAAGCCGGTCAAACGATTTGCTCCTACCACCAAGCCGGAGAAAATGGAAAGTTACCTGCGAAAAATTCTTTAAAAATGAAAAATTCTGCTGAATTAGAAATTGAAAATCAGTATTGTTTTCCGATATACGCAGCATCTAGAGTGGTAACCAAACTTTATACGCCCCTGCTCAACGAGTTGGGGCTTACTTACCCTCAATATTTAACGATGTTGGTGCTCTGGCAATACCAAAACCTGACGGTAAATGATATTGGCAGTAAACTAATGCTGGAGTCCAACACCCTGACTCCCTTGCTTAAAAGGTTGGAAAGTCAAGGTTTTATTTCAAGGAAACGCTCTAGTAGTGACGAACGTGTAGTGGAGATAAGCCTTACAGAAAAAGGAATAAATTTAAAAAAGAAGGCGAGTTACATACCTGAAAAATTATCTTGCTCCATTAGTCATTCAGGGATAAGTCAAGAAGAAATGGACCAGATGAAACATACCTTGCAAAAGCTAATTGCCTTAACTAAAGAGCATCATTGTAAATAATTTTAAACAAAGTATAACCAAAAAATAATTGAATATGCAAAATTTTAAAAATCACGTCCGTTACAATCCACTTCATCATTTTATTCTATCACCGCTCACGCTCGTTGGGGTGATATTGAGTATTGTATTGCTATTCTCTGACCACAGTCTGACTGAAAAAATCTTTTTTCTGATTTTAGCTTTAAGTGTTTTTCTCGCTTCTTTAATAGCTAGATTGTATGCCACAAAAAATCAAGACAGAACCATAAGAGCAGAACTGCGATTACGCTATTATATTTTGACAGGCAACAGATTAGAAGAATTAGAAGATAAATTAACAATGGCACAAATGGTAGCCACCAGATTTGCATCAGATAAAGAATTAGCAGCATTGATAGAGCGGGCAGCCAAAGAAAACCTTAGTCCAAAAGCCATAAAAGAAAGCATAAAAAACTGGACGGCAGATGAAAATAGAGTTTAAACCTTAAAAACATCAATTATGAGCAAAAGTAGAAAAATTACAGGTTGGGTAATGGCAGGATTGCTTACCGCTTTATTAGTAATGAGTGCCAGCCAAAAGCTATTAGGCAACCCCGAAATGGTTGAAAATTTCGGTAAATGGGGCTTGGGCTCAATGATAACCATTATAGCTCTAGGTGAATTGGTAAGTGTATTGTTGTTTTTAATACCTCGCACCGCTGTTTTAGGGGTGTTGTTATTGAGTGCTTATTTTGGAGGTGCCATATTGGTACATATGGCCAATGACGAGCCTTACGCTTTTCAATCCATCGTTCTGTTGTTCATTTGGGTAACTGCTTGGGTGAGAATCCCTGAAATGTTTAATAAACTTTTCAATGGAAATCTATCATCATCAAATTCCTAATTTTGAACAGTAGAATATAATGAATCGAAAACAATTTATATTAGCAACATTAGGACTAACAATTGTGAATACCTTAAGCAGCTTTAGAAAATATACGGATGAACTTCCTGTTCAAGGAAAAAAGATGCCTGTTTTATTTACTTCGCACGGCAATCCTATGGATATTCCGCTTTCAAGAGAAGAACGCACCTTTTGGAATACCTTATTTCAATTGGGAAAGGAATTGAAAAAAAATTATGAAGTAAAAGCTGCTTTGGTGGTTTCGGCTCACTGGTGTACCCGAGGAACTTTTGTTAACGTATCGCCTGAACAGCAACAGATTTTCGATTACTATGGGTTTCCTAAAGAATATTATGATGTATTTTACAAAGCTAAAGGCTCCCCTGAAATTGCAAAAGAAGTAAAACGCATTATCCCATCGGTTAGCGAAACTACCGACTGGGGTCTCGACCACGGAGCTTGGCCTATGCTTATGCACTTGTTTCCTGAAGCGGACGTGCCTGTATTTCAATTAAGCATCGACTATTATGCAAAACCTGAATATCATTACGAGTTAGGAAAACAATTAAAATCACTTCGTGAAAAAGGAGTACTCATCATTGGCAGCGGTGCATTAATTCACAATCTCCCACTTGCTATGAAAAAAATGCAAAGCAATGATAGTTCGCCCTATGGTTGGGAGATGGAATATGATAACTGGGTTAAGGAACAAATAGATAAAAGAAATATCTCTAACATTATTAATTATCAAAACAGTCATAAATTAGGCAAACTGGCAGCTCCTACGCCCGACCATTTTGTGCCTGTATTATATAGTTTAGGGTTGATGGATTCCAAAGATGAAATACATTACTTTTTTGAATCAGAGTCTTCCCTTCCCGCTTTTGGGGAAAGGAGTTTTATCATCAAACAATAATGACAGTATCCTGTTATTGGTACTTACTATTAATCGTTTTGATTTTCACTTCATTTAGCGTCAGTTTCAATCAAGGAAAAATACAATTAACAAAATATGAAAAATCAATCCCTAAAAATATGATAAACGAAAACACCTTTGAACTTCCCTTACGAAATGGGATTAAACCCAAAACTACACCAAGCAACCCACATATGCAGCTGAATCAACAGCCCGAAGACCGTAAACTCGTTGATTCACTAATGGATTGGGCATTCTCGCTTCCTGAAATCAACAAAGAGTTCAGCAAAATATCTGTTCCCGGAGCCCAAGCTATGTGTCTCTCTTCCGACAAAATGTGCAATGATTGTCACGCCTTTATGATTGGAAATGAGTTTGCTCACTTTCATCCAGTGCCCGATGGCAGTATGCACTTAGGTCTAACATTAAAAGATGCTGAATATGTCATAAGCCGAGGTTGGGGTGAGTTACACCCAGTTGCCAAAATGGGCTATCTTACTCATAATTTTATTATGGTGTATGCCCCTCGAAATGAAGAAGAAAAAGAAATCATTAAAAAAATTATCTTGCGGTCTTATTTATTTGCAACCGGCAAATTAAATGACAAATAAAGCCATAAAATATGCAAAAAGAATTTATTGAGTTATTAAAAAAAGGCATTGAAGAATTGATGCCTGCTAATCAACTATTAGGTATAAAAATTTTGGAAGTGAAGTCGGGTTATGCACATCTTCACGTTCCTTTTAAAAACGAATTCATTGGAGATTTCATTCAAGAGCGTTGGCACGGAGGGTTTTTAGCTGCTATTGCAGATACAGCAGGTGGCACTGCAGCTGCTACTACGCTGCAATCTCCCAAAGACAAACTCAATACCATTGATATGCGCATAGACTATCTACACGCTGCAACCTCCATCGATATAGAAGCTAAGGCTCAAGTGATTAAAGATGGGAAAACCATCGTTAAAGTGGATATTCAACTTTTTCAAGACCACCAAGAAAATCCCGTAGTAGTTGCCCGTTGTGTTTTTAGCAAATTAATAAAAGAAAATAGTGATAAGCTTTCTGGAAAAGATTAGATGTGTTGGCTTTTTCAAGAATTTAAATGAATCAAATTTTTCTATCTAAAAAAGATGAACAAGTTTTTTCGAAAATTAAAAAAAGTGATGATTGTATTTATTGTAATAGCTTCCATTTTAATTCTTGCTCTTTGGCTTTTTATGCAACAAGATAAATTTGGGGCTTCTCCAACCAAAGATGACAGGCAAAAATATGAACAACTCTCTAATTATAAGGATGGTAAATTTCAAAATATCAGTCCAACACCGATGCTTACCCCTAATTATTCTTGTATCCGTCCGAGCAACTACGCCTTATATCTGGGTTCAGCTCATTTGCTGGGCTAGATTAATCATCTTATTATTTTGTAGTAAAAGTAATGTCTTTACCTTCAGCCCTTGCCTGGTGTACCATTTGTTGCATATTTTCAGGAAGGGAGTCAACAGGAACGATAAAATCATCAACCATAACCATATTGTTAAAAGGGTTGTCTTCTTCCATTTTGGAAGTAGAGAACTCCGGGCTAAAATGCCACATATCAAACATTTCTTTAATGATCCTGGCTTTATTGGATACTGTTGTAGGCTTGGTGCCAAAATAATCGTGGATCTCCTTGGAAGGGATATAGGGTTCAAAAGATTTATCGAACAGGAAGTTGATAGAGCCTATGGCATATATTACTGCAGCAGCCCATATTTCGAGTTTTCCCCTTTTAAAAGGGACTTCCCTTTTCCTGCCCATTTTTTTGATGAGCTTTTCGCAGAGCTCAAAATATTCCCCATCAAGTTTCTGGGCGCAAAAGGTCCCGGTAAGCTCTAGAAGGTGTTTTTGTCTTTCTTTAATCTGCTCTTTGGTCATTGTTTTGTTTTTTATGGTTTGTCTGTACGGTGGTACCCCGGCAATAACTCTTCCAGCTTTTGGATGTTATGATCGGGTATCCTTCGTAAGGTATCCTCTAACCACTCTTGGGGATTAATACCTTGCATTTTACAACTACCAAAGAAAGAATATAACATGGCCGCATCTTGTGCAGCCCTGTGGGAACCTGCGAACAGGAAATTTTTTCGGCCAAGGGCCAGCGGACGAATGGCATTCTCAATAAGGTTGTTGTCCAGTTCGATCCTGCCATCCTCAAAGATCACCTCGAACTTGGGGTATTGATTTAAAAAGTAGGTCATGGCTTTTCCGATAGCACTTTTTGGCAACACCTTAAACTGTTCTTCCTGGACCCAGGTTTTGATCTGTTGCAATAGTGGCAACACCTTTTGTAATCTTAGTTCTTTTCGCATATCCGCATCACCAGCTGCTTCTTCTTTGATCGCTCGTTCCTGCCTATAAATTTCACTAAATATGGCTAATGCTTTATCCGCTCTTTCTTTATCCTGATCCCGAGTATCTACAAATTTTCTTCGGGCATGCACAAGACAACCGGCCATAGTAATATCCGGATCTACACCGATTTTATCATACACGCTGTACCCATCACATTGGACGTATCCCTTATACCCGTCAAGGAATTCCCTGGGACCATGTTGCCTACGTCCCCTACGGTAATTAAAGAGCACCAGTTTTTGCAAGGGGTCGTGATAGACCCATTGGTAGCCTTGATGTGTGCTGCCTTTTTTATCACTATCCAGCACCTTAATCGGACTTTCATCAGCCTGGATGTAACCGTCTGTGAGGATTTTTTGTTTCAGGGTATTATAGAGGGGCTCCAGGAGCTGGCAACAACCCGCCATCCAGTCACTTAAAGTACTGGAGGCAGGTTCCCAGCCAAACTCCCGTTTAAAACGCTGGATCTGACGATAGAATGGCAAATGGTCAATATACTTGCTCACCAGGATATAAGCCAATAAACAGGCTTCGGCAATAGATTTTTCGATAGGACGTGTGGGCAGTGGCGCAATGACTACCCCTTGCTCATTTTTCCTGGCATATTTAGGACGTATGGTACGTCTTTTAACCAGACTGGCCGGGGTATACTCCAGGGTTTCACTAACTTCCTCACCTATTTTTTTTAGCGTGCTTACATCTTCCTCTGGTTCAAGAATGACTTCCCGTACCGGAAGGTGTTCCGGCAAGGTATTACGGCCCGGGTGCTTCTTTTTTTCCCGGGTATAGCTGATCGTTTCTTTAGGAGTGACTACTTGCCCGGTTTTATCTGAATTTTCAGAAAAAAGCGATAGCTGCTGCTGAAGTATTTCAGGAATAAAACGTTCCGATTTAAAGCCCTGGATCAGCTTGTAGAGCTGTCCGAGTTGTACCTCCAAAGCGGAGATCTTCTCCTTGAAGGTTTCATTGGACTGGCGAAGTTGCTGGTTTTCTTTTTGTAGCTCCTGATAGGTCATCGGGCAGCTAAAATACTACCCTTGTTAGAGATATGCCAGCATTTATCCGGCTTTTTTATAGCGCTTTCTTCGGGTAATATTGGTGATGGCCACCCCGTCGATAAGCATCACCAGTTGGGTGTAATCCAGCTGTAACCCTCCCACGGATGCATCGTATTTTGGCAACTCAAAGGTGCCACGCTCCAGGCGCTTGTAGTACAACACAAAGCCCCCGGACTGCCAATGCAGTAACTTGACTTTATTGCGAGCTTTATTGATAAAGATATAGACTGAACCATCCTGGGGACTATGGCCTAATTCTCTAAGGACCAGCCCACATAATCCATCGAAACTCTTACGCATATCAGTACCAGGAAGATATAGCTGGTAATTCAGGGAACTACTTAAGGCAAACATTACAGGGAAATTTCAATTTCTACGCCATTACCTAAACGGATATGCATACTCCTGGAGGATGTTGGGGTGGTAGAAGGGTCGGCCGACAAGGAAACAAAATTACTTTTTGCGGGCTTTATAACTTGCTCCTTGGGAAATTTCTGGATCCAATAACAGAGTTTTCCTTTGCTAATTCCGTGATTACGGGCAAAAGAGGATCGGCTTTGTCCTGATTCATAATAGTTATCGACTAGCTTACGCATTTCTGTGGCAATTGAAGATCGGGTCATTTTGATTATATTTAGACCGCTAAATTATAATCTACAAAGGGTTCAGAAAAGATGCACTTAGACGGACGCATACATTATAACTAGCCCCAACAAAGACGGTTAATCGCCAATAAGCGGCAGCCGTAGAAAGAAAATAATTAACTTGACCAATAAACCAATACTAAGACAACAAATCCGAGTCCCTTACTCCTTAAACATACGAACCGTAACCGTAACCTATATGTCATTTCTTGAAATAGGTTTACAAAAAAATTCAAACATTTAATTTAAATATCCAACTCCACCCAAACTGCAGGATGCTCACTGGCGGCCTGGTTTTTCCGTTGAATATTTGGATAAATAGACCACATAGGTCTTTTTTCGGGCCAAACTCCTCTTCTATTTAGCCCACATTTTTTCAATTTGGCGAAAAGCTCCGGAGACAGTAACAAATAATCCTTTTGTTTAATATTTACTCCTTTCTGGTAAGCGCCCAAGCTATAATATCCAGCATCTATTCCTTTATCAAATTCGACATTAAAGGAGTGATGCCTGGTAATATCGCTCAAATTGGTTTCCTGAAGTAAGGGCATTAAGGTATTGCAGAAAGATGCAGCATTAAGAGTACCCACTATTGCAATATTTTCTTTACCCTCAGCAAGTAATTTCTTATAGATCTCAGCAACATTTTCCGCCTGTTCCCGTCTAAAAATTCCTGAAAGATCATTATCTTTCCTGGTTTCCTGAAAATGAGCGGCAAGAATAAAAATTGTATTTTTCTCTTTTGTTCGGATTTTGTACTCTAGTAAATCTTTATTGAAAATTTTTCTTCCTGATAAGCTAACATCAAAAATATGACTTCTTACAGATTGAATTTCAAATCCTTTCCTGGTTAAAATTCCAATTTCCTGCCCTCTTTTATCATTTCCCTGCACCACAAATGAATCCTTAAATGGCTCACAGTCAAATTTGGGCAGTACAACAGTATTAAACTCCTCTAAAGAAGCCCGGTCTTCAATTTCCTGCAAAATTAGGATATCAGGATTCACATCTGCAATCACTCTCGCTTTATTATCAATGGCTAAAGGTTCCAATGGTGCATTTTGCAATGCTATCCATCCATTCCAGTCAGTAAGTTCCCCTGCTTTCAATTCTTTAGAATAATTCATTCCTTTTAGAAAAAGAAACCCTGATTTTCTTTTAATAACCGCATAGGGTAATTGCAATGAATTATCGATCCCTACCATATATGAAAGTTCTCTCAATCGCTCATTATCCTTATCTGATTTATGAATTTTTCCCAATAAAAGATCTATCTCATATAACCATTCCACGGAGCAATCTTCATAAGGTTTCTCCAAAAAACTTCTATCCCTATGGAATAAATTCTGAACATTGAAGGTTGCTATTTTCATTTTCGTTTATCGTTTGTATTATAGTCAAAATCAATAAGGTTGAATAACTTTTTCATTCGGCTTCTGACTCTTGAGCCATACATATCTTCAATTTCCATGGCACTTAAATTTGTGGTGCCATGGGTTTTTAAATTTGTTTGAAGAAAAAGTTCATAACGAGATATCAGAATTTCCCCTATCACATTACAATCCCTACCATAATGTCTTCCTATTGGCTCTATGCCCATATCATCAAAGCAGAAAAAACCTTCATCTCCATAATCTTCAATAGTTTTATATCCCAGGTGATTAAAAGCAAAAACAATATTTCTACATGGCATAACCACGTAGCTCCTTTGATGGGGCACCAAATACCGCATGAGCTTCATCAGGCTCGTTTTACCACATCCCACGGGACCGGAAAGCAAAATTCCTTTATCCGGATCAATCCGCAACTTTTCACAATTTATATGGTCTTTAATAAAGTAGTTGGAAAGCTTAAACAGAATATCTTTATCCTCTTCAAATATTTTAAAATGCTGGCCAAAAAGAATTTTACCTTTGGCTTCAAGAAAAATTAGGATTTTTGGGAAATCATAAATTATTCTCTTTCCATCATATTTGCCAAGAGAATATTCAATTCCATCTTCTATAATGCTAGAGGGGTTCGCCATAATTTTTATATTTAGTTGTTTTAAGGTTGTCTCTATTTTGAAATACTGATGACTGACTTCTAAAATCGTTTGCTTTCAACATCCAGCTCTCAGCAGTTGCATGCCAATTAGTGATTTTAATATTTCCTCTTACCGACCAGCCAATTGAAGTGTAGTGATTGTAAAATTTTCGTCCTTCTAATTCCGGCCAATTTTTATTTTTAAAAAAAATTAATACTTCATTTTCACTTTGGGGGAGCTCAAGTTTATTAAGGTTTTTATTTTGTTTATTTAAGTTTATTGAAGGAGTTAATACTTGTTCTGAACTTGTTTCATGCTTGCCCACTACTTGTTTAGAGCTTGCATCGAAAATGAACATCCTAACCCTACTCCCTTTATATGGATTATGGGAAGGCAGATATTGAATATATTTTTGATCGTGTAATTTTCTCAGGCATCTATGGTAAGTTGGATTGGAGCCAATTTTAGCCATTTCCATAATTTCATCCCTATGGATATAGAATAGTTCTTTAAAACGGTGGATATTCCAGGATTGAAATAATGCCATATATACACTAATATGAGTGGCATTCAGACTAGAGTCCTTAGAAAATCTCTTGAACACCGCGTTTAAATGTTTTATGTAATTCATGGCTTATTCATTTTGGATTAGATTATCTGTCAATATTTTTTGAATAATAGCTGAATCGTAGTAAATGAGTCCTCCTATCTTACTATATGGTAGTATCCCCTTTGTTCTAAAACCATTTAGAGTTCCGGAACTAATCTTTAGCATCTCCATGACTTCGGTGGATTTCAGCCATTTTTTAGAAATATTACCGGATTCTTTTTCTAGTAGTTTCTGAATTTCTTCAAGGAGCTCTATTTTGAACTCCCTTAAATCATCTGTAGTAATAATTGACGTTGGCATAATGAATTGTTTTTAAACAATCCCACCGCAGGTTATAATTTTTAAAGCAGTGGGATTGGAATTGATTTTCATTACAAAATTGTTAGATAACAAATGAACAATTAGCCAAGCAATCACCAACTTGGCAAAATTGATTTTCAGGAAGAATAATGGTAGTATAGGATATAAATGATAGTTAAGCTTATAAAGCTAAAATGATTTATTTCAATTGAAACCAATACCCAACTTGGCTCCTGCTTGGATGTTCAAGTTCACGCATCAAGCTCTTCCATATATTCAAGCATGGAATTTCTCATTTTATCGATAAATTTTAAAGGTTCAGAGCGGCTCCTGAGTCTTAAAAAAGTATGATGGTAGTCTCCCAGATCTAAGCCTGTTAATGTCTCAAATATATCCACCAGTTCTTTCAGCGTAGTATTTCCATTATTTATGCTCCCACTAACCTGCAGGGCATAGATCAGTTCGGTTAGAGCCACCTTAGAAGAAGTCCAGTTAATTTTTATAGGTTCTTCATAAGCTATGGAAGCAGATTCTTTAACCCGAAATTTATTATTTAGATATTTGAGCAAGAAATTACGGGCATTCAATTCACTCAAAAGTAAATCGTGGGAGCAGCTGAATAAGGGATCTCTTTCATAATGACTATAATTAACAATATGATCTTTATGAAAATATTTTCGGGTGAAATAGATCTCATCCATGTATTCCTGATCCAGGGCGATATACCGAAGGAAATTTTTATGCCCAGTAAGAAAACTATTTATCTTTTGAATCTTTTTAGATATAAATTTCGACTGTGAGGATTCGTCTATAGATGAAATTTCCAATTCGATGGATAGCAAGTTTTCGTAATAAATCTGATATGTTAAAGGAATCGTTTTCTGTTTTTTAAAAAACTGAATTTCTGAAGGAGTATCCGGGAAGCCATTTAAATAAATCTCTTTTCGGTAGGTTTCTAATACTTTACGGCAGTAGTTAATTATTTCAAAGTATGCAGCATTCTTATTTAGGAAAGTTTGCTCAATTTCCTGAATCTCATTTTTAAGCTCATCCTCGGTAATCAGAAAATCCATTAGATTGATATTTAAGAAATACTACCTTAAATATCCTGTAATTCCTGCACTTTAAATAATATTAGATATCTGCTTTTATAAATGAATGGGCTGCATTCATAAACAATCGGAATAAAAACAGGAAAACTCTGATTAATCTGGATGAAATAACTAACGCTTCATATTGGATTTGGCGAAACTGAAAATTTTACTGTATAGACGGACAGATTCATCATAATCACCTGCTGTTTCATGCCCGTTTTGATAGTCGATATCCAATAAAACAGGATTATTTGTCTGATTACTATTTTGCAGTTTAGCTATATATTTGCCACTATCCCATAATGGAATACGGTCATCGTTATAGCTCGGCATTACAAGAACTGCCGGATAAGCCATTTTAGACCGTATGTTTAAGTATGGATCCATTTTTACAAGACCCGAAAATTCTGTACTGTCTTTGACCGTTCCATACTCAAGGTAACTCGTACTGCTGGCCGTGCTGGATGATTCCAGACCAAAAGGATTTAGTCGCGGAACATCAGCTATAAAGGAAGAAAAAAGATCCGGACGTTCGTTTACAGCCATTCCGGCTGTAATCCCTCCTGCACTGCTGGTATAAAGTGAAATTAATCCTGGTTCCGTAAAATTCAAATTTATTAGAGCTTCGGTACAGGCAATAAGATCTTTCCAGGAATTAAATTTAAGATTCTTCATTCCCTGCTTGTGCCATTCCTTCCCTTTTTCTCCGCCTCCCCTAACATGAGGGAATGCCAAAATTCCACCCTGGGCTGCCCAATCTAAAAACATAGGAGAGAAAAATGGACTCAAACTTTCCCCGTATGCACCATATACATACATAAATACTTCATTTGCTGATTTTTTTTCCAGACCTTCCTTATAAACCAGCGATAAAGGAACTTCTACCCCATCATGGGAGGTAACCATTATTTGTTCCGTTATAATATTTTCAAACTCTGGATAAGCCAATAGAGGTGAAAGTGCTTCTCTTGAGAAACTTCCATCTTCATTTATTAAATAGCGGGTATAATCAGAAGTCCAACCATCCATACCCACCCCAACATTATTGTGTTTTACAGACTCCCCAAAAAAGGTAGCATAACCGGGATCAAAAGGAGGTTGTAATTGTCTGATCTTATTTGAAGAGTTGAGAACATATAAAGAAACATTTGCTCCATATAAGGACCGTGCGAAATAAATATTATCCTTTGTTACTTCAAATTTAATAATAGGATTCTCTTTACTGCCTTCTGCCAAAACAGCCGGATTAGTGAAATCAGGATTTTCGATACTTACTTTCCCCAATAGATTCCCGTTTAAATTTCCTTGGCGGAAAATAAATTTATCACCACGAACCTCTCCCTGATCGTAGAATATCGCATCTTCTTTTTTGAAGAATGGTTTCCAATCTGGTTTTCCTTGTAGGACATCTGAAATGGTAGCTATATAGCTGTCATAATAATCATCAGAACTGGCTATATAACCAATGATATAATTATCCAGGCTCGATCCTATTTTTACTTTAGGATAAAAATCTTCAGAAATATGTAAGTCATAATGAGACTGGAAAATTGGTTTTCTATCTTCGGGGTTTTCACCTAATTTATAAATAACAGAAAAAGAGTTCTTCTTATAACCCGGTTGGGAATTATCTACTTCCGGAAAAAATAAATAGATAAATCCTGAATTATCCGGCAACCATTCTATTCCCCCAAAATCGGGATTGATATTTGTAATCACTTCTCTTAAAATCTGATTCGTTTCAAGATCATAAATTAAGATTGTACTTGAAAAACTACCATTGTCATTAAAACCAATTGCGATCTTTTTTCCGTCAAATGAGGGGTTTAGATAAGTTATTGACGGATTACCAGAATTATACTGGGAAGGATCGAATAATTCTTTTTCTTTATCAGCAAGATTCTCCCTAAAAAACAATTTTTCATATCCCAAACTATCATCATATTTTAAGTAAAAATAATTTCCATTTTCACTAATACGAACCATACTCAAGGAGGATTGAGCATTATTTTGGTATTTTTTAAATTTCTCTAAATATTCTTTCATTAAGTCATTTGTAGCAAAATACTTTTCAGCCAGAGAATCCTGAGCTTTGAACCAATTTTTCACCGAACTATCTTCTAGCTTATTTAAATTTGAATACTCGTCTAAGACTTTTATTCCATAATGTATTTCGGAAGTTGGTTTTTTGAGGATTTGGGGATAAACCAAATGATTGCTCTTTCCTTCCTGGGCAAAAGAAACCGAAAGGAAAAAACACAAAGAATAGAATAGAAAATATTTGATATATTTTTTCATTTTTCATTTTTTGAAATTCCCGAATCAGGATTTTGATCCGGGAATTTTTTTACGGATTTAATTTCAATCTCGTTTTCCAACTTTCGGAGTTTTGATCTTATCCCTGTCAATTGGACCATCTTCTCCCCCACCTTTAATTTGGTGTAAATTTTTAAGGGCTCTTCCTTTAAAATCTTTTAGTTCTTTTTTCATAATTAGAATATTTAATGGATTAATAAATTTCAGTACTAAATAATCACATTTGGGTACAGGCTGCAAAAAGGTTAACCCTCCATTTATAAATGACGTGTTGTTTAGCGTGATTTTAATTCATTTAAAAATTTAGATGGATATACCCCAGTTTTCTTGTAAAAGGCTTTCGAAAATGATTCCCCTGTTTTGAAACCAAAAATTTCCGCTAAACCTTGATAATTATATTTCAATAAATCAGGATTCTTACTCAGTTGATTTATTGCCGCTTTAATTTTCAAATCCTTGACGTAGGTTGGAAAATTCATCTTTTTGTAATGATTGATTACAGTGGACAAATAGGTAGTATTGGTACCTATTTGTTGGGCCAGGCCATACATATCCAAATCTTTGCTCATAAAGCGATCTGATTTTTCAAATACAGCCAGTTTTTCTAAAATATCCTTTCTAATTTCCTCCGGAATGGAAGAAGGATGCTCTGTAATGGCCTTAGATTTTCCCTCTTCCATTTCCGATTCTTCCATAAGAAGTTTTAACCTTGCATTCATTTTTCTGGAGCGTATAAAAAAATATAAGCCAATAAGAACAGCCAGACCAGCCAGAATAGCAATCAATGTCACATATAAATTTTTTGTTTTGAGTTGATTTTCAGCTTTAAGTTTTTGTCTTTTCAGATCCGGGATATCATAAGCAACTATTGCCTGATTTGCAATATTTTCATGCTCTGAGGACAAAACACTATCATAATATATTAGTTTTTCTATATAGCCAATTTGTTCCTTTTCTTCGTCTTCTAAAACCGAATTGATTATTAATTGCTGATAAACATCCTTTACTTCGTTAAAAGGATCCTCTGTTGAGGAGACGATGGAATCTATGGTTTTAAAATATGTAAGCGCGACCTTATCATTTCCATAATTTTTTTCAATTTTTCCCAAATAATAAAGCTTGATCGCCTTACTGGTACCGTCAAAATCGTCAATATATTTTAGAAGTGTATCCTTGGCCCTTTTAAAATCCTTTTTATAAAAATTTATCTGAGCATCCACCAAAACAAAATCTTTAAAATCTTCTTCTTTGTTCTCTAATCTTGACAAATCAATTCCCTTCTGAACGTAATATTTTGAGGTATCCAATTGTGACAATCTCAGGTAGGTAAGTGAGAGGTTATATAACAGAGTTGAATAATCCTCGTAATAATTTTCAGTTGAATTTGATTTCTGTTTTAAAAGATTAAGGGATCGCTTATATAAATCGGCGGCGGCGTAATGTTGCCCGTTAATATTCCTTATGGCAGCAATGGCAAGGGAAATTTCACGCTGATCATCCATATTATTCTTTTCCAAAGCCAGATTATAGGCTTTTAAAAAATTATCTAATGCAGGTTGAAATTTACCCTGATCATAAAGCACATTTGCTTTGAGAATATAGCCAAGAGTCGGGTAGTTTGGATGTTCGCTGTTTTCAGTAATCTCGATCATGGAATCTGAATAAATAATTGCGCGTTCAGGCTTCTCCGTCAATATTCTGTAGTAATAAGCTCTGGCTAGTTCAACAGGATCATTCTCTTTTTTAGCCTTCTGCAAATGGACTTCTACAATCTTATTTAGTTCGTCAATTTTAGAATCTGCCATAGCGGCTGCCTCAAGTTCATGCAATTCTGTAAAAGATGAATTAACTGAATAAATAGTAGTGCTCTGTTTTATATTATCCTGGGCAAATAATAATGGCTTATAAATAAATATGGTCAAAGCCACGAATAACAGTAAGCGGTACAGGGAAAGATTTATTACAGATGAAAAAATCATGTTCAATCATTTAAAATTCTCTATTTGACCATAAATGACGGAACTGATAAAAAATCCGTTCTATCAGTGTAACCTCCTTCAGTAAAATTTCTGCTGTTCCATTTAATTCCTGATGAAACTCTAATTCTTTACCGTAAGAGGTTTTCAGGTCATTGATAGTTAAGTAAACAATGTAACCAGGATTGTCTCCTCCTTTGGGTATTTGTGAAATCGATCCTACCTTGGCTCTTACCATTCCCCATTCATGATAAGGATAGTTATCTAGTTTTAAATTTACCTTCTGCCCTTTTTTCAACTTCCCTGCATTCCGAATGGGGATTATGCATTTCCCTATCAGATTCTGCTGAATATCGGGAACAACACTATATACTGATTCTCCTTCTTCTACATTCTGATATTCTCCCCAAACTTCAAAATAAGATAATCGGCCATCAATGGGGCTTTTCAAAAGGTAGGTATCTTCCCATTTTTGGATAGCACCGATTAAATTCTGTTGAGATAATAGTAGATCAACCTCTAGATTACGCTTAGTTTTTAAAGACGTATTACTTGAAAGTTGAAGCCTAGATAGTATACCTTTATTTTCTAATATTAACTGATTATACTGTTGATTTAAAAAATGAAATTGGCGCTGCTGCATTAAGAAATCTTTTTCTATATTTTCAAGATCAACCTGAGAAACCACCCCCTTATTAAATAATTCTTGGAACCTCTTATAATTGGTTTCCGAGACTTCAAGATTTCTTTTAGCGATAGATAATTCTTCATTTTTACTATCAATGGAATAAAGCTGATTTGATAATTCCTGCCTCATTTGATGATCATGAATAGATTGATCATTCAGGGACGCTTCAAGTATCAAATGATGATAATTGCTCAAAAAAGCATTGTAATATAATTGAAGGTCGTTGCCTAAAATTAAATGTGGAGGGTAAATCTCATTTAAATCTTTGAGGGTTTGAATATTGAAAACGGTATCTAACTTAGCTCGTAGATTTACAACATCTTTTGTGTATGAATCATTTTCTAGTTCTCCTAAAATATCCCCTTTAAAAACTAAATCTCCAGGTTGGTAGTTAATCGCTAAAATTTTACCTACAGATTTTGCTTTTATATGTACGGGTGGATTTTGAGAGGTGACAATTACCTTTCCTTGAATAACTTCATTAAATGGAAAATTGGAAGCGGAAATTAGTAATAATACAAAGAAAACAAATGTCAACTTAGTGCCATTCCGTAATATCCAACCGGGTTCACGCTGAAGAATATTATCATTTTTGTATTTTTTGTATTTTTCGATAATGGTTAAATTTAAAGTTGATTTCTAATTAATGTATAGTAAACACCTTTCTGAGATAGTAACTCTTGGTGATTCCCCTGTTCCACGATATTTCCTTTATTCATTACCAATATTTGATCTGCATTTTTTACTGTGGATAGCCTATGGGCTACGATAATTACTGTTTTATCCCGGTAAAAATGATTCAGATTTTCTGTTATTACTTTTTCGTTTTCAGCATCTAAGGAGCTTGTAGCTTCATCAAAAAATAAATATTTAGGATCTTTGTATATCGCCCTTGCAATTAAAAGTCTTTGTTTCTCTCCCCCGCTTAATAGCTGTCCTTGTTCACCAATCCTGGTCTGATACCCAAGAGGGAGTGAACTAATTAAATCGGTCAAATTGGCCATTTCGACCGATTCTATTAATCGCTTTTGGTTTAATGGTTCATCAGATTTTGATTCTGTGATATTTCTTTCGAAGGTATCATTGAACAAAATTCCATCCTGTAAAACCACCCCACACATCCTTCTCCAGTTGTTTACTTCAACATGTTCGAAATTTTCGTTTCCAATACTTATCCTGCCTTCACAAGGTTTATATAATCTCAATAATATTTTCAGAAGGCTTGTCTTACCAGATCCACTAGCTCCCACAATGGCAGTAACTTTTCCGTGTGGAAAAATTGTAGAAACATTCTTGATAACAGCGTTTGATCCTTGTTCCCCATAATTAAACGAGATATTTTCGAGTTTTATATCGCCTCTCAACTCTAAACCAACGCTTTCATTCTGATATACTTCAGATTTTTGATTGTGAATTTCAGCCAATCTTTTTAAAGAAAGTTTTGCTTTTTGATAGCCCACTAGGAAATCGATAGTATTAGAAATTGGTATGTAAAGACTTCCTACAATGAATTGGATTGCCAACATGGTACCTAAGGATATTTCCCCTGATATAACTGCCTTTGCTGACCAAAAAACAATCAGGATGCCCATAATTTCATTAATAAATTTACCGCCCTTAATTTGACTATGATCAACCTTCAGGATAGTTGATTGCAATCCAAAAAGCCTGGACTGATTCATCTCCCACTCTGATTTTCTTCTTTCTTCAGAATTGTTAAGTTTGATTTCCATCACCGCCATAATGATTTGAAGTAAATGGGATTGCTCCTTTCTATGCAAATCAAATTGCTGGTGATCCAGAACCTCTTTCTTTTTCATAAATAAAAGAGACCACCCTAAAAACAAAGAAGTTCCAATCAAGAAAATTAGAAGTATCGTACTATCAAAAATTCCTAAAACAAAAGCAAAAACTATTATGCTAAGCAGGTCAAAAAATATACTCAGGGATTGGCCGCTCAGGAATTCCTCTACTCTTTGATGATCGTAAATCCTCTGCATAAAATCGCCGGTGGTTTTTGAGTCAAAAAAAGTAATTGGAAGCTTCAAAAGTTTATCCAGAAAATCTGATACCATAGCTATGGTAACTTTGGTGCTGATGTGCAGTAAGAGCCAATCCCGAATCACCTCTGTGACGGAACGAGTTAGAAATAAAAAAAGTTGTGCTATAACGATCAGGTATATAAAATCAAGATTCTCATAATTGATCCCGTAATCCACAATGCTTTGAGTTAGAAAAGGAAGGATTAACTGAATTAACATCGCAGTGAATAAACCCAAGGTGATTTGTCCTATATATTTTTTATACGGACTAAGATATTCGAGTAAAAATCCTATTCCTTCCGGCTTAGCTTCTTCATTATCGTTATCCAGAAAATCCTCTTTAGGTTGGACAAGGAGTAATACGCCCTCATTTTCATTCTTACCTGACCATCGCACCTGAAATTCATTATGAGAATATTTTATTTTTCCTATGGCCGGGTCGGAAACAAAAACATTTCGTTTATCAGTTTTATATATCACCAAAAAATGATTCTGTTCCCAGTGAGCAATTGCAGGAAGTGGAATATCTTCAATCAGTTCCTTTAAGTTAGCTTTAATGCCAACAGAATCTAATCCAATTCTTTCCATTGCTTGTGAAAGACCCTGAAAGGATACTCCTCCTTTTTGTTGGGATGAGATTTCACGTAAAAAATCTATATTGAAATGTCTACCGTAAAATTCTGTAATGATTTTTAGGCAGGTAGGCCCACAATCCATTTGATCAAGCTGACGGTAAGCCGGAAAATTCACTGCTCCAAACATGGCACCCAATTGAAAATCAAAGCACTAAATTAATCTATAACAAAAATGAAGGAAGGCGAATTAACAGACTATTTATAAATAACGGCCTATTCGTCAAAACACTACAAATCTATCCTTTGGGTGAAAATAGATTTTATCACGACCACAAAAAAAATTTACCAAGCAATTATAAAGAGCTTCGTAAGTAATTGGAATTTATAAATTTAAATAAAAAAATGATATGGTGATACCAGAAATTTTAAAAAGGTAATCTTGCTATTTAATCTGGAATAGAAATATACTAAAAGGCTATTAAAACAAATTTATTGAAAATTAGAGCTATATATTAAGCTACTATTAAATCATTTGCATCATCCAGAACTGTATTATCAAAACTTTTGAGATAGATTTCTGTAGTTTTTAATGAATGATGACCTAAACCTTCACTTATTATTTCAGTCGAAATACCCATATTTTTAGCTATGGTTGCCCAGGAATGCCGAATATAATATGAGGTGATCTTTTCATCAATACCTGCATCTTCAGCAATCTTTTTAAGCAATTTATTTACTAACCTTCTATCAGATCTATATTTTTTAAAAGTGCTAACGGAACCATCATATCCGATAGGAAAAATAAAATCGTCTTTATCTTTATCCTGAATATAAAATTCTAAAATTTTGGCAAATTCTATGGTCACCTTTACAGATAAAGGATCTCCCGTCTTACTTCGACCATAAAAAATTCTATTATTCCTTATATCTTTAACTCTTAACTTTGCTAAATCAATAAGGTTCATTCCTCTACAATTAAACATACATAAGAAGTAGTTCTTTGTATGCCAGAGATTGGAAAATTTTTCATATTTTAAATTTCTAATAGCCACAATTTTTTCTTTTGAGAGAGCTTTCTTTTTTGTCCTTCCAGTTGATGGAATTTTATAATTTAAAAAAGGATTTTTTAAATTATTATACTTTTCTTCTCTTAAAGCGCTGTTATAAATTGCCCGGATAGCTCTTATGTAAGAACTTATGCCGTTTTTCGAATTTCCTCTGGAAATATGCTCCATTTCAAAATTTTTCAAAAATGTAACTGTAATTTGATATAGCTTCACCGATTTACCTTCATTAAATTGTGTAAAAGCGGTGATGGAGTCTTTATACCATTTTGCTGTAGCTGGTTTATTAGCCTTTAATTTACGATCGATTAAAATCTGACCCCAATTATCCAAGGTAATTTCATTAGATAAGTTTCGTTTTACTTTAGAATCCAGTTGTTCATCCCAACACTTTTTAATGTTTTCTACTAAGGTATCAACAGAAATGATATTGATTGTATCTCCTAAATTGTAAATTGTAGACTTTGCTAAATGCAGTTTGTTATAAATTAAGGTGTTAATTTTATCACATTCAACATCTTTATTTGCAACAGCCGATTTCTTAAGCAACATATTTTTATCATCCCAACCAGATTTGGAAGTACTATACGGAAGACGGATCATTCGAGGTTTTTTATGAAAAATTCTAATAGTAATTGGAAACAGACCATCATTGGAATATTTTGACTTCACCCGTGTATCTAAAACTAATCTCGCTCTTGCCATATCCTTTCCTATTTACAATATAAATTTAGCTAAAATTACGCACACTTTACGCACACATATTTTTGATATCAATCGCTATCAAATGAGGTCGAATACTGCTATACATGCTGTTTTACAGATTCCTATACTTTAGTTTGTACTCAGATGTATTCAAAAATGCTGCCTTCTAAGCAGGCGGTCCCAGGTTCGAATCCTGGTGCCATCACGAAAAGCCTTCCTCACGGAAGGCTTTTTTGTTTTTAATAGTCTCCTCGCCATTTCCTAATTTATATTAAGTCCGTCATAAAAATTTGTCAAAAGATGACAGACAGGATTTGAACGGTTAATTCTTCCTAAATTGGAGTAAGCTAAATGTTATAAAACCAATCAAATCCTCTCTAAACATGGCGTTTATAGAAGATTAAAATATAAGTTTTCAAATTATGCAGGAAATACCTGATCTATCTGAAAATTCCATTCAACAAATCTTAACAATTCTTAAAGAAAAGAAGGAAATAAGCTGCATGCTTCCCGGTATGGGAATCTTGCATATTGAAAAAGAATTACCCTACCTTGTTATCTACCGGAAAAAATCGAATGATAAAGGAACTAAAAGGTTCATAACCAGTGAATCCTCCTATATGGTCATAGGAAACTCAGATTTTGCAGGCTATCAAAAATTACTGATTGCTATTTCCGATTTTCTTTCAGTAGAAATGAAATCATATTTGTTATTCGAGATCTATGCGGGAGCCGAGGACTCTCAGAAACTGCGTATTAAGGGTCCTGCTGAAAAGCTTCCTACCAGTTTAGAAACCCTTCAGAAGGATCTATTAACCATAAATGAAGTATTTACTGGCCTGTATCTGGATACAGAGATTGTAGATACCATACACAGGCATGCGGAAGGTTCCGAAGATCTTATGAGTATTGAGGAAGCTAAAAATTGTGGAGCTGTTCTCGTTAGCCTTGAAATTCCGCCCATATACCGAAATGAGAATAATAAATTATATCCTGTCTTTTTTAGAAATTTTAAAGACTTCCTGATCAAGGCCATGCACAGGTCCTTCTTTGATTTTATCAGGGTACAAACTACGGGCGGCGTAGCCAGCTTTAACGCTCTGGGAAGGAAATATCTAAAGCAGGTGGTATTCGATATTGATAAGCAATTGGCAGATATCGAAAAATCATATCAATTCCTCTGGCTGGTTTCACCTGCAAATATCCATGAGATCAAGGAAGAGTTCTTTAAAAGTAACTACCAGAATGTTCTGGACTATCATTATCGCCTGCTACCGGTTGATCCTGATATTTTAAAACGCAGACTTTACGATCTTAAGATCGAAGACATTGACGATCCAGCCATGTCCTTTCTATTCCGCGAAAAACGTGAAGAGCTTGATATGCAGATTACTATGCTTGGTGAACGTGGATCCAGCAACTTTATGTATGATAGCATCCGACTCTATAAAGGTGTGGATCGACAATTATGTGAAGAGGCTCAGAACATACTTAACGAAGTACCGGAAGAAACTTATAGCGAATCGAATGATATTCTTGACGCAAAAGCATTTAGCAGCCTTGCCCGTAAGGAGTTCGATTATTTTAAACAACAGGATGAAAACTTTAACTGCAAGGTGCATATTCGAAAAGATGTGAACGTAATGATGGTTTCACACGGAGAATTATACATTCCTGCAGATTATGAAATGAGCCGTATCGAGGCGGAGGCACTCATCCAGCACGAAGTTGGAACACATATTCTCACACATTACAATGGAAGCAGACAACCTCTTAAGCAATTAAGTATTGGTCTTGCAGATTATGATCCACTGCAGGAAGGTCTGGCAGTAATGTCTGAATTTATGGTAGATGGTCTTACGGCTAACAGACTTAGAATCCTTGCCGGAAGAGTGCTGGCAGGACAGGCAGTTATAGACGGTGCGAATTTCCAGGAAATATTCAGACTATTAAAAATGGATTATGGTTTTTCTGCGGAAAGAGCATTCAATATCACTTCCCGAATCATGCAGGGCGGTGGATTTATTAAAGACATTATTTATTTAAAGGGGCTTGTTCTACTGAAAGAACACCTTAAGAATAATGATGATTATGATATTCTGCTAGCCGGTAAATACGGAATTAAGCACACAAATATAATCCGGGAATTAACAGACAGAAAAGTTCTGGAACCGCTAAGGATAAAACCCCGGTTTCTTCATAGTGAACAAATGTTCGAAAAATTGAAATTAATCAGGAATGGTTTAAGCCTTCCACAAATGGTATGTAAATGAAAATATGTTTTGTATTAAATGATGTCGCAACAGAGAAAGATGGTACATCGAACGCGCTAATGCAGATGGCTCATCAAAGAGGTCATGAAGTTTATGCAATGGGTGTTGGCGATTTTAACTTCCATCATGATAAACCTATCACTATAAATTCTACTCAACCACCAAGGGATACCAAAACCAAGTCTACTAAGAAATTTCTGGAAGCCTTGCAGGGTCCTAAGGCTATAAAAAAGCAAATTGATTGCACGATACTGGATGTCCTTTTTATTAGAAACAATCCTACCGAAGAAGAAGGCAGACAATGGGCTGAGCAAGCTGGAGTAGCATTTGGTAGAATGATCCAGCAACTGGATGTTCTGGTTCTAAATGATGCCTATGCCCTATCGCATGCCTTTATAGATAAGTTGTATTTCGAAGAGTTACCTCAGGAAATCAAACCTGCCTCTATCATTACGAGAGATAAGGATCAACTTTTAGATTTCTGGGAGAAACAGAATAAAAAGATGGTATTGAAACCACTGGAAGGCTCAGGAGGACAGGATGTGTATCTTATAGATGAACATGAGAAAAATACCAACCAGATTATTGATCATTTAAGCTCTCAGGGATACGTAATCGCGCAGGAATTTTTACCAGATGTTAAAGATGGTGATGTGCGTGTCTTATTACTAAATGGTAAAATCATGGAAAGAGATGGCGAAAAAGCAATTATTAGAAGAGTAGCAGGCGAAGGAGAATTCCGTAGTAATTTCAGCCTTGGAGCTACTGCAGATAGTAGTGAGCTAACTCCGGAAATGCAACGTATCGTTGACCTTACAGCACCTAAATTAATTCGTGACGGATTATTTTTCGTGGGACTTGATATTGTTAAAGATAAATTGATCGAGATCAATGTACTTAGCCCGGGGGGAATGGAGCATTTTAAGGATATCGGACTTTCCCCTTTTACAGATTATATCATCGAGGCGATCGAAAGAAAAGTTGAGTATAAGAATATGTATAAAGGTCAGTTGAGCAACAGGACTCTGGCCACAATGGATTAATTTTATGAAAGAGAAGCTAGAAGAGAACGTAGACAGGATAATAGGAGAATATTCTTCAGGAAAACCAGGCCCGTTATTATTCGTAACAGCTGGAATTCATGGAAATGAACCAAGTGGTGTATTCGCCCTGAAGGAAGTTTTTAAACAACTGAATAAAACCAAACCTGAGATCGAGGGTAAAATTGTTGGAGTTTCCGGGAATCAGAAAGCACTTAATGAGAACAAACGTTATATAGACGAAGACCTCAACAGAACCTGGACAGAAGAAAATATTCAGAAAAATGATCCTCAAACTCATGAGCAAAAAGAAATGTTCGAGATCATTGAGGTACTAAATGAATATTCTGAAAAAGAACATACGAAAAGGTATTTTCTGGATTGCCATACTACCTCATCCGCAAGTTTACCGTATGTATCGGTGCAGGAAGTGAACGATAATGATGATTGGGCCCATAATTTCCCGACTTATATCATTAGAGGTTTTAGTGATATCATTACGGGAGACATCGACCATTATTTAAGCCGAACCGGAATGACTGGTTTTGTGTTCGAAGCTGGTCAACATACAGATGATACTTCGGAAGAAAATCACGAAGGGGTGATCTGGTTGGCTCTGAAGGAAGCAAATCAATTAGATCTTTCTGAAATTTCCACCTATCCTGAGTGTGTAGAAAGGTTCAGCAAAAAGAACGCTCCAGATCAAAAAACCTTCGAAATAATTCACCGCCATGGTTTGGAGGATGGAGATACTTTCAAAATGAAAGAAGGTTATGAGAATTTTCAGAAAATTGAAAAAGGCGAACTACTAGCCGAACAGAACGGCGAGAAAGTTTATAGCGAATGGGATGCTTATATTTTCATGCCGCTTTACCAGTCACAGGGAAACGATGGTTTCTTTGTTGTACAGGACGTATAGAAAAAAAGCAGCCAAATGGCTGCTTTTTTTATTTCTGAAACTCCAGACATACCGGAGTTTTAATCTCAAAAATAGGTTCCTGAATCTTTAATTTTCCGTCTTCAGGATTGATCGTGTAGGTGGTAATATTTCCAGTATCCTGACTGGCGGCATATAAGTATTTTCCGAAAGGAGATATGGCAAAATTTCGTGGTGTCTTCCCCGCTACCGGAACAAAATCTACATTCTTCAATTTTCCGTTGACCTGATCTATACTAAATATAGCAATACTGTTATGACCGCGATTACTGGCATATAGATATTTTCCATCTTTACCAATATGGATATCTGCTCCAGAATTCTTATCCAAATAACTTTCTGGCAATGAACTAAGAGTTTGTACAATTTCAAGTGCGCCACCCTTTAAGACCTTATAGGTGGTCACTGTAGAATTCAGCTCATTCATGCTATAAACGAAATTACCATTTCTACTCAAACTTAAATGCCTTGGACCAGCTCCTTCAGGAAGTTGAACCTGGAAATCTTCGTGCTTTGAAAGTGTTCCACTAGCAACATCAAATTTGTACACTAAAAGTCGGTCATTACCCAGATCTGCAACATATGCCGTTCTATTATCACCACTTATCTTAACCGTATGTGCATGAGCGGTTTCAGCTTCAGGAAGTTTTAATTCATTGACCTTTTCAAGTGCTCCATCAGACATAACTTTATAAGTAGCCACTACCCCACCCATATAATTACTAACGAATACAAACTTTCCAGATCTGTCCAGGGCGATATGACAGGGAGCATGTCCTCCGGTAGAAAGTTTACTAATTTCCTTAAGGTTTCCATTCTCCTGGATTTGGTAAGAGTATATATATCCAGACTTATCGTCTCCAGGTCCCAGTTCACTAACCGCATAAAGAAACTTACCCTGCCGGCCCGTCTTTACGAAAGAAGGATTAACAATCTTAGCCTGGGTCCCGCAGTTAGTCAGACTTCCATTATCTGGATCCTGATGTAGCAAGTAGATCCCTTCAGCTTTACCATCTACATGGCCTTCTTTCTTTGTATAAGTTCCTACATACATCTTATTCATTTCCTTGTCTGCATCAGCTTCAGATTGAGCTGAAATATTAGAACTTATCAGAATAAATACACTGCATGCAGTAATCTTAGCGATCTTGGTGAATTTTAAAGCCATTTTTTACGTTTAAAATAATAAAGCATTAAAAGGAATATGATGATCATTACTCCCCAAAGTACAAAGTAACTATACTTCCATTGCAACTCCGGAATATATTCGAAATTCATTCCGTAGATTCCAGCGATAAAGGTAAGCGGAATAAAGATACTCGCCATAATGGTAAGTACTTTCATGACCTCGTTCATTTTGTTACTTATCGTAGTCATATACATATCCATAAGACCCCAGATCATTTCCCGATAGATTTCGATATTCTCTGATATCTGAATTATATGATCGTATAGATCTCTAATATAATTTCCGGTATGTGGGTCTATGATCTCACTCTCCATTTTTTCCAGTCGGCTTATCACTTCCCGCAGAGGAAATACAGCACGTCTAATTCGAAGAATATTTCTTTTAAGATCCTGGATCTCGTAAACGATATCATCACTTGGTCTGTTTGTAAACAAGCTCTCTTCCAATAGTTCGATACGATCGCTCATATCATCGATCACTAGGAAATAATTATCTATAATGGCATCAAGAAGCGCAAACATCAAATAATCTGCTCCCTTACCTCTTATCCTTCCTTTTGAAGTTTCCAGACGTTCACGGATAGGATCAAAAACATCACCATCAGATTCCTGAAAGGTGATGACATAATTTTTACCAACGATCATACTAATATGCTCATTTTCTATTTCACCATCCTTGTGGTAAAGCATTTTCGCAACTATGAAAAGATAATCCTGGTATTCTTCAATTTTAGGTCGCTGCCCGGTATTTACGATGTCTTCCATCACGAGGGGATGCAATTCATAGTAATCCCCCAGTTTTTCGATCTCACCAATATTATTTAGTCCGTCAATATTAAACCAGGTTACACTTTTTTCATCTACATAATTAAAGGCGTCATCTGGCGAATTGGAAGTATACCTTTCGTACTGATCGGCATTATAATCAATCACTTCCAGTTTGGTTTCTGAAGATTCTTTATGCCCTACATAGGTCATTGTTCCAGGCACCTGGTTTACCGTCTTTGTATGTTTGGGACGCCTTAGCAACAGCTTTCTTCGTTTCGCCATATAAACTTTTAATTTTCATAAAAATAGGAATAATCTGTCAATACTCTTGATAACACATTGGCTAAGGCAGTATTTATTCCTGCTGAAAATTGACCTTGCAGCTGGTTGTTCTGAGCCTTTAATTTTACCTTTGTCCCATGAATGAAGTTAAGCTGCTGGATACTCTGAAGGAGTATTTTGGATATGAGAAGTTTAGACCCTTACAGAAGAAGATCATACAGTCTGTATTCGATGGAAAAGATAACCTGTTGATCATGCCTACCGGTGGTGGGAAATCTATTTGTTATCAGCTTCCCGCAATTTTATTACCTGAAATTACGCTGGTAATCTCCCCGCTTATAGCACTTATGAAAGACCAGGTAGATGGTTTGAACGCCAATGGTGTTCCTGCCGCTTACCTCAACAGCAGCCAGACCGAAGATCAACGTGAAGCTATTTTCAAGCAAATTGAGAATAAAGAGCTTAAACTCATTTATGTTGCTCCGGAAAGTCTTCAAATCGTTGATCGATTCCTGGTAAATGGAAAAGTTAGTCTAATCGCCATCGATGAGGCACACTGTATCTCGAGTTGGGGACATGATTTTCGACCTGCATATACACAACTTGGATATCTTAAGAACAGGTTCCCTTCAACTCCAATTCTAGCGCTTACCGCAACTGCAGATAAAGCTACTAGAAATGATATTTGCCGACAGCTGAATATCCCTTCAGCTAAAAAACATATTGCTTCTTTTGACAGAAAGAATCTGAGCCTGGAAGTAAAACCTGGGATCAAGAGATTTGAGCAGATCGCTAAGTTTCTCAATAATCGTAGTTCTGAAAGTGGAATCGTTTATTGTCTAAGCCGAAAAACTACTGAAGAGCTTGCTGCCAAACTGAAGGCAAAAGGATTCAAAGCTGAAGCCTATCATGCAGGAATCGATCATGATCAACGTTCGCAGATACAGGATGACTTTATCAATGATGAAAAACAGATCATCTGTGCAACCATCGCCTTTGGAATGGGAATCGATAAATCTAATATCCGTTGGGTCATTCATTATAACATGCCAAAGAACCTGGAAGGATATTACCAGGAAATTGGACGTGCCGGTAGAGATGGACTGGAATCTGAAACACTTTTGTTTCATTCTTATGCTGATGTGATCCAGCTTCAAAAATTTGCTTCGAATGCAAAGAATGAAGAGGTACAATTGGCAAAGCTTGACAGAATGAAACAGTATTCTGAAGCACTTTCCTGTAGAAGGAAGATCCTGCTTGGTTATTTTGGAGAGTACCTTCAAGAGGATTGCGGTAATTGTGATATTTGCAGGAATCCACCGGAGTTCTTTGATGGTACGATCATCGCTCAAAAAGCACTTTCTTGTATCTACCGACTTAAAGCTTCTGAACCAATTTCCGTAGTTATCGATGTACTAAGGGGTTCACAAAATGAAGTGGTTCGAAAGAACAATTACCAGGATCTTTCTACCTATGGTATCGGGAAAGATATTTCCTGGCAAAACTGGCAGCAGTATATTATACAATTGATCAATCTTGGTTTGCTTGAAATCGCTTTTGATAAAAACAATCATCTTCAGTTAACTGAAAATGCAAAGTCAGTTCTATTCAGTAAAGAGAAGGTCTTTCTGGCAGATGTTAAACAGCAAGTGGAGAAAGCTGAAAAGGATAAAAAAGAGTCAGCTTCTAATTCGCTATTCGAAAAACTAAGACAGTTGAGACTTTCCATCGCAAAGGAAGAAGATATTCCTGCTTACCTCATTTTTAATGATGCAGCATTAAAGGACATGGAAAAACAACGTCCAATGTCTGATGCAGAATTCCTGCTGATAGACGGGGTTGGTCGTAAAAAAATGGAAGATTATGGGTATCGTTTTATTAAAGAGATCATTGCCTTCAGTAAAGATAAAAGGGAGAAAAAACCGAAAACTAAACGTTCTAAAAAGTCTAACACCTTTAAGGAAACACTGGAATTATATGATCGCGGATTGAGTATCGAGAAAATGGCAAAAGAAAAAGGTGTCTCAACAAATACGATCTACGCACACCTAATCAAACTTTATGACGAGAAGGAGGAAATCAACCTGCATCAGTTCGTTCCAAAATCTGATCTCAAAGTGATTAAAAAAGCAAAGTCTGATCTTAATGATCCTAATTCATTGAAAGCATACTTTGAACATTTTGAAGGAGCCATCCCTTATGAAACGATAAAATTAGGGCTGAAGATCATCGCTGATAAGTAATAGATTGCTAATCGAATTCGAGTTTTCTCAGGATCAATCCAGATGCCGGAGCGATAAAGTCCATTTGCAAGTGCGGGGTATCTGGTCTTAAGCTTTCTTCAATTTGATCAAGACTCAATTCTCCACGCCCTACCTGTATTAGCGTTCCCATCATTAAGCGAACCTGGTGTCGTAAAAAACCTGCAGCATGGATATGAAATATATAGGAGTTTTCAGGGAAGAAATTTGCAGTATAAAGCGTATTTTCAACCACTTCAGATCTTAACATCTCACGCTCAAAAGTGCTATTTTCAGATACTCTTACGCAGTAGTTCTTAAAGTTATGCTGGCCTTGATAGAGCTTAGCGGCTTGTTTCATTTTTTCAATATTGAGATCTTCCTGAAAATTCGCCATAAACGGCGCGCAAAAAGGATGAAACTTATCACCTACACTAAATAAATAGGCATATTCCTTGGTTTTCGAATCCTGTATGATATTGAATTTATCATCTACTTCTTCGATACTTAGAGCTCGAATATCCTGAGGTAGATTTTTATTTAATAGTTTAAGGAATTCCTGAAGATCTTCCAGAGGTTCATGATCAAGAAACAATTCAAATGCCGACTCCTCCGCAGATACCATAGCATCTGTACGGCTGGTTCCAAGAATCTTATATTTTGCATCTGGCATGATCCAGCCAAATGTTTTAGTGATAAGTCCTTCAACAGTTTTTACATCAGGCTGTTTTTGCCATCCATGTAAACGGTAGCCTAAATACTGTACTTTGATAAAATAAAAGAATCTTTTTCTGAACAAACGCTTGATTTTCCCGCAAAGATATCCAAAATGAACCGCATTCCTAGTTACTCAAAGATTCAAGAGCTTCAGGTTTCAGAGATTTCAGTAATTATCTTTAAATTGTAGTCCTGATAAGAGTTTTCAGAATAAATCTATCAAAAAAATTATTTGGCATCTAATCCTTCGGAAGAATTTATAAGGAATGAATATGCTACAATAACTTTAAGATCAACATTGAAATTAAACCAATCCTCAAAGTATAGAATATGAAAAACTACCTTTTAGTTCTTATTGTTTTTATTACGTTCTCCAGTGTGAATTCACAGAACCAGGATAGCATCACTGCTGAAGATTACGCGAATGCTGAAAAGTTCTTAAGTTATAATACTAATAAAAAGATTTACCGGAGCTACGTTTATCCCCAATGGCTGGAAAATGGAAATTTCTGGTATCGGGTTACCACCCGGGATGGTTCCGAGTTCGTTCTGGTTAAAAGTAAAACTGGTGCCAAAAGCACTTTTACTACCAAAGAAGAATTACTTGCAAACATCGAATCAGGTTCCGAAGAAAATGGAAGGTATTCGCGTATAGAAGTTGCTTCGCCAGACGGAAATAAATTAGCTTATATCAAGGACTGGAACTTATGGATCAAAGATGCTGTTACTGGTGAGGAGACACAATTAACTAAAGACGGAATCGAAAATTATGGTTATGCCACAGATAATGCCGGTTGGAGAAAAAGTGATAAGCCAATCTTGCTATGGTCTCCGGACTCTAAAAAGATCGCAACTTTTAGACAGGACCAGCGTCATGTAAGCGATATGTACCTTGCTTCAACTAAAGTTGGGGCGCCAGAACTTCAGCAGTGGAAATATCCGCTTCCGGGTGATGAAAAGGTAATTCAGATCGAGCGTGTTATTATAAATACAGAAAATTCAGAGATTATTCCATTAAAAATTCCGCAGGATCCAAGAAGAGGAACTCTTTGCGATGACATTAGTTGCTCTGGAGCTTTCGATGATAACCAGTGGAGCGAGGATTCCAAGGAACTGGCATTTGTTTCAACTTCAAGAGACCATAAAATAGCAAAGTTCAGAATTGCCAATGCAACTACGGGAGAGGTTCGTGAAGTTTTTGAAGAAAAAGTAGATACTCAGTATGAGTCTGGACAGGGGAGCATTAACTGGAAATATTTCCCTGAAAGCAGTGAGATCATCTGGTACTCTGAAAGAGATGATTGGGGTCATTTATATCTTTACGATTCTAATACCGGGAAACTCAAGAACCAGATTACCAAAGGTGAATTTGTTGTTACTGAAGTTTTAAAATTTAACGCTGAAGATCGTATGATCTATTTTATGGCAAATGGGAAGGATCAATCTATGGATCCCTATTTTGCTCAATTCTACAGTATTCGATTTGATGGCAAAAGATTACAGAATCTTACTCCTGAAGATGCTAATCATAGAATAAGCATCTCTCCAGATTCGAAGTATTTTGTAGATAATTATTCCAAACCAGATACTCCTAACAAGGCAGTCCTCAAAAAAATAAATGGAAAACAAATTACCGAGCTGGAGAAAGCAGATATAACAGATCTGGAAGCGGATGGCTGGAAACCTGCTAAGCGAATAAGTGTAAAGTCAAGAAATGGAGATTGGGATCTTTATGGCCTGATGTTTACGCCAACACACCTGGATGAGAACAAATCCTATCCAGTAGTAAACTATATATATCCAGGACCTCAAGGCGGAGGCGTTGGTTCCCGTTCATTCTATCCAAGCAGGAGTGATCACCAGGCACTGGCAGAACTCGGTTTTATAGTTGTTATCATCGATGGTACCTGCAACCCGAATCGTTCAAAATCTTTTCACGATGCCTGCTACGGAAATATGGCCGATAATACACTGGAAGATCAGATAAGTGGTTTAAAGCAGTTAGCTGAAAAGTATCCTTATATGGATCTGGATCGCGTTGGAATCTGGGGGCATTCTGGTGGTGGATTTGCCACTGCAGCTGCACTCTTTAATTATCCCGAATTCTATAAAGTAGGTATTTCTGAATCTGGAAACCATGATAACCGTAATTATGAGGATGACTGGGGCGAGCGTTATATAGGTTTATTGCGCAAAGATGAAGATGGTAGTTCAAATTATGCAAAACAAGCCAACCAGAACATGGCAGAGAATCTGGAAGGTAAATTGCTTCTGGCGCATGGTGCAATGGATGATAATGTACCACCTTATAATACATATCTGGTAGTTGATGCCCTTATTGAAGCCAATAAGGATTTCGACCTGATAATTTTTCCTCATGCGCGTCATGGCTTCGGAAAAGATTCGTATTATATGATGAGAAGACGCTGGGATTATTTTGTGGAACATTTGATGAATGCCACTCCCCCGCAGAATTATGAATTGGGACCAAAATCTTAATAAATGCAACCAAAGATAAAAGAAATTGACGCTGTTAAACTTGCTGGCATAAGCAAGGAAACCAGTATGGCAAATGATAAGACAGAAGTACTCTGGAAACGTTTTATGAGCATTAAAGTAAAGACACCATCTCTGGCGAATCGGGATCTGTATTCTGTAGAACAATATAAAAAAGCATTTTTAAAAGGCGAATTCGATCCTCAAACAAAATTTGAAAAATGGGCCGCTGTTGAGGTAGATGATTATACAGAATTGCCTGAAGGTCTAGAAAGACTTGAGCTGGAAGCCGGACTTTATGCCGTTTTCAGACATCGTGGAACCGCACAGAACTTTGCCGGAACCGCGAAATATATCTTTGAGGACTGGCTTCCTAAATCTGAATATCAGCTTGATCACCGCCCCCACTTTGAGATCATGGGAAGTGATTATAAAGGACCAGATGATCCTGAATCTCTCGAAGATATTTACATCCCGATTAGTCCAAAATAGCCAAACGTTCTATGCTATCCAATACTTCGGAAGTAGACCTTTTAAGTCAGTTTACAGGATTTTTACAAACTCCAGATATCAGAAATAAATACGGTTCTGAAATTCCTGTTTTCGAATTTCCTGAAGTAGATATCACTGAGGAATTAATAGCTGAACTTGAAAAGATTGATCACCCCAGGAATTCAGTTTTAGGGAAAAGAATGGAAAGTTTTTTTGAAATAGCCATTAAATTTTCCAATCGCTACGAACTTATTGCTTCCAATATCCAGGTCAATCAAGAAAAGATTACCCTGGGAGAGCTTGACTTTTTACTCTACGATCATCAAAATAATAAACCTTTACATGTGGAGCTGGTTTATAAGATCTATATTCTGGATCCGGAAGTAGGTCAAAATGAGAAAATGCCAATAGGTCCCAACAGGAAAGATTCTTTTCTGGAAAAAATGGAGAAGATCACTACTAGGCAGTTACCGTTATTAAAGCATCCAGAAACTCAAATTTATCTTAAGAAATACGATCTGAACCTGGAAGAAATAGAGCAACAAATATGCTTTAAGGCTCAGTTATATTCTAATGATTCTAATGCTACATTGCAGAGTGGTCAATATTATAGCCTTCAGGAATTTCAGCAACTGGAAAAGAATAATGCATTGTTCTATGCTCCTAAGAAAAATTTATGGAGCTCAAAGCCGGAATCCTGTAATCAATGGCATTCGTATTCTGATCTAATGGAAGAAATTTCCGGGCTTTTTCAGAAGAAAAAATCACCACTGATCTGGATGAAGTATGAGGATCGTTTTTCAAGGTTTTTTGTAGTTTGGTGGAAATGATACTCGCTTTATCCATGTTTGAAAATATAGATCTGTTCTATTTGCTTATTCTCTTCCTGGCAGGCATTGTAGCATTTATTATTTCAACGATCTCAGGTGGTGGTGGCGCATTAGTTCTTGTACCATTTCTCAACTTTCTAATTGGAACTCCACAAACACCGCCTGTATTAAATCTGGGTACTTTTATTGGCAGACCTGCCCGACTTATCCTATTTTGGAAACATATTAACTGGCAGGTTTTCTGGTATTACGTTCCTCCCGCTCTACTTGGAGCTTTACTCGCCGGTTGGTTTTTTACTCGAATCAATGCTGGCTGGTTACAAATTCTGGTTGGAATATTTTTGATAAGTACAGTTTTTCAATATCGCTTCGGAAAGAAAGAACGATCATTTCCTGTTAGATTATGGTACTTCATACCATTGGGGTTTATAGTTTCTATTCTGGGAACTGTAATTGGTGCGCTAGGACCTGTTCTCAATCCTTTTTATCTGAATCTGGGGCTCGATAAAGAAGAGCTGATCGCGACAAAAACTGCGAACTCATTCTTCCTCGGTATCGCACAAATTAGCAGTTATACCTTCTTCGGACTTCTTTATACCGAATTATGGATCTACGGAATTGCCTTAGGACTTGGAGCGGTTATAGGAAATATCATTGGAAAAAGATTCCTGAGTAGTATGAAGAGTTCAAGCTTCCGGAAGCTACTGATCATTCTGATGGTCGTTAGCGGGATTTTATTGATCTACAATCAGCTGAAATAATTAAAATTGATAGCTTTGCAGCTCAATTCACTTCTATGCGTCCCGAATACAAAGAGGCAGTTAAGGCATCCTATTTTAGTATAGCGGGAAATGCGTTATTAGCAATAGCTAAAGCAGTTACTGGAATATTTGGCAACTCTTATGCGTTAATTGCAGATGCCATAGAATCCACCACCGATGTTTTTTCTTCTTTCCTTGTTCTTTTAGGTATTCGCTATGCTAACAAACCTGCTGACGAAAATCATCCTTACGGGCATGGGAAAGCAGAACCTCTTATTACGTTCATGGTTGTTGGTTTTCTGATTGTCTCAGCCACGATCATTGCTTATGAAAGTATTGAAAACATACAGACCCCTCACGAAGTTCCTGAACCCTACACACTCATAGTTCTCGCGGTCATCATTATTATTAAAGAATTATCCTATAGGTTCGTTTCCAAAAAAAGCGATGAAACAGATAGTTCTGTTCTTAAAGCAGATGCTTGGCACCATAGAAGTGACGCTATTACATCATTTATGGCTTTTGTTGGGATAAGTATAGCCCTGATAATGGGTGATGGATATGAAAATGCTGATGACTGGGCGGCGCTTTTTGCTTCAGGATTTATTCTGTTTAATGCCTACCTTATACTTAGACCGGCTCTGGGAGAAGTAATGGATGAGCATCGTTACGAGGATATAGAAATGGATATTAGAAGCGCCGCACTGGGAGTTCCAGGAGTGGTAGAAACAGAGAAATGTTACGTACGCAAGACAGGTATGACCTACCACATAGATCTACACATTGCTGTGGATGCGAATATCACCGTTAAAGAGGGTCATGATATTGCGCATGAAGTCAAGGACCAGGTTCTGGAAAATGTTCCCCAGGTCGCAGATGTGCTAATCCACGTAGAACCAGACGATGAACTTTAAGCTAGTTCACAATATTTTGAGACTAATTAAGAAAGATTTAGTAGTAAGGACGGGGCTTTCGCTTTGAAGTGTTTCACAATAGACTTACCTTTTAACTACCAAAAAATTAAAGATATGTCTATGATAAATGAAAAGGAATTCAAGGAACTAGCAAACTTTAAAAATGACACTTGTGTGTCTATTTTCATTCCAACACAACGTGGTGGAAAAGAAGTTTTAGAACAGAAAAATCTCAAGCATTTACACTCACTTTGGACTGAAGCAAGCAAAAAACTTTCAGCTCAGGGAATTGACAAAAGTGAATTAGATACAATGTCTAAGAAGTTTGAAGAACTTCTGGATGACAAAGATTTCTGGAGACACCAGTCAGATGGACTGGCGGTTTTTGCTGCTCCAGATTATTTCAAAACCTTCAGTCTTCCTGTAAATTTTGAAGCTTACACGTATATTTCCGAAGAATTTTATGTGAAACCATTAATACCGGCAATGAATGGTGATGGTAAATTCCATGTACTAGCCTTACAGATAAGTGATGTGCAGTTATATGAAGCCAGTAAATATTCTATAACTCCAATAGATATCGATGATCTTACACCTTCAGAACTTGAAGAACGTGTAGGTTATGATTATAAAGAAAAAGCTCTGCAATTTAGAACGCAGGGAGCTGGAGGAGAGAAAACTCAGTTTCACGGTCACGGAGGTAGTGATAGAGATGAAAAAGATGAAATCAAACAATTTTTTCGTGCGGTCGATCAAGGGCTTCAAAATTATCTAAATAAGGAAAAATTGCCATTGATCGTTTATTGTCAGGACTATCTATTTTCAATTTACAAAGAGGCTAATACCTATAACCACCTTGTGGATGAAGTCATAGATGGGAATCCGAACGACTCAGATCTTCTGGGAGTACATGAAAAGTCCCTGAAAATCGCAGAAAAATTTCTCGATAAGGATCGCGACAGCAAGCTTGAGAAATATAAAGAACAAAGTCAAACTGAGAATACCTCTTCTGCACCAAGTGATATCATGTCGGCAATACACCAGGGAAGAATCGATACGTTGTTTGTTGAAAATCGAGCCGAAATATGGGGGACTTACGATGAAGATCACATGAAAACAGAGATTGATGATGAGCAAACCAGCGAAAACACCTCTCTTATGAATCTGGCGGCGAAGAAAACCATTGAAATGGGTGGAAACGTTTATTTAATCCAGGATTATTTAATGCCTGAAAAAGAATCTAAAATGAATGCGCTATTCAGATTCTAAAAATTTTAAAAAATAATAGAGCCCGGAAACATTTTCCGGGCTTTTTTATTCCCACTTCTTAGCAAAAACTGAATTTAGCCTTAACTTTATCCAACCAAACCAGAAAAATGGATACAAACTTAGCCGTGCTCATTGATGGAGATAATATTCCTTCAGCACATATAAAAGAAATGATGGAAGAGATTGCCAAATACGGTAATCCTACGATCAAAAGAATATACGGAGACTGGACCAAACCTCACCTGAACAAGTGGAAAAGTGTACTTCTTGAAAATGCCATACAACCAATTCAGCAATATGGATATACCCAAGGAAAGAACGCTACAGATTCTGCAATGATCATCGATGCCATGGACATCCTCTACTCTAATAAAGTTGATGGCTTCTGTCTGGTTTCGAGTGATTCAGATTTTACACGTCTTGCAACCAGACTTCGTGAAGCTAGCATGAAAGTTATTGGTATTGGTGAAAAAAAGACTCCAGATCCGTTCATTGTTGCCTGCGATAAGTTCATCTATATTGAAATCCTGAAGAATAATTCTAAGGAGAATGAAAATGAGAATGATAAGGCAAAAACCAAGGAGAGTAAAAAACAGAATGTAGACAAGATCACTCCAAAAGTGGTCCGACTTATTTCACAAACGATTTCTGATGTTGCCGATGAAGATGGCTGGGCGTTCCTTGGAGATGTTGGAAGTTTACTTCAGAAAAAACAACCAAATTTTGATTCGCGTAACTATGGTTTTCAGAAGCTGACTCCAATGATAGATTCTATTGAAAAGTTTGAAATAGAATCCAGAGAGAATTCCAATTCCCGTTTTAAGCTTATCTATGTTAGAAATAAATAGATGCTAATGCGGAATATTAAGAAATTACATAAGGCCGAATATCGCCCTATCGGGAATCTTAAGACCTGGTCTCCTATGCCAACCAGGGAGTTGCAAATGTTGGATCCTTTTCTTTTCTTAAATCATCATGGTCCTCAAACCTATAATGCGAACAACCAGGGATTGCCGTTTGGCCCGCATCCTCATCGTGGTATGGAAACCGTTACTTTTATAATTGATGGTGATATCATGCATAAGGATACCGGTGGCCATAAAAGTGTAATTGAAGCTGGAGGTGTGCAGTGGATGACTGCCGGAAGCGGACTCTTACATGCCGAAGTTTCTTCAGAAGAATTTAAAAAGAATGGTGGTGACCTTGAGATCCTTCAATTATGGCTGAATCTTCCTCAAAGACTGAAGATGATGCAACCACAATATAAAGGACTTCAGAAGGAGCAGATCTCCGTCTGGGAAAATGATGAAAAATCTATTAATGCTCAGGTCGTATCAGGAAATTTCAAAGGAATTCGTGGAGCTTTTGATACTCCAACTTCCGTTGATCTCGCTGTGGTACACTTTAATGCAAACACGACACTGGAACTGGAAATTCCAAGAGATGAAACGATCTTCTTTTATGTAATTTCTGGAGAACTAAATGTAAATGATATCTTGGTGCCTGCCTTACATTTGGCTGAATTCTCCAATAATTCTGAAATTCTGAACATCAGTGCTTCAGTACAAAGTAAACTATTGATTGGTCATGCCAAACCATTAAATGAAAATGTTGTTTTTGGAGGGCCGTTCGTAATGAATTCTGAAGATGAAATCAGGCAGGCTTATGATGATTTTCATTCTGGAAAAATGGGTAGCTGGGATTAGTTTAATTTCAAATTTTTTCCGGTTCAATCTATCTTATTAAGCTGAAGTGTCCGGTCAAGCTAACTTCGCCGTTTTGGATCAGACTAAACCAGTATTCTCCAGCGGGCAAATCTACATTTTCAAACTTACCATTCCACCTGGCATTCTTAGGATCCAACACGGTATATAACTTACCATACCTGCTATAGATTTGCACGACATAATCTGCAGATATTCCATGAATAGTCCAGGTATCATTAACACCATCACCGTTTGGAGTAAAGAAATGATCATATCCAAATATGGATAATTCTTTCGAAATCAAACTGCAAGCCTTGGTATCTCGAACATATACCGTATGATTTCCAGGCGAAACATTACTAAAGATCGAACTTTGCTGAAATTGTCCGGTATCATCTAGCGAATATTCATAGGTTGCATTTCCGGTGATACCAACCTCTACCTCGTATCCATTAGTAAGGTTCCTTATATTCACATCCCGAATGATAGCTGTTTCTATAAAGTTAACTTCGAAGTATCTTGAACTTACACAGGAATTTTGATTTGTAACTTCTACTCTGTAATTTCCTGGTTGAGAAATGTAAATTTTCGAGGATGACTGCGGAAGTTGCTCCTCTTCGTAAAACCATTCAATTGAAAAATCTTCTGAAGCATTCGAGTCCAGACCAGAATCAAGCAACAATTGTTCTTCATTAGCATTGCAAAAACTTAATATTAAGTCTTCTTCAAGCTCAGCCACACCCGCATTTTGAATTGGTAAAACCGCAAAACCTAAGCAAGCTTCCTGGTCAAGAATTTTTACGTATAGCTTTTCCTGTTCTAATTCTGAAAATGAAATATCTGTTAGTATTTCAGATTCCTCATTTAAGGCATTTTCTTTACTAAAGTAAATTTGGAAGTCGGAAGCATTATTATTTTGTTCAATAAGATGATCTCTAAGCTCGTTTATTTGTAACTCAGCATCACCAGATCCTACAGCTGAACAAATTGTGAAAGCGTTCAAAATGGTTTCAGAAGCTATAGTAAGTTTTATCTCTGCGATTTCAGAACATCCAAAACCATCATGAACAGTCCCGTAAACGATTGCCAGACCAGAACTGTAATTTTCAGGGTCGGTGATCTGATTAACTCCGTTTTCAGCATCTGCCCTATTCATGAAAAACTCTTCTACAACCGTTCTCTGACTCGGATTCAAAATTTGGGAAACACTTTCAAGCAAGTTGAAGCGGACAGTTTCAGTATCAGAAAAACCGCAAGCTACAAGTTCCGCAGGACTGTAATCTATTTGAGGATAATATTCTATTATGACATTACCCTGCGCAATGCAGCCTTCCGTAGAAGTTAATTTAATTGAGTATTCACCTGGTGCGGTTACAAGAAGTTGATTCTCTGTCTCATCCTGCAATAGATTACCATCTCTGTACCACTCGACCTGATCTCCAGTTGCTGTAGCCGGCGTAAGTAAAAAACTTTCACCATGACAAATAGCATCATTATTCTGAACCAATCGATCTGGCCCTAGATCTGCACTGGATCGAAAACTTCCGGCTTCCAGGAATACTGCAGAATCATATTTATCATTGAGATCGTCAGCGATTACTAGCTTCACATGGTAGGTTTCACCAGGGATGACATCTGCGACAGCATTCAGAACTTTCGTCTGACCATCGAAAATCGTTTCAGCATCAAAATTAAAGCGATCAAAATAAGCTTCGTTCACGGCCGGACAATTATCAGAGATAAAAGGATGAACGGTCGTATTCAAAATAGGAGTTTGGGTACCCGGAACTACTGCAAGGTTTTCATATGTAATTTCATCTGCCTTTCGAATGAAAAAGGCAAAAGCATCAGAAAAATGACAAGTCACCGAATTATCAAACTGATATTCTTCAGAAGCAAAAAGATAGCGAAAACTAATGCCGGCTACATTAGGCACAAAATCAAATTCTATAACCGTGGCGTTATAGGAGTCGATATTAAGTTCTTCCTCTAACTGACTATCACCATCCCAAGCGGGATGAAAATCATTTGCAAGGTTGGAAGTAGGTTCTGTAATGGTCTTTAGCTTTCCTGTGCTTAGAACCAGTCCAGTACTAATTGGAAATCCTGTTCCTGCTGCATCAAAATATCCATAACTTTTGCTGCCATCTGAAAAATTTGCTCCGGAAACATTGGTCACAACCACCTCTGTAATACAGTCACTTTGAATTAGTACATCTTCAATAAGTTCCTGTGCAGTATATCTATCCTGATCGACCTGAATGCTTTGAGAGAAACTCAGTGCAGGCAGGAACAATAGCAGGATCAATTTTCTCATTAATGTCTTGAACTAAATCTTAATGTCTCTTCTTGAGAACTTTTACAATATCCTCAAGTCCGTAACCTTTGGCTTTGAGCAGGATCATATAGTGAAATAATAGATCTGCACTTTCATTTAGGAAAAGGTCTTCGTCATTATCCTTGGCTTCGATTACCACTTCTACAGCTTCTTCACCAACTTTCTGCGCGATCTTATTGAGCCCTTTATCGAACAATGAAACCACATAACTATTCTCATTTTCCTGTCTGTTTTCCTTAGGTGTCTCACTCAGTTTCTTCCTGCTGGCGATAATACCTTCCAATTCTGACAGGAAACCATATTCTGTTGAGTTTTCCTCAGCCCAGCAAGTGTCGGTTCCTTTATGGCAAACAGGTCCTTCAGGGCGTACTTTGATAAGTAAAGTATCCTTATCACAATCAAGTTTTATAGAAACCAGGTTTAGAAAATTTCCACTTTCCTCACCTTTGGTCCATAGTCTCTGCTTCGTTCTGCTGAAAAAGGTCACTTTTTTGGATTCGTTAGTTTTCAGGTATGCTTCCTCATTCATATACCCAAGCATCAATACCTTTCCAGTATCCTGATCCTGAATGATAGCAGGAACGAGTCCGTCGTTATTTTTATTAAAATCGATATCCATAATATTATATTCTTACCGGAATTCCGGAATTTTTAAGACTGTTTTTTAGATCTGAAATTTCAATTTCTTTAAAGTGAAAAACGCTTGCAGCCAGAGCGGCATCTGCTTTACCTTCCTTAAAGGTATCTTCAAAATGCTGAATATTTCCTGCACCTCCAGAGGCAATGATCGGAATATTCAATTCTTCTGAAAGCTTAGCAAGCGCTTCATTGGCAAAACCATTTTTGGTACCATCGTGATCCATGGAAGTGAACAGGATCTCTCCAGCCCCACGGCTTTCTACTTCCTTAGCCCATTCAAAAAGATCCAGTTCTGTTGGAAACTTTCCTCCAACCAGGTGCACCGTCCATTTGCCATCAATATTTTTAGCATCTATAGCAACCACAACACACTGACTCCCAAATTTGTCTGATAATTGATTAATAAGATCAGGATTCTTTACTGCGGAAGAGTTTATAGACACTTTATCTGCACCATTCTTCAGAAGTATGTCTACATCTTCTACGGAAGAAATTCCGCCACCTACAGTAAATGGAATATTAAGCTGCTCTGCTACATCAAGAACAAGTTTCGCCAGCGTTCTTCTCTTTTCTTCAGTAGCAGAAATATCCAGGAACACCAATTCGTCTGCGCCTTTTTCAGCATAAGCAGCGGCCAGTTCTACAGGATCACCAGCATCACGCAAGTCAATAAAATTGACGCCCTTTACCGTTCGGCCATTTTTAATATCCAGACAGGGAATTATTCTTTTTGTAAGCACAGGTCTTAAATTTCAAGGTTTTTGAGTAGTTCTTAGTTAAGTGGTCTACTCCTATTCGTTTTCTAAAATATAATTTTCAAGTTGTTTCAGACTAATACGATTCTCATAGATCGCTTTTCCTATGATCACGCCTTCGCAACCAAGTTCCTGCAACTTTGGAAGTTCATCGAAATGAGATATTCCACCAGAAGCGATCAATTTAATATCTTTAGTTTCGTCCAGAATCTCAGCATAAAGATCAAAAGATGGACCTTCAAGCATTCCGTCCTTGCTAATATCTGTACAGATCACATATTTGATACCTTCGGTTTCGAAGTTCTGAATAAATGGAATCACCTCCTGTTTGGATTCTTCCAGCCAACCTGAAACCGCGATCTTTTTGTTCCTGGCATCTGCTCCAAGAATGATCTTTTCAGCTCCAAATTTGGTAAGCCAGGATCTGAAGATCAGCGGATCTTTTACCGCGATACTCCCGCCTGTGATCTGGTTCGCACCACATTCAAAGGCGATCTCCAGATCTTTATCTGTTTTAAGACCTCCACCAAAATCTACTTTTAAAGAAGTTTTTGAGGCAATGGATTCCAGAATTTTATGATTAACGATATGACTGGATTTAGCTCCATCGAGATCTACCAGGTGAAGATATTTGATGCCATGAGCTTCAAAGGATTTCGCCACTTCCAGAGGATCCTCATTGTATATTTTCTTTGTGTTGTAATCTCCTTTAGAGAGTCTAACACATTTGCCGTCGATAATATCTATCGCAGGGATAATTCGCATACTATAAATTCAAAAAGTTCTTTAATATCTGTTCTCCGGTTTTACTGCTCTTTTCAGGATGGAATTGTACACCGTAAAAATTATTCCTGTTTAAAGCAGTTGAATAATCAACACCGTAATTCGTTCTGGCAATTTCATCGCTGCATTCCGGAACATAATAGCTATGCACCAGGTAAACATATTCTTCTGCACACACATTTTCAAAAAGTTTACCTTCCAGTTCGGTAATGGTATTCCAACCAATTTGAGGCACCTTTAGATCCACATTAAATTTCTTCACTTCAGCATCGAAGATACCTAATCCCGTAGTATTTCCTTCTTCCGAAGATTTACACATCAACTGCATTCCAAGGCAAATTCCAAGTACCGGTTGTTTCAAATTTGGAATAATCTTATCTAAACCAGTGGATCGCAACATTCGCATAGCGCTACCAGCTTCTCCAACCCCAGGAAAAATAACTTTATCAGCATTTTGAATTTCTTCGGAATTACTGGAAAGAACAGCTTCAAAACCCAATCTTTGAACAGCAAATTTTATAGACTGGATATTTCCTGCCCCATAATCGATAATCGCAATTTTCATTATAGCATTCCTTTTGTAGATGGAAGGATCATTTTTTCTGTATCTCGTTTAACCGACATTTTTATCGCTTTGGCAAAGGCTTTAAATATTGCTTCGATCTTATGATGTTCGTTCGATCCTTCAGCTTTGATATTCAAATTAGCTCTGGCACCATCTGTGAAGGATTTAAAGAAGTGAAAGAACATTTCCGTAGGCATTTTACCGATCATTTCACGTTTGAACTCTGCTTCCCAAACCAGCCAGTTTCTACCACCAAAATCAATAGCAACCTGGGCAAGACAATCGTCCATTGGCAAACAGAAGCCATATCGTTCCATTCCGAGCTTATTTCCAAGTGCTTTATTGAACACTTCACCCAGGGCAATGGCTGTATCCTCGATGGTGTGGTGTTCATCCACTTCCAGATCACCCTTTACCTGGATCGTAAGGTCCATTTGTCCATGCCTGGCTAGTTGATCCAGCATATGATCAAAAAAGTCGATACCTGTACTAATATCGCTTTTCCCGGTACCATCCAGGTTTAGATCGATCTTAATATCTGTTTCATTCGTTTTTCTCTCGATTCCGGCTGTACGATCTTTAAGTTTTAAAAATTCATAGGTCTCCTTCCAGGAAGCGGTTTTTAAAGCAATATGTTGACGTACTTCTTCTTCATCCTTCGAAATTTCATCTGCAGCCAGATTTTCATGCGTATCTATAAAGATGCCTTTTCCTCCAAAGTTCATGGCAAATTCCATATCTGTAAGCCTGTCCCCGATCATAAATGATTGCTGAAGATCATATTCTTTATTGTTTAAATATTTCTCTTCTAGAAGGCCGGTATTGGGTTTGCGGGTCTTCGCATTATCTTTTGCAAACGTGCGATCGATCAACTGTTCTGAAAATTTTACGCCTTCACTTTCAAAAGTTCTTATAATAAAATTTTGATAAGGCCAGAAATCTGATTCAGGGAAACTGTCGGTTCCAAGTCCGTCCTGATTGGTGACCATCACCAGTTCATAATCCAGTTCTTTGGCTATTTTATTCAGGTAAGTGATCGCCTGGGGATAAAAAATAAGCTTATCGATACTGTCGATCTGGTAATCTTCAGGTTCGTGGATAAGAGTTCCATCCCGATCTATAAACAATACTTTTTTCATGATTCTAATTCTTTGAAGGCCTTGAGTAAATTCTGATTTTCTAATGCGGTTCCTACCGTAATTCGAAGACAATTTTCGCAAAGTGGCTGCTTGCTTCTATTTCTTACGACAATACCTTTACCGATCAATTCCATATATTTTTGATCTGCATCATCCACCTTTATGAGTAGAAAATTGGCATCTGAAGGGTATATTTTGGAAACATATTTTAGTTGAACTAAGGCTTTAGATAAGCGCTCCCTTTCATTCTTAATATCAATGACTTGCTTTTTTATTTCTGAATAATTCTGAAGACCTCTTAAAGCTCTTTGTTGTGTAAGTTCATTTACATTATATGGAGGCTTGATCCTATTCAGAATTTTAATGATCTTTTCTGAAGCGAATAGCATTCCCAACCTGATCCCTGCCATTCCGAAGGCTTTGGAGAAGGTTTGAGTAATAATAAGGTTTGGATATGTATCAAGCGATTGAGACCATCCTGCAATGTCTGAAAAGTCTATATACGCTTCGTCGATCACAACCAGACCATTAAAGGATTCTAAAAGTTTCTTTACCAGTTCAGCATTGAAAGAATTTCCAGAAGGATTATTTGGAGAGCACAAAAACAATAATTTAGTATTTGCGTCTACAGCTTCCAGGATCGCTTCCACATCAGGTTCAAATTCTGAAGTTAGCAGCACTTCACGATTTTCAACATTATTAATTTCAGAAAGCACCTTGTACATTCCATAAGTTGGTGGCAAGCTTATAACATTATCCGTTCCAGGTTCACAGAATGCCCTGAATATGAGATCCAGAACTTCATCACTCCCATTCCCAAGCAACATTTGTTTTTCAGAAACTTGCTTAATTTCTGAAATTTTGGATTTTAAAAGTATTTGCTGTGGATCTGGATATCGATTCAATCCATTTTCATATGGATTTTCATTCGCATCCAGAAATATCATCGCCTCGCCATCAGTCTTATATTCATCTCTGGCAGATGAATATGGCAGAAGATTTTTCACGTTATCCCTTACGAGATTATTCAGATCGAAATTCATTATTGTTTCAGTGATTTTAATCTTAGAGTTACAGCATTTTTATGAGCCTGTAATCCTTCAGCTTCTGCCATTAATTCAATCGCAGGGCCAATATTCCTAATTCCTTCTTCTGTAACTTTCTGATAAGTGATCTGCTTCATAAAACTATCAAGATTCACCCCGCTATATTGTTTTGCATAACCATTTGTTGGTAATGTGTGATTCGTACCTGAAGCATAATCACCGGCACTTTCCGGAGCATAATTCCCAATAAAAACAGATCCTGCATTCACAATATTTTCCACAAAATAATTCTCATTGGCTGAACATACTATAAAATGCTCTGGTCCATACTCGTTAATTAGATCCAACGCTGTCTCTTCAGTTTCTACCAGAATAAGTTTAGAGTTTTCAATCGCCTGCCGTGCAATGGCCTTTCGAGGCAATTCATTAAGCTGCTTCTCTAGTTCATCTCTTACCATCTCGAGCATTTTTTCTGAAGTGCTTACCATAATCACCTGACTATCCACGCCATGTTCTGCCTGGCTCAATAGATCTGAAGCAACAAAAGCCGGATTCGCTGAATCATCTGCATATACTAGCAGTTCTGATGGTCCAGCAGGCATATCTATCGCTACCTGGTATCTTGTAGCCAGCTGCTTTGCCACAGTAACAAATTGATTCCCTGGCCCGAAGATCTTATAAACTTTGGGTACACTTTCGGTACCAAAGGTCATTGCTCCAATCGCCTGAATTCCACCAATTTTAAAAACCTGTGTTACTCCGCATAATTTCGCTGTATATAAAACTGCAGGGTTTACGTTTCCATTCTTATCTGGCGGTGTACAGAGTACGATCTCCTCGCAACCGGCAATATTTGCTGGAGTTGCCAGCATCAAAATAGTGGAAAATAAAGGTGCTGTTCCTCCTGGAATATAAAGTCCTACTTTCTGTATCGCCTTTTTTTCCTGCCAGCATTTTACTCCATTCATAGTTTCCACAACAACTCTTTCAGTTCTCTGTGCTGCATGAAATATTTCGATGTTCTTTTTAGCCAGTGCTATCGCCTCTTTTAATTCCTGAGAAATTTCATCTGAAGCTGCATTCATTTCAGAAGCCGAAACCTTAAACGTTTCCAAGTCGATTCCGTCGAAAGCTTTAGTATATTTTCTAACTGCTGCATCTCCTGTAAGCCTGATCTCATCAAAAACTTTGTGCACCGTTTGCTCAATGTCGGCAACCGTTTGAGTTGGACGCTTTAAAATTTCGTTCCACTTAGATCTGTCAGGATTGTTGATCGTATTCATCATTGTAAATTAAAGTACCATAGTTTCTATTGGTGCTACCAGAATTCCTTCAGCACCATTACTTTTCAGTTCATCAAGAACTTCCCAAAACCTATCTTCATTGATCACGGTATGGATCGAACTCCATCCCTTCTCTGCCAAAGGTAAAACAGTTGGACTTCTCATCCCGGGAAGCAGGCTAATAATCTTTTCCAATTTATCATCAGGTGCATTCAGAAGAATATACTTTGAAGTTCGCGCGTTCAATACAGATTTTAATCTGAATTGCAGCTTTTCTAGTATCTGCTTACGCTCTTCAGTAATCTTAGGAGAAATCGCTAATACCGCTTCACTTTTCAGCATTACTTCAACTTCCTTGAGTCCGTTTTTAAAAAGTGTACTTCCACTGGACACAATATCGCAAATGGCATCTGCAAGCCCAATATTAGGAGCAATTTCAACAGAACCATTAATGATATGAAGATCGGCAGAGATACCTTTCTCCTGCAAATAGTCTTTAACCGTGTTTGGATAGGAAGTGGCGATTTTGAGTCCGTCAAGATCCTTGATATTGTTGTATTTAAAAAACTTAGGAACCGCGAGGGAAACTTTACATTTAGAGAAACCAAGTTTCTCTCCTCTAATAATATCTTTTCCCTTCTCGATAAGCACATTCTCGCCAATAATGGCAACATCTACCACACTGTCCCTCAAATATTGAGGAATATCACCATTACGCAAATACATCACTTCTAATGGAAAATTTCTCGATGATGCTTTTAGCTGCTCTTTCCCATTATCAATGGAAATACCTGCATCTTTTAAAACCTTGATAGAATCTTCAAAAAGTCTTCCTGACTTCTGTACTGCGATTCTTAATTTTTGCTGACTCATAATTTAGTTAATATTAGGAATAAAAAAACCCGCTTGATTTCTCAAACGGGTTATGATATTATAGTTAGTGTTACAACATATCAAATTTACCTCGCTTGAGCGTGGAGTAAAAAATGATGGTGATGTACATTAAAATTCGTCATTGTGATGCCAAAGCTAAATAAAAATCTGAATTATAAAACCAGTTTTTTAATTTTTAATATTTGTTTATTAATTGTCACCAAGAATAATTGGCATTCCACCTTCACCAGAACCTATAACAATCACCTTGCTATTTGGTGATTTTGCCAGTTCTACGGTAGCCTGAATTCCTTTTTCCTGAAGTACTTTATCTGTAAGTGATTCACTAAGAATAGTGTTCGCACGTGCTTTACCTTCAGCATCAATTCTTTGTCTTTCTGCTTCCTGTTCTGCTTTTGAAAGTCGGAATTCGTACTCAAGCGACTCCTGTTCCTGTCTAAGTTTGCGTTCGATCGCATCTTTGATCGTAGACGGTAAGGAAACATCTCTTACTAAAACCTCATTCACCTGAACATATTGATCTTCCAGAAGTAGGTTTGTTTCGTCGAAGATTTCCTTCTGAATTGCTTCCCGCTTACTGGCATAAAGTTGCTCTGGATTGTAACGTCCTACCACAGCCCTGGTTGCAGATCTTATCGCTGGCTGAAGTAAACGTTGAATGTAAGCCTCTCCTTTTTCCTGGTGTAATTTACCAAGAGCTTCATATTCTGGCTGAAACCATACGGAAGCATCCAGGCTAATTTCCAGACCATTTGAAGATAATACAGTCATTTCTTCATCGATGGATTGTTGACGCACTTCGTAGACAAAGACTTTGTTCCAGGGTGCAACCACATGGAATCCTTCAGAAAGAGGACTTCCTTCAGTTACAACACCACCACCAAATGTTTTGTAAAGAACTCCGGCTTCTCCGGAATCGATAGTTACAGTAGATTTTGCAAGTAAAATTATTACAATGACTAACCCGATAAATAACGGGATACCAATTTTAGGTAATCTTTCCATATAAATTTTTGAACTTAAATTAGACCCTTATATTTTCGGTAAAACCATTCCAGGGCAAGGGCAAATACAACAAGAAATAGCAGGTAGTACCAGTCTATCAAAGGTACGGTTTTTTGTTCGCTTTTCAGAATTGGCCTGTGCCTATCATTCTTCAACAAGTAGTTTTCAAAGTTTTTAAACTGATCTTCGTAAAACATGGTTGAATTATTATTCGATGCCAGGAATTGCATGGCTTCCAGATTTGCTGTTTGCTGTTGCTCTTCCGCATTATAATTGAGCACGTTAAAAGATCCATTCTTTATCAAATTTGTATTTTCAACCTGTAATTTATAAGTGTAATTCCCAGGTGCAAGATTCCCAATCTCTGCCACATACTGCAGGTTCCTGACTACAAGACTGGATTTTAAAACAGGATTTCCCAGACTATCCGAAATACTGAGATTAAGATTAGCTCCGGAATCGAAGCTGTAATTCTCATCGTAATAAGTAGCGCTTATTTCTACAAATTCATTTTCCAGAAATGATTGAGGATGCTCTGCGATCAATCTTTCGTTAGATTTCACAGCGCTTAAATTTTGCACCAGGTCGCCGATAAATGCATTGAACTGCTCGAAATTCTGATATTTTCGAAAACTTGCCGCTCTCCAACGCCAAATATTTTCACCCGTAAGCAAACCGATTTTTGGTTTGGATCTGGAAACGGCAAGAAGCGGACTATCAGTTTCGACTCCCTGAATTTTCTGGTATAACTGTACTGCGTAACGATTAGCTTCGACCTCAGTTTTACCGAATGCGATTTGTAGAGGCGGTAGATCTTCGTATGCCAAATGTTTTGGTTGATAAATGGTGAAATTGTCGTTCTTTAGAGCAAAAACATCTTGTTCCTGATCGATGCTATTTTTAGAGAACCCTAATTGGAGTTCGTTCAGAAATTGCCAGTCGGTTTCGGGTCCTGTAATGAATAACTTACCTGCCTCAAGACCAGAAATTGACTCTAAGGTTTTTTGAAAGTTTCGGTTTACATTGTACAGTACAAATAACTGTATATCAGATATTTCATTATTATTAAAATCAGGAATATATTGAATCTCAACCTTACGTTGTGAGTTCGATTCTATAGCAGTCTTCAAAGCTCCCAGATCTGGATGAGGACCTGGACTTAGAATCAAAATCTTAGAACTTTCGTCTACAATTTCAACGGAGAAGTTTTCGGTGTTGTTTCTGACATTCTTCTCATCTGGTAATTTGCTCAGCCTGGCCGTATAGGTTTTGAGTCCGATACTTTTAGCTTCCAGTTCAGCATTTATTATCAATGATCTATTCTTTTCAGAAAATTCTATATCCTTCTGAAAGATAACTTTTCCAGAGTTCAGGATCTGCAACTTTGTAGTACGTTCATTAGATCCGGAATAGCTCAGGAAAATTTCAACAGGAAATTTATTATGCAGGAAGGCATACCTGTTTACATTGATTCGCTGTATAGCTACATCCTCAAAACTACTTGTGTCGCCTATAATTACAGGTAGTATTTCAGTAGTTCCTGAAGATTTATAATATCGAAAGTCTCTGCCGGTATTTTGATTTCCGTCACTAAGTAAAACAAGTACACCTTTATTATTATTCATTAGCTCTTCAGCCTGTTTTAAAGACTGCTGAATATTGGTGAGGTCTTCACTGAAGTACGAAGTATTATCTGATGTTATAAGTTCCTTTCCGAAGTTGTAATTGATAATTTCGAATTTATTATTTAATTTTTCTGAAGAGAGAATCTTGTTTTGAAAATTCTGAACCACAGAATCCTTCTGAAGAATTTTAATGGACTCTGAAGCATCGGATAATATTACCAGTTTCTCTTTCACCTGAAAGCGTTCAGTATGAGTGATCTTGGGATTAACAAGCAGTAAAAGAATCAGAAATATAGAAAAACTACGAAGTCCGAAAAGTGCATAGTTCCCGGAACTTTTCGTGTTTTTATATAGATTCAGGTAAAAAGAAAACCCCAGAGCTATTAAAAGCGCCAGGGTTATCAATAATATTATTTGAATGTTCATTAATTCACGTTGGTATAGTGAAAATACGAATTATAGACTGATTACAGATTCTGTAAGCCACAAAGCTCGATTAATTTTAAACCTTGGGTTTCATACACTTAATTAGCAGATCTTCTTCTAAAATTTAATTCACTCCATTTAAACGGAATAAATTGCAGAAGAAAGGCCAACCCCACTCCCATCAATGCTCCCGAAAGAGTCTGAAGTAGAGAATCCTGAGGCAACAAATATGTGGCGATTCCAGATAAGACCATCACCGCAAGTCCCTTCCATTGACTCCAATTTAATTTTAGATTCATAAGATTATTCAATTAAGTATGCATTCCGCCATCCACATGGATCACCTGTCCCGTCACGTAAGAACTCAAATCACTACCAAGATACACACATGTATTCGCGATATCTTCAGGCTTTCCACCACGTTTTAAAGGAATAGAATCTCTCCAGCCCTGTACTGTTTTTTCATCAAGCTTTTCGGTCATTTCGGTTTCGATGAAACCTGGAGCTACTACGTTTGTTCTAATATTTCTGGAACCAAGTTCCTGAGCCATCGATTTTGAAAACCCAATGATCCCGGCTTTAGATGCTGCGTAGTTTGATTGTCCGGCATTTCCGGTCACTCCTACTACAGAACTCATATTAATGATACTACCAGAACGTTGCTTAAGCATGGTTCTTTGTACGGCTTTAGTCATGTTAAATATAGACTTCAGGTTAACCTCGATCACCTTGTCAAAATCTGCTTCGCTCATTCGCATCAAAAGGTTATCCTTTGTTATACCAGCATTGTTAATCACGATGTCTATCGACCCAAATTCAGCATTTACATCATCGATCAATTTCTGAGCTTCTTCGAAACTGGCAGCATTAGATTGATAGGCTTTAGCTTTTACACCTTTAGCTTCTAATTCTTTTGCAAGATCTTCAGCAGACTGTGCCGAAGAATTATAGGTGAATGCGACATTGGCTCCATGCTCGGCAAAAACCTGAGCGATTCCTTTTCCAATACCTCTACTACCACCTGTGATGATGGCATTCTTTCCTTGTAGTAATTTCATATAACTTGATCTTGGTTAATTGTCTTTCCAAATATAGCAAAAGCCCAAAGCTTTGCATAAAAAAACCCTTCTTACAGTATAAGAAGGGTTTTAAATTATTTCGGGTTTGCTTATCCTTTTAGAACTTCAGCAACTTTCATCCCTATTTCAGCAGGAGAATCAACCACGTGGATTCCATTCTCTCTTAAGATCTTCTTTTTAGCCTGAGCAGTGTCTTCACTTCCTCCAACGATCGCACCAGCATGTCCCATTGTACGTCCAGCAGGAGCAGTTTCTCCAGCGATAAATCCAACAACTGGCTTTCTGTTACCGTTTTGTTTTACCCACTGTGCAGCATCAGCCTCAAGCTGACCTCCAATTTCACCGATCATTACGATACACTCAGTTTCATCATCGTTCATCAATAATTCTACAGCTTCTTTCGTAGTAGTTCCAATAATTGGATCCCCACCAATACCAATCGCAGTAGTGATACCAAGACCTTGTTTTACAACCTGATCTGCAGCTTCATAGGTAAGCGTACCAGATTTAGATACGATCCCTACTTTTCCTTTTTTGAAAACGAAACCTGGCATGATACCAACTTTAGCTTCTCCCGGAGTGATAACACCTGGACAGTTAGGTCCAATCAATCTACAATCACGGTCTTTAATATAATCTGAAGCCTTTACCATGTCTGCTACAGGTATTCCCTCAGTAATAGTAATAATCACTTTAATTCCAGCATCGGCAGCTTCCATAATGGCATCTGCAGCGAAAGCTGGTGGTACGAAAATGATAGAAACATCTGCTCCAACCTGCTCTACAGCTTCAGAAACTGTATTGAAAACTGGCTTATCAAGATGCTTTTGCCCTCCTTTACCAGGAGTAACTCCACCAACTACATTTGTACCGTATTCTATCATTTGTTCAGCATGGAAAGTACCTTCACTACCGGTAAAACCCTGCACGATTACTTTAGAATCTTTATTGACTAAAACGCTCATAAATGTCTTTTAATTTTGGAACACAAAAGTATGTTTTTAAATATAAAACCTAAAGTCATTTTATAGATTATTGCGATAAAAAACCTTAAAGTTGATATAAAATTAACCTGAAATGAAAAATCCCGATGAGTTTGCATCGGGATTTCTAAAATTATCTACTTCCTATAATCTTCATTAAACCATTTGAATCTCCTGTTTGATTAACAACAATCTTCGTATAGTTATTTGATTCTATAATCTTAGTTGCTTTTTTAGCCGATATCTTTCTGCCGTTATAGAAAAAACTTCCACCCTCTGCATTGATCTCTTTGATTGTCTTTAATGGATCTGGAGCGGCTGGCGGTCCTGGAGGATTTGGCACCGCTTTTTGTTTGTTCTTGTCTCTAACTTTTGACTTGTTCTTTAGCTTCTTATCTTTAATGTCGTTCTCTTCCTTAGCGTAAATGACCTCTAAGGATTCAGCGGCTACTAACTCTTCCTCAACTGTAACATGTTTCCCTGGCTTAGCAGCCTTGTGACTCTTAGGTGGTTTTGGTGGTTTAGGTGCCTTTTGTGGTTTTGCTGATTTAGGCGGTTTTGGTGGCTTGGGAACTTGATGATCTTCACCACGGTGTACTGGAGGTGGCGGTGGAAGAATATCATGACCGCTAACTTTGGACATTCTGCTTTTTCTAAATTCGTTGTTCAATGATTCCATAAACCCAGGCGCAGGGTCGGTCACTTGCATTCTAAAATTATAATTTTTTAACTCCTCGTCTGTTTTCCCTTCGGAAAGTTTATCCAGTTTTTCACTTAACTTATTAGGATTCGTTTTCACACCATTAACTCGAAGCGTGTTGCCTGATACCTGAATACTGAAGAGATTGTCTCTTTGTTCTACAATAGCTGAATTTGAGGTACTATTTGATGATTCTCTGCCTTCTATAGCCCGTACAGCTGGTGGCGGAGGTGGTGGTGGCGTTGCGGCTGTGTCTGGAGTGCTTGGAGCTAGAAACTCAGTTCCCGAATTTCTGGATAACTCAGTTCTGCGATACTCAGCATTAAGTTTTTCAATAAAACCGGTAGTTGAATTAGCGAAGTCTACATAAAAATATGGATTTTTCAACTGCCAGTCGTTCCAGTTCTTTGTAAGCTTATCCAACTCCTCTGCAAAATCATTTAGGGATACAGGCTTGTCATACAAAAGAATATCTTCATTGTTCACTGTGATATAAACCGAATTTTTCTTCTGAAACTCGATCAATTCCGAGTTTTCATCAATTGACTTCGCTACAATTTCTTCATTGAAAGTATAGATACAACCACCAAGAATAGGTGCCAAAAGCAGCATTTTCATACTCAGCCTTCTGGCTGAAAGATTTTTTGTCATCATAAGTATTCGTTTTCTGATTAATGAATGATTGATGGGACTTGCCAGAACATTATGATCCTGTCCCCGGCTGTAACCTAAAAGAAGTTCACTATAATCCTTTAGATTTTGATGCTTTGCAAGTACTTGCTCATCTGCTAGAAACTCATGGTTTAATTTGATGGAATTTTTGATAAATATAAATATAGGATTGAACCAGAAAATCGCATGTACCAATTCAAGAAATAGCAGATCCCAGGAATGTTTTTGATCTACATGCGCTTTTTCATGTGCTATCACCGCTTCTGAAATCTTTGCGTTCTTAAATTCCTTTCTACTGAAAAATATATAATGCAGGAAACTGAAAGGATTGATGGAATTACCAAGCAGTACATAGATATACGGTAATTCTTTTTTAAGCTGACCTGTTCTTATAGTCAACCGCATTTTATTAAGGTTCCATAAAAACCGAAGTAAAAATGCGATAAACCCAATCAAGTAAATTCCTAGCAAAATCTGACTCCCATATTGTTCTAAAAAACCAGTTCCCTGTCTTGCTGATGAGTTTTCAGATGGTATTACTATCATCGGCGCAGTGTCAACGAACTCTTTCGCAGCAACCTCGTAAGAAATGCTAATAAATGGTAGGATCGCTGAAAATAATAGCATGAAGATGAGATATAAACGCTTTAGTCTATTAGATTTTTCAGCTTCAAGGAAAAATTTATAGAAGCCAAAAAGCACCAGTAAACACCCCGTAGATTTTAAGATATACTCCAGCATCTCAGTCCTTTTTTATTTTATCATCAATCAGCTTTCTCAATTTTTTCAATTCATCATCCGTAAGATCTGTTTCTTCAGTAAAGAAAGACGCGAACTGCGATGCGGAGTTATCAAAAAAGGACTTGATCATCCCATTCATTCTTTTAGAGAAATAAGCTTTCTTGCTCACTTTTGGATAATATTCTCTGGACCTGCCTATCTGCTCATAAGCAACAAAATTTTTATCCTGCATTCTTCTAAGCAAAGTTGCAATAGTTGTCGTAGCAGGTTTTGGATCGGGATAAGCTTCGACAAGATCTTTCATAAAAGCATTCTCCTGCTTCCAGAGCAATTGCATTAATTCTTCTTCAGCATTAGAAAGTAACATAAAACAGATATTGATTCTCTACAAATGTAGAATAATTATTTGATTCTACAAACATAGAAGAGTTTGATTATAAAAAAACCCTCTGTAAATCAGAGGGTTTAAAGTTTTATGACCAGGGATCATCATCGATCTCTTCACCTAGCTGACTAACTTGGGTGCCCTTGTATAGTTTTCCATCTTTCAGCTCCCACATAGCAACAAAATGCGCTAGCGGCATTTCTTCTTCGGGGTTTTCTATAGTTCTAACGAAATAGGTAAAATGGATTGCAGCTTCATTCCCATTAGAGATGATCTTTTCAGTCTCAGCCCGCAATGATTCGTATGATTCTGAAATCTCTTTCGTTATCTCAGAAATACCATCCAAATTTAATTTTCTGAATCCTGTAGTACCGTACCAGCGTAATTCAACATCTGGATGAAGATAGGATTTCAACACTTCTTCATCTTTATAGAAGTTGGATTCATAAAATTTGGTTACAATATCTTTAGTCTCTAGATCCATAAATCTTATTTTAATTTTTTGACAATCTCCGGCAATTGTTTTATCGCCGCATATTCTCTAAGTTTTGTTCGAACTTCACCAAAAGGCGTGCCCCAATAGGTTGTGCCAGGTTCTGTATCTTTTGAAACTCCGCATTGTGCCATAAGAACCGTTCCGGTAGCAATTCGAACATCACTTCTAATTCCAACCTGTCCCCAGATAGTGACATCGTTTTCTACAATCACACAACCGGCTATTCCAATTTGAGATGCTAATAAACAATTTTTTCCGATAACAGTATCATGTCCTATCTGAATTAAATTGTCAAGCTTGGAACCTTCACCAATGGTAGTATCTCCAGTAACCCCGCGATCTATCGAACAATTCGTTCCTATCTCCACATGGTCCTCCACTACTACTCTACCACCGGATAGTAGTTTATCGAATCCTTCTGGTCTCTTTTTATAATAAAATGCATCACCGCCCAGTACCGTTCCACTATGGATAATCACATGATCACCAATCACACAATTATCACCAATGGTAACATTTGCGTGGATAAGACAATTCTTACCAATAGTTACATTATTTCCAATAACGGCATTTGGTTGCACGACAGATCCTTCACCTATCTTTGCAGATTCTGCGATAGTAGCATTCAGTTTTTCAAATGGTTTAAAATAGCGTGTAAGCTTATTGAAATCGCGGAAAGGATCTTCAGAAATAAGTAAAGCTTTGCCTTCAGGACAGTCCACTTTTTTATTAATTAGAATAACAGTCGCTGCAGAGTTCAGTGCTTTATCGTAATATTTAGGATGATCTACAAAAACGATATCTCCCGGATTTACTACGTGAATTTCATTCATACCCAGCACAAGAAAATCTGCTTCACCTACATACGAACAATCAATAAGATCTGCTATCTGAGACAGCTTATGTTCTTGAGGGAATTTCATAGATTATTCCTTAATTCTCTCTTTATAAGTACCTTTTTCGGTTTCGATCTTGATCTTATCACCTTCGTTGATAAAAAGAGGAACATTCACTTCATAACCAGTTTCTACAGTTGCTGGTTTTGTAGCATTTGTAGCGGTATTTCCTTTCAAACCAGGTTCTGTATGCGTAACCTCTAATACTACACTTCCGGGCATTTCTACTGAAAGTGGCATGTTATCTTCAGTATTGATAAGAATAGTTACCACTTCGCCTTCCTTCAAAAGCTTTGGCATATCCAGAGCATTTTCTGTAAGTCGAATTTGCGTGTAATCTTCAACGTTCATGAAGTGCCAGAATTCGCCATCTTCGTATAAGAACTGATATTTATGAGTTTCAACCCGAATATCTTCGATCTTATGCCCTGCGGAAAATGTATTATCAAGAACTTTTCCTGTAGTAACGCTTTTCAGCTTGGTTCTAACGAATGCTGGGCCTTTTCCTGGTTTTACATGTAGAAATTCAATGATCTTATAAATATCGTGGTTGTAACGAATACATAAACCGTTTCTGATATCACTGGTACTAGCCATAAGTTTTTAGTTTGAACTGAAGTATCCTTTCATGATACCCCTTTGTGAGTTTTTAATAAATTCTAATATTTCGTCCCGCTCTGCAGTTGCCTGCATTTCAGCTTCAATGATTGCGACCGCCTGGGAATTATTATAGTTCTTCTGGTATAATATTCTATAAATATCCTGAATTTCCCGAATTTTTTCCGTAGAAAAACCTCTTCTTCTAAGTCCGATAGAATTAATTCCTACATAACTTAGAGGTTCTCTACCCGCTTTTACGAATGGCGGGACATCTTTTCTAACCATAGATCCACCGGTAACAAATGCATGTTTTCCAATGCTGCAAAACTGCTGAATTGCCGCCATTCCTGCGAGAACCACATGATCCCCAACGTTTATATGACCTGCAAGGGTACTGTTATTTGAAAAAATACAATTATCCCCTACAATACAATCATGAGCAACGTGGCAATAGGCCATGATCCAGCAATTGTTCCCAATTACCGTCTTCATTCTATCTGTAGTTCCTCTATTTATGGTGACACATTCCCGAATGGTAGTATTATCTCCTATTACAGTTAGCGTATCTTCGTCATTAAATTTCTTGTCCTGAGGCACCGCAGAAATAACTGCGCCTGGAAAAATACTACAATTCTTACCAATACGTGCACCTTCCATGATGCTAACATTGGAACCAATCCAAGTACCTTCTCCAATCACTACATTATTATGTATGGTCGCGAAAGGCTCGATCACCACATTCTTGGCGATCTTGGCTCCCGGATGCACATATGCTAAAGGTTGGTTCATAGTTTTTATTTTGATTTTACAATTTGTGCCATTAGGATGGCTTCCGTCGCTAATTGTCCGTTTACATAGGCATAACCCTGCATCTGGCAAATTCCACGACGTATAGGAGCCAGCAACTCCAGCTTAAAAATTAGAGTATCCCCAGGCACTACCTGTCTTTTAAACTTCACGTTATCGATCTTCATAAAGAAGGTTAGATAGTTTTCGGGATCCGGAACCGACTTTAAAGCCAAAATTCCACCCGTTTGAGCCATGGCTTCTACCTGTAAAACACCAGGCATGACTGGTTTCCCAGGAAAGTGACCTACAAAGAATGGTTCGTTCATGGTCACATTCTTCATCCCGATTACGTGAGTATCTGTAAGCTCATAGATCTTGTCTACTAAAAGAAACGGAGATCTATGCGGCAACGTATTCATGATATCATTCACATCCATTAGTGGCGGTTGTGAGAGATCGATCTTTGGTACATTATTACGCTTTTCAGCTTTGATAACCTTGGCTAATTTCTTAGCAAATTCGGTATTAATATAATGTCCAGGTTTAGTGGCAATGATTTTACCTCTAATCCTTGTACCTGCTAAAGCCACATCCCCAATTACATCCAGCAGTTTGTGTCTTGCTGCTTCGTTTGGGTGATGTAATGTTAAGTTGTCCAGAATCCCGTTAGGTTTTACTGAAATATCATCTCTATCGAAAGCTACTCTTAACTTCTGAAGAGTATCTTCACTAATCTCTTTATCTACGTATACGATCGCATTGTTTAGATCCCCACCTTTAATAAGCCCATGTTCCAGTAAAGTTTCAATTTCATGCAGAAAGCTAAATGTTCTGGAATCGGCAATTTCAGTCTTAAATTCTGAAATATGTTCTATTGAAGCATTCTGAGTACCAAGTACTTTGGTTCCAAAATCCACCATGGTTGTCACCTGATATTCATCTGCAGGCATAAGGATGATTTCAGATCCGTTGTCATCACGATAACAAATAATATCGGTCACCACGAATTCATCTCTGTCTTCTTCCTGTTCTTCAGTACCAGCTTTCTCAAGAGCTTCTACGAAAAATTTGGAAGAACCGTCCATAATTGGTGGTTCCGGAGCATTAAGCTCAATGTATAAGTTATCTATTTCAAGACCTACACAGGCAGCAAGTACATGTTCCGAAGTCTGGATCGTAACACCCTTCTTATCAAGGTTAGTTCCACGCTGGGTATTCACAACGTAGTTGACATCTGCCTCTACTTCAGGAGATCCTTCAAGATCTGTTCTTCTAAAAACATAGCCTGTATTTACAGGTGCTGGTTTAAAAGTTAGCGTTACTTCTTTTCCAGTATGCAGGCCAACGCCTTCAAGAGAAATTTCTTCCCTTATGGTTCTTTGTTTTGAAACCTTATTAGCCATTATTAATCTTTTTTTCCAGTTGGTGAATTAATTTCATTGTTTTCGGTAGGTTTTTGAAATGTATGTAGGACTTATTATAATCACCATAACCAAATGCTGGCGACCCCTGAAGCATTTCATCATCCTTAATATCTCTACCAATACCAGATTGGGCCTGTATTTTCACACGGTCTCCAATCGTTAGATGCCCGGCGATTCCTACCTGTCCTCCAATAAGACAGTTCTTTCCAATCTTTGTAGATCCGGCAACACCAGTTTGTGCAGCAATAGCAGTATTCTCTCCTATTTCTACATTATGTGCGATTTGTATATGATTATCCAGTTTCACACCTTTTTTAATAATCGTGGAGCCTAAGGTTGCACGATCTATTGTCGTTCCTGCTCCAATATCCACATGATCCTCAATAATAACATTCCCTATCTGCGGAACTTTACTATACGCACCAGTTTCTCCCGGACTAAATCCAAAACCATCAGCACCAACTACCGCGCCACTGTGAATAGTCACATCGTTTCCTATAATACTTTCAGAATAGATCTTCACTCCGGCAAAAATAGTCGTGTTATCACCTATCTGCACATTATCACCTATATAAGCATTCGGATAAATCTTTACATTTTCTCCCAGTTTCACCTGTTCTCCTATATATGCAAAAGCACCCAGATACAATCCGTCACCATGAGTAGCAGATTCAGCAATAAAACTAGGATTCTCAATTCCTGACTTATTTAGCTTGATCTGGTTATAATATTCAAGTAAAGTTGAAAAAGCCTTGTAGGCATCCTTTACTTTAATCAATGTAGTATTTACTGGTTGCTCAACCTCAAAGTTTTCGTTAACGATCGTAACGCTCGCATTCGTGGTATATAAAAAGCTGTTATATTTAGGATTACTTAGAAAGGTTAGTGAGCCTTCACTCCCCTCTTCTATTTTGGCAAGTTCAGAAACTTCGGCTTCAGGATTTCCCTCCACCTTACCTTCCAATATCTCGGCAATTTGTTTTGCTTTAAATTTCATTCTGGCAAAAGTAAAAAAAATGAACTAATCTTTAACTTTTGGATAACACATATAGTATTTGGTTACAGTATTTGTAAGAGCTTTGAGATTAAACTGGTCTGAAACCTTTACTACATCACATATTTTACCATTTTTATGTAAAATATTAATGTTATCCTTTTCTCGTTTATAGGCAAGATTTGCGATTTCGCCCTCGAATACAAAGTAAGATGCTTCTTTTTCAGAAATATTATATTTCTTCTGAAGCGCTTTTTTGCGCTGATCCAGCTTTTCCTGGGAAGGTCGTTTCTTTTTGATCTTACTCTTCAGAAGTTTCCTGTTAATGATCATTTCGCACAAATTACTGAGTACAAAATCATCTGAATACATCCATTCCTTCATTGCAGAGATTACATCATTATCATCAAGCCTCGAAAACATCTCAAGAGTATTCTGATCGAAATTATGCCTTTCTACTTTATTCTGAAGAAAATACAATAGACTACCACTGGCATGTAATTGATGACCCTCACCAATCAATTCCTTGGCCCGCTTTAATACCCGTATTAGCAATTGCTCTGCCACCAGACTGGTTTTATGTAAATAAACCTGCCAGTACATTAAGCGTCTACCTATCAAAAATTTCTCTACAGAATATATACCTTTCTCTTCAACCACCAGTTCATCATTCACCACATTCAGCATGGTAATAAGGCGTTCACTATTGATATTACCTTCTACAGCACCGGTATAAAAACTATCGCGTTTTAGATAATCCAGACGATCCATATCCATCTGACTACTAATTAACTGGTTCATAAATTTGCGATCGTAACTTCCTTTGAAGATCTGAATTGCCAGAGTTAAACTTTGGTTAAATTCAATATTCATTTGCTCCATGAAAAGCAGTGAAATGGTCTCATGATCTACTCCTTCCACCAGGCTGTGTTCCATCGCATGACTAAAAGGACCGTGACCAATATCATGCATCAAAATTGCTATAAGTAATGCTTCTTCTTCCTCTTCTGAAATCTCTACCCCTTTAATCCTGAGTATCCTAACTGCTTTCAGCATTAAATGTACACAACCAAGAGCATGATGAAACCTTGTATGGTGCGCCCCTGGATAGACCAGATATGATAAACCCATTTGGGAAATTCTACGCAATCTCTGGAAGTAAGGATGCTCGATAATCTTAAAGATCCGTTCATTAGGAATGGTAATAAAACCGTAAATTGGATCGTTTAATATTTTGAGTTTAGTTTGTGAAGCCAAGCTTTTATGATCTAATGTTCAAAACAAAGATACATATATGAACTTAGCCCCGGTAATAAGTTCTATTTCAATTATAATGGTTCTCTTCGGAAGCCATAAATAATCATAATTATGACGATAAAGATATTATGGGTCGATGATGAAATTGACCTTCTAAAACCACATATATTATTTCTTCAGAAGAAAAACTACGAGGTTCAAACCTGTAAAAGTGGAACTGAAGCGCTTGAACTCATCGAAGAGGAAAATTTTGACATCATATTCCTGGACGAAAATATGCCGGGACTTACTGGTCTGGAAACCCTTGCTGAAATTAAAGAGCGTCGCGAAACGGTTCCGGTGGTCATGATCACAAAAAGTGAGGAAGAGTATATTATGGAGGAAGCGATTGGTTCTAAGATCGCCGATTACCTTATAAAACCGGTAAATCCAAACCAGATACTATTGAGCCTTAAGAAAAACCTGGACCATTCCCGACTCATCTCTGAAAAGACAACTTCCAACTACCAGCAGGAATTCCGGAAAATTGCTATGGAATTATCTCAGGTGAATTCCTATGAAGAATGGGTATCGTTATATCAGAAATTGATCTACTGGGAAATCCAGTTAGAAGAAATTGAAGATTCTGGTATGTTTGAAATTCTGGAATCTCAGAAACAGGAGGCAAATAATCAGTTCTTCAAATTCATATCTAAGAATTATGAGGATTGGTTTCAGCAAGGTGGTGAGCCTCCGGTGATGTCACATACTTTATTTAAGGAAAAGATTCTGCCAGAAATCAAATCTGGAGAGCCAACATTGCTGGTTGTGGTTGATAATTTAAGATATGATCAATGGAAATCACTGGAACCAATTATCACGACACATTATAAGAAGGAGAAAGAAGATGCCTACTTCAGTATTTTGCCAACTGCAACACAATATGCCCGAAATGCGATTTTCTCCGGAATGATGCCAAGTGAAATGGAAAAGCTCTTTCCAGAATACTGGAAGAACGATACTGAAGAAGGAGGTAAAAATCTACACGAATCTGATTTTCTCAGGGAACAGCTCAAGAGATTAGGAAAAGACCTGAGGTACGAATATCATAAAATCACAAGTTTAAAGGCGGGAAGAAAGCTAGCAGATAATTTTAAGAGTCAGAAAGCCAACGATCTTACTGTTGTCGTCTACAATTTTGTAGACATGCTCTCTCACTCTAAGACTGAGATGGAAGTAATAAAAGAGCTGGCATCAAATGATAAATCTTATCGGAGCCTAACGCAGAGCTGGTTTAAAAACTCACCATTACTTGATATCATACAAAAAGCACAGCAACAAGGCTTTAAATTGATCATTACAACAGATCATGGAACTATCAATGTAAAGAACCCTTCAAAGGTCATTGGTGATAAGAATACAAGTTTAAATTTGAGATACAAAACAGGCAGAAGTCTGACTTACGAGAAGAAAGAAGTTTTCGCTATAGAGAATCCGAAATCGGTACATCTGCCGACGATCAATATGAGCAGTTCTTATATTTTCGCTAAGGAGGATTTATTTTTTGCATATCCTAATAATTTTAATCACTACGTAAGTTATTATAGAAATACATATCAGCATGGCGGTATTTCCTTAGAAGAAGTTGTAATCCCATTTGTAGTCCTGAACCCAAAATAATCGATAAACGACATTTTTAAACGTTGAAATACACAACATAAGGATGTACTTAATTGATTATCAAAAACATACAGCAGTATATCCTTTTTTTATATATCTTTATCATCCCAAATCTGACATATTGAATTTATGGAGTTAACCTACGAACTTCACGAACTGGATCAAGCAGTAGATTACATTCTACGTAATACAAAGAGTAAAACACTACTCTTCTACGGCGAGATGGGTGCAGGCAAGACGACTCTAATTAAAGAGTTATCTAAAGCATTAGGCGTTAAAGACGCCGTTTCCAGTCCAACGTTTTCCTTAGTTAACCATTACGAGTCAGATCAGGGTGCTGTATATCATTTCGATTTTTATAGAATCGAATCAGATATTGAAGCATTAGATATTGGATTTGAAGATTACCTGGATTCTGGAGCATGGAATTTAATTGAATGGCCACAAAAAGTAGGGAAACTACTTAGTGATGATCATCAAAATGTGCATATTCAGGTAGTATCAGAGAATTCAAGAATGTTAAAGTTAAGTTAACGGAATCAAAATTTCGTCGATTTGATACTCAAAATTGTTTGTAAGAATATTATTACTTTTGCAGATATTTTATAAACCTGATTTATTAATTTATATTCGTTAAACGATTTATAAACAGATTTAAACTAACATATTTAAAGTTTTTTAAGCGGTTTTTCGGGTTTTTATTGCCTTGAAAAAGGGCGCAAAGGTACGATTAATGTTTTAACCCACAGGATTTTAAGTTGTTCTATGTTTGTCTCAGAACAAAACGAAACAACCATATTAAAATCTTATATTATGAAACTTAAAGCAGTACTTTTCGCAGCAGCAATATTTGGAGCAGGATTTTTTGTAACTTCAACTACAAATGAAAACGACACAAAGTATGAAATCAAGAAGCAAGCTGTCGATAAAAGGCTCATCAGAATTCCTACTAACGGGTAGTATTATCGCCCTTTTAGTGGCGTTTTCTCCCTATTTATTTTACATATATGAAATTTTCCCAAGCGGTAAAGTTTGGGAAAATTCTTTTTTTACATACGAGAGTCTTTATTACGAGGATGTAATGACAGCTGCTTGGACTTATACCAGTAAGTTAGTTCCTTTATTACTACTTTTCCTTTGGTTTTTCACTTGCAAACATTGGTGGTATCATGTTATCTTAATACCAGCTGTGATGTATGCTTATCAATTGGTTTCAGTCATCTATGATGATGTCTATTTGAATGGTGAATTTTTAATGGATATCAACGGTTTAATTTATCTCGCTCCTTTTTTTATTGTTATACTAAGTGTCGTTTATCTAATTAGAATAAAAATTTTCGATAGGATTTATGGATTAGATCTATCCGAATTAGATGAAACAGAGGTCTCGGTATTTTCAAATATTTCTGATAAGGACCGAAAAAATCTAAGAGAGTTTCAGGAAGATGATGAAGGAATCGAACATTCCAATGTACTTGTTGAAGACTACTACCGTAAACTTTAGATTATATTTTTCAATTCCATATTAAGTTGTAATTTAACTGCTTTAACCAATAACTATGGGCAAACAGCAGGTTTCACCTTTTACTAAAGAACAACTGATTCCGCAGGAAGAAACTCTTGAGATTTACAAGAAAAAAGGTGAATTATTCATAGGACTACCAAAAGAGACCGCTTACCAGGAAAAAAGAATTTGTCTAAGTCCCGATGCTGTTGCAGCCATTACCGCACACGGTCATCGCGTGATGATAGAATCCGGTGCCGGGAAATGGGCCCGCTTTAGCGACAAAGATTATTCAGATGCCGGAGCAGAAATCACGAAAGATACCCGCAAAGTATTCTCCTGCCCTACCATCTTAAAGATCGAACCGCCATCCCTGGAGGAACTTGAAAATATCAATCCGCAAACGACCATAATTTCTGCGCTACAAATTAAAACTCAGTGTAAAGAGTATTTTCAGAAGCTTGCAGAGAAAAGAATTACCGCCCTTGGATTTGAATTTATCCGGGATGATGATGGTTCCTATCCTATTGTGCGCGCCTTGAGTGAAATTGCAGGAACAGCTTCTGTACTTATCGCTTCAGAGATCATGAGTAATCATGCCGATGGAAACGGACTCATGTTTGGTAATATTAGCGGTGTACCACCAGTTGAAGTGGTTATTATCGGAGCAGGTACTGTAGGTGAATTCGCTACCAGGTCGGCTATTGGTTTGGGAGCAAGCGTCAAAGTATTCGATTCTTCCCTTACGAAACTGCGTAATATTCAGGCGAATCTTACCAATACGTTTTACACCAGTACCATTCAGCCTAAAAATTTATCAAAAGCGCTAAAACGTGCAGATGTTGTGATTGGTGCTGTTCGTGGAAAGGATCGAAGTCCCGTGCTCATTACCGAAAACATGGTGCAGAGTATGAAAAGAGGCGCTGTGATCATTGATGTAAGCATAGATATGGGAGGTTGTGTGGAAACCAGCGAGATCACAAGCCATGATGAACCAATTTTCAAAAAGCATAATGTCATTCATTACTGTGTTCCAAACATCCCATCCAGATACGCCAGAACGAGTTCTCAATCTATAAGTAATATTTTTACCCCGTATTTATTACATATTGGGGAAGAAGGTGGTTTGGAAAATACTCTAAGATTTGATCGCGGTTTACGTAATGGTTTGTATTTTTACCACGGAATTTTGACCAACAAATCGATAGCAGAATGGTTCAATCTTTCTTACCGTGATATAAATCTCCTGATTTTCTAGTTAATGAAACTTATACATCGCTTTGGCTATTTTGGCGTCGGACTATTCTTCGGAATTGTACTATTAATATTCTTTCTGGGTGGTAAAAAAGCTTCTTGCGATTACTCTCCTAATGCACGTGTGCTGAAAAATATTAAGATCAAAGAAAGAAAATGGTCTGAAGAATCTTTAAGTGTTTTCATGGACCGAGAAATTGACACTTCATATATTTCCGAAGTACTTGAAGATGGAGACGTTGATTTTTACTTAAGTGATACTGATGCGAAACCCTGCAATATCTATTATGTTACTGGAACACGTGAAACTGAAGAATTAGAATTCAGAATACAGAATTGCGATAGTATTGCTACGATTCAGAAAGTAAAAATAAGAACGGCCGAATAAATCGACCGTTATTTACATTATTCCATGATCTGCTCTGCGTGAGCCTTGGTTTTCACCTTCTGAATTACTTCTTCGATCATTCCTTGTTCATCAATGATAAAAGTTGTTCGGTGAATGCCTTCGTATTCTTTTCCCATAAATTTCTTGGGTCCCCAAACTCCGTAAGCTTCGATTACTTCCTTATCCTCATCTGCAAGTAATGGGTATTTAAAATCATACTTATTTCTGAAGTTTTGCTGCCTTTTCTTTGAATCGGCGCTAACGCCCAGAATGTCATAACCTTTTGCACTCATTGCATCGTAATTATCACTTAAATTACAAGCCTCCGCAGTACAACCAGGTGTGCTCGCTTTCGGATAGAAAAATAAAACCAGCTTTTTTCCTTTATAATCATTTAATGTGATGATATTTCCGTCTTGATCTTCAGCTTTAAAATCGGGAGCCTTATCCCCTGCTTTTAATGTTGTCATAATTCTTACTTTTGCTTAAAAATAAAGCTTTATGACCAAAAAGGAAAAGGTTCAGTTTGTAATTGATACGCTAGATGAAATTTATCCTGAAATTCCAATTCCCTTAGATCATAAAGATCCTTATACCTTATTGATCGCTGTGTTACTTTCTGCTCAAAGCACTGATGTGAAAGTCAATCAAATTACTCCTATACTATTTGAGATCGCAGATACTCCTGAAAAAATGGTGAAATTAAGCATAGAAGAGATTCGGGATATTATCAGGCCGGTTGGGCTTTCTCCTATGAAGTCCAAAGGCATACATGGGCTTTCCCATATTCTTCTGGATAAGTACAATGGTCAGGTACCAAAAAGTATAGAAGCTTTGGAAGAACTCCCTGCAGTGGGTCACAAAACTGCCAGTGTAGTAGTAGCACAGGCCTTTAATATTCCTGCTTTTCCTGTTGACACGCATATTCACAGACTTATGTATCGCTGGAATCTTACGAACGGAAAAAATGTGGTGCAAACAGAAAAGGATGCAAAAAGACTTTTTCCTGAAGATCTATGGAACCGACTTCATTTGCAAATAATCTGGTATGGGAGACAGTATTCTCCGGCACGCGCCTGGAACCTGGATAAGGATATCATTACTAAAACTATTGGCAGAAAAAGTGTAATTGCCGAATATAATAAGAAGATAAAAAAATAAAACCTGCCAATAATGACAGGTTTTTGTTTAGTTCAAAAGTGTTTCAAACTTCATGTTCTGATATTCCACAACGTTCAGTGCTTTGGAATAACTGAGCAAAAACTCAATCGTTTCCTTTGCTGGACGTGGTTGAATATTTTTTTCTTCTTTCGAAGATTTTTTAAAGTAGAGTTTCCCCATGTGCCGTTATTTTTTGGTATTTATAAATTAACGGCATTTACTTCATAATATTGCGAAATTAGTTTGTTAAGATTAAATTTCGTTTCTCAATGATTTTTCTAAGATTGATCAAAGCGTATCGCATTCTACCTAAAGCGGTATTAATACTAACTCCTGTTCGATCTGAAATCTCTTTAAAACTCATGTCTTTATAGATCCTCATAGTAAGAACCTCCAATTGATCTTCCGGAAGCTCTTTAATAAGTTCCTGAACGTCTGATTCGATTTGATCTTTAATGATCTGGGTTTCTGCATTTAGATCATTATCGCTTAGTACAGAGAAAATATTGAAATCCCCACTATTATCGAATTTGGGCATTCTTTTATTTCTTCGGAAATGATCAATAACAAGATTATGCGCGATTCTCATTACCCACGGGAGAAATTTACCTTCCTCATTGTATTTACCTCGCTTTAGAGTACGAATGACTTTAATGAAAGTATCCTGAAAAATATCTTCAGAAATATCTTTGTCGTAGACCTTTGAGTAAATAAAACTGTAAATTCTTTGTTGGTGACGGCTAATAAGTGTTCCTAGCGCGTTCTCGTTTCCTTCCAGATAATCACGTACAAGTGAGGCATCGGTGACCTTAGTGTTATTCATACCAGTTACTTTAAATTTCAGGAACAGATCCTGAGATTAGGTTATTTAGAGTTTAAAAGTAACTGTGCTTTATAGGCCTATGAATTTTGGTTATGCACCAAATATAGCAACTTAAATTTGAGAAATGCAAACAAAAGCTTAATATTTTAACAATACTATAGGCTTTTCCCGGCTTTCTTCTCCGCTTGATAATGAGTAACTTTGCAGCCTTATCCCAGAGAGAATGACCGTAGATATAGCCAATGTTGACCCTAAGAAAAATATCATTATTAAAGGTGCAAAGCTGCACAACCTTAAGAACATAAATGCCATAATTCCCAGAAACAAACTCGTGGTTATCACAGGACTATCGGGTTCAGGAAAGTCCAGTCTTGCATTTGATACTCTTTATGCAGAAGGTCAACGGCGCTATGTTGAAAGTCTTAGTTCCTATGCGCGGCAGTTTCTTGGCAGGTTGAATAAGCCAAAAGTAGATTATATTAAAGGTATAGCCCCGGCAATTGCCATTGAACAAAAAGTCAATTCTACTAACCCAAGGTCTACCGTTGGTACTTCTACGGAAATCTATGACTATCTAAAATTATTATTTGCCAGAATTGGTAGAACCTATTCTCCCGTTTCTGGTAACGAGGTTAAAAAGGATACTGTTACAGATGTTATCAATTATGTAAAAGCCTTTCCTGAACGCCAAAAATTGCTTCTTCTCTCCCCTATTCATCTGGAAGAAGGTCGTACACTGGAGAACAAAATAAAAGTACTGGCTCAGCAGGGTTATAGCAGGATAAAGCTAGGTGATTCAGTAGTGCGTATCGATGAAACTGATCTATCAAAAGCAAAAGTTGAAGATACTTTTCTAGTAGTAGACCGAATTATTACAAAGGATGAAGAAGACTTTTTCAACCGACTGGCAGATGCAATTGAAGCAGCTTTTTTCGAAGGTAAAGGCGAATTATTCATTGAAAACTTATCAGATAACAGCTCGAGACACTTCAGTAACAAATTCGAACTGGATGGAATCAATTTTCTGGAACCAAACGTTCATTTATTCAGCTTCAATAATCCATATGGTGCTTGTCCCAAGTGTGAAGGTTATGGCGATGTTATAGGAATTGATGAGGAACTTGTGATTCCTAACACAGGTTTATCCATTTACGAAAATGCGATTTTTCCATGGCGAGGCGATAGTATGAGCTGGTATAAGGATCAATTGATTAAGAATTCGCATAAATTTGATTTCCCTATACACAAACCGTATTTTGAATTGAGTGATGAACAGAAGGAGCTCGTTTGGAATGGAAATCAGTATTTCGAAGGATTAAACCAGTTTTTTGAGTTTCTGGAGAGTAAGGCAAACAAGATTCAGAATCGGGTGATGCTTTCAAGGTATCGCGGTAAAACCAGGTGCTCAGTTTGTAAAGGAAAACGACTTAGAAAGGAAGCACAATATGTAAAAATAAACGGACTCAATATCACCGATCTGGTAGAAAAACCTCTAGATAAAGTTCGAGCATTCTTTGATGATATAACTCTGGATGAATACGAAGAGAAAATTGCGAAGAGATTGCTGCAGGAGATAAGAAACCGACTTCAATTCCTTTCCAATGTAGGTCTGGATTATTTAACTTTAAATCGTAAATCCAATACACTTTCTGGCGGGGAATCTCAGAGGATCAATCTTGCCACCTCTCTTGGGAGCAGCCTTGTTGGTTCCATGTACATCCTGGATGAACCTTCTATTGGATTACACCCTAAGGATACAGAGAAATTAATTGGTGTTTTAAAGCATTTACGAGATCTTGGCAATACGGTCATTGTAGTGGAACATGACGAGGAGATTATGAATGCTGCAGATGAGATCATAGATATTGGACCGGAAGCCGGAACCAATGGTGGTCACGTGGTTGCTACGGGTAATCTTAAACAAATTCTCAAATCTAATTCTCTTACTGCGGAATATCTTAATGGTAAGAAAAATATTGAAGTCCCCGAAAAGAGAAGAACTTCTAAGAATTTCATCAAAATACTGGGAGCACGAGAGAACAACCTGAAGAATATAGATGTCGAAATTCCATTAGGAGTTTTTACTGCGATCACCGGAGTATCGGGAAGTGGAAAAAGTACATTGGTCAAAAAGATCTTTTACCCAGCCATTCAAAAAGAATTAGGAGGCTATGGAGAGAAAGCAGGACAATTTTCAGGAATAGAGGGCAATTTTAAAAACCTTGGCAGTGTTGAGTTTGTAGATCAAAATCCAATTGGTAGATCATCAAGATCGAACCCGGTAACTTATATAAAGGCTTACGATGATATTCGAAATCTTTTCTCTTCCCAGAGACTTGCGAAATTACGTGGTTTTCAGCCGAAGCATTTCTCTTTTAATGTAGACGGTGGTAGATGTGAAACCTGTAAAGGGGAAGGCGAAGTTACTATTGAAATGCAATTTATGGCAGATGTTCATCTCGAGTGTGAAACCTGCAATGGTAAGCGTTTCAAAAAAGATGTGCTTGAAGTAAGCTTTCACGATAAGAATATTGATGATGTTTTAAATATGACTATCGATGATGCAACCGCATTTTTTGAAGATCATGATCAGGATAAGATCGTTAAAAAGCTGAAGCCTTTAAAGGACGTAGGTTTAGGATATGTGCAACTGGGCCAAAGTTCTTCTACTCTATCAGGTGGTGAAGCTCAGCGTATCAAACTGGCCTCGTTCCTGGTTAAAGGAACTACCAAAACCAAAGCTCTCTTCATTTTTGACGAACCAACCACCGGCTTGCATTTTCACGATATAAAGAAATTATTGAAATCTTTCAATGCTCTGATATCTAAAGGGCATTCGGTAGTAGTTATTGAACACAATATGGATCTTGTAAAATGTGCAGATCATGTGATTGACCTGGGAGTGGAAGGTGGTGAAAACGGTGGTTATTTAATTACCACAGGAACTCCGGAGGAAGTTGCTAAAAATAAAAGATCGGTTACCGCACCCTACCTTTCAGAAAAGTTAAATTAACATAATAAATTGATTGTTAGTAGATTAAACTCTATTCTGGGGCTTGATAAATACGTCGTATGCAGTATTTTCAGGTTTTGGCATGAGCTTTGTATTTAGTTAAGAAATGTTCTTAATTTAAATACTACTACTATGAGAATTCTGACCTTATTTATCGTTTGCCTTTTTGTAGGATGGTCAGTTAGCGCTGAAAATCCGCATTCTGAAATATCCAAAACTACTACCTACTCTAATCTTTTTAATGACTCTTTTATTTTTGTTGAAGGCGGTGTTGAATTTGCGGTATATCCTAATGGAGAGTTCGATTTCTTCTATAATCCCGATTTCCGAAGAGGAAATGCTGTAAGCATCTCTACACCCAACGTAAACATTAGCTATAATTCTGGTTACAACTATGAACCATTTATTCAATATGATGATTATGGAGCTGTAATCCAGATCGAAAGTGTTCCGGTTTACTACGATTATTATGGTAGAATCATCCAGGCTGGAAATATTGTAATGAATTATAATAGTTATGGAATGCTTGCTAGTGTTGGATCCTTAAGATTACATTATAACAATCTTGGCAGAGTAATTCAACGAACAGGCTATATAAACAGTTACAACCGCCATTATGTTCGCAGACCATGGCATTCATACTATCGTCGCCCATCGGTAAATGTTAGTATTGTATTTAATCAGCCGTACAGAGCTTATTATCAGCCACATCGTGTAAGCTACAACCAGTACACAACGATTTATAACAACTATTACAGCACACATAAGCAGAAAAGAAATTTTTACAGACCTTCCCAGCGTGTTGCGCAATATCACTACGGAAAGCAGGTAAAACAGAAACGTGATCTTACTCAATATCGTGGTCGTACCAGTAAAAGCGATCAATTAGTTCGTAACAGACAACAAGCTGCAAGATCCAAAGCTTATGAGAATCGTTCAAATAATTCAAGAAGCAATAGAATAAGCACTGCTGAACGTTCTCCTATTAAGAATAACAGGTCTAAGGATTACGGAGCGAGATCTGAAAGAAGTACAAATTCTAAAGGGCGTATATCTTCAGATAATCGAAAAACTAGTTCCAGGACGATAGATAGAAACTCTCGATTAGATACAAGGTCTGCTAAAAACAGAGTTCAGAAAACCAATCGTTCTACATCAGTACGAAACACTGAAAGGGCTCCTAAAGTTCAAAATAAAACTCGTTCTGTTGAAAGGAATGCAAGAGCTCAACGTCCAACCAGACAGAAGTCTGAGTCGACCAGAGCAAGATCTTCGAGCAGGTCTAAGTCTTCTGTGAATGAAAGAAAAAATAATTCTTCAAGAAGTAGAAGTTCGGCACGAAATATGAATAATATATAATAGATGACAAGTTCATAATTTAATTTTTTGGTTGGTTAGTTGGAAAACCCCTGATGCTGCCTTGCGGATGGGGTTTTCTCGTTTATGACAATTTCAGGATCTTGTCGATCATCTTATTTATTTCCGAAGAAACCTTGGAGAAATAGATGATTAGTCCGTAGATAATTCCGGAAATTAAAACCTTCAAACATATATTCAGAATTGGTAGCGTCGAGATATCGATATAATAAAAGCCAGCCGTTAAGACAAGAGTTAACAATAACATCAACCAGGTAGACTTCGAAAAAGGCTGAATCCTGAACTTGATATAAACCAGGAATATTTTCGAAGTATTGTAAATAAAGAAGGCAAGAAAACTTGCAATAGCAGCACCATCGAGTCCGAATTTTGGTATAAGGAAATAGTTCAGGATAAACGCTAGCAGTACGAGGATGACACCAATACCAAGAACAATTCTATAATAATCTGAATTGAATAAAATACTATTGTTATTCCCCAGCAGATTATCGTAAAGTTTAACGATTGAAATCAGAATTACTACAACTACTGAAATTTGATATTGCTGCGGAATAAGTTCATATAAGGCTTCTACATTCGTAATTATCCAGATGAAGATCAACGCGCTAATTATTAGAAGGTTGAGAGAACTTTTCTGGTATAGGTTTTTCAATCCTGACTTATCTTTAGTGTTCAGCATTTCGGCGGTCAATGGATGTGTGATCTGATGCATTGCCTTTTGGGGTACAGAAATCACAGTTGCGATATAGACTGCAATTCCGTAGATAGCAACATTCTCGATAGGCATATAGAATTCTATCATCACTTTATCAAGATCCAGCAACACGGTAGCAACAGAGGCTGCAATAAGTATTAAAGCGGAATACTTGAGTAATCTGGATAGGTTTTCAGGAGCATGTAGGCTAATTCTTGGTGGATGTAAGGAAAAAGCATATAACGCCATTACAATCATCCTAAATACGAAAACACCGGATATAGCATAGATAAAAGCAGAAACGCTGATCCAGTTCTTATAAACCATAAGCAGGAGAACACTAATGCAAAACCTATGGAAGACCTCTTTCATAAAATTACCAAAGCTACTTTTATAGTAGATCTTAGACCAGGCAAAAAATACTTCAAAATAAGCGGTTGCAAAAGCGATCAGGAAAATCAACCAGATATAGGGCTGGACGAGCTCATTTTCACCCTTAAAATATTCCAGTAATTCTGAATAAAATATTAAACCGACTAATCCCAGTAGTAAAGCCGCCAGTGCTGGTAGAATCAACATTAGTGTAAGTAAGCGATCCTGTTCTTTTCGAGTTTTGTAAGACGTAAAGAATTTGATTAGCGTGCTGTGCACCCCAAAAACCAAAAACGGCCAGATAAGATTTGCTGCAGAAAGGAGAAAACTTACCAATCCATAATATTCTTTAGTAAGAAAATAGGTGAATAGAAACAAGGTATTAACAGCTCCAATGGCAAAACCCAGGTAGGTAGTCACCATATTTTTGATGGACTGATTAATAATTATTCCCATTAGATCTTATTAATTAAATCTGCCAGTTCACCTGTAAGCTCTTTGCGATGATATTGTGAAATATCACTATTTATTCGCTTAATTCCCTGTAATTCTTTTTGATAAAACTGATCCTTAATCCAGGATTTGACTTTTTCCTTATCACCAAATAACAAGTAAGTGCCGCTTTGTGTATCCAGAACCATTTTACCTGCCTCCCAGTTTTCGGGACCTATAGCCAGAATTGGTCTTTTCGCAGCAAAATATTCGAAGATTTTCCCTGGTATAATTCCCCTGGTTTCTAAACTGTCAATTTCCAGAAGTAGTAGAATTGAAGCTCTATTTTGTAATTCCAGAGCTTCTTTATGACTAACATAACCTTCAATTTGAAGATACTTCTGAAGTCCCAGCTCTTCGATACTTTCCTTTACTTCGGAACTTATTTTTCCTGCTAAACGAATTTTTAATTTATTCCTGAAGGCTGGATCATCCTCTACGATCTCTGCGATAGCCTTCCATAAAATATCAGGACTTCTACCTGATAGCAAAGAACCAATATGTGAAATCTCAAAATCCTCTGAAGTGATTGACTCCTCCTGAAGTTTATCGAAACCATTCGTAATTACGCGAATAGGTCTAGTAGTTTTAGATTCAAATTCAGCTTTGGTAGTATAGCTTGTAGTGATGATATGATCAGCTTTATTGAGCACCTCAGACTCAAGGCTTTTATGCTTTTGTCTACTAGACCTAGTGAGTTTAAGTTTCTTGTGATAACCAATCTCTGTCCAGGGATCTCTAAAATCTGCTATCCACTTTATGTTTAAATTTTTCTGAAGCTCAAGACCAATCAAATGCAGACTATGCGGAGGTCCGGTTGTAATAAGAACATCAAACATTTCTTTCTCCAACACAGACTTTAAATAATTCACCGAAGGTTTGACCCAGAATTTTCTGGCGTCTGGGATAAAAAAGTTTCCCCGAACAAATAACATTAACTTCTGAATGGCACTTTGCTCCTGCTCTTTGGCTATAATTCCAGAACTTATAGTTTTAGAATCACCTCTGGAAAAAATCTCTGCAAATTTGTATGGTTCAAATATTGGTTGCTTTAAAACTCTAATTCCCGTTGGAATTTCTGCAACCAAACTTTTATCTAAAAGAGGATAATTTGGATTTTCTGGAATATATACTACAGGTTCAATACTAAAATCTCTTAAGTAAGTTACGAATTTCAACCAGCGTTGAACTCCCGGTCCTCCGGCAGGTGGCCAATAATAGGTAACAATAAGAGCCTTCTTCATTCAGAGATTTAAATTTGGTCACGATTTTTGATCTCGTATCCTAGACCGCCCAATAATATCAAACCAAATAGAATAGAGCTTACAAGAACGATCGTGCTTCCGGTTTCCACAACCTGAGGTTCAAACTTAAAAGTGATATCATGATTCCCTGCAGGCACATTCATAGCTCTTAGTGTATAATTCGCCTGAATATGATTAACTTCCTGTCCATCGATATAAGCCTGCCAGCCGGGTTGATAATAGTTTTCAGAAAAAACGATAAACTGAGCTGTATCTGCTTCGTATTTGTATTTGAGTTCATTCGGTTTCTGTGACACTAGATCTATTTTAGCGCTGGAACTATACACAAATTCATTACTCACCTCGTCTTTAAATTCAGAATTAACAACAGCGGTGTTCATCAGGTTAACATCCTTCAGAATCTGAATTTCCTCGTTCTGAGTTTCCACCCATTTGATGGTTTCAACCGCCCAGGCATTTCCAAAGGCCTGCGGGTTTTCCTGCGCCTGTACTCCATTTTCCGTAGGAACAATAAAATATTTTACATTTAGCATGCTTAGGATTTCCATATCATTCTTAGTGATATAGAAATCAAATAGATCCTGTATCCTGCCCGGTTTGGCAGCGTGATAACCACCTAAGGCATTATGATAAAAAGAAGTTCGACCTGTATTAAACGGACTTCCGGAAACGTCGAAAACGCGGTAGTGCGTAGTGTCCTCCAGGATTTGATCATCTGCAGCATAACGCTCGTATGGCTGATCGATCTTTCTGGATTGCACAAAGTCATCACTATTTACGTAACGCCTGTCCACTCCAATTAAATCGACGAGTATGAGCATTGCAAAACCGGCGATAAGTACATTGGACTGTAGCTTGTTCTTAAGATAAGCCCAGATCAAACCAACTCCAATTCCAGTAAAGAGTAAAGATCTCATCACGTCACTGAAGAAAATATCTTTTCTATCTTCCTTCAAAGCATTGATAAAATCCATTCCGAACTGCTCCCTGTACAAAGAGTCGTTAGCACCGGCAAAATCGAATACTGAACTCAGAAATAAAAAGAAGATAAGCAGACCTCCGGAAATAAAACCTGAATACTTTAAAGCATTCAATTTATCTTCTGAAGATATTTTCTTTGATAGTAATTTATGTAGACCTACGATCGCTAATAGAGGTAAACATAATTCCAGCAGCACCTGTATTGATGACACTGCACGGAACTTATCATATAATGGTACAAAGTCTATAAAAAGATTGGTGATAGGATTGGAACCGGCAAACCAGTTTTTTCCCCAACTCAGGATCAACGCAAGTATACTTCCTCCAACGATCCACCATTTTAATCTTCCTTTTATAAGGAATAAAGCAAAAATGAATAGAAAGATGACGCTCGCTCCAATATATGCAGGTGCGCCAACAAATGGTTGATCTCCCCAGTAGGTTGGAGCGGATTCTGCAAAATCTTTGGCCTGAGCTGGTGCAGCTCCAAGTTTTAAAATAGCATCGTATAAATTGGAATCGCTACCAATATTTTCTGAACTACCTCCGCCAAGTAACCGAGGAACCATTAAATTGAAGCTCTCCAGAATTCCATAACTATACTCCGTGATATAATCGTAGCTAAGACCAGATTCTGTCTTAGGAGCACCGTCTGGACCTATGCTTAGATCTGACTCTCCCCTGGTGCTGTAGTTGGCATATTCGCTAGTAGCAAGCAAGCTGGTTGCATTCATGGCCAAAGCCAGAATTACAGCAAGAACCATAACTACGAGTGATTTAAAATAATTGCCTATCCAGGCTTTTTTAAACGCGTCTATAAAATAGACGATACCAAGAACTATGACCAGAAGCAACAGATAATAGGTCATCTGGAAATGATTTGCCTGGATCTCAAGAGCCATCCCAACACTTAAGAGCAGAAAGCCCCAAACATTTCGATTTCTAAATATTGAAATAATACCGGCAAGTACAACGGGCATATACGCAATCGCATGAGCCTTGGCATTATGACCAATTCCAAGAATTATTATGAGATAAGTGGAAAAACCAAATGCAAGAGAGCCTACAAAGGCAACCCGGTAATCTATTTTTAGACAGAGAAGTAAAATATAAAAGCCTATAAAATAAAGAAACAGGTAATCTGCCGGCCGGGGTAAAAATCTCAATGCAGAATCGAGTTTTTTAATGTAGTTATGCGGATAGTTTGCTCCTAATTGGAAGGTAGGCATTCCTCCAAAAGCAGAGTCTGTCCAGTAAGGTTCTTCGCCCGTTTGTTCCCTAAAGTCATTCTGCTCCTTGGCCATACCAATATACTGAATGATATCACTTTGATAAATTTCCTTTCCCTGCAAAACAGGATGAAAGTAGAATAGGGATAAAACAACAAATCCTGCCAGGACTAGCAGGTGTGGTATGAATTTCTTAATATCAGGCATTCACGAGTCTTTTGAAACTGAAAATTTTAAAAAGCAGGGAAGTAAAACCTGCTAAGTCTCGAAATTAATCAATTTCTTCGTAATCGATATATTCCCCTACCTTTTTATCCTTATTGGATTTGGCTTTAGGTTCCTTACCAATATTTGTAGGATTTGACTTTGACTTTTTGGAAGCCGCTCCACCAAACTGCTGACCAAATTGTTGGCCAAACTGCTGTTCGAACTTTTTCCCCATTTTTCTCATGAAATATTTGAGAATGAGAGGGCCGAAAAATCGAATTATTATTTTAAATCCGAAATATATAAGTAATACTACAAGTACAAATTTTAATACTCCAGATAAGGATGCTTCTAACATTCTAATACTTTTGACAAAAATAAAAATTAGCGCTTAGATTGGAAGTAGCTTCAGCAATAAAATTATAATAAAACTTATATCTTTGATCGAATTAACTCCGCAAGTTATGCGCAATACATGCATCTTCAGCCTGATTCTGCTATTAGCAGTCTTCACCACTCAGGCCCAATATACTGAAACCATAAACTCCAACCGCCCGGGACAATCACAGGGCGCTTTCGCTGTAGGAACCAATGTGATTCAGCTGGAATCCGGATTCTACCTTGGAAACGATATGCATGAAGGTTTAGGAGCCGATATCGACATTTGGGGAATAGACTACCAACTGCGATACGGTCTATTGATGGAAAGCCTTGAAATCAATCTTACTGGTGCTTTTGAGAATCAGGATATCGTTCGGAATTTTCTTGGGAATACAGTAGAAACTTCGGGTAGAAATTTTAAGTCAAATACACTTGGTCTTAAATATCTATTCTATGATCCATATAAGAATATGGAAGAGGAGAAACCAAACATTCGAAGCTGGTATGCGAACAGAAAGTTTAAGTGGAAAACCCTGATTCCTGCAGTTTCGATCTACGCCGGCGCAAACTTCGCCTTTGGTGATAATCCTTACCTGGTCGAAGGAGAGAATAAATTTAGTCCGAAGGTAGCTCTTATCACTCAAAACAATTGGGGACGGTGGGTATTGGTGATGAATATCATTGCAGATAAGCTAACCGAGGAATATAGAACCTACACAGGAATTGCAACAGTAACCCATACGATCACACCTAACTTTGCGATTTTTGGAGAATATCAGGGAATTAAAAGTGACCTGTACGCTGATGATCTACTTCGTGGAGGTGCTGCTTATCTTGTGGGTGAAAACCTTCAGTTTGATGTAAGCGGACTGGTAAACTTCAAAGACACTCCTTCCCGCTGGCAGGTTGCTCTCGGGGTATCATATCGATTGGATTTACATAAAGTAGATGAATTCCTGGAAGAGTCCAATGAAGGAAATAAAAGACGTGCAAGAAGCAGAAAACTTAGTCGTGAAGCTGAGGAAGATTCTGAAAATAATGATCAATAAAAAAAGGCCGGAAATTCCGGCCATTTTTGAATATGTTTGTAATCCTTATTTATTAGACATCGCTGCTTCTACTGAAGCTGAAAGTCTTTTGTACGTACCATTTTCAAGTCTTTCTCTAATTGCTGAAAAGGCAGTTAAGGTTTCTTCAACATCCTGTAACGTATGCGTAGCTGTTGGAATCATTCTAAGTAGAATAAGACCTTTAGGAATCACCGGATAAACTACAATCGAACAGAATACACCATGATTTTCACGAAGATCTTTTACGAGAGCCATCGCTTCCGGAATACTTCCTTTCAGATAAACTGGAGTCACACAACTTTGCGTAGTTCCAATATCGAACCCGTTATCTTTTAATCCGTTTTGCAAAGCATTTACGTTCTCCCAAAGTTTTTCTTTAAGTTCTGGCATTGTTCTTAACATATCCAGACGTTTTAATGCTCCAACTACCAATTGCATTTGTAGCGATTTAGCGAACATTTGAGATCTCAGATTATATTTCAAATAATCCATGATCTCTTTATCTCCAGCGATAAATGCACCAGTGCTTGCCAAGGATTTGGCAAAAGTTGCAAAGTATACATCAATATCATCCTGCACGCCTTGCTCCTCACCTGCTCCGGCTCCTGTCTTACCAAGAGTACCAAAACCATGGGCATCATCTACGAAAAGTCTGAAATTGTATTTTTTCTTTAATTCAACGATCTCCTTCAATCTTCCCTGCTCTCCTCGCATCCCGAAAACTCCTTCAGAAATTAGCAAGATACCGCCACCTGTTTGTTCAGCGATCTTAGTTGCACGCTGCAGGTTCTTCTCGATACTTTCTAAATCGTTGTGTTTGTAAGTAAATCTCTGTCCAAGATGAAGACGAACACCATCAATGATACATGCATGAGCATCAACATCATAGACAATAACATCCTGCTTGGAAACTAAAGCATCTATAGTAGATACCATCCCCTGGTATCCAAAATTCAACAGGTATGCTGCCTGTTTATTTACAAAAGAAGCAAGTTCATCCTGCAACTTTTCATGAAGATCTGTATGACCACTCATCATTCTGGCTCCCATGGGGTAAGCCGATCCATAATCTGCAGCTGCCTGAGCATCTACTTTACGAACTTCAGGATGATTGGCAAGACCAAGGTAATCGTTAATACTCCAGGTAATTACATTCTTACCTCGAAACTTCATTCTATTGGAAATAGGTCCTTCAAGTTTAGGAAATACAAAATATCCTTCTGCCTGTTCCGCCCACTTTCCTAACGGTCCTTTGTCTTTGTAAATCTTATCAAATAAATCCTTCATCGGTCATTTTTTAGACGAGCCGCAAAAATACTGAAAATTGGCCCAATTTTACAAGGTAAATTATAAACATCGAAATCTAACAAAAACAAAAGCATCCTGCAAAGAACAGGATGCTTTTTGTTAATAATTGTTAATATTTTATTTGATGATTTCTATGGATTGAGATTTCGAATCTTTTTGTGTGTCAAGAAAACCCTGCTCATTCATCCAGTCATCGCTATAGATCTTACTCATATACCTTGAACCATGATCTGGAAAAATCAATACCACCTTAGAATTCTCATCAAATTCACCTTCTTCTTGATATTGTTTCAATCCCTGCATTGCTGCTCCACTGGTATAGCCTACGAATAGACCTTCGGTACGCGCAAGTTCTCTGGCAGTATGCGCAGCATCCTCGTCACTAACTTTCATGAACTTATCGATCATGTCAAAATCTGTAGCTGATGGGATCAGGTTCTTACCAAGACCTTCAATCCTGTAAGGATAGATCTCATCCTTATCAAACTCTTTGGTTTCATGATATTTTTTCAATACTGAACCAAATGCGTCGATTCCTAGGATCTTTACTTCAGGATTTTTAGACTTCAAATATCTCGCAGTTCCAGAAATTGTTCCACCAGTACCGCTACAGGCAACAAGATGCGTTATAGTTCCTTCAGTTTGCTTCCAGATTTCTGGTCCCGTAGAATTAAAGTGAGCATCAATATTTAGCTCATTAAAATACTGATTAATATATACCGAACCTTTAATTTCAGAATGAAGCCTTTTTGCAACTTCGTAGTAAGAGCGTGGATCATCTGCTGGAACGTTCGCCGGGCACACATGAACCTTTGCTCCCATTGTCTTCAGCATATCGATCTTATCTTTCGAAGACTTTGAACTTACCGCAAGAATACAATCGTAACCTTTAATACAACTCACCATCGCAATACTAAAACCTGTATTACCTGAAGTTGTTTCAATAATAGTATCTCCGGGCTTCAGAATTCCTTTTCTTTCAGCTTCTTCAATGATATACAAAGCGATCCTGTCCTTCGAGGAATGACCTGGATTAAAAGCTTCGATCTTTGCGGAGTATTTTCCGGGGAAATCTTTTGTGATTTTATTTAAGTTGATCAACGGGGTGTTTCCAACTAATTGCAATACGTTATCGTAAACATGCAAATCTTCTCTCATAAAATGATCTTTAAATAAAATGCATTTTCACACATTTTACTAATCGACAAATTTAAGTCAAATTTTTTAATTACTCTTTAATACCTTCAAGATCCAGCAAAAACGCGTATTCTTCCGCGACTTCTTTAAGCGCTTCAAACCGTCCTGAAGCACCACCATGACCAGCATCCATATTGGTATGTAATAACAAAACGTTTTGATCTGTCTTATATTCTCTAAGTTTCGCAACCCATTTAGCAGGTTCCCAGTATTGCACCTGGCTATCGTGAAGACCTGTAGTAATTAGCATATTGGGATAATCCTGTTTTACAACATTATCATATGGGGAATATGATTTCATATAATCATAGTATGACTTTTCATTGGGATTACCCCATTCGTCATACTCGCCTGTTGTAAGAGGAATACTATCATCCAGCATTGTAGTAATGACATCTACAAATGGCACGGCGGCAATTACTCCGTTATATAAATTTGGAGCCATATTCACCACTGCACCCATCAGTAATCCTCCTGCTGAACCTCCCATGGCATATAAATGATTGGAAGAAGTATAATTTTCCTGTATCAGAAATTCAGAAACATCTATAAAATCTGTGAATGTGTTTTTCTTCTGAAAAAGTTTTCCATTCTCATACCATTCCCTGCCAAGATATTCACCACCTCGAATATGTGCAATGGCGTAAATGAATCCGCGATCCAGTAAACTCAATCGAACAGTTGAAAAGTATGGATCAATTGTAGAACCATAGGAACCATAAGCATATTGCAGAAGGGGATTTTTTTGATCCTTCTGAAGTCCCTTTTTGTAAACTAATGAAACAGGAATGCTAGTGCCATCTTTTGCTGTAGCCCAGATACGTTCTGAAGTATAATTATCTTTATCAAAATTTCCACCAAGTACTTCCTGCTCTTTTAGAACTGTCTTGTCTCCGGTCTTCATGTTATACTCCACGACTGAAGTTGGAGTAGTAAGGCTGTTGTAAGTATACCTCAACAAGTCTGTGTCAAAATCAGGATTTATGGAAGTGTAGGCAGTATAGGTTTCGTTATCGAACGGAATGTAGTATTCTTTATTCCCTTCCCACTCGATGATTCTTATCTTATTAAGTCCGTTTGTTCTCTCGCTTACTACAAGGTATTTCTGGAAAATATCGATATCCTCTAACAAGAAATCCTTTCGATGAGGAATCACATCTTCCCAGTGCTCCTTTTCAGTTTTAGCAAGCGGAGTCTTCATTAATTTAAAATTCGTGGCATCATCCTTATTGGTGACTATATAAAAATTGTCCTTGTAATGAGCGATGCTATATTCAAGTCCGCGTTCACGAGGCTGGAAAATTTTAAATTCTTTGTCCGGCGTATTAGCGTCAAGAATCCGGTATTCGGTAGTTAAAGTACTATGAGATCCTATAATGATATATTCCCTTGATTTGGATTTGTAAACGTAGGAATTGAAGGTTTCGTCCTCCTCTTCATATACTAGCTCATCGGTTTCAGGATCTGTTCCCAAAATGTGCTTGTAAATTCTGAAAGATCTTAAAGTTTGAGGATCCTTTTTAGTGTAATAAAGCGTTTTATTATTGTTCGCCCAGGTGGAACCACCTGTAGTATTTTCAATATTTTCATCATAGATCTCACCTGTTTCCAGGTTTTTGATCCTGATGGTATACTGTCTTCTGCTTACCGTATCGGTTCCAAAAGCCACCATTGTGTTATCTGGTGAAACATTAAGACCTCCAAGGCTATAGTAGTCGAAGTCTTTCGCCATCTCGTTCACATTGAACATCACTTCTTCGTCTGCCTCAAGAGTTTCCTTCTTACGACTATAAACCGGGTAATCATATCCTTTCTCGAACCGGGTTATATACCAGTAACCATTTAACTTATAAGGAACAGACTCGTCATCTTCTTTAATGCGGCCCTTCATCTCCAGGAATAATTTCTTCTGAAGATCTTTAGTATGAGCAGTCATTTGATCGTTGTATGCATTTTCAGCATTCAAATAATCCAGTACTTCCTGATCTTCCCGCTGATTCATCCAGAAATAATTATCGATACGCACATCACCATGCTTCTCTAATTTTTTCTCGATCTTTTTGGCGATCGGAGCCTGCAAATTCTTTTCCAAATCATTGTTTTTTTGAGCGCTTGCAAATGTAATGCATCCTAACAGAATAACGAATAGTCTTTTCATAATGGCATATTTCAAACCTTAATTTAGTAATTTTGAGCTTACCAATTTTTAAAATGATAAATATATGTTTGGAGATATGATGGGCATGATGAATAAGCTGAAAGAAGCCCAGGAAAAAGTAGAGAAAACCAAGAAGAGACTTGATACAGTATTAATAGATGAACAATCTGCAGATGGACTGCTAAAAGTGACCATCACAGCAAATCGGGAAGTCAAAAACATTAGTGTTGACGAGCAATTACTGGATGATAAAGAACAACTGGAAGACTACCTGGTTCTTACCATGAACAAAGCGATCAAAAAGGCGACAGATATTAACGAAGCTGAAATTGGTTCTGCAGCTAAAGATGGAATGCCAGACATTCCAGGAATGGATATGTTCAAATAAAAAAAGCGGGCACAGCCCGCTTTTTTTATGTTTATTCTAAAATTACTATGCCTCTCCCCTGGCAGGGTAATCTTCTTTATTTACAAAAGAGATCGACTTTATAAGATCCACAAATTGTGGTCTTGCGAATGGCATAGACTGAATACTCGCTGAATATAAGGTACTATCAGGTCTTATTAGGAATAAAGCTGGTTCTACAAACTCAGCAGGTTCAGAATCCTTAATCCCTTCAGATACATACAAATCCCACTTTCTTCCATCTTCTACATCAAAACTATGACCTATAGTGAGATTATCAACATCCCATTCTTCCACAGTTTTCTCAGCTAACTCTTTAGTATTGGAACTTACACAAATGATATTGACGCCCTTATCTTTAAAATCGTCTACCATGGTGTTCAATTCCTCAAGGTAGCTTTTACAAACCGGGCAGTGTATACCCCGGTAAAAAATAAGCATGGTGAAATTCTCAGGTTGGTTATCTCTAAGGTTCCAGTCCATACCATTAGTAGTTTTTACTATAAGTTCTGGAACTGCCTGTCTTGGTCTTAAATTTTTCATTGCTTTAAGTTTTTCCGAAAATTACAGGAAAGTCTATTTCTTCTGTGGTAAAGCCCTGCTAATATTTAGTTAAGAAACTCTAGAAACGTATTTTCTGCAAGGTTTCCTTAAAGAATTGGTGCATCTCCTCTGTATAATCATGATGAGTTACAATTCTAAGTTTTCCCTGTCCCATATTACTTATTCGTATGTTCTTCTCATCGAGCTTTTGCATAAACTCCAGTTCTTTAACATCATCCTTCAGATAGAATATGATAATGTTGGTTTCGGTTGGTTCAAGACTCTTTACATAAGGCTGTTTTGACAATAATTCTGAAAGTTCTAATGCGCGATCATTATCTTTCTTCAGCTGCTCAAGATGATTATCCAGAGCGTAAATTCCTGCGGCAGCCATAAAACCTACCTGGCGCATTCCTCCTCCAAGAACTTTTCGCACTCTAATGGCATTTTTCATCAGGGATTTCTTTCCTATAAGCACTGAACCCATTGGAGTCCCTAAACCTTTAGAAAGACAAACCGAAATGGTATCGAAAACTTTTCCGAAATCTTTGGGAGTATAATCTTTTTCAGCAAAAGCATTGAAAAGTCTGGCTCCATCAAGATGTAATCCAAGTTCATGACGATCGCACACTTCACGAATCTCCTGGATGGTTTCAAGCTCATAGCATGCTCCACCTCCTTTGTTCGTAGTATTTTCCAGACAGACAAGAGTAGTCAACGGACTATGATAAAAATCTGGAGCATTGATATTTTCTTCTACCTGGGAAGCAGTGATCATCCCGCGATCTCCATCCACAAGCTTACAGGAAACACCACTATTAAAGGAAACACCACCACCTTCATAATTGAATACATGCGCCCACTTATCACAAATGAGTTGCTCTCCGGGTTGCGTATGTAGTTTAATCGCAGCCTGATTCGCCATGCTTCCCGTAGGAAAAAATAAAGCTTCATCCATTCCGAACATATCTGCTAGCTTTTTCTCCAAAGCATTAATAGTCGGATCTTCTTTATATACATCATCACCAACTTCCGCAGTCATCATCGCCTGCATCATTTCTTTTGTTGGCCTGGTTACGGTATCACTTCGTAAATCTATTTCTTTCATCAAATAAGTTTTGCTGCTTGCTAAGGTAAAAACTTAAAATTTCTTTCAGCGGTATTTCAAATTGAATAAATGGCACATCTATTTGCTATAGACATTATTATAAATAGAATGAGCGCAATGCACGGGCACTCTATGGGTCGCAGTATTAATACTTCAAATTTAAACCTCTCAAATTGCACGATACTAAGAATTACCGATTAATTACCAATAGGTGATCCATCGGGTATCTTCGGAATATTGATTTTTAACTGAAATTGCTCTGGATGCTCCCTGAATTCTTTGATAGTTCTCAGCATTTCTCTGTTTACTGAGATATCATTCTTCTGAAGCCATTGTTGTAGCCCGTCAATTTCAGCGTTTGCAACCGATTTAACCAGGCTCGTGGATTTATCGTTAGCAGCAAGATTGAGAAGGTGTTTAAAAACCACGAAGTTTACTGTTTGCTGAACCGTATTCAGGTATTCATCTTTATAAACTGACTTGATTGTATTGCCAACAGTTTCCTGCAATAAAAACTCCAGACCTGGATTGTTTTTATCTACTGCCTTTTGCTGAATTAATCTTTCAGCTCTTGCTGGATGGAAAAGGAATTGCATGGTTATACCTGCCGCAGTCGCAGGAGCCCCTAACAAATCAAACGCAACATCAGTATTGCTTTTAAAACTTTCGCGGTCACGACCAAATCCAAATGCACGTGGTGGAAACAGCTCCAGTTTTTCCTTCGGAATTGCAATTTCTTCAGCTTTAAGAGTTTTCAATATCTCTTTAATCGCTTTCTTCTGAATATTACCATCCAGAATTTTCACGTTTAAGTTATCCGCTCCTTTAACCGCGTACTCATATTCGAGTCCGCCCACAAGTTTTACTGCAGCTTCAGTTTGGTATCTATGGAAAAAATACAACGGTACAAAAACATCTTCCAATACAGAAAATGGTTCTCCATTTCTAATATTATCAGCTGAAAAGTTTTGTATTGCCTGTTTGCGAATATTTAAAACATCTTCAAGTTCATCAACCGCATTTTTACCATTATCCCATAAGTGAGCGAGTGCATTTGCTCCACCTGCAGCCCGGGCATCAGCATCCGATATAAAAATGAGTCCGTTTCTGTTAGCTTCTTCAAGAGTTTCATTTAAATATTCACTTTCGTTCTCTCCCTTCGGAATATCACCATAACTATATTGAACGGTAACCTTGTCCCACTCCCCTATTCCTTTAGCGTAGGCATCTTCCGCAGAAATTTCGCCATTCTTCAAACTGAATTGTGGATGAGGGTAGTCCATTACAGAGGCTCGGTCACTAGTACTTGCTGCAAAGTTATGAGCAAAACCTATTGTGTGGCCCACCTCATGCGCAGACAACTGTCTAATCCTGGCTAGCGCAAGTTCCATCATAGGTTCAATATTATCATCAGATTCTGCAAAGGGCTTATCTAAAAGCGCCTGTGCAATCATAAAATCCTGGCGAATCCTCAAACTACCCAAGCTAACATGCCCCTTAATAATCTCACCAGTTCTTGGATCTACAACGCTTGCTCCATAGCTCCAACCCCTGGTAGATCTATGAACCCACTGGATCACATTATATCTTACATCGAGTGGATCTGCATCTTCAGGCAGCATTTTAACCTGAAAGGCATCTTTATAACCAATGGCTTCGTAAGCTTCGTTCCACCAGGATGCACCTTCCAGTAAAGCAGAGCGAACGGGCTCAGGAGTTCCAGGGTCTAAATAATAAATAATAGGTTCAACAGCTTCGCTTACTAATGAATCTGGATTCTTTTTTTCCAGCCTATGCCTTATCGCATAACGTTTTGTGATTGGTTCATAAACCGGACTTGCATAATCCTGGTAAGAAATAAAGATCGCACCGCTTCTGGGATCGAATAGTCGTTTCTTATAATTATCGTCTGGTAACTTCACGAAAGAATGATGCTGTTTAACGGTAATATTACTGGCGTCTGGCACCACCGAATTTACTGTTCTTCCTGTAGGTTTCCCCGAAAATGTAAGAAGCGCTTCAAACTCCACATTCTCTGGAAAGGCTTTAGTGCGATCCAGGCTAAGAGCACTTTTGGACTTGTCGAGGCTGTAGGAACCAAATTTACCTCTCTTAAGCTTCTCACTAACACCATGGGCATCTTCCAATAGAAACGGTGTAAAATCAATGACATAAGTTGAATCTATAGTCTCTTTGATTTCAAAACCAAATATGACCGACTCTGCAAAAGCTTCTTTTACACTAGTCTTTTCAGCCTGATTTGTAGTGATCGCGCGGTAATTTTGATTAGGCTCTACCAATAGAAGTTTATTACCTGCTTTTCTAAATTCCAGAACCTTCGTATTTCCTAGTTGTCCCCTGTCAAGTCCTATATCATTTGATCCTACTCCGGTGGTTAAGAACTGGGTATATAAAAAAGCGGTATTCAAACGGTCTACTTGCAGGTAGATCTCGTCCTTATTTTCGTTATAGTGAAAATCAAAAAACCCCTTAAAAGATTTAAGATCCTCTTTTTTCTCAAGGAACTGGGCGTTCGTGGATATGGAGATACTGAATGCCAGAAAGATAGATAAGAAATAGCGCATAGTTGGATTTTTTAAAGCCGTCTAAATCTAAAAATTATTCGTTAAATACTTTCCCGAAACACCCCTAAATTCTATTTTTACGTGAAATCGAACATATGATTACTACCGAGAACATAAGAGATCTCAAAGAGCGCCTGGTTGCGTTAAGGAGGTATCTTTGACATTGATGCCAAAAAGATTGAAATAACCAACATGGAGGAAAAGACCTTTGCTCCAGACTTCTGGAATGACCCCAAAAAGGCTGAACAGATAATGAGAGAGGTCAATGCTGAAAAAAGTTGGGTAAATGAATATGAAAAAGCTGAAACTTTAGTAGAAGATCTTGAGGTTCTCTACGAGTTCTATAAGGAGAATGAGGCTTCTGCGGAAGATGTACAGCAAAGAAATGACGAAGCTCTTGATCTTATTGAAGACCTTGAGTTTAAAAACATGCTTTCCGAAGAAGGAGACAGCATGAGCGCGGTTTTGCAAATTACTGCGGGTGCTGGTGGTACTGAAAGTTGCGACTGGGCTGAAATGCTTATGCGCATGTACATGATGTGGGCTGAAAAGCGAAAGTATAAGATCAGAGAATTAAATTACCAGGGCGGTGATGTAGCTGGAATTAAAACGGTTACACTGGAAATCGAAGGTGAATTCGCCTTTGGTTGGCTAAAAGGTGAAAATGGAGTGCACAGGCTTGTGAGGATCTCTCCTTTTGATAGTAATGCCAAACGGCACACCTCATTCGCTTCTGTTTATGTCTACCCGCTTGTAGATGATACTATAGAAATTGACATCAATCCTTCAGATCTTAGCTGGGAAACGATGAGATCTTCCGGAGCAGGTGGACAAAACGTAAATAAAGTGGAGACCGCTGTACGTCTTCGTCATGAGCCAACTGGAATCGTTATCGAGAATTCTGAAACCAGGTCTCAGCTTGAAAATAAGAACAAGGCGATGCAATTATTGAAGAGTCAGTTATTTGAAATTGAACTTCAGAAGAGACAGGCGCAACGAAGAGAAATCGAAGATTCTAAAATGAAGATAGAATGGGGTTCACAGATCCGTAATTACGTGATGCATCCTTATAAGCTCGTGAAAGATGTTAGAACTGCGGAAGAAACCGGAAATGTTGATGCTGTAATGGACGGCGCTATTGATCCTTTTCTGAAAGCTTTTCTGATGATGATGGGTCAGAAAAATGAAGATTAGTTCATATTAAAGCTTTTATTGTTTAATCTGAAATGTTTATATTAAGACTTGATGAAATATACTATTTACCATAACGCAAGATGTAAGAAATCCAGAGAAGGACTCGAACTTCTGAAGAATTCTGGTAAGGAATTTGTAATCAGGGAGTACCTTAAAGAGCCACTTTCAGCAAAAGAGCTTAAACAGCTACTCACGAAATTGAGTTATACCCCTATTCAATTGATGCGAACCGGAGAAAAGATCTGGAAAGAGAATTATAAAGGGAAAGATCTAAGTGAGGATGAATTAATCCATATTATGGTGGAAAACCCTAAATTGATTGAAAGGCCAATTGTTGAAAATGATAAAAATGCAGTAGTTGGAAGACCTGCTACTGAAATTGATAAATTGCTATAATTACTATTCATATGAAACTACAATACAGGATTACAATTATTGGTCTGGCCGCTGCGGCAGTAGCTGGTTTCGTATACTCCCAGATCCATATTCACGAAAAAAATCGCAGGGAAATTAGAGAGATCGCCGCTGAGCTTGCTCTAACCTGGAAAAATCAGTTAAACCTGACCTTGGGACAGACGCAACTTCTGGAAGATGCGATCATAGAATACACGATTAAGAAAAACGAGATCATTAATTCCAGTTTAGGAACTGGTCAGCAAGTGAATAAATTGAAAACTATCCAGAAGAGTGAATACAAATCACTTCAAAGATTTCTCGATGAGGAGCAATTCGAAAATTATATTCATCTAAATAAACAGCTTACCAGAAAATCCTGATTTACAAATAGCTGCAATTGTTTATTAAACCAAATTTAGCGCTTAACAATATTTTAACCCTCGTTCATTAAACTAAGTGAGTTTCCTGTGGTCATAGGGTAAAAATATATAATGACCAATCGAAAGATCTATACCCTAAGTTTATTATTCCTATTCATCGGCTTGCTGAGTTTTAAATCTTACGCTCAGGGCCCTTCACCTCTTAAAAAATACACCATTTCCGGAAAGGTTCTGGACGACGAGCTAAATGTTCCTCTGGAATATGCTACTGTCGCAGTTCAGAATACCAACGATCCTTCAAAAGTAGATGGAACTGTTACCAATATAGATGGTGAATTTGAGATCACGGTGCAGGAAGGTACCTATACGATCACCGTAGAATTTATCTCTTACGAATCTAAAGTATTTAAAAACCGAAATGTAGATTCAGATCTGGACCTGGGAACAATTCTACTAGGACTGGGATCTGAAAATCTCGATGAAGTAGTTGTTCGGGCAGAAACTACCCAGGTAGATGTTAGACTTGACAAGAAGATTTACAACATTGGAAAAGATCTTACCACTGCTGGTGGAACTGTTAGTGATGCCTTGAACAATGTACCTTCTGTTACCGTGGATATCGATGGCGGAATTAGCCTTCGTGGTAATGAGAACGTGAAAATTCTTATTAATGGTAAACCTTCAGCTATGGCTGGATTTGGTGACACCAATGTTCTAAATAATTTACCTGCTGATGCCATACAACGTGTGGAGGTAATTACTTCTCCTTCGGCGAGATATGATGCAGAAGGTACGGCAGGTATTCTGAATATAATTCTTACTCAGAAGGAAACGCTAGGTTTTAATGGTTCTTTCACGGTGAACGTTGGTACACCAACAAATGCAGGTGCAAATGCGAACCTTAATTACCGTACAGAAAAATTCAATTTATTTACAACGACCGGAGTTCGATATAATGAATCTCCAGGAGGCGGATTTTTTGATACCAGATATTTTGAAAATAGTTCTACAGATTATTCCCGAATTTATGAAGACAGGGATATCGATAGGCTGAGCAGGAATTTCAACACCAACTTTGGAATGGAGTATTTTCTGAACGATCAATCATCTGTAACAGGAACAATTTTCTACAGAGGTGGTAATGATGTGGATATAACTACTAATAATTCAGATTACTTCACGAGTGATGCTGGTCTTGTCCTGCAGACTGAACGTCGAGAAAGACAGGAAGAAGATGATAACAGCTGGCAATTTGCTTTGAACTACATCAATAACTTCGACGATAAAGGCCATACCCTTACGGCAGATTTCCAATATGAAATTGATGGTGAAACTCAGGCTACCAGAATTACAGAAGATATTTTTAACAATCCTGGAAATATAGACTTTGCTTTGATTGGTGAGAACGTCAACCAGATCGAAGATCAAACAGAAATTTTGATCCAGACAGATTACGTTCTTCCATTAGGGGAAGATTCTCAATTCGAAGCCGGTTACCGTGGTAATTTTGAAAATGAAGTAACAGACTATGAATTGTTTCAGGAGGATGTGAACTCCGGTAATTTTATTCTGAATGAAACATTAACCAACGAATTCGATTACACCGAGAATGTAAACGCTCTCTATACTCAATACGGTAGTAAATTTGGACAATTATCCTTTTTACTCGGGTTGAGATTAGAAAATACGCAGTTAAAAGGTAAGATCGAAAGTGAACTTACAGATGCCCAATTAGAAGAAGCTTTTGGTATACCTATTGATACAGATTTTGACAATAATTACCTGGGGTTATTTCCAACTGTAAACCTTATCTACGAGGTTGCTGAAGAAGAAAACATCACTTTAGGTTACAACAGAAGGATCAACAGACCAAGAGGCTGGTTCATCAATCCTTTCCCTTCTCGTAGTAGTACAAATAATGTATTTCAGGGGAATCCTAATCTAAGTCCTGCATACTCAAATGCGTTTGACCTTGGATACCTGAAACGATGGGAGAAGCTTACCTTGACCTCTTCTATATATTATCAGCATGAAACCGATTCTTTCGAAAGAATTGAAGACAATGTTGCTGGAACGAATATCGTACGTACAATCCCGGTAAACCTTTCCAGTAATGACCGTACAGGTGCTGAATTAGGCTTATTATATAACCCTGCAGACTGGTTAAGACTGAATGGTAGTTTTAATTTCTTCAGATTTAAAACTGAAGGTGATTATAACGGTAGAAGTTATGACGCTGAAAACAATAGCTGGTTCGCTCGTTTTAGTTCTAAAGTGACACTTCCTGCTAAGATTGACTGGCAAACAAATGCATTTTACAGAGGTGCAGCCGAAGGTGTACAGGGAACTCAGGAAGGTATTCTTTCTTTAGACCTGGCATTCAGTAAAGATATTTTCAAGGAAAAGGCGACGATTTCTTTGAACGTGCGTGACCTTTTGAACTCCAGAAAAAGAGATTCTTATACATTAACCGATACGTATGAAAGAGATAGTGAATTCCAGTGGAGACAGGGTCAGAACATAACAGTTTCCATGATCTATAGATTCAACCAGAAAAAACAAAGACAGAACCGTAGAAGTGGTGACGAAGATTTCGATGAAGAGGCATACTAATAATCTGGTATGACAGGAAATAAAAAAAGGGACTTAAATAAGTCCCTTTTTTTTATGCTTTTTCCGCTTTAGCTTTTTTACGAGCTTCACGTTTTTCTTTGATCAATTCTCCAACAGACCCACCGATCCAATAAGGAACGAAAGCTACCAGGAAGATCATAAGCCAGAAACCCATCGTTAATATCGTAAGGAACGCTAAAAATCCAAGGTATTGATCGAATTCGAACATAATGGTAAAGTTTGATTTAAATCAGGTCAAAGATATAAATACCTGATCGCTTATCACAGGAATTTGATCACTTTTTGAAGAATTATTAAACTTAGGGAATTGTTCGCCTTTTGATTGATGTATTTAAAGCCGAATATTAAGTTTAAACTGCCCTTCAATTGGTGCATAGCTACTTTGTTGTTCATTCCACAATTTACTACAGGAAATCTTTCCTTCAATACGATCATCAGAATTACTCGTGATCTCGATATAGTTAGTCCTGTCGTTTAGAGCACCATTAGGCATTATCGCCCAAAGATCATGATCGTGAGTACTATAACTTATCCAGTTCTTGTTATAAACCTGGTCGCCAAGCCTGTAAATTCCAATCCCGGTAAAATTTTCGATCTGAAAATCGAGAATCTCGCCACGATCAGAAATAGATCGTACGTACAAACTAACTGTTCCCAGGGAATTGTAATCTTTACGGAAGCTAAGAGCAGCAGAATTATTAGATGAGTTAAAAAGAACTCCGTTTACATCAGCATTCAGAAATTGATCTGAATCTGCAGGACCATCATCATTAGTACTACAACTTACGAGGGATATTGAAACTACTAATGAAAAAACGAGTAATACTAGCTGTTTTTTCATTATTATGAATTTAGTTAAACAATAGTCTAAAGATAAAGCTAGTTATGCTGCAATGAAAAGGGATTTTCCCCCTATTTAATACTTAAAATGCTGTATCACAATATTTTAAACCATACGGATAATCTATAATTTATAGAGTTTTAGGTCTTTTTCAAGTGATCAAAAGCCGATTTACCATCAAATTAATTCAGAATAAAAGAACCACCAATTTTAAAGTTTTTTTAGATTAATAAGATTATCGAAATATTAACTTTGCGACACAACCAATTTTTAAAATATGGACTATAGAATAGAGAAAGATACCATGGGGGAAGTTAAAGTTCCTTCAGATAAACTCTGGGGTGCTCAAACTGAACGTTCCCGAAATAATTTCAAAATTGGACCTGCGTCCTCCATGCCACTTGATATTATATATGGTTTCGCATACTTAAAGAAAGCTGCTGCATATACAAACTGTGAACTTGGTGTTCTCCCTGTGGAAAAGAGAGACCTTATCGCTCAGGTTTGTGATGAGATCCTGGAAGGTAAACACGATGATCAGTTTCCATTGGTGATCTGGCAAACCGGAAGTGGTACACAGAGCAACATGAATGTGAACGAAGTGATCGCAAACCGAGCTCACCAGATGGCAGGTAAGAATATTGGTGAAGGGGAAAAAACACTTCAACCAAATGATGATGTGAATAAATCTCAATCTTCAAACGATACATTCCCGACCGGAATGCATATTGCTGCGTATAAAAAAGTGACTACGAATACTCTTCCAGGTTTGAAAAAACTAAGAGATACTCTAAAAAAGAAATCTGAAGAATTCAAGCATACCGTGAAAATTGGGCGTACCCATTTTATGGACGCTACTCCCCTAACCCTTGGTCAGGAATTCAGCGGTTACGTTGCTCAGTTAGATTATGGCATCAAAGCTTTGGAAAATACTTTACCTCATTTATCTGAAGTTGCTTTAGGTGGAACTGCAGTAGGAACCGGACTTAATACTCCAAAAGGATATTCAAAAAGGGTTGCTGAATTTATTGCGAAATTTACGGAGATGCCTTTTATTTCTGCAGGAAATAAATTTGAAGCATTGGCAGCTCATGATGCATTTGTAGAAACTCATGGAGCCCTGAAACAGATTGCTGTTTCGCTGAACAAAATTGGAAACGATATCAGAATGCTTGCTTCCGGACCAAGAAGTGGTATTGGAGAGATTAATATTCCAGCCAACGAGCCAGGTTCTTCGATCATGCCTGGTAAGGTTAATCCAACCCAGTGTGAAGCTCTTACCATGGTTTGTGCACAGATCATGGGGAACGATGTAACCATGAGCGTAGGAGGAATGCAGGGACAGTTCGAACTGAACGTATTTAAACCGGTAATGGCAAACGCTTTATTACAAAGTGCACAGCTTATTGGTGATGCCTGTCTTTCTTTCGAGGAACATTGTGCTCGTGGAATCGAAGCCAACGATAAACGTATAAAAGAGCATCTAAATAATTCATTGATGCTGGTTACTGCTTTGAATACTAAAATAGGATATTACAAAGCTGCTGAAATTGCTAACACAGCTCATAAGAATGGTACTACTTTAAAAGAAGAAGCTGCCAATCTGGGATATGTTACCAATGAAGAATTTGATGAATGGGTAGATCCAAAAGATATGGTTGGAAATCTTAAGTAATCAAGTTTTCAATAAAAATGAAAAAGCCTGCTTCTAAAAGCAGGCTTTTTTTATGTCAAGATCTTTAAAAATTTATCTACTTCTTAGCGAAGTGTTTCTGGTATTTAAAGTAGGATACAGTACCTAAAATTGCTACAGCACCTAAGGTATAATAGATAAATGTTGGAGTGATAACCTTATCACCACTCGCATAGGAATGCAAACCACTTAGGTAGAAATTCACTCCAAAATAGGTCATCATAATACTTGCAAAAGCAATGATCGCCATTAGATTAAAAAACCATCTACTTCTTAAACCTGGAACCAATCTCATATGGATCACAAAAGCATATACCATAATACTAATCAAAGCCCAGGTCTCTTTTGGATCCCAGCCCCAGTAACGTCCCCAGCTCTCATTAGCCCACTGGCCACCCAGGAAGTTTCCGATAGTCAGCATCACTAAACCAACGGTCAATGCCATTTCAGTAATGATCGTGATCTCTTTTATATTAATGTCCATTTTCTTCTTGTTCTTGTCATTGGTAAGGATCATTAAAATTAAGGAAACCACGCCTAGGATCATTCCTAATGTAAACGGACCATAACTACCAACGATAACAGACACATGGATCATTAACCAATATGAATTTAGTACCGGCGGTAGATTGGCAATTGCCGGATCCATCCAGTTCCAGTGGGCAACCATTAAAATCATGGAGGCCACAAAAGCAGTAGATGCGATCGTAAGATTTGATTTTCTACCAAAGGCCAGCCCAAAGAACATAGTAGCCCAAGCCACGTAGATCATCGACTCATACGCATCACTCCAGGGAGCGTGTCCAGAGATATACCACCTGGCCGCAAGTCCTGCCGTATGCACTACAAAAAGAATGATGATCGCCGCCGCACCGGTATAAATAAGAGCTCGTATAATTTTATTGTCCTTAAAGATCTGGACAATCACAAATACCAGCATGGCCAGACCAGCAAGCATGTACATCCAGAACAGGTTTCTAAAGACATCATATTCATTGTATAAGATTTCAGCATTCACTTTATCTTCGGAAGGCATCACATCTCCCCCAAATTTCTCCTGAAAGCTTTGAATGCTTTCCAGATACTGATCTGCTTTTTCGTAATCGCTGGTCTCCCGTGCAGTTTTAAGAGCACTCATATATAGCGGAAGGATCTGCTTTGTATAAACCGAGTCCATTCCTGTGAAATTGGTTTCATCCAGTTCGGGATAGGAAACCCATTTATTATTCTCGTCTTCAGGAATAGGGAATATTTTCAGTACTTTTCCCTGTACTGCCTGATATAAAAGATTTACTTTTTTATCTGTCTCTATAAAATCCTTCTGAAATTTATTCGGAACAGCTGCTTTATAAGCACCTTCCAGGTAAGGAGAAAGTTTATAACCTCCTTTTTCGTCGAAAAAGTCCATCAAAGCAAGGTATTTTCTACCTTCTTCTACATCAAGGATCTGGTGCAGACTATCGTTCTTCTTTTCTACATAAATAACCTGTGCCTGGTACCAGAATGCAGGATTTTCAGTAATAGAAACCAGCACCTGGTCTGAACTTAAACCGGCATAAGTATCACTTTTACTTAATTTTCGAAGTAATTCTGAAGAATACGTATTTGCAGGCTTCATTCTTCCTCCGGCATCCTGAATGATCAATCTTCCAAATTTATCGGCGTGCTCTTCTTTCACAGCATTAGATACAATGATACTATCGATCTGCTGTTTCGAATTCTGATTGTGAGCATGATCATCATCTTGAGAAAAACCAACAGATGACATTAGCATTAATGCTACTACTGCCAATGCCTTTTTCTTGTCTTTGATCTTTTCCAGCATCACTTTTAGATTACCAAAACGGGAACCTTTGTCAAACAATATCCACATAAGTCCGAAATACAATAAGAAATAACCTATATAAGTGATCCAGGTTCCCCAGAAATCACGGTTTATAGAAAGTACTGTACCCTTTTCATCCGGGTCAAAACTTGATTGGAAAAATCTATAACCTTTATGATCCAGTACGTGATTCATATAAATAGAATAAGGCTCAGGTTTTTCTCCATCTTCCACGATCTCCACTTCACTCCTGAAACTTGCGTAACCAGGTGTTGCTCTATCTGCAGTACCAGGGTATTTTTCTGCAATGAAATCGTTCAGTTTCAAAGCAAATGGCAGTTCTTTTTCAATACTGCCGTAATTAACAAAAACTTCCAATCCGTCAAAATTGATCGCCTGTGGATCTGCTACAGTTCCCTGTCCGCCCAGCAATGTGATCGTTTCTGTTTTACCATTGGCTGTTATATCCAGCGTTACAGCATCAAGATCCTGCTTCGTTTTAGGGTTAGTAGGCACCACATCATATTCTCCGGTAACCACTGGTTCCGGGATTACGAATTGCATGCTTCCAATATTATAAAGCGACCTCAACATAAGAGTTTGTGTAGAGTCACTAACCAAAGTTCCCTGCTTTTGATCTGCCATACGCATATAGGTTCCCTCAAATGGAGAATCTATCTGGTATTCCCCATTTTCAGTAAGCTGAATATTGATAGCGCCATCCTGCGGACTATTAAGCGTAAATAAAGTATTGTGGATATTGCTAACCTCACCTTCTTTAAGATAATGGTCGTGTCTTGAACCGTCCCCTGCTTCTACGATCTTAAGATAATTCTCGCCATCCTCTGTAGGAACCAGAGCTTCTTCTGCACCATGAATAAAATTCGTGACTTCAAATTTTACAGGTGTGCCGTTAAAATCGGTATTAAGAACATAGTCGTTTTCAACTTCAGGACCAAAAAGAACATCTTCCTGTAGCACTCTTCTTCTCGCCTCCCCATCGATCTCCCCATCTATAAAGAAGGTCAGGTACGTCTCGTAGGTCATGAACTTATTGGTAGTTTCGCCTTCACGAATTGGCATCACCCCTTCGTAGCTAATGTACCTGGTCACAAATGCTCCAATTAAGATGAGAATAAAGGAAAGATGCAGTAATAAACTACTCCATTTTTCTTTTTCGTGAAGCTTATATCGCTTGATATTCCCAACGAAATTGATAAGAAGAAATAACATGATCCCTTCGAACCACCAGGTATTGTAAATTAGAATTCTTGCCGTTTCGATACTGTACCAGCTTTCTATAAATGTTCCCATGGCCATGGCAATTGCAAAGATGATAAACAGGACGGCCATTATTCGGGTAGAAAAAAGGATAGAGGCTATTTTTTTCTGCATGAAAAAGTGTCTTTTTAACGGCTGCAAATTTAACGATATTTTATCGTTTTTTAGCGGCTAAAACCTCGAATCTCAAGTCAACACCTGTTAATTTCTATACCTTGAAATTTTTGGTAATTTAGCCGCATGATAAAAGTAGTCATCCTGGGTGCCGGCAATGTTGGTATTCATTTATACCAAAACTTCAAGTTAACGCCTGAAGTTGATGTGATACAATTGTTTAGCCGGAAACCTGAAAAATTAGACTTTATTGGAAATACTACTGAAGTCATAAGTGATTACGCTAAGCTGGCTGAAGCAGATATTTACATTCTTGCGGTGCGAGATGAAGCAATTTCTGAGGTCGCTCAAAAATTAAGTATTAACAAGGGACTTGTAGTTCATACTTCCGGCAGTGTAGCGATGGATAATTTATCGATGTTAAATAACTTCGGAATATTCTATCCATTGCAAACCTTCAGTAAAAATAAGGAAGTAAGTTTTTCAAATATTCCTCTTTGTATCGAGGCTAATTCAGAAGAAAATCTTGCGAAACTGAAGGAGTTAGGAAATATAATATCTTCAAAGGTTTTCGAGGTAAATTCGGAACAACGACGAGCCTTGCACCTTTCCGCAGTGATCGTGAACAATTTCACAAATCACCTGTTTACCATAGCGGCAGATTATTGCCATGAAAACGAATTACCATTTGATATTTTAAGGCCGCTTATTCAGGAGACTTTCGATAAGATTCAGGATCTGCCACCATATGACGCTCAAACTGGTCCAGCCCTAAGAAACGACGAAAAAACAATCGAAACTCATTTACAAATGCTGAATGAGGACCGACAAATAATTTATAAAGCACTAACCGACTCTATTCAAAAAACACATGGAAAAAAGTTATAAAGAATACCTCAACCAGATCACTACATTCGTATTTGATGTTGATGGCGTATTAACCGATGGTTCATTACAGATTTCAACCAAAGGCGAGCTTTTAAGAACTATGAATACCAAGGATGGTTATGCTATGAAAATGGCTCTAAAAGCTGGATTTACCGTATGTATTATTAGTGGCGGTAAAAATGAAGGGGTTCGCGAGCGACTTCGTGGGCTTGGTATTACCGATATTTATCTTGGAGTGGACGATAAAGTGGAGCAAATGGATGAATTCTTTGACATTTACGACATTAAACCGGAGCAGGTCTTATACATGGGTGATGATATTCCAGATTACTATCCTATGAAATTAGTGGGATTGCCTTGTTGCCCTCAGGATGCAGTTGCAGAATTAAAGGAAATTTCGTTGTATGTATCTCATAAAAATGGCGGGGAAGGCTGTGTTCGTGACGTGATCGAGCAAGTGATGAAAGTTCAGGGAAAATGGATGGAAAAGAATTCATAAATGCTGGATTATTTGAAGCTGATAAGACCAGGGAATCTATTATTCATTGCACTTACCATGTATCTTATTAAATATGGTTTGTTCGAGCCGTTTGATGTGGCGATCACCTTAAATCTATTTGGATTTTCCATGCTGGTACTGGCAGTAGTTTCGGTTGCTGCCTCTGGTTACGTAATCAACGATATATTTGATGTGGAAGCCGATCAAAAAAATAAGCCATCCAAAACCTATATTAAAACCGGTATTTCTGAAAAAAGTGCATACCGCATGTTCTTTTTATTGAGCATTATTGGTGTAGGCTTAGGTTTTTATGTTTCCAATATGGTGGGTGTTCCTGGGTTTTCAGCATTCTTTATATTTGGCTCGGCAATATTATATCTTTATAATTCCCAGTTTCAACAAAGCATACTTATAGGAAACATTCTGGTAAGCCTTATTGTAGGCCTCATCCCAATTGGTGTTGGACTTTATGACCTGCTACCTGCGATCACTCCGCAGAATCAGCCTACACAATCCACGATCTTCTCAATTTTGATCGATTATTCCATCTTCGCTTTCCTGGTGAATTTGCTTCGTGAAATCGTAAAGGATCAGGAAGATATTGATGGAGATTACAATGCAGGATATAAAACACTGCCCATCGCACTTGGTAAGAAACGAACAAACCAGGTATTGTTCTTATTAGGGCTTGTACCTATAGGTTTCCTGATCTATTATGTTTATGAATATCTCTTCGGAAACACTGCGGCAGTGGTCTATGCATTATTTCTCTTGCTCGCTCCCCTATTATTCTTCCAGGTAAATATCTGGACAGCATCAAAGAAATCTGAATACTCAAGGTTAAGTAAACTTCTAAAAGCAGTATTATTTTTCGGTTTACTATCTATAGGCCTGTTACAATTTATAATCCTTTAACTATGATTCAGAATTTAATAAAAGACTACGAGATCATTCTTGCTTCAGGCTCTCCCAGAAGACAGAAATTTTTCGAAGATCTTCTAATACCTGTGACCATAGATGTACGCTCTGTAGACGAGATCTATCCTGAAGATCTTGAAGGCAAAGAGATCACAGATTTTCTTGCCAAATTAAAGGCTGAAGCATTCAAGGGTCTACAAGAGAATCAGATATTGATCACGAGTGATACCATTGTGTATTGTGAAGCTAAGGCACTTGAAAAACCAAAAGATCATGATCATGCCGTGGAGATGATCAACCTGCTTTCAGATAAAGAACATGAAGTCATCACTTCGGTATGCTTCACATACAGAAATAAGCAGGAAGTTCTAAATTACACCACCAAAGTAATATTTGCAGATCTTACCCAAGAAGAGATCGAGTTCTATGTGACGAATTATAAACCTTTCGATAAAGCTGGTGGTTACGCAATACAGGAATGGATAGGTTTAATTGGGATAGAATCTATTAGCGGAAGCTACTTCAATGTGGTTGGTCTACCTACGAATCTGGTCTATAAAACCCTGAAACGCATACTTAAAGAGGAAAATTCGTAAATTGTCATCATAACGATGAAACGATACCTTACACTTTTCGCGATTTCAATGCTTATCATTTCCTGTGCAGACAGGGAATCCTACGGAAACGAATTCAGGTTAACTGAAGACTTTAAGGACTACTGGTATTCCGGAAAAGCAGAAATTACTACTTACGATCTCGAACAATCCCGGTATGGTGAACTACGGAAAGGAACTGCGACGCTTATTTATGTTACTGAAGACTTTTCTGTAACAGAACAGGTAAAATCAAGCGATGAAGCTTTCAACAAAGTTTCTGTTCTCAAACTAAACAGCACCAAAAATTTCAATACAGGTATCTATCCTTACAGTATCATGCAGAGTAGCTTCTTTCCTCTCGACGGAAATGAACATGCGCTAAAAATTTCAGCTTCAGTACAGGAATGGTGTGGCCAGGTTTATATGCAATTAAATAACCGCGAAGATTTTGATATTACAAGTCATTCCTATTTCGCCGGAGAAGCAGATCAATATTTAAAATTAAATCCCATACATCTTGAAAACGAAATATGGAATTTGCTCAGGATCGACCTTGATCGTGTTCCGGTAGGATCGTTTAAAATACTGCCATCCCTTGAATTTTTAAGACTGAATCATCTACCGGTACGTGCTTTCAATGCTGAAGGACAATTTCTTACCAATGAGCAATATAATATCTACCAGTTACACTATCCAGAACTAAACCGCACATTAAAGATTTATCTGGGTAAAATGACGCCTTTTCCTATTGAAAAATGGGAGGAATCAGCTCCGATAGGCAAGAGTCCTAACGCAAAAATTTTAACGACCACCGCCACTAAAAAAGCACAATTAAGAACCGATTACTGGAATAAGAATTCGAATAAAGATTTACATTTGCGTGAGAAATTAGAACTAGATTAATGAAGGAATTACTTCTCACCTACCGCGACGAATTGCTGTATTCTCTTGCAGTACTTTTTATTTTGCTCCTCATACAGTTTTTATTGAAAACGGCTGCAAATAAAGTAGGTCGAAGAAGCGAGATTAACATCACCCGCACCAGGTTGATGTTTAAATACATTAATATTCTTATCATTCTTATCGCGGCATTCCTACTGGCACTTGCCTGGGGTGTTGGATTAACAGATCTATCATTGATCTTCTCATCTGTATTCGCGGTAATTGGAGTTGCATTGTTCGCCATCTGGTCTATTCTAAGCAACGTTACCAGTGGGATCATTTTATTCTTTTCCTTTCCATATAAGATCGGTGATACTATTAAGATCCACGACAAGGATCTGGATATAGAAGCAGAGATTGAGGATATCAAGGCTTTCCACCTGCATCTTCGAACACGAGAAGGAGAACTTGTCACGTATCCCAACAATCTTATTCTTCAAAAGGCAGTTACTCTGAAACATCGGGTGGATGGGAAAGACGAAGGAAAAGATGCTCTCTAGCCTAAAAGATCTGAAATTGGCTTCAGGACGATTTGAAATCTTTTATATTTGATGAAACCTATTATTCAATGCGGAAAATACTTTTTGCCCTATTCTTACTAGGCTTTACTTTCTCCAATGCACAGGCTCCTGAAAAATGGAGTTCTTCAGATATATATTCAGAAATTAAGAAATTAAACTTCCTAGGATCTGTTCTATATGTGGCAGCACATCCAGATGATGAAAACACCAGGTTGATCTCTCATTTCTCAAATGAAGTGAATGCCAGAACTGCTTACCTTTCCTTAACACGAGGTGATGGTGGTCAAAACCTTGTAGGGCCAGAATTAAGAGAGCAGCTTGGGATGATAAGAACTCAGGAATTACTGGCTGCCAGAAACATCGATGGCGGAGAGCAATTTTTTACCCGTGCTAACGATTTTGGCTACTCCAAAACTCCATCAGAAACACTGGAAATCTGGAACAAAAATGAGGTTCTTAGTGATGTTGTCTGGATCATTCGAAAATTCAGGCCAGATGTGATCATTAACAGGTTTGATCATCGCACACCGGGAAGTACTCACGGGCACCACACTTCTTCTGCCATGCTGAGCGTGGAAGCTTTTGAACTGGCCGGTGATACAAATAAATATCAGGATCAACTGGAACTGGTTGACACCTATGCTCCAAAAAGACTATTTTTTAATACCTCACCATGGTTCTATGGTGGTGCCGAAGCATTTAAAGAAGCTGATAAATCGAGATTCCTGACATTCGATACCGGAACGTACTTTCCATTAAAAGGACTATCCAATCCCGAGATTGCAAGTCTTAGTCGAAGTCAGCATAAATCACAGGGTTTTGGAAGTACCGGAAGTCGTGGCAAGCAAATGGAATATATCGAACTTATCAAAGGTGAAATGCCGACCGATGATTCTAATATTTTCGACGGAATTGATACCAGCTGGAATAGAATTCAGGGAGGTAATGAAATTGGTGCTATTTTATACAAGGTTCAGGAAAAATTCAATTTTGAAGATCCTTCTAAAAGTTTACCAGAACTTCTAAAAGCCTACAATCTCATTCAGGATCTTCAGGATAAACATTGGAGAGAGATAAAAACCCGACAGATTAAGGATATCATTTATGCCAGTTCCGGACTATATCTTGAAGCCATTGCAGATCGATCTTCCGTAACACCTTCAGAAGAAGTTAATATAAAACTGGAAGCTATCAATAGAAGTTCTGCTCAGGTTAAATTAATTTCCGTAGAGCTTGTTCCGAATAATACGAAAATAGAACCAGCAGAAAGTTTGAACAATAATTCATCCTGGAACGAGAATTTAGAATTCCGACTTCCGGGCAATGCAGATTTTACCAATCCATACTGGTTAAAATCTGAAGGTTCCATTGGGATGTATAAAGTAGATGATCAAAATCTGAGAGGTTTACCTCAAACACCACTTCAGAATAAAGCAATATTTAATCTTGAAATTAATGGCGAGCCCATAACTTTTGAGAAACCGATCCTTTACAAATTCAACGACCCGGTTTCCGGAGAAACTTATGAAAATTTTAAGGTGATCCCAAAGGCTGAACTTAATTTACATGAAGATATTCTCGTCTTCAATTCTTCGGAATCTAAAACTGCTGAGATCACGATTCTGGCAAACCAGGCAAATCTAACGGGAACTTTAAAATTAAATTCCGAAGGAGACTGGAGCGTCAAACCAAATCAATTTAATGTAAATATTGCTCAGAAAGGTGGTGCTCAAACATTTAAATTTTCGATTTTTCCTCCTGAAGGTCAAAGTGAAATAACTTTACATCCAGTCCTTGAGACAGAAAATAACATGTATGATCAAAATGTTATTTCGATTGACTACGATTATATTCCCAGGCAGAACCTTATTCAAAAGGCAAAGCTGAAACTGGTAAAATTAGATATTAAGAAAAAAGGCGAACTTATAGGTTACATTGCCGGTGCTGGTGATGTCGTGCCGGAAGCGATAGGCCAGATGGGTTACAAAGTTGAGATGCTCGATCCATCAACAATCAGTGCGAACTCATTAAAAAAATATGATGCCGTGGTTCTTGGAATTCGATCCTTCAATATTATTGAGGATCTGAAATTTCAGAAACAAGAACTTTTCAATTACATAGAGGAAGGTGGGAATCTTATTGTGCAATACAATACCAATCGTGGATTGGTTACAGACCAGATCGCTCCTTTCAACCTGCAGCTTTCTCGGGATAGAGTAACCAATGAAAATGCGAAAGTCGGTTTTAACCTGCCTGAGCACGTGCTCTTAAATTCCCCGAATAAACTGGGAAGTTCAGATTTTGAGAATTGGGTGCAGGAAAGAGGTTTATATTTCGCCGATTCCTGGTCATCAGAATTTGAAGCTCCATTGTCTATGAACGATCCTAATGAAGAGCCATCTTCTGGAAGTTTACTGGTGGCTAAATACGGGAAAGGATATTATATCTATACCGGACTTAGTTTTTTCAGACAATTTCCGGAGGCAGTTCCAGGAGCATATCGACTTTTTGCTAATATGATCTCTATAGGAAAATAATGGGAAAGCCAGAAACATACCAGTGGAAGAAAAGCTACACGATCGTATTGATTGCCAACGTTCTTTATATCGTAATTTTCTATTTAATCATGAACCTATTCGCCTAATATGGAATTAATAGACTGGATCATTCTAATTGGTACGATCGCGTTTATCGTATGGTATGGAGTTTACCAGTCTCGCGGAAGTTCGAATGTTGAAGATTATGTTGGAGGAGGTAAAGACGCCAGGTGGTGGACCATCGGCTTATCTGTTATGGCAACCCAGGCAAGTGCGATTACCTTTCTATCAACTCCAGGCCAGGCTTACCACGATGGAATGGGTTTTGTCCAGTTCTATTTTGGTCTTCCCATTGCGATCGTTATTATATGTATCGTGTTTATTCCTATTTATCATAGATTAAAAGTATATACAGCTTACGAGTATCTGGAGTCGCGTTTCGACCAGAAAACAAGAACTTTAACTGCTATACTATTTTTAATTCAGCGCGGACTGGCGGCAGGGATCACCATCTTTGCACCGGCAATCGTGCTTTCAGCTGTTCTGGGCTGGAACCTTACCTATCTTACGATCGTTATTGGTGTATTGGTAATAATCTACACCGTTTCAGGAGGAACGAAGGCGGTAAGTGTTACTCATAAACAACAAATGGCCGTGATCCTAACCGGGATGTTCGTTGCCTTCTTTATAATTCTTAGTTACCTGCCAGAGGAAGTAACCTTCACGAAAGCGCTCGAAATTGCTGGCACCAGCGGCAAAATGGATGTTCTGGATTTTAGCTTCGATTTTAACAACAGGTACACGATATGGAGTGGAATTATTGGTGGCACCTTCCTTATGCTCTCCTACTTCGGAACAGATCAAAGTCAGGTACAACGTTATTTATCTGGTGAATCTGTCAGGGAAAGTCAGTTAGGTATGATCTTTAACGGACTCCTGAAAGTACCGTTGCAATTCTTTATTCTTCTGGTTGGAGTTATGGTTTTTGTCTTTTATCAATTCAATTCTGCTCCCTTAAATTTCAATCCCGCGGCGACCGAAACTGTTCTGAATTCAGATTATGCCGAGCAGTACAAAGATCTTATGCTGGAGCATGATGAAGTTCAGGAGAAGAAAAAGGAACTGGGACTCGAATATGCCTCGAGAACTTCACTGGATGAAACTGAAACTGCCAATTTTAGAGAACAATATTCCAGTCTCGAAAAAGAACAGTTTGAAATTCGGGAGGAGGCAAAGTCTTTTATTGATGCTTCAGATGTGAAAGCAGAAAGCAATGATAAAGATTACGTATTTATTCACTTTATACTGAATAATCTTCCGAGGGGATTTATTGGATTACTGCTTGCTGTAATCTTATCTGCTGCAATGTCTTCCACTGCTTCAGAATTAAATGCGCTGGCGTCAACCACCGTGATCGATTTATACCGAAGAAATCATAAAGAGAATAAAAGTGATGAGCATTACCTGGCAGCTTCGAAATGGTTTACATTAATGTGGGGAGCTATTGCGATCCTGTTTGCTAGTCTTGCCGATCTATTTGATAACTTAATTCAGTTAGTAAACATCATTGGAAGTATTTTTTATGGAAATGTTCTGGGTATTTTCCTACTGGCATTTTTCATAAAATATGTACGAAGCAATGCCGTTTTTATAGCAGCCATTATCACACAGATCATCGTGATCATTGTTTTCAAAATGGATATAATGCCGTACTTATGGTTGAATGTTCTGGGTTGCGTACTGGTAATGGCCATAGCGATACTTATTCAACTTTTTCGAAATGATAAACCTCAAGTAAGCACAACATGAGTCAAAAAATAAAATGGGGAATTCTGGGTCTTGGAAAGATCGCTGGAAAATTCTGTGATGGATTACAACATGCTTCTAATGCTAAGCTTTATGCAGTAGCAAGTCGTGATCTAAACAAAGCCGAAGAATTCGGTGCTAAATTTGAAGCAGAGAATTCTTATGGCAGCTATGAGGAGCTGTTAAAAGATGAAGCGGTTCAGGTAGTTTATATTGCCACACCCCATGCCTTCCATCATGAATTCGCTATCAAATGTATTGAACATGGTAAAGCTGTACTATGTGAAAAACCATTTGCTTTAAATTATAAGCAGGCAAGCGAAATGATAAGCCTTGCCAGGGAAAAGAATGTTTTTATCATGGAAGCTCTCTGGACCGCGTTCCTACCCCACTTTCGTGACCTGGAAACCAAGTTTAAAAATAAGGAATATGGAAAGCTAAAATCTTTAAAAGCAGATTTCGGGTTTCCAGCAGAATTCGACGAAACTAAAAGGCTGTTCAATAAATCGCTAGGAGGCGGCAGTCTTCTTGATATTGGGATCTATCCAGTATTTCTCGCCTATCGTTTACTCGGTATGCCCAATAGAATTACTGCGGAAGCTCAATTAGCAGAAACCGGAGTTGACGAATCTTGTGATATCAAATTTCACTATGACCAGAATATTGACGTAGAACTCACTTCAACTTTTAAGGAAAAGACTCCTACTGAAGCTGTCTTAGAATTTGAAGAATCTAAAGTAATCATGAATTCAAGGTTTCATGAACCAACTTCGATCACTACCCATCAAAATGGGAAGCATGAAGTGCGTGATTACGGAGTAGAAAATAATGGCTATACATACGAAGCGGAGCATGTAGGAGAAATGCTTCTGAATAATAAAACCGAAAGTGATATCTGGTCTACAGAGAACACACTGGAATTAATGCAGTTACTGGATTCCATTAGGAAAGAGATTAAATTAGAATATTAAAAAAAGGCTTCAGTTCAAACTGAAGCCTTTTCTAATAAATAGTGTTTCAGCTTATTTAGCTTCCCACTCTGCGATCGATTCTTTATTCATTTTTACATAATCTGCATTGTTAGCAGCTTCTGCAGCAGAAAGAGATTTTTTTGCAGTAGCAATAGCTTCCTTGGTTTTACCCATTTCAGCTTCGATTAATGATTGTCTTCTAAGCATCCAATATGCTTTACCTTCACTCATCTCGTTGGCTTTTTTAATCCAGGTATATGCTTTCTCCATATCCTTGCCAGCTTCATGATAATAAGATGCTGCTGAGAAATAATCCTGAGCCGTTGGTCCATTCATCACCTTATCTATGCTAGCCATGGTACGATTATCTGTAGGCACTTCAATTTGTAGAATAGCTACTGTATTCTCCCATAGAAAGTTAAGATTTGCTGAATCATTTTTTAGTTCGTCGATCACGATAGTGAAAGTCTCCATTTTGAATGGCATCTCCTCTACGGCTGCAGTGGCGGTAAGCACAACTTTGGAATCATCCCAATCCTGAGGCACTCCCCAGTTATTCGTTGTTTCATAGAACATCACTGTCCATTGGTCTTTTTGAGTTTTGGTGTAGATAGCGTAAGAACCTTTAGCCAGTTCCTTACCTCCTATTTTTACATCATCAGAGAATGTAATGATCGTGTTCAGGTTTGCGCCAGTTCTCCAAACCTTATCAAAAGGTACCAGATCTCCAAAAATCGTACGACCTCTCATTGCAGGCCTGGAATATTCAAGCGTGATATCGGTTAACCCAACTTTTTGTTCCATTTTCCCAAGCGGACTTGGCTGTGGTGCTTCAACCTGTGCAAACCCTGCAAACCCAGTGCAGAGCACTAAAGCAAATGCTAATAATCTTTTCATGTGTAGTAGTTTAAATTTTAATAAAGATAAGTTTATTCAGCTAACAAAATCAATATCTAATCAAGACCGAATTATCTATAATACTCAGATTTACATTTTGTTTAACTGTTTATATTTTACTTTAAACAACTTAGCGTGTAATTTTACGAAAAATACAATCTGATGAAAATTTACACCCTAAAAAGCAAACAAAAATTACCAATTTCTGTGGACGAAGCCTGGCAGTTTTTATCAGATCCAAGAAATCTTAAGACTATCACTCCAGATTATATGGGCTTCAAAATACTTTCAGGCGCCGATAGACCCATGTATCCAGGTCAGTTAATTCAATATATAGTAACACCCATAGCTGGTATCAAAACAAAATGGGTTACAGAGATCACACAGGTTCGTGATCGTGAATTCTTTATAGATGAACAAAGATTTGGACCATATGCCCTTTGGCATCACAAACATTTTATTAGGGAAATACCAGGTGGTGTAGAAATGGAAGATATAGTAGATTATAAACTCCCCATGGGATTTCTTGGACGACTGGCGCATCCTATTTTAGTAGAACCTAAATTAAAGGAAATCTTTGACTACAGAAGAGAAAAACTTATTGAGTTATATGGAGAGTATTCTGAACCGGATACTCAAAACCAGACTCAGAAACACGATATTTTAAATTAATTATTATGAAAAAGAATATAGTTATCATAGGAGGAAGCACTGGAATAGGAAATGAAATTTCAGAAATGCTGAAGGCAGATCACGAGGTTTATGCTCTTTCAAGATCCAAAGGAGATCTGGACACAGATCATGTGAAGCATTTTGAATTTGATGTGCTGGAAAATGATATTTCAGAAGTAGATCTACCGGAGCAAATTGACGGATTGGTTTATTGCCCAGGATCTATAGATTTAAAACCTTTCAAAATGATGAAACCTGAGAGCTTCGAAAAAGAGATGAATCTTAATTTCTTCGGACTTGTAAGGGCGGTTCACGGATTATTACCTAAATTAAAAAAATCTGATCAGGCGAGTCTTGTGTTCTTTAGTACTGTAGCAGTGAAAGTTGGAATGCCGTTTCATACCAGCGTTGCAGCAGCAAAAGGCGCAATTGAAGGTTTTGCTAAATCCTTAGCGGCGGAATATGCTCCAAATTTCAGAGTGAATGTTATCGCTCCATCGCTTACAGATACACCACTGGCAGAAAAATTACTTTCCAGTGATGATAAGAAAAAGAAAATGGATCAACGTCATCCATTAAAAAGAGTTGGACAGGCGAAAGATATTGCGAATCTTGCGGGATTCTTACTTACTGAAAAAAGTTCATGGATCACTGGACAGGTTTTAGGAGTAGATGGAGGTCTGTCTACATTAAACATTAATTAATGAAAACAGTGAATATTTTCTGGTTCCGAAGGGACCTTAGATTAGATGACAATGCAGGATTTAAGGCAGCATTACGGGATGAACATCCCGTGCTGCCTATTTTTATTTTTGATTCTGAAATTCTTGACAAGCTTCCCGAGGACGATGCCCGGGTTACCTTTATTTTCGACAACCTACAAAAAATGCGTGACGAGCTTCAGGATAAAAACGGAAGCTCCATTGCAATGTTTCACGGTAAGCCTAAGGAAATATTCAAGGAGCTACTGGAATCTTATGATATTAAAAAGGTTTTCACCAATCGTGATTACGAACCTTATGCCAAAGAGCGTGATAAGGAGATTTCAGAATTATTGAAAAAGAAGGAGATCGAATTCTGTGATTTTAAGGACCAGGTGATCTTCGAAAAAGATGAAGTGGTTAAAGGTGATGGTGATCCATATAAAGTTTATACTCCTTACAAAAACCTCTGGATGGAAGAGTTTAAAAAGAAGGATCTCGACTTTCACTACACTACCAGATTTATGGATAACCTCTATGAAAATAGCAGGCTTCCAAATTTAAGTCTGAGTGACATAGGTTTTAAGGAATCAGATTTGAAGGTTCCAGATTACCAGGTAACTCCGGGATTGATCATGGATTACGAAGGCAAACGTAATTTTCCAGCTGTGGAAGGAACTTCACGCTTAGGTGCACATTTGCGTTTTGGCACGGTAAGCGTGCGTCAAATGGTTAGAGATGCAGATAAAGAACATAACAAAACCTTTCTCGAGGAATTAGTTTGGAGAGAATTTTTTATGCAAATTCTGTATCATTATCCAGATACAGTAACCGATGCTTTCAAGCCAAAGTACGATAGGATCAAATGGCGTAACAACAAGGATGAATTTGAAAAATGGAAAAAGGGAGAAACAGGATATCCTTTGGTTGACGCCGGAATGCGACAATTGAATAAATCTGGTTTCATGCATAACCGGGTTAGAATGTTAGTTGGCTCCTTTCTCTGCAAACATTTACTTATCGACTGGCGATGGGGCGAAGCCTATTTTGCTGAAAAACTTTTAGACTACGAAATGTCATCAAATGTTGGTAACTGGCAGTGGATTGCTGGAAGTGGTGTGGATGCAACTCCATACTTCAGAATTTTTAATCCTACTACTCAAATTGATAAGTATGATAAGGACCACAAATATATTAAGGAGTGGGTCCCGGAATTTGGCACCGATGATTATCCTGAGAAAATGGTAGATCATAAAGAAGCTCGTGAAAGAGCTCTGGACACTTATAAGAAAGCTGTTAGTAATTAGCTAGCAGTTTTCTGGCTTTCTCCAGGTCTTCTGGTGTATCAATTCCAATACTTTTCACACTGGTTTCAACCATTTTGATCTTCTTGCCATATTCAAGATACCGAATGCACTCTATCTTTTCTGAAGCCTCTAAAGGCAGCATTGGTAAACGATAGAAATCCATTAGTGCAGATTTTCTGAACGCGTAAATTCCAACATGTTTATAGTAAACGGTATCCACCGAAGTATCCCTTGGATAAGGAATTGGGAATCTTGAGAAGTATAACGCAGACTGGTCTTTGCCGGTGATCACCTTTACATTATTAGGATTATTGATCTCTTCCAGGTCTTTTAGTTCAGTTTTTAAACTAGCCAGATCAATTTCTTCGGAACCTGGCTGCTGGAAAACTTCCAGTAATTTCGTTAGACTATTGGTGTCAATAAATGGTTCATCGCCCTGTACATTTACAACAATATCTACATCCATATTCTCTACAGCTTCAGCGATTCTATCACTCCCGCATTCGTGTTCTTTCTGGCTACGCACAACTTTACCTCCAATTTTGATCACTTCATCATAAATACGATCATCATCTGTCACCACGTACACTTCATCAAAAAGCCCGGTGCTCTTAGCCGCTTTATAGGTTGTGGCGATCACCGTCTGGCCATTTAGATCCTGCATCAATTTACCTGGAAACCTGGAGGCTTCATATCGCGCAGGGATCATTGCAATAACACGTAATTTTGAAGAATCTTGCATGTGAGAAATTTTATGTAAAAATAGGAATTACTTACCAGCGAAAAAATCGTCCCCGAATCCTATAAGATATAATTTTTCCTGGGCCCGGGTGATCGCAGTATATAACCATCTTAAGTACTCCTTCCCTACTCCGTTTGGCAAGTAAGGTTGCTCGATAAATACATTTTTCCACTGGCCACCCTGGGACTTATGACAGGTGATAGCATAAGAGAATTTTATCTGGAGAGCGTTGAAATATTTATTGTTTTTCACATTCATGAACTGTTTGTACTTAGACCTTTCATGCGCGTAATCCTTTTTGACTTCCTCATAAAGTCGGTTTGATTCTTCGTAAGTAAGCGAAGGTGTATTCGTGGTAAGCGTATCCAGCATAATGACCGTTTCAAAAGGTCTCATTTTAGGATAATCAACCATTCGCACCTGTACTTCAGCAAACCTGAATCCGTATAATTCTTTAAATCCAAAGATCTCCAGCACTTTTACAATATCGCCATTTGCAATGAACCCGGCTTCACTGGTCGGTTTAATCCAGAAATAATTATTCTTCACGACCATTAAATAATCTCCAGGAGAAAGTTCATCTTCCTGAAACAGAATTCGGGATCTTATTTGTTGATTGTACATATTCGCCCTTTTATTGGACCGTACAATGATACTAGTATCTTCATGTCCATTCTCGCCATAGGAATCCTGAATAGCATCCATGATCTCATACCCATCAGTTAATCGAATCACATCGGCATTGCTGGAAAGCTCGAATTGAAAGCTTTCATAGAATTCCTCCTGCAGGCTTTCCCGGATAAGAGTCGCATTGTGCAATATATCACTGCCTTCACTTTGCCGTACTACTTCATCAAGTTCGATAAAAGAAACCTCCTTATTATAGTTAAGTCCCAGCTTCTCTTCCTCAAGCGCCGGACTAAGATCCATTTTTACTGGTGGTAGCTGCGCGGTATCTCCAATTAAGATAAGCTGACAATTGTGCCCGGCATAGACATACTCGATTAGATCATCTAGCAGTGATCCATTTTCGAAAAGTTTGGAGTTTCCACCGTCATCTGAGATCATCGATGCTTCATCAACAATGAACAGGCTGTTCTTGTGTTTGTTAGGCTGTAATGTGAATTGAACACCCCCATTTCCCGATTTCTTCGGAAAATAGATCTTCTTATGAATGGTAAAAGCTTCTTTATTGGAATAATTGGAGATTACCTTAGCAGCTCTTCCCGTTGGTGCCAGTAGAATTCCGGACTTTCGTATCTTCCATAAGTTCTTGGTAAGCGTGCTAATTATGGTAGTTTTACCCGTACCAGCGAAACCCTTCAGTAAGAACAACTTATCTCGCCCTCCTTCCACCACGAATTTAGAAAGCATTTGTAATGCGATATCCTGTTTTGTGGTTGGTTGAAATTCAAGGTCCTGAATAAGTAATTTGAAGAAGGAATCCGGCGTGGGTATATCCATAGAAAGTGCGTAAAAACTCAAAGATACTAATGGATTTTTATGACAGAAACTTTTACGAATAAAAAAAAGTTGTAGATTTGCGTGTAACCCATTAACCTTTAAACTAAACTAAATTTTAAAAGCATGAGATTTGTAATTCAGATACTTCTTTGGTTGGTTATTATCTTCCTGGCATATCTTACTTTCAACGCGGTTTACGAACCACTACAATTTAATAAGATTAAGGAAAAGAGATATACCAAAGTAATTAAAAATCTTAAGGATATCAGAGCTGCTGAGCTTGCACATCAGGAAGTAACTGGAAAATTCACTGGTAACTGGGATAGCCTGGTTCGTTTCCTTGACACTGCTGAATTTGCGATCACGCAAAGACGTGATACTGTAATGCTAGACGAAGAGTATGCCAAAACATACGGTGTAGATAAGAACATTGAAAAAGTGATCATTGACACTTTAGGTTTCGTGCCAGTAAGTGACTCATTGTTTAAAGGTGATAAAGAAAGATATCAAACCATGATGAATGTTCCTGTAGAAGGGGTGAACGAAAAGTTCGAACTTAGAGCAGGTACGATTCAAAAAGGTGATAATAAAATTCCAGTATTCGAAGCTAGAATTTCTAAAGCTGTAGTACTATCAGATCAGGATAGAACTCTAATTCTTCAGGAAAATGAAGTACAGTCTGTGGATGATGTAAACGGAAGATACATTAGCGTTGGTAGTATGACAGAAGTTAGTACCAGTGGTAATGGGTTTGACAGATATGGTGGAGATAGCGACAACGACTAGTAATATCAAAGCAAATAAAAAGATGTCCATTCAGGTTAGCCTGGATGGACTTTCTTTTTGTATCCTGGATAAAGAGCGCCAGGAGATCGAATATTTGAAAAGTTTTGACTTTGAAAAACAACTCGATCCTATAAAAGTCCTTTCCAGGATAGAACTTATTATTGAAAAAGAGCCCATTCTTCAGCAACCGGTTCAGGAAGCCAGTTTATTTTTCACCAATACACTTTTTACACTAGTTCCTTCCGAATTGTTTGACGAAGATCAGGCAGTAAGTTTCCTGAAGTTTAATGCCAAAATACTCAAAACCGACTTTATTGCTCATGACGAGATCAATAATGAACTTGTTAATGTGTACATCCCCTACGCCAATATCATCAATTATTTCTTTGATATGTTCGGTGAATTTGAATACCGGCATAGTCTGAGTATTCTTATAGATAGCCTACTGAAAATAAAATCTTCGGAAAAACCCAAGATTTATTTACATACTCATTTACATCATTACGAATTGGTAGTGATCCAGAACTCTAAGTTGATCTTCGCTAATAGTTTTGAGTTTGAAACTAAAGAAGATTTTATCTACTTCCTGCTATTTACTCTGGAACAACTTGAGTTGGATCCTAAAGAGGTTGAATTGATCTTGCTCGGTGATATCACAAAAAATTCAGAAGAATATAATATAGCGTACAGATACATCACGAATATTTCCTTTTTAGACGTATTTCATACTTTCAGTTTTTCCGAAGAAGCGAAGCCGAAATATCCTTTGGCCGAATATTTAAACATTAAAAGTCTATCATGAGAATAATATCAGGAAAGCATAAAGGAAGACGAATTACCGCTCCTTCAAAACTGCCGGTTAGACCAACGACAGATATGGCTAAGGAAGCGCTATTTAATATTCTGAATAACCAGTATCATATTTCAGAACTTAAAATACTTGATCTATTTTCTGGAACAGGGAATTTAGCATTTGAATTTGGTTCCCGCGGCGCCAAAGATATTACTGCTGTAGATGCACATATTGACTGCGTTAAATTTATAAAGAAGACTTCTGAAGAACTGGAGCTTTCAATAATAGCTATTAAAAGTGATGTTTATAAATATCTTGAAAAAGGAGCTACAAGATCTGATCTAATTTTTGCCGACCCTCCTTACGATTTTACTACAGATCAATTTGGAAAGATCGCTGAAATCATCTTTTATCGTGACCTGTTAAACGAGGATGGTGCATTGATCATTGAACACTCTAAACACACAGATCTAAGTCAATTTCCCCATTATAGTCATCAGAGAAAGTACGGAAGTAGCGTTTTTAGTTTCTTCGAATAATTACTACCTTCATACTATGACACACCAGGTAAGAAGACTTAACCTCACGTATGCTGATCTTGAACTACATGAACAATATGTGATTTCTACGATTAAGGAAGACCAGGTTCTTGATAAGGAACAGATCGAAGAAATGAGGAAAATCTTCTACGATCACTTTGGAGATAGAAAATGGGTATATATAAGCAATAGGAAGAACAAGTACAACGTTAATCCTGTTATCTATATAGATCTAATTCAAAGAAAATCTTTAATTGGGATCGCAATTGTACTACGTGAAAATGATGGTGCCCTTACTGCTAATTTTGAAAAACAATTTGCAACAATTCCTTTCGAGATGTTTGATAATAAATCTGAAGCTCTTGCCTGGGCCAATGGGATGCTTTCTCAGAATTCGAAGTTTTAGAAGGCTACAATTAACCGCTACTACTATTCTATTTTTTACAGGTTTTATGATGAATGCCCAACAAATGAAACTGGTCTGGCAGGATGAATTTGATCATTCGGGAAAACCAGATCCTACAAAATGGAGTTATGAAACCGGATTCATTAGAAATCTGGAGGCACAATATTACACTTCAAGAAAAAAAAATGTACGCGTTAAAAACGGTAAATTAATTATAACCGCCAGGAACGAGTATTTTGAAAATCCTGATTACGATCCTGCGATAAAAGATTATCGCATCAACACACCGGAAACCAACTACACTTCTGGTAGTATTCACACCTCGGGAAAGTTTGATTTTAAATATGGTAGAATAGATGTTCGTGCGAGTTTACCAAAGTCTGCCGGATCCTGGCCTGCAATTTGGATGCTAGGTTCAAACTTCAAAGACGTAAAGTACCCTGAAGCTGGTGAGATCGATATTATGGAACATGTAGGAAAAAACCAGGGAGAAATTCATGGAAGTGTTCATTATGCAAATGAGCAGAATGAGATCGTTTCCAAAACTGATACTACTTACGTCGATATTGTTACAGAAAAATTCCATGTATATTCAGTAGACTGGGACAGGGATCGCATCCAATTCCTGGTAGATGATGAAGTTTATCATACGTTTGAAATTGCAGATGCCGGAACTACTAACAATCCATTTAGAAAGCCATTCTTTCTATTGATCAATCTCGCACTTGGAGGAAAGTGGGCAGGAGAGATCGATGATTCAAATTTTCCGCAGAAATTCAAAATCGATTATGTACGAGTGTACCAACGAATAGAGAATAAAAAAGCAGGCCTGTAAGCCGGATTCTGTCATCCGATAATAAGATCGGATTCCTTATCATTTATCTAAAATTAGCGTTACCACTAATCTTGAGCTGCCTACCCTCCGGCAACGGACGGGCGATCCTTAAATGCCGGTTTACATGGCATTGCACCGCATAGAGTTTACCTGGTTTCACTACAGCTTAACCTGTACATTCTTTCTGTTGCACTGGTCCTGATCTCACGATCGGTGGGCGTTACCCACTATACTGCCCTGTGGTGTCCGGACTTTCCTCTCCGAGGTATATGTCGGAGCGATAAGGCGGCCTGCTTCCGGCAAATGTAAGTCAAATTATGTTCATTTCTTAAGTCATTTGTTCATAAAAAACACCCCGGTCCACCTCGATTAGAATTGGGATTTTTATATTTGTAGTTCAATAGATTTTGATGGAACATTTTGTAGTATCAGCACGTAAATACAGGCCTCAAACATTCAAAGATGTTGTTGGACAGCAAGCGATCACCAATACGCTCGCGAACGCTATCCATAACAATCATCTCGCCCAGGCTTTGTTATTTACAGGACCTCGTGGTGTAGGTAAAACTACCTGTGCCCGTATCCTCGCAAAAATGATCAATCATGATGGTACTCAGGCTCCAGACGAAGATTTCGCTTTCAATATATTTGAACTGGATGCGGCTTCGAACAACTCGGTGGATGATATTCGAAATCTTATTGACCAGGTTCGTATCCCGCCACAGGTTGGAAAATATAAGGTCTATATTATTGATGAGGTGCATATGTTATCTGCTTCTGCATTCAATGCTTTTTTAAAGACTCTTGAAGAACCGCCAAAACATGCTATTTTTATACTGGCCACGACAGAAAAGCACAAGATCATTCCAACGATCCTGTCTCGTTGCCAGATATTTGATTTTAAGAGAATTACTGTAACAGATGCGAAGAACTATCTTGGTTATATTGCTGAACAGGAAGGTGTAAAAGCAGAAGATGACGCCTTGCATATTATCGCTCAAAAAGCCGATGGTGCGATGCGTGATGCACTGTCTATCTATGATCGTGTGGTTAGTTTCAGTGGAAATGAACTTACAAGACAGGCAGTTACAGAAAATCTGAATGTTCTGGATTATGACACTTATATGCAGGTCACAGATTTGATTCTCGCGAATGATATTCCCCAATTACTTCTGAAATTTAATGAAATCCTAGCTACAGGATTTGATGGACATCATTTCATTGCAGGATTGGCATCTCATTTTAGAGATTTGCTAGTTTGCAAGGATCAGAAAACCATCCAATTGCTAGAAGTGGGAGAACAAACAAAAGCTCGATATTTTGAACAGTCTCAACAAACTTCACATCAATTTTTGATGGAAGCAATTGAACTTGCAAATTCCTGCGATCTAAAATATAAGACGAGTCAGAATCAAAGATTGCTGGTTGAACTTTGCTTAATGCAACTGGCTTCGATCACTTTCGATACGCAAAAAAAAAAGTCTGAACGCAACATAGTTCCCCCGGAACATTTCACTCAGCATTCGGTTCAAATATCGAATGAGAAGAAAGAACTGCTAAGGGAAAGTGAGCATGACAGCTCTACTCCTGCTGAAGAAATTGGTCTTCCAGATCCTAAAAAAGCACCGGAATCATGTGCTAAACCAGAAGAGGCAACTTATTATTCTAAGGAGAGTCCTTCGGATTCTAATGAATTTTCAGCCGCAACTCAGACTAATGCTGCTGAAACCGATGCAAACCTTGATTCTTTAAATCTTCCGAAGCAAACATCGAACTCTACTGAAAAGACCGAAGTACAGGAATTTAGAAAAGTTGCTGAAGAAGAACCTGTTAGAACGAAAAAGATTCTTCCTGAGATCAAACGGGAAAAGGTATCTGGCCTGTCTTTAAAGAGCATTAGTAAAAAAAAGGAACTGGCGGAAAAACAAAAAGCGATGTTGCCTGTTGAAGAGGTAATGGATGATGAGTTTTCCGAAGAAGATATGATACGGGAATGGAAAAATTATTCAGAAAAACTGAAGAATAAAGGTGAAAAGATTCTCGCATCTATTTTCGAATCGCAAACACCCAGTCTTGAAAATAGAGATATTCATCTCACCTTTCCGAATGAAACGATGAAGATCGATCTTGAACGGGAAGAGAACAGACTAATGAATTTTCTAAAAGCCAGACTTAGAAATACGCATATAAAGCTGATCATTCATGTAGATGAAGCTGTTTCCAAAAAATACGCCTTTACTCCGCAGGAAAAATATGAAAAACTGAAAGAGGCCAATCCTCTACTCGACCAATTGCGAGCAACCTTTGATTTAGATGTATAATTATGTTGGGATTAAAATTACCTACAGACCCGAGATGGGCTGATATTGCAGAGAAAAACATTGAAGATATTCTTGTTGATCACGCATACTGTGAACAAAAAGCGGCTTCTACAGCGATCTCTCTCATAGTAAGTTTCCCGGAATATTCTGACCTGGTGAACGCCATGACCGCACTTGCAAGAGAAGAAATGGGGCATTTTAAAATGGTACACGACCGGCTGCTAAATATGGGTTTTAAAATGGGTTGGGATCGTAAAGATGAATATGTTATACAACTTTTAAAGTTTTTCCCTAAAGGTGGCAGCAGATCCACTCAACTGGTACATCGTCTTCTTATTGCTGGTTTGATCGAAGCCCGTAGTTGCGAACGTTTCAGACTACTTTCTGAAGAACTGGAAGATAAAGATCTGGCAAAATTTTACCGTGACTTGATGATAAGCGAAGCCAACCACTATACGATGTTCCTGAAGTTCGCCCGGCAATATGGCGAAGACCGGAAAGTAGTAGATCAAAAATGGGAAGATCTACTGGAATTTGAAGCTAAGATTATGAAGGATCTGGGAACAAAGGAAAGTATTCACGGTTAGACCTTTTTCCTCTTAGAATCATTATATAGAGATTTAATTATCCCATCTGCAAGTCCAATTTTAGGTACATGTATCCAGTTGGCACGAGCCCATTTCATGGAATTTACATAGATCTTTGTAGCTGGAATGATCACATCTGCGCGGTCATTCTTTAGATTCAGTTCGGTGATTCGCTCCTCGTAAGTATAAGAATTCAGCTTTTCGTCATAGTCTTTCATATACTTCAAACTAAGAGCCTTTCCTTCCTTCTTCGCACTGGTCTTGAAAATATTGTTGATGTTTCCTCCGGAACCTATAAGATCGATATCATCGTAATCCCTGGTAGTTTCTTTCACCCATTCGCGCATTTCTTCCCAGGTATGATGCTCAACAAGGTCCTCCATCATTCTAACAGTTCCAACTTTGAACGATCTGGAAGCTACCGTTTTCCCATTACTATACATAGTGTATTCTGTACTTCCACCCCCAACATCCACATATAAATAATTACAATCGTTTTGGATAAGTGCATGCAGATCTGTTGCGGCGATGATCGCAGCTTCATGAGATCCATCAATGATCTCAATATTAATTCCAGATTTCTCTTTAATTATAGCAGCAATCTCGTTACCATTAGTCGCTTCCCGCATTGCCGAAGTTGCGTAAGCCTTGTATTTCTCCACACCATGAGATTTCATCAAGAGATTAAAGGCGTGCATAGTATCGATCATGCGCATGGTATTCTTTTCTGAAACTTTCTTCTTCAGAAATACATCTGCACCAAGTCTTATAGGAACACGTACCAGCGAGGTTTTGCGAAACATTGGTTCTTTACCTTCCTTTTCAGTAATAGTTGACACCAACAGTCTTACGGCGTTGGATCCAATATCTATAGCAGCGAAATTCTTTTGTTTGATCATTCGTAAATTTCAGTTTTTCTTAAATAATAATCATATAGCGCGAACTGGGATCTAACCCTTTCACCATCGGTAGGTCGATAGGGATTGTCCATGCCTCTGCAATGTGTTCTGGCTTTCACATTATCACTCCAGCTAATTTCAAATGTTTCTATAAGTTCCTGCTTGATATCCTCATCGTAAATAGGACAGGAAATTTCCACTCGTTGATCCAGATTTCTAGTCATAAAATCTGCAGATGAAATGTAAACCTTACGATTTCCACCATTCTCGAAAATATAAACCCTTGGATGCTCTAGAAATTTATCTACAATGCTAATAGCCTCTATGTTATCACTAATTCCTTCAATACCCGGATTCAGGCAACAGATTCCTCGAACGATCAATTTGATCTTTACTCCGGCCTTGCTAGCCATGTATAATTTGTCGATCACTCCATTGTCTGACAAACTATTCAGCTTTAACCTTATACCTGCAGGTTTTCCGTTCTTCGCATTATCAATTTCAGCCTGGATAAGACTATAAATAACATTTCTTGTATAGTGCGGTGAAACGATCAAGTGCTTGTACTTGTTCACCTTGTAATTCGTCTCAAAAAATTCAAAGACCATATCTATTTCCTTCAGGATGGCAGCATCTGCAGTGAACAGCGTATAATCTGTATAAAGCCTCGAGGTATTTTCATTAAAGTTTCCTGTACTTATGAAACCGTATCTCTTGAGTTTACCTTCCTCTTCACGCTCTATCACACAGGTTTTACAATGTACTTTAAGTCCCGGAACTCCAAAAATCAAATTGACACCTTCTTCCTGCATTTGTTCGGCGTAACGAATATTCGCCACTTCATCGAACCTCGCTCGCAATTCGATTTGAACTGTAACTTTTTTGCCGTTTTTAACCGCGTTGATCAGGGAACTGGCGATATGTGAAATCTTTGCCAGCCTGTAAATTGTGATTTTAATTGTTTTAACCTTAGGATCCAGGGCTGCTTCTCTCAGGAATTTAACTACATAAGCAAAACTTTGATAAGGTGTATACAATAAGTAATCCTTTTCAGCAATACCTTTTAGTACACTTGTTTGAAGAATCAGGCCGGGAATTGGCAAAGGTTCCCGTTTTTCGAATTGTAGCTCTGGCCGTCCCAGACTTGGGAAATCCATATAGTCCCTCCTGTTGTGATATCGTCCACCAGGAATGATACTATCTGTAGATTCGATACCCATTTTATTCATCAAATAAGTAAGAGTCTCGCTATCAATATTTTTATCATAAACAAATCGAACAGGATCTCCTTTTATTCGGTCCTTCACACTGTCTGAAATCTTTTCTATAAAACTTTTACTAAGATCGCTATCCAGATCCAATCCCGCGTCCCGCGTAATTTTGATCATGTGTGCCGAAAGACTTTCGTAATCAAAAATATTAAAAATTGTATGCAGGTTATACCGAATGAGGTCATCAAGAAGAATAATATATTGCTTACCATTTTCCTCCGGGAGTACTACAAAACGTTCAATATTCCGCGGGATCTCAATTAATACATATCGCTTTTCCTTAGTTTTTCTCTTTAGGATCCTGTTTATCCCATCTTTCTGTTCTACTTCTTCGGCCATCACCATCTTCACCGCCAGATATGCTGCGGAATCCTTTAATGACGGCATTTCAGGAAGTTCATTCAGGATAATGGTAACCAGGGCCGGACTAACTTTGCTTAAAAAATAGTTTTTAATGAAGTCCTGCTGCTTATAGGTCACTTCATTCTCATTAATGACATGGATATTATGCTCCTTCAGCTTTTCCTGTATATCTTCGAGGATCTTAAGACTTTCAGACTGTTGATCTATAACAATTTTAGTAATTGCTTCTAGAAGTTTACTCGCTTTAATTCCGCCAAGAACACTTTTGGCGGCTTTCCCGGCAAGATCAATTCTTTTAACGGTGGCATAACGTACCTTAAAGAACTCATCAAGGTTATTTGAGAAGATTCCCAGGAATCTCAATCTCTCGATCAGGGGCACTGTTTCGTCTGCCGCTTCCTGTAAAACTCTCGCATTAAAGCTTAACCAGCTTAATTCGCGGTTCGTATATTTCTTGTTAGCCATAAATTCTAGCGGAGATTTTTAGGAAATAGATGTAAAATGGTCTTTCCATTGTCAATATTTCGCCATGAATCAGCTTCAAAATCGATCACCGTGAGGCCAGTTGTTGGAACATTATCGAATTTCTTATCTCCAAGAAAATTAACGAGGATTGTCATAGCCGGATTATGGCCAAAAACAATAAGTTGATCCCGGTCATCAGGACATTGCTGTATCTCTCTAAGTAATTCGTTTTGATTGAAGGTATAAAGCTCTTCTTTTACTTCAAAATCTGGATCTGTTATATTCAGATTCTTCTTAAAAAGCTTCGCAGTTTCATGTGCGCGAACTGCGTAACTGGTCCAAAACAATCCACCTTGCTGATAGAAGTTCCGGAAGTTTTTTAGAACCAGCTCAGCATCCTTATAAGCTCTTTTCTTTAATGGTCGTTTGTGATCCGGAAGCTCATTCTCCCAGGATGATTTACCATGTCTTACTAATATTAATCGCTTCATAGATTATGGTGCTAAACGTTCGTAATTCCAGGAGTTCGTAATTTTTTTGTAGCGTATGCGGTCATGCAAACGGCTTTCCCTTCCCTGCCAGAATTCAAAAATTTCTGGCTGGAACACATATCCTCCCCAGTCTTTTGGCTTCGGAATTTCTTTTGAATCATATTTTTCTTCAAGACTGGATAATTTTTCTTCAAGATATTCCCTCGAAGGAATTACAGAACTTTGATCTGATGCCATGGCCCCCAGCTGACTCCCTTTAGGTCTCGAATGAAAATATGCTTCCGACTCTTCTTCGGAAATTTTTACTGCAGTTCCCTGGATGATGACCTGTTTTTCCAGTTCTGGCCAGAAAAATGACAGGCAACAGTTAGGATTTTCAGCCAGAGCCTTTCCTTTATCTGAAGAGTAATTTGTATAGAAATGAAATCCCACCAGTCCGAAAGCTTTCAATAGAATAATTCGTGACTTTGGTACCATATCTTTTCCAACCGTAGCGATGTTCATCGCATTGGCTTCAAGGATATCATCTGAGTTATCAGCCTGGTTGAACCAATCCTGAAAGAATTGTAGAGGGTCCTGAGGTATAGCATCATCTTCTATTCGATCTTTTTTGTAGGATTTACGGTAATCGTTTAGATTTTTGTTCATGTTTAGGCCGCTTTTCCTGCAATTTACGAGTTTCGAAAGTAAGATAGAAATGTTTCTGATGGATTCTAAAACATTTAATGATGCATGCAAAAAACATGCATTTTGTCGGATATTGTACACAAATCTTCTTTTTTACAGACAATTCAAAAATTTAACGGACTACAAAAGTTTTAAATGTTTTATAACTGTAAATCAGGTCTCTACATCTTATTAAGACGATAAATTTAAGTGATTTGATCTGTAATAATTCTTAAATTCCTACAAAGTTCTCACAGATAATTTTTCAGATTGCAATTTATCACCCGATCTAAGGATTGGATACCGTCTTTGAACGAGATTATGTCGCTTTATATCTAAAAAGCTGATTATTACACACTTCAGCCCTTTATTCTCTCTAATTTTACTTCAGAATTGCACCATAATAGAGTCACCCCCACACTTCTCTAAAGTAGTTCCTCAAAACTACAGGTTGTCTTTCAGATTTTATTGTATTCCCCAATCAAAGGACTTTGCTCTTTTGAACTATTGCTATTGAAAAATTATAAACCATATCGAGTAAGATCGGTATAACAACTAAGATTGATAATTCTAAACATTATTGATATGATTTGGAAAACTACTATTTCATTTTTCTCGTTACTTTTAGTAATCTGCCTTGGCAGTAATAGTGTCTTAGCTCAAAGCCAGGATTTTACTACTAGTTGTACTTCTAATGACTTAAGCGTCGTTGGAGCGGAATTAACTAATTTACAGCCATGTTTCACTTGTACTGGAGACACACAATTGAATCCAACTCTTGCTGTATCTATTAATAACAAAACGAAATCAACAAGAACCTCATTCGCTTTCTGGGGAACTCTAAAAGCATACGACGTTGATGGTGTTCTTGTTTCTTTTGAGGAAATTAGTGGATGTGAAGGTCCAATTCCAGGAAACGGTGTTAAAACAATTAATTTTGATAAAATTAATTATACCTGTGGAACAACACTTGAAATTACAAATCTTTTAATTGCATGGACTTCTGCTTCTCCTAATGAGGTTTGTCCATTAGATCGTAATGATATAAAGCCAAAGTGTGGAACTGCTCAATCTATTGAAGTAGTTCCTCCACTATTTACTGTTGTTAATAGCCAGACAGATGAAACTTGCGAAAGTAGCAACGACGGAAGTATTGATATCAATACTGAAGGTGGTTCAGGGAGCTATACTTACAACTGGACAGATTTATCTGGAACCAATAATGTAAAGGACCGCCAGAATTTAGCGCCTGGAACTTATTCAGTAATTGTAACAGATTCAGAAGGGTGTAGTACAAATTTAGATGGAATCGTAGTTGCAGCAGGTCAGAACCCAGATGCTCCAGTAGTTTCTGCAACGGTTCAGCCAACTTGTGATAATGCAACTGGATCTTTTACCGTAACTACAGTAAATGGTCTTCAATATAGTATTGGTGGTGATTACCAATCAAGCGGTTCTTTTACAGATCTTGCCGCTGGAACTTATAGTGTAACTGCTAAAAATGCTGACGGTTGTATCTCACCTGCTACTTCAGTAGTAATTCAGGAGCAACCAAACACTCCGGATGCTCCAGTTGTTTCTGCTACAGTGCAACCAACTTGTGAGACTGCAACTGGATCTTTTACCGTAACTACAGTTGATGGTCTTCAATATAGTATTGGTGGTGATTACCAATCAAACGGATCTTTTACAGATCTGACCGCTGGAACTTATAGTGTAACTGCTAAAAATGCTGACGGTTGTATCTCACCTGCTACTTCGGTAGTAATTCAGGATCAACCAAACACTCCGGATGCTCCAGTTGTTTCTGCTACAGTGCAACCAACTTGTGAAACTGCAACTGGATCTTTTACCGTAACTACAGAAAATGATCTTCAATATAGTATTGGTGGTGATTACCAGGAAATCGGATCTTTTACAGGTCTTGCCGCTGGAACATATAATGTAACTGCTAAAAATGCTGATGGATGTATTTCACCAGCTACTTCAATAGTAATTCAGGAGCAACCAAACACTCCGGATGCTCCAGTTGTTTCTGCTACAGTGCAACCAACTTGTGAAACTGCAACTGGATCTTTTACCGTAACTACAGTAAGTGGTCTTCAATATAGTATTGGTGGTGATTACCAATCAAGCGGTTCTTTTACAGATCTTGCCGCTGGAACTTATAGTGTAACTGCTAAAAATGCTGACGGTTGTATCTCACCTGCTACTTCGGTAGTAATTCAGGAGCAACCAAACACTCCGGATGCTCCAGTTGTTTCTGCTACAGTGCAACCAACTTGTGAGACTGCAACTGGATCTTTTACCGTAACTACTGTTGATGGTCTTCAATATAGTATTGGTGGTGATTACCAATCAAGCGGATCTTTTACAGCTCTTGCCGCTGGAACTTATAATGTAACTGCTAAAAATGCTGACGGTTGTATCTCACCTGCTACTTCGGTAGTAATTCAGGAGCAACCAAACACTCCAGCTGCTCCAGTTATTTCTGCTACAGTGCAACCAACTTGTGAGACTGCAACTGGATCTTTTACCGTAACTACTGTTGATGGTCTTCAATATAGTATTGGTGGTGATTACCAATCAAGCGGTTCTTTTACAGATCTTGCCGCTGGAACTTATAATGTAACTGCTAAAAATGCTGACGGTTGTATCTCACCTGCTACTTCAGTAGTAATTCAGGAGCAACCAAACACTCCGGATGCTCCAGTTGTTTCTGCTACAGTGCAACCAACTTGTGAGACTGCAACTGGATCTTTTACCGTAACTACAGTTGATGGTCTTCAATATAGTATTGGTGGTGATTACCAATCAAGCGGTTCTTTTACAGATCTTGCCGCTGGAACTTATAATGTAACTGCTAAAAATGCTGACGGTTGTATCTCACCTGCTACTTCAGTAGTAATTCAGGAGCAACCAAACACTCCGGATGCTCCAGTTGTTTCTGCTACAGTGCAACCAACTTGTGAGACTGCAACTGGATCTTTTACCGTAACTACAGTTGATGGTCTTCAATATAGTATTGGTGGTGATTACCAATCAAGCGGATCTTTTACAGCTCTTGCCGCTGGAACTTATAATGTAACTGCTAAAAATGCTGACGGTTGTATCTCACCTGCTACTTCGGTAGTAATTCAGGAGCAACCAAACACTCCGGATGCTCCAGTTGTTTCTGCTACAGTGCAACCAACTTGTGAAACTGCAACTGGATCTTTTACCGTAACTACAGTAAGTGGTCTTCAATATAGTATTGGCGGTGATTACCAAACAAGCGGTTCTTTTACAGATCTTGCCGCTGGAACTTATAGTTTAACTTCCAAAAATGCGGACGGTTGTATTTCACCAGCTACCTCAGTAGTAATTCAGGAGCAACCAAACACTCCGGATGCTCCAGTAGTTTCTGCAACGGTTCAGCCAACTTGTGATAATGCAACTGGATCTTTTACCGTAACTACTACTCAAGGATTTACTTATAGTATCAATGGAACTGATTACCAGGAAAGTGGATATTTTACAGCTCTTGCCGCTGGAACTTATAGTGTAACTGCCAAAAATGCTGACGGATGTATTTCACCTGCTACCTCAGTAGTAATTAAGGATCAGCCAGTCGGCGCAACCGCAAACACCGATTCAGCTTCTACTGATGAAGACAATTCAGTAGATATTGATGTTCTTTCTAATGACCTTAATCCAGAAGATGGAGAATTAGACATCGTTTCTTTCACTCAGGCGTCAAATGGTACTGTAACCCAAAATCAAGATAATACGTTTTCTTATTATCCGAATGATAACTTTAATGGAACCGATACTTTCGAATATACAATAACGAATGGAAATTGTGGAACTGATACCGCTACGGTAACAGTAACAGTTGATGCAGAAAATGATGCTCCTATCGCTGTAGATGATACTGCTTCGACTTCTGAAGATACTCCAGTTGAGATCACTGTTCTTAATAACGATTCTGATCCTGACGGTGATGAGCTTACAGTAACAATCTCTGAGGCTCAGGAACCTGCCAATGGAACCGTAACTATCGATGAGAATGGCGTGGTAACATATACTCCGAATGAAAACTTCAACGGAACTGATTCTTTCGATTACACTATTTCCGATGGTAACGGTGGAACTGATACCGCTACGGTAACAGTAACAGTTGGTGCAGAAAATGATGCTCCTATCGCTGTAGACGATTCAGCTTCAACAACCGAAGATACTCCAGTCGAGATCACTGTTCTTAATAACGATTCTGATCCTGATGATGGTGATGAGCTTACGGTAACAATTTCTGAAGCTCAGGAATCTGCCAATGGAACGGTAACTATCGATGAGAATGGTGTGGTAACTTATACTCCGAATGAAAACTTCAACGGAACAGATTCTTTCGATTACACTATTTCTGACGGTAACGGTGGAACTGATACCGCTACGGTAACAGTAACAGTTGGTGCAGAAAATGATGCTCCTATCGCTGTAGATGATTCAGCTTCAACAACCGAAGATACTCCAGTCGAGATCAATGTTCTCAATAACGATTCTGATCCTGATGGTGATGAGCTTACGGTAACAATTTCTGAAGCTAAGGAACCTGCCAATGGAACGGTAACTATCGATGAGAATGGCGTGGTAACTTATACTCCGAATGAAAATTTCAACGGAACGGATTCTTTCGACTACATTATTTCTGACGGTAACGGTGGAACTGATACTGCTACTGTAACAGTAACTGTAGGTGCTGAAAACGATGCTCCTATCGCTGTAGATGATGCTGTTGAGACAGACGAAGACAACACAGTAATTATTTCTGTACTTGATAACGACTCAGATCCGGATGGTGATGAGCTTACAATTGTATCTACTACAACTCCTGAAAACGGAACGGTTGTGATCAACAATGACGGTACTATTACTTATATACCTAATGAGAACTTCAACGGAACCGATTCTTTCGATTATACGATTAGAGACGAAGATGGTTTAACTGATACTGCTACGGTAACAATTACAGTAAATCCAGTTAATGATGATCCAATTGCCGTAAATGATGCTGCAATTACAGATCAGGATAATGCTGTAACCGTTTCAGTTCTGGATAATGATTCGGACATTGACGGTGGTGATCTTGTGGTTACTGAAACTACAACTCCAGAGAATGGAGAGGTTGTGATTAATACTAATGGAACAGTAACATACACTCCTAAAGATAGCTTCACGGGTGTAGATACTTTCGAATACAGTATTTCTGATGGGAACGGTGGAACAGATACTGCGACGGTAACGATCACGGTAAATGATACTGAAGGACCAGAAATTACCTGTCCAGAAAATATAGATCTTAACAACGATCCTGGTGTTTGTGGAGCTGTTGTAGACTTTACAATTCCGGAATTTACCGACAATGCTGAAGGTGCAACTATACTTCAAACTAGCGGTCCTGCTTCAGGGGAAACATTTCCTGTAGGAAATACGACGGTAAGCTTTACTGCTACCGATGCCGCGGGAAACACAAGCTTCTGTAGCTTTGATGTGATCGTAACAGATTCTGAAGCACCTGTAGCAGAAGAAATGGATGACATCACCGTTAACAACGATGCTGGAGTATGTGGTGCTATTGTAGACTTCGGAATGATTGGAGCAACTGATAATTGTGAACTGGAATCTATTGAAGTGACCGAAGGTCTTACTTCCGGATCTCAATTCCCAGTTGGTACTACCACCGTAACTTATACTGTAACCGATATTTCTGGAAATACAACTACCGAAAGCTTTACGGTAACCGTAAATGATAACGAGGCACCTGAAATAAGCTGTCCTGCGGATATCACTATTGATACTGAAACTGGCGTTTCTTATGCAATAGTAGATTTTGAAAACGCAACTGCAACTGATAATTGCGAGGTGACTGTAGAACAAACTGGCGGACCGGTTTCCGGATCTCAATTCGAGATTGGAACTACCACCATAACCTTTACAGCTACCGATGCTGCTGGAAATACTTCAGAATGTAGCTTTACTGTAACAGTTGAAGACAACGAAGATCCAACGATCGTTTGCCCTGAAACTATAAATCAGCAAAATGATCCAGGTATATGCGGCGCAGCTATTAGCTTCACGCTTCCTGAAATAGCTGATAATTCTAGTGATGTAAGCTTAGAGCAAACTAGCGGTCCTGCTTCAGGGGAAACATTTCCTGTAGGAACTACGACGGTAAGCTTTACTGCTACCGATGCCGCTGGAAACACAAGCTTCTGTAGCTTTGATGTGATCGTAACAGATTCTGAAGCTCCTGTAGTAGAAGAAATGGAGGACATTACAGTTAATAACGATACTGGAGTATGTGGCGCCGTTGTAGACTTTGGAATAATTGGAGCAACTGATAATTGCGAACTGGAATCTGTAGAAGTTACCGAAGGTCTTACTTCAGGATCTGAATTCCCTGTTGGAACTACCACCGTAACTTATACTGTAACCGATGTTGCTGGTAATACAACGACAGAAAGCTTTACAGTAACTGTAACTGACAACGAGGCACCTGAAATAAGCTGTCCTGCGAATATCACTATCGATACTGAAACTGGCGTTTCTTATGCAGTAGTAGATTTTGACGATGCAACTGCAACCGATAATTGCGAGGTGACTGTAGAACAAACTGGCGGACCGGTTTCCGGATCTCAATTCGAGATTGGAACTACCACCATAACCTTTACAGCGACTGATGCTGCTGGAAATACTTCAGAATGTAGCTTTACTGTAACAGTCGAAGACAACGAAGATCCAACGATCGTTTGCCCTGAAACTATAAATCAGCAAAATGATCCAGGTATATGCGGCGCAGCTATAAGCTTCACGCTTCCTGAAATAGCTGATAATTCTGGTGATGTAAGCTTAGAGCAAACTAGCGGTCCTGCTTCAGGGGAAACATTTCCTGTAGGAAATACGACGGTAAGCTTTACTGCTACCGATGCCGCTGGAAACACAAGCTTCTGCAGCTTTGATGTGATCGTAACAGATTCTGAAGCACCTGTAGCAGAAGAAATGGATGACATCACAGTTAACAACGATGCTGGAGTATGTGGTGCTATTGTAAACTTCGGAATGATTGGAGCAACTGACAATTGTGAACTGGAATCTATTGAAGTGACCGAAGGTCTTACTTCCGGATCTCAATTCCCAGTTGGTACTACCACCGTAACTTATACTGTAACCGATATTTCTGGAAATACCACTACCGAAAGCTTTACGGTAACCGTAAATGATAACGAGGCACCTGAAATAAGCTGTCCTGCGAATATCTCTATCGATACTGAAACTGGCGTTTCTTATGCAATAGTAGATTTTGAAAACGCAACTGCAACCGATAATTGCGAGGTGACTGTAGAACAAACTGGCGGACCGGTTTCCGGATCTCAATTCGAGATTGGAACTACCACCATAACCTTTACAGCTACCGATGCTGCTGGAAATACTTCAGAATGTAGCTTTACTGTAACAGTTGAAGACAACGAAGATCCAACGATCGTTTGCCAGGATGATATCCAAATAAGCAATGATGAGGATATTTGTGGTGCTGTTGTTGAATTTGAAACACCTCAGGTATCTGATAATTCTGGAGAATTTACAGTATCTCAAACTGCTGGTCTGGCTACTGGAGAGACTTTCCCAGTAGGAACGACCACTGTAACATTCACTGTTACCGATGCTGCAGGAAATACTTCTGAATGTTCATTCGATATTGTTGTAACCGATGATCAATCACCGGAACTGGAACCCTTAGAGAACATAACCGTTAGTAATGATACCGGAATATGTGGCGCTGTTGTGTCCTATGAAGCTCCTACTGCTACAGATAATTGCGAATTAGCCGAAGTTACTTTGACCGAAGGCATGGACTCTGGAAGTGAATTCCCGGTTGGAACTACAACCGTGACTTACACAGCGACCGATAACAACGGAAATACTTCAACTTCTACTTTCACTGTAACGGTTGTAGATAATGAAGCTCCTGTTGTTGAGTGTCCTGAGAATATCACAGTGACTGTTGGCTTCGGAATAGAAAGCAGTATTGTGGAATATAGTATGGCTGAAACGACCGATAACTGTTCTGGAGAGACCATCACTATGACTAATGGTATCGCTTCCGGTGAAGAGTTTCCTTTAGGTGTAACCACGATCACTTTTGAAGTAACTGATGCTTCAGGAAATACTTCAGAATGTAGCTTTACAGTGACCGTTGAAGAAGAACCTGCTGCAGCTCCACCGGCTGCTCCTGAAGTAGATGTGCTTCAACCGAGCTGTTCAGAACCAACAGGAACGATCACCGTAGACGTTCAAAATGGATTAACTTATAGCATAGATGGTGAAACCTATCAGGCGACCGGGATATTTACAAACTTGAGTCCGGGTACTTATGATGTTGTTGCTCAGGATGAGTTTGGTCAATTATCTGATCTTACTACGATCGTGCTGGCAGAACCAGTTGCTGAAGATATTGTATTAATCGATAATGGAGTGGTTGATCTTTGTATCGATGATTCAGCTTTCAATCTTTTCGATCTAATTGCAGATAATGAAGATGTTGGAAACTGGATAGATACAGATAACACCGGAGCACTTGAAAACGGATTTGTAACTCCAGGCTCTTTGGAACTTGGAACATATACTTTCGAATTGCAAATCGAAGGGATTTGTCCGCAAAGTACATTCGTAACCGTAATGATCAACGATGACTGTGTAGTTTTAGACTGTAGTGTTGAAGATGTAAGAGATAGCATATCTAAAGCAGTAACTCCAAATGGTGATAACATCAACGATTTCTTTACCATAGATACAGACATTGCATGTGGATTCACATATGATCTTAAGATATTTAATAGATGGGGTGCTAAAGTATTCGATGCTAAAAACTACCAGAATAACTGGGATGGATACTCAGACTCGTCATTCACAAGCTCAAATCAATTGCCATCAGGAACATACTTCTATGTTCTGGAAATAAGAGAAGGTAACTTCGAACCAATTCAAGGTTATATTTACTTAGGAACTAAATAAAAAAGGGAAACCATGAAAAAAGTTTATCTAATTATATTAATGCTATTTGTTGCGGCCCCAGGATTTTCGCAGCAGCTCCCTCAGTTTACTCAATACATGTATAACACGGTTTCTATCAACCCTGCTTATGCAGGTAGTAGAGATGGGTTCTCGATTACTGCACTTAACCGAAACCAATGGGTTGGTGTAGATGGAGCACCGGTAACGCAAACGCTCTCTATTAACTCGCCGTTGCGAAATGACAAGATCGGTTTAGGATTATCGGTTATCAATGATAAGATTGGTGATGAAAATACCACTTTTGTTTATGGTGACTTCTCTTATAGGGTAGACCTAAGTGCAGATGTGTCCTTAAGACTGGGACTTAAGGCTGGAGCGTATTACTATGGTCTGGATGATCCTACTATTGGAACAGATCCATTTTTTGCAGATGACTTCAATAGATGGACACCAAACTTTGGAGCGGGTGCATATCTTTCAGCACAGAACTGGTATGTTGGTTTATCTGCTCCAAAACTGATCAATAAGGATAACAATGAACTTGACGAGTTTCGTGCACTCGAACAAGTGCATTATTACTTAACAGCTGGTTATGTGTTTGATCTAAGCGATAACCTGAAACTACGTCCTTCCACTCTGGTGAAGGCCACTCAGGGAGCACCGCTTTCAGTAGACATGACCGCTACGGCTATATTAAATGAGAAGTTTTACCTGGGAGCAAATTATAGAATAGATGATGCCATTGGTGCTTTTCTGGATGTGCAGTTGTTTCCAGGCTTCAGAGCAGGTTATGCGTATGAATATTCAATTTCAGATATTCAGCCATATACTTCAGGATCTCATGAATTCATTCTTATTTACGAATTCAGATTTGAAAATACCAGATACAAATCTCCACGTTTCTTCTAACCAAAGTCTATAGATTATGAAAAACTACTACATATTTTTCCTTTCTATCTTTATCTGTTCCCTTGGGATGCAGGCTCAAAGTGGGAAACAAAAAAAAGCAGACAGGCTATACAAAGACTTCGCTTATCTTAAAGCTACTGAAGTTTACAAGGATCTAATTGAAGATGATTATAACGTCACTTATAATTCAAATCGTTTGGGTGATGCATATATGATGCTAAGAAGTCCTGAAAATGCAGTATTTTATTACGGAGATGTTATTGAAGACACGACTATATCTCCAGAATATTACTATAAGTATGCACAGGCTCTTCGCGGAGTTAAGCGATATGATGAGTCCAGAACTTTCTTAAAACGATACCTGGAAACAGGAAGAGATTCTGATGGAATACAAACCATGCTGAATAAGGATGAATATAAAAGCATGGCGACTTATAAACTTCAGCCAGCAGATTTCAATTCTGAAGTTAGTGATTTTGGAGTATTCGAGATGGATGGAACTGTCTATTTTGTTTCCGCCAGAGCTCAGGATGTAGACGTAAAAGAGAAAACGTATAGCTGGAATGGGGAACCATTTCTGGATATTTATGTGATGGATTCAGAAACAGGGAACATTATGCCTATTCAGGGTGATATTAATACCAAACTTCACGATGGTCCAGCAGTAGTTTCTCCAGATGGCAGTACTATATATTTTACCAGAAATAATTACTTCAGAAATAAGGAAGGAAAAAGAGATAAGGATAAAACGAATCACTTAAAATTGTATTCAGCTACCAGCACCAATGGTACATGGATGGACGTAAAGGAATTACCTTTTAATAGCAATGAATATTCCATTGGTCACCCTTCCTTGTCTAGAGATGGCAAAACACTTTATTTTACTTCAGATATGCCCAATGGAAATGGAGGAACAGATATCTATAAAGTAGCGATCAATGAAGACAACACATATGGCTCTGTAGAAAATCTTGGAGCGCCCGTAAATACAGAATTTGATGAGACCTTTCCGTTTATGGATACTGATGGTACTCTTTACTTCTCTTCTAATGGACATGCCGGCTTAGGTTTATTCGATATCTTCAGATTAGAAGAAGGAAGTGAAACTGTAGAGAATCTTGGAGAGACCATTAATAGTAGTCTTGATGACTTCGCTTATTTCCAGGTGGAAGATTCTAAAGAAGGTTATATTTCAAGTAACCGGGAAGGAGATAATGATAATATTTTCGTTTTTAACAAGATGAATCCTTTAGTGGTTGCAGGAACAGTATCTGATGCTATAAATGGAAATCCAATAAGTTCTGCAACAGTTAGGATCATGGATGAAAATGGTGAGGAACTTGCATTTCTTGAAACAAATGAAGAAGGTTATTACGAGACTGAAATTGACCGAAATCTAGAGTTTCCAGTTGAAGCAAAAGAGATTAGATACGAAACTTTTAAAGGAATTATAGATACCAGAGAGAGTGATGAAATTAATACTCTGAAATATGATATTCAGCTAAACCCAGTTAAGGACGTTGAATATCTGGCTGAAATTGACAATATATATTTTGACTTCGACAAATCGAATATAAGGCCAGATGCAGCACAAGAGCTGGATAAACTTGTAGCCTTAATGAAGGATGAGTATCCAGAACTCGTAATAGCAATTGGTTCTCATACAGACCGTAGAGGAACAGATGCGTATAACGAAAAACTGGCCGAACGTAGAGCTAAATCAACCTTCGACTACCTGGTTGCTAATGGCATAGCTGAAGATAGAATTCAGGAATACAAAGGCTATGGTGAGAATAAACCGGCCATAGATTGCGACAGATGTTCAGAAAAAGATCATCAACTAAACAGACGATCTATGTTTAGTGTTGTTGAAATGAAAGAATCTAAATAAGATATTTTAAGACCCTACCAGAATCGAAGCTGGGGTATCGACAAAAGTTGATATGATAAATAAATCGACCCCAACAAATCGATTTGAAAAGAAAAAGGTTCAGCCTCTAGCCTGAACCTTTTTCGATTTTAGAGATTACAACTAGAAACTTTCAGATAAAAAATTCAATCATAGAAGGTATTCAATGCTTGTTAAGCTTATCCCCTTCTTTATCAAGTCCCTTTTAAATCACTATTTTTACTCTCCTAAGTGTTATCTCATCCTACTCATAAATCATTTTTGATATCTAAAAATCTAAAATTAAACTGGATCTCATCATTGCTCGTATATATTAATGAACAAAAATGGCACAATTAGTGAGTTTTACACGTTGTACCACTATAAGAATGAAACACATGAGTATAAAAAGTAAAATAGTGATCTTTCTTTTCAGTTTTGGAATTCTTTCTTCCTGTGAGAAAGAAGAAACACCTACCGAAAGAAATCCCAATCTTCCTGAAAATGTTATCGATGAGAATGAAGATCCGGTTGATGAAGCTATAGAGGTAGAAAGCTTTGTCTATAATGGTCTAAACGAGATCTATTTATATAAAGAGAATGTTCCGGAACTAGCAGATAATTATTTCTCAACCACAACGGAAAAAACAGAATTTCTTGCAGAAGCGTCTTCACCAGAATCTCTCTTCGATGATCTAACTGCAGATTTTGACAGATTCAGCTTCATAACTGATGATTATAATGAACTTGAGGAAAGATTTGAAGGAATGAGTGGAGCTACTGGTATCCAGTATGGTATTGGGCAGATCTCTAATTCAGATTTTGTTTTTGGTTTTATACGATATGTTTTACCCGGAACATCTGCAGATGAAGCAGGTTTGACCCGTGGTACTGTATTTACTGAAATTGATGGTCAGCAATTGACCTCTTCAAATTTTATAGAACTTATAAGTCAGGATAGTTTTAGCATTAACGTTGCTTACGTCCAGGAGAACCAAATCATTGTCACAGATCAGGTTGTGAATCTAACTGATGATGCATATACCGAAAACCCGGTATATATTGCTAAAACGTTGAATATAGATGGTAGAAAAATTGGCTACCTGATGTACAATAGCTTTACGGCAAGCTTCGATGATGATCTCAATGCAGTATTCGCTGAATTTCAGGCCAACGGCGTTACAGACTTGGTGGTAGATCTAAGATACAATGGTGGAGGTTCTGTGCAATCTGCCGTTGACCTGGCCAGCATGATCACCGGACAGTTCGAAGGAGAGATCTTTATGCAGGAGCAGTGGAATGATAAATATCAAACCTACTATGAAGCTCAGAATCCTGAAGCTTTACTAAATAGATTTGATGGAAATGTTAGAAGCGGTTCATCGATAAACAGCTTGAACTTATCTGAAGTTTATGTACTAACATCAAGGTCCAGTGCATCTGCCAGCGAACTTATCATCAATGGCCTTGATCCATATATTACCGTAAACCAGATCGGAGATCGTACGGCAGGAAAATTCCAGGCTTCAGTGACCCTTTATGATAGTGATGACTACACTAGAGAAGGTGCCAGTGAAAACCATACTTATGCTATGCAGCCACTGGTATTCAAATCGATTAATGTGGATGGTAATTCAGATTACATCAATGGGTTACAACCGGATGTAGAGTATATTGAGGATCTGAATAATCTTGGAGTTCTTGGCGAACCTTCAGAACCTCTTCTGGAAATTGCCATCAATAGCATTCTGGGACGAACCAGCATTTCTAAGACAAAAGTAAACAGAATGGAAATTAAGCTTCTTGGCGAAAGCGGGATGAATAATGCCGACTTTCAGAAGATGTATATTGATCGTATCCCAGCCGTAATTCAGTAATGCATCATTGATTTATAGATGCTAAAATTTAATTGAGAAATAAAAAAAGGGAACAGCCTCTAGCCTGTTCCCTTTTAGATTTGGGGGGTATATATTGTACTATTTTTTTACAAATATGTTCGTGAAATAATTTTTCCCTTCCGCATCCTGTCTAACAGATATTCCAAAATGAGTATAATTTCCTTCAATATTATCCTTATGTCCTCTACTCTTTAGCCATGCATTAATCACTGCTTCAGAAGTTCTATATCCATAACCTACATTTTCTCCTACCTTACTCGCCCCTACTGCATTCATTAAATAGGAAGCTCTATCAGAAAAATTATCATGGCTAACCGCACCTGCATCTATCATGTAGTAATTATGATCTTCAGATTCAATTGAACCTTCAGCAAGTGGCTGTAATTCACTCAACCCATTAGCTTTTCTATAAATATTAAGATCTTCTAAAATCTCAACTTCCAGTGCACTATATTCATAAGAAGCACGACTGGTTACAGTTTGATCATACCCGGTTACATCATCTTCAGAATTATCCTTGGAACAAGATGTAAGAAATAGAGTACATAAAATCAAGATTATCCCGTGTGAATAAAATTTTGTCATAATAGAGGTTCATTTAGATTGGGATGATAAATGTACATATTATATCGATGAAAAACATCTACTGCTATAATTTCCAGTAATTATATGTAAAATTTAACATAAACTGTAGGAATATACGTCTAATTATCTGGATGTATGTCGATTAAAGACGTGTTTCGAAAAATAGTGGAGAGTTATTCAACGGTTATTTCTTGTCCGTCGTCGCCCAAAATCACGTTTGGAAAAACAGTGATAGCTTCCTCCTTAAATTTATTAATATCTCCATAGCGAGTAGAATAGTGTCCAAGAACAAGCTTTCCTACCCGGGCAAGTTTAGCAATTTTAGCGGCTTGTTTTGCAGTGCTATGCTTTGTAGGAACTGCGAGCGCCGCTTCGCTTTCTAGAAATGTTGATTCATGATAAAGAGCAGACACTTCCTGGATTAATGGAACTATTTCAGGATCATACACTGTATCACTGCAAAAAGCATAGGATAAAGGTGCAGCCGGATCTTCAGTGACCAAATCATTTTTTATAAGGATGCCATCTTCCGAAGTGACATCCTTGCCCTTTTTTAAACTTTTAAATAGCGTATAATGAATGTTTTTTTGCTGGGCTTCATCTAATAATAGCTTTCGATCACCTAGCTTTTCTTGAAATAAGAATCCATTGGTATAGACTCTATGTTTCAAAGGAATTGTACTTACGGTAACTTCTTCATCTTCCAAAACAACCTCTGAATGCTTAGAGCTTAGTTCATGAAAGATTAATGGGTATTTAGTCCATGCACCACTTAGTTGAAGTTGTACGGTAATAAATTTCTTAATGCCTTTGGGTCCATGAATGTGAAGTTCTGTTTCCCGGTTCAGTAAAGAAAATGTAGAGACAAGTCCTACTAGCCCAAAGACGTGATCACCGTGAAGATGGGAGATAAATACATGTTTGATCCTGGAGAACTTAATTTTATTCTTACGCAAAGCTACCTGAGTACCTTCCCCACAGTCAATTAGAAAAAGATGGCTTTTAATCTCAAGTACTTGGGAGGTTGGATTAGTGAAACTTCTGGGAGTAGCGGCATAACAGCCAAGGATCGTTATTTTTAACTGGCTGTTACCCATTCTTTAGAATCCAAGATCACGCTGGATCTCGTCCATTTGTATCATGTCCTCTGCTTCCTGCAATGTGGGAACTACGACTAATTCTTCTGGTAATTCATCTATTCCCAATGCATCATTAACAATCACAAAACTTTTGTTCGCTCCTCTATGCAAATTGGATACTTCCAGAAATGCCAGCAGCTGATGATTCTCTAAATTCTTGTAGTTACTTAAATCCACAACAATATTAGAAGATTCAAAATCGTGATGGTGTTTGGTTAACTCACTCGTAAAGTCTTTAAGCTCTGCATCTTCAGCAGCGATAAGTATGTAATTATCTTTCTCGGTTCTTTTCATAATTTCTTTTATTGTTTGATCTTGGATGCGAGCAAATAAATTACTGCCATTCTCACCGCAACCCCATTTTGTACCTGATCAAGTATGATCGCATGTTCAGAATCTGCCACGTCGCTAGTGATCTCCACTCCCCTATTTATTGGTCCGGGATGCATGATCACAATTTCCTTATTGAGACTATCCAGCATCTTTTTATTAAGTCCGAATTGCTTTACATATTCTCTTGTACTAGGGAAATAACTGATATCCATACGCTCATTCTGAACGCGCAGCATGTTTGCTACATCACACCAATCCAGAGCTTTTTTGAGATTAGTTTCAACCTTTACCCCCAGAGATTCAATATGTTTTGGCAGCAAGGTTTTGGGTCCACACACTTTGACTTCGGCACCTTGAAGCTTTAGTGCAAAAATATTGGAAAGGGCTACCCGGCTGTGAAGAATATCTCCCACGATAACGACCTTCTTCCCGCTTACATCCCCAAGCTTTTCACGAATAGAATAGGAATCTAACAAAGCCTGGGTAGGATGCTCATGGGCTCCGTCTCCGGCATTAATAATACTGGCGTTTACATGCCGTGAAAGAAATATTCCAGCTCCAGGATTTGGATGTCTCATCACGACCATATCGACCTTCATCGAAAGGATGTTATTCACAGTATCGATTAGGGTTTCTCCTTTTTTTACTGAAGAGGACGCTGCAGAAAAATTTATAACATCTGCGCTTAGCCTTTTTTCTGCCAGTTCAAAAGAAAGTCTGGTTCTTGTACTATTTTCGAAAAAGAGGTTTGCAATGGTAATGTCTCTAAGCGATGGTACTTTTTTGATAGGTCTGTTGATCACTTCCTTAAAATGATCTGCAGTCTTAAATATTAATTCTATATCTTCCTGCTGAAGATATTTGATTCCCAATAAGTGATCTACACTTAATTCACTACTCATGATCCAAGTCTTTTGCAATTAAATAAACCGCATCTTCTCCATCCTGTTCTTTCCAGCTTACTTTTACTTTCTCGTCATTGATCGCATCTACCTGTCTTCCTGTGTAATCTGGTTGAATTGGCAAATGCCTACTGAAGCGCCTGTCTATCAAGCTTAACAATTCAATTTCGAGTGGTCTTCCGAAGGATTGGATAGCAGTTAGTGCCGCTCTAATGCTTCGGCCGGTGTACAGGACATCATCAATAAAAATTACATTCTTATCCTCCACTACGAAATCTATTCTGGTCTTATTCGCTTCCAAAGGTTTTTCACCTCTTCTGAAGTCATCGCGGTAAAAGGTAATATCAAGCTGACCAGTTTTCAAGTGATCCAATCCATACTCACTTTTCAGGATGTTGATAATCCTTTCAGCAACGTATATTCCACGCGGCTGAATCCCTATAAGTACGGTATTTTCAAAATTTGTATGCTTTTCTACTAATTGACAGGCCAACCTGTGAAGAATGATATCAAGTTGATTTGAGTCTAAAAGAACTTTGCGGCTCATAAAACTGGTTGTAGATTGAAACAAAAGTAAGGCTTTTTTTGGATTGATCTTTTACTAAACTATAGTCTGATCGTTTTATCATTCCACTGCTGAAAACTATTCATATATATTTATATCTAGTTTATTTCTCAGAAATTCTTCAATAGCGTTTTCAACGATCTCTGTATCCTTTGATTTTATATCACTCCCTACGAAATGAGTTTCCGGGGTGGCCAGTGGTTTCAAAACTACCATTGAGTCTGGAGTGCTCAATAATTTATGAATGTTTTCATAGATATCCACTTCTACATGTTCATCTTCCTGTATGAAGTTCTTATGATAGTATAAAGTTAGTACTGGACATTTCACTTTCTTAAATGTCTCCGGTATCATTGTGGTTTCGACGAGAACCTGAAGATCTACCAGAGCCCGTGAAGGATATATGGTATCCCAGTATTGAGTAGCGATTTTTTGCTCATGCTCAATTTTCCTGTTATCCCCGAAGCTTATCAAGCTCGCAATCTCATAGCCCCAAGGAGTATTCAACACAAAAGTACCGGGTTGATCATCCTCAAGGTTTGGCCCCATATTTATGAGAGCATGAACATCTTCAGGAAATTCAGCAGCAAGCTTAAACGCCAGAGTTCCTCCAGTAGACGTACTCATTATAATGACCTTTTCCCCAATCTGCTTTCCAATGGCCAAAGCTTCCTTTGCAGACTGCCAGGCATTCTCTCCATTAAAATCATCCAGACTTGCCTGAGGCTCCAGTCCGTGACCAGCCCAGCGAGCATAGTAAATATTTGCATTTAATTTCTTGGCAATGTTTTTATTTACCGGATAACCATCCCGGTAACTACCGGCAAAACCATGAAGATAAATGATGCTATATTCAGTTTTAACAGGTGATTCTCCAAACCATTCAATACGAGCCTGGTTATCCTTACGGGTAGGTTTTTTCGATTCTCTATCGTTAATATAAGCATCCAGATTTTTAAGACCGGAAGCTATCATCGGAAGCTGTAAATCATATTCCGGTTCTTCTGGAACTGGTCCGGTAAAGTATGTAACCCCCAGAACCACCACGAGAATAAGCACAATCCAGTATCTTTTTTTCATGCTTCAATATTACTGAAATTTGATTAACCTCTTTGCTTCAACTTAAGCTAAATCTATCCGAAAAAGAAGTTTTATAGACTGCTCTAACCTGAAGAACATAGAGCTGGTTAATCAGCATTTATCTTTGTTTTTTGAGCCTTTATCGATTAAATAATAGGAACATGTCTATTTAAAGTTAATAGAAGTTGCTTAAATGGAAGAAATTATTTTAATTGCAGTAAGAGACACCCCCAATCTACACTAATCAACTTAATATGCAGAGCGTGAGAGACAGCGAGATCTCATTAATTATGCGAGAACCTCAAGTTTTCGAATTTATTCAAAAATTTGGCTTGCACGGATTTTTGATATACAAGCCGGAGCAACCAAAAATTATCTGGTTTAATACTCAGATTCTGCGAAACCTTGGATTTGCCGCCCCCGTGCATATCCTTGAAAAGAAAAAAGTTGAAGACCTTTTGGAATTGTACAGCTGGAATATACTACTTTCTAATATTCCCAAGAGTGATGTTAAATCCGGACAAATTAAACTTAAAACATCCAAAGATCACTTCAGTAATTTTACCTATAAAGTAATTCAGTCAGCTAACCATTCATTAATATTCGCACTGGAAGAACAGAAGCAGAATGTTATTCAGCAATTATCCAGCAGTATCGTTGGAGGAATTAGCAGCGAGGAAATTAGCCAGATGAAAAAAAGGTTTGAACTCAAAAGGTTATTTATAGAACAGGCTCCCTCTGCAATTGCAATGTTTGACAACAATCTGAAATATATAGCAGTTTCAAAAAGGTGGTTAAAAGATTATAATATTGAACATATCGATGTGGTGGGCAAATCACATTATGAGATCTTTCCTGAAATTGGGGAAGACTGGAAACAAATCCATAAGGAATGCCTTAGCGGGGCTATACATAGTAAAGATGAAGAATGTTTTGTACGTGCCGATGGTTCGAAGAACTGGATTACGTGGGAAGTACGGCCATGGTACAATCCTGAAAACGAAATTGGAGGTATTATTATGCATACTGCAGATATTACTGAAATTAAAAATAGCCAGGCTGAAAACCACCGCAAGCAAGAACTAATGGAGAAGGTTCTGGAAAGTGTTGATGTAGGTATCGTAGCTTGTGATGCTGAAGGCAAACTCACGTTGTTTAATCAAGCTACGAAAAACTGGCATGGTTTACCTGCAAATCCTGTTCCTGTAGAAGAGCTATCCCGTCATTATGGTTTGTATAATGCCGATGGCACGCGACCTCTGGAACAGCACGAAATTCCACTTATAAGAGCACTCAGTACCGGGCCGATCGCTAATGAAGTGATTAGAATACGACCTGTTTATGGAGAAGAAATTACAGTATCTGTAAACGGTGTTCAGCTTTTCGATCAGGATGGTAAACTTGCTGGAGCGGTAGTAGCTATGCACAATATTAATCATAGGCTAACTGCAGAAAAGAAATTGCGTATTAGTGAGCAGACATTTCGGGGCAGTTTTGAGCATGCCGCCATTGGAATGGCAATTCTGAATATTAGTGGGGAATGGCTTAGTGTAAATAAGAGTCTTTGCAATATAATAGGGTATAATGAAGAAGAGCTCAGAAAACTAACATTTCAGGATATTACCCATCCGGATGATTTGAATACCGATTTAAGCTTACTCAATGAGCTGGTTGCCGGGGAACGAGAATTTTATCACATGGAAAAAAGATATTTCCATAAGAACGGATCGATCGTATTCATCAAACTTGCCGTATCACTGGTTCGGGATCATAAAGGCAGACCACTGCATTTTGTTTCACAAATTACAGATATTACTAAAGAAAAAATCGCTTCAGAAAAACTGCGACTAACTTTAGGGAAACTAGAAGGGATCTTCAACGCAAGTACGCATGTTAGTATCATTTCAACAGATTCTGAAGGGCGCATAGAATCCTTCAACAAAGGAGCTGAAAGGATGCTTGGATATACCCAGACTGAAGTCTCGCAGCAATTGAACATAACCTCAATTCATATATCTAACGAACTTGAATCCTTCTCGAAAAACCTCTTCAGTGATTATGAAAACTATGATCTCCCTGAGTTTTTGAAAAAGATTTCAAACAGTAAAAAGCTCAAAAATAAGGATTGGACCTACGTTAGAAAAGATGGTACAGAATTTCCTGTACAATTGGCAATTACAGCAATTTCAGAGAACGGCGAGAATACAGGATACCTTTTTATGGCTATCGATATTACAAATTTAAAACTAGTACAGGAAGAACTTTCCAGCGTGATGACCATCACTCAGGAACAAAATGCGAGACTAAAAAACTTTGCTCATATAGTTTCTCACAATCTACGATCACATTCCAGTAATATTGGGATGCTCCTAGATCTTTCGATGAGTGATTACCCAGAATTAAAAAAGAACGAAATCTTCTCTCATTTAAATAATGCATCGAACAATTTAGCGGAAACAATTAAACATCTAAACGAAGTCACACTTATCAATACTGCCGTTGAAGAAAATTTAGATGCTGTAAATCTTTACAAAAGTGCAGAAAATATCAAACATTCAATTTCAGCCATTGCACTGAGAGAAATGGTTGATATTCAAAACATCATTCCAGATGATATTTATGTATTAGGAGTTCCGGCATATATAGATAGCATACTTCTAAACTTTATGACCAATGCTTTAAAATACAGCTCTTTAGAAAAAGATTCTTTTGTAAAATTAAGCGCGAGAATACTAGACGATGGATTTGTTCAAATTGATATTGAAGATAATGGCCTTGGTATAGACCTTAAAAAACACCGGAGAAAATTGTTTGGAATGTATAAAACCTTTCATAAAAATAAGGACTCCAGAGGAATTGGGTTATTCATTACGAAGAATCAAATTGAAGCCCTACACGGTAAAGTTCAGGTTGAAAGTGCACCTGGACATGGAACGACCTTCTCAATCTATTTAAAGAATTATGAAAAAAGTTGATATAGCCTGTATTATAGATGACGATCCAATTTTTATCTATGGCACAAAAAGGATCATGGAAATGGCAAATTTTGCCGAGAGTATTATGGTATTTAAAAATGGTGAAGAAGCAATTACCAAATTACGGCCTATCATGATATCTAATAAATCAGTTCCGGATGTTATATTACTGGACCTGAATATGCCAATTATGGATGGATGGCAATTTCTGGATGAGTTCATAACTATTCCAAGTTCAAAAAAGGTCGTTATATATATAGTAACTTCTTCAGTAGATCCAGATGATGTAGAAAGGGCAAAGAGTTATGGTGAAGTAGATAATTATCTTATTAAACCTATCAAAGCAGATCAACTCATGGATTTAATGAATAACTTTCAGAAGAATATATTCTCAACAGAAAATAGGTCAGAAAAGTAATTTTACAGAAGAACTAACAGCTTCCTGAACATTCGATCAGAAATTTCGTCCGGTAACTCGCAATTTTTATATTCAGATTAGGTCATAAGATGACTCACTTGCGAATTTGTCCTTAAATTAAGATGATAAATAATATTGTTATGTCCAATATGATTGACAAAATTTCATTTCTAACTATAATCTTTCTCTCCAATTTTGTGATATCTCAGAATGAAGTAAGGATAAAAGATCATTTAAAAGAATCAACTCATATAAATGGTAAAGAATCCTATCTAAATTCACCGTTTGTTACCTCAGGAAGAAGAACATATATGGTTGGCTATCAAGATGGCTCATTTCCTGAAATAGGATGGCATATTAACGGAGAGATGGGTGGAATCTGGAATCATCCTATCAAACTTTTTGACGGTGTCTCAGCAGAGATTATAATAGAACAGGACAGCCTGGAATTAAATAATGCAGCACTATTTACTAACTATCCATATGCCAGCCTGCATTCTTTCAATTTTGCGCAAAAACAAATTGAAATAGAACGATGGCAATTTGTATCTGACACAACACAAAGTCTGGCCATTCAGTTCATTCTTAAAAATACAGGATCTGAATCGAGAAACTTAAAATTTAATTTCAGTGCATATTCAGATCTGAGACCAACCTGGCTGGGAGAAAGAACTAATATGGTGGATTCACCAGATCGTGCTGTATACCACGGTGATCATGACTACTGGATTATTAATGATAGTATAAACCCGTGGAGTGCGGTCTTTAAAGCTGATAGAAAATCAGACTATCACCAAAATGTCCCTAAGAAGTATCGTGGCATCGGGACAGGAACACTTCTTGGCTATGATCTGTCTATAGAGCCTGGGGAGTCTGAAATGATCACTTTTTTTTTGCCGGATCATATACTTCCGTTTCAAACTCTCTCAAGGATCTTAACCATATAAAAAATAACCTGAAAAGTGAAATCACCTATAAAAAGGAGAAATACAAGCAGATTGCACAAAATTCAAAGTTAACCATTTCAGATAAAAATATACAGCAAACATTTGAATGGTTAAAGTACAACTGTGAATGGCTTGTACAGACTGTTCCTGAAATTGGAACTGGTATAACCGCTGGTGTACCAGACTACCCCTGGTGGTTTGGAGTAGATAGCGAATACGCATTGAGAGGATTTATGGCGGTTGGCCAGACCGAAGCGGTCGATAAAACCATCAAATTACTAGATAGCGTATCTATGGCGATTAATTCAAACGGCCGTATTATCCACGAACTGTCCACAAATGGGGCTGTTTTTAATAATGGAAATATTAATGAAACCCCACAGTTCGCTTCGTTGATCTGGGAGATCTATAAATGGAACGGTAACCATAGCTTCCTCAATAAATATTTTCCCACCATTAAAAAAGGTCTAAACTGGTTAATGAACGAAAACGATGCCAATAAAAATCTTTTTCCGGATGGCTTTGGAATGATGGAAATTCATGGACTGGATAGTGAAATGATCGATGTTGCTTCTTATACCCAGAAAGGATTCGAGGATGCTTCTCTAATCGCTAAAGTATTGAATCAGGATGCTTTAAGTGAAGATTACAAACGTATTTCCGAAAGTTTAAAACGCAAGATCAATTCCGATTTCTGGTCTGAAGAATTTCAATCTTTCGCAGATTTCATTGGTACTGATTCCCAGGCTTTGAGATTAATTGATGATGCAATCGTAAGAGCCGATACCTTAAATAAACCCTGGTCTGTATCAGAATTGAAGAAAACAAAGGCTTATATCCAGAATAATCCCTCTGCCGAGTCGCGCCCTTTCGTTTTACACCATAATTGGGTGGTAAATACTCCAATGGAAATGAAGATAGCAGATTCTTCCAAAGCTATTAAAGCCCTAAAGACAGCTGAAATTTACACGAATCCATTTGGGGTATTTGTAACAGGGATAGACCGCGATGAATCATCAGATACAGGAAATGAAAGTTTCAAAGGAAGTAAAAGTTTTTCCTATACAGGGGCTGTAATGACACTTCCAACCGGAGTTCAGGCAATTGCTGAAAACAATTATGGCCGGCCTGATAAAGCATTGAGTTATCTTAAGAAAATGACCCGTTCGTTCAGCTATGCCTTCCCTGGAAGTATGTACGAAGTAAGTCCGGATTATGGGATGATCACTCAGGCATGGACCATTTACAGCTATGCAATTCCAATTATTCAGCAATTCTTTGGGATTGATCCAATGGCTTCCGAAAAACTTGTAACGATCAAACCACAAATGCCAGGAGAGTGGGAAAATGTTTCTCTGGAAAATGTAAAAATAGCGCAGAACTCACTTTCGATCCATTATTCGAAATTGAATGATAAAGTTTCTTTTAAAATTAGTCAGCTTCAGCCAGAATGGAAGGTTAGAATCATCTTACCTGAAGGCAATTATCAAGTGAGTGGAGAAATTTTAGCTCAGGAAGATAAAGGCAGTTCATCTTTTCTATTAACCGGAAATGAAGCGGAAATAATATCCAATTAAGAACGGATAAATTGAATATAAAAAAAACCTCCTTATCGAACTAAGGAGGTTTTTATATTTAATGTCTGAGAGAGTTAATTAGCTCTTCCCTTCCATCTTGTCTTTCAACGCTTGAAGATCAGCATTAACATCACCAATTGTAGTGGCGTTGTCCTTGTTTTGCGAAGCTGATTTCTTAGCAGCCTGCTTAACGATTTTTTGCTCTTCTTCTTTGTGAATTACCATATGAGAAGCTACCACTCTTTTGAATTCTTTATTGAATTCAATGATCTGGAATTCTGCTTCTTCACCTTTCTTAAGTTTAGAACCGTCTTCTTTCTCCAGATGTCTCTGTGGAACGAATGCAGTAATATCCTCATTGAAGTCGATAGTTGCACCTTTGTCTACGATCTCAGTGATCTCAGCAGTATGTTTTGTTCCAACTCCAAAGTCGGCTTCATACTTATCCCAAGGGTTATCTTCGATCTGCTTGTGACCAAGACTAAGTTTTCTACCATCAACATCCAGTTCAAGAACTACAACTTCAAGCTTATCACCTACGTTTGTAAACTCAGATGGGTGCTTGATCTTTTTGGTCCATGAAAGATCAGAGATATAAATAAGTCCGTCGATTCCTTCTTCTAACTCAACGAATACTCCGAAGTTAGTGAAGTTACGAACGATACCTTCATGTCTTGACCCAACAGGATATTTAGTAGTGATATCAGTCCATGGATCCTGGCTCAATTGCTTGATACCAAGAGACATTTTTCTGTCTTCTCTATCTAAAGTAAGGATTTGAGCATCAACCTCATCACCAACATTTACGAAATCCTGAGCTGATCGCAAGTGCGTGCTCCAAGACATTTCAGAAACGTGGATAAGACCTTCAACACCTTCAGCAACTTCGATAAATGCACCGTAATCTGCGATTACAACTACTTTACCTTTTACATTGTCACCAACCTTAAGATCTTCGCTAAGCGCATCCCATGGGTGCTGGCTAAGTTGTTTAAGACCTAACTGAATTCTAGACTTAGACTCATCAAAATCAAGAATTACAACGTTAAGTTTTTGATCTAGTTCAACGATCTCATTTGGATGGTTGATTCTAGACCAGCTAAGGTCTGTAATGTGAACAAGTCCATCAACACCTCCAAGGTCAACGAATACACCGTAAGAAGTAATATTCTTAACAGTACCTTCAAGTACCTGACCTTTTTCAAGCTGTCCAATGATCTCTTTCTTCTGCTCTTCGATATCTGCTTCGATAAGCGCTTTGTGAGAAACAACAACGTTTTTAAATTCGTGGTTGATCTTTACAACTTTGAATTCCATGTTCTTTCCAACGTAAGCATCGTAATCACGAATTGGCTTCACATCGATTTGCGATCCTGGAAGGAAAGCTTCAATACCAAATACGTCTACGATCATACCACCTTTGGTACGACATTTAATGAATCCATTTACAACAAGACTTTCATCATGTGCTGTATTTACTCTTTCCCATGCCTTGATCACTCTCGCCTTACGGTGAGAAAGGATCAACTGACCTGTAGAATCTTCACGAACGTCAATAAGTACTTCAACTTCATCACCTTCTTTAAGGTCTGGGTTGTAACGAAATTCGTTTAGAGAAATAACACCTTCACTCTTTGCATTGATATCAATGATTGCATCACGATCTGTAATATTAATTACTTTTCCTGTTACAACCTCGTCATCTAAAGTGTCAACGAAATTTTCAGCTACTAGTTTTTCGAATTCTTCCAGCTTCTTATCGTCGATAGGATCAATTCCTTCTTCGTAATTGTGCCAGTTAAATTCTTCTAGAAATTTCTCAGGGTTTGCCTGTTGCGTTTCTGCGTCAGGTTGAGACTCATTTGCCATACCGGCAACATCTTGTACTTCGATTTCCTGAGATTCTTTGTTTGTGTTTTCTTCAGCCATTACTGACTCCTAAATTTGTATTCTGTGTTTCTTCGGAAATCTTTCAGCAAAACAGAAACTACAGAAGTTGTTTATAGTTTTGATTTTCAACCCTTTTTGGATTCCCGGTATTCTGCCAAAAAAGGAGTGCAAAAATACATAACTAAATAAAAATCCGCAACTAATACTTAGATTAATTGCGGAGGTTTTATTCTTTATAAATCAAGTGACTAGCTCACCTCATCAATTCGTTTATTAGCGATCTCTAAGATCTTATCAAATTGCTCTTCCAGGTCCATTTCAGAATTATCAAATTCCACGGCGTCTTCAGCCTGGATTAGCGGCGAATCTTCCCGCGTTGAATCCATAAAATCACGATCCTTCACATTTTTCAAGACCGCGTCAAATTCCACCTCATCACCTCTTTCAATAAGCTCATCGTATCTTCGTTGGGCTCTTTTTTCAGTAGAAGCTGTCATAAAGATCTTTAGCTCAGCATCTGGAAAAACTACGGTCCCTATGTCGCGCCCATCCATGACAACACCTTTCTCTTTTCCCATCTCCTGCTGCTGGTCTACAAGCATTTTTCGAACATCTGTAACAGCTGCAACCTTACTCACCTGTTCCGAAACTTCCATGTATCGAATTTCTTTCTCAACATTTTCACCATTCAGATACATTTCACCAAAACCTTTTTCTTCATTGAAAATGAATTTTAAACTAACAAAAGGCAAATGCCTGATGATCGCTTCTTCATCGAAGTTAGTATCTGAAACAAATAGCTTTCGCATCATATACAAAGTCACCGCGCGATACATGGCGCCGGTATCGACGTATACATAATTCAATTTTTTAGCCAGTCCTTTTGCAACAGTGCTTTTGCCCGTTGAAGAAAAGCCGTCGATGGCGATCGTTATTTTCTTGCTCATATTCTCTAAACTTCTAATTACAAAGGTAAATTTTTAAACTTTTTACTAGGTATATATCCAAAAGAAAAGCCCCTTTCGGGGCTTCTTAGTCTATAATTTCTTAGCGTTTCTTACCGCCTGCTTGGTAATGGCAATATCTATGACATCGCTCATATCCCTTACATAATGAAAGGTTAGACCCTTTAAATATACGTCCTTAATCTCCTCGATATCTCGCTTATTTTCTTCGCAAAGGATCAATTCCTTAATACGGGCTCTTTTGGCCGCCAGGATCTTTTCCTTAATTCCGCCAACGGGTAGAACCTTTCCTCGTAAAGTGATCTCGCCGGTCATGGCAATACTCTTTTTAACTTTCTTCTGAGTAAATAGGGATACAAGAGAAGTAAGCATGGTGATACCTGCACTAGGACCATCCTTAGGGGTTGCGCCTTCTGGGACGTGTATATGTACATTATACTTCTCAAAAATTGAGGCATCGATTCCGAGATCATCTGCGTTCGCTTTGATATATTCCATAGCGATAGTGGCCGATTCCTTCATCACTTTCCCCAGATTTCCGGTAATACTAAGATTCCCCTTACCCTTAGAAAGAATAGATTCGATAAACAAAATATCACCACCCACCTGAGTCCAGGCAAGTCCGGTAACTACACCAGCAACATCATTGTTCTCATATTTATCACGCTCCATTTTGGGACTTCCAAGAATTTCAATAATATCTTCTTCGTTTAATTTGATATTATATTCATCTTCCATTGCAATGTTCTTGGCTGCATATCTAACCACTTTGGCTATTTGTTTCTCCAGAGATCTCACTCCAGATTCCCGGGTATAACCTTCAACAATTTTCTCAAGTTGCTTTTTACCAACTTTAAGATGTTCTGCAGTCAGACCGTGTTCTTCTAATTGCTTCGGAAGTAAATGTCTTTTTGCGATCTCTACTTTCTCCTCAATCGTATAACCTGTCACATTGATAATTTCCATTCGGTCTCTTAGTGCTGGCTGAATTGTATTCAATGAATTACAGGTAGCGATAAACATCACCTTGGATAGGTCAAATCCCATCTCGAGGAAGTTGTCATGAAATTCTGAATTCTGCTCAGGATCCAGTACTTCGAGTAATGCTGAAGAAGGGTCTCCAGCATTTCCCATACTTAATTTGTCGATCTCATCCAGAACAAAAACAGGATTGCTGGTTCCGGCTTTCTTTAAACTTTGAATAATTCTACCTGGCATAGCACCAATGTAGGTTTTTCTATGTCCGCGTATTTCTGCTTCATCTCTTAGACCACCCAAAGAAATCCTCACATATTCTCTACCAAGTGCTTCCGCTACCGACTTTCCAAGAGAAGTTTTACCAACTCCGGGAGGTCCATATAGGCAAAGAATTGGAGACTTCATATCGTTTCGCAGCTTTAAAACTGCAAGATATTCTATGATCCTTCTTTTCACATCATCAAGACCATAATGATCACGATCAAGAATTTTCTTAGCTCTTTTTAGATCGAATTTATCTTTACTAAACTCGTTCCATGGAAGATCCAGGAACAGGTCCAGGTAATTTCTTTGTATGGAATATTCTGCAACCTGCGGATTCATACGTTGCATCTTGGAAAGTTCTTTCTCAAAATGTTTCTGAACATCCTCATCCCATTGCTTGTCTTTTGCGCGATCACGCATTTCTACAATTTCACCTTCATGAGAAACTCCCCCAAGCTCTTCCTGGATGGTCTTCATTTGCTGGTGAAGGAAATATTCTCTTTGCTGCTGACTCATATCACTTTGAACCTTGCTCTGAATATCATTTTTAAGTTCGAGTTTCTGGTTCTCAGTATTCATATGCTTCAGCGTGGAAAGTGCTCTTTCTTTAAGATCGTTCATCTCCAGTAACTTCTGCTTTTCAGAAACAGATAGAGACATATTAGAAGAAACAAAATTGATAAGGAAAGAATTACTTTCTATGTTTTTGATCGCAAAGGAAGCTTCCGAAGGAATATTAGGACTCCCTTTGATAATTTGAAGCGCAAGGTCCTTGATAGATTCTATGATCGCTCCAAATTCAGCATTATCCTTCTCAGGACGATTATCAGGAACCTCAGCGACGGTAGCATTCATATAAGGTTCTTCGGTCACCACCTGTGTGATCTGGAAGCGCTTTTTACCCTGAATAATAACTGTTGTATTACCATCAGGCATTTTCAACACTCGAAGAATACGTGCAACTACTCCAACCTTATTAATATCCTTTGAAGTTGGATTCTCTACTTCCTCGTCCTTCTGAGAAACGACGCCAATGATCTTACTTCCATTATTCGCTTCATTAATAAGCTTAATAGAAGCATCTCTACCCGCCGTAATAGGAATTACAACTCCTGGAAATAAAACCGTATTTCTAAGAGGTAGAATTGGTAAGGTTTCCGGAAGATTTTCTTTATTAATTTCTTCTTCATCTTCAGGTGTCATTAAAGGAATCAATTCTGCATCTTCATCTATTCCCTGAAATGACAAACTGTCAATATTAGTAAACTTTGTTTTAGCCATAATTGTATTTAAGTCAAACTGTCACCAGATTAAATTTAAGTAATTTGGTGACGTTCGTTAAAAGCCTTGAAATGCAATGCATTGGAGCTTTCTATAGTTTTGCAATATCAAATATTCAATTCCTATGCCACGCCTTACTTATAAATTTATTTTCAGAAAGTGTAACAATCTTTAATTATTCCCATCTTTAATATAGAAACCAGACATTAATTGACACCAACCATCACACATATTAATGATCTTGTTGCCCGTTGCCGTCAAGGAGAACAACGTGCGCAGATGGAAATCTATGATCGGTATTACAAAGCAATGTACAATACCGCCTATAGAATTACAGGACATTCTGCTGAAGCTGAAGATATTATGCAGGAATCGTTTTTAAAGGCCTTTACAAGAATAGAAAGTTTTAACGAGGATGCCACCTTTGGTGCCTGGCTGAAACGTATCGTGATCAATCAAAGTATCACTGCTTTGAACAAATCCAAAAAGTTGGCGGAGGTTTCTTATAATGATGAGCTAAGAAATGAACAGGACTCTTGTGGTTTGGTAATCGATGATTATACCAATGACAAAGTGAAATTAGTGCTTAACGCATTAAAGAATTTGAAAGAAAACTACAGAGTTTGTCTAACACTACATCTTATTGAAGGATTTGATCAGGAAGAAATTGGTGAGATTATGAAAATTTCATACGGAAACTGTAGAACGATGATTTCCAGAGCTAAAGAAAGTTTAAGAAAAAAATTGCAGCAACATGAGAGATAATGAATTTGAAGAATTCTTCGAGTCTGCAAATTTTGACATCGAAGAACCGCAAACAGATCATCGCGAAAAGTTTGCCCGTAAGCTGGAAAAAACTAAAAAGTCAGAAAAAGCTGGGAGCAACTCAGGAAAGATCTGGATAGGATTATTGAGTATCGCTGCAGTATTGGCCTTGGTGCTGTTACTATCCAATAATTTTAACCAGGAAAACCAATCAGATCTGGCAAGTATTTCTCCTGAAATGAGGCAGACTCAGCAATTTTATTCAGGATTAATTGAAAAAGAACTCATCGCTCTAAATGCGGAAGCTACTCCTGAAACTCAGGCGATCATCAAGGATGCCCTTCAGCAATTAAAAAAACTGGAAAATCGATATAAAACAATGGAGAATGATCTTCTAGAAAGTGGAAATGATAAAAGAGTGATACACGCCATGATTCAAAATTTCCAGCAGCGAATAGATCTACTTAGCCAAGTTTTAGAACAAGTTGAAAACATCAAATCATTAAACAATCAAAATTATGAAAGCAATACTATCTAGCATCCTATTCCTCATGGTGCTCGTTACCAACATGTACCCTGAAAGCAAATGCACAGAGCCTGAAATTACGACTGAAGCATCTGTTATTGAAGAAGCCAAACACACCCGAAAAAAGACGATAAGGAAGGAATTTGACGTAAAGACGAATGGTGATCTCAATATTAACAATAGTTACGGGAACATCGATATTGTGACCTGGAAAGAAGATCGGGTTCTTATTGAGGTTACCATCAAAACCAATGGGAACGATGAGGATGATGTGGAAGACAAACTCAATGATATACGAGTGGAATTTGAACAGAATTCTTCAGGAGTGACGGCAACTACCAAATTCTCTAAGGAAAACAGGTCCTGGTGGAAGAATATTTTTGATGGATTCGACAATGTGAACATGGAAGTGAATTACGTGATTCGCGCTCCGGAGAACAACAATCTTACTCTCGATAATAATTACGGCGGAATCTACATCGACAAAACTTTTGGGAATACTGATATCAATTGTGACTACGGAAAGATAGACGTTGGTGAGTTAAATGGCCGCTCTAATATTCTGAATTTTGATTATAGCAGAAGCAGCCGAATTGGATTTGTTACCAATGCTGAAATTGATGCGGACTATTCAGATTATGAAATTGGAGAAGCCGAAGAATTATTGGTAAATGCAGATTATACCAAGTCCCGAATTCGGAAAGTGACCAAACTTGATTTTAACTGTGATTATGGAAGTATTGAGATCAACAAAGTAAAGGTCCTCATTGGGAATGGAGATTACTTAACAACCAAAGTAGACAGGATATTCACTTCTGCAGACATCAATCTTGATTATGGATCTTTGCATATCGAAAAAATAGTAAATGGTACCAAATCTGTGAATATTGACACCGATTATGCTGGTGTTCATTTGGGCTATGATCGGGAAATGACGTTCAGTTTTGACGTAAAGACCAGTTATGGCGGCATTAACGGAACAGATGGTTTGGATGTTCGCCGTACCAATGAAAAAAACACTAGTAAATCCATCTCCGGAAACTATGGTTCTGGTTCTGGAGCAAGGATCGATATTTCGACTAGTTATGGAAGCGTAAAATTTAGCAAAGAATAATTAATCATCAATTAAAATAACTATTATGAAAAAAGCACTATTACTATCAACCTTCTTCCTTCTTGCCTTCACCTCTGCCCACGCACAATGGGGCAGTAAAAAAATTCGTGGAAACGGAGATATGGTAACTGAAACCAGGAATACTTCAGAATATGAAAAAATTCATGTGGTTGGATCCATGAACGTAAAATTAGTTTCGGGAACTGAAGGAAATATCAAAGTTGCTGCAGAAAGTAATCTTCAGGAATATATACTTACGGAAGTAAAAAATGGTACGCTTAAAATTTCTACAGAAAAAGGCGTTAACCTTCAGACTAGAAAAGATCTGCTCATTACTGTTCCCGTAAAAAGTGTGAATGACATTTCGCTTACTGGAAGCGGGGATATCTGGACACAGGATCAACTTTCAGAAGAAAGATTGAGCGTGAGTGTTACAGGATCTGGAGATATGGTTCTGGATATACAAACAAATTATTTGAAAGGTCATGTAACCGGGTCGGGTGACATTAAGATCAAAGGTAGTAGTGACAATTTTGAATGTAACGTAACCGGAAGCGGTGATTTTGACGCATTCGATTTGAGAGCCAAAAATGTTGAAGCAAGAGTTTCCGGTTCAGGGGATGTTATGGTTTACGCTTCTTCAAGTTTGAAAGCAAATGTGAGTGGCTCAGGAGATATAGTATACAAAGGTGATCCGGAAAAACAAAGTTTTAAAACGAATGGTTCCGGAAGTGTTTCCAGCTACTAATAAGTATTAAAATTGCTGTAATATTAAAACCTGTCTTCTGGCAGGTTTTTTATTTTGGATGCTTTTTAGGTACACGCATTAATAAAAATACTCCGGCAATAAAGAAGACTACCAGGAAAAGAATTGAACTTCTAATACTACCAGTAATTTGAGCTACCAAACCATACATGAACATCCCGATCACGATCCCGATCTTTTCTGCTACATCGTAAAAACTAAAATAACTGGCAGTGTCTACAGCATTCTCTGGTAACATTTTGGAATAAGTAGATCTTGATAGTGATTGGATCCCACCCATAACCAAACCTACTGAAGCTGCTGCTACATAAAATTGTTGCGGAGTTGTAATAAAATAAGCATACCCACAAATTGCTATCCAAATCAGGTTGATAAAAATCAGGATCTTAACATCTCCATATTTAATGGCTAGTCGCGAGGTTAAAAAAGCTCCAAGCACCGCTACAAGCTGAATTAGCAAAATACTTATGATCAAACCTGTAGTTGCATCCTGTTCTCCCCATTCCAGTTCTTCGATCCCAAAATAAGTCGCGATCAACATAATAGTTTGAACAGCCATACTGTAAACAAAGAATGCCACTAAATAGCGCTTCAATTGTTTATTCTGATTGATCTTAAACCAGATACCTTTCAATTCCTTGAACCCGTTGAATAGTACATTCTTTGTAAGTCGAGCTTTTTTATTACCTTTTGGAAGATAATAATAGGTATACTGACTAAAGGCGATCCACCAGATTCCCGTAAGTACGAAAGAAAGTCGTGTAGGCAAACCTTCATCTTCAAAGCCAAACCATTCGTATTTCAAGATCATGATTAGGCAAAGCACAAGTAGTATCACGCTACCCAAATAGCCAAGGGAAAATCCCTTCGCACTTGCTTTATCCTGTTGATCATTAAAGGCGATATCTGGCAGGTATGAATTATAGAACACCAGGCTGGACCAAAATCCAATAAGTGCAAGAAAGTAGCAAAGCAAGCCGAACCAGAGATTCTCAAGATTGAACCAGAACAAACCTATGCAGGATACGGCTCCGAGATAACAGAAGAATTTCAGGAAGTTCTTTTTGTTTCCAACATAATCGGCAATACCAGACAGAAATGGACTAAGAAAACTAACCACAAGAAATGCAGCGGCTGTAACGTAACTAATTAGAGTATCATTATTCCAGTTGAAACCTAAAAAGCTAACCGTATCGCTGATGATATTCCCTTCGGAATCCTTTACGATCGTTAGGGCACCATAAAATATTGGAAATATTGCCGAGGAGATAACCAGACTATAAACTGAATTGGCCCAATCATAAAAAGCCCATGCGTGAATTAGCTTTTTGCTGCCTTTAGGTAATTGCTTCATGCACTAAAAATAGAAAAAGCCACCGAGACCGGTGGCTTTTCAATTTTAATTTTAAGATAACTTATTTAAAAGTAGTAGATCCGTATTTTTTCGCTTCAGCAATAGCTTCAGGAGCCCACTGAGTTAAATTGTTGATCCTTGTTGCATTCGAAGGGTGAGTACTCAAAAATTCTGGTGGAGCCTGCCCGCCACTATTAGCTTGCATTCTTTTCCATAATTCAGGAGCTTCCCTAGGATCGTAACCAGCAATTGCCATAAGTGTTAACCCAATTCTATCAGCTTCAGACTCATGACTTCTGCTAAAAGGGAGCATTACTCCTACTGTCGTACCTAATCCATATGCCTGAGCAAAAATTTGTTGCGTACTTTCACTACGACCACTAACAGCTACTGTTCCAGCTACTGCTCCTAATTGTTGTAATTGAGCTGCACTCATTCTTTGAGCACCGTGATCTGCAAGTGCATGGGCGATCTCATGAGCCATGATTGTAGCGAGACCATTTGTATTCTGAGCTTCATCCAAAATACCTGTATAAACGACAACTTTTCCACCAGGCATAGCAAAAGCGTTGGCCTGATCATCTTTTACAAGATTGAACTCCCATTTAAAGTCATTCATAAAACCCTGGTAACCGTTGGCGTTCAAATATCTTTCAGCAGCAGTTACAATATCTTCTCCTAGTCTTTTAACCTTTCTGGATTCTTCCGTATTATTCACGACTTCGGCTTCGTTCAGAAATTGATTGTATTGTTCAAAAGAAGTTGGGAACAATTGATCATTGGAGACAAAGTTCAAATTTTTCTCTCCAGTAAATGGATTAGTCTTACATGAGACCACCATAAGCAGTACACTTAAACCTAATAAGGCATTCTTAATTTTCATATCGTTGGTTTTTGATACCTAAAAGTACAAAAGCAGCAAACCTGCTCGAGTTGAATTAAGTATGATTTAACAATAAAAGCAGTTTCAAAAACAATACCATTGTTGATATTTGCAGTATTCACAAGGCTTTCAAAGCATATTACAAACAACGTATGAAAGCCGACTCACGACCAGAACGCACCCAAAATGACTCAAAATACTAAAGACAGCATACCGGTTCAAAGACTATTGGTTCCGCAGTATATTCTAACTACATCCCAAATTCTAACGAAAGTAAGTCCGTTTCTGGCCAGCAGATTTGCGGCGAAGCTATTTCTTACTCCTTTCCGTTATAAACTTCCGGAGAGAGAAAAGGAAATGGATGAAAACACAGAACAGGAAAAGGTAATAGTTCCTTCAGTGAACCGAGAAATCGTGACCTACAAATATGGAAAGTCAAGTAAGAAAGTTCTGCTTGTTCATGGCTGGAGCGGCCGGGGAACTCAGCTGGCTAAAATTGCTTCAGCATTAAAAGTAATGGGCTATCAAACGATAAGCTTTGATGCTCCAGGACATGGAAAAGCCGACGGGAAAATGAGCATGATGCCTTTCTTTATTGAAGCTGTAAAATTTCTGGATAATAAGTATGGTCCATTTGAAGCTGTAATCGGACATTCTCTTGGAGGTATGTCATCTCTTAGAGCTATAAAGGATGGATTAAAAACCAACAAGCTAATATTGATTGGAACGGCAAATAACGTTACCGAGATCACTAAAAACTTTGCTGCTAACATGAAAATGAACGATAAGGTTGCTAGGAAGATGAAAGCATATCTGGACAATAAATTTAAACAGGATATGGACGCACTTTCTGGTGCAGAGTCTGCCAAAGAAGTGTTTACTCCTACTCTTATTATTCACGACGAACATGATGTGGATGTTGAAGTGAATTCGGCTTACGAGATTGATGAGGTTCTGGAGAATAGTGAATTGATGATCACCGAAAACCTTGGACACCGCAGGATACTAGGTAATCCTGAAGTAATTAACAAAATTACAAGTTTTATAGCGGCACAATAATTGTAATTTTAAAGAAAAAATTAAAAGATGAAAAAGTTTTTAATACTAAGCCTAATGGCCACGTTTCTGTTTAGTTGTAACGGAAATGCACAGAAAGATTCTACTAAGGAAAGTTCCAAATCCTACGAAGTAACCAAGTCCAAAGAGGAATGGAAAGCAGAATTAACTTCACAGGAGTATGCAGTTTTGAGAGAGGCGGCAACAGAAAGACCTTATAGTAGTGATCTACTGGATATTAAAGAACCTGGGATCTTCGTGTGCGCTGCTTGTGGAAATGAATTATACGAGAATGAGCACAAATTTGAAAGCGGTACCGGATGGCCAAGTTTTGATCGTGCGATCGAAGGCGGTGTTGCCTATGGAAGTGATTCTAAATTAGGTTACCAGCGTGATGAAGTGCATTGTGCTAAGTGTGGTGGACATCTTGGTCATGTTTTTAATGATGGTCCCAGAGAAACTACGGGAAAAAGACATTGTATCAACGGAGTCGCTATGGACTTCGAACCAAAAAAGTAATAATATGAAGAAGTATAATATAGAAAAGACTGAAGAGGAGTGGAAAGAAAAACTTTCTCCTGAGCAGTATAGAGTTTTAAGAGGAAAAGGAACTGAAGCACCGCATACTGGTGAGTACAATCTTCATTTTGAAGATGGTGACTATCAGTGTGCGGCCTGCGGAGAGCAATTATTTGAGAGTGATGCAAAATTTGAAAGTGGATGTGGATGGCCAAGTTTCGACAATGCGATTGATGGAAAAGTAGAGTATATTCAGGATAGAACATTTGGAATGATACGCACTGAAATCCTTTGTTCTAACTGCGGAAGCCATCTTGGCCACGTTTTTGATGATGGTCCTACAGAGACCGGCCAGCGCTTTTGCGTGAATTCGGCCAGCATCAACTTTAATCAATAACTAAATCCAATTTATCATGAAAAAATTACTATCACTTATTTTAATAGCAAGTACGATCGTCGCATGTTCTTCAGACGGTGAAGTTGGACCTCCAGGACCTCCGGGACAGGATGGTGTAGATGGGCTGGATGGTCTTGGATATACTTATGAAAGAACAATTGATTTTGAGTATTTAGCCGATGTCAATTATTACTCACAAGTATTTGACATTCCAGACGAAGTGGCTACATTCGAACCGGAATCAGATGCAGTTTTAATTTATCGCTTGGAAATTTTAGATGCAGAGGACGGTGGCACTATAGATTCATGGAGCCAAATTCCTCAAAATTTCTTTCTGAATCAAGGAACAATACAGTATGTTTTTAATTACACTGTTTCGGATATAGAAATAATAATAGATGGGAATTTTGATTTGAGCGGTCTTAGCAGTCAATTTACAGAAAATCAAACCTTCAGAATTGTAGTTCTTCCATCTGCTACGTTTGAAGCCAACGCAGATGTTGATTTTTCAAATTTTGAGCAGGTACAGAAACGTTTCGGTTTAGATCTTAAATAGTTTAAAGTTCTAGTTACAAATTTACAACAACAGCCCATCAGTATTTGATGGGCTTTTTTCATATTATAATGGGTCTTCTCAGCTTTTAGTTTAAGCTGAAATTCCTTAAATTCGCAACTTCGTTAACCGAATCAAAATATTCTGAATATGACTAAATATGATATTATAGTTCTAGGTAGTGGCCCAGGTGGATATGTAACTGCCATTCGTGCTTCTCAACTAGGTTTCAAAACCGCTATTGTTGAGAAGGAAAGTCTTGGTGGAGTTTGTCTTAACTGGGGATGTATTCCAACCAAAGCATTATTAAAAAGTGCTGAAGTTTTTGAATACCTGAAACATGCTGAAGACTATGGTTTAAAACTTGAAAATCCAGATAAGGATTTTGATGCGGTAGTAAAACGAAGCAGAGATGTTGCCAATGGAATGAGTAAAGGTGTTCAGTTCTTAATGAAGAAGAACAAAATTGATGTTCTTGAAGGTTATGGTAAACTTAAATCTGGTAAAAAAGTAGAGGTTACCGACAGTAAAGACAAGAAAACTGAATACCAGGCAGATAATATCATCATTGCAACTGGAGCAAGATCAAGAGAATTGCCAAATCTTAAGCAAGATGGTAAAACAGTGATCGGTTACCGTGAAGCAATGACTCTTAAAAAGCAGCCAAAGAAAATGATCGTCGTTGGCTCCGGAGCGATTGGTGTGGAATTCGCGCACTTCTATAATTCTATGGGAACAGAAGTAACGGTGGTGGAATATCTACCTAACGTTGTTCCTTTAGAGGATGAAGAAGTTTCCAAGCAATTTGAAAGAAGCATCAAGAAAGCCGGCATCAAAGTAATGACGAATTCTTCAGTAGAAAGCGTTGAGAAATCTGGTGATAAAGTAAAAGCTAAAGTAAAGACCAAAAAAGGAGAAGAAACTCTGGAAGCAGACATAGTACTTTCTGCAGTTGGAATTAAAACTAATATCGAAAATATTGGCCTGGAAGATCTTGGGATCAAGACAGACAAGGACAAGATTCTCGTGAATGATTTTTATCAAACAAATGTTTCAGGAATTTACGCAATTGGAGATGTAGTAGCCGGACCAGCTCTGGCGCATGTTGCTTCTGCGGAAGGGATTCTTTGTGTTGAAAAGATCAAAGGAATGGATGTAGAACCACTTGACTACGGAAACATTCCTGGATGTACTTATGCTACTCCGGAAATTGCTTCAGTTGGAATGACTGAAAAGCAGGCAAAAGAAGCTGGTTATGAATTGAAAATTGGGAAATTCCCTTTTTCAGCTTCAGGAAAAGCGAGCGCATCTGGTAAGAAGGATGGTTTCGTTAAGGTGATCTTTGATGCTAAGTATGGTGAATGGTTAGGTTGCCATATGATTGGTGCCGGAGTAACTGATATGATCGCAGAAGCGGTTTTAGGTAGAAAGCTTGAAACTACAGGTCATGAAGTACTAAAAGCAGTTCACCCACACCCAACGATGAGTGAAGCGGTAATGGAAGCTGTAGCTGCTGCTTACGATGAAGTGATCCACTTGTAATAAGCAAACATATTATATATTAAAACCCGCTTTCAGATGAAGGCGGGTTTTTTATTTTAATGCGATATATGCTAGACTATACAAAGAATCACGATGATCATATTTCTAGCTTCTACTGAAGTTAAATTCAGCTTAGCGAAATAGATACTATTTGGAAATTTTACTTCGGAAGAAGATCACAAAAACAAAATTCTGTATCCCAGGATTTTTCAGTATCGCTATGACAATTATCTTCATCTTTCGCAGAAGAATAGGATCGCTTTACCTTCTCTCCTACTTCAAACTTAACAGGTTTTTCGAAAATTGGTCCGTCGTAAACAAAGGTGTGAAATTCCCCGTTTTCTCCACAGGGATCAACATTCTCGGGTAAGTCATTTACAAACTCTTTATCGATAAGTCTTCCGCAGAAAGAATCATCGAGCACTTTGGAGTTGGTACAAACCACGATTGCTTTAAAATTGAGATCTATAAACTGCTGAATCAATTCCTTTGTATTGAGTTTCCATAAAGGAAAGACCGCCTGAACATTAGCTTTCTGTAATTGCTCTTCACGATAGGTTCGTAGATCCTCAAGGAATATATCGCCAAAAATCGCATGAGAAAAATCTTCTGATTTTAACTGATTTGTAGCCTCAGCCATCTTCTGATTATAGGTTTCCATTCCCGCATTAGCAGGAAGATCTATAATTTGTAAATCCATACCGATGCATTGAGCCTGTTGAAGCAGCAATTCTCTACGCACTCCGTGCATGGTAACTCTATCAACATCTGCACTTAGACTCGTTACCAGCTTTCCAACTTGCAGCTCCCTGTTCTTCCGGGCGTAGTACAAAGACATTGCAGCATCTTTTCCACTGCTCCAGTTGATATAAGCTTTATTCATCGTCCTTTAGAAAACTTTGAATGGCTAGGTCATAACTTTGCAGACCAAAGCCAACAATAATACCTTTCGAATTAGGTGAAATGTAGGATTTGTGCCTGAAATCCTCACGGGAAAAAGTGTTGGAAATATGGACCTCTACCACCGGAATATTAATTGCTGCGACTGCATCACCAATTCCTACTGAAGTATGAGTATAAGCAGCAGCATTGAGAATGATGCCATCAAAATCTTCCTGTCCCTTCTGGATCATATCTATAAGCTCCCCTTCAATATTGGTTTGATTGTAAGAAAGCTCAATGTTTCTAAATTTGAACTGAAGTTCTGAAAAGTAGTCTTCAAAACTTTTGCTGCCGTAAGTATCAGGTTCCCTGGTTCCTAACAGATTAAGATTAGGCCCGTTTAATATCAATAATTTCATAAGGTGAAAATAATCAATTCTGAAGAAAAAGTAAGAATAGGCTAAGCAGTTCTAGAATGATGTTTTGAATTTGAAATTTAAAGGTTGTAGAGGTATATACTGCACAGGAGAAACCGCCTTCCCCGAATTTAGATTCTGAAAACCAAAAAAGTAATTGGCTTCTAAAGAAGTGTTTTTATTTACTTCATAATCTACACCAAGACCTGTGGTAAAATCATAGTCTCTCGTACCGTCAATACTTGAATAGATGATCTCCTGACCGCCCGCCATTATTGAAAAGTCTGAATTACCTAATTGATATTTTAGATTATATCCCATAATATCGGTCTTACTGGTCGGGTTCTCATACCTCACCTGATGAGGCTGTAATTTCAAGCCCGGCACTATTTCACCAAGATCGAAAGTATCAGCTTCCAGGTTGCTATCATTATAATATTTTACCTGTCCCTGTTGACCTTCAAAATTGATTTTAGCACGATTTTCTTCAGGTGTTAATGGAGATTCTTCCCTTTCCTGAGCCACAAGAATGGAAGAACATATAGCAAGGATCAATAAGATATTGAAAGATTTCAGCATAATTAGATAGGTTTTAGTAGTCGTAAGCGTAATAACAATAATAACGAAATTGATTCAGGTTTATTCTAAAAAAAAGCGAAGATTTAATCTTCGCTTTAAAATTTAAATTTTTCAATGTATTAGAATTTGTAGCCGACTCCTATCATCAATGAATTTATTCCTTCTTTGAGGTCATTGGACATATGAAGTTCATGATCTTTAAATCTATTCGTGACCTCGTGATAGTATTTAGCTTCCACGAAAAAATGTTCGTTAATATTATATCCAAGTCCGAAACCCAGATCAATACCAAAATCCTGATTATGTCTAACGCGTTCTTCATCAAAAATTATAGATGCCTGTGGCCCACCCTGAAGATAGAAACCGGAATCAGCTATACTATATTTCAACATGAGGGGAACATACAGCATATTAGAATCATGAGAATTTGAATAATTTACACCGGGCACAAGACTTAATGATTCATTAAGGCTAATATCCAGAAAGGCACCAACATAGTATCCGGATTCACTGAGATTATAGTTATAAACTTCATCTTTTACGGAATAGATTGAATTTAAATAACCAGCTGTAACTCCAAAAGAAGTTTCTTGAGCAAAAGATGACAAAGAGAGGATTGCAAATCCTGCGATCAAAATGATTTTTTTAAACATTAAATAATAATTTAAATAGGTTAGATGTAAGGTATAGCAAGGAAAACGAAGCTCATTCTGAAATATTATCCACTAACGTTTATAAATAAAAAAACCGAAGAGAATCTCTTCGGTTCCAAGGCTTTAGAAAAGAAAAATCTAGAACTTATAGCCTACTCCAACGGTGAACGTATTTAAATTCAGTTTAAAGTCATCATCCATCTCCCTTACCCTATCTGCGAATCGGTTTGTGAGTTCAAGCGCGTACTTAGCTTCAACGAAGAAATTCTCATTGATCTCATATCCTACACCAAAACCTGCATCCACACCAATTGTGTTTGTGTATTCACCTGGATCATCTTCAAGATTCAATGTCGCTTGTGGCCCGACCTGAAGGAAGACTCCGGAGTTCGCGATATGGTACTGCGCCATTACGGGAATAAATAAAAGATTGGTCTCTTCCACTCTACCATAATTTACTCCAGGAACAAGATGCCATGATTCGTTAAGTTCGAAGTCGGCTAGAACTCCAACATAAAAACCTGAGCCGTCATCAGAGAAGCTTACAGTTTCTTCGCTCACTTTGAATTCGGCATTTAAATACCCTGCGGTTAGACCAAAAGTTGATTCCTGCGCAAAGGAAAATAATGACAGCATGGTGAATGCCATCGCACACATAATTGTTTTTAACATTTCGTGATTGAATTTGTAGTTAGACCGCCAAAACTAATCATATTATATGCATGTAGAAATTTTCCTTCAAAATTCTTGGCATAAAAAAAAAAGCGGACAACGTCCGCTTTTCTCTACTAATTTTTCGGAGACTAGAACTGGTATCCAATACCTGCCTGCCAAACTGAATTATGAGCATCAGATCCATCAAATACTTCGGTAAAACCGTAAGTATATCTACCCTGAATAAAGAATCCGTTGTTAAGTTTGTACTCCAAACCTGCAGCACCACCAATTTCAAAATCTTTTACCTGATCTTCAAGATCGATATCCCCACCGTTATCAGTCGGAGAGTAATCGATTTCTTCGTTCACATTGAAGTTAAAAGAAGGACCTGCCTGAACACTCAATCCATCGGTCACGTATACTTTAGCAAGTACCGGTACCTGGATATAATCTAATTGATATTCAATGTTGTCGTCAATATCGAAAATGTTGTCTTCATCGATCGATGCAAAATCGTATCCCTGAGCAGAGTATAATACCTCTGGTTGTATAGATAGTCTATTTGCTACAGGAATTTCAGCAAGAACACCAACATTAAATGCTGTTCTATGACTTGGATCATTGAAGTAATCTCCAGTTACGGTAGAGAAGTTTACACCACCCTTAACACCAAAACTCCAACTTTCCTGTGCGAACGAATTAGATACAAATCCCATCAACGCAACGGCTACTAATAAAACTGTTTTTTTCATCATGATTAATTTTTATTTCCGCCAAAAGTAGGATACAACCTGTTAACAAAAAGTTACGCAAGCTTAAAGTATTATTAAGACTGATACCCCGTAATTGCTATCTTTAACACATGAAATGGGAGCATGCCTTAAAGGATTATACCAACTACCTTAAGCTTGAACGTGGATTATCAGATAATTCCATTTCGAACTACCAATTAGACGTAAGAAAACTTCAGAAGTTCCTTAATGTTAATAAAATTGAAGTAGGTCCCGATCAAATTTCCGAAGAACTCATTCAAAAGTTTATTTATGATGTTTCTTCAAGCATAAATGCCCGTTCTCAATCAAGATTGATATCCGGTTTGCGAAGCTTTTTTGATTACCTGGTTTTTGAAAATTACCGGGAGCAAAATCCTATGGAACTTATTGAATCACCAAAGACAGGACGAAAACTTCCCGATATTATATCTACGGAAGAGGTTGACAGAATTATACGGGCGATAGATCTTGGTAAAGCTGAAGGCGAAAGAAATCGAGCCATCATTGAAACCTTATACGGCTGTGGATTACGTGTTTCTGAACTTACCGAACTCAAAATGTCTGATCTGTTCTTCGATGAAGGCTTTATTAAAATTACCGGTAAAGGGAATAAACAGCGATTTGTTCCTATTTCAGAATACACCATGAAATACATCACGCTATATAAAGATGAAGTTCGTCCACATCAGCCAATAAAAGACGAATACAGCGATACACTTTTCCTGAACAGAAGGGGAAGGCAATTAACGCGGGCTATGATCTTCACGATCGTAAGAAAACTCACCAAAGAAGCCGGTATTAGTAAAAATGTGAGTCCGCATACCTTTCGCCATTCCTTTGCAACCCATCTACTGGAAAATGGAGCCGATCTAAGAGCCATTCAACAAATGTTAGGACATGAGAGCATTACCACTACTGAAGTCTATGTACATGTAGACAGATCGCATTTGAGAGAAGTCATGGAAAGCTTCCATCCCCGCCGCTAGATATTAAAGTTCTGCTAAACCAATTTCAGGACTTTTCGCTCCCTCTATAAATCCTTAACTTCATAAAAAATTGAATTATGAAGACTTTAAAATTTAAGAATGGAGACCATATGGATGCCATAGGTCTTGGAACATGGAAATCTGAAAAAGGTGAAGTAGCGAACGCCGTGAAGATTGCCCTGAACAATGGATATAAACACATTGATTGTGCTGCCACTTATGGCAACGAAGCCGAAGTTGGTGAAGCATTTGCTGAAGTTTTTGGTAAAGGTGATATCAAACGGGAAGATGTATGGGTTACTTCTAAATTATGGAACAATGCTCATAAAAAAGAAGATGTTATCCCAGCTCTAAAACAGACTTTAAAAGATTTACAGCTGGAGTATCTTGATCTTTACCTTATTCACTGGCCGGTAGCTTTCAAACCTGATGTATCATTTCCTGAAAAAGCGGAAGATTTCTTATCTCTTGAGGAAGTACCACTCATAGAGACCTGGAAGGAAATGATCAAAGCGAAAGAGCAAGGCCTGGTAAAGCATATTGGAGTTTCCAATTTTAGTATTGAAAAACTAGAGGAGCTTATGAACGATACCGACCATGCACCTGAAATGAATCAGGTTGAACTTCATCCTTATTTGCAACAGGATAAACTGCTGGAATTCTGTAGTAGAAATGGGATCAATGTCACTGGTTATTCTCCGCTGGGTAGTGGTGATCGTAGCGACGAAATGAAAGCTGATGACGAACCTTCTCTACTTGAAAATCCTGTGATAAATAAAATTGCAAAAAAACATGGAGCTTCTGCTGGACAGATCCTAATCAAATGGAGTGAGCAAAGAGGTACTGCTGTTATTCCAAAGTCCACTAATGAAGGTAGGATAAAGGAAAATCTACAAAGTGCCGGTTTCCAACTGGACGAAGATGATCTTAAAGAGATCGCAGATCTTGATGATCACTTTAGATATGTTACCGGGAAATTCTTTGAGATGGAAGGAAACTCATATGAGAACATCTATAATGATTAAGAATACAGAACTCAAATAAAAAAAGGCCGTTCTTACGAACGGCCTTTTTTTTATAAATACTTCCATTTTTTATTTTGCAACATTGACTGCTCTAGTTTCTCTGATCACGGTGATCTTCACCTGTCCTGGATAGGTCATATCTGTCTGGATCTTCTGGGAGATCTCGAAAGATAAGTTCGCAGCTTTATCATCAGAAACTTTCTCGCTTTCAACGATCACTCGAAGTTCACGCCCAGCCTGTATAGCGTAAGCTTTCTTAACTCCGCCAAAACCAAAGGCTATTTCCTCAAGATCTTTTAAACGCTGAATATAAGAATCAAGCACCTGTCTTCTTGCTCCCGGTCTGGCACCACTAATAGCATCACAAACCTGAACGATTGGTGATAATAGTGAATTCATTTCGATCTCGTCGTGGTGAGCTCCAATAGCATTACACACTTCCGGCTTTTCGCCATGCTTCTCTGCCCATTGCATTCCAAGGATCGCGTGAGGAACTTCAGTTTCCGTTTCCGGAACTTTACCAATATCATGCAATAATCCTGCTCTCTTAGCTAATTTTGGATTTAAACCAAGTTCTGAAGCCATGACTCCACAAAGTTTGGCGACTTCTCTAGAGTGTTGTAGCAGGTTCTGCCCATAAGAAGAACGATATTTCATTCTTCCTACCATTTTAATCAATTCTGGCTGTAAACCATGAATACCAAGATCGATGACAGTTCTTTTACCTATATCAATGATCTCTTCTTCGATCTGTTTACGTGTTTTCTTAACTACTTCTTCAATACGTGCCGGGTGAATTCTACCATCGGTCACTAATTTGTGAAGTGATAATCTCGCAACTTCTCTACGAACAGAATCAAAACAACTTAAAATGATTGCTTCTGGAGTATCATCAACGATGATTTCAACTCCCGTAGCAGCTTCCAAAGCTCTAATATTTCGACCTTCACGACCAATAATCCGGCCTTTTACATCATCACTTTCCAGGTTGAATACTGAAACGCAATTATCAATAGCTTCTTCAGTTCCAATTCGCTGAATGGTGTTTATGATGATCTTCTTCGCTTCCTGCTGCGCAGTTAATTTTGCCTCTTCAACCGTATCCTGGATCAAAGACATAGCGTCTGCCTTAGCAGCATCCTTCAGTGATTCTATAAGTTGTGCCTTAGCATCTTCCGCAGAAAGTCCGGAGATAACCTCCAGTTGCTGCACTTTACTGTTATGAAGTTTATCGATCTCTTCCTGGCGCTTATCTAAATAATCTACACGATGATTATAATCTGCAAGTTTACCTTCAAGATCTTTGTTTAGTTTTTTGTTTTTGCTAAGCTCATTAGAGACATGAGACTCCTTATCCTTTATTCTCTTTTCTGCATCACCAATTTTCTTATCCCTGGATAAGATCACTTTCTCATGCTCAGACTTTAATTCAATAAACTTTTCTTTTGCCTGAAGAATTTTATCTTTTTTAATGCTCTCCCCTTCTGCTTTGGCTTCTTTTATAATAGAATTTGCCTCTTTTTTTGCGCTGATAATAGTATTAGAAGCCTGTTTCTTCTCAAGCATCTTTGCAATCGCAAAACCCAACGCAAGGCCTACCACTGCTGCAACAATTATTATAAGTATTTCCATTTATATTGAATTAGATGTAAAAAAAAAGCCTGTATTAGCTGTGTTTTGGATTAAACTCCTTAAAATCAAGTTTAGGGCTAACAAGCTGATCAAGAATCCGCTCTCCCGGTAAAGGGACACGGCACGCTTTTACAACATAGACTTACCCTCTTTAAAGAATTCGTGTTGAGTTTATCAAAAAAGCACTAATACAGGCAGTAACCTTTATTATATTTTAAGAACTTATGAGCTTAAATGTTCCTGTAACAGATCGTTAAGTTCCTTTAACTTATCTTCTGCTTCAATCATCTCACTCGACTTATCTATATTCTTCTGCTCTGTTTGAGCCGCAAATTGTAAAGCACACATGGCTAATACATCCTGCTTATCGCGCACAGCATAATTCTGCTCAAACTGTTTGATCATCGCTTCGATCTTTTTCGCTGCCTTTCGCAAACCTTCCTCCTGGCTGGGCTGAATGGTTAACGGATACACGCGGTCTGCGATCGATATTTTAATTTTCAGTTTATCTTCCATCCTAAATTATTCAGATAACTGAACGATGCACTGATCGATTTCCCGAATCAGGCTATTTATTTTGAGCTTCGTTTCTGTCTTATGTTCGGTACTGCCAAGCATCGCGTTCGCTGCTTTTAGAGTTTGAATTTGATCTCTGGAAAGTTGTAAATCCTCCTCCAGCTTCTCATATTCAGATCTTACAGAAATCAATTCCTCTTGTAAAGATTTATTGGACTGCCTCACAGATTCATATCTATGAAGGAGCTTACTAATCTTATTCTCCAGGTTATCAACTATTTCTGTCATATCACTCATAATCGCTAAAACCGATGTGAACCCTTACAAAGTTAACATACGCTTTGAAATATCCCAATACTTTTTCAGGTGATTTAAAATAATAATGAACAATGTTAGTAATTCTCTGTAGGCAAGCCATTTAATATTGATAGAACTTTAATTAACTTTACAGCTGCTTTGAAAATGAAAAAGTCCCCAGATCTATGAAGAAAGCCTTATTATTCCTGTTATCCTTTATCTGTATTCAGGTTCACTCCCAACAAGAATTACCTCAGAATTATTTTGAAAATCCGCTTAATGTACCCATCGTTCTCGCTGGAACCTTTGGTGAATTAAGGTCCAATCATTTCCATAGCGGACTAGATATTAAAACCCAGCAGCGTGAAGGTCTTGAGGTAAATGCTGCTGCGGAAGGTTATATTAGCCGAATCAATATTCAGCATTATGGCTACGGAAAGGCTCTTTATATCCAGCATCCAAATGGTTACACTACAGTGTACGGACATCTTCAGAAGTTATCTCCAAAGCTGAAGGATTATCTGCGGAAACAGCAATATGCTAAGGAATCTTACGAAATAGAACTTTTCCCTGAACCTGGTGAACTTAAAGTTGAAAAAGGAGAGTTGATCGCCTATAGCGGAAATACAGGTGGTAGCGGAGGCCCGCATCTACATTTCGAAATCAGGGATGGAAGCCAGCGACCAATGAATGCTCAATTATTTGGTCTGGATGTTGCCGACTCAAAACCGCCTATGATTCAGGGAATTTTCGCCTATCCTCTTGGTGAAGATGCACATGTAAATAATTCTCAAAACCGACAAAAATTAAAGTTGATCCCTCAAAATGACGGAACATTTGCAGTTCCCGAAGTTAAAGCTTGTGGTGAAATAGGTTTTGGTATTACCACTGTAGATCAGCAAGATGGCGCTTACAATCAGAATGGTGTTTTTAAAATAGAATCAAACCTGAATGGAGAAGAAGTTTTCGAAATAAACTTCGAAAAGTTTTCTTTCGCTGAAACCAGGCATCTTAATCAGTTGATCGATTATGAATACTATGCCACCAATAGAAGTAGAATACAACGTCTTTATAAAACTCAAAGTAATCCTTTAAGTATCTACGGAAATATGCAAAACGACGGACTGTTGAATATTAAAGATAGTCTCGATTATCAATATACCATAAGAGTGACAGATCTTAAAGGCAATGAAAAGCTTATCCGCATTCCAATCAAAGGACAGATTAGTGATAAGATCATTAAAAGAGAAAAATTGGAAACGGAATACCTGGCTTCCAGTGAAAATGGACTATCTGCCAAAGGAGGAAAAATGGATATATATATTCCTGGTGGTAGTTTATATAATGATACTTATCTTGATATCAACTTCAGTGATGATGTAGTAACGGTACATCGCGATGAGATACCTTTACATAAAAACTTCACCATAGGTTTTGATGTAAGTGAACTTTCCGAAGAAGATAAAGCAAAAACATTTATTGCACGTGTTTCAAATAATGGCAGGTTGAACTACTCGACAACCTATAAGAAAGGAAATCGCTTTACCACAGGCACCAGAACATTTGGTAATTATCGATTAGCACAGGATACGAATGCCCCGAGCGTTAGACCGGTTAATTTCTACGATGGTCAGTGGATTTCTGGTAATGAAACCTTGAAAGTTAAAATATCAGATGATCTTTCAGGAATTCAGGATTTCAGAGCAACAGTGAATGGGAAGTTCATTTTAATGGAATACGAATACAAGAACAATACACTCACGCATTACTTTTCAGATGATGTAGTGACCGAAACTGAGAATGATCTAAAGATCATCGTGAATGATAATGTTGGCAATACAACTACTTACACCGCGAAGTTCTTCAGAAAATAATAGTTATATAAAAAAGAAAAAGCCCGAATCTATGATCCGGGCTTTTTTATAGTTGGATTATAGTTTAGCTTTCTATAAAATCTTTTAAAGTCGCTACTACATAGTCGATTTCTTCTTTAGTATTGTATCGGGAAAATGAAAAACGCAGGGAAGGTTTTTTCAAATCCTCTTCAGAACAAAATGCGTTTAGCACATGACTACCAGTGTCACTCCCGCTCTGGCAGGCACTCCCTTTTGAACAGGCGATCCCTTTAAGATCCAGTTGAAACAAAAGCATCAAAGCCTTTTCCTGGGTTACAGGCAGACAAACGTTCAATAAAGTATATGTACTTTGAGTATGATCTTCACAGGCACCATTAAAACTTACACCAGGAATCTCCTGCTTTAGCTTATCTATAAAGTGTTGTTTCAAACCTTTCACATAAGCCTGTTCTTTCTCCAGATCCTTGTAAGCAAGTTTTAAAGCCTCTTCCAGACCCACAATATTGTGTACACCTTCAGTTCCTGCACGGTGACCTCGTTCCTGCTCCCCACCAAAAATTAATGGTTTTAAACCAGAGTTGCGACGCACATACGCAAAGCCAACACCTTTTGGTCCATGAAATTTATGAGCACTTACCGCGGTAAAGTCGACAGGGATTTCTTCGAAATCAAGCTCAAAATGACCCACAGATTGTACGGTATCCGAATGAAAAAGTGCGTTATAGGATTTTACGAGTTGCGCGGTTTTTTTGAGATCCAGCATATTACCAATCTCATTATTCACGTGCATCAGGCTTACCAGTGTCTTAGAGTCTGAAGATTTTAATCGTTCTTCAAGATCTTTTAGATCCACATGACCTTTGGAATCCAGGGAAACATATTCTACCTCGACATCAAAACAGTCCTGAAGTTGATTAACAGTATAAAGTACCGCGTGATGTTCGATTTTGGAAGTAATGATCCTTCGAACACCCAGATCCCTTACGGCAGAATTTAAAGCAAGATTATCTGCTTCAGTCCCTCCGGAAGTAAATACGATCTCAGATGCTTTTACATTAAGAATCTTAGCAACAGATTTTCTGGCCTGCTCGATCAGGGTTTTGGAAGATCTTCCGAAGCTATGTGTGGAAGATGGATTTCCATAGTTTTCTTTTAAAACGCTGGTCATTTTATCGACCACCTCATCCCGAATCTGGGTGGTAGCTGCAGAATCAAAATAGACATTTTTCATGGCCGCAAAATTAATGGAAATAAAATAACTTCCTACATCTCTTCCTCATATCTTTGATTCCTGTATTTTTGTTTAAAAAGCAATAGAATGAAACGTTTTTTGATCGCGATTGCGCTGCTAAGCCTGTTTACTTCCTGTGATGATGGAGATATAATTGTAACCGACTTTGATTTTGAGGACAGTACACTTCAGTTTTGTGAAGGCCCGAATAAGTTCGTGATCTATGCTACTAATAATGATGATGTAAACGAATCGATTTCCCTGGAATTTAATAATAGCGATATTACTACAGATGATTCTGGAAAGTTTATTACCAACACTTCTGAAAACATCACTTTCTCTCTAAGTGGAACCAACAAGGTTATTTACCGTATATATAATGGACAGATTGATGGCGGCAACTATTTCTGCCAGGTAGTTCCTCCAAGTGAACCGGTGCCAACAACAGAGTATGAGAGTGGTTCTGATGGAACTGTGACCATCGCTACCAGGTTTACAGACGAAACCGGAGATGCAGATCCAGATGACGATGGTCTCTCTAATTTACAGGAAGGTTGGGATCCAGATGGAATTAATCATCAGGATACAGACGGTGATGAAATTCCAGATTACCTGGACGTGGATGATGATGGTGATAACGTACTTACTGAAAGAGAACGTGCTATCAACGAAGATTCCATATTGGATGATAATGGAGAGGTTGATACGGACACAGATGGTATCCCTAACTATCTGGATGATGATGATGATGGAGATGGTGTGGAAACGAGACTGGAAGTAAGCGAGGAAGACGGACTTATTAATCCTGAATTATTCAGCAGCACCGGGGATGGTCTAGAAAATTATCTAAATGATCAGCAAACTGAATTTTTCCAGCATAATGAATATATTCCACACAATATCACAAGGAATTACGGTTATCAGGTGACGCTACGTAATTTCAACCTTGAAAGGAAAGATGATGGATCTGGAGAAACCATTGGCTTTAGTTCCTACCAGTTAGGTTCGCTGAATGAGAATGGCGTTCCTTTCTTACAATGTCCCAACACAGACCAAGATTGCAACGATGAAGAAGAGGATGATAATACTGAGGAAACAGAAGAAACCGATGAAGAAACTTCTAATTAAGCATTCTGAAAGACGTATACTTCGGTAGCGCCAAGACCATATTTCTGATAATCTGCATCGTAAAATTTTACGTTCGAGTATCTTCCTAAAAGATATTCCAGCTCCATTTTAAGTACACCTTCGCCTTTGCCGTGTATAAATACGATCTTCGGAATACGCTTTTGAATGGCAAATTCCAGTTTGTGACGGGCATGATCCAGCTGTAAATTCAGCATTTCATGGTTAGACATATGTCGGCTGGATTTTACCAATTGATGAATGTGTAAATCTACTTCCATAGGAGGAGCAATACGTTCCTTAGGCTTAATTCGTTCTGATCTTCTTGGCTTATCAGGTGTTTTTTGCTTGATTACCTGCTCCATATCAAAATCTGACACATCTTCTATAGCCAGCGAATCTTCAATCTTAACCAGTTCCTGGGCTTCAAAGTTCATCAAGAATCCATCTTCAGTCTTTATAGTAATACTATCGTTCTGAACATCCTGAACCACCCCGGCAAGGGCATCATCGATCACCTCTACTCTATCACCTTTTTTCAGCATCATTTATCACTTTCATCTTGCCCTTCGTGATCATCCTTAGTTGCAACCCAGAAGTTAGTCGCGCGGTAAAGACCAAGCATAATAATGACCAGACCTATTATTTTAAAGTACGGACTTACATCGTCAACAGATATAGCATATAGAAGCAGCGCACCACCAATAAAGATGAGTATCGTATTTAGAACCTGAGAATTATTCATTTTCAAACAATTAAATCATATCACAGAATTCGGTGAATTCGATTAATGATTACATTTATTGCAAATTTATAGCTTTCGTGAAGCACACCTTGCTTTTTCTGCTGATTTTTAGTGCGAGCTCTGTATTTGCACAATTATCTGTCACATCTTCTGCGGAAGCAGAGCATTACCTCTATGTAGAGAACAGGCTGCTTTATGTGGAGCAGGAAATAAATATAGATCAGAAAGATCCTGGAACTAAAGCTGGCATATACCTTCGAAACAATGCCGGACTGCTGCAGGGAGAAACTGATTACAATAAGAATACAGGTACTGGAAAACTTTCAGTGTATCAACGCGGCACGTCTTCAGCTTATGATTATAATTACTGGAGTTTACCTGTAGCCGTTAGAAGTACAGAGCAAAGTTTAATCGATTATATATTCGCACCAGAAGATGTATTAAACTCGGAAAAAGTTTCCCTCAGTTCAGATCTTAACGGTAAATCTGATCCACTGCAAATATCGAATAGATGGCTTTATGCATTCTCTGGAACCGGTTATTCGAACTGGCAATATCTGGGAAATCAATTCGATCTCTTCCCAGGTGAAGGTTTCAGCATGAAAGGAGTAAATGGATTGGATCTAAGAGTTATCAATTCTGAAGCAATTAATCCTGAAAATGCCCAGCTTTACGATTTTAGAGGCATTCCCAATAATGGTTTGATTGAAATACCTATTAAAAAAGACCAAATTCTGCTTATAGGAAATCCTTATCCCTCCTTGTTTGATCTGGATCGATTCTTACTTGAAAATATAGCTACTACCGGAATTGCCTATTTCTGGGATTCAAAAGCTGAAGTTAATTCTCACTACCTATCAGATTATGTAGGAGGCTATGGTACATATTCTCCAGGATTAAGACAATACGCACCTCCAATTTTCAGAAATAGCGCTGATGTAGAGCTGTTTCGTGGAGCAGAAGTCAATAGGAGTCCGTCGCCAATTGGCCAGGGATTTATGGTTATTGGAAAGCAGGATGGAATAATACGCTTCACAAATAATCAGAGGATCTATAAGGGTGATGATCAGATCCCGATCTTCAAGACTTCACAGAGACCATCGAGTACTACTCTGACTTTAAAAATTACCTTCAATGCTTTACACGAAAAAAATCTGGTTCTTGGCTTTGATGAAAGGTCTACAGATCAGGTTGATCATGGTATGGATGCTAAAAGTATAGAACAGAAATCCAATGACATTTTCTGGAATCTGAATGATATCAATTATGTTATTAATGTTCAGCCAAAAATTGATGAAAAACTTATTCCACTACTACTTCAACTGAAGGAAAATACAGAAGTGGAGTTTAGCATTTCAGATCTACAAAATTTTGATCCAGATCGAGTCTTTATTTATGATGCTGAACAGAATCTGTATTTCGGTATACGTTCTGGTAGTTTAAGCTTAAGCCTATCCGAAGGAAATTACAAAAACCGGTTTTACCTGAGTTTCATTGAAAAATTACCTCCTCAAGAAGAAGAGAATGCTGAGCAGACTAATGAAAATGAGAATAATGAAGAACAGGAATCGGCGGCAGAAGAATCTAATGAAGGTAATAATACTCAGGATCCTGAGACAGAAGATTTAAAAGTGTTCGACTCAAAACCACCACGCGTTCTCCTTAATTCTATAGAAATATTTCAGAATAATAAGCAGGAGCAACTTGAAATAAAACTATTTTACGACAGCTGGATCACACAGGTAAGCATTTATGATCTACAGGGAAAGCAGGTATACCAGAAGTTTCTGCAAAACAGAGAAAAAGAATTTTTATATCCTACCGGTAATTTGAGTAATGCTATTTATATTGTAAAGGTAAAAACTAATGATCAAATAGAGATCAGCAAAAAAGTAAGAGTCAGTAATTGAGTTCGATAGAAGAATACATGCTACCCTGCCTGAACAAAAGCGTCTTTGGTATTGATTGTACCGGATGCGGAGCGCAGCGTTCTGTAGCATTGTTGCTTCAAGGTAATTTTGAAGCTGCTTTTTACATGTATCCTGCCATCTATAGTATTATTTTATTACTAGTTTTTGTCATCTTTAATCTGTTTTTTAAATTCCGGCATGACCATACTATTAAAATTGGTCTTATAATTTTTAACGGGGTCATCATCGCCGGAGCTTACCTGTACAAAATGCTTTATATATTTAATTAACCAATAACTAACTACCAATGGAACAAAGAGAATTACCAAATTCAACCCTAATCCTCGTCTTCGGAATTTTATCGATCGTAGGTTGCTGCTGCTATGGAATTGCCGGAATCATCTTCGGAATTATCGCATTAGTGATGTCTAAGCGTGCAATGGAAATTTACAATACAGATCCTCACTTATATACGGGATATAATAATGTGAAGACTGGGAAAATACTGGCAATTATAGGTCTTGTACTTAGTGGGATTTCTATTCTAATTACTATTGTAAGTTTAATTGTTTTCGGCGGTATGGAAGGTGTAGAAGAAATGCAAAGAGAGATTTTAAGAGAATATGGTGGGTAATAGCCTGTTGATCTAGAATAAAAAAACCCGCTATTAAGCGGGTTTTTTTTATGTATTGTAATGCAATTTACTTTTCGAATTGCTTTAGAGTTTTGACAATAATATTGACACAGTCTCTTAATTGTTCTTCATTCATCACTAATGGTGGAGCAAAACGAATAATATTACCGTGCGTTGGTTTAGCCAGTAAACCATTCGCTTTAAGCGCCATACATATATCCCAGGCAGTTGTACTATCTGGAGAATCGTTGATTACGATAGCGTTTAGTAAGCCGCGTCCTCGTACAAGTTCCACAATATTGCTTTCCTTGATATAATCATCCAGCAGTTGTCTGAACAAATTACCTAGCTTTCTAGCATTCTGAATAAGGTTCTCGTCTTTTACCACATCCAGCGCTGCGACAGCCACGGCAGCGGCAACCGGGTTACCTCCAAATGTAGAACCATGCTGTCCTGGCTTAATAACTTCCATCACTTCATCGTCTGCAAGTACTGCAGATACCGGGTAATTCCCTCCAGAAAGTGCTTTACCTAAAATAAGAATATCAGGTTTGCTATAAGTTTCTTCCTGTCTTTCACAATGATTTTCACAAGTACAGTGCCCACAAACAGCCAAAAGACCACCAGTTCTGGCAATCCCTGTTTGTATTTCATCTGCCATGAACAATACGTTATTCTTGTTACAGATCTCCTTCACTCTTCTCATGTAGTCATCTGTAGGCGTATAAACACCTGCTTCACCCTGGATTGGTTCAATAAGAAAACCAGCGATATTCGGATTATTTTCTATTGCCTCTTCCAGAGCATCTACATCATCATAATTGATCTTGATAAAACCTGGTGTATAAGGACCAAAGTTCTTACGGGCTCCCTCATCATTCGAAAAAGAAATGATCGTAGTGGTTCTTCCGTGGAAATTATTTTCAGCAACAATGATCTGCGCTTCTGTTTCCTTCACACCTTTTTTCTCATAAGCCCACTTACGAGCAATCTTGATAGCTGTTTCCACTGCCTCTGCACCAGTATTCATTGGTAAGATCTTATCGAAACCAAAATACTCTGTAGCATACTTTTCATAAGCTCCAAGAACATCATTATGAAAAGCTCTTGAAGTAAGAGCCAGTTTAGACGCCTGTTCGTACATTGCTCCAACGATCTTTGGATGACAATGCCCCTGATTTACTGCGGAATAAGCCGATAGAAAATCATAATATTTTTTGCCTTCAACATCCCAGACATGAACACCCTCCCCCTTACTTAATACTGCAGGTAATGGATGGTAGTTATGGGCTCCATGTTGATCTTCCAGTTGTATCGCTTCATCTGAAGAATTGACTTTAGGTAATGGCATGTTAGTTCTTAATTTTTTGAATTAGTGTTTGGTTATTCCTACTTTTCCGCATGAATTAGCGCTATTTGGAGAGAAATCATCCCGTAAATTCGAATTGCTGCAAATTACTAAATGTTTGCTGAAAATTTCAACTGGCCTCTCTTTAAATCTTGTTAATTATCCTATTTTTGCGCTATGGCAAGAAGAAACAAGAACAAGTTATTTACTGAAATTGAAGTAGTAGATGCCGGAGCTAAAGGTAAGGCAATTGGTAAGTCTCCAGATGGTAGAGTGATCTTTATAGACAATGCCGTTCCCGGCGATGTTGCAGATATTCAAACCACCAGAAAAAGAAAATCATATTACCAGGGAACTGCAGTAGAGTTCCATAAGTTTTCAGATAAAAGAACAGAACCTGTTTGCCAGCATTTTGGAACCTGCGGAGGTTGCAAATGGCAGAACATGGAATATAAGTTTCAGCTTGAATATAAAGAGAACGAGGTGATCAATAATCTCCAGCGCCTGGGTAAAATTGAATTGCCTGAGGTAACTCCAATTCTTGGAAGTGAAGAGATCTATTTTTACCGGAATAAAATGGAGTTTTCCTTCAGCGACAGTAGATGGCTCACCATAGATGAAATTCAAAGTGGTGAGAATATTGAAGATCGTAATGCCCTTGGATTCCATATTCCGGGAATGTGGGATAAAATACTGGACATCAAAAAATGCCATTTACAAGCTGATCCTAGTAATGCCATTAGAAATTACACCAGAGATTTCGCTACTAATAATGATATCTCTTTCTTTAATACTAGAAGCCAGGAAGGCCTGTTGCGTACCCTCATGATTAGAACCACTTCCACCGGGGAGCTCATGGTACTTATACAATTCTATGAAGAAGATAAAGTAAAGAGAGAACTACTCCTTAATGCTTTAAGTATCGAATTTCCAGAGATCACTTCATTACAATATGTGATCAATAATAAAGGAAATGACACGATCTACGATCAGGAAGTTATCTGTTTCAAGGGTCGCGACCATATTTTTGAGGAGATGGAAGGTCTTAAATTTAAGATCAATGCTAAATCTTTTTACCAGACTAATTCTGAGCAGGCTTACAACTTATACAAGATCACACGGGAATATGCAGATCTTAAAGGTGACGAACTGGTGTATGACCTCTATACTGGGACTGGTACCATCGCACAATTTGTAGCTAAAAATGCGAAAAAAGTAATTGGGGTTGAAGCTGTTCCTGAAGCAATCAAAGATGCACGGGAAAATGCTGAACGCAACAATATTCAAAATACGGAGTTCTATGTTGGAGATATGCGTAAGGTTTTTACTGAAAGTTTTATCGCAAAACATGGTAAACCTGATGTGATCATTACAGATCCACCACGCGATGGAATGCATAAAGATGTAGTGGCTCAAATTCTGGGAATAATGCCTGAAAAAATTGTGTATGTTAGCTGCAACTCTGCGACACAGGCCAGAGATTTATCTTTGATGGATGAACATTATAAGGTTACCAAAACTAGAGCCGTGGATATGTTTCCCCAAACTCACCATGTGGAAAATGTTGTCCTTCTGGAAAAACGATAATAAATGAACATCAGGTATTTACTTTTTGGCTTACTTTCTTTGGTTTTTCTAGCCGGATGCCAGAGAGATGATATTTGTCCGGAATCGGCTGATATCACTCCATTTCTGATTCTGAGGTTTTATGATATTGAAGATCAGCAGTTAACCAAAGCTCCTCAGAATTTAAGTATTCGTGAGGTTGGAGATGACACCACTTTTGTTAGCATTAGAAGTAATAGCAGCACCATCACCTATTTTAGATATTCACAGGATAGTATTGCGATCCCGTTGCGAACAGATTCTGGTGAAACGAACCTTGAATTTATATTAAATACTGCGGAAACTCTTGAAGAAGGAGAAGATCCTGATGAAGAGGAAGACGAAGAAAATGCGCAAAACACAGATATTCTACGTTTTTCATATACCGTCCAGGAGGAATATTTAAATCGTGCCTGCGCCTATAAAGCTAATTACATTGGCTTAAAGGTAAATTTAGAAGGTGGCGAAGACGATTCCTGGATGCAAAACATACAGATTCTGGAAACTAATATTGACGATCAAAATAATGCCCATGTTTCGATATTTTTCTAGTTTCATTCTAATTTTTTGCACGTCACTCCTTTCAAGCGCTCAGGAACAATCTAGCATAAAGGATACCATAAATTACAATGAAAAGTACGGGATTCGGGTTGGAGTAGATATTAGTAAACCCATAAGAAGTTTCTTTGATGACAATTATAGTGGTATTGAATTAGTTGGAGACTATCGTTTCTACGACAATTTTTATGTTGCTGCAGAACTTGGAAACGAAAAGATAACTTTTGTAGGGGATAATATTCAAACCCTATCCAATGGAAGCTATATAAAGCTGGGTGGAGATTACAATGCCTATGAGAATTGGCTGGATATGCAAAATGTTATTTTTGTGGGTGTTCGTTATGGTTTCGCCACTTTTTCACAAACACTGGAAGAATATACTATCTATACTTCGACAGATTATTATGGTGTAAATATCAATACTGAAGAAATTGAATCTACCGGACTTACGGCAAGCTGGGCTGAAGTTATGGTAGGTATCAAGGTGGAGATAATTAATAATCTATACTTATCTGCCAACGTTCAGCTCAAGAGAAGAATTAGTCAGAGCGAACCTAATAATCTGGATAATCTTGCGATTCCCGGTTTTGGAAGAACTTATGATGCCAGTGAATTTGGAGCAGGTTTTGGCTACTCCATTAGTTACATGATCCCATTCTATAAAAAAGCAAGGAGTTAATCTACCTGCTTACTCTTCTTCTTCGAACCTTCGTAGAGTACATATTTCAGAAGACGTCCTTCAAGTGGTCCGTTATATAATTTTATCTTTCTGGAAGCTCTCAGCCCAACACTTTTAATCGCTTCAAAATTGGTTGCAATAAACCAGGCATGGGTACCAGGATATCCCTGTTTTAAGGTGTCCCCTATTTTTCCGTAGAAATCTTCAATATCGATCTCAAGTCGCTCACCGTACGGTGGATTGAAAAGCATATGTAGATAACCCTCATTTTGCTTTACACTTTCGAAAAAGCTCTTCTGTTCAATTTCAATAAAATCACCCAGATTGGCATTGCTCACGTTATCCTTCGCTTTCATTACTGCGGAAGGAGCCTTATCATAACCTCTGATCTTGAAATGGAAATCACGCACCTTCTTCATTGCTGAAGCTTCAATCTTTTCATAAAGATCTTCATCCCAGTCATTCCATTTTTCGAATGCAAATTCCTTACGATTTAGGTTTGGCGGAATATTACACGCTATCATAGCTGCCTCAATTGGGATTGTTCCACTACCGCACATAGGATCTAAAAAGTCACATTGTCCATCCCATCCAGACATCAATAACATGCCCGCGGCCAAAACTTCATTTATAGGTGCGATGTTGGTCGCTGTTCTATAACCTCGTTTGTGCAGACTATCTCCAGAACTATCGAAAGATACATTACAGAAATTATTCTCAATATGGATGTTAATTCTTAAATCTGGAAAATCAAGATCCACATCTGGTCTTTTACCAAATTTCTCCCTGAATCTGTCTACGATTGCATCCTTGGATTTTAAAGCTACATATTGTGAATGCGTGAAAATATCAGAATGCACAGCGGAGTCTATAGCAAGACTACCTTCCACATCTAAAAATTTCTCCCATGGTAGTTTTTTGATATTATCGTAAAGTTCCTGTTCAGAATTTGCTTTGAAGCTTTCATATGGCTTCAAAACTTTAATAGCGGTGCGCAGACATAAATTGGCTTTGTACATAAAGCCTTTATCACCAACAAAACTCACCATTCGGTTACCCTCTTTGATATCCATTGCGCCAAGATCCAAAAGTTCTTTTGCCAATATCGATTCGAAGCCAAATAAAGTCTTGGCGATCATTCTGTAGTTATCCATAGTACTGCTTTAAAGAACCACAAAAATAAAGTAATTTTGCCCCATACTATAATATTTACAGGATACTTCAATCTAAACCTTGGTTCCTGTCCTAATTGAATTTCAAGTTGCCAGAAAGCTTATATATTTACCTGTTACCCATCCTGGCTGTTCTCGCTGGATATATCATTTCAGTATTTTTAAAACCAGGAAGTTCTTCGGGCTTCAAATTATTACTTGCATTTAGTGGAGCATATCTTCTAGCTGTAACTGTTTTGGAATTGCTTCCAGAAGTTTATGGTTCTTCTAATGAGGATATTGGTGTATTCATCATGCTAGGACTTCTATTGCAGATTGTGCTGGAATTTTTGTCGAAAGGCGCCGAACATGGCCACATGCACCATAATAAAGATTCTGCAGCATTTCCAATTACACTTCTAATTAGTTTGAGTGTACATTCTTTGCTTGAAGGTTTTCCTATGGATCATGATAATCACCTTTTGCATGGCGTTGTAATCCACAAAATACCCGTTGCAGCAATTCTTTCAGTATTCCTGGTACAGAGTAAACTCAGCAAACCAAAGGTTTTTATATTCCTGGCTTTATTCGCTGCCATGACGCCCCTTGGAAACTGGCTCAAAAACAATATTCCTGAAATTGGCCAATATGCAGATGAGATCAACGGAGTAGTTATTGGTATTTTTCTTCATGTATCTACTACGATCCTATTTGAATCCTCTAAAAATCATTCCTTCAATGCTTCTAAACTGGGAGTTATAATATTAGGGATTTTACTTGCTTATTTTATCTAATATGTTTTCCCACGAAGAATCAAAAAAGATCAGACAGGAATTCTGGACCAGCTGCGGTAAAGAGTTTCCTCATAAATGGCTTTTGTACAATACCAAAATAAAGGAGATTCAATTAAAATTTTCCTTTACACGAAAATTTGCCATGGTATCGCTTGACATCATCGACCAGGATAAATTTATCAGAAGTTACTACTTCGAAAAATTAGAATCACTAAAAACGGTTCTTAACGAATCTTATCTTCCCAATATTCAGTATGAAAAAGAATACGAATTACCGGAAGGTAAAATGATCTCAAGAATTTTTGTAGAAAAAGAAGGAGTCAATATACATCGCCAGAAAGACTGGCCAGATGTAAAAGAATTTTTGGCTGAAAATATGCTGAAGATGGAGGAGTTTTTTGAAGATTTTGAAGACTTTTTAAAAAATTAATTCATTTCTATAAAGGACTGCTGTACCCTGTAGATCCTGGCAATTATATAATGTTATAGAGGGTGTAATTTAAACTCTGTCTGAATAGATTTTTTATATTAATATTCAAACAGATTGAAAAATGACACAGGAAGAACTGAACAACATTGAAAAAAAAGCACTTGAACAATTTACGACTGGGAAAAGCCTTTTCGGCAAGGACGGCGCTTTTGCACCGCTGCTCCAAAATTTCCTTGACAAGGCCCTAGAGGCCGAGATGGAGGCTCATCTTGACGATGATGAGCGTCTCAAGGGCAACAAGCGCAACGGCAAGGGCAAAAAGACCCTGAAGACCGGTGTGGGTACTTTCGAGATCAAAACGCCCCAGGACCGCCAAAGCAGCTTCGAGCCCGAGATCGTAAAAAAGCGACAGACCATTTTGGCGGACAACCTGGCCGACAAGATAATCGGCCTCTACGGTCTGGGGATGGGCTATCGGGACATCTGCGCCCATATCAAGGAAATGTACGATACCGAGATCTCGCACAGCGTGCTGACCGATATCACCGATCGGATCATACCCGATATCAAGGCATGGCAGCGAAGGCCATTGGACGTGATGTACTGTATCGTCTGGCTGGACGCCATGCACTACAAGGTCAAGGAGGACGGCAAGGTCCGCCACAAAGCGATCTACAACATACTGGGAATCGACAAAAACGGCCATAAGGACGTGCTGGGCATGTACATCTCGGAAAGCGAGGGGGCCAATTTCTGGCTGCAAGTGCTCACCGACCTGAACAACCGTGGGCTCCAGGACATACTGATAGCCTGTACGGACAACCTGAAAGGGTTCACCGATGCCATCCTGAGCATCTTTCCAAAGACCGATGTCCAACTGTGCATCGTGCACCAGATACGCAACTCGCTCAAGTACGTAGCCTCCAAGGACCAAAAGGAGTTCATGCGCGACCTGAAACTGGTATACAGGGCCAACGGCAAGGAGGAGGCCGAGGACGAACTGCTGGACCTGGAGGAAAAATGGGGCAAGAAGTACCCGGTGGTCATCCAGAGCTGGAACGACAACTGGGAGAACCTATCGAGCTACTTCGCATATTCCGCCCCCATCAGGAAGATTATATACACCACCAACGCCGTAGAGGGGTTCCACAGGCAGGTGCGGAAGGTGACCAAGACCAAGGGCGCGTTCACCAGCGACATGGCCCTTATGAAGCTGATCTATCTGGCGACCATGAACATTCAGAAGAAGTGGACATCGCCATTACAGAACTGGGCAACGACCGCCCAACAATTTTTTATTAAATTTGAGGGCCGCATGCCGCTCGATTTGAGCACAGCCCCTCCGGGGGGTACCCCCCGGAGGGGCTGAGGACCGGACAGAGTTTAAATTACACTCCCATGTTATATTTCCTGGCAACATCTACTGCCTCAATCTTGGAATGTACCTGAAGTTTTTTATAGATATTTTCTACATGCTTTCGAACAGTGTTTGATGAAAGAAACAGCCTATCAGCAATGACCGTTGTACTCAAACCAGTTGCTAAATATTCCAGAACATCGATTTCCCGTTTAGACAAAGAAACCTTTTCCTGAAGTTTTTTATTTTTAATCGCCTGAGGATTTCTTAGTAGATGTAAAGTTCTTTTTGCTATGGCAGGGGTCATGCCAGCACCACCTTCGATAGTTTCTATGATTCCCTTATAAAGATCTTCTGGTTTCGTATCCTTTAAGAAATATCCATCTGCTCCTGCTTTTATTGCATTAAAAATATATTCGTCATTATTAAATACTGTGAGAATTAAAACCTTTATGTGAGGAAATTTTTGTTTGAGCAGCATCGTACAATCAATGCCATTTAATCCTGGCATTTCTATATCCATAAGAATTAAGTCCAGGTTGGAGTTTTCATCTAATTTTTCTAGCAAATCCTGGCCTTTAGTAAAGGAAAATTTGTGATGTAAATCATCAAAGAATGATATCTTCTCTTCAAGAGCTTTGATGAGAAAAATATTGTCGTCTAATATGGCTAAGTTAATATTCTTCATTCGAAAAATTCCGCAGGTTATTAGTACCTGCGGAATTAGGTGTATCCAAATCCCCAATAATTGGATATCTAAATCTAGCAGGACTTCTGTTTATTTACAATACGTCAATCTACCTATTTTTGGAGAGTAACTCGTGTTCCCTTCCCTGGTCGTGACCAGATCTCCAGATCAATGTTACTCTCCTTTGCCCGTTTCTGCATATTAAGCAACCCGAAGCCTATTCCAGTGTCCTCAGGATCAAAACCAATTCCATTATCTTTTATGACAAATTCAATACGAGAATCATTCAAGATCTCCTCTACACTAATTGTCGATGCCTCTGAATACTTAATCGCATTGTTTAAGGATTCCTGGATTATACGATACATGTTTATGGCGTCTAATGCTGAGTATTCAATCTTCAATAGACCAGGATCAAAGTTTAGTTCGAAATCAATCATTTCACTGGACTGTTTGGCTTGATAGATCAAGTCTTTCAATCAATCATGCAATTCATTTCTGGTAATAGTTTCTTTGTTCATTGCCCAGATGGTATCCCGCAATTCATTGATGGTGGTGGAAGTAAATGTAGAAATTTGATCGATTTTTTTTAGTATGATCGCATCAGAATCCTTAAGTCTGTACTTCAGGTTGTCCAGGCTTGAGATGATGAACGTTAGCTGAGAGCCTATATTATCATGCAAATCGCGGCTTATCCTTAGACGTTGCTTCTCTAGTTTATTACGTGTATCCAGCTCGGCGATCGCTACTTGTAGTTCACCTTCTTTTTTCAACCTTATTTTTTCTGACTTTTGTCTTTTAAGAACCAGATAAGCCAGTACGGCTAAAAGTGCTGTAAGAATTAAAATTCCAGCGATGATAAAATTTCTTTTCTGAAGCTGAAGTTCATTTTCGGCCAGTTTCGCCCGTTGTGCTAAAATTTCATTTTCTTTCTGCTCCGTTTCAAACTCCACATTCAATTCCGCAATCTTCTCCTTCACGTCAATGGAGTTGATACTATCCTTAAAGACATTATACTTTTCAAGGTAAAATAATGCAGAATCCGTATTATTCCTGAATTTAAATGCTTCAGACATTTTCTGATAGGTATACTGAGCCAGGAAATTATAATTTTCTTCCAGGGCTAATGGAATAGCCTGACGAAAGCTTTTGATAGCTGAAGACGGATTGCCCTCTTCGAGATACACCTCTCCAATTTGGGTATAATTTTCAGCAATTCCTTTACGATCTTGAATATCGATACGTAATGATCTAGACTGTTCAAAATAATATCTTGCACTGTCATATGCACCGCGCTGCGCCAGAATTCCGGCCAGACTGCTATAACTATAAGGAATACCGGTTTTAAAATCTATTTTAAGAACTTTTTTAAGACCTTTTCTATAATAAAATTCAGCACTATCCAACTGCCCCTTCATTTCTTTAATAACACCATAATTGTTATAAATACGGCTCATTACCATTTCATAATTGTGCTCTTCAGCAATCCTTTTACCCTTCAACATGTATTCCTGGGCCTTATCCAGATCTTCCCTTTTCATACGGTATCCCAGCTCCCCGTAACCATCTGCCACTTTTTCCCTATCACCAATCTTTTCGTAAACTTTGATCGACTTCAGCATATAGTCTATTGAAATATCAAGATCGCCTTTGTATGCATGTAAGGTTGAAAGCTGCCAGTAAGAACCCGCAATACCACGATCGTATTCCAGTACCTTGGAATTCTCAAGATTGAGCTGAAAAATTTTTAACAAAGTCTCTGAGGAAATTGCTGAATTTTGGAGAGTAAGGGAATTCAGAGAATCTATTTTCGCTTGTTGTTGAGCGAACATCGTGTTTAAGGTATAAACAAAAATTACGAGCAGTAATCGTTGCTTCATAAGAAAATTGATTGGTTAGTTGATTACTAATTTAAACTATTCAAACAATTAATTACAGCTGAAATATTGAATTTCAGTAAATTATACTGCCTCAGGCAGTTTTCCCTACGATCTTTCAGTGCTTCCAGATACAAAATTCGTGATTGAAGGTTACTAATATCTGTGTTGCATGCCTGCCGGGATATTCTATTTTTTTTTAACTCAGAGGCGATCGCTAACAGGAGAAGAAAGCAAAATATGATTATCACTGGCATAGCTGTAAAAAATAAAAAGGCCGATAGAAGAAATCGGCCCTGTATGAATAAACTCAAAGGTTAAAAGCTGGAGAGGAAAGTATTGGTTTGGTCAAGCAGCATCTTTTTACAGGCCATATAGCTTCCATTTGCATATTTATCACCATCAACTTCCAGAGTTTTAAGATCGTTTACGGTTTTAGATTCGGCACTATAGATTTTAAAATAAGCGTTCGATGTACCAACCATGTCGATATCTCCGTAGGCAGATGTTACTAATTTATCTTCGCTTACCACTCCGTCTATTTCTATAGGCTTTTTGAGCGCTCCTATAAAATTAGCCTTGGCATTCATTCCCATTTTACCTGAAAAGAAGGTGATCTTACTATTTACGTTATCTTTCGTTTGTGAACCTTTAAACCTAAAACCCTTAGTTTTCTTGTTTGCCACAGTATAAATATCTGTCAATCTCAGATCTGGTTTAATTTTGACCTTGGCACCACCAGGGGCAAAACCACTACCATAGTCGGCGAAAATTACATAAAGATTTACATTGGCTACAATTGCGTCATTCAGTTCTTTAGAAACATTTTTATCGTTAGTATTACCCATAGCCGCAGCAAATTTGCTTTTTTTCTTTTCTTCTCCCTTATTATTCACTTTATAATAATAGTCATATCCAGTGGGACTAACGGTGACAATTCCCGGGATGGTAGATTTTCTTACTTCACCTCCCGTAGACTTAGCCCAGCCGGAATAAGCTTCGATATTCGCAGCATCTGCGGAGGATAAGATGGTAAATCCTTTTGCTCTGAGTAACTCGGTAAATTCCTGGTATAACTTATCTGTAGTAGCTATCAAAGCTTCCTCACTAACACCGCCAAGACCCACAGCAAGTTCCGCAGTAGCATCGCCTTTAACACCACTGTGGAACATCTTTCCACCTTGTTTATAATCTATAACTTCATTATAGATTTGATAATGAATATTAAATTCACTTATATAAACCTTTTGGTTGGCATCTTTAAATTTTTTAGTTCCATACTTTGTGATCCAGGGTTTATAATCACCCAGACTTTGAGCGTGAAAGCTGTTGGTAGCAATAACTGAAATAATAAATAATACGATGATCCTTTTCATAATTCTTTAATTGGAAAAAAAGTTAACGTTGAATTTACCTTCAGAAATTGTTTTTATAGTGTCATCATTTCCGTTTTTGCCTTTAAAGCTGAAGGTTCCTTCAACACCTTGATCTGTTTCTTCTGAAATAGTGATAGTTCCTGTGGATCCAGTCATATACTGGGAAGACCAGCTTTGAGTATCCATAGGATTGTTTACATCGGTTTTCGTGTAAATCGCAGAACTTGAGTTAACAGATCCAAAAGTGAAATCATAGGTTCCCTCGCCGGTATATCCCATAATTGTCATAGTAATGCCATGACCATCGGAATTAGTACCCTGTACAACCAGCATTGTGCTTGTGGAGGCAATAGTTTGTTTTACAGCGTTGGATGATGCTGGAAATGACTTGAAAGAACCCACGCCACTAATATTGGCAGTCATTTCTCCACCGCCATCGCCGGAGGCATTCTCATCATCATCTTTAGAACAACTTGATAAGGTTAAACTGAAGAGTGCCAGTAACAAAAGACACTGTTTAAAAAACTTAAATCCATTCATATTATTGAGATTAGGTTAATAATTGAAGGATAAAACTAAGAAGAGGAGTGTTTCGTTTCAATACGGCAATTGCCCTAAAATTGAAGTAATTGGGATTAATGTACATTATAAGGAAAGAAATCAGGAAAGGCGCAAGTCATTGTAAAGGATGAATCTAACTTAAGTTTCCTTCACATTATTACATAAAAAAACCCTTCATCGATATGATGAAGGGTTTTAAAGAAGAAGGCGACGACATACTCTCCCACAATACAGCAGTACCATCTGCGCTAACGGGCTTAACTACTCTGTTCGGGATGGGAAGAGGTGAGCCCCGTTGCTATAGCCACCTTAAAAGGTAAGTTATAAGCTTCGAGCTTAAAACTGTTCTAATTACTTAGATTAGAACTAATATCGTTGACATAATTAAAGAAACAAAAAAGTTACAAGTACCTGTACTACAACTATAAAATAAGCATTTGGCGGCTCTGAGGTTTTAAGGCCTCAGAGCCATCGCGCATCAAGCTTTACGGATTATTAGTACTACTCGGCTATGACATTACTGCCTTTACACCTATAGCCTATCAACGTGGTAGTCTCCCACGGTCCTTTAAAGAAATCTCATCTTGTGGTGGGTTTCGCGCTTATATGCTTTCAGCGCTTATCCCTTCCGAACGTAGCTACTCTGCAGTGCTCCTGGCGGAACAACAGATACACCAGAGGTTCGTCCAATCCGGTCCTCTCGTACTAGGATCAGGTCCACTCAAATTTCTAACGCCCACTGTAGATAGAGACCGAACTGTCTCACGACGTTCTGAACCCAGCTCGCGTGCCACTTTAATGGGCGAACAGCCCAACCCTTGGGACCTTCTCCAGCCCCAGGATGTGACGAGCCGACATCGAGGTGCCAAACCCCCCCGTCGATGTGAGCTCTTGGGGGAGATCAGCCTGTTATCCCCGGCGTACCTTTTATCCTTTGAGCGATGACCCTTCCATGCGGTGTCACCGGATCACTATGCTCTACTTTCGTACCTGATCGACCTGTATGTCTCTCAGTCAAGCTCCCTTTTGCCATTGCACTCTACGCACGGTTACCAAGCGTGCTGAGGGAACCTTTAGAAGCCTCCGTTACTCTTTTGGAGGCGACCACCCCAGTCAAACTACCCACCAAGCACTGTCCTTCCGTTGGAAGTTAGGCTCTAAACAAGTAAAGGGTAGTATTTCAACAACGACTCCACCACACCTGGCGATGCAGCTTCAAAGTCTCCTACCTATCCTACACATCACTTGTTCAAAGTCAATACTAAGCTATAGTAAAGGTGCACGGGGTCTTTTCGTCCCACAGCGGGTAATCGGCATCTTCACCGATACTACAATTTCACCGAGCTCATGGCTGAGACAGTATCCAGATCGTTGCACCATTCGTGCAGGTCGGAACTTACCCGACAAGGAATTTCGCTACCTTAGGACCGTTATAGTTACGGCCGCCGTTTACTGGGGCTTCAGTTCAATGCTTCGCTAATGCTAACATCTCCCCTTAACCTTCCAGCACCGGGCAGGTGTCAGGCCCTATACGTCATCTTTCGATTTAGCAGAGCCCTGTGTTTTTGATAAACAGTCGCCTGGATCTTTTCACTGCGGCCCCCCCCATAAGGGGGGCGACCCTTCTCCCGAAGTTACGGGCCAATTTTGCCTAGTTCCTTAGCCATGAATCTCTCGAGCACCTTAGAATTCTCATCCCAACTACCTGTGTCGGTTTAGGGTACGGGTTGCCTCCACTCGCTTTTCTTGGAAGTCGCTCCTCTGGATTATCACGCCGGCCGTAGCTTTTGTGTACTATCGGGGTGTTACCACTCCCTTCAACGTACTATTCCGTCAGTACGCACCAAATTTACGCCTCCGTCCGCTTTAACGTGGGGCAAGTAGCAGAATATTAACTGCTTGTCCATCGACTACCCCTTTCGGGTTCGCCTTAGGTCCCGACTAACCCTCAGCTGATTAGCATAGCTGAGGAAACCTTAGTCTTTCGGTGTGCGGGTTTCTCGCCCGCATTATCGTTACTTATGCCTACATTTTCTTTTGTAACCAATCCAGCAAGCCTCGCGACTCACCTTCATCTCTGTTACAATGCTCCCCTACCACTATAGTAAACTATAGTCCATAGCTTCGGTAATATGTTTATGCCCGATTATTATCCATGCCGAACCGCTCGACTAGTGAGCTGTTACGCACTCTTTAAATGAATGGCTGCTTCCAAGCCAACATCCTAGCTGTCTGGGCAGTTCAACCGCGTTTCTTCAACTTAACATATATTTTGGGACCTTAGCTGATGGTCTGGGTTCTTTCCCTCTCGGACATGGACCTTAGCACCCATGCCCTCACTGATATGAAACATTTTATAGCATTCGGAGTTTGTCAGGAATTGGTAGGCGGTGAAGCCCCCGCATCCAATCAGTAGCTCTACCTCTATAAAACTATCTATATCGCTGCACCTAAATGCATTTCGGGGAGTACGAGCTATTTCCGAGTTTGATTGGCCTTTCACCCCTACCCTCAGGTCATCCCAAGACTTTTCAACGTCAACGGGTTCGGTCCTCCACTATGTGTTACCACAGCTTCAACCTGCCCAAGGGTAGATCACACGGTTTCGCGTCTACCACTACCAACTAAAGCGCCCTATTCAGACTCGCTTTCGCTACGGCTCCACAGCTGAACTGCTTAACCTTGCTGGCAACGGTAACTCGTAGGCTCATTATGCAAAAGGCACGCCGTCACCCCACTAAAGGGCTCCGACCGCTTGTAAGCGTATGGTTTCAGGATCTATTTCACTCCCTTATTCAGGGTTCTTTTCACCTTTCCCTCACGGTACTGGTTCACTATCGGTCTCTCAGGAGTATTTAGCCTTGGCGGATGGTCCCGCCGGATTCATACAGGGTTTCACGTGCCCCGCACTACTCAGGATACTGCTATGCTTTATATCAACTTTCCTATACCGGGCTATCACCGTCTTTGGCCAAGCTTTCCAACTTGTTCTAATTCATTGTACAAACAATGTTGCAGTCCTACAACCCCAATAAGTCCGTAAACTCATTGGTTTGGGCTTCTGCGCGTTCGCTCGCCGCTACTAGCGCAATCACTATTGTTTTCTCTTCCTCCGGGTACTTAGATGTTTCAGTTCTCCGGGTTCGCCTCCTTGCGGATACTATATCTTCAATATAGTGGGTTGCCCCATTCGGATATTCGCGGATCAATTTGTATGTGCCAATCCCCACGACTTTTCGCAGCTTATCACGTCCTTCTTCGCCTCTGAGAGCCTAGGCATTCCCCATACGCCCTTATCTAGCTTGTATGCGCTTTGCTTAATGCTCTAATCTATCCTAACTTGCGCTAGAACAGAAGTATTATAATGTATTACTTATATTAAATATTTCTATCTAATAGTGTTCTCGTATTCTTTGTTTCTTCAATATGTCAATGAACTTTTTTCCCGTATTCACAATAGAGTCTCGATGATCTTACAAACTAAAAACTTATGTTTCCTGGTTGTTTGTAAAAACTATAACCCACTCTATCTCTAGGAATCGTGGAGAATATCGGAGTCGAACCGATGACCTCCTGCGTGCAAGGCAGGCGCTCTAGCCAGCTGAGCTAATCCCCCATTATTTTAGTATCCAGCTAACCAGTTATTAGTTAACAGTACTTATAACGGCTACTCAACCTCTAAAATTTCCTTTCAGTTTTTCAAATGAACTTATAAACCTGATGGCTTACTCTTTCAAGTAGTCTCAGGCAGACTCGAACTGCCGACCTCTACATTATCAGTGTAGCGCTCTAACCAGCTGAGCTATGAGACTGTCCATAATAACCGAATTGACATAAGAATCAAGACCAAATTGGCCTTCTAAACTTCCCTTTACTAATTGTCGCTTGCATGTAAACATGCAAAGCTCTAGAAAGGAGGTGTTCCAGCCGCACCTTCCGGTACGGCTACCTTGTTACGACTTAGCCCCAGTTACCAGTTTTACCCTAGGCCGCTCCTTACGGTGACGGACTTCAGGTACCCCCGGCTTCCATGGCTTGACGGGCGGTGTGTACAAGGCCCGGGAACGTATTCACCGCATCATGGCTGATATGCGATTACTAGCGATTCCAGCTTCACGCAGTCGAGTTGCAGACTGCGATCCGAACTGTGATAGGGTTTAAAGATTCGCATCCCCTCGCGGGGTAGCTGCCCTCTGTCCCTACCATTGTAGCACGTGTGTGGCCCAGGACGTAAGGGCCGTGATGATTTGACGTCATCCCCACCTTCCTCACAGTTTGCACTGGCAGTCTGGCTAGAGTTCCCGACATGACTCGCTGGCAACTAACCACAGGGGTTGCGCTCGTTATAGGACTTAACCTGACACCTCACGGCACGAGCTGACGACAACCATGCAGCACCTTGCAATTAGTCCGAAGAAGGGTCTGTTTCCAGACCTGTCCAACTGCATTTAAGCCCTGGTAAGGTTCCTCGCGTATCATCGAATTAAACCACATGCTCCACCGCTTGTGCGGGCCCCCGTCAATTCCTTTGAGTTTCATTCTTGCGAACGTACTCCCCAGGTGGGTTACTTATCACTTTCGCTTAACCACTCAGCTCTCAATCGAGCCGAACAGCTAGTAACCATCGTTTACGGCGTAGACTACCAGGGTATCTAATCCTGTTCGCTACCTACGCTTTCGTCCCTCAGCGTCAATATATTATTAGTGATCTGCCTTCGCAATAGGTGTTCTGAGTAATATCTATGCATTTCACCGCTACACTACTCATTCCAACCACTTCATAATAATTCAAGAACAACAGTATCAATGGCAATTCTACAGTTGAGCTGCAGACTTTCACCACTGACTTATTATCCCGCCTACGGACCCTTTAAACCCAATGATTCCGGATAACGCTTGGACCCTCCGTATTACCGCGGCTGCTGGCACGGAGTTAGCCGGTCCTTATTCATACGGTACCGTCAAGCATCTACACGTAGATGTGGTTCTTCCCGTATAAAAGCAGTTTACAACCCATAGGGCCGTCTTCCTGCACGCGGCATGGCTGGATCAGAGTTGCCTCCATTGTCCAATATTCCTCACTGCTGCCTCCCGTAGGAGTCTGGTCCGTGTCTCAGTACCAGTGTGGGGGATCTCCCTCTCAGGACCCCTACCTATCGCGGTCTTGGTAAGCCGTTACCTTACCAACTAACTAATAGGACGCATACTCATCTTTAAGCCATAAATGTTTAATGTAATCTCCAGGTGAAGTCTACATACTATGGGGTATTAATCCACGTTTCCATGGGCTATTCCCCGCTTAAAGGCAGATTGTATACGCGTTACGCACCCGTGCGCCACTCGTCAGCAAATTAGCAAGCTAATTCCTGTTACCGTTCGACTTGCATGTGTTAGGCCTGCCGCTAGCGTTCATCCTGAGCCAGGATCAAACTCTTCATCGTTAAATCTTAAATATATTCAACAATTACTAAAGAAATTGCTCAGTATGACTTTTCTAGTCTTAATTCTTATACACTTGATTCTATCTAATTAAAGATAAAACCCTTTGTCAATTCAATATATCAATGAACTTTAATTGGTCTCCCAATCTGTCTTGTTAAAACCTAAGGAATCGAACCTTATTCTCTCACCCCATCCGGTGGTTTTCAGTAATTTCAATCTGTAATTTTTGAACGTTTGCTTGTTCTCAAAGCGGGTGCAAATATACAACGCTTTTTCTTTATCCACCAAAACTTTTTTAATAAAATTTTTAGTTTCTTTTTCTAAAGCTTTCCTACCTTTAAACTCCGCCAACCTTCTTAAGAACGTCGCTTCGTTTTTAAAGCGGGTGCAAATATAAAACTAGTTTTACTCTCCAGCCAAATAAAATTTAAAGAAATTTAATTTTTATTTTTTTGCCTTAGACCAACAATAGCCTACCCTTTACAAACCCTTTCAGTGAACGCACGCCTTGCTCTCAAAGCGGCTGCAAATATACACTAACTTTTTTCTTTCTACCAAACTAAAATTTAATAAATTTTAGTTTAATTTTTTAAAGCCAGATCCTTTCACATCACCCACCATTACTACTCTCAACGAACATACGCCTTGCTCCCAAAGCGGCTGCAAATATACACCCCAATTTTAATTACACAATGACTTTTTGAAAAAAAATATAAAATAAACACAAGATTATTTATAAGTGGTTGAAGATCAAATACTGATCTTTAAAATTAATTTAAAGCTTTTCTTAAATCCTGTTTTTTATTCCACTTATCACTAAGATCAAGATATTCAAAATCCAATGCAGAAGATTGTCTTTCCAGAATATTATCCCTGAATGATCTTTGTAGGATATCTTCTATCAGGAAATCTTCCTGATTATTTTTCGGGTCGTACTCTTCCTTTAAGGAAATATCAAACATACTGGCAGTTGTATTATACCAAAAAGCTCTCCACCCACTCTTGAGATCTTTTACGAGTTCAAAAGCTGTTGTTCCAGTTTGACGGTGGATAAGCTTTACCAGAATCTGACCTTCAGTTCTGGTTAGCTTTTTTAATTCAGCAGAAAATTCATCTTCAATATAATCCTGAACGATCTTGGTATACTTCTTACGGGCGCGTCTTGACTTTATGTCGTCCAACCTGGAATTGAGCGTAAGTAATCTTTCCGAAGCCATTTTAGCATAAGGATACACTTTTCTGGTCTTTCTCCTTAATATAAGGTAACGCTTTCTATCCGCATTACTATCAAACTTCAGTCGTCTCAAAAGCACCACTTCTTCCAGGTCAATAAGTTCTCTGGGAATCGAATCTCCTGCAATAATCATATACTGTGTGGTCATGGACGTATCGACTTCCGTAGAATCCATAGGCCTTGATAAAGTATCAGATTGAGCTACTACTGTAGCTGAAGTAAGTAAAAGTAAGATGTAAAATATACGAATCACTATAAATTTTAAATTTGGATTATCATTTCTTTTTGCTAAAACCATTCCAAAATTAGTCAATAGCCACTTCTCTCCAATCTAAATTTTTTAAATTCGTAAAAATTAAAAGAAACTATGGATAAAACTGAAGTACTGGATCAAAAATCCCTCGAATTTCTAGAGAAATACCTTAATAATGCAGCTCCCACAGGATATGAGTCTGAAGGCCAGAAATTATGGATGGAATATCTGAAACCTTTCGTGGATGAATTCATTACTGATACTTATGGAACTGCAGTTGGTGTGATAAATCCAGAAGCTAAATATAAGGTAGTTATAGAAGGTCATGCTGATGAAATTTCATGGTATGTAAATTATATCTCAGACGAGGGTCTTATATATGTAGTTAGAAACGGTGGTAGTGATCACCAGATTGCTGCTTCTAAACGTGTAAACATCCATACTAAGAATGGTATCGTTAAAGGAGTTTTTGGATGGCCGGCGATCCATACCCGCAACAAGGAAAAGGAACAGTCCCCAAAAATGGACAATATTTGTATAGATGTTGGATGTACGAATAAAGAGGAAGTTGAAGCTCTGGGTGTTCACGTAGGATGTGTTATTACTTATCCTGATGAATTCTTTATTCTGAACAAGGACAAATTCGTATGTCGCGCTCTGGATAATAGAATTGGTGGCTTTATGATTGCACAGGTTGCCAGATTATTAAAAGAAAAAGGCGAAAAATTACCGTTCGGACTTTATATCACCAATTCAGTTCAGGAAGAAATTGGTCTTCGTGGTGCAGAAATGATCACACATCGTATTCAGCCAAACGTTGCTATAGTAACTGATGTCACTCATGACACCACTACTCCAATGATCGAAAAGAAAACCAACGGACTTAATAGGATTGGTGACGGACCAGTAATTTCTTATGCTCCGGCGGTACAAAATAAACTAAGAGAGTTGATCATTGATACTGCGGAAGAAAAGAAAATTCCTTTCCAGAGACATGCTTCATCAAGATTCACAGGAACAGATACCGATGCTTTTGCTTATAGCAATGGCGGTGTTCCTTCGGCATTGATCTCTTTACCTTTGCGCTATATGCATACAACCGTTGAAATGGTGCACAAGAATGATGTTGAAAATGTGATCAATCTTATATATGAATCATTGTTGAAAATAAAGGACGGAGATACATTTAGTTATTTTGACTAATTGAACACTTCTCAAGATGTTGTTAAACTCCCTGTAATCAGGGAGTTTTTTATTTTGAAACCTTAAACTTTCACTTTTCTTTAATTCGGAAGTGCTCAATTTCATCCTATATTTAAACAAAAAAAGAATGACGCTATCGCCTGATGATGTAGAAGTAATGATGAGTGATACTCATGAAGCCGTAAAACTTGCGAATCTTAGATATGTAAATGAAAACTTACTCTCGATAAGCAGGAAGAAAGTAGGACGCGGTTTTGCATACTATCGTAAGGACGAAAAAGTTACTGACACGAAAACTATTGAGCGTATAAAAAGTCTTGTTATCCCGCCAGCCTGGAAAAATGTAAAGATTACGCATCTACATAATGGACATCTTCAAGTAGTAGGAAGAGATGAAAAGGAGCGCAAGCAATATATGTATCACCCAACCTGGTCCAAAGTTCGAAATCAGACGAAGTTTTTCAAAATGACTGCATTCGGGAAGATGTTACCAAAGATCAGAAAGCAGGTGGATGAAGATCTCAATCTTAAAGGAATGCCCAAGCGCAAGGTTCTCGCCTTGATCATTAGACTTATGGAGGAAACTCATATAAGGATTGGTAATGAGTATTATGCAAAGAATAATAAGACTTATGGCCTATCTACTTTTCGTACCAAGCATGTTAAAACTATGGAAGACGGACTCAAATTCGAATTCATAGGAAAGAAAGGGAAAGAACATTCTATTTCAGTAGAAGATAAAAGACTAATTAAATTAATCAATCAATGTGAGGAGATTCCTGGATGGGAACTTTTCAAGTTCTATAATGAGAATGGTGTTAAGCAAACCATAGATAGCGGTATGATCAACGGTTATATCCATGAGATTAGTGGCGACATGTACTCGGCTAAAGACTTTAGAACCTGGTCTGCCACTAAAATATTTTTTGAAACCCTGCACGAATTAGGATATACGGAAGAAGAAAAGCAAAACAAAAAGAACATTCTTATTGGTTTTGATGCTGCTGCTGAAGGCCTTGGCAACACACGTTCTGTTTGCAGAAGTTACTATGTTCATCCAAAAGTGATTGAAACTTATGAAAACGGAGAGATAGAACCATACTTCAAAAAGGTGAAAGAAGATATAAAACCTGAATACATTCAACTTTCAGAAACTGAAAAAGCAATCTATAAGCTTATCAAAGATTACGAGATAGAAATTGCTGACTAATCTAGAGGTGTATTGTCGAATTTTCGGATAAATTTGAAATATGACAAATTCCATTGCCGCTCGTATCGCCGATTTCCTGGAAAATTATCCGCCATTTTCACTTCTGGAAAAATCTGAATTACTTCAGATTTCAGAATCAATTACGGTTTTCTATTTCGAGGCTGGTAAAATGATCTTCAGAAAAGATGAGCAAGTTCATGATCAATTCTATATAGTTCAAAAAGGAGCCGTAGACCTTCAGAAGGTTGAAGAATCGAAAGAACCTGAAACTATTGATAAATGTGATGAAGGTGATATTTTTGGATTGCGACCCTTGTTTGCAAAAAAAAATTACCAGATCAATGCCATCACAGATGAAGAAAGTATCATCTATGGAATTCCGTTGAATCTTTTCAAACCTTATGCCGTCAACAATCCTGAAGTAGGGGATTTTCTAATGGAAAGTTTTGCTTCGAATACCCGTAACCCCTATTCAGAAAAACACCGTGGGAGATTATTTTCAGATGAAGATGATATTCAGCTAAATAAAGATCCTTTATTTGAGCTTCAACCTATCCCGATTGTCAAGAAAATGGTGACAGTATCCAGGAACACCAGTATTCAAAAAGCAGCTACCCTTATGAGTGAGCGCAGGGTTGGATCTGTTATCGTGGTGGAAGATAAAAAGCCTGTTGGAATCGTTACTGATGTGGACTTTAGAGAATTGGTCGCTACCGGCATTTTGCCCATTACCAGTGACATTTTCGAAGTCATGAATTCTCCAGTGATCTGTTACTCGAAGAACCTTACCATAGCACAGGCGCAGCTAACGATGATGAAACATAAGATCAATCATATATGCATTACCAAAGATGGTACTCCAAATACAAAAGTAAAAGGAATTGTTTCTGAACATGATATTATCGTTTCTCAGGGTAATAATCCTGCTGTATTGATGAAAGCAATCAATCGAGCGAATTCAACAAAAAAGCTTAAGAAAATTAGAACAAAGATCATGCTGTTGCTCGATGGATATATTAAAAGCAATATTCCGGTATCCCACATTAGTACGATTATTTTCGAATTAAATGATGCAACCATCAAAAGAACAATTTCCCGTTGCATCGATAAAATGGAGGAACCACTACCGTGTAACTTTAGCTGGATGTCTTTGGGTAGTCAGGGAAGAAAGGAGCAATTACTACTCACAGATCAGGATAATGCGCTGGTATTCGAAAATGTTGAGGAAGAAGAACTGGAAGAAGTAAGAGCCTATTTTCTCAAACTAGCCAGAAAGGTCACTAAAAGACTTAATATCATTGGCTATCAATTTTGCCCAGCGGAGATGATGGCCCGGAATGAAAAATACTGCCTGTCTTTATCTGAATGGAAGGATCAATTTTCGAACTGGGTTACTACTTCAGGCAATGACGAAATTCTACTCTGTCAGATATTTTTCGACTATGACATTAGTTATGGTGAATCGAGGCTAACCAATGAACTTTCAGATCATGTCTATGATATTTTAAAAGGAAATCGCAATTTCTTGAATCGTCTTGCGGCACAAGCATTGCGGAATCCTTCTCCTTTAGGATTCTTCAGGCAATTTTTAGTAGAACATGATGGAGAAAAAAAGGATCTTTTTGATATTAAAAAACGCGGAATCATGCCCCTTACAGATGCAGCGAGACTTCTAATTCTGGAACACCGAGTTAAGAATATTAGTAATACTGCGGAAAGATTTGAAAAACTGGCCCAGTTGGAACCAAACAACAAAGAAATCTACCAGGCTTGCGCCTATTCTTCCAAAGCACTTATTAAATTTAGAACAAAACAAGGTCTTAAAAATAAGGATAATGGTAGATTTATAAATCTTGAAGATCTTGGAAAAGAGGATAAGATCAAATTAAAGCGTTGCTTTAAATCCATTAAAGAAATTCAGGAGCTTATCAAGATTCGTTTTGAAACTACTTATTATTCATGATTCGAGAATGGTTCAAAAAATATGAGCAACCGGAAGATCTGCCAGAATATTTTACCAGGTATCTTTCTTTATTTGATAAAGATAAAGCTGAAGATGTTGCAGATCAACGATTTGTTATTTTTGATACCGAAACTACCGGATTCGATATAAACCAAGATCGAATTTTAAGCATAGGCGCGGTCGCTATTCAGAATAATCAGTTAAAAGTGAAAGATCATTTTGAAGTCTATCTAAAGCAGAACACCTTTAATCCTGAAACTGTAAAAATCCACGGAATAATAAAAAACGAACGTTTTGCTCAGTTACCGGAAGCTGAAGCTTTAGAACATTTCATTGAATATGTCGGGAATTCCATACTTGTTGCCCATCACGCCGGTTTCGACAAAAACATGATGAATAAAGCATTAGAAAGAAACGGTTCACCTCGCCTTCAGAATAAATTCTTAGATACCGCCATTCTTTATAAAAAAACCAGAATAGCTACAAATTTTATAGATAAGAATAAAGTGTATTCATTGGATGAGATCGCTGAAGATTATAATATAGATCTTACGGATAGGCACACTGCTTCTGGTGACGCTTTTATTACAGCGCTAATATTTATGAAGTTAATAGCAAAGATCGACGCGAAAAATATCAAGATTCGAAAATTACTTAGATATAGATATTAAAAAAGCCCCGTTCTGGGGCTTTATACTTTCAACAAAAGTTTTAATTGATAAAGATTGAGGTGGCTTTAATTTATTCTAAAAAACTGTAAAGCGATGCTTCGGTGATATTTTTATTTTTATCCAAGAAACTCACCATTGATAGTGCTTCCTCGAATTTCTTTTTAGTAGTACCTTTTAAATTCAATAATTTGTAATCTCCATTATCTAGAGAGATATAATAATCCATTCGTACCTCAAACTTTCCATTTTTGTAGTAGTCATTTTGATGCCCTCTAATGTTACCTTCTATCAGTTTAAGACCGGGTATACCTATAAAATGCGAATGATCATCCTTATAAAATTCTGCGAAATAATTCGTTTCTCCAGGGATTTTATCTCCATCAATTCTGGCAATATATTTATAATCATCTAATGCAAATACAACATCCCGAGCGATAGGCATCTCCAAAATTTCTTTCGATCCTTTATCTTTCTTCAAATGAAGTGCATCTGCAACAATATTATAACGCACTAGAACTTTTTCAGATGCACCTTTATCATTCACAGCCACCGAATAGACAAAATCTTTTTCGAAATACGGTGAGCCTTCAAATGTGAAAAATTCCCTATCGTTATTTGGAACTTCAAGCCGTGGTATAATATCAGTGCCATCGTACACACTCCAAACATTATTCTGCTGGCCAATAACATTGGCAGAAATTAAAACTGCAAGTAAGAATAGGAAATTTTTCATTTTGGTTATTTTGGTTATACAACTATTTAAGATTCTCATAATACTTCAATAAGGATACTACATCATCAGCATTTTTAATTTTCTGATCTGCGGCATAATTTTCCATGTCAGAATTTTTGAATAAACTCGCTAATCGTTTTGTGCGAAAATTAATTTTCTCAAATTCTCCTCCATTTACGGAAAGATAATATTCCATATCTACTTGGAAATTTGCAGGGATGTCGTCCTGATAACCCGTTTTCGCTTTTTCTTTTGAATTAAGATCTAATGTTGGAACTCCAATTAAATGACTTCTTTCTCCCTTGAAAAAGTTAGCATAATACTTAGTAGAGGCAGGTAAATTGCTTACAGAATCATTTAACATATATGTGTAATCTTCCGTTTCATACATAATATCCGTAACAGGAGGCAATAAAAATAGTTCAGTGCTTTGGGGCCTCAATTTGAGGACCACTACATCCTGTAAAGCATTATATCTCATCATTAAATATTGAGAATCACCATCACCATTCTTAACTACACCCTGCACGAACTCCTTTTCATAAAATGGCGATCCGGTATATTTTTCAGGTTCAGCAGGACTGTAGGTCGCCATAGCTCCATTCAAAAAACTCTGTGCCTTAATGGAAAACGCAAAAAATAAAAATGCAATTGTTATAAAATATTTCATCGTAGTAATCTTTTTGTTTATAATCATCGTAAAAGATTTATATGTTATCATAAAATTTCAGCATAGCAACTACATCCTCTTCGGTTTTGATCTTTTTATCATCAAAGTAATCTTCCATTCTATCTGAATCAAAAAGATCTGCGAGATCTTTTTCCTTTAAACGAACTTCCTTGAAAGGTGCTCCATCAATAGAAATATAATAAACCATCTCAACTTTTATATTGGCTGGTTTATCCTGAGTATAACTGGTTGCTGCTTTTTTCGCGGGAGTATAATCTGCATTTGGTTGTCCTACGAATATTGAGTGCTTACCTTGATGAAATTTCGCGAAATACGCTTCTAATTCACCTTCCTCCGTCTCCAGTCGATCAATAAAGTAGGTATAATTTCCAAAATCGTACTTTATAGACTTTTTCTTTGGCAATACATATTCCTTAGTAGAGTTAGTATTCGGACGTAAAACAACCATATCTTCCAAGGCATTATAACGCATTAACATCATTACCTTTCTATCATCTTCCATGACTTTTCCAATGATGAAATCATCTTCATAATAAGGAGATCCGGTCATTTTATCCGGTTCTTTATCCTTGGTAAATATCTGCATACCGTTCATTTCCACATTTTGAGTCTGCTGGGCATGAATTTGAGTCAGTGAAAATGAAATAAATAGAATAAGTAAATAGTTCTTCATGATTTTTCGATTTAATTTAAAAAATAACATCAATAACGGTGCCGAATATAATTTATTTGAGATATCCTTCTATAATTTCCTCAACAACTTCAGGATTTAGCAATGTTGAAGTATCCCCAAGATCAGAAGTATCATTACTTGCGATCTTTCGTAAAATTCTACGCATAATCTTACCGCTTCTGGTTTTCGGTAAACCTTCCACAAACTGTATTTTGTCTGGTTTTGCTATAGGCCCAATTTTATCAGCGATTTGCTGATTGATCTCTTTTCTTAAATTATCGTGATTTCTGGATTCTCCAGATTCTTTCAGAATAACGAATCCGTATAGAGCGTTCCCTTTTACTTCGTGAGGGAATCCAACAATAGCAGATTCAGCTACCGCCGGATGTTCATTGATAGCATCTTCAATTGGTGCAGTCCCTAAATTATGTCCTGAAACTATAATTACATCATCTACTCTACCGGTAATTCGGTAATAACCAACCTCATCACGCATCGCTCCGTCACCAGTAAAATATTTGTTCGCAAAAGCAGAAAAATAAGTATCTCTATACCTATCGTGATTTCCCCATATTGTTCTCGCCATGGAAGGCCACGGGAATTTTATACATAACCTGCCATCTACCTGATTTCCTTTAAGCTCCTTTCCATGCTCATCCATTAAAGCAGGCTGAATTCCAGGGAAGGGTAAAGTTGCAAAGGTTGGTTTTGTAGGAGTGGCAAAGGGTATTGGAGAGATCATGATACCGCCAGTCTCCGTTTGCCACCAGGTATCAACTATCGGACTTTTATTCTTTCCAATATTATTATCGTACCAGTGCCAGGCTTCCTCGTTAATTGGCTCGCCTACTGTACCCAGCACTTTTAAAGAAGAAAGATCGTATTTATTGACAAAGTCCAGGTTTTTCTTCGCTAAAGCCCTAATTGCTGTTGGTGCCGTGTAAAACTGATTTACTTGATGTTTTTCTACAATTTCCCAGAATCTACCGTAATCCGGATATGATGGAACACCTTCAAACATCAGGGTGGTAGCACCATTTAAAAGCGGACCATAAACTATATACGAATGCCCTGTAATCCATCCAATATCGGCAGTACACCAATAGACATCATCATCCTGATAGTTAAATATGTTCTTAAACGTGTAAGCTGAATAAACCATGTATCCTGCAGTCGTGTGCAACATACCTTTGGGTTTGCCTGTAGATCCCGAGGTATATAATATAAAAAGTGGATCTTCTGCATCCATGATCTCAGGAGTACAGGTATCAGCGGCTTTAGACATTTCCTCTTCCAGCCATACATCTCTTCCGGCTTCCATATGTATGTTAGCCCCTGTTCTTTTAGCAACCAGTACTTTTTCGACATTTGGGCAACTATCAAGTGCCTTATCAACAATACCTTTAAGATCAATCGTTTTATCTCCTCGGAAGGAACCATCGGAAGTGATCATCATCTTACAATCGGCATCCTGCGTTCTGGCGGCCAGAGCCGAAGCTGAAAATCCAGCAAACACCACAGAATGTATTGCTCCAATTCTTGCACACGCTAAAACTGAATAAGCCAGTTCGGGAATCATAGGAAGATAAATGCATACCCTATCCCCTTTTTCGATGCCGTTTGCTTTTAAAACATTTGCAAACTGACTTACTTTTTTATGTAGCTCCCTATAGCTGATTTTCAAAGTTTCTTCCGAAGGATCATTTGGCTCCCATATAATAGCGGTTTTATCTCCTTTCGCGAGTAGATGTCTATCTATGCAATTTTCAGTAATATTCAGCTTAGCATTTTCAAACCATTTAACTTCCGGCTTGCTAAAATCCCAGCTAAGGACATTATCCCATTTTTTTCTCCAGGTAAAATGTTCTTCAGCAACTTCCTGCCAGAAGTTTTCAGGTTCACGTATAGATTTGCGGTATACCTGAAAATATTCTTCCAGGTTCTTTATATGATAGTTACTCATAAATAATATCGTTTATAAAAGAAGAAAACCGGAATTACCGGTTTTCACTAAAAATATTAAATACTGAGCAATCAGAAAAAGGATCTGCTAAAAAATCATGGTATCAATTACATAATTAATAGAAATGTTCATCTTCTGTACATATTATTTTTGAGATTCGAGATATTTGAGAACGTTCTGTTCAATTCTAGCGTCAATATTAGTAATGTCTGCCTTTTTAAAAGTTTCGCCGGTAATATTCTCATAAAGCTCAATATATCTTTCAGAAACAGTTTCAATATACTCATCACTCATCAAAGGTACTTCCTGGCCTTCAAGTCCTTGAAAACCTTCACCTATAAGCCATTGCCGAACGAATTCTTTAGAGAGTTGTCTTTGTGCCTCCCCCTTAGCCTGTCTTTCTTCATACCCTTCCTTATAAAAATATCTAGAAGAATCTGGCGTATGTATTTCGTCTATCAATACAATTTTTCCTTCGGAAGTTTTTCCAAATTCATACTTAGTATCTACCAGGATCAGGTTTTGTTGATCAGCGATCTCAGATCCTCTTTGAAATAGTTTACGAGTGTAATCTTCCAGCTGAAGATAATCTTCCTTTGAAACGATATTTTTAGCTATAATGTCCTCTCTGGAAATATCCTCATCATGATCTCCCATTTCTGCTTTTGTAGCAGGAGTGATTATAGGTTCAGAAAATTTATCATTTTCCTTCATTCCTTCAGGCATCTTAACTCCACACAATTCTCTATTCCCTGCTTTATACTCTCTGGCAGCGTGACCAGAAAGATAACCACGAATAACCATTTCAACCTTAAAAGGCTCGCAGTTTTTCCCGATTGCTACATTAGGGTCTGGTGTGGCTTCCAACCAGTTCGGAACGATGTCTTCAGTTTTTTCCATCATTTTTGTAGCGATCTGGTTAAGGATCTGACCTTTAAATGGAATCCCTTTTGGCATTACCACATCAAAAGCTGAAAGCCTGTCTGATGCGATCATTAACAACCTGTCACCTTCCAGGGTATATACATCTCTTACCTTACCTTTGTAAACCGATTTTTGTCCCGGGAATTGAAAGTCTGTTCTAATTATGGTATTACTCTTCACGAGTTGAAAATTTAGTCGTTGTGTTCAATTGTTTTATAAGCGGCAATGATCTTTTTAACCAGTCGGTGTCTAATTACATCCTTGTCATCAAGATAAACCATACCAACACCTTTCACATCTTTTAGCACCAGTAGTGCTTCTTTAAGACCTGAAATAGTTCTTCTAGGCAGATCGATCTGTCCCGGATCACCCGTGATCATAAATTTCGCATGTTTTCCCATTCTGGTTAAGAACATCTTCATTTGAGCGTGTGTAGTGTTCTGTGCTTCATCAAGGATCACAAAAGCATCATCCAGAGTCCTACCACGCATAAATGCTAAGGGTGCAATTTGGATAACACCTTTTTCAATAAATAGCTCGAGCTTTTCATGCGGAATCATATCCCTTAAAGCATCATATAATGGCTGCATATAAGGGTCCAGTTTTTCTTTAAGATCACCCGGCAGAAATCCAAGATTTTCACCTGCTTCTACGGCGGGTCTGGTAAGAATGATCCTTTTGACCTGCTTCTCCTTAAGAGCTTTTACCGCGAGTGCTACGCCCGTATAGGTCTTTCCGGTTCCGGCCGGTCCAATGGCAAAAATAAGATCATTCTTTTTGGTAAGTTCTACCATCCTGCGTTGATTCGCAGTTTGAGCTTTGATCACCTTTCCACTTAAACCATGAACGATCGTCTCGCCACTTTCTTTAGTGGTTTGATAATCCTCTTCACTTTCGCTAGTGAGAACTCTTTCAATTGTATTTTCGTCCAGTTTATTATACTTTCCAAAATGATCCATCAACATGGAAAAACGCTTGTCGAACTCCTCCAGCATTTCTTCATCGCCAAAAACTTTAATTTTATTACCTCTGGCAACTATTTTGAGCTTGGGAAAGTATTTTTTTAGTAATTCGATATGTTCGTTCTGTTGCCCGAAGAATTCGCGTGGGCTAATTTCTGAGAGTTCAATAAGAAGTTCGTTCAAAAGCTAGAATTTTAGATGAAGCATTGTGAATTTTTCAGTTAGAATTTATTTGTCCTTCGTATTTGTATGTTCTAATTTTGGGCTGAGAAAAGCGTTACTTTTGACTGCTATCCTCGAGCGAATCACTAAAATAAAATTTATATTCGCTACCTATACAAACTTAAGGAAAATTACCTGTTTCAGGTTAAAAAAATATTAACAATCGCCTATGGCAATCATCACTTTAACAACCGATTTTGGGGAAAAGGATTATTTCGCTGGAGCGGTTAAAGGTGCTATCTACAATGAGCTAAGTGATGTTAGAATTGTTGATATTTCGCATTCGGTTTCACCATTCCATATTAGTGAAGCTTCCTATATCATCAAGAACGCCTATAAAAGTTTTCCGAAGGGAAGTATTCATATTATTGGGATCGATTCAGAACTTACACCAGAGAATAAACATCTCGCAGTAAAACTGGATGACCACTACTTTATTTGTGCCAACAACGGGATACTTTCTTTATTAGCTTCAGAAATAAGACCGGAGAAAATCGTGGAAATCAATATACATGATAAGATACAAACCAATTTCCCTGTACTGGACGTTTTTGTAAAAGTAGCCTGTCATATTTCCCGGGGAGGAACTCTGGAAGTCATTGGTAAGAATATTGAGCAAATTAAACATCTCAAACAGTTCGAACCCATCATTAATAGTGAAAAGAACCAGATACTGGGACACGTGATCTATATTGATAACTACGGAAATGTGATCACAAATATTTCTCGGAAATTGTTTGAAAGTACTGGTAAAGGCCGACCGTTTAAAATTAGTGCACGCAGACATAATTTCGATGCGATCTATGAAACTTACAGTCATGCGATTAATTTTGAGGTAGAAAAGGAAAATCGCAAAGAAGAAGATGGCAAGAAGCTGGCAGTGTTCAATTCTGCCGGCTATATTGAACTGGCCATTTATAAAAGTAATCCCAATACAGTGGGTGGTGCGGCCAGTTTATTTGGTCTGGAATACCTTGATACTGTAACCATAAATTTTGAATAGATGTTCGTAAGAATTGTGAAAATGGGCTTTAAGGAAGATAAGATCGAAGAGTTTCTGAACAACTTTGAGCAGGTAAAATCAAAGATCAGAAATTTTGAAGGCTGTCAATTTTTGGAACTATACCGTGATAAAAACAATACGAATACATTTTTTACGTATAGTTACTGGGTAGATGAAAATGCTTTGGAGAACTATCGGCATTCAGATCTATTTAAAAAGGTTTGGGCAGAAACGAAAGTTCATTTTAATGCAAAACCTGAGGCCTGGAGCGTCGATAAACTTGTAAGCCTGGACTAAATGTTCGCGATCTTAAAAAAAGAAATACAATCATTTTTTGCAAACCTTACCGGTTACTTGGTGATTGGTATCTTTCTTTTGGTTAGCGGACTGTTCCTTTTCGTATTTAGTGGAGGTTACAATATCCTGGATAGTGGTTTTGCAGATCTTAAACCATTTTTTGATCTGGCACCATGGATCTTTATATTTCTTATTCCTGCGATAAGTATGCGCAGCTATTCCGAAGAAAAGCGAATGGGAACCATGGAGATTTTGCAAACCCGCCCTATTAGTAACTGGGATCTTGTATTTGGTAAATACTTTGGCGCACTAATTTTGGTTCTTCTTGCTATCATTCCAAGCATAATTTATTTGTTAGCTATCGGAGAATTGGGACAGATAGCCTACAATTTTGATACGGGTGCAACTATTGGATCTTATCTAGGTTTGATCTTTCTGGCAGCAAGTTATACCGCAATAGGCACCTATGCTTCCAGTACTACTTCCAATCAAATTGTGGCCTTTTTACTGGGAGTTTTTCTTTGTTTTGCCATCTATTATGCATTTGAAGCACTCGCCACGATCAACATTTTAGGCGATTTTACCTATCTACTGGAATACTTCGGAATAAGTTATCATTATCGCAGTATTAGCCGCGGTGTATTAGATACTCGCGATCTCATTTATTTTGTTAGTGTGATCGCTTTATTTCTGAAGCTTACCCAGGTAAATATTTCATCAGCAAAAAACCGAAGATGATCCGTAATAAGAACATATCGAGTTTATTGGTTTTTGTGATCATTTTGATCGTACTTAACATAATTGCTGCCAATTACTTTACAAGACTGGATCTTACCGAAGACCAGCGTTACAGCCTATCTTCAGCAGCCAAAGAGATAGTGGACGATGTGGATTCTCCTATTATTATCGATGTTTTTCTTGAGGGTAGTTTTCCTTCGGAATTCAGACGGTTAAAAGAAGAAACAAGGCAAATGCTTGAGGAGTTTGCTGCCTATAATTCGAATATAAAATTCAATTTTATCGATCCTTTAGCTGAAGGTGATGATGCCAATGCCATTGCTGAAGAATTCTATAAATTAGGGATGACTCCTGCCCGACTCAATGTTCAAGAGAACGGAAAAAATAGCGAGACCATCATTTTCCCCTGGGCTATTGCAAATTTCGAAGATAAAACGGTCAAAATTCCTTTGCTGAAGAACCAGATTGGAGCAACCGATGAGGAGCGAGTGAATTCTTCCGTACAGCAATTAGAATATGCTTTTGCTGACGGTTTAAACAAACTTATTTATCCAAGAGAAAAAAAGATCGCGGTGATGCGTGGGAACGGAGAGCTTCCAGACGCGAGAATAGCAGACTTTATCAAAACCGTACAGGAATATTATTTCCTAGCACCTTTTACGCTGGATTCGGTAGCAAGTAATCCGCAGAAAACGCTGGAAGACCTAAAGTCTTATGATTTGGTGATCGAAGCTAAACCCATAATCCCTTATTCTGAAAAGGAGAAGTATGTGCTCGATCAATATTTAATGAATGGCGGCAAAATGCTCTGGCTTGCAGAAATGACCAGTATGGAGAATGACAGCCTATTTAATGAGAGGGGTTCAGCTCTTGCCTTACCAAGAAATTTAAATCTTGGTGACTATTTCTTCTCTTATGGCCTTCGCATAAATTCTGAACTGGTGAATGACCTGTACTCAGCTCCTATCATTCTTGCGAGTGGAACTGGAAATGAAACCCGCTTTAATCCATATCCATGGTATTATAGTCCGCTTACAAGTTCTATGGCCAATCATCCAATTGTCAACAATATCGAAGCGGTAAAATTTAATTACGCCAACCCAATCGATCTTTTGAAGAATGACCTTGAGAAAACTGTTTTACTTAGCAGTTCTCCAAAAACAAAGCTTGAAGGCGTTCCGCTGCAAATTGGACTGGATATTATAGGTTCAAAGCCAGTAATGGAAAGCTATACTGCCGGTGAACAACCTCTGGCAGTATTACTGGAAGGCAGTTTTAAATCTGTTTACAACAATAGATTAAAGCCTTTTGAGACTACGCACCTGGATAACAGCGAGAATACCAAAATGGTGGTGATCTCTGATGGAGATGTGATAAAGAACGAACTTCAGCAAGGAAAACCATTGGAACTTGGTTTTGAACGGTATACGGGGATGACCTATGGCAATAAAGAGTTTTTGCTTAATACTGTCAACTATCTGCTGGATGACTCGGGACTGGTGGACGTGAGGACAAAAGAGATCAATCTGGCATTTCTAAACAAGGACAAAGTTGCCGCGCAACGTGAAATGTGGCAGGTCATTGCTATTGGTGCACCATTGTTAATGCTTGTACTACTTGGTGCTGCCCTTACCTACTTCCGTAAACGAAGATATATACTTTAAAACTTCGATAGAAGCCTACGGGGTATTCAATTTGAACATATTAACAATTATTACTAAATAAAAATCTGTAACAATTTATTTTACAGCTATTTAGATCTAACAATAAGATAATTTCTGTTAATAAAAACTATGGGTTTAAAGGGTCAATTTCTACATATTAAAATATATTTGTAATTGATTCAAAATAAATCAATAAAAGCCGATGAAATTTATTGTATCCAGCAATTACCTGCTGAAACAGCTACAAATACTTGGAGGGGTAATCAATAATAGCAATACGCTACCAATTTTAGATAATTTTCTTTTTGACCTTCAGAATGACGAATTGACTGTATCTGCTTCAGATCTTGAGACTACCATGTCTGCAAAGCTTAAAGTAGAGTCAGATTCAGAAGGAAAGATCGCAGTTCCTGCAAAACTTCTTCTGGATACCTTGAAGACTTTTCCGGAGCAGCCTCTAACTTTTGTAGTTGAAGACAATAACACAATAGAATTGAGTTCGAACCATGGTAAATATGCACTTGCATATGCCGATGGTGAGGAGTTCCCGAATCCGGTTGCATTGGATGAACCTAGCAGTACGATCGTGGAAGCCGATATTCTTTCTTCAGCAATTAGCAAAACAATATTTGCTTCAGGAAATGACGATCTCAGACCAGTAATGAGTGGTGTCTTTTTCCAGTTTAAGGAAGACGGATTAACTTTTGTAGCGACAGATGCTCATAAGCTTGTGAAATATTCACGTGAAGACATTCAGGCGAATGAAGCAGCAGAATTTATTATGCCGAAGAAACCTTTGAATCTTTTAAAAGGAATCCTGGCAGGAAGTGAATCTGAAGTTTTGATCGAGTACAATGATTCGAACGCTAAATTTACTTTCGATGATACTCAGTTAATCTGTAGATTGATCGACGGAAAATATCCTAACTACGAAGCGGTAATTCCTAAAGAGAACCCAAACAAACTTACTATAGAGAGAAATCAATTCCTGAGTTCTGTAAGAAGGGTTTCGATTTTCTCTAATAAAACCACGCACCAGGTAAGACTTAAGATCGCGGGGGCTGAATTAAATATTTCAGCTGAGGATGTGGATTACAGCAATAAAGCTGAAGAACGTTTGACCTGTGATTACCAGGGTGACGATATGCAAATTGGTTTTAACTCACGCTTCCTTATCGAGATGTTAGGAAATCTTACAGCAGACGAGGTGATGCTTGAAATGAGCTTACCAAACAGAGCTGGAATTCTAACTCCTGTAGATGGGCTTGACCCTGGAGAAAAAATTACCATGCTGGTTATGCCGGTAATGCTTAATAGCTAAACAAAATTCTCAAATCATAGAAAAAGCCCGTTCGATCGAACGGGCTTTTTTAATTTTATGCTTCAGCAATACTATTTTAAAAACTGTATGGTAAGAGGATAATATGGCATTTCTCCATTGCTTACTTTAATCGCATTCAGAATAGGTAGAACTAGTGCTAGCAAACCAACAAGAATTAGTAAGATGATTCCCAGACCTAGAAAAATGATTAATGGAATACAGATAATGCTATAAATAAAAATGCTGATCTGGAAATTGATGATCATTTTGCCATGCATATCCATCCCCGCCACTTTATCCTTTTGGGTGGTCCATATAATTAGCGGAACAATAAATCCTCCTATGCCGGTCACCAGGTCAAGTAACTGACTTAGATGTGTGATGACCAGTAATTGATTGTCTTCTCTCATTTTTTGATTTTTGATGGTTAGTGATGTATTCTACTTAAAAGACGGTAAAAACCTATGTTTGTTACAGAATTTGCTAGACCAATGAATTCTTTCATAAATTTGCCGCATGAAATTGAATGATACTATTGTTGCTCTTGCAACACCATCAGGAGCCGGTGCCATTGCTGTAATTAGAGTTTCCGGCCCCGATGCCATTAATATAGTTACCCCATTATTCAAAGCAAAAAGTAGGAAGGAGCTCTCATCGCAGCCTACTCATACCATTCATCTTGGAAATGTGGTAGATGGAGAGCGAACAATCGATGAAGTGTTAGTTTCGGTTTTTCGCGCTCCGAAATCCTATACCGGTGAGGAAACCGTGGAACTATCCTGTCATGGGAGTCCCTATATTCAGCAAGAAATCATTCAATTATTAATTAGAAAAGGCTGCCGTTCTGCGGAAGCTGGAGAATTTACCTTACGCGCGTTCTTAAATGCAAAAATGGATCTTAGCCAGGCAGAGGCTGTTGCTGATCTTATTAATTCTGAAAATGCCGCTTCTCACCAGATGGCCATGCAGCAAATGCGAGGTGGATTCTCTAATGAGATCCAGAAGTTACGTGAAGAATTGCTGAATTTCGCATCTCTTATTGAACTTGAACTTGATTTTGCTGAAGAAGACGTAGAATTTGCAAACAGAGATCAATTTAAATCCCTTGTTGCGAAGATACAGACCGTTCTTAAAAGATTGATTGATTCTTTTGCAACAGGAAACGTCCTTAAAAACGGAATTCCAGTTGCCATCGTAGGCGAACCAAATGTTGGTAAATCTACTTTGCTTAACGCCCTTCTAAACGAAGAAAGAGCCATCGTTTCAGATATTGCAGGGACAACTCGTGATACGATAGAAGATGAACTAAGTATTGGCGGGGTGGGATTCAGGTTTATAGATACTGCCGGGATCAGAGAGACCCAGGATGTGGTGGAAAGTATTGGGATCAAGAAAACATTTGAAAAAATTGGTCAGGCTCAGGTTGTGGTCTACCTGGTCGATAGTTCCCGCATAGAAAATGATGAAGAAAGGTTAAAGCAGGTTTTGATTGAAATTGAAAAGATCAAGAACAAATTCCCTCAGAAACCAATCGTCATTATTGCTAATAAAACTGATCGACTGACTTCCGAAGAACTTGATCATCTAAAGACTCATTTAGGATTTATTTCGAATACAAGTTTCCAGCCTTTATCCGCCAAAACAGGGACTGGTGTAGAAGAATTAAAAGAAAGATTACTGGAATTTGTAAATACCGGGGCACTTAGAAATAGTGATACTATTGTAACCAATAGTAGACATTACGCTGCGTTATTAAAAGCACTTGAAGAGATCAATAAAGTAGAAGATGGTTTAAATGCTGACCTTTCCGGAGATCTTTTAGCTATTGATATAAGACAGGCCTTACATCATTTTGGTGAGATCACTGGTGAAATTACTAACGATGATTTGCTGGGTAATATATTTGCTAATTTCTGTATTGGAAAATAAACAGAAGATATTATTTGATATTAAACTGAATCAAATACACTTAAAACCTATTAAACAGGGGCTTCAGAGCCTCTGTTTTATTTTATATATTTTCCCTTAGAATACCCTTGGTACACCTTATTTTACACCTCTGGTACACCTCAAAGTTAAAAAAGGGCAATGAGGTGTAATTTGGTACACCTCAATAAAAATTTTTATGTATCTTTATGAAAATCAAGGTCGTATGAAAATCAAGCTAAAAAAGAAAAAACTGGCTTCAGGAAAACATAGTCTTTATATCGAATATTATAAAGGCAATACCAGAGATGAAAAGGGGAAGCAGACTCATAATAGAGAGTTTGAATATTTGAAAGAATACCTCTATATCAATCCTCAAAATGCATTTGAAAGAAAACAAAACGATGAAACGCTTTTACGAGCTGAACAGATTCTTTCCATCCGCCGAGCTGAATACGCACAGGGTAAATATGGCATTAAGGATAGATCAAAGGACAAATTGCTGTTCCTAACTTATTACGATAAATTAAAGGAAGAACGCTATGAGAGCAAAGGTAATTATGACAACTGGGACGCAGCGCAGAACCATATTGAAGATTACTGCAAAAAAAGGAATATAACCTTTGAGGACATAGATGAGGAATTTGTTTTGGGATTCAAAAAGCATTTAAACAAAACTGCTAGAACTAAATCTAGTACTCCCCTATCTCAAAATTCAAAATATACATATTATAACAAATTCAAGGCTGCCTTGCGAAATGCATTCGATGATGGTTATACTAGCAGGAACTTTGCGACAACAGTAAAAGGTTTTGCACAGGGAGAAACCTCAAGAGAATATTTAACACATGAAGAATTACAGGAACTTGCTACAGCAAGGTGCAAGCACCAAGTTTTAAAGAATGCATTTTTATTTAGTTGCTTAACCGGATTAAGATGGAGCGATATTAATAAATTAAACTGGGCCGAAGTTAGAGATGAAGATGAAGGTTCCCGACTCATCTTTACGCAAAAGAAAACTAAAGGCCAGGAATACCAGTATCTTTCAGATCAGGCTAGGAACTTGTTAGGTAAAAGGAAGAGTGGAAATGATAGGGTTTTCCAAGGTTTAAAATATGGGGCTCATTTTAATGCTGAAATTCTTAGATGGTGTATGCGAGCAGGTATCACTAAGCATATTACTTTTCATAGTGCAAGACATACTCATGCAGTACTCCTACTTGAAAATGGAGCAGATATTTATACGGTTTCAAAGGTACTTGGCCATAAAGAAATCAGAACCACTCAGGTTTATGCGAAGATTGTAGATAAAAAGAAAAAAGAAGCAGCCTATCTAATACCAGAGCTTCATATAAATTATGAATTTTAATATAATTACATATCTATCTTGCTTTGCATTTATTTACGTCTATAGTCGTTTAGCTATTCATTATCTTCCCGTTATCTATTCACAATTTTTAAATGAAAATTTAAGCTTGGCCAATTCAATTGAAAAACCACGATTATTATTTCATATTACTGGACTAAGTTTTATGCATTTGATGTTTAATTTTCATCAATCAAATCAAACTTCAAATCTCGCCGTCCAGCTTATAATTGTATTAGTCTATTTATTAGGATTATATTTCTGTCTTACTTCCTGGAGAGAAAATTTTAAATCTTCTTTTTCAGAAAAGCTAAGAATCAAAACTGCTAAACCTTCCTTTAATTTCAACTTATCCATTTCAGATATTCAAATAAACCGATTATATAATGAGATGATCCGGTTTAATCTGATTGACCAAGAAGAAACTTCTATAGCGGATTTTAAAAATGTTTTACTGAAGGATTGGAATAGACATAGTTCAAAGATTCACCTGAAAATGGATGGTCCCAGCTGCAGAGAATTTTACGAATTTCTTATTAAAACATTTCCCAATAATTCAATCACCCTGAAAAATCTATTTAATACCTCTGGATTAATCCTTAGACCGGATGGCAAAAAATACAATTATAACACCTTGAAAAATGCTCCTACCCGCACTCCTATATCGAAACAAAATGAAGTTTTGAATTCAATTTTCCAGAGTCTCAATTAGACTATGCATTAGAACTCAGCTTTGAAAGCCGGTTCCATAATTAATTGTTCCTTATTAGCAATTCCTATCTGTTGAGCCAAAGATTTCCAATTACTTACTATAGATAAAATTTCCTCTATTATTTGATCCATTTCATCCTGACTTAATCGAAAATATTCTCCAACACTTATTGCAAGGTCGAAATCCAGGGCATTATCATCTGTATCAATATTTAATGCAAGTCCATCTTTATCCACAGAAGGATTTATATCATATGCCGGAGATAATTCCCATCCCTTTTCATGTAGTATAAAACCATGATTTCTTAAATGATCATCAGTATTCGATACAGCAATATTAAAAATTAAACGACGCCATAATTTATGTAAATTCTCCTCCACATTGATACCATAATTTTCTATTACATCCACAATATCAAGGTAACTTGGACTAGCAGTTTTTAAAGATTCTTCGGTATTACCGGTCATTGTCATTGCTGAAGAAAAATGAATTCTTTCCCCTTCTTGACGATCGAACCTTTTCGTCAAAAATGTATGATAAGGCCCTGAAATTTTTTCAATTTTTGATTCCGCCATTTCTATCCCACAATCAAGAGCTAACCTATATATTAGGAATTCCCATGCACCCTTGTCAATTGTATCCATTTTAGAAGGAAATTTTGCAATCCAGAGATCTCCATTTTTTCCTAATACATTAGCCTTTGGCCTGGCACCTCCCAGAGAAGATCCCGGAGCAATCAGAACGGCAAGCCATTGTCTAATCGCATCATTTTCAGAATCACTTTCAAGGTGATATACCGCCTCCTGCAAATCGCCTAGAGATGACCATGGTGGAGTTGGATTCATAGTATCATTATCTAAAAATGGTCCCTCGCGATCAGTCTTGAATCGTAAAGCTCCCATTCTACTTTCATCATATACACCTAATAAATAATCAATTTCATAGAGTTTGGGGACTTTTTCATTTCTTGATCTGGCCTCCTGTGCAGCCCTTCTCTTCATCAATGTCTTTCCCCATGTATCGGGCATACTGTCCAGGAAAACTCCGAAATTTTCTTTATCTGACGGGTATTGTGGCCCTGAAAAAAAATTAATGTCAGGGTCGAGGAATTGATAAGAATTGCGCTTCAACCAATTTTTATTATACTTAAAGCTGAATGCTTTTTTGGCTTTAGCAAATTGTGCTGAAAGTACTCCGATCTCGGTGGGAGCTTCTAATCCTTTCCAGTCAGCATAAACGTATATATCGATTTTTCCTTCCGCCATAATTTAGAGCAAATCCAAGTCCTGAAGTTTACGACCAAGTTTATCATCATTTGCAATGTTAACAAAATCCTTTTCAAGATTTAATACTTTGAGCACATTGAAATAGATTCCCATTGCAACTGAAGGATCTCCCTTTTCTACTCGATAGAGGGTAGCACGATGCACACCCGCCCTTTCAGCGACCTGCTCCGCAGTTAATTTTCTTCGTTTGCGAGCAAGTTTAATATTCTCTCCTATTCCATCAAATATTTTTTGATATTTAGGAAGGATTAATGCTTTCTTAGAATTCATTTGTCGCTTATTTTCAACAAAAATATATTATATGTTGTAGATAAACAACATTTAGGGACTATTCTTATAATAGCATTTAAATATTTCTAATTAAAGATATCCCTTTCTCTTAATTTCCAATTAATGCATACCACATCTATCATTTTACATACCCCGCACCCATAGCATACAATACCTTTAGTTTCCGTTCCTAGTTTAGCTCTAGAATTCACCGATCAAAGGAGTAATTGCTCCTCTTCTTAATTTAAAAATTTGAATTATGGAAATACTAAAAATCTTAGAACAACTGGATCGCATTGAAAGACTAGTACGTACCCACAAAAATGTTCTCAACTTTGAAGAAGCTTCCGATTATACCGGGATCTCACAGAGCTATTTATATAAGCTAACCGCCAAAGGTGAGATCCCTTTTTCTAAGCCCAGGGGTAAAATGATTTTCTTCTCAAAAGAGAAACTTGATGACTGGTTACTATCAAATCAAAGAAAATCCATAGATGAAATAAAAACAGAGGCAGTTAACTATGCCTTTAGAAATAAAAAAAGGTTCTAATAAATAAGCTCATGAAAATGGCTATATCCCATGATAAAATATACGGAGTAAAGGAGCATAAGAAGAAAACTATATACGACACCATTAATGATTATGTGCTAGTCAAATATGACATTCGATTTGATGAATTAGGACATGAATTCCAGATTTCTCTTAAAGATCAGAACCAATGGGAGATCCTTGAGACGAATTCCTTTCTAATAGAACTGGCGCAATCAAATATTGAAGTGAATCCTGCAAAGCTTGAAATCTATCTAAAATCTCATTTTATATCCAAATTCAATCCGATTTCGGAATATTTCAAATCATTGCCTAATTGGAATGGTGAGGATCATATCAAAGATTTAGCATCATATCTCCCTATAAAAGAACCTGTACTGTTCCTCTATCATTTAAAAAAATGGCTTGTGCGTTCCGTGAAATGCGCCTTGCAGGAGGATTATTTTAATAAGCAATGCTTGGTTCTGGTACATCCCCACCAAAATTCTGGAAAATCAACTTGGTGTAGATTTTTAAGCCCACCAACTCTATCTAAATACTTTGCAGAAGATATGAATACTGATAAAGATGCTAGAATTCAATTAACTAGAAACTTTCTGATCAATCTTGATGAGTTATCAATTCTAGCAAAAAAAGAAATAAATGCCTTAAAGGCTTATTTCTCAAAAACTATGATTAATGAAAGACTTCCCTATGAAAAAAGAAATACTACGTTGTACCGTACATGTAGTTTTATAGGTTCCACTAACCGTGCAACATTCCTAAATGATGAAACTGGATCGGTGAGATGGCTCTGTTTTGAATTGGATGGTAAAATAGATTTTCGTTACTCCAGTAAGGTTGATATTAATAAGGTCTGGTCTCAGGCGTATCATCTAGCTTATATAGATGAAAACTTTTATCCTGAGTTGACTATAAAGGATATTGCTGAAAATGAAGAAAGAAATAAAACATACAAGGAATGCAGTATGGAGGAAGAACTACTATGTAAATACTATACACAAAGTAACGATACGGCAGATTTTAAAACTGCTTCAGATCTAGTTATAAAATTGAACAGTATTAATCCCAGACTAAATATGTATAGTATGGGTCGTGCATTAAAAGCACTGGGCTACGAAAGAATTAAATCCACGAAAGGAAGAGTTTACGGTTACCTTATAAAACCTCTGTTTGAGAACTCCCCTTTAGAGAGATTATAAAATATAATTTACCCAATTACCTCACACTACTGACACCTTACTGAATACGAGGGTTTATAGCGGGTAATTAAGAAAATTGAATAATTACCCATCTTACTGAGGTAATTGGTAGATATAACAATTAAGTAAGCAACTCTAAAACCCAACGTGTCACAGACCTGGGTAGATGGGTAATTAAAAATCGAAAAAATGAACTTAAAAACTATATCGTGGAGTAGCGCCCGTAATATTTGTATCATAAAAACACTCGCGAAATTAGGGCACTACCCCACCAAAATATCGGAAAAAGAAGCTTGGTTTCTGAGTCCCCTTCGGTCAGAAACGCAAGCCTCTTTCAATGTTTCTTTAAATAAAAATCTTTGGTACGATTACGGACTAGGAAAGGGTGGTAACACGATTGACCTTATAATAAGCATCAAGAGGTGTTCGTTTCATGATGCCCTTATCTTATTGTCCAAGGGTGAATTTGACTTTTCTTTTTGCCCGCCAATGGTTGTAAAAACGAAGCATCCAAAAAATAGTATATCTGTCAATCGTTGCCTCAACCTAAATCACCCAGCCTTGCTTAATTATATTATGTCAAGGGGTATTCCATTAAGTGTTGCAGGAACCTATTGCAAGGAAGTTTGGTATGAGATTAATTGCCAGCAATATTTCGCTATAGGACTGAAAAATCATTTAGGTGGATGGGAACTCAGAAACAAGTATTACAAAAATTCCTCTTCTCCAAAATCATATAGTTCTATCCAACATTCTTCAGATCGATTATTAGTTACAGAAGGGATTTTTGATTTTCTATCTCTGGCCGTTATGAAGACAGATATCGTAAAAAATTCTGATTGTATTGTACTTAATTCATTGGCTTTTATCAAAGACATCGACCAATTATTCTACAAATATTCGGAAGTATTGTTATTCCTGGATAATGATTCAGCAGGAGAAAATGCAACAAGAAGACTCTTAGAACATTATGATAACGTTTCTGATAACAGTCAATTTTACTCCGGCTATTCCGATCTAAACGAAAAATTAATAAGCCATGTTGGAAAAGTATAATAGCATCAATCAGAAAGAATTTGGAACTGAGGAAATTAAGGGAATTCCAAAGTCTGAAAAGGATCAGAAAGAACTTATAGTGCCTGCTACAAATTTAGAAGATAATGCAAGATGTGTGCCTGTGGGCACAATCTTGATTACTCCCGATGGTCGCAATAACAAAAGAGAGAGGTTTAAGGGCAAAAGTGAATTTATAAAATTTAGATGCTCTATCTATGAAAAGAAGATGCTGAGAGTTAGAGCAAAACAAAGCGGACTTTCGTTAAGTGAATTCTGTAGAAGGGCGATCTATGAAAAAGAGATCAAAGAAAGACTTTCTGATGATCAGATTGAGATTTATAAAACACTGTTGAAGTTTCATAACAATTTTAAATCTATCGGAAATATGTTCCGGAAAAAGGATCCGAAATTATCCGGTACCGTATATAAGTTAGCCGAGGAAATAAAAAGCCACCTTCAAAATTTAAACCGATGATAGGTAAGGGAAAAGCCATTTCACATACCCAGGTAAGTATGCAATATGGCTGGGATCAAGAAAAAAATGCACAGGTAGTCTATGCTCAAAATATAGCGGGAGATTCTCCTAAAGAGATTACAGCAGAATTTAAACTAACACAGGATCTAAACATTAATTGTGAAAAGAATACTCTCTCCTTTATCATTAGTCCCACTATTGAAGACGGAAAAACTTTGGATAAAAAAGCGCTATCTAAAGTATGCCAGGAATTTATGAAGGAAATGCGACTTAAAGATCGTCAGGCTATTGGATTTGTTCATCTAGACAAGGCTCATAAACACATTCATTTATATGTAAATAGAATTGATTTCCAGGGCAAGGCTTATAATGATAGCTTCATTGGTAAAAGAAGTCAAGTAGCAGCAGAGAAAGTTGCCGATCGAATGCAGTTGACAACTGTAAAACAGGTACAGTGGGAAAAAGATCATAACCTACAAGCCATTAGAACGGAGATTAAAAGGAGGCATGATCTAACCATGCGCCAATTTAAACCCCGAACGTTCCAGGATTATATCAAAGCAATGGAAACTAACGGTGTGAAGGTAATTCCCAGTATCAACAAGGCTGATAAACTTCAGGGTTTTAGATTCGAATTCGATAACTATAACCTTAAAGGCAGCGAAGTACATCGTAGCATGACCGGAGGGAACATTGGCAAACAACTATCCGGGGATAAAAACATAAAACAGTTTATAAATGAAAATACTACGCTACAATTAGCAGGTAAAACGGTCCAACTTTCTACCGGCATGTTGCGGACAATGGTAAAAGAAGTAATTAAAAAAACGATCTCAAAGACAATAGATATTGGAATGGGAATTTAAATTAAATAATGATGACGAAATTAGAACAATTAAGTGAACTGTTAGTTTCAGAAATTAGCCAGTTTGAGAAAACTGTTGAGTTACTAAAAAAAATTCAAGCGGAGAATATAGGTGTCGATATAAGTGGCTTAGAAAACTTGTTCAAACAAAATCAGTTGTATCTAGATGATATAGTAGCTAATCATATCAAGGAAATGAAAAATCTAGGAGGAAACTTGCAAAAATCTAAAACATATCCTCTATGGGCTTTAATACTTTTTATTGCATCATTACTAACTAATGTGATTCTAACATATACCTTATTCTTAAAAATATAACCTGAACTATATTACTGTATAAAGTACCCAATTTCAAAGTATCGTTAAATTGGATATAGCATTACTCAAATTCGTGTAGTAGTTAATACTGAAAAAACCTAAGGTTAAGCGAATTCAGAGAATGGTAAAAAAATTAAAGCTGTTGATTAATATTCCTTTCTAAACCGTTCCCCTATAAATGGAGTATAGAAAAACATGACTTAAATCGATAAAAAAACCTGATTCTCTTATAACTAAAATACCAAAGAAACTTTGGCTCCTTTCTCATGCAAATTGTCAATTTGAATTTTGCCGCCATGTAAGGTCATGATCTGCCTGGATAGGCTTAAGCCTATACCGCTCCCCTTTTCTTTTGTAGTGAAAAATGGGACAAACATCTGATCTTGAATTTCAAGAGGAATTCCTGACCCATTATCGATGACGGCAATCAATATCTTGCCATTCGGTTTTTTTACAGCCATCACAATTACTTCTGGTTTTTCTGTTCTTTCACATGCTTCCACAGCATTTAGAATAAGATTGATTATGACCTGCTCCATAAGATATGTATCTATCTCTATCTCCAGTGCTTCATCTGCAAGCCTAAATTCTAGCGCTACATGCTTATTTTTTAGCTGAGCCCTCATAAGATGTTCTAAATCATCAAAAACATCCTTAATCAAGACTTTCTCAAGGTTCAAGCTTGTAACTTTATTGAGGCTGCGGTACGTTTTAGCAAACTTCAGTAAACCTTCACTTCGTTTTTCAATACTCGAAAGACCAGCGTCCAAATCCTCGATGTCCAATTTATTAGTTTTTGGATTTTCCTGATGTATTTGTACTTGGAATTTTAAAGTATTGGCAAGGGAAGAAATTGGTGCAATGGAATTCATGATTTCATGGGTCATCACACTTAATAGCTTTTTCCAAGCTTCAGATTCGGTTTTATTTAACGTGTCTTCTATATTGTGAAGTACCACGAGCTTAAAACACTTGTCGCCTATTTGAAAAATGCTATTAGAAAGAAGCACCTTAATAGTTTCTTTTTGCACACTTATTTCTATCGCGGTAGGCTTCGGATAAAATTTGTCGAAAATTAGTTGATAAACTTCAGGGTTTCGGCTCGAAACAAAACTGATATTCTTAAAGGAAGGAAATTCAAGGGTGTTCTGAAATGAGCCATTGGACCAAAGCACCTTTCCACTTTCAGTTTCATATGCCATAATACCGATATCGACAAGTTCCAGTATTTTTTGAAGATAAAGATATTGTGTCTCTTTTTCAGAATTTATCTTACGTACAACTTCATTTACAGTATTAAACCCCTCATAAAATAGTCGTATATCTTTAGTTTTATTTTCAGCTAGATACTGTCGGGAAAAATCACGGTACTTAACCGATTCAAAAAAATCATCGATGACTTCAAATCGCTTACTTAGAAATCTGAATAATTCGTAAACTGAGATGATAGTGAGCAACAAGCTGAAAATGCCTGCTATATACCATAGCTTAAAAAAACAAAACAATCCCGTACTAAGCAGTCCGACAAGGATTAAAATACGTAGGAAAATGCCTGTATGACAGCTTTTAAAGGTCATATTTGTCTAGTCTACGGTATAAGGCGGCCCTAGTAATACCTAACTCCTTTGCCGATTTTGAAATATTTCCCTTATTCTTATCGATCACCTTTAGAATTGTATTCTTCTCAACAGTCTCCAAACGCATATCGTTAATTTCTTCATACTGCAGCTTGCTTTCAATGGGTGAAAAGGAAAGATCGCTAGCTCTTAGTAAATTGGACTCGGACATAATCACAGCTCTTTCAATTACAAATTGTAATTCCCTTACATTTCCAGGAAAGGCATGATTTTTCAGCTTTTTTAAAAATCCCTGTTCCAATTTAAAAGGTCCTCTATCATATTTTTCTGAATACTGGTCCAGAAAATACCTGGTTAGCAAAGTCACATCAGTACCTCTGGCCCTCAGAGGAGGAATAATAAGATCTACTGTATTAATGCGGTAGATAAGATCTTTTCTAAATTTATTTTCATCAGAAAGTTCAGAAATATCCAGGTTCGTAGCACAAATTAACCGAATATCGACAGGGATACTTTCATTCGATCCTAATGGAGTAATATACCTGTTCTGCAGCACCGTAAGCAACCTTGCCTGTTGGCTAAGACTAATATTACCAATCTCATCTAAAAACAATGTGCCTCCATTGGCAGCTTCGAAACGACCTTTTCGATCTTCACGAGCATCAGTAAATGCTCCTTTATTATATCCAAATAATTCGCTTTCAAATAAAGTGGAAGTGAGTGCACCAACATCTACTTTTATAAACGCCTTATTTTTCCTCTTGGAGTTTTCATGAATTGCTTTAGCCACAAGGTCTTTACCCGTACCGTTCTCGCCCAGAACTAGAACATTGGCATCTGTAGGAGCAACCTTTTTTATTTTAGAAAAAACCTGCTGAATTTCCTCGCTCTCCCCCACTATTTTCTCTCCTTTCGTATTCGATTTTAGTGATTTTGAACCGGCTGTTTTTCTATTCTGAAGCATTTCTCGAATAGATTCAATCACTTTCTGATTCTGCCAGGGTTTCACGATAAAGTCTGAGGCTCCTTCTTTTAATGAACGAATGGCAAGATCAATATCACCATAAGCAGTAATGAGAATCACATCGGTAGCCGGATCAATGTCTTTTATCTTATTTAGCCAGAAAATACCTTCGTTCCCGGTGTTCACCAATCCATTAAAATTCATATCAAGAATGATAATTTCAAATTTCTTTTCAGAAATGATCGACGTAAGATTTCCGGGGTTCTTTTCGGTTAAAATTTCAGCTACAAAAGGTTTTAACAATAGCCGCATCGCCGTTAGCACGTCTGTATCATCGTCTATCACCAGTATTTTAGCGTCCTTTAGCTGCATAGACACAATATTACGATTTTCTTTAGAGGCTGATCGAGTTTCAAAAGCAGAAATATATTTAAGCTTAAAATTGTATTGTCACCGAACATACAGTGTATCAAAATCGAACACCTTAAAGTTTAAAATAAAACATAACTTACTGATATAACGCGTTTTAAACTTATGGCATCATATTAACTATCAATTAAGAGGAAACAATTATTTTATGGACATACCTTTAGAAAAGAAACGCTTCACACCCAAAAGAATAGGAATTATCGCCGGCTGTATTATTATTGCCGCTTTGATACTTTTTGTCCTTTTTTCCTCTACCGGAAATTCTAAACTGAACGTAGAAAAAGAACGAATTAGCATAAGCGAAGTTCAAAATGGTAATTTCCAGGAAAATATTCCTGTGAACGGTGTGGTACTGCCAATCAATACTATATATCTGGACGCGATGGAAGGTGGTCGCGTGGAAGAACGTTTTGTGGAAGACGGCGCGATGATGAAAAAAGGAGAACCTATAATTCGATTGTCTAATACCGATCTCGAACTAAGCCTCGTAAACCAGGAAACCCAGGTTTATAATTTACTTACACAAATGCAGATCTCTCAGAATGCTGCCAGACAAAACACCATTAATAAAAGGAATAATCTAACCGACGTAGAGAATAATCTGATCGAAGCTAAACGTAAATATCAGCTCAATAAAAAACTGCTAGACAAAGGAGCCGTTGGTCGGCAGGATTATATAGAATCTGAAAATAATTTCAATTATCAAAAAGAGAAATTCCAGCTGGCAAGGGAAGTATTGGCTCAGGATTCAACTTCCAGTAAACAGGAATCGCAGCAGGCTCGTGAATCTTATGAAAGAACTAGAAAAGCTTTGGAGCTAATGCGCAGAAAAGTAGGAGATTTAGTAGTGAAAGCTCCGGTTGATGGGCAGCTTACTGCGCTTGATGCCGAAATTGGACAATCCAAGCAAAAAGGTGAACGCCTGGGACAAATTGATGTTATTAGTGGTTATAAGGTTCGTGCTGAAATTGACGAACATTATATTTCCAGGATTTTTACCGGCCAGCGTGGTTCTTTCGATTTCAACGGAGAATCTTATGCACTGGAGATCAAGAAAGTTTATACCCAGGTTTCTAATGGAAGATTCCAGGTAGATATGCATTTTATTGATGGTGTCCCGGAGAATATACGTCGTGGACAAAGTCTTCAGATTAAACTGGCGCTGAGTCAGGAGAAAGAAGCAGTGCTGGTATCTAAAGGAGGATTTTTTCAGCAAACAGGAGGAAACTGGATCTTTAAAGTTTCCGAAGATGGAGAAACAGCCTATAAAACACAGATTCGCCTTGGCAGCCAGAATACTGAATATTACGAAGTCCTGGAAGGAATTGCACCAGGAGACAAAGTGATTACCTCCAGCTATTCTAACTTTGGAGATATCGAAGAGTTAGTTTTGGAATAATGTCACGAATTTGAAATTAATAACGTCTATAAAAAATTACAGATAAATCAATTAAAAATGATAAAAATCACCAACCTCGAAAAATATTACACAACCGAAGAGGTACAAACCATCGCCCTTAATAAACTTTCCTTTGAAGTTAAAGAAGGAGAATTTGCTGCCATCATGGGACCTTCCGGTTGTGGAAAATCAACATTACTGAATATACTCGGATTACTAGACGATCCCGATGGAGGTAGCTACTTATTCAACGGTACGGAAGTCGCAGGCTTTAATGAGCGCCAGAGAGCCAAGCTTAGAAAGCACAATATAGGTTTCGTATTTCAAAGCTTTAATCTCATTGATGAACTTAGTGTTTTTGAGAATGTGGAGCTGCCCTTGATCTATACCGGCGTAAAGCCTGCCGAACGGAAAGAACGTGTTCATCAGGTTCTTGAAAAGATGCAAATTATGCACCGTAGAAAACATTTTCCACAACAATTATCGGGAGGACAGCAACAAAGAGTGGCAGTTGCCAGGGCTGTGGTGAACAATCCAAAACTCATACTTGCCGATGAGCCAACCGGAAACCTAGACAGTAGCAACGGAAACGAAGTAATGGACCTTTTAACCGAACTCAACGAAGCAGGAACCACCATCATCATGGTTACCCACAGTGAGCACGACGCTAAATTCAGTCATCGTATCATCAGGATGCTGGACGGGCAAAAGGTAACAGAAAATGTATTAGTCTAAGGGGTTCATTCATCAATCAAAAAAACATGTTCAGAAATTATTTCAAAATCGCCTGGAGAAGTCTGAAAAAGCAGCCCTTTTTCACCTTGATCAACACTTTAGGACTAGCTATAGGAATGGCGGGAAGTTTGTTAATTGCTCTCTACATCTATCAAGAGATGCATTATAACGACATGTTCGCAGATGCTAACCGTATCTATAGAATAGATATGGATATCAAATTCGGTGGGGCAGAAATTAAAAGCGGTGAAACATCTCCACCAATGGCGCAAACCTTAAAAAAAGATTTTCCTGAGGTTGAAAATACTGTCCGCTTTAGGACCCTGGGAAGTAACCTATTTAGAAATATCGATAAAACCACCAATCTTAAAGAGCTTTCTACCACTTATGTAGATTCTAGCTTTTTCGAAATGTTCGGTCTCGAACTAATAAACGGAAATAGAGAATCGGCGCTAAAAGATCCCAATACGCTGGTTATGACCAGAACGGCTGCAGAAAATCATTTTGGAAGTGTCGACGTTGTAGGTAAGAGGCTTTTATTGAATAATGAAGACACCTATATTGTGACTGGTGTAATGGAAGATCTTCCTGAAAACTCTTTCCTCAAGGATTACAGCATGTTTATGGCCATGGCGGGAAATGTTGCCTCACGGGAAAATATTTGGGGTAGCCACAACTATTATACATACATCAAACTATCGCCAGAAACCAATCTTGATAATTTTCAGCTACAGCTAGACGGTTTGCTAGATAAGTACGTCCTGCCCTGGGCTCAAAAAACGTTTCCAGGAATGACAAAGGAATCTTTCGCAGCATCCGGAAATTACATCAGGTATCATACAATAGCACTAACTGATATTCATCTTTATTCTGAAAATCAGCTTGAAATGGGCGAAAAAGGCGCGATCCAAAACATCTATATTCTATCATTTATTGGATTTTTCTTGATTTTTTTAGCATGTGTAAATTTTATGAATTTGTCCACCGCGCATTCCCTAAAAAGATCCAAAGAAGTAGGAATACGTAAAACATTAGGATCCAACAGGGTTCAGTTAATAGTGCAATTCTTAACAGAATCTGGCATTGTAGTTTTTAGCTCATTGATTCTAGCCATCATAATAGCATTTATTGCCTTACCATTTTTCAATGATATAGCTGGTAGAAATATTAGTATACCTTTTACAGAGCCTTTATTCTATGTTACACTTTTAAGCATCACATTTCTCCTCGCACTTTTTTCTGGTAGTTATCCAGCCTTTGTTATATCCCGTTTTATTCCAGTAGATACACTTAAAGGATATAGCGTAAAGAACAATAATAAATGGAATATTAGAAGCATGCTCGTTGTATTCCAGTTTGGAGTTGCTGTTTTTTTGATTGTTGGTACCCTGGTTGTTTTTCAGCAATTGGAGTTTATACAAAATAAAGATCTGGGTTTTGAGAAAGAACAGGTTTTAGTGATCAATGACGCATATGCTGCTGAACAAAACCTAAATGCGCTTAAACAGGATATAATCAATCTGAGTTCTGTTAAAAGTGTTACAGTGAGTAGTTTCATGCCAACCCCATCTGCACGATCTAACAGCTCCCTTTTCAGGGAAAATGCCATGGATCAACAGTATGCCATCCAAATGCAAACCTGGAATGTGGATGAAAATTATTTGAAAACATTAAACCTTGAGTTAATCGCCGGTCGTAATTTTAATGCTCAAACTGCAGCAGATTCTACTGCCCTTATCATTAACGAATCTACACTAGCAACATTGGGTCTAAACGCAAAGGAAGCTCTTGGTGTAAGAGTTACCGAAGAGGTTGAACGTGAAAACCCTGAATTCTACCATATCATAGGCGTAATTAAAGATTTTCATTATGAATCCCTTCGTGAAGATATAGGTGCTCTTGGACTATTCCTTGATAAATCTAGTGGATCTATGGCCATCAAATTAAAAACAAATGATCTTACCAGCGTCCTTACCAATATTGAAAACCTTTGGACAGAAAGAGCTCCTGGGCAACCTTTCAATTATCGCTTTATGGATGACGCATTTGAAGCATCCTACAAAGAGGAACGTCGTCTGAGCAGAATCTTTATAGTGTTTACAGGCTTATCAATATTTATCGCTTGTCTTGGCCTTTTTGCTCTAGCCGCATTCAACGCCCAAAATAAAACGAAAGAAATAGGAGTACGGAAAGTTTTAGGTGCCAGTGTTAGCCAAATTACTATAGACTTAACAACGGACTTTCTAAAACTTGTAGCAATTGCTATTCTTATTGCTATACCATTTGGATGGTATTTTATGGATATGTGGTTACAAGATTTTTCATACCGCATTCAGATAGGTTGGGAAATATTAAGTTTTTCAGCACTCCTGGTTATAACTGTAGCTATAATAACAGTAAGCTATCAAAGTGTTAAGGCGGCGATTGCGAATCCCGTTAAAAGCTTAAGAACAGAGTAAATTATCACTAAAAGTCCATCATGATAAAGAATTATCTAAAAATAGCGTTGAGAAGTCTTCAGAAAAACAAATTGCAGACTATTATAAATCTACTGGGTTTGACAGTTGGAACTGTTTGCTGCCTAAGCATTCTGGTTTACGTTTTTGCTCAATTTGGATATGACCAACAATTTTCCGATTCCTCCTCTATTTACCGAATTAATACATCTATAAAAGAACATAATGAAGGTAAACTCTCTGCTGGAACTTCACCACCCATCGCATTCGCGATGAAAGAGGATTTTCCAGAGGTCTCCGAAGCTACCAGGGTGGTATATTTTGGCTCAGGCAATGCAGGTCTGCTTCGGAATCCTGAATCTGGTGAATCTTTTTATGAGAACCGGGGTTATTTAGCTGATTCTACATTCTTTAAAATTTTCGATTATCCGTTTGTGGAAGGCACATCTAAAGCTTCGCTTACCGCGCCAAATACGGTTGTACTTTCAGAATCATTATCCCGAAAATTTTTCGGAGATGAAGGAGCTTTAAATAAAACCCTCATATTAGGAAGTGGCGATGAGGAACAGCGACTGGTGGTAACCGGGGTATTTAGGGAAGATTTTGGTAATTCACATCTTCGACCAAATTATATTCTTACAATGAATTCTGGCGGACTCGGGCAGCACGTTAGAAATGTACAAAATTTCGCTACAGAAAATTTTGCCATGAGCTATGTGAAATTGAAGCCGGGAGCAAGTCCTGAAAATCTAGAGAGAAAATTTTCAGAATTCCTGCAAAGACATGGCGCAAAGGATTTTGCGATGGTTGGTTTTCATAAATCGCTCAATCTTCAGAATATTACTGATATTCATTTATACTCAAAAGATATAAGCAATCAGCTTAGCCCTGTTTCTGATATTAACTTTTTATACGTTCTACTTCTTCTGGCGCTATTTATTCAGCTAGTTGCCTGTATCAATTTTATTAATTTGAGTACAGCGCGTGCAGGTAAAAGGGCCCGAGAGATTGGGGTACGAAAGGTTATTGGAGCTGACAAAAGTTCCTTAATAAAGCAATTTTTAGGGGAATCGCTATTACTCTCGTTATTTGCATCCTTAATTAGTATCCCATTCACTTCAATGGTATTGCCTTTTGTGAACACAATCACTGAGGGTAATATCAGTTTCACCGCTTTGTTCGACTGGAAAATCCTGATTGCTCTCTTACTGCTAGGAATTCTAACAGGGCTTATAGCCGGAATTTATCCTGCTTTTATATTATCAGGTATTAAACCCATCAAAGTTTTAAAATCATCAGTGAATCTGAATCTAGGCAATGGTGACCTTCGAAAAGCGCTAGTGGTGTTCCAGTTCGTAATTTCGATAGGACTAATAAGCTCCGTTATTATTATCACTCAGCAGGTGAAATATTCCCAGAAACTGGACATGGGTTTTAGTAAAGAAAACCTTATCGCTATGCGTTTGGGAACAGAAACTGTTTCGAGAAGGTTTAAGGCAATAAAGGAAAGTTTTGAATCCATCAGTGGTATCGGGAATGTTGCGGGATCCAATTATTATCCCACTGAGTTTATTATGGGAGATATGGGTATGACGCTTCCAGGTGGTAGTCTTAAAGATCGCACGTTGGTTCACTATCACGGCGTAAGCCCAAATTACCTTGAAACTGTTAAAACCAAACTGCTGGTTGGTCGAGGATTGAACACGAACGATGGAAATCAGATATTGGTTAATCAGACAACCCTTGATGCTTTTGGAATTCCTCTTGATAAAGCGGTTGGATCCAGACTTGTAGACACTAATGGCGATGAGTCCGATTCGTACGAAATTATTGGTGTTACCGAAGATTATCGATTTGGAACTTTGAAAGATGCCATTGAGCCATTGTTACTATATAACGAAACCCAACCTGGCTGGATTATTTTACGTACAGATACTGAAGATTTTGAAACACTCCTCGCAAACCTAAAACGTTCCTGGGAAAGCATAAATCCTAACACGCCATTTATATACAATTTTGTAGATAAAGAAGTAGAGAAGTTATATGCTGAAGAAAAAAAATTGGCGACAATTTCTGTTGTATTTACCGCACTAGCAATTCTAATTAGTTGTCTTGGACTATTCGGCCTCGTTTCCTTTGTAGCTGAACAAAAGAAAAAAGAAATCGGGATCAGAAAAGTTCTTGGGGCAAATGTGAGAAATATAGTGCAACTGCTCACCAAAGATTTTATCGGTTTAGTGTTGATTGCATTTCTAATTGCTTCGCCTCTCGCCTATTTCTTAATGTCTAACTGGTTAGAAGATTTTCCAAACCGAATAAGTATAGAATGGTATGTATTCGTTATAGCTGGAACCGTGGCTTTACTATTAACGCTTCTTACGGTAGGTTCCCAGGCAATAAAAGCTGCAGTTTCCAATCCAATTAAGAATATGAGAACAGAATAGTTATGATAAAAAATTATTTTATAATCGCATGGCGCAGTCTCTGGAAAGAGAAGACCTATACATTCCTGAATTTATTTGGCCTATCCGTTGCTTTCGGAGTAGCCATTCTTCTAACAGTATATGCACTTTTTGAACTTTCTTATAACAAATTCCACGAAAATGCGGATACTATTTATCAGGTTTATCGCACAGAGTATACCCCAAAGGGGCCACAGCCAGGAATCGCACAACCTCTACCCTTCGCAAAAGCATTGCAAGATGAAGTTCCGGGAGTTAAAAGTATAACTCGCTTTAATGGTGGCAGTGTTTTAGCTAGTATCGGTGAAAACCAGGTGCATTTACAATCTGCCTTTGTGGATCCTGAATTCTTTTCCATATTCACCTTTCCAATTATTAAAGGTGATCAAAATCCGGTTTCTGGAAAATCAGAGATTGCTCTTTCTGAAAAAGCTGCGAAAACACTTTTCGGAACAAAGGAAGCATTAGGTAAATTGGTCAATATTTTTATTGATGAAAAGGAAGTTCCTTTCACAGTAACTACAATAATGGAAGATGTTCCTGTAGAAAGTAATATCTCTTTCGATATCGCACTTAATTTTCAAAGTCAACCGTACCATGCTTATGAAAGAAATGTTGGAAGTTGGGATAATTCCAACCACGAAGTTTATCTGCAGCTGGAAAAAGGAATCTCTCCTCATCAATTCGAAAACGCTACCCAGGATTTTACAAATCTACATTACCAAAATGATATTACTAATGCCAAGAGAGATGGTGCAAAGCCTAACCAAGACGGTCAGTATATTCAGCAAAGACTCTTATCTGTAAAGGACCTAAATTTCGTAAAGATAGAAAACGGGATGGCTGTACCCAGTAGAATCTATCCATATCTGATCTTGTCGATAGCATTCTTAATCCTATTTATCGCTAGCGTTAATTTTATCAATATGAACATTGCTAAAAGTTCACGGCGTCTACGTGAAATAGGAATGCGTAAAACTCTCGGTGCTAATAAAAGTCAACTATTCTTTCAATTTTGGGGAGAAAGTATACTTATATTTCTGAGTGCACTGATAATTGGGTTGTTCGTATCCAATCTACTACTAAAGCCATTTCAGACTTTATTTAACACCAAAGCTACTTTTTCTGATATTGTTAGTTTGACGAATATTATCGGGTTTATAGTTACCCTAGTTATAATTACTTTAATCGCTGGCGGGTATCCTGCACTTCTCTTGAGTAAAATTGGCACTCTAAAAGCTTTAAAAGGAAAGATTCAGGTAAATGGAGGTAACAGGTTGCGAAATGCTCTTATAGTAGTCCAGTTTAGTATAGCAATTCTTCTTATTAGTGGGACGCTGGTGCTATGGAATCAGCTTGAGTTTATGAGAAACAAAGATCTAGGTTTCAATAAAGAACAGGTCATCGCTTTTCCACTAAACGGAAAACGAGAAGACTTTCAGGCTATGCAACTACTGCGAAATGAACTCCAGAATAAACCTGAAGTAATTAGTGTTTCAGCAAGTAATAATATCCTCGGAATAGGAAAGGACCGTTCTACTACCACCAGTGTAACAGGTTTTGAACATAAAGGACGTGTGGTAAAAACTAACATTTTAATAGTAGATAAAGATTATTCAAAAACTGTAGATCTGGAAATAATGCAGGGAAGAAGCTTTGATAATGCAAGAGCGTCAGACAGTCTCTCTGTGCTCATTAATGAAGCTATGGCCAAAGAGTTAGATGAAAAGGAGCCTTTGACGGCACGTCTTGGTATCATGGAAGACCGGCAGTATTCAGTAATTGGAATAATTAAAGACTTTAATTTCCAATCCTTGGATAAGGAAGTAGAACCACTTACTATTTTCTTAAATCCAAATTGGAATTTACGGTATGCATATGTAAAAGTATCGCCCAACAATTTATCAGATTCATTTAATGAAGTAAAAACTGCTTGGAATATAATTGAACCTAATGCTGAATTTCTAGGTTCCTTCTTAGATGAAAATATTGACCGTACCCTAGAGAAAGAGCGCAACATGACTACCATGATTACTGCTGGGTCTATAATCGCCATCATTCTTAGCTGTGTGGGACTTTTCGCTATATCGTTACTTGTTGTTTCCCAAAGAAGAAAAGAAATAGGTATTCGTAAAGTTGTAGGTGCTAGTGTTGGAAAAATCACTGTTTTGCTAACTACAGATTTCTTAAAACTAGTTGTCGTTGCTTTTTTGATTGCAACTCCAATTGCATGGTATTTTAGCAACGAGTGGCTTCAGAATTATCCCTACCGAATGAATTTGAGCCTATGGATCTTTGCTGCAGCTGGAATTATTGCACTCATTATCGCCATATTGACAATTAGTTTTAGAACTATTCGTGCGGCTATGCAGAACCCGGTTAAATCATTAAGAACTGAATAATCATGATTAAAAATCATTTCAAAATAGCGTGGAGAAGTTTATGGAATACGAAATCGTATACCTTGATAAATATCGCAGGTTTATCTGCTGGTTTGGCCAGTTTTATAATCGTGCTTTTGTACCTGAATTATGAGCTAAGCTATGACACCTGGTCACCAGAACTGGAAAATGTCTACCGCGTGAGCATGGAAAATGATGGTGATGTACAAAATCAAACTCCTGCACCATTAGCTTCATTTCTAGGCGAAAAGTATCCAAAGATCGAGGCGTCCACCTCTATGCAGGGAGCTGGTGAATACGAAGTGCTGATTAATGGAAATGGTAAACGTATTTATCATCAAGGCTTTGCCTCTGCAGACTCTCTTTTTTTAAAGGTATTCCCTTATCAACTTCTCCAGGGTGATAGAAGTACTGCGCTAAATGCTCCAAATTCAGTCATTCTAAGTAAGGAACTAGCTACCACTCTTTTTGGTGAAACCAATCCTATGGGACAAACCGTCAAAGTTTTTGATGCCATGGAGGGAGTGGTCACGGGAATTATTCAATTACCAAAGACACCTTCACACCGCCAGGTTCATTTAATCATGCGGGATCCTTATGAGAAACAGAATTTTTTCTGGAATAATCATTCCTATGAGACCTATATCAAAGTAAACCAGAACATAGCTTCTACGCAGTTGGAAGAAGATCTTAATCGTATATATTTTGAAGAGAGAATAAAAAAAGACGAAGATTTAAATAAAGCTTATTTAGAGACAGGAGATAGATTCACACTGTTTACGGACGCCGTACCCGATATTCAGAATTTTTCCAAATACGGTACAAGCAATATTGAAACGCTATCGATACTTTTTATACTTGCCGTCTTACTACTCCTTGCAGGTGCTGTCAACTTCAGCAATCTCAACGTCGCGAAATCTATTGGCCGCGCCAAAGAAGTTGGAGTAAGAAAAGTACTGGGGTCAGGGAAAAGAAGTCTGGTTTTTCAGTTCATGGTAGAAACTGCACTGCAATGCATGATAAGCTTTGTGATTGCAGCGGTATTAATTTTGTTATTCCTACCCTATGTAAATAACGCTCTCAACCTTCAGCTTAATTTCTGGCAGCAAAATTCCTGGGTGCTTTTAGGTCAAATAGGAATCTGTTTAATAGTGATCATACTGCTCTCGGGGATTTACCCTTCCTTTTATCTTTCAAGATTCAATATCATCAATGTTCTAAAAGATAATTTTTCTGGCGGAAATAAACGGACAGGGCTTCGGAATGTCTTGCTGGTATTTCAATTTGTAGTAACCGCTTTTTTTATTGTGGCAATTCTAGGTGTAAATAAGCAGCTTGATTATATGCAACATGCTGATAAAGGCTTCTCCGAAGACCAGATATTGCGTATTGAAACCACACAGGCAACCCGGGAACAGGGATTTCAGAAAACCAGAGAAGAATTATTAGCTATTCCCGGAGTGAGCAATGTTGTGAAAACTACCACGGTTCCAGGAGATAAAATTGCAGATTCCTCTACCTACAATTTTCAATTTAGAGGAGAAGAAGTACGCATGGGATCGGTGAAAGTGAGTACTGAATATTTCGAAGCTTTAGAAGTGCCTTTGATAAACGGCAGATATTTTAATGATAGTTATGCCGACCAAAACACGCGCAGTGCAGTTATTAATGAAACTGCTGCAAGAAAATTGGGTGTAGGGAATCCTTTGGGAAAAACGATCTCATTTGGCGGATGCGATGAAGGTGATGTGAAAATAGTGGGGATCGTTAAAGACATTAATGTGCACGGATTTGAATCTGCAATTAAGCCAATGGTGTATACTATCGAAAATAAAGCCTGTATGTATCAATCTGGCGGAGCGATTTTACTGAAATTAAATTCAGATAAAGTCCAGGCTACGGTTGCTGCTATTTCCACCAAATGGAAATCTATAGAACCACAATTTCCTATTCGATATACATTCCTGGACAGCAATTTTCAGCAATTATTTATCTCTTATTTCAGACTTCAAAAAATCCTGAATTTCTTTGGAATTATTGCAGTGCTGATTTCCGTGATGGGGTTATTTGCCCTTACTGCTTTTACGATTAAACAAAGGGATAAAGAAATTGGAATTCGGAAAGTTCTGGGCGCTAAGGTCTCAAGTATAGTGGCTCTTATTACCAAAGATTTTATGATGCTACTAATACTGGCCATCCTTATTGCTATTCCTCTAGGTTGGTACGCAATGGATAGATGGCTTGAGAATTTCGCCTATAAAACCGAGCTAAGCCTGTGGATTTTTATAGTGGCAGCAGGCTCTATTTTTGGAATAGCGGTCTTAACGGTAAGTATGAAAACTATAAAAACCGCAATGAAAAACCCGGTAAAAAGTTTAAGAACTGAATAATCATCAACACTATTCATCATGATTAAAAACTATTTAAAAACTGGTTGGAGAAATATCCAAAAGAACATAGGCACATCCATGGTCAATATAGTTGGCCTTGCAGTGGGAATAGCATCGGTGATCATGATTATACTATATGTTTCTGATGAATTAAGCTTTGACCAGTACAATGAAAAAGCTGACAGGATTGTTAGGGTTGTTTTTAATGCCAATGTGAATGGCGAAGAGATGAAAGAAGCAGTAGTGATGGCCCCGGTGGCACAAATACTGAAAAATGATCTTCCGGAAGTAGTTAATGCTACGCGTCTTGCAAAATCTTATAATAACAGGCTCGAGTATAACGGATCTTACTACGGGCAAAGCAATTTAGGTTATGTAGATCCTAACTTTTTTGATGTTTTCACACTTCCTATCACTAACGGAAAAAAAGACAACCCTCTAAATAAGCCGAATACCGTAGTTATATCTGAAACCCTGGCGGAAAACATCTTCGGAAATGCAGATCCTATCGGAAAAACAATTACCGTCACTAACCGAGAGGAACAACTAACTATCTCTGCGGTCATGCAGGATATTCCAGATAATTCGCATTTTCATTTTGATCTGTTTGTTTCTACATTAGGATATGCCCAAGCCAGGAAAACCAGCTGGATGGAATCTGATTTTTTTACCTATCTGGTTCTTAAAGAAGGAGTCGCTATTAGTGAAGTCGAAACCAAGCTTCCCGCGATCAATAAGAAATATATGGGTCCGCAAATGATGGATGCCATCGGAATGTCTTATGACGAATTTCAAAAAGACAATAGCATTGGACTTTTTCTCCAGCCATTAACAGATATACATTTACATTCAGATTTTTCTGATTCCACCACGTTGGAACAAGGCGGAGATATCAAGTACATCTATATTTTTAGCGCTATTGCCCTTTTTATGCTAGTGATTGCTTGTATAAATTTTATGAATCTAGCTACCGCTTCAGCTTCTAAAAGATCTAAAGAAGTTGGAATACGAAAAGTACTTGGTTCTAATAAAAATCAATTGATTTATCAGTTTCTGGCAGAAGCGTTTATTTCCACCTTGGTCGCCACTGTGCTGGCTATTGCTTTTTTCGCGTTTACGCTTCCATTTTTCAATCAGCTGGCGGGTAAAGCTATAGAATTCACCTCTGTTCTAAAACCTGTTTACTTGTTATATCTTTTCGGATTGATCCTACTTATCACTCTTCTAGCGGGTAGTTATCCGGCATTCTACCTTTCCTCGTTTAATCCGTTGAATGCCCTAAAAGCTAAATTTTCAGGAAATGGCCAACGTTCTGGTATACGCAGTGGCCTGGTAATCTTCCAGTTTGTGATTTCCGCAGGACTCATAGTCGCGACTTTGGTGGTTAGAAAACAGATGAATTATATTCAGAATAAGGACCTGGGATATGAAAAAGATCAGCTACTTGTAGTTCGAAATACCTACCTCCTAAAGAACAATGAAGATAATTTCATACAGGAAATTGAAAATAATCCGCGAGTAGCCAGTGTTACGCATTCTGCATTTGTTCCAACCGGTAAAAGTGATAACGAGGTTGGCGGAATTTTCCAGAATAGTGAATTTCTTCGCCGCATGTATTTTTATAATATAGACGAGAACTACATTCCAACCATGGGGATGGAATTGTTGCAGGGTCGAAATTTTTCTGATGATTTTGGAAATGAAAATAATAAGGTAATCATCAATGAAATAGCCGCAGAGATCCTTGGGTTCGGGAAAGATGCCGTGGGAAAAACGTTTCAACGGGACACTGATGAAGGTCTTCGAGACATCACGGTTATTGGGGTGATTAAAAATTTCAACTGGAAATCTCTCCACCAGGAAATAGAACCGCTTATTTTGAAAAACAATCCTTACGGCGGAATTATTATTAGGTCTAAGACAGCAAATATGTCCGGGATTATTGAGAACCTGGATACTGCATGGAATCAATTCAATCCCAAAGAAGCACTGGACTACAGTGTACTGGATGATGCTTATAACTATACCTATGTCAAAGAACGTAAAATGGGAACCCTTCTTAGCCTTTTTGCAGTTCTAACCATTATTGTGGCCTGTTTAGGCTTATTCGGACTCGTGACGTTTACAGCAGAACAACGATTTAAAGAAATAGGAATAAGGAAAGTACTGGGTTCTTCAGCAACACAAATTGTAGCCTTGCTATCTAAAGATTTTATAAAACTGGTGGGTATTTCATTTGTCATCGCTTTTCCCCTTAGTTATTACCTGATGAATAAGTGGTTACAGGATTTCGCTTACCGAATAGACATTCAATGGGAGTTATTCCTGCTGGCAGCATTGATCACTATGGGAATCGCTTTTTTAACCATCGGAATTAAAAGTTTTAAAGCTGCCAGTGCCAATCCAATAAAAAGTTTGAAAACCGAATAAAAATAACAACTATGAAAAAATCAATCTTAACTCAGAACAAAATGCTCATCCCAATAATTCTAGCCCTTTTAAATTTCGGTCTATCTAATGCTCAATCTGAAACTGTGGAAGTTTCCAGTTTTTCAGAAGTCACTATAAGTCCATATATAAAAGTGGATTTCAAACAAGCTGATACCGAATCGGTAATTATTCAGAATACAAAAGTAGAACGCGAAAAGATCAATATTGAGGTAGATGGTAAAGAACTTCATATTTACCTGGAAGACGCAAAGATCGTTGCCAAAGAAGAGGAAGTGAAGATAAACGGTCGTGAAATGGATCGTTCTATTTATAATGGTACGGAGGTTCACATCACCGTCTATTATAAAAAACTGGAAGCTGCGGAAATTCGTAGTGAAGAAGTGATCAATTTTGAAGATGCCATCAGCGTAGAAGATTTTGACCTTGATATTTACGGCTCTCCAAAAGTATATTTTGAAAGTATTACTGCAGATGATTTTAAAGTAGCCATTTATGGAGAAAGTTACCTGGAAGTAAAAGCTGGTAATGTTGATTTTCAGCGCTATCGATGCTACGGAAAAAGCGAAGTAAATGCAATTGATCTTCCATCTTCCGAAACCAAAATCGCAGCGTATGGCAACAATCATATTGTGGTAAATGTTTCTGAGAAACTGAAGGTTTCAGCTTTCGGAGAAGCCCGAATTCAGTACAAAGGCGATGCGAAAGTGAATAACGGACTCAAAATAGGAGAAACCGTGGTTCAGAAAATCGATTAAATCTTTTATAAAATCATCTATGCTTAAAAATTTCATCAAAATATCCTGGCGAAGAATCAAAGCCGATAAAACATTCTCTTTCATCAATATTCTTGGTCTTTCGATTGGATTAACCATAACCATCTTACTGTTCCTGTTCGTATTGCAGGAGCGAAGTTTTAATACGATGTATGCCCAAAAAGACCGGATCTACCGGGTGATCTTCAATACCTCGCAGGAGCGAGATAATGAAGTTTGGGCAACAGTGCCCGCTGCACTAAAGCCCGCTGCTGCTAATGAAATTCCGGAAATACAGAAATCTGCCAGATTATGGGATCATGATTTCGGAAAAACCGCGTCTATTGAAGCCAACAATCAGCAATTCACCGAGCAAAAATTATATTATGCAGATGCGGAGTTCCTGGATATTTTTCAACCTGAATTTATCTACGGAAATTCAAAAAGTGCATTGGTAAGACCTAATACCATTGTTATTTCTAAATCTACCGCTGAAAAGTATTTTGGAAATACGAATCCCCTTGGCCAGACGATTGGTATAGACAATAAGAAAAAAATGGAGATCACCGGGGTCTATATGGACTTTCCGGAAAATTCCAGCCTGGATGGTAATATGATCGCTTCGTTTAATTCTGTAGGTTTTTATAATGATCCTACCTGGGGAAATGCCAGTTTTGAAACTTATTTTCTACTGAACGACCAAGCAAACCGTACAGAGGTTACCAAAAAAATGCAACAACTTGTTGATGCTAATGTGGAAAAAGAACACCAATGGTATACCTTATCGCTGCAACCATTAGAGAAAATGCACCTCTACTCTGCAAATATTAAAAGTGCTTTCTCCTCAAAAACGGGAAGTATTGAGGAAGTTCGAAATTTCAGCTTACTGGCTATTTTAATTTTATTGATCGCCTGTATTAATTATATGAATCTTGCCACGGCGAGATCACAAAAAAGTACTAAAGACGTAGGGATCAATAAAACGCTTGGTGCATCCAGCAAAATATTGATCTTACGATTCTTTACTGAGACAAGTTTTGTCACTCTGCTGTCTATATTTCTTGCTTTGATTTTTACTGTTTTGGCGATTCCTTTTTTTGAAAGTATCGTTGGCGTAGATCTTTCCACTAAATTTCTATGGTCTCCTGAATTTGTCATCGCCCTCATCGCAATCTGGTTGATCACCACGCTCATCGCGGGATCGTTCCCTGCATTTCACCTTTCTAAATTTTCCCCGATGGAAGTGATCAGGTCTGGCACCAATAAAAATAGTTTTACAGCGGTCCTAAGAAAAGGACTCGTGGTGGTTCAATTTTCCGCCTCTGTGATATTGATCATCAGTGCGATAGTGATTTATAATCAGCTGGAGTTTATGAGGAATAAAAATCTTGGATACAATCCTGATAATACCGTGGCGATCTCAATCGCTGCTGTAAATTCTGAAAATGAAAAGCAAACCCTACTTGATGAATTTGAAAGTCTGCCTGAAGTTTCGTCTACGACTATGGCCCAGGGTTTTCCGGGAATCAGCGTTAGCGGCCGGGCGCTTTATAGAAATATGAATTCAGACGAAGCGATGTCTCTGCAAACTAATCGTACCACGGGTGGAATTGTGGAAACACTTCAACTGGAACTTCTAGCTGGAAAAGATTTACCGGCAACTAAACAGGAAGGCGATTCAATAGTAGATGTCGTACTCAATAAGAAAGCAGTGGAATTCCTTGGAATAGAACCACAAGAAGCCATTGGTAAGAATCTAATTGCCCAACTGGGGCCTAATGCCTACGTTATTGGGGTAGTAGATGATTTCAATTTTTCATCTCTACGTTCTCCAATTGGTGGTTATGCTTTTAATAATGGTTTTGAGCCCCTTCAGTATATGCTGGTTCGGTTTGAAAGTGATGAATTGCCGGTTACGCTGGATAAATTCCAAAGTAAATTTACGGAAGTAATACCTTCTTCTGCATTCGATTATACCTTTCTGGATAAGAATGTAGAACAGATGTATGCCAGGGATCGTCGCACGGCGACCGTTGCAATCATCTTTGCCGGACTTGCAATTTTTGTAGCCTGCCTGGGACTTTTTGGACTTGCCGCATTTATGGCGGAACAACGTACTAAGGAAATTGGAATTCGAAAAATATTAGGTGCCAGCGTTACTGGTATTATTGGACTGCTTTCCAAAGATTTTGTGAAACTAGTATTCATTGCACTCATTATCGCTTTCCCGCTGGCATATTGGCTTGCATATAAATGGCTTCAGGAATTTGTGTACCGCATCGAGATCAATTGGCAAATCTTTCTATATGCCGGGCTGGTCGCACTACTGATAGCAATTACAACGGTAAGTTTCCAAGCCCTTAAAGCAGCGATTTCTAATCCTGTTAATTCTTTAAAAAACGATTAAAAAATATACTAATGCTTAAATTAAATCACCTTTATAAATGGGTAAAATCTGGTGGAAAAAGAATTTTTCTACTGAACGATCTAAGTCTGATTGTCGAACAGGGAGAATTTCTCTCTATCATGGGACCTTCAGGTTCTGGTAAATCTACTTTGCTGAATATCATTGCTATGCTGGATGAATTTCAGGAAGGTGAATATTATTTTGAAGACGAAGCGATCCATCAGCTTAAACCGAAAAAAAGGACAGAGATCTTCAACGAGAATATCGGGTTTATCTTCCAGGCGTATCATTTGCTGGACGATCTAACCGTATATGAAAACATTGAAACTCCCCTACTCTATAAAAATGTAAAAAGTTCAGAAAGAAAAGCTTTGGTCGCAGATATGCTGGATCGCTTCAACATTGTTGGTAAAAAGGATCTTTTCCCGCATCAGTTAAGCGGCGGGCAGCAGCAACTTGTGGGTATTGCTCGTGCACTAATCATTAAACCTAAATTAATTCTTGCCGACGAACCTACAGGAAATCTCAACTCCAAACAAAGCGACGAAATCATGCAGCTTTTCAATGAATTAAACCAGGAAGGCGTCACCATCATCCAGGCGACTCATTCTGAAAGCAATGCCGAATATGGTTCACGAACTATTCATCTTTTAGACGGAAGCGCCACAAAACTATAAAACCATTATTTTGAAAAAATTCATCATTCTATTTCTTATCATCACAAACGTTTTAACTGCACAGAATTCTTCAGAAAACGAATTATCGTTGGAAGAATGTATTAAACTGGCCATCGATTATAACATCAATTTCCAAAGATCCAATTTGCGGTCTGAAACCGAAAAACTCAATTTTCGTGCAACGAAGTCCCAGGTGCTACCAACTATTAACGGAAGTTACAGTTATGCTGTAAATAAAGGGCGGAGTATAGATCCTTACACAAACGATGTGATTGACCAGCAGTTTAGTTTTAGTAATGCCGGTTTGCGATTAAATGCCCGGATTTTTAATGGTTTTGAACTAAGAAACAGTATTCAACGGGATCGTTATAATATGAAAGCCGCTGAAGCCGAAAAAGAATCCGATAAGCAACAATTGATTCTTGACGTTACCCTGGCTTATTTTCAGATTCTTAATAACCGTGATCTACTGGAACTAGCTAAACTAAGGCTTGAAAGTACAAAACAGCAAACCGATCGTGTTCAAACGCTGAATGAACAGGGCGAAGGTAATCCGGCGAACTATCCAGATATACGAGGACAGATAAGTAATGACATGTCTGCCGTTATCGCAGCTGAGAATCAGTTGAAACAATCTAAACTGGAACTTGCTCAATTGCTAAATACCGATGCTGAAATTAGCATTAAAGATTTGCAGGTATTACCTCAAATTACAGCATACGATCTTACTGCGGAAGAAGTTTATTCAGAATCCTTGGACAACCTGCAGGTTTTTAGAGCAAGACAATTGCGACTGGATGGAGCGACAGAAGACGTTGCCGTAGCAAGATCCCTGTATTTGCCTGAAGTTTCCCTGTTTGCACAGCTAAATACTAATTATTCCAGCCTGGCCAGCCTGCTCAACGAAACCGGTACACAGATAGTTGAAACCGGTCAATTTATAAATGTAGATGGAATCAATTACGCGGTACAATCAAACCAGAGCCAGTTTTCGCAACAGGATATTCCATATATCGATCAATTAAACAACAACCTCAGTTCGGTTGCCGGAGTAAGTATTAATATTCCCGTTTTCAACGGTTTCAGGGCTAAAAGAGAGGTGTCTCTAAAAAAGATTCAACTTAAAGATACGGAGCTAGAGCTGGAAGACACTAAAAATCAATATGAGCAGGCCATTAAGCAAGCCTATAATGCCATGCAGGCAGCATATGATAACTACTTCGTTTTACAAGAACAGGTCGCGTCTTACGAGGAATCTTATCGAGTAAATGAAATCCGTTTTGAGAATGGAGTCTCCAATCTTGTGGAATATATCATTAGCAAAAACAACCTCGATCGCTCGAGGATTAATCTGGCGAATACCAAGTATGAGTTTTTAATCCGGGTTAAAATTCTGGATTATTATCGAGGTGCCAATTTTTCCAGTTAATTGTTCTATTCCTTATCCCCTACTCGTTTTAGTAGCTATTTTCTTTGATTTGAGTAGATATCATAAATGCGCCCTATGCTCAAGGTTAGTTACGGTAGAGATGGGGCCTTAAACTCACCTATGTACATTAATTAAAATTTCCTGCTTGCTGCAGCTATTAAATTATAATTGATTATTAAAAAATTCAATTTTCTATAATTATCCTATAACTTGATAACATCAATAATAGCAACCATCGATGAAAGATCCTCTGGATTCTTAACAGGTATTATCTCGAATTCTCCTGTTTGGTAGTCATACTTAAAAAGGCCATGACCTTCCCTTGCAATTAACGCAATTAACTCCTTCGAATCATCATTTACAAATGTCTTATTCGCGAAATGTAGCCCGGAAATTCGAGGTACAGCATCAATTAAAATTAACTCTTCCGTGGTTATATCATAGATATATGGTTTTACCGCACCCGCATAACCTGTATTTAGCTGAGGAGCAAAACCAAGTAATTTATTAGTATTTGGTATAGCAGCCAGATTCACGAGACCTGTCTCTATACTGTCCTGGGATAAAACCTTGATGGTTTTATTGGAAAGATCAACTTCCAAAAGATCCGCATCGCTTATTCGGGAATTCTTCGATGCGCTAACATATATTTTCTGATCGATCAATTGGGAGGAGAATACATTTTGATAACCCAGTGTATTTAAATCTAGATTTTCTAAAACCTGTATCTCATACGTATCAGGATCTATTCTGGCAATTTTTACAGGCTTATCTGTTGAAGGACTATCAAATTCATGTCTAATGATCCCTATCAGACTATTTTGAGTTTCATCCCAATCCAAGGACATAAAGCCGGGAATATTTCCGAACTCTTCCGGAAATTCCAATCTTACCATTTCACTATTTTCGGTCCGCCGATTACGGATAAATAATCTTGGCTGTGGTGGATCAAACCATGATTCGTAGATATAAGTATTTTCTGAAGAAGAGGTTACCGCATTGAATATAGTATTAAACTCCAAGTTCGGTATACTTCCTGCCGGCTCCACTACACCACTTTGATCTCCAATAGTAAAAAGTTTGCCATCATTTCTTAGAGCAATATATTGAAACTTATCCTCTATTACCTGTTCTTCAGGTTGCAGTGTTTCATCATTGGGTTCGGAATCTTTAGAACAGGACACAAGGATTAAACTAAGGATAAGTAAAAGGTGAAATCTTGAAAATTTTAACATGTTCAGCGTTAGGTTTTAAAGTGGTGAAAATAGTAAATTTTCATTCTGATTATCTAGCCATGCATAAAAAGATTAAACTCACGAGGAAGGAGCTATTTTCCGCGATATGGGAACATCCACGAACCTATTTCACTGAAAAATATATGGTTTCGTATGCCAGTTTTAAAAGGATATGTGAACGAAATGAAATACCATTACCTCCTAACGGTTACTGGTCGAAAAAGAAATATGGAAAGGAGATTGAAAAGCCACGGCTTAATTCCATAGATAATGAAACAAACATTGAGCTATACCTCCGACCGGAAGGTGATCATAGGGATTTTGGAGATCTCACTGAAATGGATCAAAAAATTTTGGAAATAGAAGCTGATTCCCGAACAAATTTCTCCATTCCAGAAAAACTGTCAAACATGTTAGATCCAGTTTTAATACACACCAAAAAATGGTATAATAAAGATGTTAAAGTCCCAGAGGATCTTGATTACTATGCAAGATATTATCCAGGACCAATTCGCTGCTATATTTCTAAAAAACAATTGAGCAGAGCTTTATTATTATTTAATGTATTACTGAAAAACCTCAATGCCAGGGGTCATGAATTGACCTTCGGAAGGTATAATTCTTTCGTAAAATTATACGGAATTGAAATAGAGATCAGTATTTCGGAAAAGAATAAAAGAATCAAAATTCCTGGCAAATATGGTGAAGAATATAAATCGGAACCTACCGGCATGCTAGCCATAAATACCGGTGAATATTATTATAGTAAAACCTGGAACGATGCTAAAACCATCAAACTTGAAAATAAATTATCTGCAATAATAGCATGGTTGGAGATTGAAGCTGAAGCAGAAAGACAACGGGAAATTGAAAGTAAGAAACGAGAGGAGGAGGAAAAGGAGAAAGAACGTTTAGAAAAAGAAAGACAGATATTAATTGATAATGAGATTAACCTATTACAAGATCTAAGACAGAAATCAGAGCTATGGAATGAGGCAAATAAGTTAAGAAAATTTCTTTATGAATATGAAGCTCAATTAGAAAAAGACGATCAGCTAACCAAAGAGAACATAGAATTATTGCACTTTGGATTTCAAAAAGTCGATTGGCTGGATCCTCTTATTCAGACCGATGATGAGCTCTTTTCAGATATTGATCCATTCAAGCTTCTCAAATTATGGAAGTGATTATTTGGAATATACCTATTTCAACCTATAACTAGTGTATTCTAGCTCTATTGCCAAAAGTTTTTACGTGAAAAACGTTCTCAGCCCGCATGAAGAAGCAGATCTTCATGCAAATAATTTTTAAAAAATATTCGGTATATTACTTATTACAAATTTTAGTTGAATTCCCCAAACACGATGTCTTCCGTAGCTAATTGAACTGCTAAACTTATTTTGTCCATTTCTAACTTTTCCAATATACTTTTGATATCCTCCTGAATTACATTTAGGGCTTGATCTCTATGGACATCTTCATTAAAACTGGATACCCAGGTATCTTTTACCTCCCTAATTTTTGACCATTCTTTCTTGACCATTTCCTGTTCAAAAAATTCTTTTGTTTCGGCTGAGTTATTCTTTAAATCCAAAGATATTAAGGCATTTAATCCCACGATGTAGTTTTTTATGAGTTTTTTCAAATATACATGATTCTCTTTCTACCTACTTTCAAATTCGAAAACCTAACAGAATTCCCATATACTATGACCAAAAAAAATAAGAAAGCCCACGCCGTTGTATATGCTATTCGCATTTAGTGAGTGTTATAACAAACCTCACCTTACGGGTGTACAAGCACCCTCAAAACCAAAAACTTAATCTATAATAAGTTCAATGCCGGCTTTTTCTGCCTTGTATTTTATTTTAGTGGTCAGCTCATAATAACTCCAATTTCTAAGGACAAATTCCTCCTCTTTGGCAATGCCTATCTTATCTTCCTGGTTTATTAAAATTAGTGTTCCTGCCTGGTGTTTCACACAGAAATCTATCAATTTCCGGCTATATACGTGGAGGCGATTACTTACATAATTCTTTTCCTTTTCATGGAATCTTTGTACTGCTTTTGTTTTTCTCTTACTTCCTTGTCCTGATCTGGAAAAAGTAGCTCCTACCTCTGCCCTTTTTCGTGCCGCCTGAATTGCTAACCTTCGATATAAAAATTCGTCCCTACTACCAATGCTAAGTTTTACCTTACCTGTTTTAACTACAATAGGGTGTTCAAGGGATAAAGAAGCCTGGGCTATAACTTCAGGTTTTAGAGGATGCTTTTCCTTTTCAATTTCAAAGACCGCCAGTAAATAGGTCTTATTATCTTTCAGTTGAATCTGCGAGGCACAGAGCTTAGTTTCGCCTGCTACTAACCGCTCTAGCAGTCTACGTTTATCTGTGTAATCTTTTCCTAAGTAGGTTTTCATAGGGATTGAAAATAAACGAAAACAGAATGCTTTTTTCTCTTCGTTATAGGTTAATCCTCTAATGCCTTCCATATCAAACGGAAAAGCCAGATCTCTTTTGAAATTCATCAATGAAGCTTCACCTTTCCAGTACTTCTGCTTATTTTTATTGAAAGTGCTAATTAAAGCTTTATTTAGGTTACCTAATATATTGGTAGGGATCTCTCCTTTGTACCGATCAGATATCACACGGTAGGTAGAATTCATCCGGGAACGATTCAAAATGCCATCTTCATCTTTTTTCTCGTCTGCCAGTTTATACTTCACCCTATCGGATAAATAAAAGAACTCTTGGATCATCTCCTGCACATATAAATGTGACACGATAAGATTAGCGGCTTTAAAACTACGGTTCTGCCACTGGTATAGTTTGTCCAGTGCTTCCCTCCTCTCCTCTTTCGTCGGTAGATCCACGAGTAGCTGTATCTTTCGAGTGAGTTTCATCGTTGTCTTTTCCATCTTAAGCCGATTCTAATTGTTCCTCACGTTTCACCTGCATATACTTATATGCGGCTATAAATTCCTTATGAACTTCTTCCTGGGAAAGCTTAAGCTCATCAGCAATGGCAGAAAAGGAAAACTTTTGTATCAGGCGTAATTCCAAAACCTTTTCCTGCTCTTCGGACATTTCCTGGCCTTTGATAGCTTTAGTAGGTTTAGATATTGTTTCAAGTTGACTTCCCTGTTTGATGATTACTTTAATATCTTCAATAGCCCTCTTCACCTCGTTACTGATATCGGTTATGCTGGTACCCATGACCCTGGCAATAGATTTATACTTAAATCCGTATTTTAAACAAAGTTCTATCAGGCGTTTTCTTTCTGGTTTTAGTAGCGGTAAAACTTTTGTAATTTGTTCAAAGGCTTCCTGTTGAGCTTCTTGTTCTTGTCGGACTTGAACATCATCTTTTGGATCATAGCCGGCTAAGTAATCCTGATAGTTTTCATAACTTTCTAAAGCATTAATTTTTCTAAAAAACTTATGCTTAGGACTAGTATAATAGGTATAACATTCCCGTTTCATCACCATTCTTAAAAAGAAAAAGAGATGTTTTTCTGATTTAATCTTAGCCCGGTTGGCCCATAACTTTAAAAAGGTATCCTGCACTAAAGATTCTACCACGAAATCATCGCTGATAATTCCTTTCCCAAGCCAGAAAACCATATGGCTATACCTGGCATGAATTTTTTCGAAAGCACAAGGGTACCCTGTTGATAGTAATTCATGATAATCAATTGACATAAGAACTTTCTTGTTTATTTAATGATTTTAGACAATGTGTACCTGAAGTGAATTTCTGTTTTTTTTAAAAATTCTAGAAACCTATTTCCCGAACTTCAATGCCTTTTCTACTTGTTCTAACATTTTATGATATTCTGCAATTAATTCATCTGCATATACCGGAGTTCTATCACCGCTAAGACAATATCTTATGTAACGAGGAGTCACTTTATATTTACAAGCAAGGGCTTTTACTACTCCCGTGTTATAAGTTTTCTTCATAAATTACGTAAGTTTGCCTGTTCAGTGAATTGTTCCGCTGTTGGGAACAAAACCAAATATAGTTGATAATTTTCAACTAAACTAACTTTTTGAAGATAATTATCTTCTGTATGAGGAATATTTTACAAGTTTTTATAGATATTGCCCAAAATGAAGGGATTAGTATTACCAATTTGGAAAAGACCATTGGTGCTAGTAAAGGTGTACTATCTCGAGCTATAAATAAAGGCACGGATATTCAGGCAAAGTGGTTATTGGCTTTGGTTGATAATTATCCCCGATATAGTGCTGAATGGATTTTAACTGGTACTGGTCCAATGCTACAAAAGGATTCCGCCGCTTCCATCATTAAAGAAACTGATCCAGAAGTCCTACGCGAAAAATTAGTGAATCTTCAAAATCAATTAGATGCATTGGAAAAAGCTAATAACGCCTTAGAAGACGCCAATGACTCGTTAAAAGAGACAAAATCGATACTTCAAAAACGTATTACCGAACTCGAGAGCACTTCAAATAACTAAGATTATACCTTAAAAAATTGAAATCCCAATAATTTTTTTTGTATCCCCATGAAGATGTTGATGTCCTGTGTATAAATAAAATGTTAATGCCGAGTTACTTTTCTTATTTTTGATAAATCAGTAACCCCTATAGCATTTAATGGCATTATTCCAAGCATCAGTTCTAAAATCACATCTCGCTTTGCTTGATGAAAAAATAGTTGACAAAGCATATAAGAAATATCAAAAATACTTCTGGAACACAACTATTCAAGAAAATATAAAAAGTGCTAAAGAGGAACAATACCAAGCAACTTTTCTAAATGAGTTGTTCGTTAATATTTTAGGTTATACCCTATTTCCAAATCCCAACTCAAATTTAACAACCGAGTTCAAAAACGAAAGAAACGCACGAAAAGCGGACGGTGCTATTTTGAAGGATGATGTGGCAATAGGTGTTATTGAATTAAAAGGCACTAACACAAAGGATTTAGAGAGCATCCGTCGTCAAGCCTTTGATTATAAAGCCAATCAAAAAGGTTGTGTGTATGTAATAACCTCAAACTTTGAAAAGCTACGTTTTTATATCAATGATGCAACCGAATTTGAAGAATTCGATTTGTTTACGCTTTCGAAAAGCCGGTTTGCCCTGCTCTATCTATGCTTACATATTAATAAAGTACATAATAATGTACCACTTAAAATTAAGGAAGCATCTATTGCAGAAGAAGAAGAAATTACAAAGGCATTTTACAAAGATTATTCCATATTTAAGCGTGAAATCTATAGAGACCTGGTACGGAATAATGCAAAAACTGTAAAGGCAAAATTAAGTGAAACCGAGCGTACAGATGATCTAGAGGATATTCAGCGTCTTGAAAAGAATGTAAAGCTCACTCTTTTTCAAAAGTCCCAAAAACTTATAGACCGCTTCCTGTTTATCTTTTTTGCAGAAGACAGAATGCTACTACCCTCTAATTCTACACTTCAAATATTAAACAAATGGAAGGACGATTGGGATTTTGGCGATGAACGCCCTTTATATGGCCTTTTTAAGCAATATTTTAATTTTCTGGACATTGGGCGCATAGGAACACAAAAACGCGCAGAAATTTACGCTTATAATGGCGGCTTGTTTAAACCCGATACTATACTAGATGCCCTTGAAATTGATAATGATTTATTGTACAAATACACCATCAAATTGTCCAATTATGATTTTGAAAGCCAAGTAGATGTAAATATCCTAGGACATATTTTTGAGAACTCCCTTAACGAAATTGAAAGTGTAAACGCAGAGATTGAAGGCGGTGAATTTGACAAACAGACCAGTAAGCGCAAAAAAGATGGAGTTTTTTACACACCAAAGTATATTACCAAATACATCGTAGAAAATACTGTTGGCAAACTTTGTGAGGAAAAGAAGATAGAGCTAGGTTTTAAAGAGGCAGATTATTTTGAAGTCAAAAAAGGCACACATCAAAATACCAAAAAACAGCTTTTGGAAACTCTGGACAGCTATCGTGATTGGCTTTTGCAGTTGACAATTTGTGATCCCGCTTGCGGTTCTGGAGCATTTTTAAACCAGGCACTTGATTTCCTAATTAAAGAACATAACTATATTGATGAGTTGAAAACCAAAATTCTAGGTGGTGGTTTGCAGTTTCCAGATATTGAAAACACCATCTTAGAAAAGAATATTTATGGCGTTGACCTTAATCAGGAAAGTGTAGAGATCGCCAAACTCTCGCTTTGGCTACGTACCGCACAACCACGAAGAAAATTAAATGATTTAAGCAGCAATATCAAATGTGGCAATAGCCTTATTGATAGTAAAAATATGGCTGGTCATAAAGCATTTAAATGGGAAAATGAATTTCCCGAGGTCTTTGCCGATGGTGGTTTTGATGTGGTGATTGGGAATCCACCCTACGTGCGTGCAGAGCTTTTGACGGATTTTATCAGCTATTTTGAAAAGAACTATAAAGTATTTCATCCCTCAAGCGATTTATTCGCCTACTTCTACGAGTTGGGGTCAAACCTTATTAATGAGAAAGGTTTGATGGGTTATATATCTAATACATTTGACAAGACAACTGCTGGTAAAGTATTGCGAGATTATTTGAATAACGAAACACGGTTTAAAGAATATATAGATTTTACAGAAGTACAAATATTTGATGGAGCAACCACCTATCCGGTAATAATAATCCTTGATAAATATGATCCAAATAACAATAAATTCAAATACATAAAAATCCCCAAATCATCACAAAGCAACGTTATTAATATTGAAGTACACGATAGTATAAGTGTGTTACAAGAAACCCTTGAACCCAATTCTTGGTCTTTTTTATCTGTTGAAAAATCCAAATTATTCAAAAAATTATCTACTCTAAATACTATTAAAGAAAGATTTGGAAAATCATATCGGGGTTTAATTACAGGACTGAATGATGCGTTTATTGTACAAGATGATTTCAACAATGAAGAACATATCAAACCGATTTTTGAAGGAAAAGAGATAAAAAAATGGAAAACTCAAGATGCTACACAAAACCTAATTTTATTTGAAAGTAAATCGACTAACGAAGAATATTCAAACTTAGAAACCGAAGACGAAAGGTTAAAAGGGGTATCAACTGATAATGCCGAAATATTTTCACATTTGATGCCTTTTATGGAACGTGCTAAAAAACGTTATGATCAAGGCGATTATTGGTGGGAATTGAGGAATTGTGCTTATTATGAATTATTCGAGCAACCCAAGATCATCTTTCCTAACCTCCAAAATTCAAATAAATTTTGTTTAGATACCGAAGGAACTTACGTTAATGCACCTGCGGTATTTCTTCCTTCTGACAATAGAACCCTATTATGTGTGCTTAATTCTAAAATAGTTTGGGAGTTTCTTAAATCCATCTGTGTTGTTAGAAGCGGTGGATATATTGAGGTAAAGCCACAATATTTCGAGCAAATACCTATACCAGAATTTCAAAATGAAGAATACTTTAATAATGCAACAGGTAAGATAATAAAGGACGTGAATGATCTTCAAAATTTAGATCATAGATTTCAGAATTATATTAAAGGTACTCTACAATTTCACAGACTTCAACGCAAACTAGAAAGTTGGTATGATTTAGATTTTGCAACTTTCATGGAAGAACTTAACAAAGCAATAAAAGCCACCAATAAATTAAGAGTAAAGGACAATCTCGAACCTATTGCTACGCTTAACAAAAAAGATGAATTTGAATGGATGGAACTTTTTGAAGAAAACAAGAGAAAAGCTTTAGACCTTCAGAAACAAATAGCTCAAATAGAAAAAGAGATTGACTCAAAAGTTTATGAGCTATATGGGCTTTCAGATGAAGAAATTGTAATTGTTGAAAATAGTTGAATGAGAAGCAAAACCCATATTTTAGAAGAGAAAAGTGTTCACCAATTAAGAAATATCTTTCCAGATCAATGGGTAATAAGGGAGAAGGGAAAAGATTACGGTATTGATATTGAGGTGGAGATATTTGATGATAATGAACAACCTACAGGATTAGTTTTTTGGATACAATTAAAAGCAACAGACAGTAAATCAATATCAGCAAAAAAGTCAATTAATATGCCTATCAAAAAGATCAGGCAACTGGCTAATTATGATTTACCAGTAGCTATATTCAGATATAACGCTGATGACAACCAATACTACTTTGACTGGATTAAACGTTATGCATTCTTATCATCCAACTCAAAGAATAAATCCTATACTTTAAAATTTAATGATGCACAGTGCTGGAATACTGATAGTTCAGATAAAATTCATCATGATTTAGAAACTTTATCTCATTACACCAGTAAATCATTTAGCTTTCCTGTAGTAGGTTTTATAAATCACCTTTCTGGACCTATCAAGTTTAAAAGAATTCTATCCGCTGCGATTGGAGAGAGGCATTTATTGATAAATTTATCAAGGGACAAATCAAAAGCATCTCTTGAAATAAATCTGTTAGAAGGACAATTGGTTTTAAATTTAAAATCAGCTTTTGGTAGTTCGATAGGCTGGGATGAAAAATTAGAAAATATTGATGAAGATTTTCTTTTAGATGTTTTGCATAAAGCCTTAGTTCTTTTTTTAGCTAATACCGGAAAACGGAAAGATTTAAAACAACTAATAAGTGAATACAATTTATTGGATAGTTTTTTAATGCACAGTCCAATTCTAACATATATCCTACCCGAATTAATAGCTTGTGATACCGACAATATTTTTCTACCCAAAATAATTGATTCGATTTATTTGTCAGATGATTTGATAAATCAAAGCTTTTTACAAGCAATTGTCTTTTTAGGCAATAATAATTTTATAGACAGACCAAAGATTGAAGAATTTTACAACAGATTAATTTTACTTTGTATAAAGCATAATAATCAAAGCTTTTTAAGTACGGCATATTATAATTATGGTAGTTATTATAAATCCCATTACATTTTGGACAAAGCTCTCCATTACTATAATAAAGCTATCAAAACAGATAGTTCTTATTTGGATCGTTTTTATTTTAAAAGGGAATTAGCTGGTTTATTATTTCAAATTAGGAGGTATAAATGTAGCGCATCGTTATACAAGGAAGCTATACCATTAGAAAAAGAAAATATTTTTCTTTTAGGCACTTACGGAGATGCGTTGATGTATTCTGGGGATTATAAATTAGCTTTTGAATATTTTGACAAATTTCTCACGGCAAATGATAGTCTTGCTGAAGACAAAAAACACGATAAATATGAATTTAATATTAAGTTCACGTTACTACACTTCTTAATAAATGTTATCGGTATTGAACATCAAGAACGAAAAGAATTTGCAGCAAATGAGAAGCTTACAGGATTAATTGAAAGTGAACTAAGGCAGTTCGACAAAATCTTCGAAGTATTATTTTTAGATGCTATTTATCCAACAGCTTGGTATTTGATGACAGAATATTATTTAAAGAATGTTAATCCACAAGGCTATTTTTTAAGCATTCTTTTTCAAGCGATTCTTATTAAAAACAATTCAACAATTTGGGCATTTGTTAGTATTTTATGCACGTATGAAGAAATGGAAAAAAATCTCCTATACGATATAGTAAATACAGGATTTTTCTACTGTCGCAATGACTTTTTGAAAGCTTTAGATCGTCTTATTAATTTAGAAGATTACAAAGACTTTAAAGGAGAAGAATTTATCTCTATGGTAGAAAATATTATTCGGGATCCTAAAGAATATCCATTTGAAATGAGATTCTGGGATGGAGAAAAACCAAAAATAATCAAGTTATCTAAATAGATGGAGAGTAAAAGTGCAAAAATAAAACTAAAAGATCACTGGCCATCAAATTTCTTACCTGATGAAACTCGGGGATTTGATGAAATAACAGAAAATTTCTCTCCAATGCTGGCTAAGCTTACTGACAAGTCAAGAGTTATAAGTATTTATGAAAACTTCGGCAAAGAAGGAGTTGGGAATGCGACATCTCGAAAATTCTTAAAAACCTTAATTCCTCAATTAAAGCAAGATGAAGATTTCAAAGGGATTTATTTGTTTTGGCTAAATGATGAGCCATTTTACACAGGTATTTCACGTGGTGTTGTAAAACGTATTCATCAACATATAAAGGGATCAAATCATTTCTCATCTTCTTTAAGTTATACAATGGGTAAAGAATTTCACAATGAAATAGAAGGTATTGAGCACTCAGGCACCAGAAAAGAACTTGACTTTGATAAGTTTTCAGGACCTTTCAAAAAAATATTAAGAGAAGAATGTCAGGTCTCGCTGCTACCTATTAAAGGCTCAACAGAACTCTACCTGTTTGAAGTATATACCGCAGTACAGTTAAAATTGCATTATTACAACAGATTTAAAACTCATTGATTGATGTTAAGAACACATTGTAAAGATTTTAATAATGAAAATCTATCACCTGGTTTTTTAGCTCCCGGAAATAAATTAGAATTGCACTGTTATGGAAATCCATTTATAATTTTCACCATATAGCTGGTAATGATTTGATCTTGAAAGGTATGTCAGAAATTATAGTCCAGTTTCTTCATCCCGAATTTTTTCCATTTTAACTTCCTTTTCAAAATGTTCAATTTCCCTTGTAACCCAAGATCGAATATTTTCAAAATCATGATCTTTTAGTTCCTTAAGAATGCGTATTCTCGATTTTAAATAGGGTATGCGAGAACCAGCGGTCATCATAGAATGTAAATTATTAGATAGAGTATTCAAAAAATCAGGATCCTCTCCAAAAGTATCTATAAGGTTTCTTGTCAATGAAAACCAGCCATTAGCGTCACCATATAATGGTAAATAGCGAATCATCCATTTTGCTGCTCGAGGATTGTCAAGGAGCCATATTTCGAGTTTTTTACGCTGTTTCTTATTCTTGAAAAAAGGATGGGAATTTTCAATTCCTGTCACCCAGTTCATGTCAAAAATCTCCGAAAAAAATAGAGCCTCCCCCTCTTTAATCAACAGATCCCCATATACAGGCCATGCAGCATCCCAGTTAGCTACTAAGGAACTATTGGCTACATTAGCGATATGATAACCGCTCTTTTGGGTTATTCCCCGATTTTTATAAGTCTCGGTGATATTGAGAGCCACAAAAGTTGCTGTAGTTCTATCCACCGTTAAAAGATATATCATTAATTCTTCCCACTCATAAAATTCTGTAAACTTCGAATTTAATACTAACTCAAGCAGGTTGGAGCGTCTGACAAAACCTTTTAAATATTCTACCAGTTCGGTTTCCTGCATTAATTCCTCCCTCTGATGATCCTTGATATACCAATAAACAATTTTAATAATTTGTGCTTTTGTGGACTCATCACGTTCCTCCATGTTTTGAAAGTATTCGACAAGTTCATCGAGGGGCAATTTAGCAAGCTCACGACGGGCAAATCGATACATCTCCGGATCTGCGCCTTCATCGATTAAATCTAAAAGTTTTTTGGCGTTGGTAAGTATCGGAGACATCGTTTGAAAAATCACAAAAGCGAAAGCTGATTTCTGATCAACAAATCGATTAAAAACCTTTTGTACCTCAGACTTTTGCAAGTTATTCAAATACCCCGTTAAAAAGGCTGTATTCCAAGAGGCCGTAATTTCCACATCCATCAGAAAATCCTGGATAGCGTCTAGCAATTTCTGGTCATATCCGTGAATATCTCCATAGGATTCTCCAAACTCTAACCCCTGATATTGGGTTCCTATCATTAAATTTTTCACATAGGGAACAAGCGAGATTCTATCTTCATGAATCTCCCTCGCTAAATTAATTGTTTTTATTTTATGCTCCACGTGATCCTCTCCTCGATTGTATACATAAGGATCGGAAACGATCTGCGCAATTTTTTCAGGAATACTTTGTGGGGCAAGCGAATCGATAAATTCTACAACCAATGCTTTTAACTTGTCTGAAGAATGCGGAGAATTTAGACTAATATTTAAAGAGCCTAAGACCTCTTTTTTCTCAATAGGGTTATTAACAATTTTTTTTAGGCAGGATCCTAACTGGGTAACATCATAACCTAACCGATCCAAGTCATTTAAACAACCGACAAGAGCTTTCTGGCTGATTTGTCGTAATTCTTGACTGGAAGAATCTAAAAAGCATTTTAAGATTTCCAACAACTCGTCAACATAGGTATACACTTCCGCCATAGTCTTTGGTTCATAATCCTTTAAAGGCGTTGCTCCCCCTTCATGCTCCGCTCCTATCATTCGATGGTATATGGTTTTATTGAGTACCGAAGCACATGTTTCTAGTGTTAATTTATCAAAGTCAAAATCTTTTTTATCTAAGGCCCATTTTAGTACTGGAATACGATCGACATAAGCTACTTCCGTTCCGGCCAACTGAAAGCTGAAAAGTTGTTTGAAATAACTCGTCGCATTGTTGCTATAGAAGAATTCATTCTCTGAAACCGCAAAAGACATCAATACTCTTGTAGCATCATAAAACACAGCCTTTCTGAAACAAAGTCTCTCCAGGGCCCAAATCAGGTTTTGACGACCTTCTTTCACCCCCTTTAGGTCATTCTTAGACTTATTCAGATAATGTTTAACCAGGGTCTCAGTAGTCGCTTCTGGGTTCACAATAACAACCGAGCGGAAAAGATGTGAACCCGTTCTAGAATTTAAAAGTTCCGCGGTTGAAAAATTTCCATCAAAACCCCATAATTGACCTACTAAAGTTTTGGCATGTTGTGCTCCTTTCAAATTTTGTAACTGCTCTGCGATTGGAACTTGATAGGATTTTGGGATAGAATTTATAAAATTTTCTCCTCCCGAAAGACTAGTTTCTTCCCAAAAAATAATCGCCAGTTTCAAAGCTAATGCATTGGGTCTGACCATAATTTTATTTCCTCTACGCTCAATATTCCCGCGTAATAAAAATTTTTTGATTGTTTTTTCAATATGTTCTCTGGATATTTTGAAGAAAGTTGATATAAATTCAACCCCTTCCAGTAACTGATCATACCGAGATCGATCTATCTCATATAATTCAATTCCTGGGTATTCAAACACTTTAAAAATGGCTAAAATTTTTAAAATCCTGAATTCCTCTTCAACTATATCATTGCGACCAAAAAGTAGTTTTTTGATCAAATCATTATCGACCATTTCATGAAGATTCTGATCCTTGATTGTAGCGTTGGCAAAATCAATGGCCATTTTCGTATTTCCCTCTGAGAAATCGATAAGATACCGAATAGCCGCATCGGTAAGTACGCCATGATATTTTTCTGTTAAGATCTGTTCGGTGATTGACTTATAAAATTCATCTTTTAATTCAAAAATGGCAACCGTATTAGAATATCGCGGAGCAAGTTGATCGAAATCCAAAGAAACTATCTTTAGTTGACTATTATAACGATCACATTCCGCCTGAAATTTAATATGCAAATCAGGAGGGCAATTATCAAGGACTAGAATAGCCTGAAGATCTTGAGCATGACTCCTCACATAATTTAAAACTTCATTGGCATTTTCGGAAATATTAAAATAGACCATTTGTTCGGAAATGGCTTTTCGAATTAAGTCAAAAGATTCATTTTTCAATTCACCTGGATTGAATACCTCATTGATCAATCGGGTTTTACCGATTCCTGATACTCCTTCAATACGCACATGCTGCCCTTCATATATTATTTTACGTACTTCCTTAATAATTTTATTAATGTCATCGTTGGATTTGAACTCCTCATGAGGATATGAATTTAATTCTTCATAAGTAAATAGACCTAAAGGCTTAGTTTGATGTGTACATCTTTGGACATAAGATACCGCTGTAATATATTGATTAGTCCAGTCTCGAATTAGATTGGCATCCATTATTTCCAGCTTTGCTTCCTCAGCATAATTACCAGCATTCTCCTCCGATAACCCTTCATTTAGTTTCCCCTGTTTGATCCCGTTTCGTAAAGCCGCTATTCTTGGGATGATGTCATTTGGGACTAGTAAATCATTAGTAAAGAGAAGATAAGTCCCTTTTTTATCTAAAATTTCGCGAACCCGGGGTTTAAGGACTTTCTTTTTGGTCAGAACTTCATCATGACATTTGCTAACCTGCATTTTTGCAGCCTTACTCTGAAATAAGGTGTCAGTGTTTTTAATCCACTGAGAGTTTTTTGAATCGCTTGTTTGCAATCGACCATCTTCACCACCGTCTGCTCTGTTGATATTCTCCGGAACGCTTATATAGACATTGGGGAAGTGATATCTTAGATGCTCATTGTATAATAATTTCAATAATAGATACGGCAATTGAGAGGAATCCAACTGGTTGATTTGATCGGCTGTGATGGTATTCATAGATGATATTCAGAATATAATTCTAAATTCCGAAGATATCAATTTATGAATGGGTAACAAGATTTATAAAAAATTGCGATTGGAATTAGTATTTTCTGAATTCCATTCACCTCTATTATCTTTGCAGAACAAAAATATCCAAATGTTTTATAAAAAACTTCTTTTTTTGGTATGGGTAAATAATTTTGTAAACCAATAACAGTTATAACAAATCAAAGAAGTACACCTATATTACACCTCAATATCAACTAAGCCTTGTTTTCATAAGGATATTACACATAGTATTACAATTTTGAAAATTCTCATTCCGTATATTCTTCTATCAACTAGGAAATTTTAAAATTAAAAATCCAAAACGCTATTTAATGCATTGTCCGTTTCCTGAGTCATAAAATTGAATTTATTGCCCTTAATCAGTCAAGGGTTAGTAGCAAATCGGATATTATTGAAGGAAGTTTGCAAGGCATAATCTTTCCAGTGTACTACACTTTCTGTATCCACACCCCACTCCTCCAATACCTGAGCAATGTCTATCAGTTGCTTATAGACATAGGGTTTATTACAATCCTCCAATTCATCCTTGGTATATCTATCCAAAACACTGCTAATCAAATGGTGATATGCTTTGAATTCTGTAGCCAGATCTTTATGGGTTATCCAATTGACTAAGTATTTTAAAGCTTCCTCTAAAGAAGGGGGTGCTTGAGTTAAGAGTTTATTTAAGGTTGTACCGACTTCAAAACTAACACTTCGAATAGATTTTTTCTCATAAAGTTCCGTGGATAATTCATTCAAGGCCCATATCACCTCAGAAGGATCCGTAGCTAAAATTCCCTCGACCAAGGAATTATACCCCCTGTGTTCGGTATGTAGAGCATGTATCTTTTTAAGTACTTCCTGGTAATCCGGTTCAGTACTTAAATGCTTTTCTTCTTTCTCAAGAAATAATAGCATTTCTTTAAGTATAAACTTGAAGTCATGGTCTCTTTTACTGAGCCAGTCTTCGATCTTGGTAAGTTCGGATTTTATCTTCTTGAAAATTTCCCTGGCTTCCTTTTTAGACCATTGGATATGGACCGATCTATAGAAATTTGAAAGGCGGGATATTTCAATAAAATTAATACCGGAAGAAAGCGACTTTTTATCTTTGAAACCTGCATTGAATAACTTATTATTATGAAGAATAGCATTTTTAATCTTTCCAAGAACCGACTGGTTTCCCTTGGAGAAAAAGATCAAAATTGACCATACCCTTTCATTCCTGATAGCTTCAAATTCAACAGATTTTATCATTTGAAAAATTTGATTTTTTTGAGCTTCGTTTAAAATGGAAGATAAATTACCTAACATGAATATATGATTCTCATCCTGGTCCATGACGCCTATAAGTGAATCTAATTCTCTTGTTAGCTCCGCAGTTTGTAAGTGAAATCCTCTGTTTTCAAGCAAAGGGTTATTTGCCAGATTATATAAAAATTCAACTGATATATTTGAGGTCGGAGTTTTTATAATGGAAATGATAATTCTGGTAATTATATCAGAGTTCTTTATATATGGGAGCCCAGCAGTCATAAATATCCTTTCGGCCTCCCAACGATCTCTATAGACCCTTTTTTGAAAATCGTCAAGCTTCCAAATTTTTTCAAAATCCAATTCCCATGTTTCTGGATCTGTAGCGATAAACAACTCCGAGGTAAAAAATAAAATTCCTTCTTTGAATCGATGAGGAGTCGCCTCCATTTGATAAGAGGAGAGTAACCTTTGGAGAATCTGATCCAAATCCAAATCAGATCCTTCTGTATATGCATAATCCTGCCCTAATCTTCTGAGAATTTTTTGTTCAGAAAATTGTAATGCAAAAAAGATGACCGGGTAAGGTAAATACTTATAAACTGCCCTAAATAGTGGATAGCATTGACCATGATTTTTTAGATTCATGTGGTCGACTGATACCGGTAACCCGTTTTCTAATAATAGCTGTATAAACTGTGCTCCTTTTTGAGCCGGCGTAAAGTCATTGGAAAACGTCATGCTTTGGGAAACATTAAAACGCCCTTCACCGTATCGTTTAAGATTTATTTTATTCTTATTGATACTTTCGGTCAGGTGATCAATATTATCAAAGATGGATCGTAAGCCAGCATTTTTATACCCCTGAATGGCTTCCATAAGTTCCTTCTCGCTGGTGTGGTATAAACTCCGATGAAGATAGCGGTACATTTCTAAAACAAATAACTCTTCTTGATTGGTGAGCTCGGAATGTTCCAATTCCTCCTTGACATACTCAAAGGCCCAACGCGTATCGAAAAGAGTAAGTAATCCGGTTTTTTTAAGCAGATAATTACCTTTCGGATTCCAAGCCTTTAAGGCTTTTTTTAAATGTTTGAAATCAAACTGAAAGGCTTTTAGAAGCAATGTTTCATATTTGATCTTATCATCTTTTCGTTTCGGTAGCCGGTGAAGTATTTTCTCAAATGGACAAGGCTCACATTTTAAGACTGCTTCTCGAAGTTTTAACTTTAAAAACTTATTACGGATAGCACTTGAGCTTCGCTCAAAAAATTCGGTAATCTTTTCTTCGCTTTTTTGCTCCCATACAAAGTCAGTAGCGCCCAAATAACAATCCTGTAATGCAATTAGTATCAGATTTAATACTGTTTCTTTATCCTTTTTTGTTGATGCTTTCTCCAGTAATGGTAAGGCATGAAACAGGAATCGTTGCTTATCGTGTGAGTAAACAAAATGTAAGGAAGGAAATAAGGAAAATGGCTCCACTGATACCATCCTTTTTAAACTATTTTGATATGTCTGGAAATTAATAGGATCACCTTTGGTGAAAAGAGGAAGCATTTCCCAGGCTCTTTTATATTTTGAGTACTGTAGGTGCTCAAAGGTTGCTTTTGCCACGTTTACCTGATGCTTGCCTCTCAAGTATTGAAAGAATAATTCAATGACATCCTTGATCTTCGTGCGAGACGTTACCGAACGTCCGGTTTTAGATTCCAAAAAATCAATGACCTTATCATCCATTAATCTGATGGGGAAAATACTGTGATTTTCATAAAAGAGGCTTTTTTCTTTCGGAATCGGGGAAGCCTGTACATCGATCAAATAGATTTGATAGTCATCATCCGTACTTTCTTTGCTGCGAAGTATCTCCCGGACCCATTTTATCCATTCCAGAAAATTGGTATCATCCCCGGAGAAACCGATGAGGCAATAAGATTCCTGCAAAAGAGAAATTCGCATTAACTGAGTAAATGCCTCATGTTTTACAGGATAGGTGTCGTAATCCTCCTGAGCAATCACATATTGCTTCTGGATATCATTATCGAAACCGTAGGTTTCATTCTTTCTTAGAGTTCCATGGAGTTTGATGATATTCTTATTTCGCTTAATGCTTAATTCGGAAGCTTTTGTCACGGTAGAAATACAAAGTTCCTGTGCCTTTTTTAATTGCAGCAACTCTGCTTCCTTATCCTTAATATTCTTTAGAACCCCTGTTAAACGGATTTCGGATTTCCTTATCTCCGAATCTTTATGGTCTAAATCGCCTTTTAATTCTTCCAGATTCTCTTCTATCGGCATCATCAGTTTAGGATCTTTTTCCAGCCTGGTTATTTTATTTGAAAGCGAATCTCTTTCTGCTTTCAATCTGCTTAAGTTACTTCGATGGGTAGCTTCCTCCTTCTCAAGGACATCAATCTCGTGTTGAATTTCAGAAATTTCATTATCGATACTGTTGGCAGTTAAGGAATCATTAGCCTCCTCTAATAACTTATCATAATTCGTTGTATAAATATTGTTCCAGGGAAGCTGTAACAACAACCTATGTTGAGACAACATCGTGGATTTCAGTACTATCTTATTGTTTTTTCCACCTAAAGAATTTACCAAAAAGGAATGCTTTCCTTCTCTGATGATGTTGGGTGTTTTTTCTTCGATATATGAGGTGATAGCTTCTCGGATGCCTTTTCTTTTAAGATATTCTGAGACAATATTTAAATAACCCGTCTTTGAAATATAGTAGGATATTTTCTGGTCAATGAATTTCTTTCTCTCGCCGGGTTTTTTCGTTTTGACCTTAAAATCCTTCCAGGATTCCTCAATATCCGATTCGAATAAAAAATATGTCATATCATACAGTAACTCCCACCAGGAAGGAAAAATATTACTTACATTCTTACTAAAACCAGCGCCCACTAACACAGACATTTTCTGATTTCGGAGCTTATCTTTTAAATGCTTTAATTGGGTGATTTCTTTGGAAGGCATGGAGTGGATTAGACTATTTTATGATTAATTCGGATTTACTCATAATGTAAATTAATTTTTACTAATTTATCATTTTGGAAATTTTTATTTTACGTTAATCTGCATTTGAAAGCATTCAGTAAGAGGCCCGTTGATTATTTCTGAAATAATATTTTTAACCAAAATCCCACCTGACCTATTCTATTTGCGAGGTATATCCTTCCGGTGATTGCTTTTAATAAAAAATTGACGACCTTTGCCTTACACTACTTAAAAAATAAACAACCCGATCTTTAAAATATTCTTTAAGTAGTGTAAGGGGGGAAAAGGCCTCCTTATCTTATCGCACTTATTTCCTCGCTTTTTTCTTATTTTAAACCACCGAGAATCACATTATACTGTGATTTTGAGGGTAATTTATACAATTTATCAGAAAAATACATCCTATTTCACACTAAAGTGTGTTTTTTAGTGTATTTTTGTTTACATTGTAATTTTCGACTTTTCATTCCACACTACAGTGTGGATTAAGGGGAATAAAAATAGCATACGAAATGTCAGCAGTAGAAAAAATCGGATTACTTATTCAGGAGCGACGTGATAATATGAAAATTACCCAGTTCCAGTTAGCAGAAATAGCGGATCTTGGAATTAATACCATATATAAAATTGAAACTGGTCAGGCCAACCCTACCCTAAAATCACTACAAAAAATCACCGATATTTTAGGTTTGGAAATTACTCTTCAGGTAAAAAATATATAAATCTTAAATGAGACAAGCAGCCATTTATTATAAAGGTGAGAAAGCGGGTATCCTGAAACAACATGATGATGGTAGTTTTACCTTCCGGTATCTGGAAATGTGGCTATCCGATCCCCAGAATCCTTCTATTAGTCTTACCCTGCCAAGGTCTCAGCCGGTGTATCATTCTAAATACCTGTTTCCTTTTTTTTATAATATGCTTCCGGAAGGAACTAACCGGCAAAAAGTATGTAAGGCCAAGCGTCTGGATACCGATGATTATTTTGGTATTCTCATGACTACCGCTCGCTATGATACCGTGGGAGCCATCACCGTCGAAAAAATAAAAGAATCTGTATGAAAATAGACCATTGCCCTGGAACCCTTGCCCCGAATTTTGACACCTATAGCAGAACGTGTTTAAAACGTGTTTTTGAAGGTCGTAAGGTGTCTCATGTTCTTCCCTATGATGCGCCCAACTCTAATCAACCCACAGATCAACTATTTGAAGACAATCAAAAGCGTATAGCCATATCCGGGGTACAGGAAAAATTTTCAGTGCTTTTAGAAAAAAATAAGCTGCGCCTGATTCAAGAAGGGGAACACGGTCAATATATTTTAAAACCTATTCCAAATTCCGGAAAAAAACGCGAGCAAATGCCCGCAAATGAGCACCTGACCATGCAAATTGCGCGCCAGGTATTTGATATTGAAACTGCTGAGAATGCACTAATCTTTTTTAAGAATGGTGCTCCAGCTTATATTACCAAACGTTTTGATGTAAAGAGCGATGGTATCAAAAAAGCTAAAGAAGATTTTGCGTCTCTTGCCGGAAAAACACCTCAGACGCAGGGTGAACATTATAAGTATGAGGGGAATTACCTAGAGCTATTTCAGCTGATTAAAAAATTTTTACCGGCTTATCGCGTGGAAACTCCCAAATTATTTAAACTCATGTTGTTCAACTATCTATTTTCCAACGGTGATGCACACCTGAAGAATTTTGCGATCCTGGAAACCCCCATGGGAGATCACCGCTTAAGTCCGGCATATGACCTGCTGAATACTCGTATTCATATTGAGGATAGTGATTTTGCATTAGACGGCGGTATACTACCAGCCCACCTGGTCCAAACCCATGTCGCCGGACAATTTAAAGTCCTGGCCGAACATGTAGGCCTCTCTTCGAAACAGCTTAATAGTATCATGGCTTCCTTGCTCAACGGTTCCGATCAGGTAGATACGCTAACTATGGCTTCCTTTTTAGACGAAAAAACAAAAAGGAACTATTTGCAGGCCTATCAAACCCGATTAAAAAAACTAACTAAAGAGGAATTATAATCTATAGTTTAAATTCTGGAAATAAAAGAACAGGTTGCTAAAGATTGAAGAAAGTAAAAATTAGTACTCTGACGGGCGGACTATTTTACATAAATAGTTTCCTAATCGGTTAATAACATGCATCCTGCCCTAACCTAATTCATATAGGACCCCTATATATCAACTCCTTCCTGGTTTGCGGGAGCGCTGCAATCGGGAACTTTTTCCTGAAACTAATGGTTTCCAATATAAAGGAATAGGTTATTAGTCCCTCCAAACTTTTCCTACTTTTAGGGAAAAAGAAAATCCTACTGATAAACAAGGCAGTAAATATTCAGATTCTGGATAGACCTTGGAAAAAAATATGGTAATGAAATAAAAATTCCCGATTTTGCTGGTTATTATTTTATATGAACACCTTTTCTAATTTAAGAGAACTTCTCAGGGCCCTCCAAATGGAGGAAAAGCTTTTGTCAGAAATGTTCGTCAAGAGAAAATCCCTGGCATACCGCTTTGATTATGCACTGGAGATGGTAGATTATAAGGAGGAAAAGATTCAGTTCCTTATAGACCATTCGGTTATTTATAAAAATGGAGATTACCTTGAACTTGATACACAGTACCTAGAGTTTTTTGAAAATGTACTGGGAGTAAATGAGGAAATCAATACTTCCTATATCAATGAAAACATTAGAAGTGTTCGTGAAAATATTGATTATTTCCTGAATGAGAAAAATGAGATAAGGAGATACAATTACCTCAGGTTTATAAAGAATACTTTCAAAAAGATCGCATTAAACACTCTGAAAAATGTGGTTGATCTGCGAAGAAATATTGATACTACTTTTAAAAACGAGCCCAATTACAAGAACAAGAAAGCAAAACTGGAAAACCTGGATCTTAAAAGAAGGGATATTCTAGACCTAATCCATCAAACCGAAAAGTTAATTTCAAGCGAAGAGAAAACATTCTTTAAAGCCGCATTGGATGAAGAACTTATTGGTATAATTATCCAGGTCAAACACGATCTTATTGAATGCTCCCACAATCTAATTGAAACGGAAAAACAGATCATCGAATTCCTGAACCAGATAAAATACCAAAGTGGAATTTTAGAAAAACTGCGGAAAGTAAAATATTTGAAAGATCAGTTTATTATTCAAGCTGGTACTGATATTATAAAAGTATTAAGTCAACATAATTTATTGGTCTTTGAAAAGCAACCAACCTACCCTGTAAAGCTTTCCCCCGATTTCCTGGCCACAGATGAAGCTTTTGAGACTATTAAAAGAATTAGCAGCCGAATCAAAACAAAAGCAGAAATAAAGATTCCAGTAGCTGAAAACATTTCTCGCGATCAACTGGATACCCAAATACAGGAGGAAGTTTTGATCAACCTGGAAGAGGTGAAAAACAATTTTATGGCTACCGGAAATAATCTCTTTAATTTTTTAATGAACTACGACTTTTTAAAAGAAGTTTCTTTTGCAGAGCGGGTGACCCTTTATTGCCAGTTGATATCACAGTATGAAGAACTATTTGAGATCACATCCAGCTATGAAACTTTTCAGGATATTGAATACACACTTGTTTACCCAAAATCGAATTAAATGCAGGAATTCCCTAAACATACGGCTGAGATCTTTGAAGTGCTGAGCAAAGGAAAATTTATTTGTTCTAACAGCTCCAAAGATCTTGATCGCAAATTATTTAATGTCTTGGAGGATGAAGATCATTTCGAGCTACTCGTCTCCTATTTCGAGAATATCAATTTTATTCTGGAAAAAGGGAATGGATACTTTTATTTCAGTAGAAATGAAACAAAAGTGAACTTGGAGCGTAAAATCGAGATCGCTTTTAAATGGATAGATATTTTGGATTTTTTTAAAACCTATGATCATTCTTTTGGCTCCGGATTTCGGTTTAACATTGCAGATATTACCGTGCGCCTGAATACCGATGTCGACCTTAAATCGAAACTGACTTCCTTGAAAAGGATCACAAAAAAAGCTAATCACACAGAAGCTGTTTCCAAACTCGTTGACTACTTATTAAAAGACAATTTTTTGGAATTGCAGGATGAGATTACTAACACCTTTAAAGTGCTATCCTCCTTTGAGTACCTGGAAGAATTAATTATGTCCTTACATATCCCTGAAGATATCGCCAATGAGATCCCTGAATAAAATTATCTTTATAAACAGTGCTGCGGCACAATATGCAGAAATTAGCCTAGATGGAAATGTCCATCTAATAGGTACGCAGGGCGTAGGAAAAAGTACTTTGTTAAGAGCTATCCTGTTCTTTTATAATGCCGATAAAACAAAGCTGGGTATTCCACGTGAAAAAAAGAACTTTGATCAATATTATTTTCCCTATCAAAATTCGTATATCATTTTTGAGGTAAAACGCGAGGATATCATCTATTCTGTTATAGCCTTTAAATCTCAGGGACGGGTGGCGTTTCGTTTCTTTGATGCCAGGTATGATAAGAAATACTTTATAGATGACACCGGAAAAGCTTTTCCCACTTTTGAACAGACAACGGCTTTTGGAAGGGAAGTCTATTATACAAAGATTATCAGCAATTACGAGGATTATCGCAATATTCTCTACGGAAACAACAAAGGTTTGGCAACTGAATTCAGAAAATATGCTCTTCTGGAAAGCAGGCAGTATCAGAATATTCCGCGAACCATTCAGAATGTATTTTTGAATTCTAAACTGGATGCCGCTTTTATCAAAGAAACCATTATAAAATCCCTAAGCGAGGAAGAGATAAAGATCGATCTAAGCACCTATGCCCACAACCACTTACGGAATTTTGAAACAGAGCTGAATGATATAAAGATCTGGTCCCAAAAAAACAAAGCCGGAAAGATTATCGTGCGTTCCCAGGCTGAAGCTGTGGCCGCCGCCAACCGTTCCTATTTATTTGTGGAACAGGAAAAGAAAAGTTCTTCCAGACAATTAGGCTGGTTCCTTAATAGTGTCAAATCCACCAGGCCTGAAATAGAAAAGGAACTGGAAAAAGCCACGGTGGCGGAAACAAAAGCCGGGGATCGTCTGAACGCTCTTAAAGCCAACTTTGAAAAAAACCAAAAACAACTGCAAACAAACATTGGAATTATCTCCAGTCAACTTAAAGAGCTGAAAGAGAAAAATAAGGTTTACGAAGCCAAAAATATTAGAACCATTTTATCCAGGGCTGAAAGAAAGTCGGGCCTAATTTTCAACAAACAAAACTTAGAGGAGGAACGAAAGCTGCTTACCGGGAAATTCGAGGCCATTGAACAACAATACCGGGCCATGCTGGATCAACTTGAAACGCAACTTGAAAAATTTAAAAATAAGATCACCGGGGAAAGACTAGAGCACCAGGAGAGCTTTGGCACTTATAAAGAAAACCTGCAGGAAAAATATGAGAACCTGATCGCACAGATAGAAAAACAGCACCGCGAGGCAATCAAACTTGCTGAAAATGAAATGCAGGATAAAGACTACTCCTTACAGGAATTAAAAATTAAAGAAGTAAAAATTAAACATACACCTCTTTTTAAGTCTGAAACAAAAGCCCTGGAAGAGGAGAAAAAAGATCTGGAACAACAAATAATTACTGCCAAAGCTACCATAGAAAATTCCGGAAAGGAAAAAGACCACCTGAAAAAAGAATGGGAACTGGAAAATGCAAAGGCAGAAAATGGTTCTAAGGCTATATTAGATGATCTGGAAAGATCACTTCAGGAAACCAATAAAAAAATAGAGACCGTTCAAAGAAAAATAGATGACAGCAAAGGCTCTTTTTATGAATGGCTCAACACGAACCTTCCAAACTGGCATAGCTCTATTGGAAAAGTGGTGGATGAAGATAACATACTCTTCAGCAAAGATCTAAGTCCCCAATTAAGCGAGGGAAATTCTGGTAGCTTTTATGGGGTGCAGCTTGATCTAAGCGCTATTGACAAACAGGTAAAAACTCTGGAAGAATATGAGGAGAAAATTCAGGAACTTTCAGAAGAAGCGGAAAAACTACAGTCAAGGAAAAAAGAAGCCGTAGAAAACCTGGAAAAAGTAAAGGAAAATTTAAAAAGAAAATTCCGTCCCAAGATCAATAGCCTGAAGGAACAGATTTCCTCTAATAGCTATCAAAAGGAGCAATTTTCACAGAAGCTTACTAAAAAAGAAAATTCACTTCATGAACTGAAGCAAAAAGCAGCTGCAGAAAAAACAAAGGCCCTGGAAAAACTTCAGGAGGACCGGAAAAATTTAGCCGCGGAAAAACAGGACGCGAAAGATGCTTTGGACAAATTACTAGCAAGGCTAAAGAGAGAAATTTCAGCTAAAATCAAAGAAAAGAAAGACCTGCTGCTTCAGGAGAAAGCAAATTTAAAATACCTTCTTCAGCAATTGAATGAACAGGTAAAAGAAAGAGAAAAGGAAATTGCCTCACGAACAAAAGAGATAAAAGCGCAGGAGAAATCTGAACTCGATAAACAAGGAGCAGATACCGGGCGGATCGAAGAAATTGACAAAAATCTGGAGGAAATAGACCTGGAGTTGGATCTTATTGAATCCAATAATACGCTGGTTATTGAATATCACAAGGACAAGCGGGAATTATTTGATAAAGAACCCGACCTCAGGAACCGCCGATCATTATTAAATAAAGAACTGGAAGGAACAGAAGCAGAATACAGGAGTAAGGAACACCACCTTCTCGAAGATCTTAAAAATAAGACAGAAAAGGTAAAAGAACTGAAAAATCAATTGGGACAGATCCTGCAGGACCTGGAGAAGTATGAGGATTTCAGGAAGCTGCAATGGTTTCCCGAAGTTGAGAGGCTTTTAAATCAGTTTAATGAAAAGGACAAAACAGCCCTTAGCGGAAGCAAAATGATTGAAAACATAACAGAAAAACACTATTCCGGCATTGAAAAACTAAGGACCCTGCAGGAAGCAATTACCAGGTTTGCGGGAAATTTTGCCGAAGATAACATATTCAATTTCCCAACCCGCTTCAACAGCACCAATAATTACCTGAATTTTGCCGAAGACCTAAAGGAATTCTTAGAGGAAGATAAAATTGCAGAATATGAAGTACGGGTGAATGAACGTTTTTCACACATTATAAGGCAAATTGGAAAAGAGACCGGGGAAATGCTTTCTAAAGAAGGAGAGATTAACCGGGTAATCCAAAAGATCAATTCAGATTTTGAAAACAGAAACTTTGTAGGGGCTATAAAAAGTATGGCGATGAGAACCGTGGAAAGTTCCAATAAGATCATGAAGATCCTGCTTGAAATAAAAGCCTTCAATGATGAAAACGGAATGCAATTGGGTGAAACCAATCTTTTTTCTTCAGATGATCAGAACTCCAGTAATGCCCGGGCGGTAAAGCTGCTTAAGCAATTACTCACAGAGATCAACCTTTTTAAAGCGGATGAACTGAAACTTTCTGATTCTTTTGGGCTGGAATTCAGGATCGTTGAAAATGACAATGATTCCCAATGGGTGGAAAAGCTTTCCAACGTAGGGTCTGAAGGAACCGATGTGCTGGTGAAAGCAATGATCAATATTATGCTGCTGAATGTGTTTAAGGACAATGCTTCAAAAAAGTTTAAGGATTTCAAGCTTCACTGCATGATGGATGAGATTGGCAGGCTTCACCCCAACAATGTAAAAGGTATTCTGAAATTTGCCAATGACCGGAATATCCTGTTGATCAACGGTTCTCCCACCAGTTACAACGCAACGGAATACCGCTACACCTACATCCTGTCCAAAAACAGCAAAAATTTCACCACGGTAAAACGACTGGTACAAAAGGTACCGGCAGCGAAAAGCCTGTAGTATATGAAACTTCCTCTTCGCATAGCAAAAGTTCTTTTAGAATTATCTAATGGTACGATACTCCCCGGAAGTGCCGCTAAACACGCTGTAATTGAAGATCTCATTCAGGAAAATATTTTATTTCGAACCGGGAAGATCAGGAAAACAGTGGGCTTAGCCAATCAAGAAAAGCTGGATTTGTACCTCCACACCAGATTTTCCATTAAAGATCTGCAAGCCTACGTTGCGGCTTTGGAGGAAGGCGATAGCTCACGTGCATTCCTTGTGAATGTCACAGGGGATTCTAAACTAAAGTCCGTTCGGACCTTTAAAGGATTTTTAGTGAACAGCCTTACTCCTATTCCTGCAACATTAAATTCAGAAGAAATTTTAATCGAACCTGTAGAGGGAATTTTCAATTTCATCTATGACTTCGAAAAATTTATCCCTGCTCCCGATGTCACCATTGTGGGGGTAGAAAATTCTGAGAATTTTAGAAGATTAAAGGGACAGGCTTATTTGTTTAAAAATATCCGTCCGTTATTTATAAACCGCTATCCCCAAAGCCAAAATAAAGATTTCATTACCTGGATGAAATCCATACCCAATAATTATCTCCATTTTGGTGATTTTGATATGGCCGGAATCGGCATTTATTTAAATGAATACCAAAAAAATTTCCCTGATAAAAGCCGGTTTTTTATTCCTGAAGGTTTAGAGGAACTATTAAAGAATTCGGGTAGTCGAACAAGATATAATACTCAAAAAATTAACTTTAATATTTCGAGGATTGATGAAGTAGAAATCTTAAGTCTTATTAGTTTGCTTCATAAATATAAGAAAGGGTTAGATCAGGAAAGATTAATTGTAGAGTCTGAAAAATAAAAAAAAACAAACCCGAACTATAAAATTAACTCAATTTACGTTTATTAAGTAAAATATTCATTACATAAAAATCAGTAAAGAAAGAAAAGACTAAATATTTCTCAGCAAATTTCAATTTATCTTGAGATGTTGAAAATGGGTTTGTACCTGGATTACACCTCATTATCGGCTAAGCCCAATGAAACCGGGAATTGATAACTTCTGTATTGGGAAATAGAAAAAAAACGAATATCACCAATTTTATAAGCGCTAAAATTCAACCTTTAGCTTCAGTATTAAGAGCTTAGTAGCGGGAATTGGTAAAATATGTCTAATAATCATAACAACTAATCATCAGCATTTCCCATGCTTTCAGCAGCTTTCAATTCTTCTATAGTATTTAAATTCTGTAAGATCTCTTTATTCCCAAGTGAGTTTAGATCTAAAACGACATGAGATTGCTTTGAAATAAAATCCTGCATTTTTAGTTCATCGGCTAAAAGTGCATTCACCACCTTGTCTTTTAATGATCTCGGATAGCATGCAAAAAGCGGAGAGATTTGTGTCCTATCAGTTGCTATAGCTATTTTCCCGGGTTCGGCTACAGTCATCAAACTCTGTATTCCTTTCCTATTAATTGAAGGCATATCGCAAGCTAGCAATAGAACCATTGGAGCATTAGAGTATTCAATAGCAGTATATAATCCCCCTAGTGGTCCTTTCTTCGGAATAAGATCGGTATACATAGGTTTACCGAATTTTAAATATTCCTGGTTACTACTAATAATACTAGTTTTCAAGTCTAATTTGTCGAGAAGCTTTATGATATGCATTATCATGGGCGTTCCTTTAAAATTGAGCAGACCTTTGTCTGTTCCCATTCTTCTGCTTTTTCCTCCTGCAAGTATAAAAACCTCGATCGCTTCTTTTTCTATCACTTTCAATTGAATTTCAGAATATAAAAATAAGCTAATTCGGAAAAGACAAACTTCGGTTTGGAAATCTGGATCTAGTGTAAATGAGCAAACACTTAATTGATTAATTACAGCTCGAAACCCAGACTGTTTACATCGTTTCTTATTCCGAATCAATCATAAACTACAACAAACCTTAAAAGCACCTTAAAAGGTTTATTTACGGTAATATTCTTACCCATAATTAAAACCAATAGGCTTAACTTTAAATGGTTGTTTGAAAAAGTCAGCAGCCAATAAAATCACATTCATATGAAAATAAGGATTCGAGGTAATTCGGTTAGGTATAGATTGACGAAAAATGAAGTGGAACAATTATGCACCAAAGGATCTATTGAAGAAATCACAAATTTCCCAAACCTGGATTTCGCTTATGAAGTGAAAGTTGCAACAACTGAGCAGTTAAATATTCATTTTGCAAATAATAAGATCTCCTTAGAAATTTCAGATTCACTCATTGAAAATTGGGAAACTAACAACCGGGTAGGATTTTCTCATACTTTAGTCACTTCTAATGGCAAAACTATAGACATCCTCCTCGAGAAAGATTTTACCTGTCTGGAAGATCGCGGCGAAGACGAATCTAATAATTATCCAAACCCAAAATCTCTTGCGCTCTAGATGGAAAAGAAAATCGATAGAAACGTAAATCACAGAGGACCCGTTAAATTTCAGGAACTCGAATTTAAAGATCCAGTAACCCATGCTGCAGGAAAACTAGGAATTAGGGAAACCGTAAAGCACACCTTCAAAGAAATGGGAGTTGTGGATTCCATGCGAGCTCTCTTTACGATCAATCAGCAAGATGGTTTTGACTGCCCTAGCTGTGCCTGGCCAGATCCCGAACATCCTTCTAAAATTGGGGAATATTGTGAGAATGGAGCAAAAGCGCTGGCAGATGAAGCTACGCATAGTCATATTGATGCCGTTTTCTTTCAGAAATATTCAGTAGAAGAACTTTCTGAATTAAGTGATTTTCAGCTAAATAAATTCGGCCGACTTATAGAACCGCTTGTTTTACGTGAAGGTAGCATTCATTACGAAAGTATTTCCTGGCAGGACGCGTTTGAATTAATTTCCGAAGAATTACGCAGTCTAGATTCTCCAAATGAAGCTATTTTCTATACTTCCGGGCGTTCCAGCAATGAAGCTGCCTTTTTATACGGAATGTTTGTTCGTGCTTTCGGAACTAATAATATGCCAGATTGCAGCAATATGTGCCATGAATCTAGCGGAGTCGCCCTTGATGAAACCCTTGGAATTGGAAAAGGAAGTACGAAACTGGAAGATTTCTATGAAGCTGAAGTGGTGATAATCGCAGGACAAAATCCGGGAACTAATCATCCAAGAATGCTCTCGGCACTCGAAAAATGCAAGGAAAACGGCGGCTATATTATTGCTATAAATCCGTTAGAAGAAACCGGACTGGTTAATTTTAAAAATCCCAAAAACGTAAAGGGTTTACTGGGTAGCGGTGAAGATATTGCCGACTTACACTTAGCAGTCAATATCAACCAGGATATTCCTTTGGTAAAATTAATTCTCAAACGTCTTGCTGAAAAAGATGCTTTAGATCAAACGGTTTTTGACCATGAATTTTTAAAAGACTACACTCAAGGATATTCAGAATTGATAGACGATCTAAAATCCTTCGATGAAGAAGAATTACTCGCTTTAACGGGAGTTTCTAATGAAAAAATAAATCAAGCAGTAGATGTACTTGCCAAAAAGACCAAAATTATTGTCTGTTGGGCCATGGGACTTACTCAACATAAAAATGGTGTGGAGACCATTCGGGAATACGTGAACCTATTGCTTCTAAAAGGAGCTATTGGTAAGGAAAATGCCGGTACCTGCCCCGTGCGTGGTCATAGTAATGTGCAGGGCGATAGAAGTGTGGGAATAATGCACTTTGTAGATGAAGATCTTAATGAGCGTATTAAAAAATATATGGGATTTGATCCGCCAACTGAAAAGGGAATCGATGTCGTAGAATCTATGGAGGCGATGCACGAAGGGAAAGCCAATGTTTTTATCGCTCTTGGAGGTAACTTTTTAATGGCCGCTTCAGATACAGATTATACTGCACAGGCACTGAGAAATTGTAAGCTAACGGTGCAAATTAGTACCAAATTAAACCGCTCGCACCTGGTAACAGGTAAAAAAGCATTGATTCTGCCTACGTTTGGAAGATCTGAAAAAGATGAGAAAAACGGAAATCCGCGTTTCCTGACAATGGAAAGTAGTATGGGACGAATCCGGCAATCTAAGGGTGTTCTAAAACCTGCTTCCAGCAATATTATGAGCGAACCAGAAATTGTGGGGAATCTAGGTCATACTTTTTTTAAAGGAAATCATTCTGTGGCCTGGAAAGCAATGGGAGAAGATTACGAACTCATTCGGGAAAAAATAGATCTGGTAGCAAAAGGATTTGAGAAGACCAGTGAGCGATCTAAAGGTTTTGGATATTACCTTCCAAACAATGCACGGCATAGAGATTTTAGTATGCTGCCAAATGGCAGAGCACAAATTACTATAAATAAACTTCCAGATCATCAGCTACAGGAAGATGAATTAATGTTGATGACCATTAGAAGTCATGACCAGTTTAATACCACTATTTACGGCTTAGACGATAGGTATCGCGGAGTATATAATGAGCGTCGAGTGATATTTATAAATGAGCAGGATATGGAAAAACGCAATTTGAAGAAATTCGAAATTGTGAACTTAACCAGCACATATGACGGCAAGAAAAGAACCGCCTACAAATTTAAAGTACTGCCTTATAAAATCCCAGCTGGTAATATCGCAGCATATTTCCCGGAAACCAATCCGCTCGTTCCTTACAACCATTTTGCAGAGCGCAGTAATACACCCATTAGCAAATCTGTGAAGATTCAAATTGAAAAGGATAGTTAGTTGATCTTAATTTGATTGAAATTTTTATTACTCTCAAAAGAGCTAACATTGATTTCTCTAACTAACTGGAATAAGGAAGCTACTTGAAAACAGGAATAATCATAATCTTCAGAATTCAGCTCGAACCTGAAGCCTGACTGTTGATAAAATTTAATCATGTCCTTCGGAAGTAAAATTATACAGATAGATATTTCCGAAGTGATAGAACTTTAATAGTTTATTAAAATTGAACTATTTTAGAGATAGAACCAACTGTTTCCAGATGCCTACTATTTTTTCTGGCAACTAAAAGTTTACAAATCTCTCTGGTCACAAAACTAAATTCATAATGAGAAGCAACAATTATAATTATATCATGAGTACTATCTTCTTTCCTTAGTTCTATTACCTCCAGTTATGCACAGAAAATTCCGGATTTTATCAATCCCGAAGATCTGAAAAATGTAAAATTTAAATGCCTGGAAGAATCTGAAGTGTATTCCGAAGAGGAACAGAAGTATATCGATATTTTATGGGAAGAATCCCTGCAATATCTTGAAGCCTATGCGGTGGCTTTGACAACTTCTCCAGATGGAAGTTCGTGTATTGATTCAGACGTGGCAACTTATGAAACTGTGGATGGAATTAGTCAGTTATGTGTGATGGAGCGTCGCGATATGCAATTAATGGTCAAGAACATTTACCAGATCCTGCACAATCCTGAAGCTGCAAAAGCATGCTTCGCTGCAAGAGGAAATGTTGACTGGCTCTATAGTCCCGGCGGTGAACTGGAGGCAAGATCTGAAGTCGCAAAATGGCTTGACAGGACCACTTTTCAAGAATTTTTTGAAACTAAAGTTAGCGATCCAGAAGTGAAAGCTAAAGGTTATACCTTCTCTGAGAATTTCTATAAAATGGTGACCGGTGAAAAGGTAAAGTCACCTAGAAATTTCCCTTATGATGTAAGTGCCAGATCACTACCAAATCTTTGGGCGTCTGTAGGCTGGTTCCCAATGTATGCTGAAGAAAGTGACAGGAATCAAAAAAATTTCGCAAATGTAAGAGGTGGATATGCTTATGCTGAAATCCTGGGACATTGGGGATTGTTACGCATTGAAGAGGTTAACGGACAAAAAGTTGGTGCCGAGGTTGGAATGACCGTTCAGGCGGTGAACACTTTATATCCTTACCATAACCACGCTACTTCTGAATTGTATTATACGATGCGCCAGCCATCCTGTGTAAATCAATTTAAAACTTTTGCCATCAGGGATACTAACGAAAAGTTGAAAACCATTTCAGAAAATGAAAATGAACGAGTTGTTCAGTTTGATACGGGAATGCCTGATGAATTCAGAATGTGGACCACTTCATCGTATGATCGGGATCCTTTGGTCTATTTTTACGAAAATACTATTCATGCATTTGAAATTGACGGGGACTGTGAAGAAGATCCGGAAGAAAATGCGCTTGTATCCATTTGGGCACGCTCCGACGCTCATGAAAAACTCAATGACTACGGATCTACAATGTTGTGTGAATGTGCTGAAGAACCTGGCAAACCAGCCGCCAGAGGTGAAAAAATACAATGCCAGCTAACAAAGCTGAAATATTAGATAACCTTCAATGAACCTTCAGAAATAGAGCGCAACATTTGGTTTAACGATATAAAAGAACCCCTCGAAATACCCGGATAATTAAGACTTTAGCCTATATTTAAAGAAAAAGTTATGTTCGGTTTATTTAAAAAGAAATCTGAAGTTGAAAAATTAAATTTAAAATACAAACAACTTCTTGAGGAAGCTCATCGCTTATCTACCAGTAATAGAAAATTGAGTGACGATAAAATGCATGCAGCCAATGAAATTTTGAAGGAAATAGATAAGATAAAATCAGCAGAAAAAGGTAACTGAGAGGTTCATTTCAATAAGAACCGTACTGTATGATAAAAAGATTTTTACAAGCAAATTTGGTTTGGGAAATTGGTCAGCTGGCACTCGCAGTTTTTCTGGCCAGCCTTGGACTAAAAGCTTTTTTGCTTCCCAACGGCTTTCTTGATGGCGGAGTAACCGGAATTTCAATTCTTCTAAGCAAACTCACAGGGATAGAAATTTCAATTATTCTGCCAATCATTAGCATACCATTCTTTGTCATAGGCTGGTTTACCATCTCACGAAAAACTGTGATACGGTCAATCATTTCAGTACTTGTACTTTCCCTAATTATTCATTTCGAGAACTTTCAATCCATCACAGATGATAAATTGCTTATTTCAATATTCGGGGGTTTATTTCTGGGCGCAGGAATTGGCCTCGCCATAAAAAACGGATCTGTTCTGGACGGGAGCGAGATCCTGGGTATTTTCCTCAATGAAAAAACAGGAATTTCCATTGGTCTTATCATTTTCTGGTTCAATGTGGTGCTTTTTTTACTGGCTAGTTTACTATTCTCGATCGAGGTCGCCATGTACTCTGTGTTAACCTATATTATTACTGCAAAAACTATAGACCTTATTCTGGAAGGCTTCGAGGATTATGTCGGACTCATGATCGTTACTGAAAAATCTAAGGAAATGCAAATCGCTTTGCTTAAGAACATAGGTCAGGGTTTAACGATCTATAACGGTAGTAAAGGTTACGGAAGTCAGGGAGAAAAGCAGGATCTCAAGATCATCCATACAGTTGTAAACAGGATAGACACCAAAAAGGCTTACAGAATTTTGCACGAAGTGGATAAGGATGCTTTTGTTATAGAATTTGATGTAAACAGAGTTTCTGGAGGCGTTCTTCGGAAATATTTAACGAGAAGCAAACAAAGAGAGCTCTCCCCTACCTTATTCCGGAATAATGAGATCGATATTTGATATTAATTATTCTGAAGCTGGCCCGATAATGTTCAGAAGAACTGATTTTTAAAATTTAGATATTCCGAAGTAAAAGTGATTATTTATATTAGAAATAGTTAGAATTATATGGAGATTTATAAACTTCAGATTTTGCTCCATTTCGTGACATAATATTTTTATAAGATCTTCGGAATTCGTCTTCAAAGGCTGGAATGGCTTGCATTCTTTGCTAGTTTTCAAACTTTCCAATTAAGTATTCTGGGTTCCTCAGTTTTTATATATTTTCGCTAAATGCAAATCTCAAAGTATTTCCTGAGCTACCTCTGTCTTTGTCTAAGCCTGATCGCTTGTGACCAGGCTTCTGAAAACAATTCAGAAGAAATCAAACCAGGAACCGGAGAATATTATTTTCAGCAAGGGTTAAAGGCTAAAGATGCCCCTGTAATGCTAAAGACTTTCAAGGAAGGTCTGGCAAATGGAAAATTTAATAATGATACTATAAGCCTATGGTTACTGGATGGGATAATTTACTCTAATAATCGTTTAAAGAAATATGACAGTTCTATGGTCTATTCAGACCAGATGATTGAAAAGGCTAGGTCCACTAATAATACACACTTTGAAGCATTGGGATATTACCGGAAAGCTATTATTCATCGCTCTTTAAATAATTATAAAGAACATTTTAGGAATGCATTTGTCTCTAAAGAATTACACCTGGCTAACGGGGATTCTGCTAATGCCGGCGAAAGAGCCATAGAAATGGCTAATGCACAAAGCAGATTAACAGATTATACCGGAGCTCAAGAAACTGCTGCTGAAGCTCTCAAATTACTGGATCCCATTGACTCCACTTACTTTAGTACCGCTTACAATATTATTGCAACGGCATACCGTAACCAGGGTTTCTACAAAGATGCTGTCATCGAATGGCAAAATGCTCTAAGATTTGCTGCCAATGTGAAAGATAGCTTAAGTAATTTGAATAATATTGCACTTTCTCTCCAGGATCAAAAGAATTACAATGAAGCCATAGCTGTTTTTGAAAACATCCTTCGTAGATCTGAATCAACGAATATTCTCTCTAAGGCCAGGTTCTTAGATAATCTGGCTTACACCAGGTGGTTGCAGGATTCTACCACTAATGTGGAAGATGAATTGCTGGAAGCAAGGAATATAAGACTACTAAACAAAGGTAAAAATGGCCTTCTGGCCAGTTATGATCATCTGGCTAATTATTACCGGAATAGTGATGAGTATATTTCAAAACTCTATGCAGATAGCCTGTTTCTCACTGCCAGGGAACTCAATAGTAAATCGGCTCAATTAAATGCCATGGAAAAGTTGATCCAGCTATCGCCTATGGAGTCGGTCAAAGAACTATCAACACGCTATATTGAGCTGAGTGATAGCATACGTACGGAAAGTATTCAGGCTAAAAATATGTTCGCTAAAATTACATTTGACGAAGAACAGAAAGAATTAGAGATCGATCAATTACAAGATCAAACGGCTCTACAGGCTATAGAGAAAGAGCAACTGCAGGACCAGATTATCATATTATCATTAGGAAGTTTGCTGGTCTTAGTTAGTGGTGGATTCGGCTTCTATTATTTAAGACAAAGACATACCAGGGATAAAATTCGCGAAGCGCATCGTACAGAATCCAGAATTTCCAAGAAGATCCACGATGAACTGGCAAACGATGTCTACAATGTCATGAGCGGCATGGATACGATTGCTCCAAATACACTCATGGATAAGCTGGAAAACATTTATAACCGGACACGTAATATTTCCAGGGAAAACAGTAGTATACCAACAGGAGCAGACTATTTACCCCATTTACTTTCCACGCTTAGTTCCAGTTTACCAGCGGATGCAAGACTAATTCTTCGCGGGGAAAATAGTATCAACTGGAAAAGCTTAAGCCCGGAGAAAAAGATCATTCTTTACCGTGTCCTTCAGGAGATCATGATCAATATGAACAAACATAGTAAAGCCAGTTTGGTAGCTATTGTATTTTCCGAAGAAAACAGAACGTTGCACATTCAGTATTCTGATAATGGAATAGGTACTTCACGTCAAAGTCTGCAATCTGGTAATGGTTTTCTAAATATGGAAAACCGTATTCTTTCTATCAAAGGAAAACTTAATTTTGAAACTGAACAGGAAAAAGGATTGAAGGTTTTAATTCAAATTCCCATATAATTTTCACATGTTTAAAAAAGTTCTGGTTGCTGAAGATATGGACAGTATAAATCATGCTGTCGCTTTTGTTTTAAAAGACTTGAAAATTGCTCAGGTAGATCACGCGCAATATTGTGATAAAGCCTGGCTTTTGGCAAAAAAAGCCATTCACGAAGGCAAACCTTATGACCTATTAATATGTGATCTTTCCTTCAAACCAGATTACCGGGAAGAAAAACTGACTTCCGGAAAAGAACTGATCGCAGCATTAAAACTCGAAGATCCTCAACTTAAAGTTATCGTGAACTCTATAGAAGACCATCCTCAAACAGTCAGGGAACTCTGGGCAAGCGGTAATATAGATGCCTATATTTGTAAAGACCGAAGCGGACTAAAAGAGTTGAAAGAGGCAATCCTGAATTTGAATGAAGGGGCTGCCTATAACTCTCCGTCGATTGAAAAGATACTAAACCAGAAAAACGTGCTTACATTAAATGATTTCGAAATCAATATTGTAAAATATCTCGCAAATGGGTTTACCCAGGACGAAATTCAAAAGGAATTAAAAGATAAGAATATCAAGCCAAGTAGTAAAAGTGCGATCGAAAAAAGGCTGAAGGAATTGAGGGATGAATTTAAAGCGAATACGAATCCGCATTTGATATCTATCATGAAGGATCTGCAATTGATATAATACAAGTAATAGCGAAAGATTCCAAGCTGTTCCTCCTACCTGCAAATAGTTTGTTTATATCGCTCTCATCTTATAATTATCTCCTTCGAATTATTACACAGGTTTAACTTTCTCCATTGAGCATTTCCACAAGACATTTCTTTTAACCATTCAAAAGAAAACTATTTTGCATGCAAGGCACCAATCCTGGCTGCAATAGGAACTCCTTGAAAAGTGAGAATAATCAATTTTAAATTACTCAGTATTTTTAATTGATAAAATCTGCATCACAGTTAACTGTAGAATCACTTCAATTCAATTGATCCAGTGCGATCTGCTCAAAAGTGTCTAATAAAATTCAACCACGAGTCCCCTTCTACATTTTAACATTATATCTACCTGTATTTCAAATTGATGCGAAATAAATGATTTTTGCTGTTATTTTTATTTGGATTTAGTCTAAATAGGTATAATTTTGTCCTGAATTACTACTACAATGACCCGAACGATTTTAATACTTATACTTATACTACCAACGATTTTATTTAGTCAGTCGCAACTAAAAGGCGAGATTACTGATGCTAATAAATATATCGTAGCGAATGCCGAGATAAAATTAAGTCGACCAAATTATAGTCGAACTACCCGTACAAATGGGAATGGGATCTATTTATTTAAGAATGTACCTACAGGTACATATCTTCTGGAAGTTAACACCAATAAATCCGTAAGTTTTCATCAGGTAATTTTAGACTCAAATTATGTAACACATGATATTCAGCTAAAGAATGAAGGTGATTATGAACTTGATGAAGTGGCAATTCAGGGAGAATCCAAAAAAACGAAACTTGAGAAAACTGGTTTTGCTATCAATGTCATTAATACTGAAGAAGCTAGCCAAAGAAATATTCAGACTACTGAACTTCTTAATAATACGGTTGGAGTCAAACTCAGACAAAATGGTGGTTTAGGATCAGATATTCAATTTAGTCTGAATGGACTATCCGGGAGTGCTGTTCGCATATTTATTGACGGAATTCCAATTTCTACTTTTGGTTCATCTTTCAATTTAAATAGTATTCCGCCATCACTTATCCAGCAAATTGAAGTGTATAAGGGAGTGGTTCCCGGACATCTGTCTGACGATGCTTTGGGTGGTGCCATCAATATTGTATTAAATCAATCTATGAACACCAGTTTAAATGCCTCCGTTTCATATGGATCATTTAATACGTTCCAGGCTTCGATGAATGGTTTGTATCGCTTTGATGATAGCGGATTTACCATAAAAGCATCAGGTTTTCACAATTATTCAGATAATGATTACGAAGTTTCCGGCAGAAGTGTTGTAGTTACAGGTCTTGGAGGAGTTCAAACTCCTATTACTGCAAGAAGGTTCAATGATGCATATCGTTCTACAGGTGGGATTGTACAATTAGGATATACCGATGTTTCGTGGGCAGATCAACTTTTTGTTGGCTTCACTGGATCTGATGATTACAAAGAAGTTCAGCATGGAGCATTTATGACCATTACTCCCTATAAAGACCGCTTTTTTGTATCACAGGCTGCTTTAGCAAATCTGAGTTATCAAAAATCAGATTTATTTACAGATGGTCTGGACGCTAAAGTAAATGCTTATTATGGAAAACGTGACCGCCAGGTAACAGATACTCTTGCCTGGGCTTACAGCTGGAATGGAGAACGAGCCATAGATTTTAGAGGAAATGAATACCAATATACCTGGGGCTCCCAACAAGAAGGAGGCCCGACCCTCGCTAAAATTGACAGAAATGTTGCTTCTATAAGAACCGGACTCTCCTACTCCATTACAGATAATCATACTTTTCTAGTCAATCATTTGTATAGTTCCATAGATCGCGAAGACAGTGATGCACTGGATTCTGAATTCGAAAATAGCTTTGTAGGTACAAGAGATCTGCGCAAAAACATTATTTCGCTTACGTATGAATTAAATGCTTTCGAAAATAAACTGAAGAGTAGCATTTTTGGAAAATATTATCAGCAGAAAACTATTAGTACAGATCCTGCCTTCGTAATAGATATTACTGGCGACAGGAGAATAGTTAACGAGACCGTAAGTAGCAATAAAGAATATGAAGGTTATGGATTTGCACTATCCTACGCGATAACTCCAGAAGTAATGCTTCTCACCTCTGCGGAAAAGGCCGTTAGACTACCAGAAGAAACTGAAATCTTTGGAAATGATGGAGATAATGTGGTAGCAAATTCTAGTATCAACCCAGAGCAAAGTAACAATTTCAATGTAGGATTAAGATTAGGTACTTTTAATTACCAAAGACACAGGATAGGAATAACCACGAATCTTTTTCTACGAAACATTAAAGATAGAATTGGATTGCCTATTGAAACGTCCCTGAATGTAGATGATGAATTGATCTTATACGTGAACCAGGGCAGCGGAACTTCCAAGGGTTTTGATGCACAATTCAATTACTCCTACAATAACAATCTGGATTTCAATTTCAATGTTTCCCGTTTTGACCTTAAAATCGATAACAGGGGATCTGAAATTGATGTGCCAAATACTCCATTTCTTACTATGAGTGGAAATGCCAGATATACGCTTAAAAATCTACTTCAGAAGAAATCGAGATTGGATCTTTTCTACAATATGTACTTCACAGATGAATTTTCATACTTGGTGCCTCAAGGGCCTAATACTGTTGGAGACGACTTTTTTAAAGTACCACAACAGCTTACTCATGATCTCGGTTTGAGCTTTACATTTCCTCGGAAGGATATTGTAGTAAGCTTCGACGTAAAGAACATTTTAGACGAGGCTGTTTTTGACAATCTTTCAGTTCAAAAACCTGGAAGAGCATTCTACTTAAAATTAAACTATTCATTAAATAAATTCTAACCAAAATTACTCATAACATGAATCGTAATTATTTCAACTTTAAGTCAATTTTTAGCGCGATAGCAGTCGTTGGACTTATGTCCTCCTGTAGTAGCGACGATAGCACAGATGATATTATTCGTGAACCAGAGACCGAAAGCCGCTGGATTACCGTTGCTGCAGCAAAAATGGGCGAAGAGCCAGGTGATGGAAATGGAGGAACTTTAATCTATTCAGTTTCAAGCGAAGATGCAAAAAATCCTGACTTTTCTATAGAACCATTTGAAAATGGATTTATTGTTCCGTCGAATCGAACTGCACGTTTACAGGCTTCAGAAGATGGAAGCACTATTTTCAATATTAGCTATGCCGGGGATACTGGTGGAAACTACACAAAATACAATGTTCTAGGTGGACAAAATTTCGAACAAACAGGTTCTGAGATCAGTATTGCTCCCTATGTAGGATCTGCACCAAGATGGATCAAACTTTTTGATGGAGACCAGACCGGAGCTGCAGTATATGTAAATACTGAAAACGAATTTAGTGATAATGATACTCCAGACGATTCATCAGATGATTTTTATGTTCGTACTGAAGCTACCATGGGAATTGTAACCCTGGATTTGCAAAATTCTGCAATCAAGGAATTTCAGGAACATAGTGTACCTCTTTCTGCTGAAGATGAAGCTGCAGGGTATTACATCTCAAGAATCGATATGCCAACTCTAAATGCAGCGGGTGATAAAATCTATATTGGTGCGAGACTTAGTAAGGTAGATCCAGAAACTGGAGAGAGAGATAATAATGGTGAAGTTTTAGCCTCCAGATCTATTGTTCTTGATTATCCATCTCTTCTAAACCCTGAAGTGATCGTTTCTGAAGTTGGACTTGGTAATACTAACGGGTATCGTAGCATAAATGCCTTTGAATATAATGGAAGTGTATACCAGGCAAATCAGGGTGATCCACAAGGTTCACATATTTTAAAGATCGACTCAGATAATGAATATGATGACTCTTATGTATTCAATCTTGACGAAGCTCTAGGCGTAGATGATGCTTATATCCTTGCATGGAGACCAACATCGAATGGAAAGGCTGTGCTTGCTTATCGACATGCCGGATCGGCTGAAGGTGTTGCTGGTGCACAGGGATATTTTGCTTTAATAGACCTGAATTCCAAGACAGCACAAAAGATCGACGCTATTCCTTACGACCCTAATTTCTACCTTTTCCAATACCAGGGATTTGCAGTAGATGGTACCGAAATTTATCTTACGCAGGCTCCGGTTGGCGAAAATGGAAACATTTATATTGTTGATACCGAGACTGCAGAAGTTACTAAAGGTGCTGAACTGGTGAACACTCAGGGTAGTCACTTTATAGGAGCGTTCTAAGTGTAATAACTCAACCACATTATTCTGTTTTCTGAAGGCGAAAGGCCACTATTTATAATAGTGGCTTTTTGCATTATAAAAGCTCAATAAGTCTTGCGACTTTTTTACAGCTTTTACCCTATGGTCATATCTTTGCAAATATGTAAGTTTATGGCATGATCAAAGTAGTTATAATCGACGACGAGCTAAGTGCACAAAATGTACTTGAAAAAACGCTTCTAAGATATTTTCCGAACAAATTCAATATTGTAGCCAAGTGCCATTCTGTTGACTCTGGCGTTGTTGCTATAAATAACCATGCGCCTGAGTTGGTATTTCTTGATATTCAGATGCCTGAAAAGAGTGGTTTTGAATTATTCAAGCAATTCGATCTTATAAATTTTGAAGTGATATTTACCACCGCTCATAACCGTTTCGCTGTTCAGGCCATAAGGCAGAGTGCTCTGGATTATATCCTGAAACCTATCAATCATATTGACCTGGGTGATGCGATCAAGCGTTTTGAGGAACGAAAAAGAAAATTATCTACAAAAGATAAATTGACGTTACTGCTGGAAAATTTGAATGTAAATGATCAAAATATAGCGAAACTTGCCTTTCCTACGCTGGAAGGTTTTGAGCTAATTCATTCTAACCAGATCCTCTATTGTAAGGCCGAAAGTAATTATTGTTCGATCAAAGGTATTGATGGAACTACCAAAACTGCCACAAAAACACTTAAGTTTGTAGAAGAAATCCTCCCTTCAGCATTTCTAAGAATACATAAAAGTTATGTCATCAACCTGAACTTTGTTGTGCGCTACCATAAAGCGAACAAGGAAGTTGAGTTAACCAACGGAGAGAAACTTCCGGTTTCCTTTCGTAAAGAAGAGGAATTCATCAATGCTATCTTACAAAATCAATAGAAGCTTTATATGCCTTCTTTTCTGTGTCCAGTGCATCTGGGCTCAGAACTTTCCCTCCAGGAACTATTCTGCTGCGAATGAACTGCCCAATAATGCCGTCCGCGCACTGTTCGTTGATAGCAAAAATGTGTTATGGATAGGAACAGAAAACGGGATCGTAAGTAAACAGAACAATATTTTTCAAAGCTATTTTGAAGAAGATGGTCTGGCCCTGAATAGTTGCTGGGCGATCACTGAGGATAAGCAGAACAGAATCTGGTTTGGAAGTTACGGTGGCGGGATAAGTGTTTATGATGGTGATGATTTCCAGATCATTTCTACAAAAGACGGACTCGTTCATGATGAGATCGTACATCTTTTTCCATACAAAGATTATATGTATGTTGGAACTAGTGATGGTGTTTCAAGAGTTGATTTGAAAACATTTGATACACAGTCCTGGAAAAATGAGGGGTCTGAGGCTCTACTAAGAGTTTCCGGATTTTTCGAATTTGAAGAGGAACTCTATGTTACAACCTACAGAACCGGAGTATTTAAAGTCATTTCGGAAGGGTCATTCAGTCTGAACCAGGTTAACGATCAAAAGTATATCTATTCTGCATTCGTTGATAATAGCAGTATCCTCAGCAGTAATAAGGGGCATTATACTAAATCTGAAATTTCAGAATATATAAAATCAGAAGACCTTGTTTCAGAAGAACTTGGGAGTTCAATAATCTGGGATTATGTAAAAACGAGGGACGCTACTATCTATGCCGCAGCCTGGGGAATTTATGACAGTAATGGGGGTGTTTTCGAACTGAATGAAGATTTCAGCAATCGCTCAAATTCCTTTGGGATACCAGGTAAAGACATATTTTCCCTCGCTTATGATGCATTATTTCAAAGATTATACGTAGGAACTTTGAACTCGGGACTTTACGAGATCCAGTTAGAACCTTTAATAAAATTCGAGGAACTGAAGGGGCATTATATAAAGGGGTTTGCAAAGATCAATGGAACTTCAGCTTATATTCATGACGAAGGTATTCAGATAATATCCTCTAGTGATTCGATCGATATTCCTTTGAGAAAATTCAAGAATTGGCAACAGAATTATATCGATACCACTTCACTACCACTTCCAAAGCATGAAGATCATTTTTACGAACTGGATTATTCTACTGCGGCCAGCGATATTAATTTCTATGATATCAAAACTTCAAATAACCAGTACTGGATAAATGCTAATATTGGCTTATTTGCGGTAAATCAAGATGGAAAACTGGATACATATTTGCCATTACATTCAGAAGAGATCAATTTCACGAACGATGGGAGATTGATCGAAACCAATCCGTATGGTGGTGTTAGGGTGTACAACGACCTGGAAACCTTCTCATACCATTATTATCCACAAGACCATAAGGATACACCAACCATGGTGGTTAGCAGTCTACAAACTGAAAATAAAACCTATTTCACATCAGTATTTTCTGGTCTTTATAGATACGAGGAAGGTCGTTTCAAGTCTTTACTAAATTCTAAAATCTGGAAGGAAAAAAATCTTCGGCATATTATATCTTATAATGACAATCTCGCTATTTCCAGTGAATTTGGTGATGTATACATTATTCGGGATAGGCCTGAATCCTTTGAAATAGTACGCAAAATTCCTCGAGCCAGCATCCAGGGAAACACCATTTCGTTTCTAAATTCTTATGACACAACGCTTATAATAGGTACCGAGCGCGGAATTACGCTGGTGGAGGAAGACAGAATCATCTTTCTGGATGAAGAACAAGGCCTGGAACAGCCTTTTTTCAGTAGTAAAATTGCGAATGATGAATTACATATTGGAAGTGAAAACGGGATTTTAAGGGTCAACATCGAAGAAATTCTTGCATCATCAAATCGTGTAATCGAAATTCAACTAAAAGATTTATCTATTAATAATAGCGTATACGATCTGCCTGAAAATACTTTAAATGATCTCGATCTTGATTACGATGAGAATACTGTGCTGCTCAATTTTTCGACCAATACACATCCATATCCTAAGAAATTACAATATCAATACAGGCTAAATCAGGATGAAGAATGGAGTACTCCAACCTCCAATTCTGAAATTTTATTGCCATACCTTCCAGCTAATAAATATGAAGTGCAGGTTCGTGTTCTGGATTCCAGCACAGGATTAACGTACTCTCAGAACGTTCTTAACTTCAATATTAAACCGCCATTCTGGAAAACCTGGTGGTTCTTTACTTACATTTTTCTGGCAATAATGGCGATAGTATACGCGATCTATAAATATGAACTTGCTAAGAACAAACGATTCGAACGGCAAAAACGAGCTATTCAAAGAAGATTTGAAGAAACTAAAATGGAAGCTTTACTCGCCCAAATGAATCCGCATTTTATCTTCAATGCCATGAATTCCATTCAGAATTATATCATGGATAGCGATATCGATAACGCCACGATATTCCTGGGTGATTTTGCCAAACTCATTCGCCTCAATCTTGACCACTGTACCAAACCAACAATTTTACTGGTTGAAGAAATCGAATACTTACAATCTTACATACGGGTGGAAAACACACGGATGAACAATACTGTAGAGGTTCATTTCGAGCTGGATCCTACGATCGACACTTACGATGTAGAGGTTCCTACCATGATTCTTCAAACATTTGTCGAAAATGTATTTGTTCATGCATTTACCGTTGAAAGCATAGATCCAAAACTGGATATAGTTTTTAAAAAGCTGGATGAGCATGCTCTGTGCTGCAAAATCATCGACAATGGTTCTGGTTTTTCGACGGCTGGAAAGAATCCGCTGCATAACTCCAAAGGTTTAAACTTAGTAAAAGAAAGACTCGCCCTTTTAGACTATGATATTGAAGATGCGCTGAAAATTGAATCTGAGCCTGAAAAAGGTACTGTAGTGAGCCTGAAATTGCGTTTACAACGATAGCTTAAGAAATCCCTACGTTTACTAATTCGGTAATTTTATAGTGAACATAAGTTATAAATTCACCAAAAATTAGATGGCGGTAGCTGCTATATAAGATGTAACATCTAATTGTATTTTATGAGTAGGGTCATAAACTATAATTGAATTACAGTTGCCGCTTTTCTAACTTTTTCACTTCCAGGGTTTACAACGTGCATCCTATTAACCATCTCAGATAATATTTCTACAGTTTTCATTTTCATCCAAAAATTTTTTGTTTTCCTAATATCCACATAGAGAATTGCGATCGTAATTTTTCTTAAAATAAGTGATTTGAACTATATTCCCGCCTATCTAAAATTACAGGTAATGGAAAAGTCTAAAGTGACCAATTATATTGAAAACATACTCCCGAACATTCCCGAAGACTGGGTGAAATTAACTACTCACAGACTGGATATTTATAATGAAGATCTGGCTAAAACCGAGTTTCTGGAGAAGTTTGAGGCATTATACACTAATAATGATCATAGTGCTGAAAAACTAGCTGAGCTTCCAACCGCCTATGACTACATAAGATTAGGACATCCTCTTTCCTCTATTCTAGAATGGTACGTGGGTAAATTGAATGCTTTGAAATCTGATCATATTGTTGGTTTTTCATCTCAAACTACTCCTCTGCTGGCTGTACTTCGGAAGAATTTATTTGAGAAGAAGAACACGCAAATAATTTATTCTGAAAACCTTCCGGAACATTTCAATTTTGAGCTTTTCCGAAGTGTATATGGATATGAATTTGAGACCTTACAGATCAAAGAAGGTGAATCAATTCCAGATTTTGATGGTAGTAGCATTTATATCACTTCAAAAGCAGATCTAAAAGATCTGAATATTGATAAAAATATTGATTTTCTGCTAAGCCTTCAGCAGGAACTGGGTAGTGTAATTATTGTAAATGGCGAAAAGAATGCTTCTTATATTTCTGAAATTCAGCATGTACGTAGAAGGGAAACGATTTCGATGACTCCGGCCGATACTCATAAATTACTACACAGACTGGTAAACCTTTCTTCCGAAGAGAATTCGAAGAAAGATGATGTCAATCTTAAAAAAGTGATCGAAGAAGTTCAGAAGATCACTGCGACAACTTCAAAAGTTCTTGTAGGCTCTTGTGGTCTTTCCATGCAGTACGCGATCATGATGGGGCTTATCGATGATGCCTTAGCCAAACATCCAGGTAAAGGCATTCGAATTATTGTGCCACCAAACTGTTATGGGGGAACTAATGATCAGGCTCGTCGCGTTGCCGCCTGTCTGGATAATGTTGAGATCATGGATCTACCGGTAGATGGTGATAATGATATGGTCCAGAGCACCGACAAAGTGCTGAATCAGGCTGCAAATGAAAATGCAGTGCCGCTGATCATTGCTGAAATTCCTACCAATCCACGTGTTGAAGTTCCCGAACTTGAAAAACTACAGGAAGTTCTGGCGAAAACCCGTAAGACTGCAGATGGTGAAGCTGCTGTAGATCCTGTTTTTATTCTGGATCAAACCTTTTGTCCGAATGTACAGTTCTGCAATGAGGATGGTATTCTTGCCGGAATCAGGGTAATTTCCTACGTGAGTGGATCCAAATTCCCGAGTGGTGGGAAATGTACGGCCGGTTATGCCGTGGCGAATCAAAAAGCTGCCGAATTGATGGATAAGATCGATACGCATTTGAAAGTATGCGATAATGAAGCAACCTCTCTGCAGGTCGAAATTCTAGCGGAACAATTACCGTCCATGAATCAAAGAATTGCAGATGCCTATAAGAATACCCGTGAATTTGTGAATTTCATTAAATCTGAACTTCCCGAAGCAAAGATCAATTTTGTTTCTGAAGAATTAGCTGCTGCAGGTTTCACACCTTCCGTATTTTCTCTTGACCTTCCTACAAAAGGAGAAACCGCTGCAGATCGTGAATCTTACAAAAGATCCCTGAATCAAAAACTGATCACTATGATGATCACCAGGATTCCTGAAGAAAGCAAGTATTGTGTAAGTTACGGTCAGTTAAAAGGTTGTTACTGGACGATACCAGCTACCTCAACGCAGGGTACAACAAAGGAAGATGACAAGGATTACATTGCGAGAGTTTCAGTTTCACCAGATCTTGATCTTGAGATGCATAAAAAAGTATTTTCTCAGTTCGTAGAAGATATCAAATAAAGCTATAGCTTATTTAGTTAAAGATCCGGTAAGAAATTAAATCTTCATACCGGATCTTTTTTTATAGTAATGCTACTTCAGCTCTAAACCGATTCCAATTTTCTCCAGTAAATAAGGGTTATGGTCGATCACCAGAATATCATTTTCAATACTTAAATCTTTCAAAATCTTTAGGAGCAAATCTATATCTTCATAATGTAAGCCAGTGCTAGGTTCATCAAGTATATATAGTACATCTTTGCTACCTTGCAACAACCAGTTCAGCAATAATAGACGCTGCTTCTCTCCTGAAGACAGGCTTTGAATAGGCTGATCCAAATTTAAATGACCAAGACCTATTTCCTGAAGTTTTTCCAGAACCTCCCATAATTTCTCAAGTTGACCATGTTCCTTCAACCAGGCCTTAAAGCCATGAAGATCCACATTAAGAACCTCAGCGATATTCTTACTATAAATCGTATGTTCGAGAATTTCTGGTTTGTACCGCTGTCCCTGGCAGGTTTCACAGGTTTCCACAGCATTGGCAGTAACATCAAGACTCGTTTCCACGTAACCCTTACCTTTACAATCGGGACACTGACTCGTCTTTGTTTTATAAGTAAAATCCTTGGGTTTTAATTTCGAATTTTCAGCAAAGATCTTTCCAATATCCTTTAGGAAATCCAGGTAAGAAACCAGTAATGTGGCGGAATGTGATCTTAATTTCTTTGCCTCAAAATAATAGGCATTTTTATAATTTTCAGGATAAACTATCTGCTCACAATAAACCGGTTTCTGATCTCTAATAGAAGGAATAATGATATCCTTGACCAGTGTTGTCTTACCAATTCCACTTTTTCCGCTAAGTGCAGTGATCCCTCCAACTGGAATTTCTAAACAGTTGCGTTGCAAATTATAACGCGAAACTCCCTTTATTTCAATTTTTCGCTCACTTTCAGAAGTAAACTCGAATCCGGCATCTTGTCTTTTGAAATAGGCATGGGTACTTTCTTTCTTTACAAAGTCTTCTGGTGTTCCCTGGAAAGTAATTTGTCCGCCATTTTTCCCAGCCTTAGGACCAATTTCAATTAGCTCGGTCGCCGCCTGGATGATCTCTTTATTGTGTTCGATTACAAGTACTGTATTTCCTTTGGCTACCAATTCCTTAAGAATCGCTATAAGATCTGGAATATTATGTCCCGAAAGTCCTGCGGAAGGTTCATCCAGAAGATAAGTAACGCCTTTCAACGGACTATTTAACTGGGTGATCAAAGCCACCCGCTGGTTTTCACCACCAGATAAACTTTGAGATTTTCGGTTTAACTGAAGATGATCTATATGCAGCTGAGTTGCCCTATGTACCGTATTTTCAATAAATGGCCTAATCTTTTCAACCAATTCCTGATCGATTTCCAGATAAGTGTTTGCATTCTGAATCCACTGTTCAAGTCCAGAAAAATCAAGGTTCTTGATCTTGCGAATAGATAGGCCACCAATCTCAAATTTCAATCTCTCCGGATTTAGTCCACTTCCGAAGCAATTGCTGCAAATAGCCGGGGTGAATAGAGCAGTTAAATTCGCAATTAATTTATTTTTTCGGGTCTTATAATATTCCTGCTTGAGGTAATTATCCAGGCCTTCCCATTTCATTCTGACCTGCTGAATTCCTTCCCTCGTTTTAGTTCTGAACTTCCACTGAGTTTCCCAGACTTTCTCTCCGGTTCCTTCAAAAATGATCTTCTGCTGTTCTTCGGAAAATTGGTTGAATGCAGTATTCAGGTCAAAACCATGTTCCTGCCCTACTTTTTCGAGTATTGCCATATACTGGCTGTCCCTCTGCCCATAGTAGGAAAGCGCTTTATTATGTTCAAAAACTCCATCTGAAATTCTTAAATTAGTATTGGGTGCAAGCTTCTTGACATCTGGTAGCAGTTCCTCGCCCAGGCCGTCACAGATCTTACACCTGCCAAGTTCATGATTGTTGGAAAAATGACTGGCTGAAAGTTCTTCTCCCTCAAACTCCGCTTTTCTGGAAAAAGCAAATCTTAAAAGCTTATCGATCCCAGTTTGCTTGGCAAGATCAGACCTATTGGTGAAATTTGGCACTTTTCGGGTCACGCAGATTGTAGGTGTTAAACCGTCGATTTGATCGACTTCCATTTGAAAGTTTACCCCAACCCTGGACTGTTGATATGCTGAAAATTGCCTTGTCATCTCCTGCATCCCATACGCATGCAGCGTATCTATAAGAAGAGAAGATTTCCCAGATCCCGAGATGCCGGTGACCACGCTCAACCTATTCTTCAGCAATTTAAGATCAAGATCTTTTAAGTAGTGTGTACGCGCTCCCCTAATTCTAATCTCATCTCTCTGCTGGATCTCTAATTCTGGTTTAGAAGTCTCCAGTACAGCTTGAGAATTATCGAAGAAAGAATCAGCCTGCAATTTAAAAAGTTCATGATTTTCAAAACATACGATACCATCTGTTTGTTCTTTTAGCTTATGTAAAGCGGTAATTAATTGTCGCACATTACGCTGATGCAGTCCAATGCTAGGCTCTTCAAGGATTAAAATATTGTCCCTGGAAGGTTTGGCAAAATGCTTGGTCAATTTGATTCTCTGGGCTTCTCCTCCAGATAAGGTATTGGAAGGTTGCCCTAATTTTAAATATTCCAATCCTAAGTCTTTCATCAGTTTGAGAATATTTAATATTTTCCTGTCTACTGCGAAAAAATCGATTGCTTCTAATATGCTTAGATTGTAAATGTCTGCAATATTCTTCCCATTCCATTTCACTTCCAGCACTTCCTTTTTGAAGCGCTTACCTTTGCAAACAGGGCAAACCTGATTGATCGTCCCCATCACATTCATAGAAAGACTAATCACACCGGCACCTTCACATTCTGTACATCTGCCAGCTTTATTGTTAAATGAAAACGAACCTTTACCTAATTTGCGAGTCTTTGCGTCACCTGATTTGGCCAGAAGATCACGAATCTTATCGGCTAAGCCGGTGTAGGTCGCAGGGTTGGAACGCGGAGTTTTACCTATGGGCTGATCACTTACTGTAACCAGTTTCAAATCTCTTTCTTTGGAAATTTTCTGAAGCTTCTTTTCGATCGTTTCATTCTTCCGACTTATGACGGTCAGTCGTCCTGCTTCCGCCCTTATTGTAGCTATTGAACTACTTGAAACATTTGAAGTAACTTCTTCCGAAGCATTCATTTCTTCGAGAGTAGGACTGGATATGGAATCAGATTTTAAAAATTGATCTATTGGACCGTTGAAGATGATCTCTCCTCCATTGTTTCCGGCTTCAGGACCTAATTCTATGATCCAGTCTGCGGAACGAATAAAACCAAGATCATGCTCCACAACCATTACCGTATTTCCCCTGGCGATCAATCTTTGTAGAATATGACGTAAATGCCTTTGATAATTTTCTGCGAGGCCAATGGAAGGTTCATCGAAAATATATAATATACCTTGCAGGTTGCTGTTTACCTGTTTGATCAATTTCACACATTGCGCATCTCCAGAAGAGATCTTAGAACTTGGCGTACTTAAACAGTATTCACCCATTCCTAATTGTACCAGATCGTTGAGTTGTACCTGGATCTTATAAACTAGGTCCTGTTCTCCACCCTTAAGTTCCAGGCTATCTAAAAGTTTATGTAATTCCGATAGTGGAATATCCATCCATTCAGCAAAATTCCTCTTTTGCCATCTGAATTTCAGGTGATCTGGCTTTATTCTGGCACCATGGCATGCGGGACAGATACTGGAACTAGCGAACCTCAAAATGTTCTTATTCCGGTCTCTTCTAAGAATATCCTGCATAATTGGAAGCATTCCCTTATAATAACCTTCCTCTCTTGGTTTCGCTTTAAAGCCTTCCCAGCGTAATCTTGATTCGAGAGTATGTTTACCGTAAAAAACCTTCAGGCGATCGCTTCCATTCATGACGACATCTTTTTGCTCTTCTGTTAAGTCCTTCCAGGGAATATCCACGCTAAATCCATGTGCGTGACATACTTTGTCAAGTTCTTCAACAGTGATCTGAGAATAGACGATATAACCACCGGGCAAAGTGGTAGTAATTGCTCCTTCTCTTAAGGTCTTGTTTTCATCACCAACCAGTTTTTTAATATCAACATATTCAGCTTCACCAATTCCTCGACAGGTTTCACAGGCACCTTTAGGGTGATTAAAAGAGAATAAAGATTTACTCATTGGCTTACTCCCAGAATAACGTGCAAAAAGTATCCTAAAAACCGAAGCAAGTTCAGAAAGGGTTCCGAAGGTGGTATTAATGGATTGAAACCTCTTGGACTGCTCAACTTTTATGACCGGAGGAAGATCCTCGATATCATCAACTTCCGCAGTAGGAATAAGATTCGCATTCTGTTGATTATATGTAGGCAAACTTTCCAGGAAGAACCTGTAACCTTCATTGCCGATAACTCCCATTGCGAGCGATGATTTTCCTGAACCTGATAGTCCGGTAAGAACTATTAATTTATTCTCAGGGATCTCGAGGCTTATATTCTTCAGGTTATTCTGGTAAGCATTAACAATGCGCATAGATTTATCTTTCTTTTTCAAAAAATTAAAGATATAGAGATTCTCAGAGCTCATCAACCAATTCAGAAGTTATTGCTTTAGGACTATTTTTGAACATAAATCTGTCATTCTAAACCTTGAAAACTTCATTTATTGTACATCCGAAATTGAGTTTGACAATTTGCGGAACGGCGTTAGGAAACGTACTTTTGAAATCCGACCAAATACAGCATCACCTTAAACCTTCGATATGCTACTTATATGAAGAAACCCGATATACCGGAAAACGAAGATCTAAGATTACGAAGTGTACGACAACTTGGCCTGCTAGATTCACTCCCTCAAGAATCCTACGATAACATTACGACCCTGGCCAGTGAAATTTGTCGTACTCCTGTAGCGCTGCTTACCATTCTGGATAAGGACATTCAATGGTTCAAGTCTAAAAAAGGTCTGGGAGCAGATCAAACCGGCCGTGATGTTTCATTTTGTGGACATGCAATCCTGGAACCTAACAAGGTTTTCGAGGTGGACAATGCTCTGGAAGATTCTCGCTTTGAAGATAATCCCCTTGTGCTGGACGAGGAAACCCATTTTAGATCTTATGCCGGAGTTCCAATTTTGAATAAGCAAGGTTTACCGCTGGGAACGCTGTGTGTGATCAACAAAACACCTAAGAAATTAAGCATACATCAAAAAAAATCATTGATTGCTTTGGGTAAACAGGTAGAGATCTTATATGAATATCATCTACAGAACACTGAATTAAAAAAGGCGCAGAGCAATCAGCTTGAAAATAATAAGATCCTTCGTGAATTTGCTGGTAATGTAAGCCATGATCTTAAAATGCCCCTGGCGAACATGATCATTACCTCAGATATCGTAAAAGCTAAATACGCCAGCGTACTCGATGAAAAGGGGAAAGAATATCTCGATTACATTAAAAACTCCGGATTAAAATTAAGTGAATATATCACTGGTTTACTCGAATATTATTCTGAAGATGGTTCAAAACCTTCGGAAGTAAAAGAATTCTTTCTGAATGATCTACTTGAGGATACTATCGATCTATTACATATAGATTCCAATTGTGATATTCGCCTTCCGGAAGAAAATTTAAAGATTCGCGTTAATCGAGCAGGACTGGGACAGATCATGATGAACCTGATTAGCAATAGTTTGAAATATAATGATGCTGAAGAGATTGTAATTAATATAGAATGCTATGAAAATGGCGCGTTCTACCATTTTTCTGTTTCAGATAATGGGATTGGTATTCCTGAAGAAAACCTGGAACAAATATTTGAGCTGTTTACTGTAATTAACGTAAAAGGAACCCCAGATGAGCGAGGTCATGGAATTGGACTGAGCACAGTTCAAAAACTGGTGGATACCATGAATGGCCAAATTTCAGTGCAGAGCACTTTGAACAAAGGAACTACCTTTAATTTTTCTCTGGAAAAACCTACCTGGAATTAAAATACAATAGAAAGTTAATGCCACAGCAAATTCTTTAAGCTTTGGCATTGCTAAAAGTAATTTGCTGGATCTGTTAAGAGATTCCAAAGACAAGCACCATTTTGTTATAATTCTGCTAAAATCGTTTCAACGGCCAAGAAGCGATTCAATACCGCACATCAGTTTCAATATTACTTGGTAATTTTAGTACAACCATAATGATAAATCAATTCAAAGATGAGTGAGAAAGAAAAGGACAAAAAATCCCAGGATCTGTCCCGGGATACAAAAAATGCTGAAGGTAAAACGATGACCACTAATCAGGGTGTTAAGGTGAACGACACTAATAATTCCCTGAAAGCCGGTGAAAGGGGGGCCACACTCCTGGAAGATTTTATATTAAGAGAGAAAATCACACATTTCGATCATGAAAGAATTCCGGAAAGGATCGTTCATGCGAGAGGAAGTGGAGCTCATGGATATTTTGAACTATATGAAAGTATGGATAAATATACCAAGGCGCCAATTTTCACAGATACCAACAGGAAAACACCTGTTTTCGTAAGATTCTCAACTGTAGCGGGAAATAAAGGTTCTGCAGACCTGGCGAGAGATGTTCGTGGATTCGCCGTGAAATTTTATACAGAGGAAGGAATCTTTGACCTTGTAGGAAATAACATGCCTGTGTTTTTTATTCAGGATTCCATGAAGTTTCCAGACCTAATTCATGCCGTAAAGCCAGAGCCGGATAGAGATATTCCTCAGGCAGCGTCTGCTCATGATACGTTCTACGATTTCGTATCCCAAACTACCGAAACACTGCACAACCATATATGGGTTATGAGTGATCGTGCGATTCCAAGAAGTTTTAGAATGATGGAAGGTTTTGGTATTCATACCTTTAGATTGGTAAATGCTGAAGGCAAGTCACATTTCGTGAAATTCCACTGGAAGCCATTATTAGGTACACATTCCGTAACCTGGGATGAAGCAGTGAAAATTCATGGCGCTGATACCGACTTCCATAGAAGAGATCTTTGGGATGCCATTGATGCGGGACACTTTCCTGAATGGGAACTTGGACTACAGATCATTCCTGAAGAAGATGAACATAAGTTCGAATTTGATATTCTGGATCCAACAAAACTGATTCCCGAAGAAATGGTACCAGTACAACGTATTGGTAAAATGACCTTAAACCGTAACCCAGACAATTTCTTTGCAGAAACTGAGCAAGTTGCATTCCACCCAGGTCATATCGTACCCGGAATAGACTTTTCTAACGATCCATTATTACAGGGTAGATTGTTCTCATATACAGATACACAGTTATCAAGGCTGGGAAGTCCTAACTTCCACGAATTACCAATTAACCGCCCGGTGAACGAGACTCATAACAATCAGCGTGACGCTCATATGAGAATGACAATCAACAAAGGTAAGACGGCTTATTTCCCTAATTCAATTGGTGGAGGTTGCCCGCATCTTGCAAAAATGGCTGAAGGTGGATTCACTCCTTATGAAGAAAGAATTGACGGTAGAAAGACCAGAGCTAGAAGCGAGAGTTTCAATGATCATTATTCTCAACCAGCGATGTTCTATAGAAGTTTAACCGACTGGGAAAAGGATCACGTTGCAGACGCATATACTTTCGAAATTGGAAAATGTACCTATGATCATATCAAAGAACGTATGCTTTATATCATTAACCAGATCGATGAGGGTCTTGCAGCTAAGGTTGCTGAAGGATTGGGTATGGAGATTCCAAATAAAATTGATGGTCCGGTAAATAAAGCTATAGGCGCAGATGCCGATGTAGATAAGCATCAGCCACCTAAGAAAAAGAATTATCTTGATAAATCTGAAGCACTTAGCCTTACGCATTTAAAATCTGACAGTATCGCTACACGCCAAATCGGTTTTCTTTTAGGAGATGGTTTTGATGGTGAGTCTATGGGTAAAATGAAAAAAGCTTTAGAAGATAAAGGAGCAATGGTTCAATTACTAGCCCCTCATGGTGGTACTATAAAATGTGATGAGGGCAAAAGTCATAAAGTGGATGCAGCTTTGTTAACTACGGAAAGTGTTCTATTTGATGCAATATATATTCCTGGTGGTAGCAAAAGCCTGGAAGCTTTAAACAAAGCTCCTAAAACGGCAAAATTCGTCAATGAAACTCTGAAACATTGCAAAGCAATTGCAATAGACAAAGAGGTGATGGATAAGATAGAGAATACATATCTGGATAAGTTCAAGGAAGATGCAGCAGTTTTAATTGATGAAACTCCAGAAAAGTTCATTGAACAGATCGCTGCTCACAGAAACTGGTCTAGGCAAAAAGAAGCAATGTCTATACCTGTTTAAATGTATATAGGAAGAAAAACCGCTGGTGAAAACCAGCGGTTTTTTTATTTGAACATGTAACGAACTAAATAATTTTTAAAAGTATCTAGTTATGGAAAAATGGTTTGATTTAACATTGAATTCTGCTTTAGCAATTATAATTTCCTGTCTGGGAATTTATGTATCGATAATCATATATACCAGGATCTTCGGGAAAAGAAGCTTTTCAAAAATGTCAAGTTTTGACTTTGCGATGACCGTTGCTGTGGGATCGATGCTGGCCACCACGGTACTATCTGATTCTGTGACCCTTCCGGAAGGCATGATTGGACTCTTCTTTATATACCTTTTTCAATTAGTCGCAGCTTATTTACGTAGATGGGATTTTTTCAGAGAAGCTATAGATAACTCTCCATTGCTTTTAATGGATGGAAAGGATATCTTACACGATAATCTTACCAAAGCAAGAGTTACGGTAACCGACCTTCGTTCTAAATTAAGAGAAGCAAATATCGTAGAACTGGAAGATGTAAAAGCAGTAGTCTTTGAAACAACTGGAAATATTGTGGTGATCCACTCCCATGATAACAGACCTGTAAATGACTGGCTGTTAAAGGATGTACAGAGAAAATAAGAATAACTAGTCTTCTGTAGACAACATAGAATGCAGACTAAAGTTAAACTTTTGGTAAGTCTGTAGCCAGAACGATTCATTCAACCTACATTAGCATCGTGCACGACATAATCGTGTGTAGAACAAATGTTATGAAGAATTATATTGAAACTACTACCCTACAGAATATCTTCCGAATACTACTTTCAGTTTTCATGATCTACGCAGGATTTAGTCATTTAAGTTTTAACCGCGTGGATTTCCAGGCGCAAGTTCCAGACTGGGTGCCAATGAGCAAAGATCTAGTGGTTATACTTTCGGGGATCGTTGAAATGATTCTGGGTCTTGCCCTACTCTTCTGGAAAAATCAGCGTGTTAAGGTTGGCTGGTTTTTGGCAATTTTCTTTGTATTGATCTTTCCGGGAAATATCGCGCAATATGTAGATGGTAAAGATGCTTTTGGAGTTCTGGATTCAGATAGAGCAAGACTTATAAGATTGTTTTTTCAGCCCGTACTTATAGCCTGGGTTTTATGGTCTACTGGCGCATGGACTGCCTGGAGAAATTCTTAGAAATGATAATGATGGAAGAACATGAGAATCTAAAATTAGAAAATCAAATTTGTTTTCCCTTGTATTCTGTATCTAGATTGATCACAAGGGCGTACAAACCTTACCTGGACACCATGGGTCTAACCTACCCTCAATACCTTGTATTGCTTGTACTCTGGGAGAAAGATGAACAATCTGTCAATCAGATTGGAAAGAAACTATTACTCAACACTAATACCTTGTCACCTCTCATTCAGCGAATGCAAAAAAATGGTTTACTGTTACGTACCCGTTCTTCCGAAGATGAAAGAACGGTAAAAGTCAATTTAACCAGGAAGGGACTTGGTTATAAAGAACAAGCTAGGAATATTCCTAAAGATCTACTTGGGAAACTACTCAATGAAGACGTGCAGGTCACAGATGTTATGTTATTAAAGAAAACACTTGATTCCTGGATAGATATATTGAACAATGAAAAGGAAATGAATATAAATTCAGAAAAATAAAAAATATGAAAGCACTACAAATAAAGAAATACGGAGAAATTAAGACCGGTCTTGAATTTGCTGAAACCAGTAAACCCGAAATTGCCGATAATGATGTTTTAGTTGCTGTAAAAGCTGCTGCCCTAAATCCAATAGATTACAAATTAGTTCAGGGTCATCTAAAAGATATGCTGAAACTGGATCTTCCAACAGGGATTGGCTATGATATGAGCGGAGAAATCGTAGAAATTGGGAGTAAAGTTAAAAACTTTAAAGTTGGAGATGAAGTATATGGGCGTGTACCACAGGAATACATGGGTACTGTAGCTGAATTTGTAGCTGTAGATGCTAATGTGATCGCACATAAACCTGAAAACGTGACTTTCGAAAAGGCTTCCTCTTTGCCACTTGCCGGCCTTACCGCAATGCAGGCGCTTCAGAAAGCTGATATCAAAAAAGACGATCGTATACTCATCCATGCAGGTTCTGGTGGCGTAGGTAGCTTTGCGATTCAGTATGCAAAATCTATAGGTGCTATAGTTTATACTACCACAAGTGATACGAATGTGGAATGGGTTAAAGCACTCGGTGCAGATAGAGTGATCGATTATAAGAATGAAGATTACAAGGAAGTTGCGAACAACCTGGATATCGTATTCGATACTCTTGGTGATCAATATACATTCGATGCTTTTGAGATCATTAAAGATGGTGGAAAAGTGACAAGTATCGTTGGACCGCCAGATGATAAAACGGCTAAGCAAATGGGAATGACCGACTATCAAATGCCAGAAAAGCTGAGCAAACTTATTGAGGAAAAATCTGCACATTATACTTTAACCTGGATGCAGCCAAATGCACCTCAGCTTAAGGAAATCAAAACGATGGTGGAAGACCGAACAATTAGACCGGTTATTGACCTGGTCTATTCTTTCGACAAAGCAGTTGAAGCTTTCGAATATCTTGCTACGGGCAGAGCCCAGGGTAAAGTTATCGTGAGTCTTGCCGAAACCTTCGAAAACAAGTAAATAATTTAGAAATTGTTAATTAAAAGTAATAGTTATGAGTAAAGGAAAAAATGTATTAGTTGCCGGAGCAACCGGAACTACAGGAAAAATTATTATTGATCTACTTAAAAACTCTTCAGAATATGAACCAATAGCGATGGTACGAAAAGAAGAACAGCAAAAAGAGTTCGAATCTCAAAATGTAAAGACTATTCTGGGCGATTTGGAGAAAGACCTGAGCCATACCACTCAAAATGCACACAAGGTGATCTTTGCTGCTGGATCTGGTGGTAAGAACGTTATAGGTGTAGACCAGGAAGGAGCTAAAAAACTTACTGATGCAGCTAAAAGTTCAGGAGCTTCGAAATTTGTAATGTTAAGTTCTATGGGAGCAGATGATCCTTCAGTAAGCGAAGATCTGCACGAATACCTTAAAGCAAAACAGAATGCCGATGAACATTTAAGATCCAGTGGTATAAATTACACGATTGTAAGACCAGGATCATTGAACAACAAGGAGGCTTCTGGCAAGATCAAACTAGAAGAAAAGTTTTCAGAAATGGGTGAAATCTCCAGAGCAGACGTTGCCCGTACATTGGTAGCCGTTCTCGATGATGATGTAAGAAGTAATCAAACTTTTGAAATTCTATCTGGTGATACAGAGATTAACAATGCAGTAAAAGGATAATCAACCAACATATTCGAAAAGAACTGAATGAACTTCAGTTCTTTTCTTTTTTAACTAATTCACTATGAAAAAAATATTACTCTTAGCCCTGATAGTTCTTTCCCAGAATGTAACTGGCCAGGAGGCGATAGTTCCCCAATCTGCATTGGAAAAAGTAGCGGATTTTAAGGGGCAGCAGGTTACAGGAATTAGCCTTAGCGATACAGGAAGGATCTTCGCGAATTTTCCAAGATGGCGTAGGAATGTCGAGTATTCTGTAGTGGAGATCGGTGAAAACAGAGAGGCTGCACCCTATCCCAACGCTCAATGGAATTCCTGGAAAGTTGGAGATAAAGATCAGGACTCCATATTTGTGGCGGTGCAATCTGTCATTTCTTCTGAAGAAGAGTTGTTCGTCCTGGATACGAGAAATCCGCTATTTAAAGGAGTGGTGAGTAATCCACGAATATTTGTCTTTGACCTCGAATCTAACAAATTGAAACATATTTATGAATTAGGAGATGATAGTTTCTACAGGGATTCTTATATCAATGATCTGCGTGTTGATAGAATGAATAATCACATTTATCTTACTGATTCAAATCATGCGGGTTTAGTAGTTATTGATTTGGAAACTGGTGAAAGTCAACGTGTTTTAAGCGACCACTACTCTACCCTTGCCGAAACCGATGAATTGACGATCAATGGAAAACAGTATAGGAACACGATACATTCGGATGGAATTGCACTGGATGAAGCTGAAGGTCTACTTTACTACCATTCCTTAACGGGCTACACTCTTTATACTGTACCTACGAAAATTCTTCGCGATGGATCTAAGGAAGAGATTCAGAAAGCCGTAAAGGAAGTTGCAAAAACTACTGCACCAGACGGAATGATTCTAAATTCCGATGGAATGCTTTACCTGGCAGATCTCGAAAATAATGCGATCATGCGATATAACACCAATTCGGGAGAGCAGGAAGTCCTTGCACAGGGTGAGAAAATACGTTGGGCAGATACTTTTAGTATTTATAATGGATATCTATATTTTACAAATTCGAGGATCAATGAGGTGAAAGGTGATATTTCTAATATGGATTTCAGCATTTATAGAATTAAGCTATAGACTTAGGGAATCCTAATAAAAAAGCAGATCAAATATTGATCTGCTTTTTTTATGCTTTCTCTGCATGTAAACATTTAAACCGAAGATTTCCCGCATCCGTATATTTGAGTCGGATTTTGTAATTCAATGGGCGATCTTCTTTATGAAATTCTCCCGTTTTAGGATCAAAGCCACCATCTGTGGTGATAGATATACTTCTCACATGATCTGCATCAATTCCATTTAGAAATTGAAATTCCTTCTTACTTAGTTGTTTTTTGGACAGAATCGAATTGATTGTTTGCAAGTGTTTAGCTGTAGTATTCATCATATTAATTTTCGTTCGACATCTTCTCTTTTTCTTTTTTTATTTTCTCGTTTTTCTCTTCTTCGTTTTTCTCTTCCTCCTCTTCAGTAGTAATCAACCTATGATCATTTTTCAATCCAACAATGTGAATGATCGTATTGATGGTAGTATAAAGCATTAGAACTACTGTGATCATCATTCCGCTTAAAATAGAGGTACAACAAAGGCTCGCCCAGTATATCGTAGAATACCAGGTCATGGGTACGTTATCGGCTTCTGTGATTTGAATATTGAATAGTTGAAACATCACAAGAGCACTTATGATAAGCACCGTATCAAGTTTTGCAATATCCAGAACCTGATAATAATGCTCATTTTTAAGTTTGGATTCAGTTCCAGTACTTATTCCCAAAAGTGTTAGTAGCAAAGTAAGTATGGTGGCAGAAGCAAGAGTGATCGTATTACAAAGCATATTTAGACCACTGTGAGAGGATTCAATAAGTTTTTTAGCTTCGTAACCGGAAAGCTGACCCAGAAGAAATATACCTATCCCAGTAAATACGGTAGCTACTATTCCGCCGTAAATTGCCTTTCTATTGTCGCTAAAAAAATTTCTCATAATTCTGTTCTTATTGGTGGAATGGACAAACCCAGTTTGATCCGGTTGCCTTACCACTGTATTGTTTTGCCTCACTGGATGATCCAAAGTCTTCTAGCATAGGATTCATACTTCCCTGTAATTCTTTATCCCGATCTCTAATCTTATCACGAACTTTTTCGTAAGCTCCCATTTCCCTTAATTTCTCAAACTGCGCATGCAGATTAAAGGCTATGGAAGGATACGGACTTCTGCGAGCCTTTCTCGAACTGTTGGGATGCATCCCTACAATATAAAAAGATCTTCCGGCAATACTGAAGCTAAAATTATCATCTTCTGGATCACTGCTTACTGATGGGTCCCAGTCTTCAGTATCAATCTTTTCGATTTCTTCCAGCTGTTTCCATAACAATTGCTCAAATTGATCTTCCGTAGCAATATCAGAATCCGGAAAAACTGCGATCAAGGATTTAAAATCGTTTGTTTCAAAATCATACTCGGCGATATACTTTTCAAGATCCTTAAGCAAAGTTTTTGTATGCTGGGGATCTCCCAATTTGCCGTATTGTTTGGTTTTTACATGTTCCTGGCTAAATACAGTTTGCGCCATGATACAAGGATGATCCTCCTCAAGGATCCAGTGTTCAAATTTCTCTTTCGTTTTCATCATCGTTCAGTTTTAGTTCTACATATATGCAGCCTCTGGCTGGTAGGACTGCTCGATTAAACCCTTATCTGGTTGCTTCAGTATTTCAATAGTACTTCCATCTGCCTCCCATCGTATCAAACCTAGCTTTCTAAATTCCTCGAGCCAGTTCTCCATGACCCATCTTTCCCATTTCTCGTAAAATATTCGCGCATTTATCACGATAGCTTCTACCTGGTGAACAGGTGGTGAATGCACCGGATGTTGCTGGTGGTAGACTTTAGCTGGTGATAATAGTAAAGGATAGATACATTTAAGTTGACGCATCTTCATAGCCACATCTGTATCTTCTGCACCATAGCCTGTAAATTGTGGATCAAAACCTTCAAGTACTTTGAATAACTGCTTCGGGATATAAAAAGCGAGGCTCCAGAATAGCATATAATCACTGGCTTCGACTAGTTCACTGATCTCGGGTCGGGCTGGATGAGCAGCACTTAGATCTTCCAGATCGCTCAATTCAAAATTCTGCGGAATGCTACTCTCAAGATAATATGGATTTCCCATAATTAAAGTTTTATGAGCCAGACCTTGTGTGATCATATCATCAAAAAAATCTGGATGTGGAATACAATCAACATCGAGAAATATTAAGTGATCAAATTTGGCATTTTCAGCTCCAATATTCCTTGCTTCAGCAATAGGAAGGTTAGCGCCCTTAGAACTAATTTGCGAAATCTCTATTGGTAAATCCTTAAAAACGTTTAAGTCTGGCACCTCATCAATAGCCACGATCCTAATCTCATCGGGCTGCAGTCTACTTGTTTTAACGCCCTGTAGTAAATTATATAAATGTGCTTCCCGTCCCTTTACGATCGTGATCACTGAAAATTTTATCTTATTCTGCATGTTCTTCCTGTTGTTGGTTTGCAAATAGTTCTGGAATTAATGGTAACCGATCATAATTCCCATCTAAATGTATTTTTAGTTTATTAATCGCACGAAGATCATCATCGACATCCCACGATCTATGCTTTAATATTTCTGAATCATCCAGTTCAAATATAGAATTTGGATCTATCGCCAGATCATGCTGGTATAGATGGGTCGCAGTAGTTTCCTGCTCATTATAGGGCCTATCCTCCGGGATCGCCACAAAAGCTTTCTTAGCTTGCAAGATTTCGGTTACGGAGTTGAGTCCGCAATTCGCCACGACAAGATCAGCTTGCTCTAATAAATTCTGGAAATTTTGAACATAACCACAGTTCCTGATCCTGGAAATGGTGAAGATCTCTTCTGGCATCCCGATAACTTTGATCTCTGCGGAAGTAAAACGTTCCGGAAGTAGATCAATCGCCTGTAGAAGTCTTTCATTTCCTCCTCCTCCACTAATTACGAGGATGTTATTCACTCCTTCTGAAGGAGCCGTTATTTGCTGCCCAATCTTTCGATCTGTAATAAAGCCCAGGTAGATCGTTTTCTTCCGAAGCCACTCAGGTGTTTGCTCGCTTTCAAATTCTTCAGGGTAATATGCAAGAACAAATACAGCTCCCTGGAAAGCCTGTATATGTGCCGCATCATCCCTGTGACCTGGAAGTTTGACGTACGCATAAGGAATTGAAGAAACTCGCATCAAAGCTGCAATTTCTACGCTTACATCAACAACCATAAATTGGATGTTCCTTTTCACAACTTCCTGCAAGATCTGCGCGCTTCGCAATTGTATAGATCTTTGTCCCACCGGACTGTAATGCAAATAATCTGGTTCTGCAATCTGGTTTTTGAAACTTACCGTACCATCTGGATTTTCATCTGCCAGCCGCACGAATTGGCCTTTCAAGGCCTCCGGTTTTTTCAAACTACTAAAAGTGCAAATTTCATTCTCAAAAACCTTTGCAAACAAGCGGGCAAAATTAAGATGACCACTACCATGCTGATGTGCGTAATACCCTATCATACCGCAATTTTTTTCAGATTTTCCGAGATCATTTTTCGGTAAAGATTTTCATAAGCATCTACCATTTGTGCTTTATCGCAAAATTCGATAGCTCTTTGACGACAATGATTTCTATTCAGCTTTGAACTCGAATGGATTGCATTTATAAATCCTGCTTCATCTTCAAGGTCAACCAGAACGCCGGTTTCCTTAGTTAAAATTTCAGGAGCAGCTCCTACATTAAAAGATACAACAGGAGTTCCACAAGCGAGTGATTCAGCAATTACGAGTCCGTAAGGTTCGTCCCATACACTGGTAAATAAGGTCACTTCAGAAGAACCAATCAATTTATTTAACCCTTTATGCTTAAGGTGTCCAATATATTCCACTCCTTCCAGCTCTAATCTCGGCTCTACATATTCTTTGAAATATTGAGAATTGCTAAGTGGTCCGGCCAGGACAATATTCTTATTTGCTTTCAAGGCATAATCTATAGCCAGGTGTGGTGCTTTTTCCTTGCAAATTCGACCAATCCAGCAAAGTTTATCTTTTTCAGCAGATTTGGAAAAGGTCCACGCAGCAGTGTCGATTCCGTTATAGACTACTTCTGTTTCCGGAAGTAAGTGAGCATAAGTCTTACCAAGTTTTTTACTTACTACGCTAAATTTTTCACTATGATCTCTTCCGAAGAGACTATGAAGGCCCGCGTGAATGCTATCAAAAACCGGTGTATGAAAAGAAGTTAGAAATTGATGCCTGCTACTGGCTCCCCAAATTATTGGTAATTCGTGCATGCTATGATTATGCACTACATCATAATCAATAGATTCGATGATCTCCAGTACATTTCTATACATAAGTTCATCCATTTTAGATTCTGTCAATTCTTTATTCGCAACTTGAACCAGGTCCAGAGAAGTCACATCAAATTGAGGATCTGAGCCGGATAGCGCGTATAAATGAACTTCATGGCCTCGTTCCATAAGCGTTTGTACCAGCTGGTGAGTGATCATTTCCAAACCACCGGAATATGGCTCGGCAATGGGAAATTTATTATGCGCGAGAATGGCTATTTTCATCTGGGATTATTTTTAGTTGATTAATGGTTTTAGGCGTAAATTCAGAATAGAGATAAATTCCTGATAGTAGAAAGAGTAGGCTTACCTGAAGACTATACATTGCAATCCCGGTTTTTCCGACGGCAAATAACAATATCGTCATGATGAGTAATAGTGCCGGAATCCTGAGCGGAATATGTTTGAGACTTGAAACAGAAGCGAATTTGCTGGTTGTTACAAAACTTGCCGGCATTCCTACTACAGCCATAATGGGAGAAAAAGCCATCTCAAAACTTAGGGCAATGTGAATCAAAAATGCTTTAAAATTATACTGAAAAGTGTTTTTTCGATTAGATAGGAATAAAAACAATTTGCCAAAGATGTAAATGCTAAACTGACCTAAGATAAGCATGGGAATCCAGTCTGAAATTTGCCAGTTCGTAAATATTTCTGCCAGTATATAAAGCAAACTGAACGCGATAGGAAATGACAGTAAATTCACCCACGCAGATAATTGCATAAATACAGATAGTTTACATTGATCCTTTACACGAAGGCTACAAAATTTCAAAAAGCACTGTGTATTTCCATATACCCATCGATGTCTTTGCTTGCGTAGATCTGCAATACTTCCTGGCATAACTCCCTGCCCTAAAATTTGATTTGAGAAGTAGGTTGTAAACTTCTCAGACAGGAATTTTATTCCGAGGTGTGCATCTTCAGTCAGGGATTCTGTAGGCCACCCTGAAACAGAAAGTAGTGATGCTACTCTTATCATACTTAAGGTGCCAGTTGGTAAAGTGGAAAGACTTCGATTTCCCGCCTGAGCATAACCACTGAAAAAGTGTTCCAATTCGTTGAATAAACCATGGCGTTCATGATGAAGTGTATAATGCTGAGGGAATTGAACCACTGCTGCATTAGTACCATCAATAGTTGCTACAGCTTTGGAAAGACTATCTGGTTTCAGTATATAGTCGGCATCTACAGTGAATATATATTTGGTATCCGGATGCATTAGCTTTAAGCATTGGTTCAATGCGCCAGCCTTGTATCCATCAAGCCTGTCGAAGTGTTTGAATATAATCTTTTCGGGATATCTGTTGCAAAATTCCCGAACCGGTTTCCATAGCTTTTTATCTGAAGTGTTATTATCCAGTACTACGATCTCATAATTCTCATAGTTAAGCTGAAGAGCCGCCCGAACTGTTTTAATAACCAAATCTGAAGGTTCATTGCAAATAGCAATGTGTATTGAAACTTTCGGCGATTTTTCGAATTTTGAAGATTTCGACAACGATTTATTCTGTCGCCTACAGAATCTGACTCTAACAATCGATTCTACTAACATTAGAAGACTTAACAGGCTTAAAAATATGATCAAAGTCGTTTCAAAACCCACCACAAAATAGGATAATATCACCGCAAGGATCATGACATAGCAAAGCATTAAAATGTTTTGAGATACTTTCAAAATTTCTTTTTCTTTTTACGAATTTGGTGGAAGTAACGCATGATTGTGTGCGGTTTTACATTTGTGCTTAACGATATTCTTCTAATTAGGAAAGGTTTAACTCTAGAATACTCAAGGAATACACAGTTGTTAATATTTTAGTATTAGAAAAACCGACCACTAATAATGCAAACCATCAAAATTGCTGAAACGTCAGCCAAATCAATATTAAAAGAACTAGCATCTGTTTTTGAAACGGACTATACAGAGAATTATGGAGAAGCTTATATCGAGTTTTCCAACGAGCATGGGAATGGTATAATATCAGGTATAAATTTTCCTAACGGTGTCGGTATTTTTAGATTTGAAACAAATTTAAAGGAAGATACCTGTTTAGATTTCCATGGTGATCTGGTGCATCCTTTTAAATTTATATATGTTATAGAAGGCCGCCTGGATCATAGGTTCCGGGATGAAGATATCGTGCATCACATAGAGAAGGATCAGTCAGTAATAATTGGGGCGAATAGTGGAAGCGGTAATAAGATCATGTTTCCGGGAGGTATGACGATCTCTGTAGTTGTGCTGGATGTTGATAGAAAGAAATTTGTAGAGCAACTTACATTTCCTCTGGAAGAAATGGATGATATCTATCACAGAATATTTGCAGATACTAATGCGATGCGTACCCTTTATCACCATACTCAATATAGTCTTAAGATGTCCCATTTAATTCAGGAATTAAGAGACTTTACTACACCTGGACTGGAAAGAGTAAGTTATCACGGGGCGAAAGCATTGGAGCTTCTTACATTTATGCTTATGCTTTATCGGGATGACAGTAAGCCTGAGGATCATCAAAATGTAATAAGGCAGAAAGATCTGGAAAAAGTGAAACAGGTGATCTTCCAAATAGATAAGAATATTGCAGAACTTGGCAATATTAGCTCGCTCGCCCAATCGGTTGAGATAACCGAAACCAAATTACAGGAAGGTTTTCAAATACTTTTCAATTGCACGGTTCATGAATACATTCAACGTAAAAGGATGGAAACCGCTATGCTGTTATTGCTGAAAACCAGTAAAACAATTAGTGAGATCGTATATGAAATTGGTCTCAACAGCCGAAGTCATTTTTCCAAGATCTTTAAAGAAAAGTATGGAATGACTCCAACTGCTGTAAGAAATAAGGATAAAGTATGATCGTAAATTCTAATGCTGATGGTTGGGAGATATTCTCACATTCTGCGCATGGATTGCTGGCAGGTAAAATTGCAGACCAGCTGAAACCAGATATTAAAGGTAGAAATTGGGTAGCTACCCTCACTGCGATCGTAGAACATGATGACCGGCAATTAAACTTCAGAGAAAAGGATTACCTAACCAATATTGGTACTCCTCAGGATTTTCTCGATGAGGACAGAAATATTAACGAGATCATTAAAAGAAGTCGCAGGTTACTGGAACAAGCTAAACTTAAGTCTAGTTGGGTCACTATATTAGTCATGAAACACCTGGAGTTCTTATACAAGGATCTTTCTGAAGAAAGCAAAATGATCCATCGTTTTATGAATGAGATCCGTGAGGAAATAAAGAAACTCATGAAAGTAAATTCAATGGCTGACCAGGAGGTACATGACCTTTACCAGATCATGGTATTTGCAGATAGATGTTCACTTATCCTTTGCCAGAATGGAGTACCCGCCAAAAATCGGGAACTTGAAATCAACACAAGTATTCAGAATACCAAATATGTGATCTCAAGAAATGAAGCTGACGACATCTTTATAGAACCGTGGATTTTTGAACAGGATTCTTTCGAGTTAAGTTGTGAATACAAAATGCTAGAAAAGGCGTCATTCTCCGGAAATAAAGAATTTGAAGATTGTCTTCGGAATACTCCAATTAGTCTGAGGCATTGGAAGATTAGTAAATTAAAATGAATACTTATAGAGCTAAGTTGATTCATTAAGCTGAAATATGTAGCTAACTGAAATTTTCTAGTGATCTTAGTAATGCTTACAACTACACAAAAAGGCATGAATACGAATACTAAGTCCGATATTCAAAAGTTTTGGAACAGGTTTCTAAGTTCTAACCCTGACTATTCTACGAAGACAATTCCTCCACACTACTATTTTTGTGATAATAAGAAGGATGCAGATGAATGCGCAGATCTGGTAGTCAAAGACATCAAAAAAGCCACGGCTACTTCCCGGTGGTGGTTCAATCAGCATAAAGAGTGTCTACCGAAAGTTGACGATCTCGCAATTGTAACAGACTGGATTGGAAATCCAAAGGCAATTATCGAAACTACTAAAGTAGAACACGTAGCTTTTAATAAAATTACCGCAGAATTTGCTGAAATTGAAGGTGAGGGGGATAAGTCGCTTGAATATTGGAAGAAAGTGCATCTGGCTTATTACGAACGGGAGATGGAAAGTTACAATGATGAATTTGATGAGAACATGATCATCGTATGTGAACATTTTCGAAGAATTTATAGTGAGGTTTGATTTTCAAACGGTATAATAGATGAAACTAGAAGTGTCTAGTATTATTCCAATATTAATAAATAAAATAGAGTGCAGACTATAATTTCTACGGTAACCGAGCTTATTAGTGAAAATCTGGATGATAAGGTTGTCTTAAAGCTTTTGGTTTAAACTAAACGATTGGTTAGTTTTGTACCAGCATTATGGCAAGAGCAAAAAAATATAACGAGAAAGAAGTAGCAGAAAAGGCAATGAATCTTTTCTGGAAAAACGGCTATGCGAATACATCGATGCAAATGCTCGAAAAAGAAATGGGAATTAATAAGTTCTCTATCTATTCCAGCTTTGGCAATAAAGATGGTCTGTTTCTAAAAAGTCTGGATTGTTATAAATCAAGATTGTTCGTGCTTGTAGATAAACTGGTAAAGTCAACCGATGGGATTCCCGCGATCAAGGAATACTTTTACGATTTTGTAGATTTCACGAGAGACACTAAACATGGTAAGGGCTGCCTGGTCACCAACACCGCGAATGAAATTGGTTTAGAAAGCGAAGAGGAAATTCCGCAGGTTCTAAAAATTTTTACTGATGAGATCAAGCAGGTGTTTGCTGATAAACTTAAGAATGAAGGAAATTTCGATTTGGATATGATCGAAGAACAAGCGGATTATCTCCTGATATCGATGTTCGGACTTTCCTCTGCCACCAGAATTTTTTCTGAAGAACAATTAAAACATTATATAGAGAACATATTTAAAAACTTATAAAAAAAATTTACCCTGAAACTAAACGGTCGTTTAGATACGATCAAACTTTAATAAAAATTGATAATTATGAATACTGAAAAGAACACAGACATTTTAACTGTACATACGAAAGAATCTGCTCCGGAAGGCGGAAAAGCACTTTTAGAAAAATCTGAAAAAGCTTACGGATATGTACCCAATTTGCATGCAGTACTTGCAGGCTCACCACAACTTTTAGATGCTTACCAACAGTTGCATGAGCTATTCTCAAACTCATCATTTGACAAGGATGAATTAACTGTAGTATGGCAAACGATTAATGTAGAGCACGAGTGTCATTATTGCGTTCCTGCTCACACGGCCATTGCCAAAGCGATGAAAGTTGATGATGCTATTAGCAATGCCCTGCGTGAAAAAACAAAACTCCCTTCTGAAAAGCTTGAGGTTCTTAGAAATACGACCCTCACACTTACCAAAAATCGTGGAAATATCTCTAAACCTGAGATCCAGGAATTCTATGATGCAGGTTATTCTCAAAGACAATTGCTTGATATTGTACTAGGCCTTTCTCAAAAAGTGATTAGCAACTATACAAATCACATTGCTGAGACTCCAATCGATAAAGGTTTTGAGTCTTTTAAGTGGAACGCATAATATTGCAGACATATTTAGAAAAGAGCAGCCCCAAATGGCTGCTCTTTTTTGTTTCAATTTTTTCATATTAGTACGGTAAGATCCTAATCCTTAAATTTCGATCCTAATTTTAAGCTTTCGAATTTGGGTTATCTTCCAAAAGTCAAAATTTGCTGCATAAGCAGTGTTGCCGAGGCAAAACTCGCCATTAATGCGGGTGTAGATGCAATTGGTTTAGTAGGACCTATGCCTAGCGGTCCGGGAATTATTGACGATCGGCTAATTGCTGAAATTGTTCAGGAGATCCCTCCCGGTATTGAAACTTTCCTGCTTACCAGCGAAACTTCAGCTGAAAATATAATAGCTCACTATCGAAAAGTGAATACATCAGTCATACAACTGGTTGATCGAATAGAACTTTCAGAATATAAAAGGATCAGAGACCACCTGAATCAGGTTCAATTAGTACAGGTCATTCATGTGACTGGTTCCGAAGCAATACGGGAAGCACAAAAAATTTCCAGCTACGTTGATACCATCTTACTGGATAGCGGAAATCCTGGACTGGCAGTTAAAGAACTCGGAGGTACCGGCCGAACTCATAACTGGAAAATAAGCAGGCAGATCATTGATAGTCTGGATATTCCGGTTTACCTCGCTGGAGGTTTAAAACCTGAGAATATTCAGGAAGCAATCAGAGCTGTTAAACCATTTGGAGTGGATCTTTGTAGTGGCGTTAGAACTAATGATCGTTTAGACTCTAAAAAGCTGCTCAAATTTTTCAGCAATCTAAAGCAGTGAAATTCTAAAATCCAAAACATTTGTTGGTCTTTTGATGACCCAGGAATAACTGTTAGTCCTTTGCGTTAACTCTGTAAATTTACCAGTCGTTGTACAACAAATTATAAAATTCGGAAATTGCTTGCAGAAATTGGATTTTACTCTAATTTTGCGAAAAATTCACAAATTTTTAACACAACACAACAACGACATGAAAAGATTATTACTGCTGCTACTAGTAGCATTATTTTCAAATTTTGGAGCCCAGGCGCAGGTTACCACAGCAGAGATTAGTGGAACCGTAGTCGATGACCAGGGAACTCCGCTACCCGGTGCGAACATTACAGCTGTTCACACACCAACAGGTACTCAATACGGTGCCGTTACAAATTTTGATGGGGATTTCACCTTATTGAACCTTAGAGTTGGAGGACCTTATACCATCTCTGCTAGTTTTGTAGGTTTCAAGACTTCAATTTTAGAAGACGTTAACCTTAATCTTGGTCAAACTTTCAATGTAGATGTGAATATGGTAGCAGATGCTACTCAACTTGATGCGGTTATCATTACTGCTACCAGGAACCAGATCATTAACTCTGATCGTACTGGAGCTGAAACTAACATTGGTCGTAAAGAATTAAAAACGCTACCTACAATCTCTCGTTCAGCATCAGATTTTTATCGTTTAGAACCTACAGCTTCCAGCAACGGATCGTTCGGTGGTCGTAATGACCAGTTCAATAACTTTAGCCTGGATGGTTCGATCTTTAACAACCCATTTGGTCTGGATGCCGCTACTCCTGGTGGTCAAACTAATGCACAACCGGTTTCGCTGGATGCTATAGACCAGATTCAGGTATCTACAGCACCTTACGATGTAACTCAGGCTGGTTTTACCGGAGCTTCTGTTAATGCTGTGACTAAAAGTGGTACCAATGAGATCGAGGGAACTGTTTACGGTTTTTACCGTAATGAAGATATGACCGGAGATAAGGTTGGTGGCGATGATATTATCGTACCAGATCTAACACAAGCCCAGTACGGTGTTAGTATAGGAGCACCAATAATCAAAGATAAATTGTTTGTATTTGCCAATTTCGAGAGAGACGAACGTCAGGATCTTGGATCTAATTTCGTAGCTGGCAGACCAGGTCTTACAGGATCAAATGTTTCCAGAGTTTCTGCGGAAGATCTTGATTTCGTTTCCAATCAGCTTTCAACTTTGGGTTATGAAACCGGACCCTATGAAGGTTATACTTTTGATACTGAATCAACTAAAGGATTACTGAAGCTTGACTGGAACATTAACCAGAATCATCGAATGGCTGTAATTTATAACTTCCTTGATGCATCCAGAGATTTACCGGCTAACCCGGAAGCTATTGGCCGAAGAGGTCCAGACCTTACTACCCTGCAATTCAGAAATTCAGGCTACAGGATCAACAACAAGATCGATTCTTGGTTAATTGAACTTAACTCTAACTTTGGAAATAATATTTCTAATAAATTCCAGGCTGGATATACTCATTTTGACGATAGTCGTGATCCTTTTTCTGCTCCTGCTCCACCAATTAATATTCAGCAAGATGGTGTGCGTTATATCGTAGCAGGTCACGAACCTTTCTCCATAAATAACAGACTTGATCAAAACGTTTACCAGATCACCAATAACCTGAACATGGTTAAAGGAAATCACACCTTTACTTTTGGTGCTAGTTTTGAAAAATTTGAATTTGACAACTCATTTAACCTTGGAGCATACGATTACAATGGGGATGCTACTTTAGGCACAGGTCCCGTAAGTACATTTTTCGATGCTTTTACCAGTGTACGAATAGATCCTAATAATCCTGGAACTTCATTTGAAGAGGCAGTGAATAATGGAACTATTGGAGCAGCACTTCAAAATGCGCAGAATACATTTGATAGTCGAAATGCTAATGACAGTTGGGCACTTGCTGAAACTAATGTTGGACAGTTCGCTCTTTATGCTCAGGATAAATGGAAAATAACTGATGATTTTACATTTACTTACGGGTTAAGAGTTGACAAACCTCTTTATTTTGATACTGAAGATAGGATCCAGGAAAACATTGACCGTCTTGCCGGTGGTACTTTTCCAAATGGAGATTATCAACCAGGAATCACTTACTACAATGAGGACGGTGATGCGCTGAATCTAAATAGTCTTGAATTACCTTCCAATAAACTATTATGGTCTCCAAGAGTTGGTTTTAACTGGGATGTAATGGGGAATAATCAGCTACAGCTTCGTGGTGGATCAGGAATCTTCACAGGTAGACTTCCTTTCGTTTGGATAGGAAACCAGGTAGCAAACCCTGCGTTTTATTTCTATCAAACTACAGCACCAGATTTCCAGTTTCCGCAGGTATGGAGAAATAGTCTGGGAGCAGATTATAAGTTTGAAAACGGACTTGTTGCAACGACAGACCTTATTTATACAAAAGATCTAAACGCACAAATGGTTAGAAATTATGGTCTTTCAACTCCAACTGGAGCTTTAAATGGTGTGGACAATCGTCCGGTTTACCAGACTAGTGATCGTGCAGTGAACGAGTTTGGTGGAGTAACCAATGCTTATGTATTCACAAATACAGATGTTGGATATTCCTTCAACTGGTCTGTGAAGTTAAGCAAGAACTTTGAAAAAGACTTTTTTGCAAGTGTTGCCTATAATTATCTAAAATCTGAAGATGCCAGCTCTCTTGATGCTGAGATCTCCAGTGATGCTTATGACAGGAATCCGGCTATTGGCAACGTAAACAGGGCTGTGAGCACTCCTTCAAGATATGGTGACAAACATCGTATTGTAGGGCAGTTGAACAAGCAATTTTTCTACGGAAAGGATGACAGATGGAGAACATCTATCGGTGCATTTTACGAGTATGCCCAGGGAGGAAGATTCTCTTACACCTATTCCGGAGATATCAACAACGACGGATCTGTTTTGAATGATCTTATTTATATTCCAACTCAGTCTGAACTTCAGCAATACCAGTTTACAGGAAGTATTGAGGAACAAGCTGCGCAAAGAGAAGCTTTTGAAAGATTTATTCAACAGGATGAATATTTGAATGATAATCGTGGTGATTATGCAGGGAAGTATGATATTTTGAGTCCATGGAGAGGACGCTGGGATGTGAAATTCCTTCAGGACTACAACTTTAAGGTTGGTGAAAAAACAAATACGATCCAGTTTAGTATCGATATCCTTAATTTCGGAAACCTGATTAGCTCAGACTGGGGTGTGATCGAACGACCTGTTAATGATCAACCTGTTGGAGTATTCGTGGATGACACCAATACACCTGTGTATACATTCGGTGGCCAGACCAGAACATTTGCCAATGACTTTAGTCTTGACTCAAGATGGCAGGCTCAGGTTGGATTACGTTATATTTTCTAATGCTAATGAGTTCAATTACAGAAAAGCAGCCATTACAGGGCTGCTTTTTTTATGCTTTCAATTCAGATTTAGTTAACTCACAGCATTCCCTGCAAAGTTTGACGTATTCATAATGCTGGTTCGCCTTTACAAGCATCAGATCAGTATCACTACCACTTCCTATTTCCACTCTTCCGTTTTCATCCGGTAACAATTCACAATTTCCCAAATGCAGTACATGGTATTTACCAAATCTTAATCGTTTTTCTATATAAAAGGTATGGGTTTTCTTACCATTTCTAAACAGGTTAAATAGAGTATCGATAAATTGCTGTACGTTCATACATTAGTTTATGGAAATTTAATTGCTCTGTTTTGAATTGGTGTTTCAGCTATTTTAATAAAAGCGGGCTAGCATTATCTCTTTGTTAAGCACACGATTGGCAGTAAAAACAGCTTTAGGTGACCAATGTTACTTTTGCTTTCATTTTGCAGTCCTATCTTTGCTTTATTAAACGCTACTATTGTGAAAATCGAACAAATTTATACGGGATGCCTGGCTCAGGGCGCTTATTACATAGAAAGTGATGGAGAAGTCGCTATTATAGATCCGCTAAGGGAAGTTCAGCCATACCTGGACAGGTTAACTGAAGCTGGCGCAAAACTTAGCTATATTTTTGAAACACATTTTCATGCTGATTTTGTTTCGGGTCACGTAACGCTTTCAGAAAAAACAAACGCACCTATCATCTACGGGCCAGATGCGAATCCAGAATTTGAAGCGATCGTTGCTGAAGATGGACAGGAATTTAACCTTGGTAAGTTGACGATCAAAGTACTGCATACTCCTGGACATACGATGGAAAGCACGACCTATTTACTGAAGGATGAAAATGGTAAGGCCCACGCCTTATTCACAGGAGATACACTTTTCCTTGGAGACGTTGGCCGTCCAGATCTTGCGCAAAAGGCCGCTAGTATGACCCAGGAAGAACTCGCAGGAATACTATTTGATAGTCTGCGGGAAAAGATCATGCCGCTTGCAGATGATATTATAGTATATCCCGCCCATGGAGCAGGTTCTGCCTGTGGAAAGAACATGATAAAGGAAACGGTGGACACCCTGGGTAACCAGAAGAAAATGAATTACGCTCTTAGAGCAGATATGACCAAAGCTGAATTTGTGAAAGAAGTGACTGATGGATTGCTACCTCCTCCTGCCTACTTTCCAATGAATGTTAAGCTAAATAAAGAAGGTTACGAAAGTATCGATAAAGTAATGGCTAAAGGATTGCAGGCACTAAGTCCTGAAGCATTTGAAGCGGCTGCGAATGAGACAGCTGCAGTAATGCTGGATATTAGACACCAGGATGAATTTGCAAAGTCACATATTCCAGGCTCGATTTTCATAGGTCTTGATGGCAGTTTTGCCCCATGGGTAGGCGATCTTATAAAAGACGTTGCACAAACAATTCTATTAATTGGTGATGAAGACAGAATTGAAGAAGCGATCACCAGATTGTCCAGAGTAGGTTTCGATAATACCATTGGCTATCTTAAAGGTGGTTTCAAATCGTGGATCGATGCTTCTAAGGAAACCGATACTGTGGAAACGATCAGTGCGATAGACCTGAAGTCAATTGTAGAAGATGCACCTGTTTTTGACGTAAGAAAACCAGGCGAATTTCAATCTGAACACTTGCCTAATGCAGTTCACACATCTCTTTCCGAGATAAATGAGCACCTATCAGAATACCCTGAAAATGAGAAATTTTATCTTCATTGCGCGGGTGGTTACCGTAGTATGATCGCCGCATCAATTTTAAAAAGTAGGGGAATTCATAATCTTGTCGATGTACAGGGTGGTTTTAAAGCCATCAGGGAAGCTGGTCTAGAAACGACGGACTATGTATGTCCATCGACGCTATAAGCGATAATTTTAAATACATGAGGCGGTCATTTTGATCGCCTTTACTTTTGTAAAACCAGGGTTGACATTGCTCTAATATCCTGAACATTCGTAGTCTTTACAGGTTCCAGCAGTTTGAGATCGTATTTGTTGATTAATTGAGAAATAGTCTCCCTGTCTAAATAATAGCCTGCTTTCCAATCATTATATGAATCAGATAACTCTACTGTAGCCTTCAGCAAACCAATATTAGAAGCTGTTCTAATAAAAATACTTCCTGTAGGCTTCAGAACTCTTATCAATTCTGAAAACATTCTATAAAAATGATTTTCATCTTCAGCAAAATGAAGTACAGCGCTGCAAATAATATGATCAAAATGAGCATCTGGAAATGGTATTTCTGAAAGTTTTGCAGGCATCAACCTCGCCTGCAATTTTGGGAAAATTTCCTTCGCTAAACGCAATCTTTCCAGGTCCATGTCAATTCCCCAAATATTATAATCGAATCCTGCGAACCATCTTAGATTTCTACCTTCACCACAACCTGCATCAAGTATTCTATCGCTTCGCTTATACTTCTGCTTCATGATCTGGTCGATCAGGTAGATATCCATATTTTGTATATACTGAAATATTTGTGATTCTTCCATTGGAGTCTTATTTTCGGAACAAAGATAGAGAAGCAACTAATGTTACTCAACAGGCAGCAATTCTATCTTACTTTTGTAAAAAAATTAGATGAACCTCTTCCGAAGATTATTTCTAAGTCAGCAAAACACAAATCATAACATAGTCAGGTTAGATCCGGATGATTTCAAGAAAGCCATATCAAAAAATTCTGGGAAACTTATTGATGTACGTACAAAAAGAGAATTCGCTAACGGTGTAATCCTGGCGCGATCAATCATGACCTTATGCAAAAGAATAATTTTCTACAAGCATCTTTTCACTGGTCAAAATCTGAGCCTGTCTATCTCTACTGCCAGTCGGGAATGAGAAGTATGAAGGCAGCCAGGCTTTTGTCGCGCAACGGATTTACGAAGATCTATGAGTTAAGAGGAGGAATCTCAGGTTATGATCTCTAAACAAAATTCATGAGAAAAATAAATTACGCAATCATCTTACTCTCAATATTAGGCTTTACAATTTCAGGTTATACTCAGGATAGACAGGAATACGGTAGCTGGAATGCTGCTTTTCTAACTAAGAATATTGGCGAGGACTGGAATGTAAGGCTCGAATATCATCATCGTACCACTTCTTTTCTTAAGTATCACGAACAAACTGTAATTCGCCCATCTGTCGACTATCGACTCGATAGTATTTTTAGTTTTGCTGCCGGGTATAGTTACTTGCATAATGATCAAAATATCAACATCGCCAAACCAGATTTTTACGAGCATAATCTCTGGCAACAGGTGGCACTGAACCACGAAATTGGATTGATGAATTTTAATCATCGATTGAGAGTAGAAGAACGTTTTATCGATGCTATCGTAGAGCGTGGTGGCCAGGAACTAATTGATGGTAGTAATTATCAAACCCGACTCAGATACCGCTTGACAGCTAGTATAGATGTCTTGAAAAACCCTAACATATCCATAGTCGCGTACGATGAGTTATTTCTAAATTTTAATTCTGGGATCTTACCAGACACAGTAGACCAAAATTGGATTTTTATAGGACCGCAAATAGGAATAGCGAAAGGCCTGAACATTACCTCTGGCTATCATTTTATTGTGTTACCTAGATCTGGAAATAACCTGCACAGGCATATTTGGGATGCCATCTTAAGTTATACCTTTTAGACTGATGCGCTTTGGGAATTTACAGGTGAAGGATTACTATTTCGTAGGCCTGCAGTTACTATTATTCCTTATTTATTTTATACCGGTAGATCTCTTTAGATTAAATATCCCTGATTGGTTAAGAATGATCGGTTTAATTCCCGGAATATTAGGGATTGGGCTGGCTTTTTTTACGCTATTTCAATTTAGAAATATGTTGTCTGTGTTCCCTACACCAGTAGATAGCGGGAAATTGATTACCAAAGATGCATTTTCGCTATCCAGGCATCCAATTTATACTTCAATAGTTCTCTCTGCTTCTAGCTTCGGAATTTTTTCTGAATCGGTATTTCGACTGATCATTACGGTACTGCTGTTTATTCTATTTTACTTCAAATCAAAATATGAAGAGCGTTTATTACTACTGAAGTATCCGGAGTATGCTGAATATTCGCGACACACTCCAAGATTTCTTTAATAATTCCAGATTTACCCCTTATTAATTACCAACTTCTGAAGCAGATACCAATAAATTAGTCCAGAATTGCCAGAACCTGAGTAAGTTCAGCGCGGGTGTTCCAGAGTTTCTCCTGCACGCTAATTTGCTTCAGTCGTGCACTTATCAAACTTTTTTCCCGGGTATTGACGAGGAAAACAGAACTTTCGCCAAGTTGCAGCTTTCGTTCTTCAGCATTAAGCATGATTTCGTAATTTTCTACAAGTTGATTGATCATCAACACCTGTTCCTGGTAAGACAAAAATTGTTCTTTCAGCGCCCTTATTTTATTCTGAAGATTGAGTTGTTCGCTATATAATTCTAATTCTGCATCCTGAAGTTTGATTTTCGATTTTTGTAGATCCCCGCGTTCTTTCCGAAGGAATAAAGGAATACTGAAGTTTACACCAACTTTATAATTCTCATTGACAAAACTTCTTAAAATATCGGGATCGCCACTTAAAAAATTGTATTCCAGATCCAGCTTTGGGAGTAATTTGTTTGCTTTCAATCTTCTGTCAAATTCCAGAATTTCTACCTTATACTCCAATGACCGAATTTTCGGGTGCGTGGGAATTTCAGTATCACTTAAGAACTCGGCAGGAATCGTGCTATTTTCAAATAACGCATCCTCAGGATATACACGTTCCCTAGTTACTAGAGGTGTATTATTTTCAGCCCATAAATAAGTTCCTAATTGTTGAGAAGCCTTGAAAAACTTCAATCGTGCCTGTTCCAGGCTTAACTTACGGTCCTGTATTTGAATATCGGCTTCCAGAGTATCAATAGCAGGCTTATCCCCTACTTCAAAACTGGAAAGGATTCCGTCATATCGAAACTGCGCATTTTCAATAAAGTTGTTGTACAACTTAAGCTCCCTATACGCGCTAATCCAGTCAAAATAAGCTACAGATGCGTCATAAAGAACTTTGTTCACCGCCAGTTGTTGATCTGCAAGAGATTGCTGCTGGTATGCTTTTGCCTGTTTTAAAGCAGCCATACGCTCGTTGATAAACAAACCCTGTCCTATAGGTACAGAAATTCCTGCTGCAAATAAACCATCATCTGGTACATTGTTCTGCGGATTCAAATAGAAACCTTCGTTCTGTTCAAATTTTGCCTTCAGTTCAACTCCATACCATGTTGGGATCTTAAAAGCTGCATTGAAAAGGTCAAAATACCGGGTATCTTTAAAGTCCTTTCGATCATAATTAGCTTCTATCTTCGGGTCAAAGCCACCTCTAGCCTTTAGCAATTCAGCATCACCAAGATCGGCTTTCAGTCTGGCCTGTCTAACTACCGGATGAAAGGTTTTTACCATCTGCAGGTATTCTTCAAAATTCAGAACAATACTATCCTGAGTCTGGCCATATTGTAACATAGGCAGAAAAAGCAAGGCAATAAGAAAAGTCTTGTTTAAACTCATTTCTTCTTGTCGGTTTCAGTTTTATTTTCCGGAGTATAATAATTTGGAGGGAAACCATTTAAATGTCGCCATAATTCATACCAGATAGGCACGTCTTCCAGTAGCGCCAGAGTATTCGCCCCGGAACCCACTCTTAAAGCATCTGGCCAATCGTGATCATTTTCATCTGGTGCCAGTAGTACTCTGTACTTCCCATTCGGACTAATAAAATTCTCTATAGCAACCACTTTTGCACCGTAAGTACCGTAAGATACATTCGGCCAACCGCTGAATACGATCGCAGGCCAACCATCAAACTGTACTCTAACCTCTTCACCTTTATGTAATAATGGTAGGTCAATTGGCTTTACAAATGTTTCCACGGCGAGGTCATAATCTGAAGGCATGATATTTACCAGCTGCTCTCCTTCCTTAAAAGTTTCACCGATCCCGGCTTTAATAGCCTTGTTTATATACCCGTTCTGCGGCGCTTTGACATAGTAGAGATCCTGCCTCATTTCATAATTCGTATAAGCGTTCTGGAGTTTACTCACTTCAGCCTGAGCATCGAATTTACCTGATTCTGCAGAGGAACGATCACTTTGAATCTTGGAAATCTTATCACTATACTCTGCAGCAGTACGATTAATTTCGATCCTGGCATTAATGATATCATTTCTACTTGCCATTAGCTTATTCTCTTGCGAAATTAGTTTCGCCTGAGTTTCCTGTAGTTTAAGTCGCTTTTCTTCTACATCGGTCATCGCTTTCAAACCTTCTTCCTGAAGGGTTTTAGTACGATTAAACTGAGTTTCAGCAATGCTCAGATTTGTTTTAGCAGCCTGCAGGTCAATGCTATCACTTTTAGTTTTCAGTTTTGCCTGCTCCAATTTGTTTCTTGCCTGTTCCAGCTTAAGTTCCCGTTCCTGTGCTAAGGCCTGTAATTGCGTGCCTAAAGCAGAGATCTTTTGATCATAGGATTTCAGGGAATTAGACTTGGAAGCTACCTGATCACCAGTTCTTTCTACCAGCGATGGATCAAAATATTCGTTTTTAACTTCGGTTATATGAAGGATCGTATCTCCTTTTTCAACATAATCTCCTTCATTTACGAACCATTTTTCGATCTTACCAGGAATGACCGACTGTATTGTTTGTGGTCTTTGCTCTGGACTTAAAGTAGTCACAGAACCATTTCCTGATATCGTCTGGGTCCACGGAAGAAAAAGTACGATAACGCCGAAGATCGCAGAGAACTTCAGGAATCTGTTGAAGTATTTAAAGTGTCTTGTATGCAGAACCTTTTTCCCGGCTTTGAATTGACTTAGGTCAACCTGCTCATTCAATGGATTTCTGGTGATATTAAGCATAGTCTTTAAAGATTAGATTCAAGTTTACCATCCCGAAGAATGATATGACGATTACAACGATTCTGCCATACTTCGTCTCCACTGGCAACTATGATAGACCATTGTTGATCTTCAGACATTAGATGATCTACAATACGTTTCTCATCTTCATAATCAATTTGGTGTAAAGGTTCATTCAAAATCAACAATCTTGGATCCCGCAATAAGGTTCTGGCTAAAATGATTTTTTTGGCGATGGTATGAGGTAATTTCATACCTTCAGGATAAATTAAGGTTTCCAGACCATCGGGTTGTTGGCGTACAAATTCTTTTAGACCAGTTTTATCTAAAACTGAAAAGATCGCAGAATTAGTAATCGTATCATCACCGAAAGTTAGATTGTCGAATAAAGTACCTTCAAACAGTGATTCCTCTGTTAGCGACTGCCCAAGCAAACCATGATAATAGTTGAGATCTATATTCCTCAACGAAATCCCGTTCACGTAAATCTTTCCCTGGGTTGGCTCTACCAGTCCCGCAATGATCCTTAGTAATAAAGATTTCCCGGAACCATTTGGACCTTTAAGCAGTATCTTCTCCCCTGCCTTGATCGTTAAATTAATATCCTTGAGAACTTCCTGCCCATCAGGTGTTTTAAAACCAATATTTTTAAGTTCAATTTCCAGGTCTTTATGTTCAGCAAAAGAAGTATCCCCACCAGATCTTTCAAGTTTTTTATCAACTACTTCACCAAGTTTTTCAAGGGAAGTCAGTAAATCGTAAAAGTTTTCAAGCCCCATGATCATTTTCTCCACAGAGCTAATAATCAATAGTATAATGATCTCTGCTGCTACAAACTGCCCGATATTCATTTGCTGATTAAGCACCAGGAAACCTCCAATTAAAAGCAAACCGGCAGTAACCAGAGTTTTGAAACCAACCATTTGAATAAACTGAAGCTTAAGTACCTGGAAGTGGCTCTCCCGCTCTTCAAGATATTTTGTTACCAGTGCATCATTCTTATTAATAGCATGTTTAGTCTTCCCGGCTACCTTAAAACTAATTAAGGTTCTGGCTACTTCCTGAATCCAATGAGCGATCTTATACTTCATTTTGGATTCTTTGATACTTGTATGCAAACCTCGTTTAGCTGTGAATCTGAATACCAGATATATAAGAAGCACGAGTAATATTCCGTAGAAAATAAAGAAAGGGTGGTACAGTGAAAGCAGTATTAATCCGAAAACGATCTGTAAAATTGCGGCTGGAAAGTCCAGTACCAATTTGGCTATTCCCTTCTGAATGGTGATTACATCAAAGAATCTATTGGCGAGCTCCGGAGGATAAAAGTTCTCAAGCTCAGACATCTTGATCTTCGGAAATCTGTAGGTAAATTCAAAGGAGGCCCTGGTGAAAATTTTCTGCTGAATGTTCTCCAGAATCCTAATCTGCATTAGCTGAAGCACACCAACGAATGCAACCCCTAGAGTCACTAAAATTACCAGAATTATCCATGAAGTCGTAATACGAGCACCCTGAATAAGGTTTACAATAGCCTGGATTCCTAATGGTACCGAAAGGTTTACCAATCCGGCGAAAATTGCATAATAAAGAATTTGCAGAAAATCTTTTTTATCAAGCTTAAGCAGGCCAACGAAGCGCTGCCAGGCGGTCATTTTTTCTTCAGCCATTGAGTTCAATTTTTAGGGTATTGATCACGAGGTCTTTAAAATAATTGGATACACTTTTCTTTTCTGAACAGTCTGTTATCGACTGAATATGGTCTTTCAGAAAATGCTGATGTAAGGCGCCATCCAGAACCATGCTGGAAAGGCTAAGAGAATATTCATAATCTGAAGATACTTCAGAAATCATTTCCGCAATTCTGGTGACCAGTCTTTTGTAAATGGAAAAATAACCTTCTTTATTATCTGTTTCCACCTCTTTGGTAAGATAAGATTTTGAAGATTCATTGATGATAATGTGGTTCAGGGCAACCTCATTTATATGCTGAAATCTAAAATCCTGAACAACAGGATGCGTGATCACCTCGATGGCTTTCAGTAATTTTTCATTGGAGTTTGAAATCCCATAGGTGGACATGGTCAATTGAAATTCTTTCCAGCCCCAGAACCAGTTGGTTATATATACCAGGAACTTATGCTTGTTTTCGAAATATCTATAGATCGAACTTTCGTTTGACTTGATCTTGACACCTAGTTTTTTAAAGGTGAACTTCTCAAAACCTATATCATCAATGAGAAGGATTCCCTGACCTACGATCTTTTTCCCCAACTCGCTGGACTCAGGATCTTTTAGAAATAGTTCTGAATTCACCGAAATATTAATATTCTGATATAATTTATCCACCTAATCTTATTTAAGGCAAATCTAATAGTATTACTATTAATATATGATAGTTTACATCTTAATTAACAGTTGTTAAACTCTCATTAGTCATAAAAAAACCCAGAATATCTTCCGGGTTGTAATTTTAAACTTCCTGAACACCGGGTTCTAGCGGTGCTTCTATTAGTTTTTCAGGTGTAATGGGTAGCTCTCGCATTCTTTTACCAGTAGCATTAAAAATGGCATTCGATAGTGAAGCGGCGACACTGGTAATTCCAAGTTCCCCGATTCCTTTGATTCCCATTTTGTTAGCAATCTTATCTTCTTCTGGAAGAAAGATAACGTCAATGTTCGCCATATCAAGGTTGACTGGTACATGATAATCTGCAAAGGAACGGGTAATGAAATTTCCGAAATTTGGTTCAACATCTGTTTTTTCGGCTATAGCCATTCCAGCACCCATGGTGAGACCACCAATTATTTGTCCGTATGCAGTTTTTGGATTTAGAATTTTTCCGGCAGCACCAACATTTACCATTCTTTCGATCCTCCACATTCCTGTGTCTTTATCTACCCACACTTCTGCGAAGTTAGCACCAAAAGAGAATACAGAATGCTTTTCAAATTCCGTAGAAGGCTCGGCCATTCCGGTCATTTCAAATTTGGTAATCTGGTTCTGCTTTAAAAGTTCAGTTAGGGCAACTTCCTGATCTTTAGGAATACTTCTATTGTCTTTTAGATTCATGACTGCATTTTCGCAGGCAGCTCTTGCTCCATTACAATAAGATGCAGCACCCCACGATCCTCCAGACCCAGGAGTTACGGGGAAGTTAGAGTCTCCAAGTTCTACTTTGACCTGTTCTACTGGAATTCCAAGATATTCCGCAGCAGTTTGAGCTACGATCGTATAAGTGCCTGTACCAATATCGGTCGCATCCATTTGAATAGTTGCTTCTACCTTATCTTTAACAAGTTCCAGAAGTACTTTTGCGTGAGTTTTACGATAAGGTGAATTTCTGGAAGCCGCACTAACACCATAGCCTACAAGCCAGTTTCCTTTTACATTAGTTCGAGGTTGATCCTTACGATCTTTCCACCCAAATTTTTCAGCGCCAATGCGCAAACATTCTACCAGTAATCGGGAGGAGAAAGGTTGATTCTTATGAAGATCTGTTTGAGTATCATTCTTGATCCTGAACTCTAAAGGATCCATCTTTAACTTCCAGGCCATTTCATCCATTGCAGATTCCAGTGCAAAACTTCCAGTTGCTTCTCCCGGAGCTCTCATGGCAAACGGTGTTTGCAGGTTCATGGGCATCAGTCGCTCGGTCACCTTGGCATTCGGACTGTTGTAAAGCATTTTTGAAACCATTCCGCAGGGTTCCTGGTAAACAAGATTAGGTGAAGTATGCGACAGGGTATCATGAGATAAGGCTGTCATGGTTCCATCCTTTTTAGCACCAATCTTCATCGTTTGCTCATTCTTCTGTCTAAGACCTGTATTAGTGAACATCTGGGTTCTGGTTACTGTAACCTGCACAGGCCTGCCCACCTTCTTAGCCGCCATAACCGCCAGAGTTACATGCCGCTCTACATTAAGTTTGGAACCAAATCCTCCACCAACATATGCCGCGATCACTCTCACATCCTTCTGCGGAATCTGGAAAGTATCTGAAATAGCAATAGTTGCATCTTCCACCATTTGCTGACTAGCATAAGCAGTCACCTTCCCATTATTCCACTCGGCAATCACCGCATGAAGTTCCATGGGATGATGATGTTCGATCGGCGTTATATACGTCTGCTCGATCACCTCATCTGCTTCAGCAAGCCCTTTATCCATATCACCACGAGAATAATCTGAATCCTCACTCGGAAAAAATGCATTATCCCGTTGTTTATCAAAATGTATCGCAGGATCGCTTGCCTTACTATATTCGAATTTAACCAGTCTCGCAGCATATTGAGCCTGCTCGAAAGTTTCAGCAACCACAACTCCTACATACTCGCCGTAATAATGCACTTTATTGCTCTGAAGCACCGGTGCAATAGTATCTGTAGCGATCTGATAGCGATCTTTCTTGAAATCGTTAAGCTTTTCAGCGTTCTTGTGGGTAATTACCGCCAGTACGCCGGCAGCATTTTCAGCTTCAGTAGTGTCTACAGAAACAATAGTTCCTTTTGCAATGGTGCTATTAATACCCTGTGCGTAAACTTTATTTTCTATAGGAAATTCTGAAGCATAGGTAGCTTTCCCGGTAACCTTCAAATGTCCTTCTACCCGGTCTATCGCTGCACCAACTCCAGTTTTGTTCATTGTCTTCATCTTATAAATTTTTGAAATTGGTTATGCTGTTCGATTTGTAGCCTGCTCGAGTGCCCGCACTATAGCTTTCTTACCCATCTCGACCTTATATTTATTCTTCTCAAATGGTTTAGCGTCTTTTAAAGCCAGCTCTGCCGCCTTCTCGAAATTTTCTGTATTCGCATTTTTACCCTTAAGAAAATCTTCAGCTTCTGAAAGTTTCCAGGGTTTGTGAGCAACTCCACCCATGGCCAGACCAACTTTGGAAATCATCCCATTTTGAATGGATAATCCAGCTGCCACTGAAATAAGCGCAAAAGCATAACTTGAACGCTCTCGAATCTTCAGGTAATAGTAATTATCCGAAAACTCCGGAGAAGATAAATGTATCTCAGTTATCAATTCTCCTTCTTCGAGGGTAGTATCTTTTTCAGGTCTATCACCCGGCAACCTATGGAACTCGTTGAATGGAATTTTGCGACTGGAACCGTCTGTCTTTTGAACTTCAACTTCAGCTCCCATAGCGGCAAGGGCAACGCACATATCTGAAGGATGTGTAGCGATACATTCCTTGCTATAACCAAAAATTGCGTGTACTGCATTCATTCCATCAATTGCGCCACAACCAGAACCTGGTTCCCTTTTATTGCAGGGCATTGAAGTCTCGAAGAAATAGGGACATCTGGTTCTCTGTAGTAAGTTACCTCCATTAGTAGCCATATTCCTGATCTGTGCAGTCGCAGCAGATAGCATAGCCATGGATAGTAACGGATAATTCTGACGGATATCCGGATGATTCGCAGTATCAGAGTTATTTAGCATCGCTCCAAGACTCCAGCCTCCAGATTGATTCTTTTCAATTTTATTGAATTCAAGATTATTTACATCCACTAATTGATCGGGACGTTCTACATCTTCTTTCATTAGATCCACCAGATTAGTTCCTCCGGCCAGGTAATGTGTCGTTGCAGTAGTTTCCTGCAAAGCTTCCTGTGTATTTTTGGCATTCGTATAAGTGAATGGTCTCATATCTGGTTGGTATTAAGCGTTCTTTACATTTTTCATTTGTTCCTGGGTAGCAAATTCCCAGGTTGGCATTTCACTATCTCCGGAATGAACCTCCTTAAAGGCCTGTACAATATTATTATAAGCACCACAACGGCAAATATTTCCAGACATACGCTCTCTGATTTCTGCTTCGGAAAGTTTGAGGTCTTTTTTGATAGTTTTCAGATCTTCAGTTAAATAACTGGCTTCCCCATTCTTAGCTTCTTCCAGTAATGCTACAGAAGAACAAACCTGTCCAGGAGTACAATATCCGCATTGGTAGCCGTCATGTTTCACAAAAGCTTCCTGCATAGGATGAAGTTTTCCATCGCTGGCAAGACCTTCTACTGTGGTGATCTCTTTTTCGTCGCAGGTTGCTGCAAGAGTCAAACAGGAAAGTTTTCTTTTACCATCGATCATTACTGTACATGCACCACATTGCCCATGGTCACAACCTTTTTTTGTACCGGTAAGAGCAAGCCGCTCCCTGAGTGCATCGAGCAGACTCATTCTAGAATCGATATTTAGTGGTTTGCTCATATCATTCACTCGCAAATTCACTTTTACTTCATTTAATAAAACCCGTGCTTCTTCCGGAAGGTCTTCCATAGTGCTAGCAAACAGATCATTAGTAAAATATGAAGTTGCCCAGAGACTCATACTTGCCACTGAGACCTGCTTTAAAAAGGTTCTCCTTGAAGTGCCTTTCAGCCCCATTTCATCAAAAACCTTCTTTTCATCATCGGTGAAGTCATCTGCCTCAACCTTGGCATTCCACTTATCTAAATCTTTCATGTAATTATTTTTTGGAGGTAAGTCTACCCTTTAAAATTACAGAAATAAGACTTGGGAAATGTTACTGAACTGTTAACAGCGAGCGTTAACGAACCAATCGCAATTCTTTTTAACCAAAGTTTATTATTAAATAGAAAATATCAGATGCTTAAATCAAGTCCGAACTTTAAGATAAGTCGCAGTCCAACATAAAATACCAGGACAGCAGTCAATATTCCGAGTAGCCTCAAATTGAATTTTTTACTGCTTAGATAAGAACCAATTATTCCCCCTAAAACTACAGCTATGATTAATTTCAAAAGCAGATCTGTCTCAAGTTTAAAAGTATCAGCCATATGTAGTCCCACTAATCCAGCGATACTATTTACGAGTATAAATACTGAAGCCAGGGAGGCGATGATACGTGCATCCTTCCACCTCATTAGGTTGAGTACAGGCGAAAGGAAAATTCCACCACCAATTCCGGAAATACCTGATAATAATCCAATACCTCCGCCTAAAATTGCCTTTTTAAAATTGTTGAATTCCGTAGTTACATGCGGAGATTTCCAAAAGCGGAGACACATAAAAACGCCTGCCATTAGAAGTGCAAATCCTAAAATTATAAAGAAAATATCCTGTGATAATTTTATCTGCGCACCCACGTAGGCAAGGGGAATACTCAGTACAAAAAATGGCCATAGAATACGAGGTTTTAATACACCATTTCGCGCAAAAACAACGGTGCTGATAGAAACAACGCAGATATTCAATATTAAAGCGGTAGAACGAATCTCATAGAAATCGGTCATGACGAGGCTTAGTATGGCCAGGTAACTGGAACCTCCACCAAACCCTACCGAACTATAGAATAGCGCGATTAAGAAAAATAACAATGGCAGGTATTCCAGAGGCATGTTAGGAGATCAAAAATGTTTTAATTAATGATCCTTTCCCTATTTTTTCATTGGCTTCAACAAATGCCAGTGCATTTCCTTTTGCCATTGAACCTATCATTGAAGATCCCTGTGCGTTTAGAATCTCTACAAAATTATTGTCAATATTAGCTTTCAGAAAGACTGGACGGTCTCCCCTGTTGTGAAAATCGCTGAAAATTGGCAAATTGAGTTCTAGCAAGCCTTTACCTGGAAGTCCGCTAAGCTTTTGTAAAAGCGGTAATACATAGATATAAAAACAACTAAGAGAAGACGCGGGATTTCCAGGCAGCGCAAATACAAATTGGTTTCCTTTCCTTCCAAAATATAAAGGTTTTCCGGGCTTTTGCTTCACCTTATAGAATAGCTCCACTACCCCGTTTTCTTCCAGTGCCTGCTTTACAAAATCGTAATCTCCCACCGAAATTCCTCCTGAAAGAATGAGTACCTCCGTATTTTCTAAAGCTTCCGAAATTCCAGTTTTGATCAATTCAAAATCATCATTGATCTTCCTGCTTGCTGAACTGGAAAATCCTTTGCTTTTCAATGCCGCTTCTATAGCACCACTGTTGGATTCGTAGATCTGCCCAGCATGCAATGATTCTCCGGGAGCGACCAGTTCATTCCCGGTGGTGATCAATTGAATGACGGGTTTCTTAAATACTTTTACTTTATTGAGCCCAAGACTACCTAGCATTCCAATTCCGGCAGCAGTAATTTGGTACGACTTGCTAAATACCAGCTCACCTTTATTTAGCTCTTCACCTTTTTTTCGAATACATTGGCCATCTTTTGGTAACACCTCAAGAATAAGTAAGTTCTGTTTAACCTCCGTTTTTTCCTGCATGATCACTGCAGAAGTACCTTCCGGAACTTTTGCACCGGTAAAGATTCGAACTGCTTCACCGTTCTTAAGTATGAACTCTTTCGAATCACCTGCAGCAACTTCACCAACGACCTTATATTCCTGCTGAAGACCACCCAAAGCATAACCATCCATAGCCGAATTATCGAAACCCGGCAGATCGATGTCTGCTTTTAGATCTTCAGCCAAAACTCTGTCAAGTGAATCTTTAAGACCCACTACTTCAGTATCCAGCTGTACATGCTGTGATCTAATAATTTCTAATGCTTCCTGAATTTCTACCATTATCCTCCTATTGAGATCATAGACCGGTTTTGTTCATAATGCTCTGCATCCATCTTCACATCCATACCATCCCGGCTATGTTTCTTGGATTTAATAGCGTTTAAAATAATCGGACTTAATTCTTCACCTGCCCGCATAGGACTGAGTAGATCGGTTTCAGAATTGGCAAACAGGCAGTTTTTCATTTTTCCATCGGCAGTAACTCTAATCCGGTTACATTCGCTGCAAAAAGGATTGGTGATCGTGCTAACAATGGCAAAGCTTCCAGTATGACCTACCACTTTGAAATTTGTACTGGTACTATGCTTAGGATTTTCGAGTACTTCTATCTCTCCAAATTTTTTCTCGACCGTATCCAGTATTTCCTGTTTACTTACTCCCTTACTCCAGTCCCATTCATTTCCTTTAAAAGGCATAAATTCTATGAATTTTACAACCAGATTCTTATGCTTTGTAAGTGCAATAAAATCATTGATCTCGGCATCATTTACTCCTTTTATCAGCACGATATTAATCTTGATTTGCATACCCATTTCAAGCGCCTTCTCCAGGTTCTGCATAATACGGTCGTAAAAGTCTCGCTTTGTTATAAAAATCGACCTTGCCTTATCTAGGGTATCAAGGCTGAAATTGATCTTTTTTAAACCTATTTTCTGAAAAAGATCCAGGTATTTATGCAGTACAATACCATTAGTGGTGATCTTTAAGGTCACTCCCAATTTGGAAAGTTCCTCCACGAGATGCCCAAAATTCTTCCGAACCAGAGGTTCTCCACCCGTAAGCCGAATGGTATCTACTCCAAGGTCTCTAAAGCTGGTCGCCAGGCTAATAATCTCTTCCAGGGTCATAATACTGGGTTTATCCATTAGCTGAATTCCATCTTCTGGCATACAATAAAAGCACCTCAAATTACAGCGATCTGTAAGTGAGATCCTCAAGTAGGTATGTGGCCTACCAAAATTGTCTACGATCTGCTTTCTTTCTTCAATCATGTCTCTTTCCTTCTAAAACTTTGAACGCATGCAAAACATGCGGAAATATGGCATCCATGCATTCTGCAGCGCCTTTGGTGGAACCTGGAAACGCAAGTACAAGCTTTCCGTTCATTACACCTGCTACAGATCTTGACAGCATAGCAAAGGGCATACGTTGTTGTCCATAACTTCTAATCTGTTCTTCTACACCGGGTATATTTTTGTCCAACATCTTGCTAATTATCTCGGGAGTATTATCCCGATCGCTTACCCCAGTTCCACCTGTGAAAATTACCAGGTTTCCTTCGGCGTTTTCCAAAGCTGTTTTAATTTCTGAAGGTTCATCTGCAATGATGGATTTTGTGCCAGGAATGTTCAAATCCTTCAGTTTGGAAAGGATCACTTCTCCAGCCTTATCCTCACCATTCCCTTTCGAAATAGTATCGGAACATACAATCACACTGGCCGTAATCCCTTCAGAATTGATCTTAAAGGAGGATTTACCGCCTTTCTTTTGCTGCAATTTTATACTGCCAATTTCCACCTTTTTATCGATGGGTTTCAGCATATCGTATAAGGTCAGCGCGACGATACTGGCTCCATGCATAGCTTCGACCTCAACACCGGTTTTGTAGATCGTTTTCACCTCTACCGAAATATGGATCTCAAGATCCTTAATCTCATATTGAATACCAGTATATTCGATAGGCAAAGGATGACAATCTGGAAGCAAATCAGGAGTTTTCTTCACCCCTAAAAGTCCGGCAGCTTTAGCCATTTCGAAAACATTTCCTTTAGGCACCGTATTATTTCGAATCGCATTGATAGTCTCTTCCGAAGAAGTTTTCACAACCGCCAAGGCTGTTGCTTCTCTCAGGGTATTTATTTTGTGTGTTATGTCTACCATTATTTATTTACTTTCCATTGGTGAGAATCGTCCTCAAAAAGTTCTTTTCCAAAGATGGGTACTTTCGCTTTGATCTCTTCCACGAAAAAATTACATGCCTCTATCGCTATCTTTCGATGAGCCGAAGACGTAAAAACGAACAAACAAATCTCTCCCGAATTTACCCTACCCTTACTATGATAAATATGAGCGCAGGTGATATCGAACTTTGAGAAAGCTTTTTCCCTTATTTCATGAAAAACCTGTTCCGCCATTTCTTCATAGGCACTATATTCTATGGCTTGAACTATTTTACCATCCACCTCATCTGCCCGAATCTGACCAAGAAAGATACTATGTGCACCAATATTGGTTTTGGACTGATGATTCGCGATGGATTTCGCGATCTTTTCAGGAGGAATTGCTCCTTGTACAAATACCTTCTTAGGTTTTTTCTTATCCATTTATAATTGTTTGAACTCCACCGGAAACATTTTTAAGATTCCCAAAATGGAATTTATTTTCTAATAACTCCTTTGCACGTAGGCTTCTAATTCCAGACTGGCAAAATACCTGTACCTCTTTATCCTTCGGAATTTCTTCCACCCGTTCCTCTAATTGCTGAAGTGGGATTCTAAGTACATTTTTAGATTCGATCAACGGCTCTTCATGCAATTCTCGAACATCCAGGTAAAACTGATCTGTATCTTTCAAAACACAGTTAGTGGCCATACTTTGAATACCTTTTTCCAGTATCATTGTGATCTGCTCCGGTCGTTTTTTTATCTCAATAAGTTGATCCTGTTGAAGCATTAAATTCTGAAGTTTAAGTTTTCCAGATAATATCGTTCCGGTTCCCAGGATGATTTTCACAGCTTCCATGGCCTGGTACATTCCGAAAATTCCAGGTAACATGCCAAGGGTTCCCGTAATTTCACAACTTATATTTTCACGTGCTATCTTCGGAAATAAACATCGGTAACTTGGTCCATTATTATAATTGAAAACAGAACACTGACCTTCATGTTTATAGACCGAAGCGTAGATCCAGGCTTTGTCTTCCAGTAAGCAGGTATCGTTGATCAAATACTTAGTTTCAAAATTATCGGTCCCGTCAATGATCAGGTCGTAATTGGCGATTAGTTGGCGGGCATTAGAAATAGTCAGCCTTTCATCGTAGATCTCCAGGCAAACTTCTGAATTCAATGCCCGTAATTTTTCGGCAGCAACCTCTACTTTTTTCTTACCAGTATCAGCCTCAGCATATAATGTTTGCCTGTGCAGATTTGTGATAGACACGCTGTCGTGATCAAGCAAGCCAAGTCGGCCTATCCCAGCTCCAGCAAGATAAGTTGCGGCGGGACAGCCAAGACCGCCCATCCCAACGATTAGAATACTGGCATTCCTGAGCTTTTCCTGTCCGGAAATCCCAATATCATCCAAAGCTATTTGCCTGTCGTATCTCATCCTCCTGCGAAAGGAGGTAGAAATGCGATCTCGTCTCCTTCTTTTAAAGTTTTATATTCATCAAGTTGCTGATTCACTGCTACCTGAATTGTTTCAGAATCATCAAATTTATATTCCTCGAATACTATTCTTTTGAGTTCTGCCAATGTATCTGCACTCTCCAATTCTTTATATTCTTCCTGTAAGCCTGCAGTTTCAGCGAGTTTTCCGAAGTATTTAAGTTTAAGCTTCATGCTCTAGTTGTTTTAAAAATTGCAAATCTTTTTCAGTATCAATATCTACAATACCTTTCTCGAATGGCACCAATTGATAATTAGTAAGTCCGTTCTTAATCAGGTCTCTTGCACCACGATCACCTTCGATCTTCATAAGGTCAGGGAAGATTTTGCTGGAAAATATTGCTGGGACACCTGGAATTTCTCGGTATTCTGAAAAAGTTGCCAGGCAATTTGCTGTAAAGTGTGTATTTATAAATTTCTTTAAAAACGACTCACTTATAAATGGTTGGTCTGATAATAATACGAGTACATTCTCAATAGCAGGATGCAAATTTTGAATTTCTTCCAGTCCTTTTTTAAGGCTTGTCGACATGCCTTCCTGCCAGTTGCTATTGATTAAAAGTTTATGATTTTTCAGTTCAACCTCATTTAATATTTTTTTCCAATTCGCGCCTAGAACAATTATTCTTTCTGAAAGGTTTAAATTTTCTGAAACATCGATACTATGCTGTAGCAGCGTTTTATTCTTGAATTTCACCAATTGTTTTGGCTTTCCCAATCGCTTACTAGAACCTGCAGCGAGAATTAGAACGGCAATATTTGATCTTTTACTACTCATCTCTAAATACTCAATGTTTCTGAAGTTGTCCTTTCGTGAATTGGCGAGTTTTTATATTTCAAAGATTTAGCGCTGGAAGCGGTTAGTACTGCCTGGATTTCTGCTAAAATGGACAAACCAATCTCGGCTGGTGTTTCAGCTCCCAGTTCAAAGCCTATTGGTGCATGAATTCGTTCCTCATCGACATTGGAGATTTGTATCCCTGCGTGATCCAGATCATTCTTCATACGTTCCCATTTTTTAAGCGGACCCAGAATACCTATATAAGGAACTTCTCTTTTATTAAGCAATAATTTAAGGACTGCGAGATCATAATTATAATTATGACTCATAAGTGCAAAACAGGTTCTTTCATCAATCTCAATATTCTCTAAAGTTTCTTCCGGCCTGCTCACGATCACCTGGCAACCTGAGGAAAATCGTTCTATATTCGCATGAGTTGGTCTCCCATCTGCTATAATGATCTTCCACCCCAGAAGTTCTGCCTGGCTAGCCAGGACCATTGCATCATTCCCCGCACCTATCAAAACCAGCTTAACCGGTGGATCATAAAACTGGATATAGTTAATTCTGCTGGTTCCGTTTCGCTCCAACTTCAGAATAGTAGATCGCTTATTCTGAATAACTTCTGAAGCTTCAATTAACACTTCTTGATCTATTTCAGCTGAAGTGAACATTTTATCTTCAGAATATATCAAAGCAGTGGTTCCAGGTTGGAAACTGGTTTCTTCCAGGTCGAATTCCACCAGAATTGAAGCTTTTCTATCGGTTTTTGTTACAATTTGAAGTAATTCACAAGCATTTTTTCCATTTTCAAAATCAATTGCTTCAAATAATACCTTAATAATTCCATTACACCCTAATTGTGCGCCAATTACTGCATCATTCTCATCACTGGTATCATAAGTAACCAATTTATTCTTCTGCTGATGCATAGCGTGTAGAGCTTTTCGAAGTGCATCGCCTTCGAGACATCCACCACTAATAGCCCCGGTGAGATTGCCGAATTCATCTACTAACATTCTCGCACCAGCTCTGCGATAAGAAGAACCTTCCACATGAACCACGGTCGCCAGAACGCAGGATATTTCCTCATTTTTCAGCTTGTTATATTCTGCTACAATTGCTTCCATTTCTCTCATACCAGGCTCGTTTTTCTCATACTATTGATCGCAGTTTGAATATTTTCAAATGCCAGGTTCAGCTCTTGCTGCGTTGTAGTTTTACCCAGACTAACACGATAGGTAGCCAGCGCCAGACTCTTTTCAAATCCCATAGCAGTCAGGACATGCGAAGCTTCGATTATATTGGAAGTGCAGGCTGAACCTCTTGAGATCGCGATCCTGTTCATTCTGCGATAGAATGCATCTCCTTCAACATTGTGAACGCTAAAACTAATGGTATTTGGAAGTCGATCCTGATCTCTGGCATTTATCTGGATATTCTCCAAACCTTGAAGCTGCTCTTCAAAATTATTACGTAGCAATAAAAGTTCTTCTGAAGTTTCCTGCAATTCCTTTTTTGACAATTCCGCAGCAGAACCAAATCCTACTATTGCCGGAACATTCACAGTTCCAGGCCTAATTCCATTTTCCTGATTCCCTCCATACATGTACCTGGTTAAGTCGATTCTCGAGGAACTATATAATGAACCTGCTCCTTTAGGTCCGTAAATCTTATGAGACGAAAAAATTGCGAGATCTATTCCCAGAGCTTTTAAATCAACGTCAATTTTACCGACTGCCTGAGTGATATCGCTCATTAACACGCTACCATTCTGATGCGCCAATTCTGAAATTTTAGTGATATCCTGAATTACACCAGTTTCATTATTAGCCAGCATCATCACTGCCATACTGGTATCTGGTCGCAACAAACTTTGAAAATGTTTCAAATCCACTATTCCGTCACAATTGACCTCAACATAACTAATTTCATACCCATCATTCTCAAGCGCATTCAGTGTTTCCAGAATAGCTTTATGCTCCGTTTTACAACTAATTATATGTTTTCCTTTGTTTCTGTTTTCTTTTGCAAACCCAAGCAAAGCAAGATTAGCAGCTTCCGTAGCTCCTGAAGTAAAAGTGATTTCTGAAGTTTTGGAATTGATCAAATTTGCCACCTGCTTTCTTGCCCGTTCCAATGCCTCACTGGCATCCCAACCAAATGCATGATCACTATGAGGATTTGCAAAATTCTGAGTGAAATATGGCAGCATCTTTTCCAGCACCTCTTTTCGAACCGGGGTGGTGGCATTATAATCAAGATATATTTTCGCGGGTTGTATCAAATGCTTTAAGCGTTATGTATTTAAATATATATCGGACTTTAAAACTATGAAACAAGGCTTTAAATTTCTCAGTTTTAGTTTTAATTTAAGATTTCAAGCAGCTGTTTTTCTTCTTCTGAGACTTCCTGTAGTTTTTTCTGAAGTTTATTGTAAGCTTCCATTACTGCTTTTGCATACATAGTAACCTCAGCACCACCACCGGTCTTTCCACCCTTTCTTAATATTACCAAAGGTTTTTCGGAATGCTTATTTAACTGCTGAACAATATCCCAGGCTTTGCGATATGATAACTGCATCTTTTCTGCTGCTTTGGACAAACTACCTTCAGCTTTGATATTCTGAAGTAATTCATGCGGACCGGGACCATAGAATTTATCTCCATTAGTCTCGATCCAGCATTTCACCTTGATACTTTTCATGGACATCAGGTCTTAAGATCGCCCTGCAAACCGGTGATAAACGGTTGCTTATAAAACCTTTTTCCGGTCGCCTTGTATAAGGCATTCGCCAATGCTCCCTGAACAGGCGGGAAAGGCGGCTCTCCCAAACCTGTTGGATCGATACCGTTCTCTACGAAATGAACATCAATCTTTTTAGGAGCTTCTTTATGTCTTATAAGTCGGTAGCCATCAAAATTGCTTTGTTGCGGAATACCTTCAGCAAAGGTCATTTCGCTGAATAAAGCATGACCAATTCCATCGATAGTACCGCCTTCCACCATGTTCTTAGCAGCTTCAGGATTTACCACGATTCCGCAGTCCACAGCGCAGGTCACTTTATCTATAAGAGGCTGATTATTTTCAACGGTCATATCGAGGATCTGGGCAACATAAGAATTATGACAGTAATAAGCCGAAACCCCTCTGGCCATTGTTGAATTCGAATTCCAGCCTGATTTATCCCTGGCCAGTTTTAAAACCCCGGCATATCTTTCCGGATCGTAATCGTTGTTTTCACCAACTGGCTTACTTTTCGCCTTTTTCAGCATTTCTAATCTGAATTCTATAGGGTCCTTCCCCATTTCTTCAGCAAGTTCATCGAGAAAAGATTGCTCGGCTCCGGCAATAAAATTCGACCTTGGTGCTCTAAAAGCTCCAACAGAAATATTGGAGTCGACCACCCAGCTTTCTGCTAGGTAATTATCAATAGCTCCTGCCGGAAATCTATTGGCGAAAAGCGGACTTTCAGGAATACCTCCCGCATTTACATGGAAAGCAGTTAGTTGATTATTAGCATCCAATGCAGCCTTATAAGTTACATGATAAGCCGGCCGGTAAACACCATTGGTCATGTCATCTTCACGTGTATACACGAGTTTGATAGGTGCACCCACCTTTTCTGAAATCACCGCTGCTTCGACCAGAAAATGACCGTAAAGTCTTCTTCCAAAGCCTCCGCCCATTCGCGTCATCTGAATATCAATATTCTCAAGATCCAACCCAAGACGCTTTTGTACGCTTTTTTCAGCATATTCCGGAGTTTGTATAGGACCAATTAATTCTGCTTTCCCATTGGAAACATTTGCGAAAAAATTCATTGGTTCCATACAATTATGCGCCAGGAACGGGCAGGTATAAGACCTCTCGATCACTCTCGCCGCATTTTTAAATGCTTTTTCAGGATCTCCATCTTTCCTTACAACTTCAGCATTTTTACTACCCGCTTCTACCATTAATGAGTTATGAACATCGCTACTTTCGAGTCCGCTTGCATCCTGCATTCCAGCCGACTTCTCCAGAATTTCGATTTCTTTGGTAAGTTCAGGATTTAGATCCCATTCAACATCCAGTTCTTTTCTTGCCTGCATCACCTGCCAGGTGGTTTCTCCAACGATAACCACAAGTTTCGAGAATGAACCAACATCGCTCCATTCCTTCTCCATATCTTCAGGATAGGTATCGATAGTAAAAATATCAGTAATACCGGGTAGGCCTTTGGCCTTTTCAGCATTCATATTTTTAAATTCCATTCCAAAGGCTGGCGGCTGCATCACCATTGCGATAAGCATTCCATCTCTTTGGGTGTCTAGTCCATACAAAGGTTGTCCGGTTACGATCTTCCTCGCATCTACGTTCTTTCTGGATGTACCAATAATCTTAAAATCTGTATTTTCCTTTAAGTTTACTTCCTCCGGAACTTCAATAGAGGCTGCCGATTTTGCAATATCTCCAAATCCAATTTTCTGTCCGGATTTGGCGTGTTCGATGATACCATTGTTTACCGTAATTTCTTCCTGAGGGACTTCCCACTGTTTTGCTGCCGCTGCAACCAGCATATGTCTTGCAGTGGCACCAGCTGTTCTTAAAGATTGCCAGCCCTGTCTTATAGATTGACTTCCACCTGCAAGTTGCCTCGTGAAAATTTCAGTATTAAGCGGAGCCTGCTCTACAATTACATTATTCCAGTCTACATCAAGTTCCTCTGCCACGATCATAGGCATGGAAGTCTTTACATTCTGTCCAATTTCAGGGTTTGGTGAATAGATGGTTACGATACCATTATCCCCAATTTTAAGATAGCCGTTCAACTCGAACCATTCATCTGGCATTTGCATCGCCAGTTCTTCACTACCTTCGTTGGCCGGGCCTTTACAAGCCATCCAGTTAAAGCCAATTATTAGTCCGCCACTCGCGATAGAGACACTCTTTATAAAGGATCTACGCCCAAATCTTGTTTTTATTTTATTCATGTTGATCTTCTTTGACTATAATTAAACTTTCTGAGAACTGGATGCGGTTTTAATGGCTGCTTTGATCCGGGTATAGGTTCCACATCTACAAATATTCCCATTCATAGCATTCTCTATTTCAGAATCTGTAGGAGTTGGATTCCGGTTCAGCAGTGCAGTTGCAGACATGATCTGCCCAGCCTGGCAGTATCCACACTGCGGAACATCATGTTCTAACCAGGCCTTCTGCACTGGATGGTCTCCGTTTTCAGATAGACCTTCAATAGTAGTGATCTTATTCCCTGCTGCCGAAGATATGGGTAACTGGCACGATCTTATCGCATTGCCATTAAAATGTACAGTGCAGGCGCCACATTGAGCGATTCCGCAGCCAAACTTGGTACCTACAAGATTTAAGTGATCTCTCAAAACCCATAATAATGGTGTGTTAGGATCTATATCAAAAGAATGTTCTTTATCATTAATGCTAAGAGTAATTACCGCCATATCTTAAATTTTCCTAAAAACTACGCAATTTTTCAAAGCGAAACCAGTATTCAGAACTTTTAGCTGGCTAATTCCTTATAATGTCTAACAAGATTTTAACCAGTCTTATTGATTTAGATCAACTTAAAACGCCAGTCACATACTTAAATTTGTCCTAATTAATTCTCTGAGTGAACATTAAGTTGGAACTTGAGAATAAACCAAAAAAATATTATTATGAAAGTTTTATTTGTACTTACATCACACGATGAATTAGGAGATACTGGAAACAAGACTGGTTTCTGGATCGAAGAATTCGCTAATCCATATTATAGCCTATTAGACAAAGGTGTTGAAATCACCGTTGCAACGCCCGAAGGTGGAAAGGCACCTATTGATCCTACCAGTGATTCTGAAGATAATCAAACGGAAGACACCAGACGGTTCAAAGACGATGAAGCTGCTCAGAAAGTGATCAATAATACACACAAGCTTTCTGATGTTAAGGAAGAAGATTTTGATGGAATCTTTTATCCTGGAGGTCATGGACCGCTTTGGGATCTGTCTAATGATGAAAAATCTATTAAGCTTATTGAAAGCTTTAACGATGCCGGAAAACCAATTGCATTTGTATGTCATGCACCTGCAGCTTTGAAAAATGTAAAAGCGAAGGACGGAAACGCTCTTGTAAAAGGTAAAAAAGTAACCGGGTTCACAAACTCCGAAGAAGAAGCGGTTCAATTAACCGATGTTGTGCCTTTCTTAGTAGAAGATATGCTTAAGGAAAATGGAGGAATCTATTCTAAGGAAGCTGACTGGAACGAATATGCTGTAACAGACGGTAATTTAATCACAGGACAAAATCCGCAATCTTCTGGAGCAGTTGCTTCAAGGTTATATGAGATGCTGAAATAAGAATTTAATTCTACAGAAAAAAAGCCTCTGAAAAGTCAGAGGCTTTTTTTATTTCTTTTTTGGAGGTAAGTCGAAAGCTATTGCTTCGTGCTCAAAATGATTTCTATGAGCACCATCGCAAAATGGCTTATTCTTCGATAATCCACATCTACATACTGAAACCAGGTCTCTTCCACCCAGGTCATATACATTTCCATTCTTATCTACGATTTCAAAATCTCCTTCTACTTTTAGAGATCCGTTACTGTTGACTGTTAGTTTTGTTTTCGCCATAATTTCTATTGGTTGAAATACGAAGATACTTCAAAGCAGGTTTAGACTCTTTCTATTTTAGGTGCTTGTTTGATTCACTCCACAAAAAGAAAAAAGCTTCTGGAAAGAAGCTTTTTTCGAAAGTGAACATTATCGAAACAAATCTATAAGCATCATTAGATTAAAAAAAGCAAAAGTTTAAATTCATTTTAAAATGATAGAATAGAATGTGGCCAGAACTTTTACACAATTCAAAATCAAATAATTAATAGATCTGGCTAAAAATAATGATTAATTTATATTTTTTAAAAATGAACATTTGTTAAAATTATAAATTTAGTTATCAAAATCACAAAACTGAAGAATTCCTGTGGATAATGAAAGTTTTGGGTACTGTTTCAGACCTTTGTACCAATGAAATATTTATCTAAATTCATTTTCCTGTTATTCCACACGCTCTTTATTGGAATCGCAGTCTTTGAGAGTCAGTACCAGATTTCTCAGCTTATACCGCTTGTGATTATCAGTTCGTTACTTCTTTATTTTTATTTCCATAATTTTTCGAGGAGAAACGAACTGGTAGAAAAGGATATACACATAACAACGATCATATTTGCAATTTTAGGTGGACTTGTAACCTTTCTTCTACAGGATCGATTTGAACTTTCAGCGGTACTCTCTGCCGGAATTGTTGGACTTTTTGGCGGAATTCTACCGAAGTTTATAGATAGACCTTTAACTAAGATCGCTTCTCCAGCAATTTACTGCGGTGCTTTTGTAGGAATGACTCCTCCGGTATTGGCGGGCAATTATCTATTTATATTACTAGCCTCATTTTTCGCTGGAAATATACTCATTCTTACACGTGAGAATTTTAACGGTTATGCAGGGAAACTTGGTAGCATCGCATTTGCTGGAGTAAGCTTGGTAAGCCTTTTAACTTACATGCTATTATGATGAATCTACTACTGATATTAGGCTGTAGTGTACTTTCAGGTCAGCTCACTTATACCTTAAACAATAGTTTAAATCTGGGTGCTGTCATCGCTTCTTCTCTGGTGAGCATCACAGGAGGATTATTGATCTATACGCCAATCTCTGAAGTTCTGCGGGAGACCTTACCCCTGGTTATTATGGGTGCAAGTTTTGTTGGTATGGCTTCGGAAGAGATCGCGACCAGGAATCGCATTATTATCTTATCATCTATTTTCTTCGGAATACTATTTTATTGTACCGGAGTATTCTTTGAAGGTTTTGGTGGAAGTTTAGGAACTACTGCTGCGATCGCATTTTTTGCTAGCCTTGGGTTTCAGCAATTAGTTTTTAAGAAGGGGTTCTAAAGTTTCCCAGATATTTTCTACTAAAATTGGCTGAGCTTCAGCAGTTGGATGAATACCATCCTGTTGATTGAGATCCGGATCACCTGCTACACCTTCCAGTATAAATGGAATTAAATAGATGTTCTCTTTTTCAGCTAGTTCTGGAAATAGGTCTCTGAATTCTGTGGTATAATCTTCCCCAAGATTTGGTGGGATCTGCATTCCGGCAAGAATGATCTTAGTTTCTGAATTTTTCTCCTGAACATAATCCACGATCCTATTAAGATTGGACCTGGTTTCGGCTAAAGGAACACCACGTAATCCATCATTCGCACCTAGCTCCAGAACAAAGATCTCTACATTTTGTTTTAGCACCCAATCGATCCGATTAAGTCCTCCGGCGGTAGTCTCTCCACTAAGCCCGGCATTAATTACTGTGTAATCATACCTAAGAGAATCCAGTCGCTGCTGAATTAAATTCGGGAAAGCTTCATCGGTCTCAAGCCCATAGCCTGCAGTAATACTATCCCCAAAAAACAGGATCGTTTTAGAATTCTCTTCTTCTGAATTATTCTCAGCTTCTTCAGTGGCAGATTTCTCCTCAGCTGTGTCTGATTTTTTTTCATTTCCGCAGGAAAGATTCAGCAGTAAAACAAAACTAAGCGCAAAGATTTGAAAGCTTCGAAAGATAGGTGCAGTATTCATAAAATCATTTCTTATTTTGTTGGCCCGAGTAAAGAAAATTAAAAGAACTAAGATGGCAAAAATTTTAAGGGTTGAAAATCTCAGCAAAACTTATAATAATGGTAATAGAAAGCTGGTCATCCTGGACAAGATCAATTTTGATATTGAAGAAGGAGAAACTTTTGCTATCGTAGGCCCTTCAGGTAGTGGGAAAACGACTTTACTTGGCTTAAGTGCAGGACTTGATCGAAGTGATGAAGGTACTATAGAACTTTGCGGCGAAAATCTAAGTGAGCTAGATGAAGATGATCGCGCTGCCTTAAGAAACAGGCATGTAGGATTTGTATTTCAGAACTTTCAGCTTATCCCAACCCTTACCGCACTTGAAAATGTTGCTGTTCCATTGGAGCTTCGGGGAGATTCAAGTGCAGAAAATGAAGCTACAGCCCTTTTGGAAAAAGTTGGTTTGAAGGATAGAATGAATCATTACCCAACACAATTGTCTGGAGGGGAACAACAGAGAGTTGCACTCGCCCGTGCATTCTGTAACAAACCTAAGATACTTTTTGCAGATGAGCCTACGGGAAATCTGGATGAAGCTACTGGACAAAATGTAATCGATCTACTTTTAACGCTGAACAAGGACCTGGGGACCACCCTGGTAATAGTTACCCATGATATGGAACTGGCTAAAAAAACACAGCGAATTCTTAAGCTTCGAGGGGGAAAAGTTCAGGAATTACAAATCCAGGAGTAATATGAGTTCTGAAAGATCAAGCGCCGGCTTCCCATGGTTAATAAAAATGGCTTTAAGGGATGGGAAAGCAAGTAGTCGAAAATTATTTCTATTTATTGCATCTATCGTACTTGGAATTGCTGCAGTAGTCTCTATACAGTCATTTAGCGCTAACCTCAAACGTAATATTTCACTCCAATCGAAATCCCTGATGGGCGCCGATTATATTATTGACAGTGATAAACTTCCTACGGAAAAAGTTTACGGAATCATCGATTCCCTTGGAGGCGCGGAAGCCAGAGAGATAAGTTTTGCATCTATGGCAGCGTTTCCTGGAAACCAGGGAACAAAACTAATGCAGGTTCGGGGAATAGAAGGCGGTTTTCCATTTTATGGTGAAATAGAAACTACACCACCCGAAGCCGGTAATAATTTCAGAGAGTCTGAAGTTGCACTGGTGGATGCCACGGTCATGCTACAATTGGGAATTGAAATTGGCGATACTGTAAAAATTGGAAATACAAGTTTAGAAATTGGTGGAGCATTGAACAATGTTCCCGGCAGTTCCAGCATTTTTAGTTCTATAGCTCCTCCCCTATTGGTGCCCTTTTCTGCCATTGAGAAATCTGGCTTGGTTCAAACCGGTAGCCGCATTGATTACAGGTATTATTTTACCGCTCCGGAAAGTCTTGATATGGAGAAGTTTGATGAAGAACTTGATCCAATACTCGATGCGAATGATGCAGATCTGGACACTCACCTATCCACTAGTCAGAGATTAGGAAGACGATATGAAAATTTTGCAAAATTCCTGAACCTGGTTGCTTTTATTGCGTTATTACTTGGATGTGTTGGAATCGCCAGTGCCATACATATCTATATAAAAGAAAAAGTTGCATCGATCGCTATTTTGAAATGCCTTGGTGCTTCAAGAAAACAAAGTTTTCAAATCTTCTTAATTCAGGTGATCGTTATTGGATTGATCGGTTCTATCATTGGAACGCTTTTAGGACTCGGATTGCAGGAATTATTTCCCTACCTGTTACAGGATCTTTTGCCGGTAGAGATAGATCTCCAAATTTCACCTGTAGTAATAATTACAGGAATTATACTTGGAGTAAGCATGTCGGTTCTTTTTGCACTATACCCTTTACTTACCACCCTGGATATTTCTCCGCTGCAGACTTTACGCATGCAGCAATCTGCGGAATCGAACAAAAAGTATAAGATTCTGGTGTCAATCGCAGTCATAATTTTTATCTGGATCTTTGCATTCTGGTTACTCGATAACTGGCTATATGCGATCTGGTTCGTTCTGGGACTGGCAATCACCTTCGCAATTTTAAGCGGATTTGCAGCTTTAATTATGAAATTACTGAAAAGGTATTTTCCGAAGAACTGGGGATTCCCGGCAAGACAAAGTGTTTTAAACCTTTATCGGCCACAGAATCAAACACTCATTCTCATTCTTGCCATTGGGATTGGAACATTTTTAATTAGTACGTTATACTTTACCAGGGATCTGCTTCTGGCTCAAACTACATTGGAAAGCCAGCAGAATACTCCAAATATGATCTTGCTGGACGTTCAAAGTGAGCAGAAGGATGAGGTTAAACAGGTAATTGACAGCAGTAGTCTGGAGCTATTACAGAACATCCCCATCGTAACTATGCGTATCATTAAGTTGAAAGGTAGAAGCGCAAACGAGATTCGTGAGGATACTAGCAGTACGATCAATAACTGGGTTCTGGATCACGAATTCAGAACTACCTATAGGGACTCTCTTTCTGAAGGGGAAGAAATTCTGGAAGGAAAATGGAAAGCTAATTTTACTGGAAAAGGTCCTATTCCTATTTCTATAAGTGATAATCTCGCTGAAGATGCTGAAGCCAATATTGGAGACAAAATGATTTTCAATGTTCAGGGTGTTCAGCTGGAAACTGAAGTTGCGAGTATTCGTAGAGTGGACTGGAGTAATATGCAGATAAATTTTTCAATTTTATTCCCTACCGGTGTTCTGGAAGATGCTCCGCAATTCACGGTGATGACAACGCGGGTTGAAGATGATAATTCCTCGGCGCAGCTTCAGCAGAAATTGGTTCAGGAGTTCCCGAATGTGACTATTATTGATCTAAGACAAGTTCTAAAAGTTGTAGAAGAAATTCTTGGTAAGATATCCTGGCTGATAAATTTTATGGCATTTTTCAGTATTCTTACCGGTATCATCGTTCTTATTGGTGCTGTTAGAACCAGTAAATATCAAAGAATTCGTGAAAGTGTACTACTAAGAACCCTTGGTGCCAAGAACAGGCAGATCTTAAAAATCCTGGGTCTTGAATACTTATTCCTGGGAATCCTGGGAAGCTTATCTGGAATATTACTATCCTTGATCTCCAGTTTCCTCATTGGTTATTTCCTGTTCGATACTACATTTGTTCCTTCATGGATTCCGTTTTTGGTAGTATTCCCGGCGATTACCGCGTTAGTAGTAATTATTGGACTTGCAAATAGTTATAGTGTGGTAAAAAGTCCTCCTCTCGCTGTTCTTCGGAAGGGGTTAGGATAAATTAAACTGATAGTGTTCACATTGTCAAAATGAATTTAACAATTCTTTAGCCGTGATAGTTTAAGCCGCTGTGTACCTTGTATGAGTTAACAAACTAACTTGATTTTTATGAAGACTTATCATTTAGAAATAAATGATGTGGATGATTTTATTCCTGAACTTGCACAGACTTTAGGAATAGATCATTCAGAACAACTTGGCGAATTCTCCTTATTGATACCTGAACCTATTGGTGATGGTAACATTCGTGGAATTAATTTTCCAAATGGTATAGGTCTATATATGTATCATGTGACAGTTCGTGAAGACACAGAACTCAGGATTTCCCATCCAACTATAAAGCCGATTCGATTTATTTATTGTCTGGACGGAATGATTGGTAGTAGTTTTGATTTTATAGATGCTGAAGATCTTGTTAAAGATCATGAATTCGTGATTGCCGCTCCAAAAAGTAAAGAGACTTATAATATTACTTTGAAGAAGGATATAGAAACAACCCTATGTTACCTGGAAATTGACCGTTTAAAATTCCAGGAATACTTCAGTTTTGACCTTCATGAACTTGAGCCAATTTTCTACAAATTGTTTAGTGATGTACAGGCTCACAACAGGGTCTCAAACCTGGGCAACATTAGCCTCCAGACTTCAGAAATTATCAAGGAAATTGAAACTTGTGATCTTACAGGGTTTCCGAGGATTAATTTTGTGGGAGCAAAATCTCTGGAGATCCTGAGCTATATGTTGAATCATTTTAAAAAGGAGGATCAGCAAACTCAAAATGAACTAAAAGATAAAGACCGGGCGGCTGTAGAAAAGGTTGTTAAGTACATAGATTCCAATCTCGCCCAGGCTGGAACTGTCAACGAACTGGCACAAATCGCCGGCGTTAACACGAACAAGCTTCAGGAAGTTTTTCAGAAGGTTTATGGAAAAACCGTGAATGGATATGTGCGTGACATACGACTTACAAGAGCACTACACATGCTTTCTTCAGGCAAAAAGAACGTTAGTGAGGTTGTTTATGAATTAGGATTATCCAGCCGAAGTTATTTTTCAAAGATCTTCAAGAAAAAATATGGAGTTTCTCCAAGGAAAGTACTTTCCAAAAATGAATTACCATCAAATTAATATATAAATTTAATTGACTTACCGGGATATTTAAAGCCTCGCTTTGGTTCGGTATGTTAAAAGACTTCGAATAAATATAAAATATGAAAAAGAAATTACGAACAGGCTTGAGTATGATCGCGCTATTTGCACTAATTAGTCAGTCTAATGCTCAGGAAAATAACCAAGAAATTATGCAAAATCCATTACTTAAAGAATGGCAGGGCCCTTATGAAGGAGTTCCAGCCTTTGACAAAATGGAAGTTTCACTTGTAAAACCAGCTATTCGCAAGGGAATGGAGTTGCATTTGGAAGAGATCAATAAGATTGCTAACAATACTGCTGAAGCTACCTTTGAAAACACCATTATTCCAATGGAAAAAGCAGGTAAGGAACTCGATCGTGCTTTTACCTATTATGGTATCTATAGCAGCAATGTTTCCAGCCCGGAATTCAGAGCTGTTCAGAAAGAACTGGCTCCAGAGATTTCAGAGTATTCCTCGAAGATCAGCCAGAATGAAGCTTTATTTAAACGAATTAAAACGGTTTATGAGAATTCTCAGAAGAAGCCATTAGATTCCGCAGAACAACGAGTCATCGATTTGGTTTATGAAGAGTTCGCTATGCAGGGAGCCGACCTAAGTGAGGAAGACAAAAAACGTTATGCAGAGATCAACAAGGAACTTTCTGCACTATATACTAAGTTTTCAAGTAACGTATTGGCAGATGAAGAGAATTATGTGATCTATCTTACAAAGGAACAAACTGGCGGACTGCCGGAATCCTTTGTGAAATCTGCCGCCAAAGCTGCTGAGGACCGTGATCATAAAGGTTATTATGCAGTTACCAATACAAGATCTTCCATGGATCCATTTCTTACCTATTCTACGGAAAGAGAACTACGTGAAAAAGTATGGAAGAACTACTATTCCCGAGGAGATAATAATGATGAATTCGATAATAAAGAGACTATTCAAAAGATCCTGAAGCTTAGAGATGAGCGTGTGGAATTACTTGGTTTTGATAATTACGCACAGTGGCGTTTACAGAATCGCATGGCTAAAAATCCTGAAAATGCCATGGATCTAATGATGCAGGTATGGCCTGCGGCTTTAGCAAGAGTAAAAGAAGAAGTAGCAGACATGCAGAAGGTTGCAGATTCTGAAAATGCAAATATTACTATCAAACCATGGGATTATAGATTCTATGCTGAAAAGGTTAGAAAAGAAAAATATGACCTGGATAGCGAAGAAGTAAAACAATACCTGGAACTAGGAAATCTTACCCAGGCCTTATTTTTTACTGCTGGTGAGTTGTTCAATTTTGCTTTTACTCCTGTAGAGAATAATAGTGTGCCCGTCTTTCATGAGGATGTGAACGTCTGGGAAGTTAGTGATAAAGATTCGGGTGATATTGTAGGATTATGGTATTTAGATCCTTATGCTCGACAGGGAAAACGCTCTGGAGCCTGGGCAACTACTTACAGAGGTTATACGAAGTTAACAGGTGAAAAACCAGTTTTGGCTTCTAACAATTCAAACTTTATCGAACCTGCTCCGGGTGAGCCAGTATTGGTTTCCTGGGATGATGCAGAAACATTTTTCCATGAATTTGGCCATGCCCTGCACTTTCTATCAGCTAATGTGGAGTATCCTACCTTAAATGGTGGCGTACGTGATTATACTGAATTTCAATCGCAATTACTGGAGAGATGGTTGTCTACAGACAAGGTTATCAACCAGTTTCTAAGACATCACGAAACTAATGAAGTTATTCCTGAAGCTTTAGTAGCAAAGATCAAAAAGGCTTCCACTTTCAACCAGGGATTTGGTACGACCGAATTTTTGGCTTCTGCGATCATGGATATGAAATATCACACAACAGATCCAGACAAGATCGATCCTGCCAAATTCGAAAAGGAAACTTTAAAAGAACTGAATATGCCGGAGGAGATCGTAATGCGTCATAGAACGCCTCATTTTGGACATGTGTTCTCTGGAGAAGGCTATGCTTCAGGATATTACGGATATTTATGGGCAGATGTTTTAACTGCTGATGCTGCGGAAGCTTTTGCTGAAGCTGAAGGTGGTTTCTATGATAAGGAAGTTGCGCGGAAGCTGGTGAAATACCTTTTTGCTCCTAGAAATGCGATGGATCCTGGGGAAGCTTATAAGAAATTCCGTGGAAGGGATGCTGAAATTGATGCGTTAATGCGTGATCGTGGTTTTCCTATTCCTGAAAATTCAACTACCGAAGAATAAGTTCAAAACTTTCGATATTAAATAAAGCCCTGAAGTTTCAGGGCTTTATTTTGTTTTGGATCTACGTCTTAAGATTTTACTAACTATCTATGAAGCATTACTCATTCCGCTTTTAATACTTTCAGCAATATTTATAGTGCGTTTTACCTGATGCGTTATAGAAGTTTTAGATTGCTCATTAAGATTATCCACTCCTCCTTCAGAACTAAAACCATAAGGATTACCTCCAGTTTTGAATAGTTCTTCTGAAGTATATCCAGGAGCAGCAACGATAGCTCCCCAATGAAACATGCTTTTATAAAGTGAGAGTAGCGTAGTTTCCTGACCACCGTGTGGATTTTGCGCACTGGTCATACCCGAAACGACTTTATTAATCAATTTTCCTTTACTCCATAATCCTCCCGTGGTATCAAAAAATGCCTGAAGCTGAGAAGGTAAATTTCCATATCTGGTTGGTATACTAAAAATTATTGCATCTGCCCAATCAAGATCGTCCAGCTCTGCAACCTCAACGTCCTGTGTTTCCTTATAGTGTTTTTTCCAGGCATCATTTGATTCAATAGCTTCCATTGGGGCAGTTTCCTTTAATTTTCGGAGTCGAACATCATGATCCCCATTAGACTTTGCAGCTTCTGCTGCCCACTTCGCCATTTGATGATTTGTACCGGTTGCACTGTAATATATTATAGCAATTTTCATAAATAAGATTTTAAATTTGTTTCCTATTAACTTAAGTAGATTCGTTCAAAACAACTTTTAAAGTTTTGATAAATCTTCTATTGTTCACTACAATTATGACTTCTAATTATCACAGGCATTTTAAGATCTATAAACCATACGGTTATTTGAGTCAGTTTATAACTAACCAAAGAAAGGTAGGAAAACATAAGCTTCTGGGAGAGCTAGGTGATTTTCCTGAAGGTACCATGTCTATTGGGAGACTGGATAAGGATTCTGAAGGACTTTTATTATTGACGACAAATGGTAAGCTTAGCACAAAGGTTACCGCCGGTAATTCTGAAAAGGAATATTATGTACAGGTTGATGGTGAAATTTCAGAAGATGCCATTGCTAAACTTCGCAAAGGTGTTGAGATAGGCATTCAGGGCAAAAATTATCAAACTAAAGAATGCAGGGTTTTTAAATTGGATACAGTACCAGAATTCCCTGAAAGGAGCAAACCAATACGGGACGAACGACACGGGCCCACCAGTTGGGTAAGTATTACTCTTACCGAAGGCAAGTTCAGACAGGTAAAAAAAATGACCGCAGCAGTTGGCTTTGCTACTTTAAGACTGGTAAGAGTTCGTATCGCCAATGAAAGACTCGATAATTTAGATAGTGGTGAAGTGCGAGAAATAAAAAGCGTAAATTTCTAATATCCAAGCGCTTTACCTGTATAGCTTCTGGAATCGGCAGAACCCTGGTAAACACCAGTTTCAGGATCTATGAAAATTCCCATAGCTCTACCTTGTGAAGATCGCGTTCCTGTTTCATGCCCGTAGGATTTTAAAATCTCTATCGTGTCTGGTGAAAAACCCCACTCTTCAAAAGTGATCATATCAGGCAACCATTGGTGATGAAATTTTGGTGATTCGATAGCTTTTGCGATATCCAGATCATAATCTACAACATTCAGAATAACCTGTAGAACAGTATTGATGATAGTTCGGCCACCTGGTGATCCAATTACGATAGTAGCCTTGTCGTTTTTCTCTACGATGGTTGGACTCATGCTTGAAAGCATTCGTTTTCCGGGAGCGATTTGATTAGGCTCTGTTCCAATTCTACCTTCTGAATTTGTTAAGCCGGGAATCGCATTAAAATCACCCATTTCGTTATTTAGAAGAAAACCTGCGCCTTCTACTACGATCCTATTTCCATACGAATGTTCCAATGTATAAGTAAGTGAAACAGCATTGCCTTCTTTATCGACCACCGAAATATGGGTAGTTTCCTCGCTTTCAAACTGAAGATGCTTCTTATTAAAATTTGCAGAATCGCTTACGGAAGCTGTCTTTTTCTTAATGCCCGATCTTAAGTTACGAGCGTATGATTTCGATAAGAGTGAATCCAAAGGCATTTCTGGATTAAAATCCGGATCCCCAAGAAATTGAGCTCTATCTGCAAAAGCTAGTCGCATGGCTTCACTAATATAATGAATGCTCTGAGCGCTGTTAAGTCCGTATCCCTTAAGATCATAATTCTCAAGAATGTTTAGCATTTCTATGATCGCAGTTCCACCAGAACTTGGAGGAGGCATCCCGATAATTTCATTTCCACGATAATTTCCTACGAGCGGTTCTACTTCTTCCGACACATAATCTTCCAGATCCTTTTTGGTAATAATACCATTAGTATTCTTCATAAAATCATGAATTAGCTGAGCAGTTTTACCGCCATAAAAACCATCAGCTCCATCATCACGGATTCTTATAAGAGATTCAGCAAGATCCTTCTGAATAATGGTATCGCCCGTTTGGTAAGCTTCTCCGTTGCTATTCAGGAAAACAGCGGCAGTACTTGAATATTCTTCTTTGTTATCGTAAACCCACTCAGAAAATCTGGCCAGATCTGGATATACCGTGAATCCATTCTGGGCAAGATCGATCGCAGGTTGAACCAGGCTAGCCCAATCCATTGTTCCATAACTGGAATGTGCCTGAAATAATCCAGCAACAGTTCCCGGAACTCCTGCAGATAATGTCGTTTCATGGTTCGAGTTATCTTTAACTTTACCATCTTCTCCAAGAAACATAGTTTTTGTAGCTTTTTGGGGAGCTTTTTCTCTAAAGTTGAATCCGGTTGCCTTATTTGCATTCGGTTTATAAAGCAAAAATCCTCCGCCACCAATATTACCAGCCGAAGGCAAAGTCACAGCTAATGTAAAAGCAGTTGCGATAGAAGCATCGATAGCATTTCCTCCTTTTTTGAGTATTTCCACACCTGCTTCTGAAGCCAGGTAATGTGAGCTTGTCACCATCCCATTTTCGGCTTCCACAGGAATTCTTCCCGATTGTGCCTGCAAATCAAGTTGCTGAACCGAGAAAAATACAAGTAGAAGTAGTGTTATCTTATACATAGCAACGCGTTTTAATGAAAAAAGTCCTGAGAAGGACTTTATAATTTTATTAATTCAATTTTGAATGCTTCTTCAAACAAATCAAAAGTTTGTTGAGCCTTTCTGGCAGCAGTTTCTTTTTGATCTTCTGAAAAGTCCTTACTCCGAAGAAACTTTAGAAATTCATTCCAGCTTTTGATCTGGTCTCTTTTTCCACTGAAAAATTGTTGATCTGGTAAATGTTCAAGATGAGGACAATTCTTCAGCTCCTTCCCTATCATTAAACCTCCCATTGCAGAACCTTCTACAACATATGCTGCACCTATAGCTTCTGCATCATTTTCACATTGAAATTCAAGAGAAGTTTCAGCCTTATCTATTCCAAGGCTTGAAAGATCCAATTTGATCGCATCGGTTTTTGTAGAAGAATAATTTTTTAGATGGCTGGCTATAGGATCTTCAGTAGCAGCATAAGCAGCATAATTCTGGAGCAGAAGTAATTTATACTCTTCTTCAGTAATACTATGATCCATGATCTTGTTGGCTAGATTTTCACCTTCCAACGCCTCATGTTGAGCTTTGGTTGCTTCCCGTAATTTATTCAGCATCGTTTCTATCTGTATCAAAATTACCGATCGCTTCCCTGATCTTATTGATGTTCTCTTTCTGAGCCTGATCTTCAGAATTCATTTTGTCCAGGTAATCATAGATCTTGTTCACCGTGATTTTGTTCTGGCGAATCATACTTCTAAGCTCCTGTTTTGAGGTCATATTAATGACTATCTTTTTTAGCAGAGGCTCCAGCTTTTCACTCAGGCTGTTAATATTCTTTTTAAGAATAAAACCTGAAGCTCCATTTAAAATAGTGTTTGCCGCTAATTCCTCATCGTTGATAGTTCCGGTAATAAAGATAAATCCAATGGAATCATCAAATTCCTGCACGGTAGTCAGCACATCAAGGCCTGTACAGTTGGGCAAATTATAATCTGAAAGGACCACGTCTGGCGCGAAGTTCAAAAGTAATCGTTTACAATCCTGAAGATTATCTGTGGTTTCGATCACAGGTTCCTCTACGATCTTTGAAATTTGTCGCTTAATGAGAAAGATATCATTCTCGTTATCTTCAACCAGAAGTATGTTAAGTTTTCTGTGGATCATGACTACACTTATATCAAAAGCGAAAATAATCTAAAACTAAGTATGAAACAATTGCTAAAAGTTAAACATGAAAGTAGAAAGTTGAGCCTTTACCAGGGTCACTCTCTGCCCAGATCTTACCATTATGCTTCTCGATGATCTTTTTTACGATCGCTAATCCAATTCCGGTGCCCTGGTAATTATCTCCCGAATGTCTTGAAAATAAGTTGAAAATTTCCTCTTTATATTTTGGATCAAAACCAATCCCGTTATCCTTGATATGGTATACAGTAATGTTTTCTTGCAGACTATACCCTATTACAATTGCTGGACTGGAACTTCTTTCACTATATTTCAAAGCATTGGCAATTAGATTGGACCAGACCTGACCCAGCATCCTTCTGTCTCCCAGCATTTTTGGTAAAGACTCATCAATACTAACAGAAGTTTTACTAAAGTTGGACTTTATATTAAATGACGTCAGGATATCACTCACCATGGTATCTGTAGCGACGACCTGTTTATTAATATTCTCATTTGAGACCCCGGCGAAGGAGAGTATATTATCAATTAGATCCTGCATCTCCTGAACCGAAGACAGGATCGTATCTACCGCCATTCTCCCTTCTTTATTGAGACTGCTGAAGTGATCTTCCTTTAAAATATGAGCATAACCATCTACTCCACGTAAAGGCGCTTTTAAATCGTGCGAAAGACCCTGGCTGAAAAGTTCAAGTTCCTTATGAGCAGTTACCAACTTCTCATTAAGATTATCTATGTTACGTTTTTGATGATCAAGAATAACGTAATTAACATTTTTACTGAGTTTTCTGGCGCCGCTTAATTCATAATCATTCCAGGCAGTTGCTACACCGCTCAAATTCTCGGTCCATTTCTCGAAAGATTTACGCGGAGTCAGCCGCTTTTTTTCTGAATCGTAGAATGCCTTGTTATTGGGATCGCCACCCCAGTCAATTTGCTGAATTACTTCAGGACGAAACCAGATCAAATAGTTCTTATTGTCATTTCCCAATCGAGAACTTAAAATACCCGACCCAGTTGCTTTGTAAGCTTTAGCTTCTGGATGTAAGCTCATTAAGTTCTTAGTATGGAATATATTATCTTGTTGTTTACTCAAAAACTTCTTGATAAGTGTTTTCACTTCTTTTTTGGATGGTGTCTCTCTAACTAACTTGATCTTCCCGTCTATTACGATTGCAGCTCCAGAAGATTCAATAAGATCTGTAAGTTTAAGCTCATTAGTGGCGAGTCCTTTTTTGATGGAATCATGTCTCAAGACCTGATCCATAAGTTGTCCTGCTACCTTTTCTATCTTTCCTATTTTAGTTAAAAATGTACTGGAGTTCTTTAGTGAAAGTTCATTCGAAAATATCTGGATTAGAAATTCACAGGTTTGTCTCTCGTAGTAACTCACAAATTTAGCCTCCTGATGATGGCAGGCCAGCAAACCCCATAATTTACCATTACTGATCAATGCCGCGGTCAAACTCGCACCAATCCCCATGTTTTGAAGATATTCAATATGAATTGGTGATACACCTCTTAGTTTAGATTTCGAGATATCTAGAGGTTCGCTACTTGCAGGTGAGATTTGAGGAACTATTTTTACTGGACTGTAATTAACATCAGTAATAATACGCACTCTGTTCTTAAAAAATAATTGTCTCGCCTGCTTCGGAATATCACTTGCCGGATACTGTAGTCCTAAGAAAGGCTCCAGATCATCAGTCTTTGCTTCCGCGATCACCTTTCCATTCCACTCATCATCGAACTTATAGACCATCACACGGTCATATTGAAAAATCTGGCGGGTAAGATTGGCTGCATCCTGACAAAGCTGTTGAGGGTTATCACTTGCAGATAATGTATTCAGTAATCCGGATAACTCCCTCTGAAAATCAAAAGTATCCTTCTTTTCATGGGTGGGTTCAATATCCAGAATTAGAGAATTACCGCTTAAATGTGGGATAATGATAAATTTCTTACCATTGACCAGGGACTCTTCAACTTCCAGTCTCTCATCCTTCAGCAGTGATTCATTGATATTTTTAAGCACTTCCGAAGATAAAATATCAGAAATATTGAGTTTTAGTAATTCGTCTGAAGCAATACCAATGATATGGCCAGAATTCTCTCCAACCTGTGTGATCTCACCTGTCTTGATACATGAAGCTATCAACAAACCATGCGATTGCGTGGTACCTATAATATGAATAGGCTCCTTTTCACAACTACTAAGGTCTACTTCTACCGGGTACTTATTCTCTTCTGTCATTAAAATACTTAAGCCTTCAGTTTAAAATAAAAGGTACTTCCTACTCCTTCCTGAGAGTCTACCCAGATGGTACCTTCGTGCAGCAATACGATCTTTTCTACGTGTGCCAGTCCAACTCCTGTTCCTTCCATATCCTCATTTCCAGGTACACGATTAAAAATTGTAAAAATGTTTTTCTGGTCTTCTTTTGAGATTCCTACACCATTATCCATGATGGAAAATACCCAATAATCATTTTCACGATAAGAAGAAATCCTGATCTCTGGACTTCGCTCCTTTGGAACGTATTTTATAGCGTTACTAATAAGATTCTGGAATAACAATCTAAGTTCTACTTCATAACCCATGATTTGAGGCATCGAACCAATATTGATCTTTGCATCTGTATCCCTAATGCTCTTTCCCAGATCGTATTTCACTATTTCTACAACCTCTTTTATATCAACCAGTTCTTTTGCTCCATTCTTTCCAATTCTGGAATGTTCCAGAAGTGCCTTTATCTGTTCCGAAAGCCTGTCTGAAGCATTTTTGATGTACTTAATATAGTTCTCTCCTTTTTCATCCAAATGTTTGGCGTACATTTTTCCCAGAACATCGCTACCAAATTTGATTGTTGCTAATGGTTCCTGTAGATCGTGAGAACAAATGGAAACAAATTGCTCCAAATCTCTGTTCGCTCTTTCCAGGTCACTTTTTTGTTCCTGAAGTTTGGCTTCTGCTGTTTTCAAAGCTGAAATATCCACGCAGGTATAGCGAATGGTTTTAAGGTTTTCAGCTTCGTCCTTTTCAGCGGTTGCATTTAAAATTACCGGTAAAATACTACCATTTCTGGTAATCATATTCTGCTCGATATTAATGATCTCTCCAGATTTCTTGATGCGAGATTTAAGTTTCGTAGATGAAACTTTTGAGTCTTTAACGAAGAATTCATGTATAGATCTACCTATCAACTCTTGCTCTTCCTTATACCCTAATTTTAGAACAGCTTTGCGGTTGCATTGTACAATCTCTGAAGATTTTGGATCTACACTCAGGTGTAGTACAGGATCATCTTCGTAAAAGGATCTAAAACGTTTTTCACTAGCCGCAAGTTTCTCTTTAGACTTCTGAATGGTTTCTATATCTATGAAGGTGATCACCACCCCTTCCCGCTCATTCTCAGAGTTTAAATAAGGAGAAATTCGCTGAAGGTAATTGCGACCTTCTCTTGAAATGATATGTTTGTCAAGCACTTTGCCAGTATCCAGTACTCTCTTACAACGATCGATAAAGCTCCTTTTACGTATAAGACCAAAGCTAATGGTAAAATTATCTATTGGTCTACCTATATCGCTATCCAACAAATTGAAAAGTCTTTTGATGGCCGGTGTAAATTTCCTAATATTGAATTGGGAATCCAGGAAGATCACGCCAATATCAGTGCTTTTCAAGAGATTGTTCATATCAGCATTTAGTGCTGCGAGATCATCCATTTTCTGAACATTCTCTGCATTAACTGTATTTATTTCCTCATTGACACTTTGAAGCTCTTCATTGGTACTTTGCAGTTCTTCATTAGATGCAAGTAGTTCCTCATTTGCCGCCTGAAGTTCTTCATTACTGGTTTCAATTTCCTCTAGCGAAGTTTGCAGGTCTTCCCGGGTACGTTTCAGCTCATTTTCAAGGTTGCTAACATACTCCTTGGTTTGATTAGAAGGACTCACTTTTTCAACTTCCTGAATCTTCGATAAATCGATATCCGTTTCAACAAATATTATTACGTAATTGATCTCATCCTCCAGAGCGTATTCTTTTAAGGGCTTAATGATCACATCTACGCCAAAATTGTCATGCTCTTTTTTTATAACAACATCTTTATATACGGCAACTTCATTAGATTCCAGGGCTTTATTAAACGTAGATTGAATTACGTATTTCAAACTGGAGTCAAGCATATCCAGTAAGTTGATCGAAAATCCACTAACAGGTAAAGCTGCATATTTTCTAAATTCGCCAACCGCCTGCAGTATATTATAATCTGTATCTACGAAAACTGCAGCACCGCCAAACTGTCCTAGAATAGCTTCATTTAGTTCATGCTGAAGCTTTTGTCGAATAGGATTGGATTGAGCGCCACGATTTTTGCGTTCCCGTTTAGCGTTATTCTCTAAAATCCTGGAGTTGTCGCTATTTGTTTGGGATGCATGAGTAACTCCATTCTTTAAGCGCTTACTAATCTTTTTATTTCTGAAAATTTTCCATTTACGGTCAATTTCAGAAAATTGGTCTTTTAGTGAATGTGGATTTTCACTGGTTCCTAAAACCAGAACACCATCCTTCTTTAATGCATAATGCAACACATTCATCGCCTTCTTCTGAATACTATTTTGAAAATAGATTAAAAGATTACGACATACCACCATATCCATATTACTGAAGGGCGGATTTTTAATAATGTTATGCCTGGAGAAAATGACAGATCTTCGTAATTTATCTGAAACCTGATACCCTTCAGATTTACTTAAAAAGTATTTTAGTAAAAGATCCTTTGGAACATCTGCGACGATACTTTCCGGATAAAGCCCTTTGCTACCAATATCCAGGTGTGCCTGGGAAATATCTGTAGCGAATATTTTAATTTCAATATTTTTATCCTGTCTCTGCAATTCTTCGAGCAGGCACATAGCAAATGAGTATGCCTCTTCACCGGTGCTGCAACCAACATCCCAGATCTTTAGAACGTCACCATTATTCCTATTTCTAATCATTTCGGGAAAAACATCATTTCGTAAAATGTTCCATACTTCTTCATCCCGGAAAAACTTAGTAACTCCAATTAAGAATTCTCTGTAAAGAATTTCAACCTCTTCATCATTGTTCTTTAAATAATCAAGATAGCCATTGAGATTATTACAATTACAAATATTTACTCTTCTGGCAATTCTTCTCGCCAGAGTAGCATACTTATATTCTCTGAAATCTAATCCTGACTTTTTATCAACGTAATTCAGAATTTTTTCAAGTTCATTTTGGTTGAAGTCAGCATTACCATCTTCTGAATGAAATATTGGAGGTGTATTAATGAATCTTTTGAGCTCCTGCCCCATTTCATTTACAGAAAGGACATAGTCTACAAGCCCTGTACTTATGGCGCTAACGGGCATACCATCAAATTTAGCCTCTTCTGGCTCCTGCACCATCACCATACCATCATTCTCTTTAAGTGCTCGCGTGCCTCGAGTGCCGTCACTTCCAGTACCGCTCAAAATCACCCCAATAGCTTTGTCCTTTCGCTGTTTCGCGAGAGACTCAAAAAACATATCAATAGGTAAATTTAGGGTCTGACTTTTAGGCTTCTCTATTAAAATTAACCGGTCACCATCAAGTTTGAGGTTGTTCGCGGGAGGGATCAGGTGAACATGCCCTGGTTTCACCTGCATCTCGTGGTCTATCTGAATTATTGGCAATTTTGTATTCTTCTTCAGTAATTCTCCCATCATACTTTTGTAATCTGGTGACAAATGTTGAATTACTACATAAGCATTTACATCATTAGCATCTATAGTATCAAAAAACGCCTTTAGAGCTTCTAAACCGCCAGCACTAGCTCCTACGGCAATAATGCGAGTTTGGTTCTTTTCAATTTTTGATTCAGACGTAACACTTGAGCGTTCTCCTGTACTTTCCATTAATCTGAGTAGTAGATAATTAAAGATTAGCCATTTAGGCTTTTAGCAATTCGTAATTATAAAAAAAATATTCGATTTCGAGTAACTCGATTCCCACAATTGTTGCGGCATATGATCAGTGTTTACGGTGCTTTTCACATTATTCATCTTCCAGATTCTCTTACTGAGATAGTGAATTTGTCGCTAAGGCCTTATTAACAGGGTCACTGATGGTTCTGCCATTCTTACAGCTAATTGACAAAATTGCGCTATAGCCTATTTTTGAAACCAATGTTTAACATAGTTTTAAGGCTCTTGAACAATTCTCGAATTTTCTCCTATTGTATTGTTTCGAATCTCGCAAGAATGCAGCAGGATCCTTATAAATATTTGAATACCTAGCAGTCAACTACACATATATTGGATATTATATCCATAATAAGTCAGGATTTCATAAATAGATTTTAAGTTTTTATTAATGCTAATTCTTATGGAATGTGGCTAAATTAACGGTCATCTAGGGGGTAAGCTACGTGTTTTGAGTCCTATCGCATGGTAATTGCACTATAGTAATCGAAATCGTTCGACAAAAAGTCGATATTATTTGAATTAAAATACCAAATATGAAAACATTAGTAATTGGAGCAGGAAACATGGGATTAACTTACGCTGAAGGGATGGCACAATCTGCCATGCTTAACAGGAGAAATCTTATGGTATTCGATAAATCAGCAGATGTGATTGCAAGACTTAGAGACCTGGATCACTTTGATGTTTATGAATCACTTGAGGAATGCCTGCCCAAGGCTGATATGGTTTTTGTCGCCGTTAAGCCTTATCACTGTGATGAGCTTTTTGAGGAAATGAAGCCAATGGTAAACAAGGATCAGATATTTGTTTCCTTAATGGCTGGTATCACCATAGAGAAAATTCAGAATGGATTGGGTGTTAAGAAAGTGGTTAGATCTATGCCCAATCTACCAGCACAGGTAGGAAAGGGAGTCACTTCCTATACAGAATCCAAGGAAGTTTCCAGAGTGGAACTTCTAATGGTTCGTAATCTTTTGGATACTACTGGAGAATCTATACACGTAAAGAATGAAAATTTTATTGATGCTTCTACTGGTATTTCAGGTAGTGGACCAGCTTATGTATTCTATTTTATGAATTCGATGCTGGAAGCTGCTCTTAAAATGGGCTTCAGTAAAAATGACTCCAAAGTATTAGTAAGCCAGACTTTTGAAGGGGCCGTGGAACTTTTCAACCAGAATGATCTAAGCCCAGACACCTGGATGGACCGTGTAGCCTCGAAAGGAGGAACTACCAGGGCAGCATTAGATTCTATGGATGATAATAATGTTAAGGAACTTATTAAGGATGCAGCCTACGCTGCTTTCGACAGAGCCGTTGAACTCGGAGAAGAAAAATAATCAACTTACAAAACCTAATAACCAAAACATCTATAATGGATAAGAAAAGAAGAATTGTCGTGAAAGTTGGAACCAATGTGATGACCAACAAGGACAACAGAATTTTGGGACCAATATTGAAAAGTTTGGTGCGACAGATCGCAACATTATATGAAGAAGATATCATGGTTGTCCTCGTCTCTTCCGGATCTGCAATTGCAGGTAAAGAAATTCTAGGACAGATTAATATTGAAGACGCTAGCAAACGTAGGCAGGTGTACTCTTCTGTAGGACAACCTAGAATGATGCGTCATTATTATAGCATTTTTCATGACTACGGAATGCGATGCGCACAGGTATTAGCTACCAAAAGAGATTTTAGCCCGGGAATACACCGTGAGAATATGATCAATTGTTATGAATCCTTGTTATCTGAAGGAATTATTCCAATCGCGAATGAAGATGATGCTGTTTCAGTAACTATGTCTATGTTCTCTGATAATGATGAACTAGCTAGTTTAGTTGCAGAATTGATCGGCGCTGAAAAGCTAATTATCCTTAGTGATACAGATGGTCTTTATACTGGACATCCTGAGCATGACGATTCAGAAAAATTAAATAAAGTACAGATTGATGAAAATGTAGAAAAATACGTTCAGCAATCTGAGAAAGGTGAAGGCGAAGGTCGAGGAGGAATGGAATCCAAGATCAAGATCGCTAAAGGTACTGCAGCCAAAGGCATTGTAACCTATATCGCTAACGGTAAACGTGAAGATGTGATTCTGGACATAATGGCCGGAAAACCTGTAGGTACGAAGTTTACCTCGTAATAAATAATTAATATAATTTTAAAGATACGAAGAAATGAAGTTGATAAAATCAGATACTAAAAATAACGTACTTAAGTCTATGATGAATATTCTGGACAAAAGACGCCAGGAAATTATAGCAGCGAATAAAAAAGATCTGGATGCCTTTACGAAAGATGATCGGGCTATGTATGACCGATTGATCGTTGATGAGAAAAAAGTAGACGGCATGATCCAGTCTGTAAAAGAGGTGATGGAACAGGATGATCCGGTTGGCCAGGTAATCGAACATAGAAAACTGGATACTGGACTGGATATTACGAACAAAACGGCTCCATTTGGAAATATCATGATCATTTATGAATCCAGACCCGATGTGACTATTGAAGCGGCTGTTCTAGCTTTCAAAGCAAACAACAGGATCTATCTGAAAGGTGGTAAGGAAGCAATTGAAAGTAACAAAATACTTGAGGAATGCTGGCATGAAGCACTTGAAGAAAACGGATTAGGTAAGGAGTGGATCAAACTTTTACACCTGGATAGAACCGAAACTCAGGAATTTCTGAAAAATCCACCAGAGCAATTAGACCTTATCGTACCACGTGGCGGCGAGAGATTGATCGCGTTTGTGAAAGAACATGCAACCGGAGCAGTGTTAGTTTCGGGACGAGGAAACAACTTCCTGTATGTTTCTAAAAATGCCGATTTTGATATCGCCAAAAAAGTAATGCTGAATGCTAAGATCGACAAGATCTCAGGTTGTAATGCTTTAGATAAGGTATTGGTAGATACTAATATTGAAGGGTATGAATCTAAACTGAAAGAACTGGAAAAATTATTCAGCGATAATAAAGTTGAAATTCTGGTAGATGATAAAGTCTCTGAAGTTCTTACAGATCAAGCTAAAGTACAATCTGAAGATACCTGGTATGAGGAGTTTCTAGCGATGAAAATTGTGATTGGAGCTGTAGACGGACTTGATAATTCTATTGAGAAGATCAACCAGTACTCTGGAGGTCACTCTGCTTCGATCATTACAACAGATAAAGAAGAAGCAACCACATTTATGGAGCAGGTAGATTCAGCAGCAGTATATCACAATGCTTCCACCCGCTTTACCGACGGTGGGCAAATGGGCGTTGGAGCTGAACTTGCAATTTCAACCTACAAGCTTCACCATAGAGGACCTTTAGGTCTTAAACAATTGGTTACCAATAAATATTACGTATTGGGTGAAGGACATGTAAGAGTATAATCTCAATCTATATAAGTTAAAAAGCCTGGCAAATGCCAGGCTTTTTTTATGTCTAGATTTCGAAAATAAAATGTTTCGCGTTAAACAATTCAACTGAATTTCCAACGTCTTCAATAATTAGATCTGGTATATAATTAAATCAATAACTGTAACGTTTAAGGGGCTGTTTAGTCTTATAAATAGAAAACAAAAGTATATATGAAAAAATTTGTGATGGGTCTGGCTGCAGCTTCAATGTTGTTCGCTTGTAAGACTCAGAAAAATCCCCAGGCAACTATTGAAAAGCCAGTTCTGGCTCAACTTGATCTGGTAAACGTTCAAAATGACAAAGTATGGGTTACCGTAGACCCGGCAGAATTTAAAACCGAATCTACCATATTCAATATCCCGAAAACTGTTCCCGGAACTTATTCTGAAGATAACTACGGAAAATTTACAGAATCCTTCAAAGCTATTGACTATAAAGGAAACGAATTGAGCTTCGAAAAGCTGGATGATAATAGTTATAAGATTGAAAAGGCGGCAAACCTTGATAAAGTTATGTACCTGGTAAACGACTCTTTCGACTGGGAAGAAGAAGGCGGTGTTTATTCCATGGCAGGAACGAATATTTTAAAGAATAAAAACTTCCTTTTGAATCTTCATGGTTTCGTAGGTTATTTCGACGGAATGACTGAAAAGAAATATCAGCTAGAGATCGTACGTCCTGAAGATCTTGTAGCAGGAACTTCTCTTACTATTGCTTCCACTAAAAATTCTGAAGCAGGAAACGCTAAGACAGATGTTTACAACCTGGATCGGTATTTTGAAGTGATCGATAACCCGATCCTGTATTCAAAGCCAGATACTACCAGTTTCATGGTAGAAAACATGCAGGTTTTACTTAGTGTTTATTCACCAAATGAAAAACATTCGGCTCAGACTTTAAAGCCTGGAATGGAGAAAATGATCCGTGCACAAAAGGAATTTCTTGGCGACATAAACTCTACAGATAAATATGCCATCCTTGTTTACCTTTCCGAAGGTGAAGGAGATGCTTCGAATTATGGAGCTCTGGAACATCATACCTCAACAGTGGTGGTAATGCCTGAGTCTATGGATGCATCTTCTCTGGATAAGAGCATGACCGATATCGTATCGCATGAATTTTTCCATATTATTACGCCACTTGGAATTCATTCTAACGAGGTTCATTATTTCGATTATAATGATCCCAAAATGTCCAAGCATTTATGGCTTTATGAAGGTGTAACAGAATATTTCGCGAATCTATTCCAGGTAAATCAAGGACTTATAGATAACAAGGAGTTCTATAAGCGAATGAATCAAAAAATCACAACTTCACAGAGATTTGATGACACCGTTCCTTTTACCGTAATGAGTGAAAAAATACTTACAGATGAGTATAAAGATTCCTATTACAATGTTTACCTGAAGGGAGCGCTTATAGGAATGGCTCTTGACATCAGGCTAAGGGAACTTAGCGGTGGAAATATGGGAATTCTGGATCTTATGAAAAAATTGAATGCTAAGTACGGGAAAGACAAACCATTTAATGATGATGAATTGATTCCTACGATCGTTGAACTTACATATCCTGAAATTCAGAATTTCTTTGACCAGTATGTTACCGGTGAAACACCAATTCCTTATGACGAGTTTTTTGCAAAGGCTGGAATTGAGGAACAGGAGCAGATGACGGAAGTTGGTTTCTTTCTGAAAGGTCAGCAACCTTACATCACTGCAAATCAGGAAACCAAGGAGATCGTTTTCCGTGGAGATACAGAGTTTAATACTTTCCTGAAGGAGCTTGGAGTTGAAGGCGGTGACGTGATGAAAAGCGTAAATGGTGAGGATTATTCTATTCAGAATGTTTATGAACTTATACGCAAGTCCCAGGAATGGAAAGAAGGCGATGACTTTACCATGACCATTGTTCGAAATGAAGAAGAAATGCAGTTAAAAGCCAAAGTATCTACACCTATGGATACCCAAATGACTTTAAGTGAAGTGCAGAATGCAGATGGTGATAAAATTGAATTGCGAAATGCCTGGTTGAAGGGTTAATCAAATCCAGGTATTTCATATAGAGCGGCAGTTTTTACTGCCGCTTTTTTGTTTAAATGCTAGAGTCGCTCTCGCATTATTTTTATCTTTAAAAACTAATTAACAGCCAAAATATGGAAATTCCAATCCTTCAGGATATTGTTATTATACTAGGATTATCGATCGTGATCATTCTCGTATTCCAGAAGTTGAAACTACCAGCAATTCTGGGATTTCTTCTTGCTGGAATCATAGCCGGCCCGCATGCTTTTAATTTAATTAGTTCGCAGCATGATGTAGAATTGCTTTCAGAAATAGGAATTATTTTCCTGCTTTTCGTTATTGGGATCGAATTATCATTAAAAGGTCTGGCGTCCATCAAGAAGATCATATTTCTTGGTGGTGGATTACAGGTTGGAGGTACCATTCTTGCTACTGCTGGAATATCAACCGCCTTGGGATTACCTTTAAACACTTCTATTTTCCTGGGGTTCCTGTTTAGTTTAAGTAGTACGGCGATCGTTTTAAAACTACTTCAGGAGAAAGGGGAAATTTCCACACCACATGGAAAAATAGGTCTGGGAATCCTTATTTTCCAGGATATCGTGGTAGTTCCTATGATGCTTTTTACACCCTTGCTTGCCGGAGAAACTCCAAATATTCTTACCACAGTAGGGATCATGATCTTAAAGATCTTACTGGTATTGGTGATCGTATATATTCTTGCAAAGTATGTCGCGCCTAAGATCTTTGGATGGGTCGTAAAGACAAAGAACCAGGAATTATTTATTCTTACGGTCGTCGTATTCTGTTTTGGGGTGGCATGGTTAACTTCTACGGTCGGTTTATCATTAGCTTTGGGAGCGTTTTTCGCCGGACTCATTATTTCTGAATCAGATTACAGTCACCAGGCTACCGCTAACGTATTACCCTTTAGAGAAATATTTATAAGCTTTTTCTTTATCTCTGTAGGGACACTGCTGAACCTTGATTTCTTTGCTGAAAATATTCTGATCATTATTGGTCTTGTACTCGCGGTTGTATTATTAAAAATGCTTGTTATTGGAGTTACAGTACTTATTCTGAAGTTTCCAGCTAGAACCATGTTCCTGGCTATATTTAGTCTCTTCCAGGTTGGTGAATTCTCCCTGTTACTTTCTGGAGTAGGAAAAGAAAGTGGTATTATTCCTGAAAATATTTATCAGTACTTCCTCGCCATTTCTATTATTACGATGGGTATTACTCCTTTCCTGATTGAATCTGCTCCAAGGATCACCTATGCACTTCTGAAGGCACCGATTCCTCCAGCAGTTAGAAAAAGACTGGAAAACATTAAGAGAAGCACTAAGGCTGATGAGGAATTTTCCGAAGAGAATCTGAAGGATCATCTTGTACTTATTGGATACGGGATCAATGGTTCCAACATATCCAAAGCTGCACAAAAGGCTGAAATTCCATATGTGATCATTGATGCAAATCCGGAAGCATTTGATAAAGCAAAAGAGCTTAAAGAACCTGTAATATTCGGGGACGCGATCAATACAACGATCCTGAAACATGCGCATGTGCAGGAAGCCAGGGTTATCGTAATTGCAATATCAGATGCTGGTGCGACCAGGAAAATGCTTACTTCGATAAGACAATTAACCAAAACCGCTACTATTATTGTTCGTACCAAGTATGTCAAAGAAATGGAAGAAGTCCTGAGATTGGGAGCAGACGAAGTGATCCCGGAAGAATTTGAAACTTCCATCGAAATCTTTACCAGGGTTCTAAAGAAATATCTTGTGCCCTTTGATGAAATCCAGGAGTTTATCAACCAGATTAGATCTTCAGATTATGAGATGCTGACTTCCATGAAGAAAAGACCGCACTCCCCTGCCCTGCAACACCTGAACATTCCGAACAGGGAGATCGTTACTCTAAAAGTGAATCGGGACAACCGGCAGATCGTAGGAAAATCCATCGAAGATTCTGGTATTGGAAAGAACTTCCAGGTCACCTTGCTTGCGATACAGAGAGATCGCAGGTATTTAACTGAGATCTCACCAAAAACAATTATTGAACAAGGTGATTTATTATACCTGTTTGGTCATCCAAGTAATATCAACCATCTAAATGACCAACTTTCTTTCAAGTAAATTAATATGCTCTTCAGCAATAATACTTAAACCAAATATGAAAAAAATACATTTACTCATTCTCGCATTTACTTTCTTCTCTTCCAGTGCCGTGGCACAAAAAGTTGAGATTCCAAAGGACACTATGGTGAGTACCAGTCATTCAGTAAAAATAAATGGGAAATCTATTGACTATACTGCGGAAACTGGTATGATGCCGCTCTGGAATGAAAGCGGAACTCCAATTGCCAGTCTATTTTACACCTATTATAAGCGTAAAAATATAAATAATACTGAAGACCGCCCATTGGTCATTTCCTTTAATGGTGGACCCGGTTCTGCTTCCGTTTGGATGCATATTGCCTATACTGGTCCAAGGGTTTTGAAGATCGATGATGAAGGTTTTCCTGTGCAACCTTACGGAATTAAAGAAAATCCGCACTCTATTCTGGACGTGGCAGATATCGTTTATGTGAACCCCGTAAATACAGGGTTTTCAAGACCTATCCCAGATGCTGAAGGTAATGTTGACAAAGAGAGGTTTTTTGGAGTGCAGGCAGATATCACGTATCTGGCTGAATGGCTAAGTACTTTTGTAACCAGAAAAAATAGATGGCTATCACCAAAATACCTCATTGGTGAAAGCTATGGAACCACCCGTGTTTCTGGATTGGCTCTGGAATTGCAAAATAGTCAGTGGATGTATTTAAACGGCGTAATTCTCGTTTCTCCTACTGAAATTGGTATAGATCGGGAAGGTCCGGTTGAGGTAGCCAACAGGCTTCCTTACTTTGCCGCGGCTGCGTGGTACCATAAAATGCTACCTTCAACACTACAACAAAAAGATCTTGAAGAGCTGTTACCGGAAGTAGAGTCTTATGCGATCAATGAACTTTTGCCGGTTCTTATGAAAGGTGGTTTTGTAGACGCTGAAAAAAAGAACGAAGTCGCAGAAAAAATGGCTGAATATTCCGGTATTAAAAAGGAGGTCATTCTTCAGAATAATATGGAAGTACCTTTTCAGTATTTCTGGAAAGAACTATTAAGAGATAAAGAGGGTTACACCGTTGGCCGATTGGATTCTCGTTACAAAGGTCTCGACGCCAGGAACTCAGGGGATTCTCCAGATTACAACTCAGAGTTGACTTCATGGTTACACTCTTTTACTCCTGCGATCAATCATTATTTACGAAATGATCTTCAGTTCAATAGTGATCTTAAGTACTTTATGTTCGGCCCTGTTCACCCATGGGATCGTAGTGGAAATAATTCCGGAGAGATGCTAAGACAGGCTATGGCGCAAAACCCTAATCTGGATGTTCTAATTCAATCTGGTTACTTTGATGGGGCTACCACCTATTTCAATGCGAAATACAGCATGTGGCAACTTGATCAAAGTGGTAGAATGAAAGATCGTCTTAGTTTTAAAGGTTACCGAAGCGGACATATGATGTACCTGAGAAGCGAGGATCTCCAAAAAGCGAATGATGATCTTCGCGATTTTATCAATAATACGCTGCCAGTAAAGGAGCAGTCGGCTAAATATTAATTTCTAACGCAACTATATTCATGTTGAAGCATCTAATAAGAAACAAGTATATCTCATGAAGAATTTATTGATATTATTCTCCGTTTTATTTCTTACTGGATGCTCTAGTGATGACGAAACTATATCAGACACTGCAATCGAAGGCATCTGGGAAAAGACTTCCCCGTTAGATCCTATTGAGTTTGATGAATTGGATGAAAATTTGAACTACGAGTATGTGATTCAGTATAAATTCCTGAATAACAATAAATTCGAAAGTTATACTTTCATTCGAGCTACGGAAAGTTCAGATATTGCCGGGTATATGTTCAAGGAACTCGGAACTTTTACAATCAGCAACAACCGACTTTCCTTAGTATCAGACAGATGGATTTCTCAAAATGATTCTGGAGCTCTTCAATCTCTGCAGGAATTAAGTTTAAATGAACAAGAAGTAGAATGGAGTTTCAATTTTAAATTGGAACAAAATACTCTCACATTTAATTTTGATCCCTGCGGAGCTGCTGAGAATTGTATAGGAAGTATTACCCTGAACAAGGTCAAATAGTAAGTCATCTTACATTCTATTATTAATAATCTTCCAGAAGAAATTCTTTCAACTCGCCATACGTGCTTAACTGAAAGGATTTCTTCTTTTTATTCAGAATTCCTGCTATAGACTCGGGTATACTTACTTTTGCTCCAGAAGCTTTTTCTACAGTTTTCAGAAATTTGACTGGATGCGCTGTTTCTAAAAACACGCCGTTATATTCAGAATTTATCTTCAAAAAGTCCTTAAGACCAAGATAACCAACAGCTCCATGAGGATCCATCAAATAATTGTGTTTTTCGTAAACCGATCTAATGGCTGTGTTAGTCTCGGAGTCGGTATAGCTCATAGCCATCAAATGTTTTTTGAGATCTTTAAAGTGATGTCCAAATAATTCCAGGATACGCACAAAGTTGCTGGGATCACCCACATCCATAGCATTCGAAATGGTCTGGACACTTTGTTTAGCCTGGTAATCCTGAGATTCCATAAACCTGGTTACCGTATCATTGGCATTATTAGCCGCGACAAATGTATCTATAGGTAACCCCATCTTTTTTGCCAGTAGTCCTGCACAAATATTTCCAAAATTTCCACTTGGCACTGAAAAAGCTACCTTATTTTTTGTTTCTAACTGCCTGTAGGCAAGGAAGTAATAGAACATTTGAGGTAACCATCTAGCCAGGTTGATCGAGTTCGCTGAGGTAAGTTGCCGGCGATCTGTGATTTCACTATCGAGAAAAGCTTTTTTTACCATTCCCTGGCAATCATCGAAATTTCCATCAACTTCGATCGCCTGTATGTTTTCTCCCAGAGTAGTTAATTGCTTCTCCTGGATTTCACTCACTTTTCCTTTAGGGTAAAGAATAACTACATCAATCCCATCAACACCCAGAAATCCATTGGCTACAGCACCACCGGTATCACCTGAAGTTGCTACTAATACGGTGACCTTTCCTAAATTTCCCTTCTTAATAAAATAGCCAAGACTACCCGCCATAAATCGTGCTCCTACATCCTTGAAGGCCAGGGTTGGACCGTGAAATAATTCCAGCACTGAAACATCTGGCTCAATCTTTTTCACCGGAAAATTGAAGGAAAGCGTTTCTTCCAGGATTTTTTGAAGCTCAGTCTCAGGAATTTCATTGCTAACGAATGGAGAAATGACATGCATCCCAATTTCTGTGGAATTCAGGCTCTTCAGGTTGCTTATGAATTCGCTCGATAACTGCGGAATCCTCTCTGGAAAATAAAGTCCTTTGTCGGGTGCAAGTCCGCGTACCACCGCATTTTCAAAATCGCTATGATGTTCTTTATTGTTAAGACTATAGTACTTCATAATATTCTGATTCCTGATTTATTAATTTCTGAAACATGCAGTTCAAATCCCATATCCTTATCCTTAAGAAAAGTGATGAAACCTGACCTCACTTCTTCTGCGGCAGTATCACCTTTACACATAGCAAAAACTGAAGGTCCTGAACCCGAGATTCCAAAGCCCAGGGCTCCTTTATCTAAAGCATGTTTTTTCAAGTCATCGAAGTATGGGATCAAAATGGAACGAACAGGTTCTACAATAGCGTCGTGTAGACTTCTTCCCATAAGCTCGTAATCATTAGTATAAAGCGCACTGACAAAAGCTCCCAGATTTCCCCATTGAGCAATGGCCGATGCCAGGGTAACATTCTGTTTTATGATCGCTCGAGAATCCCGGGTTTTAATTTCTATCATTGGATGAAGAACGACCATTCTTATCTCGGAAGGTGCAGGTAGTCCAAGAATTTCCAGTGGATCATAACTTCTAACCAGACTGAAGCCACCTAGTAAAGCCGGAGCAACGTTATCTGCATGAGCATTTCCACTGGCAAGTAATTCACCCTGCATCGCAAACTCGATCAACTCCTTGCTAGTAAAAGGATCGTCAAGAAGTTTATTAACTGCATAAACCGCTCCTGCAGAACTTGCAGCGCTACTCCCAATTCCGCTTCCAGACCGAATCTTTTTATCGATCTCGATATCAAAACCCTGCTTCGAACCAAGTCTTTCCAGAAGAGCGAGAACGGCAACACCAGCAACGTTCTTATGAATTTCCATTGGAAGATCTGCGCCAGTAATTTTAGTAATACGAAGCTCATTTAGATCATTCTTTTTTACCAGCATCTCATCACCTACGTTCTGCAGGCAACATCCAAGTACATCAAAACCACAGGATAAATTAGCGACCGTAGCCGGAGCGAATATTTTAATTTCTTCCATAACTATCGTTTACCGATTCTTATCACATCTGCAAATATTCCCGAGGCAGTTACATCTGCCCCCGCACCTGCTCCTTTTACAATTAATGGCTGCTCAGGATATCGTTCTGTAAAGAACAGTACAATGTTATCACTCCCACTCAAATTCGCAAAAGGATGTTGCGCATGAACTTTTTGCAACCCGACTTTTGCCTTTCCGTTCTCTAATTGAGCTACATATTTAAGTTCGGCACCTTCAGCTTCTGCTTCAAGATACATTTTCTGAAAGCTTGCTTCATCTTTCTCAATGATCTCAAAAAATTCAGCATTATCTGCCGCATTCAGGCTGGCTTCAGATAAGAAACTATCTTTTTCAATATCCTCCAGTTCAAGGCTAAGTCCCGATTCTCTGGCCAGAATTAAAATCTTTCGAGCTACATCTACTCCGCTAAGATCAATTCTTGGATCTGGCTCGGTAAACCCTTCTTCCATCGCCTGACGTACAATACTATGGAAAGGCTCTTCAGCTTTATAATTATTGAAGACAAAATTCAAACTCCCGGAGAGTACCGCTTGGATCTTCCTGATTTGATCTCCGGAAGCCATTAGATTTTGTAGTGTATCTATAATTGGCAACCCTGCACCAACATTAGTCTCATAAAGAAAGGAAGCTCCATATTCCCTGGCAAGATCCTGCAATTCCTGATAGTTTTCAAAAGAATCTGCGCAGGCGATCTTATTACAGGTAACTACCGAAATCGAGTTTCTGAGGTAATGTTTGTACCACCCGGCAATTACTACACTCGCAGTATTATCTACAAATATGCTGTTTCGCAGGTTTAAGTTTTTAATAGATTCAAAAAAAGCTTCTGGTGAGCATTCATCAGCGTTAGCTAGATCATTCTGCCAGGAGTTCAGGTCGATACCATTTTCAGAAAAGAGCATTTTTCGGGAATTTGAGATTCCCAGAACCCGAACTTTCAATCTTAACTTCTGAAGTAAATATGCTTCCTGCTTCTGAAGTTGCTGTAAAAGTTTACCACCCACGTTTCCTACTCCGGTAATGAACAAATTCAATTCTTTAGAAGGCACTTCAAAAAACTCTTCATGCAATAGATTTAGAGCTTTAGTTACATCCTTTTTCGCAATGACAGCTGAAATATTTCTCTCTGAAGCACCCTGGGCAATTGCCCTGATGTTGATATTATTATGTCCTAAAGCACTAAACATGTTACCACTAAGACCATGATGACTTTTCATACGATCACCTACCAGAGCAATAATCGCAACATCATCTTCAATTTTTACGGCTTTGATCTTACCGGAAGAAACTTCAGCTTCAAATGCATCATTCAATACATTTCTAGCTTCCAAAGCTTCTTCATCCCTTACTGCGATACAAATACTATGTTCCGAAGAAGCCTGAGTGATAAGCACAACATTAATCCCTGATAAATAAAGCGCTTCAAAAAGTCTTTTAGAAAACCCTGGGATACCAACCATGCCACTACCCTCCACGTTCAGCAGACTGATCGCATCGATATGGGTGATACCGGTAACCCATCTAAAGTTCTTTTTACTGGACCGGGAAATTACTGTTCCATGATTTTCAGGATCGAACGTAGATTTTATATGGATTTCAATATTCTGATTGATAAGCGGTTGCAAAGTTGGAGGATAAAGTACTTTGGCACCAAAATGAGAAAGCTCCATGGCCTCTTCATACGAGATATGTTCCAATGGATAGGCCTGTGAAACCAAATTTGGATTTGCGGTGTACATTCCGTTCACATCTGTATAGATATACACTTTTTTAAGATTGAGGGCTGCACCGAGGATCGCCGCAGTAAAATCTGATCCACCTCTTCCCAAAGTACTGGGAACGCCTTCAGAATTTTTCGAAATAAAACCAGGAACTACATAGATCTGAGCATCATGATTATTAAAATATTGACGAATCTTAGTGTTCGACGGTTCGTAGCTTACCTGCACTTTTTCCTTAAAGTTGCGGCAAACAATAAGTTCTCGTGCATCTACCAATAATGTATTCTTTTCGCTCAACTTAAGATAAGCCGAAATGATTTCGGTACTAAGCATTTCTCCGAAACCGGAGATCACATGAGTCGTTTTATCTGAGAGTTCACTTAACAGAAAAACCCCTTCACAGAGCGTTTCCAGATGATTTATAAATGATTTCACCTTACTTAAGACAGCACTCTGCTGGTCGACAGGCAACAATTCCCGAACCGCATCCAAATGTCTTTTTTCTATAGAAGTCAGAAGTTCTTTATAGGAATCATCGCGCTCCCGGGCAAGTGTAGCTACACTTAGAAGATCATTGGTTACACCTCCAAATGCTGAAAAAACAACAACGACTTTTTCATTCTTACTATACTGTTGAACTAACCTGGATAATGACTTGATTCTCTCTGGAGAGGATACAGATGACCCCCCAAATTTCAGGATTTGCATGGCTGAAATTATTTAAATGATTAAAATAAAATTAGGTATGGACGAGTATTATATAGCTAGGACCCCACAAGGGGTAATACCTGTAATCGTGATAAACATAGTCACTGCAGAAGAGTAGATTTCTTCCTGGATCATGTCAATAAATGAAGTTGAAAAATTCACGATTCTGGTCTTATTTATTTTAAAGGTATTTAATAATTCTACATGACAAAATTTTAAACCTTAATGAATTGAAGATTTATGGAATTCTCAAAATAGAACAGAAAAAAGCCTGATAATTCAAATTATCAGGCTGATTATTAATTATTTAAAAATACAGATTATAATCCGCTAATGTAACTTCCGTAGAGATCCTTAAACTTAAGACCTTTAGAAAAACGCTGTTTACTTAACTTTTTATGTTCGACCAAAGCCCATAATAAGAACTCTTTCATAAAATATTTATCTGAATTTTCAATATTCGGTTGATACTTCTGAATAAGTTCATTTAGAGGTTCAATAGAATCTAGTTGTTCTTTATATTCTGAATCACTTAGATCATCTGGCAATTCGAAACCTGAACTTTCAAAAAACCATTCTACCAGATCATCATATGGTGTAGTTGCGTCTGGCTTCTGAAGCTTTTCGATCTTCGGAAAATACTCCGGGAACAATGTTTTTACCGCTGCACCAATAAGTTCCATGGCTACAAATGCTGCACCTTCTTGCTCTCCTTCATAAACGAGTTCCACTTTTCCAGTGATCGCAGGAATCACTCCGAGAAAATCACCAAATCGTAAAGTAGTTTCTTCACTTCCGGTTTTTAAGATGCGTCTCTCGGCAGTACTCAGTAAATTTTCAAATGCGGTAATACTCATCCTTGCACTAACACCGCTTTTATGATCTATATATTCACTGTCCCTGGCTTCAAAACTAATTTGTTCTAAAAGATCTTTCGCAAGCTCGGGAACTTTAATTGTATCTTCCTGTCTACAGTCTTTTTTTGCTTCCTGTGCCGTAATGGTTTTGGCGATATCGATATTCTGTGGATAATGGGTTAGAATTTGAGATCCTATCCTGTCCTTCAGCGGAGTTACAATACTTCCTCTGTTGGTATAATCTTCAGGGTTGGCTGTAAATACAAATTGCATATCTAATGGTAAACGTAATTTGAACCCTCTAATCTGGATATCACCTTCCTGAAGAATATTAAATAAAGCAACCTGAATTCTAGCCTGTAGATCTGGCAGCTCATTGATTACAAAAATACTTCTGTTCGCCCGGGGAATCATTCCGTAGTGAATCACACGATCGTCAGCATAACTCAGTCTCAAATTAGCAGCCTTGATTGGATCTACATCACCAATCAGATCTGCTACGGTAACATCTGGAGTCGCCAGCTTCTCAAAAAACCGATCTTCACGATGCATCCATTCTATTCGTGTTTCATCACCTTCCTCATCGATCTTTTCCTGAGCATAACGGCTAATTGGTTTTAAAGGATCATCGTTGATCTCTGAACCTGCAACTACCGGAATCCATTCGTCCAGTAAATTCACCATAAGCCTGGCCAGCCTTGTTTTTGCCTGTCCGCGTAATCCTAGTAAATTAATATTATGTTTTGATAGAATGGCACGCTCAAGCTCCGGGATCACCGTATAATCATACCCGTGTATTCCTTCAAAAGCTTTTTTACCTTCTTTTATTCTGACTTTTAAGTTATCTCTAAGTTCGTCTTTAATACTCTTAGTCTGGTAACCTGAAGATTTTAATGCTCCAAGTGTCTTGATATCGTTTGTATTCATAGCTTTATCCTCTAATTCTTTTTTTTCTGTTCGATTCATAATCTTCAAAGATCATTTCACCCAAACCTTTAAGCCCAGTATAGAATGCTTTCCCTTGATTAGCAGCGGTAAATTCCTGTACAAACCTGGTAAGGTATGGATCCTGGGCGATCATAAATGTTGTAATAGGAATTCTGAGCTTTCTTGCTTGCCTCGCTTTATTATAACATTTATCGATTACATAAGGATCCAGTCCAACACTATTCTTGTAGTATGTTCCATCCTTTTCCCTGATGCAACTAGGCTTCCCATCGGTGATCATAAAGATCTGTTTGTTGGTATTTCTCTTTCGGCGTAGAAGATCCATAGCTAATTCAAGTCCTGCCACGGTATTGGTGTGATAAGGACCAACCTTTAAATATGGTAATTCTGCAATGGAAATCGGCCAGGCATCATTTCCAAAGACCAGGATATCCAGGGTATCTTTAGGATATCGGGTAGTTATTAATTCTGAAAGTGCCATTGCTACCTTCTTTGCCGGAGTGATACGATCTTCGCCGTACAGGATCATACTGTGACTAATATCGATCATAAGTACAGTGCTCATTTGTGATTTGAAATGAGTTTCCTCTACCACCAGATCTTCTTCAGACATGCTGAATTCACCAATTCCATTGTTTATCTGTGCATTCCGAAGACTTTCTGTCACAGAAATTCTACTTAAAGAATCTCCAAACTGGTATTGCCGGAAGTCACCCGTGTGCTCATCTCCCCGACCTGTTTTGTTAGTTCTGTGATTTCCTGCGCCACCTTTTTTTAATCTTCCGAAGATCTGCTCCAGCGCTTGCTTTCTTATAGCGCGTTCGGTTTTCGCCGTAATGCTCATTCCTCCGCTGCCATCTGGTTCTATCTCTTCCTTAATGTAACCTTTCTGCTTCAGCTCTTCAACGAAATCATCGATCGTATAATCATCAGTTGTAAGTTGATACTCTTCATCCAATTGTCTAAGCCAGTCTAAAGCCTCTTCGAGATCTCCTGAGGTGTGGGTAATAATCTCTTTAAAGATATCGAAAAGCCTGTCGAATACAGACTTTTCAGGTTCTTCGAATTTATTAAAAACGAAGCCCCTTACTTCTTTCTCCTTCTTTTTCATAATAATAAAATTAATGCTTTTCGGAAGAATCTAAAAACACCTGAAGATGCACAGAGACTAAAGTTATGTTAACTTAGATAAGTTACTTTCTCAACTTCGGATGTTATTTTTGTCACAAATTCCAATGCCTATGCTGTGGTGTTTACAAGTAAGTTAATTGAAATTATTCTTTGGAGGCTCGTATTCACAAGGGTTCTGGAATATGATCATAATTAGTTTAAAGCGTCCCGATTCTTCCGGCACTCAGGCTCTCTTTTACAGTTGCGATGCAAATACTATCTTAGAGGCCTGTAGTACAATTTTACACTGCATAACAGGGAAAGGATGATTCTCTAATGAATTAACCTACACTTAATAACCAACCATAAACGACCAGTATGAGCATAGGAGAGATTATCTTGATCTTTTTTACAGTAGTTATGTGTATTCCCACGATAGCATCAGCGACCAGATTTGATCAATGGTGGATTCGTGGATTTGATTTCCCAAGGATTCAGATAAGCTTCCTGATCATTTGTGTAATTATTGCTTCTGTCTTTGTTTACGACTTCAGTAAAGATTGGCATTTAATTGCCATAGCTGCGCTTTTCATTAGTCTGCTTTATCAATTCGTGAAAATTTATCCATATACCTATCTTTCTAAGAAGCAGGTTATGAAATTTAAAGGCAGCGATCCGGATGCTTCTATTTCTATATTAGTTAGTAATGTACTAACTCCCAATAAGCGCAGCGATAAGCTTATCGAATTGGTAAAGGAGCGAAATCCGGATGTTCTACTTACTCTGGAATCTGACCAACGCTGGGAAGATGAAATGTCGGTAATTGAAAAAGACTATAAGTATACTGTCAAAATTCCAATGGATAATCTTTATGGAATGCACTTATATTCCAAACTTAAATTGGAAGATATTAAAGTAAGATATCTGGTACAGCACGATATTCCTTCCATACATGGAATGGTAGTACTTAGAAGTGGCAAGAAAGTGAACATTCACTGTTTACACCCAATGCCGCCCAGCCCTACGGAAAGTGATACCAGTACTAACCGAGATGCCGAACTTTTGATGTTAGGTCGTGATATCGACAGTGAAAAACATACTACTCTAGTATTTGGTGATCTGAATGATGTAGCCTGGTCAAGAACAACAAGACTTTTTCAGAAGTTGAGCGGACTCATGGATCCAAGGATTGGGAGAGGCTTCTTCAATACTTTTCACGCAGATTATCCATTATTAAGATGGCCTCTGGATCACGTATTTCATACAAGAGACTTTACACTTATAGAGATCGCACGGGAGAAAAGTATTGGTTCAGACCACTTCCCTATGTATATTAAGCTAAATCATGAACCTATTGCGGGCGCGATCAATGAGGACACTGATGCACCTGATGAAGAGGAAAAGGATTGGGCCGAAGAAAAAATTAAAACTGCAAATCCTCTAATCGAGAAGATTCCCTTTAGCTCAATTGGAAATAGGGTGCAAGCTTAGAGATTCCCTTTAACTTTTCACAATGTCTGGCTGAAAGAGGTTTTTCGATAAAATCCACTACATGTGGATCATTTGCCGCTTCACGTTTGTCTTTGCGATCTATAGAGGAAGTTGCCATCACTACATGCAAGCGTTCATCTGAAGGCAATTTTTTGATGTGGTCTAAAAATTCCCATCCAGACATAGCAGGCATATTTATATCAAGCATAATCAAGTATTCCTGATCTTCACTGGCTTCATATTCCAGAAATTCTAAAGCTTTATGCGCATCTTTAAACACTAAGGGATCAGTATCCAGTCCACTTTTAGATACAATCTTTTTTTGTAGGAAGGTGACAATATCATCATCGTCAATGATTATAGTACGTAACATATATTAGGGTAATTTTGGGGATTGCTACAATTCGTTTTCAGTTTTCACAGCAATTTCTCGGATGATAGCATCCAATTCATTCGCTGAAATTAATATATTTTCTAGTATTTCATCGATGTTATCTAAATCTTCTCGATAGTTCATCATCAAATCTACCAGTCCCATGATCTTTGCGAGTGGCGCACGAACTACATGTGACTGAGTCCAGGCTATCTCTTTTAATCGCTTATTATGGTTTTGAATGGCAATTAAATGACTCTTTCTTTCAGTGATATCTTGCAGTGAGCCGATGATCCTTATTGGTCTCTGTTCAGCATCGAACATCAAATGACTTCGATCCAAGACATATTTATAAGAACCATCCGCGCATCGAAATCTATATTCAATAGTTAGATTCTGAATCTTATTTTCAATAAGATCGTGTGCAGAGTTTCTTACCTCTTTATAATCTTCAGGATGAATTTTATCATTCCACCATTCCGAAGTAAAAGTACCCTCTTCAGAAGTCCAACCAAAAACCTTTTCCAGGGTGTCACTAACTTTCATAATTCCAGTCGCTATATGATAATCGGTAATAATATCACTTGTAGCTTTGGCCACTATATCATAACGCTTAAGACTTTCAATTAGCTGGCGTTCCTGAAGTATAAATTCTGTAATATCCCTCGAATTGAGTACAATTCCGCCAACTGCATCATCGTTAGAAAGATTTGTTGCAATAGTTTCGATCCAATGGATATTATCATCCTGATCCTTAACTCTATAACTTGGCAGTTGCAATCTTTGTCCATCTTTGAGACCTTCCAGAATACCGGCAATGTTATGCCAATCATCATGACATACGCTATGTTCGAAAGAAGTGTGAAATAATTGATCTATAGACAAGCCGTAGAGTTGCTCTGTACCTGGGCTATTATAAATAAATTTCCATTCACGGTCCAGAATTGCAATATGATCTGAACCTTCCTGAACCAGGGCCTTAAATCGCTTCTCACTATTTCTTAGTAAGGATTCATGATCTTTGATAGCGGTGACATTAGTTCCATAGATGTATACTATATTTTCGTTCTCAAAAAATCTTGAAAAACGCCAGGATATCCAGATATAATCTCCATTCTTTTGCCTGCAGCGAATTTCGAAATCTTCTCCTCCAATAGAAATTAGATTGATAGCTTCGAAAGTTTTATCCAGGTCATCAGGATGAATGAAAGTGGAAAATGGTTGTGATAAAATTTCAGCTGTGCTATAATTAAAAGTTTTCACGAAAGCAGGATTCGCCATTTTAATAAATCCATCCAGCCCAATCACCGCTATTAAGTTTGGAGAATATTCAAAGAAGTCTGACAATTGATTCTGACTCAGTTTTCTTTCCATAGCCGAGGCTATCTGAATACTAACATCTGTGTATATAGATTGTTCTATTTTTTTTCGGTGAACTTTAGAACCAAAACAAAGAATACTGATCAAACGTCCTTGCAATATTATAGGTATTCCAACCGCAGTTTGTATTGATTCAGATTCATTTAGCATCATATTTTTGAGCAGACCTGTATTATCCTCCTTATGAATAATTTCGATACTCATAGAAGCCCATACTTTACCTGGCAGACCTTCATCTTTTTTATAACGAACGCTCTCAGAATCTCCTTTCTGAAGATCTATATTTTCAGGCCAGTAAGCTGTTCGAATCAATTCTATTTTATTTGCACTTAGTTTATAGGCTTCTGCATAGTCAAAGCCTAATTCACTACTGAATATCTCAAGGGTTTTGATCGTTGCATCCTGAAATGTTCTTTTATCCCCAAAAGCCTTCAATGTTTTGAGAATTAGATCCTTTCTTTTATTCTGCAGAAAAGCATCTGTGTTGTTTCTTGCTATCCCTACTAAACCAATTACATTACCTTCCGCATCTTTCAAAGGAACTTTTGTTAGTAGTACCATTTCCTGACTGCCATCACCTTTTTCAACAATATCCTGGCGATTGTAAACTGCTTTACCTGAATTCATTACCAAATCATTATCGGCAATGATTTTTTTAGCTTTGGTTTCCTCTAAATAGTCTAGCGGAGTGATATTTGAGTTGGCTTGTAGATCATTCATTCCTAATATAATATTCGCAAATTTTTTGTTGGTGAGGATAGAACGGTTATTCCGATCCTTTACAAAAATATAATCTGGAATATTATCGATTATAGCCCGCAACATTTGTTTATCTGCACGTCGCTTACGCTCAATTTCAAGCTTCTCTGTAATATCTTTTGCAACTCCGTATACCCCGATAATTTCTTGCTGAAATATAATTGGAAAGTTTTTAACCTCCAGTACTCTATGGTTACCTTTAGCCGTAACAAAACTACACTGATAATCAAGAGACTCGCCGTGTAGAGCTCTTCCGAAGTAATTTAAAACCTGGTCCTTCTCTGCTTCAGGAATGAACGGTAAAAAGTGCATTTGTAACAGTTTTTCTTCGGTAGTTTCGGCTAATTGTGCAGATTGTGCATTTACATTTATGAACTTTCCCTCTTGATCAAAGAGAAAAACCGCATCTGGATTGTGATAAAAAAGATTTGTATAAAATTGTGAACTGTAATTTAATTCTCTCAATAACAGGTCTTCCTTCTTTCTATAGGTCTTGTCATTCTTTTCTATTGACAAAGAAACACTACTAATTTTACTGTCATCACCTATAATTGGTGCTATATAAAAACTAAAGACAGACGAGTTGTAATCCTTCTGGTACGAATGGGTTTGAAAGCGACCTTTCTTACAAAAGGTCATTTTTTCATTGATCTGTGCGGCAAGTTCTGAAGGAAAAAGGGCAAATAGCGTACATCGCAGACTAATTTCCGAAGAAAAGTTTTCCTCGAAAAATTGTGCTGCAGAATTATCAAACGCAATGACACCCTTAGCATAACTTAAGGTAATCACTGTTTCTGTAATAGAATTTATAGAAACGTAATTCAAGATACGATAGTAGGTTTGGGTTTAGGAAAATACAAAAAAATTTGAGCTTGACCTAAAATAAGGATCTGGAGAATATGAGGCCTGCACCAAAATTAGATTGATCTACGTTTTTAATATCTGAAGCGACAAAGGCAGACAGGTTATAATCGCCCTTCATTAACTCAACTTCCAGGTAGGATGAAACTACACGTGCAGTTGGTTTGTAGAACGAATCTTTAAGACCATAATTTACTCTATAACTCAGTAAAAATTGGTAAGAATTATTCTTTAATAAAGCCCCCTTTAACCCGAGGTGATGAACCGTAAGAATATTAGTCCCTATTCTAAAACGATCATCATTCAGTAATATCAATGGCACCCCAATGACCCTATTTTGGTATGTCCAACCTGATTGGTAAAGATTATTATTAAAATAATTATCAGCGCCATCGATGGCCGAACTCTTCCGGTCTCTGCTTTGATTCTTAGTATAGTAAAATTCGTATATAAAATATCTTATCCAGTCTTTACCCCAGAAGGTATCTCTATTATCTTCAATGTAGACTCCATAACGGCCATCAGGGAAATTTCCTAATTTCAAACCGGACCCGTCTTCAAAGATATGGTTGTAAAACAATTCAACATCCAAATCATTGATTCTGGTCCTGATCTTCAATTCATAGCTCCCCATCTGATTTCCAAGAGCGTTCACTTCCTCACCTCCCACGTCATCGACTCCAGCTCTACCTGTGATTACACGTCCATAGTCTTCTAGGGTCTTTGGTAGTCTTCCAAATTCCTCTGAAACACCTGCCCATTGCACGAATTGTTGTAACCCGAGACTGACTTCGAAATCTTTCTGAGTTCTATAAACTAAATGTCCACTTTTATGATGCAACCTTGTATTATCAATAAATCGCTCATCATCTAATAGGTATTCTCCAATGGAAAATTTAAACCCCAGTCCGTAATCCTTAAAATTAAAAAAGACTGGTTCAACTGTTTCAATAGATATTCCTGGAAACGGCGACGCATTCAGCGACCATAGAATACTTTCATTGCTAACACTTAAACCCTGGTAAAGATCTGTTCGCTGTCGTTTACCAATATCGACTCTAATCTTTGGAGAAACGTAACTGAAATATGCCTCGTCAATTTTAAATCCATCATCATATCCATCCTTATATAGAAGTCCACCTCCAAACTGAAACGAACTTGAATTATCTTTATTAAAGATAACCGAACCCGATAATAATCCGCTATAAAAAGTTTTCTCATCTACTCTTCCTCTTCGATTAGAATGCATCCAAAATGGAGATTCCGAACTACTATAAATTCCTGCAGTTCCTTTAGCCTCAAGATTGATATAATCCTGACCAGATGAGCTTAAGCTAAGGATTAATAAAATGTAAAGAATAAAAGGATACTTCATACTTCTACTTAGGTTGCAAATATTACTATTTAGAACTTAAATTTGTAATTTTAAACAGTAAAATAATTCAAATGTTATCAATATTTAATAGAAGTAAATTCTTAATTGACTTAATTGAAGGAATTCCAGACTTTCATAATCATACGTTACCGGGTATTGATGACGGTTCTGACAGCGTGGAAACCTCACGAAAAATATTTAATAGCTTCTCAGAGATAGGAATCAATCAAATTGTTGCTACGCCACATATTATCGGTGAATATTATCCAAATACGCCCTTCACCATCGAAGAAGCTTATAACAAAATTCTACAAGAAAAGGCGGGGCCAAAACGACTAACCTATGCTGCTGAATATATGATGGATCAGCACTTCCTAGAAATTTTAAAAAGTAACGACCTACTTACAATAACTGAAAATAAGGTTCTGGTGGAGATGTCCTACTTTCAAGCTCCAATTAACCTGACTCAAATTCTTTTTAAAGTACAGAATAACTCTAAAATTCCAATACTAGCCCATCCTGAAAGATATACTTACATGCATTCTAAAGATCTTAGTAAATACAAAGAGCTAAAAACGAGAGGATGTCTAATGCAAATAAATATGTTATCCTTATCCAATCATTATGGGAAAGGTATACAGAAGATGGCATACCAGTTAATTGAAAACGGATTAATTGAATACATTTGTAGTGATGTTCATAAACTCACGCATCTCGAGAAAATTAAAGAAATCAAAGTTCCGAATAAATATACTCAAAACATCCTACGAATTTGCGATAATAATCGCGAACTTCTGCAGCATTAGCTAGCTAGAGTTAGAAATACGCTTTTTAATTCGACCCCATCTAGATACATTTTCTTCACCATATCCATATCCATATCCATAGGAATAACCATATTGTGCGCCATAACTAAATTTTGAATAGTCTATATCGTTGAGTATTACAGCAAGACCGTTAAGCTTACCTTGTTTCTTTAAATCTTTCGGGAAATCCAGAAGTGCTTTCTCGGTGTAATCTGCTCTTGTAACGTAAAGTGTATAATCAGCTAATTGACTAATTAACAAAGTGTCGGTCACAATCATTGCAGGTGCGGTATCCACTATAATATAATTATACTTCACCTTCGACTCTTCAATTAAAAATTCCAAGCGATCATTCATTAAAAGTTCTGCTGGATTTGGAGGAATAGGTCCAGATAGGATTACATCTACTGGAATATCCCCATCATTTGTTGAAGAAATGACATCAGCAGAATTTACATCATAGTCATATAAAAAATCTGATAATCCTTTTTCCTTAGCACCAATTGTGTTTTGCGTATATCTATGAAGTTTAGGGTTTCTTATATCTGCTCCAATTAAGAGAACCTTTTTACTGCTACTAGCTAGTGTCCTGGATAAATTGTATGAAACAAATGTTTTACCTTCACCTTTGATAGTAGAGGTCACAAATATTACGTCACCTCTTGTTTTATCTTTGTTTTGCACAAGATACGCTAAATTGGTGCGCAGGATCCTGAAAGACTCTGCCAAAGGAGATCTATCATTTAACTGAATGATATCTACGTCCTCAGCTTTAATTCTTGGCAGTTCAGCTAAAAACGGAACATGTTTCAGTAACGTATTCAAATCACCCTTATGATGTACTTTCGTATCTAGGAAGTTCTTCACGAATATTATTAGAATTGGAATAATTAGACCAATTAAAAAACCAACAGTTAATATTAGCCATGGTGCTGGATCCACAGGATCATTATTGGTATACGGTTGGTCAATAATGCGTGCAACTGCTGCTGTCGCAGCAGAAGATATTGCTGCCTCTTCTCTACGTTGTAACAGAAAGAGGTATAATTGTTCTTTAATTTGTTGCTGACGTTCTATATTTCGCATACCTTTCTCTAATCCTGGAAAGGCGCTAAATTGTCCTTGGGCAACATTTTCCCTTTTAGAAAGTTCTCGTAATTGTATATTTAAGGAATTTCTTGTACTTTGAATATTCTCGAAGAGGTTATTTCTCAAACCATCGAGTTGTTCACTCAAGGTCTTCACTATAGGGTTTTTTTCAGTTCCACCCTCTAGATATACATTCCGTTCTACTACTAAAGAGTTATAAGAAGCCACCAAGCCAGATACTCCACCTTTATTTATTCCAATCTCCGGCAGTAACTCATATTCGCCCTGGCTTCTTAACAATTCTTCTACAGATGTCAAGAGTTCCAATTGAGTTTCCAAGTTGAAAATCTCCTGTTCAGCAGTAGAAAATTTCGATTGAAATTCAGACGCACCACTACTAACGTCCATGATTCGATTATCTCTCTTGAAATCAGCAATATTGACTTCTACAGAATCTAACTCTGTGGTAATCATTTCTAACCTATCCTGGATAAATTTAGTAGTATTTTCCGCGACTTCTTGGTTATTCTTAACTCCCTCCTCGTTAAAGCGCTCCATTAATTTACTAAGAAAATCCTGGGATTTCTCCGGAGTGTTTTGAACCAAGCTAAGTGATAAAATGTCCTTAGCCTGTCCTTTTTGAGTAATTTGTAATTTAGATATATATTCTGCAGCAACGTCCCTCACAGGTTCCATCACAATATTTATTGACCTTGTTTTTCCAAAACTATCTTGCTCCTTACTTGATTTAGGCAAAATAACAAACTTAAGGCCAGACAGATCAATTATTTCACCAATTTTATGATCAGCATTGTACTCCAGACTTTCATCCTCAAGTCTAAATGATGTCTCTGAAGTAGGTGTCACAACAAAATCTCTTGAAATAGTATTTACTACACTATCATTTGTGATAAATTTGATCAAAACAGGACTAGATCGATATGCTTCAACAGTAATTACATTACCTTCTATAAAATAACTTACATTATGATCCAGTTCATCAACAACACTTTCAACCAGTTGCTTTGATTTTAATTTCTCTATGTGATTCTGTATTCCATCGTCTTCAAGTGAAAAAATAGCTCCACCGCCCGATGGCGTAGCATTCATAGCATTTTTCTTCTCATCATCTACAATAATCATTGTAGCTTGTGTATTATATTTAGGAATAGTGTACCTATTATATAAATAAGCAAATACAACTCCAATTATGAGGCCAAAAATTATCCATTTCCAATGAGCTAAATATTTGTATAGTTCTGCTTTTAGGTCAAAATTTGACTCCTCTGCTTCTACAGTAAAATCGTTGAATTCTTCCATTTATCTTGTAAATATAAACACTAAACCAATAATTGAACTTATAAGGCCTATAATTGCTCCTGGATTACCAAAGAAACCAGCAGACTTCATTCTTGCGTAAGTAGGCTCTACATATACTATGTCATTCTGCTTGAGATAGTAGTATGGGCTACTAAATAAATCTGTTTCTGTCATATTAATAAATCCAACAGATTTCACACCATTGCTTTCTCTAATAATTCTTATATTTTGACGTTTCCCAGTATAATTAATATCGCCACTCATCGCGAGAAGTTCTGGCATCGTAACTCTACCGTCATTAATTTGAACCCTTCCTGGATTGCCCACTTCTCCTAAAACTGTAATACTGAAATTAACTATCCTCACGTCAACAACAGGATCAATTACATAATCCGCTATTTTCGTTTCTAAATCTTGCTGTATCTCAGTTCTGGTTAAACCTTCTACGTCAATAGTACCCAGTACCGGGAAATTAATAGTTCCTTTAGGACTAACTAAATAACCAGTTAGAGATTGACTTTGACCTCCGCCTCCTGAAGATTGCCCACCTTGCTGGTTCATTTGAAAGGGTGCTACAATTTCAGGGTTAATTGAGGATGAAGAAACATTTATTCTTAGAACATCATTTTTTTCAATTTTCGGTTCATATTCTAATAAGTTGCGCTGACCATTTAATGATTTGACATTATTAAAATAGACTACCTGGTCTTTAGTAGCGCAGCTGAATAAACAGCTAGATATAACTGCAATGATTAATAATTTCTTCATTAATTAATTCCTGATTTTTTGGTTTGATTTAAATTATCCAGTTTTTCGTAAGATGAATTATTGCTCTTAAATTCCGGTATTAACTCTTTAAGTTTAGCAACTACTTTATCATTTTTCAACTTAGTAGCAGATTTTATTATCTTGAGAATATTCTCGTTGATACCTTCGTAATCTCTTACAACCTCCTGCCCAATCATGATTTTTTTATGATGCGTTGGAAGCGTTTGACTATCATCATTCAATAGCTCTTCATATAATTTCTCACCTGGTCTTAGTCCAGTAATTCTAATCTTAATATGCTTGTTTGGTTGATAACCTGCAAGTTTTATCATTTTGATGGCTAAGTCCATAATTTTCACTGGCTCACCCATATCGAAAACAAATATTTCGCCCCCTTTACCCATGGCTCCCGCTTCCAGAACTAACTGGCAAGCTTCAGGAATGGTCATGAAATATCGAATGATATCAGGATGAGTAATAGTTACAGGGCCGCCTTTCTCTATTTGTTTCTTGAAAAGCGGTACAACCGAACCATTAGAACCTAGAACGTTACCGAAACGAGTGGTTATAAATTTTGTAGATCCTATACCAGTTTGAAGCTGATTATGAAATAAGGATTGAACGTACATTTCAGCAGCTCTTTTAGAAGCGCCCATTACATTACTCGGATTAACCGCTTTATCTGTTGAAACCATAACGAAGTGTCCTACATTGTACTTCACGGCAAGATCCGCGAGATTTTTGGTTCCATGGATATTAACGAACACAGCTTCATGGGGATTACTTTCCATCAACGGTACATGTTTATATGCTGCTGCATGATAAACCACATCAATGTCTTGATTCTGGAACATAAGTTCCAATCTCTTTTGGTTCCCTACGTCGCAAACAATTACTTTGAAGTTTAGGTCAGGAAACTTGGATTCCACCTCCAATTGTAAATTATGAAGAGGTGTTTCGGCCTGATCCAATATTATCAAACGTTTTGGATCATATTTAGCAACCTGTCTCACGATCTCGCTACCAATAGAACCTGCTGCACCAGTAACCAGGATTGTTCTGTTGGTTAATTGCTCAATTTTGTTCTGAGTTTCTAGATTAATAGGTTCTCTATCCAGAAGATCTTCAATCTGCAACGTTTTTACCTTATTGGCTATCGGTTCACCGCCCCAGGTGGAAACTAATGGAGCATTATAAATTGCAATGTCGTGTTCCAAACACTCTTCTACTAATTTAAATTTTTCTTCAGAAGAAAGTGTGTGTTCTGAAAATATGATTGCTTCAGCTCCAAGAGAATTTAGTTCTTCATGAATTTTTTTGGTATGCTTTAAAACTGGCTTATCCAGTACTCGAAGTCTTTTGTGTGAATCCTGTGTTAGAAATCCCACAATTCGGAATCGACGGGGATGTTCAATTTCAAGCGCACCTGCTATAGAGATCGCATTTTCATCAACCCCTAAGATAACAGCATTAATGAGAGACTCATTTTTCTGAAGAATTTTAAAATATTCGTAGAATTGCTTGACACTAAGTCTGAAAAGGAATAATAGCGAAAATGATATCCATAAATTGATCAGTAGTCCACCAATTAAAAAGATTTTCTGACCTATTAAAAAGTAAGATGCATAATTAATCACAACCAAACCGATGAAAGCACTACAAGTGGAAAGTAGCAATTTCAAAGCATCCACATTTGAAGAATATCTTATAATTCCGGCATAAGTTTTAAAGACAAAAAAGAAACCGACGTTCATGGTGATCACCAGAAGTGCTTTCTCATAAAAATTTAATAATGTATACTGGAAAGGAGATAGATCTAAAAGTATAAAAATGGTTAAAATCGTTGAGATAGTAACCAGACCTATATCGATCATCAAAATTGCCCACCTAGGAAGATATCTGAGATTTCGGATATCTAAAGAATTATCAGGACCTGATATTATGTTGGAAAGGGCTTTTCTTATGCTCCCCATAGTCTATTGGTCTTTTTTCAAATGACTTTTAATTGCATTACTGATTCTGGATCTATCATTATCCGACAGATTGCTACCACTTGGCAAACAGAGTCCATTGTCGAACATGGTTTCAGCAACTCCCGTGCCGTAAAACGGACTATCCTCAAAAACAGGTTGCATGTGCATAGGCTTCCAAAGTGGTCGACATTCAATATTCAAAGCAGCAAGTGATTCTCTTAAGTCTTCTCTAGTGAACCCAGTAATCTCACTATCAATAGTTAAAACGCTTAACCAATGATTACTGAAATAATCTGTAGATGGTTCAGAAAACAACCTAACACCTTCAACATCCCGGAATAAATTTACGTAAAATTCAAACATTTCACGTCTTGCACTTACTCTTTCATCCAAAACCTCCATTTGTCCACGACCAATTCCTGCAGAAATATTACTCAATCTATAATTGTAACCAATTTCGCTATGCTGGTAATGCGGAGCATCATCCCTCGCCTGAGTTGCGAGAAAAACAGCTTTTTGTTTCATTTTCTCAGTCTTAGTAACCAAGGCGCCACCACCAGACGTTGTGATGATCTTATTACCGTTAAATGACAAAATAGCCAATTCGCCGAAGGTGCCACAATTCTTACCACGGTATGTACTCCCAAGTGCTTCTGCCGCATCTTCAATGACTGGAATGTTATATTTATCTGCAATGGTATTAATTCGATCTACATGATATGGCATTCCATATAAGTGAACTGCAATAATAGCTTTCGGCGTTTTTCCTCTTTTTATTCTATCTTCTATAGCCATCTCCAGCTGATCAGGACAGATATTCAAAGTTTTAGATTCACTATCAATAAATATTGGAGTGGCACCCAGGTACTTTATAGGATTGGCAGAAGCTGCAAAGGTCATACTTTGACATATCACTTCATCTCCATTCGAAACACCAAGCATAATTAGAGCAAGATGCAAGGCAGCCGTACCAGAACTTAATGCAGCAACTTCAACATTTCCACCAAGATATTTTTTAATATCACTTTCGAATCCAGTAACGTTTGGACCCAAAGGTGCTATCCAGTTTTCATCGAATGCATCGTGAATATATTTTAACTCATTACCACCCATATGCGGGGAGGATAACCAGATCTTATCGTTTGCCATATTAATTCTTATTGTATTTAATTATTCGGCCTGGATTCCCAACCACAACGGCATGATCTGGAACATCCTTCAATATAACGGCGCCTGCACCAATTGTAACCCATTTGCCAATTTTTATTCCTGGAATAATTGAAGCTCCAGCCCCAATGTGGGAGCCTTCTCCAATACTTACTCCTCCAGTCACACTTGCACTTGGCGATACATGTACAAATTTAGCGATGCTTACATCGTGTTCAATGATAGCATTCGAATTAATAATGCTGTTTTCGCCTATTTTCGCTGAGTGGTTTATTACAGCTCCAGCCATGACAACAGATCCTTTTGACACAGTCGCTGCTTTTGAAACAGTTGCAGTTTTGTGAATCAATGCCTCATGTAGCTTTATATTATATTTTACACAAATATTCTTCCGAATCTTGTTATCTCCAATAGCAACAATTGTATTGTTCGTCTGAAGGATGTTTCTATCAACTGCATGATCGACCTGAAAACCAGCTAAATCAAATATTTCAGAATTATCATCTAATATATAATCTACGGTATCACCAGTTCCTGAATTGATAATATCAAGAATTACTTTTGCATGTCCGCTTGCCCCAAATAAAATCATTAATTGTTACCGTTAAAAGGTTCTGTGGTAGCCATGTTATCCGCATTTATTCCTTCAGAAATTACAACTTTTTTGATAGTTTTTAATAATATTTGAAGATCCAGAAAAAATGATTGCTTCTCTACGTACCACACATCATATTCGAATTTTTTGAGCCAGCTTATTGCATTCCTCCCGTTTACCTGCGCCCATCCTGTAATTCCCGGTTTAACTTCATGCCGTTTTAGTTGTTCGGCATTATATAGCTCTAGATACTGAGGAAGTAATGGTCTTGGACCAACAATACTCATGTCACCTTTCAGAACATTAAACAATTGTGGTATTTCATCAATTGAAGTCTTTCGAACAAAACTACCAATTTTGGTTAATCGTTCTGAATCCGGTAACAGATTGCCCGTTGGATCCTTTTCATCAGTCATGGTTTTATACTTCACTATTCTGAAAATATCCCCATTTCTACCAGGTCTCGCCTGATAAAAAAATGGCTTACCGTTGTTTGCCCGATATAATAATATAGTGACGACAATTAAAACCGGACTTAGAAGTACCAGCGCTATAACAGCAGCTAAAAAATCAAAGATTGGTTTAATTAAATTTCTATACATTCAGTTAATTCAGACATACTTCAGCTAGGGCGCGAATTTAATCATGTTTCAGAGAGCTTTCTAACTCTTTGTATTCTTTTAACAGAATTTGCCAAAAGTACTCTCTCTCATATTTTTTTTGAATTACTTGCCGAGCATTTAATGTTAGCTGACTTCTTAAATCTATATCATCGACTAATTTTTTCATAGCAACCTTCAGCGCTTCTTCCGACTTTACCGGTATGATAATTCCGTTCTCACCATTCTGGATGATTTCATTACAACCATTAATATTAGAAACGATTGCTGGTAATGACATGGCTCCCGCCTGTAAAACTACATTTGGAAAACCTTCTCGATACGATGGAAAAGTTAGAATATTTGCAATTGCAAAATATGGTCGAACATCCAGCTCGTAACCAGTAGTTATGATTTTCGGATTTTTTTCAATTTCCTGAATTATTTCTTCGGAAATTGGGTCCAGATCCTGCTCATAGGGGCCAATTAGCAGCAAACTACATTTCGGTGAACTAACTCTAAGTTCATTGAAAGCACGCACAAGTTCTTCAATACCCTTCTCTTTCACCAATCTCCCTACAAAGACAAAAACAATATCTTCCTGTGGAATACCAAATTTTGACCTTAAATCTGATTTGAAGTCTTCTGTAAATCGTTGAGGATCAAAATACGTCGTATCTATCCCATTTGAGCTTCCATTCCCTAACACCTTCAATTTAGATTCATTTGCATAATTTAAATCAAGAATGATTTTCTTTAATTCAAAAGAATTTGGAAATACTTTATGAGCTAGCTTATAAGTAAGCTTCTCTACAAAGTCTAAAATTCTTCTTTTGAAACCCTTTACTTCTAGCAATGGTAAACCTGCAACTGTATGTAGCCTTATTGGAACACCTGCGAGCCAACCAGCTAGCATACTAATGATACCTGCTTTAGGAGTATGACTATGAATAATCAAAGGTTTTTCTTTGCGTAAATAACTAGTGAGTTTAAATACAGCTTTAAGGTCAGCAATAGGAGTTATTGCTCTAGTCAATTCTACAGCGTAGGTTTCTACATTATTATCAACTCCATATTTTTCGAGTCTCTTTTCATCTGCAGCAACGGCTATAACCTGGTAATGCTGACTCATGAACGTAAGTTGTCCTTCAAGAAGTTTTTCCAGAGACAATGGTATAGTGGTGACACGAACAAGCTTTTGCATCTTATAAAGTCAAGTAAGTTACTTTATACCACTTTTGAAAACAAAAGAAAGCCCACACTCTAAAAGTATTGTCCTGTTTTCCGCTAATGTGATTTTCCACTAGATTCCGTACAAACTCTTTCTCGAATAAATTCTGTTCTTCCAAGAAGTGATTATCTATATAAGATTTTAACTCAGGTTTCAAATACCCTCTAAGCCAATCTCCTACGGGTACGCCAAAACCTTTTTTAGATTTATTTAAAAAATCTTTCGGGAAATACTCTTTAAAAGCTTCTTTCAAAATATATTTCTTATTCCATCCCTTCATCAAATAACCTTCTGGTAACTGAGCAGTAAAGTTCCAAAGCTTTTTATTTAAAAAAGGAGCCCGTGACTCCAAAGAAGTCAGCATACTCGTACGATCTACTTTAACCAGCATATCCCCTTCCAGACTTAAAATCCTATCGATATTACGAAAATCTGTTAGCTTCTCAGCTTTATTATTGATAGTGTTTTTGTAAGGTTGAAAGACTTTTGATTTCACCCATTTATCTTTGAGCAATTGCGCTACATCTTCTTCCTGAAAAGCGAGTGAAATTATATTATAATAGAAATCACCTTCATAATTGATCGCATTCATCAATTTTCTCAATTTAAATCGAGTTCCACGCTTATCATCTTTTGTACTTAGCACCGTATTTGCTACCGCTTTTAGTTTAGTATGTATAGGTTTTGGTACAACCGATGAGTATTTCTGGTTCATCTTACCAATATAGTACTTATTATATCCTCCAAAAATTTCATCTCCACCATCTCCGGTCAGAGCTACTTTAACTTGTTGTCTGGTTTTGTTTGCTACCAGATAAGTAGGAAGTGAAGAAGAATCTGCAAATGGTTCATCAAAATTGAGCAATATCTCATCTAAATTACCCTTTAAGTCATTTACAGAAATGATAAATTCATGGTGATTACTATTGATCAACTTAGCTACGGTACGGGATTTATCTGTTTCATCAAAGGATTTTTTCTCGAAACCTACCGAAAAAGTATCTATCTTATCTTTGACTTGTTTAGAAAGAGCCAGAGAAACCACAGATGAGTCCACACCTCCAGAAAGAAAAGTTCCCAAAGGAACATCGGCTACAGATCTACTTTTAACACTCTCAAGCACCAGATCGTGTGTTTTAGATTTCGCTTCTTTAAATGATATTTCAGGATCTATAGAAAGGAACTTATCATCTTTAATAGGAAAAGTTTTCGCTTGGAAATTTTCAAGCGTTATCTCCATATAGTGATTGGCCTCCAGCTTATGAACTCCTTCATAAATTGAATATGGCGCAGGAATATAGGTTAACCTGAAATAAAGATTTAGGCCTTCTTTTGAAATCTGAGGCTTTTGGGATAATTCTTTAACGAGCGATTTTAATTCTGATCCCCAAATTAGCTGGCTATCAGTTTTGGTATAATACAATGGCTTTTCTCCAAAAAAATCTCTGGCTATAAATATTTTATTTTTAGATTTATCATAAATACTAAAAGCAAACATACCATCCAACATCCCGAAACTTTCTGTACCCCATTCCTCATAGGCTTTCAAAATCACTTCTGTATCTGAAGTTGTTTTAAACTCGTGATTCTTTTCTAATAAAACATCTTTTAATTCCCGGTAATTATAAATCTCGCCGTTAAAAAAAATGAGCGCTTTTTTATCCTTGCTGAAAATAGGTTGAGCTCCCGTACCTAAATCAATAATCGATAGTCTGCGCATAGCCATAGCCACTGAATAATCCGAATTAGATTCAGTAAAAAACCCATCCTGGTCTGGTCCTCGATGGATAATTTTATTATTCATTCCCTCAAGCTGCTCTCTAAGACCTTCTTCACTGACATGGCCCCTAGTAATAAAGCCGTTAATTCCGCACATAGATATTTTTTAAATCTGCAAATATATAAGTATAAAGCTTATTCTTATTTTATTTTTTGACTAGCCTTCCTATATCATCCATATTTAGTGATGAATAGCCATGTTTTTTTCTCAAATTGTCAAAATGAATTAGAAGCTGCTTCAGGTCTTCCAGACTTTCATCCGGGTGATTCCCGAAATTATGTGGATGCCACCATAAATGATAAATTTCTCCGTTGAGAGCAGCTTTAGTCATTTCTCCTTTGATTCTTTTTAATTTTAAATCATTAAATCTTTTATTGGTAGAATAAGGTCTCAGAAATCTGGATGCTTTTTGAGATATTGGTAGGTTAAAATTAATAGGGTCTTCAGGCTGTTTGTAGGACTTATCATTAAGACCTACATAGGCATCACCGGTTCTAAAAATTTTATTTAGAATAGAGTTGTTTTTTGTACTCCTCCAATACCAATCGGTAGGATTAGAACGTACATTATCAATTCCCAAATTTTTGCAAACTTTCAAATATTCTTTATTAAATTGATTTCGGGGAAAAACAAGTGATGTTAAATTCACACCACATAGTATTGCCATGTCTACACACTGTTGAAGATCGGTCTCAAAACTATGAATAGTCTGGGCATGTTCAAGGCAATAGTAATGAGAATAGGTATGGGTGGCTACTTCCTGTCTGGGGGTATTTACAATACTTTTTATAATATCTGGCGCGAAACACAATACCTCGTTTTCTTCAGATTGAATTTTCTTGCCATAACTATATGCAGAAAGAGCCCGATTCTTATAATTTGGTAATACCTCAGGCATATTAGCATTCCATTCTTCCCAATTTTGATTAAAAAGCATGCCAACAGTTGCCCAGGTGCAGGCAATATTATAATCTTCAAATAGTTTGAGAATTTCAGGTATAATTTTGCGGGTATTAAGGAAATACTCCTTTTTTTCCATCCAATTAACTTTATCAAAGACACCCCATAATAATTCAAAATCTAAAGAAATTACTAAAGATCCATTTCCCATAGTTATTTAAAATTTTTTCCTAAAATCATTTAGCTATAAATTGTAAATGTTAGAAAGTCGTAAATATTATTAAATGAAAATAGCTCTATTTAATATTAATACAAGATCGGCTAAAATAAGAGTAAAAGAAATACTAGATTAAATCTAAATTTCATTGATTAAGAAGATTTGCTTGCTCGCTAGCATCTTAAACTGGTGTCAAATTTGAGTTTTTCCTTTTCTCTTTCAAACGTTTCAACTTCATGAACTTTTCATATTTTTTCTGTGCCAGGTAGTAATAAATAACAAAGAAAATATAATACATTACCATAGACTTCTGCCGCATAATAATCCCCAAATTAGACATGACGAAAGTCATTGCGAAAGAGGTCATAAAAAATATTACGAAACTCATCTTAACCACTGCCGGAGACTTCTTAATGAACTTGATAAAATCCTTTTTTAGAATTTTAAAAAAAAGTAAAAGATAGATTAAATTTTCTACTGAAACTATCAGACCCAATGCATTAGGCGCATCGATAAATAAAGGTCTGAACCAAAATGTGAATAATTTGAGTGGAAGTGGGTAAGAAGACATATCCACCCCAGAGCCGGCGTCACTCAAATCTTCTGAACGTTCTTCAGATTGTGCCTGGAAATCTTCGATTAAATTTTCAGAACCCTGTAAACCCATTACAGCTAAAATTTGATCCTGTACTAAAAGTAATGTTCCAATTAATACTACAAAAACAGAGGCCTTCTGCCAAAAAGGGATCTGCTCTTTTCCACTCATATATCCGGCTACTGCTCCCACAGCAACAAACATAAAAACATGTGGTCTAATGTGATATATAATGAACGAGCTCAAAATGAGTAAAAATATCCTGGATCCCGGTTTTACTATTCCATAAGTAAACATCATTAATCCAAAAAAGATAGTAGAACCTTTACCTAATGAAGCAGTCCAGAAATGCATGTTTGGCAAAAACAGTATAAGCGTTAAAAGATCGATAGATTTAAAAGCTTTTATTTTGATTGGTATTTTTTCCCTAAAGAATAGATAGGCATAGAAGAAACCTAAATACCCTAACCAAGCGAAAGACAGCATTTGCATCTCATAGCTAAAACCGATGGAATTGAGAGGATAAGCTAAAAAATCAATAAAATCGGTATCAGTTCCAAACAATTCAAACCAAGATCCATTATGAATATTAACATTGGCATAATATCCTTTTGAATCGGAAGGATTATTGTAAGCATACCATAGGTAAACGCCAAAAAAGATTAGATGATAAAAATAAAGAAGATTCATTTTCTTCTTATCCAAGAATCTATGCCTTTTCTGGTAAATATTAAATATCACCTGATTTATAGCGAAAAATAGTATTATTAAGAAGAGAACTCCTAGCATATCAAAATAATTCTAAGTCTCCCAGGCTATTATTCCAATTAGTAAGTTTTAAAAATTCCTCATTTTGGATATCTTCTACATTGAGAGTATTAAGGGTTAATACTGGTCCAAAATGCCCTTTTTTACCAGACATTTTCAATAAATTTGGGGAAAAACTAACCATCTGGCAGCTAAAATTACTTACCAATCTATCTATAATTGTTTTTAGTTCCTTTTTACTCAATAATTTTTCATCATAAATATACTCCGCTACCCTGAATTCCTTAAAACTACCTCTTTTTTTCACATAAGCAGCTAAATAATACCCGTTATCAGCGAGAACTTCATAAGACTGTAGTGGGTTTTCTTCATAACGCCACCTAAGCATCTCAGCAGATTTAGGAGTAAATAAACCAGGTTTAGCTGCTAATTTATTATTCCATTCTCTACATAAGCTATCTAAATGCTCATTGGTAATATTTTTTCTAATTTCATAAGATTTGCCAGTATTTTTAAATTTCAAAAATGAGAAAGAAGGCTTTATTCCTACATGTATTTTACCAACCTCCTTCCATCCCATTTTTAAATAGCCCGGCCGGCTTTGCTCATTTGGAGTATTAAATATAAAATGATAATCATTTGCTTTTGAGTTTTCAACAGCTTTCAAAGTTAATTTTTTAAAAACTCCCTTCCCTTGATGGCTTGGATGAGTAGCAGTATCTACCGCTCTCAATGCTTGAAATTTTTCTTTCCCGAATTGCCATTCCCAACGCATAAATGCACGAACTCCTATAGTTTCTTTATTTTCATCAGCAATTAAAACAATAGATTTTCCAAATGGATTCTCTAGATGCTTGTATTTCCATACTTTTTCTGAAAGTTCTAGTTGATCTTCTCCCAAGCTGGCTTTTAAAACCTTGACAATTTTAGGAATATCATATTCATCAGCTTCCCGAATTTCCATAAGTAACAATTTCTATATTATAATTTCACTTGAATATTAGAATTTCAAATACAGTTTTAAAAAGAAACCTGATATGAACTGGAGTCTTAAACTTACCTATAGGTTTTTAAAAAAAATTTAAGAGATTCATAAAGCCAGTAAATAATAAGCTTTTCATATCGAGAATCAATAGATATGCGAAATTTTACCAACTATTAATTTTTTGGTGCTAGCTCCATATAGCACCTCTCTAATTCATCTACCATATTTTCCAGGCTAAAGGCATCTACTACTCTTTCTCGCGCTGCTGCTTGTAGCATCTTCCTTAAAGAAGTATTATTTAATATTTTAGTACAATTCTCTGCAAGCATTTTTGAATCTCCAACCTCACTCAATAGTCCATTTTTGTTATGTTCTATGACTTCCACCACTCCCCCGGCTTTGGTTGAAACAATAGCGCAACCAATACTCATGGCCTCCAGTAAGGCTATGGGCAATCCCTCAAACTGGGAACTCATCATGAATATATCCATAGCAGATAGATAGGCAACGGTATTAGTTTGTAATCCCGGAAGAATAATTTTTCCTTCGAGATCAAGTGCTTTTATAAGCTCTTGAATTTCAGATTGTTTTGGGCCAGCACCAACTATTAAAGCATATACGGCCGGCATTGATTCATTAATGACCTTAAAAGCTTTGACCCAAGAAACCAGATCTTTTTGTTCTCTGAAAACCGCTAAATTTCCAACCACTAATGCATTCTTGGGGATTTTATATTTCCTTTTTATATTATTTGCAGCTTTTTCATCCCTAAAAAATTTCTGGGTATTTACGCCATTTAATAGGGTTTGTACTGAAATATCCGGGTTGATATTTTCCGATATAGATTTACTAACATCAGCAGAAACACCAATAGCTTTACTTTGCCAATTAAATGTAAAGGCATTTAATTTTTTAGTTGCTACGTGATAGCGCTCCTGAATATTATGTTCGGTATAAATAAGAGGTATGCCAGTTTGTTTATAAACAAGCCTTGAGAGAAAACCAGACCAGGGTAAATGAGAATGAATAATATCTATATTATTTTTCTTACAGTATTTAGCAACTTCATTATACTTTGAGAGTAAACTGAGATTATTATTTGCCTCTATACATATAACTTTCCCTCCCTGTTCGCTAATTTCCTTAACCATCTGGTTCTTCCAGGGAAGGAAATAAACGTAATCGAACTCAAATTTTTCTTTATTATGAAGTCTTAGTGTTTCTGGCAACAACATCTCTGCTCCTCCACGACCCAATGATTTGATAATGTGGAGTACTTTTATCTTTCTCATTTGATAGAAATTGGTTGTTTGATTGACCCAGCTTCAAAATTAATTATTAAAAGAAGGAGTTCAGCGTATAACCCGAGATTTGATAAGACTTTAACATCTCTCAGGAATCTTCAAATTAAGGATAAGTCGTTTGAGAGCCCTTCATTAGGTCTCTGTATAGATCTTCAAATTTGATGGCATTCTTAACCGGATTAAAATCCATTTCAACCATATTATAAGCATTAGAACCAAGTTTTAACTGCAAAGTTTCATTAGTTAGAATTTCTATTACTTTCTCTGCAAATTTTTCTTTATTAAAGTCATCTATAATAAAACCGGTTTGATTATCAATTAAAACTTCTTTAACACCACCTACATTGGTGGCCACCGTAGGAACTTTTTGAGCGGCTGCTTCAAGAATTACTCCCGGCACCCCTTCTACTTTACTGGATAATACAAAACAGTGTGCAGCGGCAAGAATTTCTGGAATATCACTTCTAAAACCTGTCACAAAAACTGTTTCCTGAAGATTAAATTCCTGAATTCTGTTTCTAATATTTTCAAAATGCACGCCATTCCCTACCATTACTAATTTTAAGCGATTATTGATTTTTTTGATCTCTTTAAAAACTTCCAGTAAAAACTCATGGTTTTTCTCTAAACTAAAATTGCCAATATGCACAGCGATCCTATCTTCAGATTTCATTCCAAAATCCTCCTTTATAGGAGCTATACTTGATTGCTCAATTTTTTTTAACGGTATCCCTCTTCTTATTACTGAAATCTGTTTCCTAGGATATTGCAAAGCTACTACAAAATCTTCAGCCGCCTCTGACCCTACGGAAGTTACATGCTCTATGCGTTCAAACATCTTTCTATAAACAAAGGTTTTTAAAGAACCGTTTAACCAGACGCTTATCATACTTATATTTCGATATGTAATAGGAATGGAGGAAGTAAAATAAGAAGCCGCAACCATATATTTCAATGTATCTGAACCATTACACTGTATAACATCCGGGCGTTCTCTCCTTATCAATTTTACGAGATTCTTAATCAACGTAGCAGAAAATGTTCTTTCCGCTTCAACCAAATCTTCATGATGAGCGCCAGAAACCTCCAACACATTACTGTCGTTTCGATATAAGCCTACAAAAATTATATCATGTCCTAGTAAAAGCAATTCTTTACTTAGGTTTGCAGCGAATACTTCGGCGCCACGATACTGTCTTTTTGTTACCAACTGGAGTATTTTCATTTTGACTTTATTAAATCCCTATACATTTGTAACATTTCAGTATTAATTTTTTCTAACTTATATTTTTTTTCAAAATTTGTATAGGAATATTCACTGAGCTCTTTTCTCAAGTTTTCATCATTATATAATTGATAAATATTATCTCCAAGCTTCTGATAATCGCCAGGATCACAAAATAGCGCACCTTTTTCACTTCCTACCACCTCTTTTAATACTGGTATGTTTGAACAAATGCAGGGAAGTTTTGCAGCAAAAGCTTCAATAAGTGCTCCGCCAAGACCTTCATAATAGGATGGAAAAACGAATACATCAGCTTTCACCAATCTTTCTTCCACATTTTTTACAAATCCCGGGATCTCTACCTGATCTTCCAGATCATTTTCAGCAATAAAGTCATTTATCTTTTTTGTATAATGGCCGGGTCTACCTAGCAATTGAAATTTTATATCTGTCAACTGATATTTACTACGTAGATACTTGAGAGCTTTTAGTATATCTATTTGAGCTTTGGCAAACTCCTGTCTTCCAGCATTTATAAGAGTGAAATTTTTATTTTCTGATTTTACCCCCAAGAATTTATTCTCATACCTACCCCTATAAATTACCCTAAAATTATTCTTTATCCCGTATATAGGTATATAATGGTTTAAGACCTCCTTAGTAATTGAGTGATAAAAAATGTCAGGAATCATTCTTGCCGTCCATTTATCCAATTGTTTTGCTAATAAAAATTTATGCCACGGCAGTTGGTTATCTTTCTTACGTTCGTGCGAATAAGGTGTATTAACCAGACTCTGCACTACACTGCCACTTTTGTAAAATAGCCGGGCAAAGCGTAACACAATATTCGAGTCTACCAGAACAGAATGAATGATATCCGGTCTTTCTGATCTTAGAATTTTCAGGAGAAATTGACTTTTAGTTTTATAACCCTTCTTACCCCAGTAGTATAATGTTCTTACTCCAGAATCTTCAACTTCTTCTTCCAAGCCAATTTTACGACGCTCTAGGCATACAAAGGAAACTGAAATATCTGGTTTGCCATGAAGAAATTTGGCAAATTCAACCATCGACCTCTCAGCTCCTCCTGCACCTAACGAATTCATTAGTAGTAAAACTTTCATAGATTTTTTTTCTTGAGCTTATAAATTACAGCCTTCCGTCGAGATCTCCAGCCGAGAAACTTAAAGAAGCAGGTATCTTTTCTTTATCACCCTTAACAACTACAATTGAATTGTGCCTCTTTTTTGAAATATAAAAATTAAGGTTAAGCAATGGCGTATTTAGATAAAAAACAATATATACATTTATATAATTTGCTAAGGCCGTTACCGCAGATTTATGCATTTGGTAATCTCCAAGTATATCTTGAATAATTAGAGTTTTAACACCTTTAATTTTCTCTAATTTGTAAAACAATAACACCTGTATAGAATCTTTTTCAAATTTAGCTACCTTATATAATTTATCCAGATAACGCCATCGCAGATAGTTACCGGAGAAATTAGTTCTGAAGTCTGGAGATGCTAGATTTATATTTTGTAAGTCAAACTCTTTCTGTTCCAAAAGTTTTATAGACCCTTTTCTTTTCAGATTAAATGTTAATGCAATTTTGAAATTTAAATCCTTATCGTATTTATTCCAACCCATTTTGATATAACCGGGAAAGCTATTAATATTAGGTGTGTTGAATACAAAATCATACTCTCCCTTACAGTCATCAAGCCCTTGTAAGGTTAGTTTTTTAAAAATCCCTTTTCCTCTATATTCTGGATGCGTGATGGTATCTACAGGACGTATGGCTCTTAATACCCTGTTCGCTTTGCGAAATTCCCAGAACATGAACATTCTCGCACCAACAATTATATTCTTATCCCTCGCTAATAAACCATAGGATTTTCCGAAAGGATTATCATAATGCTTCCACATAAAATTTTCAGTAGTATGATTATCACTTAAACTGGTGCGGAGAAGTGCAACTATCTCAGGTACGTCATTTGAATAATTGATCGGATTTAAATTCATAAATTCAAGTAGATAAGGATTTTTTTAAAGACAATATTCTGGAATGAAGACCCGAGACTTTCACTTTGAATTCTGGTAAATCATCATTTGTATTAACTGCTATACGGGAAATCCTTAAAGGATTCAAACTTTTTTTATTCAATTCATGATTAAATAAAAAAGCTACTGAAATACCTTTGTTCTGGATTAATTTTTCAGTACGATGATCCCAGTTGCCATTAGGATAGGCGAACACGTTGAAATAAGCAAACGGCAACTTTTCAAATCTCTTTTGAACTTGGTTTAATTCTTCTTCTATCTCCTCATCTGAACAGTTATTCAACATAGGGTGAGTATGGGTATGATTGGCAATTGCAACTTTGTTGACACTTAATTCTTCAAGTTCTTTAGTATTCAATTGGCGACAATCTAAAGTTGGAATTTTACTTAAGTATTTCTGTCTTTCTATTTCCGGAACTTGTTTTAATAAATTAACTTTCTGGCGGGCTCTTGTGTATGTTTCACCTTCATTCTCATAATACTTTTCTATTTGCTTCCACCAAAAACCTTCATAAGTATCTATTAAGCCCGAAATAACAAAAAGTATAGCCGGTAATTCATATTTTTTTAATACTGGTAATCCATTTTCATATACTGAAAAATCGCCGTCATCAAAAGTTATTAGTAAAGACTTTTTTGACAGTTCTGTTTTACCCTGGGCCGCAAGTTGCAGTGTATTAATATCAATAATTTTAAACTCAGATTTCAAATACCGAATCTGGGTTTCAAATTTGCCTCTATCAGGCACCGTATGATATGCTAGAACTCGAAGGGGTGAGGAAGAACGTTCAAGATAAATAGAAGAAAAATGATTTAAAAAATTGTATAATTTTGATCTCATGAATTTGATAATATGGGATATTGATTCACCTCCATGCGCGAGAAAATATTTGTGCCGGCTTATCTTTGAGCAAATATATTAAATTGCGCCCAATACCATAACCAAGCTAAAACATTTACAGCTTTATTAAGAAGCTTACCGTAATAAAACACAACCTGAAAAGTTAGTATTGGGTATGCTAAGAGAAATACTATAGCCTGAAAAAGGATTATCGACCAAAAAATTAAAAATGTCCAAAATTATATATATCACTTATCGGGATGAAAAGATCCCCGATAACTCGAAAGAACGAGTAGAACAAATAACTTCTGAACTTAATCCGGATAATATTCAAGCAAACCCATCATACTGCTTTCAAAGTGGATCCAATATTTGCGGTTTATCCAACCCCTTAAGTATTATCCAAACAGAAGGAACAAATGTCCTCCTAGGAAATATTTTGAATAATCAAAAGAATTGGAAAAACCCATTAGAATATTATCCAGATGGAAATTATGCTATTTTTAGAAGTAACACTCAATTAGTTGAAGTAGTCACAGATATCTTGAGTACAAGAACAGTATGGTACTATAAAGATGATAAAATTTTTATTTGTTCAACTTCCCAGAGAGCAATAATCAAATTTTTATCAAATTTCAGCTTTAACGAAAAAGTAATTCCATGGATAATCTCCACTGGTTCATTGGGACCTTTATATAGTTGGGATCAAAGAATAAAGAGAATCCCTGCCGCAACTAGCTTGGTTTTGGACATTTCTAAATGGAAATTGAAATTACATTCTGTTTCATACGATCAACAAAATAATTTCAAAACTTTGGGATTGAAGGAAAAAATTTATCATGCCTTAAATAACCATCAAATTAATCTTAATAAATGGGCATTATCGCTGTCAGGAGGTCATGACTCAAGATTAATTCTACTGCTCTTAAACAAATTTAAACCTAAAGATAAGCAACTAAGAACCATTACCTGGGGGACTAAAGTTTCGCATGACGAAAACGGGACTGACGCATACATAGCTGAAAAACTAGCTTTAAATTATAACACCGATCATTCCTTTTTCTCTACTAAAATTTCTCAAGAACCCATTGAAATGCTTTTAAATAGATTTCTAAAGAATGGTGAAGGAAGAATAGACCATGTTTCATCATACATGAATGGATTTGATATTTGGAAATATTTATTTGAGAATAAATACGAAGGGATTTTGCGAGGAAACCAGCTTTTTAGCGGACTTAAACCGGTATCCGAATTAGATATACGCAGATTTATGGGGCTCTCGCTAATTTCAGATTTTGAAAACTTAAAGAAACATGATTTTCTAAATTCTTTTGATCAATATGTTCCAGGAAAGCTAGAACGCCAAAAAACTGAAAATCTTCGTCAGTATCGAGATCGAATTTTAGCAGATTACAGAATACCGATTATTCAGGCCGCACTATCAGATCTCAAATTCCCCTATGTAGAACAGTTTGATCCATTATTAGTTAATTCTATTGTTGAAGAAATAAAAAATACTCCAGATAAACAGCGCAATGAAAAGAAAATAATGAAAGAACTGTTAAGAGCATTGGACAACGAGATTGAATTTGCTAAAATAGACGCGACAAAACCTAAGGAAGAATTATTTCAGCAAGAAAAAATGGTGACGGAAATCTTAAAAGAACTAGAGTCTATGACTGCACAAAGGATTTTCCCCGAAACTTTTCTTAAGGATGTAAAAAACATACTTGAAAAACGAAAGAATTCCCGACCTACTAAACCTATGAATTTATTTAAAAGAATTTTGTCAAGTATTCTCCCACTCAAACTTAAAAAAAAGTTAGTTAAATCTTTTCAAACTTCAAATTTAAATCCATTCACTTTAGGTTTTAGAATACTTGTCATAACTAAAATGAACCGGATCTTAAATGAAGATGCAGATGGAAATAATACTTTCTACAAGCTCCCATAAAGTTTGTATAATTGCAAAGTTGGTATCTCCGAAATACCAAACTATAAGTTACTAAACCTATGCTCTATGTCAAAAATATTGTATGTATATTTTAGGAAGCCCTGTGAAAACTCTTTTCAAAAAAGAAAAGTCAAAAATATTTGCGATAGTTTTAATCCTGATAATATTAGCCCTGCTCCTACTTTCCTCTTCAGTGATAAAAATAATGTATACGGAATAAGTAATCCTACAGCTAACTTAAAAAAAAACGGTACAAATGTTTTATTAGGTAAACTTTTCCATAAGAATGAAGATTGGCGTAAGACAGAAATTGATTATCCAGATGGAAATTATGCTATTTTCAGATCTAATAAAAACAAGATTGAGGTTGTATGTGACAATCTTGGAACCAGATGCGTGTGGTACTATTTTGATGATGATTTATTTATTGCTTCAACTTCCCAAAAAGGTATAATAGAATTTCTCGGAAATTTTCAGTTTGATCGTTTAGTAATTCCATGGATTATTTCCACAGGCTCCCTAGGACCCTCGCATGCCTGGGATAAAAGAATTGAAAAAGTTCCTGCAGATGGCTCTGTCGTTATAGATAAAAATTTGTGGACGCTACATACCAAATCAAATCCAGTTAATTTTAATCCTCAAATATTACCTATTGAAAAACAAGAAAAAAAATTATTTGATGCGTTAGCTACTACGTTTAAAAATTTAGACAAAATTCAAAATTGGAATATAACACTATCTGGGGGACATGACAGCAGAGCTATCTTACTTTTATTGAAAAAATTTGGAAATATAAAAGAAACCTTCAAGACTGTCACATGGGGAGAAAAAGCAGCGATGAAGGATAGTAATGGGGATGTTATAATTGCACAAAGAGTCGCAGAAAAATTAAATACATGTCATAAATATTTTCCAACTGAATCTTCCAAAGAAAACACTAACGAAATAATAGAAAAATTCCTGAAACATGGTGAGGGGAGAATCGATCATATAGCCGGGTATCTAGATGGATTTTTTATTTGGAAAAACCTTTATGAAAATGGGGTTCAAGGAATTATACGAGGTGATGAAGTTTTCGGGTATAATAAAATTCTCTCACCGCTTATTGTGAATAGTTTTATGGGACTTACCCTTTGCTCAGACTTTTCAAATCTAAAAAAATATGAGTTTATTCAAAACTTGGAACAAAAAAAACCCAATTATCTAATTCAACGAAAAAATGAATCTATTCATACCTGGAGAGATCGCATCTTCCATCAGTATAGAATTCCATACATCCAATCTGCATTAGCAGATTTGAAATTTCCGTATGTAGAGCAGATAAACCCTTTTCTCTCAAAGAAGATTGTTAAGGTAATGAGAGAGCTGCCTGACGATCTTAGGACAGACAAAAGATTATTTAAACAAATCATGACTAAAATCGATATTAATATACCATATGCCAAGCGCGACTCGAATGGCTTAGTGATAAATATTGTAAAACAACGAAGTATGGTTAGTTTAATTAAAGAGGAGCTCTCATCTGCCGATGCAAAAGCTATATTTCCAGAAGATTTTCTTAACCAAGTAATTCAAAATCTAAGAATTGAAAATAAAGAGAAGAAAATTAAAAATAAGTCTTTTTTAAAGCTAGTTAAGCAATCTATTCCTACTAATTTTAAAAGATTCCTCTCTCAAAGAAGAAACACTTTAATGTTAGATGATAATGTTTTGGGATTTAGGGTTCTAATTATCTGTAGAATGCATAAAAAGTTGAGTAATGTGGTTAGTAAGACTGTTGAATAGATTAGAAAAATGAGAAGGATTATTACAATTAAATTGAAAATAAAAAAAAGTAAAAGTAGTATGATCTACTTTACCACTAAGATTTGAAATAAACCTTTACTAAAAGAGAAAGAAATTCCATCAAATACAAAAACACAGATTATCGGATTAATCGAACTATTATTCTAAATTTATATGTTAATTATTTCGAAACGGCAACTTTGATTAATTTTTCTCTCTTACATTTACTGTCTAAAATCTAAATACTTAAATATGAAAAAGTTCTTACTAATTGCCTTTTTAGGCACTACATTATTGTCATGCTCTACAGAGAGCATAGAAACAGATTATCAGCAAGTTCAAGAAGTGAATGCTAGCGCAAATGACTGTTCAACTCTTGCAGGGCCAGATAATTCAATCGATTTGACACCTGCCCAGATTGAAGCTAATTATAATAGCGTTTCTAGATTACAGGTATTATACAACAGCCTACTAACTAAAAGTGTTAGAGGTACTGGAGCATGGTCCCCATCTATCCAAGACTTAGCTGGAAGGTATGTAAATTCTTCCGATAAATTTGGAGCTTATACTTCAGTTTATACAGTAAATAGTGGAGATTGCACTGATTCTGCAGAAATAACCGTTAATGTAGTTCCCGTTTGTAATGTAAATGCAGGTGCTGATAATACCTCGACGGTTTTGACTATTTCGCAGGTTGAAGAAAATTACAATTCTCTTTCTCGATTGGAAGTTCTGTATAAAACTTTAATAGCTGAAGGAGTTAGTACGAATGGAACTTTTAATCCTACCATAGCGCAAATTGCCTCGAGATATACCAATGCTCAGGATAAAACCGGGTATTATTCTACTATTTACACTGTTGGTTCCGGCAACTGTATTGATTCAGCTGAATTAGCTATAACTGTAGTGAAGGATCAAGCTACTGAACCTATATGTACTGTAAACGCGGGCCCAGACAATTCAATTAACCTAACAACCTCTCAAATCTCGGCTAATTATAATAGCGTTTCGAGATTGAAAGTTCTATATAGTAAACTTTTAGGGGATGGCGTTAGTAGACAAGGAACCTGGAATCCTACAATTGAGCAACTTGCCAATAGATATGTAAATGCCAGTGATAAAACTGGAATATATACCAGCACTTACACTTTGACAGAAGGTGAGTGTTCAGATTCTGCAGATATTTCTATAATGGTGACTCAGTAGAGCAAGTTTCTTTTGAGACTGGCTAATTTAGGTTAGCCATTTAAAAATAGCGAGGATTATTATCCCCGCTATTTTTTTATACTATAATCTGATGCAATTAAATATAATGGTTCAACAAGTTTTGATTTTAAAGCAATATAAATTTTGACCAGGATATTATGAAGAACCCATTTATTCGGTTCGCTGCTAAATAAATTTCCATTTTTCATTTGTCAAGCAGCTTTGTTCTGGTTTTCAATATTGGTTATAAGGTATTTCATTTTCTATACCCTGATGCCTTCCTTGATGGTTATAATAATCAGAAGATGTTTTTGAGTTGCTTGTATGGTTCTATTCCAGATTCTGGTAAATTGGGATGGATGCTTCCATAACGTACACTTTTCTTGCTATATTAGTACAATGCTTTTCTTTCTCGTTCATTTTGAGTTAATTATTTCTCTAGAGCATAACTAGGGATGAAAACCTTCGAGGTAAACTAACTTACTTCCTTATCCATATTAATAATTTCAGGCTGATTATGCTTACCGATAGCTTCCTAGACTATTTCTTTACATCAATGAAAATCCATAGATCGACAAGGACTAATTAGATAAAGAGGTTGTGCAAGACTCTCTTCGCTACTAGCACATGAAAACCTTCCGCTTAGGATTGTTGGTAATATCAATTACCCATGACTGATAATTATGATTTAATCTCAGGTTGTGGAATGATTAGGTATAACCATACTGTTCTTTGTCTTATATAGAGGTTTATTTTCTGAACATAATGGTCTGAAGCCTTGTATTTCAAGTGATCAACATTATTTGCGCTGATCTTATATTAGTATCCGGGTGAGCTAGGTAAGTCAAACTTATGCATTCTTGAAAATGTGAGGGTAATAATGTTAATACATGAGTAGCCTCGGCTCTCAATTGCGTTAGCCTTCTACACGCGATTACATATATAGTCCACCTCTATGAATATGAAAAGGTTACGTTGTCGAATTGGAACCCTTTTGACATTGTTCTGTACTAATAGAGGTTTTAAAGAAAGGAGTATTATAAAATATCTACTTTACTCAAGGCTAACAGATCATTTTAAGTACGGACCTTTTCCTCTCCAACTTTCGATTTCTAGGACGTGCTATTTTTTGAGAAAAAAGGGGCATTTTTTGAATTTTCCTGTTATCAGGTAGTGATCTTGTGCTGGGCGGTTTCGATTTTCTGTACTAATCCCCTGATCTTTAAAACTACTATAATACTAAACTTTGAGGTGAATCTTCTTCGTATCTCCATACAGTAAGAAGTTATTTTTGATCTTAATTTACTGTCCTTAAATTGGAGAAGTAATCAAATCTTGCGCGTTAAAGCTAAGCAATTTATACCTCGATATTACTGAACATATGAAAAATCAATAGGAGTTCAGCGCTTATAAGAAATCACATATCACCTAAAAGCATCTTTGTATTTATTTAGAAAAGAAATAGTTAGATTTGGAATTAACCCATCTTATTCTTTTAACTTTAAGCACTTTGTTTAATAAAGTAAATTTCTAAGAATCCTATTTAATTTAACTTAGGTATTCAAATCGCTTTTGATCTTGTTTATTGCATAATAATATGAATTTTCCTGAATAGTATTATCTTTTAAAAACTTATGAATGTAATCATCATACTTTGCCTCATCGATTTGAAAAGGTTTTTCTGGCAACTTAAAGGTTTTATCCATATAAATTTGTTTGAATCCTAATGCATTTTCGAAGAACGATGTGAATTTTTGAATCAGATCAAAATCTTTCATCAGAAATTCATCTTTAAATAAAATTACCGGTTTTCTGTAAAAAACTGCAAATCCTAGAGCTGTACTACTATGCCCAAATACTATCTCAGCATTCTTTATAAGTTCATTAGTAGCTCCTATCCTAGTATCAAATCCTTTGAATTTATCTGCTAGTTCCTGCTCCAATTTAACTGCATCAGGATGAAGTGCGATAATTACTTTATCAAGATGCAATTCCTCTTTAAGTTTCCACAAAGTTTTTTCTAAATTCTTATAGTACAATTCTATGTATTCATGTGGAATTGGAGGAGTTATCTTGGGATGTAATCGATCCTGAAATGGTAATACCTGATCCAAGAATACTCCAATTTTCAAACCTTCTGAAAAAGTTGAAGATTTTTCTTTAATAATATTATTTATATCATCTGCATGCACAACAATTCTATTATCCTTTTTGATAGTTAAATAAGCTTTCGTTGGAATTACGTAATTAGTACTACATAAATAATAATCTGGGATGAAAATCTTATATTTCCATCTATAAATGGGTGCAAAGAGATGAAGAGGTAACATTTTATCCGCTTTCTTAACAACCTTATCAAATATAATCCTAAGCTTATTAGTAGGAAATTGAGCTGTAGAAAATCTCTTTGTATGATACGAAAGAACCTTATCTTGTTTCCTTACTAGAATTCGAAGTATAGGAGCCGCAAAATTCATATACTGATCAAATGCCACGTACAATACTGGGTCTTTACCTAAGCTTTGCTTAAAGTTATAAAAATCTTCTTCGGTAGAACATTCAATTTTGTTATTTAATATAATCTCTTCTGTAGCTGTCGATTTATTTCCATAGAATCTTGTAGCATCAAGCATAACAACATCAAATCCCTCTTTAACAAGTCGATCTAATTGAAAAATTTGTTTATGAGCGTCTCTTAAAATATTTGGAGAGAAAAATATAACTTTCATATGATAATTCTAAGCGAAATGATTTAATGATAATGCTGTTCCTTTTTCAAGATCTTCCATAACTGATTTCCCAAGAATGTCACTATAATACTTCGGATGTAATCCGTACCCAGGTCTTATCGCTCTTATATTTTTTTCAGTTATTTTTTCGCCTTTGGCAATATCCTCAGCGACATAAAGGGAACGAGAAAATTCCCTACCTTTTTTCTGTTTCTCTGTTAAACTATAATCTACCTTACCTATTGCCTTTTCAGCTTCTCTAACACCTTTCACCATTTCTGTAAATTCTTTTTCATCCATGGAAAAAGAAGCATCAGGACCCCCAATGCTTTTATCTAATATAAAGTGCTTTTCAATTACTTTAGCTCCCATCACTGTAGAAACAATAGGGACAGTAGACCCCATTGTATGGTCAGACAAACCAGAAAGGACATTATACCGCTGAGCGAGATCTTTTACCATAATCATATTGGCTTCTTCTATAGGAGCAGGGTAGGATGAGGTACATTTTAAAAGTATTATCTGGTCATTTCCCCTTCTTTTACAGGCATCCAAAGCCAACTCGATATCTTTAGAATCTGCTATACCTGTGGATATAATAACCGGTTTTCCTTTTGAAGCTACAAGTTCTATTAATGGAATATCTGTTATTTCAAAGGACGCTATTTTGTAGGCTGGCACATTCAGTTCTTCAAGCAATTCTACTGCCGTAGAATCGAATGGTGAGGAAAAGCAAATTAAATCTTCTTCCTCAGCAACTTCAAACAAACGCTTGTGCCATTCCCAGGGTGTATAAGCCTCTTTATAAAGATCGTGGAGATATTTACCATCCCAAATAGTCCCCTGGCTTAACATGAAATCTGGTTTATGCACATCAAGGGTCATTGTATCTGCGGTATATGTCTGAAGTTTAATAGCATCTGCACCTGCCCTTTTTGCAGCCCTTATAGTTTCTATAGCCGTATTAAGACTACCATTATGATTAGCAGAAAGTTCTGCTATAATGAATACAGGACTTTTATGATCGATATTAAAATTTTTAATTTTCATATGGTATTTTATTATCAGAACTATTTAAAAAAATAAAATCTAATTGTTTTAATTAATTAATCTCACAATGGAAAAAGCTTCGGCAAATTCTTTACCCGCAACTATACCCCAGCGTTGAGCCAGAATTTTTAGAGCTTCAGGTGATCTGGGATGAGGGTATTTCCTTTTTTCAAATTCGTAGCTCTCCATTCCTTTTATTTTGGCTTCCAGATTACTCTTGGAGACTTCAATAAACATATTTGGCACAAAATGCTTTGGATCTGTAGGTGCTCTCCATTCAGTACCTGAAGGTGTCTCAAAAGAAATTAGTGTATGAACTTTTTCTTCTTTAAGAGGTCTTATTGCTGTTAATACAGCCTCAAAAGTTCTTTGATGATCAATATTTACATCTCCCAAATGATGGGTAAATACAATTTCAGGCTGGAAAGCTGTTTTTTCTTTCTCAACCACTTTAATTATATCCAATAAAGCCACCGTATCAAATCTATTATCCGGAAAATCGTATATCCCTACTGATTCATAACCTATAGCAGAACGCGCACTCTCAATATTATCCCTATGAATTTTCAACTCATCCGACCACTTAGCGGCATCTCTACTATCAGATCTTGAAGTAATCCCTTCCCCTAAAATAACTGCTCTTACTTTGCAATCATACTCATGAATTAGCTTATGCATTGTTGCTCCAACACCTAATAATTCGTCATCGGGATGTGCAACAAAAACTAATATTCTTTTATTTCTTAATGATTCTAACATCTGCTATTATTTCTTTTTTGGATTTCAAAGAAGCTCGTGAAAATTCAAAACGAAAATTTTCTGATTCTATGAATGCTAGAGGATAACCATCACAATCAAGCATTCTTATATGGTCATAAATTTCCAAAATTTCTTGAAGTTTGCTAATATCGCCCTGCTCGGGCTTACGTCGTTTGAATTCCACTATTTCTCCATCCTGTTTCTTTGGAATTAAATCTCTCTCTATAATTTCATTAATCATTTTTTCCACTATCGTGGTAGTCCTTAAAAAGATTTCCTGAGCAGTACCTAATAATTGCAAATCCTTTTTCAAGTATACAGGACCTGTATCAAGGCCTTCTTCCACCCTTAGGGCAGAAATTTTTGTATGAGTATGCCCTTTAATTATTAAATTCTGAAGAGGACTTCCACCTCTTCCATAAGGCAGATCGGTCATATGAAAGACTACACATTCAAAATTTTCAAAGATTTTAGCCGGAATAATATAGGACCAATGCGGAATAAAAATTTTTTCAGGATTTATTTTTTTTAACTCTTCGTAAGAAAAGTTATTTTTATCATCAATTAAAGTCCAGTTAAAGTCAGGAAAATTAGTTATGAGTTTATAGTAAATTTCTTTATGCCAGTTTTTTTCAGAAAGAACAATAAAATTTTTCATTTATAAAGGTATTCAATTATTTCATCATCACTTTTACTAATTTCAAACCCCAAGTGTTCAAAAACTTTACGGGAAGCAATATTGTTTGATTGCACCACTGCTCTTTTTTCGCCGGTAATTTTATGTAAACTAAGTTCAACCATCTTCCTACCGAAACCTAGGCCTCTATAATTTTTATCAATTGAATAATCTATATCCCAAATTCCGTTAGCGTTTAAGTCATATCGAATTTGACCTACAGGTAAATCATTGTATTCAAGTATAAAGATTTTAGAAAAAGAACTAGTAAGTTTTTGATTAAACCAGGATTTGTGCTGCTTCCATTTTATTTTTCGGCTATCTAGCGAGTTTTCTCGGACATCCTCGTCGTTAGCCCATTTAAATAACAAAGTACAATCCTCATCCTTTATTGGTCTCAAATTTTGCACCATTTACTAATTCTACATTTTAATCAATTTTCTCTAAAAAAAAGACCACAGCCTTACCATCTATCACAACATCATTCTTATCATTCTCTACCCATGTTCTCAAGGTTATGATTGGTTTATCCTCTCTGATATTAATTATCTCCGCCCATGCCGTTACTTCCTGATCTATAAATACAGCTTGCTTAAAAGAAGTCTCCTGGCTCAAATAAATGGTTCCCGGTCCAGGAATTTTACTGCCTAGGATTCCTCCAATTAGTGAAGTCACCATAGGGCCTTGAACAATTCTCTGTCCAAACCTACTTCTTGCGGCATAATCCTCATCAAAATGGATAGGATTTTCATCCCCCGAGGTAGATGAAAAATTTAAAACGTCACGTTCTGAAAATTTTTTAGATAAACAAGCTTTATCTCCTAATTTAAATTTCATATTACTAATTTTAATCTATAAAATTGGTCTATAAATCTTATGATAGATATCATCTTTAATATCTTTCCATTCATCTTTCAGAAGTCCAATTGTGGTAACATCTATAAATTCACTATTTTTTTTGACATGCTGCCTTAAGAGCCCCTCCTCCTTGAAACCAAATTTAGAATGCATTTCCAGAACTCTTTTATTAAAATTTAATACTTCTCCACAGAGTTTATTCAACTCTAAGTCATCAAATACATAATTAAGCAGTTTAAATTCTACTTTTTTTCCTATACCTTCACCCCTTATAGATGTATCTCCAAGGTAAAAGCCCCAATAGCATTTGCTGTTATAAGTATCAATATCAATAATATATACCAATCCAAGTTTTTTCCCCTGATATTCAATCATCCAATATCTGCTATTTTCTTCTAAAGAAATTTTTTCGAACCAGTTCTTTTGCTGATCTGAAGATATTACATTATCGGTGTACATATATTTGCCTACCTCAGAAGAATTTCTCCACTTTCTAATTGTTTCAAGATCTCCTTCATTTATTTCAATAAAATTAACATCACTCATCGACCAAATTTTTAATTTTTTTTAAATTGTTATCAGCAGCATTTCTGATTTCCTTACGAAATGGTATTTCATCTAATTTAATCTTATTGTTTTGAATGTCTGCAATAACAGTACTTAATTCATTTCCGTCAAATTTGCCAGCCTCAAACGTCGGCAAGAGATCTCTACACTCGAAATAATCAAATAATTTTTTTTGATTTTCTGCATAATAGCAAATTAAAGGAATTGCACCTCCTGCAAGCACCTCCAGTAATATACCACTAGATGGTATTATGGCAAGATCGGCTTTTCTTATTTCATAAAGCATTTCTTTCTCACTCAATGAAGACAAAATATTAATATTCGGGTTCTTCTGCCTCACATCCTTTAATGATTCCCGGTGAATATAGGCAGAACCTAATATTACCGTAATCGTTTTTACCAAAACATTTTCAGCAATTACTTCCAAAACAGATTTTGTAAGATTTTTAAAATCTGAACCTCCAAAACAAATTAATACATGTTTAACTTGTTCAATTTTTTTTTCAATTCTAGTAGCTTGAAGAAAGGCTGGCCGTAGTAAAGCATATGCCGGGCCTAAAGCAAATTTCGTGTATGGTTGTGCTAGATAATTATCTGGAGTAATTCCTGGTGAATGATTTATTATTAAATCAGCATAAAATTCTTTATCATGCAAATCGTCTATACAGACCAATTTGCTACCAGCTTTTTTAATTCTTTTCTGATAAGTAGAATCCAAATCGTAATGATCCAGTACTACAATTTCATCACCTGTGAGAAGATTGAAAAACTCAGCTTCTTTTGCGATTCTAATTACTGAAAAACCTTCGGTAATAAAAGTGGCTTCAATATCAGTTGGAATGGATTTAGTTACGAATGATACATCAAAGGAACCTTCTAGCATTTTTGCTAATGCATGGCATCTTACAATATGTCCCAATCCAATCTTTGGGTTTCCATCAGCTCTTATATATACCCTATTTTTCATGAAGTTTCAAAAAATATTCTGCCATTTCTAAATCTTCATATTCATCTATATCTATAGCCTTTATCCAGTGCATGGGATAAAAGCTGTATTCTGGACCATAAAAACTGTTTGCATGAAGAAGACTCTCTCTATTTGCTATCCAAATTGCACCGGTAGGACAGTAAAGGTCTGGTTGATCCTGAGATCTTTTTATCCTTTCTTCATTTTTAAACACTGGAGTGGCTTTTCCTTTGGACTCTAATTTATGAGCCCACCAAGGATTCATCCATCCATATTTAAAACAGCTAATCTGGTACTGAATACCTTTGTCGACAAAATTTTCAATCGCTGCATCAATATCTTCAGAATCCCGGATTGGACAATTGGCCATTAATTGAATGACAATCTCCGGTTCTCCATGTCCACCTTCCTCCCACTGGCTTACCGCCCTAATCGTTGCTAAACTTATAGGAGAATGATCATCTGCATTCGTATCGCGTAAAAATGGTACTTTAGCACCAAATTTTCGTCCTACTTCTGCAATCTCTTCATCATCTGTACTCAATAAAACCTCATCGATATATTTAGATTGGAGTGCAGCCTCTATTGTCCAGGCTAGCATTGGTTTTCCACAAATTTCTATAATATTCTTTTTAGGTATTCTTTTAGAACCGCCTCTTGCAGGAATTACTGCAATAATTTTTTGATCTACCAAATTGTCCATCCTCCATCAACTTTTATATTTTGCCCAGTCATATTAGTGGAATTATCAGAAACCAGAAAATCAATCGGTCCTACTACATCCTCTTCCTCTAGCATCCTTTGCAGTGGCGTTAAATTTTTATAGCGGTTTTCAAAATTTTCATCTGTTCTGCCTTTTATACCTCCAAAACTAACGCAATTAACTCTAATTTTAGGAGCTAAACGAACTGCCAGTTCTTTAGTTAAATGAATTTGGGCTGCTTTAGAAACGCCGTAATGAACTGCAGACGATTCTTCGAAGTTATCATACAAAGATGGAGTGGGTGCCACTACTCCATACATTGATGAGATGAAAATTATATTTTCAAGTTTATGAGACGTATTATTAATTAATCCCATAGATAGTCGATATGGAAAAACAACATCCATATATAATTCTCCCGAAAAATTCTCCGCAGAAATAGTTTTATCTTCTTCTAATTTTAAGAAGCCAAGTGATCGTGCATTATGGATGACATGCGTTAAGATTATTTTATTAGATTGAATATATGTTCTAATTAAATTCAAGGCATCGACCTTTGTAAAGTCCACCTCAATCACTTTAAAATTATCCAGATCATAGCCTGATAACTCAGGTTGTTTTTTATCTAAAAAACGTTCTCTATTAGTAGAGGTGGTTATTACCTCAAACCCATTATTCAAAAAGTGTTTTACAAGTTGAAATCCTACTTTACCACTTCCCCCTGTTATTAAAATACTTTTCATATCCTACCTTTTTCCAAAATTTGAATTATTTCCAAAGTTTCTCCTCTTTGAATATTCTTTTCTTTTCCACTTAGGACATCCACAAATTTTTTCAAAGAATTTTTGAAACATGCGAAAGAATCCTTGAAATCCTTTTCTATTACCCCCTTCGATCCGTAATAAGATAATTTAATAGGCACCAAAGTATCCCCAGTAACTTTAATATAGGCTGTAGTATTTTCCCATTCAATCATACAATTTATAAAATGTTTTTTTTGAATGATATTAACATCTATTAGTTTACCTCTCTCAGGAAGGCGGGAAACAATCGGTTCTATTAAATGTATGGCATACGTATCCCATTTTTTTGGAATAGCTGCTTCTACATGAACTATTTCCCCAATACTGTCCTTTTCCTTCTCGGTTAACTTTAATTCATCAGCAAAACGTATTGAAGAACAGGTAAAAACCTGATCTTCAAATTGCTGTTCATTTAAAATCTTGTTAGCTTCAAATACAGATAAAGCCAAAGGTTTATCGATAAAAATAGGTATTCCAGCTTTCAAAAATGGAAGTGCCATGCTGTAATGATTTTCTGCATCATCCCTAGCCAGAAGAACTGCATCTACCGCACCAACCATGTTTTCTAAATTTTCAACTATGTATTTAATATTAGTAGCAGCTGCAATATGCTTTGAGGTGGCAATCTCCTGAGTCCATATATGTGTGACTTCACCGAAATCCCCCAAACTATCCTCTGGAAAATTTTGCTTAGAAAGATACTCTGGTATAGCCGGAAATGGACATTTTCGCATATCCTCTTCTCCATAGCCGTTAAAAATAGCACTCCAGGAGTAGGGATGCCCGTTCCCTTCACTCATTCCAATAACACCTAACTTTAATTTTTTGGCCATCGTGAAGGAATTAAAATATTCTCGTTTATCTTATATTGCAACTCTGGAAGTATTGAAGCTAATTCTAAATTAGTAAGGTTTTCTACAAGCTGCTTGTTAGTTTCAACACCAATAATTACCCTGTCAATAAATGGTTGTTGTACGGCAAATTTTAAGAGGGCTCCATTTAAAAACTCTTTTTTCTGCAACTGACTTATAGGCAATTTTACTTCTTCAAAGAAATCATCTAATCTATTTGGGTTCATGAAAAATAAACCTTGTAAAAAAGCTGATCTTGTATGAATTTCACAACCCTCTTTTTTGAGATCTTTTATATAAGGTTCAAACCTTCTGTCAAAATAATTATAAGGAACCTGAATGAGATCTGGGATATAACCCTTATCAATTAATTGTTCCAGCTCCATAGGTTCATTTAAGGAAAAACCAATCTTATCTACTTTAGATTTACTTTTGAACTCTAGCAATTTGTCCCATTGCGCTGGGTTCTCTAATATATTTAAAGGACGGTGAGCAAGATAACCATGCAACTTTTGAATACCAAGCTTTTCTAAGCTGGTCTCGAGTTGGTCGGAAATATCTTCCAAACTATCTGGCATAAATTTGGATACCATTTTAAAGGAAGACAAATCATTTTGTCCCAAGACATCCTCTGAATTCCCATAAGCGCTTGCCGAATCTAAAACCTGGATTTTATAAGTTTTAGCCGTTTTTAAAATCTTTGTAACTTCTATAGAATCGGTTTGACCTGCTTTATTCGAAATGCCATAAGGCAAACCAAATTGAACTGTTCCTAAACCTACCTTTTCATTAAGCTTCATAAAACTTGTTGATCTTATCTATCACAAAATTCTGTTCATTCTCTGTTAGAGTTGGATACATAGGCAAACTAATACAATTTCGATAATATTCTTCAGATTTAGCCAAATCTCCTGTTTTCCAACCTAAATCACGGTAATACGGCATTAAATGACAAGGGATATAATGAATTTGCGCAAAAATTTTATTTTCTCTCAGGTAGTTATATAAACCAAGTCTATCAATTACTTCAAGAACATATAAATGGTATGCATGCCCCTCTATTACACCAGATTGTCCTTTGATGAAATTTTTATCAGCAAAAGCTTTATTATATCTATCAGCCAGAAATCTACGCTTCTCAAGTCCCTCATCAGCACGTTTTAACTGACTGCTTCCGAGTGCTGCCTGAAAATCGGTTAATCTATAATTGTATCCCAATTCCTGCATTTCCATATACCAGTTTGGAAAAGTGTTGTCCTCTGCAGTACCTCCTGCAAATTCTATAGAATTCTCGAAAGCATCTTCATTCTTGGTAATACCATGAGTTCGTAATTTTAAAAGTTTTTCATATAAATCCTTATCGTTTGTAGTAATCATCCCACCTTCTCCACAGGCAATATGTTTTACCGGATGGAAGGAGAAGATAGCCAGATCGGCAAATTTCCCATTACCACATAACTGTTTATTTCCTTTGGAATCCACAAAGAACCCTCCAGGCGCATGACATGAATCTTCAATGATCCATAGATCATGCTCATTTGCAAGCTTCTTAAATCCCTCTAAATTAACTGCTCTACCGGCAAAATCGACAGGTATTATTCCTTTATAAGTACCTTTAGGGGCACTTTCCAATAAATCCCTAACATTATTTATATCCAGTAAATATGTTTCTGGATTTATATCTGCAAATACTACTTCGCCGCCACAATATCTTATACAATTTGCTGAGGCAGCAAAAGTTATTGGTGTAGTTATGACTTTATCTCCTGTTTGAATGTTTAGAGACATGGCACAAAGATGAAGAGCTGCAGTCCCATTAGAAACCGCAACTGCATATTTACTTTCTACATAAGCGGCAAAGGATTCTTCAAATTCAGCTATTCTAGGCCCTTGGGTAAGATAATCTGATTTTAGAGTTTCAATTACAACTTCAATATCTTCTTCTGTAATATTTTGTCGGCCGTATGGAATAGGATGATTCATATTATACTTCAAATGTTGGATCTACGTGTTCTTTAATTAAATCTCTAAGGTTATCTACAGATTCCCATTCATCATTTTCGCCAGAATTATATTGAAACCCGGGCGCTACTTTACTCGCATCAAATTTTTCGATGAATTCCTCTAATTTCCATTTATGAGTAGCAGGTAGTATAGTATAATATTTACCTAGATCGTAAGTATAGTAAGAGTCTGAATCGGTTATCATTTCCTCGTGAATTTTCTCCCCTGGCCGAATTCCTACAACAGGTTTTTCACAATTAGGACCTATAGCTTCTGCGATATCAGTAATTTTATACGAAGGAATTTTCGGAACAAAGATTTCACCACCCCATGCATGTTCTAATGCATGCATCACCATATCTACCCCACCTTGCAGGGAAATATTAAATCTGGTCATGGTAGGATCAGTAATTGGTAAAACCCCTTCATTCCTCTTTTTAAGGAAAAATGGGATCACCGATCCATTGGAACCCATTACATTCCCATACCGAACCACTGAAAATTTAATCGGATTCCATCCTGTAATATTATTTGCCGCCACAAATAACTTATCAGACGCCAATTTAGTTGCACCATATAAATTAATAGGTGCAGCAGCTTTATCAGTTGAAAGTGCTACTACACGTTCAACGCTGGTTTCTAAAGATGCATTAATAATATTTTCAGCGCCCATTATATTGGTCTTAACGCATTCCATGGGATTGTATTCTGCAATGGGCACATGTTTCATTGCGGCTGCGTGAATTACATAATCGATGCCTTTTAATGCTCGTTTTACTCTAGCTTCGTCTCGCACATCACCTATAAAGAATCTTACTTGTGGGTATTCATTAACAGGATAATCCTGTGCCATCTCAAATTGTTTTTGTTCATCACGAGAAAAAATGACTAGCTTTTTGAGATTTGAATGTTTGTTAAGAATATGAGCAGTTAAGGCTTTTCCTAAGGAACCTGTTCCGCCGGTTATTAAAATAGATTTACCAGTTAAATCGAACATATTTTTAATTATTTTTAAAACTTTAAAAGTAAAGAGATTAAAGTGGTTACAGGTTCACTAGTTTTTTTTTAAATTAAATTTAACAAAGATAGAAACCTGTTACCAAACAAATTTTGACTGAATGTTAGAAGTGAATAAAACTACTTAGGTTATTCAGAAAACTATAATGAATTTTTAACGGCTATAATTTCTGAAGTATTTTGATAGTTTGCATTTAAATTTCTTGTAGTTCGACCAATTTCTTAAAGTATGGAGATTCATCTATTAAATTAGAAAATGTATTTACATTTGAAATTTCTCCTTTCTTCATAACTACTATTCTATCTGCATTTTTAATTGTAGCAATTCTATGGGCTACAATTAAAATAGTATAGTTTCCTTTGAGTTCATCTATATTCTCCTGAATTGCTTTTTCAGTTTCTGAATCTAAAGCGGAAGTCGCCTCATCCAATATTAAAATTTCGACGTTTTTATATAATTCCCTAGCAATGGAAATTCTTTGTCGTTGTCCCCCACTAAGATTAACTCCATTATTCTCCAATATAGTATTTTCTTTATCCGTAAGCTCATTAATGAAGCCTAAAATGGATGCCTGTTTGACAGCCAACCAAAATCGCTCTCTATTGGATTCATTATCCTCATCCCAAAAACTAATATTATTAAAAACGGTGTCGTTGAAAATCACAGGATCTTGAGTGATATACCCAATCTTTTTCTGAATACTTCGTTTATCAATTTTCTCTATACTTTCTCCATTAAGAAAGTAATTCCCATTATCTATAGGCAGTAATCCCGCAATAATATTTACTAAGGTGGTTTTGCCGCTCCCGCTTTCTCCTACAAAAGCAATACTTTCATGCTTTTGGATATTTAAAGAAATATTCTTAAGAATCGCAGTTTCATTATAGTAGAAATTTACTTTTGAGAGCTCCATCTTCTCAATTTGTACTTCAAGTTTAAGAGTTCCTCTCTTTTCCTTATTAGATCGAAGTTCTTTACCAAACGCCGTCATGTTCTCCAGAGATCCTGAGACGGCTAAAAATTTATTCCATCTAGTCTGCATTTGCATTAAATTGGTCAATGCCCTGTAAAAAAATATTAAACTAATTAAAATAGGTCCAAGATCTGATCCAAAAAAGGATGTTTGAATATAAATTACCGTAACCAGAACGAATATTAGAATTGGCTCTTTTCCCGCAAATAACAATGCATCCAATTTTCCTATTTGCTTATTACTTGATTTAATTTTATTTACAGATTCTCTCAATTTATTTCCGTAGGATTCCAGAGAACCGGTGGCCTTTAAATATTTGTAATTGGCGACATTTTGGATTACCAAACTTTGAAATACATTATTTTCTCCCGTAAGCGTTCGGGAAACATTTTTTGTGTTTTTATAAAGAGATTTATAGAGGAAATTTGTTAAAACACCTCCTACTGTAACCAGAATTGCAAACTGTGAATCAATTCGAAAAGCAAAGGTCATATAAACAAACACTAGCACCCCAAATTCCAAAGCTTTGAAATAATTGAAATAAGAAGCTGCAACTCTGTCTACTTCCCCCGTCAAAGTATTTTGAATTCTACCAACATCAGACATTACAAAGTACTTATACTTTAGGCTATTCAGCCATTTAATATTGTTTAGTCTCAAGTTCTTGATAAACCACTCTCGAACATTTACTGAATAAATTCCTGATGCATATTGTACCAAACCTTTAGCAAGAAAGAAAATGGCCATAAATGCTAAGATGGAAACCAGATTTAGGCTAAAACCAATATCATTGATAAAATCGACTATGAATTGTAATTTCCCTAAAGCCTCAGGATCCACTTCAGAAGAATCGTTTACCATTTGCAACAGAGGAAGAAACATGGTCAAACCAAGTCCATCTAATATACCTACAAAAATGCTTAGTCCAACCAAGATGAAAACCCTATAGCCTAAATAGGAATAAAAATATGCGAAACTGGTAAAATATTTTTTAATAATTTTTTTTATCAAAACAAGTTTATTTATTCATTTTGTAAACTTTATAAGTATAGTACATACAGTTTGAGAGACCAATACTGCAGTTTAAGAATACAGTCCTGTAATAGGATCTACTTTTTTCCCAAGTTTTTGCTGAATTCCGTCTTTGGTTCCACGGAAAAACATTTTTAACTTTTCAATTTTGTTATTTTCCTTTAAAAGAATGCTACCCAATAGTTTCACCCAACTTTTAACCAGTTTTGATGATCTTTGTATGGTAATATCCCTCTCATACAAACGCATATAGAGCATATTTCTAGTTTCGTAATAAAATTTCCAGGGTGGACGATGATTTGTCTCTCGCTTGGTAAAGTGTACTCCTTTCGCCGCAGGTACCCACTCAGCTTTATATTTATATTTTGCTCTAATTCTATGCAGAAGGTATTCAGAATCTTCCGTCCAGAAGAACAATTCTTTCATTGGATAACCTACTTTCTTTATAATTGAAATTGGAATAAGAACACCCCACCATCCAGGGTCTCTTCTGGATATAAAATCTTTTTCTCTTATATATGGAAAAACCATAGTATTATTATTTGCAATGGTTAGTAAGTTTTCAAGACAGGATTCAAAGGGGAAGAAATCATCATCCATTAGCCAAACATATTCAACATTAGATTTTTCAGCAAAATGCTTGATACCTTCATGGAATCCACCTGCAGGACCCAGATTTTCCGGTAAGGGTAAAATAGAAACATTATCCAATGAATTTAAAAAATCCTCAGTGCCATCAGTAGAACAATTATCCACTACTAGAACTTCCATATTGGGGAAAGTTTGTGCCAGCACCTTGCATAAAGTGATCTTAAGCAGATTTATGCGATTGTAGGTCACAATTACTACTCCAACATCCGGTTTCATAAGTTTGTTTTAAATTAATTCTAATCCCCTTAGGACCAGTAACTGGGATTTACTTTAAAATATAAGACTTTACTAATTTCTTATTTTTCAAAAGCGCATTGTAAAAAGCCTTTCTACCTAATAAAGATTTCCACGTGTAATGGAAAATAATTTTCAGTCCATACCTTTTAATGATATCTTTCTTATTTGGAAAATTTTCCATCATAAGGATTCTGTCTTCTAGCTTATTTTTTAAAGTGTTAACTCTATCCCTACCAGAAGTTGCCCCCGCTCCATGGATATTATATTGAGCAGTCACACTCTCTAAATTAAATCCTTTTCCATATCGCAATAAACTGCACCATATTGGCCAATCTACAGTGAAAAAATTATTGAAATTTTGCCATGGTGGTAGATCTAATGCTGATTTTTTTATTACAGCCGTGCAGGTAGTAAATTGATTTTTTCTTAAAACCTGATCTAAATTGATTTCTCCATAAGCTTTACCTTCACTTTCTTTTTGAACCTTAGACTCATTTAAACTTTGCACTTTAGACCCACAAATTGTATAATCCTTATTTCTCAAAAGTATATTCACCTGCTTCTCCAATTTATGTCTGTCCGTCCAAAAATCATCTCCTTCACAGAGTGCAATGTAATCCCCATCGCATTCTTCTAAGGTTGATAACCAATTCCCAACCATTCCTAGATTTTGATCTCGCTCGATGACCCTTATAAGTTGAGGATATTTACGTTCATACTCTTTGCAAATAGCTAACGTGTTATCTGTAGATTTATCTTCGCCAATAATTATTTCATAATCAAAATCCAGCTTCTGACTAATGGCCGCTTCCAAACAATCTTCTATGAATTTCTCGTGATTATACGTAATAATACAAGCAGAAACCTTAATTTTTTTCATTTTAATCCTCGGGAGTTAAAGATAAATTAACGAAAACCTTTTTACCCGTTTCTGTATCAGTATAATATAGATTTTTATAGCTACCATGGGTTAAAGCTCGAAGTCTGTTTATGATATTTCTATAAGAATCAGTCTCATTCAAATCAATTTCCAACAATTCATTAAAGTCACGCTTTGAAAAGAAATTACCTCCAGCCTCTGGTTTTTCAGTTGAGCAAGTGCCATCGAATATGCAATCAAAATTTTCTTCCAATAATTCCATTTCAGCATTTAAAACACGATTATATAGAGTAAGAGAAGTATCCCACGAAAATTTCTTCACAAATTTCCGGGATATAATGGGACCATTATCTAATTTTTCATCCATTTCGTGAATTGTTGCTCCTATCTGAAGGTCTTTGATAATTGCAAATACCTGAGGATACCAACCACGATTCACTGGATTATATCCAGGATGAATATTAACACAACGAACTCCATTAACTAATTTAGCAGGAAAGAATTGATAACAATGAACCGATACAACCATATGATAATTATCCAATATCCAATCAGTCTTTTGGTTTACATCTAAAATTTTATTTTGATTTTTGAAATCTGCATGCTCCCAAATAGCAGTAGGAATATTGCTATGATAAAAATCAAAATTTAAATTTGTTCTATTTTCCTTATCAATTAAAGATTGGATCCTTTCATATTGCTGAAGATTATCTATAATAACCAGTATCCTTTTCATGCTTAATGTTCAAGTTTTTGTAAGATAATTTCTGCAATAGATTTTATCTCTGCTGGGGTTAGATCATAAAAAAGAGGAAGACACATAATTCTTTGGGAAATATCCTCTGATATAGGAGTAGGTTGATGATTTAAAATTTTTGTATACGTATTAACGGAAGGATAAAAATAACGTCTAGGAAAGATATCTTTGTCATTCAAAGCTTTTTCCACCTTAAGAAGTTCTTCTTCGGAAGAAAATATTACTGGAAAATAAGAGTAATTCGTTTCATTCTCTTTAATTTTTTGAAATTTTAATTTTTCTGATTTATCTAGAAGGTCCAGATACATCAAATACTTTTCTTTCCTATCTTTCAATACATCATCAAAATATTTTAAATTAGCGATTCCCAGTGCAGCGTGAATTTCTGTCATTTTTCCATTGAACCCATCCTCAACAACTTCCTTATCTTCATTATGACCGAAGAAACGTATCCTCTCTAACTTTCTTTGAAGTTCTAAGGAATTTGTTATACAAGCTCCGCCTTCTCCAGTATTAAATAATTTAGTTGCATGTAAGCTTGTCGCAGAAATGTCTCCGTACTGTAACAGACTTTTACCTTTGTAAGTACTACCAATGGCATGGGCCGCATCATAGATTACTTTTAAATTATGTTTTTTAGCAATAGCTTCAATTTTTTCAACATTGCAAGCTGTTCCAAAAACATGTACAGGCATAATTGCTACAGTGTCTTCTGTAATAAGGCTCTCTATTTTATCTTCATCAATATTTAGGGTTTCGGCATCTATATCACAGAACACAGGATTACAGCCTTCCCAATGTATAGCGCTTATGGTTGCCACCCAGGTAAAAGGTGTTGTGATAATATCCCCTTTCAATTGTAATGCTTTTATAGCCATTTGTATAGCTACCGTCCCGTTTAAAACCAAACTAAAGTTAAATAGACCAAGCTTCTCCTTCATTTTTGCTTCTAAGGATTGTACTTTTGGGCCGTTATGTGTAAGGATACCAGAGGTCCAAACTTCTTCTAATAAACTTGTATATTCCTGCAATGGAGCCAATGTAGGTTGGGTTACAAAAATGGGTTTTCTTTTATTATTCATTCGACCTAATTTTAAATTCATCCAATAAGCGGGCCTGATTAATATTTTGCGAATATTCAATATTTTTATCCTTAATTCCATTTGCTAACTCATAGAAATGAATGAGCATATTCTCAAAATGGTTATCAGACTCTAATTCAATTGTTCTAATCCCGTCAGTATGAGTTTCTAATATAATCTGTGGTTTGAAGGATTCCTTAGCTGTAAAAATTCTATTAGTATATAGTTTACCCTTAGAACCAATAATCTCCAAGTTACACTGATAAAAATTATCAAAACCAAAAGCAATCTGCGTAAACAAGTCACCGTTCTCTTGCTGTATCATGCCCCCTCCCCAAATATCTACATCAAATTTATTATTAGAATTGCTTTTAGCAGAAGAAACATAAATTTCAGAACCCAATAAAATTTGAGATAGTTTTATGGGATAAGCTCCCGCATCCAACAAGGCACCACCTCCAAGTTCTTTTTTATAGCGAATATTATCTGGATCTGGAAAAGGTGGAAAACAAAATGTGCTTCTGATAATTCTAAGGTTTCCAATGAGATCGTTATCGATAATATTCAAGACTTCCGACAATTGGGAATGAAATCTGAACTGGAAATTCTCCACCAGGGCTAAATTAGATTCTTTCGCGATTTCATTAAGCTCTTTAACCTCTTCATATTTACAAGCCAATGATTTCTCCACCAATACATGTAACCCTTTTTCCAGTGCCTTCCTCACCCAAGGGTAGTGAAGTGAGTTGGGAAGAGGAATGTATACAGCGTCTAGAATATCCTTATCAAGAATTGAATCATAACCATCATAAAATTGAAAATTCGTAGAATGGACATTTTCCGCCTCATGAATATTTCTTGTTCCGATTCCTACAAATTCATAATTATCCGGTAAATTCTGGATTTCGGGTATTAATGATCTAAGGGCTATATTTGCCGTACCTAAAACCCCAATTCTTATCTTTGAAACTTTTTTATTCATAAATCAAATGATAATGCAGCCATAAGACTCCTGGCCTGAATATTTATATAGTTGTTATGCTTTATGAAAGTTTGCAACTGGCTATATGTCATCCATATAAAATTGTCCGGAGTCTCGGTAGGAAAATCTTCATCAGCAAAAACTATCATATTTCGATTCTGCTCTCTGTAAAATCTACCTCCTTCTTCAGATTGAAATGTGTCAAATAAAATTTTATTTTCTGATACTTCGCACACATAATTAAGATATGGAACAGTATTTTCAAACTCTCCATTATCTTTTACCGTCAAGGATTGTACAGTAGGCGCCAATTCTATGACGTCAAAATTTCCACATTCTAACTTTGCCTGAACAAGAAAATGCAGAATACCATCTATATTTTTGCAGATAAACGCGCAAATACCATCTTGTGTCGGTTTCACCATTGGTTGTGACCAGTCAACAACTTCTCGGTTACTAATCTTAATTTTGGTAGCGATAATTTCGAAGTACTTACGATCTATATGACGAATACTAGTGTCGTCAATTACCCAGTCGTTTAAAGCAGATAATGGAATTTTTGACACATCTAACTCATAATTACATTTGTGGTTAGTAATAAAGAGAATTATATCATTCAAAGTATTTTTAGTCTTAACATCATAAGCACAGGATTTTAAAAGACCGTTAGTGAATTCGTGAGAAGATATTTCAGAAATGGAACTTACCAGATTCAAACTTTCGTATTGAAAATCACCTAACGGTATCCCAGAGATTACCGTTCTAGTATCCATATTAACAATATTATCTTTTAGCATCAGCTCCTTTATCTGAGCTAAGGTCAACCAAATAAAATTCTCTAAAACATCAATTTCCTCATCTACAGTAATTATAATATTTCTGTTTCTTTTTTTGAGAAATCTACCACCTTGTTCCGATTGCAATTGATCCAATAAAATATTTTCTCTTGCAGCTTTTTGAAAGTACTCTAAGTACGCTGGTGACTTACCTTTATGAACTCGGGAATAGTTACTTTTAGTTGCTTGTAAAGTTGGTGATAGTTGTACATAGTTGATATTGCCAGGTTCAACTTTAGCTTGCATTAAAAAATGCAAAACACCATGGAACTCTTTGGTGATAAAACCGAGGTAACCTATTTCAGGTTGATTAATTATTGGTTGATTCCAGTGACCTTTAACACCGTAGTTAGTTGCTACCGAAAGCCCATCTATAGAAAAAAACTTCCCCGAATGATGCCTTAAAGAGAGGTCGTCAAAACCCCAGTTTTCTAATTCTGAGAAAGCAATTTGTTCTACCTCAACTTTTATTATTTCATTCTGCCTCTTAATCCACCTGAGAGCTTCATTAGTTGTAACAATTGAATTTTTCTTTTCTAAAAGACTTTTTAAGAATATTTTATTTAATCTTCTCTCCATTGGGATTTCTTCATGAATTACTGCAAAATAGTTTCACCTATTTCTTTAAGGTAAGCACCGTACTTAGATTTACCATATTGCTTGTAAAGCTTGGCTAGTGAATCTTTATCAATAAATTTACTTAAATAAGCTACTTCTTCTATACAACCAATCATTGTACTCTGACGATTCTGAAGAACCCTTATAAACTCTGTAGCATCATCTAAAGATTCTACCGTGCCAGTATCAAACCAACTCATTCCCCTCGTCATAACGCCTACCTCAAGAGAATCGTTCTCCAAATACATTTGATTGATACTGCTAATTTCTTTTTCACCCCGATCGGAAGGAACTACTTTTTTGGCATATTCTACCACATTATTATCGTAAAAATATAAACCAGGTACAGCAAATGTAGATTTTGGCGAACGAGGTTTTTCTTCAATACTTATAACTTTTTTGTCCTTATCAAATTCTACGACTCCATACCGCTGTGGATCTTTTACTGGATAAGCAAAAATCGAAGCACCATCAACTTTTGTTTTACTTCTTAATAAATTTACGAGACCATTTCCATGAAATATATTATCTCCCAAGGCTAGAGCTACCTTCTCAGCACCTATAAATTTCTCCCCGATGATAAAAGCCTCAGCCAGTCCATTAGGCTCTTCCTGGACTGCGTATTCAAAATTACATCCCAAATGAGTTCCGTCACCTAATAATTTTTTGAATACTTCCTGATCAGCAGGAGTAGTTATGAATAAAATATCTTTGATCCCCGCCAACATCAAAACCGAGAGGGGGTAATAAATCATAGGTTTATCGTAAACTGGGAGTAACTGTTTACTCACAGCGATCGTAATTGGGTATAATCTGGTACCACTCCCTCCTGCTAAAATAATTCCTTTCATTGGTGTTACTTGTATTGTTCGTTATAATATTCCCTATATTTTCCTTTAGTTACATTCCCTAACCACGTTTGATGTTCTAAATACCAATCAATCGTTTTCTCTAAACCTTCTTCAAAAGTTACAGATGGCTTCCATCCCAATTCACCATTAATCTTGCCAGCATCAATAGCATATCGCTTATCATGGCCTGGCCTATCCTTGACGTAGGTAATTAAATCAGCAGATTTCCCTTCAATCCTATTCAATTTTTTATCCATTATTTTACATAGTGATTGAACAAGTTCTATATTCTTCCATTCATTGAATCCTCCTATGTTATAGGTTTCCTTAATACCACCTTTATGCAGTAAAAGATCGATTGCTTCAGCATGATCTTTCACGAATAGCCAATCTCTGGTATAATTACCATCTCCATAGACGGGAAGAGATTTATTGTTCACAATATTGTTAATGAATAGAGGTATTAATTTTTCAGGGAATTGATTAGGTCCATAATTATTGGAACAATTTGATATAATATAAGGCAAGCCATATGTTTCACCATAAGCCCGCACGAAATGATCTGAACTTGCTTTGGAAGCAGAATATGGAGAATTTGGATCATAAGAAGTTGTTTCGGTAAATAACCCTGTTTCACCAAGCGTACCATAAACCTCGTCTGTACTTATATGATAAAAAAGCTTCCCCACAAAGTTATTTTTCCAGTTTGCTAATGCAGCATCCAGTAGATTCATGGTACCAATTACATTGGTCTTTACAAAAACTAATGGGTCACTTATAGAACGATCTACATGTGATTCTGCTGCGAGATGTATTACCTTATCGAATTTGTAATTTTCAAACAGGTCATTGATTACCTTAGCGCTATTAATATTAGCCTTTAAAAAGGTATAATTACTTTTTGACTCTATATCCTTTAGATTTTCAAGATTTCCAGCATAAGTCAATGCATCCAAGTTAAAAATTTGATAGTCTGGATATTTATTTACTAATAACCTTACGACGTGTGAACCAATAAATCCTGCACCTCCTGTAACTAATATATTCATGATATTTAATTAACTTCCTATTGCATAAAATTCAAATCCAATCTTCTCTTTTTCCACTCGGTTCAAAAGTCGTCTACCATCAAATAAAAATGCCGGTTTAAGCATATTACCATAAACCGATTTCCAATCGAGTTCTTGAAATTCATCCCATTCCGTTAATACCGCTATAGCATGTGCTTTTTCTGCAACTTCTGGAGCAGAATTGACAATTGTCACCCGAGCTCTATTTTCAGCTTCCTGTCTTGTATTCAAATAATCGAGATCCGCGTAAATTTGCTCTGCCTTAACCTTCGGATCATAAACAGCAACTTCTGCCTGTTCATTTAGCAAGTAGTCGACCACATATATTGCAGCGGACTCTCTAGTGTCATTAGTGTCTTTTTTAAAGGCCCACCCTAATATTCCAATTTTTTTTCCTGATACAGTATTAAATAGTGTTTTAACTATATTTGCAGCAAATCGCCTTTTCTGGTGATCATTCATGGTAATTACCTGTTCCCAATAATCTGCAACTTCATTTAGTCCATAAGACTTAGCTATATAAACCAAGTTTAAAATGTCTTTTTGGAAACAAGATCCACCAAAACCAACTGATGATTGTAGAAATTTAGAGCCAATCCTGGAATCCATACCAACAGCTTTTGCTACTTCATTCACATCTGCACCGGTTTTTTCACATAATTCAGAAAGGGAATTTATACTTGAAACACGTTGAGCTAAAAAAGCATTAGCTGTAAGTTTTGACAATTCAGATGACCAAACATTCGTAGTCAAAATCCTTTCGCGATCAACCCAATGTGCATAGACATCTACTAAAGCTTCTACAGCTTCAGCTCCTTCGACCGAATCAATATCTCCTCCTATTAATACTCTATCTGGATTCATTAAATCAGCCACAGCTGTTCCCTCAGCCAAAAATTCAGGATTAGATAAGATTTGATACCTAACACCATTTCCAGTATTATCTAAAATATTTCTAAGTGCTTCAGCAGTTCGAACTGGAAGAGTAGATTTCTCAACTACAATTTTATCGGTTGTAGCAACACGAGCAATCTGCCTGGCACATAGCTCGATAAATTTTAGATCAGCCGCCATACCCTTGCCAATACCGTATGTCTTAGTTGGCGTATTTACGGATATAAAAATCATATCTGCCTTATCTATCGCAGCATCTACATGTGTCGAAAAGAAAAGATTCCTACCTCGAGCCTCTTTAACAATATTAGAAAGCCCTGGTTCATAGATTGGAATATTATCAACATTTTCATCATTCCATGCATCAATCCTTTTCTCATTAATATCTACTACAGTGACATTGATTTCAGGACATTTTTGAGCTATTACCGCCATTGTTGGCCCACCAACATATCCCGCACCAATGCAACAAATATTCTTGACTATCATCTATTATAATTTTTTGTCACATCTATCACCTAAAACTCCTTTTACGTCATATACTACAGAAGTAGGTTTTTTCAGTTCTTCCAAGTCTAGTTTGAGAAATTCTTTATGAGCAACTGTCATTAGGATAGCATCAAATTTGTCTTTCGGCACCACCCTAACTGTATCAAGTTCATACTCATGCTTCACTTCCGAAGGACTAGCTAGTGGATCATGAATAGTTATCTCCACTCCGTATTCCTTCAAACTTTTGATAACATCCACAACTTTAGTATTTCTAACGTCAGGACAATTCTCTTTGAAAGTGATTCCTAAAACTAAGATTTTCGAAGCTTTAACTCTGATGTCATTCTGAAGCATGAGCTTCACCAGTTCCGAAGCTACGTACTGACCCATACTATCATTCATTCTTCTTCCCGCCAGGATGATTTCCGGATGATACCCAATTTCCTGTGCTTTCTGTGCAAGATAATAAGGATCTACTCCAATACAATGCCCCCCCACCAATCCTGGTTTAAAAGGTAAAAAATTCCATTTCGTACCAGCAGCTTCCAGAACATCTTGAGTATCAATACCCATCATGTTAAAGATTTTAGCCAATTCATTTACAAACGCTATATTTATATCTCTTTGAGAGTTCTCTATAACTTTTGCCGCTTCAGCCACTTTAATCGTTGGAGCGAGATGAGTTCCAGCTGTAATTACTTCAGCGTACAGACTGTTTACCTGTTCTCCTATCTCGGGTGTGGAACCAGCAGTTACTTTAAGAATTTTTTCTACAGTATGCTCCTTATCTCCTGGATTGATCCTTTCTGGGGAATATCCTACGAAAAAATCTTCATTAAACTTTAAACCTGAATGTTTCTCGAGTACGGGAACACACTCATCCTCGGTAACTCCAGGATAAACAGTTGATTCATAAATAACTACATCTCCTTTAGATAGAACCTTTGCTACAGTTTCACTACTTTTGTATAAAGGAGTAAGGTCGGGTCTATTATTTTTATCTACAGGAGTTGGAACTGTAATGATATAATAATTACAATCTTTTATATCTTCCAGATTTGCTGAACAAAACAATCCATTTGCATCCGAATTGTCCTGTTTGAGAGAAACTTTTAGAACTTCATCTTCAACTTCAAGGGTAGAATCATGACCAGACATTAATTCCTTTACTCTCGCCGAGTTAATATCAAAACCAACCACAGCAAATTTAGTTGAAAAAAGTCTTGCAAGTGGCAACCCAACGTAGCCTAATCCTATTACTGCTATTTTTTTTTTAATCATTCTCTAAATTTTTATTCCATAAGTGATAAATAAATTCAGGCTTTTGCGGAATGAGACCATACCTTTCATAAACTTTTAAAGCTTTCTCGTTCAGTTTCTGGGTACCCCCCACTACAATTGGACAACCTTCTCTTTTCAACACTGATTCCATTGCCCTCATTAATGCAAAGGAAATGCCTTTACCTTCATATTCTCTTTTAACAGCAAATAATGGAGTACGACCGCGACCATTTTTAATGTCGATTGTAGCAAAACCAACTATTTCAGAATTTTCTCTATATACAAGAGTATGAGTAGCTAATTTTTTATTCACAGAATTTTTAATCCAATTTCTAAATATCTCATCGCAAACCTCGTTCGGTATTCTTGGATCCAAACCAAATCTACCTTGTCTACCGGCTAATTGAGCTAATTCAACTAATGCTTTATTCGGTTCATTTTCTTCATAAAAACTAATATTCGCGTGAAAAGGAAACTCATCCTTAATTTTTCGTATTAATGGAACTCTGTGGATAACTAAATTGATATCAAAACCTGAAGATATTTCTGAATTTAACTTAATTCCAGAACTATAATATCCTAATTTGATCTCATCCTCAATCATTGAGTTGAGAATTATTTCGCGTGATTTTGAATTATTTAAAATATTCTTTTTCACTTCTGCAACCTTGAACTTAAAAAAGTTGGTATCCCATTCTAAAATTTTATATGGTCTCTCCATTGAAATAATAATTACGAATAGGATTTATAAATTATCCCAATACCAATGAGTAGCCTCTTTTAGACCATCTTCAATTCTATGTGTGGGATTATAATTAAGTAATTTTTTAGCCTTCTCTACCGATGCCAACGAATGTGGAATATCTCCAGGTCTATTGGGACCATGTTTAATTTCTACTTCTGCAATATCTGAATCGTATTCAGCCAGATTTTGCTTCAGGAGGTGCGTCAATTCCTTTAAGTTTGTACGATCACCTACTGCAGTGTTATATACTTCGTTTAAAGCCTTTTCATTATCTGTAACCAAACAAAGAAGGTTCATCTGCACAACATTATCTATATAGGTGAAATCTCTGGAATAAGTTCCATCTCCGTTGATCACAGGACTTTCCTTTTTCATCAGCTGCATCACAAATTTTGGGATGACTGCTGCGTAAGCTCCATTAGGATCCTGACGTCTTCCGAAGACATTGAAATAACGGAGTCCAATCGTATTTAGACCATATGCCTTTTTGAATATATCAGCATAAAGCTCATTGACATATTTAGTGATAGCATAGGGTGAAAGAGGTTTACCAATAACGTCCTCTACTTTTGGGAGATTTTCAGAATCACCATAGGTAGATGAACTTGCCGCGTACACAAATCGTTTGATTCCATTATCACGAGATGCGACAAGCATATTCAAGAAACCTGAAACATTAACATCATTACTAGTTATAGGATCATTAATTGACCTTGGAACAGAACCCAAGGCTGCTTCATGGAGAACGAAATCCTGATTTTTAGTAGCCTCAAGACAGGTTTCCAGGTTTCGAATATCCCCTTCAATGAATTTAAATTTAGTATTTTCTAAAAATGGCTCAATATTATGTTTATGACCTGTAGCTAAATTGTCAAGGCAGGTTACTTCAGCGCCAAATTCTAAAAGCTTTTCGCAAAGATTAGAACCTATAAATCCTGCGCCACCTGTCACCAATACTTTTGACGATTTTAATAGATCCTTTTGAGAATCAGTTATCAAATTGTGAGTTTTTAATTATCAATCTGCAAAGATAGAATTTCAATCTTAAGTATTGTTAAAGGAAATTTAAATAAATTAGTTCCTAAAATTTACTCGATTCCAAATGAACCATAGTTGTTGCAATTATTTTCTCTTCAAATTTACCGGCAGCGATATCTCCAGAAATTCTTTGATTAAGGACTTCTACCGCTTTTACTCCTAACTCAGATGGATGCTGTTCGATATAGCTAAGTGATGGTGTTAGATATTCTGCGATGTCTTTATTAATATAGCCTATGATCTTTAAATCTTCCGGGATTTTGATGTTTTGTTCATAAGCCACTCTTGTTGTGATGATCGCGCTTTCAAAATCTGTACAGAGTAAAGCCTCAACTTTATCTGTAACTAAGAGCTTTTCAATTTTGGACTTCAAAGTTCCCTCGCTGCTACTCCGTGCTGTGAATACTGCCAATTCGTCCATCGCCTTCTGGTAACCAGATATCCTTAGCTTTCCAATTCCAACATGGTGTATGGCTGAAGCAATCCCAATTCGCTCCAAACCTTTCGCTCTAAAGAATTTCGTAGCGTCATAAAAACTCTTTTCATCATCCACGCCCACTTTATCTGCAGGTAGATCCAGGTTGATTCGGTCGTAGACAACTACTGGAATATCATAATCTAAAAGGGCAAACAGATGATCATATTCTGCCTTTTTCTGAGTTTCCTCTGAAACTGCAATTAAAACTCCGTCAACCATTCCGGAAGTCAGAAGATCACAAATTTGTTTCTCGCGATCGAGTGACTCATTGGATATATATGTAATGATCTGCTGTTCATATTGTTGAGCCTGAGCTTCAATTCCAGATAGAACTCTGGCAAAAAAGCTATTCGAAATATTTGGAATCACAACACCAATCGTTCCTGTCTTACTTTTTTTCAAATTAACCGCTACCGGATTTGGCCGGTAGTTGTGAAGCTTTGCTAACTCCTTTACTCGCTCGGCTGTTTTAGGACTAATTTCCGGACTATCATGAAGTGCTTTTGAAACCGTAGAAACACTCACATTAAGTAATTTTGAAAGCTCTTTTAAGGTTATTTTACTCTTCATAATAAACTGTTGAAATAAATTAATTCAATAATTGCTGCGGAATTGCCTGCCTTCAAATGCCAATTTGCAAAGAAAAGAATAAATTACGGTTTTGTAGTTATCCCTTTTTGAACGAATTGTTTCCTTTTCTATCATACTGCCTGTTTCTTACGACCATTAACGACTTAGAGATATTTAGTTCTTTAATCTAAAGAACATGTATCATCAAATTACTGATGATCATGCCGAAAACCCTTATAAACACTCAGTTAAACTTATCCTAAACACGTCAAAGCTCTTGTTCATAATCTGCTATCGTCGTAATTTACATTCACTAAAATTAAACAACCATGAAAGATTACGGAACATTATCTCAAGCTATAAACAAACTAAAACTCGAAGAGGGTTACAAGCATGATTTTAACCTACTCGATGAAAAGATCGAACTGAAGTCAGAAAATGCAACCTTCGGTGTTGAAGAATTTGAAGTAGATAAAGTCCTGCGCTTCGAAGGAATGAGTAATCCCGACGATAATTCGATTTTGTATGCTATCACCACCACTAATGGTCAGAAAGGTGTTCTTACTGACGGATATGGGATTTCCAGCGGACAGATTTCTAAGGAAATGATGAAGAAATTGGATCTGAAGGATCACAGACCTATAGATTAATGGTTAAAATTCTACTAAACCACCGATTATAATTTGGGTTTAGGCATGATCATTATATTTTTGAATTGAACATTAAAAAACTATAAATAAAAACTATGAATTATTTAGGATTAGATAAAGAGAAGACTGCAAAAACGGTTACTGAATTGAATATATTGTTAGCCGATTATCATCTATACTATCAGAAACTTAGAAATTTTCATTGGAATGTAATTGGAAAAAACTTTTTCGATCTGCATGAAAAATTCGAAGAATTGTATGACGAAGCTAAGCTTAAAGTTGATGAAATAGCTGAGCGTATTCTCACTTTAAGATATCAGCCTACCAGTAACATGAGTGAATATCTTAAAGACTCTAATTTAAAAGAATCTCCTAGTGATATTTCCGATAGTAAAATGATTGAAATCTTACTCGAAGATCACGGACTACTGCTTAAACAAATGAGAAAAGTGGTGGAAATTGCTGATAAATCTGGAGATGAAGGTACAATTGATCTAATCGGTGCTTATATTAGAGAGTTAGAGAAAACTAGCTGGATGTTGGATGCATGGAAAATGAAAACTTCAGATCAGCATAAACCAGTTAAGAAATAAGCAACTTAAAGTATGCAGGAATTTAATCTTCAGGATTCAGTTAAAGGTATTTGGGATAAACTAGAGGGATGGCTGGATACCATAATTCTTGGTCTTCCAAACTTCCTTCTCGCGGTGGTAGTTTTTATCATATTTGTTTTTCTCGCGAAGTATGTCGGTAAAATATTCGATAAGATCTTCGCCAGAAGTATCAAACAGGATTCCATACGCCAGATGGCCACGAAAGTGATCAAAGCAATTGTAATCCTGATTGGTTTCTTTATTGCATTAGGACTTCTAAACCTAGATACTGTCCTAACTTCAGTTTTAGGAGCGGCAGGAGTTGTTGGTTTAGCTATCGGTCTTGCTTTGCAAGGTACTTTAAACAATACGTTTTCGGGCTTGATACTAAGTTTTCTTCCGGAATTACAGATTGGTGATTGGGTGGAAACTAATGGATATGCAGGTTCGGTTATGGAGATCAATCTTAGGAATATTGTCATTAAGCAATCAGATAATAATTATGTGATCATTCCAAATGGAAAGATCATTGAAGAGCCGTTTAAAAACTACTCTCGCACTGCTCGTTCAAGAGTATTTGTAAATTGTGGAGTTGGATATTCTTCAGATTTAGAAATAGTAAGAGACTTAACTATTAAAACTATCGAGGATATTTTTCCGCAGAGGGGAAATGAAGAAGTTGAATTGATGTTCCAGGAATTTGGTGATAGCTCGATTAATTACGTCTTGAGATTCTGGACAGATGTTACGAAGAATAGAGATATTCTTATCGCTCAGAACACGGCGATTATTGCTATTAAGAAAGCTTACGATGCTAAAGGAATCAATATTCCATTCCCAATTAGAACGATCGATTTTACGAATAAACTGTCAGTCAATAAGGATTAAATTTGATCTTTGATAAATAAAAAAAACCGGCTATATAGCCGGTTTTTTTTGCTCTTGATTCGAACTTAGAACTTTAATCCCAGGCTAAATTGTAATCTTGGACCTTCACTTCCGGCAAAAATACTGGCTCTAGCTTGTATGGCATCTGCGCTATTAATCCATAATCCTCCACCATAACTATCGTGCCACTGGTTACTGGACTCATCATCCACCCATACCCTACCTAGATCGTAACCTCCATAGATCCCGAGCTGGAAAGGCAGAAAGTTCGTAGATACCGTATCGAACGAATACCTAAGATCTGCACCAGTACCAAAGGAACTCTTCCCTGAATACCTCTCAAATCTATAACCTCTTAGTCCGCTGTTCGCACCTAATTGTGCCGATTGATAAAATTCAAATTCATTACCCATATTAATATGTGCTTCTGCCCTTGTCTTCAAAACAAGCTTTCTATCCCGGGTAAGTGCGTTATAAAAACCCATATACGGTTTGAAATAACCAAATTGGCGATCAACATCTGCAGTATTAAGTTTTGCACCCAGGTTCAGCTCAAACAACATCCCTCTGGTAGGAACCTGAACATCGTCATAACTTTCATATCGATACATTGCATCAAGACCCACAAAATGTTTCCTCTGAAAAATATCTTCTTCTGAATTGGTGACTACTTCAGTTAAATAACGATTATCGTTTTCGGTTACTTCAATGGACTCAAAAGTTGCTGTGAATCCAAAAAAGCTACCAAAAGGAGTCTTATTGACTAATGCAGCTTTTGCTGAAATCTCATTAATTCCTACTCGGTTATAATCCATTCCTAATTCATCTTCAGGATTCTCGGTATCATTTCCGAAGCCAAAGAAGTTATCTGAATAATCTGGACTTTGGAAATTAGCTCCTAACTGTAGATTATATTTTCCAACGATATTAGCAAACTCCGCTTCATAACCTAACTCAAAGCCATTTGTTGCTGAATGATATTCCGCAGAAACAGTATGCTGAGAGGTAAAAGGATTTCGCTTAAAACTATTGATGGCCTTCACATATTCCAGCTGAAAATTAAAAGCATCATCCGGATTATAGCTAAAATGAGGTAAGATGGATCCAGACGCGAAGGTCTTCTTATCCTTATCATACGTGTTGATCTCGTAATTATCTGTTAGCCTAAGTTTAGCGTTGTCTAATTCATTAATAGTATTCGGTAGCGATTGATGATCATAAAGCTTTAATTTTGAACCATTTGTAATTGTGTATTCGTCATTGTTCTGACCTCCAATCAATCGTACAAATATAGCTGCCTTCCCCTCGCCTTTTACAAAAATTTTGTCATCATCATCAAGTCCATAAACCCAGATCTCATTGGTCTCATCTTTCTTATAGACTTTATCGCTTAGAATTTCAGCTCTTTCTCCATCCTTATTACGAGTAATGGTTACCCGGGTGTTTCCATCGGTCAACCTTTCAATATCTATAAAATCATCTTTGTCTGTCCCGGTTACAATCGCGAGATCCGCAAGTTTTTCGTAATATCTATTTGCGATATCAACCAAATTATCTCTTCTCCCCTGAACGTTTTTTATAAGTTCCTGAGTAGCCTCACCCGTGGTTTCCTCGGGTAAATTAGCAAATGCCTTCTGAATAGCTTCATCGGTTACATTTTCCTTAATGTACTCCGCCTGCTCTATCCAGGTATTTTTTCCAGTATTCTGAAGTAGTGATCTATCTAACCCCATTGCTGCGATATTGAACCATTCTACATCTTTAATGTCATCTCCATACACAGCGAATTGATTGGCAAATCCTGTGATCGCTCTTAATGTCCCAAAAAACGCTCCATCAAAATTGCTGAATACCTGATCTCTATCCCTCGGAATAGCTTTGAATACGTGCTTATCCCCTTCATCAATTTCGGCCCATCTCCATTGATCCTGATGCCTGTCCCAATCTCCAATAAGCATATCGAACAGACGCGAGCGAACATATACTGACTCATCCAGCAAGTATTTCTCATCTCTTCGCAGTCTTTCCAGCATGTCTGATGTACTTACAATATCATGATCTGGAGTCCCAAAGGATTCGTAGCCTTTCCAACCTTCTTCTGGTCTTTCAACGATCATATAAATATCATCACCATGTACAGAATTGTATTTTCCTAGTGCTTCTTGCTTAGGCAGGTAAAATATTTCCGGGTTGGTATGATAAACACCTGCAGCTTCACTGAGCTCTGGAATTGCCGTAAAGCCAAATGGATGTGCAGCGGTATAGAAATCTGTAAGTAAGTTTTCTGCTACCGTATTTTCTAATTTGTTTTCTACAGGCTGATTTTTAAAGGCTACACTCTGTAAAAATCTTAGTGCGTCCTTTCGAACTCTTCTAATATTATATTCTCTTCCCTGCCTGTCTTTCACTCTAAGTGATACGGTTTGATGTCCGCCACCTTCACGAACTACTTCCAATCCGCCATAAAGCGTATCCAGGTCTGCAGTTCTCAAAGTGATCTCAGTACCATAAAGTTCCCGATAGCGTTCACCCCAAACTGTTTCATGAACCGGACTTTTTTCAGTATCCTCTTCCTGGTAAATTGATGTCGTATAAGTTTCAGGGAATTCATCTGGATAATTCTGAAGTTCGAATGGTACAGGAGTCTCCAAAACTTCAGTTTGATAAAGTAACTTAGGTTTGTTCTCCTGATTTCCGTAGAAACTTACCCAGGAAGATCCATCCTTAAAAACATCTAGTACCGCAAATCCCTGACCCGGATATGCAAATAATCCGTCATTACTCAATGTCGCATAAGAAGCTTTGGAACCGGAACCCGAAACGATTTGCTTCACACTATCATGCTCAATATACTGCAGGGAATGTTCGTGTCCCGAAGCAAAGATCACTCGCGAAGAACCTTGTGCAATGGTACTCAAGCGTGTTGCCAGAGATTTATATCGATTGTTCTGAGCATCCTGTATAGACACACCACCAGTTGTTCTGATCAATGTAGCTAAAGACCCTAAAATTGGAAGAGGGATTTTCTTTTGTGAAGGATATATATGCCTGTCGAAAGTATATTGCCCACCATGTACGCCATTCGTATAGATTGGGTGATGAAGTGCGATTAAAATGGTTTTATTCTGATTCTTTTTGATCTCAGATTCTACTTCCAGGAACATTGCTTCCCGCGTTTTGATCTGTGCACAATTATCATTGATCTTGGGATTGTCATTCCAATCTTCTAAATACCATTGGGAATCTATGACAATCATCTGGATATTCTCAGAAACTTCGATAGACTCCATTCCGCAACCTATTTCCGGACTCCAAACCAGAATATCTTCAAATCTATCTTTCAAATAATCTTTCTGTCTATCAAGACCTTCCAGCTTTTCATTGTACCAGTCATGATTTCCAGGTATGAAAACAACTTTTCCCTCGTAATTTTCGATCGCATCCAGTTGTGCGTCTAACCGATATTCAGCCTCTTCTCTTCCCGAAGAACCTTCAGCAGGCATCCCGTCAGGATAGATATTATCACCTAGGAAAATGGAAATATTCTCCGTTTTCTTTACTGAATCCAGGTAGGATTTAAATGCCAATAGACCCAATGAAGAACCTCCCGGGGGTGAATAACCACCATCACCCAGCAGGTAAAAGGATTTTTCGATCTCTTTAGAAGAAGGATATCCAAAATCTGAGGTTGGTTCTCCATCCCTATATTTTGGCTCCAGGCTGGCACAGGAAATGACCAGTAAAGTGGTAAGAATACCGGCGAAAAGTTTAACTTTTTTCATAGAAAACTGTGGTCAATATTTTTTGTAATTTGGTCCGTGGAATAAAAAATTCATGTATGAATAATCTCGTTGAGAAAGCTGAAAAATTTGTTGAAGATTTATTTAAAGAAAAGTTACCTAACACCTTTATTTATCATAACTACCAGCATACTCAGCGTGTGGTTAAAAGTACTAAAGAATTAATCGAGAATTCTGAAATTAATGTTAAAGACAAGGAGGCGTTACTCCTTGCTGCATGGCTTCATGATACCGGTTATATTCATACTTACAGAGGGCATGAAGACAAGAGTGCAGAGATCGCGGAGGAATTTCTTCTGAAGGAGAACGCTACACAGGATCTTATAGATTTGGTTAAGCAATATATTCTGGTAACCAATTTCAGCAATATTCCAAAAACGCCTGGTGAGAAAATAATACGTGATGCCGATAGCTCACATTTTGGTAAGGAATACTTTGAAGAAACCAGTGAATTCCTGAGGCAGGAACTTGAAATGCATAATATCAAGAATTTCACTAATTCCGAATGGCTCGAGGAGAATATCCATGTTTTTACTGAAAAGCATACTTTTTATACAGATTATGCCTTGCAGGAATGGAACCCAAAGAAGGAGGAAAATCTGCTGGAGCTGATAGAAGATAAGAATAAGCAGGAAAAGAAATTAAAGAAAGAAGAGCATAAGGCCCGAATGAAGGCTAAATATAAGAATGAGAACCCAGAGAGAAGTATCCAGACGCTGTTCAGGGTTACTCTTCGAAACCATATCAAACTGAGTGATATTGCCGATACGAAAGCCAATATATTGCTTTCGGTAAATGCGATCATCATCTCACTGGCACTTGCCAACCTAATCCCTAAACTGGAAGCAGAGTCCAACAAACACTTACTTATACCAAGTTTAGTATTGGTACTTTTTAGTGTTGCATCAATAATTCTTTCAATCCTTTCTACCCGGCCAAATGTTACAACCGGAGAGTTCACTAAAGAACAGGTTAAGAACCGGAATGTGAATCTTTTATTCTTCGGAAACTACCACAAGATGCCTTTTGATCAATTTAAATGGGGTATGAACCAGTTGATCAAGGATAAAGATTATGTATACGAAATGTTGATGCTCGATCTTCACCTTTTAGGTAAGGTACTACATCGAAAGTATTTTCTACTAAGAATGACTTATACGGTATTTATGTTAGGAATAATTATTTCGGTAATCGCCTTTATTCTGGCTTTTTACTTAATGTAGTTCTTCCATTAGATCTTCATAATTGATCGTTCTTTCTGGATGATTGGAATCGGGTGAATATAATATGTTCACCCTTATTGCTTTAAGTCCTACCACTCCTTGCACATCTTCCAGATCTAATAATTCAACATTATCACCAAAGTAATTCTTCGCTTGTAGGTATTTAATATACTGTAAATATTCTCGCTCATCACTTGCCTGAGAGTATACGATTGTGAGTTTCCCTTTTTGAGTTACACGTTCCTCTGTACCCTTTATAAATGCCTTATCGATACGTTTTTTAATGATCTCATAACGCGCATTATAAGTTCCATCTACATCGAATTTTTTCTCATCCATTCTGTATCTAATAGACATCGTACTATTAAAAACGAGAATCAGGGATGCTGCTTCGAGCATCACTGGAGTTCTTTCTTGTAATTGATAAAACCTGTTCTCCATTTCGCACATAGTGCTCAATTGCCACAATCTCAAATTAAACAAGTAAACCTTGTTGAAAGGTTTCTTATTTGCCATTGATGCCCCTATATACATATTGTGGTCTACACCATCCGTCTTATATCTCTCAAAATAATGTGGGTAGATGTTCTGAGCCTGGACCTGCCTTTTATCAATATAGCGGGACATAGTACGGTTTATTTGCTGTACTGTCTCATCATATTTCTTACGATGATTATAGACCAGTCCAGTTTCAGGATTGAGCATGCTCGTATATTCCTCAACAAGCTCTTTGATTTCTTCAGATTGCTTTCTCAAATGGCTCATTAAAGGATTTACCTCCTTCTTCAATAAATTAAAAACCTTCTGTTCACTGCTGGCATTCAGTCTATCCTGTAATTCTTCTTTAAAATCTGACACACGGTACTTAACCTGGTCGTATATAGGAAGCTCTTCAATTTTATAAGCCTTATCAGTAATATTCATTATGATCTCGAGCTGATCCATTAGGTCACGTTTGATCGCATCATTCCTAGCTTCCGAAGATGCGACAATATCTATTTGACCATACAATGGAAAAACATCCTTAAAGGTAATATCCTTGAAAGAAGCAAGTCCATCCTTATCCAGATCCTTTATGAACTTTTTGGCTTCTCTTTCGAACACCCAAAGAACACTTGGATGAATAGAGGTACACTCACTTTGAATTACTGCTTTTATCCTGTTTTCAAAATCATTCCGGTTTCTCTCCACCGTAGTCACGATATAAGGCAGGATATCGTCTAGCTTTATAGCATTAATACTATTTAGCTCATTCTTCCTACTCGAGGCCAGTTCCAATATTCCCAGAAGCTTACCATTCTTAGCAACCGGAGCCAAGAGACAGCTCTTCACATCGTTCTTAATGAGATTCTTAGATAGTAAATTATCATATTTACGCGCATAAGACTCGACATTGGAAATAGTAAAATAGGCATTATCATCTATCAGGGTTTTGAATCCTTTCTCACAAATACCCGACTCACAATCATTCATCAAAACTTCGTCAAGGATAAAGCTCTGTGCCTCCTTATTATCCATTCTTTCAAATACCATCTCTTTTTTATTGAAAACGGTAAATCCAACCCGAAGGTCTGATATATTATAAATTGAACGGAATATCTCCTGAAGTTTGGCCAACTCCTCCTCTTCATTCACTTCTTCGAAAAGCAACGTAGTTTTTAATTCTGAAATAGCATCATCTATGGTAACATCGGTCAGATTAACGATGGTAAAACCTTTAAAAATATGGCTGTGAGGAGGAATCTTTTCCTTCCAGAGCTCGATATCATCCACATTTTGCAATAAAATGTCTACATCTTTCTGAGTAATTTCCGGCGCTTCATCTTTACGAATAATATCAACAAAGTCGGCATTCATAGATATTCTGTAATGACGCTTTATTCCATCTTCATCTGGAATGTCATAGTACAGAGGTCTCGAAATATCTATTTTATAACCATAGGACTTCAATATCTGTATACTAGAAAAGATATAGATCAACTCTTCGTCCATATGCCTGAACTTCAAATTGAAATCCTTTCCGGCATTATTCAAAATAGCTTTCAGTCGTTTGGAAACGTTGAAGAGAATATTATGGAATGGAACTGCTGCAGCTTTGATCTCATTATTAGACAATATGTTCGGAAACAGATCATCCAGCAAGATATTAATGGGGGCGTGATATTTCTTTAAAAGTTTTGGGTCTGAAAACCCTTCAGATAATTCCGGGAACTGACTTACATGGTCAAGCATTTTTTGCATGTATTCCCTAGAAATCTCACTTTCTATCTCATCAAGCTCCTTTTGATACTCTTCGATCACCTTATGAAAACTGATCTGTATATCGAATGGAAAATCTTTTAATTGCTGCAACATAACTTGATAATTTAAGGTAAAATTAAATGTAAATGTAGCCTTGAAAGAGCAACGCCTTGAAATTAACATTTATTTATAAGAACGTCATTAGAATGAGGCCTGAGTTCATTATTTTTGCAGAAATAGACATAAAAAATGAAGAAATTCTTATTCTTATTCAGCTCCGTAATTTTCCTATTAACTGGATGTGGAGAAGATAAAGGTTACTACCTAAGCGGTGAAGTAAAAGGTGTTGAAAATGGTACAAAAATCTATATCTCAGAATTAGACGGAAAGACTCGTTCACCAAAAGCAGTAGATACAGCCATTGTTCAGGATGAGAAATTTGAGTTGGACATGGAAGAAATGGATCTACCTGCACTTAGTTTTTTACGTATCGAAGGAGTTAATGGTAATCTTGTATTTATTGCTGAGAACGAAAAACTGAAATTCAACATCAATAAGGACAGTATTCGTAGCTCACGTGTGAGCGGTGGACAAGAAAATGAAGCGCTTTATGAATATTTGGATCACATGAAAGAAATGAACCGGAAGATTGGGAAAATGCAGAAGGAAGCGAGAACTGCAATGATACAGAAGGATACTGCAAAACTAAAAAGTCTTCAGGCAACTGAAACCGAGCTTAAAGACAATGATCGTAAAGCTAAAGAAGAGATTTTTAGCCGAAATACAGATACATTTCTTGCTGTAACCTTGCTTACTGATATGTTGAGTTCAAAAAGTCATAGCTCCAAGGAAGTTCGCGATATGTTCGGTGAAGTGTCAGATCGTATCAAGCAAACTGATATGGCAAAAGATCTGAAGAGCGAGTTAGAGAAGATGAAAAATGCTGAAACGGGGTCTAAGGCTCCAGATTTTGAAGCTCCTACTCCAGATGGCGAAATGCTTGCACTTTCTGATCGGATGGGTCAGGTTACTGTAGTAGATTTCTGGGCAGCCTGGTGTAAACCTTGTCGAGTAGAAAATCCAAACCTGGTTAACACTTACAACAAGTACAAAGATCAAGGATTAAATATCATTAGCGTAAGTCTGGATCGACCAGGACAGAAGGATCGATGGGTACAGGCAATCAAAGATGATAAACTTGAACAATGGGATCATGTTTCCAATCTTCAATTCTGGCAGGATCCCGTAGCTAGGTTATACGGAATCACAGCAATCCCGGCGACCTATATTCTTGATAAAGATGGAATCATTGTGGCAAAAAATCTTCGTGGTGATGCCTTAGCTGAAAAGATTGGCGAACTACTGAATTAATTCTATTTACTTAGAAAGATACCCGGTTCTTTGAAGAAAGAACAATATTACGATAGGCACAGCTAATAAAATAACCATTAGCAAGTGACTTTCCAGCACCCAGGGAGCCAGAATCATCGTTAGAATATATCCACCGGTAGCACCGCCAAAATGTGCATCGTGACCAATATTATCTGTTCTGCGCTTCATTCCGTAAATAGTATAAAGCAGATATCCTATTCCGAATATATAAGCGGGAACTGGTATGATAAAGAATAAACCAAGCGTCATGTCTGGTTGTAGTAGTATGGCAGAATAAAGAATTCCCATTACAGCGCCACTGGCACCTACGGCAGTATAGTACGGATCATTCTTATGGAAATAGTAGGATAATAAATTTCCCAGCAATAGACTCCCAAGATATATAATGAGGAAAGCTACAGAGCCTAACTGCCAGATAACCACATTTGCAAAAAAATAGAGTGTTAGCATATTTACAAAAAGGTGGCTTGTATCTACATGCAGGAATCCCGATGTGAATATTTGAAATTTAGAACCTCTCTGAATATCTGAAGTACTGAATTTGTACTTGTTGAAGAAGGTCTCATCGCTAAAACCTTTAAAAGAAATTAATGCATTTGCCGCTATGATCACCAGCGTGACCAGGCTCAATTCTCCCATTTTTACTAAAGTTTAATTTCAAATATACCATATATTTGCGGAAAGTTTTTTTATGCAAGGATTAGTTTTCTGGCTTGTTTACCCCCTACTTTGGCTTATATCCATTCTTCCGTTTCGTATTTTCTATATATTCTCAGACTTTATATATATCTTGGTTTTTAGAGTCATAGGCTATCGCAGAAGTACTGTTCAAAAGAATTTAAGAATGGTGTTTCCAGATAAGCCTTCCGAAGATTTGAAACGTATAGAAAAAATTTTCTACAGGCATATGTGTGATATGTTTCTGGAAATGATCAAAAGTCTTTCCATTAGTGATAGAGAACTTCAAAAGCGCTTCAAATTCACTAATCTTGAAGTTTTAAGAGAGATTGAAAGCAGAAACAAGAGTATTGTCCTAATGTGCGCACATTACGCTAGTTATGAATGGATTATTGCGCTACAACTTTACGGACTCAAATATAAATCCTTCGGAATCTATAAAAAAATACGGAACAGGTATTTTGATGATATGGTTCGCAAGATACGTAGTAAGCTTGGTGGAGAGCTTGTTAATACTCATAAAGCGACTAAGAGAATCATCCAAAATGAGCGAGAAGGATTGCGAGGTATTTACGCTATGATCGCCGACCAATCCCCAAGACTTCAGCGTTCTAATCTATGGATGAAATTTATGGGAATCTCTGTGCCTGTTTTTGAAGGTTCTGAAAAACTGGCTCGTGGTCTGGATCTTAATGTCATATACCTACATGTGGAAAAAACCGGTAGAGGATTTTATGAAGCTACGCTGGTTCCTATAACTGAAAATGCCCCGGAAGAACCGGAGCATTTTATTACTCAAAAGTTTTTTGAACTTCTCGAAAAGCAAATTCGTGAGAAACCAGAGTACTATCTATGGACGCATAAACGCTGGAAACATAGAAATGAACCTGTTCCAGAAGGAGCTACCAGGGTAAGTTAGGCTATGATTTGCTCAATTTCAGATATCATTTTCTGCGCCAGCTCATCTGCTTCCTGTTGAGATTTTGCTTCAGTATAGATCCTGATAATTGGCTCTGTGTTGGATTTTCTTAAATGAACCCAGTTCTCCGGGAAATCGATTTTTACTCCGTCTACTGTAGAAATTTCTTCTGAAGCGTGTCTTTTTTCAACCGCTTTCAAAACACCATCAACATCCAAATCTGGAGTCAGCTGAATTTTATTCTTACTCATATAATAAGAAGGATAACTTGCTCTTATTGAAGAAACCGACTCTTTCTTTTCTGCCAAATATGTAAGAAACAAGGCTGTTCCCACGAGGCTATCTCTGCCATAATGTGCTTCCGGATAGATGATTCCGCCGTTACCTTCACCACCAATGATTGCGTCTGAATCTTTCATAAGCTGAACCACGTTCACTTCACCTACTGCACTGGCATTATATTCTCCATTATGTTTCTCTGTAATATCTCTTAATGCTCTGGATGAGCTCAGGTTACTAACAGTGTTCCCGGAAGTTTTAGACAATACATAATCTGCACATGCGACCAATGTATATTCCTCACCAAACATTTCACCGTTTTCGTCTATAAAAGCAAGACGATCTACATCTGGATCTACTACGATCCCAAGATCTGCCTTCTCCTTTTTCATTAAGTAACAGATATCGATTAAATGCTCTTTTAAAGGTTCTGGATTGTGTGGAAAATGTCCATTTGGTTCACAGTATAATTCGATCACCTCTACGCCCATTCTCTTCAGCAGTGCTGGAATAGCAATTCCCCCTGTGGAATTCACTGCATCCACAGCTACTTTAAATTTCGCAGAAGAAACCTTATCAGCATCAACTAGTTTAAGCTTCAGGACTTCTTCAATATGCCTGTCGATATAATTATCGATCACTGTGATCTCTCCAAGGTCATCAACTTCAGCAAAATCAAAATTTTCACTTTCTGCTATTTCAAGAATCTTGGCTCCAGCTTCTCCGTCAAGAAATTCTCCTTTACTATTTAATAATTTTAAAGCGTTCCATTGTTTAGGATTGTGGCTGGCAGTAAGTATGATTCCACCATCAGCATCTTCCAAGGGTACAGCGACTTCTACTGTAGGAGTGGTAGACAAGCCTAGATCGATTACATCGATTCCCAGACCAGTTAGGGTATTCATCGTAAGTTCCTGGATCATTTTTCCAGATATTCTCGCATCTCTTCCTACCGCAACCTTAAGATTCTTATTGGTTGAGTTATTTTTTAACCACATACCATAAGCTGCGGCAAATTTTACTGTATCTAAAGGGGTTAAGTTATCACCGGTTTTTCCACCAATAGTTCCTCTAATCCCTGAAATTGATTTTATTAATGTCATTATTAGTTATTTATAGATCCTGATAGGACCTGTAAGAAATTTTAACAAATATAATTGTGTCATCCCGTACTTTCCAAAACTTAACAAATATTAACCCTGGCCCTGTTTAATTCGTATATTCCCGCATGAACTTTCTGGCACATATATATTTATCTGGTGATGACGATCTGGTCAAGATTGGCAATTTTATGGCAGATTCTATAAAGGGGAAAAAATATCTAAAATATGGACTTCAAATTCAAAAAGGTATAATTCTACATCGTGCGATCGACTTTTATACCGATACTCATCCAGTTTTCAAAGAGAGTAGTCATCGTTTGTCTGAAAGATACCGGCATTATAGTGGCATCATCGTAGACATTTTTTACGATCATTTCTTAGCAGCGAACTGGAAAGACTATTGTGATATACCATTGGCGGAATATACCATACAGTTCTATGAGCTATTGAAGCTTAACTACGAGGTTCTTCCTTCTAATGTCAAGAATTTTCTCCCATATATGATCGAACAAAACTGGCTTTTAAGTTATGCTTCTATTGATGGAATTCAAAGTGTCTTGAATGGTATGAATAAAAGAACGAAGCTAAAATCTGGTATGGATCAGGCTACAGATGAACTGGAGTTATATTATGATGAATTTGAAAATGAATTCCGTCATTTCTTTGAAGACGTTCTCCAATTTAGTCAAAAACAGATTCGAGAATTATAAAAAAAAAGAGCCGTTGTTTAACGGCTCTCAATCAACTTCGAAATATATCAATCCTCAATTTTATATAACCGCCCCCCAGCGTAGAAAGTATGAAAATTGATGAAATTCTAAAGTTTACACACACAATTCTTTATTACGATTTTCGAATAGTTGGAAGGGAGTCTTTCATTCCCTTCCATTAATTACCTAGTTCACAGGGTTAATATGTGTAACCCCATTTAAAATAGTTGGATCATTGGAAAAAATGATATCATCCATTGCAAAATCATTCCCAAAAACTGCATCTTCCTTATCTCTAATTCTAATAATCATTTCACCATCCTCGGTTGCAGTCATTATAAATCCAACGGTGGTCCATGCTGAATTCGAATCTTTAGATAAGTCATCAATTGTGAACAATCCTGCCTGGGTCGCAGATTCTGGATCTCCAGATCTATATACAACTTTTAATCTAGCCTCATTTAAACCATCTGGAGAGCTAATATCTTTCACACGCATTCTTACGTAATAATTGTCTCCCTCACAAAGATCTGGAGTATTTCTGGTAAAATACACTTTTTCAGAATTATCTGGATGGCCATCAAAAACTATAAAATCACCAGCATCACCAGCCTGAGGTCCTACAAAGCCTGAGTAATAATTTTCTGGATTATTTGTTATTAGGTACCCTCCAAAAGGTGCTGGTAAACCAGGTGTATCAGATCCATCATATACACCATCATTATTAGTGTCTACATCAATATAATCGGTCCCAGTTCCTGGTAATAGTGCACCAGATTCAAAGTCCTGAACCCAATCTTCGGTAACTCCGCTTAATAAACAAGGATCTGAATCTTCACCACAGAAAGGTCCTTCTCTAAAGTGCCAGTATTTCTGAGTACCTGGAACTGCTTGATCATCTCCCTCGTTAATAAGGTCATCGATTTCAGTTTCACTAAAATCACCTCTTCTAATCAAGGTCTCATTACCACCTCCATCAATAGTATAAAGTTCTGCATAGAAAACTTCGTCTACGTTTGGACGATCTGGTAATGGAATACATAAAGCATCGGCCTGTACTACAATTCCACCTTCTCTAACAACATCATTGGTAGCATTTACCAAAGCATCATCATCGTCAAAATTTAAATCTCCTATTTGATCGTTTGAAGGATATTCCCATACCTTAATCCTGAAATTGGAAGGGAAATGACGACCAACATCATTACATTCATTACCGAATAAACAGATATACTGTAAAGGCAGCATTTCAAAATCAAAGAAAAGGTACCCATAAGAATCAGCAAAAACCTCATCATAGCAAAGTACTTGCACCTCATCATAATGCTTTGTACCTGTCTCTAAGTCGATAGTATGAGGTAGAGGATTATCTACAAAGTTTTCAAAATTTGCAGGTCCGTACGTATCATCATTGGAAGGTGCAAGGTATAGAACATCTCCATTGCTGTTTCGTACATCAAAATAAAGCAATTCATAAAGTCCTGATGGAAGCTCTAGGAAAGGCTCTTCATAAGTAAGCCAATTATCCATCCCATCACTATCGCTATCACTGCTAGCTGGAATAATTCTGATATCTACAGCTTCTGCATTACCGGCATCTCCGTCATCTACAAATCCTCCACCTGGTTTTTCAATTACAGCTCGAATATAAGCAGGCTCTGTATCTTCATTATTACAGCTTGGTACTTCTCCATCGCCAAGTATATGATCTTTGTTTATCTGCGATCGGTTTGTTTCAAAATCCTCTAGTTGAACATTAAAGTTTAAAGAAGTAATTTCTGCAGGATCCGGAGAATCTGGTGTTACATTTTCATCTTTGCTACAAGATGTAAACATCAATGCAGCAGATGCGGCATAAGTGAAAAATAATTTAAAATGTTTCATAATTTAAAATTTAATTGGTTATTAATTGAATTGAGTATGTATGGTTTCCCCTGAAGGTGTTATGAAACACCTTCTATGGGTTGTTGTATATAATAAATTGAAGTAGGGATTAAATTATTGAGAGTACTTGCTATAGCACCCATATACGAGATTAAATATTAATCTGGGTTGGGACATTCTGCGCCTCCACTCATCTTAATCCTGGTAATTTGAAAGGATCCGTCATTACCAGAACTATTATCACTGTTATTATCCAGCTTTGTATTCAAACCTAAATACAGTATTTGTGAGCAACTTGTATGTAAGTATTCATCAGACTTATCTTTAATTTCAAATACTAGATTATTACCGATGATGAGTCCATGTGATGCATGATCAAACGCTCCTGTAATATTGATAATATCACCGGGAGCTACTGTAATATTACTTAGTGGTTCATACTCATTTCCACTACCTTGATAGTTAACGCTTAGAACTATATCTTCCGAACCTGTGTATTTGAAGCTTATTTCATGTACCTTCCCACTATAACTGTCGCAAACGGAACAATCTATCACAGGTGGATCTTCAGGCTCTGCACAATCTTCATCAGCATTTGTTGTATCCTCTAATAGAGTAACATTGTCTTGTGTTTCACAACAACCTTCTCTAAAATGATATAGCGAGATCTCATTTTGTTCATCATATAAATTTTTCAAATCCTCCTTTGTAAATGAGCCCTGCCTTATTAAAATATCATCTTCTCCACTTTTTACTAACCAAATTTTGGCATAGTATGTAGGATAGTCCGGCAAAGGAAAACAAATTGCTTCTGCATAATATTGAGTGCTTCCATCTTCTGTAATGAAAGATTTTACTTTATTTTCGGCACTAAGCAAAAGGTTTGAAGTATTTATCTCATCTTTCCATACTTTAATTTTGAACTGTGCAGGACTATGTTTGCCATTTTTATAACAATAGTTTCCATAAACGCAAATACTAGGTAAATCATCTGTTGTAAAGTCAAAAAATAAATATCCAAAATTAAAGAAATAGTCATCCTCATAACATAATACTTCAACTGGCTGGTAATATTTCACTCCAGACCGTATTTCAATTTCTATAGGTAAAGGTTTATCAACAAAATTATGGAACAGTATAGGGCTTATCTCTTGAGATGGATAATTCCCAGGAATTCGTGGAGCGAGAAATAAAATTTCTGCAGAATTGCCAGATCCCTCGGTGATAGCAAAATATTCCAATGAATATTTTCCTGCCCTTAATTCTAGATCTAAAGATTCCATGGTAAACCAGGAATCTGGCACGTTATCTCCATCGGTATCTGTACCATTTGGGTTTACCTGTATCTCTATCTTGGAATTGTTTGAGTTTTTATACCATTCCCAGTTTTGCGTATCAGGGTTTAAATATTTTAAGGAAATCCTAACAAATTTAGGAGTCACATTTTTACATTCTGGAATATTCGAATCTAAGAATGATCTGGAAACTGCGTCGCTTAATGGGTTGGTTAGGCTATTAAAAGAGAGTGTTCCTGTAATTGATTTTTCAACTTTAACCACCTCATCCTTTTCACAAGAGACTGTACAAAGAAATAAAGCGATTATAGCTGAAAAAAGAAGATGTAATTTCTTCATGATTTTCAGATTAATTGATTAGTTAGTTCAATTAACAAAAGCAGGTCACACTCTGGGTAGAGTTGTATAGGGTGAAATTACGTTGGTAGGGTGTAATTATTAGATATGTAAATCTATAAAATATTAACAATCAATGCTATGGGGGAAAACACGTATTTTTTGTTAATTTTAAGTTAAAAATATTTAAACAAGTACTTTTGTACTGGAATAAATGTTCAAACTAGTGTATTTAGCTATAAATAATAATTTACTCTAAATAGAATTAACTTTTTGAAAGCAGTATATTATATTTGTCAATATAACTTTGGTCTAATAAATTAAAAATTTTTCTAAAATTAATAGTCCTTAGTTCATCTACTTACTCAAATTGTATTACGCAAAAAACCCGATTATTTTTCAATAATCGGGTTTTTCAAATTTAGGCTTTAACTTTAACTATGCCCAATACCAAAATCCGTTATACAATCTAACTTCTCTCCATCCATTGCTACTATAATAGAACCAAGCATCAGAATAGCGAAGAACAGTCAAACCACTTATAGTATAGTATTCACCATTAATGTAGCTATTTCCAGTTTCTCCTTCGTTATTTGCCGGATACATAGAATTGATTCCCTCAATATCTCCATTTGATAGAGAACTTCTTTGTGCCCCGTAAAGGGACCCATCTTTTCTTGTAATAGTAGGTTGTCCATTATTTGAAAATGAATAAGCGCTATACATCATTATAGAACCAAAGTCTAGAGTACTTGTAAACTCATCGCCATCATAGCCTCCTGCAGCATAGGTCTCAAAATTATACTCTCTACCGCTTTGTATATTATCCCAATGAATAGTGATATGATCATTTCGATCAACTCTACTTTGTTCATGCCATAGACCAACAGCGTGACCTATTTCATGAATAGTATTTCCTGTAGAACATGCACTGGCAAGTGTAATTTCCTGCCTCCCACCAGTCATTCCAACGTATGACGAACATCCAGACCCAGGAGTAAAATAAATGTAATTAGACTGGCCCGAACGCTTAACAAACTCTATGTTAGTATTCGCTTCCCAATGGCTAATTGCATCATATACTCTATCGTTATTAGGTAGACTTCCATCTATTTCATAGTAAACAACGTTATCTGTCCAATATGCTGAGGTTCTCCCGACACTCTTGTTGGATGGTATGTCTTCGAAGTCGTAAATAAGTTGTACCGGACTCTTAGATGACTTCCCTTTGGGGATAATGATATCACCTTGGTATATATACTTACCATTCACGTTTTCAACCGGCATTTTCATACCTGTATAGTAAATATCTGTAACATTTCCTTTGGAATCAGGATAGGCAACTTCTACCAAAGGATCATTCGAGTTAACTTTTTCTGTTTGATTTTGATTTTCAACTTGAATTTCTTCTGATATGGGGTCATCACTACAAGCAAATAAAGATAATACTGGTAGACAGAAGAATAATTTCAATTTTCTCATAAGTAGGTTTTGTTTAAATTTTATTTTACTTCGTTTTTCATTCAGGCTTTTACAAGGTTCGTTCCATAAATTTTAACTTCATTTTTAGTTAAACTTTTAACAGTCAATTTCTTACAAACTTTTATCTTCTCATAGTTATCTGGTTTTTAGACGAGAAAAAACTGCTTTAAGATTTGACATAAATGAACGCTGAAATGATTGATATTAGAGGTGTTGTCGTTTTACTAGGAAGATAATTCCTACATATATTATTGAGCCTCAGCTTCTAACATATAATTATTTTCAATTCACTTAGTGTTTTTTTTTAATTTTTTTCAAAAAAAAAGCTGTCCGGAAAACTCCGGACAGCTCCACACATTCCACAGTGGAATGAGTATTTAACCCGCACAATTAGTCACCCCCCGGTTAATTAATTTATACGGGTCAATTCTTCACCTTTTAATCTGTGGTGCAGGCATTTACCTCTATACTTACTTGAAATGGATAATCGAAATTAGCTGTCGTGGTAAAATTCTCAAAAATATCAGGATTGTTTCCTGATGGGGGATCTACACCAATTTGTGCTACACATGAAATTTCACTTCCGCTCTCATCACGAACTTCAATTACATAATCATCTGCCAAGTACCCTTCATTTAAATTAATAGTGACCACTGGTTTCAGGTCATCGCTTAACTGAATTGTAATTGATCCTATCCTATCATCGAAACCACCACCTTCAGGAATTAAGAAATATGGATCTGGTATCGCACCATCTGGTTGAGAAATTTCAACAAAACCATCAGTCTCAGATAAGAAATATTTACTACAACCTTGGTCAGCTATACCTATTTCGCAAACTTCTGGCACAATTTCACAGCCATCTTCGTCTACTGTTGTATTAGCTGGTGTATTGGGACAGTCATCTATAGAATCTGCTATTCCGTCCCCATCACTATCGATTAAATTATCTATACAGTCTGGAGTCCCGTCGTTATCAACATCAATAGTATCATTTTCACCTGGACATTGATCTTCTGAATCTGGAACACCATCACCATCACTATCGATTAATTCATCAATACAGTCTGGAGTCCCGTCATTATCAACATCAATAGTATCATTTTCACCTGGACATTGATCCACTCCATTTGGAACACCATCATTATCGCAGTCTAAGTTAGCATTATTAATATCACAAAAGTCATCATCACACGCATCGCCAATTCCATCGCTATCCGAATCATTTTGATCTGAGTTGGGAATAGAAGGACAATTGTCTCCAGAATCCGCTACACCATCTTTATCACTGTCAATTAAATCATCAATGCAATCTGGAATTCCATCTTCATCAACATCAATAGTATCATCTTCGCCAGGACACTGATCCTCTCTATTCGGAACACCATCATTATCACAGTCATCGTCTGGATCATCCAGATCACAGCCTACTTCACCACCGTCATCCCCACAACCAAACCGTAGGTGCCTATAATCAACAGCTTCATCACCAATAAAATTCGCAATGATATCTGAATAACTTAATGTACCCGAAATCATTAATGGATCAACATCTCCATAGTTATCATCCCAATCGGAAAGTGTTGCTTCAAAATATACATATGGATCATTTTCGTCAAGACCTTCAGGCAATTCTGGCAATGCAAAACATAGTGGATCAGTATTATATTCACCACTTTCTTCGTGTTGAGCGGGTGTTGGTCCAACATTAGTATATAAAGGAATTCCTGAATCATCGACTCCATACCATATATCTACAGAATAGTCTGCAGTAAAGTGTCGCCCATTTTCATCACAGTAATTGGCAAAGAAACAGAAGTCTAAAGCTAAGTTGTTTTCCAATTCAAAGAATAAATAACCATATTCATTTACCATTCTCTTATCATAACACAGCATTTCAACATCTACGTATTTTTTTGTACCAGCTACTAAGTTTATATCTTTTGGTAATGGTGAATCTACGTAGGAACCTAAAGATCCATCCGTAGTGGGAGCCACCCAAATTAAATTATCGTTTTCATCGTATACCGTGAACTCTTCTAACGTGTAAAGTCCAGCCGGTAATTCAAGGTTATCATCCTCCAAAGTGAAATATTCTGCCTCACCATCGTTATCGTAATCTCCTGGAGAATCGGTCAATGGTATGTTAAGAGACTCAGGACCTTCATAATTTTCACCCGTTAAAATTACTGTGACATAAGCGGGATCAGCTTCGGAGCAAATTGGGAAATCTGCAACATGATCTTTCTGTTGAGATCGTGTGGTATTGAAATCAAGAAGGATTGTACTAAATGATAAATTTGCCATTTCTGAATCATTATTGATATCCCCATTATCTTCTTCCTTTGAACAGGAAGTAAAAAGCAGAGAAAGCAAAAGTATACTCGCTAATATTTTTTTATAAATTTTCATCATAATTCGATTTTGGTTAATTAATCCAGGAGAAGTTGGTTACTTCTCCTGGATTAGAGTTTTAGCGAGGTTGAACCTCAGATTCACATCCAAATTTGATGTGCTCGTAATCAACATCATCTTCTCCATCGAAGTTATCTTCAATATCGTCAAGACTTAACATTCCTGATTCTACAATCGTAGGAGGCGTACCATAATTACCAGCCCATGGCATTAAAGTGACTTCATAGTATAGATAATCTTCATCATCATCTACCCCCTCTGCAGGCATAGGTAATGCAAAACATAATGGTTCGGTAAAGTATTCTCCACCATTTGTTTGCTGTGGAGTTGGGCTTACACCAGAGTAAAGTACAGCTCCAGTATCATCTGTTCCATACCATATATTTACTGAATACATCGCTGTAAAGTGACGTCCATTTTCATCACAATAGTTCGCGAAGAAGCAAAAATCCAAGGCGATATTAGTTTCAAGTTCAAAGAATAAATATCCATATTCATTAACCATACGTTTATCATAGCAAAGAACTTCGACATCTACATATTTTTTAGTCCCCGCATTTAAGGTTATTGCTGTTGGAAGTGCATCATCAACATAATTAGCCATAGCTGATCCATCTTTTGGTGCAATCCAGATTAAATTATCATCATCATCATAGACTACAAAGTCTTCTAGCATATATGAACCTGCAGGAAGTTCAAGCTCATCACTTTCTAATGTAAAATACTCGGCCTCACCATCGTCATCATAGTCACCAGGTGTATCGCTAACCTCAATGATTAGTGGATCTGGACCGTCATAACCTGCTCCGGTAATTATTACCTCAACATAGGCTGGGGCTGCATCTGAACATTCTGGAAAACCTGACAGGTGAGCTCTTTGCTGTGAGTCATTTATTAGATCATTTAATACTGCTCCAAAAGAAAGCGAAGCCATATTTTCGTCTTGAATTTCCGGAGAAGAAGTCTCTTCTATACTACATCCGGTCATAACTAAAGCAGCTACCACTACTAAAGCTAAATAATTTTTAAATTTTTTCATTTTTTTATGTTTATAAGGTTAATGTTGAAAATGGTTAACATTTAAAATCAGGTTAGATTTAACCGGCCGTAATTATACGACCGGTTTAGTAAACAGTTAATCATTATCTATTATTCCGCAGGTAACTGCATGTACGATAATCCAGAAGTCTCCATCAGAATTATTGAAGTCAAACGTATATTCAGTTTGATTTGCATTTACTTCTCCATTACGATTGTATTGTCCTGGGGCTTTCGCGGTATTTCCTGAAGGCATCGCCTCTGATAGATTCACATGCAGTTCATCAAAACTATAATCTGTAAAAATATCAATGTCTAACTCAACATCGCCATCTTCATTTAAGCTTACGGTTGCATTACCTACATGAGTACCTTTTGAGGTTTTATTCTGTCCTGCTCCGGCCCAAATTTTGAAAGTTTGAGAACTTCCATCTGATTCATCGAACAATTCTGCCCAACCCCATCTGTTCGAATTACTTAATGAATTAATTGGTGTATCACCAAACATAAAAGCAGTTTCACATGCTCCACCACCACTGGGATTTTCACAATCATCTGGAATTCCATTTCTGTTCTCGTCTATTAAGTCATTTCCATCTTCGCAAATATCACAGCTATCTGGTACAGTATCGCCATCAGAATCTTCTCCTATACATGAGTCATCTGGACATCCAGCATTATCAGGGCTTCCAGGTTCATTTACACAGTCATCACATGCATCTGGAACTCCGTCTAAATCTTCATCATCATTGTCATCCCCAAGTTCACAAATATCACATGAAGCTGGAATTCCGTCTTCATCAGGATCATCTCCTATACAAGCATCATCAGGGCAACCAAAGATATCACCGGGATTGTCTTTGCAGTTGTCACATGCATCTCCTACCCCGTCATTGTCAGAATCTTCTTGATTTGGATTAAAGTCATCTGGACAGTTATCACAACTTGCACCCTGGCCATCATCATCGTTATCCTGTCCAGGACATGTATTTTGGTCTGGTTCACATCCAAATTTCAAATGCTCATAGTCAACTTTATCATCTCCATCAAAGTTTCCTTCGATATCATTTTGGCTAAGTGTTCCACTAATTACATCATCTCCAGGGTTTGGATAATATCCATTCCATGGTTCAAGAGTAACTTCATAGTATAAATATGTTTCTTCGGGTCCCACTCCATCAGGACGAGATGGTAATGCAAAACATAGAGGATCTGCAGAAAATTCTCCTTCGCTGTTAACGGGCGCAGGTACATTTGTGTAAAGTGGTGTTCCATCTTCATCATCACCTAACCATATGCTAACACTATAATTTGCCACGAAATGACGATCACCGATACAGTAATTTGCAAAGAAACAGAAGTCAAGAGCTGTATTGGTTTCTAGTTCAAAGAATAAATATCCGTAATCATTTACCATACGCTGGTCATAGCATAAAACTTCAACATCTACGTATTTTTTAGTCCCAGCTGCTAGATTAATAACAGTTGGTAAAGGACTGTCTACATACTCTGCTAATGTTCCTCCAATTGAAGGAGCTACCCAGATTAAATCATCATTTGCTGAATAAACTGCAAAGAAATCAAGTGTATAGGTTCCTGCGGGGAGTTCAAGTTCTTCAGCTTCTAATGTAAAATATTCCAATTCTCCATCATCGTCATAGTCTGCAGGTGCATCGCTAAGTGGTATTTCCAATCTTTCAGGACCATCATACCCATCACCACTTATTTCTATCTCAACATAAGATGGATCGGCATCAGAACATATCGGGAACCCAGCAAGATGGTTTTTTTGAAGTGCCTGCTCGGTTAGTTCATTTAGCATTGTCCCAAATGAAATTGTTCCCATCTCTGGCGAAGATGCTATACCGTCGCTAGATTCTTCCTTGGTACACGATGTAAAAAGCATCGCGAATATGGCAATCACAGCCATATACTCGTTAAATTTTTTCATAATATAAATTGTTTGTATGTGTCCAAAAAAAAGGTCTTCCCAATTTTTGGGAAGACCAATAATGTTAATTTACTTTCTCAAGTTCACCGCAGGCAACAGGAAGCGTAGCTATGTAAGAGCCATCTACCATTCTACCATGAAGAACCACCGCTTTTTGCTGAAGAGGATCTATGAGATTCTTCGTGGTATTATCAAGCATAAAGACTCTCTGATATGAAAAATATCCTGTATTATCTGACATTGGGAAGCTATCGTCTGCATAATTTAGAGATAACTGCACCGGTCCATAAAATGGCGCACCTTCTGGAATAGTTATAAATCTATTATCTTCAAATGGAAATTCCGCAGTACCGGATTCTCTATCGTCGGCAGCACTCTCAGGAGGACAAGTTGAATTCCTATCATCTTCAAAACCATGAATGTGTTGCGGGTGCATCTGGTTTGGAGTAGTATCAAAACCATAGGTGTTTGTAGTAAGTTTGTTTCCTTCAAGTTTAGCATATACAAAAGCCACCACGCCAGAGTCATTTAAAGACTTTAAACACGATTTATACACCATCGCATCATCTGTTGGATCTGGAAAAATTGGAACATTATCATCTCCGCAATCTTCTTCACCTTCTCTAAAGTGATAGTAATCTAGATTATCATCACCATCAAAGAATGATCTTACCTCAGCTTCGGTTACTACTCCTTCTCGAATTATTGTACCTGCATCATCACTAGAATAACCAGGTCCATTTAGAAGAGTAATTTCAAAATAATACTCATCATCTGCACTCGTATCAGGTAAAGCGAAACAAACTGGCTCGGAAGCATATTCACCGTCTACTAATGCCACATTATTCTTTACATCGTTATAAAGCTGTTCACCTTTAGCGCCGTTCTCATAAACCCATACATCTACACTATAGCGTGCAACGAAGTGACGCCCATTTTCATCACAGTAATTTCCGAATACACAGAAATCTATCGCTTTAAAAGTTTCTAATTCGAAGAATAAATATCCATATTCATTGACCATACGCTGGTCATAGCATAAAACGTCTACATCTAAATATTTCTTAGTTCCAGCAGATAAAAAGAATCCATTAGAGGATATTGGATTATCAACATAGTTAGCTAAATCTTCTCCCTCTAATGGAGCAACCCATATTAGAATATCATTGGAATCATAGACTGCAAAATATTCGAGAGTATAGTTTCCTTCCGGTAGTTCTAGATCATCAGACTCTAAGGTGAAGAATTCATCCTCTCCGTCGTTGTCGTAATCTCCTGGATTCGAACTAATTTTAACTTCCGCAGGATTTTGCATTGTCCCTACGTTAACAGGACCGGATAGTACATAACGTGCATGATCCGGTGTTGCATCGGAACATACAGGAAAATCTGCTAAATGATCTTTTTGATCGGCCTGAGCTCTTTCTGCCTGATTCAATACTGCTCCAAAAGACAATGTAGCTGTGGGCGATGAATCATTGAGAGTTTCTTTCGTATCCTCAGCACTACATCCAGTGAACAGTAAAGCACACATCGAAAGTATCATGAGGTATAAATTAAATTTTTTCATAATTAAATTGTTTAGGTTAAAATTTTGAGAATGGTTAATAAATGTCTGGTCCAGGGAACGATATATGTTCATGGATAAAGGTTCTTAAGATCTAATCTTACGAGTTTTCCGGTTCAGATTGAACCAGGTGGGAGTGACTATCTACTTCATAATTACAGAGTTTTGGTTAATAAATTTTCGAATGGTTAATAAATAATATATGGTATCTCAAATGAGATGATTCTTTTCAATTTATCAAGTAGTAGGGATCGGGGGCGATCTTAGTGTAGGAAAGATTTTGTGAAGATGGGGGCAACCTCTTTTAGAAATCTATGTAAATATATATAAATGTGTTCCTCAAATTTATAGGGGAAATCCCCTATTTTTTATCTTAAAAACTCTGTTTAACAATGCTTTAAGACTTTGGCATTTCAACCAGGTTGTGATTGATAGCGTAAATAATACTTTCGAGGATCGTATCTGAATTTGTTCTTTTTATAATACTCGATCTATGTTTCTCTATTGTTTTAGGACTTATAAATAGTGCTTCTGAAATTTCCTTGGTCTTATAGCCCTTACATAAAAGTGTAATGATCTCTTTTTCTCTTCTTGTGAAATTCTCCTCTTCCATACATTTTGTCATTGACAGAGAATTTTCAACTTCTGTAGCTGTAGATCCCACGTTGTCTCGAAGACAATATTCATCACCCATAAAATCAATCAGCATAATATAAGTATCCTGAATTTTAGGAGTCAATTTTGAAAGCGTAATACGTGCATTTCTAAGTTTCTGACTGGTGATCCTGAGAGTGGTTTCATTTGTAGCATGCATATGCTTACCTTTTGCAAATTTGCGCAAACATTCCCTTATTGTATTCTTAGCATCTGGTCTCACGATATCTGTAATATCCAACATTTCCTCACTGGTCCTGAATGTATTTCTTGCGACATCGTTCATATTAACTATCTGGTCTCTCTCCAGCAGTAGCACGGGTTGATTCATTAAGTGAAATAGACCCATAAAGCATTCATGCCAGTAATTAAGTTTATGTTGTTCTGCAGTGCGAGCGATTCTAGAAACCAATTGCTCTAAACCTGTGGCAGTAGAATGATACTCATCTACAAGATCTTTGTATCGTTTTGCCATCATCTTAATTTCCAATGGACTTCCATAGATTGCAAGATGTGCTCTTTTTAGAAAGTGGGTTGCTTTAAAGTTTTTCAGATTCTTAAAATCTGAAGGTTTACGATAGGAAGTTTTGTCGAAAACAATCGTATCTGGTAATAAGTTAAGTACCCTGTGATAAGCTACATGTATAGATCCTTCTATGGAAACATCAAACATGGTGCTCAAACCCTGAACAAGTTCCTGGATAAGCAATTCATTCTTACTTACAATAAGTAATTGTTTCTTTTGCATTTTCTCTCAAACATTAAATAAATATAAACAAGCTCCAATTGCAACTGAGTAGGGTTACAGTTACACTTCTAAATGATCATGAACAGATCGGGAACATTTTTAGGGATACTCAAATATAGTAGCTGTAAATCCAGAGATAAAATTTTTATAGTAATATTACTCTGACAATCAGTTATATAAAATGTAGGTATTTAGGTTTTCTTAACAATATTAACTTACTTCATCGACTGGAAAACTGAAATTACTATTAAAATTAAGATTGGCTTAACAACTTTCTGCTACATTCTTTCTTACAAAAAATTACAGGTATCTTAACAACAGTACTTTGACTTCGGCTTTCCTAATAGCGTTACAATAAGTAACTTTGCCATCTTGAAAAAATGTATGGCGAAATTTGAAGACAGTATCGAAGTATTAGGAGCTAGAGTTCACAATCTTAAGAATATAGATGTTTCCATACCCAGGGAACAGCTAGTTGTGATTACAGGTCTCTCGGGATCTGGTAAATCTTCACTCGCATTCGATACGATCTATGCTGAAGGACAGCGTAGATACATTGAAACTTTTTCCGCATATGCCCGCCAGTTCTTAGGGAGCCTGGAACGCCCGGATGTGGACAAAATTGAAGGTCTCTCCCCAGTGATCGCCATAGAACAGAAAACAACCAGTAAAAATCCAAGGAGTACTGTAGGAACGATCACAGAGATCTATGATTTTCTAAGATTATTGTTTGCCAGAGCTGGAGAAGCTTACAGTTATAAGACCGGTGAGAAAATGGTAAGCTATACAGACTCCCAGATCAAAGAACTGATATTACAGGATTTTAAGGGCAAAAAGGTAAATATTCTTGCACCAATTATAAGAAGCAGGAAAGGTCACTATCGCGAATTGTTCGAGTCTATTGCCAAGCAGGGGTTTATCAAAGTTCGGGCAGATGAAAAAGTGGTAGATATTGAAAAAGGCATGAAGCTGGATCGATACAAGACTCATGATATTGAGATTGTTGTAGACCGCTTGAAAATTGAAGAAAAGCCCGAAGCAGATAAAAGACTTGATGAAAGCATCAAAACTGCCATGTATCATGGGGAGGATACTCTTATGATCCTCGATCAGGATAGTGGTGAGGTTCGATATTTTAGCAGGAATCTTATGTGTCCTACTACTGGAATAAGTTACCCTAATCCAGAACCAAACAGCTTTTCCTTCAATTCGCCTAAGGGAGCCTGCCCTAATTGTAATGGGATAGGTACTTTATACCAGGTAAATATTGACAAGATTATTCCGGAGCCTAAGAAATCCATTAAAAACGGAGGTCTGGAACCTCATGGGCCTCAAAAAAAGAACTGGGTATTTTCTCAACTTGAACTTATAGCTGAACGCTTTAATTTCAGTCTTAATGATCCTATCAATAAGATTCCGAAGGCAGCATTAGAGATGATCCTATATGGAGGAAAGGAAAAATTCTCCAAGGAATCCAAGGCTTTAGGAATCACCCGCGATTTCAAGATCGATTTTGAAGGTGTAGCAAGCTTTATTGAAACAACCTTTAAAAACAACGATTCCACTTCTTTACGCAGATGGGCTAAGGAATACATGGACAAGGTAGATTGCCCGGAATGTGAAGGTTCACGATTAAAAAAGGAAGCTTTATACTTTAGAATAAATGATAAAAATATTGCCGAACTTGCTAATCTTGATATTTCAGATCTTGCCGATTGGTTCGAAAACATCGAAGCAAAGCTTTCAGCTAAACAATTACAGATAGGTGAAGAGGTCGTAAAAGAAATTCGCGCCCGAATCGCCTTTCTGGTAGATGTAGGTCTTACCTACCTTAATTTAAATCGTGGTTCCAAATCACTTTCCGGAGGAGAAGCACAACGTATAAGACTTGCTACACAGATTGGATCCCAACTCGTAGGTGTTCTGTACATTCTTGATGAACCAAGTATTGGACTGCATCAAAGGGATAACGAAAAACTGATCAATTCTCTTGAATCATTGAGAGACATCGGGAATACTGTAATCGTTGTGGAGCATGACAAGGATATGATAGAAAGGGCAGATCACGTGATCGATATTGGACCACGTGCCGGGAAATATGGTGGTGAGATCATTAGCGAAGGGCCTCCTTCAGAACTGCTGAATCATTCTACGCTAACGGCAGATTATTTGAGTGGTAAAAAAGCCATCGCTATTCCGCAGAAAAGACGAAAAGGTAATGGGAAGTCGATCGAATTGAAAGGTGCGACAGGAAATAATCTGAAGAATGTGAGCATTAAAATTCCGTTAGGAAAAATGATTGCGGTAACCGGTGTTTCAGGAAGTGGGAAATCCACTTTGATCAATGAGACCCTCTACCCTATTATGAATGCTCATTATTTTAATGGAGTTAAGGTTCCTAAACCTTATAAAACTATAAAGGGTCTGGACCATATAGACAAGGTGATCGATATTAACCAAAGTCCTATTGGGCGAACCCCGCGTTCTAATCCAGCTACTTATACCGGCGTATTTTCTGAAGTGCGAAATCTTTTTGCCAAAACACCTGAATCGCTAATTCGTGGTTATAAACCGGGAAGATTCAGCTTTAACGTAAAAGGCGGGAGATGTGAAACCTGTAAAGGTGGCGGACTTCGTGTGATCGAAATGAATTTCCTGCCAGATGTTTACGTAGAATGTGAAACCTGCCAGGGGAAACGCTTTAATCGTGAGACTCTGGAGATTCGATATAAAGGAAAATCTATCGCAGATGTGCTGGAAATGACCATCAATGAGGCTACTCCTTTCTTTGAGAACATTCCGAAGATATTTAGAAAATTGAAGACAATTCAGGATGTTGGACTGGGATATATTAGTTTAGGACAACAATCCACAACACTTTCTGGTGGAGAAGCTCAAAGGATAAAACTGGCGACCGAACTTTCTAAAAGGGATACAGGAAATACTTTTTATATCCTGGACGAGCCAACGACCGGTCTGCATTTTGAAGATATTAGGGTTTTGATGGATGTCCTAAATTCGCTTACAGATAAAGGAAATACTGTCCTTATAATAGAACATAATATGGATGTGATCAAAATGGCAGATCATATCATAGATATAGGATATGAAGGTGGTAAAGGTGGCGGTGAAGTTGTCGCAACCGGCACTCCTGAACAATTAATTAAAAATACTAAAAGTTACACTGCTCGCTTCCTGAAAAAGGAAATGAGTTAAACCAACCATATGAAAGCAGCAAATAGCAATAAAGCCTGGAACGAGATAAGAACGAATGATTCCTGGGCGATTTTTAAGATAATGGGTGAATTCGTGAATGGATACGAGAAGCTAAGTCAGATTGGACCTTGCGTTTCTATTTTTGGATCTGCACGAACTAAACCAGATATGAAATATTACGGGCTGGCCGAAAAAGTGGCGAAAAAGATCGTTGATCATGGCTATGGCGTGATCACTGGTGGTGGTCCCGGGATCATGGAGGCGGGTAACAAAGGTGCTCATCTTGCCGGCGGTACATCTGTTGGACTTAATATTGATCTTCCTTTTGAGCAACACGACAATCCATATATAGACAACGATAAAAGTCTTGATTTTGATTATTTCTTCGTTAGAAAGGTAATGTTCGTAAAGTATTCCCAGGGGTTTGTAGTAATGCCTGGTGGCTTCGGAACGCTCGACGAATTGTTCGAAGCGATCACTCTTATTCAAACACATAAGATCGATAAGTTTCCAATCATTCTTGTAGGAACAGAATTCTGGGGTGGTCTTGTTGAATGGATCAAAACTACCCTTCTTGATAGTTTTCAAAATATTAGTCCTGCAGATATTGATCTGGTGCAGGTCGTAGATACTGAAGACGAAGTAATAGACATCCTGGATAAATTCTACGATGAATATAACTTAAGCCCGAATTTCTAATATTTTCAACTACTGAAGGTATCAAACTTTGTTTATATTTAGATCTGATTTTTATCAGCACTAAACTTTAATTTCGTTGAAATACCTTCAGTGTTTCTTTCTTGTTTTACTATTCCCGTTCTGGCTTTCTGCACAAAATGCCATGAAGGTGAACGCCCGGCTGGTTGACAGTCTTCATACTATTGAAATCGACCAGCAAATTACGTTTGTTAACACTGAAGAAAGGGAACTGGTAAGTATCTACCTGAATGACTGGAATAATGCATTTAGTTCCAAGACTTCTCCTCTGGCGAAAAGGTTTGCCGAAGATTTTGCCCGCCGCTTTCATTTTGCCAGGCAGGAAGAACGTGGTCATACTACTATTGAGTCTATTAATTCTGCTGAAGGATCCTCTCTGGAATGGGATCGTCCCGGCAATATTGAAGATCTAGTTCGAGTATTTCTCCCCGAACCACTGGCCTCCGGAGATTCTATTACCTTAAATCTTCAATACAACTTAAAAATTCCTGATGATAAATTCACCCGATTTGGTCGGGACGGCGAAGGGAATTACAAATTGCGTTACTGGTACATGACTCCTGCCCCACTGGATAACGGTTGGAAACTTTACAGTCACAAAGATCTCGGCACCCAATATGTAAGCCCATATAGCATTGAGATCGATATCGATATTCCTACCGAATATTATGCAGCTTCAGCATTAGACCTTACCCGCACCCAAACCAGAAAAGGTTTTAAGACCATTCATTTTAGCGGAGACCAACGCGTGGACAGCAAAATGTACTTAACCAACACTTACATTTTTGAATCTCTACCTGCAAACTCGAATAAGGTCATAACCAATATTCGTGATGAAGATATTGAGCTGGAAAACAAAACAAAGCTGCTCTCCCGAACTTTCAGTTTTCTTGAAGATCGGCTGGGAAGCTATCCTAATAAAAATATCTTTATTACCCAGGAAGATTATCAGAATAGTCCAATTTACGGACTAAATCAATTACCAGGTTTTATACGTCCTTTTCCCGACGGATTTCAATATGATCTAAAACTATTCAAAACTGTAACTAATTACTATCTCCAGAATTCGGTTTTTATCAATCCCAGAACCGAGAAATGGGTGACCGATGCTATTCTGGTTTCATTAATGATCGATTACGTGGATACTTATTATCCAAAAATGAAACTTATTGGGAACTTAAGTGACATTATTGGAATTCGCTGGTTTCATGCTGCAGATCTTGAATTTAACGATCAATACCAGTTCCTGTACATGAACGTAGCCAGGATGAATATTGATCAGCCACTAAATACCAGCCAGGATTCTTTGGTCAAATTCAATAAGAATATCGCAAACGCCTATAAAGCTGGTGTGGGGATCAAATACCTCGAAGAGTTTCTTGGAGACTCGACCGTATCGAAATCGATTGGTGAATTTTATAAGAATCATAAACTGAAACCTACTAGCGATGATCAGTTTGCAGAGATCCTTCAGAAGAATGCTGGGAAAGATATTTCATGGTTTTTTGAAGATTACGTAGGAAGCAACACTAAAATTGATTTCAAGATTCAGAAGGTAACAAAAAGAGAGGACGATTCTCTGGATGTTCGAATTCAAAATTTAAGGCAGAACGAAATGCCTATTAGTCTCTACGGACTTAAGGACGGAAAATCGATCTATAAGACCTGGGTCGAAAAGGTTCGGGATACCAAAACCGTTACTATACCCCGAATGGATATCGAAAGACTTGCTTTAAATTATGAAGCAGAGATCCCGGAGTTTAATCAAAGAAACAATTACAAGAGAGTAACCACGCTCCTCAATAAGCCTATACAATTCAGATTACTTCAGGATATTGAAGATCCAAGGTACAACCAGATCTTTTTTATGCCAGAATTTGATTTTAACCTGTATGATGGTATTTCCATTGGACCCAAACTTTATAACAAAACAGTCCTGAGCAAAACTTTCAACTTTTCCCTTTCTCCAAAATATGGTTTTGGCAGTGAAACTGTTGTTGGGTCGGCATCATTTTATAACGCCCATCAGTTCGAGAATAATGACCTGTACCTTATCTATTATGGTATTGGCGGTTCACGGTATTCGTATGGATATAATCTATTCTACCAGAAGTACAGTCCGTTTCTTGTCTTCGCTTTCAGAAACTCATATTTAAGGAGTAATGAAAGTCAGCGTTTATTGATTAGAAATATTAATGTTCATCGGGATCAAAATCCTGAGGATCCCCTCCTTCAGCCAGACTATAATGTTCTGAATGTAAAATACAGCTATAGCAATCCTAACTTTCTAAAGCATCTAACTGCATCTTTCGATTACCAGCTATCAGATAAGTTCAGTAAAATAGCAGTCACGGCAGAGTACAGAAAATTGTTTACCAATAACAGGCAAATCAATTTAAGGTTCTTTGGAGGAACATTTTTATACAATGATGCCCGTAATAATGATTACTTCAGTTTTGCGCTGGATCGTCCTACAGATTATCTTTTTGACTATAATTACTACGGAAGAAGTCAGGGAAGCGGATTATTCAGCCAACAGATCATTGTTGCTGAAGGAGGCTTTAAATCTCAACTGCAACCGGAATATGCCAATGAATGGATCACCACTATGAACGCAAGTACCAATATCTGGAAATGGATTTACGCTTATGGTGATGTGGGTATTGTAAAGAATCGGCATGAAAATGGGAAATTACTTTACGATTCCGGTATACGTATGAGTCTGGTTCAGGATTATTTTGAACTGTTTCTTCCCGTTTACTCGAATCTTGGCTGGGAAGTGGCTCAGGAAAATTACGATGAAAAGATCAGGTTCATCGTTTCCCTAGATATTGGCACCATTATCAAACTTTTTACAAGACGTTGGTATTAAATATACTCCCTTACGTTATACTCAGAACAATTTCGTTTTTGTCAACAAATTTTGGATCTCAAGCCTATTATTTCTGAAATAAATAATAAATAAAGGTTAAAATTGAATTATTATCAGTTTTGTGGTCAAAATTTGAATTGTGTATAATTTTGATTTTCGCTACATTTGCTACTATTCAAAATAATGTTCATGCAAAGCGAAACACAAACTGAAAATTCTATTTCATTTGATGAATTCAAGTCTCAGGTACTTGAAGATTACAAAATTGCTGTCACCAGCAGAGAATGTAGTCTTTTAGGTAGACGGGAAGTACTTACCGGGAAGGCGAAGTTCGGAATATTTGGTGATGGAAAGGAAGTACCACAACTGGCGATGGCCAAAGCTTTCAAGAATGGTGATTTTAGATCGGGTTATTATCGTGATCAAACTTTTATGATGGCTATAGGCGCTCTTACTCCGGAGCAGTTGTTTGCTGGTTTATATGCAGATACAAATCTGGAAAATGAACCAATGTCTGCCGGTAGACAGATGGGAGGTCATTTTATGACACATAGCCTCGATAAGAATGGAGAATGGAAAAACTTGATGGAACAAAAGAATTCCAGTTCAGATATTTCTCCTACTGCCGGGCAAATGCCTAGACTACTTGGTCTTGCTCAGGCCTCCAAGATCTATAGAAATGTTGATGGAATTTCTGCCGAGAAATTTACAGATAATGGAAACGAAGTAGCATGGGGAACCATTGGGAACGCCAGTACAAGTGAAGGTCATTTCTGGGAAACCATTAATGCTGCCGGTGTTTTGCAGGTACCAATGGTGATGAGTGTCTGGGATGACGAGTATGGTATTTCTGTACACGCCAGGCATCAAACTACAAAAGAAAATATATCTGAAATCCTTAAAGGCTTTCAGCGTGATGAGGAACATGATGGATATGAGATCATAGTAGTAGAAGGCTGGAATTATCCAGCTTTGGTAGATGCCTATGAAAAAGCATCGTCTATTGCACGTGCAGAGCATTGCCCGGTTTTAATTCATGTACAGCAATTAACACAGCCGCAAGGTCACTCAACTTCAGGATCTCACGAGAGATATAAATCTGAAGACAGATTAAACTGGGAGAAAGAACATGATTGTAATGTGAAGTTCCGCGAGTGGATCATCGAAAATAATTTCTCCAATGCTGAAGATCTTGAAGTGATGGAGAAAGAGATCAAAAAACAGGTAAGAACCGCTAAAAGCAACGCCTGGAACAATTATCTAAAGCCAACTTTAGCTAGAAAGAAGCAAGTAGTAGAACTTCTCAGTAAAGTAGCTGGTAATAGTTCTAACGGGAACTTTATCAATTCTCTTAAGGAGAATATTGCGAATGACAGAGAACCTTTAAAGAAAGATCTTATTTCTGCTGCAAGACAAACCTTGAGATATACAATAGGTGAATCTTCTGCTGAAAAAGATGAATTGCTAAATTGGTTAAGTGAATTTGGGGAAGAGAATAAAGGTGAATACAGTTCACATCTTTATATCGAAGAAAACACATCAACAGAAGTACTGCCTGAATATGATGAGGAAGCAGATGAAGTTGATGCTCGAATTATATTAAGAGACAACTTCGATCAGATCTTTGAAAATCATGCAAATGCTTTGATCTTCGGTGAAGATGCAGGTGAAATTGGTGATGTAAACCAGGGGCTTGAAGGACTTCAGAATAAATACGGGAAATTCAGAGTTTCTGATGCCGGAATTAGAGAAGCAACTATACTTGGACAGGGAATTGGAATGGCAATGAGAGGATTACGTCCAATTGCAGAGATCCAGTATCTTGACTATGTAATGTACTGTCTTCAAGGAATGAGTGATGATCTTGCAACCCTTCACTACAGAACTAAAGGAATGCAGAAGGCACCACTAATCGTTAGAACCAGAGGGCATCGCCTGGAAGGTATTTGGCATAGTGGTTCACAAATGGCCGGTATTCTTAATCTTGTAAGAGGAATGTATGTTCTTGTTCCTAGAAACATGACGAAAGCTGCTGGTTTCTACAATCATCTTCTTGAATTAGATACTCCTTCATTAGTGATTGAGTGCCTAAACGGATATAGACTTAAAGAAAAGCTACCTACGAACCTAAAAGATATCAAGACACCTATTGGAGTTACTGAAACTTTAAAAGAAGGTACAGATATCACTCTTGTTTCCTACGGTTCTACCTTGCGAATCGTTGAAGAAGTAGCGAAGGAACTGGCTCAGGTTGATATTGACGCCGAGGTGATCGATGTTCAGTCTTTATTACCTTTTGATATTAACCATGACATCGTAAAAAGTGTTCAGAAAACAAACCGACTACTGGTAATCGATGAAGATGTTCCTGGAGGAGCTTCAGCCTATATCTTGCAGAAAGTTCTTGATGAACAGAATGCATATAGATACCTGGACAGTAAACCGCAAACGTTAAGCGCCAAAGAACATAGGCCAGCTTACGGTACAGACGGTGATTATTTCTCCAAACCATCTGCGGAAGATATTTTCGAAAAAGTGTATGCGATCATGCACGAAACGAATCCGAATAAATATCCGAAACTACGATAGTGAAATCTATCTGTTAGTGTATAAGCCGCGATTCATTCGCGGCTTTTTTGTTTTCTTTAAGCACACTTTAAGACGTGCTTTCGATAGACTTATTTCTAAGATCGTAGCTTTATAATTATTCAAATAATAAAGATTATGGGTAAGGAAATTGAAGACGTGATCAAAAATCACGAACGAGAAGGGAAATATTTTGACATTAACGGTATCAACACATTCGCTCTGGACAAAGGAAGTGGTGAAGTGGTTCTTTGCGTTCATGGGGTGCCTACTTCCTCCTTTCTATATAGAAAAGTTATAGATTCATTAGTTGAGAAAGGTCGTCGTGGTGTATCTGTGGATCTTCCCGGACTTGGTCTTACCGACAGGCCGGAAGATTTTAATTATGAATTCAATAATTTCGCCGACTTCCTTACAGACTGTCTAAAAGAATTAAACATTGAAAAGTTTCATTTAGTTGTTCATGACATTGGTGGTCCTGTTGGGTTTGCGCTAGCTGCCAAGAATCTTGAAAAGGTACAATCGATTACTATACTGAATACCATGATAAATATTCAGAATTTCAAGAAGCCACTGGTGATGCGACCATTCGAGAAAAAAGTTTTAGGTGAAGCCGAATTAATTTCGATCACTCACGCTACCTGGCCAATTATGTTTTCTCAAATGGGCGTCAATGATTCTTCCTGCTCTTCTTCTGCGGAAATAAAAGCATATGTTGATCTTCTGAAAAGAGAAGATGATGGAAAAGCTTTTCTGAAACTTATGAGAAATTTCAACCAAACTGAAGAATTTCAGAATTTAGTACAGACTGCTTTGAAAAATGTAGACTATCCAATTCAGGCAGTATGGGGTGAGGATGATCCGGCTCTAACCTACGAACATTTCAGCAAAGAACTGAAGGAATTAACCGATACTCAGGAAACTCATTTGCTTTCATCAAGACATTTTCTGCAGGAGGAGGTTCATGAGGAAATTGCAGCAAAAATTGATGACTTAATTAAAAGAACGTATTAAATTCCAGATATATCAGGACTAAAAAAGCCGTGTATTTCTACACGGCTTTTTTATCTATGGTCGTAGTTCATTGATTTCATTGATCTTCCCTGCTATAGAACATCCTAGGTCCACCACAATCATCCACAGTATTTATCAGGATATTTTCGTCATCCTGAATCACATAAAGATATTCTTCCCTACTCATACAACTTGAATAGATCTCAATATCCTCTATAGTAGGTTCTCCATCATATTGCAGTGTATAAGCCGGAGTATCATAATACGATATAGTCACTTTAAAAGTTCCTTCTACCTTTATCGTATCATTCTGCCTGCTCCTGATCTTTTCAACCGTTTTATCTTCCCTTAAGGTATAAGTATCCTGGAAATCCATTTCATCTCCCTCCTTTGTGCACTCTTCGGTATGACTACAGCTCATTTTAAATAATTTCCAAACTTGTGGAAGTTCTACTTCAATTTCGGTTTCTGAGTCTTCTTCCTTATCGTCGGTGTCAGCGTCACTTTCGGCTTCGGATTCGGTATCAGTTTCTTCCTCAGTAGCTTCTTCAACCACTTCAGGTTTCTCCTTTAGAACTTCCTGATCAAGAATTCCTGAATCCGAATCTTCGGAACACGCAAAAATCAGAAATACTGACATCAGAATAAGCAGCTTTTTCATATTGAAGTTTTAAGTCTGTATAAAAATATAGTTTTTACCCAAAACCGTGAAATTATAATTAAACATCAGGTTTTAAATAATCCTATAACCAGGTAAAGTCAGTCAGCTTAAAACCAACAAAACAATCATCTGCACAATTCTTATTTACATAGCCACAAGTATTGATAACTCCTTCAGAAGTAGTATCAAAATATATAAGGTTGGAATCAGTATCTACAGTCAGATACTCTGCAAAACAAAGGCTATATAGTTCATCTATGGTCAGAATATCTGCTCCACTCTCATGAGTTCCAAGATCAGATTCTGTTTCTATATATTCTTCTACAATTTCAGTTTCGGCTGGATTCTCTTCCTGGGGCTGGGTAGAGATAAATTCTCTACTTACCACTTCCCCATTTTCAACCTTAATTGTAGTTGAAGTAGCGAAGCCTGTCCAGGATGCTGTTTCTATGGTATACTTATAACTATCCTTATTAGTACTTTTCAATGAAAGCCATAGATCTTTGCTTTCTGAAGAATTGATGCCACTTTCACCAACGAATTCCTTTTCACTATCAGAATTGTCATCGCTACTACATGAGCTAAAGCTTACAACTGTTAGAAATAGAACAAAGAATCTGTATATTATTTTGGAGAATCTCATAATCATCTAAAATTTAGTTCTGCTATAAAGACGTTCTTTTCCTGAAATGGTTGCGTGAATTCTCTATGGAATCCACTTCTTTTCGAAATTCGGTTTTCTTTTCTCTAAGAATGCATCTCTACCTTCCTTAGCTTCATCTGTCATATAAGCCAGTCTAGTGACTTCTCCGGCAAATACCTGCTGCCCTACCATCCCATCATCGGTTAGATTCATGGCGAATTTCAGCATTTTGATAGAGGTCGGTGATTTTGCTAAAATTTCCTGTGCCCATTCAAATGCGGTAGTTTCAAGCTCCTCATGTGGGATCACGGCATTCACCATTCCCATTTCATAAGCTTCCTGAGCAGAATAGTTTCTTCCTAAAAAGAAGATCTCTCTGGCCTTTTTCTGTCCCACCATCTTTGCAAGGTATGCAGAGCCATATCCGGCGTCAAAACTGGTGACGTCTGCATCTGTCTGCTTAAAGATCGCATGTTCCTTAGAAGCCAGCGTAAGATCGCAGACCACATGTAAACTGTGACCTCCACCTACTGCCCAACCGGGAACCACACAGATCACTGCTTTTGGCATAAATCTAATTAAGCGCTGTACTTCAAGAATATTCAGTCTATGATAGCCATCCTCACCAACATAACCCTGGTGACCTCTCGCTTTCTGGTCTCCTCCACTGCAAAATGCCCATTTTCCATCTTTTGTAGAAGGTCCTTCAGCGGAAAGTAGTACCACTCCAATAGAAGTATCTTCATGTGCATCCTGAAAAGCATGCAGAAGCTCTGAAGTTGTTTTTGGTCTGAAAGCGTTTCTAACATCAGGTCGGTTGAATGCAATTCTTGCAACCCCATCTGCCTTCTTGTAAGTTATATCATCATATTCACGTACTGTTTTCCAGTTTATCGTAGCCATACAAATAGTTTTCAGTAAAAATAAAGTTTTAAGTTCACTTCAGAAAGTAGATAAAAAAACCTGTTCCAGGGAACAGGTTTAGATCATACTCAAGAAATGATTATTGCATATATTTTGCCATCATAGGTTGTAATTCCATTCCCCAGGCCTGGCCTATCTCCATGGCTTTTTTCGTAATGTCTGGAGTAAGTTCAACCATCTTCTCCCCTACCGGTGTAGCATAGAATGCAAGAATCTCATCAAGTTCTTCTTCTGTAAACTTTTCAGTATAGATCACCGCCATTTTCTTATACAATTCCTCAGTGCTGGCAGAAAGTTCTTTCTTAAATTCTTCTCTTTTGTCTTCAGCAACCATTTTCACGATCGGCTCGGTCATGATATCAAATTGCTGACCTGAAGTAAGCTCTATTAATTTAATCGCTTTTGTTTCTTCTGAAGTCATTTGCTCCTGCGCCATAGAGGAAAATCCTATAAACGCAACTCCGATACTTAATATTAATTTTTTCATATTTGTGTTCGATTTTATAATTTGGAAGTGAAAATAATCGTTTTTACAAAACTGTTTCAATAATTTCTAAAAGAATTGGAACATATTTAATGTTTTTGCACCATTTTTGATATTCTTCAGAAAAAACTGATCATGAGAATTCTTTACATCCTACTTTTTTTGCTGGCAGGTTTTAGTACTTCTGCCCAGGAATTCGGGTATTGGGATCGTGAGGACTTCGAAATTGGCAATCGTGGTATCCAAAACGACTGGAAAGATTTCAGTTTTAACTGGCAGCAACCTTCAGAATTTAATATTTCTGATGGTTCTTTTATGCATCTGCGGAATGATATTCAGAAAGACCAGATCGATATGCTGGCGATCATAGACAAATCAAATAGAAATAAAATTACCCGCGAAATTGACCTTGGATCTCCGCTTCCGCAGAGAACCAGAGAAAAGAAAATATTTGAAGTAACGGGAAATATCCAGACTAGAGATAGAAATGATTCTTTTAGCAACCCATTCTACAATCCTTTCCTGAACAATTACAATCAGCGTAGTTATGGAGTGAGAAGATATAATACTCCGTATCGATATATCTATTGATCCTGCTCTTCCTCTTTTAAAGTGATTCCGTCTTCATTCAGATCGATTTGCCTGTTCTTGTAAAGGCTACCAATTGCTTTTTTAAAGCTCTTTTTGCTCATTTGCAATCTGGATTTGATATCTGCAGGATCAGACTTATCTGTTAGATCAATAAAACTACCGGAAGACTCGAGCTTATCAAGAATTTTCTGAGCATTTGGCTCGATACTTCGATATCCCGGCCTTTGCAACATGATATCGATCTTATTATCTATTCTTATTTTCTTGATGAAACCTCTTAGAGAATCACCAATTCGCAATTTTTTAAAGACTTCATCGTGATAGATCAAACCTAAGTGCAACTGGTTAATGATCACATTAAAACCAAGGTCGGTTTCGTTACTTACGATTAGATCCACCTCTTCAAATGGTTCCACGGTAAGTTCAGAATTATCAAGAAATGCATGTACTTTGGAAGATGCAGTAAGTCGTTCTGTTTCAAGATCCAGGTAACAGAACACAAGATAGCGCTCTCCTTTTTGCATAGGGATCACCTGTTCCTTAAATGGAACAAAAAGATGCTTCTCCAGTCCCCAATCCAGGAATGCCCCGAATTTACTAACCTCAACACAGGTAAGACTTTCAAATTGATCTAACTTGATCTTAGGTTTCAAAGTTGTTGCTACCGGTCTTTCTGAATGATCCAAGTACACAAAAACATTGATCTTATCATAGACCATCCAGGTTTCAGGAACGTATTTATTAGGCAAAAGCACCTCATCACCGGCATCATTCTCAAGATACACACCGTGATCACTTTCTCTAATAATACTTAATTCATGGTATTCTCCTAACCTGATCATAGTCTAAAAATTTAGCATACAAAGATACTGTTAATCAGCAATAAAAAAATCCGTTTATGAGATTATCACACAAACGGATCTTTATATATGGTTGAAGTAGCTTATTTGTACATACTTTCTTTACCAAAATGCTTGGTTAGAAGATAGTAAATTACCACTCTGTATTTATTACGATTTGATTTTCCATACTTTTCCATCACCTGATCGATCGCTTCGTCTGCCTTCTCTCCATCAGTCACTCCAAGTTTTTTCATAACGAAGTTGTTCTTTACTGTTTCAACTTCAGATTTACTGGAAGCCGCAACAGTTTCAGCATCGGCGTTATAAATACTTGGACCCATGGATTGAGCCAGTTTCCGCAGAAGATCCACATCAGGATTATCCTCTCCCACTTTGGTTTTAAGGTCATCGATATACTGACCTACTTTTTCATCAAGTTTACTCATGATCTAAATTTTAAGTTTTAGCTCAGGTAAGTTAATAAAAAAGTAAAAAAGAAGCCTATAGCAGCCGACTAAGATTTCATAAAACTAAAATATTCCAGCAATACCTTATCGTTCATTTTACGCGGAGTAAAAATTTCAAGCAGTTTAGGTTTCTCAGAAGTATCAAAGAAAGCTTTCAATTCATCCTCTATTTCCTGTTCATTGGCAGCTTTCGAATAGTCAATACCGTACAGCTCACAAACAGGTTTCGCCTGCAATTCATGAGTAGTTTCGAAATACGTATCAAAATTCTCTGAATCTTTATTTCCCGGCAATATTCTGAAAATACCTCCACCACTATTATTCAGTAAAATTATGCGGTAATTGGATGGTATATGATCATTCCAAAGTGCATTGCTGTCATAGAAAAAGCTTAGATCACCAGTTATGAACAGAACAGGTTTATCTGAAGCTACTGCTGCTCCAACAGAAGTTGATGTACTACCATCGATCCCACTGGTTCCTCGATTACAAAAAGTGTTCAGACTTCGATCCCATTCAAACAACTGCGCATATCTAATGGTAGAACTATTCGCGAAATGCACGATACTGTGATCTGGCACCTCTGGCACGATCAATTGCATCGCTTTAAGATCTGAATAAGGAATCTCAGACATATATTCTTCATGACGATTCTGCCTGTTGGATTTTATATCTTTCCAGAAATTTCCATAATCGCTGGCAACTGTCTCAGTAAGTGGCATGAATGAGTGAAAGAAATCATTTACTTCTGTCTCAAAATGTTTGTTCAAACAAAAGAAGGTATTATAGGCCTTTTTAGAATCTACATGCCAGTGATGCTTAGGACTATAATTTCTCAGAAAGTTTTTGATCTTTTTTGAAACGATCATTCCGCCGAAAGTGAGCAAAATATCAGGTTGCAATTTTCTGAATAATTCCTCTTTATTTCCTTCCTTTTCAATAGGTCCTACCAAAGTATCGATCCTGGTAAAAAAATCTGGGTGATGAATATTCGATGTGGTTTCAGTAAAAACGATCACGCTGGGATCTTTAGCCAGCATATCAAGAAACCGCTGTTCTATAAGGTTTGGCTGGGCCACCCCGACGATCACCATCTTACGTTTGGCGCTATTCCACTCCTGTACATAGCTGTTCAATTGTGCTTCTGAATAGTGTTTCTCATTTAGCTCGGGAAGGATCTGTAAAGGATCTACTTCTATATGTTGTACCGTATCATATAGTGGTTCGTAGAAAGGCACGTTAATATGAACAGGCCCTTTATCCTCTATCGCCTTATTTAAAGCCAGGTTAATTTCCCGTTCGTTATGTTTACGTGCTTCAAATTGTTTCTGCTGAAGCTTGACGTCTTCAGATTGATGTTCCAGTACCAGTTCAGAATAGAGATTGGCAGAATACAGGATATGATTTTCGAAAACGTTCTTCTGCCTGATGGTTTGTCCATCACCAATATCAATACGCTCTATGGGACGATCTGCGGAAATTACCACCAATGGAATATCACTATAAAATGCTTCAGCGATCGCCGGATAATAATTTAGCAGTGCTGAACCTGAAGTACATACCAGTGCCACAGGAGTCCTTTTCTGTTGAGCAATTCCCAGTGCGAAAAATGCTGCACAGCGTTCATCTACAATACTATAAGCTGTAATATCATCATGATGCGTAAAACCGATCGTTAAGGGCGCATTTCTCGAACCTGGTGAAATTACTACATGTTTTATATTCTTGGCAACACAAAGAGCTACCACAGATCTCGCTACCGGAATTTTTGAATATTTCATAGACTCCCAAAATTAGTATTTACGTCTAAGCTGGAAAGAGTTTTTGAAGCTTATTTAACAAGAACCCTACGCATGGTGACAGATTTATTTACCGTCTCATGCCATTCTTCACCTGCATTGGAATCTTTAGTGATGCCACCACCCACAAAAATCTTTGCGATATCCTGTTCCAGTTTCATGCAGCGAAGATTTACATACAAGTTAGAAACTCTGGAAATCGAAGCAAATTGCTGATTTTCCTGATTTCTTCGGTTAGAATTCCTCTTCACTTCCTTGCTGAGTTGAACTTCGCCCAGATATCCACTATAATATTCTCTGTCCATTTCTTCATTCTGAAGAATAAATTGTAGTGCCTCAGCTTTCGGTATACCACAGATCGCCGGTGTTGGATGAAGCGCCGTCACGATTCTTGAAAGTGCAGAACTGGAATCAAAAGACCCCTGAATATCGGTTCTTATATGTAACAGGTTTCCTGCTCTTACATTATAAGGCTCTCCGATCTTCAGTTCTTTTACTTCTGAAATCTTTTGCAATTCTTTGTCGATATAGCTGGTGACAATAGCCTGCTCTTCAATTTCCTTTTTACGCCAGATAATTTCCGAACCTTCTTCGAAAAGCTGGGTGCCGGCAAGAGCCATCGTCTTAAATCTGTCACGCTCAGAATGTAGAAGAGTTTCCGGAGTAGCGCCCATCCAGGTGCCGGTTTCCGGATGATACCAGAAATAGACGAAAGCCTCCTCATACCTGTCGAGTAATCTTCTGAAAATGGGAATGGGATCGGGATCGTGAACATTTACCTTTTCAGCTCTCGCTAGTACGATCTTATCAATACTGCTATTTTTGATCTGGTCGATCCCAGACTGCACTAATTGTTCATGCTTTATCTGGTCCTGAGAATTCCTTGTTGGCATAGGTTGTTCAGGCTGTGGCGGAACTGGCTGACTTACTGGTCGGTTTTCGTAATTACAATTAGAAACTTCAGCTTCAGCAATAGGAATAAGCAGGGATTGATTCAGAGAATCAAAGGCAGCAAATACAAATCCCGGCGTGTCCAGGCCTTCGCCACTATAGCTTTCCGCAGAGGTTTGACAGATCAGCTTTACACTATTTTCCCCAGGTTTCCGATAAGCGACAAACGGAAATTGTTTCTCGGTCTGAGTTCTTATACTGGTAAATAATTCTTCTTCTGTGATCATTTGGTTTCTTTTGGAAGAGCAATAGTCGTTAACTTCACCAGGGAGATCAGGCGATCCTCCTCATCTGTGATCTTTATTTCAAATAATTGCGTGGTTCTACCTTTATGAATAAAAGTCGCTTTGGCATAAACCCATCCTTCTTTTACACTTCTAAGATGGTTAGCAGCGATCTCAATACCCCGAATAAAAAAGTTATCGGTATCCAGAAAAACATAACTAGCCATACTTCCAACACTTTCTGCCAGGGCTACCGTCGCACCGCCATGTAAAACTCCATCAGGTTGATGAACTCTGGAATTCACCGGCATTTTAGCAATCAGGTAATCTTCCCCAATTTCAGAAAACTCTATTTCAAGGGTTTCCATAAGTGTGTTCTTACAGACCTTTTTTGAAAGTTGCAGTACTTCTTCCTTCGTCATCTTTTAAAAGATTGGTTTATTTGTAAAAATACAAAACCTGCGACAACCATGAGTAAGGAGAAAAGTCTTTCTTATACCATTCACAACACCTATTCTACCTTGAATGAACATTCTGAAAATACCAGAACTGTATGGCTGGTTCTCCACGGAATTGGATATTTAAGCAGGTATTTTATAAGGCAGTTTAATCATCTGGATGCTGAAAATTATATCATTGCTCCCCAGGCTCAATCGAAATATTATCTCAATGGAGAATACAGGCATATGGGCGCTTCCTGGCTTACCCGGGAGAATCTTGAAGCTGAGATTGAAAACGTGCTGAAGTATCTTTACGCTGTTTATGATGCTGAAGATCTTTCAAATGTTCATAAACTGAATATTCTTGGATATTCACAAGGTGTTTCTGTCGCTACCAGGTTCGTAGCCAGACGCAAAATTAAATGCGCCAATCTTATTATGCACTCCGGAAAAGTACCACAAGAACTTAATAAGGCAGATTTCGAGTTTCTGAAAGAAACCAATTTTCATTTTATATACGGAACACGGGATGAGTACCTCAAAAAAGGAATTATAGAAGTTGAAGAATCAAGATTGAAGGAAATATTTGGGGAGGAGATCAATATTCATGCTTTTGAAGGTGGACACGAACTAAACCAGGAAATTATCACTAAAATTGCTAAAACCAGCTAATGCCGAAAAGTAGATCCATTTTGAGATCTTTGGGTCCGGGCTTCTTGCTTGCCGGAGCCGCAATTGGAGTTTCGCATTTAGTACAGGCGACCAGAGCCGGTGCAGATTACGGATTCTTACTCATCTGGATCTTATTGCTCGCGTGCATTACTAAATATCCATTTCTCGAATTCGGTCCCAGGTACGCTGCTTCCACAGGCGAACATCTCATTCAGGGTTACAGGCGTCTTGGTAAATTGCCTTATGCACTGTTTATCTTTATTACGGTGGGTAGCATGTTCATTATTCAGGCTGCAGTTACGATCGTAACCGCAGGTCTTGCTGAACGACTTTTTGGAATGGCCTGGGGAACTTTTAGCTGGAGTCTTATCATTTCTGCTATTTGTATCGCTTTACTACTTATTGGAAGATACCCGGCGCTGGACAAATCCATGAAATTCATCGTTAGTTTACTTGGGTTAGCTACTTTGATAGCAGTCGTGCTGGCGTTTGGTGACGGGAGGCTTGATCGTTCGCTATCCATTGCATCACCAGATATCTGGAATACCGCAAGTATAGCTTTTATCATTGCATTTATGGGCTGGATGCCAATTCCGTTAGATGCCGCTGTATGGCATTCGATCTGGACCAGGGAAAAATCGGTATCCGCAGGGAAAATAAGTATCAGGGAAGCATTTGCAGATTTTAACGTTGGTTACCTGGCCGCTGCAATTATTGGTTTGCTATTTTTTCTAATGGGAGCACTTATTATGTTCGGTTCAAATACAGAATTTTCCGGGAACGGTGTAGAGTTTTCTGGACAGTTGGTAGCGCTTTACGGAGCTACTTTGGGACCCTGGAGCGAAACACTGGTTGCCATCGCAGCCCTTATCGCTATGTTCTCTACTACCCTTGCGGTCACAGATGCATTTCCCCGGGTGCTTTCCGAAGTTTATATGATCGAAAAACCTGAGGCAACAACATCTGAAAAATGGAATTCCTACCAACTGGCAATTTTTATCATTCCGGCTGTAGCCTTGGTAATCCTCTCTTATTTTAGTATGACATTTACGATTCTGATAGATTTCGCTACAGCCTTATCATTTCTATCAGCTCCCTTGCTCGCATGGTTCAATTATAAACTCGTGACCGGCAATAATATGAGAAAAGAAGACCAGCCTGGTAAGCAGTACCGAATTTTTAGTTTATGCTGCCTTGTGGTGCTGGTTCTCTTCAATATCGTTTATATCTATACTTTGCTAAATTGAAAGGTCATTTTTGTTACCAGTTACCTTAGTATCCGTTAGCGTTTTTAAGTAATCTACCAGAGCTGCCTGTTCGTCTTCATTGAGTTCCAGGTTATCAAAGGGTAAGGTTTGATGGGGCAGATCAAAGCCTAATCCAGCGCCACCTCCTTTATTGTAAAAGTCAATTACCTGCTCAAGATTCGTATAAACTCCGTTGTGCATGTATGGAGCAGTTAAAGCTATATTTCGTACTCCTGGAGTTTTGAACATTCCTTTATGCTCTTCAACTCTGTAGCTCCAATAAAAACCGGTATTATCGTCCAGCTTATTATTCGCAGCTGTTTCTGGAACACCTATGATCTCCTTTTCGGTTTCAGTATAGAATGGCGGAACGGTTCCATTGGTGAGGGGTAAAAAATGACAGGTCGCACACAGAGCCTTGCCGGCAAATAAATTAAATCCGCGTTTTTCCTGCTCTGTAAAGGTGCTTTCCTTGCCAGAAATATTACGGTCAAATTTACTATTCATTCCATTCAGCGTGGAAATATATGCAGACAATGCTTTGATAAGTTCTGTATTACCCCGCGGAATACCACCAAAAGTCTGCTGGATGATTTCCTGATAGGTGGAATCCTGTAAAATCTCTTCGGAAAATTCATGCACTCCGGTATCAAATTCTTTTTTATTAGTAAATACTGAAGAGATTTGTTCCATCAAACCTTCAGATCTACCATCCCAGAAGAATCCTCGCTGATAGACCGAATTAATAAGGGTAGGTGTATTTCTACTAAGTTCCATTCCCTGATTATCTTTACTGAAAGTCAACCCATCTGCATAGGCCTTTTCAGGAAGATGACAGGTCGCGCAGGCCATACGTCTATTCTTCGAAAGCTTTTTCTCGAAAAATAATTTCTCGCCAAGCGCTACTTTCATTTCAGAATTCTTTCTGTTTACATTCTGCATGAAATATTCAGGCTTGAAACTATCCTCTTCAAAAAATGTTGGTGCATTGAAATTGAAAGGTTGATTGGCAGTACCTTCCCACAGTCCTGAAGTATTTCTAATTTGCAGCCATAAACTGGTGATATCGTTTAAATACTCTCTGGTAAACTCGTAACGATCAAAACTCTCGAAATCTGTATTTTCTTCCAGGTAGTTAACTGAACTTATAAGCTTTTGCTGAAATCTTTTATCTAAATCTATATCCTTCTGCTGGATGATTTTTTGAAGTGTTAGAGCATACACCTCATTCAAGGCTTCAAACGAGACCGCCGCCTGCTCTATCCCCAGATGACTAACAGGAGTATCAAATCCAGTGATCGAATGACTAAGGATCCTGAGTAATTGTTGCTGAGTTGCAATAAAAAAGCGTTCTGTGGTGAGCTCTCGCTTGACTATATTTTTCTGAAGGTTTCCCATTAATCCCAGGGTAACTTTCAGTTCTTCCTGAAATTCCTGCTCTGTAACTTCCCTATTATAAATACTTTCCTCTATCTTTTGCAATCCAACCGCCGGCATAAACCTGGAATTATCCTCGAGAAAGACTGGAAGTGCAGGTCCATTTACACGATGTCCCACTGCAGGATTTAAATACGACGCAAAGGGTTCAGCTTTTTTCCATTCCTGTCTTGCTTTCTTAAAAAGCTCTTTATTAGAAGGATCATCCAGACCATTACTTTTAATTTCAGATAGATGTTGAATACTGTTATTTAACGAATTCTGGTAGAATCTGTGAGCCTGATCCCAGCCCTGATTATTTTCAGAATTGAGAGCAAGATATTCCGATTCTTGCTTACATGAAAACTGGGCAATTAGAATGATTGCCAGAAGTATTTTTTTGAACATATTTCTATAAATAAGAACAGGTCTTCGTAAGAACGAAGACCTGTAGAAACTAAAATTGGAATTATCTTGGTAATCCTCTTAGTAAAACTATTTGCGATGCCTGGTCATCTTCACGTTCGGCATTGGTATGACCGTCTAAATTCATGAAATCACTACTTTCCCAATAGTGCGGTTGTACAGCGAGAAGAAAAGTTCCCGGTTCTCCAATTTTGTCTGAAACATCTATTAATGAACCAAATTCTCCACTAAAACCTGTAGAATTATCTGGATCCAGGTCCTGTCTTACAATAAGTTCAAGCACATGCTGAATATTCTGTCCGTTTAGATCTGACTGATAGATATATGCAGAATGTCCTCTACTAAAGCTGTTGGGATCTTCCTGAATATAAACGAAATTTTCAGTAACACAGATATTATCAGGACTTTGCAACGCTCCTAAATTTCCATCCATGTTGTTGGTATCTGTATTTCCACTAACTATTTGAGTAAGTTTCCCTGAAAGCGGAGAGTTTTCGTCCAGCTCCAATTTATACACGGTACCCCAGTCATTATAAGTACCTCTGCCTGGACCTCTACCGGTTACCGCGAAATATACATTTCTAGCATTAGAATCGGCTCCTTTCTGATAATCCACGTCTTCAACTCTCATAAATTGAGTAGCAAGCACATTGGAACTGGCAGTTTCCATTTCATCCTTGGTAAGATCCTTACCATTCTCGATCTCCACAAATTCTACTTCGTAGGTTGATTGAAGATCAAAACTTGACTCATTATATACAACATCAGATTCTACAGCTTGTTTGCCATCCATTCCATCTGAAACTTCTTTCGCACGAAGCACATAGATCTTCCCGTTTTCCAGGTCATCATCAGCATTTTCAGAATAATAAAGTACCACCTGTCCTTCAGAACCAGATGAATCATCATCGCCTCCAATGATCACAGTCTTTCCAGAGTACGCATCCTTAGGAAGTGGCACAGCGTTCTCCCAGGAAAATTCACCAAGGGCATCAAGTCCGAAATCTGCCTGAGGAGTTGGATTCTCAACCCATGGGTCTATCCCTTTTACATCATAATTGATACTTTCTGAAGCTGAAAGGAAAAGATCTTTGGATCCACCATGAATACTGGCTTCCCACATAGTAGCAGAACATTGACGCGCATAATCTGAAACACCTGAGTTTAATAGATAGTCTCCGCTTACTGGGTTCATGTATTGGTCAAACCTAATTCTCGCAACTGCATAGCTATCTTCACAGTTCACCACGTACATGTAACCGTCACCGTCTTTTAGAAATCCTGCTCCATCAGCAGAACCTGCCAGTTGAAAATCATCTCCTACCACATCTGGTGTACTCAGTAAAGAATAAGCCTGAACGAAGCTGAATTGAGACGACATGGTAACTAGTGGATCTACCGCACTTTTATTTTCGAATATTTCGGGAGCTGGTGTGAAATCCTCTCCATCCTCGCCATCTTCTCCATTGATGCCATCAACACCGTCCTGGCCATCGGTTCCATTTGTACCATCTACACCGTCTTCAGCTTCACAACCGCTGATTGCCGATGATAAGGCGGCTAGTAAAAATAGCCGACCCATAAAATTTGTAATTGTGTTCATTTGAAAAATAATTTAAGTTGTTTAGTTGTGATAAAAATACAGTTTGAACTCAGCCAACATGTTAAGCCACTGTGGTACTTAAATTATCTTAAAATCACTTTTAGGTTAAGGCGTTAAGTTTGCTTTAATTCGAGAAAAATTCATATTGCGGAAACCTATTTAATATTAAAAACCGCTAAGAGAATAGTGCAAATTGTAAGATAACTGTTATAGATACGGTCCAGTTTGCAACTGCATAGAAAGATGGATAGACCAGGCCCAAAACAAAAAAAACCCGCATTTCTGCGAGGTTTTTCTTAAATATACTGAATGTGAATTACTTCACTTCTTCGAAATCAACATCTTCAACATCATCTGCACCCTGAGAGGCTCCACCATCTGCTGCTCCACCTTCAGCGCCTGTGGCACCTTGCTGTGGTCCGCCTGGCTGACCGCCCTGAGCTTCTGCCTGAGCTTTGTACATTTCTTCTGATGCAGTCTTCCATGCCTCATTCAATTTGTCTAAAGCTGGAGAAATTTGCTCGATCTCCTTGGTTTCGTAAGCTTTTTTCAATTCTTCTAAAGCTTCTTCCACTGGCTTCTTCTTGTCTTCAGAGATCTTATCTCCAAATTCTTTCAGTTGCTTTTCAGTCTGGAAGATCATGCTGTCTGCTTCGTTAAGCTTATCAACTTTTTCTTTAGCCTGCTTATCGGTTTCAGCATTTGCTTCAGCTTCCTTCTTCATTTTCTCGATTTCCTCTTCAGTTAATCCTGAAGAAGCTTCGATACGAATATCCTGAGATTTTCCAGTTGCTTTGTCTGTAGCACTTACTTTAATGATACCGTTAGCATCAATATCAAAAGTTACTTCAATCTGAGGAGTTCCTCTTTGCGCTGGTGGGATACCATCTAAATGGAATCTACCAATCGTCTTATTATCTGTCGCCATTGGACGCTCTCCCTGAAGTACGTGAATCTCAACTGAAGGCTGATTGTCTGCCGCCGTAGAGAAAGTCTGTGACTTTTTTGTTGGGATCGTAGTATTCGACTCGATTAATTTCGTGTTCACTCCTCCCATAGTTTCGATACCTAGAGAAAGTGGAGTTACATCAAGAAGCAATACATCTTTAACATCTCCTGTAAGTACACCACCCTGAATAGCAGCACCAATTGCTACAACCTCATCTGGGTTTACACCTTTAGAAGGTTTTTTTCCGAAGAATGCTTCAACTTCTTCCTGAATCTTAGGAATACGGGTTGATCCACCAACAAGAATTACCTCATCAATATCACTCTTGGAAAGACCTGCATCACTAAGTGCCTTTTTTACCGGCTCCATAGATCTTGTTACAAGTTCAGAAGCTAATTGCTCGAACTTAGATCTTGTGATAGTTTCTACAAGGTGTTTTGGTCCACTAGATGTTGCAGTTACGTATGGAAGGTTGATCTCTGTTTGAGTAGAAGATGATAATTCGATCTTCGCTTTTTCAGATGCTTCCTTCAAACGCTGAAGTGCCATTGGATCTTTTCTTAAGTCGATATCTTCTGCTTTCTGAAAGCTATCAGCCAGGTAGTCGATCAATACTTCATCGAAGTCATCTCCACCAAGGTGAGTATCACCGTTTGTAGATAGTACTTCAAATACACCATCACCTAATTCAAGAATAGATATATCAAATGTACCACCACCAAGGTCATACACAGCGATCTTCTGATCCTGAGATTTTTTATCCAGTCCGTAAGCAAGTGCTGCAGCGGTTGGTTCGTTTATAATTCTTCTTACTTTAAGACCTGCGATCTCACCAGCCTCTTTTGTTGCGTGACGTTGAGAATCATTAAAGTATGCAGGTACCGTAATTACAGCTTCCGTTACATCGTGTCCAAGATAATCCTCAGCAGTTTTCTTCATTTTCTGAAGTACCATTGCTGAAAGTTCCTGCGGAGTATAAAGACGACCATCGATATCCACACGTGGAGTATCATTATCACCTTTAGTTACTTTATAAGGTACTCTACCCGCTTCTCTTTCAGATTCTGAGAATTTGTTTCCCATAAATCTTTTAATAGAAGCTACTGTTTTAGTTGGGTTAGTAACCGCCTGACGCTTTGCAGGGTCTCCAACTTTTATTTCTCCACCCTCTACAAATGCAATTACAGATGGTGTTGTTCTTTTTCCTTCGGCATTAGGTATCACTGTCGGCTCACTACCTTCCATTACGGCAACGCAGGAGTTAGTGGTACCCAAGTCAATTCCAATTATTTTACTCATAACTATATAACTTGTTTTATGTTAGTTTATCAATTTTACACTCACTTGAAGTCAATCATTATGCCAGCGCTTTTCTTATGACAGACTGTCATTTTTAAAATTCAACTCTGTCATTTCTGAGTTATTCTCCTTTGATTTCTTCGGAATATTATTTTCGCAATTATATATGGGTAGCTTTATCAAATCCTTACTTTTGTGCTCAAATAATTTTATCTGAATGCGAAAAATCGAATGCATTAGCGTTTTTGATATGCTGAAGGTGGGCGTTGGTCCATCCAGTTCTCATACTCTTGGACCATGGCGGGCAGCTCAACGCTGGATCGCTGAATTGAAGTCTAAAGAAAGGTTCGACCAGGTGGAAAAGATTCATGTAGATCTTTATGGATCTTTAAGTCTTACCGGGAAAGGACACGCCACAGATATTGCTACGGTTCTGGGATTGCTGGGACATGACCCTGTAACTATGGATATTGAGATCCTCGATTCCGAGATTAGCAACGTTCGTGAAACTGGCAGATTATTATTAAATGGAGAACGAGAGATAATATTCTCTATCGCTGAAAATATAAAATTCAATAGAAAATTTCTCGAATTTCACCCTAACGGAATGACATTTCGAGCATGTTTATTTAATGGCAAGAAAACTTCTTCTTCGTTCTATTCCATTGGAGGCGGATTCGTAGTTAAAAAAGAACGCAAGAACGCCAGCAAGAAAATGAAGAATTTTCAGAATTTCCCTTTCTCCATTGAAAAGGCAACTGAATTACTGGCATTTTGTAAACAGGAAAATAAAACCATTTCAGAAATTGTACTTGAAAATGAACGTTCTCTGCGTACAGACGAGGAGATCGATGCAAACTTCAAACAAATCTGGAATGTAATGCTGGAGTCCATGTATATTGGATGTCATACTGAAGGTACACTTCCCGGTGGCCTCAACGTAAAAAGACGCGCTTTTGAAATGCATCAGCGTTTAATTGGTGATACTTCCTATACCAATGTAGAGGACTGGATTCCTGCAATTCGACAAACCGAAGTGAAATTCCGTCAGATCCTTAAATGGGTTACTTGCTTTGCATTAAGTGTAAACGAAGTTAATGCATCCCTGGGAAGAGTTGTTACTGCACCCACTAACGGTAGTGCGGGAACTGTGCCGGCTGTCTTGATGTATTACCTCTGTATCGAAAATCACGATGCTACTTACGAGGATATCAAAAGATTTATGCTGGTTGCTGGCGAAGTAGGAAGCCTTTTCAAAAAAGGAGCTACCATTTCTGCAGCCATGGGTGGTTGCCAGGCAGAGATTGGAGTTTCATCAGCGATGGCCGCTGGTGGTTTGACCGAATTGATGGGAGGAACCCCGGAACAGGTTTTAATGGCCAGTGAGATTGCAATGGAACATCATTTAGGTTTAACCTGTGATCCTATTGCTGGATTAGTACAGGTTCCATGTATAGAAAGAAATGCCATGGGAGCGATCAAAGCGATCAATGCTGCTGAAATTGCCATGGAAAGTGATGCAAGTCGCGCGAAGGTTCCACTGGATAAAGTGATCGAGACGATGTGGGAAACCGCTAAGGATATGAATAAAAAGTATAAAGAAACATCTGAAGGTGGTCTTGCAGTAAAAGTAAGCCTTAGTGATTGCTAATACTTAAAGAAAAAACCCACCCTGATTATATTTCAAGGTGGGTTATCATTTTAACTTCAATTATTTAATAGCTGCCAGTTTTTCGAAAACCCTGGCAACAACTTCTGCTCCCGGATCTGGAACATTTTTCAAACTATCTTCTGAGAGATAAGAAGATCTACCAAATTTAGTATCGGTAATTTCTTTAGTGGCATCAGCTCCTTTTCGTGCAGCCGACTTTACCTTCTCCATACTTTCACCATTAGCGATCGCTTCAAAAGCTGGTTGCAGAGCGTCTATCATCGTACGCTCCCCTTGTTTCGCGCCCCCATAATCCTTCATTTTATCCAATCCGCTTAATAGAGCTTTTCCCAGGTCATCATTTTCTTTCAATGCGTTTCCCGCTCTCGTAAATAAGAGTGAAAAAAGTACACCGCTGGAACCTCCTATTTCTCTGGAAAATATTCTTCCTATACTTATAAATAATTCCCAGTTTTTGGCGTATGGCAACCTGTCAATAACTTCCAGTACATTCTTACCAGCACTTGCAAAGGTAGAACCGGCATCACCATCTCCTACTTTTTCATCCAGAGCATTGATCTCATCTTTCATGTCGATCAATTCTTCAGCAATTTCCTTAAGCAACTTCTTAGTGCTGGCATTTTCCGAAGATTCAAAAGGAAGCGTTTCCGGAAGTTCCGGACTCTTGATCGAGCTGGCTTCTCCATATTCGCTAATGAACCAGGATGCTGGATCACATGTTGCCACTAAAGCTTCACTAATTTCCTCATCCAGTTTCACCACAGAGATAGAAAAACCTTTCATGTTCAGTGAAGTCATAAAACTTCCGGGACCTACCAGCAGTTTTACATTCTTTGCCATAGAAGTTTTACTGAAAGAATTCAGTAAAACATTCATTTCAACCGGAGTAACACTTCCAAGATTATTCAAAATAAGTGCGTACTCAGCTCCGCTTGTATATTCCTGAAGTTTTTCCACTGCAGTTTCCATAAGCTCATCAGCTTTCGCCACGGCTATCTTTTCAACACCCGGTTCACCATGAATTCCAAGACCCAGTTCAGCTTCAGATTCATCTAAACGAGAATCCTCTTTTCCCTGAAATTTGTGTCCTTCTTCTAAAGAAAGACCAATGGAATATGAATTTTGCGCAACTCTCTTTACCAGCTCTAAAATCTCTTCAAGAGACTTTCCTTCTTCAGATATATATCCCGCCGATTTATGCACGAAAAGCGTTCCGGCTAATCCTCTTTGTTCTGTTTCCTCTCCCAAAGCTATATCATCTCCTACGATAATCGTTTCAACTTTATAACCCATTTCTCTGGCCTGCTCTGCCGCAAGACCAAAATTAAGTCTGTCTCCTGTATAGTTCTTGATTACCAAAAGACAGCCTTTATCTCCTGCCGTCGCTATAATTGCTGAAAGCACTGCATCTACCGAGGGAGAAGCAAAAATATCACCACATACTGCTGCCGTAAGCATTCCCTTTCCAACAAATCCTGCATGAGTCGGCTCATGTCCAGATCCACCGCCAGAAATAATTGCTACTTTCGATTTATCCCAATCCTTCCGCAGAACTACTCGAACCTCAGGGAAATTATCCAGTCTGGTAAGCTTAGGATTGGTGAGCAATCCTTCTATTCCCTCATTTACAACCTGATCTGCTTCATTTATAAAAAACTTCATAATCCTATTTTTCTTAAAGATAAAAAACACGAAAATCTCAGCTTTTTGATGAGCCTTAATCTATTCATAAAGTTTTCAGACTAAAGATTAATTTAGAACACATTTACATTTTTTAAGGTTTATTTCTGCTATTGCTCTTCTTATATTGCAGACTCAAACGCTACTATAAATGCCGCCAGAAGCCAGCCTGAGGTTTAAGATTTTCAACCTGCTCACTAATTTCGGAAAGATGCTTGGTTGCTATTTCCTTTTCTTCATACTACTGGCCGCTCTTCAATCTACATTTCCATCTTTTGATTACGATAAATATCAGCAAACCGAGATCTTCGAATTATTAAAAACACAACCATGGAAATTTGCTTTTATGGCGGCCATTTTCGCTCCGGTCATGGAGGAAGGCATATTCCGAAGTTTACTTAAACCTACAGAATTCAGTCTCAAATTCTTTTTTTGCTGTGTGCTATTTATGATAGGTATCGCACTAATCCCAGAAGAAGCTCACTGGATTCTTAAATATGGTGTACTTGGCGGGACCTTGCTGCTTGCTTTTTATGCCTTAGGGGAATTGATCCCGGAACATATATTTAGAAAAACCTGTTACTGGCTACACCGGTATTATTTGATCAACTGGATCCTAGGTGCTATCATTTTCGGCTTTGTTCATATTTTCAATTATGTAGATACTTTTCAAATTGACCTGATATTATTCATAATGATCTTCCCTCGTATCATTGCAGGCTTTTTCTTCGGAAAAATTAAATTGGAGAATCGAGGACTAATCTGGCCTATGTTAATGCACAGCATGAATAATTCTATGGTACTGCTTTTTATACTTCCCTTAACCCTGTCAAATTAACAAAGCCTTAAAAGCATTCCCTTTCACTTTTTGTAACTTCTGAAACCAAAAAATAAAAGTTATGAAAGCAGCAGTAATTGAAGAAGCAGGAGGAGATTTTATCATTAAAGATGTAGATAAACCAAGTCCTTCAGCAAACGAAATTTTAATCAAAGTTGAAGCTTGTGGGATTTGCCATAGCGATAATTTTGTAAAAGAAGGCGGTTTCCCAGGTCTTGAATATCCTCGAATTCCCGGGCACGAAGTTGTGGGAATTATAGAAGAAATTGGAAAGGATGTTTCCAAATGGGAAAAAGGACAACGCGTTGGAGTTGGCTGGCATGGTGGTCATTGCTTTGAATGTGAGCCGTGTCGTCGCGGTGACTTTATAAGTTGTGAGAATGCCAAGGTAAGCGGGATTTCCTACGATGGTGGTTACGCAGAATACATGACGGCGCCTCAGGAAGCTGTGGCCAATATTCCAGAAGACCTTTCTTCAGCTGAAGCTGCGCCATTATTATGTGCTGGAATCACTGTTTTTAACGCTTTGAGAAATTCAGGAATACGAGCAGGTGATGTAGTTGCCGTTCAGGGAATTGGTGGACTGGGACATCTTGCTATTCAATATGCCGCGAAAATGGGAATGCGCACTGTAGCAGTTTCTCATAGTAACAACAAAAAAGAGCTTGCATCCAAGTTGGGTGCTCATGAATTTATAAATACGAACGAAAAAAACGGTGCAGAGGAACTTCAGAAATTAGGAGGGGCAAAATTAATCCTTGCTACAGCTCCTCATAGCGATGCAATCACATCTATAGTAGATGGTTTAGGAATAGACGGAAAATTACTTATGGTGGCCGCAACAGGCGAACCTATAGAAGTTTCTCCAATGCAATTGCTTATGGGAAGAAAATCTGCCGCTGGATGGCCTAGTGGAACAGCTATAGATTCTGAGGATACCCTAAAATTTAGTGCAATGACCGGCACAAAACCTATGATCGAAGAATATAGTCTTGATAATGTTGCTGAAGCCTTTGACCAGATGATGAACAATAAGGCCAGGTTTAGAGTAGTACTGAAGATGTAAATTTTAAATTAAGAAGAATCACCGGAAAGTAAAAGCATTTATTTTCCGGTTTTTTTATGTTTATATTTGAAACTCATTCATCAGGACAAGCGTGAAAAACTTCATCTTCATTTTCTTAATATCAAGTCTTCTATTCACATCGTGTAAAGAAGAAAAATCAAATGGCCCCATCCAGGCAGTAGAACCTACTGAAACCCGTAAGGTTTCAGATTATCATAAACAATATCTTAAGGAGATTTCCTATATCAAAACCAGAGCCGACTCCTCCTCTACCGAAAACATGATCAAACTTGGTGGTGGAGAATATTTGATGGGTGGAAAATCTGAAGAGGCTAAACAAAATGAATTACCAGTCCATAAAGTGGAGATCAAACCTATTTATGTAGATAAAACTGAAGTTACCAATGCCGAATTTGCTCAATTCGTTGAAGCTACTGGTTATGTTACTACTGCAGAAAGAAGTTTTGAGCTTAACGGGAAGACCTACGAACCTGGAGCTTTGGTTTTTGATCCCTATAATCCCGAGTGGTGGTGGAAATTTGTGAAAGGTGCGAACTGGCAACATCCGCAGGGTCCCGACTCTTCTATTGAAGGTAAGGAGAACTATCCCGTGGTGCAGGTTTCCTGGTATGATGCAATGGCCTATGCTAAATGGGCTGGTAAAAGACTACCAACAGAAGCTGAATTTGAATATTTTAATAGTGCAGGTCGTGATTCTCTTACTTACCATTGGGGAAATGATTTCGACATTGCCGCGCAACATGCGAATTTTTACCAGGGCGAATTTCCAAAAAAGAATACTGGTGAGGATAATTTTGAAAAAATAGCACCTGTAAAAAGCTTTCCTGCAAATGATTTTGGTTTGTATGAAACTACAGGAAACGTATGGGAATGGTGCCTGGACACCTATCATGCCGATGCGTACTCCAGAACTTCTGAAATGAAAGATGGATATTTCAAGCACTACTATAAAATGGAGCAGGAAAAAGTGATACGCGGTGGTTCCTTTTTATGTGCTGAAAGTTATTGCAGCGGCTATCGTGTTTCGGCTAGAATGAGTTCAGTTCCGGATACTGGTTTAGAGCATACTGGTTTTCGGTGTGTAAAGGATATTTAATCACAGCTCTGCTTGCTCCGGGAATCCATTAAAAATAAGATCTTCCAGATACCATCCATCTTTACCAAGTTGAAAATATTGGTTCCGCAGTGTGATTTCTCGCCTTTATAATAGAAGGTATAAGGCGTTGTAACTGTCGCCAGCAGTCCGTTTTCTTCTATTCTATACTCATGTATTTTTTCTTCAAATCTCACATTCTTCGGAATAGAGGCTATACTTTTTACAAATTCTGAATAAGCTGAAGTATTGATAGTTGTTTTACCTTCAGCATTCCTACTGACAGATTTCAGCTGAAGTGAATCCGTAGCAAAAGTTTTAAGCTTTACGGTATCCTGCTCATGAAAAGCCTCGAAAAAATCGATGACCAATTGCTTTGGATTGTTCGATTGTGCATGACTACTGAAGCAAATAAATATAAACGCCAGAAACATTAAGTTTTTCATAAGTCGAGGATTATTGACAGTGCTCCACGAATTTACTACTTTTACTGAAATTAAAATTTACGCGAATGTCGGTTGCCAAAAAACAGTACAAGAGAATAACAACAAAATCACTGGTAGATATGAAGTCCAACGGTGAGAAGATCAGCATGCTTACGGCATACGATTTCACTATGGCTCAAATCGTGGATGGCGCAGGTATAGACGTGATTTTGGTAGGTGATTCTGCAAGTAATGTAATGGCAGGTCATGAGACCACCCTTCCAATTACCCTGGACCAGATGATCTATCATGCAACCAGTGTTGTTAGAGCGATCAATCGTGCCCTGGTAGTTGTTGATCTTCCCTTTGGAAGTTACCAGAGTGATCCCAAGGAGGCCTTGCGCTCCGCAATTAGGATCATGAAAGAAAGTGGTGGACATGCCGTAAAGCTTGAAGGTGGAAAGGAAGTTAAAGAAAGTATCAAGAGGATTATGCACGCGGGAATTCCGGTCATGGGACATCTTGGACTAACACCACAATCCATCTATAAATTTGGAACTTATACGGTTCGTGCAAAGGAAGAACAGGAAGCAGAAAAACTGAAGGCAGATGCCCTGATGCTTGAAAAAATTGGATGTTTTGCTATTGTTCTTGAGAAAGTGCCTGCAAAGCTGGCCAAAGAAGTTGCCGCAAGTTTATCCATCCCGGTGATTGGGATCGGTGCAGGAAATGGTGTAGATGGTCAGGTACTGGTTGTTCACGATATGCTTGGTATGACTCATGAGTTTAATCCAAGATTCCTTAGACGATATGCAGATCTTCACGGAGAAATGACCAAAGCTTTTCAGAATTACAGAGATGATGTGAAAAGCAGCGCGTTCCCTTCAGATGATGAACAATATTAGAATTAAAATATAGTGTTGATCGATTGATTGGATCGTTCTAATTCTTTACAAAACTTAACCATTGAGTTCAGATAAAATAATTTCCACAAAAGATAATCTGCAGGTGCTGCACGAGGATAATCATATTATCATCGTCAACAAAAGACCGGGTGATATTGTCCAGGGAGATAAGACAGGTGACAAACCACTTTCTGAAGTGGTTAAAAGTTATATCAAAGAAAAATATAACAAGCCAGGAAATGTCTACCTAGGCGTGGTTCACAGGCTGGATAGGCCTACCAGCGGGATCGTCCTGTTTTCAAAAACTTCAAAAGCACTTCCAAGACTCAATAAATTATTTCAGGATAAGGACGCGAAAAAAACTTACTGGGCCGTGGTTAAGGAAAAACCGCCAAGAGAAAGTGATGAGCTTATTCATTTTATCAAAAGGAATTCCAAACAGAATAAATCCTATGCTCATAAGAATGAAGTTCCTGATTCTAAAAAAGCGATCCTAGACTATCAATTGATCAAAGAACTCGATCGTTATTATGTGTTGGAAATAGACCTTCACACAGGTAGACATCACCAGATAAGGAGTCAGTTATCTGCTATTGGATGTCCAATAAAAGGAGATCTTAAATATGGATTTGATCGTAGTAATCGCGATGCCAGTATTCATCTTCATTCTAGAGAACTCAGGTTTATACATCCCGTGAAAAAAGAAGAGATCCATATCACGGCTCCTCCTCCAAAAGATCCTATCTGGGATGCAATTATGATTTAATTAGAATTTACATTCTGCCTTTTTACTATTTTTAACCAAAATATTTAAATATGAAATGGCAAGGTCGTAGACAAAGCGGGAATGTAGAAGATCGCAGAGGTTCCTCTGGTAAAGGTAAATTAATTGCCGGTGGAGGAATTATAGGTGTAATTTTCGTTATTGCGCAGTTTATTCTTAGCGATGGTGATGTTTCAGTTTTACAACAACTGGAAGGATCTGGCAGTTCCCAGACTGAATCCCGAGAACTTACTGCGGAAGAAAAGGAAATGGGAGAATTTGTCGCTACTGTTCTTGCTGATACTGAAGATGTGTGGAATGATATATTTGCTGAAAATAATATGAATTATCAGGAACCTGGTCTTGTTCTTTTTAGCGATGCTGTTCAAACAGCCTGTGGTGGTGCGTCTTCTGCAAGCGGACCTTTCTACTGCCCTGCAGACCAGAAAATCTATATGGACCTTACTTTTTTCGATCAGTTGAGACAAAGATTTGGTGCCAAAGGTGGTGACTACGCGGTTGCCTATGTTATGGCTCATGAAGTAGGTCACCATGTCCAACATTTGATGGGAACGGCTGGAAAAGTTCGTAATCTTCAGCGGCAATCGAGTCAGACTGAAGCTAATGAACTATCTGTAGCGCTTGAGCTCCAAGCCGACTTCTATGCAGGAGTATGGACGAAGGAGAATCAGCAGTATTTGAGTGAAGGAGATATCGAAGAAGCGTTGAGTGCCGCGAATGCTGTTGGTGATGACGCAATACAGAAACGAACCAGTGGAAGAGTAAATCCAGATTCGTTTACTCATGGAACTTCAGAACAACGTAAATCCTGGTTTATGCGTGGATACCGAACCGGAGATATAAGACAGGGAGATACTTTCAAAGAAGTCTTAAACTAACTGCAATTGAATAATATTGAAAGCCACTTATCCAAGTGGTTTTTTTATACCCGGAAAATTATTTTCTGCTTCTTAGCGAACTAAGACTTTCTATTATAACGGCGCTTATGATCAGTGAACCACCAATCATGGTTTTTGCTGAAGGGATCTCGTTCAAAAACATAGCTCCAAGCGCGATACCATAAACCGGTTGTATACTGCTCATGATACTCGCCGCAGTTATACTAAAATTCTTAAAACTCTTCAAGAATAAGGTATGCCCAATACAGGTCGTAAGCAAAGCAAGCGTAAGTAGTGGTTTCCATTGTTCCAGAACTTTGTCAACTTCAGAATAAAAGAAAGCAGGAGACAGAACTAAAGCGACCACCAGTATCTGGTAGAACATTAATGTGGAACCATTATAGCGTTCGATCTCTTTTTTCATTAGTAAATTCCGAAGAGAATAAAATACTGCAGATGCAATTCCGAAGAGTACGGCTATAAACGAGTTGTTTTCAAGATCGAAATCGGGACTCAGAAAATACACCCCGAACAGCACTAAAAATCCCAGTGCAACATGGATCTTATTGAATCGGGTTTTAAATAATAGTGGCTCCAGAAATGCTGTGACAACCGGATATGTAAATAAGGATAACAAAGCTATGGCAACGCTGGAATATTTAAGGGAATAGAAATAAGTCACCCAGTGCGCTCCCATAAGCAGTCCTCCAGTAATCACTTTTAGCACATCTTTTGTCGAAGCGATTTTCAGGCTTATTCCCTGCCATTTGCAGTACGCATAAAATATAACAGCTGCCAATACACATCGATAGAAAATGGTGATTATGGGATCTAAAGTGATATAACGACCTAAGGCTCCAGATGTGCTTATAAGCAACACCGCCAGATTGAGCATTAGAATATTCGAAATATTGGTAGACTTTGGTGCGGTCATATCTTAATTTAACGCGAAGATGCGGCAGTTTTCTGCTGAATGATAGTTTTTACCGGAACATTTTCAATATTACTTTCCAGCCAGCTAATGATATCCAGGTATAGAAAAGCCCTTCTTTCATAAGGATGTTGCTCGAAAACTTTGAGAACAGCATGTAGTTTTTTGAATTCATCTCTAATATCAAGAGGAGAAACATCCGGTAGCTTTCTTAGGAATTTGATCATCTCTTTCTGAACCTCATGCAGATCGTTCATTCTAATAAGAAACTTGTAAGTGGACTTCACAAGATGATCAAGATGATAATCGAGTCCAGCCTCATAATGTGCTACAAGATTGAGAATTCGGGAGAAACACATAAGATCTTCCCTCATTCCCAATGATTTGTTAGAGATGATCTTTTTAAGAAAAGCGATACATTTTTTATTATCTCCATCCCCAAAATACAAACAGGCGATTTTGTAATAAAATACCATGATATGATGCTCATCCAACCTGCCCTTGAATTTTGTGATCTTATCTGTGATCTTTTTGACGAGCTCCTGGTTATCTCCAAACTCCCCTTTCATAAACTTTAAATTCAGTTTATTGGAATAGACGTAGAGAAAAGAAAGTGCCGCAATATTATCATTATGTGGGATCTGTGCATCTCGTAAGGAACTTTCTAATTGGATCAAAGTCTTTTCAAAAAGCTCTGTATGATTTAAATAAAACAGTGATTCCAGCAGGTAATGATTACCTTTTAAATAAGAAACAGGATGCACGGGGATCATATGATCATATTCTACGAAAAGTTCTTTCCACTTCATCGAATAGCGGTAACAGCCCAGAAAATCCTGAATTAAAAAACTATACCACATATGGGATTTATAAACCCATAATTTCTCTCGAAAACCAAGCTCTGAAAATGTATAATCGGGAAGTTGCTTTTTAAAATATTCCTTGATGGAAATTGCTTCTTCTTCAGTACGGCAATAGCCCTGTTTTAAAAATATTGCATATAATTCCAAAGAAAGATTCGATAGATCTCCCCACAATGAATTTAGCGCACTGATCTCTCGGGTTTGACGAATAAGTATATCTGCCCTGTTATTCATACTCCGGGTGATATACTGCGACTCTATGATCTTCTCAAGCTCCAGAACTTCGTAAGCAAGGTTCTTCTCTTCAAAATTTAGTGCCAGCAACTTCACTTTGTCCAGCAACTTTAAGCTCTGCTTATACAAACCTTTGTGATATAAGATATAGGCGAAATCAAGTTGTTCCCGAATTTGAACCGGAATACTCTGGTGTGCTGGATTGAGCCTTAGAGAAATTAAAAGCTGCTTGTATAGATGCGTTTTGACGTTGGAAAGCTGAAGCTTCGTAATACTGGTATTTTCAAGAATTTCAGCTTCATTGTATTTTTTCTGTTTTGAAATTACTTTATATAAATTCAGGAATTTTGAGTCTGAATTCACCCCAATTCTTCCAACATAAAGCGAAAACTGTCTTTTTTCTGAAGCAGATAAAGATTTGATTAAAGAAAACAGATTTTCGGTTAGATCATTGGTCATTGTAAAAGCAGGTTTACTAGTTCTTTGTAATTCAGTTAGTTATGTACTTTTTCCTTCGTTTTAATTACTGTAACATCTTGAAACTGTGACCAGAAAACTTGTAGTGAGACTGATACATTAGTTAAAGATAAAGCAAAATAAATCTCACATGCGTACTGAAAAGGTAGAAATTTTTGACACTACATTGAGGGACGGAGAACAAGTCCCCGGCTGCAAATTGAATACTGAACAGAAGAAGAAGATCGCTGCACGACTCGATGAACTTGGTGTTGATGTTATTGAAGCAGGCTTTCCGGTTTCAAGTCCTGGCGACTTTCAATCTGTTACCGAAATCTCAAAACTTGTAAAAAATGCGACAGTTTGCGGACTTACCCGCGCCGTTAAAAACGACATCAAGGTTGCTGCAGATGCGCTCAAATATGCCCGAAAGCCCAGAATTCACACAGGAATAGGAACTTCAGACTCTCATATTAAATATAAGTTCAAGTCCAGCCGTCCAGAGATCATCGAAAGAGCTGGTGAAGCCGTAGCTTACGCTAAAAGCTTCGTGGACGATGTTGAATTCTATGCGGAAGATGCTGGAAGAACTGAAAACGAATTCCTGGCAAAGGTTTGCACCGAAGCCGTTAAAAACGGTGCTACCGTAATAAATATTCCAGATACGACAGGATATTGCTTACCAGAAGAATATGGCAGAAAGATAAAATACTTAAAAGAAAATGTGATTGGAATCGAAAATGTGATCATTTCCTGCCATTGCCATAATGACCTTGGACTGGCTACTGCCAATGCAATTGCCGGTATTACCAATGGAGCGAGGCAGATAGAATGCACCATCAATGGGATAGGAGAACGTGCTGGGAATACGGCTTTGGAAGAGGTCGTTATGATCTTAAGACAACATCCATATCTTGATTTGAATACAGATATTAATCCGCAGTTGCTATACGACACCAGTAATATGGTCTCGAGAGAGATGGGTATGTTCGTACAACCAAACAAAGCCATCGTTGGTGCCAATGCATTTGCACATAGTTCTGGTATTCACCAGGATGGCGTCATCAAGAATAGAGAAACATATGAAATCATTAATCCAGCCGATGTCGGGGTTACCGAGTCGGCTATTGTTTTAACTGCCCGTAGTGGTAGAGCGGCACTTGCCTACAAAGCCAAGAAAATGGGTTATGATCTAACAAAAATAGAACTGGATCATGTTTACTTAGAGTTCCTGAGCTTTGCAGATGCTAAGAAACAGGTAGCAGATACCGATATTCATACGATCATGGATATCTTCAAAAAGAGTTCACGAGCAATTGCCTGATTTGTTATGAAGAAAACTTTATTTGATAAAATTTGGGACTCCCATGTTGTGGAAAGCATACCTAACGGGCCGGACATTTTGTATATCGATAAACATTTGATACACGAAGTGACCAGTCCTCAGGCTTTTAATGAGTTGAAGGAAAGAAACATTCCCGTATTTCGGCCGGAACAGATCGTGGCTACGGCAGATCATAATACGCCAACCCAGGATCAGCATTTACCGGTCAGAGATCTTTTATCCAGAAAGCAACTAAAAGAGTTGAGTCAGAACTGTGAAGAGAACGATATTACGCTTTATGGCTTGGGACATCCCTATAATGGGATCGTTCATGTTATGGCCCCGGAGCTGGGAATCACTCAGCCCGGCATGACCATAGTTTGCGGTGACAGCCATACTTCTACTCATGGTGCTTTTGGAACGATTGCCTTCGGAATAGGAACCAGCCAGGTAACTCAGGTTTTTGCAAGCCAGTGTCTACTGGTAGAAAAACCAAAAAAGCTTCGGGTGAATGTGAATGGTAAACTGAAGAAGGGAGTTTTACCTAAGGATGTAATCCTATACATAATCAGTAAACTGGGAACAAATTCAGGTACCGGTTACTTTTGTGAGTACGCGGGAGAAGTGTTTGAAGAAATGTCTATGGAAGGCCGGATGACGGTTTGTAATATGAGTATAGAAATGGGAGCGCGTGGTGGCCTTATTGCTCCAGATCAAACCACGATAGATTACGTGGAAGGCAGAGAATTTGCTCCTAAAGGCGCTGATTTCGATAAAATGACCGCTTACTGGGAAACATTGAAAACTGATCCGGAAGCAGAATTTGACCAGGAATATTCGTTTGATGCTGAAGACATAGAACCCATGATCACCTACGGAACAAACCCGGGAATGGGAATTAAACTCACCGGAAGTATTCCTGTGGAAGGAAATAAAAGCGATGCTAAGGCTTTAGCCTATATGAATTTCAAGCCGGGAGAAATTTTACTGGATAAACCTATCAATTATATTTTTATTGGTAGTTGCACAAATTCCAGAATTGAAGATTTTAGAGTTGCTGCATCTTATATCAAAGGAAAAAAGAAAGCAGAAAATGTAAATGCTTTGATCGTTCCCGGAAGTCAGCAGGTGGCCATACAGATCAAAGAAGAAGGATTGGACAAGGTATTTGAAGAAGCCGGTTTTACCTTAAGACAACCTGGATGTTCGGCATGTCTGGCAATGAACGATGACAAGATCCCGGAAGGTGAATATTGTGTATCCACCAGTAATAGAAATTTTGAAGGAAGGCAGGGACCCGGTTCCAGAACAATTCTGGCAAGTCCATTGACCGCCGCAGCGACTGCTATTTCAGGAAAGATCTCAGATTATACGCTAACATTGAACTAATGGAGAAATTTATAACACTTACAGATACCGCCGTTCCTTTGGATGATGAAAATGTGGACACTGACCAGATCATTCCTGCTCGTTTTCTAAAAGCGACAGACAAAGCTGGTTTTGGTGAAAATCTTTTTAAGGACTGGCGTTATGATAAAAATGGAGATCCAAGTGAGGATTTTGTATTGAACCAGGATAAGTTTTCAGGTTCCATATTGATCGCCGGAAATAATTTTGGATGTGGATCAAGCCGTGAACATGCCGCCTGGGCTATAAAAGCTTATGGTTTTAAAGCTGTTGTGTCCAGTTACTTTGCAGATATTTTTAAGGGTAATGCATTAAATAACGGACTTCTGCCAGTTCAGGTAAGTCCCGATTTTCTTCGTAAGCTGTTTATTTCAGTAGAGAAAGATCCGGAAGAAAAATTCATCATAGATCTTGAGAATCAATTTATAAAAATTGAAGGTTCTGCTGAAAAAGAACTTTTTGACATAGATCCCTACAAAAAAACCTGCCTTATTAATGGATATGATGATATAGATTTTTTAACGAGTAAGTTGGAAGCTATCGAGAAATTTGAGCAGAAACGTAAAGACATAGAACCTGTACCACAGGAAACCTTATAAAAATAATGTATGAAATATAATATAGCTGTACTTCCCGGAGACGGGATTGGTCCTGAAATAACACAGCAGTCAATGAAAGTGCTGAAGGCTGTTGCAGATAGATTTGATCATGAGTTCAATTTTGAAGAAGCTGAAGTTGGCGCGGTAGCAATTGATAAGTTGGGGGATCCATTGCCTGAGACAACACTGGAACTCTGTAAAAAATCTGACGCTGTGCTTTTTGGGGCGATTGGTGATCCTAAATATGACAATGATCCTTCGGCGAAAGTAAGGCCGGAACAGGGCTTGTTACGCCTTAGAAAAGAACTAGGTCTTTTCGCTAACATTAGGCCCGTAAAAGCTCACGAAAGTCTTATACACCAGTCTCCGCTTAAAAGAGAAAATATTGAGGGAGCAGATATGATCATTTTCAGAGAACTTACCGGCGGAATATATTTTGGCGAGAAAAGCACTTCAGAAGATGGTCAAAGCGCTTCAGATCTTTGCACCTATTCCGTAGAAGAAATTGAACGCGTAGCTCATCTCGCTTTTAAAGCTGCGGAAACAAGGAGGAACAAATTAACGCTTGTAGATAAAGCTAATGTACTGGAAACATCGCGTTTATGGCGAAAAACGGTTACTAAAATCGCTAAGGAGTACCCTGAAGTAGCAGTGGACTACTTATTCGTGGATAACGCAGCCATGCAAATGATCCTGAATCCCAGACAGTTCGATGTGATTCTGACCGAAAATATGTTTGGTGATATTATTTCAGACGAAGCGAGTGTTATTGGTGGTAGCATTGGTCTATTGGAATCTGCTTCCATAGGAAATGAAAATGCAGTTTTTGAACCCATACATGGATCTTATCCACAGGCCGCCGGGCAGGGAATTGCAAATCCTTTGGCTTCTGTACTTTCTGCTGCGATGCTACTGGATCATTTAGGACTTAAAACTGAAGCTGAAACGGTTAGGATGGCGGTAGATCTCAGCCTAAAACTGAATGTTTGTACTATAGACATTAACAAGGATAATCATTACTCAACCGAAAGGGTTGGAGATTTTCTGGAAAGCGTCATTAGTGACACTGAAAATCATATTGTAAATAAGGAAAACCTGAGTTTAGGGCAAACGACCATTATTTAAATTTTAGTTCATGTTTGTAGACAGTAGCCTCCTGTAAATTTAGGTTTTCAGGAGGCGTGTCGTTTTATAACTGCTGCAATTTTGTCCTGATCATATTTAGTGAAAGATTATCCTTACTACCGGAATGAGTATGCTGCATGCCTTCGGTAGCTTCATAAGTGTCATTTTGGACCTGTTCTCCAATGATCTGGTATGCATCCCGAAATGACTTACCTCCTATCACGAGTTCGTTGATACTATCTACGGTAAACAAATACTTATATTTCTCGTCCCTGATATCGATATTTTTCAAAATGATCTTGCTGATGGAATAGGTGAAAACGTCCAGAATTTCTTTGATGTTTTCCACCGCATAAATACTATTCTCTTTGATAAGCTGGAAATCCCTGTGATATCCACTTGGAAGATTATTAGTGATTAGGATCATCTCATTTGCGATAGCCTGCAGCTTATTACACTTTCCTCTAACGAGTTCGAAAACATCGGGATTTTTTTTGTGCGGCATGATACTGGAACCGGTTGTTAATTCATCTGGAAAAGTGATAAAATCAAAGTTCTGACTCATATACAAGCAAATATCCATAGCGAACCTGGAAAGTGTGTTTGCAAGAGAGGAGATATTGGCAGTAACCGTTCGCTCACATTTCCCCCTACTCATCTGGGCAGCTACAACATTGTATTTCTGGGTTGCAAAGCCGAGTTCCCTGGTGGTAAATTCCCTGTCTATAGGAAAAGAAGAGCCATATCCTGCAGCAGAACCCAGCGGATTTTGATCCACGATCTTCAACCCTGCATCGAGTAAGTATAGATCATCAATTAATAATTCTGCGTAAGCTGAAAACCATAAACCAAAAGATGAAGGCATCGCCACCTGTAGATGTGTGTACCCGGGAAGCAATTTTTCCTTATGTTCCTCGGCAAGGTTTAAAAGTACATCGATTAAATTCCTAGTCTTTCCAGAAATCTCCAGCAGGTTTTCTTTAAAATATAATTGTTGAGCTACAAGCACCTGATCATTTCTTGATCGGGCAGTATGGATCTTTTTTCCAGTATCTCCCAGTTTGGAAGTGAGTTCGTATTCGATTTTGGAATGCACATCTTCAAAATCTTCTTCGATCTTAAATTCACCTTTTTCGAGTTGCTGATTCAATAGCTCCAATTCTGAAACTAATAAATCTACTTCCTGTGCATCCAGAATTCCAACTTTCCCCAGCATCTTCGCGTGCGCTGTAGATGCCTGTATATCATATTTAGCTAGATGCATATCGAGTTCACGATCATTTCCCACGGTAAATTTCTCGATCTGCTTATCTATTGAAATGCCTTTATCCCAAAGTTTCATAGTTTTTATTTTTTAATATCCGTTATCCTGAACTGGTTTGACTTCGCTGAATTTCTGAATTTAAGATCTTATGAGAAGTTGAACAATTTCAGCCTAACATTATTACCATCGCTGCACTGAGCTTGTCGCACTTCGACAGGCTCAGTGCAACAATTTCAGTGATATTATTTCCTAAGTGTTTTTTCAAGCAATTTTATATACTTTTCAATACCTTCTTCGATCTCCTTTACATAAATAAATTCATCAGCCGAATGTGATCTGGTAGAATCTCCCGGTCCTAATTTTAGTGAAGGACAGCTCAACATCGCCTGGTCTGAAAGTGTTGGCGAGCCATAAGTTTCCATCCCTATTTCTATTCCTGCTTTTACAAGGTCATGATCTTGTGGAATCGAAGACGAATTCAATCTTAAACTTCTCGCAGTGATCTCATCTACTGGCGCTTTTTCTTTTAATATTTGCTCGATCTCTGCATTGCAATATTTATCGTTTACCCGAACATCGATCACCAAATGCGTCTTAGCGGGCACTACATTATGCTGACTTCCAGCCTTGATCTGCGTGACTGTCACTTTCACTTCTCCCAGACTTTCTGAGACCTTCTCTAATTTAAAATTTTCGAACCAGTTTAGAACTCGCGCAGTTTTATAGATCGAGTTATCAGTATTTGGATGAGCTGCATGCGAAGGAGTTCCTTTTACTCCTGCATCGAAAACAATAAGGCCTTTTTCAGCTACTGCAAGATTCATCAGGGTTGGTTCCCCAACAATAGCAACATCTATCTTCGGTAATTTTGGTAATAGTTCTGCAATACCATTCGTTCCGTTAATCTCCTCTTCAGCGGTTCCGGCGAAAATGATATTATAATTTAAATTCTGTTCGGAATATAAATAAGTGAATGTAGCCAACAGAGAAACAAGGCAGCCCCCCGCATCATTGCTACCAAGACCATACAATTTACCATTTTCTATTTTTGCCTCGAAAGGATCTCTGGTATAAGCTGAATTTGGTTTTACCGTGTCATGATGTGAATTCAGCAACAGATTTGGTTTTGTATCGTCGAAATGCTTACTGGTCGCCCAGACATTATTGAGGCTTCGCTGATGCGGAATGTTGTGGTCTGTAAACCATCGTTCAAGACAGTCTGCTGTTTTATCTTCTTCTCCTGAAAAAGATTGGGTCCTGATGAGGTTCTGCAATAGTTGCAATGCTTCCTTCTGAAGTTCTTTGATCTGCATTAGTTTACAATTTTTGTATGTGCTGCACCCTTTTTCAAAAGCTCAGCATCTCCTAGATAAACGGTGGAAACTCCTCTATTGATGGCTTCAAAGCAATTATGAAGTTTTGGCAACATCCCATCTGTGATCACTTTAGATGCTTTCAATTGTTGATAATCATCTGAATTCAGCTCCGCAATTACTGAAGTATCATCATCCACATTCTTTAGAACTCCTTTCTTTTCTGAACAGTAAAACAGCTGGGTTGTATAGATATTGCTCATGGCAATCGCTATTTCTGAAGCTACCGAATCTCCGTTAGTATTCAGCAAAACACCTTCTTCCGTAGAAGAAATCGCTGAAAATACGGGCACGATCTCCTGTTTCAAGAGTGATTTGATAAATTCTGTATTTACCTTGACCACATCCCCTACCAGGCCATAATCAATTTCTTTAACTTCACGTTTTCTAGAAATTAGTACGTTAGCATCTGCTCCGCAAAGTCCGATCGCGTTTTGTTTATTTCCCTGCAATTTTGCAACGATACTTTTGTTTAAAAGTCCGCCATAAACCATCGTGATCACTTCCATAGAATTCTTATCCGTAATTCTTCTGCCATTAACCATCTGAGTTTTAAAGCCTAATTTTCCTGCGACTTCAGTAGCTTTATTTCCACCTCCGTGTACAAGAATTTTAGGACCTTTCAGCTGAACAAAATCTTTCAGGAAAGAATCGAGCAGCTCTTGGTTTTCGATGAGCTTACCTCCTATTTTAATGACATTAAGAACATCTGTCGCCGGATTATGAACTATTTCGAGCATTCCAATAATTTTTTTAACACCGCTTGTGCTGCATAGGTTCTGTTATTCGCCTGCTGGATCACAATAGAATTATCACTATCCAGGATATCATCAGCGATCACGACGTTTCTTCTAACAGGAAGACAATGCATCACTTTTGCGTTATTGGTTTTCTTTAATTTAGCCTGATCTACGGTCCAATTTTCTTCGACCTCGAGTACCTGACCGTATTTTTCATAACTACTCCAGTTTTTTACATACACAAAGTCGGCGTCCTTAAAGGCTTTTTTCTGGTCATGCTCCACACGAACATTCTTTCGAATTTTTGGATCCAGATCATAACCTTCAGGATTAGCGATCACAAGATCAACTTCCATTTTCTGCATCACTTCAGTAAAAGAATTCGCTACAGATGGTGGTAAGGCTTTTGGGTGCGGAGCCCATGTCAATACTACCTTTGGTCGAGATTTCCCACTTAATTCCTGAATGGTAATCGCATCTGTTAAAGCCTGCAACGGGTGGCCAGTAGCGCTTTCCAGATTCACTATGGGAACTGAAGCGTACTTTTTAAAACTATTCATCACCACTTCAGTTTCATCCTTCTCCCTGTCTTTAAGGCCTGGAAATGCCCGTACCGCGATGATATCGCAATATTGTGAAAGTACAGCAGCTGCTTCTTTTATATGTTCTGCCTTGTCTGAATTCATAATCGCACCATCTTCAAATTCCAAAGCCCAACCATCTTTGTCAGCATTCATGACCATCACCTCCATACCCAATAATCTGGCAGCTCTTTCAGTGCTTAGACGGGTACGAAGACTTGGATTGAAGAATAACATCCCCAGAGTCTTACCTTTTCCAGGTTTTTCTTCTGAAGGATTCGATTTCATACCTCTTGCGTCATGGATCAATGTTTTAAGATCCTCAATATCTGATAGGTTTATATAGTTTTTCATTCTTATATTTTTTCTGAAAACCGAAGTTTACTAACTCTGCAAATTATTTTTTCTGAAATATTCCTCAGGAAGTTTCGGAGCTTATTTTTTGATTTTTCAATGCTTGTTGTAAAGCTTCAAAAAAGACCTGAAAATGTTCTTTCTGAATATTTAATGGTGGAAGGATTCGCAGTAGTTTTTTGTTAGATGAAGCCCCTGTAAAAATCTGGAAATCAAATAGTAATTCCTTCCGAAGTGCAGCGATCTCAAAGTCAAACTCCAGTCCTATCATCAAACCACGACCTTTTATCTTTTTTATTTCTGAAATCTTAGCTGCTTCCTCCCGGATATATTCTGAAACTTCAGCAGCATTCTGCATCAGGTTTTCTTCTTTGATAGTATCTAAAACTGAAATCGCCGCAGCACATGCAAGATGATTTCCGCCGAAAGTCGTACCCAGCATTCCGTAGCGAGGAGGAATATTACGGTCGATCAAAATTCCGCCGACAGGGAAGCCATTTCCCATCCCTTTAGCCATACTAATAATGTCTGGCCTGATGCCATGCTTCTGAAAAGCAAAGAAATCACCGGTTCTACCAAAACCAGACTGTACCTCATCTGCGATTAGCATGACATCGTACTCCTTACAAATATCGGCCGCAGCCTTGTAGAAACCGGAGTCTGCTTCATCCAGTCCGCCAACACCCTGGATCACTTCAAAAATAACCGCCGCAACATCCCCTTTTCTAAATTCAGTTTCTAATGCAGCTATATTATTAAATGCCAATCGGGTAGCCTTATGACCTTTATTAAATGGTGCTTTGATAGTTTCATTATCGGTAATCGCCACTACGCCAGAAGTTCTACCGTGAAAAGCATTCTCGAAGTAAATGATCCTGTCCTTGCCCGTATGGAAAGAAGCAACTTTTAGTGCATTTTCATTCGCTTCAGCTCCAGAGCTACATAAGAACAGCGTATAATCCTGAATTCCAGAAATTTCTTCCAGTTTACCAGCAAGTTCATTTTGCAGGGGATTTTTGATGGAATTGGAATAAAACCCAAGTTTCGCCACCTGAGTTTGTATGGCCTGTACATAGTCTGGATGCGCATGACCAATAGAGATGACCGCATGACCTCCATAAAAATCCAGGTATTTCCTGCCGCTTTCATCATAAACATAGCATCCATCGCCTTTTACCGGGGTGATATCGTATAACGGGTAAACATCAAATAACTCCATAATTACTGGTCTGATATTGTATTAATCTTTTTAAAAGAGGCTTGTATTCCTTTAATTAGTGAGGAACTCAGGCCGTTATGTTCCATCTCGTTAAGACCTTCTATAGTGCAGCCTCTTGGAGTGGTAACCTTGTCGATCTCTTCCTCCGGATGTTTACCGGATTCTATCAAAAGACTAGCGGCTCCCAGGCAGGTTTGCATAGAGAGCTCCTGAGCTTCTTTCGCATCAAACCCAAGTTGTACAGCTCCCTGAGTGGTCGCACGTATTAAACGCAGCCAGAAAGCAACACCACTGGCACAAATAACCGTTGCTGCCTGCATTTTGTTCTCAGGAATGATAATACTTGTTCCCAGTCTGTTAAAAATAGCTTCAGCGATCTTTATCCTTTTTTCACCTACTTCATTACTACACAAACAGGTCATGGATTTCCCAACAGCGATTGCCGTATTGGGCATTGACCTGATGATATAATGCTCCTTACCAATGATAGCTTCGATTCTGGGAATCCTAAAACCGGTAACTGTTGAGATCAAAACATGCTTATCTGTAAGTTCGTCTTTGATCTCCTCAAGAATGCGTTCAAACTGCGTGGGCTGAACGGCAAAGATCAGAATATCAGAATTTCTAACTGCTTCCAGATTATCTGAACTTACATGAACCTTTGCATATTCTTCAAATTCCTGGATATCTTCAATCTTTCTTTTACTTAGGTAAAGCGTCGTAAACGCATTACTGAAGATGAGGCCCTTCGCAATGGAAACACCCAGATTCCCAGCACCTATAATTGCTATTTTCATATCGCTTTAATTATCAATCATTCTTGTGTAATAGATAAAATCCATCTAATTCTGAACTTTAGAAATAACTTGCTTTTAGATTCAAACCTGTTTTCTCTTCAAAGCCAAACATTAGATTCATGTTTTGAACAGCCTGTCCTGAAGCACCTTTCAGTAAATTATCGATCACACTTGTAATCAATAATTTGTCATCAAATTTTTGCAACCTCAACAGGCACTTATTAGAATTCACGACTTGTTTTAAGTGCAATTCCTCATCAGTAACAAAAGTGAATGCAGCATTTTTATAGAATTCGGAATACATCAATTTTGCCTTTTCCAGGTCACCTTCAAATTTTGTGTATGCTGTTACATGAATACCTCTTGAAAAATTCCCTCTATTCGGAATAAAATTGATCGCGGCACTATGATATTCCTGTAGCTGCTTTAGACTCTGCCCGATTTCCTGCAAATGCTGATGCTCAAAGCTTTTATAAGCTGAAAAATTATTGTCTCTCCAGGTAAAATGTGTTGTTTTAGAAAGCGAAGTACCAGCACCGGTTGCACCAGTTACGGCATTCACATGTACGTCTTCCAGCAATAAACCTGCCTGTGCCAATGGAAGAATCGCCAGGCTAATCGCTGTAGCAAAACATCCCGGGTTCGCAATAAAACTCGCAGACTGGATCTTATCCTTATTTATTTCCGGAAGTCCATAAACAAAAGTATGATCGTTCGATTTCATTCTGAAATCTGTGCTTAGATCTACGATCTTCGTTCTTTCTGAAAACTCATTTTCTGAAAGAAACTTTTTAGAATTCCCATGTCCGAGACAAAGAAAAACCACGTCTGCCTTCTTATTGATCAGGTTAGTGAACTTAAGTTCAGTCTCTGCAATAAGATCCTGGTGAATACTGTGAACAGGCTTGCCGGGTTGAGAAGTACTGTAGACAAAATTCAGGTTTACTTCAGGATGGTATAATAAGATCCTGATCAATTCTCCCGCAGTATAACCTGCTCCTCCAATAATTCCTGCCTCTATCATGAATCCTGATTTACGTGTTGGTATATCATTCCAGAATTAGAAAGGATCTTAATAAATCCTTTGGCATCTTCGGCTGTCCAGGCTTTGTTCTCTTCACCATAATTCCCAAAGCTGCTGTTCATAAGATCATTCGGTGAGCTAATCCCATCCAGCGTAAAATGGTAAGGTTTCAGGCTTACAAAAACGTCACCCGTGACCTTGGATTGAGAACTCTGTAACTGGGCTTCGAAATCTCTCATTACAGGATCCAGGTATAATCCTTCATGCAGATGCATCCCATACCAGTTCGAGGTATAATCTTTATGTTGTAATTGCCATTTGCTTAGCGTATGCTTCTCTAGAAGATGATGCGCTTTAATAGTGATAAGTGCTGCAGCTGCTTCAAAACCTACTCTACCTTTAATTCCTATGATCGTATCACCTACATGAATGTCTCTCCCAATTGCATACTTTGAAGCGATACCTTCGAGGATTTCTATATTCTGCAAAGGTTCATTTTCAGTTCCATCAATAGCAGTGAGCTCACCATTTGTAAATGATAACTTAATTTGCTTTGGTTGCTTTTCCTCCAATTGAGAAGGGAAAGCCTCTTGCGGCAATGGTTTTTCTGAAGTCAGAGTTTCTGCTCCTCCAACACTGGTTCCCCAAAGGCCTTTATTAACTGAATAATTTGCTTTATCCCAGTTCATCTCAACCCCTTTACTTTTAAGGTATTCGATCTCTTCCTGTCTGCTTAGTTGTTTGTCTCTTATTGGAGTTATAATCTGTATTTCTGGAGCAATGATCTGAAAGATCATATCAAATCGAACCTGGTCGTTACCTGCACCGGTGCTACCATGGGCGATATATCCAGCACCTGTTTTTTTTGCGTAATTCACAATTTCCATGGCCTGTACGATCCTCTCGGCACTTACAGATAAAGGATAGGTATCATTCTTAAGCACATTTCCAAAAATGAGATATTTTACCACTTTTTCGTAAAAGGAGTTGACCGCATCGATATTTTTGTAGCTACTCGCTCCTATCTTTTTGGCGTTATCACCAATATTTTTTATTTCTTCTTCTGAAAATCCTCCGGTATTCACACTTACGGCATGAACTTCAAAACCTTCTTCTTCAGATAAATATTTTGCACAATATGAGGTATCCAGTCCTCCACTATATGCTATAACTACTTTTTTCATAACTAACTATTATTCTATGATTCAACCAGCAATAATTCAGGTCGATTTAACTTTCATTCTACACTGAAGGATCTTTTACAAATCCAGTTCGGGTTTTCGTATCTGCATTCAACCCTTTTCCTTCTTATAGAAAAGAGTTTGCTTGATATGCTTTAATCGCTGAAATGCCTTTTCGTTGAATTTACTTTTAGGCTTCTCGACCATCTTAGGATTTTTCTTCTTCTCGGGATCATACATCATTCCTGTACACAAACACATCTTATGATCTGTTCGGGTAAGTACATCGTAATTCTTACAGGTCTGGCATCCTTTCCAGAATGTCTCATCATCGGTAAGTTCAGAAAAGGTGACCGGTTGATAGCCCAGATCATAATTGATCTTCATGACTGCTAAACCTGTGGTGATCCCGAATATTTTAGCTTCCGGATATTTCTTACGGGAATGATCAAAAATGACATTTTTGATATCTTTCGCCAGTCCCTGATTTCTAAAATCGGGATGGACAATGAGTCCGGAATTAGCCACATACTTGTCGTGGCTCCAGGTTTCTATATAACAGAAACCGGCAAACTTTTCCTCCTTGAGAGCGATCACAGCGTTTCCCTTCTCCATCTTTTTGATGATATATTCAGGAGTTCTGCGCGCAATACCGGTACCACGAACCTTTGCCGATTCTTCGATAGTATTACAAATGATCTCAGCATAGGAAGCGTGAGATTTATTAGCAATGAGAATTTTCATCTGCTAAAAGATTTATGTTGGAAATTAAATTTTGATCTGGGTTTTCGAGAGCGGAACCGGACTCACCTAAGTTCCATAGATAAATAGACGCACTTACGTGCGACGGGGAAAACGGCGGCGCATAGGGGAAATATCAGAAAATGATCTGATATTAAGTTTGTATTCTATGCCGTTTATGTAGTTCAAAATTGGGATGTAAGATAATAATAATAAAAAGTCGTTTCGGGGTGCTGCCTAGAAGCGGCGGCGGGGCCTGAAATTGAAACGGACTAATATTATCTTATTGATCGAAATCATATTACAAATGTATATAAATTTTTAAGGTACAGGCAGTTCTAGATCAAAAATTGAAATAAATTTGGATTATTATTCAAATATTCCCCATAAAAATTCTTCTGTTTCATTCTCTCTACCAGGGGTTCAAAGTCAGCTGGATCCTTCAGCTCAATACCCACAACCGCTGGCCCGTTCGACCTGTTATGCTTTTTAGAATATTCAAAATGAGTAATATCATCATTTGGTCCCATGACTTTTGCTACAAATTCCTTTAAGGCCCCTGCTCTTTGAGGGAAAACGATTACGAAATAATGTTTTAATCCAGAATATAATAATGCACGTTCCTTGATCTCGGCCATCCGGATGATATCGTTGTTACTGCCACTAACGATACAAACAACGTTCTTCCCCTTGATCTTTTCAGCATAGAGATCCAAAGCTGAAATCGCCATGGCTCCGGCCGGTTCCACTACCATGGCATCCTGGTTATAGAGATCAAGGATGGTCTGGCAGATCTTTCCTTCCGGCACTGTGATCATTTCATCCAGGTTTTCCTTACAAATAGCAAAATTTCGCGTTCCAACTTTCTGGACAGAGGCGCCATCTACAAATCGTTCAATATGATCCAGCTCGACCACTTTACCTTCTTTTAGAGAGGTTTTCATTGATGGTGCACCCTGCGGTTCGATGCCAATGATCTTAGTATTGGGCGATAGTTCCTTGAACATGGAAGAAATTCCTGCCAGGAGTCCACCACCGCCTAGTGGAGCAAAAACATAATCTATAGGTTCATTTGCTTGCTCAAGAATCTCCAGGGCAATGGTCGCCTGACCTTCAATAACTTTTTCATCATCGAAAGGATGAATGAAAATAAGTCCTTTTTCAGCCATATGAGCCATAGCACTCTTATAGGAATCATCATAGGTATCACCCTTCAGCACTACTTCCACCCATTCACCACCAAACATCTCAGTTTGCTCCACCTTTTGTTGTGGCGTGGTGCCAGGCATATAGATCACACCCTTAACTTTGAGCTTATTGCAGGCAAAGGCAACACCCTGAGCGTGATTGCCGGCACTGGCACAGATCACACCTTTTTCAAGCTGTTCCTGTGGTAAACTGGAGATCTTATTATAGGCTCCACGAATTTTATAGGATCTAACCTGTTGTAAATCCTCACGCTTCAGCATTACCTTTGCATCCAAGCGCTTGCTATAGGTAAAAGATTCAGCTAAAGGAGTTTTCAGCACCACCTTTGAGATCCTTTCCGAAGCCTCTTTAACCGCTTTAAGACTAGGTTTGTAAATCGTATCCTTTTCCAGCAGAGTTTCCATTAAGCGTATATTTTCTTCATTGCAGTCATCGCAGATCGTAAAGTTGCGCCTACCTTCTCTACGGGATGCTCTTTGATCTCCTGATTCACTTTTGACAATTCCTCATTATCCACTCCTATATCTTCTGAAGCAAATTTTCTTCCGGCAACTTCAGGTTCCAGAGAATTCACATAATCCTTGATCAATGGTTTGGCTGCATGATCGAATAAATAACATCCATATTCCGCAGTATCTGAAATTACGCGGTTCATTTCGTATAGTTTTTTTCTGGCGATGGTATTCGCGATAAGGGGAGTTTCATGCAAGGATTCATAATAAGCTGACTCCTCGATAATCCCTGCATCTACCATCGTTTCAAAGGCTAGTTCCACCCCAGATTTCACAAAGGCAACCAGTAGAACTCCCTTATCAAAATACTCCTGTTCTGTGATCTCTTCTGAAGTTGCTTCAGTTTTCTCAAAAGCTGTATTCTCAGTTTCAGCTCTCCAGGTATGCAACTCGGTATCATCTTTCGCCCAGTCCCGCATCATCCTGCTACTAAACTCTCCGGAAATAATATCATCCATATGCTTCTGAAATAACGGACGCATTTTTTCCTTTAGTTCTTCTGAAATTTCATAGGCTCTCATCTTTGCAGGATCAGATAGTCTGTCCATCATCTGGGTGATTCCGCCGTGCTTCAATGCTTCGGTAATCGTTTCCCAACCATACTGAATTAGTTTTGCTGCATAATTCTTATCCAAACCTTCAGAAACCATCTTGTCAAAAGTTAGAATGGATCCGGTTTGTAAAACACCACAAAGGATAGTTTGCTCACCCATAAGATCAGATTTTACTTCAGCAACAAAAGAAGATTCCAGTACTCCGGCGCGATGACCACCTGTGGCATAAGCATAGGCTTTCGCCCAATCCAGCCCTATACCTTTAGGATCATTTTCAGGATGAACTGCGATCAATGTAGGTACTCCAAAACCACGTTTGTATTCCTCTCTAACTTCAGACCCGGGACATTTTGGAGCGACCATGATCACGGTAACATCCTCCCGAATCTTCATTCCTTCTTCCACGATATTGAAGCCGTGAGAATAGGATAAAACAGCTCCTTGCTTTAAGTGCGGCTGGATGGCCTTTACCACCGAGGTATGCTGCTTGTCTGGAGTAAGGTTGATTACAAGGTCTGCATCCGGGATCAATTCTTCATAAGTTCCAACCGTAAAATCATTTTCTGAAGCATTTTTCCAGGATTGACGTTTTTCCCTGATCGCGCTTTCTCTAAGTGCATATGAAATATCCAGACCGCTGTCACGCATATTAAGTCCCTGATTGAGACCCTGCGCACCGCAGCCCACAATGACTATTTTCTTATCTTTTAAAGCATCTGCTTCATTACTGAATTCATCCAGTTCCATAAATCTACAGGTACCTAATTGATCGAGTTTTTCAGCTTTGGAAAGGCTGTTAAAATAGTTGGTCATGATAATGAGTTTGTGGTATTAAATTTTTCTAGTATTCCTGATATCGGCATTTCGTTCTTAGTAACAGCGATGGTTCCAGATCTTACAAATTGCATGAGTCCGTAGGGTTTTAGTTTTTCATAAAGCTGATCGACCTCATTGCGTTTTCCGGTCTTTTCTATCACAAAAAACTGCCTGGTCACGGTTACAATTCGCGCATTGGTCTCTTTAATAAAATCCTGAATATTATGGTCATCCAGAAAATCTTCAGATTTGATTTTATACAAAGCTGTTTCCTGGTAAATCGTTTCAGTATCGGTATGATAAAAAGCCTTGATCACCTCGATCTGCTTTTCGATCTGTCCTACGATCTTCTTGATCTGTTCTTCGGAAACCTTTACAATAATAATAAAGCGCATCACTTCAGTCACCTCACTGGGGGAAGCCGTAATACTTTCAATATTGATATGTCTTTTCAAAAAGATAGCCGCGATCCTGGAAAGTAGACCAAGATTATTTTCGGTATAAATCGAAACTGTATAGTTCTGTTTTTCCATTACTCTAATAATATTTCTGAAACTGATGCTCCGGTTGGGATCATTGGGAACACATTTTCTTCCTGTTCAACTTTCACTTCAAGGAAATAGGCTTCATCACTTTGCATCATTTCTTTTACTGCCGACTCAAGCTGACTCCTTTCGGTCACCTGGTTTGCTTTAATGTGATAACCTTTGGCGATCGTAATAAAATCCGGATTCACCATTGTTGTGGAAGCATAACGCCTATCAAAGAACATTTGCTGCCACTGTCTTACCATTCCCAGGAATCCATTATTTAAAAGCACGATCTTGACCGGAACTTTGGTCTGGAAAATCGTTCCTAATTCCTGAATGGTCATCTGGTAACCGCCATCACCTATCACAGCGACAACATCTCTTTCTGGTTTTGCCATTTTTGCACCAATGGCTGCTGGTAAAGCGAATCCCATAGTTCCCAATCCCCCGGAAGTAACATTACTTCTTGACTGATTGAATTTCGCATAACGGCAGGCTGCCATTTGGTGCTGACCAACATCTGAAACAATGATCGCATCTCCTTTAGATTGAATATTTACTTCCTGAATCACCTCAGCCATTCCCAGATCTTTCTTGTTTACATCTAAATTTCCCTGAATGACTTTCTCATATTCAGTTTTGTACATATCCTTAAACTTCTGGTGCCATTCCTTATGAGAATATGGCTCCAGTAATTCAAGCAATGCCTTAAGACTTTCTTTTACATCCCCCAGAACCGGGTAATCTGCGTGTACATTTTTATTAATTTCAGCCGGGTCGATCTCAAAGTGAATGATCTTCGCCTGTTTTGCATATTTTTCAAGATTTCCGGTAACCCGGTCATCAAACCTCATCCCAATAGCAATTAAAACATCGCATTCATTGGTCAGCATATTTGGTGCGTAGTTTCCATGCATGCCCACCATTCCCACGTTCAATGGATGATCTGTTGGTAATGCCGAAAGTCCCAGAATCGTCCACGCTGCAGGAATTCCAGATTTTTCTACAACCTGTTTGAATAGATCTTCAGCTCCTCCCAGAATCACTCCCTGTCCCCAAACGATCATTGGTTTTTTAGCATTATTGATCACTTCTGCAGCGCGTTGTACTTCCAGAAGATTTAATTCCGGGATCGCCTGATAACTTCTTATTCCAGAACATTTTTTATAACTGAATTCCAACGAGGCAAACTGGGCATCCTTGGTAATATCGATTAGTACCGGTCCTGGTCTTCCCGACCTGGCGATATAAAAAGCTTTCGCCATTACTTCCGGAATCTCTGCAGCATTGGTGATCTGGTAGTTCCATTTAGTTACCGGCGTGGAAATACCTACAATATCGGTTTCCTGGAAAGCATCTGAACCCAGAAGATGGGACCCAACCTGACCAGTGATACAAACCATTGGAGTAGAATCTATTTGCGCATCTGCAATACCTGTTACAAGATTGGTAGCTCCCGGACCAGAAGTTGCTACAGCAACACCTACTTTTCCTGAAACTCTGGCGTAACCCTGGGCAGCATGCGTTGCTCCCTGTTCGTGCCTGGTGAGCACATGGTGAATTTCTTTCTGATATTTATACAGTTCATCATATACAGGCATGATCGCCCCTCCCGGATAGCCGTAAATAGTATCCACACCTTCTTCGAGCAAACATTTTATCACCGCCTCTGCTCCTGATACGGTCAGGCTTTTTTTCGTGCTTTGCTTTTCGAAACTTGCTGTTTTAACCTCCATATTTCCACCTAATTAAAATTCATCTGTCACGCAACCTTCTGATGCTGATGCTACTGTTTTCGCGTATTTATAAAGCACGCCTCCTTTTGCTTTGAATGCGGGCGCTTTCCATACTGCTCTTCTCTTACTTATTTCTTCATCACTCAAATGAGCTTCGATTTTATTTGTTTCGGCATTAATACTTATTTCATCGCCATCTTTCAGCAATCCAATTAGTCCGCCCTGTTGCGCTTCCGGAGTAATATGCCCCACGACAAATCCATGAGTTCCTCCAGAAAATCTACCATCGGTGATCAAAGCCACATTCTTACCCAGACCAGCTCCCATAATTGCTGAAGTAGGTTTTAGCATTTCCGGCATTCCAGGACCACCTTTAGGACCTTCATATCTAATGACGACTACATCACCTTTTTGTACCTTTCCAGATGAAATCCCTTCATTGGCATCATATTCACCATTGAAAACTTTCGCTTTACCGTGGAATTTCAAACCTTCCTTTCCTGTTATTTTTGCTACGGAACCTTCAGAAGCGAGATTCCCGTATAGTATTCTAATATGTCCTGTCGCTTTAATAGGTTTCTCTACCGGGTATATTATATCCTGATCAAAAGGCATAGATTCTACCTCCTCAAGATTTTCTGCTATGGTTTTTCCGGTAACCGTCATGCAATCCCCGTGGAGCAGTCCTTTCTCCAGCATGTACTTCATGACGGCCGGGATTCCACCAATCCTGTGAATATCTTCCATAAGGTATTTACCACTAGGCTTAAGATCTGCTAGAAATGGAGTTTCTTCACAAATTCTTTCAAAATCCTTTAATCCAAAATTGATATCCGCAGCTTTAGCGATCGCCAGAAAATGCAGCACAGCATTGGTAGAACCACCAAGTACGGTCAATAATCTAATGGCATTTTCAAGAGATTTGGCAGATACGATATCTTTAGGTTTGAGATCTTTTTCAAGTAGCAGTTGCATAGCTTCTCCAGCTTTTACACTTTCCTTCACCTTTTCAGGACCGGTTGCAGGATTAGAGCTGTTAAATGGCAGACTCATTCCCAGAGCTTCAATTGCTGAAGCCATAGTATTTGCAGTATACATACCACCACATGCTCCGGCACCAGGACAGGCTTTTTCGATGACCTGTTGATATTCCTCTTCCTGCATTTCCCCGGAAACCTTAGAACCCCAGGCTTCAAAAGCCGAAACCACATCTAGTTTTTTACCATTATGACAACCAGAAGAGATCGTTCCTCCATACACTAATACCGAAGGACGGTTTAATCTTAGCATTGCCATGAGTGCACCTGGCATATTCTTGTCACAGCCAACTACAGTTACGAGTCCGTCATAAGACATTCCGCTAACGACTGTTTCCATGGAATCTGCAATTAGATCCCTAGAGGGAAGAGAAAAACGCATTCCTGGAGTTCCCATGGAAATTCCATCACTTACGCCAATCGTATTAAAAATAAGTCCGTTTATACCGGCTTGCTGAGTCCCTTTTTTAACCTCTTTTGCAAGATCATTGAGATGCATGTTACAGGGATTACCTTCATACCCGGTACTTCCTATCCCTACGAAAGGTTTTTTGAGATCTTCCCTGCTCAATCCAATGGCGTGAAGCATGGCCTGGGAAGCTGGTTGAGAATCACTTTGCGTTATGGTGCTGCTATATTTGGTATTCATTAAATTTCAATTCTGTTCTGTAAGAATTAAAAATACTGGGATTCGAACACCTTAAGTCGTGATATTAAATGACTGAATGAACGCTAATTGAAGGACTTATTACGTATTTAATTGAATATCAGCAGTTTAATTGGCTTTTATTTACGATCTCTGGAACTATATCTGAGCCGAAATTAAAATTACCGGCATAAAAAAAGCCACCAGAAATGGTGGCTTCATGAGCTTATGATAAAATGGAATGTAGAAACTTTTTAGAACAAAATTTCCAACACCGCCACAACGAATTTTTCAACAATACTAATCATGGTTTAAAACTAATAAAAAGTTCTAAAACCTCCTCATTTTCAGTTGAATATTCTATTTTTTTCTTCGTAAAGAATATAGGTCTTTTCTCCTGTCTTTCATGTTTCGAACACTTCCGAAGTTGTGTAACTCCTTTAGAAGATCCAGATCGACATCTACCAGTAACGTACTTTCAGTATTAGGAGTGGCTTCCGCTTTGATTCCGTTTACTGGAAATGCAAAATCTGAAGGTGTTAATACAGCACTTTGAGCGTACTGAATATCCATGTTATCTACCTTCGGCAGATTTCCAACGGAGCCTGCGATTGCGACATAACATTCATTTTCCACTGCACGGGCCTGAGCGCAGATCTTCACCCGAGAATATCCATTTTGAGTATCGGTCATGAACGGTACAAATAATATGTTCATACCTTCCTCGGCCAGTAATCGTGAAACTTCAGGAAATTCCACATCATAGCAAATGAGTACTCCAATTTTTCCGCAATCGGTATCAAAGGTTTCCAGTTTATTACCACCCTTCATCCCCCAGGCAGTTTCTTCTGCCGGAGTGATATGCAATTTTTCGTAGCGTTCGTAGCTTCCGTCCCGTCTGCAAAGATATCCTACGTTGTACATGTGCTCACCTTCCGGCATTGGCATACTTCCGGTAATGATATTAATGTTATAATTGATAGCGAACTCACGGAAGGTTTCCAGCAATTTCTCGGTATAGTCTGATAACGCGCGAATGGCTTCCGGTTCAGAAAGATGATTGAACTGAGCCATTAAAGGTGCATTGAAAAGCTCTGGAAAAAGTATAAAATCGCTCTGATAATTACTTACAGCATCCACAAAGAATTCGATCTGGGAAACCAGCGCTTCATAATCTTTAAACAAACGCATCTGCCATTGTACAAGCCCAAGTCGAACCACCGTTTTGGTAGTATTTACCAGCTTTTGAGGTTTAGAATAATAGATGTTATTCCATTCCATTAACGTAGCAAACTCCTTGGATTCGTGATCTCCGGAGAGATATCCCTTGATCACTTTCTTTACGTGAAAGTCATTACTTAACTGAAATGATAGAACAGGATCATGAATTTCCTGCAATTTTACTTTCTCTATATATCGCTTCGGTGTTAACTCATCTGCATATTTTGCATAATTTGGAATTCTACCTCCAAAAACGATCGCTTTCAGATTTAAATGCTCACATAATTCTTTTCGAGCTTCATAGAGTCTTCGACCCAATCGCATTCCGCGAAATTCAGGGTGAATAAATACATCGATTCCGTAGAGAACATTCCCATTTTTAGTATGCGTGGAAAAGTTTTCTCCCCCAATGATCTCCTCATAGGTGTGATTATCATCAAACTTGTCATAATCCACGGTAATTGAAAGCGCACATCCCGCTATGCGATTATCTATAATGATACACAACTGGCCTTCAGGAAACTTACTTATCAAGGTTTTGATCTCAGCCTTGCTCCAGTATTCATCTGGCATAGCCTGGTAACTCTTGACCATGGAAATCTTCAATTCCTCGTAATCCTTGACCTGTAAATTTCGAAGTTCTATTTTTGCTGAATCTATCACGAATATTTAATTTGAAAGTACGAAGATACTGCAGTTCGCGAATTATGTAATGGCGCAAAGCTGCTTTTGATATAAAGTATTCTTAAATTTTCAGATCTTGAAATACCCTTCTTTAATGGCAACCATAACCAGGCCTACTCTACTCTTAACCCGTAACTTGCTGAAAAGACTCTCCCTATAATTCTCAACAGTTTTAGGACTAAGATTCATTTCTGAAGCGATCGCTTTATAAGTAAGCTCACTACAGGCGTAACTTAAAAACTCCTGCTCCCTGCCGGTAAGAACTTCATACTTCTCAGCTTTTCCTTCATTTCTATAAGCTTCAGAAATCAACTGATTCGTATAATAACCTGTTTCAACGATCCTGTTTAAAGCTAGTTCGAATTCATCAGGATCTATATCCTTCAGAAGATATCCGCGAGCACCGAGTTTCAACATCCTGATGATCGTTTCATCTTCCTGATCTACAGTGAGGGCCAGAACTTTAAGATCTGGGTGATGTTCTTTTAACCAGGTCATTGTCTGTAGACCGTCCATTACTGGCATTCTCATATCCAATAATAAAACATCAGGAAGTTCCAGGCCACTTTGCACATGCTCTACAAGCTCCTGACCATTTTTAAAATAATTAAGCACCTTGAAACCTTCGAAGGAATTCACCAGAACCCGCAATGAACTTGCGAACAACTTATGATCATCGACTATGCTTATATTTTTAGACATTGCTGGTTATTTGAATAGGATAGTTTAATTTCAGAGAAGTTCCTTCTCCAACTTTACTTTGGATATCAATTTTAGCATTGATTAGCTTGGCCCTGCTATACATGTTGATTATTCCAGAACCTTTTTCTACTTCAGAATCATCGAAACCTTTTCCGTTATCCTTTGCATGGATCTGCAGTGAATCTTCCAGATAGTTTAACTGAACCTGAAGTGAAGAAGCCTCGGCATATTTGATGACATTATTAAAAAACTCCTGCATGATCCGGAATATAATGATCTCACTTTCAGGTTTAATTTCCCGGGATTCACCTGTAATTTCCAATTCTGCCTGCAGGATATCCATACGATTATAACGATCCAGCTCGTCTCGAACAGATTTGTGTAACCCGGTTGTATGAATTACTTCATTATTTAGAGTTCTGGAGAGTGAACGAACTTCATTTAATGAATTTGCCACCAGTTCTTTGATCTCTGTAACTGCTGGAGCGGCATTCTCACTGGATCTTTTTAAAAGTATGTTCAACTGGATACTGGCCACAGATAGTAACTGACCGATATTATCATGGAGTTCCCAGCTTACATTCTTCAATGTAGCTTCCTGTATCTCTATCTTCGTATTATTGAGTTCTATTAAAAATTGTTGTTCTGCCTCAAATTTCTCCTGTAAGATCTTATTCTTCCGCTTCTGATAAGTGATCACAAAAAAAACGGTGAATACGGTGAGTAGAACGATCACCAGTATAAAATAGAGAATTAGAATGATCTCTTCCTTCCGAAGCATTTCTATTGGATTTTAAATACTGGTAAACCTAATTTAGCTATTAGAATCAAACATTAATTCTAAGCTAAGGTATCAGTTTTTCTTCCATTCCTCAAAGTTACTAGAAAACCTATAATAAAAATTCCGTATAAATAAATATTCCCGTACCTGAGAATACGTGCATAGAACTGGACGAATTCCATATTACCTTCATTGAAATATCCTCCATAAATATTAATTGGTGCAATGCATAATTCGTAAAGGATAAGCCCTACTGAGATATAAAAAATTACATCAGACTTAAATTGAAGAATTTCATCTGTACGAAGCATTTGAATGAGGTATGCCATAATGCATCCTACGAGAAAGAAAGTTCCAAATATGATGACTGTATAGTCATATTGATACAAATAGTTGCCAAAAGTTGCAAAGCATATAACACTGTAGACAACAAAGGCCCATTTTAGCTTATCAAGGATTTTCCTTAGACTCTGACTTTCAGGATGGGTTAACTGCAAAATAAATAACTGCCCCAGCACGATATACTTTATAACATAAAAGTTGTTATAATACCAGAAATTACGTGCAAAAGCAGTGTCTTTTAAAAAAGGTGCCAACTGGTAATTATCATAATATGCCCAGATTGGGTACATGCCAAGCAGGTCGTAGAAAAAATTGAACCAAAGGAATCCAACAAAAAGTTTTACGCCAGTTCTTAAATTCTGTGCTTTTATGAGGTGTATTGTTCCAGCACAAGCTGCAAGGAACTCCATAAGATATCCTATGTACAGCTTGTTTTCAATAATGAATTTTATCACAGAAAATCCTAGCCTTTATATGGTAAGGGAGGCCACATACCTCCTACAGTATTCATTGGTTCAATATCATCATTTTCGAGGTAATCTCTTCCAGAACCATCTTCCTCTTCTGCTTTCATTTTACGCGTTGCAGAGAAAAACACGGTATTTAGACTAGGTTTATCACCCTCAGCCTGATATGCACCTAGCCAGACATTGATTCCTGGCCTTTCCGCTTTATTTTGTTGAGATTTTTCACGAACGTAGTTGATATATTCCTGAAGTTCTTCCAGATCAAAATGGAACTCACAGGTATCTTTATGTTCTTTCCCATTTGTAGTAACTACAGACCTGGTTTCACGCCATTCCTTTTGAAGTTCTTTAGCTCTTTGAACAGTAATGCACTTTTTTGGTGGATTCACGATTATAAGGGTTTGATTATCTGCCTCTAAAATATAATTTCTAATAATAAAATTGAGCTTATCTGCAAGAAAGGGGAAAATTCCCCTACTCTACAGCTACTACTGTACCTATATTTGTAGAGTCATTTTAGTTTATCTAAGATGTTTTGGGGACAAAAAAAGTGTCAATCATAGTTTAGTTGTAGTTCTGAGTAGGGTCTTTTCTATAGCATTAATAAACTTAGTTGGCACTTTTTGCTATTTACAGGTATTAAGACTTCGCACAAAATTGCACAACTTCGCCGGGCATTTTTTGAGAAAGCACCTGGATTCCATACTCTGATAGCTGTAAAACCCTTGGATAACCTCCCGTAGTTTGACAGTCCCTCATAAGCACGATCAGATTTCCTGATGGGGTAAGTTGAACGCTTCCAGGCATGACCGGGGAAGTGTGAATGCCTTTGAGGTCATTATTTATCGATTCTTCAAATTGTACAGCCATCCGGTTGCTATCACCACTCACCTTAAATTTCTGCTGAAAAATATGCTTTTGTACAGATTCTGGTAGTTTTCCAAATTCTGGTCCTTCATAAGTTTCGATTATTTCTGAATTGAGGTAATCTGTATTTACGTGTATAGCTGAATGAGGATTTTTGCTGATAGGTTCTGAAGTTTGATAATGTAAAAGCTGGTTCTTCTGAAGTCTATGATTTCCTGTAACAGCTTCGAACCAACTTCGACTTCCCAGAATTTGCGGAGATTGAAAACCATTTTTAATCGCGAGGTAGGACCGGAATCCAGATTTCCTTTTTCCGAAGGAAAGAATATCTCCAGCCTTTACTTGATAAGCAGTGTTTAATTCGATCTCTAAATTGTTAATCTTCGGAGTAAGATTTGCTCCTCCAACGCAAATATTCGTAGCAGTCCTAAATTCAAGAACAGGCCCTAAAAAAGTTATTTCCAATACTGCATCATTTTCAGAATTCCCGAGAATAAGGTTGCAGATCTTGAAGGCATATCTATCCATGATTCCACCCTCAGGAACACCATATTTTCTAGATCCATATCTTCCGAAATCCTGAATCGTGGAGAATAATCCTGGCTGTTTGACAACTATTTCACCCATTGGATTTGACGATTTCGAATTCATAAATTCCATTCTTCACCTTTTCTTTAATTTGGAGATATTCCGAATTACTTACAGGATAAAATTGCACAAAATCTCCAGCTATAAATGGACTGGGAATTTCATTTTTCACATTAAAAAAATCCAGTGGTGTTCTACCAATTATTTGCCATCCACCCGGACTCTCCTGTGGATAAATTCCAGTTTGATCTTCCGCAATTCCAACGCTACCTTTTTCAACGATTTTGCGAGGAATGTTTTTTCGCGGAGTTGCAATTTTTTTATCCATTCCACCCAGGTATAAAAAGCCAGGTAAAAAGCCGATAAAATACACGAGGTATTCCGGAGTGGAATGAAGGGAAATCACTTCGTCTTTTTTCATCCTTTTTAGCGCGGCTACACCGTCCAGATCCGGAGCATATTCTGCCTCATAACAAACTGGGATCTTGAAAATTCGCTTGTTAATATTTTTTGATATATTCGTAGTTCCAAGAGCTTCGGAAACCTTATTCAACTCACTATAGACATCTCTTATAGTTAAAGGATAACTTATTAGTATCGAGTTGTATGTGTTAGTTATTTCAACCTTTTGTTCAAGTTTTATTTTTGATAGCTTAGCTTTTGTGTCCAGTATCGATTGAAGCGTTTTTTCTGAAATTTCCTGAGGGAATTCTATCAAAATTCCGCGATCTCCCAATTTCGATACACTCTTCCAATTGATCATTTTCAGGATTTAATATAGATATTTTCCGCTGCTAATTTACGTTGTAAATACTGCAGAATCTCCACCGCTGAAGGAGTATCAGAATGCACGCAAAATGTGTTTGCCTGGGCCTCCAAAAATTCACCGTTTTGCAATAGGATTTTGTTCTCATTATATATACTTCTCACGTGTTGAAAAACCATCTTCCTATCCTCGATGATCGCATGCGATTTTGATCGAGGAACCAAACCATAATTTTTCTCATAATTTCGATCTGCAAATGCTTCATAATAGAGTTCAAATCTGCCTAAAGCAAGTTCTCCCAGCTGGGAATTTACAGGCACGAACAGCCTAAAATCATCTCCAAGATCTTCAAGACTCCTCATTACTACTTTGGAAATATTCCTATCTTTAGCAGCATCATTATAGAGAGCACCGTGCAATTTAACATGACTTAATTTCCCCCCTTCAGATTCCACAATTTGCTTCAGACTTAGTACCTGTCCTTCGATGGAAAGTTTCAATTCTTCAGCAGTCATTTCCATATGATTTCTTCCGAAGTTTGCCCGGTCTGGATAGGATGGATGAGCTCCAATTTCTACGTTATTTTCAAGAGCCAGCCTTACAGTTCTATGCATGGTTTCAAGGTTTCCGGCATGTCCTCCACAGGCAATATTGCAGGCAGAAATAAGTGGCATTAACTTCTCGTCAAACTCTCCTCCTTCTCCAAGATCACAATTTATATGGATGGTTTGTTTCATCATAAATTCTGTATTACTGTATAAATTGATTTCGCGCCCAGGAATATAGCCAGGGCAATTACCAAGATACCAATTATGTTTTGAAAGGCTGAATTTCTGAATTTACCCAGAATTGATTCCTGATTGACGATCCATAAGAGGAATATTGCAATAACTGGAAGCACAATTCCATTAGCTACCTGCGCAAACTGAATGATCTCGACCGGTTTAATTCCCAGGGAGCTAAAAAACACACCTAGAATAATTATGCTCATCCACACAGCTTTAAACCTCCAGTCGGCCATTCCAGCCTTCCATCCAAGACAACCTTTCACAACATAAGCTGCTGCCAAAGGGGCTGTTATGGACGAGGTGATCCCAGCTGCCAGTAATCCGATCGCTAGAAATGTAGTTGCCATACTTCCAAACAATGGCTCCAGTCCTACTGCCAGACCAGCTACATCATCAATTGAGCTCAATCCGGAAGAAGCTGCGCATATTAAGATAGCCATAGAAACGAGTCCACCAAGAATGATCGAAAACACCAGTTCTCTCTGTACAGTTTTAAGATGTTTGACACCTGTCCATTTCTCACCAACCAAAGATGCATGTAAAAACAAATTATAAGGTACCACGGTAGTTCCCACCAATGCGATGATCGTGAGAATTTCATCACTTATGGATGTCGGCACAAAGCCTTGAAGAATTCCAGCCCAGGAGGGCTGGGTGAGAAAAGCTGTGATAATAAAAGCAAGACTCATTAAAACTACCAATCCTATAAATACTTTTTCCAGCTTCTTATAACTTCCCAGGTAAAGCAGTAGAAATGCGGAACCTCCAATTATAAAGCTCCAAAGATTGATAACATTTCCAGAAATTGATATTTCCTCAATAGGCAGGATACTTTGCACACCCATGACCGCTCCAGATATATTACCAGCTTCGTAAGCGGCATTCCCAATTACAATTGCAGAAAAAATTAGAATTAGCGCTACTATTCGGAATACTGGAGATGTTATGGATTGACGTATGGAATCACTTAGACCTTTGCCCGTTACCAGGCCAAGCCTGGCAGACATCTCCTGCAACACGATACAGGCAATTAAGGAAACAAGTAAAGCCCATAGCAGACTATAACCATAGGCCACACCTGCAAGACTGCATACGGTAACGGTTCCTGGACCAATAAATGCAGCAGAAACAAGGATTCCAGGACCTAGATTTCTGAAGAAGTTTTTCATTTTACGGGTTGCTTTCCAGATTCCTGCAAAGCATAAATTGCAAAAGTTCCGAGCCAGTGTCCACCTTCATAACCGTCACCGGAAACGTTTGGAAACGAATAGGCCACATGCTCATTCGCTAAAGCTCTTAAATGACCGAATTTTTCGGGGTATTGATTGGCAAGACCAGAGAAGATCCAGGCTCTGCTAAAGTTCAGTCCATCCAGATGAACCAGTTTACCATCAGATCTATCTGAAACTTCACCAACTTCCATTTCAAAATCTTCGTTTTTCAATTGCGGCATGAAATCTTCTATCCAAAGGTTAAAAGCACTTTTAGGAAGAACTCTTCTCATAATATCTACTTCTGCCAGGCAGGGCGATATAAAGTCATACCCTCCTGGCTCCCAGCTTACCGGGCAGTTGTCGTCATTCAGGAAGAAACTCTGTGCACTTTTCTTAACTACTTCCATTAATTCCTTGTTTTCGGTTGCTTCTGCATAATCATAAGCAAATGTAAGTCCGAATGCAGTATTGGTATGCTCTCCTACTCTTACCGGGTAATTTAACTTCGGAAGAAATTCAATGAATCGCGTAGTTATTAGATCTGTAAGTGGTTGAAGGTTTGCAGCAAGTTCCTGCCCAAGAGGATCTTCCCAGGACTTTAGCTCCTGTGATAATTTCAGCAACCATGCCCAGCCATAAGTACGTTCGTATGTAGTGCTTTCTTTACGGTTGAAGTAAGCAACCTCTCCTTTAATATTTTCTGAAGAGAGAGAGGTTTTCAACTTCTCACGAATCTCCTCATTCTTCTTAAGCTCCGGAAACTGCTTCAGCAAACTTACCAGTGACCAATGGGCGTGAACAGACGAATGCCAGTCAAAACATCCGTAAAAAGCCGGGTGCAAGACATGAGGTTCATCCATCGCATTCTTATTTTCCAGAGTTTGTCCCAATTTATTAGGGTATTCCGTATTTAAACAAGCCAATGGTAATTCTGCTAGGTTGTTAGCTTCAGTAATATTCAATGTTACTTTATCGGTAGTTTTGAGTGCATCTGGCAGGATATTCTCCGTTATCAAAGTGTCAGTATCTCCCGGATCTTTCCCGGGATCTTCTGAATTTCCTTTACAGGATAAAATAAGCAAACATACGGAGGCTAAAAGGAGTTGTTTCATTGGTTTTTATTGCGTCTCTTTCGGTGAATTTCGAAATTTACAGATTGATTTTGTAGGTTTTATCCAAAAATATAAAAAACAGACAAAGGTTTCGTTAATTAAAACTCAAGATATTAACCCAGCCATCCTTCACGATCCAGACTTCTATATTGTATTGCTTCACTTATATGTTCTCCCTGTATTTGAGAACTACCAGCAAGATCTGCAATTGTTCTGGAAACTTTTAAAATACGATCGTAAGCCCGTGCAGAAAGGTTTAATTTTTCCATTGCCGTTTTCAGCAACGTCTTCGAAGCATCATCCAACTGGCAATGCTCTCTTATTTGCCTTGGACCAATCTGTGCGTTATAATGCACATTTTCCAGATCCAGGAATCTTTCAGATTGAATGCTTCTGGCCTTACTTACTCTCTCACGAATAGATTTACTGGATTCGCCTTTGCGTTCTTCGCTAAGTTTATCAAATGGAACTGGAGTTACTTCAATATGAATATCGATTCTATCGAGTAGCGGTCCGCTGATCTTCCCCAGGTATCGTTGCATTTCATAGGCAGATGAAGATACAGGCGCATCGGGATCATTAAAATATCCACCTGGGCTTGGGTTCATACTGGCGACAAGCATAAAACTGGAAGGATAGGTAACGGTAAATCGAGCTCTGGAGATGGTAACCTCGCGGTCTTCCAGAGGTTGCCGCATAACCTCCAATACACTTCTTTTAAATTCGGGAAGCTCATCCAGAAATAGCACGCCGTTATGAGATAGCGAGATCTCTCCGGGTTGTGGGTATCCACCACCGCCAACAAGAGCGACATCAGAGATAGTGTGATGCGGACTCCTAAATGGACGTTGAGCCAGCAGACCAACATTATCTTTGATTCGTCCCGCCACACTATGGATTTTAGTAGTTTCCAGTGCTTCCTGCAGAGTCATTGGTGGTAGAATGCTGGGTAATCTTTTAGCGAGCATTGTTTTTCCAGCACCTGGCGGTCCAATAAGAATGATATTATGGCCTCCCGCAGCGGCGATCTCCATACACCTCTTTATAGATTCCTGGCCTTTCACATCGGCGAAGTCATGTTCAAGATTGTCGAGATCCTGGAAAAATGTTTCTCTAGTATTAATGATGGTAGGTTCCAGCTGCTTACCTAAGTGAAAAAAATCGATCACTTCCTTGATGTTACTTACTCCAAACACATCCAGACCTGACACGATCGCTGCTTCTCTGGCGTTTTGTTCAGGCAGAATAAAACCTTTAAAACCTTCTTTCTTAGCCTGAATTGCGATTGGAAGTGCTCCCTTAATAGGTTGGAGGCTGCCATCAAGGGACAATTCGCCCATTATTATATATTCTGAAATATTGATCGCTTTTATTTGTTCAGATGCGGCCAGAATGCCCATGGCGAAACTAAGATCATAAGCTGAGCCTTCTTTCCTTAGATCGGCCGGTGCCATGTTTACGATGATCTTTTTCCCTGGTAATTTATAACCGTTATTCTGCAGGGCGGCGGTTATCCGGTAACTGGATTCCTTGACTGCATTATCTGGTAAGCCTACAAGATGGTATCCAATACCTGAAGCTACATTAACTTCTATAGTGATCGTGGTGGCATCCACACCAAAAACAGCACTTCCATAAACTTTTACAAGCATAAAATCGCATAATATGTAGGGTCGTTAAACGCCGCTAAATGTACATTTTAAACTTACAAGTGATACACCTTCAGTGAGTTGTATAGCCAAATTTTTCATAAAAAAAAGACCCGCAATCTGCGAGTCTTTTCTAATTTATGAAAATGAGTTGTACTATTTACCGATCACATTTTGACGGTAGTATTCAATTAATGCATCAATTGGTCTTCTCACGATATTACCAACTTCAATCCCGTAAGGTTGTAAAACTGCCTTTATAATATCCTGACTAAAATATGCAATAGAACCTATAAAATGTACAGGAACAGATGTCACCTGTGGATAGCTCATCACTCTCGAGTGAACAAAATCTGAAAGACCTTCATGTAATAACTTATAGAAGTATCCATTACGCTCATTCGTGAAAATAAATTCTGCGAAATGTGCGAGATACGTATTAGGATTATCCTTGCGATAAAGGTTCATCTTAATGGTATCTGAATTGAGGTCGAACTTTTGCTCAAATTTTTCAGCAATTTCAGGAGGCATTCGTTTATAGTAATAATCACGAATCAGTCTTTTTCCGAAGTAATTACCACTGGCCTCATCCATTAGAATATAGCCGAGAGAAGCAACTGCCTGAGTAATGTTTTCACCATCAAAATAACAGCTATTAGATCCAGTACCAAGAATACATACGATCCCAGGTTCGGTAGTCGCAGCATAGACAGCTGCTACGGTGTCTTCCATCACCTCTACCTCGTCTGCATTCGTGAAATAGTTCGCGATGATGCTTCTAAGAAGTTCAGTAGGTGTAGGTGTACCGCAACCGGCACCATAAAAATGTACTTTTTCGATCGTATCTCTTACTTCAGCAAGTTCAGGATTCTCGGCAAGACGTTCTTCAAGAACAGCTTCCTTAAAAACAGCAGGATTTAAACCTTTACTTCTGGTTTTAAAAATCTGCTCACCCTCATTGTTCAGTAAGATCCAGTCACATTTTGTGGACCCGCCATCGGCAATCAATATCATGTTCTGAGATGGATTAAATTGAAAAGAAAGCAGTTCAGCTGTAACACCGAACTGCTATTTATTTTTATTCAGAATGAATTATAGTGAAGCTACGTGAGCTGCAAGATCTACAAGCTTAGAAGAATATCCATACTCGTTATCGTACCATGCGATTAGCTTGAAGAACTTGTCATTAAGTTCGATACCAGCACCAGCATCAAAATTACAGGTATGTGGATCTGAAACGTAATCCTGGCTTACTACTTCTTCTTCAGTATAAGAAATTACACCTTTGTAATCTCCTTCAGCAGCCTTTTTGAAAGCAGCCTTGATCTCCTCGTAACTAGTAGACTTTTCAGTCTTAACAGTAAGATCCACTACAGAAACATCTGTAGTTGGAACTCTAAATGCCATACCAGTAAGTTTTCCTTTAAGAGAAGGAATTACTTTCGTTACTGCTACTGCAGCTCCAGTTGAACTTGGGATGATATTCGCCATTGCGCTTCTTCCAAGTCTGAAGTTTTTCTTAGATGGAGAATCTACAGTAAATTGAGTAGATGTAGTTGCGTGAACAGTAGTCATTAATCCTTCTACAAGACCAAACTCATCATCGATCACTTTTGCAAGTGGTGCAAGACAGTTAGTAGTACAGGAAGCATTAGATACGATATTCTGATCTGCCTTTACGTCCTGGTGGTTTACTCCCATTACGAACATTGGAGCAGTTTTAGAAGGAGCTGAAATTACAACCTTTCTAGCACCAGCATCAAGGTGAGCCTGTGCGTTGTCAAGATCTGTAAAAATTCCAGTACAATCCATTACTACATCAACTCCTGCATCACCCCATTTAAGGTCTGCCGGGTTCTTTTCTGAAGTAACTCTAATTTTGTTTCCGTCAACGATAAGACTTCCGTCTTTAACTTCAACAGAACCTGCGTATTTTCCGTGAACCGAATCATACTTCAGTAAATATGCCAAATGATCTACATCAAGAAGATCGTTGATAGCTACAACTTCTACTTTTTCGCTTTGCGCCGCAATTCTGAAAGCAATTCTTCCAATACGACCAAATCCATTAATTCCAATTTTAGTACTCATTTTCTTTGGTTTTTAATTATACCGAAGTGATGTCTGCCACCCTCCGTAATTCTTTATCTATTTTTGCTTCACCTTTAATCGCCGTTAGTAAATCTACGTTTACGACTTTCTGGTGGTGAATTCCTACCATGATCTCAGTTTTTCCGTTCATCAAAGCTTCTACTGCTCCAACTCCTAGCTTACTAGCCAGAACACGATCAAAACAACTTGGAGAACCTCCACGCTGTATATGACCTAAAACAGAAACTCTTACTTCGTATTCATCGAGGTTCTCTTCTATAAATGAGGCGAGTTCGAAAATATTCTTCCCGCTCTTATCTCCTTCTGCAACCACGATGATACTGGAGGTTTTACCAGTCTTTTTGCTCTTTCTAAGAGAATCCAGTAATCTTTCCACACCCAGATTTTCCTCAGGTATCAAAATTTCTTCAGCGCCAGCACCAATACCACTATTTAAAGCGATATCACCAGCGTCACGTCCCATCACTTCTACCAGGAACAACCTGTTATGAGAACTTGCCGTATCACGAATCTTATCGATCGCCTCAACGACTGTATTCAAAGCAGTATCGTAACCCAGAGTAAAGTCGGTTCCATTGATATCATTATCAATGGTTGCAGGAATTCCCACTACCGGAAAACCAAATTCTTTACTGAATAGTTGTCCACCGGTGAAAGTACCGTCTCCACCAATTACGATAAGCGCATCTACATTGTTTGCTTTGAGATTATCGTATGCTTTTTGACGACCTTCTTTAGTCTGAAATTCTTTGGAACGGGTAGACTTTAGAAAAGTCCCTCCTCTATTGATTATATTTCTAACTGAACGTGCATCAAGTGGCTCAAAATCTGCTTCGATAAGCCCCTGATAACCACGAAATATTCCTGTACACTCAAGATCATGAAATGAACAGGCACGAACAACTGCTCTTATAGCAGCATTCATTCCCGGAGCATCTCCTCCGGAAGTTAGAACAGCGATGTTTCTAATTTTTTCAACCATTACCCTCAAAGCTAACTTCTTTCAAACCAATTACCTAATTTCGGAAAAAACTAAAACGTTTTCGGTTAATAACTAATAAAAAAAGCCACAATAATGTGGCTTTTTTCAATTTATTGGCAGTTTAATTACTTATTTATCAAAATTCGGTATTCCCAGCCCTTAAAACTCATCTGTTGATCTTTAGTAAGTTTCATTTCAGAATCGCTCATATAATCTGTAAAATCACCTTCAATTTCTGCTGAGAATTCTATAGGTTCCGCAGTCATATTTGCTATATAATAAAGAGTTTCTCCATTCTTCTCTCTTTTGAACGCCAGCACCTTCTCATCTGCAGATGTTTCAACATCATTATAAGAGGCAGCCGATTTCCCTCCATGCAGTGCCACATTGGAAGTTTTTAATTTACCAAGTTTTTCGAGTAATGGATATACTTTCCCTTTTTTCTTCGGAATGGTATCTTTTACAAAAAACTCCAGTCTTTTATTCATATCATATTCCTGTCCGCTATAGATCAAAGGCATTCCCGGTAATGTATAGGTCATGGCTAGCATCGCTTCCGAAGCATCTCCCATTCTTTCCTCTACGGTTCCAGCCCATGAATTCTCATCATGATTGGTTACAAAATTCATCAGGTAATCATCTTCCTGAAACGTAGAATCAACCTTCTGCATATAATCATCCCAGTCCTTGGCAGTTTTATCTCCCTGCGCGATACTATTCATAATATGGTGACCTTCCCAGTTATATCCCATTTCGAAAGCATTGTGAAATAATTCTTTAGAACTTTCTGCTTCAGCCAGCATGAAAACCGGCTTTACTTCACGCAGATCAGCAGCGATATCTTCCCAGAAATCTGTAGGAACCGAGTGCGCAGCATCTGCACGGTAACCATCAATATCGTGTTCCTTGATCCAGAAAAGCATGTCTTTTTTCATCGCTTCTCTTAAACCTTCGTTATCGAAATTTAGATCAGCAACATCTGTCCAGCCCCATGGTTCTCCGGTTGCATCGTTAATAGGATCTGTAATCTCACCTTTATCATTTTTAGTATAATATTCTGGATGCTCTTCTATCCATGCATGATCCCAGCCGGTATGATTTGCCACCCAGTCAAGAATAACATACATGTCATTTTCATGGGCAGTTTGAACCAGTTCATCAAAATCCTCCATGGTGCCAAAATCTGGATTTACCGCCTTATAATCTGAAATTGCATAATAGCTTCCCAGATACTTTTTACGCTCTTCCGGATCTTCAATATCCTCAATGGATTTATCTCCGGTCGCTTTCCTTTTCTTCATGGAAATAGGATACATTGGCATTAACCAGATCACTTTTACTCCAAGTTCTTTAAGCTGTGGAATATCCTGGGTAAAAGCATCAAAAGTACCTTCTGGCGAGTACTGCCTGATATTCGCTTCATAAATTATAGCCGACTCGAGCATCTCGTCATTCACTGGCGCCAGTGAGTCTTTAGCAGTTTTATTCTCTGCATTCTCTGGCTGATCTGTTTCATTCCTACAGGAAACAAATAGAATCATAAGAGCCAGTATAAAGGTTATTTTCTTCATGTGTATTAGTTTGAATTATTCATTTTTGTTGTGAAAAAATATGCTCCACGTGATGGAAGTTTCAGGCTTTTATCCCAGGTTATTTTTTCGTTGGTCAAAAGGTTTTGAAACTGCATTCCTTCAAGTTCAAGTTCAGCAAACCTGGAAAGATCCAGATCTACAGATTCTTCATTTTTATTGAGGATAAGCACGATCGTCTCATCTCCAGAAGTTCTTGAGAGGAGGTAGATTTTATTTTGTGGTGTAAAATGTACCAGATTTCCTTCCTGAATGGCATTACTGGACTTTCTATAATTCAGTATCGTTTTAAGGAAATTCTGCATATCTTTTTCTTCCTCGGAAAGTCCTTCACCGGTAAATGCGTTCTTATTGCTATCTTTCCAGCCACCAGGAAAATCGGTCCTGATAAGACCATGATCACCTGGTTTTGCAGTATCGTTCATAAGGATTTCAGTTCCGTAGTAAATCTGCGCGATACGCGGAAGGCTGAGAATATAACTAAGCGCCATCTTCGTATTTTCCACATCTTCATTAAGCTGAGTATAGATCCTGCTCATATCATGATTGTCTGGAAAGATCATAATATTTTCAGGTGAAGCATAAGCGAAATCGTTCGCCAGCCCGTCATATAAACGTTGCAATCCTGTGTCCCAGCCAGATTCCTCATTCAGTCCTCTTACGATATTAGTTTGCATGGCAAAATCCATCGTAGACTTCAGGTTAGAATCATATCCATTTTCAATACCATCCTGCCAGTAACGAATAAGCAGTGGATTATTAGACCACTCTTCCCCAACAATGTTGAAGTTCGGGTATTCCTTCATGATCGCTCCGGCCCATTCACTCATGAATTCCATATCTGGATAAGGATATGTGTCCTGCCTGATACCTCCCAGCTTCAAAGTTTCCACCCACCAAATGTTGTTTTGAATGATATATTTCGCCAGATACGGGTTCTTTTGGTTCAAATCGGGCATTGTTTCCACGAACCAACCATTGCTCATCACCTTTTTATCTGCTTCGGAAGCATATAGATCCTGGTTCGCAGTTCTACGGTGATTAGAATAAATCAACTGCTCATCATTTTCAAACTTTTCCTGGTAGTTGATCCAGTCATTAAATGGAAGATCATCCATCCACCAATGCTCAACTCCACTATGGTTTGCCACCATATCCATGATCAATTTGATACCTCTTTCGTCTGCCTTTTGTGCCAGTTCTTTATATTCTTCCAGAGTTCCAAAACGTGGATCTACTTTATAGAAGTCGGTCATTGCATAACCGTGATAAGAGCCGGACTTCATGTCATTGATCAATAACGGAGAAGACCAGATAGCAGTAAATCCCATATCATCGATATAATCAAGATGATCTATAATTCCACGAATGTCACCGCCATGGCGGGCATAATCATCCTCGAGATCAATAGTTTTCTCGTTAAGACTTTCGTTTACATCATTACTATAATCACCATTAGCAAAACGGTCTGGAGTGATCAGGTAGATTGCATCAGAATTGTCAAATCCTACGAAATCTTCAGCAGCCTGTTCGCGTTTTTTTAATTCGTAATCAATAGCTTCAGAAGAACCGTCTTCAAATTTGAAATTCAGTTTCATGCTTCCAGGTTTGGCAGCTTCAGTAATTACAAGATTTACGAATAAATAATTCGGGCTATCTGCTTTTTCAGTTCCCAGCACTTCAACTCCCTGGTAATTTGAAGATACTTCCGCAGCGCTTATGTTACTACCGTAGAGCATTAACTGCAAACTATCCTGTTCAAAACCTGTCCACCAGTTTGGTGGTTCCACGCGCTCGATTTGAGCAAATCCCTGTAGCCCGATAATCAGACCACATAACATTAAAATATTTCTCATATGATTTCAATAAAAAAGGCTCCCTTTCTAAAAAGAGAGCCAGTATTACTAAGCCGTAATTTGTTCGTTAGGAACTAAAGTAAGCACCTTATTATTTACCAGGATATCCAGCGATTCTGATCCTTCCAGAGAGAACTCGGTCCCCTTGGACGAAACTGAAACCTTGACAATACGGTCTCTAAAGTTTACCTTGAAAGAATAGGCATTCCAGTTTTCAGGGATTTGTGGTTTAAATGACAACTGGTCATTTTCCACACGCATACCTCCAAAACCTTCTACAATACTCATCCAGGTTCCAGCCATACTGGTAATATGACATCCTTCCTCTACTTCTTTGTTGTAATCATCAAGATCCAATCTTGAAGTTCTCACATAAAATTCATAAGCCTGTTCCATTCTTCCCAGAACCGCAGCCTGAATGCTGTGTACACACGGAGATAACGAAGATTCGTGAACCGTTAGCGGCTCATAATAATCGAAATGCTTCTCGAGTTGCTCCTTGCTGAAATGATCTTCAAAGAAATAGAATCCCTGCAGCACATCTGCCTGTTTAATGTAACAGGAACGAAGAATCCTATCCCAACTCCATTTCTGGTTAATTGGTCTATGTTTTTTCTCCAGGTCTTTTACCGGGATGATCTCTTTATCCAAGAAACCATCCTGCTGCAGATATACGCCGAGTTCTTCAGAATACGGGAAGTACATTTCTTCAGCAACTTCTCTCCATTTGGCTAATTCACCTTCCTTGAGATCTGTTAGACCCATCACTCTCGCGTAATCTTCCTGGTGACCATCTTTTACCTTATTGATTGTTTCAAGACAATATTCGATACACCATTTAGCAAGGTAGTTAGTATACCAGTTATTGTTAACATTGTTCTCGTATTCATTAGGACCGGTCACCCCAAGGATCACGTACTTATTCTTATCCTTGCTGAAATTTGATCTTTGGTGCCAGAATCTGGCTACGGCGATCATTACTTCCAATCCTTTTTCAGGAATATAACTGAAGTCGCCGGTGTAACGCACATAATTATAGATCGCAAAGACCATGGAACCATTTCTATGAATCTCCTCGAAAGTGATCTCCCACTCATTATGGGATTCCTCGCCGTTCATAGTTACCATCGGGTAAAGCGCGGCACCATTCGAAAAGCCTAGTTTTTCTGCATTCTCCTTTGCTTTCTGAAGATGATTATATCGATACGTAAGTAGTTTTCGGGCTACTTTCTGATCTTTGGTCGCCATATAAAAAGGAATACAATAGGCTTCTGTATCCCAATAGGTACTACCTCCATACTTTTCACCAGTGAATCCTTTTGGACCGATGTTTAGTCGATCGTCTTTTCCTAAATAAGTTTGATTAAGCTGAAAAATATTAAAACGGATTCCCTGCTGAGCTTTAACATCGCCGGAAATTGTGATGTCTGCCATTTCCCAGATCGAAGCCCAGGCTTCTTTCTGATCTTTCTTTAAAGATTCAAATCCTTTAGAAGTAGCCGAGTCAAGTACGTTGCCTGCCGCCTCTGTTAACTGCTCTTTCTTATGGTTCATATCTGAAACATAACCAGCATACTTTATAATAGCAGCTGTTTCCTGTTTCGCAGTCTTTACTTTATAAGCAAATGAAATGCGATCTTCTCCAACTGAAGAAGTTGCTTCAGTGGCAACTTTCTCATTATTCAGTAAAATTTCAGACTGCATAAAGGTTCCAACGTGGAAACCGGTTTTCAGAGTTTTACTAACGATATAACCACGCTCAGAGTCTTCCTTTACTTCAAGAGTTTCCCAGAATCGTTCTTCCCAGTTTGCATCTGTATTAGTAATACTACCATCAAGATAAGGATCGAACCTGATCTCAGCATCCTGATTTAGCGGAGTTACTTCAAATTTTATCGATCCCAGCTCGTCTTCAACAATAGAGACGAAACGCAAAGCTTTTACTTCCACTTCAATTCCGTTTGGAAGCTCGGCTTCAAAACTTCTGGAAAGTGTTCCCTCTTTCATATTCAATTCACGACGAAAGTTCTTAACCGATTTACAAGTGAACAGATCCAGTGGTTCTTCGTTTACGAAAACATTGATTCCAATCCAGTTAGGAGCATTTAATACTTTCGCAAAATACTCGGGATAACCATTTTTCCACCAGCCTACTTTGGTTTTATCGGGATAATAAACCCCTCCAATGTAACTTCCCTGGAAACTTGGTCCGGAATACTGTTCTTCAAAATTTGCACGCTGTCCCATAGCTCCATTTCCAATACTGAAAAGGCTTTCAGAGGATTTTACCCTGCCTGCGTCAAATTCTTCTTCAATGATGGACCACTCGTCCGGTTTTATATAATCCTGATTCATTACTTCTCGTTTCTCAATAATTTTTCAATAAATTCTAGTTCGATCTCGGTAAAGTCATTAAAGACATGATCTGCTTCGCCTAAAACACTGGCTGAGCCAATACCGATACTCGTCATATTTCCTGCATTGGCCGCTTGAACTCCTGCAAGAGCATCTTCAAATACCACACAGTTATGCGCTTGTACACCAAGTTTAACCGCGGCAATCAGGAAAACTTCCGGATCTGGCTTCGCTTTTGAAACATCGGTTCCATCTACGATCGCATCAAAATCTTCATACAAATTGATCTGCTTTAAAATTCGGCGCGCATTCTTGCTGGCAGAACCTAAAGCAAAAGGAATATTGTTCTGCTTTAAATAGTCAAGGATTTTTCTAACTCCCGGAAGAATTTCAGATTCATCCATTTTTTCCACATAGCCCAGATAATTCTCATTTTTCAAGGCCATCTGTCTAGTAAATTCTTCTTCAGAAAGTTCCATATTTCCCCAGCGCAGGATCTTTTTTAAAGACTCCACTCTGCTCACTCCCTTTAATTGCTCGTTTTGCTCTTGAGTAAAGTCAAAACCAAGATCATTAGCCAGTTTTTTCCAGGCTTGAAAATGAAATTTTGCCGTATCAACGATCACTCCGTCGAGATCGAAGATTACGGCAGCTTTTGTATTCGTTTTATGCTGGGTCATATTTAATAGCTTTTCTATCTGTAATTAATAAGTTTGAAAATGCCGCGAATAACAGGAATACACCTGCCACGGTCATCGCATGGATCGATTCTTCTCCAATAAGTTTTTGTAGAAATACAACACCTCCAAGTGCTGCAATAATTTGTGGAATCACGATGAACATATTGAAAACACCCATCATTAAGCCCATTTTTGATGATGCTACTGAACTTGACAGCATCGCATAAGGCATGGAAAGTATACTTCCCCAGGCAAAACCAATGAGTACAAAGCATACATACAGCATTTCTGGCTCACCCGGAATAAAATACATTAATAAAAACCCAGCTCCTCCTAGAATCAAACTTCCCATATGTACGAGTTTACGATTGATCGCAAATCTTGAAGTATAGAAGGTTAGCAGCAAAGCAAAGGCCATGGAAGATAGTCCGTAGATTCCCATTTTGGATCCTACATCATCACTGGCTTCATTGTAGCTCTTATCCTGTTCTGAATATTCCAATCTCGCCTGGTCATCCTGAAATAAAATCACCCTGTCTGCGTCATACTGAAGTTCTCCTTCACTATCCAGCTGGGCGAATTCTTCTATCTGAGGTTTCGGTGCATTATAAATATGACTGGTAAGTGCTGGGTTTGCTAAAGTCCACATAGCAAAAAACGCGAACCACGAGAAAAACTGAACTACACCCAGTTTTTTCATGATCTTAGGCATTAGAGCGTAGGTTCCCAGAATAGTTTTGACCATACCCTTATCTTTCTCAGGTTCATCGCCATCCTCGAATTTTTGCATTTGTTCTGGGGTGTACTCTTTGGTGGTGAAGATGGTCACCAGAATAGAACCTATAAAGACAACGGCTCCAACAATAAATGCGACTCGAACTGACTCTGGAACTACTCCCGGAGCGGCTTCATTACTTATATCAAGCACATTGTTCATGAATTTAGGGAGGTTACTTGCTACCCAGGTTCCAATCCCTATAATTAATGTCTGAATAACGAATCCATAGCTTCTTTGAGAATCTGGTAATTTATCTGCCACAAGAGCGCGGAATGGTTCCATAGAAATATTAATGGAGGCATCCAGAACAAGTAACAATCCTGCTGCCATCCATACTGCAGATGAGTATGGCATTAGCAAAAGAGCAATGGAGCTAAGTATGGCTCCAAGAAGAAAGAATGGTCTTCTTCTACCTAAACTTTTATGCCAGGTATTATCGCTTAAATAACCAATAATTGGTTGCACGATAAGGCCTGCCAGTGGAGCAGCGATCCATAATAATGGAATGTTATCCTTCTCAGCACCTAATGTTTCGAATATACGGGACATGGTCGAGCCTTGCAGCGCGAAACCAAATTGTATACCCAGAAATCCGAAACTCATGTTCCAGATATCCCAAAACTTTAAACGGGGTTTTTGCATATCGTGATTTTAATTGTTCTACGATAAGCACTATGACTTATCACAACTTATAAAAGGTAGGAAGTAAAAATATAAGTTCTGATAAATTTCAACTACGGCAAAGATATAGTTTTTTTAAAACGAAAAGGCTATTTCCCAGATTTTGTTGAATCTCTTAACACCAAACCTGTCTCAACAATAATAGTTTTGTAGTAATCATCCTCAGTAGGTGTGCGTTCAAGTTTCTCGATTAACAGTCGGGCAGACTCCTCTCCCATTCTCATTCCATGCTGACTTACCGTTGTCAAACTAGGAATAAATCGTTTGGACAATTCACCATCTGTAAAGCCAATTACAGAAACATCATCAGGTACCTTTTTTCCCTGATCCTGAATAGACTTTACTGCAGATATGGCGAAATGCTCATTCACAGCGAAGACTCCATCCACGTCTCGTTCCTTCAGAAAGGCTTCTATTTCCTTTTCGCTGTCTTCCATTTCCTCGATCTTGAGAATAAGATCTTCATTAATACTTATACCATTTTCAGCTAAAGCCTGTTTATAACCATGCGTACGCAGTTTACCCACACTTACATAATCAACGGTAGAAATAAGAGCGATCTTCCTGCAGCCTATATCAATCAGGTGCTGAACAGCTTTTTTTCCTCCGGTAACATCATCAATGATCACCTTATCGCAAGAAATATCTTCAGCTACACGGTCGAAAAGCACACAAGGCATTCCCTGGTTGATCACTTCCGCAAGGTGATGATAATCCCCTTTTTGCATGGTTTCTTTGGCAAGCGACAAAATAAACCCATCGGTACTTCCATTCGCCAGCATTTCCATATTCAGAACCTCTTTGTCAAATGAATTATCTGAAAGGCACACCAAAACGTTATATCCCATTTCATTGGCCACTTTTTCCACTCCACTAATTACTGTAGTAAAGAAATGGTGTACAATTTCAGGAATAATTATCCCTATTGTCTTGGTTTTCCGATTCTTAAGACTTAATGCTATGTTATTAGGCTTATAGTTATAGTGTTTTGCAAAAGCCTTGATCTTGGCACGTGTTTCTTCGCCAATTTCCGAGCTGTCTCGAAGTGCTTTTGAAACGGTGGAGATAGACACATCAAGCTCTTTGGCAATTTTCTTCAGGGTTAGTTTGGGCTTCATTCTATTCGGATATTCGTGATTTAGACGGGATATATTTTCGATCTCGCAAAATTAGCATTATTTGATTATGAATCTCTTAAGAAGAAAAAGTTTTCAACACGAAAACGTTTTCGTCCCAGTAATAGTTGGGTTTCGCCAAATATTGGATTTGAATTTACATACATTTAACCTCAGGAAGTAAAAGTATAAGGTTAATTTTTATCAAAAACCAATAATAATTTTATGAGGAATTTAATTAAAAGCACATTGTTTTTGCTGTTCATGCTACCAATGAGCTTTTTTGCACAAAACACCGTTAGCGGAAATGTGACAGAGACTGCCACAGGCCTTCCGGTTCCAGGTGTGAACGTAATTGTTCAGGGTACCAGCAATGGTACAACGACCGATTTTGATGGTAATTATACCATATCTAATGTATCTAATGAAGACGTACTTGTTTTTTCCTTTATAGGATTTGTAACGCAACAGATTCCTTACGAAGGTCAGTCTACTATAGACATTACTCTTGATGAGGATGCTGCTACGCTGGACGAAGTCGTTCTAATTGGGTATGGAGCAACCTCTGAGCAGGATGCGACCGGAGCCGTAGAGAAGATCTCTTCAGAAACTTTTAACCAGGGCGCAGTTGTTGCCCCGGAACAGCTGATCGCTGGTAAATCTGCCGGAGTACAGATCACCCCGGGTGGTGGAGCTCCAGGACAGGGAGGAACTATTAGAATACGTGGTGGTTCTTCACTATCGGCTTCTAACGATCCTTTGATCGTAGTTGATGGTGTACCTTTGGATCAACGTGGAGTTGCCGGTTCAAGAAACGCGCTAAATTCTATAAACCCAAATGAAATCGAAGATTTCACTATATTAAAAGATGCTGCAGCCACTTCTATTTATGGTTCCAGAGCATCGAACGGGGTAATTCTTATTACAACCAAAAAAGGTAAAAAGGATTCTCCATTTCAGTTTACATATGATCTAAAAACTTCTGTTGGGAATGTTCTGGATAAAGTAGACGTTTTAAATGCAGATGAGTTTAGAAACCTGATCAACAATACTGAAGGTACAGATCCTTCTTTATTAGGAAATGCAAATACAGACTGGCAGGATGAAATCTATGAAACTTCAGTAGGAGCTATTCATAACTTTACAGCTACACAGGGTATCGGGAATTTCTACTATCGTTTGAACTTTAACCATACTGCTGAAACTGGAGTTATCAGAAAAGATTATTACGAGCGTAATGCTTTTAATATCTCTTTGAACCAGGATCTTTTCGACAATTCGTTAAAACTGACTCTTACTTCGAAGAACTCTTTAGATAAGAACAAGTTTTCGAATGGTGGTGCCATTGGATCTGCAGTAGCATTCGATCCTACTCAACCTATTTATGATGATACCCTTCCATTTGGTGGATTCTTTGAATTCAACAGACTTTCAGGAGGTGAGATCACGCAACAAAATCTTGCAACCAGAAACCCGATCGCTCTTTTAGAGCAAACCACAGACCAGAACCAGACCAGGCGTTCTATTACGAACCTGAATGCTGAATATAAAGTTCCTTTCTTAACGGGTCTTAAAGCAGTAGTAAGTGCTGGTTTTGATTATGCTGAAGCTGATGGGGATAAATTTACTCCGGTATTTGCAGCATCCAACACTTCTAATATCGATCAATTCGAAGATTATAGTAATATAAACCGTAACCTTCTTCTTGATACTTATTTAAACTATAAAACAGAACTTGGTTTCTTTGAAACAGATGTTGATGTAACAGCAGGTCATTCTTACCAGGAATTTTACTCTACTAGCAATGTTTTTGGAACTGAGCAGGATCAAATTAGAGCACTTCCAAGAGATATTAACAGGAACTCTTTAGAGTCTTACTTCGCGAGAGCTAGTTTCGATATTAATAACAGGTACCTGATCTCTGGTAGTATTCGTGCCGATGGTTCTTCTAGAGTTTCTCCAGACAATCGTTGGGGATATTTCCCTGCAGCCTCTATAGGTTGGAAAATTCATAATGAAGAATTTCTTGAAGATTCAAGAATCCTTAATGAATTGAAGCTTCGTGGTGGATACGGTGAAACCGGAAACTACGAAATTGGAAGAAACTATGGGTATTTAGGTCTTTACACACCTAGTCAGGGTGGTGCGAGATACCAATTTGGAAATGAGTTCATTGGTACTATTAGACCTGAAGAGTATGATGAAGACCTCAAATGGGAGAGTCTTATCAACTATAACGCAGGTATAGACTTTGGTCTATTCGATAATAGATTGAGTGGTTCTGTGGATGGATATTACAGAGAAACTAAAGATCTTATCGCAACCGTACCAGTACCAGCAGGAGCTAACCTTTCAGATCAATTACTAACGAATGTTGGTACGACTGTAAGTAAAGGTATCGAGATTGGATTAAGTGGTGATATCGCCAGGTCTGAAGATTTCAACTGGACCTTAGGTTATAACATTTCCTTCCAGGAATTAGAGATCACAGAACTTTCTTTGGGTGATGATGCAAACTTCTTTATCCCACAGGGTGGAATTAGTGGTGGTGTTGGAAACAACATTCAGCTTTGGAAAGAAGGATTTGATCCTACTACTTTCTTTGTGTTCAGACAGGTTTATAATGATGCCGGGCAGCCAATTGAAGGTGCCTATGTAGATGTAAATGGTGATAACCAGATCACAGAAGCAGATAAGCAGCCATACAAGAAAGCGACACCAGATTACTATATGGGTCTTACCAACACCATGAACTATAAGGACTTTGACTTCAGCTTTACTTTTAGAGGAAGTTTTGGAAATTATATTTATAACAACACGCAATCTGCAAATGGTTTTATAGAAGCTGGAACAAACACTCCTGAAAATTACTACTCGAACTTTAACTCGAATGTATTGGAATCAGGTTTTGTAAACAGTCAGTTCTTCTCAGATTACTACTTGCAGGCTGCAGATTTCGTGAAACTTGATAACGTAAGTATTGGATATACGATCCCAGGAGAAAAAGTTGATTTCAGAGCTTCTTTAACTGCAACAAACGTGCTTACGATCACAGATTACGATGGGCTTGATCCTGAAGTTTTCGGTGGAATTGATAACAACTTCTACCCAAGATCAAGAAGATTCGTACTTGGATTGAACTTTGCTTTTTAATGAATAATAGAAAAATTACTAGAACTATGTTTAATAAATTTAAATCTACTTTCCTTATTCTCTTCGGAATGGCGGTTCTATGGTCATGCGAAAGCGATCTGGAACTAACTCCCGAGGATAACAGGGAAACTGCGGCTTCAGCTTTTGAAGACCCCGCAGCTTACAAACAGTTTTTGGCTAAGCTATATGCAGGTTTTGCAATTAGTGGTCAGGATGGTCCTGCCGGTGATGCCGATCTTTCTGGATTAGATGAAGGATTCTCACAATACATGCGGTTGTACTGGATGGTACAGGAACTTACAACAGATGAAGCAGTTATTGGATGGAATGATGGAACGATCAAAGATCTACATAATCAGAACTGGACATCAGGAAACGAATTTATTCGTACAATGTATTCCAGAATTATGTACCAGATCGCACAGTCTAACGAATTCCTTAGACAAACTGAAACTTCAGTAGTTGAAGGTCGTGGTGTGGATGCTGCAACACAGGCAGATATACAGGTATATCGTGCAGAAGCAAGATTCCTGAGAGCATTAAGCTACTGGCATGCACTGGACCTTTATGGAAATCCTCCTTTCGTTACAGAGCAGGATCCTGTTGGTGCGTTCCTTCCGGAGCAAACAAACTCAGCAGAGCTTTTCACTTATATTGAAAATGAACTTTTAGCGATCGAGAGTGAACTAGCCGCTGCCGGCACTAATGAATATGGCCGTGCAGATCAGGCAGCAGCCTGGATGTTACTTGCAAAACTTTACCAGAATTCAGAAAAGTACACTGGATCTGATAGATCTTCAGATGTGATCACTTACACTGAAAAGGTAATCAACTCAGGATTTACTTTAGTTGATGACTACCAGAAGTTATTCCTTGCAGATAACAATATGAACGGAGCACAGAGCGAGATCATTTTCCCGATCACTTTTGACGGGATCAACACTCAGGCTTATGGAGGAATGACCTTTATCATCCATGCAGCAGTTGGAGGATCTATGGATCCCGATAACTTTGGAATTAACGGTGGATGGGCCGGTCTAAGAACCACTTCTGCCCTTATCAATGATTTCCTTGAGAATGAAGATGATGATATTGAAACAGTAGCTGATGAAAGAGCTATTTTCTATACAGATGGACAGTCTAAAGAGATCAGTAATATTTCCAATTTCACTGATGGTTATGCCGTTGCTAAATATAAGAACGTAGATGTGAATGGAAACGCAGGATCAGACCCTACAGGAGATTTTCCAGATACAGATTTCCCTATGTTCCGCCTTGCAGATGCTTACCTAATGTATGCTGAAGCCGTAGTTAGAGGTGGTGGAGGAAGCGAATCTACAGCTGTAGATTATATCAATGAGTTGAGAGAAAGAGCTTTTAACAATGACAGTAACAATATCTCAACATCAGATCTTACCCTTAACTTCCTATTGGAAGAAAGAGCGAGAGAGCTTTACTGGGAAGCACACAGAAGAACCGATCTTATAAGATTTGGACAATTCTCTGATGGTGGTGTATGGCCATTCAAAGGTGGTGTCCCACAGGGAACTACTACAGAGTCTTTTAGAGATCTAATGCCGATCCCGGCTTCAGATCTGGGAGTGAACACGAATTTGACACAAAATCCAGGATACTAACAAAATACTATTACAACAATGAAAAAGTTTTCAATTTTCTTATTAATAATGATCGCATTCGTAGGATTTACATCCTGTGAACATGATGATGATGTGGTTTTTACAGCTCAACCTGATCCAGAAGGGATCGTGTTTATGAGCTCTACCGCAGAATCTTACACCCTCACTTCTGAAACTGCCAACAATATCGCTGAGCGATTTGTATGGAGTGAAGTTGATTTTGATGCTCCAACCACTGTTACTTATGAACTTCAGGGTTCCTCTGATGCAGACTTTTCTTCATTCAATATCATTGGAACGACGGGAGAAAATAATCTTGGAGTTACTGTTAGCCAATTAATGTCTTTGGCTACGGAAGCAGGTTTGGATAACGATCCTGAAACCGAAATGCCAAATGCAGGAGATATCTACTTCAGAGTTCGCGCTTATGCCGGAACTGATGGAAGCAACGGCCTTAACGCAACTTCTGAAGTAATGTCTCTAAGAGTTGTACTTCCTGAAGCGGTAATCGAAGAAGAAGAAAATTCAGTAAAAATGAATCTTTTCTTTGTAGGAGATGCAACTGCCGCTGGATGGAACAACAACAATAACAATACGCCAATGTTCAGAGATCCTGAAAATGACAACATTTTCAACTTTACTGGAAGATTTGCTGGTGGTGATGGTGTAGAAGGTTTCAAATTACTTGAAACTCCTGGAGCATGGCAACCGCAATGGGGTGGTACCGACGGAACTTTGGGTGTAAATACAGGTGATAGTGATGATCCGGCTGCATTTTCAGTAGAAGATGACGCATACTACACGCTATCATTAAACACTGAAGACATGACCTATACTTTCGAAGCTATGGATGTTTCTGCAGCAACAATGTACGATATGGTAGGTATTATTGGTACTGCTACTACAGGTACAGACGAAGGTTGGAATGATGATATGGATATGACCCAGTCAGATTTTGATTCTCACATCTGGTACATGAATGACGTGGAATTGTTTGACGGTGAACTTAAGTTCAGAGCAAACAACGCATGGGATGTTAGCTGGGGTGCAAGTACACCAATCAGCGGTCAGGGTGCCAATGCAAATGATCCAAATATCCCTGTAACCGCAGGAGTTTATGATATCTGGTTCAATGACCTAACTGCAAGATATATTCTTATTCCTGCAGGAGAATAATCAACCTATTTTATACTGGGGCTAATTTAATTAGCCCCTTTTTTTTCTTTAAACTGAACTAATTATGAATACTAATAAATTTTTATGCAGTCTCCTGCTTGGTGGGGCACTCTTTATAGGTTCGTGCTCCGGTGATGATTCAGATGACATCGTGGACGAGACAGATGATATAACCGGTACCCCAGAAATCCCTGCTCCATCAGAGCCTCAGGCTTTGGACCTGGCATCTCTGGACAATGGCAGCCGGGTAATGATGCAGGCATTTTATTGGGATGTAGAACCAAGATTTGCCTGGTGGGACAACCTTTCTGAAAAAGTGCCGGAATGGTCTGAAGCTGGTGTAGACAGAATCTGGATACCATCTCCCGCTAAAGGACAATCTGGTGGCTATTCCATGGGATATGATGTTTCAGATTATTTCGATTTTGGTAATTATGACCAGCATGGAACTGTAGAAACAAGATTCGGTTCAAGAACAGAACTTGAGAATTTGATCGCCACAGCCCATAGCAATGATATTGAAGTAATCGCAGATATTGTCCTGAATCACAATTCTGGTGGAGGTTTGCAATACAATCCTTACCGGGATTACGATACTTATACTTTATTTGATGAAGCGAATGGAAATGCTTCAGGGATGTTCAACAGAACTTACGAGGATTTTTACCCAAATAGTGTAAGCCAGTATGATCCGGGAAGTCTTTTTTATGAAGAGACCAATCTTGATCACCATAGAGAAAGAGTTCAGGACTGGCTTTGGAAGGATGAGAATTCAGTAGCGAAATATTACAGGAACGTAATGGGATTTGATGGTTGGCGTTTTGATTACGTTAAAGGTTTCGAACCATGGGTAGTAAAAGAGTGGAATGAGGCCGTTGGAGGATTCTCTGTAGGAGAAAATTTCGATGGAAATCCAGATGTGCTTCGTGACTGGATCGAAGCTTCAGGATCACCTGCTTTTGATTTTTCTACGTTTTACAAACTGGAAGAAAGTCTGGACAGATTTGAAAATCTTAGTATTCTCGAGAGTGATATGCTTTGGAAAACAAATCCTGAAGATGCGGTAACCTTTACTGCAAATCATGATACCGAAAAAGACTCTAACGAGGATAATTATATCATGAGTTCCAATAAAATGAAGGCTTATGCCTATATCTTAACTCATCCTGGTTATCCTACGATCTTCTATTCAGATTATGAGAATGAAGAATTTAAAGATGAATTAAAGACGTTAATTTCGATTCATAATAGCCTTGCAACTGGTGACACCGAGTTACTTTATGCAGATCAGGATGAATATGTTATGAAAAGAAATGGATCAGGTACTAATCCTGGATTAATTCTTTATATTAGCATCAATAATAGTACAAAAAGAAGAACAGTAAGTTCGAACTGGAGTAATGTTACCTTACAGGATTATAGTTCGAATTCAGCATATTCCCCTACCTCCGATGAAAATGGAGCGGTGACTATCGAGGCTCCTGCAAATGGATATTCGATCTGGTCAATTACAGAATAAAAATTTTTATTTTGAATTTTCATAGGTGTTAATTCAAAGAAGGCCTCACAAATTTGTGAGGCCTCTTTTTTTTGTTACTTTTTCTCTGGAATACTCTACAAAAAGCATTTAATTTAGCCTAATTTTGATGCTCACCCCCTATTTCTACTGCTGAATCTCAATAGTATAGAAACTCCAAACCTTAAATTAAATGTTTTCATTATTTGTCAACTTTTTATTGTTAGTAAATATTTAGTTAATTGATTATCAGTTAATTAACCGTTTTTGTTTGAAAACTTTTTCTAAACGCTTTGTTAATTGTCCGGAAATAATGCCTAGTTTTATACCAGCCGATTAGAGCATTTCTAACCTAAAAATCTCATTTTTATGCCTGTACAGGAAAATCCAGTTGTTCCAAAGACTTATACTCAGGAACAGGCCTTCGAAGCTTCACTAAAATACTTCAAAGGCGACGATCTTGCCGCCAGAGTTTGGGTAAATAAATACGCCCTTAAAGATTCTGACGGGAATATTTATGAACTCACTCCAAACGATATGCACAGACGTATCGCCAGCGAGATCGCAAGAGTTGAAAAAAAGTATCCAAATCCTATGACCGAAGACGAAGTTTTCGATCTTATCAAGGATTTTAAATATATCGTTCCGCAGGGAAGTCCTATGGCTGGAATTGGGAATCCTTACCAGGTTGGTTCGTTATCTAACTGCTTCGTTATAGGAAATGATGGAAATTCAGATTCTTATGGTGGGATCATGAAGATCGACCAGGAGCAGGTACAGTTAATGAAAAGACGTGGTGGTGTAGGTCATGACCTTTCTCACATACGTCCTAAGGGATCGGCCGTAAAGAACTCTGCGCTTACCTCTACCGGGATCGTTCCATTTATGGAGCGTTACTCCAATTCTACAAGAGAAGTAGCACAGGATGGACGTCGTGGAGCTTTGATGCTTTCGGTTTCTGTAAATCATCCTGATTCAGAAGATTTTATCGACGCTAAAATGGAGCAGGGCAAAGTTACAGGTGCCAATGTTTCGGTTAGGATCGATGACCAGTTCATGAAAGCTGTAAAGAACAATACCAATTATACTCAGAAATATCCGATATTTTCCGCAGAGCCAAAGGTTTCAAAAGAGATCGAGGCAGATAAACTCTGGAAGAAGATCGTACATAACGCATGGAAATCGGCTGAACCTGGAATTCTATTCTGGGATACGGTGATCAACGAATCTGTGCCAGATTGCTATGCAGATCTTGGATATAAAACGGTTTCTACCAATCCTTGTGGAGAGATCCCACTTTGCCCTTACGATTCCTGTCGTTTGCTTGCGATCAACCTGTTTTCTTATGTAGAAGAGCCATTTACAGACAACGCGCATTTCAACTACGAACTATTTAAAAAACATATTTCTGCTGCACAAAGAATTATGGATGATATCATTGATCTTGAACTGGAAAAGATCGACAATATCATTGGTAAGATCGATGCAGATCCAGAAAATGAAGAAGTAAAGGCTGTTGAGAAAAATCTTTGGCTTAATATCCGTAAAAAAGCACATGAAGGTAGAAGAACCGGAATAGGTATTACTGCGGAAGGCGATATGCTTGCCGGTTTAGGTATTAAATATGGTAGTAAGGAAGGAATCGATTTCTCTGTAGACATTCATAAGAATATCGCTGTTGAAGCTTATAGAGCTTCCGTAGAAACTGCGAAAGAAAGAGGTGCTTTTGGGATATTTGATTCAGAAAGAGAGAAAAACAACCCATTCATTCTTCGATTAAAAGAAGCTGATGAAAAGTTGTATTACGACATGCTAGAGTATGGTCGTAGAAATATCGCGCTTTTAACGATCGCTCCAACCGGAACGACCAGTCTAATGACGCAAACTACTTCTGGAATTGAGCCTGTTTTCCTACCAGTTTACAAAAGAAGAAGAAAAGTAAATCCTAATGACAAGGAAGCACGCGTAGATTTCGTGGATGAAGTGGGAGATTCTTGGGAAGAGTATGTAGTTTTCCACCATCGTTTTAAGCAATGGATGAAGGCTAAAGGATACGATACCGATAAGAATTACTCGAACGAAGAACTAGATAAACTTGTTAAACTTTCTCCTTACTACCAGGCAACATCTAATGATGTAGACTGGCTTAGCAAAGTGAGAATGCAGGGAGCTGTACAAAAATGGATCGATCACTCTATTAGTGTGACCATTAACCTTCCAAACGATGCGACAGAGGAATTGGTTGGAAAACTATACCTGGAAGCATGGGAAGCTGGTTGTAAAGGTGTTACTGTCTATCGTGATGGTTCAAGATCTGGAGTTTTAATCTCTAACGATGAGAAAAAAGAGGAAGATGAGGAACAGACTTCCGGATCTTTCCCTCTCAAGAGACCAGAAGTTCTAACAGCCGATGTGGTTCGTTTCCAGAACAATAAGGATAAATGGATCGCATTTATCGGACTTGTAGATGACAGACCATATGAGATATTTACCGGTTTTGCAGATGATGAAGAAGGTATCCTTATCCCTCGCTGGGTAACTGAAGGCTATATCATCAAAGCAAGAAATGAAGATGGATCTTCACGTTATGATTTCCAGTACGAGAATAAACGTGGTTACAAAACCACGATCGAAGGACTTTCGCATAAATTCAATCCGGAATTCTGGAATTACGCGAAATTGATCTCAAGTACACTACGTCATGGAATGTCTATCGACAAGGTTGTGGACCTTATTAACAGTCTGCAATTGGACAGCGAATCTATTAACACATGGAAGAATGGGGTGGTTCGCGCTCTTAAACGTTTTATCGCAGATGGGACGGTCGCTAAGAAGGAAAAATGTAATAACTGTAATTCCTCAAATCTTATTTACCAGGAAGGTTGCCTTACCTGTAAAGATTGTGGCTCTTCTAAATGTGGATAATTTAATTGTTGTAAATGTTAAACTGAAAAAAGGTCTCGTGAGAACGAGACCTTTTTTTGTATAGATATTTCTACTACTGGAGATTGACCTTTACAATACCAATTTCATGTGATTTCTGAAGATTTTCACGCTCGATCCCCGGACCAATAGAAAACTGAAGTGCTTCCACCTCTTGAAGATCAAAATCTTCCGGATTCTGATGCTCAAAATAATAGGATAAAAAACCCGGGTAAGGACGTGGCAACGTAACCGTTTTCACTGGCTCAAGCTCATCCAGTCTGATCCTTATTTCTTTTAAATCTTGATCTAATTCGATTATTTTACCAAAAGCTGAACCGTTTTTCATTAATAAAGCTACCTGAAGTTTCTCTGTACCCAATTTAAGGTTACGTGCCTTGATGATAAGTTCCTTCTGATCTCCAGGAAGCCTTGCTCCTATTTTCTTCTGAAAATTATACCGAAAAGAGTAATCGTAAATTGGAGCTGCGTTTTTGTTCTCAATATCTAGTGAAAATAATTGATCCAGTCTTACCTGAAATTCGTCTTCAACCGAATTTATGGGAACAACTTTATTGCCGGGCTTCCATGAATGAACTACCATATGTGCATCCACAGAAGCATCGAAAAGTGAGATGGCAGAACCTTTATTGTAGATACGAGTAGAATATGCATCTTCAGAATAGAAGTCCCAGTTCTCCGGACTACCTGAAACGTTTCCAGGGAATGTTAGTTTTCCATTTTCAGTTTCCAGAATGATGTGGTAAGTAAGTGTTCCTGGAACAAGTAAATTTTGCGGTACTTCAGCAGAATAATCGTATTGATTTTTTGCTTTCATTTGTACTGCTTCATAAATATTCCCATTCTGAAACCATATTTCGGCTTTCTTAATCTCCTCATTCGAAACAATCACTGCTTCGATACAAAAACTCTGATTTGCTTCCGCGGCATTTGTGGCTTTATGTAGGACATATGTACGGTCAACCGACTCTTCTACTGCCACAAAATTATCGACTTCCAAACGGAACTCTCCCTCAAAATTTTCAAATTCAAAATCCTTCCCTTCAGCAGAAAGAATATAAGTGCCGGGTAAAACTGATATTGCACCACCTTTGGCTTTTTGAACTTCAGATTCCGAAGTATTTATCTGTTTGAAATCGAAATTTTCACCAAGTCCAGGAAGATTAATTTCCATTTCGTTCAAATTATACTTGATCACAGATATCGTTTTGTCAAGGCTGTTATTTCCGAAGGGATCCTGGATAAGAAATGGGTCGGGCATTACTTCCAGACGCCAGACTCCTTCTTCAAGTTTATCAAGAAAGTAAGCTCCTTTCCCTCCATATTCGATCACTTCAGAACTACCGTGACCCGCAATTTCTCTTAATTCTGAAATAGCCTTAGGCTTTTCAGCATTTGAATTCGTGTAAATAAACTTTTCCGCAGAATTATAGACCGCTAGATCATCCTCATACTGAATAAGAAAATCTCCAAATTTTAAGTTGTCGGGATAGGTTCCCTGATCTTCGGCCAGTTTGGTATGATGGAAGATCTCCCCGGCGACCATAAGACCTAAAGCCTTATGCGGAGTATAATTGAGGTTCATATAATGGGTATTATATTCAGTATTCGCATATGCCAGGAAAGATGGATCATAGGCAAAATGCGTCCCGATCTGAATTCCCGCTTCTCGAAAACTGCGTGCCATTGCGGGATAGATATATGATCTATTAACATCGGCAGCATCAAACTCATACACAAGTTTAGCGGCGTTATTATTTTCGATGACATTGCTGAACGGAATATTATAATCGTTGACATTGGGAAGTAAATTTCCCGGGATTTCCTTCTTAAAACCAAGTCCGGTTGGATACCATTGAAAAGTACCACCCTGAATATCTGATTCAAAATAAGTGTCTGCAAGGTGAACGCTATGGGTGACATTATAAAAGACAGGTTTTTGAGAACCGGAATCCCGGATGGCCTTTGTGAGTTTATTAATGAATTCTTTTACCTCCTTAGGAGTGCCGCGATGATGTGGTTCATTACTGATTTCAACCGCGATGAGATTTGGATCATTTTTATACGCAATTCCTGTATATGGATTCACGTGGCTCATAAATTGCGTAAGATAGTTTTGCTGGGCAGCGATCGCTTTGGGATTGGTCAAGCTTCCTTCCTTGCCATACTTATTCGAAAATCCCGGAGTATCTTCATCTGGTTCCGGCCAGCCATTTCCCCAGTATGCGATTGGAGTGATCACAAAATTGATCTTGCGTTTCTTAAGTTCACTCAGCAAATAATCGAACGCATCCAGGTGTTCATTTTCCAGTAAATTCCCTTCTGCATCGCTAATTTCTGTATCCCAGACGTGAAGACGATACAGATCAAAATTAAGCCGGGAAAAATGGTAGAGGTCTTTATCAATTTCGGCCTTGATATCAAGCCCAAGTTTTTCAGCAGAACGGTAAGCATGTGCGAATGGTGCCGAATAATTGACTCCAAAACCTTTTACTTCCTCTCCGGAAGGCTCCCATCGAATTATTCCCTTTTCGTCTACAACTGTAGTTACTTGAGAGAAAGCTGTATTAATATTAAAAATCAGTAATATAAGAACTGTGATCGATTTGATATTTTGAGTCATTAAAATTTATGTTTAGATAGTACAAATTCCAATGGCTTCTTCAAGCGCTTTTAGTTTATTCTCATAGGTTGGAATAAATTCCTGAGCGATATAACCATCAAAACCGGTATCATAAATCGCCTGGATGATTGCAGGATAGTTTAATTCCTGAGAATTATTGATCTCGTTTCTTCCGGGATTTCCCGCGGTATGATAATGATTGATGTAAGGATGAAATTCTCTAATGTTTCGAATTATGTCACCCTCCATGATCTGCATATGGTAGATATCGTAGAGCAGTTTAAAGTTTGGTCGGTCCAGTCTTTTGGCAAGTTCGGCTCCCCAGGACGTATGATCTGCCATATAATCTGGATGGTCTACTTTGCTATTCAGCAATTCCATGACGAGGGTGACATTACGAGTTTTAGCATGGTCCAATAAAGGCTTTAATCCGTCTACACAGTTGTTCCAGCCAGTTTCATTATCCATCCCACGCCGACTCCCAGAAAAACAGATGACATTCTGAATATTCTTATCTGCAGCTTTGTCGATGAGTTCTATGTAAGCAGATTGCAATTTCTGATGATTTTCAGGGTCATTGAATCCATCGGTCAAACTGATAAAATCGTCGGTTGCCATGGAACATTTTAGACCTTCCTCCTGTACAATTTGCCATTCTGAAGGTTTTAAAAGATCAATAGCACTAATTCCCAATTCTTTACAGGCTCTAGCAAACTCCTTAAGGGGAATATCGGCATAACACCAGCGACAAACAGAATGATTAATCTTTGAAGTAGGGTCTTGTAAATTATTAATTGCAACATCGAAACCGGATGCATTGGAAAATGATGGAATAACAAGTAAACCTGCTCCAATACCCAGGTTCTTTAATAATTTTCTACGAGATTGATCTTTAGCCATCCTGAAATGTTTTTCTAAATTAATAATAAATGTAATTCATACAATTATTTAAAGAAACTATTTTCAGATTTTAAAAAATCTCGAAATTATATCCAGCTTTTAATAATTGTAAGTAATTCTCTTTATTGAATTTATGCAAAAAAGCACCGCGTTTACTACCCGATTTATCTTTTTCCTCCAGTTTTTCTAAAACATTCAGAGATAATACTTTTTTTCTGAAGTTTCTCGCGTCCAGTGGCTTCTGGTAGATCGCTTCATAAAGGTTCTGTAACTGTGGAATGGTAAACTTCTCTGGCAACAGCTCAAAACCAATGGGTCTGTGACGCGCGTTATGTCTTAGTTGTTCCAATGCATCCTGTACCATTTGATCATGATCCAGAACTAATTCGGGAAGATCATCAATTTCGAACCAGCGGGCACCATAATGTTTTTCCAGTTTGTCTATATAATCCTCCACTCTAATTAAAGCGTATTGAGCTACAGAAATACAACGGTAGCCCGGGTCACGGTCCTGTTTACCATAGGTCTTTAATTGTTGCATAAAAACCTCGTTCAATCCAGTAGCCTCTCTCAAAACCCTCTGCCCTGCCAGCTCGAGATCTTCATCAAGCCGTACAAAGCTACCAACAAGTGACCAGGAACCTTTTAAGGGCTCTACCTGACGCTCGAATACCAGCAACTTAAGCTTACCTTCATGAAAGCCAAAAATGATACAGTCTGTCGCGACATACATTTTCTCCCTGATCTGGTACAGATCTGTTGGTTCAAAAACTTCCAGTTGTGAGTTCTTAGTGTGCATAATTATATTCTGAAATAATAAATGTAAGTATGACGTTTATTATATTTGAATTACTCAAAATTAATCAAGTCTTGACAAATATCAGATCTTTTTCTACGAAGCCTTCGGTTTTTGATGATTTCCAACCGAAATTACTCGTTAATTCTCCTGGTCGAATCAACCTGATTGGAGAACATACAGATTATAATGAAGGTTTCGTAATGCCCACAGCGATCGATAAGCATATAAGTTTCAAATTCAGAACAAATGATACGGAAAACTTCTGCAGAATATATAGTGACACTTTTAGCAATGGATTTGAATTTCACATCGACCAGCCCTTAACAAAGCAAAGCGACTGGAGAGATTATTTACTCGGGATCATTCACGAACTTCTGCAGGAGAATAAATTGCTGGAAGGTTTTGATTGTATAATTTCCAGCGATCTTCCTACCGGTGCCGGGATAAGTTCTTCCGCAGCACTGGAATGTGGATTCTGTGCAGGCCTTAATGCATTATTTGATCTGAATTTGAGCAAAATTGAGATCGCAAAGATGGCTCAACGTGCCGAAAATAGGTTTGTAGGTTCCAACTGCGGAATCATGGATCAATTTGCTTCCATTCTCAGTAAAAAGGATCATTTTATCAAACTGGATTGCCGAAGTCTTGCTACTGAATATATTCCTGCAGATCTTGGAAATTTTAGACTGCTCCTTTTAGATACAAGGGTTTCTCATAATCTGGCCGACAGTGATTACAATTCCAGGCGTGAGGAATGTGAAGCAGCGATCAGGATAATTCAATTGAAGAATCCGCAAATAAAAAGCTTACGAGATGTGGATTTTGACTTGCTAGAAAGTTATCGATCAGAACTTACAGAGCAAACTTACCAACGCTGTTTATATGTCCTACAGGAGAACGAGCGTGTGCAGGCAGCTGCAGAGGCACTTCGAAATAATAATCTTCAGGCATTAGGGAAATTGATGTATGCTTCTCATCGCGGCTTGCAGGATCAATATGAGGTGAGTTGCCAGGAACTTGATTTTCTGGTTAATTATGCTGAAGAAAAAGAATTTATCTATGGAAGCAGAATGATGGGTGGTGGCTTTGGTGGTTGCACCATTAATCTTATCAATTCTGAAAACGTTGAAGGCTATATTACTGAAGTTGCCGAAGCGTATTTTGAAAGATTCAAGATCTATCCGGAAGCAATTGAAGTAGCACCATCAGCCGGAACAGAAATTATAAAACTGGTATCCCATGAATAATGAAATAAACAAACTACCTCATCGCAGGTATAATATTTTGACCGGTGAATGGATACTGGTTTCTCCGCATCGCACAAAAAGACCATGGCAGGGTAAAACCGAAGAGAATAAAACCAGCCAGAATGCCTCATACGATCCGGGTTGCTATCTATGTCCAAGAAATACCAGGGCAAGCGGAGAAACGAATCCGAATTATTCTGAACCTTATACATTTATAAACGATTACAGCTCCCTGTTGCCAGATACTCCTGAATTAAATTTTGAGCAGGGTTTATTAAAGTCTGAAACTGAAAGGGGAATTTGCAAAGTTGTTTGTTTCTCTCCAGATCATTCGCTGACTCTTCCATTGATGGAGGTTTCAGAAATCAAGAAGGTTGTGCAGATCTGGAAAACCGAGTTCGCTGAGCTAGTGAAAAATCCAGACATCAATTACATCCAAATCTTTGAAAATAAGGGTGCTATCATGGGTTGTAGCAATCCGCATCCTCATGGGCAAATATGGTCGCAATCGTCCATCCCAACCGAAATCTCAAAGAAATCTGAGAGATTTATAGCATACTGGCAAAAGAACAATTTCAGCCTTCTTGGTGATTATTTAAATCAGGAGCTGGCCTTTGGAGAACGAATTCTCGATGAGAATGAGCATTTCGTATCCTTAATTCCTTTCTGGGCAGTATGGCCTTTCGAAGCGATGATCATTCCTAAAAGGCATCTTCAGCAAATAACAGATCTTAATGAACAAGAAGAGATTGCTTTTGCAGATATTATAAAAAAGGTAACTACTAAGTATGATAACCTGTTTGAAACGTCATTTCCATATTCTTCCGGGATACACCAGGCCCCAACCAATGGCAAGGACCATCCTGAATGGCACTTTCATATGAGCTTCTATCCACCATTATTACGATCTGCCACGGTTAAGAAGTTTATGGTTGGTTATGAGATGTTTGCAGGACCTCAGCGAGACATCACCGCAGAACAAGCCGTGAAGATGCTGAATGCACAATCTGAAAAACATTATAAAAAGAGCTAATTCAGAACATGTTGTAACTTAAAAAACCCTCGAAAGATCGATCTTTCGAGGGTTTTTTGTTTATAGTTCTTTGTTTGGTGTTATGCGAAATATGCATATACCCCAACTACTATAACGATAATTGCAAAACCAACCGGTTTCACAAATTTCCATGGCGTGATATCCACTTGTTTTGTATGTTCCTGTAAGTAAGGTGTCTTTCGAGGTCTCAACTTTCCAATAACCAGCATGATTACAACGTTCAAAGCAAAAAGAATTGCCATGACATCCAGATAGTGAGGATAGGCACTTGCTTCAATTGCTGCTAATTCTGCGGCATCTGTAATTCCACTGGCAGCGGCATCTTCTAAAGCACTTTCAGCTAGGTACGGCTTCAGTCCAAACTGGCTTAAGATATATAATAGAGATCCTGATATAAGTCCGATTTTTGCGGCAATAGCTGGAACATACTTGGTTAAGTAGCCAACTACAATGATCGTTAAAATTGGAATACTATATATTCCATTTACCTCCTGAAGATAATCGAATAAACTACCTGCATTGGCTATTAAAGGAGCGATGAACATTGCAGCAACGGCAAGCACTATTCCGAAGATTTTACCATAACGAACTATGGTTTTCTCATTAGCATCCTTATTTATATGTTGCTTATAAATATCGATTCCGAAGAGGGTTACCGAACTATTCAGTACACTATTAAAGGAACTTAGAATAGCACCAAAAATAACAGCTGCAAAGAATCCAATCAAATAACCTGGTAATACTCTATTCACCAAAAGTGGATATGCTTCATCTCCATTTTCAAGATCTGCACCAAAAATATGGAAAGCGATGATACCGGGAAGAACCACAATTAGCGGCCCAAGGATTTTGATGAAAGAAGCCAGCATTAAACCTTTCTGTCCTTCCTTCAGGTTTTTAGCAGCCAGAGCACGTTGAATGATCTGTTGATTAGTCCCCCAATAAAATAGTTGTACCAGCATCATTCCTGTAAAAAGAGTATGGAAAGGAACCGGGCTGGTCTCATCTCCCATGGACTGGAATTTCTCAGGATTAGTTTCTGTTAGCGTTGTGATACCTTCAAGAAAACTACCATCTCCAATGATCACAAGTCCAAAGATAGGTACCAGAATCCCTCCAATTAATAGTCCGATTGCGTTTATACTATCAGAGACGGCGACTGCTTTCAATCCGCCAAAAACAGCATAAATAGAACCAATAATTCCAATTCCCCAAACGCAGATCTTTATAGCTGCATCATCTGAAACTCCTAAAAGAGTAGGAACGTCAAACATCCCGCTAATCGCTACAGATCCAGAATAGAGAATAATTGGTAGTAAGACAACTACATAACCTGTAAGAAATAGGGCTGAAGTAAGTGTTTTAGTGGTAACATCATATCGTTCAGCCAGAAACTGCGGAACCGTTGTGAGACCTCCTTTTAAATATCTTGGTAGTAAAAAAATCGCGGTAACAACGATCGCGATAGCGGCAAGAGTTTCCCAGGCCATCACCGATAAACCATTGGCATATGAACTTCCATTCAATCCTACGATCTGTTCGGTAGAGAGATTTGTTAGTAATAACGAACCTGCTATTACGCCGGCAGTCAGACTCCTACCACCTAAGAAATAACCATCACTGGTGGACTCATCAGTTCTTCTGGTTGCGAAATATGCGATAATAGCTACGAGTGCTGTAAATCCAACGAAGGATAAAATTCCTATCATAATCTTTTCTTAAAATCTTCGGATAAATATAGAATTATTATTTCACAGAAAAAGCAAAAACGATGTTGTTTTCATAGACTTCACCCGGTTTTAGCAGACTGCTAGGGAAGTTTCTGAAATTGGGAGCATCAGGATAATTTTGTGCTTCGATCGCGACCGCTGGAAAATTTTCATCCAGCTTATTAAGATACACCATATCTGCCGGAAGACTTTCCGGAGAGTAGATGACTACAACGGGCTGATTGCTCATCACTTTTAGCTTGATCCCGGTGAGCGGAGCGAATAATTGTGCCTGCACTTCATTTTCCATCACATCCAGTACATAAACATCATCGAGTTCCCTGTTGCCAAGCAATTTATTCTCGCGATAGTCCTTAGGATGATCCCTGAGTTTTGTCAAATTTCCAGTCGGTAGGTTATTTTCATCCAGTTCCAGGATCTTGGAAGCATTAACCTGCATAAAATGATCACTAATACTTCCTCCACCATTCAAATTGAAGTAGGTATGATTGGTAAGGTTAATGATCGTATTTCTATCTGTTTTGGCGCGGTAGGAAAGCTTCACATGATTATCCTCAGTCAGAGTGTAAGTCGCCTCAACTTTGACTTCGCCAGGGTAACCTTCTTCCATATGCTTACTTACGTAAGTCATTTTTACCGAAGGATTCGGTGCTTCTGTGATCTTTTTGATTTCCCAGATTTTCGTTTGAAAACCATTTGCTCCTCCATGTAAATGCGCATTGTCTAAATTCTCCTCCAGCTTAAAATCTTCCTCTCCAATGCTGAATTCCCCTTCAGCAATTCTTCCCGCAAAACGACCAATACTGGCTCCAAAACATTTATTGTGCTCCCAGTAAGTTTCACTAATATAATCTGCGATCTTAGCAGGACCTGCAACAACTTCTACCGGCTTGTCACTCTTGTCTTTTATACTAAAGCTAAACAATGTCGCTCCAAGGTTCAAAATCTTTAGCTTGCTCTGCTGCCCATTTTCTAACTCGATGATCTTTAGATCTTCTTCCTGTACTGTTTTCAACATACTTATTTTTTGCTCTGTACCCAGTTGTTCACTTTAGTCTCCAGAATCGTAAGCGGTAAAGCACCATCTGTTAATACAACATCGTGAAATTCACGGATATCAAACTCTTCTCCCAGTTCAGTTTTTGCCTTTTCTCTAAGTTCCAGGATCTTATTCATCCCAATTTTATAAGCCGTCGCCTGCCCTGGCATTACGATATGTCGTTCTACCATTTTAACGCAGGCACTCTCAGCGGCTGGTGTATTTTCACGATAATAATCTATACCTTCCTGCCTTGTCCATTTTTTTGCATGAATCCCGGTATCTACTACCAGCCTGCAGGATCTCCATAGTTCCATTGCAAGCCGGCCAAAATCTGAATACGGATCTTTATAGAATCCAATTTCCTTCGGAATATATTCACTGTATAATCCCCAACCTTCCACGTAAGCAGTGTAAAAGCTGAATTTTCTAAAATCTGGTATAGAATCAAGTTCCTGGGCAATAGCGATCTGCATATGATGGCCTGGAATTCCTTCGTGGTAAGCAAGTGCTTCCATTTCGTATTTGGGCATCGCTTTCATATCATAAAGATTCGCATAATAAGTTCCGGGGCGGGAGCCGTCCAAAGCGGGTTGTTGGTAGAAAGCTTTACCAGCACTCTTTTCTCTAAAAGGTTCTACCGCTTTTACAACGATATCTGCTTCAGGCATGGTATTAAACAACTCCGGAAGCCTTGTTTTCATAGTACTAATGACCTGTTTAGCCTCTGCAAGATATTGTTCTTTACCTTCTTCCGTATCTGCAAAATAAAATTGCTCATCGTTTTTCATGAAATCAAAGAAATCCTGAAGACTACCTTCAAAACCTGTTTGTTCCATGATCTTCTCCATTTCTGAATGAATTCGAGCTACTTCACTTAATCCTATCTGGTGAATTTCTTCTGCGGAAAGATTTGTGGTAGTTACTCTTTTTAAAGCAAGTTCATAAAACTCCTCCCCTTTTGGGAATTTCCATACACCCGCTTCTTCAGTAGCGCGCAACTGCTGATTCTCCAAATGATCTATCAAACTCTGGTAAGCCGGCTGAACATGATCTACCAGTGCCTCTTCCGCAGCATTGACCAGTTTTGTTCGCTCTGCATCTTCCAGATTTAATTGATCGATCTTCGTGGTGAAGTCTTCCAATAAGGCACTTGCATTAGCCGACTTCGAAAATGGCTTTCCTTTGATAATATTCCTTGAAGCGTCAAGTGTTCTGTCGAAAACGAATTTAGGCGGAATAATTCCGTTCTGCTCTCTAAGCTGTAACTGTTCGATCACATCTTTCATCACTTTCTCAAGTCCTTCCAGTCTGGCAATATAAGCCCTGGCGTCTCCAATGGAATCTATGCGATGCATATTGATTAAAAAAGCAGGAAGTTCTGCATGAAGTCCGTGCATTTGTTCAATAGGATAATTGTAGAACCTGAAATCATAATCATCGATCTCATTTTGAACCTGCCTGCGATACAGATCGTAGCTCAACCTGGTATCTTCATCCAGAGCCGCTACATCTACCTGATCCAGATAATCCATACGTTCGCGCGCCTGCTCAAGATCTTCCGCATATTTGAGATTGGAATAATCATCCCATTGATCATAATTTGTCTTCAACCCTCTTCGGGTCTGGGTCTCTGGAGATTCCTGAACTTCTTTTTCAAACTCACGCGCAAAGTAAGCGTTCATTTCTTCGGAAGCGTTTTGCTGCTCCTCTTCAGAGTAATCTGAATTTTGCTTTTCATTACCACATGAGCTTAGCAAAATTCCGAATAGTAATAGGTAAACTGATTTTTTCATTCTAAGATTTATTCTTCTAAAACTGAAAATTTAATGGCTGAATCTCCATAGATCGTATGTGTTTGTTTCTGAAAATCTTCCTCTTCAGCTTCAAAGATATTATCAACATAGGTCTGTGGATTTCGATCGATGAGTGGAAACCATGTACTCTGAATCTGGATTTGTACTTTATGTCCTTTTTTGAAGGTATGATTCACGCCCTGCAACGTAAGACTTACATCGGTTTTTTTATTAGGCTCAAATGCTTCCGGGTTCTCAAAACTATTTCTGAATCTGCCGCGCATCACCTCACTACGAACCATCATATGATAATTGCTCATTTTAAGATGAGGCATGGTTTCTTCGTAGTTCTCTGCATCTTCAGGATAAACATCCACCAATTTCACAACCCAGTCTGCTGAAGTTCCCGTTGTCGCCACTTTCAGCATCGCTTCAATGGGTCCGGTCATTTTCATGTCTTCTTCCAGGACTTCAGTTTCAAATACCAGAACGTCTGGTCTCCTAGCTGCGAAACGCTGATCTCCAGACATATATTCCCTTGGAGTAAAGACCATTTTGATCTCATTATTATAAGAAACTGGTTTCGCCGGATCACTCACAAATGTTTCTTCGTGATCTGAAGTAGTCTCTGATAATTTCTCTTTAGCTCCCAGATACCAGGTTTTTTCCATAGTATTCTTCGGCGGCCATTCAGCGTAATCGTTCCATTCGCGAGCTCCTGTATCATAAATATGTGCTTCAGGCAACCTCAAAGCATCCTTAGTTTTTTTCTTCAGAAAATGATTAAAAAATTCGGTTTCATAATCTCTTTGAAAGTGAGTGGATATACTATCACCAAAATAGACGTTCCCAACAGATTGTCTTCCAGATTCCCTAGCCCAGTCACCATGACTCCAGGGACCAAAAACAATCATATTATGATTATCACTATTTTCTTCTATGCTTTTGTAAATATTGAAAGGTCCGTACAGATCTTCCGCATCAAATAGTCCGCCCACGATCATAACCGCCGGCTTTATATCTTTCATATGCTGTACGATCCCTCGTTTTTGCCAGAACTCATCATAATTTGGATGTTCTTTTAATTGTTGCCAGAACTCGTTATCTTCTTTATAATATTCATCGAGATTGCTCAAAGGACCCGCATCCATAAAAAACTGGTATTGATCCTGAGTTTTCAATTCTGGAAAGTCATACCAGCTGGTATCTACAGGAGTATCTTTCTGATATCCAAAAACCGCCGTAGCTCTCCAGTAGCTCAGCAAGTAAGCACCGTTATGGTGAAAATCATCAAAGAAGAAATCACCGATGCTTGCTTGAGGAGATGCTGCCTTAAGAGCTGGATGCCCACTCAAAAGTGAATACGTACTATAAAATCCTGGATAAGAAATTCCCCAGGTTCCAACTTTTCCATTGTTATTTTCCACATTATTGATCAGCCATTCTATCGTATCGTAAGTATCGCTGGCTTCATCTACCTCTTTCCCTTTTTTATTCGGAATAAATGCACGCATATTATCATATTTCCCTTCACTCATCCATCTACCGCGTACATCCTGGTAAACAATGATATTCCCTTCTTTCATCATAATTTCATTAGGACCGATTTTGGATCTGAACTGATCTTCACCATAAGGCCGGGAACTATAGGGAGTTCGCTGCATCAACATTGGATATTCAGATGACGTATCTTTTGGAGTGTAGATCGTAGTGTGGAGTTTGACACCGTCTCGCATGGGAATGTCCACTTCCATTTTATCATAATGGGCTTTGACATCGTAATCTGTCTCATTTTGAGCACTTAAGGGATTCAGTATAAATAGAAGTAATACTGAAAACAGGGAAGTATTGAATATTTTCATTCGAATATTTTTATAAAGCGTCTAAAGATAGAAATTAGGTAAGTATTCCTGAAGGAATTCAGGAAAAACAAGAGCTTGTACGTATTAAATATGTCAATTCTCTTAGCTGAAGCTGATTTTAAGGATTTCCCGATCTCCTTTTTCTACGGAAAAGCGATTATCTGCACGTTGGTTGATAATCCAGACAAGATCTTCTCCGGAAAACAGTAGCCAGGTTTGCTCCTTTTGTGGTAAACTGAATTTTTCATCTTTAAAATAATCACTCAGCTTCTTTTTACCTTTCATTCCGAAGGGAACAAAGAAATCACCCTCTTTCCATTTCCTGATCAGCAAAGGAAATTTAAGTTTTCGAATAGGAACAAAAATACTGTAGGTTGCGGACTTGTCAAATTTTTCAACTTCGGTCAAATGCAGAGTTCCAAATTCAGGGATCATTACGAACTCCTCCCCTTTTTCAAGTTGATATTCCATGTTGATCGACTCATCCTGAATTTCAGTCAGCAATAATCTATTCCTATCCTTAATAAGCCTGTGAGTATCTGAAAGCACCATTTTACCTGTCTGTGCATCCATAAGATCATGAACATCGTTCCACTCGGTAAATCCAAATGATTTGAGCAGCTGATAAAGTACCTGCTTCGAATTAGGCACTTTCTTTAAAAAGGCAATATCCAGGGCATATCCAAATACGTCCCGGCTGATGATCTTTGGATAAAGCAGACTCATATAGTCCTCTACCAGCTCCATGCTTTCGTTCAAGTGTTGCTGAGTTTTCGCAAAACTTTCGAGCAATTGCGGATTAAGTTCCTGCATAAGTGGCACCATGTGATGTCTTATACGGTTTCTCATATATTTATCTGAAGCATTGCTGGAATCCTCCCGCCATTTCAAGCTTTCAGTATTGGCAAATTCCTCGATCTCAGACCTGGAAAAATTGATTAGTGGTCTTATAAGTTGATGATGTTTATCTTTTATACCCTGCAAACCTTCCGGGCCGGTACCACGAATTAGATTGATCAAAAAAGTCTCAAGATTATCATTCGCATGATGTGCAGTTAAGGTGTAATCAAACTCCATGGAATTTGAAAGTTCCTCAAACCAGTTGTAACGCAATTCCCGGGCAGCCATTTGAATAGAGATACCAGCATTTTCAGCAAACTTCAGCGTATTGAAACTTTGAGTGAAAAATGGGACTTCCATTTTTTCTGCAAGTTCTTTCACAAATGCTTCATCTGCATCACTTTCTTCTCCTCTAAGATTGAAATTACAATGTGCGATGGAAAACTCCATTTTTGACATCTTACATAGATGTGCCAGAACAATACTATCCACACCACCGCTTACGGCGATCAACAACTTATTGGTGCAAAGAAAAGGGTATTCTTCTTTGATGATCTTTTTGAAGGCTTTTTCCATATCTACTCAAATATACAAAGCCTGAATTTAATGAAAAGCTGCTTAAAGGTTCTCCAGAACTTCACGTAATGCCCTGGATTTCAACAGACATTCTTCATATTCTTTTTCAGGATTCGATTTTGCAGTAATTGCTCCTCCTACTGAAAATGACAGATACTTATTTGTAGAATTATAAAGAATACTGCGAATCACCACGTTGAAATCAAAATCACCTTCTGGAGAGAAATAACCCACGGCGCCGCTATAGAGTCCCCGTTTAGTACTTTCCAGCTTCTCTATGATTTTCATTGCTGAAATTTTGGGTGCTCCGGTCATGCTTCCCATGGGGAAACTGGTTCGTAAAGACTCAACCGGTTCAATGCCTTTGGCGATCGTAGCGGTGACTGAAGAAATCATTTGATGCACCTGTTTAAAAGAATAAACTTTACATAGTTCATCCACTTTTACTGAACCTTTTTCAGCGATCCTGGAAAGATCATTTCTAACAAGATCCACGATCATAACGTTTTCTGACATTTCCTTTGGATCCCGCGCCAGATTAAGAGCTATTTCCTTATCCTCCTCAGGATCAGCAGATCTTCTCGCAGTTCCTTTAATTGGCTGAGTAAGCAATTGATCACCTTTTTTCCGCAGATATCGCTCCGGAGAAGCCGAAACCAAATTGATATTTTCAAGTCTCAGGAATGCAGCGAAAGGAGGTGTTGAGATCTCATTAAGACTTTGGTAAATAGAAAATGCATCCAGATCCACATTTTCACTGAAGAATTCCTGGCATAAATTCGCTTCATAAATATCTCCGCGATGAATATGCTCCAGCATTCCTCCCACCTTTTCAAGGTACTCCTCCTTAGTAATTCTGGATTGTATTACTATTTTTCCTTCAGATTTTTCAGTTTTGAGCTTAAGCTTCTGAAGCTCTTCAAAATCAGTTTCAATTTCGTCATCTACCATTCTCAGGTATATAAAATCGGCTATATTATCTTTTAAAAATACTAGTTTTTGAGGCTGAAAAAAGTAAAGATCCGGAAATTGAAGTCCGTCGTAATTAGAAGATTTTAGTCGCTCTACGTCATTTTTTAGGTCATAGCTTAAATAACCAAAAATCCAGTCCTTAGTAGTTTGCTGGTATTCCTTCAGTTTATCGAAGGCATTTTGATAATCGGTTTTGATAGCGGTAAATGCTTCTACAGCAAGTACTGCTTCAAATTCGGTATTTTCCGAAGAATCCAGATTACTATCCAGCCATACGATATCCGGAAAACTGTTTCCCCAGGTGAGTAATTTCTCCTTGAAATCTGCCATATCCTGTACGGCAAAAGATCTTTTTGTTCTCAATTAAGCTTCGATTTGATGCGCAAAGGTAGTAAGCACATCTTCAATTCCCATATCCAGCACTTCGTTTGTCACCTTAGCATCTTCAAAATTATCCTGGAAAGATGGAAAACTAAAGCTTTCGATCACATCGCCGCCAAATCTTCCGAAGATATCACTCCAATAATCCAGAGAACCTTTGGCTCCGCGTTTACCTGGAGAAGTACTTACCAAAAGGATCTTTTTCCCTTCAAGAAAGTTTTTTTGATTCCGGGATAACCAGTCAATGATATTCTTAAAAAATGCAGAAGCAGTCCCATTATGCTCATTCACGGCAATGATCAGGGCATCGTGATCAAGAATATGATTGTGAATGATCTTTGCGTTCATTGGAATTCCCGATTCCTTTTCGATATCTTCATCATAAACTGGTAAAGGAAAACCGGTTAATTGAAGTATTTTAATTTCATGCCCCTGGATACGTCCTGTGATATGATTCAGAAGTCTTTGATTTATGGAAGTACTACTGTTAGAACCGGCGAATGCGAGAATCTTTTTCATGTTTGATTTTCTCTAAAATTACTGAAAATTTATCTTAGCTTTTCGTTTAAAAATCTGGTAAGAGAGCAACTGAGATAAAATTTATGGACAAAACCACTCATTATATAGAGAATGAACATCTAAAGATCGGAGTTCTGGAAACTGGCGCCGAGCTTTGCAGTATTCTGAATAAAAAATCTGGAAGAGAACATATCTGGCAGGCAAATCCAGATGTTTGGGGAAGTCATGCGCCTAATCTTTTTCCAATTATTGGAATGCTGAAAGATGGGGAATATCAATTTGAAGGCGCAACTTATAGTTTACCCAAACATGGGATTATTCGGCATAACGACCAGATAGGACTAAAAGAGAAAACTGAAGATCAGCTTGTTTTCGAGCTTCTTTATTCTGAAGAAACTTTGAAGATGTATCCATTTAAATTTACCTTCAGGATCTACTTTATTCTGAAGGATAAGCAATTGGAAGTAAAGCATCATATTGTTAATCTTGATGAAAAGCCTTTATATTTTTCACTTGGAGGTCATCCTGCCTTCAATATTCTCTATTCTGAAGATGAAAAAATTGAGGATTTTTCTCTTCAGTTTGACCAGAAACTAAACCTTACGACAGAGATCCTTGATGAAAACGGTTTACTTGGTGAGAATTCGGAAGTGATACTTGAAAATGAGCAGAACCTTCAGCTTAGACCAGATCTCTTTGATAAAGACGCTTTGATCTTCCGAAGTATCAAATCAAAAAAAGTTGATCTACATAGCAAAACTGAAGGTGCTATTTTGGGAGTTGAATTTGAAGATTTTAAGGACCTTGGGATCTGGGCTAAGCCAAACGCAGCTTATGTTTGCATAGAACCATGGCTTGGCTATACAGATCTTGCAGATGCCAGTAAAAATTTCAAAGAAAAAGCCGGGAATGAGGTGCTGAATGTGAATGATGATTTTAAGGCTAGTTACCAGATTCGCATTTACTAGTATATAAATGTGCAGGTTAGCACGTTAAGCAGTACCTTTGCAAAAATAAAAACTTATACTTTGAGCTTTCAGGATCTAAACCTTAACACTCCATTGCGTAATGCACTGGAAGATCTTAATTTCCAGACACCTACTCCAATCCAGGAACAGGCGTTTTCATCGATCATGTCTGGAAGGGATGTTGTTGGGATCGCACAAACGGGTACTGGTAAGACCTTTGCCTATTTGCTTCCAATGTTGAGAATGCTCAAATATTCGGAACAAAAAAACCCCAGGATCTTAATTCTTGTGCCAACACGTGAACTTGTTGTTCAGGTTGTTGAAGAGATAGAAAAGATCGCAAAGTATATTAATGTTCGAATTTCAGGAATCTATGGTGGCGTGAACATTAATACGCAACACCAGGATTTAATGCAGGGACAGGACATCCTGGTAGCAACTCCACGACGATTGTATGATCTTGTGCTGCGCAGAGCTGTTCAGTTAAAATCCATTCAGAAATTCGTGATCGATGAAGTAGATGTGATGCTGGATCTTGGTTTTAAGTTCCAGGTGAATAATATCCTCGAATTGCTTCCGCAGAACAGGCAGAGCATCATGTTTTCGGCAACTATGACCGAAACCGTTGAAGCGATGATCGACGCAAACTTCAAAACTCCCGAGAAAATATCTGTTGCCGTAAGTGGTACACCTCTTGAAAATATAGAGCAGCGAGCTTATAAAGTTCCTAACTTCAACACAAAGGCAAATCTTTTTAAAGAGCTGTTCACCGATGAGGATGAATATAAAAAAGTGCTTATTTTCACGACCGACAAGCGTTTTGCTGATAAACTATACGATATTCTTAATGCCGAATTCAGGCATCAGGTAAGTATGGTTCATACAGGGAAAAGTCAGAATTACCGACTTAACAGTCTGCAGGAATTTGCTGAAGGTCGTACGCGTATCATGATCTCTACAGATGTCATGGCTCGTGGTCTGGATATCGAGAATGTATCACACGTGATCAACCTTGACACTCCGCATTATCCTGAAAACTATATGCACCGTATTGGTCGTACCGGTCGGGCAGAAAAGAAAGGTGTTGCGATCATTTTCAAGACCGAAGCTGAAGCCGAAAATTACGAAAAGATCGAAACCCTGATGGATATGCAAATTCCGGAACATTCGATCCCGGAGGCTGTTGAAATTTCTACAGAATTGATCGAGGAAGAAAAGCCAAGATCCATAGAGATTTATAATCCGCATTCAGATGATCAGGAAGCAGGACCTGCCTTTCACGAGAAAAAGGACAAGAACAAAAAGGTAAATCTTGGAGGTAGTTATCGCCGGGAAATTGCCAAGAAATATAAGAAACCAAAAACCCGTGGTGACAAGAACGCCAACCGGAGATGGAAAAAATAAAAAAGGAGCGCATTTGCGCTCCTTTATGTTTATGATCTGTTTTTCTTCTTTGCTGCCTTCGCTGCTCTCTTTTCTTTTAAACTCAGTACAGGTTCTTTCTTAGCTGAATTCTTTGAAGGTGATTTTTCTTTTGCCATGATTTCTAAAATTAGAATTAACGGTTAAATGTAGTGAATGTTTCTCTACGAAAATGAAAAATAATAAAGCGCCATAAAATTTGCTGCACGTTGTTATCCTTCAGGGTTATGGCTGTTCGCATAATGATAATTGATAAGAGCTAGTAAGTTTGGGTCGTGTTGGCATCGAGATCAGACTTTCGGATCCAGTTGAGAATAAAACTGGAGATCCTACCAAACAAAAAGGTAAATCCACCGAATAATGGAGCAAGTAAACTCACTTTAAGTCCTGCTGCAAATATTGCCGGGTTCACGTTATCAAGAGACTCAAAAGCATCAAAGATCTGTATCAGGCCAACAAATTGCGTAAAGAGTCCAATCACTAATGCGATCAATGCCAATTGATTAATAAGTGAAATGTTCTTTCGGAATTTGTGCCCGGCTTTAGTTAGATTAATTGCTGCTCGAATGAGGACATTGAATAGACTAACTTACCCAAAGCATAGGTGATGCAATCAATTCGTAAAGTCCATTACTTTTTTTAAGTAGCTTAATACTAGCTCCCGAGTTTAGCGGTGAAGATATAATAGAAGAATATATTAAAGCATATTTCTCACCCTCCACTTCAAATAAATAAGGTCTACTTAATCGAATTATAGTTTTCCCGCAATTATCAATTTCGGATTCTGGAAATACTTTCAGACCATCAAATAAGTGGGCAATATCCATCTTACCAGTTTCGGCATTATTAAGAAAATTCATCATCTTTCTAAGATCATCCTTATCCAGTTTATTTTTGATATTGTCTGGTATTTGAAAAGATTCTGCAGAATACCCATTACTAATCCTGTCAATTTCAACGAACTCAAGCTGAATTAGATCCCTTGTTCCTAATAAAATACTGTTGATCACCTGGTACTCCTCTGGAAATTTTTGAATTCTTTCCCTCATTCCCTCCTTGTCAAATAAAGGTAACTGACCAAAGCCTAAAACAACCCAATCTTCATCTCTCTCTTCGTATATCAACAATCTGGAATATTCAGGCACCGTTAGATTACTTTGATATATAAAGGCATATTCCACACCATCAATAGATTTTTGAAAAACTGGAAATGATTCATTTGTTACAGCAAATTCTCCTATGATATACCGCGAATCAAGTTTTTCAGGATCAAGTTCTACTTTGACTATTTGTTGAAGTTTTCTATTCAAAGTGTTTACCTGATCTTCGGAAAAAACAATATCTAATTTATCGAAGTTATCGGGACTAAATGATTTAAAGTTAGCTAAGATCGAGTCTAGATTTATGTAATAGCAAACATTCTCAATTTGATTGGGGTTTATGGTAAATTTCGTGTTATTTTGAAAAATTCCATTATGAGAATTATAGAATTTATAGCCTTTTTCTATCTCTTTCGCCGAAAACTGACCGAAGCTTATGAACTGGGATACTAATAGAAGATAAAATAATTGGAACTTCATTTGACCAATATAAAAAAAGCCCGGACATCATAACGTCCGGGCTTAAAAATATATTGTAATTTATCTTCTTCTAGATATGCAAAGCTCTGTTTTCAGTAGCGGCAAGAGCAGCTTCCTTAACAGCTTCGGCATAAGTCGGGTGAGCATGACTCATTCGCGCGATATCTTCAGCAGAAGCTCTGAATTCCATAGCTGTAACCGCTTCAGCAATAAGATCTGCAGTTCTTGCGCCAATCATGTGCACTCCAAGAACCTCATCGGTCTTTTCATCAGCAAGGATCTTAATAAGTCCGTCAATATCTCCACTGGCTCTTGATCGTCCTAGTGCTCGCATTGGAAATTTACCTTCCTTATACTTCACTCCCATTTCCTTCAATTGCTCTTCAGTTTTGCCAACTGAAGCAACTTCAGGCCATGTGTAAACTACTCCCGGAATCAGGTTATAATCTATATGAGGTTTTTGACCCGCGATCAATTCGGCAACCATAGTTCCTTCTTCTTCAGCTTTATGAGCAAGCATAGCACCGCGCACCACATCTCCAATTGCATAGATATTATCTACATTGGTTTGTAAATGCTCGTTTACCTTCACTCTACCTTTATCATCAAGATCAACTCCTGCAGCATCTGCGTTCAAACCATTTGTAAAAGGTTTTCTACCTACAGAAACAAGGCAGTAATCTCCTTTTATCTCGATTTCTTTATCCTTTTTGTCATCTGCCTTTATGGTGATCTCGTCACCGTTTCTCTCCACAGACTTCACTTTGGTACTTACATGGAATTTGATTCCCTGCTTCTTTAGAACTTTTTGAAGCTCTTTGGAAAGCGCACTATCCATAGTAGGAATGATGCGATCTAAATATTCAACAACAGTTACTTCAGCTCCCAGACGGCGATAAACCTGCCCAAGTTCAAGCCCGATCACACCACCACCAATTACGATCATATGCTTAGGAACTTCTTTAAGTTTAAGCGCTTCCGTAGAAGTGATCACCCTTTCCTTATCCAGTTTAATAAAAGGAAGACTTGCCGGCTTAGAACCTGTAGCAATGATGATTTTCTTAGCTTCTATAGTTTTGGCATCTCCTTCACCTTCGATCTTGATGTGAGTCTTATCCTCAAAAGAACCTACACCTTCATAAACATCGATCTTGTTCTTGTCCATCAAAAATTTCACTCCGTCGCAGGTTTGCTGAACAACAGATGATTTTCTATCCATCATTTTTTCCAGGTTAAGTTTTACCTCTCCCGGAATTTCGATACCATGGTCTTCAAAATGTTTGATCGCATCCTCAAAGTGATGAGAGGAATCAAGTAGAGCCTTACTTGGAATACAACCTACGTTTAAACAGGTCCCACCGAGTGTGGAATATTTCTCTATGATCGCAGTTTTCATCCCAAGTTGTGCGCAGCGAATCGCAGCAACGTATCCACCTGGTCCCGATCCTATAACTGCAACATCATATGTACTCATAATTGTATGTTTTTACTAATTTTTGAACAAATTGAATACAAAAGTACGACTATTCTCTACAATGACCAATGCACCTGAGAGTCCTAATAAAATTTTAAGATTTACAGATTAATGATCGTGCTTTGCTTCACTTTATTGATCGTAAAGACGCTTTTTGTACTCCCAATATGATCCAGGCTGGTAAGCTTAGCGACCATAAATTCACGATATTCGTGCATGTCTTTTACCAACACTTTTAAAATATAATCATAGTCTCCGCTCACATGTAAACATTCAATAACTTCGGGCAGACTGGTGATATCCTTTTCGAATTTTGTAAGTATGTCTTTTTTATGCTGAATCAGTTTGATCTGACAAAGAACCATAAAACCCTTGCCGACACTTTCCGGATTTACTAATGCAACATATTTCGATATGACTCCATCACGTTCCAGCTTTTTAATACGTTCGTAAATTGCAGTAACTGAAAGTTTCAGGTCATTCGCGATCTCCTTATTCGTCTTTTTGCTATCCTCCTGAAGATGCTTCAATATTCTTTTATCCAGCTCATCAATTTTCATACGCTTGTTTTAAGGAATTCTGAACTTATAATTTTACGGTAAAAAATATTATTGTGGCTCTAAATTAGATATATAATCTGAAATATAAATAATATATAGTTTTATATTCTATTGAAAGACATGTTGCTTGTTCTTGAGCGGTTTTGAATGAAATTTGGATATATAAATTCAGAAATTATGAAATACAAACCAGCAGATCGCATTCAGGAATTACAATATTTTGGAGAATTTGGAGGTGTTAACCCTTCTATATCCGATTCTTCAACTTACACTTTCCTTACTGCTAAAACCATGTTTGATACCTTTGAAGGTAATGCTGAAGGATGTTACTTATATTCCCGGCATTCCTCTCCATCCAATCTTTATCTGGGGGAAGCACTTGCGGCAATGGAAGGAACAGAATCTGCTAACGTTTCTGCTTCCGGGATGGGCGCGATCACATCGGTGCTCATGCAGCTTTGCAATGCCGGTGACCATATTGTTTGTAGCAGAACCGTTTATGGCGGTACTTATGCATTTCTGAAGAATTTCGCTCCCAAGTTTGGAATTGAAACCACATTTGTAGATATCACGAAACCTGAATTGGTGCAGAATACGCTTCAGAAGAATACAAAAGTGATCTACTGCGAGAGTGTTAGCAATCCTTTGTTGGAGATCGCAGATCTTGAAGCACTGGCTAAAATTTCAAAAGGTTCTAATTCCAAACTGGTAGTTGACAATACATTCTCACCACTTTCTGTTAGTCCGATTAAACTAGGTGCAGATGTGGTAATTCATAGTTTAACCAAATTTATCAACGGTAGCAGTGATACTGTTGGCGGAGTCGTTTGTGGCACTACGGAATTTATAAATGACCTTAGAAATGTGAATGATGGCGCTGCTATGCTACTAGGACCTACTATGGATAGTCTGCGTGCTGCCTCTATTCTGAAGAATTTACGAACCCTGCACATTCGCATGAAGCAACATAGTCACAATGCGATGTTCCTGGCTCTTAAATTTCAGGAAGATGGATTGAAAACCGTGTACCCGGGGTTGGAATCCCATCCAGGACATGAAACTTTTAAAAACATGATGAACGAATCTTATGGTTTTGGTGGAATGTTGACCCTAGATGTTGGTTCACTGGACAAAGCCAATGAATTAATGGAACTTATGCAGGAAAGAAACCTTGGCTATCTTGCTGTAAGTTTAGGATTTTACAAAACCCTGTTCAGCGCACCTGGAACTTCAACCTCTTCGGAAATTCCTGAAGAAGAGCAGAAAGAAATGGGATTAAGTGATGGTTTAATTCGATTTTCCATAGGGTTGGATAATGATATCGCAAGAACTTACCAAATGATGAAAGCCTGTATGGAAGAAGTCGGCATCCTGTGTGCTGAAATGGTCTAAAATTTTGCAGGATTAAGCCGAATGTCGTAAAATTACGTTCATAAAAAAATGAACAATATTAACGACCGGTTATAAATTTTCAAGCCTTAAGGTAAATCTGACGATTTTCAGAATACCCTAAGGCTTTATTTATGCCATAAAAATAGAATCTCCTGAATGGAAAACTCTGCTGCAAATCCTCAAAATGAACCTGTAATTGAGAATAAGGAATTAAGTATCTGGGAAGCGTTAATTCCGGTACTTATTCTTGTTGCTATGCTAGCATTCAATGTTTTCGTTTTTGGCGATGATGCTCTTGGAGGTTCTAACCAGTTCATTCTATTACTTGGAGGAGCTGTTGCTGCGATCGTTGGTTACTTCAATAAGGTAAAGTTTGATACCATGGTCGATGAAGTTGCAGGCAATATTCAAAGCACTTCCGGAGCGATCCTTATACTTTTAATGGTCGGAGCTCTCGCAGGAACCTGGCTTATAAGCGGAATTATTCCTACCATGATCTATTACGGACTATTAATTCTAAATCCTACGATTTTTCTGGCTGCCTGTGTGGTTATATGTTCTGTGATCTCCGTAGCTACGGGGAGTAGCTGGACAACTTCAGCTACCGTTGGTATTGCCCTGATCGGGATCGCTGATGCGCTAGGAATTGGATTGGGCATGACGGCGGGTGCAATTCTTTCCGGAGCCTATTTTGGGGACAAAATGTCTCCTTTAAGTGATACTACGAATCTTGCTCCGGCCATGGCGGGAACAGATCTTTTTACGCACATAAAATACATGGCATTAACCACAGTGCCTACGATCACAATTACCCTTATCGCTTTTATAATTATTGGACTTAATCTGGATACAAGTGGAACTACAGATACTTCAGCAATACTGGCGTCCATTGAAAAAAGCTTTACCATTACGCCATGGTTATTCATTGTACCGGTGATTGTAATATTTCTGATCGTTAAAAAAACATCCCCGCTTATAGCCTTGCTGGTTGGAACTCTTGCCGGAGCGGTTGCCGCTCTTATTGTACAACCAGACATTGTACTGGCAGTAAGTGGAATGAATGAACTCAATTTTATAAGTGGATATAAAGGGCTCATGAATGCCATTACGGTAGACACTGCTGTAGAAACCGATTCTGAAACTCTTAATGACCTGTTTGCTTCCAGCGGAATGCAGGGAATGCTAGGAACTATCTGGCTAATCATTTGCGCCATGGTATTTGGTGGAATTATGGAAGCAATTGGGGCCCTATCCAGAATTAGCAAAGCTCTTCTAAATCTTTTCCATACCACCTTTGGGTTGTTTGCAAGTACCGTATTTAGTTGTCTTGCTTTGAACGTTACCGCTTCAGACCAATACCTGGCTATTGTAGTACCGGGAAAAATGTTTGCAAAAGCTTATAAGGATAAAGGTCTTGCACCGGAAAATCTTAGCCGTAGCCTTGAAGATTCTGGAACAGTAACTTCTGTACTTATTCCATGGAATACTTGTGGAGCTTATCATAGTGGAGTTTTGGGTGTTCCTGTGCTTTCCTATGCCGGTTACGCATTCTTTAATTATCTGAGTCCGTTTATGACCCTTCTTTTCGCTGCCATCGGACTTAAAATCAGAAAAATTTCTACCAAGTAATCATTGACAAAATCTTAACTTAAATGCTAAATTTCTGAGCATTTGATGATTATAGAGTACCGCTATCGTTGATTTTATAGTGCATAGACATACTCTATTGTGTGATAAAATCATAAAATTTGAAATGTCCTGAAAACGCAGTGAAGATGATACTTTTGCACCGTAGAAAAAGAACATTTTTAATTTTAAAAGATATAATATTATGGCTTTAGTAGGAAAAAAATTTCCAAATCTTAGTGTAGACGCGATGAACGAAATGGGTGATACTTTCAAACTGAATATTTTGGAAGAAGCTCAGAAGAACAACAAGAAAGTTCTTTTATTCTGGTACCCAAAAGACTTTACTTTCGTATGTCCTACAGAGCTACATGCATTTCAAAATGCAATGGCTGAGTTCGAAAAGAGAAATGTAATGGTAGTTGGAGCATCTTGTGATACTCCTGAAGTTCACTTTGCCTGGTTGAACACTCCTAAGGATAATGGTGGAATTGAAGGTGTAACGTACCCAATTCTTGCAGACAGCAACCGTAACCTAAGTTCAAGACTTGATATTCTTGATATCATGAGCGAAACTTATGATGATGAAACAGGTGCTGTAACTCTTGAAGGTGATAATGTGACTTATAGAGCAACTTACCTTATTGATGAGGAAGGAACAATTTTCCATGAAGGTGTGAACCATATGCCACTTGGAAGAAACGTAAACGAATTCCTAAGATTGATCGATGCTTATACGCACGTACAGGAAAAAGGTGAGGTTTGTCCAGCGAACTGGGAAGAAGGTAAAGAAGGAATGAATGCAGACCGCGAAGGTGTTGCTTCATACTTAAGCCTTAACTAAGAAGTACCCCTGAATTAATAACATTAAAAAAATTGCTATGATTAAGGAATTAGATCAGGATAATTTAAGCGAGATTGTAAACGATAATGATACTGTTGTTGTACAGTACATGGCGGGATGGTGTGGAAACTGTCGTCTAATGAAGCCAAAATTCAAAAAGTTATCTGCAGAGCATGAAAATGCACAGTTTATTCTTGTAGATGCTGAAAAGTATCCGGAATCAAGAAAACTGGCGAAAGTTGATAACCTTCCAACGTTTGCAACTTTTAAAAATGGAAGTTTTAAGAATCAGGTTCAAACTAACAAGTTTGACCAATTAAAAAGCTTAGTAGATGAAGTTACCAGTAATTAAGCATTTACAGCGAAACAACGAAGTTAACAAACTTGAAAGTACTATTGATGTTCTTGAAAGTTTTACTGAGCACCGTTCAGTTTCTGAAGAAGAAATGGACGTGATTGGAGAATTACTTACCAATCTTTGTGGGGCTGTAGAAGTGCATAAAATGATAGAAGACGGTACTCCTGAAAGAGATGCTGCTAATAATTTCGTCAAAAAAGTGTTAGGGTCTATAGACAAATAATCTTTTCTGACAATTCAAATAACAAAGGCTGTTTCATTGTGGAATGGCCTTTGTTGTTTTATGATAATTTTAGTAATAACCGAAAGACAATCCTATAAATTTAGCAATCTAATATATGTATAGAAATGGCAAAGATTGAACTTGGTGGAGAATCGGTAACTACGTACGGCTCGCTTCCAGCACTTGGCGAGAAAGCTCCTCATTTTGAGTTAATTAAATCTGATCTTTCGATTGGAACCCTCGATGATTATAAAGGAAAGAGAGTTATTCTTAATATCTTCCCAAGTATAGATACAGGAGTTTGTGCGACTTCTGTTCGTAATTTTAATAAAAGAGCATCAGAATTAAAGGATACGGTGATACTTTGTATTTCCAGGGATTTACCTTTTGCTCAACAAAGATTTGTAAGTGATGAAGAATTGAACCAGGTAGTAAACTTATCAGATTTTCGTGATAGAAACTTCGGTAAAGATTATGGTGTTGAAATTCTTGATGGACCTTTTGAAGGTTTGCTATCTCGTGCAGTGGTTGTTCTTGATGAAGATGCTAAAGTGATACATTCCCAGCAAGTACCTAAAATTGAGGATGAACCAGACTATCTTGCTGCGCTGAAAACCCTGTTATAATGAAAAACACTTTCCTCGGAAAGAGAATCAGAGGAGGAGGATACGCCTTAAAAGGTGCACTACTGCTGCTTCGCTACGAAGCCAGCATTCAGGTGCAGTTTGTCATTTCAATTCTGGTCTGCATCGCGGGATGGTATTTTGATATTACCAGAACAGAATGGATGTTTCAATTTGTAGCAATCGGAATGGTCATGTCTGCAGAAGGATTGAATTCAGCCATAGAAGCAATGGCAGACTTTGTACATCCCGACTTTCATAATAAGATTGGACATATTAAAGACATTGCTGCAGGTGCTGTTTTTATCGCTGCAATCATTGCAATCGTCATCGCCGGATTTATTTATATTCCATATATAACCACTTAATTTCTTACTAAGGAAGCAGTGTCTGTTATATAGTCTCTGCCTGTGTACCATTTTGATTTTTACAACTCAGGAATTATAGGAACTGGACATGGATTTGGAGAATTACGAATATTCTTGTGACGTAGATTTTCTTAAGCTTCATATTCAGAAAAGCACCTTTACAATCGCCAATATGTAGATAGAGACGGAGAATCATATTGGTGAAACTGCGACCTTATTACATAGCAAGAATTTCAACGGCGCATACTGGCTGACTACCATAGATACTCTTCAAAAATCAGGATTTAATGTGCTGGTTCCAGACCAGACAGGATTCGGAAAGCCTATGAAATGATTCTTACCCAACCTGTGGTATATGAATTTAAGGATCTACAAATGCCAACATTATTAATCATATGAACCGAAGATCGAACAGCCTTAGATAAAAACCTGGGAAGCAAGTATGGAATTATAATATCAGCTCGGGGAAATAACCGCAAAAAATCCCGAAAGCGAAATTGGTGGAAATTCCAGATACCGGACACTTACCACGTATAGAAGCTTTCGATAAATTTATAGCAGCACTCCTACCCTACTTAAAGAATAAATAGTAAAACCAGTCGTTTACGACTAGTAATCGAGGCAACTTTGAAAAATGAAGTTTTTTTTCCTTAATTTGGATAAGGCTAATTTGTATTTTTGCCGAAAATCGTCAACCTACCTATGGCCAAAAAGAAACCTAAGACCAGGAAAACCACTAAAAAAACCAGTAAACTATCTTTGAGCCTCAACAGGCAGCAAAAAGTAGTGCTTGGAAGTTTTCTTATGCTATTTGGTCTGGGACTTATAGTTGCCTTTATTTCCTTTCTTTTTAACTGGCAGGCAGATCAGAGTGTACTTCAGGAACTGGGGAATCGTGACGTGGAAGCCAGGAACTGGTTGAGTAAATTTGGTGCATCTGTAAGTGACTTTTTTGTCTACAAAGGCTTCGGACTAGCCTCTTTCTCCATCGCATTTTTAATACTGCTAAGTGGCATCTATTTATTCTTAGGATTTAAAATCTCCAATTTGAGAAAATACTGGTTCTGGGGAATACTCGTGATGGTCTGGATCTCCATAGTTCTTGGTTATTTTGCTGAAAAGAATGCACTTCTGGGAGGTAGAATCGGATATGAAACCAATGATTTTTTACAGGATTATCTGGGTTTCTTCGGAAGCATTCTATTAATGCTATTTCTTCTAATTGCTTACCTCGCAATTCGACTAAAGATTACTCCTGAATTGGTTGGATCTTACCTTAATACAGGAAAACAGGAACTTCAGACTGCGATGCAAAAGCATCAGGCAAATGTTTCAGAAACTGATGAAGAACTCGAATGGAAAAAAGAAGTAGTCACACCAAAAGATGAAGAAAAACCTGCAGAAGTTGACCTAAGCAGTAAACCAGAAAAGAAACCTGAGAAAAAGACCAGCCCGGAAGCTATTCCGAAGATGGAAGTCAAAGCTCCGGTAGAAGAGGATAATGTGGCTATGGAAGTTGAAGCTGCTCCTGAAGAGGAAGAAGAAGATAACCTGAGTCAAAAACTGGTAAAGGATTTTGGTGAATTTGACCCAACCCTTGAGCTGAAGAATTATAAATTCCCAACGATCGAATTACTTAAGGATTATGGCGGCACTATCACGATCAACCAGGAAGAACTGGAGGAAAACAAGAATCGTATTGTCGATACGCTAAAGAACTATAAAATCGAAATTGCGCAGATCAAAGCAACCGTTGGTCCAACAGTAACTTTATATGAGATCGTCCCTGAAGCCGGGATTCGTATTTCCAAAATCAAGAATCTTGAGGATGATATTGCTCTTTCGCTTTCTGCACTTGGCATCAGGATCATTGCTCCAATTCCAGGTAAAGGAACCATTGGTATTGAGGTACCAAATAAAAATGCCAGCATAGTATCCATGCGCTCGGTGATCGCTTCGCCTAAATTTCAGAAGGCAGAAATGGAGTTACCGCTTGCTTTGGGAAAAACTATAAGTAATGAGACTTTTGTAGTTGACCTGGCGAAAATGCCGCATATGCTAATGGCTGGTGCTACCGGACAGGGTAAATCTGTTGGTTTAAATGCAATTCTTACTTCCCTACTTTATTCAAAGCATCCGGCAGAAGTAAAATTTGTACTCGTGGATCCTAAAAAAGTGGAGCTTACCTTATTCAACAAAATAGAGCGCCACTACCTGGCAAAATTACCGGATGATGGTGAAGCGATCATCACCGATAATACAAAGGTGATCAACACCCTGAATTCTTTGTGTATCGAAATGGATGATCGATACAATCTTTTAAAGGATGCCATGTGCCGTAACTTAAAAGAATACAATACGAAGTTTAAGGCAAGAAAGTTAAATCCAAATGACGGACATAAATTCCTGCCGTATATCGTTTTAGTAGTAGATGAATTTGCAGATTTGATCATGACGGCCGGGAAGGAAGTTGAAACTCCTATCGCCAGACTGGCTCAGCTTGCACGTGCCATTGGAATTCATTTGATCATCGCAACACAAAGACCTTCGGTAAACGTTATTACCGGTATCATTAAGGCAAACTTCCCGGCCAGAGTCGCTTTTAGAGTAACGTCCAAGATCGATTCCCGAACTATTCTGGACAGCCAGGGAGCAGACCAACTAATTGGTCGTGGAGATATGTTATTTACACAGGGAAATGAGTTGAAAAGACTGCAGTGTGCATTTGTGGACACTCCGGAGGTAGACAAGATCACCGAGTTCATTGGATCGCAAAAAGCTTACCCTGAAGCACACCAACTTCCTGCATATGAAAGCGAGGAAAGTGGCACAGGACTTGATATAGATGTGAGCGAGCGAGACAAGCTGTTTCGTGAGGCTGCCGAAGTGATCGTAACTGCCCAGCAGGGCTCGGCTTCTTTGCTTCAGCGTAAATTAAAACTTGGTTATAACCGTGCAGGTAGAATAATAGATCAACTGGAAGCCGCTGGCATCGTTGGTCCATTTGAAGGAAGTAAGGCAAGACAGGTTTTAATTACAGATATGGTAGCGCTCGATCAACTATTAAATGAAAAACCAGACTAAAAAAATTAGAATGAAAAGATTAGTATTTATTTTGGCAGCTATACTCAGTTTTGGAGTACAGGCGCAGGAAGCATCAAAAGCTCAGAAATTACTAAATGAAGTTTCAGCAAAGGTGAAGAATTATGACAATATGGTCATAGAATTCAAGTATTCACTTGAAAACGAAGCTGAGAATGTAAGCCAGGAAACTCGCGGAGATGTTAGTATTGACGGGGATAAATACCTGTTGAATTTAATGGGGACCACGCAGATGTTTGACGGGAAAAAGATCTATACCATCATTCCAGAAGACGAGGAGATTAACATTTCCAATTATGTTGAGGAAGATAGCAACAGTATCACACCTTCGAAAATGTTCACATTTTATCAAAATGGGTATAACTACAAAATGGATATCACCCAGAATGTAAAAGGCAGAGAGATCCAGTATGTAAAACTTACACCAAAGGATAGCAAAGCTGAGATCAAAAACATTCTCCTTGGGATCGATACTCAAACCAAGCATATTTACAATATGATCCAGACCCAGGAGAATGGGACTAAAGTGACGATCACAGTGAAAAGTTTCAAGACAGATCAACCACTTGCAAAAAATCTATTTACCTTTAACGAAGCTAGATACAGCGACTTTTATATCAATAGATTAGACTAAATTGAAGATACTCGACCGGTACATACTTACCAGCTTTTTAAAAACATTTTTCTCGGTCTTTATAATACTGATGTTCATCTTTGTACTCCAAACGATATGGCTGTACATAGGTGAACTTGCTGGTAAAGATTTGGATACAGAAGTAATCCTGAAATTTTTACTTTACTTCTCCCCCAAGCTGGTGCCTTTAGTATTACCACTTACAATCCTGCTTACTTCCATCATGACTTTCGGTTCTTTTGCTGAAAATTATGAATTTGCTGCCATGAAGTCTTCAGGTATTTCCCTGGGTCGTGCAATGCGTAGCCTTACTGTTTTTATAGTTTTGGTAAGTCTTACAGCTTTCTTTTTCGCCAATAATGTCATTCCCGCAGCAGAGTTTAAATCTATCAATCTTCGGAAGAATATTGCCCAGTTAAAGCCGGCCATGGCTATTTCTGAAGGAATCTTTAATGACATTGGAACCTTTAATATTAAGGTAGAAGAAAAAAGTGGTGAGAATGATCAGTTTCTTACCGATGTGATTATTCATCAGAAGGAGAAAAATGGTGGCAATACTACGGTGATCAAAGCGAGGGAAGGCGAACTGGTTGGAAGTACTAATTCTGATGTACTCTCACTTATTCTGAAGGAAGGGAACTACTATGATGAAGTAACACCTTCAGACTATCAAAAGAGGAAAAGAAAACCATTTACAAAGACGTATTTTGATGAATATATCATCAATATTGATCTCTCGAATTTTAATAATGTGGATCTGGAGGATCAAAACTATAATTCCACCCACGGAATGTTGAAGATTTCAGAATTGAGCGAAAGTATAGATTCATTTTCAGTGAACTACAACACCAAATTGGCTAGTCTTAAATCTAATATGTACGACCGCTCCGGGATCGTGAATGTTCAGAATAATTTAAAACCAAAAGATACCATCGTTTCTACAGATGAAAGTATTCTAACCCATTACAATACTTACGACGCAGCACAAATTTCTAACCTGGCTTTGGGAACTGTGAACAGCGCTATTGCCCATCTTGGAATGCAGAAGCAAGAGTTTAAAAATAATATAAAACAGATCAATAAATTCGAAATCGCTTTACATGAAAAATATGCTCTTGGAATTGCCTGTATCGTACTGTTCTTTGTAGGCGCTCCACTTGGGGCTATTATCAGGAAAGGCGGAATTGGTTTACCTATCGTGGTTGCGATCCTACTGTTTCTTACCTATCACTTTATTGGGATATTCACGAAGAATTCAGCAGAAAATGGAAGTGTTCCTGCGTTTGTGGCTACATGGCTGCCTACCTGGATCATGCTTCCACTTGGTGTTTTTCTCACTTACAGAGCAACGACAGATCAAGGATTACTTGTCTTTGACAGTCTTACAGATCCCATAAAAAAACTCTTCAAAAAAGCCGGAGCGATTCGGAACAAAAGTAAATCATAATAAATATCTTTGCAGCCATAAAATTGGAACTATGGCAGAGGTAGGAAATAACCAGTATCAGGTCAAACTAGATACCATTCAGGAAGCTATTGATGATATTCGCGCCGGAAAGGTGATCATTGTAGTAGATGATATTGACCGAGAAAATGAAGGTGATTTTCTTGCCGCTGCAGAAATGGTTACTCCAGAAATGATCAATTTCATGGCTACTCATGGCCGCGGACTCATTTGCGCTCCTTTGACCGAGCCAAAATGTAATGATCTTAAACTGGAAATGATGGTTGGTAACAATACCGATCCTATGGAAACCGCTTTTACAATTTCGGTTGACCTGAGAGGAAAAGGTGTTACTACGGGTATTTCAGCTTCAGACAGAGCTCAAACCATCAAAAGCCTGATAGATCCCGAAACAAAACCTCAGGATCTTAATAGACCAGGACATATTTTTCCGCTGAAAGCCAAAGAAGGTGGAGTTTTACGTAGAACAGGTCATACAGAAGCAGCGATCGACTTTGCAAGACTTGCTGGTTTCGAACCTGCCGGAGTCATCGTGGAAATCATGAATGAAGATGGAACCATGGCGCGGTTACCTCAGCTGCTGGAAGTCGCTAAAAAGTTTGATTTAAAGATCGTTTCTATTGAAGATCTTGTCGCTTATAGAATGCAGCATGACAGTCTAATTGAGAAAAAGGAAGATTTTGAACTTGATACAAGATTTGGTAAATTCAGGCTTCGCGCTTACAAGCAAACTACCAATTCACAGGTTCATATAGCATTGACCAAGGGTTCATGGAAAACCGATGAAGACATTCTTGTGCGAGTGAATTCTACCATGGTAAACAATGATATCCTTGGAACTCTGACCAATAATGCAGATAAAAAACTGGATGGAATGTTTAAGGCGATCAATGATGAAGGACGTGGAGCCATCGTTTTTATCAATCCGGCTAACCCATCTCCAAACCTTTTATTTCGTATAACAGAATTAAAAGAAAGTCAGAAACAAGGAGAAATTAAAGCGCCTCCAGTGAAAATGGACAATAAGGATTTTGGAATTGGAGCTCAGATCCTACATGACCTTGAGATTCATAAGATCAGATTGTTGTCCAATTCCCAGCAGACTAAAAGAGTTGGAATGATTGGTTACGGTCTGGAGATCAAAGAATACGTAGAGTATTAATCCATTTCGATGATCACTTCGTCCAATGGGCGACGCACCTTTTTTAATTCTGAAAAGAAATCATCCTTAGCACGATATCCAACAGGAAGCACAAGTACCGACTGCAGGTTTCTATCGCCAAGTTTTAGGAAATCGTCATATTTTGCAGGCTCAAAACCTTCCATGGGACAGGCGTCTATTTCTTCAGTAGCGCATACGGTTAATAGTGTTCCTAAAGCCAGGTATGCCTGATTACGCGCCCAGGCTTCAATTTCTTCGATCGCTTTATTCTTAAAGTCATCTACCAGAAAATTATGAAAAGGCTGTAAAACCTCATCTGGTGTGTCTCTCAAATTCTTGACACGTTGGAAGTATCCCGATATAAACTTTTCATCCACATTCTTTTCAGTACAAATCACCAGTACATGAGAAGCGGTACTTACCTGCTGCTGATTCATGGAGAATTCTGTAAGCTGCTGTTGAGTCTCTTTATTGCTAATTACAAGCATTTTTAATGGTTGTAATCCATATGAAGTGGCAGTGAGATTAAATGCATGTTTTAAGATCTCCAGTTTTTCTTCGGAAAGAATTCTGGAATCATCAAACTTTTTAGTGGCATAACGCCAGTTCAGCGCTTTTAGATTACTCATAATTATGATCTTGAAATACAAAGGTACACAATGATGAAAAGAACATTTACGTTAGCTATCGATTAATCTGATACATCCAATTATTTATGGCTATCTTCGACCCTATATTCATCCAGAGAAATGAAAAAACTTAAAAAATTCATCTTATTCTCTGTCATTGGAATTGTGCTTATCATTTTTACCATCCTTGGTATTGAAGCCATTTTCTTGAGACACACTTCGGAAGACATTTATTCTGATATTTCCAAAATACCACCTCGAGAGACAGTAATTATCCTGGGTGCAAGTGTTCATTCTGATGGTAAACTATCTCCAATCTTACAGGACCGCGTAGATACTGCTATTAAATTATATCGCAGTAATAAGGTCAAAAATTTCCACGTCACCGGTGACCATCGAACCGAAGATTATAATGAGATCGCTGCCATGGTCGCTTACCTCAGAGAAAGAGGTATTCCTCAAAACCAGATCACTTCAGATCACGCAGGATTGGATACTTATGACAGCATGTACAGGGCGGGAAAACTTTTTAATATAGAGAATGCTACTGTGGTTACCCAGAAATTCCATTTACCCAGGGCTCTTTTCATTTCAGGTCAGTTGGGATTCAATTACTTTGGTTTTACGGCAGATCAACGTGCTTACCAAACCGAATACAGGCTGAAGCAAAGAGAAAAACTTGCAAATGTCAAGGCTCTCTGGGAGGTCTTGACCAATAAAGAACCAAGTACGATGGAATACAGGCTCGATTCTTCTGTAGATTGATCTGAAGCTTTTTTAAGTATATTCGTAGTAACTAACTATAAAACCAAAACTATGTTACAATGGATCATCCATATCGTGCTGGATGCAGTTGTCCTGCTCATCGCTGCGAAATTCCTGAGTAAGGTTCATCTTAATGGCTTTAAATCTGCACTAATTGTTGCATTGATCATTGGAGTATTAAGCTTCCTATTGAGCTGGTTACTTACCGCCGTATTGAATATTGCTACTCTCGGAATTTTCTACTTCCTTGGACTGGGCTTTATAACCCGTGTGGTCGCCTATGCAATCGTAATAGAAATAGCAGACAAATTAACTTCAGATTTCAAAACTGAAGGTTTTCTACCAAGCTTATGGTTAGCGATCCTTATCGCAATTGTAGGAGCGATTGTAGATGCACTCTTATTTTAAAAATATCACCGGGTGAGATGCTTCACCCGGTTTTTTCTTCCCCACCACACTATAAATCCTGTAACAGGTAAGCTTGCGACAAAAATGCTCAGGATAAAGGCGATGATCTTCCCGGTTATTCCAAAATACTGACCTGTATGAATACCATAACTCATTTCCTGTAGCTTTAAACCAGTACTTTTAGATTCATATGGCTGTTCCTGAAGTAATTCAGCAGTTTGTGGATGGAAATAATAGTTAGATTGATGGTCGTAGTCCAGGGACTCGGTATAGGCACCGGTAACTACGGGATGATGATCACCCTCTGTCCACACAAAATACATTTCATGTCCAGGCGCTTTCTCTTGAGTTTCAACAAAAGCTATATCTATAGGCTCCTCTAAAATTCGGGGTTTCTGAACGATATTTTCGATATGATGATCGCTTTCTACATCTTCCCCGAGATTTCCCACAAAATAAAGTCCATCTTTTACCCAATCATAGGAAAAGTATAAACCAGTAATCGCTACCACAATAGCAAGAATATGAAGATAGAATCCGCTGATATTATGCAGGTCATAATTCACTCTTCTCCAACGAGCATTCCATTTTATTTTCAGACTCTTTCTTAAATTCTTAAGCTTCTTTGGCCACCAAAGTATAACTCCCGTGATCATCATCAGAATAAATATCAAAGTTGAAATACCTACCACCTGTCGGCCAATTTCTTCAGGTAACAAAAGATACATGTGCAATGCCTTTACGATCTCGAAAAAATCCTTCGTAAAATCCTGAGAATATAACCATTCACCAGTATATGGATTTAAGTAATAGTAATATGGGGTTTCTTCATATACTCCGTACACCGCAACTGGCCTGTCCTGCCCGGCATAGAGCACAAAATCATCTGTAGTTCCGGGATATTTCGACTGTACGATCTCTTTAATTTCTGAAGGTGGCAAATATCCACTCTGCTGCTGTTCTACAAAGCGGTAGTCGTAGATAGTATCTTTAATTTCGTCATGAAATACATAGATACATCCGGTAATCGCGACTATAAATACAATGATGCCTGTTAACAGACCTAACCAGAGATGAATCCTGCCAGCCCATTTCCTAAGTGTATTTTTTCTTTGTTTTTTCTTCATAATGTTCCAAAAAAGGAGATCGCCACATTGGCGATCTCAGGCTAAATCAATTCTAAAATCTGTAAGTAAGTGCTGCGGCGAAATTTCTAGGTGCCTGCGGATTTATAGTAGACCACCCATTAAAATAATCATCATTCGTTAGATTATTTAATTTCAGGTTAATTAAAAATTTATCCACGTCGTAGAAAACAGCTGCATTTATTACTGTATAAGATGGAAGCGTAAATATTCCCGCAGTATTACGATTAAAAATCATGTTATAACTGGCGTAGTTACCTCCTAATCCAAAACCAAATCCTTCAGTTATACCGGAAGTAAATCTATAACTTGCCCAAAGGTTAGCCAGAGTCTCAGGTCCGGCAGATTCCGGTCTTCTTCCGAGGAAATCATCATTTTCTGAAGCTTCAGTGACTTCACTATCGTTATGACTAAAGCCTGCTATAACATTTAGCCCATCTACTGGACTTGCAGTTATTCTGGCTTCAAAACCACGACTATATTGAGTTCCATCCTGATTCACATTAATACCATTTCCTAATACAATGTTTTCAACCTGAATATCATAGTAACTCAGGGTTGCAAAAAGTTTATCGTTGAAAAGGTTCAGCTTGGTTCCAATTTCGAATTGAGTGGCATGTTCAGGATCAAAAGCTATTCTGTTTGTTTCACCTGTATCCTGATTAATAACTTCTGAAGGTGCTACGTTACTAAAACCATCCATATAATTGGCAAATATGGAAACCCGGTCTATAATTGGCTGATAAACCACTCCGAATTTTGGTGAAAGCGCCGTTTGGCTATTACTGTCGTTTTCAAACTGGTCTATTCGTAAACTAGCCATGGCAGATAAAGCCGGAGTAATATTTATTACATTCGACACATAAGCACTATAGATATCCTCCTTTACAATATTATTATTTCGATTTGTATTGACCAATAGACCGTCAACTGCCGCTGTGGAAAGGATACCACTATCTCCAATTGTGATATAATTCGCTTGCTCAGTAATACCAAAAACGCTCTCGTTCACATTTTGAAGACTCGCATTTCCAATATAAATATTTCCGTTGCCCACATAACCGGTTCCATTATCTATGGTTTCGCGTTGAAAATAGTCCAAGCCCGCTACCATTCTGTTTCTCATTCCGAAGATCTCAAAATCACCAATAAAATTCTGCTGAAAGTCTGTAGTCAGAGTTGTGGAATTCTGATTATTCATATACCGCGTAAACACTACTCCTTCATCCAAACCTTCGTAAAATCTGGTGGTTTCGTAGAGATATGAATAATAGCCTTCAGACTTTGAACTTCCACGAGAAACAGCAGTTTGAGAAGTCCAGTTCTCTGACAATATATAATTCATCTGACCCTGTAGGCTATAAGTAGGATTTTTTAAAGTTAGATCGTTACTGGTGTAAGACCTATTCGAGTTATAACCTAATTCTTCAATATTAGTTACTGTCAAAGGTGCTCCCCTATCTACAAAAAGCATGGTAGGATTAGTTGACTCGCCACTATAAAATTCAGTATTGATTAAAAAAGATAGTCTGTCGTTTACTTGGTAACATAAAGATGGCGCGAAGAAAAAAGATTTTGAAAACCCGGCATCCTGAAAAGAATTTTGAGTATGATATGCAGTGTTAATTCGTAGAGCTACATCTCCATCTTCATCTAATGGTGTATTTACATCTGCTGCCACCCGGTTGAGTCCATAGCTACCTAGCGTATAATTAATATTTCCGCCGAAATAATCATATGGCTTTTTTGTGGTGATATTGATCAAGCCTCCGTAGGAAATAAGACTGCTCCCATACAAAGTCCCGGAAGGCCCTTTTATCACTTCGATGTTTTCAATATTTGCGGGATCCGGACTGCCATTGGTAAGAGCTGGCAAGCCATTAACCATAGTTGGCTGTACAGGAAAACCTCGAAGTGAATAATACCCTGCGCCATCTCCACCTCTACCTGTAGATTCCCATAATTTGGTTATTCCCGAACTATTTTTTAAAGCATCATCAAAATTTGTAACGATTTGCTCCTCAAGTAATTCTGCAGTTATATTGTCATAAACCTGGGGATTCTCAATATTCTTTAATGGTAATTTTGAAACGTATGCGCTTTTAGCACGATCATATTTATTTGAGTTCCCATTTCCCTGGATTATTACTTCCTCCAGCTGTTCTTCACTAGATCTCAATACAATATTGGGAAGACTGGTCGTTTTGCCCGGCTGAATTGTAATTGCGATTTCTTTTGGCTCATATCCAACATAAGACACTCTTAGAAGATAATTACCATCAGGAACGCCTTCGATTATATAAGCACCTTCTCGATTTGTTTCTGTTCCCATTCCTGTACCCTGAACATCTACATTCGCTGGAGAAATCGCCTCCCCTTTTAAATTAGTAACCTTTCCCTTGATATTTCCAGAATTCTGAGCTAATGCGGTGTAACCGAAAAAGATAACTAGTAGTAGTAATTTATGATTCATCTGTTTAATTTTATTTAGACTTGATATAAATAGTGACACAAACATACTACGTCATTCCGAATTTAAAAACCTTATTTAGAACAATTTTAAATAAAATATTCTAAATATTTGATTCTGAAAGTCTTCAGAATTAATATAATATTAAAGTCCGCCCAAATTGATTATAGTATTTTCGCAGCTTCTAAATTTGCAGATATGATTAAGTTTATAGTAACCGACGTTGATGGCACCCTCCTAAATGACCAGCACGAGATTCATCCTGACTTCTGGAGAATGGAGGAAGAATTGAGTGCTAAGGGAATACAATTTTCCATTGCCAGCGGCCGACAGTTTTATAATCTGGAAAGCAAATTTGAAAGGATTAAGCATCGCACCATGTTCTTCGCAGAGAATGGAACTTATGTATCATTTAAGGGTAAAGAACTCTATGTGAATCCCATAGAAAAGAACGCTGCCATTAATTTTATAGAGATGGGCCGAAAACTGGAAGATACCTACGTTGTGCTCTGCGGAAAAGATTCAGCTTATATAGAAACGAGTGACAAGAAATTCATTGATCATATTTCTCAGTTTTATGAACGTTTGAAAGTTGTGGAAGATCTTACGGAAGTGGATGATACCTATCTGAAAGTTACGTACTGCAATTTCAATGGAGTTGAAGATAATACCTATCCACATTTTGTCGATTATACAGACCGTTTCAAGGTTGCGATCGCCGCAAAGATATTCATAGATATCACAGCGCTAAATGCAAATAAAGGAAATGCTATCAAAGGAATTCAAAAGGAAATGAATTTTACTGAAGAAGAAACTTTGGTATTTGGAGATTATCTGAATGACCTCGAAATGATGAAAGTTTCAGCTCATAGTTACGCTATGAAAAATGCTCATCCTGAAGTTAAAGAGGCCAGTAAGTTCATTACCAGTCATGACAATAATGAGCATGGCGTGCTTAGAACGATCTCAGATCTGGGACTCGCAAGTTTTAGTTAACCATAAAATTAGTACGATCTACCCCGGTATTTCCTGTAACAGGATCAAATGCCTGGATGATTAATTCGTACGAACCTTTTTCTAAATTAGCTTTTCCCAAGAAATTACTGGAACCTCCCTCCTGTTCCATTTTTACGGTTTTGGTATCCATGTTCTCACTTTTTAAGATTGCGTTCACTTCATACTGGTTCGCGTCCCATAGACCTCCTTTGGTAATGGGACAACCACACATCATTACAATATTTGCCTGAAATTTAATTTCTGAACTGGAATAGGATTGGTGTGTTTGAGGCGTAACAATATCCACTACGAATCCTGGTATTTTCAGGATGATACCTTCCCCGGTGATATCTTTACCAGGAAGCAGCCATAATTGCGTACTTGATTTTACACGAGCCTGCTTCTTGTTCCAGGGTGCGTAAGCTTCTATAGTTACAAATCTTGGTTCTGCTATCTGAACCTTAGCGTTAAAACCTGCAGTTTGATCATCGGTAATTCGCTTCCTTCTTATTTGAGCCTGCTTCATGATCTTTGCAGTATTACCGGTGCTTCCTTTTGTTATGCCTTCCGCAAGAATTTCATTGGTTAGAGCATCCATGATTAGAATTTTAGCTCCACCAATAGAAGAACCTATAAATTTTGCATCGCCAGCCTGTGCTCTTACCATAATTTCTACCTCCTGGGCAGAACTAATAGCAGAAACAGAAAATATAAGCGCCCAAAAAAACCGGTAAAAATTATTGCTATACATAGTAATGATCTTTACCGGCTAATTTAAGAAAACTAAGTTTTATGCATCGGCTAATTCAGCATCCTTCGTTTTCGAAACAATATTGTGATAGTTCTTTGGATCTTCCTGGTAATCAATTACATATTCCCTGATCGTATTCAGTTCATCCTGAGTAAGATCATTCGCTTTCATATTTTGTTTGAGGTCTAACCATGGTTTGTTGGCGGAATGGTCATATTCTCCAAATACCATAAAAGGCGTTCCGTTGTATTCTATGTCTGAATTTTCCAGCTCCCACATGCTAGCCCAATCAAAAATATACTTGGCGTCATCCATGTATAATCTTACACATCCATGACTTGCTGGATATCCTGGAAGTGCATACTGGTGCACACCAACACCCTCAAAATTCATAAAATTGAAATAATATGGAAGTATCCATGAAGCATCTACTGTACTTACTTTTCTTTTCGCCTTATAATTCCCGTAGTTAAGTCCTGCCGGAGTTTGAGTTGAACCCTTCCCGGTACTTACCGGTCCCCATTTAACTAATTCGCCATTTTCGTAAAGCGCAAATGCCTGGACTCTTTTGTTAATCAAAACTGTCTTTGGAATACAATGCAATTCTTGAAGATCTTCAGGAAACGGACTATAATTGTTGAATTCTTCCGCAGCACATTCTGGAATTACGAGTGGGCGGTTAGGACGTAGTTTATTTTTTTCGATACGATTTATGGCAAGAACTGTTTTCAGTTCGTCGTCGTTATAATTACTAAGCAAACTATCTATAGTCTCACGAGATTTTAATGAATCCACGATGTATTTCACTTCCTTTCGGAAAATTTTCGCTTCCCTTTTGATAACGGGATTTTTCATACTCAATTCCTGAGATTGCTCTTCCTTTACTGGTTCCTGAATTTGTGAATTGGAATTACAGGAGAACAACAAAATTCCGGCTAGTAGACTTAAATAACGAAAAGGTGTGATTGAACTGTTCATTGTAATTGTAGTTAGTTTTAAACGAAAATACATTTGAACACGCGTATCTACTGCTAATCCTGAGTTAAGGCTTTGTTGGCTTTATGATAATTAACCAATTTTAAGAGCATTTCTATATAAGTATTCCTAATATTTTAAGATTTAGAGCATATTTCAAAATGTCTGGAAAGATTTCAATTAATGTTGGTGTAGTTATTTATTCATCGTAATATTGCAATATAATTATATCGAATGGGAGTTACGAAGACCGATCTATTTTCTAAAGAACAGAATGAACTTGCATGCTATGCCAAAGTACTGGCTCATCCTGCAAGAATTGCTATTCTTCAATTTCTTCTGAAATCTGATAGGTGTATTAACGGAGATCTGGTGAACGAACTTGGTCTCGCCCAGGCTACAATAAGTCAGCACTTACGTGAGCTGAAAAATGCCGGAATTATTCAGGGATCCATTGAAGGAGTGTCTGTTAGTTATTGTATAGATACGGCCAACTGGTACAAAATTCAGCAATTACTGAATGTATTATTTGATGGTTTAAAGACTCCCGAACCGAAGGATTGCTGCTAAAAAAATTTAAATATTAACATCGTAATATTACGATAAACTGAAGACTATGCTTTTATCAGAATTTAAAAAAGAACTTAAGAACTTAAGCCGACTTTATTTTAAACTACCAGGAGGTGAGCTTGTACCTTCTCACTTCCACGTGACTGAAGTTGGAAGTATTCGTAAGAATTTTATCGATTGTGGTGGCGTAATGAGAAATGAGCGTAAAATATCATTTCAGCTTTGGGAAGCAGATGATTACGATCACCAATTGCATCCTGATAAATTAATGCAAATCATTTCTATTGCTGAGGACAAACTTAACCTTCAGGATGTTGAAATCGAAGTGGAATATCAGGGCGAAAGCATTAATAAATATCACCTTGATTTTGACGGAGAAAAATTCCTTCTCTTAAATACGCAAACCGACTGCCTGGCAAAAGATAATTGTGGAATTCCAGAATCCAAACCAAAAGTAAAATTAGCAAACGTATCGGAGCAACAATGCTCTCCAAATTCAGGTTGCTGTTAATTAATCGTTATGAACAATATATTTCCAGAACTTACTTCAAAGATCAAGGAACTTGAAAAATTATCAATTTCCGAAGAGAGAATGAAGGTGCTTCAACCTTTAGTTGAATTTATTTCTAATAAAATCAATTCAAAAGAGGCATTAAAACTCAATTTCATCTGTACACATAATTCCCGAAGAAGTCAGCTGGCGCAAGCATGGGCTATGGCGGCATCAGATTATTATGAAGTGCCAGCCAGGTGCTATTCCGGCGGAACAGAAGCTACTGCTTTCTTCCCGCAGGCCATTTCAACTTTGAGTACATCTGGTTTTAGAATTGATGAGAAATCTGGCAACAATCCAAAGATCACGGTGGATACTGGTGTGAGTTCGAATACTTTTTATTCAAAGGTATTTGACGATGAAAAGAACCCGACGAAGAACTTTGCTGCGGTAATGACCTGCAGCCATGCAGATGAGAATTGCCCGTTCATAGTTGGTGCAGAATCCAGAATACCCTTGAACTACGAAGATCCCAAGAGCTTTGATGATACAGTTGAAATGGCAGAGAAATATATGGAACGAAGTGACCAGATAGGTTCTGAAATGTTATATGCCTTTAAAAAAGCGAACTCCAATGGCTAAAAAACTAAACTTTCTTGATAAAAACCTAACGCTGTGGATCTTTCTTGCTATGGCTATTGGTGTGATCCTGGGCAATATAATCCCTGCGATTCCAGAGCAAATTAATGCAATGAGTTCCGGGTCTACAAACTGGTTACTGGCCGTTGGACTCATCCTTATGATGTACCCTCCACTAGCGAAAGTGAAGTACAGGCTCCTGCCCAAAGTATTTAAAAATGTAAAAATTTTGACGCTGTCTCTGGTACTTAACTGGATCATCGGGCCCTTTTTGATGTTTTTCCTTGCCATTACCTTTTTGCACGATCATCCGGAATATATGATCGGACTTATATTAATAGGACTTGCCAGGTGTATCGCAATGGTGTTGGTATGGAATGACCTCGCTGAAGGTAGTAGTGAATACGGAGCAGCCCTGGTAGCGCTGAATAGTATTTTCCAGGTTTTCGCGTACAGTTTTTATGCATGGGTGTTTATTACCTGGCTTCCCCCTTTCTTCGGATTCGATTCTGCCATTGTAGATATTTCTATTGAAAGCGTTGCAGAAAGTGTTTTAATTTACCTTGGAATACCCTTCGTGTTAGGTATCTTAAGCCGAATTATTCTGGTGCGTCTAAAAGGGGAATCCTGGTATGAAAACAGTTTTATCCCAGCAATTTCACCTATAACCTTAATTGCCTTACTTTTCACCATCGTTTTGATGTTTTCGCTGAAGGGTAGTTTAATTGTTGAAATTCCATTTGATGTCTTACTCATCTCGGTTCCGCTACTTATTTATTTCTGCCTTATGTTTTTGATCAGCTTTTTCGCAAGTAAATTGCTTGGAGCCAGCTACGAAAGGAATGCTTCTGTTGCTTTTACGGCAGCTGGAAATAATTTCGAACTGGCGATCGCGGTTGCCATTGCAGTATTTGGTTTAAATAGCGGTCAGGCATTTGCAGGAGTCATTGGTCCGCTTGTAGAAGTGCCAGCCCTAATTTTACTGGTTCAGGTTTCTTTCTGGTTGAAGAAGAGATTTTACAGGGATACCGCAGTTAAGCATGCCTGAAGATCTTAAGGGCTGATGAGTTTAGCTCTGTGGAAATAACATAGCAAATTGATAGAATTTACCAATTTTATAACGCTTTTAGCTGAAATATTACGGGTTGAAAACCTTAGTTTTATTTTATTAAGCTGAAAGCAGTATGAAGAAGGTTTTAATTATTTTTTTGGGAGTAGTCATCATCCTCATTGGTTTGATCTACCTATCTGTTTCCAGCAGCCAGAAAACTTTTGAGACCTGCACTATTTCTAATCTGGAAGAGCTTCAAAGAACAAATTTCAGAAACCATGATTCGGTTTTAATCGCTCCAAGCACTTTATATGAAGCTAATCTTCTAAAGGATTTAGTGCAGGGAAGTAACTATCGCGATGCCTGGTCTGAAAAAGTGAAATTTCCAATTGTTTTTCTGGATACCCTCTACGGTGGCATTGAAATCATCAAAGAAGGCGGAGGTAAACAAACGCATTCCTTAAAATTACGCTCGAAGAATGATATCATTTATACCTTGCGTAGTGTCACCAAAGATCCTGAGAAAATTATTCCTGAAATCGCAGAAGATCTTGGCCTTGAGAATATTATTGTAGATGGCATATCTGCACAACATCCCTACGCGGCGATCCTCGTAGCAGAGTTAGCTCAGAAACTTGACATTCTACATACACATCCCAGAATGGTCTTTATCCCTAAGCAAGGAGTACTGGGTGATTTTAATAAGAAATTTGGCAACCGACTGTTCCTTCTTGAATATGAAACCGAAAGCAAAGGCAATTGGACTTCACTGAAAAATGTTTCAGAAATTATTGAAACCAAAGACCTTCAGAAATTAAAATTTGAATCAAAAGCAAAGATCTTAGTTGATCAAGATGCTTTGATAAAAGTAAGATTATTCGATTTACTCATAGGTGACTGGGATCGTCACGCTGAGCAGTGGGGCTGGGTAATCCAGAAATCTGATCGGGGAAATATCGCAACACCAGTTGCCGGCGATAGAGACAATGCATTTTTTAACATTTCTGGTTTGCTACCTTCCATAATTACAAATAAAAATGTTGAGCCACTGGTTCGACCATTTGAGAAAGAGATCGATCATATGCCCGGCCTGGTTTATCCCTTCGACCGCTATTTCCTCTCCAATACTTCGGAAGATATGTTCATAAAGCAAGCGAATGAACTTCAGAAAAGTTTGAGCGATGAAATAATAGCTAATGCGTTTGAAGCCTGGCCAGAACAAATCAGAAAGCTCAACGAAAAAGAAATCACCGAAAAACTAAAAAGCCGCAGGAATAAGCTTCAGGAATATGCTATGCAATTCTTTCAGCAAATAAAAGAACAGGGGAAACTGAGTGAAGCTTTAAAAGGATCTGAAGATCTCGAACTAAGTTCTTCCCAACTTGCCTGCTTTGACTGCGATCTTGAGAATTAGATCTTAAAATGTATTTTTGATATTTATTAATACATCATTCATTGAGAAATCTCTTTTCCATCATTTTATTAAGCTTCTTCTGCCCTACGCTACTAATGGCCCAGAGTACACTTTCTAAAAATGTAAAAACATTTGAGATAGAGGCACCCCAATTAAATAGCTATAAAAAGATATGGATCTATCTTCCTGCAAATTATGATTTGGATGAGCAGAAATATCCAGTCATTTATATGCACGATGCACAGAATGTTTTTGACGATTCTACCGCTTATGCTGGTGAATGGAATGTTGATGAATTCCTGGACGAAACTCATTCGGAAAAAGCGATCATTGTAGCCATTGAACATGGTGGGGACAAAAGAATTTCAGAACTTACTCCTTATCCAAACGAAAAATACGGCGGTGGGAATGGGAAGAATTATGTTGATTTTATAAGATATACTCTTAAACCGCATATAGATGCAAGCTATCGTACCCTGGCAGATCAAGCAAATACAGGAATTTTTGGTTCATCGCTCGGTGGACTAATTAGCTTCTATGCCGCATTTGAATATCCTGAAGTCTTCAGTAAAATAGGTGTCTTCTCGCCCAGTTTCTGGTTTAGTGAACAGATCTATGAAAAAGTAAAAAATTCAGAAATTACAAACGATCAGAAGTTTTATATACTTGCAGGGAAAAGAGAGTCAGATTCCATGGTCGAGGAAGTGAATACTATGCAAGACCTTCTAATTTCAAAAGGTTTTGAACCCCAAAACTTAATTGTAAAATTAGTCGAAGACGGAGAACATAATGAGAAGTTGTGGAGAGAGAATTTCAGCGAAGCCTACCAATGGCTGATAGAACCAATTGAATAAAATGAAAAAAGTCAATATTCAGGAAAAATTAGACCAGTTCCAGGATCACTGGAATCCCAGAATCGTTGGGGAATTAAATGGTCAGCAGGTTAAACTAGCTAAGCTCAAAGGTGAGTTTATCTGGCATACCCATGATGAAGAGGACGAATTATTCTGGGTCATTTCAGGAGTGCTAAAGATCGAATTTCGGGATAGCTCTGTCACCCTCAATCCTGGTGAGTTCATCATTGTTCCAAAGGGCGTTGAGCATAAGCCCATCGCTGAAAATGAAGTTCAGGTAATGCTATTTGAACCGGCAGCGACCAAACATACCGGGAATGAAGAACACGAACTCACCAATAACAATCAGAAACATTTATAGTTCTGAACAACCTCGTATTTGAAGTTCCAATTTTCGTATATTAGTCTGATAACCAACACAATGTCTAACTAATTCGCAAAAAAATGAAATCGACCAGTTTCCTTATTATTTTTATTGCTGCCATACTAAGTGTACATGCTCAGCAAGAACCTACAGAATACAGTATTGAGCAATTCTATGAAAACACTCGTGTTACGGGTGGTAGTTTCTCTCCAGATGAATCCAAAATCCTGATAAGCAGTGATGAGTCGGGAATATTTAATCTATATGAAATAGATATTTCAGATGGAAGCAAGACCGCTGTCACTAATTCTGAAAACGAATCTTTATTTGCGGTGGATTATGTACCAGGCTCAGGAGACATATTATATTCCGCAGATAAAGGAGGGAATGAAATTAACCATTTATACTTATTAAAATCCGATGGAACCTCTAAGGAACTGACTCCGGGAGAAAATGAAAAAGCCGAGTTCGGTGGCTGGAACGATACTGATTCTGCCCTGTATTATCTTTCAAACAAGCGAGACGCGCAATATTTTGACGTATATACCATGGAAATTGGCAGTTGGGAACCAAAAATGCTCTATAAGAATGAGAAAGGTTATATGGTTTCTGATATATCAGCTTCAGGAAAATACCTTGTATTATCCAATGAGATCACAACCAGCGAAAATCAATTATTCTTACTAAATACAGAGACGGAGGAACTAACTGAAATATCCAAACCGGGATTTTATTATAGTGGTACGGGTTTTAACAAAGACGAGACAGAGCTCTACTATACAACCAATCACGGCGGTGAATTTAGCCGATTAATGGCATATGATCTGGATACCCAGAAGTCTGATGTAATTTACGAAACGAACTGGGATGTAATGTACAGCAGTTTGAGTGAAAATGACACTTATAGAGTGATCGCTATTAACGAAGACGGGACAAATAAATTACTATTATGGGAAAATGCCAGCCAGACTCCACTGGAATTACCAGAGATTGAGGATGGCAATATAGTGGCTGCAAATTTTTCTGATAGTGAAAAGCTATTAAGACTTACGGTTGGAACTTCTAAAACCCCAAATAATATTTACGTTTACAATATTCAGACTAAGGAAATTAAAAAATTAACCAGCACTTTAAATCCGGAAATAGATCCAGTCGACCTGGTTTCGGCTGAGGTGGTAAGGTATAAGTCCTTTGATGGTTTAGAAATACCAGCGATCTATTACAAACCTCTCAATGCTACTGCAGATAATAAAAAACCGGCCCTGGTATGGGTACATGGTGGACCAGGTGGACAATCCCGTGTAGGGTATTTTGCTCTTTTACAATATTTAGTGAATCATGGGTACGCTGTGCTCGCCGTAAACAACCGGGGCAGTAGTGGTTATGGAGCTAGCTTTTATAAAATGGATGACAAAAATCATGGAGAAAAAGATCTTCAGGATGTGATCTATGGAAAGAAATGGCTGGCATCCCAGGATTATATCAATGAAGACCAGATTGGAATCATTGGCGGGAGTTATGGAGGTTATATGACAATGGCTGCAATGACCTTCGAGCCAGATGAATTTGAAGTAGGTGTGAATATTTTTGGGGTCACCAACTGGCTGAGAACATTAAAATCTATTCCGCCGTATTGGGAATCTTTTAGGAAAGCACTGTATGATGAATTAGGCGATCCTACTACAAAAGATTCCATAAGACTTAAAAAGATCTCTCCTCTGTTCCATGCTGAAAATATAAAGAACCCGATTATGGTTTTACAGGGCGCCAATGACCCAAGAGTACTGCAGGTTGAATCTGATGAAATCGTGGAGGCAGTAAAAGCGAACGATGTTCCTGTGGAATATATGGTCTTCCCAGATGAAGGTCACGGCTTCATTAAAAAAGAAAATGAGATCAAAGGCTACCGGCAAATTCTTGCTTTTTTAGACAAGTATTTAAAAGACGAGGATGTAACGACGCCCGATAATGTATTAAAAGATTAATTTAGCTACTTAGCTAAATGCAATGAAACAGGTTATATCCAGTAAGAAAACAACACATTTTTGAAAGTACCTTCCCGGATATTACCTGTTATTGTATTTGCTCAATTTTGCTGTACCTCATTATGGTTCGCGGGTAATGCGGTAATGCCAGAACTAATTTTAGTTTTTAAGTTATCTTCCAATGCTCTAAGCTTACTTACCTCTGCAGTACAATCTGGATTTATTCTCGGGACCTTATTATTTGCTTTTTTAAGCATTTCAGATAAGTTCTCTCCTACCCAGGTATTTTTTCTCTGTGCCATTTTCGGCTCAATTTTCAATCTCTCCACGATCCTGGAAGAGAACAACCTGTATAGTCTTATGATTCTTAGGTTTCTGGTAGGATTCTCCCTGGCGGGTATCTATCCGGTTGGGATGAAAATAGCTTCAGATCACTTCGAGAAAGGATTGGGCAGATCTCTGGGCTTTCTGGTGGGTGCGCTGGTTCTGGGTACTGGTTTTCCGCATTTATTAAAAGCTACCAACGAAATTGTTGAGTTAAGCTGGAATATGGTTATTATTAGCACTAGCACATTGGCGCTTCTGGGCGGACTTCTCCTCAAGATTTTGGTGCCCGATGGACCATTTCGAAAACCTCATCAGGTAAAAAATTCACCAGATATTCTAAACCTTTTCAGAAATTCAAATTTTCGAAGCTCTGCATTTGGATATTTTGGTCATATGTGGGAACTCTACGCCTTTTGGGCTTTTATCCCTCTTATGTTGAAAATTTACAATCATTTTCATCCTGATAGTATCTCGAATATTCCTCTTTATAGTTTTCTCATAATTGGTTCTGGAGCGGTGGCCTGTGCTATTAGTGGTATTTTATCTGAGAGATTCGGGGTGGCCCGAGTTGCCAGAACAGCATTGACCTTTTCAGGGATATGTTGCTTCATTTCTCCGTTGCTAATATTATTTGCTTCGGAAGTGTTCTTTATTATTTTTCTGATATTCTGGGGTGTGATGGTAATTGCCGATTCTCCCTTGTTTTCAACACTTATCGCTAGATCTGCTCCTGCTGAAGGTCGGGGAACTGCACTTACATTAGTCAACTCTATAGGATATGCGATCACTATTGTAAGTATTCAAATTGTTGATTTTAGTCAGGACTTTTTTCAGCAGCAATATATCTTCCTGATACTCGCTGCAGGTCCTATTCTGGGAGTTCTTTATATTAAAAACTTCAGCAGCAAAAGTTTATAAAAGGAATCAACGGCATTTCTTATATTTAAGAAAATAAGATGATGCAAATTGAAGCCAATACTCCAGAGCAGTATATTTCCGAAGTCCCAGCAGAAAGAAGAGAAGCACTTCAAAATTTGAGAAAGACAATTTTGGAGAATCTACCAAAAGGCTTTGAGGAAACTATGAATTATAAAATGATAGGTTACGTGGTACCTCATTCTATATTTCCGGAAGGATATCATTGTGATCCTAAGCTACCACTCCCCTTTGCCCATCTTGCTAATCAAAAAAATTACCTTGTGCTATATCATTCAGGTATTTATGCAGATGCTGAGTTGAGAAATTGGTTTATAGAGAGCTATAAAAGTATTACTGGAAAAAAACCTGATATGGGAAAAAGTTGTGTTCGTTTTAAGAATATTAAGCAAATTCCTTATCATCTTATCGGTGAGCTTATGACCAGAATCTCTGTTGAAGAATGGATCACACTCTATCAAAATCGTTGAAAGACGTATAAGGTTTAACAGATTTGAGTCACTGCAGTTAAACCTGTCTTAAGTATTTCATCATCTTTCTTAAAGAATTGGTGAGCTTTACTGAATACTGTAAGTTCACGAGCTTAAATATAAAATAAAAGATTTATGAAAAAGATATTAGGTGGAATTGCGATGATCTTCGCATTGGGAACAGCAACGGTGAATGCTCAAAATGCACCACTACCACAACAACAAATAGAGGTAACCGATTCTGAATTAACTGAATTTGCTGAAGTTTTTCAAAAAATGAGAATGGTAAATCAGGAAGCTCAACAAGAGATGATACAGGTTGTCCAGGAACAGGAACTGGATCTTCAACGATTCAATGAAATCCATCAGGCGAATATGGATCCAAATAAAGAGGTTGAAACAACTGAAGCTGAATCAAAACAGTACAAGATCGTAGTTGCAGAACTGGAAGAGATCCAACCACAGTTTCAGCAGAGAATGGAGAAATTAATCGGTGAAAGTGATCTTAGTAAGGAACGTTACCAACAATTGGTGATGGCACTACAAAAAGATCCTGAACTTCAACAAAGATTACAGAAGGCACTACAGGGCTAATTTATAGTTTCTGAAAATAGAAAAGTGGGCTGTGCCCACTTTTTTTTTGCCTGTGATCGAAACATTTAAGGCTATTTTAAAATTCGAATGTTCCAGAGGCATCAATTTTGTTGTAATTTTAAAAATATTAAATAACTATGGCAAGCCTACAAAAAAGCAGATTCAGTATTATCATAATCATGATGATGTTTACGTGGTGCAATGCCCAGCAGAAATCGAACATGCATCAAAAGGACAGTTTAGAGTATAGCAATAAGATTGTACCAGATAATATATGGCGTGAAACCTACGTAGCGCTCTCTCATTACCCGGAACTTAAAGACACCCCAATTGAATTTAAGTTCAAAAAGAACATAAAAAAGTCATTTATGCAGGCTCAGCCAAAGTTGAGCGGATTCTTCAAAAACAGGAAGAATAGAAGCTATGTTATTTATATAAATGAAAAATTCAAGATCGAAGATGAGACCTTTAGCGTAAAGGACGTCCCTTCTGAAGTTTTAATAGGTTGGCTTGGTCATGAACTTGGTCATGTGATGGACTATCGCGATCGATCTGCCATAGACATGTTATGGTTTGGAATTCGCTACGTGACCTCTAATAACTACATTCGTGAAGCTGAAAGAGCCGCAGATACGTATGCCGTGAATCACGGTTTAGGACAGAATATTATTGCTACTAAAGATTTTATCCTGAATCACTCTAAGCTTAGTGAAAGCTATAAGAGCAGGATCCAGGATTTATATCTATCTCAGGAAGAGATCATGGTACTAATTGATGAAATTCACGAAGAAGTTATCGACTAGTTCTTCGATTTGAGATCTTCAAGGAATTTTTCCCATTCAGCGAACTTCTCTTCATTCATTACTTTTTCCATTTTAACCTGACCACCTTTTTTCTTATTAGCCGCGTTCCATTCATGGAAAGTATTAGGATCTATAGTTTGAACACGAACACCTTTCAGGGCTTTTCCACGTGCTACCTTGTAATTCTTATTGGCATTTTTCAAGGCGTTATCCAGACTCTTAGATAATTTATCTGCATCTGCAGGATCCTCTGTTCCTAAATACCAGTAATGATAATATTCGTTGTCTTCTCCTCGCTTAGCTGAAACTACATACTCCGGGATCCTGATATCATACTCTTCTTCAAGTTCCTGAACAGCATCGTTCATTTTATTTACTGAAAGTTGAGATCCTACCACATTCAGGAAAAATTTCGTTCTCCCGGTAATCCTGATCTCATGCTTTTCCTTATCTGTAAACTTGATAGTATCACCAATAATGTATCTCCAGGCTCCACTCACGGTCGAGATCAATAATACGTAATCAACTTCCTCTTCTACATCGTCTATAGAAATTACCGGCGCATCATCGGTTAGTGAACCATCCTGATTAATATAATCTGGCTTGAACGGTACGAACTCAAAATAAATCCCATTATTGGTGATCAACTTCATTGAATGCGTATTCGGTCTTTGCTGAAACGCCAAAAATCCTTCGGAAGCCAGATAAGTATCAATAACCTGTACCGGTTTCCCAAGTAACGCATTAAAACTTTTTTCGTATGGTTCAAATGCAACTCCACCTGAAGTATAGACCTGTAGATTAGGCCAGATCTCGTGGATATTGTCAACATTATGATATTTAATAACTTCTTTTAGCATGAGTTCCATCCATGATGGAATCCCGCTTAATGCTCCTATATCCCACTCCTTTGCGGTTTCTGCTATCTTCTTCACACGTTCGTCCCACTCGTCGATCTTAGCGATCTCTACGCCTGGCTTATAATAACCTCTGAACCAGAATGGAATATTACTGGCACTAATACCACTAATCTCCCCTTCCTCGTGATCTCCTTCTTTTTGCAGGTCTGTTGAGCTTCCCAACATCATGATTTCTTTTTCGAAGAAATCTGCTGGAAGATCAAAATGGCTAAGAGCACTCACCTGTTGTATTCCGGCATTCCGAATGGAATCAACCATATCCTCAGTCACCGGGATTCTTTTGCTGGTTTTACCAGTAGTTCCAGAACTTAAAGCAAAATATGGTGGTGTACCAGGCCAGGTAACATCTGTTTCGCCTTCGTGGTATAAATGCCACCATTCTTTATCGATCTTGTTATAATCAAAATAAGGTACTCTCTGTGCAAATTTCTTTTCCACATCTTCTGCCTTAAGGATTTCTGCAAATTTATAATGTTTTCCAAAGGCCGTATCTTTTGCCTTATCCAACAGACTTTTTAAAACATCCAGTTGCTCGGTATTAGCATCACCTTCTGTAGTAAAAGAATCTTTTATATCAATTAAACTCTTGATTATAGAACCGAATATTGCCATTTTCTGTAAGTAGTTTTTAATCTGATCAAAACTAAAAATACAATAGCTCACAGGCTAAAGATTACAAAATATTTAACTCAGTAATATTGTAGGCTTTATCTTACTTATTTTTTTATATTAGTAAGTATTTTTAGAGGAAAAAGTTAAATGCATTCGAACATCGATGAAATGCAAAAAATAACTGTAATATTTACAGTCCGAAGTATAATTATAGCCATTACAACTACATGAATCAAACTTTACCCCAGAACCAGTCTCGTTATAGAATGGTTTCCTACGATGAAGCTTCTCCGGAAGTTCAAACAATTTACGACGATACTAAAAAAACCTTACAACTTCCCTTCGTTTTAAACTGGTTTAAATGCCAGGGCGATAATGCGACTCTACTTAAAGGGAACTGGAGCAAATTAAAGAATACGCTTATGGAAGGTGAAGTTCCTAACGTATTAAAGCAATTGATCATTTACAACGTTTCGAAAGAAAGAGGTTGCAATTATTGTTCTCATGCACACGGCATCTTTGCAGATAGTATGAGTAGTATGATCTCAGAAGATGAAGGTTTTAAAGCTACACAACATATCAATAGTCCGTCGATGCCGGTAAGTTACCGAACCGCTGTACAGATCGTTACCAAAGCAGCTTTAAATCATTCAGATATTTCTGATGAAGATTTTAATAGTCTGGAAAAAGCAGGTTTTACAAAGAGAGAAATCCAGGAGCTTATGGCTCAGGCAGACCTGGTAAACATGCTGAATACGATTGCAGATGTATCTGGAATAAAGATCGATAACGAACTTTTAGAAACTCCGGAATAAGGGTTTCCTTTTACGATGCAGGACATTAGCAGTAATACTTCCCAGCTTTACAGGATCACTTATGAAGCATACTCTAAGTTCGCCAACGGCATAAATCGTTGTTCGAACCTGGAAGAGATCGCCAATGTTTGTAAGACAAACCTGAAGTATCTTATTAATTTCAGGATCTTAAGGATGTGTATTATTCGGGAAAAAGATAATTTCATCGTTGAACAGTTCTCTGGTAACATCTGGTATGATTTTGAATCGGAAACCGAGATATTTCCTTACGAGAGAGATCTTAAAGAAACGGGCATTCCGTTACTTACCGGAAGTATTCCAGAAAAACTCCTGAAGAATAAGATAGAAAGATCAGATCTATTTGATCCGGTACTCTGGGGATGGGCATTTGATAAGACTGACTCAAAGGTGATCGTATCACTGTTAGCCGATCAACATATGACCTTTTCGGTAGGAGATATTGATATTCTGAAGCTCGTAGTTGATTGCATACAATCCAAGTTCAACGAGATCTATCTTAAGAAGCAGCTCGCTATTCAGAATAAAAATCTAACCGAAGCTTATGAGACCATTAAGCTTAAGAATGAGCAAATCGAAACGATCGTAAAAAATCAACAGCAGACCATTAATAAACGAACCGAATCTATTGCTACAAAAAATAAGAAGCTACTTCATATTTCTGCACTTAACGCCCACAACGTTCGTGAGCCTTTATCAAGAATACAAGGCATAGTGCAGCTGGCAGAACTAGTGGATACCGAAACATTTAAAATTGAAATGATGCCAAAACTTGAATCGACCGTGAACGAACTGGATGTGGTTTTAAAAGAAGTGGTAGATATGGCATCTAAAGAAATAGTGGCTTTAAAAGCTGAAGAATTATGAGTAAGATCTACCTGGTAGATGACCAGCCAATTTCGAATTTTATTACCAAGAAACTTCTTGAAATCGAGGGATATCAAGGTACTGTAAAAGATTTTACGAACCCGTGTGAAGCTATCGAGTTTGTATCTGAAGACAGTGATGCAATAATTTTTCTTGATCTCAATATGCCAGAAATGAACGGCTGGGAGTTTCTGGAAATGTTACAAAGCAGGAATTGCAGGCACCGTATCATCATTCTTACTTCAAGCACCAGTAAGATCGATGTAGATAAGGCTAAGGATTATCCGGCAGTAATTAAATATATGGTGAAGCCCATGAATAAGCAGAAGTTTTCCGAACTTTCGGGACTTTTAAAAGCTTCCTGATTGCAACCAGATCCTCAAAAATTATTGGAATTAGCCTATGCCCAGATGCATTTTGGCAAATATAAAGGTGTCTATCTTTCAGATATCCCCGAACCATATTATGTATGGTTTAGACAAAAAGGATTTCCACAGGGAAAACTTGGAGACCAGATGCAACAGGTTTATGAACTGAAAGTTAATAGTCTCGAGGGTCTCTTGAGACAAATTCGAATGCGCTATCCCCGGCTTAGAAAATAGGATCTTCTCCTGTTAAAAACCTCTTAAGATTAGAACTTCAAAGTAAGCGGTTTTTCTATTCTTCTTTGTAATTTAGCGCCCTGAATAACAACACAACAAACACGACTTAAAATGGCCAATACCAAGTATATATTCGTCACAGGCGGTGTATCTTCCTCTCTTGGAAAAGGAATTATTGCCGCGTCTCTGGCGAAATTATTACAGGCTAGGGGTTTTAGAACAACTATTCAGAAGCTGGATCCATATATAAATGTAGATCCTGGAACTTTAAATCCTTACGAGCACGGAGAATGTTATGTGACTGAAGATGGAGCTGAGACAGATCTTGATCTAGGCCATTACGAGCGTTTTCTCAATGTAAATACCTCACAGGCAAATAATGTAACTACCGGAAGAATTTATCAGAGCGTCATCGAAAAAGAGAGACGTGGTGAATTTTTAGGAAAAACAGTACAGGTAGTTCCTCATATCACCAATGAGATCAAGGAGAGGATACAAATTCTTGGAAAGAATGGTGAATACGATATTGTGATCACTGAGATTGGAGGAACTGTAGGTGATATTGAGTCCCTGCCATATATTGAAGCAGTAAGACAGCTAAAATGGGAGCTCGGTGATGATAATGCTCTGGTAATTCACCTTACTCTTGTTCCATATCTTTCTGCTGCAGGAGAATTGAAAACCAAACCAACTCAGCATAGTGTAAAAACTTTGATGGAAAGCGGTATCAAAGCCGATATTCTGGTATGTAGAACCGAGCATGAACTATCAGATGATATAAGAAGAAAGCTGGCTATCTTTTGTAATGTGAGACAGGAAGCTGTGATACAAAGTATCGATGCAAGAACAATCTATGATGTGCCAAACATGATGCTTAAGGAAGGTCTGGATACAGTAACTATGAAAAAACTGGATCTCCCTACCGACTCTACTCCTAACCTTGATCGCTGGAATCAATTCTTGAAAAGACATAAGAATCCGAAAGCTGAAGTGCATATTGGACTGATTGGAAAATACGTTGAACTTCAGGATTCTTATAAATCTATACTTGAATCTTTTATTCATGCTGGAGCCGAGAACGAAGTTTCGGTGAAGGTAGAATACATTCATTCAGAATTTATAAACGACAGTACGATCCACAATAAAATAAGTCATCTTGACGGAGTTCTGGTTGCACCAGGATTTGGAGAACGTGGTATCGAAGGAAAGATCGATGCGGTGAGATATGCTCGTGAAAACAATTTACCATTTCTAGGGATCTGTCTTGGAATGCAAATGGCTGTCATCGAGTTTGCCAGAAACGTACTTAAATTAAAAGGTGCGAATTCTTCTGAAATGGATCCTGAGACCAAGCATCCGGTAATCGATCTTATGGCAGATCAAAAAGAAGTTACACACAAAGGTGGTACGATGAGACTTGGTGCGTGGGATTGTGAACTGAGTAAGAAGTCTGTAATTCATGACGCTTACGGGAAAGACATGATTTCAGAAAGACATCGTCATCGCTACGAATACAACAATCAATATAAGGAACAACTGGAAAATGCAGGAATGCTAAGTACCGGTATAAATCCAGAAACAAAACTGGTGGAAGTGATTGAACTCGCAGACCATCCATGGTTTGTTGGTGTTCAATATCACCCCGAATATAAGAGTACCGTGGCTAGTCCACACCCACTGTTTGTCTCTTTTGTAAAAGCTGCATTAGAATATTCAGAAAAGAGACAAAGTGCCAAAATGGCGCAGAAATAGAAACTGGTCGTTTATTTGACTGGGTAGATTAAGCAATACTAAGTAATGGAAGAAAAGAAAATTGACGTCCAATCCATCATTGGATTTATTTTAATTGGTGGTATCCTTCTCTGGATGCTTTACAACAACACTCCAGACGAAACGGAGAGCGTAGATGAAGTTACTACGGAAGAAAACATCAATAGAGATCAAGAAACAACTCCTGAGTTCGAAGAAAACACAGCCACACCAGCAAGCGACTCGACCGCTCTTGTAAATGCTCAAAAACGTTTGGGTGCTTTTGGATATTCTGAAACACTGTCTTCAGCAAAAGGAGGTTCTACGACGATAGAAAATGACCTGCTGGAACTAAGAGTTTCTAATAAAGGTGGTTACATCGAAGAAGCAAGACTGAAGAATTTCAAGACCTTCGATTCGATTCCAGTATACCTTATTAAGGATGGGAATGCTTCCATGAACATGAGTTTAAATACTACTGATGGAAGAACTCTTAATACGGAAGATCTATATTTTGAACCTGAGTTAACTGAAAACAATGGAAACCAGATCTTATCTATGAAACTAAAGGTTTCAGAAGATGAGTACCTGGAATACCGATACGCAATGAGACCTGGAGAATATATGCTGGATTTCAGCGTACGTTCCGAAGGACTAACCGGTGTATTGAATTCTTCAGCAACACCTGTGCTTGACTGGAAATTGAAAGGATACCGTCATGCGAAGAGTATTTCTTATGAGAACAGGTACACTGATCTTATCTGGGAATATGATGGTGGTGATGATGACAGTTTAAGTGATGGTGATGACGATGATGAGGACATAAGTTATATCGCTTATAGACAACACTTCTTCTCCTCTATTTTACTAACAGACACACCATTTACAACTGCAAGTTTCGAAGTAGAGAATCTTGTTGAAGATGAAGAAATCGATACTGTTTACACCAAGACCTTTGCTTCCAGCATTCCTTTGGAACTAAAGGCTGGTGAACTTAACTACAATATGAACTGGTATTATGGTCCTTCAGATTACAAGATCCTGAATGATTATGATAGAAATTTGGATGAAATTATTCCGCTAGGTTGGGGAATTTTTGGATGGATCAACAAATATCTATTCATTCCATTCTTTGCATTTTTAGGAGGCGTTCTTCCAAGTTACGGTCTGGCGATTATTGCCATGACGATCGTGGTTAGAATTGTTCTTTCTCCCGTGACTTACAAATCTTATTTATCTCAGGCTAAGATGAAGATCTTAAGACCTGAGATCAATGAGCTGAATGAGAAGTACAAGGATAATGCGATGAAAAAGCAGCAGGAAACCATGAAGCTGTATAGCAAAGCAGGCGCCAGTCCTATGAGTGGATGTTTGCCAGCGCTTATGCAAATACCGGTGTTCTACGCCTTGTTCCAGTTCTTCCCAAGTGCATTTCAGCTTAGACAGAAAAGCTTCTTATGGGCAGATGATCTTTCCAGCTATGATGTGATCGCAGAACTACCTTTCCATATCCCATTCTATGGTGATCATGTAAGTTTGTTCCCGATACTTGCCTCTGTAGCTATCTTTATCTATATGATGATGACTACCGGGCAAAGCATGCAGGCGAATCAACAGCCGGGAATGCCTAATATGAAGTTCCTCATGTACCTATCTCCATTGTTTATGTTGGTATTCTTCAACAACTATGCGAGTGGACTTTCCTTGTATTACTTTACTTCGAACCTTATTACGATTGGGATCATGTTAGTGATCAAATATGTGATCGTAGACGAAGATAAGATTCATGCGAAGATCCAGGAAAACAAGAAAAAACCTAAAAAACAGAATAAGTTCACCCGAAAGTTCCAGGAAATGATGGAGCAGGCTGAAGAGCAGCAAAAGAAACAAAAGGGTAAATAATTACTTCTGAGAAATATTCAATAAAAAAGCCTCCGCAAATGCGGAGGCTTTTTTATTTGTTCTGAGTCTCTGTTATAGCGTAGGTAAGATAACAGTATCAATTGCATGGATCACTCCATTTGTAGCCTGAACATCTGTAGCGATGATCGTTGAGGTTCTTCCGTTTGCATCAGTAATGGTTGCAGCATCACCAAGATTTATAGTGAAATCCTCACCTTGAAGTGAAGTTACTACGATACCATCTTCAAGCTCATCTGACGTTACATTCATATCTATTAGAACATGGTAGCTAAGCACTGTAGCCAGCGTTTCAGCATCCAGATCTCCAAGTTCCTCAAGCTCAAGTTCAGTCAAAAGATCTCCAAAAGCTGAATTTGTAGGGGCAAAGACAGTAAAAGGAGCTGGAGAATCCGCAGCTTGCAGAGTAGACACAAATGTATAAGAATCTTCTCTAGTCAATGCAGCCACTAAGGTATCAAAAGTAGGATCTGCAAGTGCAAAAGTTACCACATTAGGTAATCCAATCACATCGCTTACAGCGTGTATCACTCCATTATCCACTTCAACATCTGCGGTTTCAACAGTACTTACACCATTAATAACCACACCATTTTCAGTATTGATATACATACTTAAATTTTCACCGTCAGGTCCAGCTGTAGACATACTTTCTATATATCCGGTAGATAGATCTGAAGACCTGATCTCCCCCATTTGTACATGGTTCAATAGAACCTGAGTAAGAACATCTGTTGGTACATCTTCCAGAGCATTGAATCCATTTTCATCAAGGAAAGCGGCAAAAGCATCATTATCTGGAGCAAACACCGTGTAAACATCGTCACCTGTAAACGTAGAGGTCAATCCTGTAGCCTCTAAAGCGGCTAAAAGTGAAGAATAATTTTCATTAGCAACCACAAAATCTGCTATGGTGTTGGATTCTACCACATCATCTGTTGGGTCTGGAGTTTCCATGACATCATCTGAAGTCATGAAGTCATCGTCTTGATCACATGCTGTAAAACTGAAGCAGATTGCCAGCAATAGAATACTAATTTTTGAGTTTTTGAGAATTGAATTCATATCATTTGAATTTTAGTTAAAATTTTTGATCACATAAATCTACTACTGAATTTCCCATAACTCTGTTTAATCTTTGTTAAATTTCATTAAACGTTTAGTTTTAAGATATTCAAACACTTACAGATTATATCAATCCATGAATTCGAATAAACTTTGTTTATATTTGAGAAACCTAAATACCTATTTATGAAGAAGATTTTAATATTATTACTATTCACAGGAATCCTTGCTTCCTGTAGTGATGACGATGATGCAGGAGTGGATAACGACGAATCGATCCTGGGAACATGGTTTCTTGTCGAAGCTAATAATGTCCCTGGGTTATCAATTAATGAATGTTCCAGCCAGTCATATCTTAGCTTTAAGGCCGATAACACTGCTGACTCAGAATTTTTTACGAATGTCAGTGGCGAATGTGAATCTGAATCTTCTAGTGGAGACTGGAGTAATTCCTCCGGTTCCCAGTATACCTTCACGGTACCGGGATTTGGAGAACTTACTGGTAATGTATCTTTTGATGGTAATCGTTTTACGTTTACCCCAAATGATCTTCCAACTTCATCGCTTACTTTTGAAAAATAATCCGCACCAAAATTTTATTGAAAAGGGTAGCTTTCGCTACCCTTTTTTATTTCGTAATTTTGCGGCTTCTTATCCGACTTTTATATAAGTCAAAGAAAAGTTACGATACCTATGAAAAAAGTAGTGGTTGGTTTGTCCGGAGGTGTAGATTCCAGTGTTTCAGCATACCTATTGAAAGAGCAAGGATATGAAGTGATCGGTCTTTTTATGAAGAACTGGCATGATGATACAGTGACCATTTCAGATGAATGCCCCTGGCTGGATGATAGTAATGATGCAATGCTGGTGGCAGAAAAACTAGGTATCCCTTTTCAAACCGTAGATCTTAGCGAACAATACAAGGAACGTATCGTTGACTATATGTTTAACGAATACGAAAAAGGTAGAACTCCGAATCCAGATGTACTTTGTAATCGCGAAATTAAGTTCGATGTTTTTATGAAGATAGCTATGTCTCTGGGTGCAGACTACGTGGCTACCGGGCATTACTGCCGAAAATCTGAATTTGAAAAGGATGGTGAAACCATATACCAGCTTATGTCTGGAATGGATTCTAATAAAGATCAGTCTTACTTTCTATGTCAGTTAACTCAGGATCAGCTTTCTAAAACCCTCTTCCCTATTGGAGAACTTCAGAAATCTGAAGTAAGAAAGATCGCTTCAGAACAGGATCTGGTAACTGCTGATAAAAAAGATTCTCAGGGACTTTGCTTTATCGGTAAAGTAAGACTTCCAGACTTTCTCCAGCAGAAATTAAAACCGAAAGAAGGGGTTATCGTAGAGGTTTCTTCCGAAGATGATATTTACAACGAGGAAGAATTAAGTTTTTCATCTAAAAAAGAGGAACTGCAGTTTCTATCTAAAAAATACAATTATCGCAAAGATCAGGGCAAAGTTGTAGGAAATCATCAAGGTGCACATTATTTCACAAAAGGACAACGAAAAGGTCTGGCTGTAGGTGGTACTCCGGAACCTTTATTCGTGATCGATACCGATGTGACCGAAAATGTGATCTATACGGGACAGGGCAAGAACCATCCCGGGATTTACAGGCAGGCTTTGTTCATTTCAAACGATGAAGTGCACTGGGTTCGCAAGGACCTGGCTATAGGAAATGGAAAAGAGATGAAAGTTAAAGCTCGTATTCGATACCGCCAGCCTTTGCAGGAAGCAGTTTTACATCAAACTGATAATGGAATGTATGTGGTTTTTGAAACACCACAAGCTTCGATCACTGAAGGTCAGTTTGTAGCCTGGTATAGCAAAGATGAACTGCTGGGTTCTGGGGTAATTTCGTAACTTACTTGTCTGCCGGCAGTTTGCTATGAAAAAAATATTCCTACTTGTCTTTTTTATTTCCAGTTGTGCTTTAGCGCAGGAACACGCTTTTGTTTATTTTACAAACAAACCTAATGCAGTTGAAGCACTCGAAACTCCCGCAAATCTTTTTTCTCAAAGGGCTTACGAACGTAAATTATTGAGAGGTACGACTATTGACTTTCTTGATGTTCCGGTTCATGAACCTTTTATTAGCGATCTTAAAACAAGATCTGGTTTCGAAATTAAGGCTAAATCCAAATGGTTTAATTGCGTTTATGTTATAGGTGAACGAAATGCTATTGAGGTTTTAGAAAGTTTAGATCATGTTGCCAATGTCCAGTTCCTTGAAGAGCTATCTAACAGGAGTCAAAGCATTCCGCAGAAAAGCAACGAGAATAAGCTTGAATCAGAAATAGACTTCAATTATGCTTCAACCGCTAACCAGGTTAGAATGCTTAATCTTCAGAATTTACATAAGCAGGATCTAACAGGAAATGGAATGATCATCGCCGTGATGGACTCTGGTTTTCCAAATGTGAATTCGCTCTTATCATTTCAGAACCTAAGGAACAACAACAATTTACTGGGTGGATATGATTTTACGAATCGCTCAGAGGATTATTCCGCAAACACTCTGGATAGTCATGGGACGCTGGTACTTTCTACCATGGCTGCTTTTAGAGAGAATCTTTATATAGGCACTGCGCCAGATGCTGCTTATTATCTTTTTGTTACCGAAGTTGCTGCTACCGAGACTCCAGTTGAGGAAGCCTATTGGGTGGAAGCAGCTGAGAAAGCTGATAGTCTGGGCGTCGATATCATTAATACTTCCCTGGGATACACTTTATATGATAACCAGGCTTATAGTTATGCTCCGAATGATATGGATGGGCAGACAAGTTTTATTTCAAGAGGAGCTAATATGGCTATGCAAAAAGGAATGCTTGTGGTCACTTCAGCGGGCAACCGTGGAGACGAGGATTATTTTAGAATCATTAGTGCTCCTGCAGATGCAAATGTCCTGGCCATTGGCGGAGTTGATCCTTCAGGTAATTATGCGCCATTTAGTTCTATTGGACCTACAGCAGACGGGAGAATTAAACCAGATGTGGTCGCTCAGGCTATTGAGGTCGCAGCAATTAACGAAGATGATAGGCTCGTTGGCGTGAATGGCACATCATTTTCCAGTCCGATCATGGCAGGAGCTATTGCATGCTTCTGGCAATTAAACCCGGAATGGACAAATTTCGAGGTGATGCAATTAATTAGAGATATTGGACATCTTAGCAATTCTACCAATAATTTTCTGGGTTATGGAATTTCAGACTTTTCAACCAACGCAAATCCTGTAGCACCTAATTCTTCGGAATTAATTTTATATCAAAATCCAGTAGAAGATTTTCTGAAATTTGCCGGACCAGAAACCAATTATAATATACAGATTTTCAATACAGCCGGGAAAATGGTCTTAAGCGAACGCAGCGTTTCTTCAGAAATTAATCTTTCCGGCTTTTCTCGTGGAATTTATATTGCTATGTTTGAATCTGAAAACACGACTGAAAAATTTCTTATTATCAAAAAGTAATGAGTTTTAAGCACAATAGAATCACTGAACTTTTCGAGATTGAATATCCATTGATACAGGCTGGAATGATCTGGGCAAGCGGCTGGAAATTAGCCAGTGCCGTTTCGAATGCCGGAGGACTTGGTATTATTGGGGCAGGCTCTATGTATCCTGAGATCCTTAAGGAGCATATTCAGAAATGTAAAATGGCTACCAAACAACCTTTTGCGGTAAACGTACCTATGCTCTATCCTGATATTGATAAGATTATGGAAATAATCATTGATGAGGGCGTTAAGATCGTATTTACATCTGCCGGGAATCCTAAGACCTGGACCTCTCACTTACAAAGTTATGGGATTAAAGTGGTACATGTAGTAAGCAGTGTGAAATTTGCTGTAAAATCTCAAGAAGCTGGTGTAGATGCTATTGTTGCTGAAGGATTCGAAGCTGGTGGTCATAATGGTCGTGACGAAACCACCACTTTTACATTGATTCCTATGGTTCGTGAAAAGATCGATATACCGCTAATAGCAGCTGGAGGAATTGGCAATGGAAAAGGAATGTTTGCAGCAATGGTGCTGGGAGCTGATGCTGTACAGGTTGGAAGCAGGTTCGTTGCAACTCCTGAGGCAAGTTCTCACCAGAATTTCAAGGAAATGGTAGTGAAAGCGAAAGAAGGTGACACTGTACTTACCCTTAAAGAACTTGCACCAGTAAGATTACTAAAAAATAAGTTTTTTGAAGATGTTCAGGAACTTTACACAAAATCTCCAAGCAAAGAAGATCTTACCAAATTACTCGGAAGAGCCAGAGCAAAGAAAGGGATGTATGAAGGCGATCTGGAAGAAGGTGAACTTGAAATAGGCCAGGTTTCTGGATTGATCAACGAGATCAAACCTGCAGCTGAAATCGTAAAGGAAATGATTTCTGAATTTGAAGAAACTAAAGTCGCTTCCCAACAATTTTAAAGCGCGTAAACTTCATATTCCGCTAATTGAGAAGCCACAAATTTTCTCCAATGGTACTCTGCTTCCTTATTTTCACTATGTGAAGTCTCTTTATCAAAACGATTCTGCATGGCGACCCTTTCGGCTTCAGTGATGTTATAAAGTCTTTTAAGATCCTGTCGTATCCTTCTGCCTATTTCATATTCAGCAAGTCGCTTTCTCAGTTTGCGGGCATGTAATTCGGTTATATCAAAATGCAGTTGTTCGTGAGCGAGTAAGTATGCTGGATTATTCACATCCTTTACCCAGCTTAGATCCGGATAAAAATTACTCTTCACTTCATGGGTAAGCTCAGGTTTTCCAGTCCTTGTACTATAATTCCAGGAATAGCTCATCCCGGAATTCGTATTTGCAGAAAAATCTATAGAATAATCTGGAGAAGCCTCAAAATTTTGCCAGCTAAGACGATCTATACTTGCCCATTCAATTTTTCTTTTTTCCTGGGAACAACCTATCTGGACAATTCCGAAGAGAAATAAGGCGAGAAGAAATTTCCTCACGAATACTTGAAATTTACCGGCTTTTCGATATCTGCATGCAAACTATGATAGACCGGGCACGTAAGTGCCGCGTTCTCCAGGATCTTCCTCTCCTTTTCACCAAAGCTTCCCTTTACAACTATATTGATCTCAATTTTCGAAATCCTTCGAGGCTTATCGGTCATCACCTTGGTAACCTCAGCGGTAGTACCTTTAATTTCCATTTGATGATCACTGGCTTTAATACCCATAATCGTAAGCATACAGGAAGCAAGTGCCGTTGCCACCGTATCTGTTGGGGAAAAAGCTTCCCCTTTTCCATGATTGTCCACAGGAGCATCGGTGATCATTTTAGATCCACTTTGTAAATGTTCAGCTTCTGTTCTTAAATTTCCGAGGTATGTAACTTTAGAGGTCATTTGCTTCAGTTATAGTTAGATCTTCATTCAGGTTTAAAATATAGATCGCATCATTGATGTATCCACCTTCGGGCTTCATCAAATAATGAAATTTGCTCTCATAATATTCTGTATAACCTGGGTATTTTTCGAAGCTTTCGTATAGATCTTCCGCAGAAGCCAGTCTTAATAAGATATCCATTGTTAGATCATATCCACGCATCGCGTACTGATTTGGCTGAACTTTGAATTTCTTAGCGTAGTCTTTTACAAACTCATCATCCTGCTGGGTATCAAATTCTTTATCTACTGAAGGATAATGAAGTTTCAATTTTCCAAGATGATTGTTGGAGATCACATCGCTCTCATAACCATTATTCTTATTGGTAGTAAGTAACGTGATCTTATTATTTCTTGTTAACCTATTTAAAGCAGCAGCAACACTACTTATAAGGTTCATATTTTCAGACTCCAGAATCACCCAATTTTCTCCTGAAGACATTACTTCTGCCAGTTTTGCTTCGGAAATAAAATTATCTGATGGGTTTACTGTTCTCGCTGAAGGTACCGCACTCATCAATTCATTTTTGATGGCGTAAGATTTTGAGTCGGCAATAACAATAACATTTTTTCCAGTCGCGTTTCTAGCGATATAGTCGACCATTTTAGATCTTAGGAATTCCTCGCTTGGTCTGGACTGGAATAAATTTCCGTAGCCCTTCATACTACGATTACTAAGCGGATTGATTACAGGAATGTTCCTGTTCTCCAACGCTCCAGCTACAGTTTCTGTTACATCCTGAATTAGCGGACCTATTACAGCATCTACATTATCGAAGTTATTGGTTCTAAGAATGTTTGAGGCTTCATCCGTGTTTCTTCTGGTGTCATAAACCTTAAGTTTTGTAGAAATCCCCATGCTTTTCGCTTTCTCAACAGCCATTAGAACACCACTATGGAAATCAAGAGAAATTCGTATCACTCTTTCATTGAGAATAGCGTTACGGTAGGTAGGAATTGAATCGGCATCAATCTTGTCGAGATGAAATGGCAACATTAAAGCGATCTCCCTAGTATCGCGATTATTGATAAAAGATTTTAGATCTACTTTAGACTGCGAACCTGCTTCCATACCAGTATACTGGTCATTCTCATCATCTCCAGAATTTCCATCCTTTTTTGGAACCTTAAGGACCATCCCGAATTTCAATCCTTCAGTTAGTGCAGGATTCAATCTAATCAAAGAATCCTGAGATACCTCAAACTTTTTAGACAGTCTGTAAAGTGTTTCCTGCGGTTTCACTTCATAAAACCGAAAACGATCATCCGTAATGATCACCGGTTCCTCATCCAATACAGCAGTACCAACGCGAATCATCATTCCAGGCTGTAATATTTCTACTTTAGGATTCATCTCGTCCAGCTCCTTAAGTGTCATCCCATACTTTCTCGCAATCCCATATTTGGTTTCCTGCGGAAGTACAATATGCTCTCTTGTCTTGAAGTTTTGCGAACTACTGGAAACTTTAGTATTTACAGGTTTCTCGACCGGAGCTTCTTTTGACTGATTTTGTGATGCTGGTTGCGGAGTATTCGTTACCACCACATTTTGGGCAGGAATATTACCCACAGGAATTTGAATGGTTTCGCCTATCTGGAGCTCCTTGGAATATAACTGCTTATTATACCTTTTAATATTATCGATACTAACGCCGTATTCCTTGGAAAGACTATAAAGCGTCTCCTTTTTCTTTACCTGGTGTTCTTTAAAAGATACAGATGTAGCTGAAGTTTCTGTATTTGTAGATACTTCAGTTTTATTTTCAGAAATTGGAATAACGAGTTTCTCATCGATCCCTATCCCGTTCTTTGCTTCCGGGTTGTATTTATAAATATCCTCCTCATCAATACTGTAAGACTGGGAGATACTAAACACAGTTTCACCTTTTTTCACAGTATGATATTTGTACGACTGCGCGTTTGCAGACATACTTATCACCTGGAAAAGGAAACATAACACAAATAGGTACTTCATTCTTTTATCTTTTTTGAGATTTTATTCCCACTCTATAGTTGCAGGTGGTTTGGAGCTAATATCATAGACTACTCTATTAACGCCTTTCACCCGGTTAATTATTGTATTCGAAGTCTTTTGCAAGAACTCGTAAGGTAAATTCACCCAGTCTGCAGTCATACCATCTGTGGATTCCACAGCTCTCAATGCTACAACCTGTTCATAAGTCCTTTCGTCACCCATGACTCCTACCGACTGTATGGGTAGTAAGATCGCTCCTGCCTGCCAAACTTTGTCATACAACATCCAGTCTCTTAGTCCCTGTATAAAGATATGATCTACTTCCTGAAGTATTCGCACTTTTTCTACCGTTATATCACCAAGAATTCTAATCGCAAGTCCCGGACCTGGAAATGGATGTCTGCCCAGTAATACCTTATCGATTCCGAGTTCCTTTCCTACTCTTCTTACCTCATCTTTAAATAGCATTCTTAGTGGCTCTACCACTTTCAGCTTCATAAAATCGGGTAATCCTCCTACATTATGATGTGACTTGATCGTTACTGAAGGGCCATTAACTGAAACCGACTCGATCACATCTGGATAGATAGTTCCCTGTGCCAGGTAAACAACATCCTTGATCTCGTGAGCTTCATCATCGAAAACTTCAATAAAAGTATTCCCGATCGCTTTTCTCTTTTCTTCAGGATCTGATAGACCTTTCAATGCATCCAGAAATCGTGCCGAAGCATCCACTCCCTTTACATTGAGCCCCATGTCCTTGTACTGGTCCAGTACACTTTCGAATTCGTTCTTCCGAAGAAGACCATTATTAACGAAAATACAGTACAGGTTTTTGCCAATAGCCTGGTGTAATAATACGGCAGCAACCGTAGAATCCACACCTCCACTAAGACCCAGAACTACCTTGTCTTCTCCAATTTTCTCCTTTAATTCTGAAATTGTTAGATCAACAAAAGCGCCAGGCGTCCAGCTTTGCTCAGTACCAGCGATCTTTACAAGAAAGTTCTCCAGTAATTGTTTACCATCTGTGGAATGATAAACTTCTGGATGAAACTGGATTGCGTAAGTCTCTTCCCCTTCAATTCTGTAAGCTGCATTCAGCACATCTGAAGTACTCGCCAGTCTAACCGCATTTTCAGGAAGGTTTATAATAGAATCACTGTGACTCATCCAAACCTGTGAATTCTCTTTGATATCTTCAAACAACAATTCTGCATCCTTAATCACTGAAAGATTCGCTCTTCCAAATTCCCTGGTATCTGAAGGTTCTACTTTTCCACCGAAAAAGTGAGCAAGATATTGAGCTCCATAGCAAACTGCCAGCATAGGCAATTTACCTCTAATCTGTGAAAGATCTGGATGCGGGGCATCTTCTGCTCTTACAGAAAATGGACTTCCTGAAAGGATAACCGCTTTAAAACCTGATAAATCTTCTGGAATTTTCGAGTATGGATAGATCTCGCAGTAAATGTTCAGTTCCCTAACACGCCTTGCGATAAGCTGTGTATACTGCGAACCAAAGTCTAGGATGAGTACGTTGTTTTGCATGCGCAAAAATAGGAATTTAGGTAAAAAAGCCGGCAAAGGAAGATGGAAAATTTCTATATTTAAAATGCATTAAGACTCTGCCAAATATGAAATATTTAAGTGCTATAATTTTTGCCATTGCGATCATGGTTGCAGCCTATTTTCTGGGTGATGCTTACGTTTCCAGAGCGAATCCCGATGGTATCATTTCGGTGACGGGTTCGGGTAGTGAAAACTTTGTTTCAGATCTGATAGTGTGGGAAGGTAGATTCAGCAGAAATTCTCCAAATTTGGAAGCGGCTTATAATCAACTTGATCAGGATAAAAATATTGTCAGATCCTATCTCATAGGAAAAGGGATCAAGGATGAGAACATTGTCTTTAACTCGGTTCAAACTAATGAGCAGCAAGAGAATCAGTATCAAAATGGTAATTATGTGGGTAGTATTTTCAAGGGTTACGAACTAACCCAACCTGTGAAAATTGAAAGTAGCAATGTAGAGCTCATCGAAAATGTGTCACGTGAGATCACAGAATTACTAAATAAAGGCGTCCAGTTCAATTCCTCTCCTCCCAGGTATTACTATACCAAAATAGCCGATCTCAAAATTGAAATGATCTCTAAAGCTACGGAGGATGCCAGACTACGTGCAGAGAAAATCGCAGCGAACACCGGAGAAAATCTAGGCGATCTAAAAAATGCCAATATGGGTGTGTTTCAGATCACCGGCCAGAATAGCGGCGAGGATTTTAGCTGGAGTGGTGCATATAACACGGCAGATAAAAACAAAACCGCATCGATAACAATGCGGCTTGAATATGAAATAGATTAGCAATTAGTCTAAAGTAGCCAATATCTGCTCAATATCATCTTCAGTAGTATCAGGGTTAATAAAGCAGAATCTAACCACGCTTTCATCCTTCCACAGAGACGGCGTGACCAATGCAAATCCTGAATTGTGATTTTTGTAGGTCCAGTCACGGTAATCTTCCGCAGACCATCCTTTTCTTTTAAATAAGACTACAGATAAACTTGCTGGACGTACCAGTTCAAGCAAATCATTCTGTTCCACTTTGGAAGCGGCAATATTTGCAAGTTCTATCCCTCGTTCGATGGCCTCTTTATACTTGTTAGTACCATGCATCGCCAGTGAAAACCATAATGGCATCCCGCGTAATCTACGGGTAAGCTGGATCTGGTAATCTGCAGGATTGAATCCTTGTGCTCCCTCGTCCTTAAATATTTCTAGATATGCGCCTTTTTGAGAATGTGCTTTTTTCGCTAGTTCCAGGTTCTTGTAGATCACCGCGCCACAATCGTAAGGTGAAAACAGCCATTTATGAGGATCTATAGTAATACTGTCTGCCTCCTCGATGCCTTTAAACAAATGTCTAACCGAGTCTGCAGCCAGCGCTCCACCTCCATAAGCACAATCTACATGTAACCAGATATTTTCTTCGGCACATATATTTACCACTCCTTCCAGATCATCTATGATCCCGGCATTGGTTGTTCCACCCGTTGCTACCACGGCGAAAAGTCTGTTTCTATCCTGTTCACTTAAATTTTCCAATTCCTTCTGAAGTGCAGTTCCCGATAAAAATTCTTCATCTGACTTCACCAGGTGAACATCTGCATCCATTACTTTTGCCATGGATTTTATTGAAGAATGCGCTCCTGTTGAAGTGATCAAAAGTGCTCTCTCTCTGGCGTGAGCTGGCCTTTGTTCTCTCCACTCCTCTCTTGCGGTAACTAATGCTGAAAGATTTGCAGCTGTACCACCACTTGTAAATACACCAAAGGCAGTTTCCGGTAGACCGGTTAAACTTACCAGCCATTTCATCGCCTGGTTTTCACAAAAAATACCACCGGCTCCTTCCATCCAGTAAGAACCATGAATACTGGAAGCTGAAGTCACCAGGTCAAACATGATCGCAGCCCTGGTTGGTGCGGCAGGGACAAACGCCAGATGCCTTGGATGATCGATAGGTACCGTTGCTTTGACCAGTACGTTCTTAAATAACTGGAATGCACTTTCACCTCCAATACCTTCCGGAGTTATAGTTTCTCCAACCAACCTTAAAAGTTCTTCCTCCTTCTTCGGTGCGCCAAGTTCCGGAGTTACATTAGATATACGATCAATGGCATACTTCATAACATCCAGCGTCATTTCAACCAGATCCATATCTATGGTATGCATTCTATTCTTTTCCAAAAGTGATAATTTTAAAGTTTGCGTCTAAAGGATCTAATTCTGCTAAAAGGCGCTCGATAAGTTCCTGACCGTATTCATCGTAATATTCAGAGAAATTTGTTTGCCGCTCCTGCAAACTTCTGTTTGGAAATAGATCATTCTGCAGCGCGGCGATTCGCTCTACTTCATCCTTTAGTTTTCTTCTTTGAGCTTGCAGGAGCCGGTTTTCGAGATTGTCAAGACCTTTAAGCTGCTTTACTTCCTGCGCTTTTACTGCACCAATAAAAGATTTATCGGTTTTCTCAGCCAGCTCATACATTTGTTGAAATTGCTGAATCAAATGCTCTTTCTGTTCTGAAAAATCAATGTTGATATTACTGATTTTCCGAACCTTGCGATTGATCAGTTCATGTTGTTTCAGAAATAATTCCTTCAGTGAAATATCGAGTTTTCTGCGTTTGGCATTTTGTTTAGCAGTTTGCAGTAATGCTGAATTCCGAAGTAATAACATTGGAAAAACCACATCTTCAGCTTCAAAATAATTCTTTAGCTGCAACCAGTAAGCAAGTTCGCCTCCTCCACCTATATAGCAAAGATTTGGAAGCAGCACTTCCTGGTAGAGTGGTCGCATCATGACATTTGGACTAAAACGTTCCGGGTGTGCATCTACTTCTGCAAGTATTTCTTCTTTGCTCCAGCTTATCTCTGTTTCATAAACATAATACCGAGCATCTCTTTTAACGATACGTTCCCTGATCTCCTCGTTAAGATAAAATAAATTGATATCTCGCGGATTTACCTGTACTTTATAGTCCAATTCTGCCAGAGAATCTATGGCAGTTTGCGACGCTTTTGAGGAAGACTCCTCAAGTAATTCATTCTTAATATGGCTGGAAAAATGCTTTTTTAATCGGGAATCTCCAGCTGCTATGATGACCAGACCTTCTTTGCCAAATAACCTGTTCGCCAGATAGCGCGTGGCATCGGTCAGGTTATTGTGCTCCAAATATGCTTTCTGGAACATTTCCTTCAATTCTTCGGCATTAGTTCCTCCACCAATCTCAGCAGAAAAAAGCTTAAAAACTTCCTCAAGCCCTTCCGTAGAAAGCTTACCAACAGCAGTCGCTCCTGCCCGCTTTTCGGCATTATTCCATTTGAATTTTTTTCCGTGTAGATTAAAGAAATTGATCTCTTCAAAATCATGATCCTCTGTAGCCATCCAGTATACCGGTACAAAATTATTTTCCGGATGTTTTTCTTTTAACTTCCTGGTAAGATTGATCGTGGAAACTATCTTATAAAGAAAATAAAGCGGACCCGTAAATAGATTAAGCTGATGACCAGTGACCACTGTAAATGTCTTTTCTGAAGATAAAAGATCGATGTTGCCAGATGTCATCTCAGAAACTTTAAGACCTGAATACTGCTCTTTTAGAACTTCCACCAGATCCTTACGAATAGAATTGTTATAAGATTTGGATTTTTCATCGATCTGAGCCCTGAAATTTTCAATTTTAGGAAAACGATGATACAAATGTCCAAGACTTTCCTTTTCTGAAAGATAATCCAGGATTAATGGCGTAAAATAATTGGTATCGGGATAAGCTATATGATCTGTAGACATCAACCTGTTTATAATTGCCGTAAAGATAAAACCTTTTAGGAAGGAAACTAAATCGAGACCAGCCGCATATTTATTCTTTACAATTAACTTAACATCTATAAAATTCATAAATTCCGGTTATCAATCAAAAACAGGAGCTCATGATCTTGAAACGACTAATTTTCGTATTGTTAATCACATTTTCATTCACATCATGTTCGAGTGATGATGACGCTCCAACACCAGATCGCAGAAGCATTGAAGATCTTGAAGCAGATTTTCAGACCTTGAACCTGCAACCAGGGATTAACGACGTATCGCTGGAAAACCTTAACGGGAGTTCATGGAATTTTAGAGTGATCATCCCGGAAAATGCTTCGTCTTCTGAAAGACCTCTTGTGCTAACTCTTCATGGTGCAGCAAGCGGAAATGCAAATGCTCATAAAAACACTGCCTGTTATGCCGAGCCTGGATTCGCCGCCTTGGATCCAATTATTGTAAGTCCTAATGGAGGAACGCAGCTTTGGAACAGCGCTTTTAACCAGGATCTCGTTATCGGTCTTATGTATCTAACTCAGAAATATTTGAATGTTGACAGAAATAAAACCGTGGTAACAGGTTACAGTAATGGTGGAAATGGCAGCTGGTTCTATGCTGAAGTTTATCCGGAAATCTTTACTGCATCTATCCCAATGGCCAGCAGTTACAGTACTTTCAGTTCTAACGGCAGTGTTAGGACCATAGAAACTCCACTCTATGTTATTCATGGGGAGAACGACGAATTATTTGCTGTTGCTGAAACTCAGGAATGGGTTGCTGCAACCAAGGAGGCTGGCACAAATGTCACTTTGGAAGTAGCTCCTGGTCTAACGCATTATGAGTCTTGTAATTATGTTCCATATCTGCAAAATGCTGCTAGTTGGCTACAGGATGAAGTTTGGGATTAAATCGCGACTTTTTTTACTTAATTTTGGATGCATTCACTTTTGAAAATCTAAAATTTTGAAAATCAGATTCTTTTTATTCTTTCTCATTGTAATTACTACAACAATAACTGGACAGGAGGTTCAAAGTCCGTCGCAGTTTCTTGGTTACGAATTGGGCTCTCAGTTTAGCAGGCACGCAAATGTCGTGGACTATTTTGAGCATGTAGCTGAAAATTCTGATCTGGTAAATTACCAGCAGTACGGCCTTACCAACGAACGTCGACCACTTACTTATGCCATTATTTCTTCGGAAGAAAATATACAGGACATGGAGTCCATCAAGCGGAAGCATTTTGCGAATGCCGGGCTAACCGATGCTAATGAAACTTCTGATAAAGCGATCGTATGGCTAAGCTACAATGTACATGGTAACGAAGCCTCCAGTACCGAGGCTGCAATGAAAACTCTATATGAACTGGTTACCGTAAAGAGAGAACTTCTGGAAAATACAGTGGTAATCATTGACCCTTGTGTCAATCCCGATGGTCGTGACCGTTATGCAAACTGGTACAACCAGGTAAAAGCAACTCCTTATAATACTAGTCAGTTTTCTGCTGAGCATGACGAGCCATGGCCCGGAGGAAGACCTAATCATTATCTTTTTGATTTAAATCGTGACTGGGCCTGGGCAACGCAGGTAGAAACAAGACAACGTTTGAAGATTTACAATCAATGGATGCCGCATATCCATGTAGATTTCCACGAACAGGATATCAACGACCCTTATTATTTCGCTCCTGCTGCTGAACCATTTCATGAGATCATTACCGACTTTCAGCGTGATTTTCAGACAAGAATTGGAAAAAATCATGCGAAATATTTCGATGATAATGGCTGGTTATATTTTACAGGAGAACAATTTGACCTGCTATACCCAAGCTACGGAGATACGTATCCAACCTATATGGGTGCCATTGGGATGACCTACGAACAGGCTGGTCATGGTCGTGCTGGTTTGGGGGTTCAAACCAACGAAGGTTATATTCTAACTTTAAAAGATCGCATTGAACATCATTTTACTACTGGAATTTCCACGGTGGAAATGGCTTCAGAAAATGCTACTGAACTGGTTTCAGAATTTGCAGATTTTTTTACAGAAGGTAATTCAGAATTTAAAACCTATGCAATGAATGGCGAAAAGGATAAGATCAACGCTTTAACTGATCTGCTTGACAGGCACGAGATCAAATATAGTTTTGCCAATTCAGGAAATATTAAAGGTTATTCTTATCAGGATTCAAAAAGTGGAAATCTTGAATCTTCTGAAAAAACGTTATTGGTATCTGCGAATCAGCCAAAATCGAAAATGATCAAAGTGCTTTTCGAACCTAAAGCCAAACTTGTGGATTCTCTTACGTATGATATTACCGCCTGGAGCTTGCCTTATGCTTACGGACTGGAGACCGTTGCCAGTTCTAAAACCATTGATGGTAATCCTAATAATCCTGAAACTTTCAAGCAAAATACAGCGAACGCTAAAGCTACAGCATTCCTTTCAAAATGGAATAGCATGGAGGATGCGAGATTTCTGGCTGAACTTATTAGAAATGACATCAAGGTTCGATTCAGCGAAAAACAATTTAGAAATTCCGGAGCAGATTTTAATCCCGGCAGCCTTATCATTTCTAAAAGTGATAATTCAGCTATTGAAAATTTTCAGCAGAAGGTGGTAGAGATCGCCAATAACATGCAACGAAAACTCGTAGCCACTAATACAGGTTTTTCAGATAAAGGACCCGATTTTGGTTCAGGTAATATAAAGATCATTAATAAGCAAAAAGTTGGACTCCTTAGAGGTGAGCAGGTTTCTTCGCTTAATTTTGGAGAGATCTGGTACTTTTTCGAACAGGATTTGAAGTATCCGGTAATTCCATTGGAAACGGGTAATCTTTCTTCCAGTATACTGGACGAACTAAATGTGCTGGTGATACCTTCAGGGAATTACTCCAGTTTTCTTGATGAGGATACTTTAAAAATGCTTGAGAACTGGGTTCGTGGTGGTGGAAAGATCATTGCGATTGGGGATGCTGTTTCTGCATTTGCAGGTAAAGACAGTTTTGGGATCGAAGCAAAAGAATCTAAAAAGGATACACTAAAAACTGCCGATAAACTTATTCCCTATACACAGCGAGAAAGAGAATATGTGAAGAATATGATCACCGGTAGTATCGTAAAAACTTCGGTAGATCCAAGTCACCCATTGGCATTTGGGTATGACGATACTTACTTCAGCTTAAAACTTAGCGGTGATAGTTATGAGCTTCTAAATTCAGGCTCTAACGTGGCTTACATTCAGCAACCTGAAGTCGTTTCAGGATTTGCCGGTAGCGAAGCTCAGAAAAAGCTTGAGAACTCACTTATTTTCGGTGAAGAAAACATAGGTAGAGGTATTATTATTTATATGGTGGACAATCCACTATTCAGAGCTTTCTGGGAAAACGGAAAGTTATTTTTCACCAATGCATTATTCCTAACAAATAATAGAGGATATGATTACTAATATGAAAATGAGACAATTTTTATCTGCTTTATGCTTTTTTCTGGTGGCGAATACCATGGTTTTTGCCCAGGGAGGAACGAATCAGTTTTCGGTGGACTTCGAAACTTTCACCCTTGAAAATGGACTAAAGGTGATACTGCACGAAGATAAATCAGACCCTGTCGTAGCAGTAGCTCTTACCGCTCACGTGGGTAGTGCCCGGGAAAAAGAAGGCAGAACAGGATTTGCACATTTATTTGAACATCTTCTGTTTCTGGAATCTGAGAACCTTGGAAAAGGTGGACTGGACAAACTCTCCGCCAGAATTGGTGGTAGCGGTGCCAATGGCTCTACAAGTCGTGATCGCACCAATTATTTCCAGACCGTACCAAAAGATGCGTTGGAAAAAATGATCTGGGCAGAAGCAGACAAACTTGGATACTTTATCAATACGGTTACAGAACCGGTTCTTGCCAAGGAAAAGCAGGTTGTTAAAAATGAAAAGCGCCAGGGAGTAGATAACAGGCCTTATGGACATACTTTTTATGTGATCGACAAAAACCTGTATCCAGAAGATCATCCCTATAACTGGCAGGTGATTGGAAGTCTGGATGATCTTCAGAACGCCACCTTGCTGGATGTAAAGGATTTTTATAATAAATGGTATACTCCTAACAATGTAACCCTGACCATCGCAGGTGATTTTGATAAAGACCAGGCAAAGGAATGGGTCCACAAATACTTTGATGAGATCCCGCGTGGAGAGAAGATCGAAGAACAGGAAAAACAGCTTGTTAGTCTCGATAACACTAAAAAATTATATCACGAAGACAATTTCGCGAAACTGCCTGAGCTTACACTAGCCTGGCCTTCAGTATACTCGTACCATCCAGATAGCTTTGCATTGGAAATATTGACCAGCTACCTGGCTGATGGTAAAAATGCTCCTTTGTATAAGAAGATTGTGGAAGAAGCCAAACTTTCTGGTAATGTGAGTATGTTCAATTACACTTCTGAACTTTCGGGGCAGTTAATGCTTCAGGTTCGGGCATATGACGGAAAGGACCTTGACTCTGTTCAGTCTGTAATCGAGGAAGGACTTGCCGAATTCGATAAAAATGGCATCCCGCAGAAAGATCTTAAGAGAATTAAAGCCGGTTTGGAGACAAATTTCTATAACTCCATTTCAAGTGTTCTTGGCAAAGGTTTTCAATTAGCACAGTATGATATCTTTGCAAATGATCCCAATTTCATCAACAAAGAGATCGAAAAATTACTGGCGGTTTCTTCGGAAGATGTTATGAGAGTCTTCAGAAAATATATAAAAGATCAGCATTATGTTGCCACCAGTTTTGTTCCAAAAGATCAATTGGATCTTGCTCTGGAAAATTCAGAAAAAGCTGAAGTGGTAGAAGAAAAGATCGTGGAAGGAGCTGAAGAAGATTTCGATGCATCACAGGCTGTAGATTATCCAAAAACAGCCTCTAGCTTTGATCGCAGCATTGAACCTCCATATTCAGCAAAACCTGAACTGGAAATTCCGGAGATCTGGAAAACGACAATGCCAAGCGGACTAAAAGTGATGGGTATTACCAATAAAGAAGTGCCCCTAGTACAATTTAGTCTTGAAATCAAAAGCGGACAGTTACTGGAAACAAAAGATAAAGCAGGAGTAGCAAATCTTCTGGCGAACTTGATGAATCGTGGTACCGCTAAAAAAACTCCGGCAGAGCTGGAGGAAGCAATCGAACTTTTGGGAGCGCGTATCTATGTAAGTTCTTCGGAAGAGAAAATTAGTATCACTGGAAATACACTGGCAAAGAATTACGCCGAGACGATGAAACTTGTAGATGAGATGCTGCTTCAACCACGTTGGGATGAGTCAGAGTTCGAACTTATTAAACAACAAACCCTTAGCAGGATCAAACAGCAGGAAGGAGATCCTAACAATATTGCTTCGAATGAATTTCGAAAACTTGTGTATGGTGAAAACAGTATTCTTTCCATGAATGAAATGGGAACTACAGAAAGTGTGGAGAATATCACGCTGAACGATCTAAAAGCTTATTATTCTGAAAATCTTTCACCCTTAAACGCTACCTATCTTGTAGTAGGTGATCTGGATCTCGAAAAGGCGAAGAATTCACTAAAAGCAATTTCGGCTTCCTGGCCTCCAAAAACTGTAGATTTCCCGGAGATTCCAGAATTTGAAGCACCTGAAAAATCTCAGATTTACTTTTATGATGTTCCGGGTGCGAAACAATCTGTTCTAACATTCGGTGCTCCGGCATTAAGCGCTAGTGATAAGGATTTTTATGCAGCAGAGGTGATGAATTACAGGCTTGGTGGTGGAAGTTTCGCATCCAGGCTTACGCAGGAACTTAGAGAAGGAAAAGGCTATACCTATGGAATTCGTTCCAGGTTCGAAGATAGATCTTACATTGGCCCTTTCCTTATTTCCAGTGGGGTTCGATCCAATATAACTTATGAAGCAACTGAATTGATCCGCGACATTCTTACAGATTATGCCGATACTTTTACTCAGGATGATCTTGAGGTTACTAAAAGCTATATGACTAAAAGCAGCACCAGGAAATTTGAAACTCTGGGCGCAAAACTAAATATGCTCAAAGAAATTAGCGATTATGATTATAACGACGATTATCTTGCTGAACAACAGCAGCAGGTAGAGGAAATGACGGTGATGGATATTCAGGAGCTGGCGAAGAAATATATTGATCCTAAAAAAATGTATTTCCTTATTGTTGGTGATGCTGAAACTCAGTTAGAGAAACTGAAGGATCTTGGATATGGTGATCCAGTTTTGCTTAATGAGGACGAATAGTAGATAATAAGATATGATTATAAAAAAGGCAGGAACGAGAGTTCCTGCCTTTTTTATGGTAATCGTCAGGAATTTTAGAATAACAGCACATGGAGTTATCTATAGCAAAATATCTGCCGATGGTCTCTTTTTCTTACTTTCAGATCGAAGAGATAATTGAATAAAATGCCCTCTGCTTTTTTACTCCGAAAATGATCATTAATTATCTGATTCAGTTTTATTTTCACAGCGAAGAAAACTGGCTACATACTATCAAATTTCCCCTTAGTTTAGCTATATCTTCTTCAGAATATCCCTTAAGCGAAGCCATAGTGCCTTGCGCATTTTGAGCCTTGATAATTAAATTCTCTCGGGTTACTGTAATATTGATAAGGCTGTTTAACTTAAAAGAATAAAATTTTCCGAAGTTTTGCTGGTAATTTAGCACAGTATCGTTCCACTCTATAAACTCTCCTTTTTTGTGTCCATATCGGTAGTTTTGATAAAAATAGAGCAGCCCAATTACAAAATATCCAAAACTCATATAATAGTTGAAAGTACCGTCTTCCTCTACTAGTAATTGAGAGAGTAGGTAAAAAATGCTCATTAAAGTCCAGAAAACACCAAATAACAGAAACTGATTCCTTCTAAAAAAACTTAGCTTCCTGCTTATACGCTGCATCAGGCGGAGTGTTTTAGGTTTGCAAATTCGGGATAGGCAGATCTTAGTTTCGCTATATCGGTTTGTGAAAATTCTCTGATCTCGAAATAAACACCATCAGCAGGGCCAGATTTGATGAGCAGGTTTTCTTCACTAATTATAAAGTCATCCACCGCTGTCCAGGAATACGATTTCTTACCATTGATTTGATCCTGAAGCACGATCTTCTTACTGTCCCACTTGATAAATTCCTTTCTATTCTCTCTTCGGAAATAACCAACTACAGCGGCTATAATTCCTAATGGTAAATAAGAAAGATAAAATGAATCACCTATACTGAAGTATGCCGCGATACCCATAAGGACATAGAAACCACCAAGAAAATATGGCATATTCCCTCTAAGAAAATGTGGAGTTTTCTCTATTTTATTCAAATCTAGGTTTTTAAATTAGACTGTGCGGATCTTAAGTTCTTTACGAACAGGCTTCTTGGTTTCTACGTTGATTGGCTTTGCGTAAAGATCAAAGTCGGCGGCATCTGTAATTTCAACTTCGTAAAAATCACCGGTCTTCAAATATACTGTCGTGGCATCTATCAAAACCTCATTATCAACATCTGGGGAATCTGCTTCAGTTCTACCAATAAAGTAATTGCCTTCTTTTCTGTCTATGATGACGTTAAGAATCTTCCCGATCTTTTGCTGATTAAGTTCCCAAGAGATCTGTGACTGAATTTCCATGATCTCGTTTGCACGCCCCTGCTTCACTTCCTGAGGAACATCGTCTACAAGATTAAATGCATGAGTGTTCTCTTCATGAGAATAAGTAAAACATCCAAGTCTTTCAAAACGCATTTCCTGGACCCATTCTTTCAATTCCTGGAAATTTTCTTCAGTTTCACCTGGATAACCAACGATTAGTGTAGTTCTAATCGCCATTTCTGGAACAGTTGCTCTAAATTTCTTAAGCAAATTAGTGGTTTTATCATGAGTAGTTCCTCGTCGCATGGACTTCAGAAGTTCATCATTAATATGCTGTAGAGGAATGTCAAGATAATTACAAACTTTAGGTTCTCGGTTCATTACATCCAAAACATCCATTGGGAACCCCGTTGGAAAAGCATAATGCAAACGAATCCACTCAATACCTTCAACCTTTACGAGATTCTCGAGCAATTCCGCCAGATTTCTCTTTTTATATAGATCCAGACCGTAATAGGTAAGATCCTGAGCGATCAAAATAAGTTCTTTGACTCCGTTCGCAGCAAGTTTCTCTGCCTCTATCACAAGGTTTTCGATTGGTGTCGACTTATGTCCACCACGCATTAATGGAATAGCACAAAATGAACATGGACGGTCACAACCTTCAGCAATCTTTAGATATGCGTAATTTTTTGGTGTAGTAGTTAGACGCTCGCCAATAAGTTCATGTTTGTAATCGGCTTCCAGAGCTGAAAGCAATCCTGGCAGTTCAGTAGTTCCAAAATATTGGTCCACGTCTGGAATTTCCTTCTGAAGATCTGGTTTGTAACGCTCACTTAAACATCCGGTTACAAACACTTTGTCTACAGAACCTTCCTGCTTTTTCTCAACGAATTCCAGAATTGTATTAACGGACTGTTCCTTTGCGTTATCAATAAAACCACAGGTATTTATCACTACGATATTACCTTCGCCTTCATGAACCACATCTTTATCATTCGCCTGAAGCTGCCCCATCAAAACTTCTGAATCGTAAACATTCTTGCTACAACCCAGAGTTACTACATTAATTCTATTCTTTTTAAGCGATTTCGTCCTCATAATATATTGCTTTCTAAATGCTTAACAGATCTGAATCCAGAAATCTAAGCGGGTGCAAAGATAAGGTGTAAAATTTATACACCTAATTTTAAGCTGAATAAACTAATTGGGATTAATTCAGGTTTCTATAGGTCGCGAGTGCAGGCCTAAACTTTCTGCTAAGATCCAGAGTAGAAAATATTGATTTAGTGCTTTGACTATCAAAAACGTTCCTGAAGCTGAAGCATCCACTCTACTTCGTAATAGCGTACGATACTTATTAAGATAACTCCGGCAATTACATATGCCCAGTGATACTTGTTATATTTTACCATATAACCGCCAACCAGTCCAAAAACTAGATAGGGCAGAGATAAAATTAAATTTGGAATCACCCAAGCCCCCTGAAACATCGAAATAACTTTCATCACTACGAAGAAGATGCTGTAAAAAAATATGATTTTGGAAATCAGGACCAGGTATCTGTCTGCTTTTTCACTCATTGTAATCCTTCGGTGTTTTTCTACGTTTGGAAGTCTTTTCAAATGCGTATGCAAATTCCAGCAATTGCTTTTCTGAAAAAGGTTCACTTATAAAGGTTACTCCCATTGGCTGATTTTCTTCAGTGTATCCCATAGGAACCGTGATCGCCGGATATTTCGCTACCGCAGCATAACCAGCATGATAATTATTAATAGAGATAATCGCATCCAGATTATGCTCTTTGATTGGTTTGCTCAGGAATCGCGTACCGTTGGTTTTTAAAGTATCCTTGATCGCTGCAAATTCCTCTGTACTGGCTGAATCCTTTAAGATTCCCAGAAATAAAGCCTGCCCGTAAGGAGCTCTTTGTACTGAATCCATGGCATTGTAATCCACAACATCCTGAACATTTTTGAAATCAACTTCTCCACCATATTTCTGAAAATATTCTGGAAGATCTTTTTGCATATCCAGGTTCAGTAATCTTAAAAAATTTGGAAGATCGATCTCTTCCGCTTCATATTCTATAATAGTCGCGCCGGCTTTTTCAAGATCAGCCAGTGCCCTCATGTACAGTGAATCTGACTTTAAACTTTTGATCACTCCAAATCGTTTTCCTTTAAGACTGGAGTTTTTAAGATCCTTGTAAAGATTCGAGAGTTGTTTTGCTGCAGAAGAAGCAGGATCTTCTGAATCGACTCCGGTCATAGCAGAAAGTAAGATCGCATTATCGATCACAGATCGGGTCATAGGACCTGGAGTATCCAAAGTGCTTGAAATTGGTACAATTCCGCCGCGGCTCAACAAACCAATTGTAGGCTTTAATCCTACGATGGAGTTTGAGCTTGATGGTGATAAGATAGAACCGGAAGTTTCAGAACCCACTGCTACAGGAGCGAGATTGGCAGCTACCGCTACTCCGCTACCAGAACTTGATCCGCCAGTATCATGAATTTTCCTACCATAAGGATTCAGGGTTTGTCCTCCAACTGCCGAATATCCGCTTGGACACTCACCACAGAAGAAATAAGCCCATTCACTGAGATTGGCCTTGCCTAGTATAAGTGCACCATTCTTTTTAAGTCGCTCCACTATAAACGCATCACCCGTTTGATTACCTTTCAAGGCTTCAGCACCAGCCGTAGTTGGCATAGCCTTCGTATTGATATTATCCTTCAGTAGTACCGGAATCCCGTAAATAGGATGATTGTTGTTTGAGTTCTTCAGTTGCTCATCTTTTTTCCTTGCTTCAGTAATAAGATCAGGATTCAGAGAAATCACCGAATTTAGAGAAAGCTCGTTTTCACGGTCATATTCTCTGATTCTGGTTAAATAAAACAAAGATAGTTCTTCGTAAGTGAGTTTTCCTGCGGCTATAGATTCCTGAATTTCCGGAATAGATTTTTCAAAAACCAAAGCTTTTACTTCCTCATAAACTTCGGAAGTAAATTCATCTAAATCTTTTTCAAATGGCACCCATAAACTGTCTGCCGTAATATATTCTGAATCCAGAACTTTAAATTCCCGCTCTTCCGAAGAAACCGAAGTAGAATCTTCAGCGTTTTGAACTTCTTCTGAATTTTGTGGATCATTTTTACAGGAAGTCAGCAGAGTTCCCAGCACTAAAAGGAGAAATAATTGTTTCATTATTTAAAGAATGAGTCTACAAATTCATATTTATTGAAAACCTGCAAATCCTCCACTCTTTCTCCTACTCCAATATATTTTACAGGAATTTGAAATTGATCACTAATCCCGATCACCACACCACCTTTCGCCGTACCATCCAATTTAGTAACAGCAAGTGAAGTTACCTCTGTAGCCGCAGTAAACTGCTTAGCCTGCTCAAAAGCATTCTGCCCGGTAGAACCATCCAACACCAGCATCACCTCGTGAGGTGCCTCTGGAATGGTTTTTTGCATTACTCTTTTGATCTTGGTAAGTTCCTTCATCAGGTTCACCTTGTTATGCAATCTTCCGGCAGTATCAATAAGAACCACATCTGCACCCAGCTTCACAGCGCTTTGCACGGTATCAAATGCAACTGAAGCGGGATCACTTCCCATTTTCTGCTTAATGATTGGTACATCTGTACGATCAGCCCAGATTTGTAACTGGTCTATAGCGGCGGCGCGAAAAGTATCTGCAGCTCCGAGTACTACCTTTTTTCCTGAATTCTTGAATTGATTGGCAAGTTTCCCAATAGTAGTGGTTTTACCAACACCATTTACACCTACTACCATAATTACATATGGCCTTTTCCCTTCAGGAAGGCTAATTTCCGAACCTTCACCCTTGTTAGTTTCAGAAAGTAATGCTGCGATCTCTTCACGTAGAATTTTATTCAGCTCATCTGTACCAAGGTATTTATCCCGGGCAACGCGCTCTTCAATTCTATTAATGATCTTAATGGTAGTTGCAACTCCCACATCGCTACTTACAAGTACATTTTCCAGATCGTCCAAAACCTCTTCATCAACTTTGGTCTTTCCGGCAACTGCCTTGCTCATTTTATCAAAAAAACTGGCTTTGGATTTTTCCAGTCCCTTGTCAAGGTTTTCTTTTTTCTCTTTAGAAAATATCTTTTTAAATAAACTCATTTTATTCTGGCAGGTTAATATGTAAAAGAAGCCATTCAGCCCCTTTTTATCGGCAATAAAGATACATAAAAAGAAAAAGCCGTCCAGAATAAATCCAGGACGGCTTTTTATGATTATTTAAAATCGTTTGTGAGCGATACTTACTTCTTCAAGAAGTCGTTAACGTCTTCCGGAGCCATGATTTGTTCTACAAATGTGTAGGCACCGGTTTTCTCAGATTTAACCATTTTTATTGCTTTGGTTAATCTTTTAGATCCTGTTTGAATAGATGCTACTGATTTCTTTGCCATGACTCAATTATTTAATTTCTTTATGAACCGTCATTTTCTTAAGAATAGGATTGAATTTCTTCAACTCCATTCTATCCGGTGTATTTTTCTTATTTTTTGTAGTAATATATCTTGAAGTACCTGGTTGTCCAGTTGCTTTATGCTCTGTACACTCTAGAATTACCTGAACTCTGTTACCTTTCTTTGCCATTGTGAAATATTTTTAGGTGCTGCTTGGGATTATTTCTGAAGAAATCCTTTTGCTTTAGCTTCCTTAATTACGGCAGAAATGCCTTTTTTATTGATATCTTTTAATGCAGATGTACACACTTTTAAAGTGATCCATCTATCTTCTTCAGGAAGGAAAAAACGTTTTTTAACCAGATTGGCGTTAAATTTACGTTTAGTCTTGTTCATGGCGTGAGAAACATTATTCCCAACCATTGCTTTTTTCCCGGTAAGTTCACAAACTCTTGACATTGCTCTATACTTTTCTCGTTATTTCAAAACAGGCTGCAAATTAACGATTTTTTTACCTAACAGACAACAAAATGAAAAAAAATATTTTACTCCGAAAATATTCTTCTTGAATCGCCGTTAAGTACCGCCATTGAGCCTGAGCGGATGCAAAAATACATTTTTTTAATGATAATGATCAAAGGATCAAATACCAATTTTTAAAAAAGTTTAAGATATTAGATTGAGTTTCAATCTGTAGCCTGAAGTTTTAGTATTTGTTCAAGTAAGATCTGTAGGCTTTTGTTCACTGTTTTACCTATCACCTTCTCCCGGTGATTGCTAAACATGAATTCAAATGCATGTGTTTCCCCGGGAGTAGCCAGTCCAATAAAAACAGTACCGACTTCTGCATTGCTATCACCTTTTTCAGGTCCGGCATTGCCTGTAGTAGACACCGCAATATCTGTATCAAACTTTTTACGAGCACCTTCTGCCATAGCTTTGGCAACTTCAGCACTTACGACAGACTTTTCTTTTATTAGCTTTTCCGGAACATCGAGCAGATCAATTTTAGATTGGGTTGCATAACATACCATGCTTCCTTTAAAAGTCTTCGAGGAACCTGGCGCTTCTGTAAACCTGGAAGCAAGTCGACCTCCTGTACAACTTTCCGCAGTAGAAAGCGTCCAGTTATTCTTTTCAAGCAACTTTGCAATGACCATTTCCACTGGATCATCATCCTCAAAACCATACATGATCTCCCCAACGAGCTTACGCAATTCAAGAATCTGTTCATCAATGGCAGCTTCCAACTCCTTATGATCTGTTCCTCGTGCACTAAGCCTGAGTCTCACTCTACCCAGATTAGGTAAATAAGCAAGCTTAATATGTGCAGGTAATTGATCCTCCCAGGCCTCTATACGCTCGGCGATTGCGCTTTCTCCAAGCCCCAGGGTAATAACGGTTTTATGAAGAATAACCGGTCTGGAAAATTCAGACATTATTCGTGGGATGATCTCGTGCTCCATGAGTCCGCGCATTTCATATGGCACGCCCGGCATAGACACAAAGACCTGATCACCTTTTTTAAACCACATTCCTGCAGCGGTTCCATATTCGTTATGCAATGCAATTGCCTTGGACGGCAACATCGCCTGCTCCCGGTTTAGGTCTGAAATTGGAGTGTCTATATATTTCTCAAAAAGCTCTTCAATATGATGGAGAACTTTGTCGTTTTTTACAAGATTATCATCAAAAAATTCGCAGAGACATTTCTTAGTAATATCATCTTTAGTTGGGCCTAACCCACCAGTTATAATTATGATATCTGCTCGGGACGAAGCCTCCTCTAAGGTTTGCAAAATATGTTCGCGATTATCCTGGATAGAAGTGATCTGGTGAACGCTTACCCCAATTTTATTAAGTTGCTTGGAAATATAAACCGAGTTTGTATCCACGATCTGTCCAATTAGGATCTCATCACCAATGGTTACGATTTCAGCTTTCATCCTAAATTAAAATCTCTTTTTAAAGCTTCTGTAGCAACGTCAACCTTCTTAGTGATAATTTCTGAAGCTTGAGGCACCTCATCTTTTCTTTGACCATGCTTAGACCAGGCTTCAATTACTTTAATCTGCTCCATCAGATTTAGACCAAACATTTGTAGGTTCGGTTTCATTTTATGAGCATACTGGTAAGCCAGGGAAGGATTATCATTATCAATGGCTTCATTCATCGCAGCGACATCTGGCGGAATTTCCTCAAGAAAAGTCTGGACTACTACTAATAAAAATTCTTCATCGCCGCCAGCCATTTCCTTAACGTCGTCAAGATTATAGTTACTCATTTAAAATTATTTTACTTTGATAGAAAACATTTGTTGATTCTCCAGGTAACCTGTTAATCTGTCGTCTGTAGCGACATTTCCTACTCCGGCAGGTGTTCCTGTAAAGATGATATCACCAATTTTAAGGGTGAAATACGACGAAATATAAGCAATTAATTCATCAATTTTCCAAAGCATATGAGCGGTTGATGAAGATTGTACTACTGCTTCATTTTTTTCGAGCCTGAAATTGAGTGCATCTACCGCAGGTAGTTCCTCTTTTTGCAACCACTTGTCTGAGATCACAGCAGCACCATCAAAAGCTTTGGATTTCTCCCAGGGCAGTCCTTTTTCTTTTAATTTATTTTGAAGATCCCTGGCCGTGAAGTCAATTCCCAGTCCTATTTCGTCATAATATTTGTGTGCAAATTTCTCCTGAATATGTTTCCCTATTTTCTTGATCTTCACCAAAACCTCTACTTCATAATGAATATCATTAGAAAAATCTGGGATAAAAAATGGCTGCTTTTTCAATAAGATCGAAGTATCGGGCTTTTGAAATAACACAGGCTCCTCTGGCTTCTCATTTTTCAATTCTGAAATATGATCTGTATAATTTCTACCTACGCAAATAATTTTCATGCTAATTGGTGATTATAAGGTTCATTGCCGGTACCGGCATTTGCATTTTTTTCCATTCTCCTCTACTTAGGTAGTAAACCGGATCTTTTGATTCTACGACCTTAAATGTAGGACCGTACCTTTTTAATTCTTTATACTTACCATTTTCAAGAAGCAACTTAGAAGTTCTTATATAATTCTGATCAATCTGCAAGCCTTCCACCCCTATCAGAAACCCATTCTCAGGAATTAGAATTCTTTCTCGCTCAAGATCTACAAGAATCTTTGATCCAGGCCTTCCCGTTAAAGTAATATTATCAATTAGATCATAACCTGGTTCATCATCTTCAGTAAGTCTCATGATTCGGATCCGGAAAATATAATTACGTTTGACACCACCTATACCTTTAAAAAGAAAGAATTCTGCAGAATTCAGGTAAGCCGCTTTATCTCTAAATTCAGATGGCTTAGGGAAATAGCGTAAAAATATGTGAGCTCCTTCATCATCTCCTGAATTTGAGATTCCTAACTTACCTTTTGATTTTGAGCCGTTTATTTTAATGGTTTTATCTTGTGAAGGAGCCTGAACAACTACTTCGTTTAGCTCTTCCTTATTTGAGGAAAGAAATATAGTATCCAACTGTTTATTGACATAGGTGATATCTTTTGAATTGTAACCCACATATCCAAAGCGAAGATTCTGGCCTGCATTAGGTTCCTTAAGCTGAAAATAACCATTTTCATTGCTTGTAGTTCCCAGAGTGGTATTTAACACATAGATATTAGCAAACGCCAAAGCCTCTTTGGTAACAGAATCGACCACTACTCCATCAATTATTCCATCTTGAGCATTTGAAGAAATAGCTATAACCAGCAAAACCAAAATGGTGTAGAACCTTCTCATACTAATTGGTGATTTTGATTTTAAATTCAGGAATTACATATTTACCTTCCCTGTCATCATACGTAATATCCCAGGTTCTAATATCCACCCAGCCTCCGGGTTCGAAAAAGTATACTTTAAAGTTGGATTCTTCAGGAGTGAACACACCTTTATAAACTGGTCCATAACGCTTATTTCTATAATCTTCTGCTACTAGCTCATTATTGATATAGTAATCCTTCACTTCGAAATACTCGTTCTCCTTAATGAAAAGATGTTCCAGACCTATATAAAAACCCTCTTCAGGAATCTGAATTTTCTGGTTAAGCAATTCGACATCAACCTTATTTTTACCTACTGGTTTGGTGACAACGATGTTCTGGGTGATATCCTTTCCTGGAAGTCCGTTTTCGTTTACATTATACAAATGAATACGAAATTTCGGACTTAAACCTTTTTGCTCTTCCGTAGCATAAAAATAAACGGTGATCTCTTTTATAAAAGCAGCTGCATCAAACTTTTCAGGTTTTGGGTAATAACGCGCTATGGTGGAAGGATAAAGCGCAGCATTCATATTTCCAATCCCAACAGTTTCAAAGCGCCAATCAGGCCTGTAAGTAAAATACCTATTATCCTGAACAGGTGTGATCATCAACTCTCCCAGACCTTCGGTAAGTGCGTTCATTGGTACCAATCGCTGCTTTTCCAGATCAGAGATTTTCAGTAATTCCTGCTCGTAGCCAACATGAGTAAAAATGAGCATTTCATTCTTCAGGCTGTCTGCAACATTGAATGCAAACATGCCCTGTTCATCAGTGCTGGTTCCAAGCCTGTAATTCTCAAACATGATATGTGCGTAAGGCAGGGGTTGGCTAGTAGCACTATCTATTACTCTTCCCGCTATTCTTAAGTTTTGCGCTACACCAATGGCAGTAAATAGAAAAAAGTTAAAGAGTAAAGCAGAAGTTTTCAATCAGGATAGTTTGGTATTTAGCTTTCTCAATTTGATAGCCGTAAGCACTTTCTTAGTGTAAAGTGGAAAATCTGCATTTTGCATCCAGCCAAAATATCCCGGTTCATCCTCAAGCACCTGCTCTACCTGCTTCCCGCGATACTTCCCGAAAGAAAACACTTCTCTTCCTTTTTTATCGAAACTTATGAATCCGGCGAAATCTGCAAACTTCTTGCGGGAGCTGAAATCTGCCAGCCATTTCATATCATTTTCAAGATCGTTGTATCGATCCAACTGAGATTTTAATACTTCGTAGGTCGCTTCGGTATCTGCTTCTGCGCCATGTGCGCCTTCAAGTTCTTTTCCGCAGTAAAACTGGTAAGCAGCAGATAAAGTACGCTGTTCTTTTTTATGGAAGATCGTTTGAACATCTACGGCAACAACATTCTTCATCTCAAAATCAATTCCCGCACGAAGCAATTCCTCAGCCAGTAATGGTATATCAAATCTATTGGAGTTATAGCCGGCAAGATCACATCCTTTGATAAGATCATGAACTTTCGTTGCCAGTTGCTGGAAGGTTGGCTCATTCGCCACTTTTTCATTATCGATGCCATGAATTGCGATCACCTCTTTTGGAATCTCACATTCTGGATTTACCAGCCAGGTATAGCTTTCTTTATTACCGTTTGGGTAGACTTTGAGTATTGCCATTTCCACAATACGGTCTTTGGAAATATTAGTTCCCGTAGTTTCGAGATCAAAAAAGCAAATAGGCCTGGTAAGTTTAAGTTCCATCGTCGAATTATTTTTGTAAAAATAGTATAATTTGATGCCGGGCCACAAAACCCGAACTGTTTTAAATAAAAAAAAGCCGGAACAACGTCCGGCTTTTCAAATATTATTCAGGATCTAAATTTCGCGATCCTTGTCGAATCCCTCAAGGTATTGAGCCACACGCTGAACGAACTGACCTCCAAGGGCGCCGTTCACCACACGGTGATCATAACTGTGAGAAAGTATCATCTTGTATCGTATTCCAATAAAATCACCATCAGGCGTTTCTATCACCGCTGGCATTTTACGAATTGCACCAAGAGCAAGAATTCCTACTTGTGGCTGGTTGATAATGGGAGTTCCCATAATACTTCCAAAAGTACCAACATTGGTTACCGTATAAGTACCTCCCTGGATATCATCTGGTTTCAATTTATTTTGTCTTGCACGATTAGCCAGGTCATTTACCGCCTTCGCCATTCCAACAAGATTGAGCCTGTCTGCATTTTTGATCACTGGAACGATCAAATTACCATCTGGAAGCGCCGCAGCCATTCCAAGATTAATATTTTTCTTCTTGATAATTTTAGTAGCATCTTCGTTCACAGAAATATTCACCATTGGGAAATCGCGAATTGCTTTTGCCACAGCTTCCATAAAGATTGGAGTGAAAGTTAGTTTCTCTCCTTCTTTCTTCTGAAATTCATTTTTATGCTTATTTCTCCAGTTCCAGATATTTGTAACATCTACTTCAATAAATGACTGTACATGTGCAGATTTCTGAACGCTGTCCACCATATGATGAGCGATCATTTTACCCATTCTGCTCATCTCGACGATCTCATCCTCCCCGCTAACTACAGGTTCTGGTTGGCTGGATACTTTCTGCTCAAGATCTTTAGATTCGGCAGCTTTAGGAGCTGACTCCGTCACTGCTGCATTTCCGCCTTTTTTTCTGTTCTCTACGTACTCTAAAATATCATTTTTGGTAACTCGCGAATCTTTTCCGGTTCCATTTATAGAATCAAGTTCAGAAAGTGAAATCCCTTCTTCCTTCGCGATATTCTTTACTAGTGGAGAATAGAATTTATCAGAATCTGAATAATCTACGCTAGTTTCTGCGGAAGCAGTTTCTTTGGCAGTTTCAACAGATTTAGAAACTTCTGCTACTTCAGCCGGAGCTGCTTCTTCCTCTTGTTCTTCTGAAGAAGAATCCTCATCACCATCGGTTTCGATAATAGCGATCACCTGACCTACTTTTACCACATCATCAGCTTCGAAAAGTTTTTCCACAAGGGTCCCGTCGACTTCTGAAGGGACTTCACTATCAACTTTGTCTGTAGCGATCTCAAGTACCGGCTCATCCATTTCAATAGCATCTCCAACTTCCTTAAGCCAGCTTGTTATGGTTGCTTCTGCAACACTTTCACCCATTTTAGGTAACTTCAATTCAAATTTTGCCATATCGTTAAATCAGATGCGATTTTTATTATTCAGGTTGCGAATTTAATCAAATTAACACTTATTAAGTATTAAAAAATCAATAAAATTGAATTATACTGACATTCTTTCAAACAAGTATACTTATCAAACTCCCGCTAAAATTACAATTTCAACAACGTAATTGAAAAAGATTCGCATAAATTTATGCTTCATGTTATTATTAGTTTCTACGCCAGTTCTAGCTTTTCAGGCTATTTTCAAAGGGAATTCTATTCGTTATACTTCTTCCTAAGGTCACCTCATCTGCATATTCCAGCTCATCTCCTACAGAAATTCCTCTGGCGATCGTAGAGGTTTTGATTCCGGTTCCTTCCAGTTGCTTGAAAATATAGAAATTCGTTGTATCACCTTCAAGCGTGCTGCTCAAGGCGAATATGATCTCCTCGATCTTCCCCTCTCGAACCTTTTCAATCAAATCTTTTATTGTTAACTGCGAAGGTCCAATCCCATCCATAGGACTTATTTTTCCTCCAAGTACATGATAATGCCCCCGATACTGTCCGGTATTCTCAATAGCCATCACGTCGCGAATATCTTCGACCACACATACAATTTCTGAAACGCGGTTAGGATTCGCACAGATCTCACAAAGCTCGGTATCGCTAATGTTGAAGCAATTACTACAAAGCTTAATATTCTCGCGTAGATCGAGCAGGGATTTTGACAGCCTGGAGGTCTGCTCCTCCGGTTGTTTCAGTAAATGAAGTACCAGTCTTAGCGCTGTTCGCTTTCCTATTCCCGGCAACTGAGACATTTCGTCTACTGCCTGTTCCAGTAATTTTGATGAAAAATCCATACGCGAATTTATGATTTTTTTGCCGTATGAAATTAGCTTCAGCTTAATTTGTAAATTGCCCGCTTTAAAGAAAAATTATGCAACCATACCAGGTACTTATTCTAATCGCCGCCTATTTTGCAGTACTTATTCTTATTTCCTACTTCACTGGAAGAGGAGGCAGTAATGCTGAATTTTTTAAAGCGAATAAACAGGCTCCCTGGTATCTGGTAGCTTTCGGAATGATTGGTGCTTCGCTGAGTGGGATCACCTTTATCTCCATCCCCGGCACCGTTGAAACCGACTCTTTTAGTTACTTCCAGGTCGTACTTGGATATACCGTTGGATACGCGGTGATTGGGCAGGCTTTACTTCCACTTTATTATAAGCTTAACCTTACCTCCATATATACTTACCTAGATACCCGATTTGGGAATGCTTCGTATAAAACAGGCGCTTCTTTTTTCCTGCTAAGCCGTGTTGTTGGTGCAAGTTTCAGGCTTTTCCTGGTGGCGAATGTGCTACAGCTTATCGTATTTGATGCTTTAGGTGTTCCATATTACATCACGGTTTCTATCACCATCCTGCTTATCTGGCTGTATACCTTTAAAAGTGGGATTAAGACCATCGTCTGGACAGATACCCTGCAAACCTTCTTTATGCTGCTAGCACTGGGGATTACCATCTATTTTATTTCTGAAGATCTCGGGTTCTCTGTAGCAAATCTTATGAATTATTTAGCAGAAAGTGAGCATTCCCAGATCTTCTTCTTCGACGATTGGAAAAGCAAAGATCACTTTGTAAAACAGTTCCTTTCCGGGGCGTTCATCGCTATCGTCATGACTGGTCTGGATCAGGATATGATGCAGAAAAACCTTACCTGCAGAAGCCTGAAAGATGCGCAGAAAAATATGTTCTGGTTTACCATTGTATTGGTTTTCGTAAACTTCCTGTTTCTGGCATTAGGAGTACTTTTAACCGATTATGCCGATCTTAATGGTATTACCGAAACGAAGGATGAATTATTTCCGGCGATAGCTGCCAGCGGTAATCTTGGTTTTGCCGTAGCAGTTTTCTTTATCCTGGGACTTATCGCTGCCGCCTATTCCAGTGCTGACAGCGCTCTTACTAGTCTGACAACATCCTTTAGTATCGATATCCTGGATATTGAAAAAAAATATGATGAGAAGAAACAGATTAGGATAAGAAAGCAAATTCATATTGCGATCTCCATATTATTAGTCCTGGTGATGCTTGCCTTTAAATATGCGATCGCTGATAAAAGTGTGATCAACAAATTGTTTCAGTTCGCTGGTTACACTTATGGGCCATTACTTGGTCTGTATGCGTTTGGACTTTTTACGAAGTGGCAGGTAAAAGATAAACTAGTGCCGCCAATTGCCATTCTTGCTCCGGTTCTTTCCTACATCATCAGCGTAAACAGTCTTACCTGGTTTGGATTCGAATTTGGATTCTTTATCCTGATTCTGAATGGTTTTCTAACTTTCTTAGGCTTAATATTGCTGAGAAGAAAGTAGTACCAGCGTACAGGCATTTTCGAAGTAGATATTATTCTTCCGAAGCAATGTGTATAGCTCCGGGTTTTCAGTTCCAGGGTTGAAAATCACTCTTTTTGGATTCAGTGATATGATATAATCGTAATACTGTTCCTGTCTTTTCGCATTAAGATATAGGGTAACGGTATCGATGTCTTCAAAATCTTCCATTTCTGTATGGATCTTTACACCATCTACCGTTCCTTCTCTAAGACCAATTGCCACAGTAGGTTGTTTAAATTTCACAAGTCTGTTAATGGCGAGATGGGAATATCTATTGGGTTTTAAGGAAGCACCCAGAACCAGTGTTTTCTTCTTCATAATGGTAAAGTAAATAAATTTTACTGTAACAATCTCTAGATAGATCAGTCTTTAAATTGAGGAGCGCCCTTTGTGGTATCATCGATTTAATTATGATGGTTAGTGTTAATGACCATGATATCACAAACCTGCGTTGATCTTCTTGATGAACGCAGGTTATTTTTAAATAATTGTAACAAGAGAATTTTTTAGTCGTCTTATAGGTAGTATCATCACATTTTGTAATACATAGCTTCATCTATTATGCATTGCAAGGTAATATGTTATAATTAATCATCTAATCAATCAAAAAATGAAACAGTTAATTCTATGCTTATTTTTAAGCTTTTTATCAATTGCAAGTGCTAAAACCGATCCCAATGGAAATGTCTCAGGAACTATCATGGATGCCGAACTCCAGGAAGCGATCCCTTATGCCACGATTATCATTAATAATGCTGAAGGTGAACTTGTCACCGGTATTACTTCAGCTGAAGACGGCAGCTTTATCGTAGAAAATCTTAAGGCCGGAACCTATGAATTAAAGGTGCAATTCATAGGCTACAAGACTTTCCGTAGAGACATTGTGATCGAACAGCGAAGAACCAATATCGAAATCGGGGTTCTTTACCTGGAACCCGATGTGGCCATGCTCGATGAAACTCTAGTAGTTGCTGAAAGGACTACCATCGAACAGCGAGTGGATCGCAAAGTCATTAATATCGGGAAAGATCTTATGACAACTGGTGCCAGTGCTTCAGAAATTATGGTAAATATACCATCTGTGAATGTAGACCAGGATGGAAATATTTCTCTTCGCGGGAATTCCAACGTGCGAATTCTGGTGGACGGCAAGCCTACTAACATGGATCCTGCACAACTACTAAAGCAAATTCCCTCCACCTCCATTAAAAGTATAGAGCTTATCACAAATCCTTCAGCAAAATACAATCCCGAAGGCATGAGTGGAATAATTAATATTGTACTGCATAAAAATGCAACTAATGGCTTTAACGGCAATTTAAATACCGGTCTTACCTACGGTGAAAACCTAAGATTTAATGGGTCACTCGACATGAATTATCGTAATGGCAAATTCAATTTCTTCGGAAACTTGGGAAGCAATTTTGGAGATCGCGAAAACGGCGGAACTATATTTCTTCCCGAATCTCAAAGTCTACAGGAGTTTGAAGTTGAAAACCGAAATAATTCTTATTTGTACAAAATCGGCGTTGACTTCTATCTCGATGACAATAATACCTTCAGTATTTATACCAATCAGAACCTTTATGACGGCGGACCAATTGGCGCTTTGAGTTTTACAGATTTTAATGGGGCGTCAAGAAACTTTCGCCAGTTTCTGGACGTAAATTACGATAACAGCAATGCCAGCTATAATTTTCTATATGATCACAATTTTGAAAAAGATGGTCATGAGATTCAGTTTGAAGCAGATTTCAATAATTATAACGGAGATGAAGTTGCAGATATTAATTTCGCCCAGAATGATCTTCAATTAATTCCATATATCGATCGGGTATTTGAAGACCGAAGAAATTTTATTTCCAATATTGACTATACCAATCCTTTAAATGATGTTTCCCGCCTGGAACTTGGTGCAGAAGCCAGGTTACTAGAAACTGAAAATGATTATAACACTACCAATCCGCAGTTTACAAATGCCGATTATATCTATGATCGTGATATCCTGAGTTTATATTCCACTTTTGGCCAGAACTTTGAAAAATGGAGTTACCAGGTTGGTGCCAGACTGGAGAGCTACCAGGTGACAGCAGATTTTCAGGGTGAACGTGTCTATGAAGATGACTATCTCACGGTCTACCCTACAGGCTTCTTAAACTTTACTCCAGATGAAAAGAACACCTACAATTTAAGTTATAGTAGGAGAGTCGACAGACCAGGTTTCAGCCAGATCAATCCAATTAGGGAAGTATCGTCTCCAAGACTTATTGTTGCCGGGAATCCTGAGCTGGATCCACAATTTACCAATTCATTCGAGTTTAATTATACACGTAAAATTGAACGCAAGGGAAGCCTTAGCGCAGGTGTTTTCTTCCGAAGAACGGTAGATGAAATTAATCAGATTTTCACGGAGCTTGATAATGAACCTGGCTCTCTGTTTCTAACTTTTCAGAATTCTGGAGATGCAGATATGTATGGTTTAGAATTCTCGAGTAACTACAAATTTACAAAATGGTGGAGTACCAACTCCGGTTTTGAGCTTTATGAACAAACCTTTAGCGGACTGGTAGGAACTGAATTTGCTGAAATAGACAATACCGCCTTCACTTTTAGAACCAGCCATAATTTCAAAGCCACAGAGACTCTTTCCTTCTCTGCTTTTGGTTTCTACCGAAGCAAAATGAAATCACTTCAATACGACATCGACCATATGTATTTTATGAATCTTGGAGCCCGTTACAACTTCCTCGATGATAACCGTGCTACTGTAAGTCTCAATTTCAATGATGTTTTTGACACTCAGGAATTCAATATCCTGGCCGGCAGACCTTTTGATCAGGTTGGACGATTTAAAGGAGAAACTCAAACCGTATACCTGGGAGTCTCTTATAGATTTGGCGGTGGAAAGAACCGTAGCCTACAGCGTAAGGATCGAGATAAGGATAATGACGGTGGCGGGATGTTTTAAAATTGTTATAGCCAACAAAAAAGCCTGAAGGATTTCTTCAGGCTTTTTCTACATGTTCGAATTGTATTAAGCTTTTACCGCATACATTTTCTCTCGTTGTTCTTTAATAGTTTTGTCGTTCATATATTCATCAAAACTTAGATACCTGTCAATAACTCCGCCAGGAGTCAATTCGATCACACGGTTTGCAAGTGTTTGTGCAAATTCATGATCGTGCGTTGTAAACATCACCGTACCTTTAAAGTTCTTAAGTGAGTTATTAAAAGCAGTAATAGATTCCAGGTCAAGGTGGTTTGTAGGCTCATCAAGCATAAGAACGTTTGCTCTTATCATCATCATTCTACTCAACATACATCTCACTTTTTCTCCTCCAGAAAGAACTTTGCAGGTTTTCAGGGCTTCTTCACCACTAAATAACATCTTTCCAAGGAATCCACGTATATAAACTTCTTCTCGCTCTTCTTCTGTTTTCACCCATTGTCTCAACCAGTCTACCAATGTAAGATCTGATTCAAAATATTCTGAATTATCTGCTGGTAAATAGCTTTGAGAAGTGGTCACACCCCACTGGAATTTCCCTGCAACAGCATCCTGTTTTCCATTGATGATCTCGTAGAAGGCTGAAGTAGCTCTGGAGTCCTTAGAGTAAATCACTACTTTATCTCCTTTCGCAAGGTTGATATTAATATTCCTGAAAAGAGTTTCTCCTTCTAGACTAGCTTCTAAACCTTCAATATTCAGGATTTGATCTCCAGCTTCACGCTCTCTTTCGAAAATGATAGCAGGATATCTTCTACTGGAAGGCTTGATCTCATCAATATTAAGCTTATCGATCATTTTCTTTCTGGAAGTAGCCTGCTTACTCTTCGCCACGTTGGCAGAAAATCGCTGTATAAACTCCTGAAGTTCCTTCTTCTTTTCTTCAGATTTTTTATTCTGCTGTGCTCTCTGTCTTGCTGCAAGTTGGGAAGACTCGTACCAGAAAGTATAGTTTCCTGAGAAGTGATTGATTTTTCCGAAGTCAATATCAGAAATATGCGTACAAACCGAATCAAGGAAGTGACGGTCATGAGAAACCACGATCACCGTATTATCATAGTTCGCAAGAAAATTTTCCAACCATGTGATCGTCTCATAATCCAGGTCGTTGGTGGGCTCATCCATGATCAGCACATCAGGACTTCCAAAAAGTGCCTGTGCTAAAAGTACACGTACCTTTTGTGTACCATCAAGATCCTTCATTTGTGCATAATGCATATCTGTCTTGATCCCAAGATTCGAAAGCATGGAAGCCGCATTACTCTCAGCGTTCCATCCATCCATTTCTTCAAAAGAAACCTGTAATTCACCAATTCTATCTGCATTTTCATCAGAATAATCGGCATATAAAGCATCCATTTCAGTTTTCACTGCAAATAGAGGCTTATTACCACGCATTACTGTTTCCAGTACCGGGTAATCATCGTATACGTTGTGATCTTGTTCCAGAACAGACATTCTCTTCCCTGGTTCCAAATGAACATGACCGGAAGTAGGTTCAGATTTACCAGATAATATCTTTAAAAAAGTAGATTTACCGGCACCGTTGGCACCAATGATTCCGTAACAGTTTCCCTGGGTGAAAGTAGTATTCACCTCGTCAAACAAAACTCTTTTTCCAAACTGTACAGAAAGGTTTGATACTGAAAGCATAAACTATAAAAATTAATTTTTTGCAAAAGTAGCTATTATGGAGCTTACTAAGAAAGATTAACGTTTTAAAAATACGTTTTAACGCACACTTAACACAGCTCCGCAGGTGCACAGAATATATTTGTTAAAAAATGAAGTGACCGAAAAGCTTCATACCAATACACGGAATGAAATACTTTTATTTTCTTTCACTTTGTTGCGCGCTTATTTTCAGTGGATGTACAAATGATTCCAATGAGAATGGTACAATTTATCTCGGCGGTCAGATCAATAACCCTGAAACTGACTTTGTGGTGATCTCAAAAGAGAACAAGATCATAGACACCTTATTTCTGGATGCAAAGAATCAGTTTGGAAAGAATTATCCTAAACTGGAAGCTGGAATTTACACTTTTAACCATCCTCCTGAAAGCCAGATCATGTATATGGAGCCTGGTGACAGTGTTCTAATTTACCTGAATACACTTTCTTTCGATGAGTCTTTGAATTTTAGCGGCGCCGGTGCTGAGAAAAGTAATTTTCTGCTGGACATGTTTCTTAAGAATGAGCAGAATAATGACCTTATTCTTACTTACTACAAGATAGCACCTTCAGAATTTGCCCGAATTACTGATTCCATCAGGCAGCAAAGAATTAATAAGCTGAATACACTTTCAGAAGACAGGGAATTTTCAGAAGAATTCCTTGAAGTGGCTCGAGCAAGTATAGATTACGAATATTTTGATCTTAGAGAACGATATACTTTTCTAATCAATAAATATCGTAGAGATTACAGAGACCAGATTCCAGAAGACTTCAATAATTACCGTAAGGAGATAGATTTTAATAATCGTGAACTACAGGATTATTACGTGTATACAAATTTTATTGATGACTACCTGAGATCAAAAGCGATCGAATACTGTACGAGAACGCATAACGAACACAAGGATTGCTATAATATCAATTCCTATAAGAATATTGAAAGAAGAATGATCTTAATTGATTCTCTTTCTAATATTGAATCACTGAAAAATGAATTTTTAGACAGACTTGCTACGCTCGCGATCGTTAATTCTGAAAAAGTTAGTAGGATAGACTCCATATTACAATTACTAAAGGATATAGAGTACACACATATCGAAGAAGCTCGTGACCTTGCTGAAATTCAAAAAGTTTATTTAAATGGCCAATCACTTGCAGATCTATGGGCTGTCAACACTTCAGGGAAAGAGTTGAAATATGGTGAAATAATCAACAAACCTACAGTCACCTATGCCTGGTCTCTTTATGCTCCTGCGCATCATCGCTGGCAACATAATATTATTAGTTCGTTAAGAGATAAGTATCCGCAAGTGGACTTTATAGGGGTGAATGTAGACATCAACGAGCGGGAAGAATGGCTTAGAACACTGGAGACCTTTGGCTATGATAAATCTTTTGAATATCAGATAGCGCGAAGACAGATTACCAAAGATTCCAATCGTAGATATTTAAATAAATTATTCTTCGTGAATAAAGACGCTATTATCGTTAAAGGCGATATTCAATTTGGCAATTCCGATTTTGAGGAAGAATTAGAAAAATTCATTGCCCAATAAAAAAAGGCCACCTCTCGGCAGCCTTTTATAATATTTAATCTAGTCTTACTTATTTCCCTTGTTATAATCTGCTAGGAATTTTTCAAGACCAATGTCGGTCAAAGGATGCTTTAATAAGCCTTCAATAGAAGAAATAGGTCCAGTCATAACATCTGCTCCAATTTTCGCACATTCCAGTACATGCATGGTGTGTCTTACTGAAGCTGCCAGGATCTGAGTTTCAAATCCATAATTATCATATATAAGTCTGATATCTGCAATAAGATTCAAACCATCTGTTGAGATATCATCAAGCCTTCCAATAAATGGAGAAACATAAGTAGCTCCAGCTTTTGCAGCTAAAAGCGCCTGCCCTGCTGAAAATACCAGCGTACAATTTGTCTTAATTCCCTGGTCACTAAAGTATTTTAATGCTTTTACACCTTCTTTAATCATTGGGATCTTCACCACTATCTGGTCGTGTAGTTTTGCCAACTCCTCACCTTCCTTGATCATTCCATCAAGATCGGTTGAAATAACTTCTGCACTAACATCTCCATCTACTAGCTCACAGATCTTTTTGTAATGCTCGATAATATTGTCCTTCCCGGTAATACCTTCCTTCGCCATTAGCGATGGATTGGTTGTTACACCATCCAGCACACCTAAAGCCTGTGCTTCTTTGATTTGATCCAGATTCGCTGTATCAATAAAAAATTTCATAGTTGTATAGAATTAATTGTGTTGTTTAATTTTAAAAGCTCCTCAAAATTACAATTTATAATGCTTCATAAGCATCTTCTCGTAAAGTTTGTCTGGCAGTAATGCCTTTAGCTTGATAGACACTTTTTGCAACATTTCGCCTACCCGATAGTGCACTTTTGGCTCTGGATCCTTAATAATCTTGAGGATAGCCTTTGCCATTAGTTGCGGATCCTGCCCTGCACTAACATGTTGATTCATAAGATCAAGTGTTTCACCATATACTTTCTTATAAGGTGAAGTTGGTAAAACGGGGGCATGATATCTTCCAGAAGCAATATTAGTAGCAAAATCTCCAGGCGCTACATTGGTCATTGTAATTCCAAACTGAGCAATTTCCATTCGGTAAGCCTCAGCAGTGATTTCAAGAGCACCTTTAGTTGCAGAGTATATTCCACGATATGGCAATCCCATATAACCAGCAATACTGGTAACATTAATAATAAGACCAGATTTGCGATCACGCATATAAGGCAGTACATTTTTGATCATTCTAAGCGGACCGTAGTAATTGGTCTCAAAAGCCTTCTTGATCTCATCTTCCGGAGTCTCTTCCAAAGGTCCGGTAATACCGACTCCTGCATTATTGATCAGAATATCCAGCCTGCCTTCTCTGGCGATAACATCTTCAACAGCCAGCTTAATAGTATCTTCCCTGGTTACATCTAATTGTAAAAATGTAAAGCTTTCATCCGTAGATTTCTGAGGCGAACGTGAGGTTCCATAAACTTTGAAATTTTGCCGACTAAGATAATTTGCGATTGACTTACCAATTCCTGAGGAAGCGCCGGTGATAAGTACGATTTTTTCTGAAGAATTCCCCTTTTTCATACCGCACAAATATGCAATAAATTTTAGGACTTTGTAGAAACAAAAAATGGCAAGCGACCCACATCACACCGCTACGACCGCCTACCCTTGCTGCGTTCCCGCCCTGGGGGATTCAGCAGGAGCTGGTTGTGTGGGACTTGCCGGTGCAAATATACAATCTTTGTAACTTTTCGCAAGCTTTTTTTATCCTGAATTGGTTAATTTAGCTCAGTATTCAAGCCTATTTTGACATGAAAAAATTTAACTTCCTGTTACTCTTTATTTTAAGCATATTTATTTTTTCCTGCGGAAGCAATAATGGAAATAAAAAATCTGATTTTTCTCTGAATATTTCTGAAAAGAAGAAGGAATTCAGCCAGAACGAAACTCTAAAAGCGAGTATTACAGGCAAGGAAAATAAAAGTTTTGATTCGGTCGCTTATTTTATAGGCACAAAGCGTCTTGCAACTGGCAACACTTCAGACCTGTCAATTGAACTAAATTCAGTTTTACTGGGAAACCAAGAACTTATTGCTGTGGTGTATTATGATTCGACAAAAGACACTCTTCAGAAGTCCATAAAAATAATGAGCGCAAACGCTCCGAAAGTTTACACCTACGAGATCGTTAATACGTATCCACATCAAACTGACGCGTACACGCAGGGACTTGAATTTCATAATGATACTCTTTACGAAAGCGTTGGACAGTACGGCAAATCAAAATTGCGCAAAACCGAATTGGAAACTGGTGAAGTGTATAAAGAGATAAGCCTGGAAGATGAATATTTCGCTGAAGGAATTACAATTTTGGACGACCGTTTACTGTTATTAACCTGGAAGGAAGGTCAGGGATTTATCTATGATCCAAACACCTTCGAAAGACAAGGCACATTTGCGTACAATTCCAGTAAGGAAGGATGGGGTTTATGTAACAACGAGGAAAAAATATTCAAAAGTGATGGGTCTGAGAAAATCTGGATCCTTGATCCTGAAACCCTGGCCGAAAAAAGTTATATCCAGCCAACTACCAATACTGCTATTAAGTCAAAATTCAATGAGCTGGAATGGGTGGATGGACTTATCTACGCAAACACATATCAATTTCCCAGTGTTGCAATGATCAATCCTGAAAATGGAGCCATTGAAGGTATTATTAACTTTAAAGGACTACAGGATAAACTGGGCAATAAAGATTCTTTAGATCCAAATAACGATGTTCTTAACGGGATCGCTTACAATGCTGCTACCGGAAAACTTTATGTAACCGGTAAAAAATGGGATACGTTGTTTGAAGTAAAAATCATGGAGAAATAATGTCTGTAAACTCCGAAATATATCAAAAATACATTACTGTTTCAGAAGATGATCTAGACGATCAGCAGCATGTCAACAACGTGCGTTATGTGCAATGGATTCAGGATGTAGCACAAGAGCATTGGGAGTCCCGCGCTTCCGAAGAGCAGAAAGCAGGGCTAGCATGGGTTGTGGTAAGACATGAGATCGATTATAAGATGGAAGCTCTTCTCAATGATGAAATCCTGCTGGAAACAAGAATTATTGACACTACACATGTAACTTCCATACGGGAAGTAGTGATCAAAAATAATGATTCCGGAAAACTACTGGCGAAAGCCAAAACTACCTGGTGTTTACTAGATCAAAGAACAAAAAAACCACAGCGCATTTCTGATGAGCTCAAGCAGATATTCCAGTAAACGCTGATAAAAGGTTAATTTTCTTGTCAATTAACTTTATTCCTTCTTAAACTTTGTTTAAACTTTTCTATTTATAGATAAACATCTCTATATTGCTGAAAAATAATATCATGGAGATCGTAAAAATAATATTACAAATAATAGTTGGATTCGGAATTCTTAATGTCTGGCTACTTAGATTCAATAGCAAAACCAGTTACAGGGGTGGTAATGCCGGGAATATGAAGGAAGAGTTTCAAGCTTATGGCCTGCCTGAAGTAATGGTATACATTGTATGATTTATAAAGATTACACTGGCCATAGCCTTACTTACAGGTATCTCCCTGGAATACCTAGTGGATCCTGCAGCGATTGGGCTAGCTATAATGATGTTGGGCGCAATCATAATGCACCTTAAGATTAGCGATCCTTTAAGTAAAAATATACCTGCGATCATTGTTCTGCTCATGTGTATCGCCATATATTTTCTATAAACATAAAAAGCCATTCTCTCGAATGGCTTTTACTTTATCTGAATCTAAAAGATCTTACATTTTAAATAATGGAAGATCTTTCATCATTGTATTTACTTCGCTTTTAACTTTAGCCAATTCTTCATCACTCTCAATATTAGTGATGACTCTATCGATAAACTCAACGATCTTTAGCATATCCTGCTCTACAAGACCACGTGTGGTCACTGCCGGAGTTCCAATTCTAATTCCTGAGGTTACAAAAGGTGATTTATCATCGAAAGGCACCATATTTTTATTCACGGTAATATCTGCTTTACTAAGTGCCTCTTCTGCTTCCTTACCACTTACACCTTTATTTCTAAGATCGATAAGCATCATATGATTATCTGTCCCTCCTGAAATTACTTGGTAGTCCTTACCCACGAAAGCTTTAGCCAGCTCTTTTGCATTTTTCTTTACCTGTACTGTATAATGAAGAAATTCATCTGTAAGAGCCTCTCCAAAAGCGATCGCTTTCGCAGCAATGATATGCTCTAAAGGTCCACCCTGGTTTCCTGGAAAGATCCCGGAATTCAGTAAAGCCGACATTTTCTTTAGATTTCCATTTTTAAGCTTCTCTCCAAAAGGATTGTCGAAATCTTTCCCCATCATAATAATCCCTCCACGGGGACCACGAAGAGTCTTATGCGTGGTAGAAGTCACAATATGACAATGCTCTATAGGGTCTGAGATCAAACCTTTGGCGATTAATCCAGCTGGGTGTGCGATATCTGCAAGTAGAATTGCATTAACACTATCAGCTATTTCCCTGAATCTTTTATAATCTATTTCACGACTGTAAGCAGATGCTCCTGCAATGATCATTTTCGGCTTCTCCTTCTTCGCAATTTCAGCAACGGCATCATAATCGATCAAACCGCTTTCCTTATCTACCCCGTAAAATACAGGATCATATAATTTTCCGGAGAAATTCACAGGAGAACCATGCGTTAAATGCCCACCATGTGAAAGATCAAAACCAAGAAACTTGTCTCCGGGTTTTAAACAGGCATGGAAAACTGCCGTATTTGCTTGTGAACCAGAATGTGGTTGCACGTTGGCATATTCAGCATTGAACAATTCTTTTAATCTGTCGATAGCAAGTTGCTCTACCTGATCTACGATCTCACAGCCACCATAATATCTCTTTCCCGGATAGCCTTCAGCATACTTATTTGTAAGTACAGATCCTGCTGCTTCCAGCACGGCGTCACTTACAAAATTTTCACTCGCAATTAGTTCCAAACCATTCAACTGGCGATCCTTTTCCTTCGCAATTAAATCAAATATCTGGGTGTCTTTTTGCATCACAAATTTTTAAGTTAAATATTCGGTAAAAGTAAGAAATACATTCGGTTAATTACAGGAAAATAATATATTTGAGACAACTAGATTTTAACAAAAAACCAACATTTTTTATGTCAATTACCGCTAATGATCCAAATAGAAAAACCTGGTTGGATATTCCTGGCGATACCGATTTCCCTATTCAAAATATTCCGTTTGGAGTGTTCCTTACTCGTGATGATATCATCACCATTGGAACCAGAATTGGTGATTACGCTATAGACCTTGGTGCTCTGCATCAACTGGGATATTTTGAAGGTATACCGTTGACAGACGATATATTCCTGCAGGATACTCTAAATGATTTTATTTCTGACGGAAAGAAAACCTGGAGACTGGTTAGAAACCGAATTGCTGATATTTTCGACGCTGAGAACGCTAAGCTGAAGGATAACCAGGACCACAGAAATACTGTTCTATTCACACTGGATGAAATTGAAATGCAAATGCCTGTACAGGTAGGTGATTATACCGATTTCTACAGTTCTAAAGAACATGCGACCAACATTGGTACTATGTTCCGTGATCCAGACAATGCACTGCTTCCAAACTGGCTGCATATTCCCGTTGGATACCATGGAAGAAGTTCTTCTATTATTCCTTCGGAAATTCCTGTACACAGACCACAGGGACAAACAAAACCAGCAGATTCAGACGAACCTGTATTTGGTCCATCACAACGAGTGGATTTTGAATTGGAAATGGCTTTTATTACAACAGATGCGAATCACCTTGGAGAACCAATTCCTGTTGATGAAGCTGAAGAATACATCTTTGGGATGGTCTTGTTCAACGACTGGAGCGCGAGAGACATCCAGAAGTGGGAATACGTTCCTTTGGGACCGTTTCTAGCTAAGAACTTTGCATCTTCCATCTCACCGTGGATCGTTACTATGGACGCTTTAGAGCCATTTAGAACAGCGAGCCCGGAACCTGAAAAAGAATTATTACCATATTTAAAATACTCCGGAGAAAAGAGTTTTGATATTAATCTTGAAGTTTCCCTGCAACCAGAAGGTGGCGAGGAGAATTCCTTATCAAAATCGAACTTTAAGTATCTATACTGGAATATGAGTCAGCAACTGGCACATCACACGGTTAATGGATGCCCTGTGAATTCCGGTGATATGATGGCTTCTGGAACTATTTCAGGAACGTCTGAAGATTCTTTCGGATCTATGCTGGAACTATCCTGGAGTGGCAGTAAACCAATCAAACTAAAGGACGGTTCAGAACGTAAATTTGTAGAAGATCATGATACAGTAATCATGCGAGGATATTGCCAGAACGAAACTTCCAGAATTGGATTTGGTGAAGTTCGCAGTAAACTGTTACCGGTCTACGAACCAAAGAAAAAATAAGATAAAATCTTATATCATAAGAAAAGCCCGAAGATAAATCTTCGGGCTTTTTAATTATATAGTGAGCTCTTACTAAGCCAGCTCTTTTAATTTATCTACTGAAATTGCCTGGTGAGAAGAATGATGTACTACTTCCCTGTTCTTTAACACCACCATTTGCGGACTCTCATGTCTTACAGAAAATTTATCTGCGATTCCATTGGAAATATCCCGGTGAGCTTTTAAGTCAAGAAAATATAGATCTACAGAGTCATTTAATTGCTGCTCATATTCTGCTTCGAAGTTCTTTAAAACCATCCTGCTTATACCACAAGTTGTAGAATGCTTAAAGATAGCAACAGTCTTATTTTCTGATAGTTTTTCCAACTCATCTAATTGAGAAATTTCAGTAAGTGGATTCCAGGGCACATTGTTCTCTTTCTTTTCAGAAGTGCCTTTTTCTCCACCAAATACTTTATCGAATAATCCCATAATCTTCTTTTTTACAAAAGTAAATCTATCTAATTTTAATAAAATCAAATTCAGGTTAATTTTATTTTAGTCAAACTGCCTTTTTGTCGCTAATATCTGTATTTGAACTGCCTTAATGTCGGTTTTCGAATTTGGTATATTGATTGACCTACTCTGAAAAACATTTAAGATGAACTTCAATAATTTTACTATAAAATCACAAGAGGCTATCCAGCAAGCTCAGCAGCTTGCTCAGGAATTGGGCCACCAACAGATAGAAAATGAACACCTTTTCAAAGCGATCACTATGGTCGACGAAAACGTAACTCCATTTCTACTGAAAAAACTAAATATTAATATTTCTCTCTTCGGGCAGATACTGGAAAAAAGTCTGGAGAGCTTTCCGAAGGTAAGTGGCGGAGATATCATGCTATCCAGGGATGCGGGGAAGACTGTGAATGAAGCTACCAGCATTGCCAAAAAGATGGAAGATGAATATGTTTCTATTGAGCATTTGATTCTTGCTATCTTCAAATCTTCCAGTAAAGTTGCTCAAATGCTAAAAGATCAGGGAGCTACCGAGAAAGGCTTAAAAGCTGCGATTGATGAATTGAGACAAGGAGACAAAGTAACTTCTCAAAGTGCTGAAGAAACCTATCAATCTTTAGATAAGTACGCAAGAAACCTCAACAAATTTGCTGAGGAAGGAAAGCTGGATCCTGTGATTGGTCGGGACGAGGAAATTCGTAGAATTCTACAGATCCTATCTCGAAGAACCAAGAACAATCCAATGCTGGTTGGGGAACCAGGAACTGGAAAAACGGCGATAGCAGAAGGACTTGCGCATAGAATTGTAGATGGTGATGTCCCCGAAAACCTTAAGAATAAACTCATTTACTCCCTGGATATGGGAGCGCTTATTGCGGGTGCAAAATATAAGGGTGAATTTGAGGAAAGACTTAAAGCGGTGATAAAGGAAGTGACTTCCAGCGATGGCAACATTGTATTATTTATTGATGAAATACATACGCTTGTAGGTGCAGGTGGTGGTCAGGGTGCCATGGATGCTGCCAACATTCTTAAACCGGCTCTCGCTCGAGGTGAACTAAGAGCAATTGGTGCTACTACTCTTGATGAATACCAGAAATACTTCGAGAAAGACAAAGCGCTGGAACGAAGATTTCAAAAGGTATACGTAGAAGAGCCAGACATTGAAAGCGCGATCTCCATATTACGTGGGATCAAGGAAAAATACGAGACTCACCATAAGGTTCGAATTAAGGATGAAGCGATCATCGCTGCGGTGGAATTATCTCAGCGCTATATCACGAACAGGTTCCTTCCAGACAAGGCTATTGACCTAATGGATGAAGCTGCTTCTAAATTACGTATGGAGATCAACTCCAAGCCGGAAGAACTTGATGTACTGGATAGAAAGATCATGCAGCTGGAGATCGAGATCGAGGCAATTAAGCGTGAGAAAGATGAAGTGAAACTTAAAACGCTGAGAGCAGATCTCGCAAATCTTAAAGAAGAAAGAAATGATCTTCACGCCAGGTGGATGAGCGAAAAAGATGTAGTGGACAATATTCAAACACTAAAATCTGATATTGAAAATTTCAAGCTGGAAGCTGAAAAAGCTGAGCGGGAAGGTGATTATGGTAAAGTAGCTGAAATTCGCTACGGAAAGATCAAGGAAGCGCAGGAGAAGCTAGAAAAGCTACAACAGAACGTTGCTGAAAATCAAAGTGAGAAATCATTGATCCAGGAAGAAGTTACCAATGAAGATATCGCGGAAGTAGTTGCGAAGTGGACCGGAATTCCGGTGACTAAAATGCTTCAAAGCGATCGTGAAAAATTACTCAAATTAGAAGATGACCTTCATAAGCGTGTGGTTGGACAGGATGAAGCGATCATCGCCGTTAGCGATGCAGTTCGCCGTAGTCGTGCCGGACTTCAGGATCAAAACAGACCAATTGGATCTTTCCTGTTCCTGGGAACAACCGGAGTTGGTAAAACAGAGCTGGCCAAGGCGCTTGCGGAATACCTGTTCGACGACGAATCTGCGATGACCAGGATCGACATGAGTGAATACCAGGAAAGACATTCGGTTAGCAGATTAGTTGGGGCACCTCCGGGATATGTTGGATATGATGAAGGTGGACAACTTACTGAAGCAGTGCGAAGAAAACCATATTCTGTAGTCTTACTAGATGAGATCGAAAAGGCGCATCCTGATACTTTCAATATTTTACTTCAGGTTCTGGATGAAGGTAGACTTACAGATAACAAAGGCCGTGTTGCAGACTTCAAGAACACCATCATTGTGATGACTTCCAATATGGGGAGCCAGATCATCCAGGAGAGATTTGAAGCTATCAAGGATGTAGATGCAGCGATGGAATCTGCTAAAGTGGATGTACTTGGATTGCTGAAGCAAACTGTTAGACCAGAATTCCTGAACAGGATCGATGATATTGTAATGTTTAGTCCGCTTACTCGAAAAGACATCAGGCAGATTGTGAGCTTGCAATTGAAAGGCGTAAAGAAAATGCTCGCAAAGCAACATATAGTTTTGGATGCTACAGATGAAGCACTTGATTATCTCGCTGCGAAAGGTTTTGATCCACAATTTGGTGCCCGACCCGTGAAAAGAGTAGTGCAAAGAGAAGTACTTAATAAACTATCCAAGGAAATCCTATCTGGCAATATTAGCACAGACAGTATCATTCTTCTGGATGAATTCAACGAAGAACTGGTGTTTAGAAACCAGGAAGAACTTTCAGAAAATTAATCAAAAAAAAAGGCGGTATTTCTACCGCCTTTTTTTTCTTCAACTATTCAATCTACCACTTATCAATTTCATTCTTCAATTCCTCCTTAGACTTTCCAGTTTTTTCCTGCATACGACCTAACATCTCATCAAATTTCCCTTCGGAATACGTAGTATCATCATCGGTTAGATCTCCATACTTTTGTTTGAATTGTCCTTTGATCTGTTTCCATTTTCCTTCTCTTTGATCTTCATTCATAACGATTGATTTTGGTTAATACATAAATGTATTCATAGCATAGGCCTTAGCATCCCAAGGAAGTCCTATTTTTGTCTTAAGGATTTGTTATTTTTGATTTCGCCAAAACTCACTATGAAACTTCGACTACTTTCTCTCTTTTCAATTTTAATTTTTAGCAGCTGCGCCGTCACCTCCAGAATAGAGAATGATCAGGTAAGTCTTAATTATCTGGATGAATTTGTAATCGATGAAAACCTGGAATTTGAAGACACAAAAATTGGTGGACTCTCGGGAATAGACTACGCAAACGGAAAATTTTACCTGATCAGCGATCAGGCATCCAATCCAAGAATTTACCAGGCCGATATCGAATTAGCCAACTCTAAAATCGAAAATATCGCGATTACTGATCTTATAAAGATTAGCAGGCCTAAAGAATATTCGAAAGTAGTATTAGATCTTGAAGGTCTGCGCTATGATCCAAGAAATAACGGCTTTCTCATAGTCAGCGAAGGTTTGATCTCAGATAGACGAGATCCTGGAATATATGAAACTAATGCTCAAGGGGAAATCCTCCGATCTTATAGTATTCCAGAACATTTTCGATCTAAAAACGAGCAAAAACCGAGAAATAACGGAGTTTTTGAAGGTATTACCAGAAGCGTCGATGGATCTGGAGTTTGGGTCGCTACAGAATTACCATTAGAAAAGGACTCTTCGAAACCAAAGATCTTTCCTTCACGTTCCCACTCCAGGATCACCAAATTTGATACTGAAACCGGAAATCCGGTTTCTCAATTTGTCTATCCACTGGAAGGAATCGCGAAGCTGCCTATTAATTATTTTGCGCTGAACGGAATCACAGAGATCCTTGAATATACTCAAGATCGATTTCTGGTGATGGAACGCTCCTATTCTGCCGGTTATGGTTCCCACGGGAACACGGTGAAAATCTTTGATGTAGATGCAAGCAAAGCTACTAATACCCTAAACGAGAATTCGCTTCGAAAGGCTAAGTATCAAACGGCAAAAAAGAAGCTTATTTTCAACTTTAAGTCTGTAGAAGATCAGCTAACCGATGGGATTGTTGATAATATCGAGGGCATGTGTTTTGGACCGGAACTGGAAAACGGAAAACGCAGTTTGGTCCTGGTAGCCGACAATAATTTTAATTCTTTCGTTAGGCAGTTGAATCAATTTATTCTCATGGAAATAAATATTTCAGAGTAATTTACAATCCTAAAAAATCTTTCCTATGTCTACAATTCTTAAGATAGTACTTCCGTTCATTCTTCTTTGTGGAATCTATTCCGAAGAAAATATTGAAAACAATACTATACAGGAGACAACTACCTACTATTTCATAAGACATGCTGAAAAAGATCGCAGCAATAAAAATGAAAAAGATCCAAACCTAACTGCGGAAGGTTTGAAAAGGGCACAACGCTGGGCTGAAGTTTTAAAGGATATACCCCTTGATATAGTTTTGAGTACAAATTATAAACGCACCTTGCAAACAGGCGCTCCAATTGCAGGTAGTAAGCAATTGTCGATCGAAAACTATAATGCCAGCAATGGATTTGATGAAGAATTCAGGAAAAGAACGCATGGAAAGCGCGTTTTGGTGGTAGGACATAGTAACACGACTCCGCAGTTCGTAAATGATATCCTTGGCGAGGAAAAATATGCAAATATTGATGATACCGAGAATGGAGCTTTATTTATTGTGCAAATACTTCCGAATAAAGAAATTCTAGACCAGGTACTTTACATTAATTAATACTATCCAGTTTTACCCGAATATTTTTTGTCTCTATAATGGATAGGAGATCCAGCTCGCGTTCCTGGTAAAGACTATCCAGTTTAGTTAGCTGAACTTCAATATCTTTATATTCATAATTCTCGTAATCTACAAAGCTAATTCCTTCGATCACCCTGTGGTTAAAAGCTTTCCGGAATCTTACACCACCATCATTCACTTCAAAATTATAGGCTAGGTAGTCTACTTCAAAATTTTGAGTATCGATCCAGTACATATATTCATCCTCATGATCTGTTCCTCCTCCATTTTCAGAAAAAGTGACTTTGATCTCATAATATTCCCTTCCTGCGATGGTATCCTTTCCTATTAACTGCCTGTTGGCGGCTTCAGCCATTAGTCCGTAAGGTAAATGCACGAAATAGTTGACTGAGTTAATGGAATTGCCGATTGGCAGCATTAAAGAATCATGGACCACAACATTACTATCATTAATCATTCGATTCAGCCCATCGTTATCTAGAACATCTACCACTCTATTTCCTGAGGTATCTGTCATGATTCGAGTATAGCTAAACTCACCACCCTTTCTATAGCTCTTGTATTCTTTACCACGAAAAGTATAGTCGATCTCCGCCATTTCGTATAATTTGCCGCCAGATCTTTCTATAGCATTCTGAACGATCTCATCTGCCGTCAATGTATTTTCTTTTTCTGCACAGCTAATTATAAATAGAGAAATTAAGGCTGGAAGCAAACGTTTCATAGTAGAATTTTGAGTTCGCAAAGATAATAAACTTTGATCAGCTTCCTCACCGCTAATTTTAAAATTGCTTTAGTATGTTTTTAGCTTAAAGCTTGTATTTTTGTGACCTATGAAGAATTCTGTAAGCATCAAGAATCGAAAAGCGAAGTTCAATTATGAATTTCTGGATAAGTATACCGCCGGGATCAAGCTTGCGGGTACCGAGATTAAAGCAATTCGTGAAGGGAAAGCGAACATCGCAGAGAGTTTTTGTGAATTTAATAATCACGAGCTATTTGTGATCAATATGCATGTGGAGGAATATTCTCATGCCACTCATTTTAATCATAATCCAAAAAGTGAACGTAAACTTTTATTACAAAAAAGAGAATTACGTAAACTGGAAAAAGAAGTGACCAATTCGGGATTGACCATAATTCCTCTAAAAATGTTCATTAACGATCGCGGGTTGGCAAAGCTACAGATCGCACTGGCAAAGGGTAAAAAGCTTTACGATAAGCGGGATACGATTAAAGATCGTGATAATAAAAGACGCCTGGATAGAATTCAGAAGGACTACAAATAATTTACTGCAACTTTTTGCGTTTATTTAGCATCTGAAAACTACCTCATGCTAAAACAACTACTTGGACTCTGCCTTTTTGTGGCATTTTCCAGCCTTTCTGCTCAAATTACCGGTAAAATTTATTCGGAAGATAATGAGCCTCTACCTTATGTGAACATCTACACAGAATCTGGTAATATCGGAACGACTTCCAACAATGAAGGCCTGTATGAACTTAAACTGAAGGAAACTGGTGAATACGTGATCGTATTTCAATTCCTTGGATTTAAAACTCAGAAGAAAAAGGTCAATATCACCCAATTTCCTTACGAACTCAATATACGGTTGAGCTCAGAGAGCACCAATCTGGATGAAGTTACCATACAAAATGATGAGAATCCAGCCAACAGGATCATGCGGCTAGCGATTGAAAATAGAAAGCAAAATTCAAACCGACTGGAAAGTTTTACTGCCGATTTTTATTCCAGGGGGTTATGGAGAATTGAAAATGCTCCTGAGAAAATTATGGGCCAGGAAATTGGTGATCTTGGCGGCGGACTCGATTCCACCAGAAGCGGAATCGTTTACTTAAGTGAAACCATCTCCAAGATCTCATTCCAAAAACCAGATGACTTTAAGGAAAATATCATTGCTTCCAAGGTTTCTGGAGATGACAATGGTTTTAGCCTCAACTCGGCCCAGGAAGCTTATTATTCTTTTTACGAGAACACCATTAATTTAAACAGCGAAATGGTTTCTCCGTTAGCAGATTATGGATTTAACTATTATCGCTACAAGCTGGCAGGTACTTTTTTTGATGACCGGGGCAATCTGATTAATAAGATCAAAGTCACTCCAAAGCGTAAACAGGACCGTGTATTCTCTGGTTTTGTCTATATCGTGGAAGACCTCTGGCAAATTTATGGCATCGATCTTACCACTACCGGTACCGCCATACAGGTTGCGCCAATCGAAGAAATAGTATTTAAGCAGAATTTCAAATATTCTGAAGAAAACAAGCTCTTTATCCAGATCTCCCAAAGCGTGGATTTCAGTTTTAAGATCTTTGGATTTGGCGGGAACGGAAGGTTTACGGCAGTCTACAGCGATTATGATTTCGATCCTGGTTTTTCTAAAAACAGCTTCGGAAAAGAGATCTTAAGCTATTCACAGAATGCGAACGAAAAGGATTCCGTTTTCTGGGAAAAAGTACGTCCCGTACCCCTTACTTCAGAAGAAATTAATGATTATGTAAAAAAAGACAGCATCCAGGAAGTTCGCAGTACCAAAAAATACCAGGATTCTGTAGATACCGAAAGAAATCAATTTGGAATAACCGATGTGCTTTTTGGATATAGTTATAGAAATAGCTGGAAGAACAGATCCTTTAGTTTTAGTGCTCCAGTATCAGGAATAGGTTTTAATACGGTACAGGGCTGGAATACTGATATTACAGTGAATTACACACAACGTACCGGCGAGGATCAGGAGAACTACTGGAGAGTCTTTACAGATATAGATTATGGACTAAGTGAAGACAGATTGCGCTTAAACGGTGGTTTTGAGAAAAAGTTCAATAATTACAGCAAGGATTTTTTGAGACTTTCCGGAGGTGTGGAAAGCGCGCAGATCAATGCAAACGAACCTATTTCCCCATTGCTGAATAGTATCACGACGATATTTTTCGAAAGAAACTATATGAAGCTTTTTGAAAGAAGCTTTGCTAAAGCTGCATACGGCAGGGATATCTTTCCAGGTTTAAGAATCTTTGGCGAACTGGGATGGGAAGACAGAACGGCTCTATCAAATTCTACAGATCATGTGATTATCGACTGGGAGGATCGGGAATACACTTCTAACAATCCTCTACAGGCAAACAGCTTTGGAACGAGTTTATTTGAGGATCATCATCTTTTTAAGTCCAGATTGGATTTCGGAATACGCTTTGGTCAGAAATATATGAGCTATCCTAATGGGAGATATAATGTATATGAGAACAAGTATCCAAAATTGAATATTTCATGGGAAAGCGGATTTGGAGCAAGCGAGGAGCAGTTCAATTATAATCAGTTTAAGGCCAGAGTAGAACAAAGCGTGAAAATTGGCAATAAAGGGACTTTTCAATATATGGCCAACGGCGGACTATTCAGTAATGCGGAAGGTATTAGCCTGGTAGACTACCAGCATTTTAATGCGAACCAGACACGAATTGGTTTCGGCAGTTACGTGGGAGCCTTTAACCTGATGCCTTACTATAATTTTAGCACTAATGAGAATTATGCTGAATTTCATGCGGAACATGATTTTCAGGGTTGGTTCCTGGGCAAGATTCCGCTTATCAATAAATTGAACTATAACCTTATTCTGGGTGCACATCGCTTAACGACAGACAACAGAGCTCCTTATTCTGAATATTCTATAGGTCTCGATAATATTGGCTTCGGAAAATACCGTTTTTTAAGACTGGACTATGTGATTTCAGATTTTAACGGTCAGCGAGAGGGCGCTTTTATCTTTGGTTTGAAGTTCTAAACTGAAATACCTGTATCACATACTTCAGGATTATTTAAAACAAAAAAAAGGCTGAAATCGATGATTTCAGCCTTTTTTTTTAATATCAATTCGGAAGAAACTATTCCTCTTCGTCTGTATTTTTTTCAGCTTTATCTTCTTTCGCAAAGCTGGTCATTCCATTCTCCACTAAAAGATTATACCACTGGATGATCTTTTTCATATCACTGGCGTACACACGATCTTCGTCATAATCAGGAAGAATTTCCGAAAAGAATGCTTCCATTTCATTTTTGGAAACCTTGTGATTTATCGTTTTTTCTCCATTCTCTTTTTCACTAATCTTTTGAAAAACCTCACCTAACGGAATCTCTTCTGTGTAGGTATAGATTGCGATCTCGCTAAGAATACTTACGTTGTGACGCATGTTTACGGCAATTTTCTTGCCGTCTAGCATAGATTTAGCAACAAAGCCGCCTCTTGTTTGCGCGGTAAGCTCATAAAGTCCCGGTTTTCCCGAAATAGCAAGAATTTTATCTAATCCCATAGTCTTTTTAAATTTAGGTTGGCAAATATCAAGTCCCAGACTTAATTATCAAAGCCTTTAACGGGCTTTTTTCGCATTCGGAAAACGCATTTTGTAATCTACGTTGATCTTTCCCTTCGAGATATTGCCTAATTTACTCTTAATCAATCTTTTCTTTAAACTAGAAAGCTTATCTGTAAACAGTACACCTTCAATATGGTCATATTCATGCTGAATGACCCTTGCAGCTAAACCGCTATACTGCTCGACATGCTTTTCCCAGTTTTCGTCATAATATTCGATAGTTATATCGGGTTGACGAAACACATCCTCCCGAACGTCTGGAATACTAAGGCAACCTTCGCTAAAAGCCCATTCTTCACCGCTTTCTTCTGTGATCTCCGGGTTGATAAAAACTTTACGAAGATCTTTCAATTCATCTTTTTCAGAATCACTTAAGTCGTCATCTTCGGCGAAAGGAGCTGGATCGATCATAAAGATTCGAACAGGAAGACCTATTTGAGGAGCTGCAAGTCCAACACCATAAGCATTGTACATGGTATCCCACATATTATCGATCAGAGCTTCCAGTTTTGGATAATCCTTGTCAATATTTTTAGCTTTTTTCTTTAGAACGGGATCCCCGTAAGCTACAATTGGTAAAATCATTCTATATATTTTTCGACTTTCTATTTTCAAAGCCGTCATTGTTCTATTTATAAAGCCAGGTTTGAAGAATGATCGTGGCACTAATTTCATCCACGAGTGCTTTATCTCTCCGCTTTTTCTTTTTCAGTCCGCTATCGATCATGGTTTGAACCGCCATCTTGCTGGTGAATCTTTCGTCAACCCGCTCCAGAGGCATCTCTGGAAACTTTTCAGTAAACTTCTTCAGGAACTCCTGGATATGTACTTCGCTTTCAGAAGGCATATCATTCATTCGTTTTGGTTCACCTACTAAAACTCTTTCTACATTCTCGTTCTCAAAATAGGTGTTCAGAAAATTCAGCAGCTCAGGTGTTTCTACCGTTTTAAGACCAGATGCGATCATTTTCAATTCATCTGTAACGGCGACTCCCGTTCGTTTAGTACCATAATCAAGCGCTAAAATTCTGCCCATCTTCAAAATTTAGGCAAAGGTAAGGTTTATATTGGTTTGTCCATAAATATTGACTGATAGCTGTTATATTTGAAAAAAATTACAAAATGGACCAGTTGAAAGCTACAATTGAAAAGGCATGGGGAAACCGTGACCTTCTAAAAGATACTGAAACTACAGATGCTATCCGTAAGGTAATCGACCTTCTAGACAAGGGAGAGCTTAGAACTGCTGAACCGGTAACAGATGGCTGGCAGGTGAATGAATGGGTTAAAAAAGCAGTGGTACTTTACTTCCCGATCCAGAAAATGGAAACTCTGGAAGCCGGTATATTCGAATATCATGATAAAATGCCTTTGAAAAAAGGATATAAAGAAAAAGGAATTAGAGTTGTACCTAATGCTGTAGCAAGACATGGTGCTTACATTTCATCTGGCGTTATTCTAATGCCAAGTTATGTAAATATCGGTTCTTATGTGGATGAAGGTACCATGGTAGATACCTGGGCGACCGTTGGAAGCTGTGCTCAAATTGGTAAGAATGTTCATTTAAGTGGTGGTGTTGGTATTGGCGGAGTTCTGGAACCACTTCAGGCAGCGCCAGTAATCATAGAGGATAATGCATTTCTTGGATCCCGAAGCATTGTGGTAGAAGGAATTCGTGTGGAAAAAGAAGCAGTACTTGGTGCAAATGTGGTACTTACAGCATCTACCAAGATCATTGATGTAACCGGCGATGAACCAAAAGAATTTAAAGGCTATGTTCCGGCGAGATCTGTAGTGATCCCTGGAAGTTACACCAAAAAATTCCCTGCAGGTGAATACCAGGTGCCGTGCGCCCTTATTATTGGGAAACGAAAAGAATCCACGAACAAGAAAACATCATTGAATGATGCTCTACGTGAGTATAACGTGGCAGTTTAGCAATAGGTTTGAAGATACTTGTAATACAGATGAAAATGATTGGGGACGTACTTATGTCCTCAATCTTATTTGAGGCACTTCGGAAAGAGTACCCGACCGCTCAGCTGGATTATCTAATTTACAAGCATACCACGCCCGTTGTAGAGAACAATCCTGATATCTCAAATATTATAAATTTCGAACCTGAAAAGCATCAGGGGTTCGCGGGCTTATTAAAATTTGGAAATAGGCTTAAAAAGACTGATTATGATATCGTGATCGATGCATATTCCAAACCTTATTCAGCTTTGCTTGCATATGCGACCGGTGCAAAAATCAGAATCGGCATCGAAAAATGGTACACTAAACCTCTATTGCTTCACGTTATAAAATATGATTCCAGACCTCAGTCTTCAGCAGGCTTAGCCATAGAAAACAGGTTAAAGTTATTGCATCCTTTAGGTATAAAGGATTTGTCTCCTATTAAACCTAAAGTCTATCTCACTACTGAAGAAATCAATTGGGCGCAGAATTATTTATCAACCCAAAAAGTTGATACGACCAGGCCAATTTATATGATCTCTATTCTGGGAAGTAGTTATAATAAGACATATCCTGAAAACTATATGGCTGAAGTATTGAATTTCATTGCATCTGAAAAAGATTGTACGCTATTATACAACTACATTCCTTCACAAAAAGCGCAGGTAGATAGTGTTATAGATTTACTTTCAGAAAAAGCAAAAGAAGTCTCCAGACCAGATATTTTCGGTAAAAGTTTAAGGGAATTTCTTGCATTGTGCTCACAATGCACCGCACTAATTGGTAATGAAGGTGGAGCAATCAATATGGCGAAAGCTCTTGACATTCCAACCTTCGCTATCTTCTCACCCCAGGTTACTAAAGCAGCCTGGTCCAGTTTTGAAGGTGACCGCAATTATAGCGTTCATTTACGCGATTTTAGACCTAAGCTCTTCGCTGGAAAAGCTTCCAAAACAATAAACAAAGAATCTTCCATTCTTTATAAAGAATTCAAGCCAGATTTTGTATTGTCTAAATTAAAGGTTTTTATTAAATTCAATTAAACATGAGATATCGCTTCCTTATCTATATAAGTCACACGTACGCTCTACCCATCGGTGAACCGCTACAAAATGAAATTAGAAAAAGAGGTTTTGAAGTAAAATGGTTTTCAGAATTGGACGAACCAAAAAAGTTTTTTCCGGAAGCTGGTGATCTTCTTTTGGATATCAGGAAAGTGATATCCTACGAACCTCATATTGTTTTAACTATTACAGATGTTGTGGCCGATTTTATTCCCGGTTTAAAAGTTCAAATTTTTCATGGATTTTTGGCCAATAAACACAGTTTTAAAAAAGGCCATTTCAGAATTCGCGGATTTTTCGACCTGTACTGTACACAGGGACCTTCAACAACCAGTATTTTCAAGGAAATTCAGAAAACTAAACCTCATTTCCAGGTTCAGGAAACTGGCTGGTCCAAGGTCGATCCATTATTTCAAATACCTGAACAGCCACGCCGAAAGCCAACCATTCTTGTTTCTTCTACTTTTTCGCCTAAATATAGCTGGACGTATCATGAGACTGTAATTAATGAATTGGAAAGAATATCAAAAACCGGGAAGTACAAATTTCTGGTTGTCTTACATCCAAAGATGGCAGCAGATAAAATTGCAAAAATTAAATCTATACAGCATACAGATTTTGAGTATATAGAAACTCCAGATATCATACCACTGTTTCGCCAGGCAGATATAATGTTTTCTGATACCACCTCTGCCATTACCGAATTTATGCTGCAAAAAAAGCCGGTAGTAACCTTCAGAAACAATAAACCATCATCACACCTTATTGATATTACCGATGCTTCGGGCATCAAAAGTGCCATCGAACATGCTTTTAATCCATCAGAGATTCTAGCCAAGGCAATTGAAGATTATGTAAACTTTACGCACCCATATTTCGATGGAGAGTCAAGCGGCAGAGTGATTGATGCCTGCATCAATTTTCTACATGAAGACAAAAAGAAATTTAAATTGAAACCATTAAATCTCGTTAGACGCTTCAAGATTAGAAGACAGCTTAATTATTTTAGTCTAAGATCCTATCGCGAAATGCCATACACACCAAAAGATTAGCGCTTCCAGAATTTTAATTTCTTCTTCAGTGCCTTTTTTCTTTGAAATTTATGCTGAAACTGCTCCGTATGAAACCACATTCTTTCAAAAACTTCAGCTTTTGGAATTCTGATCAATTTTGAATATTCATCAGCCATAATCTTTACCATCTCCTCCTTAGGAGTTAAACGCGAAAAATTCTGCATTCTTTCTTCAAAATCCAGCTTTTTAAAATTCATGCGATTAAGGTCGACCAGGAAAAATTCGTAAGATGTTCCAGTCTTAATAATCAATGTGTTGCCAGGCGAATGATCCAGGAATTGAATATTCTTTTGATGCAGATCATAAGTGAATCTGGTAAAAGCTCTCAGGATATTTTCGTGATCTGGAAAATCAGGATCGGTCACCAGTTCTCTGAAGGTAAGATGCGCTTGCAAATGCTTGCACACATAAAAACTTTCGCGAAAGAATATAGACGTAGGATTTTCAAAATAAGCCACCGGAGCCGGCGTTCCTATTCCTTTTTCTTCAAGAATACTGGCATACTCGAATGATCGTTGTGCCTTTGACTTTCTAAAAAACTTATAAGCGATCTTGTTTACAGTATTGGGGATCCTGAAGGATTTAATATTGAATTGCTGAGCATCCTTTTCAAAGATCCGTATTTCATTACGCCCTTCAGCCAGAACCTTACCTGTAGAATTAAAGTTCTCAATGCATTGCCTTATAAAACCAGATTGTTGCTGGTAGTTTTTTGAGAAAACAGCTTTCATTCTGAAGAAATTAAATATTTTGAAACTCCGTTTTCACACTTTTGTTTTTTCTGACTAATGGTCGCCTGCTGAATTTCATTATTAGATCCCAATTGATCTTTAGATGCTTCAGGATGGTAAATATGATATATAATTCCTCCATATTTCAATCTTTTCCCAGCTATTCCTGCATTGAGCATTCTTAAAACAAGTTCGGAATCCTCTCTTCCCCAGCCAGAAATATCTTCGTTATACCCATTGACTTCGAGGAAATCTGAACGCCAGAATGATAAGTTGCAACCACGAACCTTATTGCTGAAATCAAGACTTTTCACATTCCTGTTCCGCAAATAAGGAATTCTGATCGTGCGTCCTCTTTTTTTGATACCAGCACTTAAAAAATGAAAATCTATGATCTTATCCTCAAGTACTTTTGGTTTCAAATCCTTCGTAATGTTAACTCTGGATCCAAATAAAAACACCTTCTTCTCAGCGATCGCAAGGTGATCTTTAATGAAATCAGGATGCATGATACAATCTCCATCTATCTGTACGATATAATCTGATTTACTACCTGCAATAGCTTTGTTCAAAGCCTCAGATTTACGAAAGCCTCTGTCTTCATGCCAGAAGTGATGTATTTTTAAGTTACTCTGCTTTTTAAATTCGTTGATCAATTTTGTAGTTTCTTCAGCAGAACCATCATCTGCAATTAGAACCTCATCTGGAGCAACCGATTGGTTTTCAATACTTTTAAAAATAAGCAAGAGGGCTTCAGGCCAGTTATATGTTGAAACAAGCAGGGCTGTTTTCATCGACGTAGTTCTTTTTGCATCATATCTTTATAGACCGCAAAGGTAGCCTCCCCGTAACGTTCAGCTGTAAATTTCTGAAGAAAAATCCTGTAAGACTTATCTGCGAACTGAGTTTTTAACGCTGGATTATTTTTAATTTTTAATATTTTTTCAGCCATCAATCCCGGACTTTTAATTGGCACAGTATATCCATTCACACCATCTTCAATTACCTCATCTACCACTCCTACCCTTGTACTTACAATAGGTGCTTTATAATAGAGCGCTTCTACTAGAGATGATGGCCCTCCTTCTCGCTCTGAAGTGACGACAAACGTATCAAATTGCGGGAAAAATGAAAAGGCGTTCTTTTGAAAGTCGGTCATGATGATAAACTCTTCCAGTTTCCTTTCAGCAATCATCGATTTAAAACCGGGAGTCAGTTTGGAAAAATCACCCATTTGTACAAGTCGGATATCTTTGATGCCGTGCTCATGGACGATCTTGTTAATGGTTTCTATGAGAACACCCAGATCTTTGGCAGCAGTATGATTCGCTATACTCCCCAGCAAAAATACATCATCTGGAATCTTATATTTTTCCCTAAGCTGAAAATCTGGTTCCGGTCTGGAATCCTGTACTTTAATCCCGTTATAAACGACTACTAACTTTTCTTTGTTTCGATCGCTTAAGATCTTTCCGAAGTGAGTTTTCACATATTCAGAGATGCATAATATGGTATCGATATTCCGGTAATTGTATTTGTACTTACTAAGTAAGCTGGTTTTCTTACCTCGAATACCTTTACGGGCAAATAAGGTTCTGGTCTTTAACTTCTTCAGAAGATCTGTTACCACGTATCCGGTGACTGCATCACTGGTATGTAAATGAATGATATCGATCTTGTTTTCCTCAACGATCCTGTTTAGTTCATTCCTATATTCCGAAGAATAGGGCTTACAGTACGGCACAGATAGTATCTCTACATCCTTTTTAGATGCTTCTTCCTCTAATCGTGTATTCTTAAAACAGAATAGCTTTTGAGTTACGTTGAAGCCTGGAAGCTCATCCATAAGATACATAAGCTGTTGCTCATTACCTCCCCAGGATCTTGCACCCGAAACATGTAGTACCCTCATTTACTTGAACATTTAACGCAAAGATAATTATTGCTGCTTAAGGCCAAAATTATCATACTTTTTAAGTTTGTTGTTGCTAACTTCGCCTACTTGAGAAAAGAGCCCAGAATACTGCATATTTCTACCGCCAGCCGATGGGGAGGTGGAGAAAATCATATTCTGAATCTTTGCAAGGAAATGGATTCGGTAAATCATTTAGTTTTATGCTGTAGAGGATCAGAACTTCTCAAGCGTTTAAAACGGGAAAGTATTGAAGTCTGTCCTGCCCCGCTATCCACGAAAGTAGACCTGCGATTCGTTTGGAAAATCATATTGCTTTGCAAAAAACATAAGATCGACCTGATACATATTCACGATACTACGGCACTTACTCTTTCGATCATGGCGACGTATCTTTCAGCAAGTCTACCACCCTATATTCTTAGTAAAAAAACATCGTTTCCTATAAAGGATCGGAAAAGAACGCTGTATAAATATAACCATGCCCAGATCAAAAAAATTCTGTGCGTGTCTGATATTACCCGGCAGATCACTTCAGAAAAGGTAATGAATCAGGAAAAACTGGTTACGGTATATCACGGTACAAGCGCTCCGAAGGAAAACAAAAGCGAGATCTTATTAAGGCCGAAATATGATATTCCGCAGAATGCGATACTGGTAGGAACTATCGCTAATCATATTCGAGCAAAAAACCTTGAAACCTGGGTGAATACAATAGATCATATTGTCAATAATATGGGACTTACTAATTATCATTTCCTCGTTATTGGTAGCAAAACCGATCGTACTGTGAATTATCTGAAAAGAATAAAAGAAAAAGGACTCGAGAAATATTGTCATATTTCAGGATTTATACCCGATGCTTCAGTGCTCATTCCTCAATTCGATATTTCTTTGATGACCTCCCAAAGTGAAGGTATTCCGCAATTTATTTATGAAAGCTTCTATTATAAGGTTCCTGTGGTCGCTACGGAAGTTGGTGGCATTCCAGAAATAATTACGAATGGAGAAAATGGTTTTCTAAGTAGACCGCATGATGGGGTGAGCCTGGCCAATAAATTAGTACTTTTGTCCCAGGATAGGTCGTTACAACAAAAGTTTACAAAGATTTCATACCAGCGACTCCTTGAAAATTATACAACCGAAAGAATGGCGGCCAACACACTGGCTCAATATAAAGAAGTGCTTTATGGAAAAAATGGAACAGGAAGTTAGAAATTGCATAGATGTTTTAAAAAAAGGTGGTATCATACTTTATCCAACCGATACAGTTTGGGGAATAGGTTGTGATGCTACGAATGCGAATGCAGTGGACAAGATATTTCAGCTCAAGAAAAGAGAAGAATCTAAAGCACTAATTTGCCTGGTTTCAAATTTCAAAATGCTGGAACAATATGTGGAAGATGTGCCTGAAACTGCCTACGATATTTTGAAGTATGCAAAGAAACCTACGACTATCATTTATGACAAGCCAGTACATATTGCAGAAAACCTGGTAAGCGATGATGAATCTCTTGGAATTCGCGTAGTAAGAGACACCTTTTGCTCAGACCTTATTAAAAAATTAAAACGTCCATTGGTATCTACCTCGGCGAATGTCAGCGGCCAGCCTACACCACAATCCTTTGATCAAATCACACCTCAAATTTTAAAAGGTGTAGACTATGTAGTAAATTTGCAGCGTTCAAAAAAATCGCTAAAACCATCAGCAATTATCAAGTTAAGTAACGATGGGCAGGTGAGTGTGATACGCAAATAAAGATGCCGAAATACCATAATTACAGCAAAGCTTTACATCATAAAATTTTTTCTGTTATTTCCCAGGCTGCAGATGAGCTTGAAGTCGACGCCTATGTGATTGGTGGATTTGTACGTGACCATATTCTTGAGCGCGGTGAACCTAAAGATATTGATATCGTAGCAGTTGGCAGCGGAATCGAACTTGCACAAAAGGTTTCAGATCTATTACCAAACAAGCCCAAGGTTCAGGTTTTTCAGAATTTTGGCACGGCCATGCTTCGAGCTAATGATATGGAGATCGAATTCGTGGGTGCGAGGAAAGAAAGTTATCGCAAGGATAGTCGCAAACCAATCGTAGAAAACGGAACCCTGGAAGATGATCAGAACAGGCGTGATTTTACCATCAACGCACTGGCTTTAAAACTGAATGCAAATGGTTTTGGAGACCTGCTCGATCCTTTTAATGGTTATAAAGATCTTCAGGACAGGATCATTAGAACACCTTTAGATCCTGATATCACCTATTCAGACGATCCACTTCGAATGTATCGCGCCATTAGATTCGCTTCGCAGCTTAATTTTATGATCGAAGCAGAATCACTTTCAGCAATTAAAAGAAATAATAAAAGGATCAAGATCATTTCAAAAGAGCGCATCATGGATGAGCTTAACAAGATCCTGTTGAGTAAAAAACCTTCCAAAGGTCTATCACTATTATTTAAAGCTGACCTTCTGGCTAAGATCTTACCTGAGCTTACCGCTTTACAGGGGATTGATGAAGTAGAAGGACAGACCCATAAAGACAATTTCTGGCATACTCTGGAAGTTGTAGACAATATTGCAAAGAATACCGATGATCTTTGGTTGCGCTGGGCCGCATTACTACATGATATTGGAAAAGCTCCAACCAAGAAATTTCATAAGAAAATTGGATGGACCTTTCACGGTCACGAGTTTGTGGGCGCGAAAATGGTCTTCAAATTATTTAAGCGGTTGCGACTTCCCTTAAATGAGAAAATGAAGTTCGTCCAGAAAATGGTGTTGATGAGTTCGAGACCTATTGCGGTAGCAGACGATCATGTGACCGATTCTGCCGTGCGACGACTTATCTTTGATGCCGGTGATCACATAGAAGACCTTATGACCCTTTGTGAGGCCGATATCACGACCAAAAATCCCAAACGCTTCAGAAAATATCATAACAACTTTCAACTGGTTCGGCAAAAGATCGAAGAAGTGGAAGAACGAGATCATGTTAGGAATTTCCAGCCACCAGTAAGTGGCGAAGAAATTATGAGCACATTTGGGATCACTCCTAGTCGTGAAGTTGGACAAATTAAGGATGCCATTAAAGAGGCGATCCTTGAAGGTGAAATTCCGAATGAGCGTGACGCTGCCATGGATTTTATGCTGAAGATGGGTAACAAACTCGGATTGAGCGTTGCGGAAAAAAGTTAGGCTTTAAATAAATATTGCTATGTATAGAAATTGGGTCAAAATCTCGTTAATCCTGGTTTATCTTGTAATAGTTGCCGGCGCCGTGGTTAGAATGACCGGCTCAGGCATGGGCTGTCCTGACTGGCCAAAATGCTTTGGATACTACATCCCTCCTTCTGAAGTTTCAGAAATTAAATTTCAGCCGAACAGAGCTTATAAAGAAGGACAGGTGATCATCGTAGATGAAACCTTAAAGGTTGCCGTTTCAGATTTTACTTCAGCAGAAAACTATAATTCGAATAACTGGGAAAGCTATGAAAAGCATGACTATGCCATTTTCAACCCAACTCATACGTGGGTAGAATATATCAATCGGCTTGTAGGAGCTCTAGCAGGAATTGCCGTCCTGATCATGGCAATACTGTCGTTTAAAAAATTCAGAAAAAGTAAAAGGATCACGATCCTATCCTGGCTTAGCGTATTTATGATGGGATTCCAGGCATGGCTTGGAGCTACAGTGGTATATTCGGTACTGGCACCGGCCAAGATCACTATTCATATGGTAATGGCCCTGGTGATCGTCGCCGTTTTGCTATACCTTTTATATATAAGCCGGGAGCACACTTCAGGAAAATTTAAAACCAATACGTTTCAAAATCTTCTAGTTGTCGCTGTGATCCTAACGCTCATACAGGTGGTGATGGGCACACAGGTTCGACAATTTGTAGATGAGCAGGTTCGAAATTTCGGCTATAATACTGAAGAATTATGGCTGGCCGACCCGAATCTTACTTTTTATATTCACAGATCTTTCTCTATAATAGTGCTGCTTTTGAATGTATTCTTATGGTGGAAAAATCGCCAGAATAACTTATTCCAGTCACGGGTGAATTGGGTAATCGCCTTTATTTTACTGGAAGTTGCAACTGGAGTCGCCATGTATAATTTCGACTTCCCCTTTTTGTCACAACCACTTCACCTGGTGATAGCCTCCCTCCTATTTGGTGTTCAATTCTACCTGTTAATGGAGACTATTTATGCGCCTGAAAAGATTAAAAAAACGTAACTTTGCCCTCCAATTTTTTGAGATATGATATATAGATTTCGTGTAATTTTAGATGCTAAGGAAGATGTTTTCAGAGACATCGAAATGTTACATGACAGCACACTGGAAGATCTCCATAACACTATCGTTCAGTCTTTTGGATTCGACGGAACTGAAATGGCTTCTTTTTACATAAGTGACAAGGAATGGAACCAGGGTGAAGAAATTCACCAGTTCGATATGAGTGGAAATGATACTTCTATCAAATTGATGAATGAGACAACGCTGGATAGTGTTCTTTCTGAAAAGGAAACAAAGCTTATCTACGTGTATGATTTTCTGAAAATGTGGACTTTCTTTGTAGAGCTTGCTCAAATTGCAGAAGCTGAAGAAGGTACAGATTATCCAAACCTCATGTATGTTCATGGACAGATCCCTGATGATGCTCCGGAAAAGGAATTTACAGGTGAAAATGAAGATGGCTCACCAGATGACGACGGTTTTGGTGATAGTTACGGAACCGATGGATACGATGATTTCGAGTTCGATGAGAACTGGAATTAAGTAGCATTACTTCAGAAAGAAAACTAACTTTTAAAATAACTTCAGAAATATATGATCAATCTTTTTAATGCGCAGATAGAATCGCTATCTATCCATAGGGTTGGAAATAAGAATCGCGGTGAAAATATCTTTCTTTCCGCTTCTACCTTCAAACTTGATGATGAGATCAAACCTCTTATCAAGGAGTATTTCCTGAAGCCTTTTCGCGAAAAAGAGGAATCATATTATCGTTTTCATCATGAAACCGATATTGAGTTCAACGAATTATACGATCTTTCCAACAAGATCTTTAACGATCCTTATAACACCCATGAATATTCCAAGAAGATAGCAACCCTGCTTTATGAACAATCTACTCATCCGCATATTAAAAGCGGTGAAGTTTATGTCGTTTACTTTGAAGGAATGCAATTGGATAATGTGAAAGTGCCGGCTATTGGCATCTTTAAATCTGAGTTGAAGCACGATTTCCTGCAATTTGAACAAAGCCAGAGCAATTTGGAAATGGTCGTGCAGCAGGGAGTGAATTTACAGAAACTGGATAAAGGCGCTATAATCTTCAATAGCAACCAGGCAGAAGGTTTTAAAATTCTTTCTGTTGATTCCAATCGCTATGACACGAAATACTGGCTGGAAAACTTTTTAGGTGTGGATGTGCTGGCAGATGAGAATTACTTCACCAAGAACTACCTGAACTTTGCCAAGAATTTTGCCAAGGACGTGGTCTTGCCTGCGGAAGATAAAAAACAGGAAGTAATGTTCATGAACCGAAGTATGGATTACTTCGCTAAGAACGATGACTTCGAGGAGTCAAATTATATCAATTCTGTGATCGATAATCCAGATCTTATCCCCGAATTTCAGAATTATAAAACTGAAAAAGCTCCGAAATATAAAGTTGAAGATCTTACTAACTTCCCCATCGCGAACAAAGCGGTAACAGATGCACGTAAGAAGATCAAAAACGTGATCACCTTGGACACAAACATCCAGATCAAAATGGATTTTGTAAGCGCAGAGTCGGCTGAAAAATTCGTGGAAAAAGGATGGGATGAAGATAAGCAGATGTATTATTACCTCGTTTACTTCAACAAAGAGGAAAAGAAATAGAATAATAAAGACTCAAAAAAAGCGGTGAATTTTTCACCGCTTTTTTTAATCCAGCATACGCTGAGTATTTACATTTTCATAATTTCTTCTCACGAAATCCAGCGCGGTTCGCAGGATCTGTCCCATGGTACTTGCCCTTTTAAACTTCATATCCTTAGAGAAGGCATACAGTTGATTTCTAAGCATTTTCACATTATCCTTGGTAGACACATGATCATTGATCATGCAACGAATGAGCTCTTTATACCTGCTCTGCGTATTGATCATTCTTTTAGCCAGCAAGGAACGCTCTTCTTTTCTGTATTGTTCTATAGATGAGTTCTCAAGTTTGTCTGAAACCAATTGTACCATCTGGAAGTTCTCTTTAAAAAACTGGGGACGGTATACTTTCAAGTTACCCTCGAAACACTGCTGATCAAAATCGATTGCGCGAATCTGATACTCTACATGGTCGAAATCATGAGTTGGGATCACCACATAATTATAAGATCTCATATCACCTAATAATCGTACAGTACAGCGCTCATTGAACTTTACGAATTGCTTGGCGATCTGGGTTTTTGCCCGAAGATCACATTTTGGCAAATGATCTTCAATAAATACATCGCCGGGAATTCCCGCAATATGCTCTTCAATCAGGGTGTCTTTGTAAACCAGAAAATTAATCCTGTGTGGAGAAAGTAAGTGCTCGAATTCGAGTCCGTATAACCTAGAAGCATCAGCTTTTTTCACATAGAAATAGGTGAAACTATCATTCAGAATATTCCGAACCTTTATTCTGAAGGGTTTTGAATTTCCAAAGGTGCAATAATCGATCGCATCGACATTCAGATAATTAAGAGAATCATCACTACCATCGGAGTGTAGGATGGTATATACTTTTTTAAGACTGTTATCGATCTCTACACGCTCAAATTCAGGATAATAACAACGTACCCAGAACGTATCCTCATCGTGCTGGTCATACACCACTACAGAACCTGAAAACCTGAGGAGATCATCATAAAAAACTGGAATCTTGGTATTACGGTTATATTTCTGAAGATAACGGTTAAAGCGTTCGTTCACGGGGAACGCCGGCTTCTTTTGTGACATCAGTTTTTCTTCCATAAAATCCCTCGTTTTGCTCAAAAATAAGCTTAATATGCTAAAACTTGTAACAAAAGTCTAACTTCGTCAACACATATCAAACAATTCATCAATCTTGGAAACAATACTAACACTAAACAATCTCACCAAAAAATTTGGCGGAATGACCGCCGTGGACAACCTGAGTTTCAGCATTGAAAAAGGTAACGTTTACGGTATACTTGGACCTAACGGAAGCGGTAAATCCACAACCCTTGGAATGGTTCTCAATGTCGTTAATAAAACATCGGGCGATTTTCGCTGGTTCGATGGCAATACCTCTACTCATAATGCTTTGAAAAAGGTGGGGGCCATTATAGAGCATCCTAACTTTTATCCTTATATGACTGCGGCACAAAATCTGGCACTGGTTTGCAAGATCAAAGGCACTAACAAAGCCAAGGTCGAGGAAAAACTGGAGATCGTTGGCTTGCTTGATAGAAAAGACAGTAAGTTCAAAACATTTTCACTGGGTATGAAACAACGTCTGGCGATCGCTTCGGCGCTTCTCAACGATCCTGAAATCCTAATTCTGGATGAACCTACAAACGGACTCGATCCACAGGGAATTCACCAGATTAGGGAGATCATAAGAAAGATCGCCTCTGGTGGAACTACCATTTTGCTGGCATCACATTTACTTGATGAAGTAGAAAAGGTCTGTTCTCATGTAGTTATTATTCGGAAAGGCGTAAAACTATATAGCGGTCCCGTTGACGAAATCGTTAGCAGTCACGGATTCTTTGAACTAAAGGCCGGCAACATGATAAGACTTCAGGAATTGCTCGAAAGGCATCCAAAAATTGGTAAGATCACCGACAAAGAAGGAACGCTTACCGCTTTCCTCGACGAACCAATGGAAGCAGAAGAGATCAACCGGTATTTATTTGACCAGGGATTGTCCTTATCGTTTTTGATAAAGCGTAAAGAAAGCCTGGAAGAACAATTCCTTCAATTAACCAATCAAACCGCCGAAGCATAATGTTACGTTTACTCGAAATAGAATACAATAAATTACGATATAGCAGATCTGCCAGGATCCTGATTATCACTTATTTTATACTCATCACATTTATTGCGCTTATCGCTTCTATTGAGTTCAATATTGGCCAGATACAGTTTAGAGTTGCAGACCAGGGAATTTTCAATTTTCCTTACATATGGCATTTTAATAGTTATATCGCTGCCCTGCTGAAGATCTTTCTTGCGATCGTCATCGTTTCCATGATGTCGAACGAATACAGCAACCGTACGATCAAACAGAATTTAATTGATGGATTGAGCAAAAAGGAATTCATTCTTTCCAAATTTCTAACAGTACTGGTGTTTTCAGGAATATCTACGATCTTCCTTTTTTTAGTAACCATTATCCTTGGGTACTCCTTTTCAGATTTTACTGAATTTTCAATAGTAGTTTCAGACCTGGAATATCTGCTGGCTTACTTTGTTAAACTTACCGGGTTCTTTGCATTCTGTATGTTTCTTGGAATACTGATCAAAAGATCTGCATTCGCCCTGGGATTCCTGGTAGTATGGGCAATTTTTGAAGGAATCGTGTACGCCGTTCTTAATTTCAAGGTCTTTAAAGGAACCGATATTGCAACCAATATTATGCAGTTTTTCCCTCTGGAATCCATGAGCAATCTTGTTTTAGAACCATTTTCCAGGTTGAATGCAGTACAAACAGCGGCCAACCAGATTGGCGGAGAATTGGATAAAGATTATGGCATCCACTGGTACCAGTTACTCATCGTGATCGCCTGGGTTTTCATATTTGTATACCTTTCATTATTTCTACTTAAGAAGCGTGATTTATAGACTTATTTTATAGCTTTACGTTAGTATGAAGTTGAAAATCATCCTTGCCATATTCCTGCTGCCGACACTCATGTGCGGCCAGCAGGAAGCAGCAAACTGGTATTTTGGTGTAGGCGCTGGATTATCCTTTACTTCAGGCGAGGCGGTTCCGCTTACTAACGGTGTTCTGAACACTATCGAAGGTTCTGCAAGTATCTCAGACAGAAACGGAAATCTTCTTTTTTATACTGATGGTTCAACGGTTTACAATCGCAATCATCAGGTAATGTTAAATGGGAGTGATCTTAAAGGAAATGTTTCCAGTACGCAATCGGCGATCATTGTTCCAAAGCCTGCAAATCCCGGGTTCTATTATATTTTTACCGTGGATAAACCAGATTACTTTCGGGTAACTAATGATCCTATTGAAGGTGTTCATTTTTCTGAAGTAGACATGAGTCTTGACAATGGAAATGGCGGTATTATTGCTGGTACAAAGAATACTCACCTGGTTACCTACGATCCTTCAGATCCAGTAGAAAAAGAATTCAAAAGTTCTGAAAAGATTTCCGCAGTGATCGCGGGAGATTGTGTTTCGTACTGGGTGGTCACTCAGTTTACTAATAAATTCTACTCATTTAGAGTAAGTTCCGCAGGAGTAAATACGAACGCAGTCATTTCCACTATCAATAACAATTTCCCTCCCAGGATCAACGAACAGGATCTAAACGTTACAGCTCCGGGTTATATGAAGATCTCTCCAAATGGAAATTACCTGGCTGCGGCTTATAGTGGAACCAGCATTGGGAGTCCGCGGTCGGGAGGTGCTAAGAAAACCGGAAAGGTATTTCTATACGATTTTAATGATCTTAGCGGTAGAGTTTCCAATGAAAAATTGCTCCTGGCCAATGCCTATCCTTACGGCATAGAATTTTCTCCGGAATCCACTAAACTCTATGCAACTTCCAATAATTATAATACAGAAGATGTGTTACAAAATGGTGAGTTATATCAATTTGATCTCGAAGCTACAGATATTGCTTCTTCCGCTTCCTTGATAAATTCCTCCAGAAATGTTGCTGGAGCCTTACAATTAGCGCCCAATGGCAAGATATATCGTGCTGGCTACTCTACTGATGGTGGCTTCGTTAGATGGAACCTGATGTCTGTGATCAATGAACCCGAAGAAGACGCTGTAAACGTAAATTACCGACATAACAGTTTAGATATTTCTCCCAAAGTTGTTAGGCTCGGTCTGCCCCCATTTGTGCAGTCTCTCTTCAATAATAATTTTGAGTATGAGAATATCTGCCTGGGACAGACTACAGAATTTACCGCAGGAGATGCTTCGAAATATGATGCCTTTATATGGGAATTTGGAGATGGTGCCACCTCAACTGCCTCAGCACCTATGCACACCTACAGTGCCACAGGAACTTATACGGTGAGTCTTACAGGGATCATCAATGGAATTCTTCAGGACCCGGTTTGTGAAGAAGTGACTATTTTTGAGATTCCCAATGTTCCATCAGATTTTATCCTGAAACAATGTGATGTCCAGGATTCAGATCCAACAGATGGGATTGCAACTTTTAATCTTCAGCTTGCGAAGGAAGAGTTATCACAGGGCCAAACGGGTATTCAACTATTTTTCTACGGAAGTGAGGCAGATGCTATTGCCGATATGAACAACGAACTTACCCTGGATAACATTTACCGGAACAACGCTCCTAATGAAGAGGTTTTTGTGAAAATTAGTGGCTTCGGAAGTGAGTGTTACGATATAGAAAGTTTCAGGCTCCAAACTACCGAAAGTGTGGATCTATCACTGGAAACAGCTACAGGCTGTGATCTGGGAGATGGGACCGCTGAATATAATTTGGGTACCATTGCTGAAAATGCCATGACCGATCTTGACTTAAACCCTGATGTTCGGCTGAGCTTTCATACTTCTGAAGATGATGCGATTCTTGGCACTAATACATTGCCTGATAATTATGTTACGAGTCCAAAAACCTTATATATTAGGGCAGATGCAGATAATATTTGCTATGGATTTGGCAGTATAGATTTGGAAATGACCGGTTTCCCGGCAGTTCAATCTCTGATGAACCTGAATGGTTGCGCAGCAGATTTCCCGGTAATTCTTGGTAATGATCTTGATCTTGCCAATCCTGATGAATTCGATTACTTATGGAGTACCGGCGAAACTGGCAGAACCATTGAGGTAAACGATTCTGGCAGCTATTCTTTAAGCCTCACATTAAAGGAATCTGGCTGCGGAAGATCTATCAATTTTAATGTTGAAAAATTTGAAGCTCCTGAAATTTCTGAAATAGAGATTTCCAATAACGGCAGCGAAAATGATCTCTTAATTTTCACCAATTCAACCGACGATAATACGGTGTACGCCCTGGACAATAAGAACGGACCCTATCAATCCAATCCGGAATTTCGAGGAGTTCCTGGAGGACAACATACTATTTATATAAAGAACAGTATGGGATGTGCAACAGGCGAAATGCAGGTTACTTTATATGGACATCCGCCGTTTTTCACTCCAAACAATGATGGTTCGAATGATCTTTGGAGACCTTACGATATTTCTGAACCCGGATTCAAATTTCAGAAGATTATAATTTATGATCGGTATGGGAAGATTCTAGCCATGCTTCCTAAAGAAACTAAGGGCTGGGATGGTAACTTCAATAGCAGACCAATGCCGGCAGATGATTACTGGTTTGAAGTAAGCCTCGAAAATGGTAAAATTTTTAAAGGACATTTCTCCCTTATTAGAGAATAACATGAAATTATTAAGATTATTAATTCTCTTCCTCTTCTTCTCAGCACTTTCAAGCGCTCAGAATCCTGCAAGTGATTGTAGTGGAGCGATTAAAATTTGTGGTGATGGCAGGATATCCAGCAATGCAGATGGTATAGGTACCCAGGAACTCAATGGCACCAACCATTGTGCAAGCCAGGAAACTAACTCTCTCTGGCTGGAGATCGAAATCACCAAAGCAGGATCATTGGGCTTCAATTTAAAACCTACCAGCAGCGATATTAATGTAGATTACGATTTCTTTATTTTTGGCCCAAATGCCAGCTGTAACAACCTTGGAAACGCTATTCGCTGTTCTACCACAAATCCTAATGCCGCAGGTTTAGCATCCAATTTCACCGGTTTAAACCCCAGATCGACAGAAACAAGCGAAGGACCTGGACCAGATGGTGATAGCTTTGTTGCAAATCTAGATGTACAGCCCGGGGAAACTTATTTTATCGTGATAGACAGACCTGTGGGAAACAGTCCGTTTGAACTGGAATGGACAGGAACAGCTACTACCGGCGGATTTCCTTTTCCTGATGGTCCGCAATATAATGAAGGCATAGATCTGGAAACCTGTAACGCAAATGGCAGCGCGATTTTCGATCTTAGCCAGAATACACCAGTTATTAATATTCAGAATAGTACTACACTAACTTACCATGAGACCATTGCCGATGCTACTGATGGTATCAATGCATTGAGCGATATTTATACAAGTGACGTCCCAAGTAGACCCATATTTGCCCGAATCGAAAATGATCTTACCGGTTGTTCCAAGATCACAGACTTCACCCTGACCATCAATGATGGACCTCTGGTTGCTCAAAATTTAGAATTTGAGCAATGCGATCTGGACAAGGATAATCTCGCTGATTTTGAGTTAAGCGATCTTTATAACGAAATCCTGAATGGAATCAATGGAGCTCACAATATAGTCTTTTTCATTTCGGAAAATGCCGCCCGGGAAAATTCCAACGCTATTTCAAGTTTGTATACTTCAGCCGGAGCAGAGAGCCTGTTTGCAAGAACTTCCGAAGCAGGGAGTCCAGATTGCTTTAATATTACCAGAATAGAACTTATTCTAAATGAACCTCCCAATGTGGAAAGCTTTTCCCTCGTTCAGCCTGTTATCAATTCTAATAGTAATACTGTTGAAATAAGTTTGCCGAACACAGAAGCATATGAATATTCTATAGGAAGCGAAGATGGTCCTTTTCAAACGAGTACTACTTTTGAGAATGTAACTTCTGGTTTTCAGGATCTTTACATCCGTGACCTGAAGCAGTGCGCTATTATCAAAACCCAAATTGCTATCATTGGGTATGATAACTTTTTTACACCAAATCAGGATGGGATCAATGATACCTGGCAGTTAAATGGTATTAGCAGCGAAACGGCTGCCTCCAATAAGATTAGCATATTTGACCGCTACGGAAAATTAATTTCAAAACTAACTGCGGCAGGCAAAGGCTGGGACGGCACATTTGATGGCAAGCCTATGCCAGCAGATGACTACTGGTTTCGCGTCTTATTACAAACTGGACAGGAATTTAAGGGGCATTTCTCACTTGTTAGGTAAATGCCAAAAACTTGAATAAAGCTCTGTAATTGTTTAATTTCGTCGGGCTAGGAAAAAGGAAGACTGCCTCATGAAATTCGATATAAAATCTGATTATAAACCTACGGGAGATCAGCCCAATGCTATCAAACAACTCGTTAGCGGGATCAATAAAGACGAACAGTTCCAGACGTTACTGGGAGTAACCGGTTCTGGTAAAACCTTTACGGTCGCCAATGTTATTGAAGAGGTGCAAAAGCCGACGCTCGTGCTGGCACATAACAAAACCCTTGCCGCCCAGCTATATTCAGAATTCAAGCAGTTCTTCCCGGAGAATGCTGTAGAGTATTTCGTGAGTTATTATGATTATTACCAGCCAGAAGCTTTTATACCCACTTCCGGAACCTACATAGAAAAAGATCTTTCCATCAACGAGGAGATCGAAAAGTTACGTTTAAGCACCACTTCTTCTCTTCTAAGCGGAAGACGCGATGTGATCGTGGTTGCTTCAGTTTCGTGTCTTTACGGGATTGGTAATCCTGTTGAATTCAAAAAGAACGTGGTTTCCATAGAACGAGATATGGAAATTAGCAGAACCAAATTTTTGCATAGCCTGGTGCAGTCGCTCTATTCCAGAACAGAGGCTGAATTTTCACATGGAAATTTCAGAATAAAAGGTGATACGGTAGACGTGTTTCCAAGTTATGCCGATAGTGCTTTCAGAATCCACTTCTTTGGAGATGAAATTGAGGAGATCGAAGCCTTCGATCCAGGAACTAATGATGTTATCGAGAAATATCAACGATTGAATATTTATCCTGCGAATATGTTCGTGACCTCACCTGATGTTTTAAAAGGTGCGATCCATCAAATTCAGGATGACCTGGTGAAGCAGGTTGAATACTTCTCTGATATTGGTAAAACTCTAGAGGCAAAAAGACTGGATGAAAGAACGAATTTCGATCTTGAAATGATACGGGAACTTGGCTATTGCTCGGGTATTGAGAATTACTCTCGCTATTTGGATGGACGTCTTCCCGGTACCAGACCTTTCTGTTTGCTGGATTATTTTCCAGATGATTACTTAATGATCGTAGACGAAAGTCACGTAACCATTCCGCAGGTTCACGCCATGTATGGTGGTGACCGCTCTAGAAAAGAGACCCTGGTTGATTATGGATTCCGACTCCCGGCTGCGATGGACAACCGACCATTGAAATTCGAGGAATTTGAAGCCCTGCAGAATCAGGTAATCTATGTAAGTGCGACTCCAGCAGATTATGAACTTCAGAAAAGTGAAGGAGTGTATGTGGAACAGGTTATTAGACCTACAGGTTTGCTTGATCCCATTGTGGAAGTGCGTCCAAGTTTAAACCAGATCGATGATCTAATTGAAGAGATTCATGTTCGAGTAGAAAGAGATGAAAGAACCCTGGTTACTACGCTTACTAAAAGGATGGCGGAAGAGCTGGCGAAATATCTGACGCGCATCGATGTACGCTGTCGCTATATACATTCTGATGTTGATACGTTGGAACGCGTAGAGATCATGCAGGATCTTCGACGCGGAATCTTTGACGTTCTTATAGGTGTAAACCTACTGCGTGAAGGCCTGGATTTACCAGAAGTTTCCCTGGTTGCGATCATCGATGCAGATAAAGAAGGTTTTTTGAGAAGTAACCGATCTTTAACTCAGACCATTGGTAGAGCTGCCCGACATGTGGATGGACGAGCTATTCTGTATGCAGATAAAATAACAGATAGTATGCAGCAAACGATCGACCAGACTGAGTATCGTCGCCGGAAGCAGATGGATTATAACAAGGAACACAACATTACTCCTACTAAACTAAATAAGAAATTTGACAGTGCCCTGGTTAAGCAAAAACTGGATATTTATGGTGACGAGGAACACACCGACTTAAAAGCTGCTGAAGCTGAAGCCGAATATCTCACCAAGCCACAGATGGAAAAGAAAGTTCGGGAGAAGCGAAAAGCTATGGAAACGGCTGCAAAGGAACTGGATTTTATGCAGGCCGCCAAGTTGAGAGATGAAATCAAAATACTCCAGGGAAAAATTAACGATAGCGACTAAAATAAATAGTTGCAGTGTTGATTATTCGTATATATTTGGATCACCCAATTCGTCCCTAGATCCACTTCTATGGCAAGCTAAATTGTTTGTTCATGAAAAAAATTATATGCCTGTTTTTAATGGGTATGATGATGTCTCAACTCGAGGCACAGGTAGGAATTGGAACCTCAGAGCCTAAAGCACAGTTGGATATTGTGGCGACTAACACTGCAGATCCAGCAAGTATTGATGGTATCTTAATACCAAGAATTGCGAAATTTCCAATTGTTTTACCTTCGGAAGAGCAACATGGAATGCTGGTATTTTTAAGTAAAAGCGTTAGCGGTTTTCCAGAAGGATTCTATTTCTGGAATGCTATGGAAAAGAAATGGAAAGCGATCGCTGCAGAAACTAATACAGCAAACTTCTATAAAACCGGAACGACTGTCTCCCCGAATAATATTACAGAACCCATATTTCGCGAAGCCAGCATGGGTATTGGTACAGATCAGATTTCCTCAAGATTGCAAATTGCCATCGCTTCGGGCAAAGATACCGGGCTTAAAAAAGGTCTTGAGGTAGATAACGCGAACTCCGCTACAGATAACCTTACCACTTACGGAATTCTTAGTGACAATAGAAGCGCTACCAACGGTAACAAATATGGAATTAAAAACAATGTTGGTGGTGTGGGTCTTGGGATTCATTATGGAATATTCAACGAAACCTATCAGAATACCGGCACGAATGATATCTACGGAATATACAACCGCGTTGGAAGAACTTTTGGAGCGAGAAGTAATAACTACGGGATCTATTCTGAAATTGGATCCATTCAGGGCGTGGGAAATATTTTCGGGATTTACAGTATTGCTACCGGAGATGCAAACAGCAATGTGTACGCCGGCTACTTTAACGGACGAATAGGAATAGGAACCAGTCCGGAAACTGAATATGTACTGCCTTTGAATAGAGGTACAGAAGGTCAGGTAATGTCTATCAATGCAAACGGACAGGTAAGTTGGACCAATGCTGGCTTCGAAAATTACAGCTCTACAACCAGTGCTGTAGCCGACTATGCAATAACTGATGACGTAGGAACCCTGAGAATTAATAATCAGGTTACCGGATTGATCATGCCTGCATCTGCTTCAAATAAAGGACGAATATTACGTCTTATCAACTGGCCTGGAAATTCTGAAAAGTTTTTCCAGTTTACAGGAGGTGATGACCTATTCGATCCAAGAACAAACGCCAAAGTTCCTAGCATCAAGTCTGGACAGATCTTTACAATTCAGAGTGCGGGAAACAGGTGGATACTTTTAAGTCAGTAAAAAAGCGCTCCGTAGAGCGCTCTTCAACTTTAACTAATCAAACTACCATTGGTTACGAAATATCGATCAACCTTTTAGCCTGTACTTTCGCTTCTTCTTTCTTCGGAAGAGCAATTTCCAGAACACCATTTTTATAGGTTGCGGATATTTTGCTGCTATCTACAGAATCTGGAAGACTAAAAGCTCTTCTAAAATTACTGTAGCTAAATTCTCTTCTAGTAAATCTACCCTGCTCTTCAGATTTCTCAGCCTCCTTTTTAGCTTCCGAAGAAATAGTTAGAACATCATTATCAAGTTCTATATTAAAATCCTCTTTCACTTTTCCTGGAGCAGCAACTTCAACAGAAAAACTGTCCTCAGTTTCTCTGATATTTACTGCCGGAATACTGGTTCCAATACTGTTCACATTCGTAGTTCCACCAAGCCAGTCATTTTTGAACATATCATCAATAACTGATGGCAACCAACCTGTTTCATTTCGCTTAATAAGACTCATAGTTTTATGTTTTAGATTATTAATCATTTTAATTTCATAAAAGGAATAGCAATTCCGGTACCATCAAGAAAAACATGCCTTTTTGTCGTTTTTATTCATTTAAAACATGTCATAATGTCTCTCTTAACCATTTTCTACCAAAAATCCGACTGCTAATCAATGATTGCTTAATTTTATGCTCAATCTCAATTGTATGAAGCAACTTTATAATCGTACTCTTTCTTTCTTTAATGTACTGGAAAGCAAGATTGCCTTCTACCCTACATTGTTAGCATTTTTTGGTTTCAATTTCGCTTTCTTCATGCTGTATCTGGAAAATCGCGGAATATCCAAATACCTCGTAGAAAATATTCCTCAACTTGTAATCGATAATGGTGATACTGCCATGACCATCCTGAGTTCTCTGATTTCCGGACTTATTTCGATGATGGTTTTCAGTTTCTCTATGGTCATGTTACTACTCAGTAACGCCTCCAGTAATTTTACACCCAGATTACTACCGGGATTGATTAGTGACAAACGGCATCAGATAATCCTCGGAATCTTCTTATTTACGATCCTTTACTGCATATTCGTACTATTTGCTATACAACCAACCGGAGATGAGTATCAATTACCCGGGGTAGCTGTGCTGCTAGGAATTCTTCAAACGGTGGTATGCTTTTATTCTTTCATTTATTTTATTCATAATATTTCGCAAAGTATTCAGATTAGCAATATCCTTCAGAATATATACCGGGTGGCTAAAGACCGGCTACAGGAACTTGTAGACAAACAAAAATTTAAGGAAATTGAATTTCCGGAGACAGAGAACTGGAAAAATTATCATAGCGAACAAAGCGGGTATCTTCAAAATATTTCATTTACCAATCTCGTGGATATATGCATAGAACATGATGTAAAGATTCATATTTTACCGGTCAAAGGTATATTTGTTCTTAGCGGTATTCCGCTGTTTAGAGTCAGCAAGGAAGTTGACGAGAAGATCGTAAAGTTGATATTATCTAACTTCAATTTTTCGAGAGAGGAACTGGTGGCCGATAATTATACCCTTGCTTTCAAACAAATGACCGAGATCATTGTAAAAGCAATGTCTCCAGGAATTAATGATCCAGGTACTGCGATCAATGGGATCGATTATCTTACTGAACTCCTTGCCTTGAGAATGCAAAAAAGAGATACGAGCTATATTTTTAGAGATGAAGAAGCTTACATTAAAATAAACACGATCGATTTTGAAGATCTTTTGTATAATATCATGGCCTCGATTCGTACATATTGCAAACATGATATAACTTTGGTGCAGAAATTACTTCTAATGTTCTATTATCTTGAAAAACAGGTAAAACATAACAATGAATATTCTGAATGCCTGCGAAAGGAGGCTGAGAATATACTTATAGACGCCAGAAGTTCTATTCAGAATGAAGTGGATATTAACACTATTACGAATCTGGTGAAACGTTTTAATTTACAAACAACATAAGCATGGCGCTAACAAACAATGATATTTTTAAGAAACTAAGAGTTGCTCACAAACTTACTAATGATGATATCGTTAAGATTTGTGAACTCGTGGATTTCAAGGTGAGTAAAAGTGAACTTGGAGCGATCTTCAGAAGAGAAGATCATGATAAATATGTGGAATGTGGAGATCAATTCCTTCGGAACTTTCTAGATGGCCTCATCATTCACTTACGCGGCCCAATGCCGAAGAAGAAGTAGCTTTAGACTTTATAAAAAATTAAAAAGAAGAGTTGAAACAAATTTCAACTCCTCTTTTTAATTGTGAAAAATCTAATTCTTAGCGAACCAGTTTTTTGTATTTGATACGTTTCGGCATAAGATCACCGCCCAAACGCTTTTTCTTATTCTCTTCATAATCTGAGAAGCTACCTTCAAAGAAGTATACCTGCGAATCTCCTTCGAATGCCAGAATATGCGTACATATCCTATCCAGGAACCAACGGTCGTGAGAGATTACTACAGCACATCCAGCGAAGTTATCCAGACCTTCTTCCAAAGCACGAAGCGTGTTTACATCAAGGTCGTTGGTAGGCTCATCCAGAAGCAGAACGTTTCCTTCTTCTTTTAAAGTCATGGCCAGGTGCAACCTGTTTCTTTCTCCTCCAGAAAGCATGTTCACTTTCTTATTCTGTTCGCTACCGCTAAAGTTAAACCTGCTCAAATAAGCTCTTGAATTAACCTGGCGACCGCCCATCATGATCAACTCTTGTTCATCACTAAAGTTTTGCCAGATGGTCTTTTCAGGGTCTATATTGGAATGGCTTTGATCAACGTAAGCGATCTGGGCAGTTTCACCTACCTTGAAAGATCCTTTATCTGGAGCTTCCTCTCCCATGATCATTTTGAATATCGTGGTTTTACCTGCACCGTTTGGCCCAATAATCCCAACAATTCCTGCCTGTGGCAACTGGAAGTTCAGGTCTTCATAAAGAAGTTTATCTCCAAAAGCTTTACTTACACCCTTAGCCTCGATCACATTTGTTCCCAATCGTGGTCCGTTTGGAATGTAGATCTCCAGCTTTTCATCCATTTGCTTCTGATCCTGACTAAGAAGTTTATCGTAATTCTTCAATCTCGCCTTCTGCTTGGACTGTCTTCCTTTCGGACTCATTCTTGACCATTCAAGCTCTCGCTCAAGGGTTTTCTGTCTTTTACTTGCTTGTTTCTGCTCCTGAGCAAGACGTTTAGATTTTTGATCTAACCAGGAAGAGTAGTTTCCTTTCCATGGAATACCTTCTCCCCTGTCAAGTTCCAGGATCCATCCAGCTACATTATCAAGGAAATACCTATCGTGAGTTACCGCGATCACAGTACCCTTATATTGTTGCAGGTGATGCTCCAGCCAGTGTACAGATTCTGCATCAAGGTGGTTGGTAGGCTCATCAAGTAAAAGGACATCTGGTTCTTGAAGTAGTAATCTACATAGAGCAACTCTTCTTCTCTCTCCTCCTGAAAGTACTCCGATCTTTTTATCTGGCTCTGGAGTTCTCAAAGCATCCATCGCGATTTCCAGTTTGGTATCAAGTTCCCAGGCATTGCTGGCATCGATCTTATCCTGAAGTTCCGCCTGCTTATCCATAAGTTTCTGCATCTTATCTGCATCCTCATAAACTTCCGGTAAACCGAACATATCATTGATCTTGTTGTATTCATCAAGGATTGCTACAGTTTCCGCAGCACCTTCTTTTACAACCTCCAGCACCGTTTTCTCATCATCAAGTTCTGGTTCCTGTTCCAGCATTCCAACCGTATAATTAGGAGAGAACACCACATCACCCTGGAAGTTCGTATCCTTCCCGGCAATAATATTCATCAGGGTAGATTTACCCGAACCGTTAAGACCAAGAATCCCGATCTTAGCGCCATAAAAGAAACTTAAATAGATATTTTTCAATACCGGTGTGTTTGCCTTCGGAAAGGTTTTGGTCACACCAGACATCGAAAAGATCACTTTTTTATCGTCTGACATATTTTTGTAATTAATTTTCAATTGATTGCGAGTGCAAATATCCTGAAATTTTCAGAGAAATCAATTATCATGGATTTCCAATAATCTGCATAACAAAAGTAATTGTCCAGTATGGTAAGCATTATGTTCAATTACCAGCATAATCTGTCTTATAATTGTATGTTCCGTTGAATTCAGGACAACATCATCCAGGGCATTTTCTTCAGAAGTAAAAAAGCTTTTTAAGCTCTCTCTATCCTGAAAGAACTGATTCTTAAGGTCTTCCCATTCCTCTTCATTATCCGGCTTTTGCTTTTCAGGCCAGTAATCCTTAGGCCAGTTAGCTGCTGAATAATCTTTACTATTAGAATAATCCAGAATATCTTTTTGTGCAAATACAATGTGATAAAACAATTCGTAAATAGAATAAGGCAAATTGTGAGGTCGTATTCCTATTTTTCCAAAGGGGATTTCCGTGATCAAATTCTGAATTGGCATAAATGCTTTTCCGCCATCCAGATGTATCGCTATTTGCTTCTTTACAACATCTACATCCATATTATATACGACCCTTTAAAGCATTAAACACCCATGAAATAAAGAAGAACCCTATCCCGGTAACCGAAAATCCGATGGCATATTCCTTATATTTTAATACTCCTAATAATACTAATGCTGCACCAACTAAAAAGGTGAGAAAAGAGGCCCATGCGAAGATGGTGTTTTTGTTCATTGCCATAGATGCGATTTTAGTGTCCTTGTAATTATAATTAGCGCAATTAATCTGAAGAATTGTAGTCTTTTTGTATTTTAGCAAAAGTCATTTCTGAGTGAGAATTCTTAAAAATTATTCAGAAAGGAGATTAATTTCGAATTAATCACATTAAAATAATCAAATTCCTGTAATAAATTCAAAATAATGGATATCAACTTCAATAAGAATGAAGATCATAACAAGTTACTGGTTTCCACATTAAGACAGAAACTTGCCAAGGTAAAATTAGGTGGTGGAGAGAAAAGAATAGAAAAGCATCATGCGAAAGGCAAAATGACTGCGAGAGAGCGCATCAATTTCCTACTTGATGATGCTGAAAAAGCTATAGAGATCGGTGCATTCGCCGGTGAAGGAATGTACGAAGAACACGGTGGCTGCCCTGGAGGTGGTGTTGTAGTGAAGATTGGTCATGTTTCTGGGAAACAATGTATCGTGGTGGCAAACGATGCTACCGTAAAAGCCGGTGCATGGTTTCCTATAACAGGAAAAAAGAATCTTAGAGCACAGGAGATTGCTATTGAAAACCGACTTCCAATTATCTACCTGGTGGATAGCGCAGGAGTTTTTCTTCCAATGCAGGATGAAATATTCCCTGATAAAGAACACTTCGGAAGAATCTTCAGAAACAATGCGGTAATGAGCAGTATGGGAATTACCCAGATCGCCGCCGTAATGGGTAGCTGTGTCGCTGGTGGAGCTTATCTTCCAATTATGAGTGATGAGGCGATTATCGTAGAAAAAACAGGTAGTATCTTTCTTGCCGGAAGTTATCTTGTAAAAGCTGCCATAGGTGAAAGTATCGATAATGAAACTCTTGGCGGAGCTACAACTCATTCAGAAATTAGCGGAGTAACAGATTACAAAGCGAAAGATGATAAAGATGCTCTTACCAAGATTCAGAATATCATGGATAAGATTGGGGATTTTGACAGAGCTGGTTTTAGCCACAAAAAGTCTGTAAAACCTAAAGAAGATCCAGATGAGATTTACGGAATTCTTCCGAAGAAAAGAAGTGATCAATACGATATGCATAAGATCATAGAAAGATTGGTTGATAATTCTGAATTTGAAGAATATAAAGAAGGCTATGGCCAGACGATCATTACCGGTTATGCTCGTATTGATGGTTGGGCTGTTGGTATCGTAGCGAATCAGCGTAAGATCGTAAAGACGAAAAAAGGCGAAATGCAGTTTGGCGGAGTGATCTACTCAGATTCCGCAGACAAGGCAACACGCTTTATCGCAAATTGCAACCAAAAGAAAATTCCGCTGGTCTTTCTTCAGGACGTGACCGGTTTTATGGTTGGAAGTAAAAGTGAGCACGGCGGGATCATTAAAGATGGTGCAAAAATGGTAAATGCTGTAAGTAATTCGGTAGTACCAAAATTTACTATTATTTTAGGAAATTCCTATGGAGCTGGAAATTACGCAATGTGCGGGAAAGCTTATGATCCAAGGTTGATCGCTGCATGGCCAAGTGCAGAACTTGCGGTGATGGGAGGAACTCAGGCTGCAAAAGTACTGGCACAAATCGAAACCGCTTCTTTGGCGAAGAAAGGTGAAAAGGTAGATGAAGCAAAAGAAAAGGAAGTTTTCGAAAAGCTTAAAGCGAAGTATGATGAACAAACTTCAGCATACTACGCAGCAGCCAGACTATGGACAGATGCAGTAATAGAACCTAAAGATACCCGGAAATGGATCTCGATGGGAATAGAAGCTGCAGACCACGCCCCGATTGAGAAAGATTTCAATATGGGTGTTATCCAAACCTGATTTCTATGAAGAAACTGATAATTCTTTTGATCATAATGATGGTCTGCCAGGGATACGCTCAGGACACGATTGGCCTGAGACGTTCAAGGAAATATATTCCTAAAACAGTATATCTCTCACAGTTCAAATCTATTCCTGATACTGTAGATGTTCGCTATATAAATGGTGATTCCATGGTTCAGGTGCCAATGGACTATGATCCTTTTCGCGATAAGAAACAGGTCCGCTACGAACCTAAAGATCCGGCTTTTCTTAACACCTACAAAGCGGTGGTATACGATACAGAAAATAAGGTTGATTCTTCAAGGTTGATGCGCTACTGGAAAGATGATATTCGTATCTACTTTGATAAAAGCGTACCTGAAGATGATGTGAGATTTCTAATGAATTTTGCTGAAAAACTATCCAGCGAGGTTGACTCTCTCAAAATTAGTCGGAATTTTATTCGGGAGAAGAGCAATTATATTGTCTATTATTTGAACGAAGATCACAAGACAGAACATGAACCTCGAATTGGTAATAAAAGTGGTTACTATGTCAGCTGGAATGGCAAAAGTCAGATCTATAAAGCTTCATTAAAAGTGAATACTGCAGTGGTTACCAATAATCTTCTGAAAGAAAATCTACTGAAATACCATTTTTTCAAATCCCTGGGATATTTCGCTTCCAGTAAGGATCTCAACTGTGAAAGTATATTATCTGCTTGTAGCTCCTATAGAAGATTATCTGAAGAAGATCTGGAACTATTGAAGTATCATTACTCGTATGGTGTTTGCAAAGGTCAGTCTTTGAAAAGTTTTACCGAATTAACCAATAGCATGCAGGAGAAACTGGAAGAGGATCCTAATGCTCAATTATTTGTTATCCATGCAGAATAAATTATTATTTGTCGGCTTGCTGGTCTCATTGTTCTTATCAATGAACCTGGAGGCTCAGGTAGTTGGTTCAAATCATACTACTTATACTGAAGCTGATACTTTAAGAGGCTCGTTGCGACCTGAAAGATCCAATTATGATGTTACAAAATATCACCTGGATCTTAAAGTGAATACAGACGCACAATCAATTGCAGGTAGTAATACTATTCATTTTAAAGTTCTTGGCTCTCTACCAGTGATGCAATTGGATCTATTCGAGAACATGCAAATAGACTCTATTATACATCAAAATACAAAACTGGAGTTCACCCGTAAGTACAACGCGGTATTTGTAAATTTTGATGAAGCCTTAAATGAGGGAACTTCAGACTCTATTAAATTTTATTACCGCGGAAATCCTATTGTAGCTAAGAACGCACCCTGGGATGGAGGTTTTATCTGGGATACCGATGAAGACGGAAACCCATGGGTTGGAGTTGCAGTGCAAGGTACCGGCGCAAGTCTCTGGTATCCTAACAAGGACCATCAAAGCGATGAACCGGATGCTGCTCAAATTGATATTGCGGTACCAAACGGACTCATGAATGTCTCCAACGGAAGATTTCTAGGAAAAGAGGAGTTGAATGATGGATACACGAAGTGGAAATGGGTAGTAAAAAGTCCCATTAACAATTACAATATCATGATCAATATTGGGAACTATACTCATTTCTCTGATAAATTTAAAAACCTTAATCTGGATTATTATGTCCTGCCTTACAACCTCGATAAAGCAAAAAACCAATTCGAAGAGGTGCAGGATATGATGGCTTGTTTCTATGAAAAAATGGGTCCTTATCCTTTTGAAGAAGATGGATTTAAACTCGTAGAAACTCCTTATTTAGGAATGGAACACCAGTCGGCTGTGGCTTATGGGAACGAGTATATGAAAGGTTACCTTGGAAATGATCTATCCGGAACGGGAATTGGACTACTTTGGGATTACATTATCATCCACGAATCTGGTCACGAATGGTATGGGAATAGCATCACCGCTAAGGATATTGCAGATATGTGGATACAGGAAGGCTTTACCAGTTATACTGAATCTATTTATGTAGAATGCCGCTGGGGTAAAGATAAAGCTCAGGAATACCTGAAAGGGACAAGACGAGGAGTCAGTAACAACAACACAATTATTGGAGACTATGGCGTCAATTCTGAAGGTTCCGGAGACATGTATTTTAAAGGTGCAAATCTTCTGAATATGATTAGAAGTATTTACGATGATGACGAACTATGGTGGAACACGTTGCGCGACTATACGAGCACTTACAGACATAAAACCATTACTACAGAAGATACTGAGGCCTTTTTCGATAAAGCTACCAATGTGGATTTGAAACCGGTTTTCGATCAATATTTGCGACATTCGGCATTACCGGTACTACAACTAAAGCAGGGCGATGATCACTTCCAGTATCAATGGAAAGCAGAAGTCATTGATTTCAGCATGCCTGTAGATATTTTTATAGATGAAGAGGAGATTAGACTGGATGCAACTTCCGAATGGCAACGTATGGAAACCGGTGAAGAACTGGATGAAATCACACTGAACGAGTTGGAATTCTATGTTCAGGTAGAGAAAATTAAATAAAAAAAAGCAGCTGAAAAGCTGCTTTTTTTTATTCCGCAGAGGGATCGATCAAGATTAAAGATGTCTGTCTCTTATTCACATATCGAAAGCCTTCTTTCCCCCAGAACCCTGCCTCTTCCAGCATAATTCTTATATCCTTATCCCATTCGGGGATGTTCACTTCAGTATTTAATTCAATTGCATAGGCCGTGTCCTCATATAGTGGATAGTCCCCAGTTCCGGGAACTCCACCCTGTTGATCCCACATGCCAATCGTTGGTCCCGCAGAATGCCCGTAAAGCCCAAGTGGATGTGTATAGATCGATGGTTTTAAACCTTCAGCTTTTGCCTTTTCAAGACTCGCAGCCAGAATTTCATTTCCTGTTCTGCCAGTATTAAAATTTTCAGTTAGAATATCCTGTAACCTGTTTCCTTTTGCCAGGGCTTTCTGTAAGAATTGTGGAGCTTCAGTTTCGGTATCCTGAAGAACATAAGCCATTTGCTGGCAATCGGTATTCAAACCTAAATATGAAATTCCGAAGTCACAATGAAGCAAGTCCCCTTTCAGAATAATATCGCTTCCATTTTCATCAGAGAATGCAGTGATATGATCTACAAGTTGCTCGTTGCTCCTCTGAATATCCACAGTTGGATGAAACCAGGTTTCCAGTCCCAGATCGGTCACTTTTTGTCGTAACCACCAAACCACATCATCTGTAGTAGTCACTCCCGGCTCTATTACTTTAGTACTAAAAGCTTCTTCAATGACTTCATGCGTAAGTTCCACAAGTGAACTAAATAGAAGCATCTCTTTAAGAGTTCGGGTTTCTATCCAACCTACGGCAAGATCTTCCGCAGAAATCAACCTCGAATGATATTCTTCCGGTAAACTTTTTAGAAGTTCCTCATAGTCGGTTTTAACCAATCCGTCTGCAAGACCATAATTATCAGAAATATTGATCCCGATCTTTTCTGGATTTCGTGAGCTAATGATATCTGCGAGAGCTTTCCATTGATCGGGCTGCTTCTCCTTGTCCCAGGCAGACTTGATGGCATCGCCAATATTATAACGGGCGACCGCAAGTTTTTCTATAGAATCTCCCTTTCTGGAAAAAACCAGCATGGTTCGTCTTCTCGCATTTAGCCAGGTTGAGGGTAGCATGGTTTTCATCACAGGGTCTTCATTATATTCTCTTGAAATGATCACCCACATATCAATTTCAGCTCGATCCATCAAGTCAGGCAGAAGCTTATCAAATCGCTCCGCAAGTATCTCATCGCGAACAGAGGCGCGATCTTTTTCTGAAAGTATTTGGGTATGAGCACTAAAAGTGAGCATACAAAGTATAAAACCTAGTAAATAACGCATAAGTATAAGATGATGGGAATGGATTTATTTCAGTCGAATATAATCTATTAATAAACTGAATTCTTCATTTTTTTTATTGCCAATAAGAAAGGTGATTTCCTGTATGATATCATGGTCCCAGTTGGGGATATCTAATTTTCTACCTCGAAACCCAGGGTACATTTTTGCTAAATCAAACTCAATTTCCTGCCATTCACCATTAGTAGAGAATTCCTGTATATAGGAGTGACGATCATTCAATTTGTTCTTGAGTCGGAATTGATAATTCTTACCATCGCCTTTAAGCCTTATCACTGCTTTACTGAAATTCTTTACTCCTTCAACATTTAATCGATGTCGTACTGAAGCAAAACCTCCATTGTTTTCAAGCGAAACATTACCAATAAATTTAGCATGGCCTTCATCGGTAAGATGAATCTCTGCATTGGATCTACCACCCATGACGCGATCTTCCACTACCACCCAGTTACTGATTTTGGTATCAGAATTAAAATCGAAAATTAGTTTTTCATTCACACTGAACAGGATTATAATGATAAGAGTAATTCTAATCATAATTTAAGCCACTTTACTTTTAGCTGTATTTTCACGGTGAATCTTACCGTTCGGAGTTTCTTCGAATTTAGCGATCAAATAGATCTTTCTTGGTTTCTCATATTTCCCAAGCGATTTCATGTTGTCCACCATTTCCCTAAGCTCAGTTATTCTTTCTTCGGAAAAATCATCTTCCACGAACATGATAACTTTTTCACCCAGAGCATCGTCTGGCATTGAAGTGATAAAGAATCGATGATCCAGTTTCTTATTGATCTTACGTTCTATTTCTTCAGGAAAGATCTTTATTCCTCCGGAATTGATCACATTATCATATCTCCCTTTCCAGATAAATTTTTTATAGGTAATGATCTCTACAACGTCGTTGGTAACGATTTCCTCGTCCAGTACTTTTGGAGCTTTGATCACAAGACAATCGCGGTCGTCTTTAGTAATACTTACATTTGGTAATAATTTAAAGGCTTTTGATACTTTCTTCTTCGTAGGATTTAAACGTTTTGCGGCTATATGACTACAGGTTTCCGTCATTCCGTAGGTTTCGTAAATCCGGGTATCTATATCCACCAGCATTTTTCGTAACCTCGGTGAAACTGCTCCACCACCTATGATAAGTTTTTTCACCAGGTGAAGCCTTCCTATAGAATTATCCAGCTGAAAAGGAGTCATGGCTGAAAAATCATAGACCTTGAATAACTGATCGAAGGGATTTGATGATGGTGGAACCGAATCCAGGTCCCAACCTAAAAACATTGCTCTTACCAGCATCATTTTCCCCGCTATATAATCTACAGGAAGACACAACAATGCTTTGGTGTGATTAGGAAGTTTAAAGAATTTTGAAGTCGCTAGTGCAGAGTTGATCATGTGCTCCTTGGTAAGCCTGATCTTTTTAGGTTTTCCCGTAGACCCGGAAGTATGTACTTCAATATAATCTGTCGGTTTTAACCAATCTAGCAGGAAATTACCAATTTGCTGTTCAAACGGCTCACCTTCCTTGATATAACTATAAGCGATATGCTTCAATTCGGCATTTGTGAAGTGCCGTTTATTCAACCTAAAGTCAGGGTGAGTTTCAGGAATCTTGTAATTATTATTCATACTTCAAGCTAAGTTGGACATTCACCGATTACTTAAAGTTAAGAATTTGCAATTAAATTCCTGAATATCCTAAGTAATTGTTACATTTTCAGGTCTTTTCACTCTTCCGAAGAGTTTTTCAGACCAGTTATTCCATTTATATTTCCTGGCAAAGATGAAAAGGAAGATCGGGTATATGATCAAGACAGGAATCAACACGTCCCAGCCTGCAGAAGGTTCTGAGACATCCTTTAAGATAGAATTCGTCTGGAATGCAGTCCAGTCGGCAGTAACAAGTAAGGCTGTTATTAAATTATTCGCAGCATGAAATCCTAAAGCAAGCTCCATTCCCTCATCCATCAAGGTCATGATCCCAAGCATAAAACCAGTTCCAATATAATAGATCATAATAATGTTACCCAGTTTGGTTACTTCAGGATTAAAATAATGCAAGCCACCAAAAATCACAGAAGTAAGCACCAAAGGGATCCATCTGTTTTTAGCAAGCACACCTATCCCCTGCATCAAATAGCCTCTGAAGAAATATTCCTCAAAACTCGTTTGAATAGGAATCAGAAAGACTGAGATCAACAGAAGGTATAAAAAGGGTTCCCATTGAAAATTAAAGACATAATCCTGCGGATTCGAATAATAATCCAGAACAGTAATTCCAATGTTGAATACGGCAACTAGGGCAAAGGCAAACCAGAATCTACTCCAGTCCACTTTTTCCCGACTGGTGGTCAGGGTTTTAATTGGTTGTTTATGAACATATTTGACCCAAAGTAACAGCCCGGCAAGAAACACAAGAAATGACAGTAAATTCTCGAAAAGGACCCTATTGGAACCTTTACTTTCAATTTGTTGCCGCATCATTTCATTCACATCTAGATCCAGCATTTCAACCGCTACATAATTAAGGGACATTAACCCAAAAAACAGAATCGGAATCACCAGATATCTCCAGAAAGAATATTCGTATTTGAACGCTTGCGCTATAAACATAGTTTACTTAAAATTTAAAATCCCAGTTTACCTGAGGATCATATTGAATTTTACCATCCTGCACCAGCAACGGACTGGTAAAGTTATTTGTATACAAACCACCCGTTCCCAAACCTTGGGGAAGATCTGTATTCAGCGTGTAAGTCCATTGCGCAATTGCATTGAGTCCTACATTGCTCTCCAGCGCGCTGGTGATCCACCATTTCACCTGGTTAGCTTCACAGATATCGATCCATTCCTGAGTGCCTTGCATTCCACCAATCAAACTTGGTTTGTAAATGGCATATTGTGGTTGTATAGTTTGTATCAGTTTAGCCTTTTCTGTTACATCTCTGACTCCTATCAATTCTTCATCGAGTGCAATTGGAATTGGCGTCTTTGAGCATAAATTGGTCATTTCCGGTATTTGGCCTTGCTTTATGGGCTGTTCAATACTATGAAGGTCGAATTTTGAAAGCCGCTCTAATTTCTGCAAGGCTTCAGCTGGATGAAAAGCTCCGTTTGCATCTACTCTTAACTCCATGGATTCTGCCGAAAAATTTTCCCGAATAGATTTCAGTAATTCAATTTCAGTTTCAAAATCTATCGCCCCAATTTTCAGTTTAATACAACGAAAACCCTGTTCGATTTTTTCTGAAATTTGTTTTTTCATGAACTCCTTGTCACCCATCCAGATGAGTCCGTTTATTGGAATATGATCCTTTCCCTGAGTAAATTCCGAAGGAAATAATTCGAAAGGAGTGCTTGAATCGAGGCTGCGAAACGCCATTTCAACTCCGAACTGGATACTGGGGAATTCGCGTAATTCTTCCCATAGCATTTCCTTTCCCAGGTTGATATTTTCACAAACCCAATGAAGTTTATCCTCGTAATCTGGACGATCATCATAACTCAATGATCTTAGAATTCCGCATTCACCTATACCGTATTTATCATTATCCTCGACCTTCAGAAACCACGTTTCTTTTTCAGTAAGAACGCCCCGGGAAGTTCCACTGGGGCGTTTGAAATTTAAAAGGTATCGTTTGTAAGAAGCTTTCATAATTATACTTCAACAGATTCACCAATATCGAGCAGTAGAAGATCTTTACCCTTATCTGCAAATTTCTTTTTAGCATCATCATGGTCAATTTCAATAAAACCGAAGGTATCATAGTGACATCCAAGGATACGATTACATTCGATGAAATCACTGGCGAGGATGGCATCTTCTACACCCATGGTAAAGTTGTCGCCAATTGGAAGAACAGCAAGATCAATTTTAGTTCTCATGGGTATCAATTTCATGTCGAGCGTCAAAGCTGTGTCACCGGCGATATAAATATTCCCGCTATCAGTTTCGATCACAAAACCGCCGGGTTGTCCTCCATACTTGCCATCAGGAAATGAACTGGTATGCAAAGCATTCACATATTTAACTCTTCCGAAGTCAAAATCCCAGCTACCACCATGGTTCATGGGATGTACCTCAAAGCCTTTATCTCCATAATGATTAGCGATCTCGTAGTTACTCACAATCTTGGCGCCCGTATTTTTAGCGATCGCTTCAGCATCCAGCACATGATCTTCGTGCGCATGGGTTAGCAAAATGTAATCAGCCTTTAATTCTTTAATATCTACTTTATCCTTGGAAAGATCGTTTCCGGTAATAAAAGGATCCACGATGATGTGTTTATTTCCAATCTCGAGAGCGAGCGAATTCTGTCCGTAAAATGTAATTTTCATAAAATGAGTTTTTCGGTTTTTATAAAAATAAGGATTCGGCTAAATTCCTATAATTAGTAGGCTATATAGTTTTGTTAAACTTAAACCTTAGAGCACAAGTCCTAGCGCAAATAGAATTGAGATTCCAAATGTGGAAAGCGCCACTATCTTTAACTCGGGATCCAGATCTTTAGGGTTGTCATTCTTATCCACACGCATCAAATGAAAGATAAGCGGAATAAAACCTAGCAGATACATAAAATCATCCAGTTCCCTGGAAACCATTGCTGAATAGATCAACATAAAGAACAAAGCTCCAATAATTAACAGGTAATGGTAATTCTTCGCCTTTCGCTCTCCCAATTTCACAACCAGCGTATTTTTACCAGCTTTCGCATCTGAAATTCTATCCCTAAGATTATTAAGGTTGAGAACCGCGACACTTAAAAAACCAATAGCTACTGCCGGAAAGAAGCTTACAAAGTTATGATCATGTGTATATAAAAAGTAACTACCATAGACGGCAACCAATCCAAAAAATATAAAAACAAAAATATCCCCTCTACCGCGATATCCGTAAGCCGAATTTCCGACCGTGTATTTGATCGCAGCGACGATAGCACCTATTCCCAATATTAAAAACACCAGCGCAGCGATCCAGTTTTTGTCTTCGAAAGAAGCATAGATCAGTAATACAGCAAGTATAAAAGTTGCAACCGCGGTAATAACCATCGCATTAAGCATTTCCTTCTGAGTAATGATCCCGCTTTGTAAGGCACGCATGGGACCAATCCGGTCCTCATTGTCGGTTCCTTTTACCCCGTCACCATAATCATTAGCAAAGTTAGAAAGGATCTGTAATCCAAGAGTAGTTCCCAGAGCGAGACTAAAAATTGCGAGGTTGAACTGGCCCTGTTGTGCAGCGATACTACTTCCTACAATTATCCCTGATATAGATAATGGAAGTGTTCTCAGCCTTGCCGCACCAACCCAGGTTGAAAATTTGCTCATTTAATTCATGATTTTTACAAGAAGTTCTTTAAGAAGATCTCCCTGTGAAACATTGGCAGCGCCTACACCTTTACTTTTCACATCAGTTTCATGCAAATCGCTAATCACCTTACTTACTTTTTTCATTGGAAAGTTTCTCGCGGCGGTGATATAATCACCCACAAAATAGGGACTTATTTTTAATTGTTTGGAAACTGCTCCTTTGGATTTGTCATTAAGGCCATGGTATTGCAGGATCTGAGAAAAATAGGAAAATAGCAGACTAATGGTCACTACCAGTGGATTGTCTTTAGGATTCTGAGCAAAATAATTGATTATTCTATGCGCCTTTAAATTATCTCTTTCTCCAATCGCTTTACGCAATTCGAAATTGTTGAAATCTTTGCTAATCCCTATATTTTCTTCAATAATCTCCGGACTAATAAGCGTTTCCTTTTTGCAAATAAGCTGAAGCTTTTGAAGTTCATTATCGATCTTCCCGAGATCTGTTCCCAGGAATTCAACCAGCATTTGAGAGGCCTTTGGAGAAATTGAATATCCCCGACTTTTCATGGTCTTCATGATCCAGTCCCCCACTTGGTTCTCATAAAGTCGTTTACTTTCGAAAATAAGACCAGTTTTCGCAATGGTTTTATGCAGCTTCCGGCGTTTATCGATCCTTTTATATTTATAGCACATCACCAATACTGTGGTAGGCTGAGGATTTTCAGCGTAATCTGCCAGTTTTTCGATCGTTCTGGAAAGATCCTGAGCTTCTTTTACAATAATTACCTGCCTTTCAGCCATCATTGGATACCGCTTGGCATTGCTCACGATTTCCTCGATGTTCGTATCTCTTCCGTAGAGGGTCATTTGATTAAAACCCTTTTCTTCCTCGGAAAGAAGATTGTCTGCGATATAATTTGAAATTCCGTCTATATAAAAGGTTTCCTCACCCATCAGGAAATAGATAGGTTTAATATCACCTTGCTTAATCTCGTTTACAATTTTTCTGGCTTCGTCCATAGAGGAGTTTACGGCGATTTATGAATTGATGGAAAACTGAAGGTGATATTTTATCACTGAATAATCTTCATTACTTTTGAAAAATGCAGAAGCTGAATTTTCCATCCTACTCATTTCGGTTCAAAAATAATCAAAATAAAGTAGCTGTTTTTGACGATCTACGGAAAAAGTTTATCATCCTTACACCTGAAGAATGGGTACGTCAGCATACTGTGAAGTTTCTGGAAAAAGAGAAAAATTATCCGGTAAGTCTTATCAATGTTGAAAAGCAAATAAAGATCGCCGGTCTCACCAAAAGGTATGATGTGGTTGTGTTCGAGCCAAAAGGGAATATCCATATTATCGTGGAATGTAAAGCACCAAAAATTAAAATCACCCAGGACACGTTCGACCAGATCGCCAGGTATAACCTGAGCTTAAAGGCAAATTATTTGATGGTAACTAATGGAATCGAACATTACTTTTGCCAGATGGATTATGAAAAGGAAACTTATATTTTTCTAACCGAATTACCGGAATATCAACGAGCATGAATATAGCTGTAGTTATCCTCAACTGGAACGGGAAAGATCTGTTGAAAAAATTCCTGCCTTCGGTTATTACAAATTCTGAAGAGGCGCAAATTTACGTAGCCGATAATAATTCTACAGATGAATCTGTAGCGGTATTAAAGATCAGCTTCCCAGAGGTAAATATTATTCAGAATAAATCGAATAATGGTTATGCTGGTGGATATAACGAGGCTTTAAAGTCGGTTTCCGAAGAAATTATCATTTTACTAAATAGTGATGTGGAGGTGACCCGCAACTGGCTTGTTCCAATACTGGAAATCTTTCAGAGAGAAGCAGATGTAGCGGCAATTCAGCCAAAGATACTGGATTACAAGAAAAAGGATCATTTTGAATATGCCGGTGCAGCCGGTGGTTATCTTGATCAATTTGGATATCCTTTCTGCCGGGGAAGGATCTTTCAGAAAATGGAGGAAGATAAAGGACAGTATGATGATAACCATGAAATATTCTGGGCTTCAGGTGCCTGCTTTGCCATTAGGAATTCAGTTTACCAGGAAGCTGGCGGACTTGACGAAGACTTCTTCGCTCACCAGGAAGAAATAGATCTTTGCTGGAGAATTCAGAATATGGGATATCGCATAAAATATACAGCAGATTCTGTCGTTTACCACGTAGGTGGAGCGACCTTATCAAGTATGGATCCCAAAAAAACCTATTATAATTTTAGAAATGGTCTTTTTTTACTGCTGAAAAACCTTAAATCGACAGATTTACTCCCAATATTATTCGGAAGAATGATCCTTGACGGAGTTGCTGCTCTAAAGTTTTTAAGCGAAGGAAAAGTGGATCATTTTACGGCAATTTTAAAAGCTCATGGCAGCTTCTATTCATCATTTAACAAGATTAGAAAAAAGCGTCCCGATCAATTTAAAATTGAGCGATATTATAAATTGCGTTCTATTGTGTATCAACATTTTATCCTTAGAAAGGCACGCTATGGTGAACTAGAAAAATAATATAGAAAGGAAATGTTAAAATAGCTTTCCACCTTGCTATTTTTTTGATATTTTTGGCCTCTAAACAATTTAAAATTTAAGAAACTAGTTATGAAAAAAATCATGCTAATGTCGGCTACTGCGGCCCTTTTGCTATCTTCATGTGTTTCACAGAAAAAATACAATGAACTTGAAACAAAACAACGTGAAACTCAGGATCAATTAAATACTGCTACAGTAAAATTGAACTCCTGTCTTGATGAAAAAGAGCGTCTAAATAGCCAGGTTGCAAACTTAAATAATACAAATGCTGCTTTATTGAACAACGTTGGGAACTTGGCAACTCTTTCTAAGAAAGAAGCTGAGAACATGGAACGTTCTTTAGAAAGTATTAAAGAAAAAGACCTTGCAATTCGTTCTATGCAAGATGCAATGAACAAGAAAGATTCTGTAACTCTTGCTCTTGTAACCAGTCTTAAAGGAGCTCTTGGTAACTTAAACGATGAGGATATCGAGATCAATGTTGAGAAAGGTGTTGTTTACGTATCTATTTCAGACAAATTACTTTTCGATAGTGGTCGTTACAACGTAACATCTCGTGCGAAAGAAGTTCTTGGTAAAGTAGCTACTGTTGTAAACAACAAGCCAAATATCGAATTTATGGTAGAAGGTCATACAGATGACAAAGCTATTAGCACTTCTATGTTCGAAGATAACTGGGATCTAAGTGTGAAACGTGCAACTTCTGTAGTACGTGTTCTTCAGGATGAGTTTGGTGTTGAGCCAGCGCGTATGACTGCTGCAGGTAGATCTTACTATGTACCACTTGCAAGCAACGAAACTGCTGAAGGTCGTGCTAAGAACCGTAGAACAAGAATTGTTGTTCTTCCTAAACTTGATCAATTCTACAGTATGATCGAAGATGGAATGGAGAAAGCTAGTTCTCAGTCTAACTAATAAGAAACCTTTTTTCTATATATCAAAGCCTCTGCATTGCAGAGGCTTTTTTTATTTATCAGATTTAACATCTGATATTCAACGTTTTATATTATTTTAGTAGTATTCCCTACTCTCTAAATCACTAATTATGAAAGCACTCAAAATTAGTAGTGGAATACTTTTTCTAGGCCTCTACCTGTTCCAGGTATCCTGCTCCTCTGAGTCTATTGAAACTCGGACCGAATCAACAGATAACAATTATACTTCAGCTGAGTTTGAAATTCAGGAAATTGATCTCAGTTCTTTCTCTTTATCTGAAAGTGTAAATCTACCAGCTAAGAATAGCTCATGCGAAATTACTTCGTTTCAAAATCTACTTCAGAAGAATTTCGAGAGTTTAATTCAAGATCCATATTTTGATGTTGAGATGGTCTTCTATTTAAGAGACCTTCACAGAAAGTATGTTACTCATTACATAGGTCCAAACTATTATGGCAGCGATGGACAATACAATCGTCTAGAAGTTAAGCGAGTGCGAGAACTTCAGAAGTTCTGGCAGCTTGACCGGCAGATTTATTTAAATGGACAGCATACCGCAACATTGGAAGATCCTCAGCAATTAGCAGATATGATCGAAAGTTTTGATCGTAGCATTCGTAATGCTACAGAAGCGAGAATTAAAGCTTTGCAAATCATTGAAGCTTATCAGAATAGTAGCCAGATCCCAGAAAATACCTTCTTCGCCCTCAATGCATTTACAAGATCAAATGGTCTTCTTGTCATAAGTGATGGTATATTGGAATTATTGGAAGAATCAGGAATTCCCGGAGAAATAGCCTTTAGCGGACTCCTCGCTCACGAATGGTGGCACCAGGCCCAATTCGAGTACAACCTACAATGGGAGAATGACTACACAAAAAATTCTGAGCTTTTGCTAGAATTAGAAGCCGATTTTGCAGCAGCTTATTTTCTAGGACATAAAAGAGGTGCAACTTATAATTGGAAGCGACTCGAATCATTTTTCGACATGAGCTATAATTCTGGAGATTGTTTTACTGAAAGCCCAGGTCATCATGGAACACCTGCTCAAAGATTAAAAGCAGCCCAAAGCGGTTTCGAACTGGCGTTCTCTGAGAAAAAGAAAGGAAAACCAGGAAAGCCTTCAGAAATACATAAGGCGTTTTTAGAATCTATGTAATAAAAAAAGCCCTCGCTAGAGGGCTTCATTCATTAAGTTAATTACAGATTACTTCTTAAGAAAATCTACGAGTAATCTGTTAAACTCTGCAGTGTGAGTCAGAACAAGACCGTGAGGAGCATCCATCACCTCGTGGTATTCACTATTTGCTATCATTTCAGCACTCTTTTTTCCAGACATTTCAATAGGTACTACTTGATCTGCGGTACCATGAACAACTAGCGTAGGAATATCAAATTTCTTCAGATCTTCTCTAAAATCTGTTTTTCCGAAAGAGTCTACACATTCCAACGTGGCATTCGGTGATGCCTGACATCCTATAGACCAGTAATAGTGCGCCATATCTTCACTAATTCGATCTGAATTGTCTTCGAAATTCAGGAATTGGTCTCCAAATTCTGATAAAAATCCGGGACGATCTTTTCTAAGATTCTTTTTAAAACCTTCAAATGTCTCTGCATCCAAACCATCAGGATTATCATCAGTCTTCAGCATAAATGGTGGCACCGCCGAAATTAATGCTGCTTTACTCAATTTAGAAGTTCCGTAGTTTGCGATATAGCGGGCTACTTCCCCTCCACCCATTGAAAAACCGACAATCGTAGCATCTGTAAGGTCTAATTTAGTAATTAGATCATTTAAATCCTTCGCCAGCGAATCATAATCATATCCAGTCCAAGGCTTATCACTTGCTCCAAAACCTCTACGATCGTAGGCAATACATCTAAATCCTGCCTCAACGATAGATTCTATTTGGTATTCCCACATTCTATGACTTAATGGCCAACCGTGAATTAAAATTACCGGTTTACCTTCACCATAGTCTTCATAATATAAATTAATAGGTTGCCCCTTAACTTCAGTTGTAGTTTCTAATGTACTCATAATTTAATTTTTCTTTTAAGTTACTATCTCATACCGAGTTTGAAAAACCCTGAACAAGCTTTAATAGCGAATTAACTAGAAAGTTTGGGAAATCCTAAAATTTTACATGATTTCAAGGGAACCTTTCCCTTCCCGGATTACTTCCGGTTCTGGCGTTGTAAGGTCAATTACGGTTGAAGCAACATTATCGCCGTAACCACCATCGATCACCAAATCCACCAGGTTGTCCCATTTCTCCCGAATCAATTCTGGATCTGTACTATATTCCAACACCTCATCTTCATCCCGAATTGAGGTTGAAATTATTGGGTTTCCAAGAGCTTTGACAATCGCCTGGCAAATGGAATTATCTGGAACCCTGATCCCGACTGTTTTTTTCTTTTTGAAAACACTTGGGAGATTGTTTCCACCAGGGAGTATAAAAGTGTACGGTCCCGGTAGACATCGTTTAAGTATCTTAAAGGTAGTTGTGTCGATTTGCTTCACATAATCAGAAAGATTGCTAAGATCTTCGCAAACAAAGGAAAAATTAGCTTTCTCCAGTTTAACGTTCTTGATCCTGGCAATCTTTTCTAGTGCACTGTTATTGGTAATATCACATCCCAAACCATAAATAGTATCTGTAGGATAAATGATAAGTCCTCCTTTTTTAAGGACTTCTACTACCTTATTTATATGTTTTGGTGCGGGATTTTCATCGTAAATTCTTAGAAGTTCAGCCATATTAGTATGTTTTTGATCTTCTTAAAATTAAGATATTCCGCGTAATTGGAATGATTTAGTCCGCCTTTTTAACTTCGCTTTCAAGTTTAAGCACGTTGCTACCATCTTCCTGTTCGATATACAATGCTTTGTTGCCTTCTTCTCCGTCGCGGGTCACTTCATTTCCATCGATCGTTCGGGTCACTTTCTTGGTAAATGTACTTTGCACTTTTCCTTCCGCAGTTCCATTTCCCCATTCCCATTTTACTTTACTTCCTTCTTTAATCATAACTTTTTTTTTCAAGATAGTTGATAGAACAATCTTCTGAAGAAATTTAAATAAATCGCTAACAGTGTTTTAGAGGAAGATTAACGTATTCCTGAACAGGCATAAAAAAAGAGACCTAAAAGCAGGTCTCTATAAAAACGTTGTTTTTTATTTGGTTTTTGGAGTTGTAAAAATGTAGGGATTAATACGACTCTGAGCTAATATATGTATTTTCTACAGTAATCCTAGGAATTTTTAAGAAAGAATTTTCAGCTTGGCAAAACGTAAGAGTAAATTCTTGATACCGCCCTGTTCAAATTCGATTTCAGCTTTTCGATCCTGGCCAACACCCTCAAGTTTAAGAACTTTACCTTTTCCAAAACGCATATGTTCCACTTCATCCCCTGCGGAAAGATTCAAAGTGTTCATAGCTTTCTCCGGTTCTTTCGCAGCTGGTCTTAGTTTTCTAAGTTTACGCAACTGTTCTTCTGAAGGTTTATGAGCTGGAGGTGGAGTACCTGTTCTGGGTTTGCTTTGTCTTAATTTGCTCTTATCCACATCGTCCCCAAAGATATCTGTATCTATCAAAGGCTTGTACTTATAATCGTCCTGTGGCACTAAAGTTTCAAGGTATTGCTCGTCGATTTCTTCAATAAATCTACTAGGCTCGGCATCTACAAGTTTACCCCAACGATACCTGGAAAGTGTGTAGGTAAGATATGCCTGCTTCTCGGCCCTGGTTATAGCTACATAGAACAATCGGCGTTCTTCTTCAAGTTCGCTTCTGGTATTCATACTCATCCCGGATGGAAAAAGATCTTCTTCCATTCCGACGATATATACATAAGGAAATTCCAGCCCTTTGGCCAGGTGAATGGTCATTAAAGCAACACGATCATCATCCCCGGTATCATTATCAAGATCTGTAGCAAGTGCTACGTCTTCAAGAAATTCTGATAGAGAACCAGTTGCGTCTGCGATCTCTCGCTGGCCTTCAACGAAATCCCTGATACCATTAAGTAATTCCTCTATATTTTCAATTCTGGCAATTCCTTCAGGTGTACCATCTTTTTTAAGTTCCTGAACCAGCCCCGTCTTCTTGGTCACCATTTCAGCAATTTGGAAAGCGTCCATAGTTTCGTTAGAAATGGCAAAACTCTGGATCATATTTACAAAATTTTCCAGTTTAGTCTGCGTTCCACGATTGATCTTAAGATCAAGTTTATCCAGATTCTGAATAACTTCAAAAATTGACCTGTTATGCTGATTGGCGGTTACAGAAAGTCGGTCCATTGTGGTCTGGCCAATTCCTCGTGCTGGATAATTGATCACTCTTTTAAGAGCTTCTTCATCCTTATTATTCAGTATAAGTCTGAGATAAGAGAGTACATCCTTGATCTCTTTTCGCTGGTAGAATGAAAGTCCGCCATAAATTCTATATGGAATATCTCTCTTTCGTAGTGCGTCTTCCATCGCCCTACTCTGTGCATTGGTTCTGTAAAGGATGGCGAAATCACCATTATTAAGCTGTTGTTGCATTTTGTTCTCAAAGATAGAACTAGCAACGTAACGCCCCTCTTCGCCATCTGTAAGTAATCTGTTCACAACGATCTTTGGCCCGTCATCATTCGCAGTCCATACGATCTTATCCAGCTTGGTCTTATTCTTATCAATAATTGAGTTGGCAGCATGTACAATGTTTCGGGTAGACCTGTAATTCTGCTCAAGCCTGTACATCTGTACATTGTCATAATCCTTCTGGAAATTCAGAATATTGTTAATATTGGCACCCCTAAATGCATAGATACTCTGCGCATCATCACCTACCACACATATATTCTGAAATTTATCTGAAAGTGCTCTTACGATCAAATACTGAGAATGATTGGTATCCTGGTACTCATCCACCAGAATGTATTTAAATCTACTCTGGTATTTATGCAGGACATCCGGAAACCTGTTCAGTAATTCATTCGTTTTTAGAAGCAGATCATCAAAGTCCATCGCGCCCGCCTTGAAACAGCGATCCACATATTGCTGGTAGATCTCACCCAATCTTGGCTTTTTGGACATGGCATCGGCTTCCTGCAATTCCTGATTCTGGAAATAGGCCTTTACCGTGATAAGACTGTTCTTATAAGAAGAAATTCGGTTATAAACCTGCTTGTATTTATACACATCCTTGTCCAGACGCATATCTTTTATGATCGCTCGTATCACAGAATGAGAATCCTGAGTATCGTAAATGGTAAAATTTGAAGGGTATCCAAGTTTATCTGCCTCGAACCTCAGCATTTTAGCAAAAACCGAGTGGAAAGTTCCCATCCAGAGATTCTTAGCTTCACTACTTCCAACGATCTTGGAAATACGCTGCTTCATCTCTCGTGCTGCCTTGTTGGTAAAGGTTAACGAAAGAATATTGAACGCATCTACGCCCTGATTCATCAGGTAAGCGATCCTGTAGGTTAACACCCTTGTTTTACCAGATCCCGCACCGGCAATAACAATCATTGGTCCGTCTTTCTGCAGCACCGGGGCCCTTTGTGCATCATTTAATTCAGCTAAGTAAGCTTCCAAATCTTCTCCATTTTATTAATGCTGAAAGGTAACTAAAATGCTCAAAAAACTAAACCCGTATCGAACCGATTTTTAAACATTAAGGAAGTCTTCTGAACCATTGCACGATATTTTAATATCTTTAAAAATTCAACATTATTGCATCCTACTTCCATGAAGAAATTGATCTTGCTATTTACTATCCTTTGGGTAAATCTATCTATTGCCCAGCAATTTGAAGCTGGAAATGTTATTCCTGAATACGGCAAAACCATTACTGTTCCTCATGCCGAATTTAAAGTAGATACCAATCTGGTATACAAAGTAGTATTTGATATCGATAGGAATTTCGATCCTGCTGAAGTCAATAAACTGGTAGAAACAGCTGCTCGATTTTTGAATATGCATGAAAAAGCTGGAGTAGATCCTGAAAATATGCACCTTGCTCTGGTCTTTCATGGTTCAGCTACTAAAGATGTTCTCGATGATACTTCGTATTCCGAGGCTTATCCTGGAACTGAAAAAAATCCGAATACTCCGCTATTTACAGCACTGGCAAATGCCGGAGTAGAACTTATCGTATGCGGCCAGAGCGCAGCACATCATAATGTAGATCCTGAAAATGTCCATAAAGATATTAAGTATGCACTTTCAGCAATGACAGCACTTTTACAGCTTCAGGCAGATGATTATCAATTGATCAAATTCTAAACTTTCTAATATGAAATATATAATTACTCTAAGCATTCTTCTGGCAACACTTGGCCTTCAGGCGCAGCAGAATATTCCTGAAGCTGATTTTCAGAATATAGAAGATCAGGTGATCGATTGGCGAAGAGATCTTCACGAAAACCCGGAATTATCCAATCGTGAATTCGAGACCGCTAAAAAGATAGCAGCACATCTGGAGTCACTTGGTATCGAAACTACTACTGGAATCGCAAAAACCGGAGTCGTAGGAATTTTAAAAGGTGACAAGCCTGGTAAAACCCTGGCTCTTAGAGCAGATATCGATGCGCTCCCGGTAACAGAAAAAAATGATCTGGAATTTAAGTCAACCAAAACTATAGAATTCTTAGGTTCTCAAACAGGCGTTATGCATGCTTGCGGGCATGATACTCATACCGCAATTCTTATGGGTGTTGCTGAAATTCTTTCAAAGCATAAAGATAAAATTAATGGCACTGTAAAATTTATTTTCCAACCTGCTGAAGAGGGACCACCACCAGGTGAGGAAGGTGGAGCTGCGCTAATGATCAAAGAAGGTGTTCTTGACAATCCTGAAGTTGATGCCATTTTTGGATTGCATATTAACGCTGCTACTCCAGTGGGAACTATCAAGTATAAACCTGAAGGTACCATGGCAGCAGTGGAAAGATTTGTGATCAATGTTCAGGGTAAACAAGCGCATGGTTCAGCTCCATGGAGTGGTGTGGATCCAATTTTAATCTCTGCCAAAATCATTGATGGCCTGCAAACGATCATCAGCAGAAATGCAGATTTAACTGAGTCGGCTTCTGTGATCACAGTTGGAAAGATCACCAGCGGTGTGCGATTTAATATTATTCCTGAGACCGCCGAACTAATTGGTACCGTTAGAACTTTAGATCCAAGAAACAAAAAAGTGATCCTGTCCAGAATGCGCGAACTCGTACCGGCAATTGCCAAGGCATACGGTGGTTCTGCCACGATCGATATTCAGAATAATACCGCGATCACATTTAATGATGTAGCCCTGACCCAACAGATGCTTCCCACTCTTGAAAATGTTGCCGGAAAAGAGAACGTAAATTTAATGAAGGCAACCACCGGTGGAGAAGATTTTTCATATTTTCAGGAAAAAGTCCCAGGATTTTACTTCTTTTTAGGTGGAATGCCTGAAAATGCCGAACCTACAAGACATCATACTCCCGACTTCTATATTGATGAAAGCGGACTTTTACTTGGTGTAAAGATAATGACACAATTAACTCTTGATTTTTTAAGCAATTCCTAATGGATCAAATTTTAAGCTTCTTATCGTCTATTCCATGGTGGGGATGGATACTACTCATATTAATAATCATCGCAATTAATGATGTTCTCTTTAATCGGAAACATACTATAAAGCACAATTTTCCGGTGGTTGGACACCTACGCTACTTCCTGGAAAGCATTGGACCTGAAATACGGCAATATCTAGTAGCCAATAACAGGAAAGAATTACCCTTTAACCGGCGTGAACGAGGCTGGATATACGCTTCAGCAAAAAATGAAAATAATTATGAAGGATTCGGTACAGACCAGGACATGTATTCTTCGCACTATATTTTTGTAAAAAATTCCATTCTACCTTATAAATTACCTGCAGGGCATCCAAACCAGAAAAACTCCGGATTAATCCCCTGCGCGAAAGCAATGGGAACCTACAATAAGCGGAAAAGACCATTTAGACCGGCTTCAATAATTAATGTATCAGCAATGAGTTATGGTTCACTTTCAGCAAAGGCTATAGAGTCTTTGAACGAAGGTTGTAAACTTTCAGGAGCTTATCACAATACTGGTGAAGGCGGATTATCTCCTTACCACAAAAAAGGGGCAGATGTTGTTTTCCAGATAGGAACCGGATATTTTGGAACCAGAGATGAACAGGGGAATTTCGACATGTCCAAACTAGTCAAACTAGTACAGGAAAATCCACAAGTTAGAGCGATCGAACTTAAATTATCTCAGGGAGCAAAACCTGGAAAAGGAGGTGTTCTTCCAGCAAAAAAGATCTCACAGGAGATTTCAGAAATTCGTGGAGTTCCAATGGGGAAGGATGTTCTATCACCGGCTTACCATTCGGCATTTGGCAACCTTGAAGATATGATTATATTTCTTGAGGAAATTGCAGCGGCTACAGGACTTCCGGTAGGAATTAAGGCTGCAATTGGAAATCTTGATGACTGGCATACACTTGCCGGCATCATGAAATCTAAAAATCACGGACCCGATTTTATTACCATAGATGGCGGTGAAGGCGGTACTGGTGCTGCGCCACCAAGTTTCGCAGATCATGTTTCAGTACCATGGATCTATGGTTTTAGTGATGTTTACAAGATCTTTCAGGAATATGAACTTACCAATAGGGTCGTTTTTGTAGCGGCTGGTAAACTCGGATTCCCTGCAAAAGCTGCTATGGCCTTTGCTTTAGGTGCAGATTGTATCAACGTTGGCCGGGAAGCGATGATGAGCATTGGCTGTATACAAGCTCAAAGCTGTCATACTAATACCTGTCCTACCGGAATTGCAACTCAGAATAAATGGCTGCAAAGAGGTATTGATATTGCAGATAAATCCATGCGTACCAATTTCTACTTTGTAAAATTCAGAAAAGAGCTGCTTCAAATTACTCATGCTTGTGGTCATGAACATCCCGCACAATTCACTACCAACGATATCGAGATCAACTTAAGTGATAAGAATCTTTCAAATACATTAGAATCTACTTTTGGATATACTAAGGATAAAGTAAATTTCCAGTCTGTACCAGAATTAGTGACATGTCCACACTTGGGTGGTAACCTTGATTTAAAATCGCTACAAATAACTGAAGACGCTATACATTAATACTTATGAACGAATTTGATGTTTTTCAATTGATCTATGGAATTCTCCCCGCAGCGATCGTGGGTTTGGTAAGTTTTTATTTTTTTCACACCTATTCCAGTAATGAGGAAAATCGTAGAAGGTTTTTACTGCTTAGAGAAAAACAGAAAACTTCGCTACCCATAAGATTACAGGCATACGAAAGACTTACCTTATTTCTGGAAAGAATATCTCCAAGTAAATTACTATTTCGGGTTGAGCCTGTAGCTGAAGATGTTTCGGCTTATACAAGTTTATTAATAGCTAATATTGAACAGGAATTCGAGCATAATCTAGCGCAGCAAATCTATGTTAGCAACGAATGCTGGGACTATATAAGAACATCAAAAAATGCGATGATTAGCATGATCAGAAATGCTTCAGATAAAGAAACCGTATCGAATCCAGATGATCTTAGAAAAATTATTCTTGAGGCAACGATGGAAAAACAAGCACCTACCGAGGCTGCATTAGGTTTTATCAAACAGGAAGTTAGAAACCTAGCTTAAACCACGAAGATTTCGCAGCTTTACGCTCCATCTCTTTCTTTTCGGCATATTCAAAACCCTGTTGCCACCAGTCGGTCATATCTTCTTTGTTGAAAACAAGAGAATTTTCTGTTAGCTTGGTTGGTGTATAGTAGATATTCAGCTTTACCTTTTTATTCATCGCGGCAAGTTTTCCTTCCACGATATCATGATATTCGACCTGGTCCAACAAGAAACCGAAGAGGTTGACCATTAATGAAAAAGGATTCTTACCTAGAACTTTATTGTATTCCATGTTTTCAGCTTCCAGAATGATCGCATCTACTTCTGTTGCTCCGCGTTTAATGGCCTCTCTGATTGGAACCACACATCCAAGACCACCGTCTGCATATTCAAAGCCATCTTTAGTCGCGAGACTCATAAAAGGTATATAATTACAACTTATCCAGATCCAGTCGCAAAAATCGTCGTACTCGAAATCGTGAATAGATTTATATTCCACCCTGTTCTTGGATAGATTAGACACCGTTACGACCACATCTTTAATGTTGGATTTAAGCTCGTTGAAATCCTGCTGAGAAAAGTTCTTTCGAATGCTTCTCCGTAAAGCTTTGCTTTCCCCAAAGGTTCGGCGCTGTCTTATAAATTGCCAGACGGTATTCAGGTAATTGATCGTCACATATTCCCGACCATCTTTTTTCTTGATTACGAAAGGATTGACGCTAAAGATCGTTCTCTGCGTGACATTTGTATAGATATCGTAAACTTTCTGGATGTTTCCTGCGGCCAGGTGTGGAATAAGCAAACTGCCGGTACTGGTTCCTAGAAAAAGATCATACCTTCTTTTTTGTTCCTGAATTAGATGTTGGGCAACGCCGCCGGCAAAGGCGCCTTTACTTCCTCCTCCAGATATAACCAGTGCACGCATTAAGGTTCAATTTCGTTAATTTCTTCATTTCTGTATTTGGCAAACTCATAGCCACTCTCCCACCATTCCCTCATTTTCTCCTTATCAAAAATAAGAGAATTCGTAGTTAGAACGCTTGGAGTATAATAAAAATTGATAATACAATCCTTATTCGCGGCAGAAAATTTCCCAATCCTGATATTCTGAGTTTCGATCCTGTCCAGCATAAATGCGAAAAGATTGGTAATAAGCGAAAATACGTTCTTTGAAGGCATCCTGTTAAAATAAGTTACTTCAGTTTGAAGAATGATCGCATCCACCTCTGTCGCACCTCGCTTAATCGCTTCCTCAATTGGCACCATGCTTCCCAGTCCACCATCGGCATACTCACATCCATTTTTGGTGACCAAACTCATAAATGGCGTGTAATTGCAGGAAATCCAGATCCAGTCTATAAATGCATCGTAATCGTAGTCCTTGATACTCTTATACTCCACCTCATTCAGAGAGAGATTAGAAACTGTAACCACGACTTCCTTATTGCTATCCTTCAGTTGCTTAAATTCTTCTTTTGTAAAAGTCTTCTGAAGCAGGGTTTTGAGATTTAAACTATCACCGAAGGTTTTGCTTCCTTTTAGAAAATTCAGAATAACATTAAAGTGATTGATCGTGATGGTTTCCTGCCCATGCTTCTTTTTGATGAGGAATGGTCTGCTACTAAAAATACTGGATTGATTGACGCTGGTAAAAGCCTTTTTAACTTTCTCTGCTTTATGCAAAGCCATATGAGAAAGGAGCAAACTTCCAGTAGACGTCCCTATAAATAGATCATAATCGCGGCCTAGATCTTCAGTAAGATACTGCGCAACTCCGCCGGCAAAAGCTCCCTTGCTTCCTCCTCCTGAAATTACGAGTGCTCTCATCCTAACCTGAAATTTTAGAGTTCAAATATCTACTATGTTTCTCCTCTAAGGCTGAAGACACATTTATCAATTTCTCTCGATATTCCTCATTTGCGATCAATTCATCAAGCAATTGTCTTGCAAAATCCCGAAACCGGTAAGCATGATGATCTGTTGCCCTTAACAGGCTCTGCAAACTAGTTTCATTAAAAGTTCCTAACTGGTATAGATATCCAAAAGCATTTTCCCTTACTTCAAAAGGATATGATGGGTTTGTGTATCCAGATAATTCCTCAAAATATTCAGAAGTTTTTTCCGGCTCGAATTCGGAAGTTACCAGGCTCAAGGTTAGCCAAAGCATACGTACATTCTTATTATAGAATCCGTCAATATTCCTGGATTTCTCCAGATATTCTGCTTTTTTCTGCGGAAATCTTTCCCATAATTTGAACAATGCTTTTTCGATGGTGAGATAAGATTCATCATCTAATAAACTTTCAAAGTTGGATTGCAGTTGCTGCGGAATTGTTTGCATACTGGTAGCAATCGCCTGTCTTACATATAGGTTGTTAGATTCAAATGCTTTTATATATAAGCTTCTGCCTAAATCTGAATTTTCTCCGGCAAGCTGATAGACAACCTCCTGCCCTAAATAATCATTTACAGGGAAATCCAGGATTTTATCCAGATATCCAAATTTTGTTTCTAGCGGAGTTTCTCGTAAGGCAGCAAGCTCAAGGTAAGATTTCATAAATTCTGATTCTCTTAAAACATTCAGCGATTGGTTAGCTTTAAAAGCTGACTGTTCTAACCAGTCAGTTTTGTACTGAGTAAGGTCCATTCCCGAAGCAAGTTCCATTTCCGCAAGAAAATTATCGGTTTCCACATTCTTAAAAGCATAAGTTTCGAGGTAACTTTTTATGCCCTTTCTAAAAGCTTCCTCACCAACTTTTTCTCTTAGAATATGTAATGCCCAGGCTCCTTTTTGATAATAAGTACTGGAGCTCCCAGTTGAAGACAATAATTTCTGTCCTTTTCCTGAATCGCTTAATTCCTTTAAAACCTCTGCCGACTGGTATAATTTCCAGTAAAAATAATCCTCTCCAAAAATTTCTTTCTCAGCTAACAATGCATAGTAAGTGGCAAATCCTTCGTGCAACCAGTGATGTTTTCCACTTTTCTCGGTAACCAGATTTCCGAACCATTGATGAGCCAGCTCATGCGCATTTACATTCACATAGTTTTGATCATGATAACCAATGGAATCCACCATAAGAGATTCAGAAAAAATAGTAGTTCCTGTATTCTCCATTCCAGCATACAGAAAATCTCTTACGGGAATCTGCTTATAATTACTCCATGGATACGCTATACCAATTTCCTGTTCAAAGAATTCCATGATTTCCGCAGAATGCCTGTAAGTTGGCTCCAGAAGCAAAGAATCCTGCGGGAGATAATAATTCTGGATCTCAATTCCTGAAGTTGAAGTGTTGGTTTTGGATTGATATTTACCTGCTGCGAAACCAACCAGGTAAGAACTCATAGGTTCTTCCATATTGAATTTCCACAGTCTAACGGAATCGTTTATAATTTCATTGCTGATATTTTCACCATTAGCAATGAGTTCGTAGGAAACGGGGAATTCAAAAGAAAGGTCAAATTCTGCTTTCTCATTCATATCATCGACACTTGGCAACCAGCTGGAAGTGTATTTTCCCTGGCCCTGCGTCCAAACCTGCCTTTCTTCTTCGGCAATATCAGCATCATTCCAATTGATGAAATAGACAGCTTTTTTTGGTGTTACCTCATAATCAAGTGACAGGGAAATACTATCGTTCACCTTGAAGTCATGAAGAATATAAATTCCTTCTGTATCTACTGAAAAATCAATGCTTTGACCATCCAGCTGTACATTTTCGAATTGCATATCCTTCCCGTTTATAAACAAGCTATCATCAGGATAAAGCACATCTATCGAATACAGAACTTCTCCCTCGATCTTTTGTCGAGCCGGATCAATGTTAAGGTGAGCATCCACTTTCTGAAAATCAAATCGTTCTACCTGGTGATCACGAATCTTCTGAGCATGTATAAGGGACATGTTCAGAATTAAAAAAAGTGCAGTTAAATATCGCATTCAGAATAAAAATATCTTGTGCAAATTACAAAAAATTGAAGCTGTTATGAGATATTCCTGAAGATTAAAACGAGTTTCTACACCACCGCCCATGTAAATCAAACGTATTTAATATCTTCGTTTTTATGATCCAGAACCTGCTGCAAACCCCTATTGAGTATCTTAAAGGAGTTGGTCCCAACCGGGCCGATCTTTTTAAGAAGGAACTCAACATCAGCACCTATCGAGACCTCATCAATTTTTTCCCTAATCGTTATATAGATAAAACAGGTTTCTATAAGGTCGCACAACTGCAGCAAAATTCTTCTGAAGTACAAATTGTTGGTAAGATCGTCCATCTAAAAATGGTTGAACAGAAGAAAGGCAAACGCCTTGTAGCCGACTTTGTTGATGACACCGGAAGAATGGAGCTGGTCTGGTTTAGAGGCCATAAATGGATAAGGGAAAACATCAAATTGAATACGCCTTATGTCATCTTCGGAAAAACAAATTTTTACAGTGGGATGTTCAGTATGCCACATCCGGAGCTTGAACTGGTATCAGATTATAAGAGGAATTTAAGGGTCGCCATGCAACCGGTATATCCTTCTACTGAATTACTTCAGAAGAAAGGAGTTACTAATAGAGTGATCATGAAATTGATGCAGGAAGTGCTGCAACAAACCGGGATGAAATTTTCTGAAAGTCTGAATCCGGAATTACTGGAAGAACTAAAACTTCTGGGAAAAGCAGAATCGCTATTCAATATTCATTTTCCGAAGAACCAGGAGCTATTGGCAAAAGCGCAGTTCAGACTTAAATTCGAGGAGCTTTTTTATGTGCAACTGCAATTACTGCGCAGAAACCTCATGCATAAACAAAAGATCAAGGGTTTCAATTTTGACAAAGTAGGTCATATTTTCAACGACTTTTACAGTAATCATTTACCGTTCGAACTTACCAATGCTCAAAAACGTGTGGTCAAGGAAATTCGAGGAGATATGGGAAGCGGCGCCCAGATGAACAGGCTATTACAGGGAGATGTAGGTTCCGGTAAAACCATTGTTGCCCTGATGTCCATGCTCCTTGCGCTCGATAATAATTTCCAGGCATGTTTAATGGCTCCTACAGAAATTCTCTCTATTCAGCATTATCATGGTTTAGTAGAACTTTGTATAGAACTAAAATTGAATATTCGATTGCTTACCGGATCAACCAAAACCAGGGAGCGCCGGGAAATCCATGAACAACTGGAATCTGGAGAGATACATATTCTCATTGGCACCCATGCTCTTCTTGAAGACAAAGTAAAATTTAAGAATCTTGGTCTTGCCGTGATCGATGAACAACATCGTTTTGGAGTGGCCCAAAGAGCCAAGCTATGGAAGAAGAACCATATTCCACCTCATGTTCTGGTGATGACTGCAACTCCAATTCCGCGTACTCTGGCTATGAGTCTGTATGGAGATCTGGATATTTCGGTCATTGATGAATTACCTCCTGGTCGTAAACCTATTAAAACCGTTCAGCGTTATGATAGCAATCGCTTAAAGGTTTTTGCTTTTATTCGGGATGAAATTCAGAAAGGCCGCCAGGTTTATATCGTATATCCGCTTATACAGGAATCTGAAAAAATGGATTATAAGGATCTTATGGATGGCTATGAAAGTATCGCCAGAGAATTTCCAGACAACCAGATCTCTATTGTTCACGGCCAGATGAAACCTGCCGACAAGGACTTTGAAATGGATCGTTTTGTAATAGGTCAAACAGATATTATGGTTGCCACTACCGTAATCGAAGTAGGCGTAAATGTTCCTAACGCCAGTGTGATGATCATAGAAAGTGCTGAAAGATTTGGTCTTTCGCAGTTGCACCAGTTAAGAGGACGTGTTGGTCGTGGTGCTGAACAGAGTTTTTGCATTCTTATGACGGGTCATAAACTTTCCAACGATAGTAAAACGAGATTGGAAACAATGACTTCTACCAACGATGGTTTTGAGATCGCTGAAGTTGACCTGAAGCTAAGAGGTCCTGGTGATCTTATGGGAACTCAGCAAAGCGGGGTTCTTAATTTAAAGATCGCAGATATCGTGAAGGATAATGCAATTCTGCAATCAGCCAGATTTTATGCCAACAGGTTGCTCAAAGAAGATCCAAACCTTGAGAATGAAAAAAACAGCACTGTGAAAAACGCCTATTCACGCCTGGTCAAGAACAAAACGATCTGGAATTACATTAGCTAACCGAATCTTATTAGCTACTGACAATCAATTGATTAAATTTTTATTTATCTTTAGAAGACTTACCCCCGGGAAATAGCCTCAACCTATTCTGTAATTTAGAATGCCCTTTATAGCTTCGGTATAACCATAAAATTCAATATATCATGGGCAGAAATTTTAAACTTAAATGGGGAATTGGAACATTATTATTCTTTCTAATTCTTAGTATGAATGCGCAGGATCAGGCGCAGTCAAGTGTAGATGAACTTTACCAGGTCTATAAGAACCAGGGTGCAAAAGCTGTTTTGGAGAACTACCAGAAGAACAATCCAAATACCGCTTACGAAGGCATGGCTGAACCTCTGAATATCCTAGCATACAGATTGATGCAGGAAGAAAATGATCTGGAAGCCGCAAAAATGTTATTCCAGGCTCAGATCGATGAATATCCACAGGAAGCCAATCCTTATGATTCCTTTTCTGATGTTTTACTGGAAATGGATAAAAAAGATGAAGCAGTTAAATACATAGAAAAGTCTCTTGCTATTGCTGAAAAGCATGATCATGAACAGGATGATTTGATCATGGAAGCAGGTCTGGCTAAGATTGCTATTATCGAAAACAGGGACGAACAACTTAATTTTCTAATTGGAAACTGGAATAATGAAACCCAGGTTTACCAGAATGGTGAAGTTATGAACACGACCAATAGTTCGAACCGTATTTCTTTTGATGAGGCCGGTTCCATGCTGGTTGTGGATCATGATACAGGTGATAATAAGCCGTGTTGTAAAAGAGTCATGGTATACAATCCACTGGAAGATGAATTTGATGTGGTCTTTATGCGAAGAAATGCGCCTGAAGGAATTTCAAATTCAAAAATGAAAGTAAAGGAAATGGGACCAGATCAATACGAGATCGTAGAGAGTTATCTAGATGAAAGCAATCAGCAGCTTAGATTCAAGCACGATATTTCTAAAGAAGACGGCTCCGTTAAATGGGCAGTTTATGAAGAGACCGAAGGTGGATGGAACAAATCCAGAACCATGAATCTCACCCGTAAAGATTAAAGATTTTCAATATCAAAACTACAAAGGAGACACTAATGGTCTCCTTTGTTTTTTGTGGTCTACAAAATAGGATTCTAGATTATGACAAAACCATCTGTAATACTATCTTTGCTGGCTGAAAAAGACTAATCCATGAAGATTTCATATAACTGGCTAAAACAGTTTATCAAACTACCTGAAAATGCAGTGACTACCGGAGAACTTCTTACAGATCTTGGTCTGGAAGTAGAAGGTATTGATACTTTTCAAAGTGTAAAAGGAGGTATGGCCGGCGTTGTAGTTGGTCACGTTTTAAGCTGTGAAGCTCATCCAAATGCAGACAGGTTGAACCTCACCAGGATGAATCTTGGAAATGGTGAAGAAGTACAGATCGTTTGTGGTGCTCCAAATATCGCAGCAGGACAAAAAGTTCCGGTAGCCACTATTGGTACAGTACTATATGATGAAAAAGGTGAAAGCTGGGAGATCAAAAAAGGAAAAATTCGTGGTGAAGAAAGCTACGGAATGATCTGTTCTGAAAAAGAACTTGGTTTAGGCCAGAGTCACGAAGGTATTATGGTGATGGATAATGAGCTGGATCCCGGAACTCCGGTTGCTGAGCTTTTTGAGGTAGAGAACGACGAAGTTTTTGAAATTGGCCTAACCCCTAACCGTGCAGATGCAATGAGTCACTGGGGCGTTGCCCGGGATTTAAAAGCAGGCTACCAGCAACAGGGTAAATTTCTTGAACTCATCACCCCTTCAGTTAGTAGTTTTCATGTTGATAACAGAAGTTTAAAGATCCAGATAAAAGTAGATGATTCTAATCTTGCTCCTAGATATTGCGGAGTAACGATATCTGATGTAAAGGTTGGTGAATCCCCGAAGTGGCTTCAGAATAGATTGAAAGCGATTGGACTTACTCCAAAGAACAATATTGTAGATGCCACCAATTATGTAATGCATGAACTGGGACAGCCCCTACACGCGTTCGATGCCGGTAAGATCGCAGGTAACGAGATCAATGTTAAAACCGTTGAGGCAGGAACTAAATTCACAACATTAGATGAAGTCGAACGCGAATTACATGCTGAAGACCTTATGATCTGTGATGCTGAAAAGCCTCTTTGTATCGCCGGAGTATTTGGCGGACTTGGAAGCGGAGTGACCGAAGGTACTACACAAATATTTCTTGAAAGTGCGTATTTCAACCCTGTAAGCGTTCGAAAAACCGCAAAAAGACACGCGATCAATACCGATGCTTCCTTTAGGTTTGAAAGAGGAATTGACATCAATTCAGTAGAATATGCTTTAAAAAGAGCTGCACTGCTAATTAAGGAAATTTCCGGAGGTGAGATCACCAGCGATATTGATGATCTTTATTTCAAAAAGATCGAAGACTTCCAGGTTTTTCTAACCTTTGAGAAGGTTAACAAACTTATTGGTGAAAATCTTGAGGAAGAAACTATAAAATCTATTCTTGCTTCTCTTGAGATCAGAGTGAATAATGTTACAGAAACCGGGATGGGTCTTACGATCCCTTCTTATCGTGTGGATGTGCAGAGAGAGTCAGATGTGATCGAGGAGATCCTTAGAGTTTATGGTTACAATAATATCAAATTTGGCGATAAACTAAGCCTATCTGTAGCGAACACTTCTAAATATGAGGATTATAAGATTCAGAATCTTATCGCTCAGCAGCTTATAGGACAGGGATTCTATGAAACCATGGCTAACTCCCTCACAACGCCGGCTTATAATGACTTTAGCGATGATGCTAAAGATGAGTACCAGGTGAAAATGTTAAATCCTCTAAGTCAGGATCTTTCAGTTTTGAGACAAACCATGCTTTTTTCAGGGCTGGAAGCTATTAGTTACAATCTAAACCGAAAACGAGCTAACCTTCGCATTTTCGAATTTGGAAAGACATACCATTCCTTTGTAAGTGGCAGGGAAGAAAAGAAACATCTTTCGTTGTTCATGTCTGGTAACAGAACTTCTGAGACCTGGAATTCTCCGAATTTCCCGGCTGGAAACTTCTTTTACCTGAAAGGGGTGATCGAGTCGATTTTTCAAAAATTAGGAATTTTGAATACGCTTAAAACCAAAACCGGTAAAAGCTCGGTATTTTCTGAAAGCCTTCAGATGAGTACGAAGAAATCGAAACTGGTAGACTTTGGTGTGGTTAAAAGGTCAATTCTGAAGAAATTTGATATAGATCAGGAAGTGGTTTACGCAGATTTTAACTGGGATGAAATCATAGAAGCTGCTAAACAACATCAGAATAAGTTTAGTGCTATTCCGAAGTATCCTAGCATGCGAAGAGATTTTGCTTTGCTTCTTGATAATTCTGTGACTTACGATGAGATCGATCAAATCGCAAAACAAACGGAAAAGAAATTATTGAAAGACGTTAGCCTTTTTGATGTTTACGAAGGTGAGAACCTTCCGGAAGGCAAGAAAAGTTACGCAGTAAGCTTTGTATTCCAGGACGAGAACAAAACGCTTACAGATAAGCAAGTAGATAAGATGATGAGTAAGCTTCAGTATAGATTTGAAAAGGAATTAAAAGCAGAATTACGCTAATATTCGCTATGTAGTATTAAAACAAAAAAACCGTACATCGAGTACGGTTTTTTTTGCTTTAAATCATCGTGAAATTACAGATCCTTAAAGATCTCATCCACATATTCACGAATCTCACGATCCATTCTCTTAGTTTCAATAGTCTCTTCGGAAGTTCCTCTCCATAAGATCTCGTTCGTTCTTCGATCAATTAGATCGATCACGATCGAGCGCTCACGATACGGCACCTGCTTCACTCTGGAACCACTAATTCTTTGTACCGTAAAATAGTTTTCGTACAGGTAATCTTCGTAATAAGACCCAATAAAGAATCCCGGCTTATAATATGGATAATTGGTATAAACAGGATTTGCATTTACGGCTACCTTTTCATCGAACATTGGGTGAACATATACGAGAACATCAGGTTGTAGCTTATCAAGACTAAAGCCTTCTTCTTTCATGTTCGCATTGATGGTCGCAACGATCGTTGAATTGATCGCCTTATTATCCAGTTTACGATTTAAGATCGTATCCTTATTCGCCAGGAATGCATAAGTGTCGTAAGATTTTAATTGTTTTAGATCGTCTTTTGCAGTTGGAGCACTACTTCCGCAAGAACCAAGAGTAAGTGCCACAATGCTTATAACGAGAAATGTTTTCAAATTTTTCATAGCTTTTTTTTTAGTAGTTCTGAATGTAACCGGAAACAACAGAATAGTAAAATTACAGACCCGGTTTGACGTTTATTTAACTGAAAAAAGCGGCTAACAGCCGCTTTTTCACAATTTCAGAAATTCTGAATTATTTTGTTGGTAAAAGAACCGTATCAATTACATGGATCACTCCGTTTGATTGATTTACATCTGCAATTGTTACAGTAGCAACATTACCAGCAGCATCTTTAACCTTTACATTCTTTCCATCCATCATAGCAGTGATATCTGCACCACTTACTGTTTTGAAAGTTGCTTTTCCGTTTCCTTTTTTGATAGCATTTACGATGTCTGCAGCTTTAAAGTCTCCTGCAAGAACATGGTATGTCAAAACTGACTGTAATTTACTTTTGTTTTCTTCTTTTAGCAAAGTCTCTACTGTTCCTTCTGGAAGTGCTTCAAAAGCCTTGTTTGTTGGAGCAAATACTGTAAATGGTCCATCACTGCTCAATACCTCTACCAGTTCAGCAGCCTTTACCGCAGCAACCAGAGTTGTATGATCTTTACTATTAACCGCATTTTGTACGATATTCTTAGTTGGGTACATTTCAGCTCCTCCAACCATTTTAGTGTTCTTTGAATTTTGAGCAATACCGCTAGTCGCGATGAATAAAAAACTTAGTAAACTTAGTAATTGTAACTTTTTCATAACTATTTGTTTTGATTATGTATCTAAGTTACGCGTAGGCTGCTTCAACGGTTTTTAAATTGAAGGCAATTGGGATTCTTTTAACAAGATAGAACATCTCCTAAAGTTTTGATTATTAGCACAAAGAATGCAGTAAGTCGTTGTTAGTCTTGAGCTTAATAATTAATTTAGTCCAGCTTAAAGACTATGAACATGAAGTTGAAAATATCCCGCACGAATCTACAGCATCAATTAAATAAAACACGGAGTAAACGTATCGATGAGCAGTTGATCATGGATGAGGTTCGAGAGATCCTGATGCAGGACAACTTCCGTGAAGAAACTATTCATAAAAATCTCCAGGAAATACACGAGGAATCGAATGATCTTAATTTCGACCTGTTGGAATCAAACCGAATTTATCACAAAGATGATATTTATAAGTTATGTGTGATTTACAGACTTAGATTCCTGGATTCCGGACTGTTTAAATCTGAAATTCCGTACGAAGCGATCACCAGGATCAAAAGTCTGGAGAATGAACATGACACTACTTTAAAAGGTTTTAAGATCATTGCTCCTTCCAAGTTATTTAAACTGAAGAATGCTGATGATCCATTATTATTCGCTCCAATGGGGAATGATTATTATTACCTGATTCATAAATGGGGAAATGATCTCCATCCTTTAAGAAGACTATTCATGTGGCCATTTAAAACTCTTGAGAATTTTCTTGCGCTATTACTTATCACCAGCTTTCTTACCGCACTTTTAGTTCCCGACGGTTTATTTAGTCCGCAGCAATCTACTACTCAGTTTTTCATGATATTCTTTTTTATCTTCAAATGGTTTGCCGGTATCTCTATTTTCTATGGTTTCAAAATGGGGAAAAACTTTAGTACAGAAATTTGGGACAGTAAATATTTCAACGCTTAATTAAATTTTGATGAGGTAGCCGAATACTTCGGTATATTCGTATTTTGTAATCTTATCTTGTAAAATATGAGTACTTCAGAAGAATATAAAAGAGTCTATACCGGACCGGAAACAAATGTGCAATACCTGCAGGAACTTTTTGGCGAAAGCAATATCCACTCGAGAATGAGAAACGATGTAGAGTCGGCCAGACTTGCTGGTTTTGGTTCCACACACGGAATGGTATTATTATTCGTTTTTGAAAAAGATTTCGACGAAGCTTTGAAAATCGCTAAGTCTACATTCCCAAATGACTTCGATAATGAATAATGAACTTGAAGAAAGACCTCAACGTAATAAATGGAATCTTATCCTCGGGATCGTCTTTATTTGCTACGGAAGCTTTAGACTCTATCAAAAACTAACTGCGATAGAAACCGATAATTTTGGAACTGCGATCGCCGCGGGATTTATTCTCTTCGGAATTTACGATCTATATAAATACTATAAAGGTGTTTAAGTAAAAAAGACCGGCAATTGGCGGTCTTTTTTACTTCAATTTTTTTACTACCATTTAATAATCGCACTTCCCCAGGTGAAACCACTTCCAAAAGCAGCCAGCACCACGGTATCTCCTTCTTTTACTTTACCCTGTTCCCAGGCTTCAGTAAGAGCAATGGGAATAGAAGCCGCAGTGGTATTTCCATATTTCTGAATATTATTATAAACCTTATCATCTGCCAGCTTAAACTTCTGCTGAACGAATTGAGAAATTCTCAAATTCGCCTGGTGCGGAATAAGCATATCAATATCTGAAATTGAAAGTCCGTTTTCATTAAGCCCTTCATTGATCACTTCTGAAAATCTCTGGATCGCATTTTTAAACACGAATTGCCCATTCATATATGGATAGTAAGGAATATCATCTCCTTGTGGATTCTCTGCTATGATCTCTGGTACCCAGTGATTAGTACTTGGTCCCTTTAGTGACAATTCAAGTGCATGTTTCCCTTCAGAATGTAAATGTGTGGAAAGAATTCCCTGCCCGTTGTGATCACTTCTCGTGAGAACGGCTGCTCCTGCCCCATCACCAAAAATAACTGAAACCGATCGTCCTCTGGTGGTAAAATCAAGACCACCACTATGGTTCTCACTACCAATTACCAGTACGTTCTTGTACATTCCCGTCTTGATGAATTGATCTGCTACTGAAACTGCGTAAATAAAACCGCTACACTGGTTACGAACATCCAGGGCAGGACAGGTATCTATCTCCAGCATTTCCTGAACCTGAACTCCACACCCAGGAAAATAGTAATCTGGACTTAATGTTGCGAATACAATAAGGTCTATATCGTCTTTTGAGATTCCAGCTCTTTCAATGGCAATTTTGGCAGCTTTCACTCCCATGCTTGCAGTAGTGTTGCCATCTCCTTTCTTGATGTGTCTTCTTTCTTTAATTCCGGTACGCTCGGTGATCCACTCATCGTTCGTATCCATCAGTTTCGAAAGATCATCGTTCGTGACAATATTTTCCGGTACATATTTTCCTAATCCTGCAATTTTTGTTTGATACATGGGTAAAAATTATGATATTAAAAATAATTCTTATTAAATTTAATGAATTTGCGAAAATTCCGACGCGCAATATAAGAAACATTAACACTACAATTGAGCTTGTAATCATTTAAATTCAAATCTAAAATTCACATTATGAACCGACTTTTGTTATGTCTGGCGGGATCCTTTCTGTTCCTTAATGGAATGGCTGGTCAGGAAAACCTGGACTACCAGAAACCACCGCAGGAAATCCTTGAACTTATCGATGTTCCCCTGGCACCTTCCACACTAATAGATAGTGATGCAGAAATGATGATCTTCCTCTACCGGGATCAATTTAAAAGTATAGCTGAACTAAGCGAAGAAGAATTACGCCTGGGTGGTTTGAGAATAAATCCCGTGACCAATATTAATAGCAGGGCGCGTTATTACAATAACTTCAAAGTTAAATCTGTAAAAGCAAAAGAACCGGTACAAGTAAACGGACTTCCGGAAAACCCTCGTCTTACCAATTTCTCCTGGTCACCAGATGAAAGTATGATGGCATTTACCCATACTACAGATACTGGAGTAGAACTTTGGGTACTCGATATTGAAAATGCTGCTGCAAGAAAGCTTACCGAGGCCAATCTTAATGCGAATATGCGCAGCACCGTGAACTGGTTTAGAGATAATTCTGCTATTCTGGTCACTACCCTTCCTGAAGATAGAAAAGCACTAATCGATACCGAAACTTCGGTTCCCTCGGGTCCAACAATTTCGGTTAGCGATGGAAAAGAGGCACAGAACAGAACTTATCAGGATCTACTGAAGAATCCTAATGATGAATATAATTTCGAACAATTAGCCAGATCTGAGATCATGAAAGTAAATCTGGATGGTACAGTTTCGTCATGGATGGCTCCCAAAATGTATTCTGATATTTCGTTCTCGCCAGATGGAGAATATGTAATGGTTACACATTTAAAAAAACCATTTTCATACCTGGTTCCATATTACAGATTCCCTTCAGAAACAAGTATATACGATAAGAATGGGCAACTGGTAAATATGATCAATGAAGTACCGCTCATTGAGGATCTGCCAAAAGGTTTTATGGCCGAAAGAGAAGGCAAACGAGATTGGAGCTGGAGAAGTGATCGTCCAGCAACCTTAACTTATGTTGTGGCTCTTGATGGTGGAGATCCTGAAAAAGAAGTTGAATACAGAGATGAATATTTTCAGGTTGAAGCGCCATTTAAAGGTGAAGGGAAATCACTCATCAAACTTAAGAATCGTGCAAGCGGAATCACCTGGGGCGATGATGATATTGCCTTAGCGAACGATTACTGGTGGAATACCAGGAATACGAAAACTTATGTTTTTGATCCATCTAATGCCTCCCAGAAGCCGGAAATCATTTTTGACAGAAATTATCAGGATGTATACAGCGATCCAGGAAGATTCGTAATGTCCAAAAATAAATGGGGACGTTCTGTTCTTGAACTTGATAAAGATGAAGCTTTTCTAATGGGTTCAGGTTTTACAGAGGATGGACAATTTCCATTCGTGGACAAAATTGATCTAAGTTCTGGAGAAACTGAACGTATTTACCAATCTGAACTAAAAGATCAAAAAGAAAGCCTTGTGGAAGCACTGGACATTGATAAAGGTGAGATACTGGTTCGTATTGAATCTTCTACCGAGTACCCGAATTACTTTATACGGGATATAGATTCTAAGAATAAACTCACCCAGATCACCAATTTCAAGAATCCTTTCAAATCCCTGGAAGACGTTCATAAAGAAGTCATCACTTATAAGAGAGATGACGGTCTGGAACTAAATGCCACTCTATATCTTCCTGCCGGTTATGATATGTCTAATCCGGAAAAACTCCCTATGTTCATGTGGGCATATCCACGAGAATTCAAGGACAAAAATTCAGCTTCTCAGAACACTTCCAATGCTAATGATTTTACTTATCCTTATTACGGTTCACCGGTTTATTGGGTGAACAGAGGTTATGTAGTGCTTGATGATGCATCGTTCCCAATTGTAGGAGAAGGTGATGAAGAACCTAATGATACTTTCAGAAAGCAATTGGTAGCAAATGCGAAAGCGGCTATAGATGCTGTGGATGAAAGAGGATTTGTAGATCGTGATCGAGTAGCCGTTGGCGGACACAGTTATGGCGCTTTTATGACTGCTAACCTGCTTTCTCATTCAGATCTTTTTGCTGCAGGAATCGCTCGAAGTGGTGCTTACAATCGTACCCTTACCCCTTTTGGGTTTCAAAGTGAAGAAAGAAATTACTGGGAAGCTCCGGAAATTTATAATACCATGTCTCCTTTTATGCATGCAGAAAAAATGGATACTCCGTTATTGATGATCCATGGGGAAGCAGATAATAACTCAGGAACTTATCCAATGCAAAGTGAGCGTTATTTTAATGCACTTAAAGGATTAGGAGCAACTGCAAGATTGGTGATGTTACCTAAGGAAAGTCATGGTTATAGCGCAAAGGAATCTGTACTGCACGTATTATGGGAACAGGATCAATGGCTGGAAAAATATGTGAAGAATAGAGAAATTGAATCTAATACTGAACAGCAGGAAGCTGGGAATTAATATTTTTTTCTCTTCGGAATAAAAAGCCCCCGGGATAGACCGGGGGCTTTTTTAGTACCAAAAAAGAAAGCGCAGCTGCAACCAACAACTACGCTCTCTTCAACCTAACCAATAAATCAACCATTAGAGGAGTCCTCTAAACTTATTAACCTCAACTTTAGCTTTGAGATCATGTAACAAATTATATAAACCGAAGAATGTTCTGCTCATATAAAGGAAATGCCTACTTCCTCGATTTCCATTCATACGACGTAATTCTGGGTCTTTAGAATATTTTTCGCTTAGCTGGGAAAGATTATCCCAGAATTCTTTATCAGTAAAATCGAATACTTCAGATTGATACGGAGTTGAAAACATCGCAAACATCTCGTAAAACATTTCAGAGAAAAACTTTCTCTCCTTATCTGTATCCTTTTCCTGAAGAATTTCCAGTTCCAATAATCTTCCGTGGAAATAATCTGAATTATCAAGATTATTACGATCTGTCATTGAGAAATAAGGAGTATAAAAATCATCTGGAATTTGCTTGATACAACCAAAATCAATGGCGATCAGGTTATTCTCAGAATCCACCATGAAATTTCCCGGATGTGGATCTGCATGTACCATCTGAAGTCCGTGAATCTGGAACATATAAAAATCCCAAAGTGCCTGTCCTACTTTGTCTGCAAGCTCCTGTGATATATTCTGTTTTGAGAACTCACTAAGATGCATTCCATTCATCCAGTCCATAGTAATGATTCTTTCACTGGAAAGATCTTCATAATACTTCGGAAATTTGATATTAGGAATGTGAGCAGCCGCCTTGGAAATATGCTTACTTTGCTTCACTTCCAGAATATAATCAGTTTCTTCCAAAAGTTTTCCTTCAACTTCCTTAAAATACTTTTCAGAATCCTTTGCTGAAAGGTTGAACATCTTTAGAGCAATTGGTTTTACCATCGCAAGATCTGAACTGATACTATCTGCAACCCCCGGATATTGGATTTTCACAGCAAGTTTTTTCCCATCTTTTGTCGCCTTATGTACCTGACCGATACTGGCGGCATTAACCGACTGGGTTGCAAAAGTATCATATAGTTCTTCCGGATATGCTCCGTTATATTTCTTAAAAGTTTTTCTAACTAATGGAGCTGAAAGGGGCGGCACGCTGAATTGCGCCAGACTAAACTTTTCTACGTATGCACCGGGAAGTAAATTCTTCTCCATGGATAGCATTTGAGCTACCTTTAAAGCGCTTCCCTTTAAACTTTTAAGTCCGTCATAAATATCTGTAGCGTTATCCTCATCCAACTCATCACGTGTTAGTTCAGAATTGAATGCCTTTTTGCCGTAATATTTGATGTAATTCCCACCAATCTTAACACCGGTCTGAACCAGTTTGCTGGTACGGCCTATTTTGCCTGTCGGAATTTTATCTATAGTTTTCATATTCTTTTAATTAGGCCATTCGTTCTTTCCATAAGAACTTTCCGAAGTCTACCACACGCTCCAAAGGAGTGTTATCGAATAGATCAAATACGGTATGTACAGATTTTTCGATTGCGACGTCTGTACTTTCAAAAGATGAGGAATTATCCTCTATCCAGAATTTTAGCAGGAATAAGAATTGAACCCATACTCCTTCGCTAAAAATGCTTTCACTCTGCTCGAATAGTTTAAACGATTTTTCACTATTACCATCAGAAATTAATTCCTTGGCGAGACTGCGCATCTTCCTACGTAAACCTTTAAGTTGTTCAAGGTTTTTCATTCGATCCTTATGCTCACTAAGTGCGTAGAGTACGTAACTTCTGTTTGCAGTTAAAACTTCAAAGAATGTATAGAAAAATGTGAGTAGCTTTTCACGATTACTGAAGGAGTGATAATCTGGTGACTTCTCCATGACAGATAGAGTATTATCAAAAAACTTATCCCAGATCTTCTTTCTTAAACCATCAAAACTTCCGAAGAATTCGTAAAACTCCTGTTCGGTTATATCATTTTCCTTCGCAAACTTATATACACTTCTCGGAGTACTTTCATTCACAAGTACGTAATCCATGTAAATTGCTATTAACTTGTCCTCACTTGGCTTCTTCTTCACCTTACTATTTCCTGTTGCCTTTGCCATAATTCTTATTTCTTTTTCAAAGATACTACTTTGTTTAAGTATTTAGGCTATTCGATAAACAAAACTTTGTTAAAAGTTCTCATTCAGCTAAATACAATGGCTTAGACGTATTTTTACATGTTTCATTACATAGGGTGTCAGTTTGACAGCAAAGCATTATTGGTATTTTTTTTGAATCTCTCAAACCGAACAAAATTTTAAATCAAATTATATGGCAACCGGAAAAATAAATGTGTCTGTTGAAAACATATTTCCGCTTATTAAAAAGTTTTTATACAGTGATCATGAAATCTTTTTAAGGGAGCTGATCTCAAATGCAACCGATGCGACTTTAAAATTAAAGCACCTTAGTAGTCTAGGTGAAGCTAACGTTGAATACGGCAATCCTACGATAGAAGTAAAAGTTAACGAGGAAAACAATACGCTGCATATTATTGATCAGGGTATTGGGATGACGAAAGAAGAGGTTAAGAAATATATCAATGAAGTTGCCTTTTCTGGAGCTGAAGAGTTTCTTGACAAATACAAAGACTCTGCAAAAGACAGTGGAATAATAGGCCATTTTGGTCTTGGTTTCTATTCTGCTTTTATGGTAGCGAACAAAGTAGAGATCCTAACTAAGTCTCATAAAGATGAACCTGCGGCTCACTGGATTTGTGAAGGTACTACAGAGTTCACACTTGAAGATGCTAAAAAATCCACTCACGGGACTGAAGTGATCCTTCATATTAACGATGAGGATAAAGAATTTCTGGAAGAGAATAGAATCCAGGAACTTTTGGTAAAATATAATAAGTTTATGCCTATACCAATTAAGTTTGGTACTAAGGAAGAAACCTTACCACTCCCTGAAGATGCTAAAGAGGATGCCAAGCCGGAAACAAAAACCGTTGATAATATTATCAACAATCCAAATCCTGCTTGGACAAAGCAACCAACAGATTTAGAGGAAAAAGACTATAATGGTTTCTATAAGGAATTGTATCCAATGCAATTCGAAGATCCATTATTTCATATTCACTTAAATGTTGACTATCCTTTCAACCTGACAGGGATACTTTATTTCCCTAGAATGGCTCAGGATATGAATATCCAGAAGGATAAAATCCAGTTATACCAGAACCAGGTTTATGTAACCGATAATGTAGAAGGTATCGTACCGGAATTCCTTACGATGCTTCGTGGAGTGATTGACTCTCCAGATATTCCACTTAACGTATCAAGATCCTATTTACAGGCTGACGGTGCTGTTAAGAAAATATCGAGTTATATCACACGTAAAGTTGCAGATAAACTGAAAAGCTTATTCAACAACAATCGAGAGGATTTCGAGAAAAAATGGAATGATATTAAGATCGTGATCGAATACGGAATGCTTTCAGAAGATAAATTCTTTGAAAAAGCTGATAAATTCGCGTTGTATCCAACAACAGAAAACGAATTCTTCACTTTTGAAGAACTCAAGGAAGCGATTAAGGACAATCAAACCGATAAGGATGATAAACTGGTGGTTCTATATGCTTCTAACAAAGATGAGCAACATAGTTATATCCAGGCAGCTAAGGATAAAGGCTACAAAGTACTAATGCTGGATAGCCCTATCGTCTCTCACCTGCTTCAAAAGCTTGAAACCTCTCATGAAAATATTTCTTTTGTAAGAGTAGATTCAGATCATGTAGATAACCTTATTAAGACAGATGATGAGAAGATCTCAAAATTATCTGATGAAGAAAAGGAACAGCTTAAAGGTGATTTCGAAAAAGTAATTCCTGCGGACAAGTATACGATCCAGATGGAAGCGATGGATAGCACTGCAGCGCCATTGATCATTACGCAACCGGAATTTATGCGTAGAATGAAAGAGATGCAGCAAACCGGTGGTGGCGGTATGTTTGGAATGGGCAATATGCCTGAAATGTATAACCTTGTTGTTAACACCAACCACGAGTTGATAAATACTATTCTAAACACCAAAACTGAGAAAAAACAACAACGCTTGATCAAGCAATCGCTTGACCTGGCAAGATTATCTCAAAATCTTTTGAAAGGTGAAGAACTCACTGATTTTATTAAAAGAAGTTTCGATATGGTAAAGTAATCACTTTACTTCCGACTAACAAAGCCGCTGAATTACAGCGGCTTTTTTTATTAACCAGTAAATTAAATACCATGAAGAAATTGATCGTTCTATTCTTAATTGTCAGCATCGTAAGCTGTAAGAATTCTTCCGAAGAAAAAATACCCGTGGAACCTGATAATGGCATTGGAGATGGCGCCGGACCTCCGCAGGTTTTAAGTTTTTCTGAAAATATAGAAGAGGCTCACAACAAATCTGCCTTTAAAATGCAGGAAGCCGTTTCCTTTGATATTCAGCTTAATTTTGGAGGTTCAGAAAGACTGAATGCAAAACTGGCTATGAATACCAACTCAAGTGGGATCAGAATCGAGAAAAATAATGGTTCTACCATCGTATTTGATGGAAGTGAAGTAGCTATTTCACCAGATTCCAGTCCTACAGATGGCGCTCGTTTTGATATTTTCACCTGGCAATATTTCTTTGCAATGCCTTTTAAACTTACAGATCCAGGTACCGTTTGGGAAGAATCAAGTCAGCGTAAGCTTGATAGCCTGGAATATCCATCCTCAAAATTAACTTTTAAGGGTGACACGGGAGATTCACCAGATGACTGGTATGTTGTGTATCAGGACGATGATACCAAGTTACTTAAGGCCGCTGCCTATATTGTAACTTTTGGTACAGATAAGTCTAAAGCTGAAGAAAATCCACATGCGATCGTTTATAGCGATTATAAAACTGTCGAAGATGTGAGTTTCGCCACTACCTGGAGTTTCCACAACTGGAATGAAGAAAGCGGTTTAGGTGATAAGATTGGAGAGGCAAAGATCTCGAATATCCAGTTCTTTCAACCTGAAGAGAATTATTTTCAGATTCCCGAAAATTCAAAAGAGGTTAAGAAATAAGCTAAACCTTCTCTGGAATAGCAGACATGCTTAAGTTCTTATAAATGATCTGGTAAAATTGTTGCACATCATATGGTTTTATGATGATGTCGCTCATCCCTGCGGATTGGATCTCCTCACGAATTTCTTCTACCTCCACAGCCGTTAAAGCTACAATAGGAAGATATTTATTAAAGGTACGAATTTCACTGGTAGCTTCCAGTCCGCTAATACCAGGCATATTCACATCCATGAGTACAAGGTCGTAATTAGATTCCCGGACCATTTCTATAGCTGTAGTACCATCGCCTGCAACTTCACATTCAAAATCCTTCTTCTCGAGAATTCTTTTGGTAACTACCTGATTGATTCGGTTATCATCTACGATCAGAATACGTTTTTTACCATGCAAAGCAAGTTGATCCAGATCATCTTCTATAACCGGAACTTCAGCTTTAGTATGATCAATTCCGAAGTCTATAGTAAAACTAAATGACGATCCCTCCCCTTCTTTAGTGTCCAGTTTGATCTTAGAACCAAAGAGTTTTAGTAATTTTTTTACAATAGGTAAACCTAGTCCTGTTCCCTGGTAATTATAATTGCTATTCTCTAATTGCGAGAATTCCTCAAAGATCATCTTCTTCTTACTTTCAGGTATCCCTGGACCATTATCCTCAATTACAAAATGGATCTTCGCAGTATCAGTATTCTCCTCCAGATGATTGATACTAATTTTGATGAGTCCTCGCTCGGTGAACTTCATGGCATTACCAACCAGATTCATAAGAACCTGCGACAAACGAACTGAATCGCCGATAAGGTATGATGGAATTTGATCGTCAATATCCAGAATGATCTCATTCTTATTCTGTACTCTCGTAAATTCAAAACTGTTTACAATACTACTTAGAAGTTCCCGAATGTTGAACGATACACTCTCCAGTTTAACTTCATTGCTTTCCATCTTATTCATTTGCAGAACATCGTTGATGAGGGCCAGAAGATAATCTGCAGAAAATTTTAATGATTTAAGATCGGTTTTGTGTTTCTTCAGCCTTTTATCCTCCAGCAGTAGAGAGGTAAGCCCAATCACTCCGTATAAAGGCGTTCGAATCTCGTGACTCACCGTACTGAAAAACCTGGTTTTCATCCTGGATAAATTTTCAGCCTGGTCCCGTGCAGATTTATACTGCTTATTTTTCTTCTGAAGCTCAGAAATAAGGTTTCTTCTGTCGCGGTTTATTTTGAAAAGAAACACCAATATAAAAACCAGTACTACTGAAGAAATGACCATAATGATCACTTTTTCCTTAGAACGGTCTATCAATTCATCCTGAAGACTCTGTTCTCTCTGGGCAATTTCAAGATCCTTTTCATATTCTGATAGTTTGAATTTCGCATCAGCGATCTCCATCTCCCGTACTTTTTCATTCTCGAATATGAGATCATTGAATTCGGTAAACTTTCTTTGTGCATTGAAGGCTCCCTGATAATCTCCTTCCTTTTCGAGAAACGCAGCATAATATTTATAAGCCTCAGCCGCTTGAATATACAGACTATCCTTTTCTGCTAACTGTAGAGACTTATCGTAATATACGTGTGCAGAATCAAATGCTTTTTTATGCACATAATACCTTCCATGCAGCATATACATTTGAGATAACCAGGCATTATAACGCGAATCGTTTTCTTTAACTTCATCCAGCATTAGTTCGAGTGCACGATCCAGGAATGGAAATGCTCTATCATATTGATTTGCATCAAGGTAGGTCCAGCCAATGTTGGTGGTTGGCGCAATAAGCTCTTCCCTCTTATTTAGGTCCCTTGCGAGCTTTATAGCTTTATTATAATAATCGATCCCTTCATCCCTGTATGCTGGATTCTCAGAAAGGGCGTTCCCAAGATTATTGTAAGATGTTAGAAGTATGGAATCATTTCCAGTCTTTTCGGCGTATTCCAGACCAAAAGCATAATTCTGCCGGGCACGGTCTAGATCTTTAGTATCAGAATATATATGTCCCAGGGAGTGATAAGCTCTAGAAACATATAGATTATTATCCTTTTCTTTGGCTAAAGTGACAAGATCATAAGCCTTATCTACCGCTTGCTGATACTGGTATTTTAGAATATCCTCGTTGACTTTGTCAAGCAGAGTTTGAAGTGTATCTTTCGGTTTTTCAAGGCTATGCTGCGCATTAGTAACGCTGAAGCATAAAAAAAACAAGAGAAAATAAACTGAAACGTTTGTTTTCAATTAATTTATATTAGGTTATCGATAGATTTTGGACGCTGAAATTACTCCATTTAAAGTACTTACACAACTAAAATTTTCAAAAAACATCTAACTATTAGCATTTTAGCCATGTATTTATTTGCATTATCTTCATCAAAAATCTTAATTATGGAAAATCCGTGGCATCTATATTTAATGTCCTTTATGTACATTTTCGCAGGTATTATGCATTTTGTAAAACCGAAAATGTATATGCGAATTATGCCAAGATACCTTCCGTCCCATAAACAGCTGGTTTTACTCAGTGGTCTCGCTGAGATACTTCTTGGAATCGGATTATTATTCACTTCAACACGAAACGCTTCCATCTATGGTATTGCGATTATGCTGCTTATATTTTTACTGGTACACTTTTATATGCTGTCCTCAAAAAAGGCCGCAGCAGGAATTTCACGCTGGATTTTAATTGCGCGAATTCCCCTACAGCTCGTTCTTATATGGTGGGCACTTTTTTACCTGATCTAGGCTTATGGAAAGTATAGAATTACAAGGTGCAAGTCTGCTCTATATTGAAGATTTTCTAAGTCGTGAACAAGCGGATAAACTCTTTGAAAAATTGCTGCATTACGAGCAATGGAGGCAGGATCATATTAAAATGTTTGGCAAAGACATACTTCAGCCAAGACTTACCGCTTTATTCAGTAATAATAACAACGCATATACCTACTCTGGTCTTACTATGCATCCAGAGATATTCCCTTCCTATTTGACAGGTGTTAAGGAACGCTGTGAAGAGATCTGTGAACAGTCTTTTAATGCCTGCCTGGCGAATCTCTATCGCGATGGTCAGGATAGTATGGGCTGGCATGCCGATGATGAAAAGGAGCTTGGAACCAATCCTGTTATTGCCTCAGTAAGTGTTGGTGAGCCTCGCATGTTTCATCTAAAGAACCGAAAAAATAAAAACCTAACCTACAAAAAAAGGCTGCAACACGGCAGCCTTTTAGTAATGCGAGGTGAAACTCAGAAATTCTGGAAGCATCAATTGCCTAAAACAAAGAAGCAGATTGGACCCAGAATAAATCTCACGTTTCGAAAAATATATTAAGAGTAGATATCATTCAATACCTTCGCAAGTCTAAGTCCGCCTTTTTGTAATTGCGCCAGTACCTGCGGCATATGATCATACATATATCTATATCCTAGCTTTTCACCATTCTCTACTCCATTATAAAGATCATCTGCCATATCTCTAGATTCATAAACCCAGTCCAGCAATTCACCTTTCTGTATTGTCGCCTTTTGCTTCTTAGTAAGCTTTCCTGTATTCATCGCTAATTCGGTATAGCTCATCTGGTAAAAATTGATCATCTCACTATCCCACACCCGGTGAATGTTAGAACCATCATTGAACCATCTCACCTGTATATCGTTTCCGCCTTTATCTTCAGAATGTCCGGTATGAAATGGCTGATGCAGATCTCCAACAAAATGTACCAGCATTTTTAAATGAAATTGCTTCTCATCCCTGGAAGCCGACTTATCCTTAAGAACTTTTACACATTTTCTGATGGCTTGAACCAGGTCACCATCTTCACTTGCTTCAGCTTCGATATAAGTATCCTGACCTGGATCAATGTTCACATAGTGCCAAGGTCCATATTTTCTGTATGCAGCATCGCTTTTGATGTCATCTGCGTAATTAGCCACAAATGCAAGTCCATGGCCATCCAGTAGATCTTTGATTGCTTTCTGGGCTTCTTTAGATAAATGACTTTGCGCGATCTCTGCAGTTGCACGATGACCTGTTCTCCCCCATTCTGAATCGGCAGCCTGACCTTTAGCACACATCAGCAAAACAGCGAAAAGAAATAGTATTTTTTTCATAGTAGTATTTTATAGAATCCAAATATAAGGCTCCCAATAAAATTTTAGTGTTAAGAATTGAAATTCATTAAATTTAATATAGTATATTTATGATATCATTTTAATATCATATTTCACATGACTGAAGAAAAAACTATCACTGGATTTAATGGATACATTATGCTGTTTGCATTTTTGATCCTTTTGTTTGGAAGTATTATCGCCATTTTCAATACCGGTAGTCCTGTATGGGCATTGGGTGTACTCATCGCTTTTCTTATAGTTCCCGGACTTATCCTGGTGAATCCAAACGAGTCGAGAGTACTTCTTCTTTTTGGTGATTATAAGGGAACGGTTAAGGAAAACGGACTTTTCTGGGTGAATCCGTTCTACACCAAAAAGAAAATCTCACTAAGAGCGAGAAATTTTGACAGTGAAAGATTAAAAGTGAATGATAAGCTTGGAAATCCAGTAATGATAAGTACCATTCTGGTTTGGAGGGTTCAGGATACTTTTAAAGCTTCATTTGATGTAGATAATTTTGAGAATTTCGTAGTGGTACAGACTGATGCAGCCGTTCGGAAATTAGCCAGTTTATATCCATATGATAACTTTGCCGATGAAGGTTTGGATGAGGATATCACTTTGAGGTCCAGTGTAAATGAAGTAAGTGATGCTTTGGAGAAAGAGCTGGAGGAGCGTTTGAATATTGCTGGAATTGAAGTTCTCGAAGCTCGTATTGGATATCTTGCCTATGCAAATGAAATTGCCAGCGCCATGTTGAAAAGACAGCAGGCTACGGCAATTGTGGCTGCAAGGCACAAGATTGTAGAAGGTGCAGTAAGTATGGTAGAAATGGCACTTGAAGAACTTAGCAGAAAGCAAGTAGTTGAACTGGATGGAGAACGCAGAGCCGCTATGGTTAGTAATCTTATGGTGGTTTTATGCGGAGATCGGGATGCGACACCCGTAGTAAATGCCGGAACTTTGAATCACTAGAATGCGCATATTCACGGAGAACCAGAGATTCAGACAGTGGTGGCTTATTATTCTTTTGATTACCATTATAATTGCCAGTGCACTCCCGCTTTTTTCTGAAATATCCATAAATAAGGTACGGCTTAAAAGTCTGATTGCGCCAATAATTAGTTTGGTGATTTTTATCCTGATATTTATTCTGAACCTTGAAACAAGGATTAACAGCAAAGGAATTAGCGCAGGTTTTGAACCTTTACCTTTCTTCAGAAGAAATTATAACTGGGACGAGATTCAGGAATGTTATGTAAGAACCTATGCACCTGTTTCTGAATATGGAGGATGGGGAATTCGAGGCTTCGGAAGAGCGAAAGCCTATAACGTTTCAGGTAACAAAGGCATACACATCATCACAAAAAATAATGAACGCTTTTTAATTGGTACAGAAAAACCTGACTTGGCAAGAAGAGCGATCAACAAGAATTTTAAAAATCATAAAGAATGAAGAAGTCAATCTGTTTTGTTTTGATGATCATTTCTTCGCTAATCACAGTAGCGCAGGATACCACATTTACAGAAACTGAATTAAGTATAGATGAATTTACAGATGGTACGATTACAATCCCTGCTGAGGGAAATATGAAACACCTCATCATTTTTATTCAGGGATCTGGCCCAACAGATAGAAATGGGAACCAGCCTATGTTGCAGAACGATGGCATAAAGAAAATAGCCCGGGAACTGGCGGGCAATGGTATTGCTTCCTTTAGATATGATAAACGAATCTTTAAAGCACAAAAACTTCAGCTTAGCGAAGAGGACATGATCTTTGAGGATTTTGTCAAGGATGCTAACAATGCAGTAAAGCATTTCAGAAAAGAAGAAAAATTCAGCAACATTATCATAGCAGGCCACAGCGAAGGGAGCCTCATTGGGATGCTGGTCGCTCAGGAAAACGCTGACGCATTTATTTCACTAGCCGGCGCTGCAGATCCTATTGACGAGATCATTACGGAGCAGGTCACGAACATGGCTCCAGAATTAGGTGCGAGTGCACGTACCGCTTTTGATGAAATGGCAGAGAATGGAAGAACTTCTAACTATAGTCCAATGCTGGAAGCAGTGTTCAGACCTTCAGTTCAGCCATTCATGGCAAGCTGGATGAAATATAACCCTTCAGAAGAAATCAGTAAACTTAAGATCCCGGTTCTTGTAGTAAATGGCACTTCAGATATTCAGGTGAGTGAAGAGCAGGCTCAAAAACTGGCAGAGGCAAATGAGAATTCAGAATTAGCGATTCTGGATCAAATGAATCACATTTTCAGAAAAATTGAAACAAAGGATCGATTGGTGAATTCAAAATCATACAATGAGCCAAACTTACCTTTGCACCCCGAGCTAGTTTCAATTTTAACTGAATTTGTAAAGGAACTTGACTAAATTATGGGTAAGAAAAAGGCATTCGCACTTCGGGTAGATGAAGATATGCTAAAAGCGATCGAGAAATGGGCAGCTGATGAATTCAGAAGTACCAATGGACAGATCGAGTGGATGCTTAACAAAGCCCTGAAAGACGCAAAGCGACATCCCAAACCAAAAAACGACCAGGAATAATGTTCAAAATAGTATTTTCAGATATTGACGGCACCTTACTGAATGTAGATCGTGACCTATCACCACTTACCATACAAACCATTAAATCGCTGGAAGAAAGAGATATACCATTCATTTTAATAAGCTCCAGAATGCCGGCAGCCATGCGCCATCTTCAGCAAAAGCTTGGGATAGAGCATCACCCAATAATCTCCTACAATGGCGGACTCATCCTCGTAGATGGAAAAGCCGTAAGTTCTACGGAGATTCCAATTAGTACTCTGGAAAGCTTACATCAATTTAATATCGCACATGATGTACATCTAAGTCTTTTCCATGCTGATGAGTGGTATGTTCCCAGAGAAGATTTCTGGACACGTAGGGAAATTAATAATACCAAGGTACAACCGCAATTAAGTAGTAATGCCGAAGTATTAGAAAGCTGGAAAGCTGCTGGGAAGGGCGCACATAAGATCATGGCAATGGGCGAAGAAGAAAAGATCGATAGCATCAGGGACTTTCTTATTGAAAATCACGGTGAGGATCTTCATTTGTACCGAAGCAAACCAAGTTATCTCGAGATCGCACCCCGAAAGATATCAAAGCTTACTGCGGTGGAGCATTTGCTAAAAGAGCATTTTCGTTTACCGCTCTCACAAAGTATGGCTTTTGGAGACAACTATAATGATCGTGAAATGCTGCAGGGTGTTGGTTTAGGAATCGCCGTAGGAAATGCCAAGCCCGAAGTACTTGAAATAGCTCACATGGTTACCGCACCAGGAAAGGAAGATGGTGTAGCGCAAAGTATTCGTGAGATCCTGTTGCAATAACTGAAAAGGAGACCGGCAGAAATTTTAAAAATTGTATTTTGCCGATCAACTTTTAAAAATTCTATGGAAACAACTGCCTTATTCACCAACGATGCGATCGTCTTTGGACTATTAATGATCGCTCTGGGTTTTGTGTTTTACACCTCTTCTCAAAAAGAAGGATTCTGGAGTAAATTTTATAAAGTCGTTCCCGCACTACTCATGTGCTACCTTATCCCGGCGATATTTAATTCGGTAGGACTCATAGATGATAACATTTCACAACTTTATTTTGTAGCCAGTCGATACCTTTTACCTGCGGCTCTGGTATTAATGACTTTAAGTATAGACCTGAAGGCAGTATTCAACCTTGGACCTAAAGCTCTTATTATGTTCTTTGCCGGAACTCTGGGTATCGTCCTTGGGGGACCGCTCGCAATTTTACTCATCTCTGCATTTTCTCCGGAAACTGTAGGCGGTGTTGGTCCAGATGCAGTTTGGCGAGGGCTCTCTACAATTGCTGGTAGCTGGATTGGTGGTGGTGCAAACCAGGCCGCGATGCTTGAGATATATGAGTATAATCAGGATCTTTACGGCGGGATGGTTCTTGTCGACATTATAGTTGCCAACCTCTGGATGGCAATAGTATTAATGGGAATTGGAAAAAATGAAGCAATAGATAGATGGCTGCAGGCAGACAATTCAGCCATTGAAGAATTGAAAGTTAAAGTTAGCAGTTACGCTGAAAGTGTTAACAGGATTCCAATGTTACCGGATTTTATGATCATGCTGGCGCTGGCATTTGGAGCAGTTGGTATAGCACATTGGGGCGCAGATGGAATTTCTACATACCTAACCGCGAATTTTGACATTTTCAATGATGGCAAAAGCGCACTTTCCTCCTTCTCTTCCCAGTTTTTCTGGATGATCACGATTGCTACTGCCCTGGGTATCATGTTCTCGTTTACGAAATTTAAAAAATACGAAGGTGCTGGCGCCAGTAAAATTGGAAGCATATTTATTTATATTCTTGTTGCTACCATCGGGATGAAAATGGACTTGACATCGGTATTTGATAATCCCGGACTTCTGGCGATAGGTCTCGTATGGATTCTAATTCATGTGATCGTACTGGTTATAACTGCGAAACTTATAAAGGCGCCGTACTTTTTCCTTGCGGTAGGAAGCCAGGCCAATGTAGGCGGGGCAGCATCAGCTCCGGTAGTTGCAGCAGCCTTTCACCCATCTCTTGCTACCGTAGGTGTGCTACTGGCAGTGTTTGGTTATGTAGTGGGTACTTATGGCGCTATTTTGTGTACAATTTTAATGCAATTAGCAGCTACCAGTTAGTAATAAACAGAAAAATATAAGATATTTGCGCACTTTAAAACTGCATCCCACAATGAAAAAATTAGCTCTTCTTTTAGTTATCCTGATCAGCATTAGCGCCTGTTCCGAAAAAGAAAGCAACCTGATTGTAAATGGAGAGATCAAAGGCCTGAAAAAAGGAACTTTGTACCTTCAAAAAATTGAAGACACTGCATTGGTAAATGTAGACTCAGTTCAGGTAACCGGTGATCCAAATTTTTCTATGGAAACCTATCTTGAGAGTCCACAAATCATGTACCTGTATCTTGAAAAAGTAGATAATAATCAGTATGATGATCGTATAGATTTCTTCGCAGACAAAGGGCAGATCACTATCAACACTAAACTGGATAAGTTTGAAACCAGTGCAGAAATAATTGGATCTGTGAACCAGGAGAAACTGGTTGAATACAGGAAAATGATAAGTAGATTTAATGATCAAAACCTCGATTTGATCAAAGCAAGTTTCGAAGCAGAAAAAGATCAGGACGAAGAGAAACTTATGGAGATCGACCAGAAGTATGATAAATTGCTACGTAGAAAATATCTCTATACTGTAAATTTTGCACTGAATAACAAGCAACATGAAATAGCACCTTATCTTGCACTTTCTGAAGTTTTTGATGCAAACATCAAGTACCTTGATACTATTTATAATTCCCTGGAACCAAAGATCAAAAAGTCTAAGTATGGTGAGGAATTGAAAAGCTTTTTGAAGGAACGCAGAAAAGAGGAAAAACTGGAAGATAAAGTGCAGGCGCAGGAAGTTGAAAATTCCTAGTTTAGCAGAAAATAATATGAAAAAGGAGCCTAATGGCTCCTTTTTTTATTTCTTAATATTTCTTTGGGTCAAAAGAAGAACAGTGTTCCATATTTTGTAGAAAAAACAACTATGAATAAGACGAATACAGAATATGACCTGATCTGTGCCGGTGGAGGTATCATGAGTGCAAGCCTTGCTCTAATGCTGAAATTAATAGATCCGGAAGTTAAGATCATCATCTTTGAACGATTGGATAAGATTGCCCAGGAAAGTACCAAAGCATGGAATAATGCAGGTACAGGGCATTCAGCATTCTGTGAACTTAACTATACTCCAGAGCAGGAAGATGGCTCTATAGATATTTCCAAAGCGATTGATACTTTCCAGCAATTCGAGAAATCAAAACAGTTCTGGGCTCATTTGACCAGTCAGGAATTAATAAAAAACCCCCAGAGTTTTATTCATAGTATTCCGCATCATGCATGGGTTCGCGGGGAAGATAATGTAGAATTTCTGAAGAAGAGGTTTGAGCGTATGAATTCTGAATTTATGTTTAAGGAAATGGAATTCACCAAAGATCATGAGACGATGAAAAAGTGGTTTCCACTTATTATGAAAGACCGTGAACCTGATGAAAAAATGGCGGCAACCCGAATGGAACTGGGAACTGGTGTAAATTTTGGTTCTCTTACTGAACAATATTTTGATCTATTAGAAAATCATTTTAAAGTTCCGGTTATAAGAAACACGGAGGTTCTGGACATTGATCCTGATGGACCCGATGACTGGTCGGCTATAGTAAAAGATCTGAATACCGGCGAAAAATCCTATTACGACGCGGAACATATTTTTATTGGTGCTGGAGGAGGCGCTTTGCCTCTGTTACAAAAGGTCGAGATCCCTGAAAAAGATGGGTATGGAGGCTTTCCAGTAAGCGGACAATGGCTTTCTTGTACGAACAGAGATGTTATCGAAAAACATGATGCCAAAGTTTATAGTAAGGCTGGTGTGGATGCACCACCAATGTCGGTACCTCATCTGGATTCGAGGTTCATTGATGGTAAAAAAGAATTACTGTTTGGCCCATTTGCAGGTTTCAGCACAAAATTTTTAAAAGAAGGATCTATTCTTGACCTGCCTAAATCTTTACGTTTTGACAATATTCCATCTATGTGGGGTGTTTTCTGGCACAACCTTCCGCTTACTACCTATCTCATTGACCAGGTAAGAATGAATCACGAAGACCGGGTAGATGAATTAAGGGTTTTTCTTAAGGATGCTAAACCGGAGGATTGGGAATTAAAAGTGGCTGGCCAGCGAGTTCAGATCATTAAACGAGATGAAGAACAAGGAGGTGTACTGGAATTTGGTACAGATGTAGTACATAGCAAAGATGGTAAAATAACGGCTTTGCTTGGAGCTTCTCCGGGTGCATCTACTGCTGTTCACATTATGCTTGAAGTGATGCAGATTGCATTTCCAGAGAAAGTAAGAACTAAAGAATTTCGTAAACAATTGGATAAAATGATCCCATTTTGGAACAGAGATGTTCGTGAGGATAAAGAAGGCTTTAAAGCTGTTCAGGAGCGCACCAGTAAGTTGTTGCAACTTGACGCCCTGCACTAAGAACAAAATTTTGATCACAAAAAAAAGCCTCTCAAATGAGAGGTTTTTTTAAGTCAAAGGAAATTGGCTTCCGATTCTCCCTTAGAACTGGCGTTAACCGAATATTCTTAAAACAAAAAAGCTCCCCCTTTCGGAGAAGCTTTTCATTAAGAGCCGATGGAGGGACTCGAACCCACGACCTGCTGATTACAAATCAGCTGCTCTAGCCAGCTGAGCTACATCGGCAACTTATTAAAGTGCATTCAATTTCTCGACAAGGTCTTTCGCCTTCTTCTCAAGATCCTTCTCTATATCTCTAAAGTGTCTTTGTTTGTTTTCAACATCACGTCGATTGATCTCTCTGATCAATTCATCGTAGTCGCTGATAGCTTCGTCCACGATAGCTTCAGACTTATTGTCATCTTTCTTCGGGTTAGCCATTTGGTGAATATAGGCAGCATCGATGATGTCTCCCATTACATAATTCACGTTTTTCTTAAGCAGTCTTTTACTAGCCATTATCATTTAATTTCGGCTGCGAATTTAAACTATTTTTCGAAACGAAAATGATTTTATTAAAATTTAATTCTGATATTTTTTCAGGATTTCAAGTGCTTCCGGCATATGTCTAGAAGCGTTCATACTATTGAACCTGTGCAGTAGTTTGCCATCCTTACCAAAAACAAAGGTTTCTCTTCCGGGAAGAAGTCCTAAAAGACTGGCTTTTACATTGAAAGCATTTCTTGCTTTTTTATCTCTATCAGACAGGAAAATGTATGGCAAATTATACTTTTCACTGAATTTCGCATGGGAGGCAGTAGTATCTGCACTAATCCCAATAACCTCAGCACCCAGATCCTGAAATTTCTGGTAACTATCACGAAAGCTGCAGGCTTCCTTGGTACACCCCGGAGTAAAATCCTTTGGATAAAAATAAACTACAAATGCTTTTTCACCCACAAGATCTCTAAAATTAAATTCTTTACGATTCTGATCCTTTAACCTTAAATCTGGTACTAAATCTCCCTTTTTCATTATTCTCCTTTATAAGTAACATAATTACGCGGAGTCTCATACAGCGTAACTTCCAGGTCGTGTGTTTCCTGAATTTGTTTTCGAAGTTTATTCCATATGACTATTGAAATATTTTCAGCCGTAGGATTCAGATTCTTAAACTCTTCCACCTCTACATTCAGGTTCTTATGATCAAAAGCATCTTCAACTTCAGTGCGAATAAGATCCTTCAGGATTTTTAAATCCATCACAAAACCAGTTTCCGGATCAATATTTCCAGTCACAGATACTATGAGTTCATAATTATGCCCATGATAGTTTGGATTACTGCATTTTCCAAAAACCTCAAGGTTCCTGGCATCATCCCAGTCTTTTCTATACAATCGATGAGCTGCATTAAAATGAGCTTTTCTGTGAACGGTTACTCTCATTGCTGAATGTGTGAATAATATTTATCAAAGATGATCTTAAACCATTCGGTATAAATAGAAGGGTTCGCTTGCATATCCTTTTCTATAGCTTCCAGAGACATCCACTTCCACTCTGCTACCTCATCTGGATTCAAATCTGGCTTACCTTCAAAATATCCCACGAGAATATGGTCGAATTCATGCTCCGTAAGACCATTATCAAATGGCGCTTTATAAATAAAAGAAATGGTGTCTTTAAGTTCTGTTGAGAAACCCATCTCTTCCTGCAATCTACGCTTTCCAGCTTCAATATTGGATTCCCCCTCACGCTGATGACTACAACAGGTGTTTGTCCAGAGACCAGGTGAATGATATTTCGACAAAGCTCTTTGTTGAATCATCAATTCATTCTTATCATTAAAAACAAATACTGAAAAGGCTCTGTGAAGCAATGCCTTTTCGTGGGCCTCGATCTTCTCCATCAGCCCTATTTGCTCATCTTTTTCGTTAACTAATATTACTTTTTCCTGCGCCATTATTAAATTTGAAGCTCAAATGTACAAAATCAGGGTTTTGTTTCATAAGGATGCCGATTAAGCAATTCCTAAAGTTTTCCGAAGAATATAGCCAGTCTAAACTTTATTCCAATCAGATCTTCCAAAACCATCAATCCCGTGTTTACGTATATATCTTTGCGAATTGTTGGGGAAACGATCGCTATGAAAAAAATGGAGTCTTTGGGGGACTCCTTTTTCATTTCATTAAACTTCAAGTTATGCAATCATTCAAAATAATTAGCACGCGCATAAATCCTTAAAATAATCTTACTTTTGCAGCTGCAAATATCCGTTATGAAGCAGTACCAGAAAGAGATTAATAAAAGAAGAACATTCGGGATCATATCTCACCCAGATGCCGGTAAAACTACCTTAACTGAAAAACTACTCTTGTTTGGAGGAGCCATCCAGGAAGCTGGGGCTGTAAAATCTAACAAGATAAAAAAAGGAGCTACGAGTGACTTTATGGAGATCGAACGTCAACGTGGGATCTCGGTAGCAACATCTGTACTTGCTTTTGAATACAGAGATATCAAGATCAATATCCTGGATACTCCCGGGCATAAGGATTTTGCTGAAGATACATTTCGAACGCTAACTGCTGTAGATAGTGTGATCGTTGTGATCGATGTTGCTAAAGGTGTAGAAGAGCAAACTGAAAAACTTGTGGAAGTTTGCCGTATGCGAAATATTCCCATGATCGTTTTTATCAATAAAATGGATCGTGAAGGAAAAGATGCTTTTGAACTCCTGGATGAAATTGAACAAAAATTAAATCTAAAAGTAACTCCTCTTAGTTTTCCAATTGGGATGGGTTATGACTTTAAAGGAATCTATAATATCTGGGAAAAAAATGTAAACCTTTTCACAGGTGATCCTAGAAGAGATATTGAAGAAACTATTGAGATCGACGATCTCCAGAATGAAGAACTTGATCAGTTGATTGGTGATAAAGCTGCTAATGACTTACGTGAAGAGCTGGAATTAGCTCAAGGGGTTTATCCAGATTTTGACAGGCAGGATTACCTGGATGGTAAATTGCAACCTGTATTTTTTGGATCTGCTTTGAATAATTTCGGAGTGCGTGAACTACTGGACTGTTTTATAACAATAGCACCGCCTCCCCGCCCAAAAGAAAGTGATACCCGACTTGTAAGACCGGAAGAAGAAAAGTTTACAGGTTTTGTATTTAAAATTCACGCGAATATGGATCCGAAACATAGGGATCGATTAGCGTTCATAAAAATTGTTTCAGGTAAGTTCGAACGTAATAAAAATTATCTACATGTTCGGAATAATAAGAACATGAAGTTTTCTTCTCCAAACGCATTTTTTGCTGAAAAGAAAGAAATTGTCGATACTTCCTATCCTGGCGATATCGTTGGACTTCACGATACCGGTAGTTTTAAAATTGGTGATACATTAACTGAAGGTGAGAACCTCATGTACAAAGGTATTCCTAGCTTTTCACCAGAACACTTTAGATATATAAATAATGCCGATCCTATGAAATCCAAGCAATTGGAAAAAGGGATTGACCAGTTGATGGATGAAGGTGTTGCGCAGTTGTTTACCCTGGAACTTAATGGTAGGAAAGTTATCGGAACCGTTGGTGCCTTACAGTTCGAGGTTATTCAATACAGACTGGAACATGAATACGGAGCAAAGTGTACCTATGAAAACCTCAATGTGCATAAAGCTACCTGGGTTGAAGCAGAAAATGAGAAGTCTGAAGAGTTCAAGGAATTCAAGCGTGTGAAAGCAAAATACCTTGCGAAAGACAAATCTGGACAATTGGTATTTCTTGCAGATTCTCAGTTCTCACTACAAATGACTCAGCAAAAATATCCTTCTATCAAATTCCATAGTACATCTGAATTTTAGAATTAGTAGAAGTTTTTATAATTATAGAAACTAAAACATCCTGAAAATAGACTTATAATATTCACTATTTTCGGGACAAATCTTTACTATGTCCCAGATAGATCAGTTCATTGCAGATTTCGCTTCCCTCGTTTGGGGAATACCACTTGTAATACTATTAATAGGTGGCGGAATTTATCTCCTGATCTATTCACGTTTTTTACCTTTTCGCTATTTAGGGCATTCTGTAGAAATACTTCGAGGGAAATATAATAATCCTGAAGATCCGGGAGATATCAACCATTTTCAGGCTTTGTCCACGGCGCTTTCCTCCACCGTTGGAATGGGAAACATTGCCGGTGTGGCCGTTGCTATTGCCGTTGGTGGACCTGGCGCTATATTCTGGTTATGGATAAGTGCGATCGTTGGTATGGCTACGAAGTTTTTCACCAATACTCTTGCGGTCATGTATCGTGGAAAAGATTCTGAAGGAAAGATTCAGGGAGGTGTAATGTATTTTATCGTGGAAGGGCTCGGTAAAAAATGGAAGCCAATGGCTGCATTTTTTGCGGTCGCTGGTCTGGTAGGTGCACTGCCAGTTTTTAATGTAAATCAGTTAACTCAGGCTATTAATTATATTCTGCTTGAGCCTAATGGGGTGCAAACAGGCTTTGGAACAAGTCTGGTCATAGGAATTATGCTGACTATCATCACCACCATTGTTATCATAGGCGGACTGGACCGTATTAGTAAAACGGTTTCGAAACTGGTACCAGCAATGGTCCTTCTATATTTCGTTTCAGTGGTCGCCATACTTTTCGTGCATTATGATGTGGTACTCAGCTATTTTGGTATGATATTTACCGACGCTTTTGCTGCGGAAAATTATAAAGGAGATCCTTTGCTAGGAGGCGTCCTGGGAGGCTTGATCTTACTTGGGATACGTAGAGGTGCATTTTCCAATGAAGCTGGAATTGGAACTGCTACGATGGCGCATGGAGCCAGTAAAACATCGGAACCTGTTCGTGAAGGTCTTATAGCTATGCTGGGCCCGGCAATTGACACGCTGGTGGTTTGTACACTCACAGCAATGGCTATTCTGGTCACTGGCGTCTGGCAAACTGAAGATGTCAACGGAGTCAGCCTGACGGCGGCCGCTTTTGACGAAGCAATACCATATGTAGGAAATTATCTATTACTGCTTTGTATACTCGCTTTTAGCGTGTCCTCATTATTCTCTTATTCTTACTACGGAACAAAATGTTTATCATTCCTGGCCGGTGCTGAAAATAAGAAGTATTACAACTACGTCTATGTTCTTAGTATTCTCGTAGGAGCTACCACATCTTTAAGCTTTATTCTGAATCTTATTGACGGGTTTTTCGCATTGATGGCGATTCCTACAATGATTGCTACCCTAATTATGGCTCCACGTGTGATGAAAGCTGCTAAAATATATTTTGAGACGTATAAATAAAAAGATTTCTAGAGTCTGGAAAATAAACCATACCATCGAAATCTTTTTACTGAAGTATTTCTGCTGAATTATGCCTGACCAGTTGGTCCAAAATTTAGCGGCACTGGTGCTTTATCGTAATCCTTGATCTCTCCATGAGCTTTCTCAAAGCGTTGGATATTGTCTCCAAGAGCTTTTAATAAACGCTTAGCGTGCTGCGGAGTCAGGATAATCCTTGATTTCACTTTGCTTTTAGGCCTACCCGGCATGATATTTACGAAATCAACAACAAATTCTGATACTGAATGATTGATAATTGCGAGATTGGAATATGTTCCTTCTGCAACTGCCTCGTCTAATTCTATATTGATCTTACCTTTATCCTGATTCTTTTTATTGTCGTCACTCATAATTTAAATTTTAAGCTCATAAGATATAAAATAATGCTTAGGCTTTTCTTTTGTAGCTAACAAAATCGGCACTTACAGGCTCGATCTTCTTTTCCCTGAATTCTGCAGCGATCTGTCCACGATAATAAGTAGCACGGTTCACAACGTGAAATATAATATCGCTGATTGAATTCTGATGGGATTCATTTTTAGTATCTGAGAATGATATATTTTCGTCCAGTTCTCTATCGTCCAGGATTTCGACGGCTGTCTGATAATTACGCTCTTCGATCTCTTTTAATTTCTCAGGTTCCCAAACTTTCCAGATATCAATCACTTCACCATCAGTAATTCTATTATTCCATAAGGTCTGAGAATTTAATATATGGGAAATGAGTTTTTTTGAGCTTTCCGCGATCACATAGTGTAGATCTCCATCGTTAAATTTCGAAATGATTTCAAGGTTAGTTTCATGAGAATACTGCAGTATCTCTTTCATAAATTTCTTCATATTACAAAGATGAGTATAAATAAAAAAGGCCCCGCGGTGAGCGGAGCCTTTTAAGATAAACTTATCAGGGAATTAGTTATAATTAACTTCCTGTTTCTTCTCAAGCATTTCGTCAAATTCTTCTTTAGAACCAACGATAATACTATCGTACTTTCTCATACCTGTACCTGCTGGAATTCTATGTCCAACAATTACATTTTCCTTCAATCCTTCAAGTTTGTCGATCTTACCGTTTACTGCAGCTTCGTTCAACACCTTAGTTGTTTCCTGGAAGGAAGCAGCCGAGATGAATGACTTAGTCTGTAGTGATGCTCTCGTAATACCCTGAAGTACCGGATTAGCAGTTGCAGTGATCACGTCTCTTGCAGTTGCAAGATTCTTATCCTCTCTTCTAAGAATTGAATTCTCATCTCTTAGATCTCTTGGAGTAATGATCTGTCCAGCTTTCAGTCTTTCTGAATCACCAGCTTCTTCAACTACTTTCATTCCGAATAACTTATTGTTTTCGTCAATGAAATCAGCTTTATGAACTAGTTGATTTTCAAGGAAGATCGTATCACCTGGATCAACAATTCTTACTTTACGCATCATTTGTCTTACAACAACTTCAAAGTGCTTATCATTAATCTTCACACCCTGTAGTCGGTAAACTTCCTGAACTTCGTTTACAAGATACTGTTGTACCGCATTTGGTCCTTTAATATTCAAGATATCTTCAGGAGTAATAGATCCATCAGAAAGTGGCATTCCTGCTCTCACGTAGTCATTCTCCTGTACGAGGATCTGGTTAGATAATTTAACCAAGTATTTCTTAACCTCTCCAAGTTTAGATTCTACGATGATCTCACGATTACCTCTTTTGATTTTTCCGAAGGAAACAACACCATCAATCTCAGATACTACAGCTGGATTAGACGGGTTACGTGCTTCGAAAAGTTCAGTAACTCTTGGAAGACCTCCGGTAATATCACCTGCTTTAGATGATTTACGTGGAATCTTCACCAAAATTTTACCTACACCAATCTTTTCAGCGTTGTCCACCATAAGGTGAGCTCCTACTGGTAGGTTATAAGAACGAATCACTTCATCCTTCTTCCCTAAGATATGTAGTGTTGGGATCAATTTCTTGTTTCTGGATTCAGAGATCACTTTCTCCTGGAATCCTGTCTGCTCATCGATCTCAACCTGGTAAGTAACACCCTGGTCTACATTTTCGTATTTGATTTTACCGGCAAATTCAGAAATAATCACACCGTTATATGGATCCCAGGTACAGATGACATCACCTTTAGTTACCTTGGCGCCATTCTCGATATTGATCTGAGAACCGTAAGGGATGTTGTTATTACTTAATACAACACCTGTTTTCTTATCCTTAATCTTAAGTTCAGCAGTACGAGAGATCACGATGTCTGCAGTTCCACCATCAGGGGCTTCACCTTTAACAACTTTTAGATCTTCGATCTCTGCAACACCATCAAATCTTGCTTCAAGCTTATTGTCTTCAGAAATGTTACCTGCAATACCTCCAACGTGGAATGTACGTAGTGTAAGCTGTGTACCAGGTTCTCCAATAGATTGTGCAGCAACAACACCAACAGCTTCACCTGTTTGTACGATCTTGTTAGTTGCAAGGTTTCTACCGTAACACTTGATACAGATCCCTTTCTTCGCCTCACAGGTAAGTGGTGAACGTACTTCAACACCTTCGATTGGCGCAGCTTCGATCTTAGCTACAATTTCTTCAGTAATCTCTTCGTTCGTTCCAACGATAAGTTCTTCTGTTGAAGGATTTACCACATCATGTAGAGAAATACGTCCAAGGATTCTCTCTCCTAATGATTCTACAATCTCTTCATTCTTTTTAAGTGGCTTAACTTCTACACCTCTTAAAGTTCCACAATCATCTTCATTAACAATTACGTCTTGTGAAACATCTACCAGACGACGGGTTAAGTAACCAGCATCGGCAGTTTTTAATGCTGTATCGGCAAGACCTTTACGAGCACCGTGAGTCGAGATAAAGTATTCAAGAATTGAAAGTCCTTCCTTAAAGTTAGAAAGAATCGGGTTTTCAATAATTTCACCACCACCAGAGTTAGATTTCTTAGGCTTAGCCATCAATCCACGCATACCGGTTAACTGACGAATCTGTTCCTTCGAACCACGCGCACCAGAATCAAGCATCATATACACAGAGTTAAACCCTTGCTTGTCTTCACGAATACGCTTCATTGCAAGATCTGTAAGACCTGCGTTGGTAGAAGTCCAGATATCAATTACCTGGTTGTAACGTTCGTTGTTGGTAATAAGACCCATATTATAGTTTCCTATAATACCTTCAACCTGTTCGTTAGCTTCATCAATCATGGATTGCTTCTCTTCAGGGATAATAATATCACCTAAACTGAAGGAAAGTCCACCACGGAAAGCGAATCCATATCCAAGACCTTTGATCTCGTCAAGGAATTCTGAAGTTTCAGGAACACTAGTAATTCTTAGAATATTCCCAATAATCTCACGAAGTGATTTCTTAGTAAGTACTTCATTTATGTAACCAGCCTTTTCAGGCACTGCTTCATTAAATAATACTCTACCAACGGTAGTTTCCTTGATCATCATGACCAATTCTCCTGCTTCGTTGAAATCTTTGGTTCTAATCTTAATACCTGCATTAAGGTCTACACGCTTCTGGTTGTAAGCAATAACTAGCTCTTCCGCAGAATAGAACGTAAGTCCTTCACCTTTTACTGGCTCCTCTTTCGTACCAATCTTATGTTTGGTCATGTAGTAAAGACCCAAGACCATATCCTGAGAAGGTACTGTAATTGGAGAACCATTTGCAGGGTTCAATATGTTATGAGAAGCAAGCATTAATAACTGTGCTTCCAGAATAGCCTCTGGCCCAAGTGGTAAATGAACTGCCATCTGGTCACCATCGAAATCGGCGTTGAATGCAGTACATGCAAGTGGGTGAAGCTGAATTGCCTTACCTTCAATAAGTTTAGGCTGGAATGCCTGGATTCCCAGACGGTGAAGCGTAGGAGCACGGTTTAATAGTACCGGATGCCCTTTAAGCACATTTTCCAGAATATCCCAAACTACAGGTTCTTTTTTATCTATGATTTTCTTCGCAGACTTCACTGTTTTTACAATTCCTCTTTCTATCAGTTTTCTGATGATAAAAGGCTTGTAAAGCTCAGCTGCCATATTCTTCGGAAGACCACACTCAAACATTTTAAGTTCTGGTCCTACAACGATTACAGAACGTGCTGAATAATCCACACGCTTACCAAGTAAGTTCTGACGGAAACGTCCCTGCTTACCTTTCAATGAATCTGAAAGTGATTTAAGAGGACGGTTAGAGTCAGTTTTTACTGCTGAAGATTTTCTTGTATTATCGAATAATGAATCTACAGATTCCTGAAGCATACGTTTCTCATTACGTAAGATCACTTCAGGAGCTTTGATCTCCATTAATCTCTTCAAACGATTGTTACGAATAATTACACGACGGTAAAGATCATTTAAATCTGAAGTCGCAAAACGACCACCGTCAAGAGGCACCAAAGGTCTAAGTTCTGGCGGAATTACCGGCACAACTTTCATGATCATCCACTCTGGATTGTTCTCTCTGTTCTTATTCGCATCACGGAAAGCTTCCACAACCTGAAGACGTTTAAGTGCTTCAGTTTTACGTTGCTTCGAAGTTTCGTTGTTCGCTTTGTGTCTTAGTTCATATGAAAGCTCGTCAAGATCGATTCTCTTAAGGATCTCGATAAGGCATTCAGCTCCCATCTTAGCGATAAATTTATTTGGATCGCTATCGTCCAGGTATTGGTTCTCCTGAGGAAGTTCATCTAAAATATTCAGATATTCTTCTTCAGTAAGGAAATCCATTTTTTGTAGAGCTTTTCCTTCTTCATCTGTCGCATTACCTGCCTGGATCACTACGTATCTTTCGTAGTAGATGATCATGTCAAGTTTTTTAGACGGCAGACCTAGCAAATAACCAATTTTGTTAGGTAAAGAACGGAAATACCAGATATGTGCTACAGGTACTACAAGGTTGATGTGACCTACACGATCTCTACGAACCTTTTTCTCTGTAACTTCCACACCACAACGGTCACAAACGATTCCTTTGTATCGGATTCTTTTGTATTTTCCACAGGCACACTCATAATCCTTTACAGGACCAAAAATACGCTCACAGAACAAACCGTCACGCTCTGGTTTGTGCGTACGGTAATTGATCGTTTCAGGCTTAAGAACTTCACCACGAGATTCCGCAAGGATGGACTCTGGAGAAGCTAAACCTATAGAGATCTGGTTAAACCTCTGTACTGTATTTTTATCATTATTTCTAGCCATAATAACTGCTGCTAATTATTGTGAATATTCAGTTTAAACGGGACGCCGTAACGTCCCGGTAAAAACAGAATGTTATTCTTCAAGTTTAATATCCAAACCTAGACCTTTCAATTCGTGCATAAGTACGTTGAAAGATTCCGGCAATCCTGGTTCCGGCATTGGCTCACCCTTCACAATAGCCTCGTAAGTCTTAGCTCTTCCAATAACGTCATCAGACTTCACTGTTAGAATTTCTCTTAGAGTACTAGATGCTCCGTAAGCTTCAAGAGCCCAAACCTCCATCTCTCCAAATCTCTGACCACCAAATTGTGCCTTACCACCAAGCGGTTGCTGAGTAATAAGTGAGTATGGTCCAATAGAACGAGCATGCATTTTATCGTCGATCATATGACCAAGTTTAAGCATGTAGATCACACCAACAGTTGCACGCTGATCAAATCTTTCCCCGGTTCCACCATCATAAAGATAAGTATGACCATATCTAGGTATTCCGGCTTTGTCGGTTAGATCATTGATCTCTTCAATAGTAGCACCATCAAAAATTGGTGTTGCGTACTTCTTCCCGTTCTTCTGTCCAGCCCATCCAAGAACTGTTTCGTAGATCTGTCCAATGTTCATACGCGATGGTACCCCAAGCGGGTTCAACACGATGTCTACTGGTGTCCCGTCCTCAAGGAATGGCATATCTTCCTGACGAACGATTCTTGCAACAATACCTTTGTTACCGTGACGTCCTGCCATCTTATCCCCTACTTTAAGTTTACGCTTCTTAGCGATATAAACTTTAGCCAGTTTAAGAATTCCTGATGGAAGTTCATCTCCAACAGATATGGTAAATTTCTCTCTTCTAAGGTTACCCTGAAGATCGTTCTCCTTGATTTTATAATTATGTAAAAGATCAGCTACAAGTTCATTAAGATGATCATCTGTAGTCCATGTACCCGTAGTTAAGTGAGCATAATCGTCTACAGCGTTAAGCATCTTAAGAGTGTACTTCTTACCTTTCGGCATTACTTCTTCACCAAGATCATTCTGTACTCCCTGAGCAGTCTTTCCACCAATAATAGCGAATAGCTTCTCAATAAGTTCAGCTTTTAAATTAGCGAATTTAGCATCATACTTTTTCTCTAATGCAGCAACATCTTCTTTATCCTGAGCTCTCTTACGTTTGTCCTTAATCGCTCTTGCGAACAATTTCTTATTGATAACAACACCACTTAGCGATGGAGAAGCTTTAAGAGAAGCATCTTTTACATCACCAGCTTTGTCACCAAAGATCGCACGTAATAATTTTTCTTCTGGAGTAGGATCACTTTCTCCTTTAGGAGTGATCTTACCAATAAGAATATCACCAGGCTTTACTTCAGCACCAACTCTAATCATTCCGTGCTCATCAAGGTCTTTAGTAGCCTCCTCAGAAACATTAGGAATATCATTAGTCAATTCTTCGTTACCCAGTTTTGTATCTCTAACTTCAAGAGAGTACTCATCAATATGGATAGAGGTGAAAATATCATCTCTTACCACTTTTTCTGAAATTACGATCGCATCCTCAAAGTTATAACCTTTCCAAGGCATGAAGGCAACCTTCATGTTTCTACCAAGTGCCAGCTCACCTTCTTCGGTTGCATAACCCTGGCAAAGAACCTGTCCTTTAGTAACTCTGTCCCCAACACTAACGATTGGTTTCAGGTTGATACAGGATCCCTGGTTAGTTTTACGGAATTTGATAAGATTGTAAGATTTTGAATCATCATCAAAACTTACCATTCTTGCTTCGTCCGTACGATCGTACTTGATCACAATTTTGTTTGCATCAACATACTCAACCTCTCCTTCACCTTCGGCATTTATCAATACACGAGAGTCTGTTGCAACCTGTCTTTCAAGTCCAGTTCCAACGATAGGAGAATCTGTTCTTAACAATGGTACAGCCTGACGCATCATGTTTGATCCCATCAACGCACGGTTGGCATCATCATGTTCCAAAAATGGAATTAGAGATGCAGATATGGAGGATATCTGGTTTGGTGCAACATCGGTATAGTGGATCTCATTTGGATCTACAACCGGGAAGTCACCTTCCATTCGTGCAATTACACGATCTGTATTTATAGTACCATCATCCTTTAAAGGAATGTTGGCCTGAGCAATCTTTTTACCTTCTTCCTCTTCAGCACTTAAATAAATAGGCTCTTCGGAAATATTTATCTTACCATCAGTAACACTTCTATATGGTGTCTCGATGAATCCCATTCCGTTTACTTTAGCATAAACCGAAAGTGATGAAATAAGACCAATGTTTGGACCCTCAGGAGTTTCAATCGGACAAAGTCTTCCGTAGTGAGTATAGTGAACATCACGTACCTCAAACCCTGCTCTTTCCCTTGATAAACCGCCTGGTCCTAATGCTGAAAGTCTACGCTTGTGCGTGATTTCTGCAAGAGGGTTCGTCTGGTCCATGAACTGAGATAACTGGTTTGTTCCAAAGAATGAGTTGATCACAGAAGATAATGTCTTCGCATTGATCAAATCGATTGGAGTAAACACCTCGTTATCACGAACGTTCATTCTCTCACGGATTGTCCTTGCCATACGTGCAAGACCAACACCGAACTGCTGAGATAACTGCTCACCTACAGTTCTAACACGACGGTTAGATAAGTGATCAATATCATCAATCTCAGCTTTAGAATTAATAAGCTCGATAAGATATTTTACGATGGTAATGATGTCTAATTTGGTAAGCACTTGCTTATCCATTTCAACTTCTAGACCAAGTTTTTTGTTCATTCTATATCTACCAACTTCTCCAAGGCTGTAACGCTGATCTGAGAAGAAAAGCTTGTCGATAATTCCACGAGCAGTTTCCTCATCTGGCGGCTCAGCATTACGTAGCTGACGGTAGATATGTTCTACTGCCTCTTTTTCAGAGTTAGTAGGATCCTTTTGTAATGTATTGTGAATGATCGCATAATCACCAGTCTGGTTATCCTCCTTGTGAAGTAGGATAGTTTTAGATCCGGTTTCAAGTATTTCTTCTATGTGATCTTTTTCAAGTTCAGTATCACGGTCAAGAACAATTTCGTTACGCTCGATAGAAACAACTTCACCAGTATCTTCATCTACGAAATCTTCGTACCATGTATTAAGTACTCTAGCCGCTAATTTACGACCAAGGTATTTTTTTAGTCCTGTTTTAGACACCTTCACTTCTTCCGCAAGGTCGAAGATCTCAAGAATATCCTTATCGCGCTCAAATCCAATTGCACGGAAAAGAGTTGTTACAGGTAATTTTTTCTTACGATCAATATAAGCGTACATAACGCTATTGATATCGGTCGCAAATTCTATCCATGATCCTTTGAAAGGAATTACACGAGCAGAATAAAGTTTTGTTCCATTTGCATGGAAAGATTGTCCAAAGAAAACCCCTGGAGAACGGTGTAGCTGAGAAACTACTACTCGTTCAGCACCGTTAATGCAGAAAGTTCCACTAGGTGTCATATATGGGATAGTTCCCAAGTATACGTCCTGTACGATTGTTTCAAAATCTTCGTGTTCAGGGTCGGTACAGTATAACTTAAGTCTAGCCTTAAGTGGTACACTGTAGGTCAATCCACGTTCGATACATTCCTGTATGGAGTATCTTGGTGGGTCCACAAAATAATCTAAGAATTCTAGTACAAATTGATTACGGGTGTCCGTAATGGGGAAGTTTTCTAGGAAGGTGTTGTAAAGACCTTCATTTCCCCGCGCTTCTGATTTTGTCTCTAATTGAAAGAAGTCCTGAAAAGACTTAATCTGCAGATCCAGAAAGTCCGGATAAGCAGGCTTGTTCTTAACAGAAGAGAAACTCAATCTTTCAGTTTGCTTTGCTAACATCAATGGACGGGATTATAATTTATTATATAAAAAATAGTGCGCTTGTTAAACGTTGAGTTCTATATACGCAAAATGGTTTAGACCTCCAGGAGTAATTCCTGAGGTCTAAACCTAAATAATATTGCTTGTGCTAAGCTTATTTAAGCTCAACCTCAGCTCCTGCTTCTTCTAATTGTGATTTTAGAGCTTCTGCTTCGTCTTTAGCTACTCCTTCTTTTACTGGAGCTGGAGCACCATCTACTAATGCTTTAGCGTCTTTAAGACCAAGACCTGTGAGTTCTTTTACAAGTTTAACTACAGCAAGCTTAGACCCACCTGGAGCTGTAAGAATTACGTCGAATTCTGTTTGCTCTTCAGCTTCTTCACCACCAGCAGCAGCACCACCAGCAACAGCTACAGCAGCAGCTGCAGGCTCGATACCGTATTCTTCTTTCAAAATATCAGCTAACTCGTTTACTTCTTTTACAGTAAGGTTAACTAGTTGTTCTGCGAAATCTTTTAAATCTGCCATTTTCTATCGTTTTTAAAAAGTTCTTTAATTATAATTGTTAAAAAGTGCGTACTATATTATCCTTCCTTTTCTGAAAGGGTCTTAAGGATTCCTGCGATCTTTCCACCACCTGATTTAAGTGCAGAAACAACATTTTTAGCAGGAGACTGAAGTAATCCAATGATATCCCCGATAACTTCTTCTTTAGACTTGATGTTAACCAATGTCTCAAGATAATCATCACCTACGTAGATAGCTTCTTCAACAAAAGCACCTTTAAGTAGAGGCTTATCAGATTTCTTTCTGAAATCCTTAATTACTTTCGCTGGAGCATTTCCAGTTTCCGAAAGCAAAATTGATGTGTTACCTTTTAAAACTGTAGGAAGTTCTCCGAAATCTTTATCGGATGCCTCCATAGCTTTAGCAAGCAACGTATTTTTAACTACCGATAACTTAACGTCTGCTTTGAAACAAGCTCTACGTAAGTTAGAAGTACTTCCAGCGTCAAGGCCAGAAATGTCAGCTAAATAGATAGTTTGGAATCCGGCTAGCTGGGCAGTTAAGTCTTCTATAACTTGTGATTTTTCTTCTCTTGTCATAATCGTAAATTATTGCTCAGTAAACCTTTTAGTATCTATCTCTACACTCGGGCTCATGGTACTAGTCATATAAATACTCTTTATATAAAGACCTTTAGATGCCTGAGGCTTCAATTTTACCAGCGTAGTTAATAATTCTCTTGCATTACCTGCGATCTTCTCAGCATCGAAAGACGCTTTTCCAATTGCAGCGTGTACAATTCCTGTTTTGTCAACTTTAAAGTCGATCTTACCGGCCTTCACATCAGATACTGCCTTAGCAATATCCATAGTTACTGTACCGGTCTTTGGGTTAGGCATAAGCCCTCTTGGTCCAAGGACACGTCCTAGTGGTCCAAGTTTCCCCATAACGCTAGGCATAGTGATGATCACATCAACATCTGTCCAACCACCTTTGATTTTTTCAAGGTATTCATCTAATCCAACGAAATCTGCACCAGCTTCTTTTGCTTCTTCTTCCTTATCTGGAGTGACAAGCGCAAGAACTTTAACGTCCTTACCTGTTCCATGCGGAAGAGTTACAACACCTCTAACCATTTGGTTAGCTTTACGTGGATCTACGTTTAAACGAACTGCAAGATCTACAGAAGGATCGAAATTTGCGTTGGTAACATCTTTTATCAAAGCAGACGCTTCAGCAACCGTGTACGTTTTACCGTTCTCGATTTTTCCCTGAGCTTCTTTTTGCTTTTTAGTTAATTTTGCCATTTTCTAATTTCTTTTTGGATTAAAACGGTGCTTCACCTTTTACAGTTATTCCCATCGAACGAGCTGTTCCGGCAACCATTTTCATTGCAGATTCTACAGTAAATGCGTTAAGATCCTGCATTTTGTCTTCTGCAATCGCTTTAACCTGATCCCAAGAAACACTAGCTACTTTTTTTCTGTTCGGCTCACCTGAACCTTTTTTAGTCTTTGCCGCTTCCATCAATTGCACTGCTGCAGGTGGTGTTTTGATCACAAAATCAAAAGACTTATCCTTATAAACAGTAATTGCTACTGGAAGTACCTTTCCTTGCTTATCCTGAGTTCTACCATTGAATTGCTTACAGAATTCCATGATGTTCACTCCGGCAGCACCTAAAGCAGGTCCAACTGGTGGTGATGGGTTAGCAGCACCTCCGCGAACTTGTAGTTTTACAACTTTACTTACTTCTTTTGCCATTTTTCAAATTTTTAAATGATAGTTTATTGAGTGGAAGCTGAAAAAACTATCAAAAAATATATGTAACAGTAATTTTTTATACTTTCTCTACTTGCATATAACTTAACTCTAATGGTGTTTTTCTTCCGAAAATCTTAACCATCACCTCAAGCTTACGCTTTTCTTCGTTGATCTTTTCAACAGTTCCATTGAAACCATTAAACGGACCATCGATAACTTTGATTGTTTCTCCTATTGTGAATGGAATTGCAACATTATCTGTCTTCACAGATAGCTCATCTACCTTTCCTAGCATTCTATTCACTTCAGATTTCCTAAGTGGCACCGGGTCTCCCCCTTTAGTTTCACCTAGAAAACCAATAACGCCATTAATTCCTTTGATAATGTGAGGAATCTCACCGCTGATATTAGCTTGAATCATTACATAACCAGGAAAATAAACTCTTTCTTTGTTTACTTTTTTCCCGTTACGAATTTGTATTACTTTTTCAGTAGGCACAAGAACCTGGTCCACGAAATCTTCAAGACCCATATGAGCAATTTCTTTCTCTATATAGTCCTTAACTTTATTTTCCTGTCCACTTACAGCGCGAACCACATACCACTTTTTCTCCTTTGCTTCAGCCATTACTCTTTTGTTTTAAGATTTAACCCATTCGAAGTATTGCTCAATCGCTCCACTAAAAAGCGTATCAACACCCCAAATTGCCAATGAAAAAACAATCGAGAATACAGCAACAATCACTGTTAGCCTCTGAGCTTCAGACCAGCTTGTCCAGGTAACGTGGTTTTTTAACTCGTTATATGATTCTGAAATGTAATTAACAAATCCTGCCATGTTCTAAAAAAATATTTGCACGGGTTGAGAGGCTCGAACTCCCGACACCTGGTTTTGGAGACCAGTGCTCTACCAACTGAGCTAAACCCGTAAATATAAGTGAAGGTACCCCGCTTGTCACGGGATACCTTTTTATATATAGAAAATTCTTAGTCTAGAATTTCAGTTACCTGTCCAGCACCTACAGTTCTACCACCTTCACGAATTGCGAAACGTAGACCAGTATTCATTGCGATTGGCTGAATAAGCTCAACAGTAATTGTAAGGTTATCACCTGGCATTACCATTTCTACACCATCAGGAAGATTGATTGTTCCAGTTACATCAGTTGTACGTACGTAGAACTGTGGACGGTAGTTGTTATGGAATGGAGTGTGACGTCCACCTTCTTCTTTCTTAAGGATATAAACTTCAGCTTTGAATTTAGCGTGTGGAGTTACAGATCCTGGCTTAGTAATTACCATACCTCTAGAGATCTGAGACTTCTCAATACCTCTTAGTAGGATACCTACGTTATCACCAGCTTCACCTCTATCAAGAATCTTACGGAACATTTCAACTCCAGTAATAGTAGAAGTAAGTTTTCCAGCTCCCATACCAATGATCTCTACAGGATCTCCAGTGTTTGCAACACCAGTTTCGATACGTCCAGTCGCTACTGTACCACGACCTGTAATAGAGAACACATCTTCGATAGGCATCAAGAAAGGCTTATCAACATCACGTTCTGGAAGTTCAATCCAGTTATCAACTGCTTCCATAAGATCAAGAACAGTCTTAGACCATTTCTCATCTCCTTCTAGTGCTCCAAGCGCAGAACCTGAAATTACAGGACCATTATCACCATCGTACTCGTAGAAAGAAAGAAGATCTCTTACTTCCATTTCAACTAACTCAAGAAGCTCCTCATCATCTACAAGGTCAACTTTATTTAAGAATACAACGATTCTTGGAATACCTACCTGGCGTCCAAGAAGGATGTGCTCACGAGTTTGAGGCATAGGACCATCAGTCGCAGCCACAACAAGAATAGCACCGTCCATTTGAGCAGCACCAGTTACCATGTTCTTTACGTAATCGGCGTGACCAGGACAGTCAACGTGAGCGTAGTGACGGTTAGCTGTTGAGTACTCAACGTGAGAAGAGTTAATTGTAATACCTCTTTCTTTTTCTTCAGGAGCGTTGTCAATTTGATCAAACGCACTAGCTTCTGAATATCCAGCATCAGCCATTACTTTAGTAATAGCTGCAGTTAAAGTAGTTTTTCCGTGATCTACGTGTCCAATTGTACCAATATTTAGGTGCGGTTTGGAACGATCGTAAGTTTCCTTTGCCATAATTAATACTTATTTAATCTTAGTTATATATTAGTGTTCAATTTTATACAAAACTAGAGCCAACGACGGGAATTGAACCCGTGACCTCTTCCTTACCAAGGAAACGCTCTACCCCTGAGCTACGTCGGCCAGACAATTGACTGTTTTAAACAGCGATATCCATAAACCTATCAGGCTTATGGAAAAGATCAGGCTCGAGGTACTTCAGTCATTTTAACCCTTAAAGAGCAAACCGATAAAAGTCGGTTATAGTGACCGGATAAATCCTGATTCAATTAAATTTAGAGCGGGAGACCGGGTTCGAACCGGCGACATTCAGCTTGGAAGGCTGACGCTCTACCAACTGAGCTACTCCCGCATTACATATATTTAAAGGATTATCAAATAAATTTGATGATCCGTAAGGGTGACCCCTTACTAAGCTTTTTATTCAATCGCTTTAGAAAATGAATTTTCTACGCGATCTTCATAAAAAGCTTTGTGGGGAGAGCAGGATTCGAACCTGCGAAGACGTAGTCAGCAGATTTACAGTCTGCCCTCGTTGGCCGCTTGAGTATCTCCCCAAAAATTACCACTATTTCATAGAACCATTACTGAAACAGCTTAGCTTACAATGGTTTTTTTAACGGCTGCAAATTAAAGTAATTTTACAGCACCATCCAAAGCATTTTTTAAAATTTCTGTCAAATATTTTACAAGCTATTCATCAACAATGATTTAAACTTGAAAGTTCTTCAGAAACTTCGGTGTTTTCAGTATTTCAAGAGCCGATGGAGGGACTCGAACCCACGACCTGCTGATTACAAATCAGCTGCTCTAGCCAGCTGAGCTACATCGGCCTTTTATGCTTAAAATTCCGCATAAAAAAGTCCGCTATTTCTAACGGACTGCAAATGTATATAAATTATTTCTTTATCAAAACATTATTAGAAAAAAAATCTCCTAAACATGAGTACTCATTTTTTCTTTTTTCTTGATGAGCTGCCTTTGTAATGAACTAACACATTCATCCACACAGGCTTCGAATTTATTACAGGTCTTTTTAACCATGAGCTCACCCCCTGGAATACTCAATAAGATTTCAGTTATTTTGTTATCCTTTCCACTGGTATTTTCAACTTTAAAAAATACATCCGCATGGATAATTTTATCAAAATAATTTTCCAGTTTATCTAGTTTTTTCTGAGTGAAGTCAATTAGCTTTGGATCAGCATTAAAGTTCACAGACTGCAGATTCATTTTCATAATCAGGTTGAATTTAATTAAACAAATAAAGAGCGGTTAGTTATTATTGTTCCTGGGATGAGCACTCTTATGAATCTTACTCAATTCAGCAATACTATTATGCGTGTAAACTTGCGTAGATGCCAGACTTGAATGTCCCAGCAATTCTTTTACAGCATTCATATTTGCTCCCTGGTTCAATAAATGCGTGGCAAAAGTGTGACGCAGTATATGCGGACTCTTCTTTACCTTACCAGACACCTTACTAAAATAATTATTTATAATTCTATAAACAAGGCTTTCATAGCTTTTGTGTCCCTTCGCCGTAACGAACAAGTAAGGGCAATCTCGCAATAATGGGCTTGAGCGCTTGATTGTCAAATATCGTTCTGCCGTGTGAACCACCTGTTGCAGTAACGGTATATATCGCTCCTTATTTCTTTTTCCCAGGACTTTTAGCATATTACTCCCTAAATCAAGATCCTGCTCTTTTATGTTGATCAATTCTGCCCTTCTTATACCTGTAGAGTAAAATAGCTCGATTATCAATTTATCTCTCAGCCCTTCAAAAGTATCATCATTAAAATCTTCCAGTACAGCGACCACTTCTTTTTCAGAGAACGGAACCTGGATTTTCTTTGAAGCTTTTAAAGATCGATGTTTTGCGAGTGGAGAACTTTCTATCGCCGAAGTTTTCAGAAGAAATTTATAGTAGGCTTTGAGAGAAGACATTTTGCGATTGATACTCTGGTTTGAAATACCAGAATCTGAAAGTTCCACAATCCAGTTTCGAATCTGGTTGTATGCTATTTTCTCAATCTTATCTTCGGAAAATTCCTGGTTGATAAATTTCTGAAATTGTGTAAGATCTGCCCTATATGCCCTGATCGTAGTTTCGGCATAATTTTTTTCTAACTGAAGATACTCAAGAAAGGATTTAAAAGGCATAAAAAAACTGTTGATAGTCAAAGTTAGTAAACTTTAAACTAGCAACAGTTCTTATAATTTTAAGCTTTGCAAAAGCCTGGATATCTCTAGATATCTTCTGCGTCTCTCAAATGCTGGATGTACTCCGCTTTTTGAATCTGAGCTCTACGCTCTACAGATGGCTTCGTAAAATGCTGGCGGCTTCTTAGCTGGCGCATAGTTCCTGTCTTGTCGAACTTTCGCTTGAAACGCTTAAGAGCTCTATCTATATTTTCTCCGTCTTTAACTGGTATAATTAACATAGTGTCATAACCTCCTCTCTTTTGGAATCGGCTGCAAAGATAAATCATTTATTTCAACCTCCAATGTTTTAGCGATTTATTTCAGTATGAATATGATCTACGCCTATTTTACCTAACTTCCGTCGATAATGAATATCTCATGAAAAAACTTACAACATCAATAGTATTCGGTTTAGCATGCAGTTTTAGCAGTTTTGCCTTCCAGAATATGGATCAGGTAGAAATTAAAACGCAACAGATTACCGAAGAAGTGTACCTCTTAAAGGGTGCTGGCGGAAATATTGGCATACTTACAGGACCGGATGGGGTGTTCATGATAGATGATCAATTCGCTGCACTATCAGATAAATTGATCACGGCTATTGCCAAAATTAGCGAACAGCCTGTTCGATTTCTGGTGAACACACATCATCATGGAGATCATACCGGTGGAAATGAAAACTTTGATGATCAGGGAGCGCTTATTCTAGCACATGAAAATGTTCGCGAGCGATTGAAAGAGAAAGCGACAGACAGTACTGCAGGCATTCCAGTTATTACCTTTAATGACCAGTTGAATCTGCATATAAATGCAAATGATGTGATGGTATTGCATGTACATAATGCTCATACAGATGGTGATGCGCTCGTATACCTACCTCAAAGCAATGTATTGCACACTGGAGATACTTTTTTCAATAGAATGTTTCCTTACATAGATTTGAGTAGCGGCGGTAGTGTAGATGGCGACATTGAGGCTGCGGAAAAGGGCTTGTCCATCATCAATGAGAACACACAAATAATTCCCGGGCATGGTAACCTGGCAACCTATAAGGATTATTTAAACTATTTGGCTATGCTGAAAAGCATCAGGGAAAGTGTTCTCCAGAAGATTGATCAGGGGGCTACTGAAGAGGAAGTCGCACTTAATGAATCGCTAACTTATCAATTTTATACAGATAAAGAAGCCAGTGAATTTTTTATTGACGGAGAAAAGATCAGGAGAACCTTTTATAAGAGTTTAATAAAATAGCCCCGGAAATTCCAGGGCTATTTTCCTAAATTTCAGTAATTCGCTTACTTAGCAGCTGCTTATAATCCTTCTTTTCTATTACGATTTTCGGACGAAGAATGAATTTTCACAAGAATGCTATTTAGCTGCAGGCATATATTCTTTCTCATCAATTACCATTTTTGCGCGAAAAATGAATTTTCGCAAAAATGCTATTTAGCTGCAGGCTTGTATTCCTTCTTATCAATTACCATTTTTGCGATAATCTCTTTTAGAATTTCAGAAGTTCCACCGCCAATTGGTCCCAACCTACTGTCACGAAACATTCTTGCCATTGGGTAATCTTCCATATATCCATATCCACCTAGCATTTGCAAGCATTTATACATTACCTCATCTGAAATTTTAGTCGCAAGCAGTTTAGACATACTAGCCTCTTTTACTACATATTCTCCATCATTCAAACGTTGAGTCGTGGCATAGTTAAATTCTTTGATCACCTCAACTTCACTCACCATTTCAGCAATGGTATGTCTCAAAGCCTGAAATTTATCCAGCGAACGCCCAAAAGCTTCCCGCTCCTGCATATAACCCATCGTGTATTTTAGTGCAAATTCTGAGCGTGCGTGCGCATTTACACCCATGATCAAACGCTCCAGAGCGAAATGTTGCATGATGTAATTGAAGCCCATTCCCTCTTCACCAAGTAAATTTTCAACAGGTACTTTCACATTGTCAAATGCAAGTTCTGCAGTATCTGATGCTCTCCAGCCTAGTTTATTCAGTTTATTTGCTGAAATTCCTGCAAACTCTTTATCCAATAGGAACATACTCATTCCTTTATTCCCTTTTTCAGGATCTGTTTTAGCAGCTACCACATAAAAATCTGCATATACTCCATTGGTGATGAAAGTCTTTGAACCATTGATCACATAATGATCCCCCTTCTTAACAGCCGTAGTTTTCATACCAGCAACATCAGATCCTCCGAATGGTTCTGAAATTCCAAGACAACCAATCATTTCACCTTCAATTGCAGGCGTAAGGTATTTCTCTTTGAGTTCATGACTGGCTTCCACTTTTAAGTGCGTCATAGCAAGATAAGCATGCGCCCACATAGCTGCTGCAAAACCACCTGAATTTACTTTCTGAAGTTCCTCAAGAAATATAATCGTATAGAAAAGGTCTAAAGCCATTCCTCCGTACTCTTCCGGTTGATGAAGACCGAAATAACCCATTTCTCCAAACTTCTTCCATATAAACCTTTCAATGGTACCGGTTTCTTCCCATTTATCTACGTGAGGTACTACTTCTTTCTGAAGAAATTCCTGGAAACTCTTCCTGAAAAGTTCATGTTCCTCTGTAAAATATCTACTCATTTTTATATATTTTTTCCCGGCTAAAAGGCCGTATTAGCAATTATTATATTTACAATTTCAGATCGATTTTCTAACAAAAATCACTGTACTGACAAATATAATTTAATTCTGTCGATTTTATCGGAAGGAAACCCACTGATTTTTGTCAATTCTTCAAAAGACCGAATCCCTTCATTGATGGTTCTATAATTTATAATTTTCCTGGCTAGAGCCGGGTTAAAATAAGGCAATTCTGCCAGTGCAGCTTCTGTGATAGAATTTATATTCTGGAGGATTATCTGTGGTTTATTGATAACCTGGAACTTCTCATTAATTCTGGCGATCACCTCAGGACTTAGTCCGTACACATCCTTCAATTGTTCTTCGGAAAGAAAACCGCCAATACTGTTTCTGTATTTTACGATCCTTTCTGAAAGTTTTTCACCAATGCCATTTACCACCTGAAGATCTTCAGCTGAGACAGTATTAAGGTCGGCGATCGAAATATCAACAGCCGTTCCTATTACGGGTTTCTGAAGCTTCCAGGAGTTCTTCACCCAGTCGGGAAACCGAAAAGAAGGTTTTATTATAGTCATCAAACTATCACTTACTCCGGTCACCGCCTGGAATTCTTCAGCAGAGTTAATCCATTTATTGGTAGCACGGTACTTCAATAATTTATCGATCTCTTCTACGCTCAATCCTATTTGATATGCTTCGAAATCTGACAAATAATTTGGATTGAAAGGGTAGATGGTATCCTTCACTATAGGCTTCAGCTTACGGATAGAATCCAGCTGATTCTGGAAATTCTGAAGTTTTTCATCATTAACAGGCTCGCTATCTTTAGAGATATAATCAATTCCGAAGAGAATCAATTGCAGGATAATTATAACCAGTACCAAAACAAAAATCCCATTCTGCTGACTTCTTGAAAGCGCAAAATGGGATTTTAAAAATTTCATATTAGAGAGAGCCTATGCGGCTGGCTCTTCAGTTTTATGGAACAACTCTCCGGCCTTAAGCTTCCTTGAGTAATCCTTAAGATCCTTACTAACCTCGCCAATCATAATATAAAGACCTATAATATTAGGGAAGGACATGGCCAGGATCATCATATCTGAGAAATCCAGCACTGCTCCTAAACTAACAGAGGCTCCAACTACCACGAAAATTAGAAATAAAACCTTATAAATAATTTCGTTCGTTTTACTTTTTCCAAACAGGTAAGTCCAGGCTCTCATTCCGTAGTAAGACCAGGAGATCATCGTGGAAAATGCGAATAAGAATACTGCTGTTGCCAGAACATATGGGAACCATGAAATAACACTTCCAAAAGCACTTGAAGTTAATTCTACACCTCCAACACCTTCTACTTCGTGCATCCCTGTAAAGATCAATACTAAAGCAGTTAGCGTACAAACTACTACGGTATCAATAAATGGCTCTAACAGAGCCACAAAACCTTCAGAAGGCGGGTGATTCGTTTTCGCTGCACTATGCGCAATCGCTGCAGAACCAACACCAGCCTCATTAGAGAAAGCTGCACGCTGGAATCCTACGATTAGAACACCAATAACTCCACCTTTTAAAGCACTCGGATTAAAAGCTCCATCCCAGATTGCAGTAAATGCAGGACCAATATTTTCAATATTTACACCTATTACAACTAATGCACCCAGCACATAAACTGCTGCCATGATTGGAACGATCTTACCAGTTACCTTAGCAATACTGCTAATACCACCAATAATTACAATACCTACCAGTACTGCTACAACTATCCCAAAGATAAATCCGTTTCCTTCCAGCATTGGAAATTCTCCAGCAAGAATAGAGAAAGACTGGTTAGCCTGGAACATGTTTCCACCACCAAAAGATGCACCGATCGCAAGTATCGCGAAAAACGCGGCAAGGAATTTACCAAGACCTCTTTTGTTTCTTTTTTCGAGTCCATATCTCAAGTAGTTCATTGGACCACCAAAAACACGACCATCAGCATTTATAAATCTATATTTCACACCTAGAGTACATTCCACAAATTTGGAAGACATTCCAAGAAGTCCCGCAAGGATCATCCACATCGTCGCACCGGCACCTCCTAATGAGATCGCCACTGCCACACCAGCAATGTTACCAAGACCTACAGTACCAGAAACGGCAGTAGCCAGTGCCTGGAAGTGAGTTACCTGTCCAGGAGCGTTTGGATCGTCATATTTACCCTTAGCTAATTGTAAAGAGTGTTTAAAACCTCTAATATTAATAAAACCTAACCTGATCGTGAAGAACAATGCTCCCAGTACAAGCCAAACCACAATAAATGGGATGTTTTTAGTTTGAGGGTCTCCATTTGGATGAAGAAGCGCTACCGGCTCATCATATATAATGCTACCAAAATACTGAGCTCCCTGCTCAATAACATGTTGCTTATTTTCCGAGTTGTAGATTACTTCACCTTCCGCTTGAAACTGATCTAGTGTACCATCAGCGTTCGCAAGCACTTCGATGCTTTCACCATTCTTGGTAACAACCGCAATAGGATCTCCTTCATTCACATGCTCGCCATCTTCGACCAGCCATTCTTCAAGAACAAATTTAGCATCTTCAGAAGCACTCCAGGTTGGAGCTTCAATTCTTTTTATATCAGCATAAATAACAGGATCGTAAACTCCCATAGCCGTAAATGGATCCCAAAAAAGTACGCTTCCCATACTGGCTACAATAGGAGAAAAAGTTCCGTTGAAGTGTTCGGTAATTGCTTCTGCCTCTACCTGGTACTCACCTTCAAATTTGTTTCCAGCAGCATCAGTAACTACTACAGTATATGGAACACCTTCTGTAAGACCAGCGGTCTTATTAGATTCCAGGCTGGTTCCCTGGTTGGACCATTTATACTGGTAAGGAGGAGTCCCTCCTGTTACATCCAGTTCAATGAATCCATTATTTATTACTTTGGAGGGGTTTCCTACCTGGGCTTTTACGTCTAGTTCCTGTGCAGATAGTCCTACAATCGAAAATAAAAAGAACATTGAAAGCAAATACTTTCTCATATGGAAATTTGGTTATTTATAATGAAGTTAAATTTTCAGCGCGTGAATATGCTAAAAAATTGGGCTAAAACAAACTTTTGGGAGTTAAATTGTGAATGTCATGTTAAAGAAAACTAGATGTTTATTAAAATATGAGTCCGATTTCTAAACCGAATAATACTTTTTTAAATACTCAATTTGATCAGGCCTGCCAATCATAATCAACTTAGAATCACGCTCGATACGTTGAGATGGTTCCGGGTTTACCACATAGGTTCCAGACGGTGATTTATAGCCAATAACAGAGCAACCGGTTTTTTTTCGAATATCGGTTTCAGAAATTGACCTTTCCACTCCATCTGTGCAAATTTTAGAAAATGAGATCTGTTCTACATTAATACTGTCCTGCTCTCCAGAAACAGAAAGATTATCCAGAAATTCGACCAGATCTGGAACCACTACAAGGGAAGCCATATGACTCCCCCCTATTCTATCGGGCATAATGACGTTATCTGCACCGGCCAGTTTCAACTTTTTATAACTGTTTTCTTCCGTAGCCCTGCTAATAATCTTCAGATCCTTTTTTAACTGTCTTGCTGAAAGTACGATGAACAGGTTATCTGCATCCCTGGGAAGAGCACAGATCAAAGTGGATGCTCTTTCCACACCAGCAAGGCTAAGCACCTCATCTTCGGTAGCATTTCCTACAATATAATTCAGTCTGTCATTTTCCAGATTCTGAAAGACTTCCTCATGATCATCTATGATAACAAAATCCTTTCGATAGTCCAGTAATTTCTGAACTGCCTGTTTCCCGTTCTGACCGTAACCGCAAACAATGATATGATCGTTCAGGGAGTCTATCCTCTTCTTCATTTTATTACGTTTTAGATTACCAATATTGTTCTTATTCAGAATATGTTCTGTGATCGTAGAGAGACCGAAACCAAAGATGAACAGTCCGGAAATAATAAAAAAGGAAGTAAATAACTTTCCGTAGGCCCCCCATAGGCTGGACTTCCCCATATCCTACAGTACTTACGGTAATGATGGTCATATAGAGCGCATCAATCCATGTATAATCATATAAGAACCTGAAACCAACGATTCCGGTAACGAACACCATAATAATCAAGACTACGGCCAGCCTGATCCTGGAATCTATCAATTGTCTCATAAATCAAATACAGAGGTTCTCTTCGTGTAGATTAGGTCTTTAAGTTTGAGCCAGAAAGCAAGGATCAGGTATACAATAAAACCTGCACCCATGGTAAAAAAGCTTGCATATATAAAGAACAACCGAACATTCTTTGCGCGAATTCCCATCTTATCTGCCATCCTGGTGGATACGTAGAATCCGTGCTTTTCAAGGTAATGTCTCATATTTGATACCATGCCTGCCATATTACAAATTTAAACGTATTTAACAGATTTTCTCAATAATCTAGCGCCTAATTCACACTGCAAACATCTACCCTTACTACAATAATTCTTCTTGAGCTCAAGCGCCGCCTGCGATTCCAGTGCATTCCTGACTGTACCCTGTCTTAAATTATTGAACATATTCACTATCGAGTTCTTTTCGGCTTTTAGGCTTGTTACTATTTCATAGAGACTGGACGCTGGTTCTCCGGAACTTTTTGAGAATGCGAATTTCAATGGGATTACAAAATTGATCAACAATAGTTCTAAAAAAGAGTTGCTCAACTTTTTTGATCTAGATTTATGGGATTTATCGAAATTGTAGTGAGTCTTCCAGTAAACAGAAACTTCAATAGTAAAAAGGGATCTTATTTCATTCAAATCTTTCGCAGCAATAATATCTGAAAAGAATGATGGTCGCTGAGCATACAAACTAGCGAGCTGGGCCAACCTGATTGTAGGAAAGTTATCTGGTCTTAATCTGAAAAATTCTGGTTTAGAATCGATCAAAGGTATACAGAACTTATGTTGTAGAAACTGGAATTCTGTCAGTAGTTCTTCTGAATACTGATCTGCTCCATGGATCAAATTAGAATACCCCATAAATAGTGCTTCGAGGGAAAACTGATCTCTTCCTAATTTTGCAACTAGAGAATAGTCCAGATTTTCTGCCAGGTTTGAAAAATAATCGCCATTGATATTTAAACCGAAAGCTCGAAAGATTAGGATCATGCAGGCTGTATTCCAATCATTGTTGGAACGTTGTAATACTTCAAATATCAGTTCTGATTTTCTTTCAAGTCTTTCAAAATATAGTCTTTCGAGCCAATGTTCGATCTCAAAAGTGGAAAATTCAGAAAAACTGTCTTCACAATTGATACTATTATGACGACTTTCCAGCAGGTGCCGGTAATTTGAGATCAGCGAAAAAGCTATAATATTTTTCAATTCTAATACTGGTATAAGGCTACCATCTCTTCGGAAGATGTTCTCATCGTGTTCCCATACCACATGCAGGATCACATTTTCGTAGGCAGGATCTGTTTCATGGTGATGTAGGTACCAGTCTGATGACTTTAGATGCATTTCAACATTGCCAGCCCATTTGATTCCTGAGATTATTAAGTGAGCATTGAAGAAATCCGGGCCGGATAAGTCGTTTTGAGAACCTGTCGAAATGATTTGTAAAGATTCTCCTTCCGAAGTTCTAAGACATTCGGAATCAAATTTCTGAAACTTCCAGAGATAATAAAGAAAGTCTTCCTTCACTCTCCGAATTTATCAAATTATTCATTTGAAAATGAAGTGCTAAAAAATTTAATTAGGCAATTTTTCTGCTACCTGAGACACAAATGATTCTACCCAAAGTTGATACTGTAAAGCACTTGGATGCAAACCATCACTTGCTACCAATTCAGGGTTGCTACTATCTCTTGAAATTGGGGTAATGTTATAGAACACTACTCCAAATTCATCTGCAACTCTTTTAAAAACCTGGTTGAACCTGTCGATTTCAGCACTTATTTTCTCCTGGTTTGAAGATCCAAAAGGTGTATAACCATAATCCGGAATACTTACGGCAAAAACTCCTTTTTCCAGAGTTTTAGAATGATTGATCGCGCGCCTGAAGATCTGGCGCAGTTCTTCCTCGTATTCTGTAATAAGCTTTCCCTGATACTGGTTGTTAACCCCAATCAAAATAGAAACCAGGTCAAAATCGCGTTGCACTTCCAGGTTCTGGTCCATTCCCCGCAATAGATCTGAAGTCGTCCATCCCGTTTTTGCAATGATCATAGGCGCCGCCATCTCATAATTTCTATTTCGAAGTTGCTCCGTTAATTGTACCGGCCATCTATCAGTTTCCCGAACGCTCTCCCCTATTGTATATGAATCACCGAGTGCCAAGTAGGTATATTTTGGATTATCTGGAGTTTCGTTGCTGGTAGTATCCATGGTAGCATTGCAGGATACCATGAGTATTGCTAAAAGTAAAAAGTATAGATTTTTCATAAGTTCAATTTCAGCAATGAAAATACTTTATATAAATTTATTCTGAAATAGAATTCAGTATAATTCTGAAGACTCAAGTTTTCATAAAGCTTCATTAATTGGAATGGCTGGATGACCAGTTTTTTTATCTTAGAATTCAATTAACAGATCAATTGATTTTCAGCAGTACAGTTCACACAACTGAACAATTCGATCAAAGAGCAGTACAACATGGAGAAAAATCCGAAGAAAACTAAACTAAAATCCAGTCGAAGACCCGGAGAATACAAACGGAAGTCAGCCCCGGAACCTGCTGAGGAACATAAAAATCCTATTGTACGCTTCCTTGCCAAAACCGGGTACACGGTCTGGCTCATTGTACTTGGAATAGGTATTGTAATTGCCTTCATAGTATCTGTTGCGCTCCTATGAGATTACTGAACATCATTTTTATACTATTCCTCCTGATATTTATACTTTTTGAAGCTCTGAAATTAAATGGAGTGACCTTCCCAGTATGGACTACATCATACCTCAATGACTTTTTATGCATGCCTATCATTCTGACTATATGTCTGAAAACGGTGCATTACCTCACTAAGGATAGATTGATCAAAATAAGTATTGCTCAAGCGCTCACACTTACTTTTTTCTATGCCATTTATTTTGAATTAATACTTCCGCAGTTCGTAGATAGATATACTGCAGATCTTATTGATGTTCTGCTCTATTTTATTGGAGCCATTCTATTTCTCTTTCTGCAAACCTCTGATGATTTGAAACAAAAAACTCTTCCGTAGAAGGAAGAGTTTTTATAGATCTTTCAGTAAAAACCTTATCAGGCATCTCTGAATTTAGGATTGATAAATAATTCTCCATTTTTGAGTCGCTCCCAGTAGATCTCCATATCTGCCCTGACTTCTTCAGACATGATATATAATCCAATAATATTAGGGAATGACATCGCGAGAATCATCATATCTGAGAAGCTCAATACTGCTCCAAGACTTACTGATGCTCCTACAACTACAAATATCAGGAATAAGACTTTGTAGATAATTTCAGATTTCTTGCTTTGCCCGAATAAATAGGTCCAGGATCGCATCCCGTAATAAGACCAGGAAACCATCGTGGAAAATGCAAATAAGAAAACCGCAAGTGCCAGGATTGCCGGGAACCAGGAAATAACACTTCCAAAAGCATCTGAAGTCAATTCAACACCTTTCATTCCACCGCCTACTTCATGCATTCCGGTAAAAATAAGCACCAATGCTGTCATAGTACACACGACCATGGTGTCGATAAAAGGTTCCACTAATGAAGTAAATCCATCTGCAATAGGATTATTGGTTTTGGTAGCACTATGCGCGATAGCTGCTGAACCAACCCCGGCTTCACTGGAAAATGCTGCTCTTTGCAGACCAACAATTAAAACCCCGATAAAACCACCTTTTAAAGCATCTGCCGAAAAGGCTCCGTTATAAATTGCTGAAAATGCTGCACCAATATTTTCAATATTCACCCCGATCACAACCGCGCAACCAAGGATATAGATAATCGCCATAACAGGTACTACTTTTCCAGTGACCCGGGCAATACTATTGATTCCCCCAAGGATCACCGCTCCAACCAGGATGGCAAATCCAACCCCAAATAAGAATCCCTGACCTTCCAGCAAAGGTAATTGCTCAGAAACTATTTTAAATGCCTGGTTAGACTGTATCATATTACCACCGCCAAAAGAAGCTCCAACTCCTAATATTGCAAAGAGACTGGCAAGGAATTTCCCAAGACCTTTCATATTTCTTTTCTCAAGACCGTAACGAAGATAATTCATAGGTCCACCAAAGATTCTACCGTCTTCATTGATCTCCCTGTATTTAACTCCTAATGTACATTCGGTAAATTTTAGAGACATCGCGAAAAATCCGGCACAAAACATCCAGAAGGTTGCCCCTGCTCCACCAAGTGAAATTGCAACGGCAACACCAGCAATATTTCCAAGACCAACGGTTGCAGAAACTGCTGTGGCCATTGCCTGGAAATGCGTAATTCTACCCGGAGCATCAGGATCGTCGTATTTCCCTTTGGCCAATTGAATAGAATGAGAAAAACCACGAATATTTACGAAACCAAGTCTTATAGTAAAGAATATACTTCCGAGTATAAGCCAGATCACTATAAAAGGAATGGAGTTGGTAATCACATCACCATTGGGATGATGCAAAGGCTGTGGCTCATCAAATTCAATTTTGGCGATCATATGAGCATTTTGCTCAATAACATCATCCTGATCATTCGGGTCGAAAATCTCGTTGCCTTCCAGAACGAGGTAGTTCATCGTACCATCAACTTCGGAAAAGATCTCTTTCTCCTCCCCAGATTCACTTTCTATAATAGCAATTTTATCACCTGCTTCTACCGCGCCACCATCTTCAACCAACCATTGCTTTAAACTGAAGGTTTTACTAGTTGTGGCATCCCAGTTTGGGATTGGTATCTCTCTATCATTGGTATAAACAACCGGGTCGTAGATCCCAACTGCAGCAAATGGATCCCAGAATAATATTCCACCCAGAAAATCTACTGCCGGCTGCACTTTACTGTTAACGACTTCTGTGATCGCTTCAGCAGGTATTTTAAACTTTTTGGTAACACTTACTCCGTTTGCATCGGTCACTGTTACCGATTCTTCCTGACCTTCAGTGATACCTGTAGATTTATTAGATTGAAGGGAAGTGCTTTGCTTTGTCCATTTGTAAGTGTAAGGAGCTTTCCCTCCTTCAACATTCACCATGGTAACACCATCATTGATCTCCCTGGTAGGATTGTTTAGATCTAAAGTCACTTTAAGATCTGATTCTTTCCTTTCATCATCCTGCGCATTTATGGAAAGCGACAGCATAAAGAATAAACTGGTTAAAAACCACGCATTCTTAGTCATATAAAAAATCAATTAGTTCCTACATTCTATAACTGGTGTTAGTCAATATAACCCATTTTTCTCATCCAGTCATCATTATACATTTTACCAACATATCGGCTTCCGTGGTCATGGAAAAGCACTACCACAACATCATCCTTAGTAAAATGTTCTTTTAATTGTAACAGTCCTTTTACCGCTGCACCTGCACTATTACCTAAGAAAAACCCTTCTTCCTTAGACAATTTCTGCGTATAGACTGCTGCATCTTTATCTGTTACCTTCGTAAAACCGTCGATCACATCAAAGTCAACGTTCTTAGGTAAAATATCCTCTCCAATTCCTTCGGTCACGTAAGGATAGATCTCCTTCTCATCGAATTCACCAGTTTCGTGATATTTTTTGAATACTGAACCGTAAGTATCTATTCCCCAAACCTTAATATCGGGATTTTTTTCTTTCAAATACTTACCAACTCCAGAAATAGTTCCACCAGTTCCTACTCCAACAACAAAATGGGTCACTTTCCCGTCTGTTTGTTTCCAGATCTCAGGTCCTGTAGATTCGTAATGAGCTTCACGGTTAGCAAGGTTATCATATTGATTCACATACCAGCTATTTGGAGTTTCTTCTGCAAGTCTGCGCGAAGTAGAATAATAAGATTGTGGATCATCTGGCTCCACATCTGTAGGACATACAACCACTTCACTTCCAACTGCGCGAAGAATATCCATTTTTTCCTTACTCTGCTTGTCACTCATCACACAGATCATCTTATAACCTTTAACGATCGCTGCAAGTGCCAGTCCCATTCCTGTATTTCCTGAAGTTCCTTCAATGATGGTTCCTCCTGGCTTTAATAAACCTTTGGCTTCGGCATCCTCTACCATTTTCACAGCCATCCTATCCTTTACCGAATTCCCGGGATTAAAAGTTTCATATTTTGCCAGTACAAGCGCATCGATTTCTTCAACGATCTTGTTCATCTTAACCATAGGAGTATTCCCAATGGTTCCTAATATATTCTCAGCGTAATCCATGCTTTCATTTTTCTTTAACGTCTGCAAATGTAAAAAAACCTTTGGCCTTAAACCAAGCTTTACAACGTCAACTATGAGAGCTGCAATTATTAATCGAATTTGATCGCCTTAACCGGAGAGATCTTAGAGATGATCACTGATGGAATTAGCAGCATAAGCATGCAGAGAATCAAAGTTCCGGCATTTACGAGTAGAATATAATCCCAGCTTAGATAAATTGGAACTTCGGTTACATAATAAGTTCGGGGATCCAGCGGAATCAGTTTAAAATACTTCTGAAGCGCCAGCAGACCAATTCCAATTAAATTTCCCCAGAAAAGTCCCAGCACAATCAGATAAGCAGCGTTATATAGAAAGATCTTTCGAATACTCCAGTCCGCTGCTCCAAGTCCTTTCAACATCCCGATCATTTGGGTTCTTTCCAGTATCAAAACTAATAATGCGGTGATCATATTGATTCCTGAAACAAGGATCATAATTCCCAGAATAAGAGCCATATTAAAATCAAACAGGGACAACCACTCAAAAATGGAATAGTATTTCTGACTTATAGTTTGAGTATCCAGGAAAGATCCTGTATTCTCATAAACTTCGTTGCCCTTGGAATCAAGTTCATCAAAATCTTCTACGAAAACTTCAAAAATACCGATCTCATCCTCTTCCCAACGGTTTATTCTCTGGATATGCCTGATATCTGTAAGCATATAAAGCTCATCAAATTCCTGAAAACCGGATTCGTAAACACCTACAATTTCAAAACTACGCTGTAGAGGAAGATCACTATCATCACGCATAAAATACGTAGCTACGCGGTCTCCATTCTTCAGCTTAAGCCTGTTCGCAAGATATTCAGAGATGAGAATTTCGTTATTAAGGTTTTCAGAATAATTGGGTAATCTACCCTGCGTAAGAAATTCCTCGAAATAATCCCATTTGTAATCGGCTCCTACACCTTTGGCTACGATCCCTTCAAAATCTTCTTCTGTTCGTATAACGCCAAAAGTACTTGCAACTGCCTGCACGTGATCGATCCCTTCCACACTGGTGAACTCAGGATAAAAGTCCTGATCTATAGATACGGGTGTTAATGAAACTTTGGAGCTATTGTTATCATAGCTGGAGATGCTAATATGACCGTTAAAAGCAGCGATCTTATCCCTTATTTTTTCCTGCAGTCCAAGACCGGTCGCAAAAGACACGAGCATCATCACAACCCCTATAGCAATTGCGGTAATCGCTATTTTTATTATAGGAGCAGATATGCTACTTTTATATTTTTTCGCGCTAATAAGGCGCTTTACTATAAAGTACTCGAAATTCAAATTGCTATGATTAAGAGGTTGGTCAAAAGTACATTATTATTCTTTGTTTTGGGAATTCTTTCCTGTGGAAACGCTCATAGCGAAAGCTCTTCGGAAAATTCTAAAGTTGTCTCACAAGAAAAACTTTCAGATTCGGTTCCTTCTGAAGTATTACCAGCCGCAAACAGAATGGATCTTATACTTCCGAAGATAGCAAACAGGACTATCGGGATTGTAGGAAATCAAACTTCCGTAGTAAAAACAAAGAACGGAGAATACACTCATCTTGTAGACACTTTATTAAGCAGGCAAGTTCAGATAACAAAGGTTTTCGCTCCCGAACATGGTTTTCGCGGAACTGCAGATGCTGGCGAAACCGTTAAAAGCGGTAAGGACCCAATTAGTGGCCTTCCGGTTATTTCTCTCTACGGAAGCCATAAAAAACCAACTGCTGAAGACCTGAAAGATATAGAATTAATGATCTTCGATATCCAGGATGTTGGAGCCAGATTTTATACGTATATCTCGACCATGCATTATGTCATGGAGGCCTGTGCAGAACAGGGAATTCCGGTTCTAATTCTTGACCGACCAAATCCTAATGGACATTATATCGATGGTCCAATTCTCGAAAAACAACATCAGAGCTTTGTGGGAATGCATCCAGTACCGGTAGTCCATGGAATGACCATTGCTGAGTATGCAAAAATGATCAACGGAGAAAAATGGCTTGAGAACGGAATTCAGTGTGAACTGGAAACAATTGCTATGCAAACCTACCAGCGTAAGATGAGCTACAATCTACCTGTAAAGCCATCTCCAAATCTCCCCAATGCTAAATCGATCAATCTTTACCCAAGTCTTTGCTTTTTTGAAGGAACGAATGTGAATGCCGGTCGCGGTACTAAGCTTCAATTCCAGGTTTTTGGCTCACCTTTTCTGGACCAGGAATATTTTGATTACGCGTATACTCCCAAGTCTATGGAGGGTGCAAAATATCCAAAGCATGACAACAAGGAATGTTACGGGCGCAATTTAAGCACTGCGGAGACATTGAATTCCATCAACCTGGAATGGTTGATAGAAGCGTATAAAAACACTGAAGATCAGGAACAATTTTTTAATGATTTCTTTGTAAAACTTTCAGGAACATCTTTACTGAAAGATCAAATTACAAAAGGTCTCTCTGCTGAAGAAATTCGGTCATTCTGGAAGCCAGGACTGGAAGCATTTCAAAAGACACGCGTAAAATATTTGATATATCCCTAGATGATCAGCTCGTTTCCTGCAGATTTTTAGCCCTGGTTTTATAAATATCTGAATTGTTTAGTTTTTCCAATTCTTCGGTCCACTTACTAATTTGTGCCTCTTCTCCATTTTCTACGGCCATGCAGTAATTTAGAAAAGTATATAACCCCCAGTTATATTTACGCAATTCTTCTTCGTCAATTTTCTTCTTTAAAAACCTTTCAACCTTTCTGTAATTACCCTGATAGAGATCAACATTGGTCACAAGTAAATCCAGTTTCTGACTAATCATCTTATAATTAGACTGTTTTTCGTCCAGCAGATCCTGAGCTTCATTAAGATATTCTTCGGTTATATTTAGAATCGGTCGTCGAAGATCCTTATCCAGATATAAACTATAATCCAGGTATTTCTGTGCTAGTCTAAGAGCCGTAGAATAACTTGGTTTTCTTTTGTAATAAGCCAACTCTACCTGCAAAAACGAAGTATTTAATTTGAACTTTTCCAGAACTCTCATGGTCTCCAGTTTATTGGTATAGCCAAGATTGTTATGGATTACCTTTCCATTGGCATCCATGATCACCACATACGGAATTCCTTTTACCCCATACTCCATGTTCAATTGTCGCTGAGTGTCGAAATCAACTCTTAAAGGGATATAGTTTTGCATCACTTCCTGGATCTCCTGATCACTCCAAACATCACGATCCATAGCTTTACATGGACCGCACCAGGTAGCCCAGAAGTCTACCAATATTAATTTGTTACTGGCGATAGCTGCATTTTGCGCTGCTTCGAGATCTGTATACCAGTTATTTGCAAAGAGATTAGACCCACATAAAAGCAGGAGAAGAATAAGACTTTTCATCCTTAAGGTTTTCCCAAAAATATAATTTTTTTAGACCTAAGTGTTACGATTTTAATCTTTTTTTCATTTCCTCGACTATATTGAAAGCCGCCGGACAAATGCTAGTATTTTTTATAGTGAGAGAGGATATTTTATGAAAATCCTTGCGGTCTGTATGAGGATATTCCCGGCAGGCTTTCGGTCGCTGATCATAAATACCGCAGTAATTATCCTCGCCTAAAAAAGGACATGGCACCTGCTGCAACACATAATCGTTCTCCTCATCCAGCCTTAGGTAAGTATCGATAAAATCTCCGGGCTTCATTCGAAAATGTTTACTGATTCTTCCAATGTCTTTTTGTGTAAATAAAGGTCCCGTAGTCTTACAGCAATTAGCGCATTGCAAACAGTCGGTTCTGGAGAATTCTTCCTCGTGCAATTCTACCATGAGCTTGTCGAGATCCTTAGGAGGACGCTTCTTTAGTCGCGAAAAGAATTTTCTATTTTCCTTCTTCTTATCTTTGGCGCGATTAGGTAAACTTTTAAGCTCTTCATCCATTGGACAAAAATAAGGATATATTCGGCAAAGCCATTGCAGGCTACTACAAAGAAAAAGATGAAACTCCCATCACGGTGCATTCACCAGACTTTGATAATGATGAAATACCCGTCGCTTATCTGTTTCGGAATTTTGAAGAAATGCCAAAGCCAGAACAGGAAGCACTAAAACTTTGTAAAGGCAGTATTCTTGATGTTGGCTGCGGGGCCGGCAGTCATGCCCTTTATCTTCAAAATGAGCTCAAACTGGAGGTTAAGGCTATCGATACTTCTTCCGGAGCTATAGAGATCGCAAAAGAACGCGGACTCAACCACGCGGTTGTTCAGGATTTCTATAATATCTCTTCGGAAAGATTTGATAGCATTCTTATGTTAATGAATGGAACCGGGATCATTGGAAAACTTGATAATATCGATGATTTCCTTCAGCACTGTCATAAGCTGCTGAATGATGACGGGCAGCTGATTCTTGATTCTTCAGATCTTATTTATCTTTTCGATGATGAGTTTATCGATTCAGAAGAATATTACGGAGAACTCACTTATGAATTAAGTTATAAAGGAGAAACTTCAGATCCTTTTGACTGGTTATATGTAGATAAAGAAATTCTTCAGAAGGCAGCACACAACAACAATTTTTCCTGTGAGATCGTTCTTGAAGGAGAGCATTATGATTACCTGGCGATTCTTAAGAAAGTCTAACTCGTTATTTTTCATATTTTTGCGCAAGATCTAATACAGAATGGATAAAATTTACAAAGCTTTTTTGATCCTGTTTTTGAGTAGCCTGGCAGTATCGTGTAGTAAGGATTCTGATAATGATTCCGAAGAAGGAAATAATAGAGCGGCTAACTTAAAGGTTACTGGTTCATCTGCTTCAGATCTATTAAGTGATACTGAATTTACTTCAATGAATATTGAGATCGTCTATGCTGAAGGTTTCAGACCAGAGACTGATGCAATCGATGCCTTTAGAAATTTCCTGGAAAGCAGAGTCTATAAACCCGATGGAATTACCATTAATTTACGCTCTGTTGCAAGTTCCGGACTCACTCCATTCGATGAAGATGATTTAAGAACGGTAGAAACCAATACGCGCACGGTTTATACGGTAGGCGATGAAATTGGTGTCTGGATCTATTTTGCAGCTGGCAAGAAGATCAACGATTCCGAAACTAAGATCACCCTGGGAACAGCATTTAGAAATACTTCGATTATCCTCTACGGGGAAACCATCAAAAACTTTGCAAGCAAGTTCAATGCACCCAGTAAAGCAATTATTGAGGCCGCTACGTTGAATCATGAATTCGGACACTTATTTGGCCTTGTCAACCTGGGCGTCGAGCCAGTTACAGATCACGAGGACCCGAATAACACCGCACACTGTATTACCGATAAATGCCTAATGAAAGCCAGTATCGAATTTGGTAGCGGTGTCATCAATACTATCGATAATAATAATCTTCCTCAGCTTGATGATGCCTGCATTCTGGATCTGCAATCTGCGGGCGGAAAATAAAAAACCCAGCGATCGCCAGGTTTTCCATTTTAATTTGTAATAGCTATTCTACTATTGAAACACGTCTGGATCCAGGTAATCTGGAGTTCCGTCGTTATCTGAGTCGGTTAAGATCAAAGTTCCATCCTCAGTAATTTCGATTTCATCCCTTGTAGGAGTACCATCACCATCATCATCCGGATCTGATAAGTTTGGAAGTCCGTCCTCATCTGTATCATCTGAAGTCACATCATTATCTCCATCCAGGTCTTCCATAAATGAAGGAATACCATCATTATCATGATCTGCCTGGTTCACCACATAACTACTAATTTGAAAAACTAGCGGTGAGTATACTGGTATGGTTTCCGGTGAATTAAAGTAATAAGCCAGCCCGGAAGGCATAAAAATGGCACCAATCCCGTAGTCATTATTCCATTCTACAGTATTATCTGCATTGACTGTAAAGCCAGTAGCTGCACCAAACTCAGTTAATCCAGCCTGAAATCCTTTAATAACTCCGCCAAGAGGTGTTACACGGTTATCAACGATCCCAAAATATGGTGAAAGATTAAACCAAACAGGGTTTCTTAAGTTAGAGTCAAAAACAGTTCCTGTAAGAAGTTCTCCTTCATAGGTAACAAAGGTAGAATCTGCAAAGGTAGGTTTCGCTCCAGCGCCTTCACGTACTTTTAGTACATATAGATTCTGGTCTACACCTTCATGATTTACAGTTTTTGTTATTAATTTATCTGAATTGATAATCGGCTGCTTGTCTGCATTTTCCCCAGCGATCGTATCGAATACGATCTGATAGTTGAAATCTTCGGAAGGATTTTCGAAATCTTCGTAGTTATAGAAGTGCGTCGAAAGGTAGTCTAAAAGTGCCTGGTCATCCTCGACCGCAACCTCTGTACGGTCACGAACTTCCACCTGGGCGAGACCACCATCATCATCATTATTACATGCAAATGCAAGAAAAGCCGTAAGACCAATCAGCATCAATTTGTTTATTCTCATCAGAATTTTATTTTGGAGCCGCAAGATACAATAATCTTGTATTTTTGTTCAATATTGAACGGCGATTTGAAGGTATAAGTATGAGAGTTGATAAGTTTTTATGGTGCGTACGCTATTTTAAAACCCGAAGTCTGGCAACAACTGCCTGCAAGCAAGGAAAGGTAAGATTGAACGATGAGATCCTGAAACCTAGCAAAGACGTATTTCCTGGTGATAAACTAAGAGTTCGTAAAAATCAGATCAATTATGAGCTGGAGATCCTCGATCTTCCCAAAAGTCGTGTTGGTGCGAAACTTGTGAATATTTATGTTCATGATATTACCCCGAAAGAAGCCTTTGAGAAACTGGATCTTTTAAAATACTCCAAAGACTATTACCGAAAAAAAGGTACTGGCCGACCTACTAAGAAAGACCGTCGTGATATTGATGACTGGTTTGAAAATACAAATGACGGCTTGGGCGAAAAAAAGGATGATGGTATAGAGAAGAAAACAGATGACTAAAGATTATTGGAACGATAGATATATAAATAATCAAACCGGATGGGACCTTGGAGCTGTTTCTCCGCCGATTATGGAATTTACAGACGGTATTGAAGACAGGGATCTAAAAATCCTGATTCCCGGCGCAGGCAATGCATATGAAGCTGAATATCTTTTCAAAAGTGGTTTCAAAAATGTGTTTCTCTGTGATATTGCTGAAATTCCTTTAAACTCATTTTCACGTCGTAATCCTGAATTTCCTGGACAACAAATGCTGCACCAGGATTTTTTTGAAATTGAAAATTCCTTCGATCTAATTCTGGAACAAACCTTTTTCTGCGCCTTACCAGTTTCAAAACGAAATGCGTATGCACATAAAACCAGTGAGCTTCTAAGTCCTGGAGGTATATTGGCAGGTTTACTATTCGATTTTGAATTAAAGGAAGACGGTCCACCTTATGGCGGCAGTCGTGAAGAATATTTAACTTATTTTCGTCCGTATTATCATATTGAAATTCTGGAAAAAGCATACAATTCCATAAAACCACGTTTAGGGAATGAACTATTCTTTAAATTCCGAAAAAAGTAATCTATGAAAGCCAAGCATTCAATTCTCAACCAGGAAGAGATCAAGCATAAAATCAGGAGAATAGCCTACCAGATCTATGAAAGCAATGTAGATGAGAAGGAGATCATTATCGCAGGAATCGCCAATAATGGATATATTCTAGCCCAGAAACTTGAAAAGGAACTTCATGAAATTTCACCTTTAAAAACTACTTTGGGTAAGGTAGTGATCAACAAAAAAGCACCGCTCGATCCTATAAGTGTTTCCTTAAGGCCTGAAGAATATCAAAATAAATCTTTGATCCTGGTGGACGATGTATTGAATTCTGGCTCCACCCTAATTTATGGAGTACGATACTTTCTCGATGTTCCAATTAAAAATTTCAAGACTGCCGTGCTTGTGGACCGGAATCACAAACGATACCCGGTGAAAGCTGATTTTAAAGGCCTCTCTCTTTCGACCTCTCTAAGCGAAACGGTAAAAGTTATATTTGAAAAAGATCATGAACGTGTAGAGTTATCTTAAAGTCTCCATTAACTCTTGTGTGATTTCAGAAAGATCTTTACCATTACAATCTAAAATTAGTTCACTTTGATTGTAATAAAAGCCTCTTTCGAACAAATGCTTTCTAATAAACTCTTCCAGTAGCTCCTCGGTTTCCAAATGACTTATCATTGGCCTGTCTTCTTTCCCTTGTTTCAATCTCTGCAATAAAGTTTGAATGTTCAGCTTAAGATAAATAGATCGTACCGAATCTGCATTTTTTATAAGCTCCATATTGTCACCATAACACGGCGTTCCACCACCAAGTGAAACTATAGCGTCTTCATCAAGGGCAATTAATTTCTGCAGCATTTTTCTTTCAGCTTTTCTGAAGAAGATTTCTCCTCTTCTAGCGAAGATTTCTGAGATCGCCAAGCCGTATTCTTTTTCGATCTCCTGATCAAGATCATAAAATTTATGGTTTAACTCTTCAGAAAGCAGTTTTCCAACGGTGGATTTACCACTTCCCATGTATCCAATCAAAAAAAATTTCATCTGTAAATCACTTAAAATGAGCAAAAGGCAAAACTATGGTAAAATTATAGCAATTATGTCTTGAAAAATAAATTAATGCATGTATATTTGCACCCGCATTCGCAAAAAGACGGATGCTTTTTAATGATCTGGTAGCTCAGTTGGTAGAGCATCTCCCTTTTAAGGAGAGGGTCCTGGGTTCGAGCCCCAGCCAGATCACAAATAAGTTCTTATTTTATTGTTCAAGATCTGGTAGCTCAGTTGGTAGAGCATCTCCCTTTTAAGGAGAGGGTCCTGGGTTCGAGCCCCAGCCAGATCACTATTTTACTCGATTCGATTTTTAATCGAAACTTGGTGACCAGCCCTATGGAGACATTCCATAAACTCATACCCGAGTGCTGGAATTGGTAGACAGGCATGGTTGAGGGCCATGTGTCCATTAGGGCGTGCGGGTTCAAGTCCCGCCTCGGGTACTACTTTAAAGACAATATACAATTAGCCGCTGAGGCTTTTTTTTATACCCTATCTCAATTTTGTTTAATGTAACTTATGTTTTATTAAACATTTTAACTTTTCTCTATCACTTTCACTCTAAATTTTGTTTAGATTTGTTTAATAGCTTATAAGAAGTATGGAACATATCAAACAAAATTTTAGCATCAAGGACCTGGAGCACTTAAGTGGAATTAAAGCTCACACCATTAGAATCTGGGAGAAGAGATATAAAATTCTCGATCCTGAGCGAACAGATACCAATATTCGTACTTATGATGGTGAAGACTTACAGAAGCTCCTTAATATTTCCTTTTTGAATATTCATGGGTATAAGATATCACGTATCTCCAAAATGAAAGAAGATGAAGTTCATGCGCTTGTAAGAAGAATTTCAGCTTCTTCAAGTGTAGAGAACAGAGCTAAAAATGCTTTCAAGCTGGCCATGATGAATTTTGATGACAGGCTGTTTCAAAAGACTTATAATGATCTGGTCTCTAAATTATCCTTTAGAGATGTTTTCTACGATGTTTTTATTCCGCTGCTTGAAGAAATTGGTTTGCTATGGCAGACTGATACCATCAAACCAATTCATGAGCATTATATCATAGAACTTATTAAACAAAAGATCTACATTAATATTGCCGAATTAAAATCCAATGGCGAGGAAGAGAATAATGACAAATTATACGTCCTTTTTCTCCCTTACAATGAAATCCATGACATTGGGATTTTGTATCTAAATTATGAGCTTTTAAACGCAGGTAAAAATGTTATTTACGTTGGTCCAAGTTTACCATTAGACAACATGGACTACCTCATGAAAATCCATAATGATCCGGTATTCGTAAGTTATCTTACCATCTCTCCCGTGAATACAGATGTTTCAGAATTTGTAAATGATTTTCAGGAGAAGTTATGCCAGGATAAGCCAAGAGAATTCTTGCTATTTGGACAAAGAACGAAAGAAATTGATCAGGCTGCTCTTCCTGAAAATATTAAAGTACAGACATCAATTAAAGATTTTATAAATAGTCTCTAAAATTCCCCAATGCCAAAAAAGATAAATATCATAGGATCTGGTTTTTCATCTCTCGCAGCTTCCTGTTATCTGGCTCAGGCCGGTTATGATGTAGAAGTATTCGAGAAAAATGATACTGTAGGTGGTAGAGCCCGTCAATTAAAACGTGACGGATTTACTTTCGATATTGGTCCTACCTGGTACTGGATGCCAGATGTTTTTGAACGTTTCTTTTCTGACTTCGGAAAATCAGCTTCAGATTATTTCCAATTGAACAAATTAGATCCAGCTTATGAAGTTTACTTCGGTAAAGATGATTCTGTTATAATTCCTGGTAGCCTGCAAGAAATCTATGAAACCTTTGAAGAGGTTGAAAAAGGAAGCTCAGAAAAACTAAAAAAGTTCATTGCGAAAGCACGCGACAATTATGATATAGCCATTAAAGACCTGGTTTATCGTCCTGGCGTTTCCCCTATGGAACTCGTTACAACTGCGACCGCAACAAGATTAGGCCGCTTTTTTACAAATATTAGTGGAGATGTTCGAAAAGAGTTTTCTAATGAGAAATTAAGACAGATCCTCGAGTTCCCGGTGTTGTTCCTGGGAGCAAAGCCTAGTGATACTCCGGCTTTCTATAGTTTTATGAATTATGCCGACTTTGGATTGGGCACCTGGCATCCTCACGGAGGCATGTACAAGGTTATTGAAGGAATTACAGAGCTTGCAGAGTCCTTAGCCGTTAAGTTTCACCTGAATGCTAATGTCGAGGCTATTACTACTGAAGATCGTGCAGCAAAAGCGCTAAAAATAGATGGGAAACTTTATCCCGCTGATATTATACTTTCTGGAGCAGATTATCACCATACAGAAACTTTGCTTCCGGAATTCGATAGACAATATTCTGAAAAGTACTGGAAGAAGAAAACCTTTGCACCTTCATCCCTACTCTTTTATGTAGGCTTTGACAAAAAACTGAAGAATGTATCTCACCACACCTTATTCTTTGACAGTAGTTTTAAGGATCATGCTAAAGCCATCTATGATGAAGCTGCCTGGCCAGAAGATCCACTATTCTATGCCAGTTTCCCTTCAAAAACTGATATTACAGTTGCTCCGGAAGGCATGGAAGCAGGAATTTTCTTAATTCCGCTTGCCCCAGACCTTGAAGATACCGATGAAATTAGGGAGCGCTACTTTAATATGATAATTGAACGTTTTCAGGCTCTTACAGGGCAGGAAATTAAAGGAAATATTATATTTAAAGAATCCTTCTGCGTAAAGGACTTTAAGGAAGCCTATAATTCCTATAAAGGGAATGCCTATGGAATGGCAAATACACTTTTCCAGACAGCATTTTTAAGACCTAAAATTAGAAGTAAAAAGGTGGAAAAATTATATTTTACCGGGCAGTTAACCGTTCCCGGACCAGGTGTGCCACCATCCCTTATATCTGGGAAACTTGCAGCTGGACTGATACAACAAAATGAACAAAACTAATTTATGAAAGCGATTTTTGATACGGTATCCCGGTCCTGTAGCAAAACTGTTACCAATAGCTACAGTACTTCTTTTAGTCTGGCCACTAAGATGCTGGCCCCCTCTATCAGGCAGGATATTTATAATATTTACGGATTTGTAAGATTTGCAGATGAGATCGTGGATAGCTTTCATGATTATGACAAGGAACTATTGTTTAAAGATTTTGAAGCCGATCTATATAAAGCGCTGGATCAAAGGATATCTCTTAATCCTATTCTGAATGCTTTTCAGGAAACGGTACACCGTTACGAAATAGAACCTCAACTTTACAAGGCATTTATGGATAGCATGCGACTGGATCTTCATAAATCTGAATATCTGAGCATGGAAGAGTACCGCCAATATATCTATGGTAGCGCAGATGTTGTTGGTCTTATGTGTTTAAAAGTTTTTGTAAAAGGTGATCAGGCGAAGTACGAGGAATTAAAATCTTCCGCCATGAGTCTCGGTTCGGCTTTCCAAAAAGTGAATTTCTTACGGGATCTAAAAGCAGATTATGAAGATCTTAGTAGATCCTACTTCCCAAATGTGGACCTTTCAAAATTAGACGAAGTAAATAAACAACAGATCGTTGCTGAAATTGAAGAAGACTTCAGTAAAGGCTTAAGCGGGATCGCTCATCTTCCGGTTGAAGCTAAGTTTGGTGTGTATACTGCTTATATATATTACAGAAAATTACTTCAGAAACTTAAAAACGTCCCATCTTTGGAGATTAAAAATTGCCGGGTTCGGGTTCCGAATTATCAAAAAGCAGGACTACTGGCAAAATCTTATATTTCTTATAGATTGAATTTAATATAATTGATGATGATGCAAGTGATATTATGGCTTTTAGTATTTTTTGGAACCTTTATGATAATGGAGGGAATGGCGTGGTTCACGCACAAATATGTGATGCACGGTTTCTTGTGGAAATTACATAAGGATCACCACCACAAAGACCATAGTAGTTGGTGGGAACGAAACGATCTTTTTTTCGTTTTTTACGCTCTTGTAAGTATTGGATGTTTCCTGCTCTGGAGGTATGAAGATGTATGGTTTGGCCTTCCTATTGGACTTGGGATTCTCGCTTACGGGATCACATATTTTACAGTCCACGATATTTTTATACATCAAAGGTTTAAGATCTTTAGAAATGCGAATAATAAATACGCAAAGGGTATAAGACGAGCGCATAAAATGCACCATAAACATCTTGGAAAAGATGACGGCGAATGCTTCGGAATGTTATTCGTACCTTTTAAATATTTCAGAAAATAAAATCTACCCCTAAATGATCACGCCAGACTATTACTACATCATCGTTGGTGGTGGACTGGCTGGGCTACAGCTTGCTCTAGAAATCAGGAAGGACATTTTTTTTAAAGGAAAAAAGATTGCAATTATTGACCCTTCACTTAAAAATGATAACGACAAAACCTGGTGCTTCTGGGAAGAAGGTTCAGGTAAATGGGACGAGCTTATTCAGAAGGAATGGCAGCAAGGATCATTTATAGCAGATTCCGTAGAGAAAGAACTGGATTTTGCACCTTATTCCTATAAGATGCTAAGGTCCATCGACTTTTATGAATATGCGAAAAGCGAATTAACAAAGGATCCTGACACGTACTTCATCCAGGATAAGATTAGCAGGATCGATGAAGTTACACGAACAGCTTTAGGTATAAAGGACTCTTACACTGCCACGCATTTTTTTGATAGCAGACCACCAGATTCATACAGAGATGATTCTGGATGTGCTAAAATATACCAGCATTTTAAAGGTATTAGTATTGAAACGCAGGAAGCTCGATTTGACCCTGAACGCTTTACTATGATGGATTATCGGGTCAAGTACAGGAACAGTACTTGTTTCACTTATGTTCTGCCCGTATCTACTAAATCCGCTCTTATAGAGTTCACCTTTTTTACTCCCTTCCTAACTGAAGGAAAAGTATATGATGAGCAACTGGAAAAATATATTCGAGAAGTTTTAAAAATCGATAATTATAAAATTGCTGAAAGTGAAACTGGCATTATCCCAATGACCGACTACCCTTTCCATAAGCACAATTCTAAACATATTACGAAGATAGGAACGGCCGGCGGTTGGGTAAAGGCATCTTCAGGGTATTCATTTAAGAGTACTGAACGAAAAGTAAGCAAACTGCTGGCAAATATCAAAAGTGGTAAGAGGCCGTCGCAAGGTTTGTTCAGCAAGAGATTTCAGCGGTATGATGCTATATTTCTGGATGTTCTGGAAAAACGGAATGATCTTGGTGAATCATTGTTCACTAAGTTCTATACTAAAAACAGTATTCAGAATATATTCAAATTTCTGGATGAAGAAACCACATTTTCCGAAGAGATCAAGATCATGCAAAGTATGTTTCACCCGCAGTTCCTGCAATCTTTCTTCAATAAATTATAATTACTCTTGCAGCAATTTATCAAGAGTGCTTCGGAAGCTGTCCGAGTTCCAGTCGGCAGAACCAACCTTGTCTATAACGATGTTTCCAGATTTTGAGATCACATAAGTAGTTGGCAATGTTTTACCCAGCATTGGCTCCGGTGCTTTTGTGCGCATCTTATAGGAAGGTAAGGTAAAGCGTTTACGCTTTATATAATTATCAGTGGTTTGATGTTGTTCTCCGGAAACAAATACAAAACGCACCTTTTCACCATAATCCTCATAGACTTCCTGGAAGCTTGGCATTTCGGCAATACATGGCGGACACCAGGTTGCCCAAAAATTGACTACGATAACTTCATTTTGAAATTCAGAAAATTCTATTCTCTTACCTCTCTTATCTTCCAGTATCCAATCATAACTGGCTAGTTTTTCCTGGTTCTCTTCATCATTTACAGAGGGCGCGAAGGAAATAAGTTTGTTCACAAAGATCTGAACCGGCTTCCTGGTTTGAGGAATCACCATCACCAGAATTATCACGATGATGATAATATTTGACCACTGATTTTTGAATAATTTCATAGCATTGCTTAAGTCCTGCAAAGAACGGAAAAATTACAATTTTGGACAGTGATCATTTTAAATCAATTTGAATAGAAGCTGAAAATTCTAACCTAAAAATCATTTGATTATTGATTTAATCCCAATACAAATATTCTAAAATTAAAAAAACCTCAGGATCACTCCTGAGGTTTTTTAGAACTATATAATTAATCACTTAAGCTGCGTTTTCCTTTTTAATAAGGTTTAATGCAGATCCATGCTTATACCACTCTATCTGTGGCTGATTATAAGTATGATTAGCTTTAATGGTATCCTTACTTCCATCTGCATGAACGATCTCTATAGTAAGAGGCGTATCTGGTGCAAAGTTTTCAAGATCTATAAAGTTAAAAGTATCATCTTCCTGAATTAGATCGTAATCACTTTCATTGGCGAAAGTAAGACCTAACATTCCCTGTTTCTTAAGGTTTGTCTCATGGATACGAGCAAAAGACTTCACAAGTACCACCTTAACACCTAAATGTCTTGGCTCCATAGCTGCATGCTCTCTTGAAGAACCTTCACCGTAGTTATGATCTCCTACTACAACTGTTGGAATTCCTGCTTTTTTGTATTCTCTCTGTACTGCCGGTACACCATCGTATTCACCAGTAAGCTGATTCTTTACAAAATTAGTCTTCTCGTTGTAAGCATTAATAGCTCCAATAAGACAGTTATTAGAAATATTATCTAAATGTCCTCTATATCTCAACCATGGTCCTGCCATAGAAATATGGTCGGTAGTACATTTACCCCATGCTTTGATCAATAATTTAGCGCCAGTAAGATTTTTACCATCCCAAGGCTCGAAAGGTGTAAGCAATTGAAGTCTTTCACTATCTTCTGCTACTTTAACTTCTACACTGCTTCCATCTTCATTTGGAGCAACATATCCAGCATCCTCAACAGCAAATCCTTTAGTAGGAAGTTCAATTCCCTGAGGTTCGTCCAGCATTACTTCCTCACCTTCCTCATTTATCAACTTATCACGGGTTGGATCGAAATCCAGTCTACCAGAAATTGCAATTGCTGCAACCATTTCGGGAGAACCTACAAAAGCGTGTGTATTTGGGTTTCCATCTGCACGTTTAGAGAAGTTACGGTTGAAAGAATGAACAATCGTGTTCTTCTCTTCACCTTTTCTATCTGAACGATCCCACTGACCAATACATGGTCCACAGGCATTGGTAAATATCGTTGCGTCAAGATCTTCAAAGATCTGAAGTAATCCATCTCTTTCAGCAGTAAATCTAATTTGTTCAGATCCCGGGTTGATTCCGAAGTCGGACTTAGCTTTTACTTTTTTATCCACCGCCTGTTTTGCGATAGAAGCCGCTCTGGTCAAATCTTCATAAGAAGAGTTCGTACAGGAACCAATTAGTCCCCAATCAACATTGATTGGCCAGTCATGCTCCTTAGCCTTCGCTCCCATTTCAGAAATAGGAGTTGCAAGGTCTGGAGTAAACGGTCCGTTTAAGTGAGGCTTCAATTCATCTAAATTGATCTCGATCAATTCATCAAAATACTGCTCTGGATTTGCGTATACTTCATCATCACCAGTTAAGTGCTCGCGTACTTCATTAGCTGCATCTGCAACATCTGCACGGTTCGTAGCTCTCAGGTAACGCTCCATTGAGTCATCATAACCAAATGTAGAAGTAGTTGCTCCTACTTCAGCACCCATATTACAAATAGTACCTTTACCTGTACAGGACAGGTTACGCGCACCTTCACCAAAATATTCTATGATTGCTCCGGTCCCACCTTTTACAGTAAGAATACCTGCAACTTTTAAGATCACATCTTTAGAAGAAGTCCATCCAGAAAGTTTTCCGGTTAACTTCACTCCAATAAGTTTTGGAAATTTAAGTTCCCACGGCATTCCCGCCATAACATCTACAGCATCTGCTCCACCTACTCCAATAGCAACCATTCCTAATCCACCGGCGTTCACCGTGTGAGAATCGGTTCCAATCATCATTCCACCTGGAAAAGCGTAGTTTTCAAGAACAACCTGGTGAATAATACCTGCACCTGGTTTCCAGAATCCAATTCCGTATTTATTTGATACTGATTCCAGAAAATCAAAGACCTCACTACTACTTTTGTTTGCAGATTGCAAATCTATCGCAGCTCCCATTTTCGCCTGAATAAGGTGATCACAATGTACAGTTGTAGGAACAGCTACCTGCTTCTTACCTGCCTGCATAAATTGCAATAATGCCATTTGCGCGGTCGCATCCTGACAAGCAATTCTATCCGGTGAAAATTCTACATAATCCTTACCTCTTTGGAATGCTTCTTTAGCACTCCCATCCCATAAGTGAGAATAAAGGATCTTTTCTGAAAGCGTCAAAGGTTTACCAACAACTTCACGTGCTGTATTCACACGTTCCGCCATGTGGCTATACACCTTCTTAATCATATCAATATCGTATGCCATATTCTGTTTTGTTTTTATTCTAAAAAAGTCTTGCAAAAATAGGAAATTTAGACCGATTTTAAAAATAAGGAGCAATAGTCAGAAATCACTGTAAATTATTTCTGAAATTGTAATTTTTACGATAGAAAATTCAATAAAAATGAATTTTAGGTTCGATTTCTAAGAATTCGATAATCTTTGAAGTCTATATCGAATATCTGGCAGGTTCACGGAGTGTCTTTTGTCTTCGGAATAAATAAACTACAGGAGCCATAAAAGCAATAAAAAACATGGATAGGATCCAGAATGTTTTGTCGCGAAGTTTATTCAGTATCATATCCAGCAGAACGATAACCCAAAATCCAAATAAAAATACAGAGGATATAAATTTTAATATAAAAGCTGAAGATTCATCCAGTCCTGCCATGTTCGCAAGAAACTTATTACCAAAAGCGAGATAGAAAAGTATGGAAAAGAGAATTTTATAACGCTCTAGAAAATTGATCACTAGAATAAATTTTTGATGATTTGTTCAGCAGAAATACCTTCAGCTTCTGCCTTGTAATTCCTGATGATTCGATGTCTTAAAATTCCAATGGCAACCGCCTGAACATTTTCAATATCTGGTGAGAATTTACCATGAACTGCGGCATGAGTTTTTGCAGCCAGAATTAAATTCTGAGAAGCTCTAGGTCCAGCACCCCAATCAATATAATTCTGAACAAAATCTGAAGCTTCTTTCTCAGGTCTAGTTTTCCCTACCAGTCTCACAGCGTATTCAATAACATTATCTGGCACAGGGATACGCCGAATCACTTGTTGAATTTCTGATATTTCTGCAGCATTAAATAATGGATTCACTGTTTTCTGAACATCTGTGGTCGTAGATTTCACAACATCCACTTCTTCCTGAAAACTTGGATATTCAAGATTTATTGCAAACATAAACCTGTCAAGCTGAGCTTCAGGCAATGGATAGGTTCCCTCCTGCTCAATCGGGTTTTGCGTAGCCAGAACAAAATAGGGTTTATCTAGCTTGTAATGATGACCGGCTACCGTTACAGCTCGTTCCTGCATGGCTTCAAGTAATGCTGCCTGTGTTTTTGGAGGAGTACGGTTGATCTCATCTGCGAGTAGTATATTGGTGAAAACCGGACCCTTTATGAACTTGAATTTGCGATTTTCATCTAGGATCTCAGATCCCAGAATATCGCTGGGCATAAGATCTGGGGTGAATTGTATTCTTTTGAAATCCAGACCAAGCGCTTTTGCGATGGTATTGACCATCAATGTTTTAGCAAGGCCTGGAACTCCGATTAATAACGAGTGTCCCCCCGAAAATATAGAAAGTAGAACCTGTTGCACAACCTCATCCTGACCAACGATCACTTTCGCGATCTCTGTTCTTAGTTCGGCGTGTTTCTTTACCAGGTTTGCTATCAGGGCAACGTCAGACATTCATTATTGTTTTAACCAGTCGTTAGCATAATCACAATCACGGTATTTTCCGTTCACTTTAATGTAAGTATCTGCGATCTTCTCTTTTTGCCACTTTTCGATAACGTCGAGTTGTTTATCTCTTAATGCAAGTTCCTTGATCTTAAGGTAATCTGTTGCATAATCTGCTTCATGCTCCTCAATTTTCTTAGTAACCTTGATAATCTTGAATTGCGGTCTTCCTGTTCTGTCCTGTTGTGTAAGAACAAGGGAAACTTCACCTTCATCTAAAGATTCCACCTGCTCAAATAATTTAGGATCGATCTTGGTCAGTTCAAATCTGGTGTCACCGGTTCTTGGATTGATCAATTTCCCACCTTCAGTTTTAGTTTCTTCTTCATCTGAAGCTTCTCGAGCAGCCGCCGCAAACTCTAAGTCTCCTTTTACGATCTTACTTCTTAAAGTATCGATTTCGGCTTTCGCTGCCTGCACAGATGCATTTGTTACATCTGGGATCAACAATATATGTCTAAGTTCTACGGTTTGCCCACGAATTTTGTCGATCTGGATAATATGGTAACCAAATTCAGTTTCAAAAGGTTCACTAACCTCACCTTCCTGGAGACTAAAGGCTACATCCTTAAATTCTTTTACAAAGGCATCTTTTCTGGTAAGTGTAATTCTACCACCATCTGGAGCAGTCCCAGGATCCTGTGAATATAAAACTGCTTTGGTAGAAAAACTTGAACCATTCTCTTCAATATCAGCTTTAAAACCTTTCAGTCTATCTATAACTTTCTGACTTTCTTCCTGAGGAATTTCAGGTTCGATCACGATTTGAGAAAGTTCAATTTCAGTACCAAACATTGGTTTTTCCTCCATTTGCACGTAATACTGTCTTACTTCTTCCGGAGTAACTTCCAGATCCTCGATGATCTTTTCCTGCATTTGCTGCGCAAGCTGTCTTTGCTTGGTAAGAGTAAAGATCTCATCTCTTAACTCAGCTTCGCTATCTTTTTTGTAGAATTCAAGCACTTTCTCCATAGAACCAGCCTGTTGCTGCAATCCCTGTATCTGTTGATCAACAATTCCATTAATCTGGTTGTCGTTAATAATGATACTATCCTGTATCGCATGATGGGCGTACAATTTGTTCTCCATTAGAGAACCTGCCAGTTTACAATCATTCACCTCTGCCGTAGTCATCCCCTGTGACTGCATATCTTTATACATCAAGTCGATATCACTTTCAAGAATGATATATTCTCCAACTACTGCAGCGATACCATCAACCTTCATACGCTGTTTCCCCTGCATTTCGTTTTCCACTTGCTTCACCTCAGCATCTGGCTGGATCGACGTACTATCTGTTACGATCACTTCCTGTGAAAAACCAAGAGCCGTGAACATCATGCACACTCCTGAAAATAGCGGTTTAATTGTAGATTTCAAATTCATTATTTTTAATTGCATCTTTAGTAATATCCTTTTCTAATTCTTTAATAAGCGATTGCTTTCTCTTATTCAGCAAAATCTCGCGAATGGTTGCTGAAGCATAATCTAAAGGAGCCTGTTCATTTCTTGCCAGTACATCATTCACATATACAAGGTACACATTTAATGAATCCTTTAACTCCAGGAAATTTGATTTTCGCAATAGCTTGGACCGATCCTCAACAGAAAGCGGACCAATTTTATCATAAACAGATTTTGTTTTAACCCAAACAGAATCGTTCATGCTATAATTTTTAAACTGAATCGCCATATTGCTTAATGCTTCCTGATCTTCAGCATCAAAGCGGCGAAATTTAGTTCTTATTTCATCAAGGTTGTTCGTATTCTTCGGAAGATTAATATACCTGAGCTTTACAAGGTCCTCATTCAGAATAAAATTTTCCCCATTCTTCTCATAATAAGCCTCGATCTCGTTCTTGTTGAGGGAGGTATCAAGATCCCGGGTGACAATGGCATCTGTATAAGCATTGGTATACAACTCATTCTTATAGTTCTCCACCAGGGCATTGAATTCTGCCTGTTGTTCTCCGGGTAAATTAAGCTTAGCCCGGTCGATCAATAATTGCTGAGTAGCCCAACGAGTCACATAATTACCAACAATAATCGCACTGTCTTCTGGAGAGGTATCTTCATCAATAAGAGACTGTATATCCTCCTCGTACAAATAAGAATCATTGACTCTTACTACCTGTACCCTGTTATCGGTTTGCTGAAAATACTCACAACTGCCAAAAAGCAAGGAGCACAATCCAAGGTAAAACCAATAAAAACGTCTATTCAAAATCAATCGTTTAAGCACCTCTTTTATTAAGCTGAAAACACCTTCAGCTCTTACTAAACTTACTATCCGCGCAAAAATAACAATTACTTGAGGTTCTGCAAGCTAAAGGCATAACGAATAAGCAACCTACGAAATTATAAATTCTGAAAGATTTTTATTTCCGTAGTATCTTTAGACTGAAGCTAAAGCAACATCATATGAAATACGAACAGAAAATTGTGATAAACAAACCTCTTAATGAGGTCATAGAAAAATTTTCAGATCCGGAAAGTCTTAAACACTGGCAGGAAGGTTTTATTTTCATGAAACCCATAAACGGAGTACTTGGAGAAAAAGGCTCTCAAAATCTTCTGAAGTTCAAGATGAATGGTCGTGAGATCGAAATGACCGAGACCATACTTGCCAACGAACTTCCTCTAAAATATGAAGCTACTTATATTGCTAAAGGAGTATTTAACCAACAGGCTAATTATTTCGAGGAGATCGAACCTGGGAAAACGCTGTGGCGTGCGCATAATGAGTTCAGATTCTCAGGGTTTATGAAAGCTATTGGAATGTTGATGCCCGGAGCGTTCAAGAAACAATCAAAACAATTCATGACAGATTTCAAAGCTTTTGCTGAAGAAGGTAAAAGTGTGCTCGATAAATAATTAATTTTCTGTAGAATAGCTGATATTTTCCTCAGCCTGTTATATTTGCGAAAAAATATTTAGAATGAAACGATTAAGTATTGCCATTTTAATGCTATTTGTAGTAATTTCTGCAAACGCACAATCAAAAATTGGAACTATTGATGCAGAATATATTCTGGCTCAAATGCCAGAAAATGCTGAAGTAAATAAATCTCTGGAAGTTTACAACGAAGAGCTTCAGGGCGACCTTAAGAACACTATTGGAAAATACGAAACAGCGGTAAAGGAATACCAGGAAACCAATGTAGGTCTTACCGATGATGTTAAAAAAGAAAAGGAAAACGAGATCATTGGAATGGAGAATGAGATCAAAGGCTTCAGACAGAAAGCATCTGTAATGCTTCAAATGAAAAGAAGTGAACTAACCGGCCCGCTTTATGCAAAGATCGATACAGCAATGAAAGAAGTGATCCAGGAAGAAGGTTACACTCAGATTTTTCATTCTGGTTCTGGCGGACTTGCATTCTCAAGAGAACAGGATGATATCACGCTTAAAGTGATGGAAAAAATGGGTATAGAAGTAAAACCTAAAACTACTCAACAGGCTGCTGGATCTACTACCACAGAAAACTAGAAACTCCAGTTATTTCAAACAAAAAAGCCCTACAAATTGCAGGGCTTTTTTTTATTTCAATTTCTTAGATTATCTACTGTAATTAGGAGATTCTTTTGTGATCGTCACATCATGGGGATGACTTTCGTGGACTCCAGCAGCTGTAATTCTAACAAACTTCCCAGTTTCCTTCAAGGTTTCTACATCACCTGCACCGCAATAACCCATTCCGGCTTTGAGCCCACCAATGAACTGGTGAATACTTTCTTCCAGGTCTCCTTTGTAAGGAACTCTTCCTACAATTCCTTCTGGAACAAGTTTCTTAATATCATCTTCTACATCCTGGAAGTATCGATCTTTCGAACCTTTTTCCATAGCTTCAACAGATCCCATTCCACGGTAAGACTTGAATTTACGACCTTCATATATGATCGTTTCACCCGGTGATTCCTTAGTTCCTGCCAGCAGCGAACCAAGCATCACACAATCTGCACCTGCTGCTATCGCTTTCGGAATATCTCCGGTATAACGAATTCCTCCATCGGCGATTACCGGCACGCCAGAACCTTTAATTGCTGCTGCAACCTCAAGCACTGCTGAAAATTGTGGAAAACCGACTCCAGCCACAACTCGCGTTGTACAAATAGAACCTGGTCCAATCCCTACTTTAACAGCATCTGCACCTGCATCAACCAGGTATTTAGCAGCTTCTCCGGTAGCGATATTTCCAACAACTACGTCAAGATCTGGGAATTTCTTCTTTACTTCTTTAAGCACCTGCACCACACCTTTAGTGTGACCATGGGCGGTATCAATAATGATTGCGTCCACACCTGCATTTACTAAAGCTTCAGCGCGGTCCACTGCATCTCCGGTGACACCCACTGCTGCGGCTACGCGAAGTCTTCCGTAGGTATCCTTATTAGCCATGGGCTTTTGGGTAAGTTTAGTGATATCACGAAAAGTGATCAAACCAACCAGTTTATCCTCAGCGTTTACAACTGGAAGTTTTTCAATCTTGTTTTCCTGTAGAATAACTTCTGCATCCTCCAATGAAGTTCCTTCAGAAACGGTTACCAGGTTTTCTGAGGTCATTACCTCTTGTATAGGTCTTCCTGTATTCTTTTCGAATCTTAGGTCACGATTGGTTACAATTCCAATAAGTTTCCCGGCATCATCTACAATTGGAATTCCTCCAATGCTATGTTCTTTCATGGAATCTTTAGCATCTCCAACCTTGGCTGTAATTGGCAAGGTAACCGGATCAATGATCATCCCGCTTTCTGCACGCTTTACCTTTCTAACTTTCAAAGCCTGCTGCTCGATCGTCATGTTCTTGTGAAGTACGCCAATCCCTCCTTCTCTAGCCATGGCAATTGCCATTCTGGATTCGGTCACGGTATCCATCGCTGCGGAAACGATAGGAACGTTAATTGGAATATTGCGTGTAAATTTTGACTGAATGCTTACTTCTCTTGGGAGAACTTCAGAGTATGCCGGTACTAAAAGTACATCGTCATAAGTGAGTCCGTCACCTAGAATTTTGGAATCGTGTGCGATCATTGCAATTAGAGATTTAATTGCATGCAAAGATATGGTTTATAAGTGACAATCAATGAAGTATTCCACTTAACAAAACATAAATATCCTTTTTGAAATAGGAAACCGCAAAAGTTTAAACCTTCATCTAATCACATGGTCTGCAGGTATTTAAATTCATTCTTAATGAATAGCGTATTATCTTTAGTTTAAAATGAATCGATTATGAGTATTAGACTAGGAAACAGCTGCACTAATTGCGACAATTTTCAGAATAACTTTTGCACTAAACATGAAACCGCGGTAAACGTTCAGCATACATGCGACAGTTTTGAAATGAAAGCGGCTATCAAAAATGAGAAGAACTGCCTTAATTGTGCCAGATATGAAAGTCCAACCTGTGCGAATCCCCAAAAAGCAGCACCAGGAATGTTATGCAGTCACTGGGCACCGCAAGCTACTGCGTGATCTATAATTTTATCTGCAGACTTGAATACCAGGTAAGCGGCTGTGCGGGAATGATCCCAGGCCCGGGATATCCTGTGGCCCTACGTGTAAAGTAACTATTATCCAACAGATTATTGATCCCTGCTTCCAGCTTAAATTTGCCAAGGGTATAGCTAGCAGATACATCCATAATTCCATAAGATGGAATGGAACCTCGAATTCCATTGATCCTATCATCTACATCCTGAGGAGCATTCGTAGCGTCTGAGAACTGTTCAGATAAATAGGTATATTGAAGACCTGCGAGAAAGTTTTTATAACCAAAGTTAAGACCGGTTTTCAGGTTTACCTTTGGAATAAATTCAACCTCATTTCCTTCTACATTGATCTCATTAGAATCCACATATTCAGAACTCGTAAAGGCAGCATTCACAAAATAGTTGAGCTTATGATCTTCAGAAGCTTCAAAAAAAGTATTCTTCAGATCCCAGTCAGCGAATGTTTCCAAACCGTATATAAAGGCATCACCAATATTGGATTTATATCGGTAATAATCTGTAGCTGTAGCCACGTCCACAACCCCTATCCTGTCATTATACCTTAATCCAAAAACGCTTACATCATAAGAAACCTTATCGGCAAGTCTTCCACGCACACCAACATCTGCAGTGAAACCTTCTTCATCGGTAATTTCAGGATCTATGACAAGATTGGGATTCACAACTCTAATATCATTAAAGGTAACAGACCTGTAATTCTGGGAGATATTTGCGTAGAGTTCGTTCTTAGGATTCAGGGAATAACTGGATCCAACACCAAGTAAGACGAAAGAACGCTCGAAATCACGACTATCTTCTACAGTTTCATTCTGAAGTGGATTTCCTGCCAGATCCAAAATAATATTTTTGTAAGACCCTTCAGAAGCAGTGTTTATATATTCAAATCTAAAGCCGGGAGTAACCGATAATCTTTCAGAAATATTAAAAATGTTCTCTCCAAAAATTGCAAGGTTCTTATTTGGGAAGTTAAACTCAGCCTGTCTCGCGTAATCTGGATATGTTGCATCTGCAAAGGAGAAATCGGGACCGGTCGTATTACTGCCAGGTCCTTGTCTTTGGTCATTATTGGCATCATAATACTTTGCTCCAATTAGGAAAACCGACTGATCATTAAGCAGGTCGTACCTTGTTAAAAACCTCGTTTCGATTCCCCAATTTGAAAAATTGTCTACCAGCAATTCTCTTGGTGCATCCAGATCATCTACCTGGGAAACTCTATCTACTCTAAATCCAAGCGCTTTTCTTGTCGCATCCAGCCCGAAGAAATTAACGCTAACATCTGTTCTGTCTGTAAGTTTGTGTTGTAGTTTGAAGGCATAAAGATTCCAGTTAACATCGAACCAGTTTCTTTCCCGATTGCTAAAATCCGGATCTTCATAGAATTGAAAATCTGAAAGCCCTCCCGGTTGTTGTGCAAGGTAATCCAGGTACGTATACTCAAAACTAATATTGGTGCGATCACTTAACTGGTAACCAAGATGAGCGAATACATTCCTGGAATCGTAACCAGAATTTGGCCGAAAACCTTCCCCGCCTTTATAATGAAAATAAGTGTAATAACTCAATTTACCTACAGTTCCACTAAGGCTGTTGAAACTGGTAAAAAGATCATACGAGCCTACACTCTGCCTGGAAATAAGCTCTATCTTTTTATCCTTTACCGGTTCTTTGAATTTGAAGTTGATCATCCCGCCAAACTGTGTCCCGTATTGCAAGGATGCGGCTCCACGAACCACCTGAATCTCTTTAAGAGCTTCTGCAGGAGGTGTGTAGTAGCTTTCAGGATATCCCAAAACATCTGCTGAAATATCGTAACCGTTTTGCCTGGTATTAAAATTCTGGGTTCGGTTAGGATCAAGCCCGCGACCTCCAATATTTAATTGCAATCCAGCATCGCCATTATCATAGATATTGAGTCCTACCACCTGATTGTAGATCTGTCTGGCATTATTAGCCGCCAGGTTTCCTACTGTTTTATCAAGCAGAACCACCTCACTTTTCTTACCTGCATAAATTGCAGTTCCTTCTACCTTACGTAGTTTTCTTAGCGCGAATACCTCTTCCCTGCGATTAGTGATCATTACTTCACTAAGGTTATTGGAAAGTTTTGCAAGCTCAAAATTCACTTGGGTATCAGCATTTATAAAGATCTCTTTATCTGCGATCGCATATTCAAAACTGAAAACTGCAAATTCGTAATTACCCTCCTGAAGATTCTCTATTCTGAAAATCCCATCTTCATTGGTAAGTACCATTTCTGAAACTGTTTTGTTCCATACTTCAGCATTAGCAATAGCAGAACCGTCTTCAACTGAAGTAACCGTTCCACTAACCGTGAACTGAGCCTGAGCCAGTGAAGTAAACAAGAATATGATACTAAAGACCTTTAATTTCATCCTGGAATGGTAATATGAATTCTTTGTGTTCAAACGAGTCGGCAAAATTAAGCAAATTTACATCAGGATCGATGTAAGGCGCACTCTTTCTGCCGTTAAGCGCCACGTAGTTCTCTACGTAAATCTCTATATTCTTATGACCATCTTTGCTGAAATGATCTTCAAGAAATTTCGCGTATTGCAAAATAAAATCTGGTTGGAAGGACATCTGTTTTTCCTGGAAAGGAGTCAGAAAATCTGAATTATTAACGTAAAAACGATTTCCGGTTTCAGCATCTACTATCTTAAACTGAGCGTAACCAGCTTTTTCCATAAGCATCACCCGCCAGCTGAATCTAAAACCTTCTTCAGTCCAGAATAATTCTCCCGGGTATGCTAAATATCTCCATGGTAGTAAAAGCTGAACTGTAAAGAATATCACTACGACAGTTCTCACGATCTTACCAGTAATATCAGGAAATTGGTATACTTCAGAAGTATCGAATTTTGATTTATCGATCTTAAATATTTCAGCAATAAACTTCAGGATCCTGTGGTGCAGCTTCGGACTAAAAAATATCAAGGCGCTTACGATCATGATGTAAGGGAACATTCCGATAGGAAAAAGTACACGGGTGAGTACATGAAAAATGATCACCATGATAAAAGCTACAAATCTTGTGCGACGCCACAGTAATAGAAATGGTATGAAAAGATCGTATAACATCCCGCTCCAGCTAAAGGCGTAATGCAACCATTCCTGCTGCATGATGTCGCCCAGCCACGGCAGATCATATTTGGAGGGTAGCCAGATTTTCAAAGGCATGGCTCTCAACAACCAATCTGAATTTAGTTTTGCCAGTCCCGCATAGAAATATACGATCGCTAGAAGCAGTTTTAAAGAATCCACGCACCAGGCCGGTACTTTTTGAAAGGATTTCTTTTTATCTCTCCAGGCATCTATAGAAAAATAGACATTCGCGGGAAGAAAGATCATCAAAAAGCTCAGGATACTAATAAAATAATAGTGGTTCAAATACGTTGTCTTATCCATGAGCTCGATATAAGTGAAACTCAGGAAAAACACGATGATAGATAGTCGGTATTTGAAACCTGCTGCGACAGCCAGGGCAGAAAGCCCACAGATGATAAATATTAGATAGGTATACTCACCTATTGGCTGTACCCATTCAAATCCATAATAAGAGAAGAAAAATTTTGGGGCAATATAAAGTTTCTCGATCCAGCCGTTGGCCCAGAAACGCACGATACTGGCAAACATCATCAAACCAAAAAATAAACGAAAAGCCGCCAAAGGGGCAGCTTCCGTATACTTTTTTAGATATTTATTTGCAGAAAACAGCATTCAGATATTAATCCCCATCTGAATCTACATAATCCACACTAATCGATAATGCCTGCATCATATCAACTTTTAGTAGAATCACAGCCTTCTGCAATTCGTCATAAGCTTCCAGCATTTTAGTGTTATCTTTTTCTACCTGTGATTTCAGATTCGTTTCCAGAGATGAACTTTGAGATTGGATGGCATCTAATTGATCCTCAATTAAACTAGCCAGATCTGCTCCGTCTTTCATACTATCCAGATACTCAAGATACTGTTTGTAGCTGCTTCCAGTTCCATTTCCTGAAAAATGTCTTCCGTAGAAAAAGTCTTCAAAGCTTTGTACCGCTTCCAGATAAAGTTCTCTTGAAATCTCAGCATTGAAACGCGCTTCTACATTAGAAGGAGACGCAGTCCCTGTAAATGCACCTGCCGGAAATCCTATCTTTCCAGATCTAAGAATCTTCTCGAAGTACATTACATAGTCATTCGTAAATTTATCAACAGATCCTGTGCTTGATGAAGAAGTATTGCTTACAAAAGTATCTCTGTAGTCTCCATTCCATGAATTTGAAACCTCAGTAGTAAGAGCATTCATTCTTGAGGCTACAGCATTTAAATAGGTACGGTAGTTCTCGTTTGAGCTATATATAGCAACGATTTCTTCCGAAGTTCCCATACCGAATAAAAGGTAATCCAAAGCTGGCAGTCCCTGTTCTGCAAAACTGGAAGGTAATTCCAGATTGAAAGAACCTGAACTTATTTTAGAATCGATATTCGAGGTATTTGCCGGATATGTATTTAGATAACTACGATAGTTAATTTCCTCTGCCTTTCCAACCTGGAACATAGAAACCGACTGGAAGCTCTTGTATGCATCTACATAAGCCTCACGAAGTTGCTGCAAACCTGCAGCATCTGGAGCTGTGGTAAAAGCAGTAGCTGCCGTTTCCACATTCTGCGTCTTAGCAGCCATGTTATTGTAAGCAGGGACAATGATATTATCTGCCCAGTTTACAAGCATTGCGCCACGATCAAAAGAATCTGTTCCTCCAGTTTCCCCACCTGTCTCTGTGCCGTCATCTTCAGAAGAACAAGCAGCGAAGATCAGTGCAAATACAATGAATAGTCTTGAAAATTTAATCATATCGTTTAATTGAGAAACCGGAGCACAAGACTCCGGTAAATTATTATTCTGCTGCTTCAGCTACACTAAAATCAAATTCTGCAGCGATCTTTTCTGAAATACTGTCCAGAGTATCAGGACTTACTTCCCAGAAACCATTTCCGCTTAATAATTGATCTTTAAAATTATTGATATCAGACACGCTTACATAAGGCATATTCGTCATAGGATCATTGGTGAATCTTAAGCTATAAAGGAAACCATAACCTTCAGATAGCGCATGGAATGCTGCTCCAAACTCACCATTTGCAAGAAGGTTCTTACCATCCTGCAGATAGTAAACTGCTCTTACCGCGATAGTTTTGGAAATATTCTCACGAATAATAGCAACCTGCTCATCACGTACTACGTAATTCCCTGCAACGATTGCTGCTCTACCAGTTTTAAAGGCTTCAAAAGTTTCTTCAGCTATTCCGGCGAAATCTTCATCTTCATCAACCTGTCCTAAATAGCTGAACAATAATCTGTCATCGCTTTCATTCAGGATAGAATTTGGATTGGAAGCAGGAATTGATGGATCACCATATAAGTAACCATAAGCTTCATCCCACTTATGCTCCATTGTAGTGTAATTTTTACCCTCTTCCGGAAGCTCATCATCATTATTCAACCTATTATCTGCTTCGTCAAGAACTGGCTGAGATAGGTAATTATTAAGAATTTGATCTGCAAGAAGACCACCAATAAGTGACTTTGCAAATGCCTGATTCAATTCCAGACCTTTTCCGTTCACGTATCTTACACGCGTTCCCTGTGCAATCTGTCCTGCCTGACCTGCTTCTGCAAGCATATCTTTATTAGCTTTAACAGTAGTCATTTGCTCGGTGATCCAGGATTCAAAATCAGATTTGATCTCACTGGCTTCTACATTATTGGTAGAAAAATACAAGTTTGAAGCTGCTACTTTGGATTTGATACTTTTACTGGAAGCATTAAGATCTTCATTATCGAAAGGTGAATTTTCATTCGCGAACATATTCAGCAACATTTCTTCTGAAGCGTTGTCAAAATCGGTAAAGTTTGATAGAAGTTCAGCAGACATTTGTAGTCTGGTAGTTTGTCCTTCAAAGTTTACAGTAGATTCACCGTTTCTCGTAAAATCGTAAGAAACCGGAACTTCAATATTTTTCTCGTTTAGAATATCAGCATCATCATCAGATGAACATGAGCTTAAAGTAAGGGCTGCAACAAAGGCTGAAACGAACAGCTTTTTCATATAGTTTTATTTAGACTGGTTTAAAATAACTAATTCCAGCGCAAATATAATATGAGGTTGTAATTACCGCAAGTTTATTTAGATTAATTTTAAATAGGTTTTATTAATACCTCTTTAGAAATCAATAAAGAGTATTAATGGTAGGCGTTGAAGATCTTTGAAGCCTCGTTATAAGATGACTCGAAACTGGTCATTTTAATATTACTATCTACTTTGGCAGCATTGAAATAGGAAAGCATTTTTTCTGAAGGCATGTTCCCTGTTAGTTCATCTTTAGCCATAGGGCAACCGCCAAATCCCTGAATTGCACCATCAAACCTTCTACATCCAGCCTTGTAGGCAGCGTCGATCTTTTCATGCCATTTTGCCGGAGTTGTATGTAAATGGGCTCCAAATTCCACCTCAGGATATTTGGGAATAAGGTTTGAAAACAAATATTCAATGATATCTGGCGAAGATGTTCCAACAGTATCTGAAAGGCTCAGGATCTTTACTCCCATTCCCGCCAGCTTTTCTGTCCATTCTCCAACGATTTCCACGTTCCATGGATCTCCATATGGATTCCCAAAGCCCATGCTCAGGTAAGCGACTACTTCTTTATTGCAAGAGTTTGCAATATCAAGGATCTCCTGCAACACTTCTACAGATTCAGCAATGGTTTTATGAGTATTCCGCATTTGAAAATTTTCAGAAATCGAAAATGGATATCCCAGGTAATCAATTTCTTCAAATTCTGAAGCATCCTGTGCTCCGCGAGTATTGGCTACGATGGCAAGTAATTTGGACTGCGTTTTAGAAAGATCCAATCTTGAAAGCAGATCTGCCGTATCTTTCATTTGGGGGATAGCCTTGGGTGAAACAAAACTTCCAAAGTCGATAGTATCAAATCCGCATCTTAAAAGGGACTGAATATACTGCGCCTTTTTCTCTGTAGGAATGAATTCTTTAATTCCCTGCATCGCATCGCGGGGACATTCGATTAGTTTCACTTGAGCCATATGGTCAAAGATAGTATTTTAAAGAAAATTTAAAAAGAATATAGTTTCATTGATAATCTGAAATTTCAGAATCAATTATTCCCAGGATAGCTAAGGATTCTACAATTAGATAAGAATTAGAATCGCTATAAGAATAAATATGACCACCTGTAACCATTTCAGAAATATACCAGAAGAAGGATGAGATCTTACCCAGCCGGAAATCCTGTTTGCGGCAAAAGCCACCAGACAGAAAATGACCAGTGCCTGTAACATGAAAACAAAACCAAGAACATAAAATTGCCAAACGGTATCGCCATCAGGTTCCCACAGAAATCCAGGAAAGAATGCGAGGAAAAAAATTCCAACTTTTGGATTTAGGACGTTCATGATGAATCCCTGTCGGAATAATGACCACAGACTTTTATGTTTAATTCCTTCCGAAGAAAAGGCAATTTCAGGATTAGATCTGTATACCTGGTAAGCGAGGTATAACAAATACAAAGCTCCGAGTATTTTTATGATGAGGAAAGTAGTATTAGATTGCCGAATGATCGCTGAAACTCCAAAAGCAACGAGGCTGGTATGAATAATTATTCCAGAAACAAGTCCGAACGCCGTAGCTATTCCCTGTTTTGCTCCATATGCGATCGATCTTACCAGCACATAGATGATATCTGGTCCCGGTGAAAATGTAAGTAGTATGGAAGCTGTAAGAAATGGAATTAGTTGTTCGAGCATCTTAACTATAATCCTTTCTCCAGAATCTTCTTATTAATATCTTTTATTAGCTGAGGACCTTCATAAATAAAACCTGTGTATAGCTGAACCAGGCTTGCTCCGGCTTCGAGTTTTTCCAGAGCATCTTCTGCAGAATGTATTCCTCCAACACCAATAATAGGAAAGGAACGACCGCTTTTTTCAGAAAGAAAACGTATCACTTCTGTAGCCCTTTTAGTGAGAGGTTTTCCACTAAGTCCGCCCATTTCGCTTTTGTTCTCAGACTGCAGTCCTTCACGTGAAATTGTGGTATTAGTAGCAATCACCCCGGCGATTCCGGTTTCCTGAACGATCTCAATAATATCCAAAAGTTGCTCGTCTGTAAGATCCGGTGCGATTTTCAATAAGATAGGCTTCGAAGTATCTTTAAGTTCATTTTTCTTCTGAAGAGTGTTCAGCAGTAATTTTAGTGGTTCTTTATCCTGAAGTTCCCTTAGATTCGGAGTATTTGGCGAGCTTACATTCACCACAAAATAATCTACATAATTAAAGAGTGCATTAAAAGAATAAACATAATCATCTACCGCTTTATCATTTGGAGTAAGCTTGTTCTTTCCAATATTACCACCAATAAGAACGTTCGTATTTTCCTTTAATCTGGCGACCATCTGCTCCACCCCTTCATTATTGAAACCCATACGGTTTATAATGGCTGAATCTTCGGGCAACCTGAATAACCTGGTTTTCTCATTTCCTGGCTGAGGCTTTGGTGTTACAGTTCCTACTTCCACGAAACCAAAACCTAAAGCTGAAAGTTCTTTGTAAAGTTTTGCATCTTTATCAAAACCTGCGGCCAGACCTACAGGATTCTTAAACTTCAGTCCGAAGACTTCCCGTTCCAAACGTTTATCAGAAATATTAAATCTTGATCTTAGGAAGGATAATGCTCCAGGGATCCTGCAAAATTTCCGAAGAAAATTAAAAGTGAAATAATGAATCTGCTCAGGATCGTACTTGAAAAGCGCTGGTCTTATGAGTGACTTATACATCTAGGTAGGTTTATGCAAAAGTAATTGAAATTCTATAAAAGCAAACCTCAATCGGGTTACTTCTATGCTATCGAAAATAAAAAAGGCAGCCATCTGGCTGCCTATTACGCCTTAAATCGAATTATTTAATCAAGAGTTATACTCATTCTCGCAAACATAAATCGTCCTCCAATTCCAAATTGCTGAGCTCTACGAGACCAGTCAAATCTTCCTGAACTACGGTTGTTGAATGCCTCTTCTGCTCTATCAGGATAAATATCGAACAGGTTGTTTGCTCCAATTGTAAAGGTAAGAGCATCTGTGACCTTATATCCAACAGAAAGGTCTGTCACCACTTTTGAACTAAAAACCTGCTGATTTGCCAATGTTGTTGAAGCTTCTGTCACTTCACCAAAATAAACGTTTCTTAGAAATACATTAAAGTCCCCGGCTGTCAAACTGTTAGTTAGATTCACTTTAGTTCTTGGCACTGCTTCTTCAAGATACACACGGCTATCTTCCGGAAAATAAGTATCTACTAAACCAGCTCTTTCTAGAACATCAGAAGCATTTATATCTCCAACTTGTTTGGTCTTGGACAAAGTTGCTGCAAGATCAGATTTAAGACTTACATCATCATTGAAGATCGCACTGTGCGTTAATACAATATCCAAACCTTTAGATTCTGTATCAATTGCATTTGCAAAGAAAGAAGCTGCAGTAGCATTTGCCTGAGCCAGAAGGTTGTCAAGTTCAGTTCCTGTTCCAGGGCCTTGAAATTGCCCGGTATAAACAATACGATCGTCTATCGCTACCAAATAGCCATCTAAAGTAAGTGAAAGGTTCGCATCAGGAATTTTAGCTGTGAAACCTAAACTTATACTTCTGGAAGTTTCTTCATTTAGCTGAGGAATCCCCAGTAATTGTGCTGGACGGCTATCGTTTGAAAAAGTACCAACTTCCTGTGGATTCCCGGCATTATCAAAAATTGTTGATGTAGAATTAAAATAAAGCTGGTGCAAAGATGGAGCTCTGAATCCTGTATTCGCAGCACCTCTAATATTGATATTATCGGTGAGCTTATATCGGGAAGATAATTTAAAGTTGAGAGTAGAACCAAAGTCGGAGTAATTCTCAAATCTCGATGCGAAGGTAACCAGCATTTTTTCACTGAAATCTATTTCAACATCGAAATATCCTGCGATACTGCTTCGCTCTCTGGAAAGCTCATTCTTTGGACTAAATCCAGGGAACACCTGCGAACCACCTGGTCTTGCACTTCCAAAAAAGTCGGTAGCCGGCTCCTGATCTGATCTCACTACTACATCACCATTAGCGGTGTACTGTTCATATGACCCTTTTTCACCTGCCATAATCTCATAATTTTCAAATCGATGTTCTGCTCCAAATGCAACGTTCATTCCCATAAAAACATCTTCAAATAATCTGCTTACATCTAAATTAGTAGTGTTTTGCATAAAGGAGAATCCACCGGCATCAAATGCTGTTGGACTTGCTCTCTGTAAAGATGCGTTGGCAGTATTTGAAATAAAATACTGGAATTCATTCTGTCCCCAGGTATTACTAAAGTCAACTCCCCAATCACTAATTTCTCCTTTAACTCCTACTGCAAAAGACTGATCCTTGATCTTGGAATTGATTTCGGGAAGGAAACCATTGATATATATTGGAGTGTATGTACGACTCTGGTTTGGCAGCCTATAGAAACCAGCAGAATTTCCTCTACGGGAACTTATACCTGCAAACGAATATAGTTCAGTTCCCTCTTCATCTAGTGGCAAAGACATATTTGCGAAAAATCTACCTCCTCTTAGACCAGATTGACCAACTCTCATATTAAAGTCTGTTCTCTCCAAACCACGTGCATCCAGTTCATTTTCTGTGACATCAAGGCTAAGAAGTGACTGTAGTGTAGCTCTATCTGGAGCATTACTAATATCATCCTGAAAATCGTTGGTAAAGTAAGAAACCTGCTGAGCAAAATCCTTTATTTGATCATCAGAAAGATTGGCAATGTTGGCTCCTGAGTTAGCGGCACGGTTTTCAATTGCATTATATGCATTAAAAATAGACCCTTCCCATTCTTTCATCCGGTTATAATCTTCCCGGTAATCGAAATCACCAGAGAATGTGAGATAACCACCTTTATCTCCTAAACCTATTCCATAACTTGCTGCTACGTTTACGGTCTCACCATCTACCCCACCAGTTTGCTCATTGGCATTCTTAGAAAAATTGGCACCGGTGGTAAGGTTCAAATTTAGTTGATCTGTTTGATTTTCAAGAACTATATTAATCACCCCTGCAATGGCATCAGACCCATACTGAGCTGCTGCCCCGTCCCGTAGAACTTCAATTCTTTTGATGGCTGAAGCCGGAATCGCATTAAGATCGGTTCCCACACTACCTCTACCAAAAGTACCATTTACGTTTACCAGGGAAGAGTTATGTCTACGCTTTCCATTAATTAATACAAGCACCTGATCTGGACCAAGACCTCGAAGAGAAGCCGGATCTATATGGTCTGTTCCATCAGAAATAGTTTGAGTATTAGAAGTAAAGGATGGCGCTACGTAATTAAGCATTTGATTAAGATTAACCTGTGGTCCTGCGGTAGCCATCTCTTTTACATCGAGTACATCTATAGGAACTGTACTTTCAACAACAGTACGGCTTCGGTTTCTCGAACCTACAAGAACTACCTCTCCTAGCGCCATACCGGACACCATGGTGACATTAATTTGCTCCTGATCAATTAATACTTCGCGAGCATCATACCCTACGAAGGTGAAAACTAAGGTTTGACCAAATTCAGCCTCCAACATGAATTTTCCATCAAAATCTGTAATAGTCCCCTTGTTGGTATCCTTAATAGCAACAGAAACTCCGCCGAGCGGCTGGGAATTTTCGTCCATTACTAATCCTTCAATAGTCCGCTCCTGTGCCTGCAAGACCGAACATATAAAAAACGATAAAATTAAAAAGTAATAGTTCTTCATAATAATGGTTTTTTGGTTTCATTAAATATAACTCATTTATAATTAGCATTTTAAGCTCAAGACATATAGCCTGAATTTTAAAATTAAACTATACAAAGGCTACAATTAAACTGAAGACGAACCAGCAGGATTTTCCATATTATTTTAAAAAGATTAAGAAAAAAGAGATATTCGAAAATTATATTTGCAACATTCTACAAATTATAGATTTACCTAATCATTAAGTTAAGATGACCAACAAACAACATATCATAGACAGATTTTTAAGCTACGTAAGGATAGACACACAAAGTGATCCTGAAAGTACTTCGACACCCAGTACCATGAAACAATGGGACCTGGCGAATAAGCTTGTAGATGAATTGAAAGCTATTGGGATGCAGGATGTAACCATAGATGAGCATGCTTATGTTATGGCAAGTCTGCCTGCAAATGTTCCACATGAAGTTCCTGTGATCGGTTTTGTCTCACACTTTGATACAACTCCAGATTTCTCCGGTACAAATGTGAATCCGCAGATCATCGAAAATTATGATGGTAAGGACATTGTTCTTAATAAAGAGAAAAACATTATTCTTTCTCCGGAATACTTTGACGACTTATTACAATATAAAGGCAAGACGATTATCACTACAGATGGTACAACCCTACTGGGCGCAGATGATAAAGCAGGGATCACAGAGATCATGACAGCTATGGAATACCTTGTTAATAATCCTGAAATTCCGCATGGAAAAATAAGAGTCTGTTTTACACCAGATGAAGAAATTGGTCGTGGAGCACATAAATTTGATGTAGAAAAGTTTGGAGCAGAATGGGCATACACCATGGATGGTAGCCAGATTGGAGAACTCGAATACGAGAATTTCAATGCCGCTCGCGCAGTTGTAAAAGTTGAAGGGAAAAGCGTACATCCTGGTTATGCCAAAGATAAAATGGTGAATAGTATGTATATCGCTCAGGATTTCATCAATTCCTTACCAAGAATGGAAACCCCGGAGCATACTGAAGACAGGCAGGGTTTTTTCCATTTGAGTAGCATTAAGGGAGATGTGGAAGAAACTGTTCTGGAATATATTATAAGAGATCATGACCTCGGGCACTTCCAGGCGCGTAAGGAAATGATGCAGGATCTGGCCAGTGAGATCTGTTCACAATACGACCGGGATCTTATTACTATTGAAATTACTGACCAGTACCGGAACATGCGTGAAAAAGTAGAACCGGTAATGCATATCGTAGACCTCGCTCGTGATGCGATGGAAGCAGTGGATATCGAACCTATTATCAAACCAATTCGTGGCGGGACCGATGGCGCTCAACTGAGCTTTATGGGACTTCCCTGCCCTAACATCTTTGCAGGTGGTCACAATTTCCACGGAAAATATGAATATGTACCGGTAGAGAGTATGCAGAAAGCCGCAGAAGTGATCGTAAAACTTGCGGAACTTACCGCTAAGAAATACGAATAGAAGAATTGAGTAAGATAAGTTCCATTAAAGAATATGTACTACTGCACGCCGAATGGGATGCACAACTCAGGCAACTTATAGGCGTAATGGAACAAACTGGTTTAACAGCTTCCATCAAATGGGGAGCACCGGTATATAGCCTGGATGGCAAAAATGTCATTGGTCTTGGAGCTTTTAAAAACCATATTGCCATCTGGTTTTTTCAGGGCATATTTCTCAAGAAGAACAAAGCGCTGCTGGTCAATGCTCAGGAAGGCAAGACAAAAGCCCTCAGGCAGATCAAGTTTGGGCAAAATGATAGTATAAACAATGATGCGATTATTCCTTATATAGAAGAAGCGATAGCTAACCAAAAAGCGGGTTTGGAATTAAAAGCGAAATTAAAGTCGCTTGAAATTCCTGAAGAACTTGCAGCTATATTAAATGGCAATAAGTTGCTAAAAACAGCATTTTATGATCTAAGCCCTGGGAAACAGAAAGAGTACGCTCAATATATTGCTGAGGCTAAAAAACAAGCAACTCGAACAAATAGAATTAAAAAGATCGAACCTCTAATTTTACAGGGAAAAGGACTTAATGATCGCTATAGAAAATAAAAAAGCAGCTCAATGAGCTGCTTTTTCGTTTGATATGTCTTCGAAAATTATTTCTTCTCTACAACCGGAGCATTCAGTTTCTGACTCATTTCCATAGAAATGGATGAACGATCAAAAGTGATCTTACCGGCGCCTGTTTCAATAATTACCGAATTATTCTTTTCGCTGAAATCAATAATCTTACCGTGCATTCCACTTTTGGTAATGATGCGATCTCCTTTTTTAAGTTCAGCGGCAAATGTTTTTTCCTGTTTCGCTTTTTTCATTTGTGGTCGTATCATAAAAAAATACACAACCACAAACATCAATATAATCGGTGCAAACTGGGTTAATTGATCCATATATGCTTTTAGCTAGCTGTTTCTGTTTCCGCAGCTTCTACAAAAGCTTTGATTTTTAATTGTTCTTTTCCAGCTTCAGTATTTGCAGATACTGTTACAGTCTTAGTTACCTGTCCATTACCAGAACCGTTGAACTTTACAAGCATCTCTCCAGATTCGCCCGGTTGGATAGTTTCATTCTTAGGATAGGTTGGTACCGTACATCCACAAGAACTTGAAGCATTGGTGATCACTAAAGGAGCTTTTCCTGTGTTCGTGAATTTAAATACGTGCTCAACGTTTGTTCCCTTAGCAATATTTCCGAAATCAAATTCAGTTTCTTCGAAAGAGATTTCAGGATAAACAGTCGCCTGCGCATCACGTTCAGCTGAAGCTTCTACGTTCTCTGCTTTTACTTTATCTGAGGCGTTGTCTTGACATCCGGTTAACAGCATAGCCCCTGCAGCTGCAAACATCAAAATTGTTCTTTTCATGACGAAGTTATTTTGTTTAATTTCTAATAGGTAAAAATACTAAAAAATCTTTACTACATCAGGCCCCTGCCCATTTTATTTAGCTTGCCTTCTGCCTGGTATTCCTTAGAAAGTTTATCCAGCACACCATTAATAAAAATGCTACTTTTTGGAGTACTATATTCCTTTGCGATCTCCAGGTATTCATTGATAGTAACCTTTACAGGGATACTACTAAATTTTAAAAACTCACAGATCGCCATCTTTATAAGAACCATATCTACTTCGGCAATCCTGTCTTTATCCCAGTTCGGAGTTTTCCCCAGCATCTCTTCGGAAAGATCCTCATCATTAAGATAGGTCTTCTGAAATAATTTTAAGGCGAATTCTCTATCCTCATCGTTTTTGAACAAACGAGCGATCTGCTTTTCTCTACCGGTAGATTCTTTTAACTTCTGAAGAAATTTAAGAGCGGCGGTATTTACCAACGGAAGATCATCTACCCAGGTTAACTTTTTATCCTCAAGATAATCGTATAATTTCTCGTTAGGAGCTATAATCTCCTTGAAGATCTGGATAATAAGCTCTTTATCATCTTTAAAACTACCTTCACGAGTATTCATATATTCTGAATAAAGCTCGCTGTTTCTAATCTCATTCCAGATGATCGCCACATATTCATCATCCTGTTTCCAGTGATTAATTTTGTGGTCTTCTAATGCCTTCTGAATACTTTCGTTTTCATTCAGGATCTGGAAGATCTGGTTATCGATAAATTTTCTATTGGGATCTTTTTCCTCGTTTGTAGCAAGGTGTTTTTGCTGAGATTTCTCCAGGTACACTTCAGCATGTTCTCTTATCTCGGTGATCAAACTCAACTGAAGCAGAAAAAGGTCATACATTTCCTGCATACTCTTCAGCAGGAATTTCTCTTCAGTGGCAAGGTTGTCATTCTGGCTTTGGTTAAATGCATACAGTGACTGCATTACTTTAACCCTGATATGTCTTCTTGTCAACATAATTGTAAAAGAACTTTTTAGGAATTAGAAAGGGCGAAAGCTTTTCGCTTTCGCCCTGCAAAAATATTAATAAATTAGAACTGACTAATTTAAATTCTGTTTTTTTCTGTCGGCAATACGTTGCTTCGCTATTTGTAAAGCTGCGAAGTGCGTAGTAATATCGTCTTTAGAAGCTTTTTCAAGAATTCTCAAAGTTGTATTATAGATATTCTCCGTCTTGCGCATGATCTCCTGCTTGTCATAATTCTCCAATTCAGCATACACATTAATAATTCCACCTGCGTTGATAAGGAAATCTGGTGCGTAAACAATACCTCTGTTTTGTAGGATCTGCCCGTGAGCTACCTCATCTGCAAGTTGATTGTTCGCAGCCCCTGCAATTATATCAACTTTCAGTCTGTCTATGGTATCATCATTAATCGTCGCTCCAAGTGCACAAGGTGCATAGATATCTACATCAGCAGCATAAATATCTCTATCTGTAAATACATGTGCTCCGTATTTCTTACTTACTTCTGCAAGCCTGTCCTCGTTGATATCTGTGATATAAACTTCAGCCCCATCACCGGTTAGATATTCTACCAGAGTTTCTCCAACATGACCAATTCCCTGAACCAGTACTTTTTTACCTTCAAGATCATCTGTTCCATACTTGAACTTAGCTGAAGCTTTGATCCCCATGAATACACCATAGGCAGTAATTGGAGAAGGATTCCCTGCTCCACCCTGAGATTCTGAGATACCTGTCACATAAGGGGTCACTTCACGTACAGTATCCATATCTGAAGTTTCCATACCTACATCTTCTGCAGTGATATACTTACCACCCAAAGAATGTACAAATTCTCCAAAACGCTTCATGAGCGCAGGAGTTTTATCTGTTTTAGCATCACCTATGATAACAGCTTTCCCACCACCAAGATTTAGACCGGTGATCGCACTCTTAAAGGTCATACCACGAGAAAGACGCAATACATCGTTTACAGCCTCCCATTCACTGGTGTAATTCCACATTCTGGTTCCTCCCAGAGCTGGTCCTAAAACCGTATTATGGATACCAATTATTGCCTTTAAACCTGTATCTTTGTCGTTGCAAAAAACGATTTGTTCGTGTTCGTCAAAAGACACCTGTCCAAAAACCGGAGCAGCTTTTTTTAGTTCATTTGCATTTAGAACGTCAACTTGCATAATTTGTTGATTTTTAAATTATTCAGATTTTGAATTTGGTCAAAAATCCGCCGCAAAAATAATAATTATTTAAAAAGCACGGATTCTAAACGTGTTAAATTACAGAATCCTCAACTTTATAGAATTTCACTGAATGAAGAACCTTCAGCATCTCAATAAATATTTCTACAAATACAAATGGAAACTACTTATTGGATTGGTTATTACGATTGCCGCCAGAATTTTTGGGATCTACTATATTCCTTTAATTGGTGAAAGTACGGTTATTATTGAAGAATATATCAATGGCGAAGTGACCGATGTCTCTGTGCTCAAAGATGAACTTCTTTACAATATCCTGCTTATAATAGGAACTACACTTATATCTGCCTTCCTTACTTTCCTGATGAGGCAAACTTTTATCGTGGTTTCGAGGCATATGGAATATGATCTTAAGAACGAAGTTTATCGTCATTACCAGGATCTCTCTTTAAACTTCTACAAGAAGAACAGAACCGGAGATCTTATGAACAGGATTAGCGAAGATGTCTCTAAAGTGAGGCTATATTTAGGTCCGGCTATCATGTATAGTGTAACGACATTCACCTCTACGGTCGTGGTTTTGATCTTTATGATCCAGGCCGCTCCTTTACTTACTTTATACACGGTAATCCCACTACCGGTCCTGGCCTTCTCTATTTATAAGTTAAGCGTCGCGATCCATAAAAGAAGTACGGTTGTACAGCAATATCTTTCAAAACTTAATACGTTCACCCAGGAAAGTTTTAGCGGGATCGCTGTTATTAAATCTTATGGGCTGGAACCTCAAACCAACAACAACTTTACAGAGCTCTCTAACGGTAGCAGAGATAAGAATATTGACCTGGTAAAGGTACAGGCATTTTTCTTCCCGCTTATGATCCTTTTAATCGGGATTAGTAATATTATCGTGATCTATATTGGAGGTAGGCAGATCATTTCCGGAGAGATCGAGAATATCGACGTGCTCGTAGAATTCATACTTTATGTAAATATGCTAACCTGGCCGGTTGCAGCTATTGGATGGGTAACCTCCCTGGTTCAGCAGGCGGAAGCATCCCAGGAACGGATCAATGAATTTCTTAGTGAGAAACCTGAAATTACCAATCCCAAGGCCGAACAGGATACGATCAATGGTAGTATTGAATTTAAGAATGTGAGCTTTACTTACGATGATACTAATATTACTGCTCTTAAGAATGTAAGTTTTAAAGTTGAAAAAGGGGAAACACTGGCAGTGATTGGAAAGACTGGTTCTGGTAAATCGACCATTCTGGAATTGATTGGTCGTCTTTACGATATTGATCAGGGTGAGTTGTTAGTTGATGGTCGCAAAATAGATACTGTGAACCTGGAAAGTCTTCGGGAAAATATTGGTTACGTCCCACAGGATGCTTTCCTATTTAGTGACAGTATTAGAAATAATATCAAATTCGGAAAAACAGACGCTTCCGAGGAAGAAATTATTACAGCGGCAAAAAATGCATCAGTACATAAAAATATTCAGGCTTTCAGCAAAGGTTACGACACTGTTCTAGGTGAACGAGGAATTACCCTTTCTGGCGGACAAAAGCAACGGGTGTCTATTGCGAGGGCAATTATACATGATCCCGAAATTCTCTTATTTGATGATTGTTTATCTGCAGTTGATACTGAAACCGAAGAAGAAATTCTGAATAATCTCTTCGAAATAACGAAGGAGAAAACTACGATCATCGTGAGTCATAGAATTTCTTCAGCTAAAAATGCTGACAGGATCATTATCCTTGAAGACGGACTGGTAGTACAGGAAGGCAGTCATGAGCAACTGATTACTACTGAAGGATACTACAAAGAACTCTACGCTAAACAACTAAATGAAAAAGAAATGTGAAAATTTTTTGCTAGATGTTAAAAATTTTTAGATTTTTGAGCTCGTTAATAACAACCATTAAAGAATCTATTTTATGAGCGACAAGGGAATGATGGAGAAAGAGGAAATATTCTCTAAAGTTTTAAGAGCAGGTAGAAGAACTTATTTTTTCGATGTAAGAAGTACCCGTGCAGATGATTATTATCTTACGATTACAGAGAGTAAGAAGTTCACGAACGACGATGGTTCTTTCTACTACAAAAAACACAAGATCTACCTATACAAAGAAGATTTTGATGGATTTAGAGAGATCCTTGAGGAAATGACGAACTTTATCGTTAATGAAAAAGGTGAGGAAGTGATCAGCGAACGTCACCAGAAAGATTTCAAAAAGGAATATGATGAGCAGCCAGTTGAGCAAACAGCATCTCCGGCAGCAGAGAAATTTACAGATGTAAGTTTTGATGATATCTAGATAAAACGTCTATACACTATACAAACCGTCCCTATCAGGACGGTTTTTTTTATATTAGGGCTTTTCAAAAATAAACCAATGCGCAAACTATTACTTTTTTCTCTTTTTCTAGTATTCCAGATAAGCCTCGCTCAGGAGGATGATCTGTCTATGAGCTACTATTTACCTGCTGATATTTCATATAACCAATCTATTCCTACGCCTGAGGAGAATATCGGTTTTATTCCCGGCGAATGGCATGTAAGCCACGACCGCCTGGTTTCATATATGCATACCCTGGCAGCGGCCTCTCCCCGAATGAAAATTGAAAACCGTGGAACTACTTATGAAGGTAGGCCTTTGATACTGCTTACTGTTTCATCAGAAGAAAATATTGCTAATCTTGAAGAAATCAGAAAAAAACATATTGGTTTAGTCTCTGAAAATTCTTCGGAAGACCTGTCGAACATGCCCGTTGTGATCAACCAGGGATTCTCCATCCATGGGAATGAAGCCAGTGGATCCAATGCTGCCCTCCTTTACGCTTATTATCTTGCCGCAGCTGAAGGTCCCGGAATTGAAGAAACATTAAAGAACACAGTAATTCTGTTGGATCCCGCCTTCAACCCAGATGGGCTTCAACGATTTGCTTACTGGGCAAATACGAATAAGAGCAAAAACATCAATCCAGATCCACAGGACAGGGAATACAGCGAGATCTGGCCGGGCGGCAGAACCAATCATTACTGGTTCGATATGAATCGTGACTGGCTACCTGTGCAATTACCGGAGTCCCAGGCAAGAATCAAAACATTTCATGACTGGTATCCTAATGTTCTAACAGATCATCATGAGATGGGATCAAATTCATCCTTCTTCTTTCAGCCTGGAATTCCTTCACGTACACACCCACTTACTCCGCAGCTAAACCAGGATCTGACTAAAGAAATTGGAACTTATCATGCTCAGGCATTCGATGAAATTGGATCTCTGTATTATACCGAAGAAAATTACGACGATTTCTACTACGGAAAAGGCTCTACCTTCCCAGATATTAATGGAAGTATAGGAATTCTTTTCGAACAGGGAAGTTCTCGGGGCCACGCGCAGGAAACTGATAATGGCATTCTTACATTTCCATTTACGATCCGCAATCAATTCACAGCGGCACTTTCAACCTTAAAAGCTGCTGAAAACATGCGTGAAAGATTGCTAAACTATCAACGTGATTTCTTCAAAGAGTCTCGAAATAGTGCCTCTAACGGTGCCTATGCTTTTGGTAGCGAACATGATCCAATTAAGGCTTATGAACTTGCAAAAATATTGAAACGCCACCAGATCGAAGTTCACAAAGTGGATGAAGATTTTACGGAAGCGGGCCTGACATTCAAAAAAGGTAATTCTTATGTAGTACCTAAGAATCAAAGGCAACACCGACTATTAAAAGCCATGTTCGAACGTAGAACTGAGTTTCAGGATAGCCTGTTTTACGATATATCTGCATGGACATTCCCTTTAGCGTTCAATCTTGATTTTTCTGAAGATATTGCGATGAAAAATGCCGGAGAGAAGATCCAGGAACTGGAAATACCTGCACCAGAGCAACCTGAGAAAAGTTCTTATGCCTATTTACTGGACTGGCACAATTACCTGGCTCCAAAAGCTCTGAATATGATCCTGGAGAAAGGGCTTCGAGCAAAAGTTTCCATGGAAGCATTTACCTTCGAAGGAGATGAGTTTGCTGCCGGAACGATCATGATCCCAGTTCAGAATCAAAAACTAGAACAGGATGAGCTATTTAATTTTATTAGTGAAGTTTCTGAAACAAGTCATATTGCCATTAAAGGAATTCCAACTGGAATGACTGGTGGAATTAATCTTGGAAGCAACCAGTTTCGAGCAATCGAACCTCAAAAGGTTGCTATTCTGGTGGGTGGATCCATATCTTCCTATGATGCCGGGGAGATCTGGCATTTATTCGACCAACGTTACGACATGAAAATTACCAAACTTGATCTCAAGGACCTCTCCGGAAGTGACTTGAGCAGATATACCGATATCATCGTACCAAGTACCTGGGGCGGTGGATTGAACGATGGAATTGCGACTCAGCTGAAGGATTGGACTAAAAACGGAGGAACCATCATAGGGTTTAGAAGTGCAGTAAACTGGCTAAAAAGTAATGATTTTATAGACTTTGAGACTAAAAAAACCGAAAATACCGCAAAGGACGTCAGTTTTGGAGAACGTGGTGACTTTCGTGGTGCACAGGTAATTGGAGGAGCGATTTTTGAAGCAGATCTGGACAGAACTCATCCAATCGCTTTTGGATACAATAGAGATAAAATCGCGATTTTCAGAAACACGACTATTTTTATGGAAGCAGATAAGCAGAGCTACAAAAATCCTATTCGCTATACTGAAAAACCTTTACTGAGTGGATATATAAGCAAACCAAACCTGGATTCTCTTGCCGGAACAGTTCCGTTTAAACATGACAGACTGGGCCGCGGGGAAGTAATGCTATTTACAGACAACACAAACTTTAGAGCATTCTGGTACGGTACTAATAAATTACTGATGAACGCTATCTTCTTCGGAACAGAAATGTAACCGATAGTTTGGGTAAATTTTAGCAATCTTATATAGTCGGTTACATAACTTTGTACCGGTTTGTTAAGGAAAATAGGTCCGGTAGTTTCAAACTTACCGGACCTATTATTTTAATCCAGTATTCATGCTTCTAAATTCCAATTATTGAAATTCTCCGGATTTAAATCATGGTTAAGGAACGAGAGGTTTTTAAGTTACCTCAACCGGCTCTCCTTTTTTGCCAGTTGCATCGCATTGCTCGTAGCTCTTTACGATCTGGGATTCAAACAGGAAGATTCCCAGGAAGCCCAGTTAAACAGTTTTTATTATGTAGTCTTATTGATAGGGATCGCTGCGATCCTGTGTCGGTATTTTGTTCTCAAGGTCAAGGTTCCTGCAAAAATACGGATCCTCGATGCCATCCTTGGGACTCTTATTCTCCTGTTAAGTATCGTGAAGACTGATGTTCTTATGGAGAATTTTCCTGGTTTGCAATTCCTCAATAAGATGGCTTACATGTATTTCGCATCGCTCGTTTACTTTATACGCGAGCTTGCCACCATCAATTTCAGGTTTAATAAAGCATACTTAAATCCAGCTCAGCTATTTATAAGCAGTTTCCTGGGAATTATATTAGTCGGCACTGGTTTACTGATGCTACCTAAAGCCACACATGAGGGAATCGGACTTCTGGATGCACTTTTCACTTCTACCAGCGCAGTTTGCGTAACCGGTCTTATCGTTGTAGATACCGGTTCTTATTTCACCACTTTCGGGCAGTCCATCCTTCTACTTTTAATGCAGTTGGGCGGACTCGGGATCATGACCTTTGCCAGTTATTTTAGCTATTTTTTTCGGGGACAGACCAGTTTCGAGAATCAGCTTTTACTTAAAGATGCTACCAATTCAGAACGTATTGGTGAAGTTTTCGGCGTACTTAAAAAAATTCTTTCCATCACTTTTGTTACTGAACTGCTGGGAGCGATATTTATATATTTCAGTTTAAGCGAAAATGAATTGAGCCATATTAGTGATCGTATATTCTTCTCAGTATTTCATGCGATAAGCGGCTTTTGCAATGCAGGATTCTCTACCCTTGAAAGCAGTCTTTATGAACCAATTTTCAGATTTAATTATCCGCTACATCTGGTAATTGCAGTATTATTCATTCTTGGAGGTATCGGTTTTCCTATTGTTCTGAATATTTATAAATATCTGAAATATACTTTTTCAAATCTACTGCTCAAGCTCAATAATAAAAGGCCTTTACCTTACTCACCATGGGTGATCAATCTCAATACACGAATCGTCATTGTAACCACAATAATTCTCTTAAGTCTAGGAACTTTAGGTTTCTATATTCTGGAATACAACAACACTTTGGCAGAGCATAACTGGTTTGGAAAGATCGTCACTGCATTCTTTGGAGCTGCTACGCCGCGTACAGCCGGTTTTAATACCGTAGACATGCAGGCATTAAATGTAAGTACGCTTATGCTTATTTTTATGCTCATGTGGATTGGAGCCTCTCCTGCATCTACTGGTGGTGGGATTAAGACGAGTACCATTGCCATTGCCGCATTAAATTTTGTAAGTCTTGGAAAAGGCAAGGATCGTATCGAGGTATATAAAAGAGAAGTATCAAGTAATTCCATTCGCCGGGCATTTGCCATTATATCGCTCTCCCTGATGGTGATTAGCATCGCTATATTCCTGATGACGATCTTCGAAAAAGATATCGCGATCATAGATATTGCTTTTGAAGCATTTTCGGCTTATAGTACCGTGGGACTTTCCACAGGAATTACTTCCAGCCTTTCATCCTCGTCTAAAATCATCCTTATCTTTACGATGTTTATTGGAAGAGTTAGCATGCTCACCCTTTTAATTGCTATGCTTCGGAAGGCTAAACATCTTAATTACAGAGTCCCTACAGATGAAATTTTAATAAACTAAAACATGAAATATATCGTAATTGGTCTTGGAAACTTTGGATCGTCCATTGCAGAACAGCTTACAGAAATGGGCAACGAAGTTATTGGTGTGGATATTAGTATGAGCAAGGTTGAGAGCATGAAGGAGAAAATAACTCATGCTATTAGTCTAGATGCGACAGATATGGAAGCAGTAAAGAACTTACCGCTGAAGGATTGCGACGTGGTGATCGTTGGGATTGGAGAAGATAAAGGTGCAAATATCATGGCCGCGGCGCTTATGAAGCAAATGAAGGTGAGAAGAATCATTAGCCGCGCAATAGATCCACTACAGCGAACGGTGTTGCAAACGATGGGTATTACAGAAATTATTCACCCTGAAGAAGAAACTGCTCACCGCTGGGCACAAAGATTAAATCTTGAAGGCGTGGTGGATAGTTTTGAGCTGGACAGTAATTTTAGCATTGTTGAAACTAAAATACCTGAAGAGTATCATGACAAAACCGTAAAGGAACTGGACATCAAAGGAGAATTCAATATTCTTATACTTACGACCATGAATGTTTCTGAAGGTAAAAATGAACTTGGAGCTACAACTGAAAGAAATACCGTACAGGGAATTGTACATGCAGATACCAAATTATATAAAGACGATATCATGGTGCTGTATGGCCACAATAAAGACATCCGCAAGTTACTGGATCAGCATAAAAAGTTTAAAGAAGCCCAGAGTTAAGCGATCCTGAGTCCGTTTGGTACTTTTTGATCTGGTGAGAGCAATACAACATCAGTTTCATCACCTACCACTCCCATCACCAGGCATTCGCTTTTAAAGCCGGCAATTCTTTTAACCGGAAAATTTACAACCGCGATGACCTGTCTCCCTGGAAGTTCTTCCTTGGTATATCTTCTGGTGATCTGTGCAGATGTTCGCTTCGTACCAATTTCTTCTCCAAAATCTATCAGCATCTTGTAGGCTGGCTTTTTAGCCTTCGGAAGTTCCTCAACTTCCAGAATTGTTCCTACACGCATATCAACTTTCTCGAAATCCTCCCAGCTAATTTCACTCATCATATTCAGAATTTAAAGATGGAAAAATAGAGAATATTGAGCATTAATAATTAATTTTAAAGAAAAAGATGTCACTTACATCCTCAAAAATGCTTCCGCTTGGAAGCGATGCCCCAGACTTTAAACTGATGGATACCAGAACCGGACATCTGCTGGATCTTAAGAATATCAAAGGCGAAAAAGGAACGCTTATCATGTTTCTTTCTAATCACTGTCCTTTTGTAAAGCATGTAAACGGTGAAATTGTGAGACTCGCTAATGAATACAGGCAACTGGGCTTTGGCTTCGCGGGTATAAGTAGTAATGATCCCGAAAGTTACCCAGAAGACCATCCAGACCTGATGACAGAAGTTGCATCGAAAAATCAATATTCATTTCCTTATTTATTCGATGGCACTCAGGAGATCGCCAGAAAATACCAGGCAGCCTGCACTCCAGATTTTTTCCTTTTTGATGCAGAACTTAAATTGATATATCGTGGACAGTTGGATGACAGCAGACCAAATAATGGACTACATTCCAATGGAAGAGACATCAGGGAAGCGATGGATGCGGTGCTGAATAATCGTAAGGTCAATAAAGATCAAAAGCCATCGATTGGTTGTAATATCAAATGGAAAACTTAATTTAACTTGATCTTTTCATCTGACTCCCTGCAATTTTTTAAATTTGAATAACCTACTATTTCAGTAGGATTTAACAATATAAAACAGACTGATTATGAGTGATTTAAAATTAGGCGATATAGCACCAGACTTTACTGCAGATACATCTGAAGGTAAAATTAGTTTTCATGAATTTCTAGGCGATAGCTGGGGAATCCTATTCTCTCACCCTGCAGATTATACCCCAGTTTGCACAACTGAATTGGGAGCTGCCGCGAATTACGCCGAAGAATTTAAGAAAAGAGATGTCAAAGTACTGGCACTTAGTGTTGACGGAGTAAAGTCTCACAAAGACTGGATCAAGGACATTAATGAAACTCAGAATACCACGGTGAACTTTCCGATCATTGCAGATGAGGACAAAAAGGTCTCAGATCTATACGGTATGATCCATCCCAAAGCTGATAGTACCCTTACCGTACGCTCTGTATTCGTGATCGCGCCAGATAAGTCGATTAAAATGACGCTTACATACCCCGCGAGTACAGGTAGAAATTTTGAAGAATTACTTAGAGTAATTGACTCTTTACAACTTACTGCTTATAATAAAGTAGCAACGCCAGCGAACTGGAAACATGGAGATGACGTAGTAATTAGTCCATCGGTAAGCAATGAGGAAGCAGATAAAATGTTCCCAAAAGGCTACAAAACGGTAAAACCTTACCTGAGAACAACTGCTCAACCGGAACTAAAAAAGTAATATTCCGATTTATAAAAAAGAAAAGGCTGGTTAATCCCAGCCTTTTCTTTTTTTAAGTTCTATGATATGCTCCAGGTGATGTTTCCCATGCCAGGCATAATTCGCCAGGCTTTGTTTTAAACTATAACGAAAGCCAGATTCCGGATGTATAAAAGTTCTCTCGAAATCCTCTGTGCTCATATTTTCCAGCAGGATGATCCATTTCGCATGCAAAGCTTTAAGGAACCCTAGGGATAGCGTTACCGGTGTGAATTTTGAATCTGCCAGTTCTGCAAAACCTTTCTCATTGAATGCCTTGATGGTTGGTTCATCTTCAGTAAGCGCCCATTTAAAGCGCATAAATGCACTCATATGGCTATCGGCAATGTGATGCACTAATTGCCGGATGTTCCAGCCTTCAGGACGATAGACCATTTGTAATTGATCCTGATCAAGATGTTCGACTTCCTCGATCAATGCTTGTGGTAATCTCGCCACTTCATCAATATAATTTCTTATGTTTTCTACGGAAACCTGTTCCGGAATTTGAAATTCCCCGATAGGAAATTTCAAATTTTCTATCTCTTCTTCTGTACTCATATCTAAAAATAGAAAACGCCCCGAAGAATCAGGGCGTTTTTAAGAAATATATAAGTCTATATTATTTTACATCCATCAATTCCACATCGAAAATAAGTACAGCGTTTGGTGGAATTACACCACCTGCACCACGCTCTCCGTAAGCAAGGTCTGATGGTATTACCATTCTCGCTTTATCTCCAACCTGTAGCAATTGTATACCTTCATCCCATCCCGGGATCACATGGCCTACACCTACTGGAAATTCCAAAGGCTGATTTCTTTTATAAGAAGAATCGAAAACAGTACCATCTGCTAACTGACCTTTATAATGTACCGATACGTTCTTACCTTTTTCAGCCTGCACACCATCACCCTTCTGAATGATCTGGTATCGCAAACCACTTTCTGTAGATTTAAAACCTGCAGCAAGCTTATCTAATTCAGCAGCAGCTTTTTTCTTTGCTTCAGCTTCTTTTTCCTGCTTTTGAGCATTGAAAGAATTAAATGCCTCAGCAGCGTCGAATCCTTCAGCTTCTGCACCAACTCTTACAATCTCCAACTTTTCGATCGTATCGTTCTGCTGAATCTCATTCACTACATCCTGTCCTTCAACCACACTTCCGAAGACTGTATGCTTACCGTCTAACCAAGGCGTTTCCACGTGGGTGATAAAAAACTGACTCCCATTAGTACCCGGTCCGGCATTTGCCATAGATAATTTCCCTGGCGCATCGTGTCTAAGATCTGCATGGATCTCATCATCGAAATTGTAACCAGGTCCACCAGCTCCGGTTCCCTGAGGATCTCCTCCCTGAATCATAAAATCTGGAATCACTCTGTGGAATTTAAGTCCGTCGTAATAAGGAACTCCCTTATCTTTCGGGTCATTTTCTATCTTCCCTTCTGCAAGACCTACAAAGTTCCCTACAGTTCCAGGTGTTTTTTGAAATTCCAGTTCAGCGAGGATTTCTCCTTTAGAAGTATGGAATTTTGCGTATAATCCGTCGTTCATTGTTTTAAATTTTAATAAGCTACAAAGATAATTGCTTTAGTTCTTATAGACCTGCTCCCCTGCTACAAAAGTTGAGATCACTTTCGTATCTGGAACTTTATCGATCTCTACTTTCATAAGATCACGATCCAGAATCACGAAATCTGCAAATTTACCTGCTTCTATACTTCCTTTTTCGTCTTCTTCAAAATTTGAATAAGCCGCCCAGATGGTCATACCGCGTAAGGTCTCTTCCCTACTTAGCGCTTCTTCCCTCATAAATCCTCCTTCAGGAAAGTTTTTGGTATCCTGCCTGTCTACAGCAGCGTAGAAAGTAAGAAATGGATTAACCTGTTCTACAGGAAAATCTGTTCCAAGAGCTACCATTCCCGCCTGGTTTAAAAGTTTTTTATATGCATAGGCACCTTTGATCCTTTCTTCCCCAAGTCTTTCTTCAGCCCAGTACATATCGCTGGTTGCATGAGTGGGTTGGATAGATGGAAGGATATTTTTACTGAAATATTTAAAATCATCTGCATCGATCACCTGCGAATGCTCCACTCTCCATCTTCTGTCTTCAGAATCACTTAAAAGTGAATCATAGGTTTTAAGAACCATATAATTAGCAGAATCACCAATGGCATGCGTATTCATCTGAAAACCTGTTTTCGCAATACGTTCAGCTGTGGCTTTAAATTCTGAAACCGGTGAAAGCAATGCACCGTAATGACCATCACGATCTGCATACGGTTCTTTCAAAGCTGCTCCACGAGAACCAAGTGCTCCATCTCCGTAGAATTTTACTGAACGCACGTTAAGTAGATCAGTTTTATAAGGTCCCCTTTCCAGATAATAATCAAGATTCTTATCGCTGTTACTCAGCATCGCGTACAAACGAATTTTCAATTCCCCGGTTTTATTAAGACTATCAATAAGCTCAATTACCTGCTTGTCCAGTCCTGCATCATCCACTGTAGTTAATCCATAAGAAAATGAGATTTCCTGAGCATCCAGTAATGCTTTCTTCTGGGTTTCAATATCTGCGCGTTCGGTGATCTCTTCAACAAGCATCATTGGATTATCGACAAGGATCCCAGTTAGTTTCCCGTTTTTCTGCTCGATATCGCCACCATCAAATTCTGTATTCGTAGTGATTCCAGCTTTATCAAGTGCCGCCTGATTTACCAGCATCGCATGACCATCTATCCTGGTGATTGCAATTGGTGTATCAGGAAATAATTGGTCAAGGGTGTCTTTTACAGGAAATTCCTTTACTTCCCAGTCATTTTGATCCCATCCACGACCTACGATAAATTCTGTTTTATTTTCTTTCTGAAATTCCTCAATTCTGGCAACAACCTCAGTAAAGCTTTTAGTTTCGGTAAGATCCACACGCTGCTGCTGCATCCCAAGACCGTAGAAATGTGCATGAGCATCGATAAGGCCTGGATATACTGCCTTTCCTTTAGCATCTAATTCTTCAGAAAAATCGAATTCTTCTCTTAAGGCTGCTTCAGTTCCAAATTTAAGGAACTTACCATCTTTGACGGCAAAAGCTTCCGTAGTATTAAATTCAGCATCGACGGTATAAACTACGCCATTGAACACTAATAGATCTGCCTTCTGTTTTTGTGCTACGCTGGAAAACGTAAGAAAAATGGCAAAAACCAGTAATAATCTTCTCATATTTTAAATTTTCAACTAAAATAATCAAAGAAGCATAAGCCTGAAGTGTAATTCACGGAAAATTAAGGAAATGCAAGTAGCAGCACGCAACCAAATATATAAATCTGTATCTTCCTACTACTATGATAAAATTAAGCACATTTAGCTGGTCACTTGTTTTTCTTTGCGCAGGTTTCTGCTGTCCTGAAGAAGATGATTATATCGAACCCGCCACCTACACTTTAGAAATTCCGGGCCTTATTGAAATTAAAGATTCAAGGACGAGCTATGCATTGAACGATACGATATGGATCAAAACTGAAGTTCCCGTGAATCTGGAACATAATGGTGAGCTCCTTGATATTTCTGAAGTAGCTGGAAATTCAGACAGGCTATATGCATATCTGGATCTATACCAGCAAACAGGATTTGAGAATCCTACGCTACTGAGCCTTAGCCAAAATGAAGTAATAATTCGTGAAGGGGAAGTTTCTACCAGTAGTGCGCTTATTGCTACCGCTTTTTTAAACGGACAGAACTTTCAAAGTGAATTTGGTATTGTTCTAAAACAGCCTGGGGAGTTTTTTATTAGCAGTTACTATCAGCAACCTCTCAACCTTTATGTAGATACCAATAACGGAGTAATAGTTTATCTACTCACCACTTTCAAAAATTCAGATGAACCCGATTTGTTTAGATTTACAGTAGAATAAAAAAAGGAACCTTTTTAGGTTCCTTTTGCTTGTATTTAGATTAATTTCTAATTAAAATCGAACTTATAGGTCACTCCTCCCAGAACTTGAATACCCTGAACGTTGTAGTCCATCCATTTCTGGTAATTATTGTGCAGCAGGTTACTTCCTTTTACAAAAGCAGATAATTGATCATTAAATCTATAACCAACATGAGCGTTGGCATCAAAATAACTATCTAGAGTAACTATTGGATCTGCAAATGTTAGGCTTAGAGACCTGTTTTCGTCTTTACGCTCCCCTACAAAAAACAGATTCGCTCCAGAATACCATTTTTCAGTGATTTGATAATCTGCATTCAGACTAGCCGTCATATTTGGCAAATTCCATGCTTCTGCCTGATCATCTGTGTTATAATTTAAAAATTCAGCATTGATCCCCAGTCTGAAGTTTCTGTTTATATCCACATTTAATTCCGCAGCAAAAGCGAGAGTTTTTACATCATCATACACCACATCAAAACTGTTTCCATTAGTATATGGTTCCCCATCAAGTACCATCGCATCGTAATTTCTTCGGAACAATGGTTTGTCAAACTGAGATTGATAACTAGCTTTTAGATTGTAAGAGATCGTGTTGGATAACTTTCCTTTTCCACCTACATAACCTTTATACTTACTATCGGTTGGCCTGATCGTAAGCGTTGGTGAAATATATGGATTCGCCTGATAGAAATTATAATACGTATTCTGTTCAAGATCACCATCCAGACCAGCATAGGCCGTAAAGTAATCTCCGGCAAGTTTATAACTCGCATTCACGGTAGGATAGATATAAATGTCCCCATCGCTGTTCTCCACATCTGAACCATACACGAAATTCACACCCAGATTAATACTAAGATCATCTCTCAGTATCAATAAACTTGGGTTTGCATTGAAGATCATATAAGTATAATCATACCCTTCATTAGAGTCATAACGTTGCTCGAACTTCCCATTTAGAATATCTGCTCCAGCTTTGGTGGTGATCAACTCTTCAGCGATCTCCACTTCAAAAAGACCATCTACATTAAAATGATTTTCGGCAGTGGAAAATGCATCTCCGGAATGTCTGAATTTGGCCTTCGCCTTTTCGAAGAAGCTATCATATAGTTCGATCTCACTTCCAACATATACCGAATAGTAGTTTTGCTGAGGATCCAGATTAGCCAGAAATTGAGAAGTATCAGGATTTGCCGGTACATTGTATTCCGGAAGTCCGTACCAGTTGAACAATTGATGCTCAGCTCCAAACTCGGCAATCCAGGAAAGATCACGATTCCTCGTATTATAATTTAAGTTTAACTCGGTATCGTAGAATTTATCATCCAGGTAAACATCATCGATACCACCCTGAGATGAATTATGAGTTAGGAAAACACCAAAGTTCTTACTACGATCAATTTCGATATTAGAGTAGAACTCCGCCAGAACATTGGAGTAGTTTCCAAATCCAAGAGTTGCATAATTATCGTAGACCTTTGGAGGTCTAACGCGCTCCACGGTGGCCGCCCGACCTTTTACCGGAGTAAATGTTGATGCTACCGGAACAGAAAATATAGAATATCGTACGGGCTTTTTTTGCAAGGTCACCGAGTCATTTCTAACCGGACTGGCCTTTATTTTACTTGCATCGCGAACAGATGGTGTATAAGGTTTAACTACGGTTACCGTTTCGCTACCTAAAGGGTCCTGGGCATATAATATCCCACCAAAAAGGATTAGACCGAAAAACAGTTTTTTCTTAATTGCTTGAAATCGCATATAGCAGTGAATCTAATAGATTATTTTTAGTTGTTGGTTTCTACTGAAGAATTCGTTTTTGCTTCCTGAGCTTTGATCTTACTTAGTTCAGCTTTTGCTTCAGAAACAATATCCGGGTACTTCTGAAAGTTCTTGATCACATTTTCCAGAATGTAAGTTGCCTGGTAAGCATCTCCTAGCGCGTAGAAGTTTTTAGCCATTAATACGAGGCCTTTTGCTCCCCACATTTTGTATCCTGAAAAGTCTTTTGCCAGGATCTGTACAGCAGCATTCGAAGCTTCAAAGTTCTTATCCCTGTTCTTGAAATAAGCATCATAATACAATGCTTCCGCACCAAGTTCTCCTGTGGCAGTTTTCTGAACCTCTTTGTAAGCAGATCTTGCTTTTGATTCATCACCCGATTTAATAGCTGCTCTCGCAACCATAATTCTCGCATCGTTTCTAGCTTCAGTATCTGCTGTAGCATTACTTAAAACTTTTTCAGCATAAACATTGGCTTTTGCAAAGTTTCCAGTCTCATAATAAGACTTCATCAGGTTTTGCTGAGCAAACACTACATTTTTGTTATTATCTGCCTGTGTTTCAAGTTTTTCCAGCAGAGGAAGTGCCTGTGCATAATCCTTCTTCTCCAGGTAAATTTCAGATAAACGAGTAAGTGCCTGTTCGCTGAATTCGTTTTTAGGTTTGGAAGTCACATATCGATAATTAGCAATCGATCTGTCCACTTTTCCATCACGATAATATAGCTGAGCGAGGTAGAAATTAGCATTAATCGAGTGAATCCCGTTCGGGAAATTCTGAACATACTTTTCAAAATTCGCCATTGCCTTCGCAGTATTGTTGTTCAGATATTGATTTTCTGCTGCCTCATAAGTAGCATTATCAAGATCTGAATCACTTACTTCCACAAAGTCAATATTTCTAACCCAATCTGCATACTCATCAGTTCTACCTAAATCTACATATACATTTCTTGCGGTAGATACTGCTTGCTTAGCTTCCGGTGTATTAGGAAATTCAGCAACCACTTTTCTCAGTCTCTCCAAAGCTCTATTCCCATCATTATTGTTGTAATAAATAAGCCCCTGTCTTAGCATCGCTTTTGGAACCAGTGCACTTTCCGGCACATCACGAATAAGTCTATTATAGGATTGTATCGCCTGGTCTGTATTATTTGCAGCTACATACGTATTTCCTAACTCATACATCGCATCATCACGATATGGTGAGCGCGGGTAACGATTAATGAACCCATTCAATTCTTCCAGTTTGGTATCATTTCTATTCACGAAACCGTAGCTTATGGATTTCTGAAAAGCAGCATAGTCTGCATTGCTCACTCCGTTATCAATAGCTTTTTGATAAGCTTCCATCGCTGGCCAGTACTGGCTGGTTACATAATAGGTATCCCCAAGTCTTAAAAGTGCATCGTTCTTCTTAGCTCCTTCCGCAGAAGCTGAAGAGGCAAATGATTTAAAGTAGTTCACCGCCTGGGTATAATCGTTCTTCTTGAAATATGCGTACCCAATGTTATAGTCCAGATCTTCGTATTCCGGAGTATTTCGTGCTGCACTCATTCCTTTAAATTCACGATATCCAAGAATGGCGTCATCCATTCTATTAATATTATACTCACTTTCAGCTTTCCAGTAAGTAGCTTTCGCAGTGATATCCTGGTTTCTAGGTTCTTTTAAAGCCTTATCAAAATTCTTGATCGCTTCGTAATACTCAGCTTCTTCGAAAAGTTCCAGTCCGTAGAAATAAGCAACTTTCTGATAAGCCTGCTTGTCGCTGAAGTTTCTGTTATTTTCCAGCAATCTCATCGCTTCTTCGTAATTTTTTGAAGTAATAAAGGAATCAATAAGCAGTGATTCCATTTCAGACTTGTGTTCTGATGCTGGATAGGCGTTCAGGTAATTGATTAGAACCTGCGACGGACTCTCATAAGAATTCCCGATCTCGTAACTAAGTTTAGCGTAGTTGGAAAGAGCATCTTCTTTGATCTTCGCATCAAACTCCATTTCAGAAGCATTTTTGAAAGCGTTTAAAGCCTGTTGCTTCTGGTCACTCTCAAGGTATGATTGCGCAAGGTGGTAGTAAGCGTTCTGTGCGATCGCATTTTTACCATCAACGATCTTATTAAATTCACTGATCGCCGCTTCATAATCACCCTGTTTGTAATAAGCGTAACCAAGCTGGTAATAATCTGTGTTATTCCATTTACCTTGAAGGCCATTATAACCTTTTAAGTAAGGAATTGCTTCCTGGTAGTTCCCTAGATTAAAATAGCTTTCTCCTATTATTTTATTCAACTGCGGAATCTCCTGTCGGTTAGCTTTCGGCAACTGCTGAAGTCCTTGTTCAATTGCTTTTTCGAAGTTTCCAAGTTTGAAGTTCATATCTGCCTGGAAATAAGATAGATCTTCAGTGTACCGATCGTTCCCTTTTACTTCTTCGAAATATTCGTTCGCTTCCTCATAGTCATCCCCTTCATAGGCGATATAACCAAGGTAATATTTAGCCTGAGCTCCATATTCTTTGGAATCACGAACGCGGTTCAGGTAAGTTTGAGCCTCCTCGAATTGATTGGAGCGAAAGTATGTATACCCATTATTGAAGTAATATCTCTCCCTGTCTTTTTTGCTCATGGCATTTTCATCCACTCGGTCGTACCACTTTCTCGAAAGTGCATATTTACCGGTTTGGAAATAATAATCGGCTACATCAAGGTAAGCCGAATTCGTTTTTGTGCTGGTAGGATACCTGGTCACGAAATTTTCCATAAGCCTGTCGGCTCCCGGTTGATTAAGTCTCACGGCAGCATTAGCGATATAATACGCAGCATCTCCCTTGATCTTTTCATCATCGGTCTCGTCCATCACCTCATCAAATAGATTCTGAGCGGCGAGATATTGCTCATTATTATACAATTCCAGAGCCCGATTGAAGTCAACCAGGTCATGCGTATAGGCAGCAGATTGCTGACAAATACCGGAAAATGAGAAGGATATGAAAACGACTAGCAGGTAAGCTTTTTTCAGTGTCATTTATGATGTTTTAGATTGGAAATCAAAGATAATTTAAAGCTTGATTCTATAACGTTGTTTAACTTCTATAATTATGTTAATGGTAAAAAAAGTATGTTGCTGCACCTTGAAAAATGTATATTTGAGCATAATTTTACCCGAATATTCAACGTTAGCAACCCATGTCTCAAACTGTACTTGAACTAAAAAACGCCGCGATCTATCAACGCGAAAGTCTTATTTTATCTGAAGTGGATGTCACCGTCTACAAAGGTGATTTCGTTTACCTGATAGGAAAAACAGGTACTGGTAAAAGTAGCTTTATGAAGACATTGTACGGAGACCTGCCTTTAACTGAAGGTGAAGGAAGCATTGTAGATTATAATCTTCGAACATTAAAGGAGAAGGATATTCCGTTTTTGAGACGTAAACTGGGAGTTGTCTTTCAGGATTTTAAATTGCTGACAGATCGTAATATAAAAGACAATCTGCTTTTTGTACTGAAGGCTACTGGCTGGAAAGACAAAAAAGCAATGGATAGTAAGATCGATGAAGTACTGGACAAAGTGGGTATGAAAACTAAGGGATTTAAATATCCTTACCAGCTATCTGGCGGAGAACAGCAGCGTGTAGCCATTGCCCGCGCATTGTTGAACGATCCTGAACTGATCCTTGCAGATGAGCCTACCGGAAACCTGGATCCACAAACTTCTGTAGAAGTAATGGAAGTTTTACAGGAAATTAGCAAGAATGGTAATACCATCCTTATGGCTACTCACGATTACGCCTTATTGCTGAAGTATCCTTCCAAAACCCTGAAATGCGATGGCCAGAGAGTCTTCGAAGTAGTTCAGAAATCGGTTTAATGAAATTAGGAATATATACTTGCTGTACTTGCAGTGATTTTGATAGCGGCAAACTTCTGGCTCGCTTACCCCGATAGTTTTGATATTGTTTATTACCTGCTTACCATATCGAATCTGTTTATTCTAATTACATCCAATATTAGCATCAGGAAGCGGAAAAAACAGGGCTGATGGAACCAGATTTTAGAATTGCAATTTCACCAATACCCCTTGTTCACCCTAAGCTTTACTAATATAGCCATATATAACCCTTAAGCATAAAACCTTCATTATCAATAGATTAAACTTTGTTTAAAGTTTAGTTAGCAACGTTAGACGATATTGTTTTTGACTCTATATTTATCTCATAATCAAAAACTTAAATATTATGAGAATTTTATCTTCCTTCGGAATTGCCCTACTAATGATTCTTTTCATTTCCTGCCAACAGGATCCAGTTTCAGATGAACTGAACACCGCAGATGCAAGTGCAAAAGCTTCTGTTGCTGCTCAGAAAAGTGACGAAAGCATTGCCGCTATCGTAGTACAGTTTGCTTCAGCTGAAGAGGACGCACAGTTCACCCTGCTTTTAGCTGCCTTGAATTACGCTGGAATCACTTCCCTTTTCGCAGAATCTGATCAATATACAGTCTTCGCTCCTACCGATGCTGCTTTTGAGAGGTTTCTGGGAGATAATAGTTTAACAGACTTTACACCAGAACAGGTCGCTGCAATTCTTTCTTATCATGTTACTGAAGGGAGACGTTTCAGCAATATTGTGGTGCCAAAGAATAAACCAAGAGAAATTGAGACTTTGCTAGGTCCTTCAATCTATGTCAACAGCTCTGCTGGAATTGATACTAACGATAGTGATATGGATACAGACGCTTCAATTCTTGTAGGTGCTGGCTTATTCGATATTCCAGCTAGCAATGGAGTGATTCACGTGATCGATGAAGTACTGGTTCCCGAATTATAAAGCTCATAAAATCTACCATATTTTAAAAGTCACCTTAGGGTGGCTTTTTTATTTTTACATTTCAGATCAACTCCAAATTTAAGATATAGAGCATAAATTCAACTGACTCAGAATTAGACATCGTCCATAAGAATTTCAGAGATTATAATTTTCAGGAAAGAGCTGAGTAAAAACTTCATTTTTATTAACTTGTATCCTCTCAAATAAATTCATGGATATTTTAGGAATAGATATTGGCGGTTCCAGTTTAAAAGGAGCCATTGTAGACATGCAAACCGGATCTTTGAAAACTGCTGTTCACAAAATTCCGACTCCAAAGGACCGCAAACCGGAAGGTATTGTAAATGCCGTTTCTCAAATGGTTTCTTATTTCAAACATAAAGGACCTGTAGGCTGTGGTTTTCCTACCATAGTCAAAAAAGGTATTTGTCAACACGAAGGAAATCTACACCCCGACTGGGTAGAAAAAGATGTGGATCGTTTATTTGAGAGTGCTACAGGACTTGAATTTAGTGTGATCAACGACGCGGATGCCGCCGGACTGGCTGAAATCAATTTTGGTGCAGGAAAAGATCTTGATGGATTTGTTTTAATGATTACCATAGGAACAGGCCTGGGCAGTGGTGCATACCTGCGAGGCGAACTCATTCCAAATTTTGAACTGGGGCAGATCCCTTATAAAGAATTCGAGAAAATTGAGCAGTGGGCGGCTTCTTCCATTAAGACCGAAGAAGGACTTAGCTACCAGGAATGGGGTGAAAGATTTAATACCTTTCTGGAATACGTCGAAAAGATCCTTAATCCAGACACGATTATTATTGGTGGCGGAATTTCAAATGACTGGGATAAGTTCAAAGATCACCTAAAGATCGCAGTCCCTCTGATCCCCGCTGAACTTCGAAATGATTCCGGTATTCTGGGTGCAGCACTCGCAGCATATCTGAAATACGCGAGGTAAATCTCTTTCGGCAATATTTCGAAATCTTGCTAATTTCAAAAACTTCAGGAGAAAAAGAAGATTTTTATTTAATTCCGAAGAAAGATTACTCCGTTGCCTTTGCGTGCTGACTCTTCTTTAAATTCATTTGAACTACAGCAAGTAAAATCAAACCAATTCCCAGCCATTGTACTAGATCAACCTGCTCATTCAGTAAAAAATATGCCATTAAAACAGCAGCAGGCAATTCGATAGAAGAAATTATAGCTCCAAGGCCAACATCAATTTTCGGCATTCCTGCGGTATATAATAATGGAGGCAGGATAGTTCCAAACAAGGCTAATACTAATCCCCAGTTCAGGAAGATACTGGTATTGAACTCAACAATCAGGTACGGCAGCGTAATGATACTTACTACGATAAAACCACCTAGCATCATCCATAAACTTCGTTTCAGGGAATGCATTTCCAAAGAAACTGTGTTAGAGCAATAGATCGTTCCTGTGTAGGACATCGCAGCCAGAACTCCCCAGCCTATTCCTCTCCAGTCTATCTCGAATGAATCCTTGAAAACATTTGTAGCTAGTAGCGTCCCTGCAAGAATCGCTACAACTGCAAGAATCTTTTTAGTACCTGGCCTTTTCCGTTTCATGATGGCTTCCAGTACAACACCCATCCACACACTTTGCATCAACATCACGATCCCGATAGAAACCGGTATATATTTTACCGCGAGATAATAGAAAAAACTGGTTAGGCCTAATGTTGTCCCTGCCGCGATCAATTTCAATTTACTGCGTTTCCTGGATGTTCCGGTTTCAGCATTAGCCTTCTTGCGTACAAAAAGATTTATAAGTAAAAGCCCCAGTAGACCAAGTGCCATTTGTGAAAATGTAACTTCATGAGAAGTATAACCATCTTCATAGGCTAATTTTACGAAAGTGGTAAGCATCCCATAGCTACAGGCTCCAAGCGCTACCAGAATTGATCCTTTTAGTACAGATTTATCCATGTGTTTTTTAAACAATAAAGTTTAGTGCATTCCATAGTTCGCAGAAAACTCCCGCAGACAGCTCATTTTAAACTTCAGGCGAAAATTTTGCATGAAAAAGCCCACCTTACGGCAGGCTTTTCAAAAATATAGTTGATAAGATTATACGATCTTATTTCTCTTACGTTCGTTTTCAGTAAGGTAGATCTTTCTAAGTCTTAAGTGCTGTGGAGTAACCTCAACATACTCATCCTTCTGAATATATTCTAAAGCTTCTTCTAAAGAGAACTTAATCGCAGGAACGATCTTCGCTTTATCGTCTGCTCCTGAAGATCGTACGTTAGAAAGCTTTTTCGTTTTAGTGATATTCACCGCCATATCATCCTGACGTGAGTTCTCACCAATTACCTGACCTTCGTAAATATCCTCTCCTGGATCTACGAAGAATTTACCTCGGTCCTGAAGTTTATCGATAGAATAAGGAATTGCTTTTCCTTTCTCCATAGAAACTAAAGATCCGTTCTGTCTTTCAGGAATTCCACCTTTAAGCGGCTGATATTCTTTATATCTGTGCGCCATGATCGCCTCACCTGCAGTAGCAGTAAGCAACTGGTTTCTAAGACCAATAATACCTCTGGAAGGAATAAGGAATTGAATATTCATTCGCTCTCCTTTTGATTCCATAGAAAGCATCTCTCCTTTTCTCATTGTTACCATTTCCACGGCTTTTCCAGAAACATCTTCCGGAAGATCGATCGTAAGCTCTTCAATTGGCTCACATTTCACTCCGTCAATTTCTTTGATAATTACCTGTGGCTGACCAATTTGCAACTCATAACCTTCACGTCTCATTGTCTCAATAAGAACAGATAAGTGAAGTACACCTCTACCAAAAACCATGAATTTATCTGCACTATCAGTTTCCTGAACACGAAGCGCAAGGTTTTTTTCAAGTTCCTTGAAAAGTCTTTCCTTGATATGTCTTGAAGTCACAAACTTTCCGTCTTTTCCGAAGAAAGGAGAATCATTAATTGTGAAAAGCATACTCATTGTAGGCTCATCGATAGCGATCGTCTTAAGTCCTTCAGGATTTTCAAGATCAGCAACAGTATCACCAATTTCAAATCCTTCCAGTCCAACGATAGCACAAATATCACCGGCCTGCACTTCTTCGATCTTTCTACGGCCTAAACCTTCGAAAGTATGTAATTCTTTAATTCTTGTTTTTTTAATGCTTCCATCACGCTTCACTAAAGAAACCTGCTGACCTTCTTTCAAAGTTCCTCTTTGCAATCTACCAATCGCAATACGACCTGTAAATGAAGAGAAATCCAGAGAAGTGATCAACATTTGAGGAGAACCTTCAAGATCTACTTTAGGTGCAGGAATATGTTCCATTACCATATCAAGCAGCGGCTCGATATTTTCAGTTTCATTTCTCCAGTCGTCACTCATCCAGTTGTTCTTGGCAGATCCGTAAACCGTTGGGAAATCCAACTGCCACTCTTCAGCACCAAGTTCGAACATTAGATCAAAAACTTTCTCATGAACTTCCTCCGGAGTACAATTTTCTTTGTCCACTTTGTTTACAACCACGCAAGGTTTTAAACCAAGATCGATCGCTTTTTGCAAAACGAATCTTGTCTGTGGCATAGGACCTTCAAAGGCATCTACTAATAGAAGAACACCATCTGCCATGTTTAAAACACGTTCTACCTCACCACCAAAATCGGCGTGACCAGGAGTATCAATGATATTGATCTTCGTGTCTTTATAAACAACAGAAACGTTCTTGGAAGTAATCGTGATTCCACGTTCTCTTTCAAGATCATTGTTATCCAGGATAAGATCACCTGTAGATTGGTTATCACGGAACAATTCACAGTGATACATTATTTTATCAACCAGGGTCGTCTTACCGTGGTCAACGTGTGCGATAATCGCGATATTTCTAATAGCTGTCATGAAGCCTTATTTTTAAGGCTGCAAATGTACGTCTATTTTTCGCGAATACATCGTATCTTTAGAAGATTTTAATTTGCTGATTATCAATTATTTTAATCAGTATACTATTCTGAATTTCTTCTTCTGAAATATGGAAAAAGCATAAATATTCCAGAAATGACAATTTCAGGCAAAATTCATTCAGTTTACTGCTCATCTGCAGAAGGTCCATATGTGGATGGTACCGGCAAGTCTAGTAGTCGAAAATAAACACCCAGTTGCGCCCTGTGATGCGGGAATTGATTCATCACGATAGTTTGCAACACATTAAACTTTGGCATCTCCATCAAAGTCGCACCATCCTTGGTCATTTTCCAGTTCTCCTGATAAGCTTCGTCTGGTTTCTGTAAAGCTTTTATAGCTTCTTCGGAATTTTGCTGAAGGGTCGCGATGATTTCTGAAACGGTAGATTCTGAAGGTGCTTTATATCCTGAAAGATCCATACTGCCATGATCCATAGTACCGCTAATCCAGGTCGGGATTTCCGCTAGATGGTTTGCGAGCGCATTGATGCTCATAGATTTGTCATGAGGTTTCCAGTTCATTTTATCTTCTGGAATGCGCTTAAGAAATTTTAGTGTAAGTGCCGTTTCCTGTTTTAACTGCGGAATGAGAAATTCATGGATCTTCATATGCTTAATTTAATAGTTAATTCTTTCTAAATTAAAGCTTTTCCGGCTAAGATTGAGCAAAATCGGGTTCTCCCAATTTTTTGATGCGGAATTAATTGAACTATCTTTGCAAAAAACCAACGAAATGGAACTGAGTAAAATTCCGCAGATAAAACATAGTGATTCTAACAATTTCTTTCTACTTGCAGGTCCGTGTGCGATCGAAGGAGAAGAAATGGCTTTACGAATTGCCGAAAAGGTGGTGGAGATCACTTCTAAACTGGAGATCCCTTATATATTTAAAGGTTCTTTTAAAAAGGCAAACCGGAGTCGAATAGATAGTTTTACCGGAATTGGAGATGAGAAGGCTTTGAAGATCTTACGCAAGGTTTCTGAAACTTTTGAGATCCCTACAGTTACCGATATTCACGAAGTAAGCGATGCCCAGATGGCTGCAGAATATGTGGATGTACTACAAATTCCTGCATTTCTGGTTAGACAGACAGATCTGGTAGTTGCAGCGGCAGAAACCGGCAAAGTGGTGAACTTAAAGAAAGGACAGTTTATGAGTCCGGAATCCATGAAGCATGCCGTTACCAAGGTAACCGATTGTAATAATGGGCAGGTGATGGTCACAGATCGTGGAACCATGTTCGGTTATCAGGATATGATCGTGGATTTTCGAGGAATTCCTACCATGAGAGAATTTGCTCCAACAGTTCTTGATGTTACCCATTCCTTACAACAACCAAATCAAACCAGTGGTGTAACCGGAGGCCGACCAGATATGATCGAAACGATCGCTCGTGCCGGAGTGGTGAATCATGTTGACGGACTTTTCATCGAAACTCATTTTGATCCTGCAAATGCAAAAAGCGATGGTGCGAATATGCTTGATCTGGCTTACCTGGAGAATCTTTTGAGCAATCTGGTAAGTATTCGAAAAACCATTAATTCATTCTAAAACTTTGAAAACCGCCCTACAGCGGTTTCTTTTTTTTAAATCATAAGCGGAAAATCTTCAGATATTCCTGTAACTTAGGATAGCCTAATAAATATAGATCAATGGTTTACACGAAATTCTATCAGAGTTTGCTGGTAGCACTTACCTTATGTTTTTTCAGCTCAGGTTATTCACAGGAAAAACTTGAAGTTGATATTGGTGGGGCATTACGCTTTAATTACAACCTCTCTTCCTGGAAAGAAGGACAGAAAGATCGAGGCGGAGATTTTGGATATGACCTTTTCAGATTAAATGTCAATGGAGCATATCAGGGAATTTATGTGGACGCTGAATACAGATTTTATTCTGAAGCCTTCGGAGGAGATTTCCTGAAACACGGAGTCGTTGGCTATGAATTGAATGAAAATAGTAAGATAGAAGCAGGTCTTGCTAAAGTTCCTTTTGGAATCGAACGCTATAATTCCAACAACTTCTTTCTGAATCTACCATATTATGTGGGTCTGGAAGATGATTACGATATGGGAATCACCTATACCTATGAGAATGATGACTATGAGTATCATCTTGGATTCTTCAAAAATTCTGAAGAATTGCGATTTGGAAGTAATTCTGAAAATTCTTCAAACAGGTATTCTTATGACATCGTTGGTAGAAATAAAGAGATCAACCAGGTAAATGGTAAATTCATCTGGAAACCTTTAGGTAACAAAACACACCGGGTTGGTGCTTCTGCAAAATATGGTGGCATCTATAATCTGGATACCGAAGAAATTGGTGACCGGTATGCCTTTGCGATCCATCACCAGTATCATACTGAAGACTGGCTTATAAAAACGCAAATTTTAACTGCCGGATTCAATCCGATTAATGCACCCGGTGAACCAAGAAATAAGCTATTACTTGGAGCTTATGGTGTCCCTTATGATACTGCAGCCAAATTCGAGATCTACACTCTCGGGATTTCCAGATATATAGACATCGACACAAAGCTTTTTAAACACCTGGAAATTTATAATGATTTCGGCTTCATGGATAAAAGAGAAAAAGGTTTCACAGATTCCTTTATGAATGTCACAGGTGTATTATTCAGCTCCGGTCCTATTTATTGCTTTGTTGACTACGCCGCAGGTTACAATCATTCGTGGCTGGGAGGAAATTTCGTCGATGATTTTGGGGTTGGAGATCCTGATGCTAAATGGGAAGCGCGATTCAATATCAACATTGGATATTACTTCTAGAATATCAGAATTAACTATTAAGATATAACCATTACAGAATGTTAAAAACTACTTCTTCGAGCTTTCTATTCATGATGCTATTTGCATTCCTAAGCAGCGAGCTATTTTATGCTCAGGAAGATCCGGAATTGAAGATTGGAGGTGCGCTTAGATTTAATTATAATCTATCCTCATGGAAAGAAGGACAGAAAGACCGTGGTGGTGATTTTGGGTATGACATGTTCCGAGTTAACGTAAACGGATCTTACCAGGGAATTTATGTGGATGCTGAATATAGATTGTATTCCCGGTCCTTTGGTGGAGGTTTTCTGAAGCAAGGTTGGCTTGGATACCGTTTTAATGAAAAAGAGGAAATTCAGGTTGGATTAACACAGGTTCCCTTCGGAATACAGCAATATAATTCTCACAACTGGTTTTTCAACCTTACCTATTACTTCGGATTAGAAGACGACCACGACATGGGAGTGAAATATGTTCATATTGATGATAAGTTCGAATATAATCTGGCTTTCTTTAAAAATGCTGAAGAATTACGTTTTGGTGGAACTTCTGAAGTTTCTCCAGATAGATATTCTTATGATGTAGTTGGTAGAAATAAAGAGGTAAATCAATTCAACGGAAAGCTAATCTATAAATTAGGTGATTCCATCAAGAATAGACTGGGAACTTCCGTTCAATATGGAGGTTTATATAATCTTGACACAGAAAAAACAGGATCTCATTACGGGTTAGCTTTACATTACGAAATGTTCTATAAGAACTGGAACCTGAAGCTACAGGCGATGAACATAGACCATGATCCTGAAAATTTACCAGGTGAATCTAGAGAGATCATCAAAATGGGAGCCTACGGCTTTCCTTATGAAGTAGCATCAGACTTTAATATTTACACGATTGCGGTTTCTAAAAGCATTCCGGTAGAACTTGGACCCATTAGCAATATCCAGTTCTATAATGATTTTGGATACCAGGATAAAAAAGTAGATAGTTTTGAAGATTCATTTATGAATGTTACAGGAATGCTTATCACCGCAGGACAGGTCTATACGTATGTAGATTACGCCGCCGGTTATAATCAATCCTGGCTGGGAGGAAATTTTGTAGATGACTTTTCCACAGGGAGTCCCGATGCAAAATGGGAAGCCCGATTTAATATTAACATAGGATATTACTTTTAATCAGACTTAAATTAATTTATGGCTAAAAAAGTTACCAGAAGCGACGAAAAGAAATCAATATTTGGACTTGAAGTGAACGGTCCGGTATTTTTTACTTCTACCGCTATTATTATTGCAATTATTACGCTCACGCTTATTTTCAATAAACAAGCAGAAAGTTTTTTCAGTGATCTCCAGCTTGGAGTTGCTGAAAATGCCGACTGGTTTTTTATTCTTTCCATTAATATTTTCCTGGTGTTCCTTATTTATCTGGCAGCATCAAAGTTTGGAAATATGAGAATTGGTGGACAGGGCGCGAAACCAGAATTTAAAACCGGTTCCTGGTTTGCTATGTTATTTAGCGCAGGGATGGGAATTGGACTTCTTTTCTTTGGAGTAGGTGAACCTGTGATGCACTTTAATAGTCCGCCTACTGAAGTAGCGGGGACTGCCGCCGCAGCACAGGAAGCGATGAACTTTACGTTTTTGCACTGGGGATTCCATGCCTGGGCAGTTTATGCACTTGTAGGTTTATCGCTGGCTTATTTCACTTATTCTCGTGGATTACCACTTACCATTAGATCTATTTTCTATCCATTTCTTGGAGACAGGATCTATGGTAGAATTGGGGATGTGATCGATATTTTCGCTGTTCTCGCCACTTTATTTGGCCTGGCGACCTCGCTAGGTTTTGGAGTACAGCAGATCGCATCAGGTTTAAACCACGTATTTGGACTACCAGATGGCATTACTACTCAGGTTATAATAATAGGTATAGTTACATTAATCGCCACTACTTCCGTAGTTCTGGGCGTGGATAAAGGAGTAAAAATTCTGAGTGAATGGAATATGAGAATTGCGGTCGTTCTGTTAGTACTTGCACTTATATTAGGACCTACATTATTTATATTCAGAAGTTTTGTAGAGAACACAGGAAGCTACTTATATAACTTCCTTGAAATTTCCACGTGGAGTGAAACCTATACCAATGGAACATGGCAAAATGACTGGACCGTGTTCTACTGGGGTTGGTGGATTGGATGGTCTCCTTTCGTAGGAATGTTCATCGCCAGAATTTCTAAAGGTAGAACGATTCGCGAGTTCATTCTAGGTGTGTTACTGGTACCGGCAATTGTCACCTTCTTCTGGATGTCAGCCTTTGGAAGTGTAGCTATTGAACAGATCATGTCTGGTAATAATGTTTTAAGCGAAGCAGTGAATGCAGATATTGCTACTGCCCTATTTGTATTTTTCCAGGACTACCCATTATCCATGGTAATTAATGTAGTCGCGATTTTACTTATTGCAGGTTTCTTTATCACGTCTTCAGATTCTGGATCATTGGTGATCGATAGTTTAACCACCGGTGGAAAAATAGATGCTCCGGTAGGACAAAGAATTTTCTGGGCAGTGACTGAAGGTGCTGTGGCAGCCGTGCTTCTTATTGGAGGTGGTTTGCAGGCATTACAGACCGCAACCATTGTCACCGGGCTTCCCTTCGCCATTATTCTTATGGTCATGTGCTATTCTTTATACAAAGGACTGAAGGAAGATCTTGAGCAAATGGAAGAAAAGAAGTCCGAAAAGCAGATGAAGAATTATGAAGAGATCGTTTCTGAAATTGTACAGAAGCGTAATGTTAAGAATGAAAATAAAAACAATCAGTAATGAAGAAAGTCAACAACATTCTGGTAGCTCTGGATTTGAGCACAATAGATGACACCCTCATTCAATATGCATCTTTCCTGGCCGATACTCTAAAGCCTGAAAAGATATATTTTGTACATAATATCAAGAAATATGAAATTTCTGAAATCTTTCAGGAGCAACTGAAGGATCTGGATCTGGAGACCATGATTAGTGATGAGCTGGACGAGAAGGTTGCGCAGCATTTTTCAGCTTCAACTGAATTTGAAGTTTTAATTTCCGAAGATCCTTATACCGAAAGTTTGATGAGCTACGTAGTTCATAAATACGCCATCGATCTCGTGATTGTTGGGAAGAAAAAAATTACCGAAGGTTCAGGAGGAATTTCAGAAAAACTGATGAAAACTTTAAAATGTGACATCGTCTCAGTTCCTGAGAACTCTTTAGGCAGCATGAATAATATTTGGGTGGGAACAGATTTTTCCCGCGAGTCGGCTAAATCTTTTGAAACAGCTTCTATGCTCGCAAATTACACCGGAGCCGGAGTTTCGTCTGTTCATGTGTATTCTATTCCAATTCAGTTTACACCATATATTGAGAAGGATGCGATGTTGCCAAAGATCCAGAAGCATAGCCAGGAAAAGTTTGATAAATTCCTGAAGAGATACCTTATTACGGATACTACTACGAAGATCTTTCGCGCAAAAGATGCAAGTGTCGCAGAACGTCTGGTGCTGGAATCTGACAAGGAACAGGCAGATCTTTTGATTATTGCCAGTAAAGGGAACAATGTCTTTTCATCATTGCTTGTAGGAAGTGTCGCAGGAGAACTTTTCAAAATGAAGCGAAATATCCCAGTCTGGATCTCGAAATAGATTTATATATTTTAATAGAATAAAGCATATTGATTTAACAATATCAGTTATTTCATTACGCTTTATACATTTCTTCATCTAAGCCATTGTTAATCAGCCAACAACACGCTTGCACTTCTCCTAATATCATTTGGTATAATTAATCAAATAAATTATGAGAAACGAATTGGAAATTATTGCAGATAGAATTAGCGACTTCCTGCCAGATTTATTGAGTGCTTTGATGGTCTTATTGATTGGTTAGCTTATAGCCAAGGTATCAAAGCGGTTCTTGTACGCTTACTGAAAAAAACTCGCTGGGATGAGCGCGTCTTCGAAAAAGGTAAGATTGAGGATACGAACGTCTTTCTTGCCAACATTGTGTACTATGTCATCATGGTCTTTGTGATCCTGATTGTCCTGGAAATTTTAGGTGTAGACCAGGTGCTGACTCCGCTGTAAAGTATGGTTAGCGAATTCCTAGGCTTTCTCCCAAACCTGGTAGCAGCCATACTTTTTGGAATTATTGGTTATATCCTGGCTAAATTTATCTCCAATCTAATCAATATTGGAGAAACTTTTCTGGATAGAATGGTAGATAAAACAGGTTTTAAGGATACCGATAAACTGATCAATATTCTTAAGAAGGTTGTATTTATCCTAATCTTTATTCCATTCCTCATCCAGGCATTTAATGCTTTAGGACTGGACGCGATTTCGGGTCCTGCAAATGATATTCTTGCAGACTTTACAGCACTTATAGGTGAGATCCTGATCGCTGGAATTATTCTGGCTGTGTTTATCTGGGGTGGAAAATACCTTGCTAACTTCCTGTAAGATCTCTTTAGAAGTATGGGACTGGACCGCGCTGCGGAAAAAATACAGATCCATAACATGATCGGAAAAGACCAGTCACTTTCTAAGATGGTGGCTAACCTGGTTTATTTCTATCTTGTTTTCTTCGGAATTATCACCGCTGTTGAAACCATAGGCCTTACGAAATTAACAGAGATCCTTGACCAGATCCTTGTTCTAACAGGACAGATCTTATTCGGATTAATCATTCTTGCGGTAGGGAATTATATCTCGCTGCTTATTTACAACAGTATGAGTAAGGCGAACGGAAGCAATTTCGTAGCAAAGATAGTTCGCTGGGGCTTCTTTTGCATTGTTCCTTGCAATCGCATTGGAAACTATGGGTATCGCCAATGAGATCGTAGAACTTGCTTTTGGTGTTACGCTTGGAGCAATTGCCGTAGCGGTAGCGCTGAGTTATGGACTTGGTGGACGTGAAGCTGCCGGCTAGCATTTTAAAGAAATCGTGCAGAAACTGAAGGATGATAATTCCAACATTCAACATAGTGGAAATACGAATCCTTCTCATATTCCAGGAACAGGCGGAATTACTGAAAATACCAGTCAGGATGAACATACTGGAACATGACCAGGAAATATCAATGATCCCGCAAATTCAAACAGACCAGATAATCCTTCACCGGGAAGGTCTGATGAAAACAGGTTGGACCTATAATCCAGATTTAGAATATAAAACCCGCAAATTTTGCGGGTTTTTTGTTTCGTAAAGCAATGCATAATTACCTATCTTTAATAAAGGGAATTATAATATCAGCAAAATGAGAACTAAAGATCTATCTGTCATCCTGTTTATAGTAGCAACAATTTTACTCATTCCCTTATTGGCTATGCAATTTACCAATGAAGTAAATTGGAGTGGTTCTGATTTTTTAGTGATGGGAAGTCTATTATTTGTGAGCGGACTTGCTCTTCAGTTTGTGCGTTATAGATTAAAAACCCGAAAAAGCAGAATTATCGCAAGCTCGGCGATTCTTTTAGTACTTTTTATTATCTGGGCAGAACTGGCGGTAGGAATCCTTGGCACCCCTTTCGCTGGTAGTTAATTCCCGCCCTGGAATAGTCGAAGTGTAGGAATTATAGTAACATCCTTAATAACAAAAGTAAAATGTATTGTCTACTGGATATATTAGAATTCTGCTTCTATAAATACCGGGAAATGATCTGAAGGATATTTAAAATTCTTCGAATCTGTTAATACAGCATACTTATTGACACTAATCTGGTCATTCACGAAGATATAATCTATACGGCGATTGATTGGTTTATCGAATTGGAATCCATTAAAAGTTCCTTCCGGTCCAAAGGTATTTCTTGCAATTTTTCTGGAATCCTGAAGTTGTTTCAGAATTTTAATCACTCCTTCTGCATCAGGTTCTAAATTGAGATCTCCCATTAAAATTACTGGCAGTTCATTCGTATTTAGTTTTGCAATTTTTTTCAGGATCAACTCAGCACTTTTAGTCCTGGCGACCTTACCAATGTGATCAAAATGAGTATTAAACACCCAGAATCTTTTCCCGCTGTTCTTAGTTTTGAAAAGAGCATACGTACAGATTCTGGGTAGTGCTGCGTCCCATCCAGTTGAAACTGCTTCCGGAGTTTCTGAAAGCCAGAAAGTACTGGATTCTTCAACTTCAAAATCTTCCGTTTTATAAAGTATCGCGGTATATTCACCTTTATCACGGCCATCTTCCCGGGCTACTCCAATCGAGTGATAACCATCGACCTCAGCAAGAAAATGCTCGATCTGAGTTTTTACAGCTTCCTGTAGTCCCAGGATTTGAGGTTCGTAGAACTGGATTTGATTAGTAATAAAATCTTTTCGCTTGGACCAGCTATTCCCGCCATCATTTTCATTGGCATATTTAATATTATAGCCCATCACGCTTACTTCCTGTGCACTACAAATTGCACTTACGAGAATTATTAAGAAACTACTAAAGATTTTAGTCATAGTTTTATTCTTTTCCATCTACAAAACCCTGTAAATAAGAATACAATGGGGTTAATTTTCCATTTTCGGTCATTTTAGACCTTCCAAGAATAGTATCCTTGTCATCATTAAAGAATGATGGAATTACGTGTTTGAGAAACATCTCTCCAAAACCTTCGCTGGCATCCTTGGGCAATTCACATGGCAAGTTATCCACAGCCATAACCGCTAGAGCATTAGCACTTTTAAAATCTACCTCCGCATTTGTATTTAAGTCAACACCATAAAAAGGTTCCGCTATCGTGGAAGGTCGTATGGTACTTGCAACTGGTCCGGCAATATCACACGAAATATCTGCCACATATTTTATTCTGAAATCTTTATGCTGCATATCTTCTTCGGAATAAAATATAGGGGCGCCTTCTCCGTAAAAATGACCGGCAATAAAGACATCACTGGTTTTGGCGAATTTCATAAAATCAGGATCATAATTCTGCGGAACTTTATAAAATTCCATTCGGCTGCCTTCAGCCTTATCTTTTCGTTTGGCGTAATCCAGCACATCGATATGACAAAACACCGCTTCATCGAACTCATTGACAAGGTAAGTTTCTGGCTCGACCTGTTTTATGTTTAAATGCTCCAGTATTTCTCTGGCCCCGTGCGCTACTTTCCCGCTTCCAGTAAGTACAAATTTGTACTTAGGTAGTTGTATCCTATCGAGTTCGTTTAAAAGTGAATCGAGATCTTGAAGATCTTCTGCTTTGGGAAGATCAAATAGGTCTTCCTTCTTACCAATCATTCGAATCCCATTATAAGCTCCAACTAAACCAGCATAACGTCCAAAGCCTATCAACCTGCCATTGTTCTTATTCGTGATAACCTCATGATCATACAATTCGATTCTTCTATTTAGAATTTCACGAAGCAGATCACGATTATATGGCTGCTTTTTGATCGTATGAGAAAAGAAAAAGTACTTTTTGTCAGGTATCAAATGGGGAATCGGAACTTCCTTTACCCCAATTAGCACATCACAATCTGTCACATCATCGCTTACCTCAAAACCAGCCTCTCTGTATTGCTGGTCGCTAAATTTCCTGATATCAGAACTTTCGACTTTAAATACTGCCTGCGGAAACTGTTTCTGAGCTTCCTGTAGCATTTGAGGAGAAAAAACCACACGCCTGTCTGGTGGAGTTTTTCGTTCCCTGATTAGGGCAAATTTTATCATTGTGGTATAGCTTTTGTAGATTTTGACGTGTTTCAAAGATATAAATTAAAATGAGTATCTTTGCAGGCCCGAACTCTTTTAGAGATCGGTTATTCTTTGAAATTCTGAGTACTATTATTTGAAATAAATAGTAGTTGCGTTAGGGATAGCAGCGGAAATCCTTTTTGTGAATTATGAGCAAAAAGATTGAAGCGAATAGCCCGCCGCGACGCCCTGAGCTTGTCGAAGGGAGAAGCGAAACGCTCAGAAAATTACAAAGGAAATGTTCATTATTTTATGGGGTCGACTTGGTTTTGACAGCGAGTCTAATTGAGTTGTAAGCACGTAGAGCGCCGGAATATAGCTCTTAAATCTCATGTTTCACACTTTTTCAAACGGCGAGAATAACTACGCCTTGGCTGCGTAACCGAATTACAGTAGGTTATACTTAGTCCCTGCAAGGCAGGGAGCCGAGATGTCTCGTGGAGGCCTTGATTTACGGCATCCACAACAGAGGCACCGATAAAGTAAATATAGGAAGCTCAGGGTCTTGATGAGTTTCTGAAACTTAACTGAGAATACGTGTAAAGTTGGTGGTTTTCGGCCGGCTTTGCATCGACAATCAAGTGAAAACTAAACGTGTAGAAAGCATCTGAATTGCTTGTTTGGACGAGGGTTCGAACCCCTCCGACTCCACTCTATAGCCCCGAATCACTTGTGATTATGGGGCTTTTTATTTTTAGGTGACAAAATGGGTGACAAATTATTTAGGTATTTACAGCATAATTTGTCATGTAGGGCTTAGTTTATATTCTTATTGCTCCGCGCTTACTTTAAGTATTTAAAGCTAGTTCATAATTTTCATTCTCAACAAGGACCGAAAACAATTCAATAACTATATCCTGTTACTTAGCCTACAAATTATATTACAACAGCCATTCTGGGATACTTTTCAGCATTTGTAATATATTCAAAAAGTCCTCCCATAGATTGAAAGGACTCTTTTGTTAATTCAAAGAATGGTTTAAAATTGAAATCCATACCGAATCTTTAACCCAAAGGCTATAGTTCTGACCTCGTTTACAAACTGTGATGAATTACCATCACGGCTTGCTGTAAGTATACTCCCTAATGTGAAATCAGTAGGGTTTCGATTATTGTATTTTACAAGCTTCGCCCTTGTACGATCAGGTTGAATTTTGTTGAGTCCGTAGTCTAGAAAAAATCCCATATAAAGTGAATTGTTATTCTCTAGCATAAGTTTCATTCCACTTTCCATATGGGCTACGAAATTAGTAGGCTATTTAGGTTCAGACCATGAAGTACCAAGTTCTTTGAATTCACCAAAACCTGCAAACTCAGGACTGGTTAGTTCAATATCATACTGAGAATAATATCCGCTGGTTTCAAGCGAAGATGCTGAACTTTGATATTTCGTACTCAAAACTATGCCAGCTTTTATCCCTGCTGTAGTGTAAAATCGAATCGTACCTGAGTTTTTGTATTGAAGCTTTATAAGAGTATTCAAAAAAACAACGTGGTTTTCGGAAATATTAGTAGCTCGATATCGAAACTCTACTCTTCAAGTTCAGAGGCCTGCTCGCTCGATATAGTTTTAAATCGTTTCTGAATTGATTTGTGAGTATAAAATCTTGAATTAGTACATAATTATGTTCCTGTCTTCTTAGTATTTTTCCAATTCTAACTACCTAAGCAGAAAATCTTCTCTTATATCATAGGAAGCAATATATTTAGTTACATATGCTCTGGAAATAGCTATGTTTCTTTTATCGAAGTTACCTCCAGACAAAATTGACAGACCAGAAAGATCTCGTTTTATTTCTAGGCCCAATAGAAGACTCTTTGCTTACAAAATCATCTTGGAGCTCAAAACGCAGTTGTACATTCTTCTTTTAAGACAAAACAATTTCACTAAATTTAAATCAAGTAAGTAGAAGAATTAATCCTCTAAAACTATTTACACATTATCCATATTCAACGCATCTTACCGATTATTTTATTATTTTTATCGATGCTTTAAAATTTTATTAGCCTTGCATAAGCTTATCTTTTCTCTGCTTTTATTAATCTTGTCTTTAGGTGTTTCCGGGCAGTGTGAAACTACTCCGTCTGTAACTATTAGTGCAACTACAGAAAGTATTTGTGAAGGAGAGGAAGTATCTTTTCAATCAAATATTTCTGGCGGAAACGGATGGGAAGTCTCTTACCAGTGGCAGATCAATAATTCGAATTTCTCAGGAGCAACTTCCTCAAACTTTGCCAGTTCATCCTTGAATAACGACGACAAAATTAGTTTAAAAGCAAGCTTTACCTGTAATGGAACGGTAGAAGAGGGTTTCAGTAATAACATTAACATTACTGTTTTCGAGTATCCAAAAGTAACCAAACCGGAGAATCTCAATTTTTGTGAGAGAGCTTTAATCCCTGCTATCAACTTTCAGAGTTCCAATAATTCAGCCACTTATAAATGGCAGAATAATAATACTTCTATTGGTTTAGGAACATCTGGGAATGGTTCTGTACCTGAATTTACCGCGACAAATAATACTGCTCAAATAAAAACAGCAACTATAACCGTTACACCCTATTTTAATGGATGTACAGGTGATTCTGAATTTTTTGAAATCCAAGTATATCCGGAGCCTGAAGTAAATTCCGTTGAAAATTTTGTGCTTTGTAATGGAGAGTCTACGGGTAATATTTCATTTTCTGGCAGTAATATGAATGGAACCTCTTATAAATGGACGAATTCCAATACATCTATTGGACTAGCTGCCCACGGTACCGGTTCGATTGGATCATTTAATGCAATAAATTCTGGCAACAGTCCTGTAAATGCAGAGATTACTGTAACACCTGTAGCCAATGGTTGTGAGGGATCGTCAGAAACATTTACTATTACAGTTGACCCAACGCCTGAAGTAAATTCCGTGGAAAATATTGTGGTTTGCGAAGGGGAGATTGTAAATGCAATAGATTTCATCACTACTTTTTCAAATACCAGTATATCCTGGAATAACGATAATACGGCAAGCGGACTTTCAGCAAGCGGAACGGGAAATATTCCGGCTTTTACAGCAATCAATAGTACAAATGAAAGTCAGATCTCTACTATCACAATCACTCCAACTGCCAAAAATTGTACAGGTAATTCAAAAACCTTCCGTATAGAAGTGAAGCCCAAACCCGAAGTAGAATTTGTAGAGGATAAACTGTATTGTAATGGGATTCAAACAGATGAAATTATACTGTCTGGGGTACCCACAGGAATTCAATTTGACATTTCCGGGGGAGCGGCCATAGGTTTAAACAACAAAAATAATATTACAAAGATTCCCGTTTTTACACCGGTAAACAATACTAATGAACCTATCACCGCCATCATTGAAATACTTCCAAAAGCGAATGGATGTATAGGAGAAATAACAACCTTCGAAATAACCGTAGACCCTACTCCTAATGTAGCCATATCTCCTTCTTCTGAGGATATTTGTACTGGAGAAACTACTAATATTAATCTTTCTGGCTCGGTTCCAACAACCACTTTTAATTGGACGGTTACAGATATTACACCTTCGGGTAGTGTTGCTGGGGCGTCGAATGGAGAAGGAGATAAAATTCAGCAAACTTTATTAAACGACACCAACAATACTGCCACCGTTACGTATAATGTCATACCAAGCGCAAATGGATGTTCCGGAACCCCAATCTCAGTTAAAGTTCAAGTTAATCCAACCCCAGAATTACAGATCACTGTACCGGAATGTGTTCCTCATGTAGATTTAACAGCACCGGCGATAACCGCTGGCTCTAGTTCTGGTTTAAGTTTCAGTTATTGGGAAGATGTCCAGGGAAGCACTAGTATTTCAGATCCAACCGAAGTAGGATTAGGGACCTATTATATTCAGGGAACAAGCGCTTCAGGCTGTTCAGTAATTGAAGAAGTAGTTATAGATAAAATTCAACCGACTTTGACGAATCTGGCTGAAGCTCCTTCTTCTATTTGTAGTAGTACTAATTTCAACTTTGCTCCTACCAGCAATGTTGAAGGCACCACCTTTAGCTGGAACAGAGCAGCTGTGGGCGAAAATGCCAGTAGTGAATCTAATAACAGAAATTCTAATAATCCTAATGAAACGCTAATAAATACTTCCTCAAGCACTATCAGCGCTACCTATATCTTTACCTTGACTACTCCCAATGGATGCTCGAAGACTCAGGAAGTTAAAGTTGATGTTGAACCAGAACCAAAACTTATAAATAATCCTATTCCCGATAAATGTAATGGAGAATCTGTTTCATATATCCCTCAATCTAATATTAATGGTTCTATAATTACCTGGAGCAGAAATGCGATTGTGGGAAATTCGACTGCCTCAGGAACAGGATCTATTAATGAAACCCTGTACAATGATACAGGTGTGGAAGTAGGAGTTACCTACTTTATAAAAATAGAAACTCCGGCAGGCTGTATTACTGAAGACAATGTAAGCTTCTCTCTTTTATCTGGTCCAAAAGTAACGGCTTCAGCTTCACAAATTGAAATTTGTGAGGGGGAATCGGTAGATTTATTTTCTGAAATCGAGTCTAGCGTTAGTGCAGATCCTATTCTTTTTGAAGAAAATTTTAACAATGGTCTAAGCAACTGGAGTAGAACGAACAATTCTGTAAACGGGAACGCTTCTGCTGCCAACTGGACATTAAGACCTGATAGGTATTCTCCGGGTTATAACGTAAATATACGCTCAGATGATAACTCTCAATTCATCATGTCCAATAGTGATGCGCAAGGCCAGGGCGGTTACACTGAAACGATCTTGAAATACAATAAGCCTATTAACACCGTGGGGTATTCCAGCCTTGAACTTTCCTTCTGGCAATATTACCAGCATTATAGTAGTCTGGCAGAAGTGCAGGTATCTACCAACAATCAAAATTGGCAAACCGTGTACGACATTAATTTTTCGAACAATGGCAGGGTAAGCGTAAACCTGGACGGATATGTAGGGCAGGCAGCACTTTATATTCGATTTAGATACAGGGCGAACTGGGGTTACTGGTGGACCTTAGATAACGTCAGTTTAACAGGAGAGGCCGCACAGGACCTGGAGATTACCTGGACCTCCAGCACCAGCAACTGGACTTCTACTAAGCAAAATCCTGAAAATGTAACTCCAACCGAAACTACCACTTATACAGTAACCTACAGTAATCCAGATCTTGAATGTCCCGGTGTAGAAACCATAGAAATAGTGGTTAAAAAACCACCACAACCCAATATCCTTGCAGATTATTGTGCCTATCCTAATGAACCCAATAAAATTAAATTAAAAGTAGATGGAAATTATGATCAATATGAATGGACCTCTTCTGGAGAAGTTGTAGGTAATACTTCTTCTATAGACGTTACTTCTGCACAGGGTTATACCGTGCGAGTTTGGGAAAACGGATGTGAAGGTTCCGCAACTATAGATATTTCTGAAAATTTGGTGGAAAATGGCGATTTTGAACAGGGAAATACTGGATTTAGAACGCAGTATGGATTTAGATCTGATAATCCATCGGTAAGAAATGAGTTGTATCCTGAAGGTCTATATGCTGTAGACCAAAGTTCTAATGATTATCACAATCAATTTAACGACAATGGGGACCACACTACCGGAAACGGAAACTTTATGATCGTTAACGGGGACCCCAATCTTGGAAATGTAGTATGGGAAACAAATGGGTATCTGGATGTAAAACGAAATACCGACTATTACTTCGGAGCATGGACCACCAATCTTGTTTCCCGTGCAGAAGCAAATAAATATGCACGCTTACGGTTAATTGTTCTAACTCCCGGAAATAATGGACAGGATCAGGTATCTTCTGAGTCTACACTTGGAGATTTACGTTTTCAGAATGTGGGTGAATGGATCGAATTCTTCAATCCCCAGGTTTGGAACTCAGGTAACAATACCCGGGTAAGACTCCAGATCATCAATGAGAATACTATTCGTGATGGGAATGATTTTGGGATAGACGATATTTCCTTTGCTGAAATAAGCGCGGTGGAGTTTCAGTTTGATCCTTCAAATGATGGTCCAGTTTGCCAGGGTGGTACTATTCAGTTAAACGCAAACCTTGAAGGCGGAAGGGAACCAATCACCTACCGTTGGACAGGTCCGAACAATTTCACTTCTTCCGAAGAAAATCCAATTATAGAAAACGCTACACCTGAAAATTCGGGAAGTTATGAGCTAACAATTACCGATTTCTACGGTTGTTCTAACCCATCAAAAACTACAGAAGTAACTGTCATTCCCCAAACAATCGTGAATGCGGGAGAAGATGCAAACATCTGTGCCGAAACAGGTGAAGTTCAGTTGAACGGGACCGTATCAGGCTCTGTTACTAACGGGTTTTGGAGCGGAGGTTCAGGAACTTTTAATCCTAATCCTTCTACATTAAATGCGATCTATTCCCCGAGTGCATCTGAAATTGAAGCTGGTATTATTGAATTAATCCTTACCTCAGATGCACCAGACGCACCCTGTGAAGCAGTAAGCGATACTCTGAATATTACGATCAATCCAACCCCGGTAATTGAAGTCACAACTACTGATAACGTTTGTAACAACGGCAGTAACGGACTGGCGAAGGTTAGTATTATTAGTGGGACTGCTCCTTTTACTTATTTATGGAGTGATGGGCAGACCACTCCAGAGGCAAGCGATTTAGAACAGGGAATGTACTCGGTTACTGTTACCGATAGCAATGGTTGTTCTGCGTTTGCTGAAGTTGAAATTTTTGAGCCAGAACCACTGAAAATCATCGCGACAGATTTTTCTGAATTGACCTGTTTTGACTCGGCAGATGGTTTCGCCAGTATTGAACTTGCAGGAGGTTTTATGCCAGAAGAAACTCCTGAATATACTATTCAAATTTTAAATGATTCGGGAGAAATTATTAGAGAAATACTAAGTACAACGGGGATTGAAAGCTTTGATGACCTCAACGCAGGAAACTTCCTATTTTCGGTTAGCACTGTCTACAATTGTATAACATTGACGAAAGCTTTTACATTAACCCAACCGGAAGAAATTACGATCTCGGCCGGCGAATCTCAGAATTTTACCACCTGCGGAATTACTTCCACACAACTTTCAGCTGAACCTGTTGACGAAAATCTGGCTGTTGGGCAATGGCAAATTCTAGCAGGAGAAGGAGGAACTTTTAACGATCCTACCTTACCCAACCCAACCTTCACCGGATTGCCTACTACTACCTATTCACTTCAATGGACGGTTAGTCCTTTAAATGGTTGTCCTGATTTAACTGAAACCATAGAAATAACATTCCCAGGAGGCTGCAGCAAACTGGATTTTGATGGCGATAATGATTATGTCTTTATGGGTCATGCCTATTCACTTGGGAATAATTTCACGCTCGAAGCCTGGGTAAAACCTCATTCCTTAAATGGAATTAAAACCGTTATTTCTAAAAGAGATGCTGCTAACCTAAATTCCGGAGGTTATGATCTTATTGTAGATAATGGAAAACCATCATTTAGGTACAACAACAAATCGGTCACTTCAAGTTTCAAAATTGACACAGATCGTTGGTATCATCTAGCTTTAATTGCCAGCTCTACTGAAATAAAACTATATGTAGATGGCATCGAAATAAGGACAGGAGCAGGTGGCAGTCCAAATACGGTTACGAGTCCTTTTTTAGTTGGAGGAATGTACAACAGTGTAACGCCTGCAATTCCTGAAAATCATTTTCATGGCTGGATCGAGGAACTGAGGATCTGGAACACCAGTCTTACTGAAGAACAGCTAAGGTTTATGATGAACCAGCGAATTCAAAAAAATGGTTCTCTTACTAAAGGTGAAATCTTACCTATGAATGTACCGGGTAATCTTGCGTGGAATAATCTGGAAGGTTATTACAGGCTGATCACTGCTGAAGTCCAAAATGGCTTAACTGCAGATCTTGCTGTGAGTGCTATTCCAGGCGAACTAAGAAATATTCAAACGGAACAGGAAAATAGCGCGCCTCTTCCCTATATCTTAGAATCAAATGCCAACGGAGAATGGTTTGACAAATCTACCTGGACTTTGCCGGCAGTATATAATGGCAATAATATAAGCCAGCGGAATGTTTGGGATGCTCCAAATTCCCGAAGCATTTCACCTTCAGAAGACATTAACTGGAATATTGTGATCTTGCGGGGTAACGTTAAAAACTCAGGCACCCCAAATAATAAGAATAATATAAAACTTCTAGGATTGCTTTCAGAAAGTGGCACCTTAAATATGATGGGTGAAAACAATTTTAGTGGCAACTCTTTGGAATTAAGTCATTACCTCAAGCTAAACGGAGTGATAGATCTTAACGGGGAATCCCAGCTTATTCAGTATGAAAATAGTGTGCTGGAAGAAACAAGTACCGGGCGTATTGAAAAAGATCAACAAGGCACGCTAAATAGTTTTAATTATAATTATTGGACGGTACCTGTAAGTTTGACCGGTGAAGCGAATAATTTCGGATTCAAAATTTCAGAAGTAATCAAAGATGGAAGTGATCTTTCTACTTATAAAGATATTTCTTTTAATGAACAGTATCATTATGCCGATGGAAATTACAATGGGGCCTTAAGAATAAGCGAATATTGGCTTTATAAATTTCACGGTCCTGCAAATGATTATTCATCATGGGAAGCAGTTTACGCCAATTCCAAATTAGAAACGGGTGAAGGTTTTAGTATGAAAGGAACAAAAGGCTATGTGCCCATTCAAGATCTTCAAAACTATACATTTGTAGGAAAACCAAATAATGGACTCATTCAATTATCTGTTTCACCGGGTGAAAACCGACTTGTGGGAAATCCATACCCTTCGGCAATAGATGCTACAGAATTTTTAAGGGATAACCTTAAAGATATTTCCGGAGGTAGAAATTCCAGAAACGTTTTTAATGGAACTCTGTACTTCTGGGATCACTTCGGGAAAGAAGACACCCATATTCTTGCTGAATATGTAGGTGGTTATGCTGCCTTAAATTTATCTGGAGGTGTACCCGGCATATCTAATGATTCGAGAATCAATGGAAATGGTAATGGAGGTTCAAAAATACCAGCAAAATATATTCCGGTTGGACAGGCATTTTTTATAAATACAGTGATAGATCAAAACACAAATAACATCTTTTCTGTTCAGGGAGGAGAGGCAACCTTTAAAAATAGTCAGCGCTATTATGTCCGTGAGAACCCGGGTACTTCACAGTTTCTACAACAGGAGAAACCTCTAAAAAAGGACAATATCATCATCAATCCAATTGATCCACGGCCAAAATTAAGGCTGAAATATGAATCGGCAGGAGGTTATCACCGTCAGATTTTAGCTACCGCAGATGTACTATCTTCAACCAATTTTGATTTAGGTTACGACGCTCCGATGATCGATAAGAACGCTGAGGATATGTACTGGTTTATCGATGAGAATCAATTTGTGATACAGGCAGTTCCTAATTTTAATGATGACAAGGTGCTTCCGCTAGGCATAAAAGTAAATTCTGAAGAAAAATTCAGCATTAAAATCGACAGCCTTGAAAACTGGGATTCTAATAAAATTATTTTCTTAAAAGACAAATTGAATGATAGTATACATAATCTGCTTAAATCAACTTACGAATCTTTGGCAGTGCCCGGAGAAGTAACAGATAGATTTGAAGTTGTATTTAGACAAGCTACGATTCCTAAACCAGAAATACCTGAATTAAAAAACGACCTATTAGAAATAGAATACTATTCAAGAGGTAATAATTTCATGCTAAAAAATCCCAACCATGTTGAGATCTCCAAAATTATGATTTTTGATATAGGCGGAAAATTACTTCAGGAATTTAATGAAATACCACTTCAGGAATTCTTTGAGTTTGAAATGAAAATATATCCAACAGGAGTATATATTATAAAAGTACTTGATACTGAGGGTTCGTTAAATAAAAAGTTCATCCTTAAATGATTGGCAGTGAGATTTTTGAATCACTCTATATAGTAGTCTCGATCTATTAAGGGTTAAAATATTTGTACCCGGAAACTTTTGTGCATAATCCAATTTTTTGTTCAGAATAATTTATAGAGCTATTTATTTTAGACGTAAAAAGCCTGCTGTACAAATTGACCATTTTTTAAACTATGTGAAACCGAGACCTAAAATCCTGTAGTGTCTACGTTCTATCAATAAACACTCAAACTATAAACATATAGTCGTTACGCCTGTAATCCACTATCACTAGCAACTGTGTAGTGATTTGAAACAATAAGATCCTGTCAAATTTATACGAGCAGGATTTAGCATTTCACTACTTCCAAATATTAGCAGAATAAATTAAAAATCGGAATGATTTTGTAGAGTAGTAGATAACATCTAATTCGTTCAATTTTTAATTCTTAAACTCTATAACACACCCTCCAACAGAAACTTAAGGCAAGATCTGCATTAGTTCTAATTAGAAAATTCTCCCGCCGTTTTATTCTATAATCTATCTTCTATGGTACAATAACACTCAAAATGTAGTAGAATATATTAATGTATCTAAACTCTTAAAGCAACATCAAATCTGCTCTAAACATCTGTTAAATTTAAAACCATCGGCGGAATGATTTTGTAATTTAAATCTGCTTGAGTTCCCTACCTCAAAATATTTAAAAAACTAAAAACTGAATTACTATGTTAGCAATGAATTTTAGGGGCCCATTTCGGGTTCGAGCAGATCATGATCAACCTTACCCAGAAATTGAGCATCCAGAGGATGCAATTGTCAGAGTACTACGATCCTGTATTTGCGGATCAGACCTTCATCTTTACCATGGCCTTGTACCAGATACCCGAGTGGGTTCTACGTTTGGCCATGAATTCATTGGTGAAATTGTGGATGTCGGTACTTCTGTAAAAAACGTAAAAGTAGGCGACAAAGTCATGGTGCCTTTTAACATTGCCTGTGGAAAATGTGCCTTTTGCAAACAAGAATTATATGGGAATTGTCATGAAGCGAATTCTCAGTCTACCGCGGCTGGTGGAATTTTTGGATACTCTCATACCGCTGGAGGATACAACGGTGGCCAGGCGGAATATGTGCGGGTACCCTATGCCGATGTTGGTCCTACGGTAATCCCCGATTGGATGGATCTAGACGACGCTGTGCTGCTTACGGATGTAGTTCCTACAGGATATCAGGCTGCGGAAATGGGTGGAATTCAAAAAGGAGATACCGTAGTTGTTTTTGGAGCCGGTCCAATTGGAATAATGGCGGCAAAATGCGCTTGGCTATTTGGAGCAGGACGGGTTATTGTAATAGACCAATTAGATTATCGTTTAGAATTCGTAGAAAAATATGCCCAGTGTGAAGTTTATAATTTCAAATCCCTCGAAGATCCTGTAGTTTTCATAAAAAAACAAACTGACTCCCTGGGGGCAGATGTTTGTATAGATGCAGTAGGTGCCGAAGCAGATGGTAATAAATTAAATTCTTTACTGGGCAGGAAACTTCTACTGCAAGGTGGTTCTACTACTGCTCTGCATTGGGCTATAAATTCTGTCAAAAAAGGAGGAATTGTCTCAATAGTTGGAGTATATGGACCTATTGATGCACTTATTCCCATAGGTAATGTATTGAACAAAGGAATAACTATTCGTGCAAATCAAGCATCAGTCAAGCGACTTTTACCCAGAATGATTAAGCATGTAGAATCCGGTGTATTAGATCCAAAAGCTATTATTACCCACCGTATTCCTTTAGAAGAGGTTGCTGAAGGATATCATATATTCTCCAAAAAACTTGACAATTGTATTAAACCGGTTCTTATTCCTCCATCGGCATAAGAAGGAATAGTATAATAATGTAAAATTGAAGATTATGACTGAAAAAAATAATATAGACAGTTTTGTTAATAAAAGAGGTGGAGACCACAGCCATATTAAAGGTTGGGGTATTGATGCTAATCCCAAAAATGATCCTACTTATCCTATGAAACATCGTAGCGATGAAGAAATAAAAGGTTACACTTGGGATAGACCTGAGCAACAAGAAACAGATATTGAAGTATTGCACTCCATAGAAAGACCAAATATAACGGCAGTATTTGGTACAGCAGCTCCACCATCTGGACTTAGCGGGATGATAAGAAGATATGCATTCTCGAAAAGTGAATCAAGCTACGGTAGATGGTTACCTTTAGTACTGGCAGATCGAATTGGTATTGCTGAAGGCATATTAGATGATTTGCAACACGGAAAACTTCCTAATATTATTAAAGAAAGAGGTTGGAAATCTGAATGGGAATATAATCGAAAGAATTTTGTGCTAAAAATTGCAACAGGTATTGCTATTGCTTCAGCTACAGCTATTCTTTTATCAAGAAGTAATAAAAAATAAGCTTAATGATTTTCAGAAAAGATCCGGGAAAATTCTTTCCGGATTTTTTTCGTTCTCATTGCGCTTTAATAATAGGAAATAATCTGTGCATGAACTTATTTAAATTGTAAAAAGTGTTATTCAAGGTTTTTTTATGATATGATAATTATAACAATAAAATGAGATTTGAAGAAACCATTTGCAGAGTCACCTTTTTATGCTATAGCAAAAAACTCATGTATTCTCTATTCTGAAGAATTATCTAATTTTACTCAATAAATTCATTAGATATTAGCTTCCCTGTATTATTAAAATTAATATATCATTTTTTACTGTATATTATTAAAATCTTTAATTGCAATTATACTGCTACTTAGCATTCTGTGTTCGATTGCTTAAGTACACACCCACAAAAACAATTGCGACTCCCACTATATCCATGATTTTTATAATATCTCCAAATATTAACCATGCCATTAGCATCGTTATAGGTGGGCCTAGATAAAATAAACTGGCAACCCTAGTGGCATCAAGTCGTTCAATTAAAAGTAACATAATAAAATAGGATGAAATTGAAACCGCTAATACTAGCCATATCATGGTTAGTGTAAATTCTGGAACCCATTCTGCTGCAAAGCTTTCAATAAAAAAAGCAGGTAGTACCAAGGCTAACATAGTGGCTAAACTTTGATAAAACAGCGTTTGATCTACAGGTAACTTTTCTTTCTGATCATTAACATTCAATCTTCGCTGAATTAGTGTTGCAAATGTGATCGCAACAACAGAAACTAAAGGCAGAAAATATCCGATGAATGAACCTGGCTTAGTGAAATCGATTCGGAATGCGACAGTAATCACCACACCAATAAAGCCTACTATAAGCCCTATCCACTGAGATTTATTCGTATCTTCTTTAGTTACATAATTAGATAGTGCACCTGTAGCCAATGGTTGCAATGCTACGATTAAGGCAACAATTCCTGCCGGAACTTTTCTTTCCAAGGCCAGTAACACACAAGTTAACCAGACTCCATGGGCTAAAAAGCCTACCAGCATATTTAAACCAGTTGCCTTCCATCCAAACCATTTTATTTTTTTACTGAATATTAAATATATTCCTAACAATACAGATACTGCCAGATACCTGAAAAATATCAAAGTAAAAGCACCGGTATATGGCAATCCATACTCCGCACCAATAAAACCAGAATTCCATAATAAGACAAAGGTGACAATTAAGATTATGGTACTTCTTTCCATAGATGATACTTATTCATTAAACAGATATTCAATAAAAAGATGATGCGCGGAATTCCCAAGAGATCTAATCAATTATAAGTTCACTAAATTTATATCCAAATTAGTCCCATGTCTTGGGAATTCGCAGACTTTCAAGATTTCGAATTAAATTTACAATCTAAATTTTCACTCCTAATTGAATTTACTCTAATACATAGTGTTTAACCGCCCTCGTTACGAATTAAGCGGTCCCCTGGAATAAATTATAGATATTAAAAGTGAATAAAATCAATATGGTCACTAATGCAATGACGGTGGGAATAGGAATATTATTAATATTCAACGGGATTTTGAAAATCCCTTTCTCGTCCAGTACTTTATTTTTATTACGGAATCTTAGTAAAGCAATATTTACCATTCCGAAAAGACAGAATACAAATATATTACTAATGGAAGCTACGACTTTTAAATTACCAATTAAACCAAAAATAATAGTCATCACAGCCACAGCTACAATCGCATAATTCGGTGTCTTCTCGCCCATTCCGTTAAGAGTGGTAAATTTCTTAAGCCATATAATATCACTATCCCGCGCCACATCATACAGAACCCTTGATGTTCCTAGAATGTTACTCAAGATCGTTTTGCTAGTAGCAAAAAGTGCTACTATTACTATAATGGTTCCACCAATCGTTGACCACTGAGATTCAATAATGGCAGCTAATGGTCCATCCTTCTGGGATAATTGCTCAGCACTGAATGTGCTAATAGCACTTATAGCGATCATGACATATAGTAAGAACACTATAATTCCGCTTAAAAGGACTCCTTTTGGCAGCACTTTTTTTGCATCTTTTGTTTCCTCAGCAAGTTTTACTAGATCTTCGAAACCAACGTAACTGAAAAATATAAGGGCTGCACCGGCTAAAATACCGTTGAAACCGTTCTCTCCCATTTTAAAATAACTTACGCTGCTCCAATCTGGAATACAAAAACCTATAACCAGACCTAAACCGAGCAAAGTAACTATGGTAGCAAATTTGTTGAAATAAGAGCTTACTTTTGATCCAATAATATTAAAGAGAGCCATGGCAACTACGATGGTAATAACTGAGATCCAATTTGGAATTTCCACTAATCTGCTCAGATATTCCGCAAAACTAATTGCTATTGCAGCGGGTGCAACTATACCAGTAAAAGCTATGAAAAAGGCCATGATTAAAGCCGTCTTTTCGTTCATGCCCTGTTTAATATATTCAAAACTTCCCCCGGCATCAGGAAACCTGCTTACGAATTCAGCATAAGATAGCCCCGTAAGAAGAGCAACTAACGCAGCTATTGCAAAGCTGGCCCAAAGCATATTTCCACTTAAACCGGCAGCCTGACCAATAATTGCATATATTCCAGCACCAACTATACCTCCTACTCCAAACATCAAAATGTCCCAAAAGCCTAATGACCTTTTAAGTTTTTCCTTTCCCATAGTTTTAATTTTGATTCATTAAAAATTCTCAAACTATGAACTTTATACCAAATTTTTCTAAATGAAAAGTCAAAATTAAGTTCAAGGTTCTGATATTACCACCTTAGAATCTAGAAAAGTTTTTTTAGTCATGCCAAGTATTCTGGAATAGCAAGAAAAATCAGATGCAAAACAATGCGGACATCAGGATGGAAAAGTAACTGTGCTTCATGAAGATTTTATAGCCAAGCTCAACGCCGTAAGATATGCATTTCTCGAATTGGGAATGGAAGATGGAGTGATCGTAGCCCGCACAGATTCTGAAGGTGCCGGTCTAACTCAGAAGTTACCGATAAGTAATGAACCAGGAGATCTGGCTTCAAAATACCTTGCTTTTTGTGGAAGCTGATAGCATTGATATCAGTGAAGCAAAAGAAGACGATGTCCTTCTTAAAAGAAATGGAAAGCTGGTACGTCCTGTTCGATTACCAAACGGATTATATCAATTCAAGGAAGGATCTAATATAGACAGGGTTGTTCTGGATTGTATTACTAGTTTGCAGCATGGCGCAGATCTATTATGGATAGAAACACCAACTCCTAATGTAAAACAGATCGCCTATATGGTAAACCGTGTAAGAGAGGTTGTTCCAAATGCAAAACTGGTTTATAATAATTCCCCTTCCTTTAATTGGACATTGAACTTCAGAAACCAGGCCTATGAAGAAATGCTTGCAGAAGGTGAAAATATGACTGCTTACGATAGAAATAACCTGATGGCTTCAGAATATGATGGATCTGAATTATGCCATCGTGCAGACGAGAAGATCAGAACATTTCAAAAGGATGCCGCTAAAGAAGCCGGGGTTTTCCATCATTTGATCACGCTACCAACATATCATACTACTGCTTTACATACGAATGATCTTACAAAAGGATATTTTTCCGAAGAAGGGATGTTAGCCTATGTAGAAGGTGTACAGCGACAAGAGATCAGAAAAGGTGTATCCTGCGTTAAACACCAGAGAATGGCAGGATCTGACCATGGAGATGATCACAAAAGTTTCTTTGCGGGAGAAAAGGCCTTGAAAGCTGGAGGAGAAAAGAACACCAGCAATCAGTTTAGCGAAAAAGTTGCCGGGAAAAAACTTGAACTGGTAAGCTAATTTTTAAACTATATAATAGACAGCTCCATACATTTTATTAGGATGTATGGAGCTTTTTTATATTATCATGAGTCAAATTGTTGATACAAAAGCCGAAATTTATTCCTGTTGAATAAGTTGATATTGCATATTTTTTCCGTTCGCCTCATAGAGATATAACTTTCTCTATAATTTTTCATGCTAAGGAAATTGACGTTTCTGAAATTCTGCTCGCTCTGAATGACCTGAATCAAATTATCTTGTTTTGAAAATCTTCAAAAAGTGGAATTCTCCAAATTAAATTCTGACTTTAAAGGAGATTATGGGATAAAAATTGAAAAGTTCTGAATTATTTGAGTAAAAATTTTGCAATTTTCATCTAATAAATTTTTAGACTCCTTACCTTTGCCTAATTATAGAATAATGTAGTTATTGCTATTAACATTGGTTGGCGTTCATATATTTAGCAATTCAAGCCGCTAATTTATTGTTTGAAAATCAATGCTGAATAATTGATCTGAATTTTATATATTCACTCAAGTTGCTAGTTTATAACTATTTAGTTTTACATACGTATCACTAAATTAATTTAATCTCGAATAATCAAAATTATTATGGGCAGACCTTCTACAAAACCGAAAGATCTCAGAGACGGTTATTATATTGAAGTTAGAAACAAAAATAAAAAAACAGGAGGAGTTAAAGTACGCCGGGATACAGTAGATCAACTAAAATTGGCGATTGAAGAGTACCGCGATATCAAAGATGTGATCATTCTTGGGAAATCCACTAATGGTAAGTTCAGCCCTATCCCAGGACTTGAATCCTAATCTGAAAGCCTTCAGATAAACAGAATTTCAAAAGATAATTGAGCGAGTTAAACAACTTGTTACTACTCGCTCAATCCTACTTTCCGAAGCAACCTTACATTTGTTCCTGGTATAGTAATTCCTTTCTTTCCCATTCTACTCAGATTTTACGTGTAATTCCGATTATCTTCTATCCAACTTATTGATTATCAGACCCTAAATATCGAATTCCAAATTGTGAAGTAATCTTGGTTTTAGATTATTAAAATACTTGAGAGCGAATAAACGATTTTACCCAAGATTTTCTATCAGGGCCTCGAAAAGGGCAATCTTCTATTATTTTTACTGCACTCGGTAAAGAGTAGTTTTTATAAGACCTTTTCCATTTGGATCTGGAATCGATAGAAGCTCCATTCTGGTTTCAAATTTAAAATTGAAAGGCGATTTAGTAATTTCCAGACCACTATTCTTCTTTAATCTTATCCCCTGACCAGAAATAATATCCTTATTCGGAATAAAATCTGATTCAGGATGATGCTCCGTTAATAATAGATAATTATAAGCTCTAATCTTATTAAGCACACTTCGCACTTCAGAATTGGATAAATGCTGCAAAACCTGTCTCAGAATCACCACATCTCCTTCCGGAAGCTCATCTTCCGCGATGTTAAGACATCGAAACTCCAGATGATCAAACCTAAAACGAGTCTTATTGTTGTTTATCAAAGCTGGAACGATATCTACAGCTATATAATGCTTTGCATACTCCAGCAGCTGCCTTCCAATATTAAAATCACCGCAACCAAGATCACAAACACTAAGGTTGCTGCGATGTGTCTTTAAAAAATTTCCAACAACTTCTATGTATGGCTTCACCAGAACCTCATCATGTGAACCATTTCCGGAGTAAAAAGCAGTTTCTCCTTCCCCCCATAAGTTCATAGCATACACCTGCTCCATTGCTTTTTTGGTTGGCCATGGTTTTTTATTTTTCACAGATAAATATAGTTGTGGGCTATAGAAATACTTCTATGAGATTCTAGCTGTTATTCATTTTAAAAGACAAATAAACCCTTCAGCTCAAAACAAAGACAATGTACACGCTCCTATTTGTTAGAAACCGACTTCCATATCTTTTTCCCCAATCCAACTAGAGGTAAAACTATTGCTCCTACAACCAGTCCAACTAAGAATTCTCCTAGAATGGTAGGTAAAGAATGCACCAGATCATGAATAAATTCCAGATTATGTACGAAGATCCCTCCAGATACCAGCATCAATGCTATCGTACCAATTAGCGCCAGTCCTTTGATCACCCATGGTAGTGCATTCACTAAAAATTGCCCTACTTTATCTGAAAAACTGTCTGTTTGCTCATTCATATTAATAAGCTTCGCTCCGAATTCGTCCATTCTTACAATTAGAGCGACTACTCCATAAACACCAACAGTAGCTACAAGTGCAATAACACTTACTACTCCAATTTGAGTTGGCAACTCCTCTCCGCTTACGGTTCCTAAAGCAATAATTACAATCTCTACAGAAAGTATAAAATCTGTAAGTATAGCCGATTTTACTTTCTCGTCTTCTCGTTCTAACATCTGTTCTTTTGAAAGATTTTCTGGAACAGGTGTCGATTTTGCATGTTTGTGAGGAAACAAGTATTCATGAATCTTCTCTGCTCCTTCATAAGCCAGGTATAATCCCCCAATAAGGAGTATGATCTTTATGGCCACCGGAACAAAGGCACTAAGTAAAAATGCCACTGGTAGAATAATGAGCTTATTTAAAAGGGAACCTTTAGTGATCGCCCATAAAACCGGCAATTCTCTATCAGAAATAAATCCGCTGGCTTTTTCTGCGTTTACAGCAAGGTCATCACCTAGTAATCCTGCTGTTTTCTTTCCGGCAACCTTACTCATTACCGCAACATCATCCATCAACGTAGCAATATCATCCAGTAAAGCAAAAAATCCTGAGGCCATAAAAAGTTGGTTTGGTTAGAACTTCGAAAGTTCTGTCATTTAATTGAAAACTGAAAATTAAATTTCGCTTGGATTAACTTATAAAGTGAAAAATCCTGCCGGCGGCAGGATTTTTCAAAAACCACAATAGTAATTTTAAATATTAGTTATCTTCAATAACACCAATTGGTAGAAGAACTTCTTCCATCTTAGCTATGTAGAGACCTTCTTTAGATGTTGTATTTAAATCATCAAGATCTACTCCTGGCGCTCCTTTCACAAGGTCATAAGTTTCTCCTATAGATGCAGCTCCATATCCAAGATCTTTTAATGAACCAGCAGTAATTCTACTTAGAGGATTCTCTCCAAGATTTATATAACCAGTCATTAGCTCATTTCTAAGGATGGATTCTCTCCAGTGACCGTAAGCAGTTCCTGGGCCACCTGTATTTTCTATTGGAAGTTCTCCAACTCCTCCTTCAGCATTCCAGAATACATTCGCTTTACGACCTGCGAAATAAGGCTCAGCGGCTGTTCCTGCAAGCAATCCTTTTCTACCCCAAAGTGTTCCGATACCTAATACGTGTCCCATTTCATGTACGATGACGTTTTCAAATAGATCCAGTCTGTCAAGAGTGTCAAGATCTGCTTCATCAAAGAACATCAAACCAGTTACCGTTAGTCCATCTGAATTCCTGGTAAACCTTGGTCCTGCCTGTCCAAGAATTTTTCCTGGTCCGTCAATGGAATCGATCACCACTTCAATTACGATATCATCAATAGTTCCATTCTCGACAATTGGCGGCACACCTGAGAAAGCTGAAGGAATTGTACCAGTAATCGATGGTACATCTTTAATTATAATTCTTTCCCATCTTGCGGCAGCAGATTCAAAAACATCCTGCTGTCTTTCAGTTGGTGGTACTAAATACCTTAGACTGATATTATATCTCCCTCGATCATCACCTGGAGCAGTAGTTGTCTTCAATCCATTTTCAAATGCACCTTTCTGTCCAGATAGTTGTACGAAATCATTCTCATTATGCGCAAGCTCGAATGAAGTTGCACTTGGATTCATACTATCAGTATCCATAGATTCTGCAGAATCATTCGAACAGGATCCTAGCCCCAGAAAAGCAGCAGATAAAGCGATAAGTGAGAAGTTTTGTAGGTAAGTCTTCTTCATAATATAATTTTAAGTTTTTATTAAGATTGAGACGAATGTATCATTCTATATCGACCTACCCACATCCAACTTGACTCAAAGAAACTATATCTTAACTGTATCCACACTTTAACTATAAAGACCGATTTTAATTAACAATTGTTTATTTAAATTCTCAGCAATTGACACTTTTATTTATTAAATCCATTTTGCAACACCTGTCTGATTCCTTCCAGATTATCGGTGAAATCCATCATTTGAGAAAGCAATTGCGCCATCTCATTTTTGTTCCCAAAACCTTTTAGCTTATTATTCTTCTGAAAAGTTTTTTGTATTGTAGTCCATCTTCTCCGTTCCTCATCATTCAAACTACCAATAAGATCTTTGTACTTTAACAAGTTTGCTTCCGCAGCTGAAGTAAGCGTTTGAGATTCACTTTCATAATGCGACAGAATGAGCGTTTGCAGTTCCGCATCATTCATTACCGGAACCACTTTTGCCACCAGTTTGTTCATATCACGATAGGAACCCTGTAATTTGAACGATGGTTCTGTTCGATATTCATCTTCCATCGCCGCACTCTTTATATACGCTGCATTTACCTTTAGAACACTGTTCCGTATTTGTATGACCTTTTCCAGAACCGACACGTATTCCTGTACTTCCTGGTTCGAGTAATTTCCTTCCAGCTGTACTTCCTGGTTATTATTCTCGATTCTATCCAGTAATCTATAAACATCATCAAAGTTCTTGCTACTAAGCTGATGTAGAACAGGATTAGAGGTTAATGAATTTTCGATCAAACTTAACCTGAACAGGTGAGCGCTATCACCAATAATATCACCAAGGTTGTAGATATCTGCACGGTTCGCCAGCATATCTGGGATTCGAAACTTCTCGCCGCTTTCTGTATAAGGATTCCCGGCCATGATCACGCAGAATTTCTTCCCACGCATATCATAGGTTCTGGATCTACCATTATAAATCCCTTCAATTTTCCTGGTTCCGTCGGAAAGAGATATAAACTTCTGAAGGAATTCAGGATTACAATGCTGAATATCGTCAAGATACAGCATTACATTATTACCCATTTCAAAAGCAAGGTTCAGTTTTTTAAGCTCTTCCCGGGCTGCCGAATTTGTAGCTGAAGATGGGTCTACTGAAGTTACATCATGACCAATCGCCGGGCCATTGATCTTCATAAAAACCAGTCCAAGCCTGTTGGCGATATATTCCATCAAGGTAGTTTTTCCATAACCTGGAGGAGAAATAAGCAACAACAATCCCATTCGATCTGTTCTTTTTTGATCTCCAACGGTGCCCAGCTGTTTGGCCAGGTTATCTCCAAATAGAGGAAAATAAACCTGATCGATCAATTTATTTCGAACGAAAGAATTTAGTGTTCCTGGCTTGAATTCTTCAAGTTTTAGATCTTCTTTGAGCTGAAGAGTCACTTCATGCCTAGCTTTTCTAAATTCCTGGTAAGCCGGAACATCAATCTCAAAATAGCGCTTGTAAGTCGATATAAAATCATGATAGTTAAAATCGAAAACTCCTGCTTGAACCAGCCGATGTTCACCTCTTAAGTTCTCAATGCGCTGAGATGGTGAAGTAAATTTTGTATTTAAAACAGATTCGTCTTCAAAAAGTATAAGCGCTGCTGCCTCGCTTACATACTTGCTTTTCAAGCTCGTTTGCTCATCTAACTTACTTTGCAAAAATGCTTTCAACCACTGCTCGATCAAGGCTACTTTTGCCTGATTTGAACTCAGGCTTTTGAGACTATCTTTAAATTTTAGATCGGCATTTTCAGACTTCAGCATATTCAGGAAATCTTCTTTGATCCCTATCGCTATTCCGCTTTTTTGAAAATCATCATCATTTTGCAATTCCTCAAACAAATATTCAGCAACTTCAGAAGCCAGTTCTGGTTCAAATATTCCTGAAACCTGTCCAAATTCATAAATCTCTTTGGTTAGTATTTTCAGCAAAGACTGGTATTCTCTGGAATTTGGAAATACCTGCAATACTTCTCCTGCGGCTTTTATATTCTGATCTAAATTTGACCGGATTTCCGAAGAAGAAAATTTCCAGAAGAATTGTGCGCAGGACCTGATTACGGGGTGAAACCGAAGCAGATCCAAAGACTCATGCTTTTCCAGAAGCACAGAAAGTATTTTTGCCGCATCCAGATCATGAATTCCTTTCACGTATCCTTCAGAATAATCTTTACTGCTTTCCTCCTGCACCAGCCTGATCAAATCTTCCTCCGTATGGTCCTTTAGTTCTTCACCAAATCTTCGGAATAATTTATAAGCAAGAAAACCGGCTCGGTATATATTCTTATTTTCTGAAATATAATCCTGACTCCAGTATTGTTCAGATTTTACAAGTGTTTCGTTCTCAATCTTCTGGTAGAAATCTGTCCCAGTAATATGATAATGCAAAGCATCGTCCACGAATAAGATCGTAAGATCAAGCTCCTGTTTATTAACGCCAAATTTGTGCTTTCCAAGCTTGATGATCGTATCGCCATCCTCGTAAATTTCCTTCTTATCCTTCAGTTTTCGGAGAGCATCCTCGCGGGCAGACTTCAGCATAGACTGTATCTCTTCAGCCTTACCACTGTCGTCCATTTCCTGTAATTGCGAGGCAATATCTCTGGCTTTGTTCACCAGGATATCTGATGCGAAATAAGCATTGATCTCAGAAACCTCATCAAAGGATTCAGATTTCTTACGCACACCTTTCAGAATTCTTTCTGCGGAATTTTGTAAAGTTACCGCACGTTTATTCCGTTTTTCTACGAGTGTATTCTTACGCGCTTCAAAAGCATTATAAACTTCTTCCCTTTTTTCAATAATCAGCTCAATAAATTCCTCATAATCGGCAAACTTACCTTCCAATTCTTCCAGCTGAATAGAAATCCTGGTTTGAAAATCATCACATTTTTCCGGAGTATCGGCGATATCCAGGTAGTTGATGATACTTTGATCGATAAGCTTCAATTGCGCGGCAAAGTCGGCTTGAGCTTCTGCACTTCCAAGAGACTTTCGTTTTTTCCTGATCTCTGCTTTTAACTGGTTGATCGAAGAAAAAATCAGTGAAATATTATTGATAATCTTGGTAGAATGCGAAGTATCCTCTATTTCAAGATTTGAAACAATATCAATTAATAATTCAAGATCCTCAGAAATTTTGTTGACTTCTTCCTCCAGTTTCCGGGCATCAACTACCTTTTTGATTTCAGATAATTGCTCTTCCTTATCACTTACTGCTTTATGATATGGATTCAGAGCTTTCTCATCCAGCAAGAAATCCACGCATCTTCGTGAGATCTTTGTAGTTTGCTCCGCTATCTGCTCTTCAAGGTTTTCAATGAATTGTTCATCTACATAACGTACTTCTTTAAGACTTATCGCTTCTCCTCTTAATGACCTGAGCTGCGTCAATGCAATTACGAAATCATTGATATTTCGAAAACCTGAACTTTTTATCTTATTAAAGATCTGCTCCGCTTCTCTCCCTATTTCGTTAGTTTTCTGCCTGGCATTCTTTTTGAGTTCCAGCACTTTTTGAAATTCATCCATCGCAGCATTTGCAGCCTGGTTGATTTCCCGAAGTGGCTCATTTAGAAGCTGAGTTTCCTCTTCTTTCAGCCAGTAATAAGCATCCAGAATATCCTTGGAACGCTTGGAAAGATCTGCATACAAACCATCATAATTATCCTCTTTATTTAGAAGATTTACGAGTCCGTTTACCTCAGCCATTGCTTTTACGATATCCTTGTTCCCGATCTTATATAACATGCTATCCTCATGACTGGAAGGCATAAAATCACCTTTAAGATATGGCGTTTGCCAGATCTGGATCACATGGTGTTTGGTTTGTTCATTTTCGTTCTTGAAATAGCATAGTTCACCTTTTTCAAGGATGGTAAAACCATTGCAAATAATGGGAGTCTGGATTTCCTGGGAGATCACATTATAACTCATCAGGTTGTAGAGTCCGTTTTCCGGAGCGTAGAATACGTACAGAAAATCCTCGCCATTTGGAGAACTTATCTTTTCCTGAAATCTTAGATTCGGAATGCTATGATCGAACAAATGATATTCCCCGGTTTGTAAGTAATACCCGGTTGGGAAAATTATTCCCTGGTCGTCTGGTAACAATACACAGGTATCCTTGATACTGCTGATCTTTTGAACTTCCCGAAGTTTATGATTGTACACAAAATAACGCGGACCTTCCTGAAATGGTTTAATCTCAAGAATTATCAGGTTACCAAGATTTGCAAATCTATACTGTGCGTCATCCAGCGTTTGATCCCGGTGCTCTACTTCTTCGGAAAAGATTCCTTTTCCATCATTGGTATTATCCTCGATCTTGATCGTAAGATCACCGCCAATTGTCTCTACAAAAACACGATCCAGAATAGAAACATGCGCATGAACTCCCTGCCTGTGTTGATCCCTGGATACTTCCTGCCAGTTGAATTCATGTTGTGAGGGTAGTTTGTATTCGTGGTCACTACGACTGTCCACATATTGCAAACCTTCATCTTTAATAAGCCATTTGAAGGTCTTAATATCGGTTACACTCTCACTTAACCGGAAAACCATATAAAGATAGTTTCCAATTACAGCGAATTTGGAGAAAATGGTGTTTCTGTAATACTTGTAAAGATTTTTGAAATCAGATTCGAAAACATCGTTTTTCAGTAGATCTGTATCGATGGCTTCAAAAGAATTATTCTCAAACCTGTAAATACTCATCACATCGTTCAAAGAAATTTCTGTACGCAAACCAAAATGCACATTGTAACCAAAAATGCAGGTATTGCCAAGCGAAACGATGTCCCTCGCGATACAGTTGTTTTCGGTATTGATGCGGTCATTGGCGATAAGCCTTGTTTCCAAAGAACCAAAAACTTTCTGCCGCTCTTCATTTAATTTCTGAAGTCGGGATTGTAACTCAGTTTTTTGCTTTTGCAGTCTGCCCTGGATCACCTCGTAGGTACCAACATCCAGTTTTTGCGCATTCTCTTCCTTTATGGGTTCCTTTGCCATGTTCTCTTCCTGAAGTTTGTGATGTAATTGATGTAGATTAAAAAAGAAGCCGGTGCCAGGCACCGGCATTTCCATTTATCTAAGTTTTGAGATCGGTTTATCCTGAATTCCCAGGCCTTTCGCCAGGTTCAGAAGATTGCCGAGCATGGTTTGCTCTTCCTTATCATCAGATTTTATTTTAAGATCTGTAATAAGAGAGGCAATACTAAGGTTTTTAATATCCTCGGTACTTACTCCATATTTAGAAGCGAAGTCTCTTACTTTTTCAAGCAGATTCCCTTTTACATCTTCACTACCAAGAATGGCAGTTTTTACGTCCTGGATGTTCGTAGAGTTTTGCACAAGTCTATCGTATCCTTTACCTCTGGTAATCTGACCCACGATTTGATCGAAGAACATAGTTTCTCCTCCAACGATATCGATCTTAGCAGCTTTCAACGCATCTCCAATTACCTGCGCCTGTGCATCTGCTATCTCCTTCTGAATATTGATATTGGCAAGGTCTACCTGAAGATCTTTGTTCAGTCTTAATTTGAACTCTTCGTGTTCTTTTCCAACACCATCCAGTTTCTTCATTGCAGCAGCTTTTTCCTCGATTCCTGAAGCATCAGCTATCGCTTTCTCTTTAATTACATCGGCTTCGGCAAGTCCATCTTTACGTTTGGCATCTGCTTTGGCTTCCATACCGGCCGCTTCAGCACGTGCTTTTTTCTCGATGATATTCGCTTCTACAAGTCCCTGACGCTCGTTAGCATCAGCTTTTGCATGCATTACCTGTGCTTCAGACATACCAACAGTTGCTTCTTCTTTCGCCTGGGCTTCAGCAAGTATTTTTCTCGCTTCGGCTTGTTTCTGGCTGGCTTCTTTATGAGCAAGCGCTTCGATATTGATCTCTTCAGCTTTTTGCTTGGCAGCTTCTTTTTGAGCTTCAGCAGCAATGGTCGTTTTAATAAGTTCTTCCTGGGCAGATGCTTCTGCAGTAGTAATTTTAACCTGCTTATCCCTGTCGGCAGTTTTAAATGCCTGGATATCTTTCATATTCTCCTGCTCTTCTACCACTCCTTTTTCCAGCATCACACGATCACGAATCACATCCTGGATGTTTTTCTTCTCAACCTCTACTACTTTCTCTTTCTCGATCTGCGCAAGAGTTACCACTCTTTCACGTTCGGTAGCCTCCAGTAACCTGTCTTTTTCAACTCTTTCAGACTCCACAGCATCTGTACGCTCTTTATTTTTAAGCGCTACAATGATCTGGCGTTGCATATTTTCCTCTGCAACCTTCACTTTTTCTTCCGTAGCAATTCTGGCAGTTTCAGATTTTAGTCTTTCTTCTTCATCCACCTTAAGAGTTTCTGCATTCTCACGAGCTTTGATATTCGCAATTTCACGTTTCTGTTGCTCTTCTTTTTCAGCCAATTGCTTATCCAGTTCAAGAATTGCCTCCCTGGCTTCCACATCCTGCTTTCTGATGGTTTTTTCCTCATCACGCTTGATAAGGTTGGCTTTCATATTCTGAACTGCCGTAAGCTCGGTGATCTTCTTGATCCCTTCTGCATCCAGAATATTGTCTGGCTTTAATTCTTTTACTGAAGTCTGCTCCAGGAAATCGATCGCACAATCTTCAAGTGTATAGCCATTAAGATCTGTGCCAATAATATTTACGATCTCATCACGAAATTCACGTCTGGCTTCATAAAGCTCGATAAAATCGAATTTTTTACCTACTGTCTTTAATGCTTCTGAAAACTTTGCTTCAAAAAGATCTTCCAGCGTGGCAATTTTAGATGCACGGTCCACACCTATGGTCTGCGCTACTTTTTTAATATATTCAATATCATTGTTCACCCGAACGAAGAAGGCAACTTTGATATCTGCACGCATATTGTCTCTACAAATAAGACCTTCATGCGCCAGTCTTTCGATCTGGATCTTCTTAACAGAAATATCCATGATCTCGGTTTTATGAAAAACCGGTACCGTATACAGACCTTTATCTGTAGCGACCTTTGTCCCTCCAAAACCGGTCCTGATGAGCGCCTGTCCCTGGGGAATTTTTTTGTAGAACATCGCGATGATCGCGAAGTAAACGATGATTAGAAATAGTAATACGCCTATTCCAATTCCAATAATTGGTAAGATTGATTCCATTGTGGTTAGATTAGTTTTATTCGTTATATGATTGTACGAGATAATAATTACGATCTGGAGATCGCTTGATAATAAGGACACTGCTTCCATAAGGGAGCGCGTCGCCGGTAAGTGATTTTACATAAATAGATAAGCTATCACCATTTACGCTCACCTCAGCATTTCCCATCCTGTCTTTTGAAATACTAGACATCAAAGTTGCCTTTCTACCAAGATAGTCGATGGGTGCATCACCATCCTTATTCAGATTTTTAAAGAAACCTTTAAATGGTGTGGTAAGAATCTTGGTGACGAACAGCGCCGGAAACAAAGCCAGCAGCATGATCCCAAAACCTATAAAGTTATCATAGCTTGCCGTGATCGCCGTAACCAGGGTAGTTATGAACCACCAGACAAAGATCCAGAATGTAAAAGTGAACATGAATGGCAATCCCACGAAATTGAAATAGATTAGAAATATCTGCCACCACTTTAAAGGTTTTCGCCTCTTCCCAACCACGTCCTCCTGGTTGATCTCAGTATTGGAAATATCTTCAAAATCCATATTTCCACCTTCGATCCCGGAATCCAGATCCACGTCTGCATCCACATCCACATCGATATCGATATCGAAGTCTGGATCGAAATCCAGACCACCTATCATGGTGATGATCCAGTAGAGAATTAGAATGATGAGTAACACGCTCAGGATCACGTTTACCTCTGAAAAAAGTATGTTGATTAGGTTATCCAAGTTTATTCGTTTTTAGAATCTTTCATTCCAAGTTGTTCTTTAAGCTTCGCCAGTTCATCACTTGCTTTTGCTTTTGAGGTATCTGCCGCCTTATCAATTTCCTCATCGATGGATTTAGAAGCATTGGCAATATCTCCATAAGCCTCAGCCAGTGCTTCTTCCTGGGCTACTTTTTCTTTCATTCTTTCCAGCATAGATACCGTACCAGTGCTATCAAGTTCAGTCATTTGCTTATTCAAATTCTTGGTGGCATTCGATACTTTAACTCTTGCTTTTAGCGTCTTGAGTTCGTTTTCCCAGTTTCCGATATTTGCTTTTATGGTCTGGATATTTTTTTGCAATTGAGCAACATTATTATCGAATTTAACCGACTCTTCCTTAGCTCTTAGAACTTGCTGCTCTGCTGCTTCTTTTTGCACCAAAGCTTCCTGCGCAAGACGATCTGCTTCTGCCTGTTCCATGTCTTTGGAATGGGCTTTCTTCAGGATGATGATCGCTTTATTCTGGTAATCATCCACTTTGTTCTGAAACTCCTCCTGGTCGTTCTTTGCTCTGATCGCAAGTGCTTTCACCTGTGCCAATGCTTCCAGACTTTTGTCCAGGTCAAGTTTCATATCTCTAATGCCCTGTTCGGTCATTTTGATTGGATCCTCCATTTTGTCCAGGGCAGAATTTGTTTCTGCCTCTCCTATTTTAAATAATCTCTTAAAGATGTTCATAATGCTGAATTTTAATATTTTGAGAATTCTATGATATGATCTGAATATTCACTCATTAATAAGCTGAGTGAGTTTAAGCTCCCTTCCAATTCGTTCAGATCCATATTCTCAATCTGAAGGGTATCGCGGTAAATGACTTTTTCACCAGACTCGTCCAGTACAAAAGCCCCGTGAACGATATCGCGATTCTTCTGCAACAAACTTTTAAAGATCTTTTCAGACTGGTTATTGATCTTGAAAATGTACTGCTCCATAATTAAGATTGGCGGAGCAACGCCTACGATGAGATTTCTAATTCCAGAATTTTCTTTTTGAATCACTAAAAGTCCATCTTCCGGATTCTCCCGGGTGATATTAAAATTCAATTCCAGCAAAAAATCTCTCGTAATATTAAAGTGATTTTTCATAGGTGGTTATTACGGTTAGTACTACTATTTTGAGAGCCTAATAATACAAAAAAGTATTAAGACTTTGTTAAAGAAACGTGATAAGCTCGGTGGCTATATCGATAATAAATGAGATCATAATTCTAATTCTTTAGTTGGTTAATAACAGATCTCTGAGTGTTCGAACATTTAAGACTAAAAAAATTAGCAATACTTGAATATATTTGCTAATATTGTTAGACTAATTTACAATAAATAATCAATTCTGCAAATATTATTAGCAATAAATGTCATTATTCGGAAAAAATATCAGGAAAATAAGATCGGTTCGTAGTTTGAGTCAGCAGTCTTTTGCTGAGCTATTCGACCTGAAACGTGGTACTTTGGGCGCTTATGAGGAAGGACGAAGCGAACCTAAGATAGAAACCATTATTAAGATTGCTAATTATTTTAGCATTCCTATAGATGACCTGCTCACCAGCGAACTCACGGTAAATGAATTGCTGAAGTTTAGAGGAAAACCTGAACATGATGACTTGAAAGCTAAACCAGACATTTGCAGGAAAGTGCCCTGTATCATCCCGGAACAACAACAGGAATATATTCAGCATCACACTAAAGATAATTTTATAGCAGATTTACCGGAAATTCATTTACCAATCTATAATGAAGCAGATCTTCGAGCTTTCGTAATTCATGACCTCGAAATGAGCACAGATTCTGATGGATTTTACCCGAAAGATGTAGTGATAGGTATGAAAGTTCAGAAGAAGCAATACCCTAATCTCGCGAGCGCATGTTTATTCCTGGTAGTTTCCGAAGAAAAAATATTCCTGAGAAGAATATACCAGTCGGCAAAAAAGTTCATTCTGAAAGCAGATCACAAAGGCATTGAAGATATTGAGATTCCATATACCGATATTAAAGAGCTATGGGAGATCAAATATGCTTTTTACCATCGTATTCCAGATAGTAGAAATACCGATATTAAACAACAACTGAGTTTTTTAGAGGAAGAATTTCATAAGCTGCGTACGTCACTCAACAATTAAATTCAAGGTTCGGTTAAAGTTGTAAGATTATAAAATTACAGGCATAACTATTGCGGTGCTAAATCTTTTAGTACCTTTTAATTCCTATACAACCTAACCTGCTACCTATGAAAAAATTGCTTTTAGGGATCTTCATCATATCCCAAAGTTTACTATTCGCCCAAAACCCAAGCTATAAAGAAAGTTGGCTACAGATCAATTCGCTTGAGAAAGATGGAAAAGTTGAGACTGCACTAGAGCGTACCAATAACTTAATGCAGCACGCAAAAAGTGATAAAAGTTATGATGAGCTTATTAAGGCGAAGATCTACCTTTATCGCCTATACCAAATCAATCATGAGGATGCGGAGAGCTACATACTTCAGGATATCAATAATTCTATTACACAGATTCCTTTTCCATTTGATCAGGTGCTTCAAAGTTATAAAGCTGAGTTATTAAGTGATTATTATAGACAAAACCGATGGAGTCGCCGGGAACAGAAACAAATCGACGATCCAAATCAAAAGGATTTGAGTACCTGGTCTCTGGAAACTATCAAGGACAGTATACATACAGCACATAAAAATTCTATTGCCAATCCCGGCAAACTGGTCAAATTTCCCAATTCTGAAATTGATGTGCTTTTAAATGCAAAGACGATAACCAGAGATTTCAGACCTTCTATCTATGATCTTCTGGCTGGACGTTATCTGGAGTTTCTTAAGGATGGTAGCTTTTTCAATTCAGAGTTTGAAGCTGCGAAAACAGAAGTTAGCAAAGAGGTGCTTTTTGCTACAGACTCGCGATTTGTAAATGCTGAAATTACTGATGTTGAAAATTCCAAGCTGCTTGCTCTACGACAGTATCAGGAACTGGAAAGAATCCATTCAAAAGACAAAGGTGATGTATCTCTGAATTACTGGAAACTACAACGTGTTGAGTTTGTTCATGCTGAATTTCATGATGATTTTCAGGAATACATCAGTGCAATTGAGAAGCTGGAAGAAAACTCAAAAGACCGGAAAATTAAGGCTCAGCTAATGTTTGAACTGGCTAATGCCTATGCTGAAAAAGCTTCAGAAAGAGATGAAGAGGGATTACCGAAGTATCCACAATATAATGCTAAAGCGGTCGATCTTTTAAAACTTATTGAGTCTAACTTTAACAATACGCTTACCCGGCAGAATGCTCAGAATCTTTTGAAGATACTTAATACACCAAGTCTGGAGGCGCAATTGCAAAACATTCTCACTCAAAATGAACCAGGTCGTGCCAGGCTTACTTATAAAAATATGGATACCGTCTATATGAAAATAGGTAAGGTTGGTATGAATTTCCTGAATAATGTAAATTATAGAGATAGAGCAGATATTATAAAGAAAGAAGCTGCTAAAATTTCAGATAGTTTACAGATCGTTTTACCAGGTGAAACAGATTATAATGAGCATTCTACTGAAATTGTAATTCCGGGAAAAGACTTCGGAAGGTATCTTGTTCATTTATACGATTCAGATGGCAATCATACTTCCGGAACTTACCTGGTGACCAACATCGCCGTCTCCAGAACAGATTTTGAGAAAGAAAATTTGTTTCATGTAGTTGATCGAAAGTCAGGAGAAAGTTTAAGCGATGTTGTTCTAAGAGTAAAAAAGGGCAATACCACCATTCTTTCCAGAACTTCTGATCGTAATGGGGAGATTGTAATGGATAGCTATTCCGGGAATCGATATTGGGAAGAACATATAGAATTTACTAAAGGAAATGATTTCTACTCCTCCTCTTACAATCGCGGTGGTCATCGCTATAATAATAGTAATAATGAAAATGATAATTCACAGGCGAAGGTACTTTTCTTCCTGGATCGTGCAATCTACCGTCCCGGTCAAAAAGTACATTTTAAGGGTGTTTTTATTCAGCATAGAAATGATTCTACCAGCATAGTTCCTAATGAATATATAGATGTATTCGTAGAAGACCCGAACGACAATGAAATTCATGAATTTAGATTCAAGACCAATGAGTACGGATCTTTTACCGGTAGTTTTGATCTGCCAGTCAATAATCTTACCGGCCAGTTCTCCATTTATGCCGAAGAATATTATGAAACCGATTCAAAATTCTGGGATGAATTGGATGACTTTCAGGATGATTACAAATATTTTAGTGTAGAAGAATATAAACGACCAACTTTTGAGGTAAGTTTTGACACCATAAATAAAGCTTACGAGTTGGGTGAAGAAATCAAACTTAAGGGTTCTGCTGAAGCCTATATTGGTGCTTCGCTTCCAAATCTTAAAGTTGCCTACACAGTTACCAGGGAGCGAATGAATTATTCGTGGTGGAGAAGTTATTATTCAGATCCAGTAATTATTAAATCTGATACTACTGAAACAGATGAAAATGGGAATTTTATTATTCCTTTTGAAGCCAGGGCAGACCAGAACAATAATCTTAGTGATCTTGTTTATCGCTACTCCATATCTGCTTCTGTGACCGATGTGAGTGGAGAAACGAGAGATGCACAGCAGTCGCTTAAAATCGGGAATAAGAATTTTCTTCAAAAGCTTGAAATCGCAGAAAAGATCGATGTTAACGATACGCTGAAAATTGATCTGGCTACAAGAAATCTGAATGACCAAAAGGTGCCTGCGACGGGTAATTATAAGATCTATAGGCTCAAGAGTCCTGAAAAGCATTACCAGGAAAGATGGTGGGAGGCTCCAGAATTCGAACTTATTTCTAAAGATGAATTCGAAAAACTATTTCCGACTGAACCTTACCGAAAGCTGACTAAACCAGAAAACTGGGAAAAACTTGAGACCGTGTACGAATCCAGTTTTGATTCAGATGGGAATTTTGAAGATGAGATCGCTACCAGAAATTGGAAAGCCGGTAGTTACTTATTAAGTTTCGAACTCCGACATGAAAATAAAAAAGAAGAATTACTTAAGGTGATTAGTATCCAGGACCCTATAAGTAATAAGGCCTTTACCGATCAGGATCTTCTCGTAACTATTATCAATAAGGAAACATTAGCTTCAAATGATCACGCACAGGTTGAGATCAGCTCTCCTATAGATAATTTGCGAATTCGTGTTTCAGCATTCAGAAACGGTCGAACTTCTATATTTAGAGAATACTATAAGCTTGATGGAAAGTTAAAATTAAAGATTCCGCTTAAATCTCTGGAAGACCCGGAATTTAAACTCGTTGTTTCCTCAGTAATAAACAACAGGCAAATTGAATTCAGCGAGGTGGTAAACTTCAGAAAAGCTTCCGAAGATCTTGAAATCTCTACGGAAACCTTCAGAAATAAAATAAGACCTGGACTTGAAGAAACCTGGAGTTTCAATGTATCAACTCCTGGTGAGAAAAAGGAAGCTGAAGTTCTGGCTTCTATGTATGATATTTCGCTTGATCAATTTAAAAAGGATGAGTGGAATACGGATACTGGTTTTAGTGCTTACAGATCTAATTATCCATCCTTATATTTTGATAATTTAGGTCGAAGCACCAACCTGTATAGATATTTTGGTAGAAATAATTATTATAGACGAGTTAATCTTCGTTTTGATCAGCTTTCTCAATTTGGCTTTGATTTTGGTCAGCCCAACAGTTACCAGTACAGGAATTATCTGAGCACATTAAAAGTTAGCAATAAAGCGGATTCCGGAGCTCGTGTGCAGGGAAGAGTAGTAGACGAGAATGGAGAACCACTTCCAGGAGTAAATGTGACGGTCAAAGGTTCGAGTGTTGGCGCACAGACAGACTATGATGGTGAATTTGGAATCGATGCTCCTAAAAACTCACTTCTCACCTTTAGTTACGTAGGTTATGTAATTCAGGAATACCAACTTGGTGATGAAACCGAAGTGTTTATTGATCTTGAAGCAGATTCTTCCAGCCTGGATGAAGTCATAGTTACAGGTTATGGTGAGGCAGCAGCAGAAGTTGTTGAAGATGCCGATCAGGAAAGTGAATCTGTTGCCTTTTTAAAAGGTAATGTCGCTGGAGTACAGGTTTCCAGAACTGGGGCGAGCACCGAATTTAAAATTAGAGGTAGTTCAAGCATAAGTGGAAGTCCGCTGTTTATCGTAGATGGAAAACCTGTTGAAGACTACGAATTAGATTCAAAAGATATAGTAAGCGTCGAAATTCTGAAAGGTGCAGAAGCTACAGCAATTTATGGAAGCAGAGCGGCTGATGGTGTTGTGATCATCACCACCAGCAAATCTTTGGAAGACCTTGAAAATGTTGATGCAAGAACAAATCTACAGGAAACAGCATTTTTCTTCCCGGATCTAAAACTGGATGAAAATGGAAGTTTATCCTTTAGCTTCACCACTCCGGAAGCACTAACCAGCTGGAAATTACGATTGCTGGCTCATAACAGCAACTGGAGCACCGGTGAACTGGAGAAAATTGTAACCACAAGCAAGGATCTAAATGTAGTACCAAATGCACCGCGATTTTTAAGAGAAGGTGATAGTATCATTTTTAAGGCGAAAGTAACCAACCTTTCCAGTGAACCAATGACCGGTAACGCTGTACTGAAGTTGTTTGATGCCGTGACGATGGAGCCGGTAGATATTCCAATGGGAAATACTGAAACACTGCAAGCTTTCCAGATTCGGGAAGGAAAGACCAAGGTGGTAAGCTGGAAACTTTATGTTCCGGAAACTATTCCTGCCGTGACCTATAGAATCCTTGCGAAAGCAGGAGATTTTAGTGATGGAGAAGAAAATTTACTTCCTGTTTTAAAGAATAGGATGTTGGTTTATGAAAGTATACCGCTATTTGTTAGAGCAGGAGAAACTGAAAGCTTTGAATTTGAGAATCTGAAATCAAATGATTCTGAAACCCTGGAAAATCATCAGTTTACATTTGAATATACTTCCAATCCCGGGTGGTTTGCCTTGCAAAGTTTACCATATCTCATGGAATATGAGCATGAATGTTCTGAACAGATATTTTCGAAGATTTTCGCTAATTCCGTTGGTCAGAAAATTGTGAACTCAAAACCTGAGATCGCTGAAGTTTATGAAGCATGGAGAAAAGATTCCAGTATGGTGAGCAATCTTCAGAAAAATGAAGAACTCAAGAGCCTTTTGCTTGCTGAAACTCCGTGGGTACAGGATGCTGATTCTGAAAGTTTACAGCAACAACGAGTAGGTTTATTGTTCGAAACCGGGAGAATCAACAAAGAACTAACTTCTATGTTGACCAGGTTGCGCAGAATGCAAAATTCTTCGGGAGCTTTTCCATGGTTTGCCGGCGGTAGAGATAATTATTATATCACATCTCATATCATCGAGGGCTTCGGAAAACTGAAGAACATGAAAATTGAGCTGGACGATCGCAGAATTTTTGCCAATGCGATTGCTTATCTGGATAAGGAATTGATGGAGCAGAAAAGAAGAAGAGAGTCCGGAAATTCAACCGAGTTTTATAAAAGTCACAGTGTACTTGCCTATGCAAAAACCAGAAGCATGCACCAGGAAGAGTTTCCGATTCCGGCTGAACAAAAAGACCTCATTGACAAAGCTCTGGAATATCAAAAGGAACGCTGGACAGATTATAATCTTTCAGAAAAGGCTGAACTGGCAATAATATTAAATCGTTTTGGGCACTCCTCAAAAGCATTGGAGATCATTGAATCGCTGAAACAGACGGCAGTAAAATCTAAAACTTACGGCATGTACTGGAAAGAAAATACAGCGAGCTGGAGATCATTTAATACTCCTGTTGAAGTGCAGGCCCTCGTAATTCAGGCTTTTGCTGAAGTTTCCAAAGATGTAGAAATAATTGAAGAACTTAAGATCTGGTTAATTCAGAATAAAAGAACCAACTACTGGGAAACTACCAAATCTACAACTGCAGCTGTGTATGCATTGCTAATGCAGGGAATGGATATACTTCCAGTGTCCTCTAATACTCAATTCATGATTGGCGGAGAGAAACTGGATATGGAAGAATTAAGCAATACATCTGCTGAAGCTGGGTCTGGCTATGTGAAGACGACCTGGAAAGCCGGAGAATTTTCAGAAGATTTTGGAAATATTGAAATAGAGAACAATAATACTACCGCCGGATATGGTGGCGCTTACTGGCAATATTTTGAAAATTTGGATAAGATCAAAACTCATTCTGAGAGTCCGCTTAATATCGAAAAAGAGTTATATCTGAATACTGGAAATAATGAACTAAAGAGAATAAAATCTGATACACCACTAAAAGTAGGAGACCTGGTAAGTGTTCGATTAGTCGTACGAGCTGAGGCAGATATGGGGTTTATTCATTTGAAGGATATGCGTGCAAGTGGTTTTGAACCAACAAACGTGATTAGTGAACACAAATATCAAAATAATGCCAGCTATTATGAAAGCACCAGAGATGCTGCTACTCATTTCTTCTTCGATAAATTACGAAAGGGAACTTATGTTCTTGAATATACCGTAAGAGCCAATAATGCTGGTTCCTTCTCGAATGGAATTAGCACGATAGAATCTATGTATGCTCCGGAATTTTCCGGACATACCAGCGGAATTCGAGTGGAGATCATAGAACAACAGTAATAAATTTAAGCAGTAATTTGGGGTTTTAACAAAATATTTAAATATTGAAGCACCCAAATTAAATATCATGGACAGATTGAACGAAGACCATGAATTTACTGAGAAGATCGAACGTTTAGAAAAAAGCTACAACCTAATGAAGTATGCTATTCTAAGTACTGGGATAGGAATCATGATCCTACTCTATTTGTTTCAGTAAATCAAAAGAAAAAGCTTTCGCAATGCGAAAGCTTTTTCTTTTGAACCTCAACCACTTAAGCTACAAGCCTCAAAATTTTATTTAAAATCATTCTAAACAATTTTTTATTTTTTGAAAATCTAAATACATTTGCGCCTTGTTTATAATTAGTCTAAATAAATACCAGTGCGAAAACTACTACTTCTACTGCTCGCAATACCGTTTCTAACATGGGCTCAAAGCGAACCAGATATCAAAGGTCAAATACTTCATAATTCTGAATCGGTTCCATTTGCAACCATAATTATTAAAAAATTAAATAAAGGAACTTCGGCAAACGCGAAGGGCGAATTCAGATTTTACAATTTACCTGATGAAGAGCTTCAACTTACTATTTCGGCCATTGGATACCAGACTACCGAAGTAAAAGTTGACTTCAGGGATAGACCGGCTGTATTGAATATTGATCTCGAAATTGATGATCAGTTGCAGGAAGTTGAGGTTTTTGGAAACAGGTTTAGCCATCCAGATAAGATCGAGGCCCTTACCCGATTACCTTTAGAACCTTACGAACAGATCCAAAGTATCTCAGTAATTTCAGATAAACTTATTCAGCAACAAGGAGCACTAAGCATTTCAGAAGCAACAAGGAATGTTCCCGGAGTTTACACATTTGCTACTTACGGAAACCGAAGTGAGAGTATTTCTTCCAGAGGTTTTCGTGGAATTCCAATCTTAAAGAACGGAGTGCGCGTACATTCAGATTTTAGAGGAACAGGAATTTTAACCGATATGCAGGGTGTTGATAACATCCAGGTTCTTAAAGGTGCCGCTTCCATTACACAAGGCGTTGCCACCGACCTTGGAAGTCCTGGTGGTGTTGTGAACATTGTTACCAAAACTCCAAAATATCAGTTTGGTGGCGAAGCTTCGATGAGAGTTGGCAGTTACGGCTTGGTTAGACCAGCTTTCGATGTTTATGGCCCTCTAAATGAACAGAAAAATATTGCCTTCAGAATAAATGCAGCATTAGAAAGAAAAGATTCTTACCGTAGCGGAATTTCTGGCGAGAGCTTCTACATCAATCCGTCGCTGGAATGGAAGCCAGATGATAAAACAGAGGTAACTCTTGAAATGGATTATTTCTCAGATAGCAGAACTCCAGATGTAGGAACAGTTAATCTTGCTGAAAATGATCAAAATGCGATTTACGACCTTCCATACGATGTCTTTTTAGGTTTTGAAAGCGATCGCAATAATACAGAAAACACTACTTACGCCATTAGAGTCAATAGGGATCTAAGTGAAAAACTTAGCCTTCGTGCCGCCTATTACAGGTCTAATCTGGATCTTGATAACAAAGGTGCCAGTTTTGGAAATGTGGTAATGGAAAACGATGTACCCGTCTATAATCAAAGAACTCGTGGCTACGGAATAAGCACTCGTAGTGATAAGAACAGTGTTGTACAATTTGATCTAATTGGTGACGAAATCGAAACCGGCGCCATAAGTCACACTTTTCAGGTTGGTTTTGATTATCGTACAACCAATTACGAAACTTTCAGCAAATCTGCTTCAGCAGTGGACACTATTGATGTATTCAATATTTCAAATAGCCGTTTATTACCTCAGAGAATTAATTTCGCAGCAGCAAATGAAGGAGCCGCCAGGTCTAAAGCAATAGGATTTGTTGCCCAGGATGTGATCACTTTTACTGAATGGTTCAAGACATTTTTAGGAGTACGTTACTCTTCCGTAGAAACCATTACCGGTGAAGAAAATAATAGAAGTGATTCTTTTAATCCGCTTGCTGGAATTATTTTTTCTCCCTTTGAAAATGTAAATCTATTTGCTTCTTACACCAATAGCTCTTACCCGAGAACAGCGGCAAGAATTGGAGAAGATGGAGAAGAACTGGGGAATGAACGTTACGATCAGGTAGAAGCAGGTATCAAAACGAACTGGCTCAACAGTAGGTTGCGTTTTAACCTTACCCTCTTCAGAATAAATAATAAGAACATCAACCTTCCGGTTTATGACGAAAACTGGATCGCGACTGGCTTTTATCAACAAGGGGGAAACGATCAACGGCAGGGAATTGAAGTAGAACTTACGGGACGGCCTTTGCAAAACCTGGAAGTGATCGCGGGATATTCATATATAGATGCTCAATATAAGGATCACACTTCCTTCGTATATGGTTCTGCACCTCTAAATACACCAAAGCATACTTTTAACACCTATGCAAATTATTCATTTTCAAAGCATCTTGAAGGACTTTCTCTTGGTGGAGGTGTATATTACACGGGTGAGAGACCTGTAAATGACTGGTCTGCCGGAGCAGTAACTCACCAGGGTATCGTGCCAAATCAAAAACCTTTCGATGTGGAAAGCCTTACGCAGGTAAACTTACAGGCTGCATACAGGATCGATAAGAACTGGAATGTAAGAATTCTCGCAAATAATATATTTGATGAAATTGGTTACAATGCCTATAGAACCAGGTTTATCAATCAAACGGACCCTAGAACTTTTAGCGGAGTAATTTCCTATAGGTTCTAATTAAACGATGTAAATAAATAACAATCTAATCAGCGTGGTTCCTAACTATAATTATTAAAAATGAAAAAAAAGAAAGCCTATACTTTTAGAAAGTTTATGACAGATGTCCATCTCTGGCTGGGTCTGGCTAGCGGAATTATTCTATTTCTGGTTTGTTTTAGTGGAACCATGCTGGTTTTTGAAAAGGAGATCAAATCAATTTTTGCTGAAGAACTTCGCGTTGTTCCTTCTTCGGAAAAGTTATCAATTGATGAATTAACCTCCAGAATGTCGGAAAAAGGTACTGTTTCCTCTGTTTCGATCCCAACTGAAGCTTCTGAAGCCTATGAATTTCGAGTAAAAACATCACCGAAAGATCGTCGTGGAACCACATTTATGATGGATCCGTATTCAGCTGAAATCCTAAAACCTGAACCTTCACCTCTGGACGGATTCTTCAGTATAATGTTTAGAATGCATCGCTGGCTTCTTTTAGATACCAGCATTGGAAGACCCATAGTAGGTATTGCGACGATCATCTTTATATTTCTATCCATCAGTGGAATTATTATTTGGTTTCCGAAAAAATGGAAATGGAAAGCTTTCAAACCAGGATTCAAGATTAAATGGTCTGCAAACTGGAAAAGAATTAATCACGATCTTCACAATACTCTTGGTTTCTACTCCTGTATTTTTTTAGTGATTATGATCCTCACAGGACTTTGCTGGTCTTTTGAATGGTATCGGGAAGCAGGTAGCCAGGTTCTGGGAACAAAGATCTTTGGAGGAAGAGGTGGTCCCGGTATCACTTCTGAAGAGCCAGGTTCTGAGATAATTTCACTTTCAGAAGCCTATACTATTTCCAATTCAGAGTTGACATATGCGGGCAAAACAAATATCAGTATCCCGCAAGAAGATACCAACGTGTTCGAAATCAGAAAATATGGTGATGACAACTGGTCTCCATCAACTTCAGATCTGCTAGTTTTGGATAGGGATGGATCTGTATTAAAAAAGGAACTTTTCGATGATAAGGATTTAAATGTACAGGTCGCATCTCTCATAAAACCTTTGCATACTGGTGAAATTTTTGGAACTCTATCAAAGATCATCTATTTCCTGGCTTGCCTGATTGCCACTTCCCTACCCGTGACTGGAACCATAATCTGGCTGAATAAAATGAAGAGGAAAAAACGAAAATTGTAGGCTGAACTCAAATGCTCGAATTATTAACGTTTTTGGATTAATTCCATTAGTTTGGATATTTTCCTTTATTTTTTCTGAAGATTGTAGTAATTTGCAGCCATGGAGGAGTTGAAATACGCGGTTGTTGATATTGAGACTACCGGGAACGGTATCAAAGGAAACAGGATCACAGAGGTATGCGTGATCATTCTGGAGAATGGTGAAATCACAAAGACCTTTACATCCCTTGTGAATCCCAGCCAGTCCATTCCATTATATATAGAAAGTCTTACCGGAATCAATGATGAAATGGTAAGCAGTGCACCGCAGTTTTCTGAAGTCGCAGACGAGATCATGCAAATCACAAAGGATTGTATTTTCGTCGCTCATAATGTGAACTTCGATTATAATATACTGAGGGCTGAGTTTGCGATGCTTGACATGGATTTTAAAAGAAAGCGTCTTTGTACCGTAAGACTTACGAAGAAATTAATTCCAGGCTTGTTTTCTTACAGTTTGGGAAATATCTGTACCTCAATCAACATTCCTTTTTACGATAGACATCGTGCTCAGGGTGATTGTGAAGCAACGGTAATCTTGTTAAAACGTTGTCTTTCGCTGGATCCGGAACTCGAAGTTGTCACCGAATTTTTGAACAGAAAAAGCGGTGCAGAATATTTACCACCACACTTTAAAAATGCCGATTTTGAAAAGCTTCCAAAATCTACCGGAGTTTACTTTTTCAGAGATAAAGATGGTATTCCATTGTATATCGGAAAAGCAAAAAATATAAAAACCCGAATAAAATCGCACTTCCAGGAACGTAGTAATCGCAAGTACCAATTGATGCAGGAAACCTATAGCATCGATTATGAGCTGACTGGTTCTGAATTTCTCGCGCTTCTTCGTGAAGCCGAATTGATTCTGAAGTTTTATCCGAAATATAATAAGGCGCAGAAGAAAGTTTCGAGACCTTATACGCTCACCTCTTATCATAATCAAAAAGGCATTGAAGTATTTGCCTTGCATAAAAACAAAATTGCACCGGTAAGCTGGATGAAATTCTATACCCGTGAAGAAGCGGTAAGCTTTTTAGAGAATTTGTGTAAGGATTTTAATCTCTGCCCAAAATATACTGGATTGCAAAGCGCTACTTCCGCTTGTAATCATTACAAACTAGAAGCCTGTAGCGGGGTTTGTAAAGAAGAAATTTCCGTTACCGAATATAATTCACGCGTGGCCAGAGCAGTAGATTTTATTGGTACTTATGATGAGTCATGCCTATTGATGGAAAAGGGTCGAACTAAAGGTGAAAAAAGTTTTATTTATTTAAATAAAGGAAAGTATGCCGGCTACGGGTACATTGGACCCTCAGATGACTTTAACCATCCCGATGAATTCCGGAACTTTTTGGTTCCAGCTAAAACTTCCAGCTATGCAGATCGCATTGTAAGTCGGTATTTAAATACAAAAAAAAATCTCTCTCCAGTAAGATTAAGTTCTACTGAAGAATTGGTGGAAAATGATCTTTGGTTTGGATAAATGGCAAATTACCGTTAGGACACTTTTATTTCGCCTATTTTTACCTTCTGAAAAGAATTTATGCATCCAGATAATCCTCACAGGGAACAATACGATTTCACCGAATTAGTTAAGGTCAATAGCGAACTCAAACCTTATGTCTTCAGAAATAAATATGATAATCTAACTATAGATTTCAGTATTCCTGAAGCTGTACTCAATTTAAACAAAGCACTCTTAAGCTACCATTACCAGGTGAAGAAATGGAGTATTCCACAGGGATATCTCTGTCCTCCAATTCCCGGAAGAATGGATTATTTGTTACATCTCAAGGATTTTCTGGATAATAAGATTGGTAAAGAATACTATTCAGGACTGGATATTGGTGTGGGAGCCAGCAGTATTTACCCCATTCTTGCTGCAAAACATATGGGCTGGAAAATGCTCGGCAGTGACATCGAAATTAAATCTATTGAAGCAGCAAAGAAAAACGTCATCAACAACAAGCTTCAATCCTATATAGAAATTCGATTACAGGAGGACCGTGGATCCATTTTGAAAAATGTGATCAAAGAAAAAGAGTCTTTTGATTTCAGTATGTGTAATCCACCCTTTCATGACTCCGCAGAAGAAGCTAATAAAGCCAATTTCCGAAAAAATACCAATCTTGGAATTAAGACCAGAAGATTAAATTTTGGAGGACGTTCCAATGAGCTTTGGTGCCGTGGCGGAGAAGCTTTATTTCTAAAGAGAATGATAAGAGATAGTGTAAGCGTGAACAAAAAAGTTCAGTGGTTCACTTCACTGGTTTCAAAACAGGAAAACTTACCAGGAATAGAAAAACAGTTAAACAAACTCAATGCAGATTTTGAGATAATTTCCATGAATTTAGGAAACAAAAAGACAAGATTTGTAGCCTGGAAGTTTTGAAACTTAGAGACTTTATAAGTATCAAACTGTTCGCAAACAATTATATTTTAAGTGTAAACCACTATTAGATATTTCCATAAAAAAGTCTAAATTTAAAGCTTAAAGTTTTGGTTATCGAGTAAGTATAGCATAGGTGTATAATTACCTTATTCTTTAACTAACCAACCGAAAAAGGGATAACATAGTTATCCCTTTTTTATTGTATGCTGATATAGCTCTTACATATATCGAATTAATTTTCGTTATTGTAGCAAATACGATGCTCTTAAAATGATAGAATTAGCTACAATAGACTATATCCTTATTTTCTCTTTTTTCGCGCTTACCCTGGGAATTGGGTTTTATGTTTCTAAAACCTCCGGTAAAAGTTCCAAAGAATATTTTCTATCTGGCAAGACGATGCCCTGGTGGCTACTTGGTGTTTCTATGGTGGCGACCACATTTTCTACTGATACCCCAAACCTGGTAACTGACATTGTTCGTAATAACGGAGTTTCCGGTAACTGGGTCTGGTGGGCATTTCTACTAACCGGCCTTCTTACTGTGTTTGTTTATGCCAGATTATGGCGTAAATCCAACGTTGATACAGACATTGAATTCTACGAATTGAGGTATGGAGGAAAACCTGCGAAGTTTCTAAGAGGATTTCGTGCCTTGTATCTGGGGGTCGTTTTCAATGTGATGGCCATGGCAGCAGTAAGTCTTGCTGCTATTAAGATTGGCCAGGTGATGCTTGGTCTTTCTGCCATCGAAACTTTGGCACTAGCCGGAATCGTAACAGTGATATTTAGTACTCTTGGAGGATTTAAAGGAGTGGTTTACACAGATTTCATACTTTTTTTCACAGCAATTATCGGTGGTGTTGGAGCAGCATATTATTGTGTGAACTTACCTGAAGTGGGCGGACTTGAAAATTTGCTAACCCACGAAAATGTCTCAGGTAAACTTAGTATGCTTCCAGACTTTTCCAACACTGAAGCACTGATCACTTTATTAATTATTCCATTGGCAGTTCAATGGTGGAGCGCCTGGTATCCTGGTGCAGAACCTGGAGGTGGTGGTTACGTAGCCCAGAGAATGCTGGCTGCGAAGAATGAAAATCATGCAATTGGTGCTACCTTCTTTTTCAACGTACTTCATTACGCATTAAGACCATGGCCATGGATTCTCGTGGCTCTCGCTTCCTTGATAGTTTATCCTGATCTGCATAGCATTCAGTTGGCCTTTCCTAATGTAAGTGAAGATAAGCTTGGACAGGATCTGGCATATTCTGCAATGCTAACGAAATTACCAGCAGGCCTATTGGGATTGGTCATTGCTTCTTTGGTTGCTGCGTACATGTCTACTATCTCCACACATTTAAATTGGGGATCCTCTTATATTGTGAACGACTTTTACTCCCGATATATTAAAAAGACTGCTACAGAAAAAGAACTTGTTAACGTTGGAAGAATAAGTACTGTAATACTCATGCTCATTAGTGCATTCATGGCCCTGGTTTTACAGAATGCGCTACAGTTATTCAATATTATACTAATGTTTGGTGCAGGAACCGGCCTCATCTTCTTACTCCGCTGGTTCTGGTGGCGAATCAATGCCTGGAGTGAAATTACAGCCATGTTGGTTTCAGGAGTTATTTCGGTAGTTTTCAATTTTACCGGTGTAGGTATTTATATGTTTGGAGGTGTGGATAATGCTACAAACACCAAATTAGCAGGTTTACTCCCTGGTTGGGCAACATATCCCGTTGTGGTTGGCATTACTACCTTATCCTGGTTATTGATTACATTCCTTACAAAACCTGAGAAAAAAGAGGTCCTCATTAACTTTTATAAACGTACACAGCCCGGTGGACCGGGATGGAAAGCAATAGGTATGGATGGAATTGCAGATGGTAAGAATAATTCCTGGAATGTTCCATCCGGAATATTAGCTACCATACTTGGTTGTTTTGTAGTATACAGCGCACTATTCAGCACCGGGTACTGGATCTACGGCGAATACTTCAAGGCAGGTATTACCACTAGTATTGTTCTAATTCTGGCATTTGTCTTAAGAAGGCTTTGGATTAAGATCCGAACCCAGGTACTATAAAAAAAGGCTCCAATGGAGCCCTTTATAATTTTTATGTTTTATCAAATTAGAAATAACAACCGCCTTTTCTTCTACCAGGATTAGCTGAACTATCGAAGATTTTAAAGCCGATACTCAACATGATCTGGTTCAATCTCGTATCATTAAAAGTAGCTCGATTAATTCCATAATCGGCATTTACTATATCTACTTCCTGATTTTCTTGTGAAGATAAAGAACGATCATATCGCAAATCAAGTTCAAATCTTCCGAATGAGCCTTTGATCCCTATCTGCCCACTAAGCGGAGAGTTCTGCGCTACTATTTCCAGATCTGGCGGTTCAGTTCCTTCTAAGGATGAGTCCAAAATGTTCTGATAAGCCGGTCCTGCGTATATATCAATTGGTCCCCAAACGTTATAACCGACCAGCAAGGGTACACTAATTTTATCAACTGCGTATATTGAAGGTGCTGTTGGAAAAGGAAATTCCGTTTCCATGGTGCTGTAAAGAAATTCTGGTCTAAGTAGGAATTTTCCGAATCTTACTTCGAAAAAGGCTCCGGCGTGAAAAGTTATCTCAGATTCAGCTTCCACTACACCGTCAAAATATAATCCATTCGAACTATTTCCGGTGATAGTACCACCTGAGGAGTAACTAGGTCCTCCCTTTATTCCGAAGCTAAAATCCTGGGCAGTTAGACTCGTAGCGAACAATAGCGCTGTAATTAAAAAAGATAAAGATTTATTCATGATGCTTTAATTCGAGGTCAATCGGGGTTAAATATATCAATTAAATAGACTAATCAAATAATCCGGTTTAAGTTTTTAACGCATAAACAGGTGTTTCAGTATTACTGAAAATGAAAAAGCACCAACAAGTGGTGCTTTTAATCTGATTTTAAATATTTTAATTTGTCTCCTTCTCACCTTCCCATTCCGAGAAACCGCCAGCAAGATTATAAGTTTCCGAGAAGCCCATTTGATCTAGTAAGGTACAGGCCTGAGAACTTCTTTTTCCGGAACGACAGTATATATAATAATGCTTGTCACGATCAAGTTTATCCACTTCATCAACAAATTCCTGACCTTTATATATATCTATATTCTTAGAATTTGGAATGAATCCCTCATCAACTTCTTCTTCTGTTCTCACATCCAGTAGAACTGCCTTATCATCATTTTGGGCTTTCTTTTGCCATTCATCCTGTGATAATTCTTTCATGTTACTTAAGTTTTTGGTTACCGTAAAGATAGGATTGCTTAAAAACCAAAAAGTCTTCCATCCTACTTTTAACAATATTTTATTATCATGTACGAACAAAAAATATCATATTTGTACATACAAATGTTGTAACAACAAATGAAAATAGAGAATCTTTTAAAAACTTCCGATCAGATTCCTGAAACCAAAAAACTGGTTCTTAATCTTATTGTGACTGCGAATCATTTGAGCGATCAAATGCAGGATGTTTTAAAGCCTTTCGGTATAAGTCTACAACAATTCAACGTTCTAAGGATTTTAAGAGGTCAAAAAGGTAAACCTGCCAACTTAGGTACCATTCAGGAAAGAATGGTGAGTAAGATGAGCAATACCACTAGACTTGTGGACAAACTGATCGAAAAAGGATATTGCCAGAGAATTACTTGTCCGTCTAATAGAAGGAAAGTTGAGATTACCATTACTGAAACTGGACAGGAACTTCTAAAAGAGATTGATCCATTGGTAGAATCAACGGAGAATAGATTTTCAGAAAAATTGACAACAAAGGAAATAACAGATTTAAATAATAAATTAAATGAGCTTAGAAACACAGAGTAAAACAAGATTCAACGAAGACCTAAATTGGAGATATGCTACAAAGAAATTTGATAGCGAGAAAAAAATTAGTAGCGAAGACCTTGATCAATTATTAGAAAGTGTTCAGTTAACCGCTTCATCCTATGGCTTACAGCCTTATGAGGTAATCGTAGTTGAAAATCCAGAGGTGAGAGAAAAACTAAAAGCCGAAGCCTGGAATCAAACCCAGATCACTGAAGCATCTCATCTTGTAATTTTCGCAAATCTTACTAAGGTAACTGAAAAGTATGTTGACACTTATTTAGATAATATTTCGGCAACGCGCAACATGTTCCGGGAAGATCTTAAAGGAATGGAAGACATGATTAAGAACACGACGCTTCAATTGCCTCAGGAAAAGCAGGACTTATGGGCTGCGAAACAAGCTTACATAGCTTTGGGTAACTTACTTGCCGCAGCTGCTCATATGAAGATAGACGCCTGCCCAATGGAAGGTTTCAATGCTGAAAAGTTTGATGAAATTCTTCAGCTTGAAAATAAAGATCTAACTACCGCAGTAATCGCTCCTATTGGATATCGTAGCGCTGAAGATCAGTATCAGCACCTTGCAAAGGTTAGAAAATCAACTTCAGATCTAATTCATTTCATATAATTTAATAACTCACATCATGAAAAACAAATTAATTAATTCAGCAGTAATTATGGTAGTAGTTTTGACTACCGTAGCATTTACAAATTCAAAAAAAGAAGTAAAAACCTCTGAAAGCACTATAACCTGGACCGGGGAGAAAGTGACTGGATCTCATGAAGGAACTATTCAGCTGGAAAGCGGATACCTGATGATGGAAGATGATAAGATCACTGGAGGAGAGTTTGTAATGGATATGAGTACTATTACAGTGACCGACCTATCTGGTGACAGCAAAGAAAAACTTGAAGGTCATTTAAAGTCTGATGATTTCTTTGGAACCAGTGATCACCCTAAAGCAAAACTTGTAATTACCAGTGCTGCATCTAAAGGTAATGGGAAATACGGAATTGTAGGAGATCTTACTATCAAGGAACAAACTCACCCATTAACTTTTGATCTTTCCATGAACGGTGATACAGCTACCACAAAGGTAACTATTGATAGAACCAAATATGATGTTCGTTACGGGTCAGGTAGTTTCTTTGACAATCTTGGAGACAAAACTATCTATGATAATTTTGACCTTGATATCAATTTGAAATTCTAAATTAACTCCCAAAGTAAATCTTTGGGATTCTTATTAAAATTTAGTTTGATAAGAAATAATTGATTTCTATCTTTGAAGCTATGTTTATAACGAATACACATAACTGGTGGTGGAGCAACTTACGCAATAAATCGTGAGCTGATACGCCATTTCATATATAGATATATAAGGCTTGTCTCACGACAAGCCTTTTTTTTATTTAAAAAAATTAAGATTCAATGTTCGAATTAAAGACAACTTCAAAAAAGATCCTTGCAGATACTATCACTCCGGTAAGTATCTATTTGAAGCTTCGCGACCGTTATCCAAACAGTCTTTTGCTTGAAAGCAGTGATTATCACGCAAGTGATAATAGCTTTTCATATATCTGCTGTAATCCTATAGCCTCATTTAAAGTAGAAAATGATGTTATTACTGAAAGTCTGCCAGACGGCACGGTTCAAACAACTAAAATCGATAAAACTGTTTCAGTTCCTGCTGCGATTCAGAAGTTCTCAAAGCGCTTTAAAGCTGATGCTTCAGATTTTAAGTTTATCAATAATGGCATATTTGGTTATATAGGATATGATGCCGTTCGGTATTTCGAAAATGTTGAGATCAACCGTAAAGAAAAGGATTTAAAAATCCCGGATGTTTATTATGCAGTATATCAAAACATTATCGCGATCAACCATTTCAAGAACGAAGCGTATATCTTCGACCATAGTTATGAATCTGAATCCAAACTGGAGGAGATTGAACAACTGCTGAAGGTTAAGAATTTCGCATCGTATAATTTTTCCAGAACCGAGCAGCCATACTCTAATCTGAACGATGATCAATATCGTGATGTTGTAGAAGCTGCTAAGGAACACTGCCAGCGTGGTGATGTATTCCAGCTGGTACTTTCAAGACGTTTCTCTCAGAAATTTAAGGGAGATGAATTCAATGTTTACCGGGCGCTAAGGAATGTGAACCCTTCCCCCTATCTCTTCTATTTTGACTACGGAAATTTTAAAATCTTCGGAAGCTCACCTGAAGCCCAGTTAATAGTAAACGAGGGTCGAGCTGAAATTCATCCAATTGCCGGAACTTTTAAACGTACCGGGAATGATGAAAAAGATGCAGAGCTTGCCAAGGAACTCGCCGCAGATCGCAAGGAAAATTCGGAACATGTAATGCTTGTTGATCTGGCACGTAATGATCTAAGCCGAAATGGAAGCGATGTTGTCGTTGAGAATTACCGCGAAATTCAATTCTTTTCTCATGTTATTCATTTAGTTAGCAAAGTCACCGGAAAGATCGCCGCCAATGTTCCAACACCACAGATCGTTGCAGACACTTTTCCTGCGGGAACTTTAAGCGGTGCTCCAAAACCAATGGCATTACGACTTATTGAAAAATTAGAAAATGTGAATCGTTCAGCTTATGGAGGCGCGATTGGTTTTATGGATTTTGAAGGCAATTTCAATCATGCGATCATCATTAGATCTTTTGTAAGTAAAAATCACGAATTGCATTACCAGGCAGGTGCCGGAGTCGTTTCCGAATCAAAACCTGAGAATGAATTACAGGAAGTATATAATAAACTGGGAGCACTTACCAAAGCTCTGGAAATAGCTGAAGAAATTTAGAATGGAAAAGATGAAAAAGATCCTTGTTATAGACAATTACGATTCTTTCGTATATAATCTTGTTCATTATCTTGAAGAACTGGATTGTAAGGTGACCGTAAAGAGAAATGACCAGCTTTACCTGGAGGATATGGCTGATTATGATAAAATATTGCTTTCCCCGGGTCCGGGTATTCCAGATGAGGCGGGGCTTTTAAAGCAAATCATCATGGAATATGGCGCTACTAAAAGTATTCTGGGGGTTTGTCTCGGTATGCAGGCAATAGGCGAAGTTTATGGTGGCACACTATTGAACCTTAAAGAGGTTTATCATGGCGTCGCTACCAGTATTGAGATTTTCGTCGAAGATGAATATTTATACTCAGGACTGGAAAAAGAACTGGAAGTTGGAAGATACCACAGTTGGGTAGTCGCGAAGGAGCTTCCACCACAGCTGGAGGCTACCAGTTATGATATAAAAGGTGAGGTCATGTCTTTAAGACATAGAGAATTTGATGTTCGGGGAGTTCAGTTTCACCCGGAATCTGTATTGACACCAGATGGTAAAAAGATGATAAAAAACTGGGTTGAACATGAATCTTCACCAGAAACACTTCAGAATAAGGAAAACGAGCAAAAAACTTCATGAAAGATCTTTTAAACAGGCTAATTAGTCACGAAACTATAACGACCAGCGAGGCAAAACAGGCTATTTTTAATATTTCTGAAGGGAGATATTCAGAAACACAGATCGCAGCATTTCTAACGGTTTACATGATGAGGAGCATTACTATTCAGGAACTGGAAGGTTTCAGAGATGCATTGCTTGAACTATGTGTAAAGGTAGATCTCAACGATTACAACACCGTGGATCTTTGTGGGACCGGAGGTGATGCAAAAGATACTTTCAATATTTCAACAACTGCCTCATTTGTAACTGCAGGCGCCGGAGTTAAGGTGTCCAAACATGGTAATTATGGTGTATCTTCAGTAAGTGGAAGCTCCAATGTCATGGAATATCTTGGCATCAAGTTTAGTAGTGACCAGGGATTTCTTCAGAAAACTCTGGAAGAGGCCAATATCTGCATTTTACACGCTCCACTATTCCATCCCGCGATGAAAAACGTTGCACCGGTAAGAAAAAGTCTGGCTGTAAAAACATTCTTTAATATGCTCGGTCCTATGGTAAATCCTGCATTTCCCAAGAATCAACTGGTAGGCGTTTTTAGTTTGGAGCTGGCGCGAATGTATGCGTATCTTTATCAAAATACCGATAAGAATTACACAATACTTCATGCTCTCGATGGTTACGATGAAATTTCGTTAACCTGTGAGACCAAAAGCATTCGGAACGATTCTGAAAGTATGTTGAAGCCAGAAGATTTTGGAGTTTCAGAATTGCAACAATCACAAATTGCAGGAGGTGGTTCGATTAAATCTTCCGCAGAAATTTTAACCGATATTCTGAAAGGCAATGGAACACAGGCCCAGGAGAATGTCGTATGCGCAAATGCCGGTATGGCCATCGCTACTGTCGAAAATCTAAGTGCCCAGGATGGTTTCGCCCGTGCAAAAGAATCCATTGCATCGGGAAACGCGTTTAAATGTTTCAAAAAATTACAGGACTTAAGTAAATAATAAGCTGAGATTATGAATATTCTAGATAAAATTGTTGCTGATAAACGTAGGGAAGTGAGCCTGAAAAAGTCGATTTTCCCAGTAGAACAGCTCGAAAATTCGATCTTATTTCAAAGAAATCCGGTTTCACTGGCAGACAAACTAAGAAATTCAAGCAGCGGTATCATTGCGGAACATAAGAGAAGATCACCTTCCAAACATGTCATCAACCACGATCTCAACGTACAGGATGTGGCGAGTGGTTATCAGGATGCCGGAGTCTGCGGTATGTCTGTCCTTACCGATGGTAAATATTTTGGAGGTTCTTTGGAAGATCTTTTATACGCCAGAGCTGTTGTGGAAATGCCGGTCTTGCGTAAGGATTTTATGATAGATGACTACCAGATTCTTGAAGCGAAGGCTTTTGGAGCAGATGTAGTTTTGCTTATTGCGGCGGTATTACCGACTGAAGAATTGAAACGTCTGGCGACTTTTGCGAGAAATCTTGGGATGGATGTTTTACTGGAAGTACACGATCTTGAGGAACTGGAGAATTCAATTGAAGCAAACGTAGACATGATTGGGGTGAACAATAGGAATCTCAAAACATTTGAAGTTAGCATCCAAAACTCCAAAGATCTATCCAGACATATACCAGACGAATTCGTGAAAGTATCAGAAAGTGGAATTAGCGACCCAAATGTAATCGCAGAACTTAAAGATTATGGATATCAGGGTTTTCTAGTTGGAGAAAATTTTATGAGAACAGAAGATCCCGGGAAGGCTGCGAAAGATTTTATAAACGAAATTAACAGGAAGTGATAAGTTACATTATGCAGGAACAAAACTTAACAACACCGGCCTCAGGACAAAGTACTGGATTGAGTCTTAAAGTTTGCGGGATGCAGCAACCTGGAAACATGTTGCAGGTAGCAGATCTAAAACCTACTTACATGGGTTTTATTTTTTACAAAAAATCTCCCCGCTATTTTGATGGAAAACTTCCTGAACTCCCTGCTGAGATCAAAAAAACAGGAGTTTTTGTTAATGAAGAAGTTTCCAGGATCCTGGATATTGCAAAGCAGCACAAGCTTGATGCAATTCAGTTGCACGGAGAGGAGTCGGCAGAATTCTGTCAAAAGCTGAAGAATAATTTTCAGCAACATGGCAGCACTCCAGAGTTGATAAAAGTTTTTAGTGTTGGCGACCATTTTGATTTTCAGAAGATGCAGGCATTTGAGGGTATCGCAGATTTTTTCTTATTTGATACTAAAGGAGTTTTACGAGGGGGTAATGGCAAGGAATTCGACTGGCAGATTTTAAAAGAATATCCTTCTAACACACCATTTTTCCTTAGTGGCGGTATTGGACCCGAACATGGGGAAGCAATTGCCGAATTGAAAAATCATTTCTATAGAGAAGGAAAACCAGATCTTCTTTATGCCGTAGATGTAAATAGTAAATTCGAATTGAAACCCGGATTAAAAAAACTGAAAGAATTAAAAGAATTCAAACAAAAGATAAATTCATAAGATGAGCTATCAGGTAGATGAAAAAGGATATTACGGGGATTTTGGCGGAGCTTATATTCCTGAAATGCTGTATCCTAACGTAGAAGAACTGCGTTCAAGGTATATCGAGATCATGCAGGAGGATTCATTCCAGGAAGAATTTCATGATCTATTGAGAGAATATGTAGGTAGACCTACCCCTTTATACTATGCAAAACGCTTTAGCGAGCATTATGGAACCAAGGTATATTTAAAACGTGAGGATCTGTGCCATACTGGTGCGCATAAGGTTAACAACACAGTTGGGCAGATCCTCATGGCGCAAAAACTTGGAAAAAAGAGGATTATTGCTGAAACCGGAGCAGGACAACATGGTGTCGCGACGGCTACAGTTTGCGCTTTGATGGGAATGGAATGCATTGTCTATATGGGCGAGGTGGATATTGAAAGGCAGTCTCCAAATGTTGCCAGGATGAAAATGCTGGGAGCTAAGGTGGTTCCTGCGAAATCTGGTAGCCGTACCTTGAAGGATGCAACTAACGAAGCAATTCGTGACTGGATCAATAATCCTGTAGATACCCACTATATCATTGGTTCTGTAGTTGGACCACATCCCTATCCAGACATGGTGGCGAGATTCCAAAGTGTTATTTCTGAAGAGATCAAGTATCAATTAATGGAAAAGGAAAATACAGAAGATCCTGACTATGTGATCGCCTGTGTTGGTGGTGGGAGCAACGCTGCAGGAGCCTATTACCATTATCTCGATAATCCAAAAGTTGGCATTATCGCGGTGGAAGCAGCTGGAAAAGGTATTGATACCGGGGAAAGTGCTGCAACATCAGCATTGGGAAAACCCGGAATTATTCATGGTAGTAAAACGCTTTTAATGCAAACCGGCGACGGACAGATTACTGAACCTTATAGTATTTCAGCTGGCCTGGATTACCCAGGAGTTGGACCAATGCATGCCAACCTTTTCACCAGCAAACGAGGAGAATTTATCAGCATTACAGACGAAGCAGCTATGAAAGCTGGTTTAGAACTAGCTAAACTGGAAGGAATTATCCCCGCTATAGAAACTTCCCATGCCCTGGCTGTTTTTGAAAACCGAAAATTTAAGAAGGATGATATCGTTGTGGTTAATCTATCAGGCAGAGGCGACAAGGATTTGAACACATATATTGAATATTTCAATTTATAGAAAATGAATAGAATTCAGGAGAAATTAAAAGAAGACAAAAAACTTCTTTCCATATATTTTAGTGCAGGCTTTCCAAACATTGATGATACTGAACAGATCATCGTAGACCTTGAAAAAAGCGGTGTTGACTTTATTGAGATTGGACTTCCTTTTAGCGATCCACTGGCAGATGGGCCTACTATCCAGGAAAGTTCGACCAAAGCTCTGCGAAATGGGATGACCACTCAAAAGCTTTTTGATCAACTCAAAGAGATCAGGTCTAAAGTTGAAATCCCCTTGATCATTATGGGGTATTTTAATCCTATGCTACAATATGGAGTGGAAGAATTTTGTAAAAAATGTGCAGAAATAGGAGTTGACGGACTTATTATCCCAGACCTTCCAGTAGATGTTTACCATGAAGAATACCAGGCGCTTTTCGAGAAATATGGATTGATCAATATTTTTCTTATCACTCCTCAAACTTCAGAAGAAAGAATCAGGTTTATTGATTCCATTTCTAATGGATTTATCTATATGGTGAGTAGTGCAAGTGTCACCGGATCTACTTCAGGCTTTGGAAATGAAACTACTGATTATTTCCGAAGAATTCATGAAATGGATTTAAAGAATCCTCAAATTGTAGGTTTCGGTATAAAAGACCGGGAGACTTTCAAGGCAGCAACTCAATTTGCCAAAGGTGCAATCATTGGTAGTGCTTTTATAAAACATCTTGATAGCGAGGGAACCTCAAAGATTTTAAAATTCGTTGAACCTATCAAGCTTTAACCTAATTGTAACAGCTTCTTGGCAGCTTTTTAGACTACTTGTCCTTATCTTAGAGTAAATCATAAAAATTACAATTATGGGAGGACCAATTGAAGATAACAAGAGAGAAAGAACGAAAGAGCAGAAAAATCCAACAAATCCAACCGGAAATCGCAACGAGGAAACCAATAAGGTGGATATAGATGAAAAGACCATCAAAGATCAGCAAAACAAAAAATAAATGGGTAGAGGTGATAAGAAAACTAAAAGAGGTAAGATCGCGATAGGAACCAGTGGGAAGCTAAGACCAAAACGTCGCAAATTTAAGATCAAACCTACTACACTGGCTAACCAGGATAAAAAAGAATTGCAGTGATCTAGAAAAATTCTTTATACTGAAGAACCCTGAAATCAAGAGTATTGAATTCAGGGTTTTTCTTTTTCAATTCTTTGTAAAGTTCAGAACTGCCAATGGAAATATTCGCAGCACCAGAAGGTGCAATTAGCGATACAGTCTTAATTGATCGCCCTTCCAGAATAAACTGATGAACTCTGGGTGATTTATTTGACACGATCTTTAGCTTAATCTCTGCTCTTTGTTCTTTGAGATATTTTCTGAAGAAATATTCTGGTCCGTTTTTAGAATTACCTCCAGTAAATAGAAGCGTATCAATTTTTGGATACTTCCGAAGAATTTCAAGCATATCACGCAGCTCCACTTTTTGCATTCCCAGATCACTTGCATCGATCTTTTCGCGCCGGCTACTTTCCACTATATCGCAAATCCCAATCTTTCTACTTTTCAAAAAATTTTGCCGTTGCTGTATCGCTTCTGAAGTGTTCTCATACTTCAGATCTAGCTGGAATATACGATCCAGCACTGGCCACAACAAACCATCCCTGCTTCCATAGCAAAAATCGACATCATCCGGCTTCAATTCTCTACGTGTAAATCGCGGAGGCGGCAAAGTACCAACAATTAGTTTTGTAGCGTTTTCAGGAATGAATGGCGGAAATGGATGTGTGTGATGAAAAAGCTTCAGAATATTATCTTATAAAGGTTGGCTGATCTTCTTTCTCCGTATGTTCTTCACTAAATCGATAATCTTCGTAATTGAATCCTTTAATATCCTCCAGAGTCTCACAATCCTTGTCGATGATATATCTTACCATAGAACCACGTGCTTTCTTCGCATAGAAGCTAATGATTTTGAGCTTACCGTTTTTGTAATCCTTGAAAACTGGTGAAATAACCGGAACTTTTAGTTGTTTCGTATCAACTGCCTTGAAATATTCATTACTGGCAAGATTAAGAAACAACTCATTTTCTTTCAACTCATCATTGAGGGATTGCGTGATCTTTTCTTTCCAGACTTCATAAAGATTATCTTTTCTTTCGATTCCAATAGAAGTACCCATTTCCAGCCTGTAAGGCTGCATTAAATCTAATGGTCTTAAGATCCCATACATCCCGGAAAGAATTCTTAAGGTATCCTGAAGTTTATCAAGTTTATCTGTAGGAATTGTATACGCCTCCAAACCTGTGTATACATCCCCATTGAACGCATACATCGCCGGTCTTGAATTCTTTTTGGTGTGATCTTCTTCGAATTCCTGGTACCTCGTATAATTCAGGTCAGCCAGTTTATCGCTAATGCTCATTAATTCTGAAAGATCTGACTTAGTTTGGCGAGATAACTTTCTATTCAGTTTAGCGGTAGTTTCCAGAAATTGTGGCTGTGTACCTCGATCGCTGGGTAGTTTTGAATCGTAATCCAGACTTTTAGCTGGGGAAACAACAATTTTCATTTTCCTGTTTTTCCCAAATATAAGCCGAATCACTAAAATTTCTGAAACCTATTAAAATTAGTTATCGATGGATCAATAGAGAGCTTTTATGTTAAAGATTCTCAATCTGACTTTTGGCATAAGATCTCCACTTATCCACGCAATTTTGAATATCTTCAGGTATTTCAGTATTGAAACTCATCCATTTTCCAGTTTTTGGATGTGTGAAACCTAAAGTTTTTGCATGCAAGGCCTGCCTTGGTAGTATCTTGAAACAATTATCTACAAACTGTTTGTACTTGGTAAATGTTGTACCCTTAAGGATCCTATCTCCTCCATAGCGCTCATCATTAAAAAGCGTATGTCCAATATATTTCATATGAACCCGTATCTGGTGGGTTCTACCAGTTTCCAGTTTACATGAAACTAAGGTTACATATCCCAGTCTTTCAATCACTTTAAAATGCGTTACCGCTGGTTTTCCTTCTTCTGCAAGGTCTCCTACGTAAACTAAGTTCTGCAATCTATTCTTTGGGTTTCTTCCAATATTTCCCTCTATTGTTCCTTCATCTTCCTCTATATTCCCCCAGACGATCGCTATATATTCTCTTTCGCTCGTCTTGTCAAAAAATTGCTTTGACAGGTGAGCCATCGCTTCTTCGGTCTTGGCGATCACCAGTAGGCCGCTCGTATCCTTATCGATCCTGTGAACCAATCCCGGGCGATCACTACTATTATTTGGTAAATTATCAAAGTGATGTACAAGTGCGTTGATAAGAGTCCCACTATAGTTACCATGACCGGGATGTACTACCATTCCGGGAGGTTTATTAACTACCAGCAGCGTATCATCTTCATACTCAATATCAAGTGGAATATCTTCAGGCACCAGTAAGTATTCGTAAGGAGGGTGCTCGAACATCACCTGCACGGTGTCTCCAGCTTTTACCTTAAAATTTTGCTTTACGGTTTCCCCATTTACATAGATGTTTCCGCTCTTGGCCGACTTCTGAATTTTATTACGGGTAGCATTCTCGATGAAATTCATCAGGAATTTATCTACTCTTAACGGTTTTTGACCGGAATCTGCTACGAACTTATGATGTTCATAAAGACTTTCATTCTGGTCATTATCTTCAATTTCGTCGTTCTGATCTATATTAGAATTCATCTACTTCGCTTTCAGTTTCCTGTTGAACATCCAGACTATCGTCTTCAAGTTCTCTATATCTTCCACTACCATCGCCCAATACAAGGTCTAATACAGAAGTTTTCATTAATTTTTCACCAGCTTCCACCAGCTTACCTTTATGTCTAATTTCCAGCACAGCATCTTCAGCAATGTCTGGCTTGTAGCTAACATCACCAATCTCAAAACCTAAAGATCTTAAGGTTGGTTCTACCTGTCTGCGGGTTTTTCTGATCAAATTCTCTGGAATTTCAACTTTACGATATCCGGAAGGATTCAGGGTTAAATAGATCTTACGGTCTTCCTTTACAAATTTACCCGGTGCAGGTGCTTGTTCTATTACAGAATACCTCGGGAAATCCGGATTGAAATTCGCAGAATCGAGGATTTCGAAATCAAGATTAAGTTCATCCAGGCGATCCTCCACAATATCAAGATTCATCTTGGCGAGGTCGGGAACTTCGATCCGCTGATCCTGGTTCGTGGAGTAATCCAGCCATTGCATAGCCAGAAAAGCAAGTACAACCAATACAATACCGGCAAGCACCAATTGAATTAAAAAGGTCTTGCTGAAAATAAATCGAAAAAATCCCATAGTTTCATGATAATGGACAAAGATATAAAACCCTTTGGTTTTGGTGACTGCCCTATTAAGTGATATTTTTGTTTAACGACTTCAAACCGGAAATATTGAATATGAAGAAAACTATCGCCATCGCTATGGGCGGTTATTCCAGTGAATACCGCATTTCGATAAACAGTGGTAACATCGTTTATAAAAATCTTGATCGTGACCTTTACGAGCCATACCGTGTTCATATTCTGCAAAGCGAATGGTTCGTGGTAACAGAAGATGACACCCCCTATCCAATCAATAAAAGCAACTTTACAGTCACTATAGATGACAAGGTTATTAGTTTTGACTGCGTTTTTAATACGATTCATGGTACACCGGGAGAAAACGGACTACTTCAGGCATATTTAGAGCTTATTGGAGTACCGCAAACTAGTTGTGACTACTACCAGTCGGCATTGACCTTCAACAAACGGGATCTTATTTCGGTATTAAGACCTTACGGAGTCAAAACTGCCACAAACTATTTCCTGAATAAAGGCGAGGATATCGACACAAAGGCTATCGTAGATCGCGTTGGTCTTCCATGTTTCGTGAAGGCAAATCGTGCGGGAAGTAGTTTTGGGGTAACTAAAGTTAAGACCGAAGAAGAAATAGTTTCTGCGGCAAAAACTGCTTTTACTGAAGATGATGAGGCGATTATTGAATCATTTCTGGATGGAACTGAAGTCTCTGTTGGCGTGATCATGTACAAAGGCGAAATTGTCGCTTTGCCGGTTACTGAAATCGTTCCAGATGGGGAGTTTTTCGATTATGAGGCCAAATACCTCGGGAAATCCCAGGAAATTACACCAGCTAGAATTTCCGAAGAAGATACTTTGAAAGTACAGGAAATTGCCAAAATGATCTATCGTAGACTGAAGATGAAAGGTTTTTCAAGATCAGAATTTATCTTTCATGATGGAGAACCACATTTTATAGAAATGAATACTAATCCTGGAATTAGCCAGGCAAGTATTTTACCTCAACAAGCCGAAAAAGCAGGAATTACATTAAAAGATCTATTTGGAAGTGCCGTGGAAGCAGCATTGAATCAATAGAAATCAAATCGCGAATTATGAAAATAGCAGTTTTCCCAGGTAGTTTTGACCCGCTAACCTTAGGTCATACAGATATTATCGATAGAGCATTGCCTCTTTTTGACAAGATCATTCTGGCTATAGGCACAAATTCCAGTAAAAAGTATATGTTCAGCCTGGAAGAAAGATTGCATTTTCTAAAAGAAACTTACAAAGACGAAGCAAAAATACTCGTAGAAACTTACAGCGGACTTACCGTAGACTACTGCAAATCCAAAGATTCAGAATTTATTTTGAGAGGTTTGCGTAATGCCCAGGATCTCGAATTTGAAAAAGCGATTGGTCAAACGAATTACAAAATGGCGGGTATTGAGACCATATTTTTAATATCCAGTTCTGGTCTCGCTCATATTTCTTCCACCGTCGTTAGAGAAGTGATGCGTCACGGTGGAAGTTATGAATTTATGGTTCCTGAAGTCGTAAAGACCCAGTCTTCTTAAAGGCTTAGTTTTAAATTTAGACCAGCGTAATAATTTCTTGGCATTCCGGGGTAATAATAACGTGGGGCAGAACCTCCAAAACCTACCGCGTTGGTTACAATACTTGAAGCATAGAGCTCATCTGTAATATTATTGATTCCAAAGCTCGCACCTGCCTGCAAATAACTGGTTAATTTCGTATTATAATTCATTCTGAAATTCAGCAATTCGTAAGCTTCAGTAAATCCGGAATTTGAATCATCCAACGCCATTTCTCCAAACATCTTGTAATTTACATTTGCTGAAAAGTCCTTATAATCGAATCCAATTGTTGGTGTCACCATATATTCCGGAACACCTGGTAATTCGTTTCCAGAATAATTTTCCCCAAGATTCACGAATTTGTCAAATGTATAATCGGTTAGATTCGCATTCAGCATAAAGTTCAACGAGACATCATTCGAAATTGGTTGTTGGTAAACTGAAGTAAATTCCAGGCCATAGTGATCAGACTTTCCTGCATTCACCCCTACATAGCGATCCTGGTCAATTCGTCTGGCTACTAGCAGGTCCCGAATTTGTATAGAGTAAGCATTCATTTGAGTATATAACCTGTTTTCGAGCCAGTTACCTTTAAAGCCTATTTCGTAGTTCCAGCCAGTTTCTGTTTGAAGATCTGTATTGATATTTCCTTCCGGAGTCAAGGTTTGCGCTACCGTAGGAGTAGAAAAACCATGACTTGCTGATGCATAAAAATGCTTCCCGGCAAAAGCTTCATAGCTTAACCCCAGTCTAGGAGAAAGCACTGCATCAAAACTATAATCCCCGGACTGATCTTCTGAATCCTGATTAAAATTATCCTGTAAATCGTAGGAAGTAGTATTGAAATTCACTCCAAGATCGGCAGTTAATTTCGAGGTCAATTCCAGTTGAACCTGTCCGAAGAAATTGATATAATTCCGATCCTGTTCATTATTACTTAGACTGTTTCCCTGAACACTACCCTGATCCTCAAAATCCTGATATAAGTTCTGGTAGGTTTGAACTCCGTAGAACTCCAGCATCCCTTCAGCTCCAAAACTGATTTTCGCAGGCATACTGGCGATAGAAGTTTCGTGATTGAAATTGGTTCGCAGACCAATAGAATTCCTGTTTTCATCAAGAATATCAAACGGTCGTGGTTCATATCCATCCCGGGAATTCAGAAAAACCGTGGTTTGATTCTTCCAACTTTCGGAAAAATTGTGGGTATAGGCTAAACCAAGGATATTTTTATCATAAGATTCATAACCTTCAGCACTTCCCCAAGTGAAAGCAGCCTTTGTGGGTGAGTTCAGGAAATCATCCTGATTCAGAGAACTGGGAATAAAGGCTTTTAAATTGGTGAAATTGTAGAAAAGATCCCAGCGATTTCCTTTTTTATTTAGCAAACCAGCTGTTACAACGAATGAATTTCGATCGTAAGCGCCGTTATCACGATACCCATCGCTATCCAGTTTATTATAATTGATCGCAATGTCAAGACTATCTTCTACGTAGTTCACATTTACACCCGTTTTCATAGTATTAAAACTTCCGTAGCTAAAACTCGTCTCTACAGAGCGCTGATCCTGCCTGTTTCGTTGAGTATAAAGATTGATGGCACCTCCTAATCCTGCTCCAAATATGGAAGAAACCGGTCCTTTATAAATCTCAATCCGGTCAAGGTACGAATTGTCAAAATCGTCCAGCGTTAGTTCACCTTCAGCAGTGGTGAGTGGAATTCCATTGAAATAAGCTTTGATACGGTTCGTACTGTATTGAGCACGAGCGCCAATTCCTCTAATATCGATCTTATTGGTATTCAGCGCACCCTGACTTACGAAAACGCCGGGTACATAATTGAGATTTTGCACCAGGTTGAAATCATCTACTCGCTTAAGGTCTTCTGCTGAAAGTACACTCACCGCAGCTGATTCCTTCAGTAATTTCTGCGGAATATTGGAACTACGTAAAACAACTTCAGACAGAACATCTATATCTCGCTGTAGTTCAATAATTTTTACTTCTTCTGAAGCATCAAAAATTTCAGTAGTGGTCTTATAGCCTATAAATGAAAATTTCAGCTTCAGCGGAAAACTGATTCCGTCAAAACTGAAATTTCCATTCCTATCTGTTACCTGGATTTTTCCTGATCTTACAGCAGTCACCGTAACATCATTCAGAATTTCTCCAGATTCGGAGTCCTTTACTTTCGCTCTAAAATTCTGTGAACTTACTATAGCAGAACTGAATAGCAAGAAAGCAAGGACTAAATGTAGTTTCTTCAAATTTTCTAATTATTCTGCGGAGACTCTCCAAATTGTATTCCCGTCGTCATCATTCACAAGTAAAGATCCGTCAGGAAGCGTTGTTACACCAACTGGTCTACCATAAACCTGGCTTGAATCGTTGCTGGCAATAAAACCAGTAAGGAAATCCTCCGGTTCCTGCGGAATTCCGTTCTCATCGAAAGGAATGAATACCACTTTATATCCTGCAAAATTCGATCTGTTCCATGATCCATGCTGACCTACAAATGCTCCATTATGATACTTCTCTGGAAATGCTTCCTGAGTATAAAAAGTCAATCCAAGTGATGCTGTATGAGCACCCACTGGCACATCTGGAATAATAGCTTTTTCCACCAGCTCATTATGTGGATCATTAGCCCATCTTGGATCTTTAACATCACCATAATAAGAATATGGCCATCCATACCAGCCACCATCTTTCACACTGGTCACATAATCTGGAACCAGATTATCACCTATCTTATCTCTTTCATTTACGGCTGCCCAAAGTTCGCCGGTAATTGGATTCCAATCCACACCTACTGGATTTCTCAAACCAGAAGCATAAATTCTTTCACCACTACCATCAGGATTGATCTCGATAATATTGGCCCTGCGTTCTTCTTTCTCCATCCCGTGTTCACCCACATTACTGGAACTACCTACAGTGATGTATATTTTCTTATTATCAGGACTGGCGATCATATTTCTAGTCCAGTGGTGATTGTAACCACCTGCAGGAAGCGCATAAACCTCTTCCCCTTTTTGATCAATAGCATTCTGTCCCTCCTTATATGAAAAACGAACTACGCCGTCTACATTGGCTACATAAAACCAGTCTCCCATTACCAGCATTCCGTATGGTTGATTCAGGTTCTTAAGAAAACTGTATTTCTCATCAGGTACTCCGTCCTGATCCTTATCACGGAACATCGTAATCTTATTCGCACTTTTCTTGGCATCATCAGACTCTACTACGAAAATATCATGATTTGGAGCAACATAAGTTCGTCTTGGATGTTCCAGACCTTCGGCGAATTTGGTCACCTTAAAACCAGCTGGTGCTTTAGGCATCTCACCTTCCGGCCATTCAACGAGCTTACTCTCCTTAGTTACAGATTCAGTTGAAAACGGCGCTGGTAGTTTTAGTTCCCCAACGGTTGTTTTAACGATATCTGGTCCAGATTGAGCCAACTCATTCTTTTTCTCCTCACTTAGATTCTCGATAGCCTGACCCATCATATTTACCGAAAACAGGACGGTTCCAGCTATACACAGATTTCTTATATTCTTTCTCATCTTTCAGTTTTCAACAAAAATAACCCGTTTTAAATAGCTGCAGTAAACTGGCGAAGGGATTAGTTTTAATTTAACATCAACCTGTAACCTGCTAGAAATGCTCTCATTTTTAGCAATAGTGTCAGTTTTTAACTAAGTTTACGCTTCCATTTTTAGAAATATTTATGAAAAAATTGTGGTTGATATTGGGGCTGGCAATCAGCTTTAGTTCTTGCGACTTTTCGAAATACAAACTGGTTAAAGATTACGATTTCGAAACGCGTTTCGAAAAATCTGGTGGTAAGGAAACTGGCACTTACGAGGAAGTTATTAGCTATTATGAAAAACTCGCTGAAGCATATCCTTCCGTAGACCTTATTGAATTTGGAAGCACAGATAGCGGCTATCCTTTGCACCTGGCCATTTACAATGCTGATGGAGAATTTGACCTGGATAAGATACGCAAGTCGCATAGTTTTATTCTTATTAATAACGGTATTCACCCTGGGGAGAGTGATGGTATCGATGCGACCATGATGCTCTTCAGAGATATGGCTGGAGATTCCATAAATTCACCAAAAAATACGATCGTTGCTACAATACCTATTTACAATGTTGGTGGAGCACTAAATCGTAACTCCGGCACAAGAACCAATCAAAATGGCCCAAAGGAATACGGTTTCCGCGGAAATGCCCGTAACTATGATCTTAACCGGGATTTTATAAAAGCCGACACTAAAAATGCTCAAACCTTCTACGAGATTTTTCACTACGTAGACCCGGAAGTATTTATAGATAATCACGTAAGCAATGGCGCAGATTACCAGTATACGCTTACCCACCTTTTTACTCAGCATGACAAACTTGGAGGGAATCTTGGTAAATATTTAAATGAAACCATGATGCCCGCTCTGGAAGATTCCTTAAAGAATAAAAATTGGGATATCACGCCTTATGTAAATGTCTTCAACGATGTTCCAGAAGCAGGTTTTTCCCAGTTTATGGATTCTCCCAGATACAGCACAGGTTACACCACTTTATGGAATACCCTGGGAATGATGGTTGAGACACATATGCTGAAAAGATATGACAAGCGAGTTTATGGAACCTATGAATTGATGCAGTCCATGATCAGGATCACAGACAAAGAATCATCAAGGATCAAAGATTTACGAAATCAGGCGAAAAGAAAGTATTTGACAGACAGACATTATAACCTGAAGTTTGAAGTTGACGAGGAAAACCCAAGCAAAAGAGATTTTAAGGGTTATGAAGCTGAAAATATTGCCAGTGAAGTCACAGGTGGAGAACGCCTGAAGTATGATAATAGTAAAGAATTCACTAAAGAGATAGAGTATTACGATAATTTCAAGGCTACTGAAGAAGTAGAGATCCCTCGAGCTTACGTAATTCCGCAAGGTTGGTGGCAGGTTGTGGACCGCCTTAAAATGAATAATATTAAGATGGAACCGCTGGATCGTGATACATTGATCCAGGTTGAAGTTTATAAGATCGAAGATTACGATACTTCAGAAAACCCATATGAAGGTCATTATCCACATCAAAATACGAAAGTAAGTAAGACAGTGGAAGAAGTCCGTTTTAGAAAAGGAGATTTCCTCGTAACCACTTTTCAGGATGGAGCCCGATACCTTCTGGAAACTCTGGAACCTTCTGCTACAGATTCTTTCTTTAACTGGAATTTCTTTGATACCGTTCTTCAACAGAAAGAAGGATTTTCTCCTTATGTTTTTGAAGATAAAGCGAAAGAATTGCTGGACAACAATGCTAATCTTCAGAAAGAATTCGATCAAAAGAAAAGGGAGGATGCAGATTTCAGAAATAACTGGTATGCGCAGCTGGATTGGTTACATAAGCAATCTACAAACTACGAAGAGGCACATTTACGCTATCCTATCTTTAGATTGCCCCGCTAAATAACGTTCAGGAAAAAGCATTAAAATATTCGCATAGGATTTTGTGAGTGCCTTCTGGGTCTTCTCATAATTCTTCCATTTAGCTTTTTTAATCCCTTCTTTAGCTTCCGGTACCAGGTCACCTTCATATTCAGTATACATTTCGTACCAGTAAGTTTCCTTTAAGCGAAGTTTGCCATTCCTTTTAAAAATATGAAAGGTCCTGGTGATAAAACGTTTGATCTCGAGTCCCTGAACACCGGTCTCCTCCTCTACCTCACGAATCGCAGAGTCCTCAATACTTTCATTTTTTTCTGTTTTCCCCTTTGGAAGGTCCCAACGATTATTGCGATAAATAAATAGGATTTCTTCCTTTGAATTGATCACCATTCCGCCAGCAGCAGTGACTACCTTCATTTTCTTCAGAAGAAGATCCAGCAATTTGGTTTCATCCTTATTATAAAGATTTACGTGGGTGAGTCTGCCATCCAGGATCTTCCGGACTATTTTTTTAAGACGAACTGTTTTTAATCGATAGTTCTTATAGTTTCCTCCAAAATCCTTTCTCGTAGAAATTATTATGGGGATATCATTCACAAAAACTTTATACATTTGTATCTATGATTTTGAATAAGGAAACAGCAAAAAAGACCGCTGAGCTTTTAATGCAAATTAAAGCAATAAAATTAGAACCGCAAGAGCCTTTTACATGGGCTAGTGGCTGGAAGTCGCCAATCTACTGCGATAACCGAATTATTCTTTCCTATCCTAGCATTAGAAACTATGTTAGAGAGCATTTCGCCAAGCAAATTGAATTGAAATACGGCAAAGCAGATGTTATTGCTGGAGTTGCGACTGGTGCAATAGGAATTGGAATGCTGGTAGCAGAATATCTAAGTCTTCCATTTGTCTATGTGCGGCCTGAACCAAAAAGCCATGGTAGAAAAAACCAGATCGAGGGAAACCTGGAGCCTGGCCAAAGCGTTGTAGTTATCGAAGATTTGATAAGTACCGGTAAAAGCAGTCTGAATGCGGTTAACGCACTAAAAGAAGCTGGCGCCAATGTTAAGGGGATGTTCGCTATTTTCACCTATGGTTTTGATGCTTCCGAAGAAAATTTCAAAGTAGCAGAAATAGAACTACACACGTTGAGCGATTACGATCATTTAATAGACACTGCTCATAACACCAATTATATAAACACTGAAGAAGCCGATATTCTTAGAACCTGGAGAAAAGATCCGGCAAACTGGAAACCATAATATGAAATTAGAAAGTCAAAAAGTACAAGCGAATAAAAGTCAGCAGGAAATGTTCAATTTCCTGACCAATGTTGAGAACTACGAAGAGATCATGCCTAAAAGCAAGGAAAAGTTCGTGGTTACTGCTGAAGACACCTTTATTTTTCAACTAAAAGGTATGCCGGAGATCAAATTAAAGATCACTGAAACTAAGGAACCGGAATTAGTGGTTCTGGGATCAACTTCAGATAAGTTTCCATTTAGTTTGAACACCCATATTTCTTCTGCTGGTGAAAATAGCAGTGAAGTGCACATGGATTTTGTAGGAAAATTTAATGCGATGATGGGTATGATGATCAAAGGCCCGCTGCAGAAGTTCATCAATTCTCTTACGGAGAATATTGGGAAGCTCTAAAATTTTTAAAAGCCGGATTCAATTCCGGCTTTTTTAATATAGTAATTTGATTTCCTTAAGATTATAAGTCTGGAATAACTCTTCTTCCTTTTCTACCTCCAGTTTTCCTTCGGAAGTGACCCCTCTAATAATCCCATTAAATCTAGATCCATCTGCTTCAAACGTGGAAATAACATCCTTTCGAAATAAGTTCTGCTGATACTGACGCATAAGTTTTTCTTCACTCATTTTGCCTAATGCCTTCAAGTGAAGGTCAAGAGTTTCGCAAAGCCAATGAAGTAGTTCATCAACATTCCAATGAATCCCGGTGACGTTCTTTAAAGAAGTTGCCTGAGGCAGATTATCAAAGTTGGTCTGATTCACATTCATACCAATCCCGATGATACTTGCTACGATCCCTTCAGTCTTGACGATATTTTCGATAAGAATACCACCCAGCTTTTTTCTTTGTGACATAATGTCGTTAGGCCATTTAACCTTAAGATGAGGTATATTTCTAGATCCAAGTACCTCTAAAATAGCCAGAGATATGCAGATGTTGAGATTGAAATATCTGGATATATTGAGATCGCGTTGTGGGTAAAGTATACTAAAAGTGAGATTATGACCGGCTTGGACATTCCAATTGGCACCTCTCTGACCCCTGCCGTTTGTTTGATGAGCTGCACTTACGCACACCGGTTCAAAATGACCTTTATTGTCATAGAACTTACGCACGAAATTGTTCGTAGAGTCAATGGCATCAACTTTGATTATACGCATGTTAGTTATAAGAGATATAGGCGTTAAATCTTCTGTAAGAATCTCTTCGAAAAGAGCAAAAAATGATAAATTTGCATAAATAAATCAAATTAATGTCAGAAAAGGAAAAAAACAGCGATCAACTTATTGCACATATTATTAAAGGGATTGAGGAAGTAAAGGGTAATGACATTGATATCCTTGATCTTAGAGAAATTGAAAACACAGTTTGCGACTACTTTATAATCTGTAACGGTACTTCAAACACACAGGTTAACGCCATAGTCAATTCCATACAAAAAACGGTTAGTAAAGAATTAAAAGATAAACCCTGGCACATCGAAGGTAGCGAAAATGCCGAATGGGTGCTAATGGACTACGTCAACGTTGTTGTACATGTTTTCCAGAAGCATATCCGGGAATTTTACGATATTGAAAGCCTTTGGGGTGACGCGAAGATCACTTCTATCCAAACAAGTTATTAAATTTAATTTTTAGCAAGACATAATGGCGAATCAAAAAGCGAAGAAAAAACTCGATCCCAGAAAACCTAAATTCAGTGCTTACTGGATTTATGCTGCGATCATTATTATATTTCTTGGTCTCAATTTATTCGGGGACGGTGGCTTCTCTGAACCTGCAAAAACGAACCCGGCACAATTTAAAGAATATCTTAAGAACGGCGATGTAGAGAAAGTTGAGATCATCAACCGTAATCAAGCACGTGTATATTTAACTCAGGAAGCAAAAGAGAAAGAAGTACACAAGAAAAACATCGATCCAGACCTTTTTTCAACCGGTGATTCTCCGGTATATTCATTTCAATTTGGTGACCTTCAGAATTTTGAAGACGATATTGATGAGATCAAAAATGAAAATAATCTAGCAACTGTAGTTACTTATGATACAAGCAGCGACATTCTGGGCGATCTATTCCTTACTCTCCTTCCATTCATTTTGATTATTGGTGTCTGGATATTTATCATGAGAAAGATGAGCGCTGGAGGTGGCGGTGGAGCCGGTGGACAGATCTTCAACATTGGAAAGTCAAAGGCAAAATTATTCGACCAGAACACAGATGTTAAAACATCTTTTAAAGATGTTGCAGGTCTTGAAGGAGCTAAAGAAGAAGTACAGGAAATTGTAGATTTCCTTAAGCAACCGGAAAAATATACTGCACTAGGAGGTAAGATTCCAAAAGGAGCATTATTAGTAGGACCTCCTGGAACAGGAAAGACCTTATTAGCCAAAGCCGTTGCCGGTGAGGCCAAAGTTCCTTTCTTCTCTTTATCTGGTTCAGATTTCGTAGAAATGTTTGTAGGTGTTGGTGCTTCCAGAGTACGTGACCTATTCAAACAGGCTAAAGAAAAGTCTCCTTCTATTATATTTATAGATGAGATCGATGCTATAGGTAGAGCTAGAGGAAAGAGCAATTTCTCGGGTTCGAATGACGAAAGAGAAAATACTTTAAACCAGCTGTTAACTGAAATGGATGGTTTTGGAACGAATACGAATGTTATCGTAATTGCTGCAACTAACCGTGCAGATGTTCTTGATAAAGCATTAATGCGTGCAGGTAGATTTGACAGACAGATTTATGTAGACCTTCCAGATTTAAACGAGAGAAAAGAAATATTCGAAGTTCATTTAGCTCCTTTAAAAAGAGTTGCTGATGAACTTGATACTGAATTCTTAGCTAAGCAAACCCCGGGATTCTCTGGAGCAGATATTGCGAATGTTTGTAACGAAGCGGCCTTGATCGCTGCTCGTAAAGGAAACAAAGCAGTGGGAAAACAGGATTTCCTAGATGCTGTTGATAGAATCGTAGGTGGTTTAGAGAAAAAGAATAAAATTATCACTCCAAGTGAGAAGAAAGCTATTGCATTCCACGAAGCTGGTCATGCAACCGTGAGCTGGATGTTAGAACATGCTGCCCCACTGGTTAAAGTTACTATCGTCCCTCGTGGACAATCTCTTGGAGCAGCATGGTATTTACCGGAAGAACGTTTAATCGTTCGTCCAGAGCAAATGCTGGATGAAATGTGTGCTGCTCTTGGTGGTCGTGCCGCAGAGAAAGTTATTTTTAATAAGATATCTACCGGAGCACTTAGTGATCTTGAAAAGGTTACAAAACAAGCCAGAGCGATGGTAACCATTTACGGTTTAAATGATGCTGTTGGAAACCTTACCTATTACGATAGTTCAGGACAGGGTGAATACAACTTCACGAAGCCTTACAGTGAGAAAACTTCAGAATTAATCGATAAGGAAATTTCAAATCTTATTGAAGAGCAATATAAACGTGCGCTTGACCTTCTAGAACTTCACAAGGACAAGCTATCTCAACTGGCTGATATTCTTCTTGACAAGGAAGTGATCTTCAAAGATGATCTTGAAAAGATCTTCGGAAAAAGACCTTACGAAAGAGAAGAGCCAATTGGAAAACCGGTTAAAGAAACAAATACACTGCCTGAGGGGAATGATGTTTCAAACGAAACTATATCTTCTAATGATACAGCTTCCAAACCGAGTGATCACCTCGATCAGGATTCGGTTAATAAGTAGTGTAGAACTATAGCTAAAAAATCTGAAATTGAACAAGGGTTAATTTCAGATTTTTTAACTTTGATAAAATGTCTAAGAATCAGAACCCAACCCCATGAATCTATTCAAAAGGTTTCTTAATCCCAAGGCGAGAGCAGAGCAGGATCAGGACACGCCTGAGAAAGCAGACCGCGGGAAATATATGCCAGAGGTAAAACTACCTACTGATGAGCGATTTATGCTCAATTTTAAGAATAACGGGGGAAAATTCTTATACTGCATTGATGAAGCTGAAGTACAGGAAGCTTTCGACAATATACTTCTTGAAAACGACTGGTATGAAACAGAATGCTGTTGCTTTGATGATAACCTGAAAGAAAAGTTCAAGGGATTCAATCTTGAATTCAACCATTCAGCGAAAGCAGAATTCTATCTCTCTACTTGTGAATTTCTTGTTGCCAATGATGGTTCTATTCTAATATCATCTAACCAGATCAAGGAAAGAAAACTACACGACCTTCCTGCTAATTTCATCATCCTTTCGAGTACAAGTCAGTTAATTGACACTATCGGAGAAGGCCTAAGAGGAATCAAATTTAAAAACAAGCAGCAAATCCCTTCAAATATTACTACTATAAAGAATTTTGAAACTCAAAAAGAAGGTGATTTCATGAGTTACGGAAGTAGTACGAAGAACTTATACTTGCTACTGCTGGAAGACCTGTAATTTATGAAGGAAACCATTATACGTACTGTATCAGGACTATTGTATACAGCCATTTTGGTTGCTTCAATACTCTCTTCAGAACTAATATTTATAATTCTTTTTTATCTGTTGAGCTTAGTCTGCCTTGTGGAGATGCAAAAACTGCTCCGACTCAAAAGCTACGCTCTGTTCATTTTACAGGCGGTACTGTTCTACCTGTTCAGTTTCCTTAAGTTTAACCAGGATGCAACCGTAATGTTATTATTCATTACAATCTTTGTAAATCTTTTCCTGGTCAAGGATCTTATTATCGTTAAAAAAATTCCTGTCTTCGAGAAGAAGAAATACATCATCATCATATTCTACCTTATTTCCTCTACGATTTTCCTAACCCTCATTCCCACGATAGAAGGAGTATTTATTCCGAAGCTGGTCATAGGAATTTTCTTTTTAATTTGGACCAACGATACTTTCGCTTATCTCGTAGGTAAAAACTTCGGAAAACATAAGCTTTACGAAAAGATTAGTCCGAATAAGACAGTGGAAGGATTTCTGGGTGGACTGGTATTTAGCTGCCTGATGAGTTATGCAATCTGGTATTACAGCCCTTTATTTCCAACCACCCTCTCTGACTTCAGCAAGTTTAATACACCACTCATATGGTTAGGAATGGCGATCATATTGAGTATTTTCGGAACATTAGGAGATTTAATCCAGTCAAAATTTAAGAGACAGGCTGGGGTAAAGGATAGTGGAAAATTGATGCCAGGACACGGCGGATTGTTTGACAGACTGGATAGTATTATATTTGCAAGCCCATTCGTCTATGCATATTTATATATATTGAATTATGTTTCATAAAGAAGGATACAAAATAATGATACTTACTGCGTTGATCCTAATTGCGATCAACGTAGTAACCTATAGTTTAATTGACCTGTATTGGTTGAAATTCGCCATTCTGGTAGCCTCGGTACTTTTCTTTTTATTGATCGTTCAGTTCTTTAGAAATCCAAAGAGACCCACAATTCATAATAATGAGCATGTAGTCTCGCCTGTGGATGGTAAAGTTGTAGTAATTGAAGAAGTTTTTGAAAAGGAATACTTTAAGGATAAACGATTACAGGTTTCGATCTTCATGTCACCTTTAAACGTGCATGTTACCCGTCACCCGGTTGGAGGAAAAGTGAAATTCAGCAAATATCATCCTGGTAAATTTCTTGTCGCTTGGCATCCTAAATCCAGTGAAGAAAACGAAAGGACTACCGTGGTGGTAGAAAATGAAGTTGTTGGAGAAGTTCTATACAGACAAATCGCGGGAGCACTTGCAAAACGTATTGTGAATTATGCTGAGGAGGGAACAGAAGTAGTTCAGGGAAGTGATAGTGGCTTTATTAAGTTCGGTAGCCGCGTAGATGTATTTTTACCTATTGGGACCAATGTCAAGGTTGGAATTAATGATAAAGTAAAAGGCGGCGTAAGCGTAATTGCTGATGTTATATCATAACCAAAAGATGGCAGAAGAAAATATGAAATTTCTTAAAGCCTATGAAATGGCTAGTAAGACTGAGGAGCAATTTCCTCCAGATGTCATGCTGCATTTCTACGCACTATACAAGCGAGCTACGGAAAGGAATGGCTTTTATATTCCGCCAGGCAATCAGGGTGATCTAAGAAGCGCTTTTAAGATTAATGCTCTGGTACAGGTGAGAAAACTTAGCAAACAGGAAGCAGAAGAAAAATATATAGAACTGGTTGAAGAATACATAGGTAAGATCAACTAGCGTTAAACAAAAAAAGAGAATCAAATGATCCTCTTTTTTTGTACATAGTTTGATATATATCTAGCTTAGATTTTTAAGACTGGCTTTCAAAGCCTCGATTTTAGCTTCTGCGTCTGCCTTCTTGGTCTTTTCTATAGCTACCACTTTTTCTGGAGCGTTGTCTACAAATCGCTTATTAGATAATTTCTTATCTACAGATTTCAGAAAACCTTCAGTATAAGATAATTCCTCCTGGATCTTAGCCTTTTCAGCTTCTACATTGATCGCTCCAACGATAGGGATATAGTACTCGTTGCTTCGCACTCTAAAGGACAATGCACCTTCAGTAGCTTCCATTACATAATTATAGCTAGATATATTACCCATTTTTGATATAACAGAATCAAAACTATTGCTGGTATTTTCATTATTCATAGCCATCAATTCTATCTGATTCTTAAAGGCAATATTCTTGTCCTTTCTAATCTTTCTTACTCCGGCAATCACTTCAGAAGCGTGAGCGAACTCCTTGATAATAGTTTCATCAAAAGAAGTTTGTTCCGGCCATTTTGCAATAATCAGTGCTTCTTCTGAAGATCTTTCAGTAATAGTTTGCCAGATTTCTTCAGAAACGAATGGCATGAAAGGATGAAGTATTTTTAAGTTGTCTTCCAGAATTTCGATAACCTGATTGTAAGTAACCGCATCAATTGGATCTCCGTAACCAGGTTTCACCATTTCCAGGAACCAGGAACAGTAATCATCCCATATCAATTTATAGGTAGACATAAGCGCGTCACTTATCCTGTATTTCGAATAATGGTCTTCGATCTCTCTAAGACTAAGCTGAAATTTCGCTTTATACCACTCGATCGCTTTCTTAGCAGTTTCCGGTTGCTCGATCTCTTCTGAAATCTCCCAGCCTTTCACTAGTCTGAAAGCATTCCAAATTTTATTTGTAAAGGCACTACCCTGCTTGCATAGATCTTCATCGAACATAAGGTCATTCCCGGCAGGAGAACTCAATAGCATTCCCACACGAACACCATCTGCTCCGTATTGCTCGATCAAACCAAGTGGATCTGGTGAATTACCTAAAGATTTAGACATCTTACGACGCTGCTTATCCCGAACTATTCCTGTAAGATATACGTTCTTAAAAGGCTTTTCTCCACGGTATTCATAACCAGCCATAATCATACGTGCCACCCAAAAAAATAAAATTTCAGGCGCCGTTACCAGGTCATTGGTAGGATAGTAATATTGTATTTCTTTGTTTTCCGGCTCCAGAATTCCGTTAAAAACGCTCATTGGCCATAACCATGATGAGAACCATGTATCCAATGCATCTTTATCCTGAGTAAGATCTTCAGCTTGAAGTGATTCATTCTGAGTAACTTTCCTGGCTTTTTCCAGTGCCAGTTCAGCAGTTTCAGCTACTACAAAATCTTCCTTTCCAGTTCCGTAGAAATAAGCTGGAATTTGCTGTCCCCACCACAACTGACGGGAGATATTCCAGTCCCGAACATTTTCCATCCAGTGCTTATAAGTGTTCAAAAACTTTTCTGGCACCAGGTTAATATCGTCACCTACTACAGCTTTGATAGCAGGCTCTGCCATCTCTTTCATTTTCAGAAACCATTGATCGCTAAGTTTCGGTTCGATCACGGCACCTGTTCTTTCACTGGTTCCCACTTTATTCACGTGATCTTCCACTTTTGAAAGATTACCAGAAAGTTCCAGTTCCTCTACTATCTCTGCACGAACAACGAAACGATCTTTACCTTCATAATGTAAACCATAATTGTTCAGGGTCGCATCATCGTTCAGGATATCAATAACATCAAGATTATGCTTTTCTCCCAGGTTCTTATCATTCTCATCATGCGCCGGAGTAACTTTTAAACATCCGGTTCCAAACTCCATGTCCACATATTCATCCTCGATAATTGGAATGCTTCGATTGCAAATTGGCACGATCGCTTTTTTACCTCGAAGATGTGCAAAACGCTCATCATTCGGATTAATACAAATTGCGGTATCTCCAAGGATGGTTTCCGGTCTTGTCGTAGCAATAGTAAGATAGTCATCGCTACCTTCTACTTTATATTTTAGATAGAAAAGCTTACCATTGCGCTCTTCATAATTCACTTCCTCGTCTGAAAGTGTTGTTTTTGCCTGAGGATCCCAGTTCACCATACGGTAACCACGGTAGATAAGACCTTTTTCGTAAAGATCTACAAAAACTTTAATGACTGAAGCAGACATGTTATCGTCCATCGTAAACTTTGTACGCTCCCAGTCACAGGAGGCACCAAGATGTTTTAATTGCTGTAGAATGATCCCACCATGCTTATGAGTCCAGTCCCAGGCATGTTGTAGAAATTCATCACGGCTTAAGTCATTCTTATCAATACCTTCCTCCTTCAATTTAGCTACAACCTTAGCTTCTGTAGCGATGGACGCATGATCTGTTCCCGGCACCCAACAGGCATTATAGCCCTTCAATCTTGCTCTACGAACCAGCACGTCCTGAATGGTATTATTCAGCATGTGTCCCATATGAAGAACTCCCGTAACATTGGGTGGCGGGATCACTATCGTATAAGGTTCGCGCTCGTCTACTTCAGAGTGAAAGTAGTTATTCTTCATCCAGTAGTCATACCACTTATCCTCTACTTTTTTCGCATTGTATTGTGAAGCAATTGCCATTTCTTGGTCTGGTTTTTGAAATAATGGCAAAAGTAATTATTAATGAAGGATTATGAAAGCTGCTGAAATGATTAAAATTTTGAGAGTTAAGGCATTTCAGCTTATATTTACTAATCCGATTAAATAACTGAATTATGAGAAAATTGATTGCAATCGTAGTTTTCGTACTAGCAGGATTTGCTACTACCCACGCGCAAAACTCGGCTAAGTTCGAGTTTGAGTCTGAGACGATCGACTATGGTATTATAAAAAAAGGTAGCGACGGAGTGCGTGTCTTCAAATTTAAAAATGTTGGAGATGAACCACTTATCGTTGAGGATGTGAAATCGAGCTGTGGCTGTACGATTCCTAAAAAACCAGAGAAAGCTGTTATGCCTGGTGAAATGGGTGAAATAGAAGTGAAGTATGACACCAAAAGAGTTGGACATATCAGGAAAACTGTTACAGTTTATTCTAATGCTGAAGAACCTATAAAAGCATTGAAAATTAAGGGTCAGATAATAGATGACACAGAAAGCGAATCGTAGCTTCTGTAATTAAGTACGTAAGCCTCCGTAATGGAGGCTTTTTTTATGCTGAAATTTAACTGCTTAGGCAGAATAATTCAGGATTGTTTATTCTTGATTCAGGCTTTATTTTTGCAATTTTGCAAACCTATAAAAGAACTATCATGCCAAAGATTTCAAATAAAGGGCAGCAAATGCCTGAATCACCTATAAGAAAATTAGTCCCTTATGCTGAAGCAGCTGCTGCAAAGGGTAAAGTTATATACCAGTTAAATATTGGCCAGCCTGATATTAAGACTCCTGAGATAGCCCTTAATGCTGTAAAAAATCATGCCATTGAAGTACTGTCTTACAGTCACTCCGCAGGGTTTGAAAGTTATCGTGAGAAGCTAGCTTCTTATTATAATAACACCTCTCTTCCGGTTGAAAAGCAGGATATTATCATTACCACCGGAGGATCTGAAGCGCTTCTATTTACAATGGGAAGCATCACAGATCAGGGGGATGAAGTGATCATTCCAGAACCATTTTACGCGAACTACAATGGTTTTGCAACTGCTTCCGGAGTAACAATTAAACCAATTCAATCTAAGATCGAAGATGGTTTTGCATTACCTCCTATTTCAGAATTTGAGAAACTCATCACTGAGAAAACTAAAGCTATACTTATTTGTAATCCTGGCAATCCAACTGGATACCTGTATACAAAAGAAGAAATTCAACAACTTGCCGATCTTGCACTAAAACACGACCTATTCATTGTTTCAGACGAGGTTTATCGCGAATTCGCTTATGATGGTGTGAAACACCATTCTATTATGAGCATTCCTGAGCTGGCGAACCATGCGATCATGGTAGATTCAGTTTCGAAAAGATATAGTATGTGTGGAGCACGAATTGGGTGCCTGGTATCTAAAAACACCGAAGTGATTGCAACCGCCATGAAATTTGCGCAGGCAAGACTAAGCCCACCCACTTTCGCTCAGATTGCGAGTGAAGCTGCCCTTGACACACCACAGAGCTATTTTGACGAGGTGATCGAGCAATATACTTTTAGAAGAGATCTTCTTGTTAAAGGGTTAGAAAAAATTGAAGGTGTTAAGGTGGCAAACCCAAAAGGCGCTTTCTATTGTATCGCTGAACTGCCTATCGCTAATGCAGATGATTTTGCAAAATGGTTACTGGAAGATTTCGAAGATGACAATGAAACTATCATGGTTGCACCAGCAGCAGGATTCTACTCTACCCCAAATACCGGACTAAACCAGGTTAGAATCGCATATGTATTGAAAAAAGAAAATCTTGAACGTGCACTTGTGATTCTTGAGAAAGCATTAAAGCAGTATAACAACAAAGCTTAATGCAGGTTATTCGTAACTTTTCACTGAAGGATTACAACAGTTTCGGGATCGATGTTCGAGCAGATAAATTTATATCGGTTTCAAGCATCGAAGATCTGAGACGTCTTCTTAAAAAAAGTTATTCTTCTGAATTGTTTATTCTTGGCGGTGGCAGCAACATGCTCCTTACTCAGGATATTCATAAAACGGTAGTTCATATTGCCCTGAAGGGTATAGAAGTAGTTTCAGAAAATGAAAATGAAGTAATTCTGGAGGTTGCTGCCGGAGAAAACTGGCATGAACTAGTACTTCATACAATAGAAAAAGGTTACGGTGGATTAGAGAATCTATCGCTTATTCCTGGCAACGTAGGAACCTCTCCCATCCAGAACATTGGTGCTTATGGAGTTGAACTTAAAGACAGCTTTATAAGTTGTCATGCGATGAATATTCAAACCCTCGAAGAGAGAGAGTTCACTCGTAAAGAATGCAATTTCGGATATCGTAATTCAGTTTTCAAGAATGAATTGAAAGGTCTTTATATTATTACCTCTGTGCGTTTCAGGCTAACTAAAAAAGATCATCAGTTAAATCTGGATTACGGAGCAATTCGCAATGAACTGGAGAACTCTGGAATAAAAAACCCTGGAATCAAGGATGTTTCGAATGCAGTTATCGCTATTAGAAGATCAAAATTACCTGATCCTAAGGAAATTGGAAATAGTGGTAGTTTCTTTAAGAATCCTGTGATCACCAAGGATCAATTTGAAGAATTACAGCGGGATCATCCTGAAATTCCTTCTTATCATGTATCTGAATATGAAATAAAGATCCCCGCAGGCTGGTTAATTGATCAATCTGGGCTGAAAGGTTACCGTAATGGAGATGCCGGGGTTCATAAGAATCAGGCTCTGGTTTTGGTTAATTATGGTGAAGCTACAGGAGAGGAAATTTTAATGCTGGCTAAAATGATTCAGGATAAGGTTTCTCAGAAATTTGGAGTTCCTCTTGAAGCTGAAGTCAATATTATAGAATAAAAAAAGGAGCGCAAATGCGCTCCTTTTTTCTTAAAATTCGTTGTCGAATTATGCTTTCTTCATCACTACTGCATCAATGATGTGTACAACTCCGTTAGAAGCATCAACATCAGCCTGTACTACAGTCGCTTTATTTCCATTCTCATCAGTAAGGATTACATTTTCACCTTCTAAAGATGCTGTAAGCTCTCCTCCACCAACGGTAGAAACTGCATAAGTCCCATCATTATCCTGGATCATTTTTACAAGATCTGCAGCCATAACTTCACCTTCCACTACATGGTATTTTAAGACACCAGCTAGTTTATCTTTATTCTCTTCCATCATTAGGCTTTCTAATGTAGCCTGATCTACTTTAGAGAATGCGGCATTGTTAGGTGCAAATACAGTAAAAGGACCTTCTTCTGTTTTCATCATTTCTGCTAATTCAGCAGCTTGTAGAGCAGATATTAATGTACTTAAAGTATCAGTAGCCATAGCTTTAGCTGCAATGCTGTTGGATTGCATTTCCTGCATTTCTTTTTCAGCTTGCATTTCAGCCTCTCCTTCTTCGGCTTCCATTTGCTCCATTTTCTCTTTTTCTTCCTGCTCTTTTTTGTTACCATCTTCACATGATGTGAAAACGACTGCTGTAAGTGCAAGAGTTGTAAATAACATTTTAAATTTCATATTGTAGTTTTTTTCGTGGTTAACGCTGCAAGATATCTCTGAATTAACTGTTAGCGCTACTTATTCGATTAAAGTTTAGTTAAATAGTGTAAACGATATACTAATGATACGACCAATTTCCAGTTGCCTGATTTTATTATTATTTTTGCAACAGAATTCAAAGTCTATGAAACTATTTATTATCAGTTTAGTCCTGCTCGGTCTCGCGTTTGCAGGAATCGCAATTAAAATCTGGGGTAAGAAAGATGGAAAGTTCGCTGGTACCTGCGCGAGCCAGAATCCATACCTTAACAAATCTGGTGAACCATGTAGTTTTTGTGGAAAGTTACCTGATGAAATGGAAAATTGTTCAGATACCGCCAAGACTACTTAGATTAAATGGAGATAATTTTATTTGGCCTGTTTATACTTACCGGTATAATCAATATCCTCTATAACCTAAGTTTTTTTTCATTTACATCTGCTTCTTCGGAAAAGTCACAAGCTTTAAATCTTCCCGTTTCAGTAATTGTTTGTGCAAAAAACGAAGAAGACAATCTTCAAAACTTTATACCAGGAATTCTTGAGCAGAATTATCCAAATTTTGAACTTATCCTTATTAATGATGCTTCCGCAGACAATACTCTGGACGTTATGGAGCATTTTCAGAATATTGATCCAAGAGTAAAAATTGTGAATGTTCAGAACATTGAAGCATTCTGGGCGAATAAAAAATACGCACTTACTCTAGGTATCAAAAAAGCGTCGAACAAATATTTATTATTTACAGATGCCGATTGCGTTCCTCAATCTAAGGATTGGATAACAGAAATGACAAGCCATTTCACAACCAAGGATATCGTTCTTGGATATGGTGGCTACTTCAAACAAAAGAAATCATTGCTGAATATGTTAATTAGATTCGAAACACTATTAACAGCTATTCAGTATTTCAGTTATGCAAAATTAGGGATACCTTATATGGGCGTGGGACGAAATCTCGCCTATACCTCTGAGAGATTTTACGAATTGAAAGGCTTTGCAAGTCATCTACATATAAAATCTGGCGATGATGATCTATTCGTCAATGAAGCTGCGAATGATGAAAATACCGCCATATGTTTTTCTGAAAATTCAATTACACGGAGTGTTCCCAAAAAAAGTTTTTCAGAATGGACCAGGCAAAAACGCAGACATGTATCTACTGCTAAACAATACCAACAGAAGCATCAGGTTTTGCTTGGCGTATATTACTCGGCAAGATTACTTTTCTGGATACTTTTCATTCTACTTTCAGTCCTTCAAATCTACCCAATTGCTGTTCTATCGATTCTCGTTATAAAGTTGATACTTGACGGAATTATCTATTACAATGCTGCGGAAAAACTAGATGAAAAGGATGTGATCTGGTTCTATCCATTCTTCGATATATTTTTAATATTTTTCCAATTAGCTATATTTAGCTCCAATCTCATTTCAAAACCAGGACAGTGGAAGTAAATCCCAATCAGCTCTCTGAGAAAATTAGTGGAGCCAAGAAAGGAAGTCAGTCGGCATTCAATTACCTGGTAGACAGGTTTTGGGGAGATGTTTATGGTTTTCAGCTTAAAAAGACCCAGAATGAGTATGAAGCTGAAGATATTACAATTCAAACCTTTTCCAAAGCCTTTAATCGTATAGAGACCTTTGATGACAATTATTCCTTTGCTACCTGGCTTATTGCGATCTCCAAGAATATCCATATAGATCAAATAAGGAAGAAAAAAGCTTCCATTAGATCTAAAACTTCCATGCAGGATGAAGACCAGGTCTACCAGATCGCAGATGATACGCCGGGAATTGAGGATAAGCTTATTAAGGAACAAAATCTCGAGCAATTACTCTTTGACATTAAGCAATTGAAACCTCATTACCAGGAAGTCATCAATCTTAGATTCTTTCAGGAGAAATCATATAAAGAAATCGCAGAATTCCTGGACGAACCCATGAATAATATTAAGGTAAAGCTGCTGCGTGCCAAGAAGTTACTCGCCGCTATAATTGAAAGCAGAAATAGCTAAGTAAGGAATGGAATTGGCAGGAGTCTAATTTATGCAGTTCAGCTTATTATTGTATCTTTGAAACAGAGATTTATTGCTATGAATACAGACGTTGCTCCAGTTAAAACCAAAACACAAAGAACTCCAAAACCGAAGTGGTTGCGAGTGAAACTTCCTACCGGTAAGAAATATACCGAGTTGAGAAGCCTGGTTGACAAATACGATCTACACACCATTTGCACTTCTGGTAGTTGCCCGAATATGGGTGAATGCTGGAGTGAAGGGACCGCTACTTTTATGATTCTTGGAAATGTATGTACGAGATCCTGTGGATTTTGCGGTGTGAAAACCGGCCGACCAGAAACTGTAGACTGGGATGAACCTGAAAAGGTTGCCAGATCCATCAAGATCATGGGAATCAAGCATGCGGTAGTTACCAGTGTGGACCGTGATGACCTTAAGGATATGGGTTCAATTATCTGGGCAGAGACTGTCAAAGCGATTCGAAGAATGAATCCTGAAACTACACTGGAAACGTTAATTCCCGATTTTCAGGGAAACGAACGTAATATAGATCGTATCATCGAAGTAAGCCCGGAAGTAGTTTCTCACAACATGGAAACCGTTAAGCGTCTTACCAGAGAAGTGCGTATACAAGCGAAATACGATCGAAGCCTTGCTGTTCTAAAATATCTTAAGGACAATGGAATTCGAAGAACCAAGTCCGGAATCATGCTAGGACTTGGCGAAAAGGAAGAAGAAGTATTCCAGACCCTTAGAGATCTACGCGACGCAGGAGTTGATGTTGTGACTATTGGGCAATATCTTCAACCAAGTAAGAAACACTTACCTGTTAAGCAATTTATCACACCAGATCAATTCAAGCGTTATGAAGAATATGGTCTCGAGCTAGGTTTCAGACATGTTGAAAGTAGTGCCCTGGTAAGATCTTCTTATAAGGCTCAAAAGCACATAAATTAAGAAGTTTACATGGCGAGTCCTGTAAAAATTGCCATTAACGGCTTCGGCCGAATTGGTAGAAACCTTTTCAGACTTTTACTTAGTCATCCCGGGATCGAAGTTGTTGCCATCAATGATATTCATGATGCCGCCAGTCTCGCACATCTACTTAGGTATGATAGTATCCACGGAAGAATATTCAATGATATTTCTGCGGGCGACAATGAGATAATTGTTGACGGTCGCTCTATTCCTTTGCTGAATTTCGAAAAACCCGCAGATATTCCCTGGAATAATTTTGGAGTAGAATTAGTCGTGGAAAGTAGTGGAAAATTCAAAACTTCTGAAGCACTACTACCTCATTTGAAGGATGGTGTAAAAAAGGTGATACTTTCAGTTCCGCCACAGGACGATGATATAAAGATGATCGTACTTGGGGTGAACGAACATATACTTACAGGTGACGAGAAGATCATCTCGAATGCTTCCTGTACGACTAATAATGCAGCTCCTATGCTCAAGGTGATCCATGATCACTTAAAAGTTACTCAGGCTTACATAACAACTGTCCACTCCTATACTTCAGACCAGAGCTTACATGATAAGCCGCACAAGGACCTAAGGAGAAGTCGGGCAGCGGCACAATCTATCATTCCAACTACCACAGGAGCCGCAAAGGCTTTAACAGGAATTTTCCCTGACCTGAGTGAAGTTATTGGTGGATGCGGAATTAGAGTTCCAGTTCCTAACGGATCTCTAACAGACATGACACTTAATGTTGAAAAATCAACGAGCATTGAAGAAGTAAACCGACTTTTCAAAAATGCTGCAGAAAATGAGATGTCCGGAATTTTGGAGTATACAGAAGATCCTATAGTATCTGTAGATATCCTTGACAATAAATACAGCTGTATTTTTGACGCTGGAATGACTTCAGTCATCGATGGCACACTCATCAAATTAATAGGGTGGTATGACAACGAAATAGGCTACTCTAACCGTCTTATCGATTTAATTTCACTTGTTAACGATAAATAGCTATATTTAACAACTTATTAAAGCTGCCAGCTATTTTTCCATAAATGAAAAACTTCAAGCGTTTCATCCTCTTAGTATGTTGCTTCGCCATCTTTGGATTCCAGGAGTCCAAGATAGATGAAGAAAACCCAAAACCGGAACAGATAAAAAAGCTGTTGAATCAAGCCGAGGTTTCTATCAATACCATGAATTTTGATAAAGCCCAGGAACAACTAGATCTTTCTCTAAAATTATCCAAACGTATAGACGCTAAGAGTTACATTGCACTTACCAGCACCATACTTAGTCGTATGTATCATGTAAGACACGAATATGACAAAGGTATTACGCAACTTGACAGGGCCATGTCCATTCAAAGAGAGATCAATGATGATGCAGGCCTTAATTATTCCTATGTGCTGTATTCAAAAATACTTACATCTAAAAGAGAGTTTGACCGTGCCTTAAACTACCTGGAGCTGGCAGAAAAACACTATACCCAGCAAGACAACCGGGAACAATTAGGAATCATTGCGCTGAACAGGGCTGTTATCTACTTTAACGATGAGCAAACCAAACCCAGAGCACTGGCCGAATTGAGAAACGCTGAGATCTACCTTAACGATTCGAACAATCAATACGAAAAGTCCAGATTAAATTACTTCCTCGCCCGTGCATTTTTAAACGACGGAAATTATGAACGTGCAGAGCAGTCAGCTAAAAACTCTCTGGACATCTCCAAAGCAGCTGGTTATACTGGCATGATCATGTACAGCTACAATTTGCTAAGTGAAATTGCTCAGGAAAGAGGGAATTATGCGAGCGCACTCGAATTACTTCAGCAGGGAAATCTAATTAGAGAAACGATTTTTGACGTAAATAAAGAGGCCCTTGCTACTGAAGCTAACGCGAGGCTAGGTAATTCTGCTCTAAAATCTACGGTAGATCAGCTTACGGCACAGCAGGCAGAAAATGAAAGAACTTTAAAAGTTAATAAGCTTACCACCATACTTAGTGTAGCTCTTATTACAATACTATCTCTACTTACCTTAAGCCTATATAAGAACAATAATCTTCGTGCTAGAGCGAACGAGTTGCTTCAGAAGAAAAATTCAGAATTGATCCTGGCTAAGGAAAATGCTGAAAAAGCATCATTAGCAAAAGCACAATTCTTGACCACCATAACCCACGAGTTAAGAACACCATTATATGCGGTGACAGGATTAACCCATTTATTATTAGAAGAAAGCCCTACAGAAAGTCAGAAAGAGCATCTTAATTCATTGAAGTTTTCAGGAGAATATCTGCTTTCCCTGATCAATAACATACTTGACCTCAATAAGCTTGAAGCGAACAAAGTGGAGATCGTTAAGACTAATTTTGATCTAGAAAAGCGTATTTCAGATGTGTTGATCGCGCTGAAGAATTCCGCAGATGACAGGAACACGAAATTACATTTCTCTTATGATAAAGACATTCCGGCTAAACTGATCGGGGATCCTCTTAAAGTCTCTCAAATTCTCATCAATCTTATAGGAAACTCTATTAAGTTTACAGAAGATGGAGATATCTGGATCGCGGTAAATAAAACCCAACAGGATGGGAAATTTGTTTCTCTTCTATTTGAAATAAAAGATAATGGTGAAGGAATTGGTAAAGAGAAACAAAAGGCTATATTCGAAAACTTTACACAAGGTTCTACACAGATCAATAGAAAATTTGGAGGAACGGGACTCGGTTTATCCATTGTCAAAAACCTATTAAGTCTTCTTAATTCTGAAATTGAACTGGAGAGCGATCTTGGGAAAGGGTCCACTTTTACTTTCGAATTGCAATTTGAAGCCGAAACTCTGGAGACTAAACCAGCTCAAGCAGTAGCTCCATCTAAAGATATCGTTCTAACCAACGATATTATGAAGGATAAAAACATCCTTATTGTTGAGGATAATAAGATCAATCAAATGATCACACGCAAGATTCTGGAGAAGAACAAAGTTATCTGTGATGTGGCAGACAATGGTACTATTGCGATCGAGAAGGTTCAGAACAATGATTTTGATCTAATTCTTATGGATATTCATATGCCTGGAATTTCAGGAATAGAAGCTACTATAGAAATTAGAAAATTCAATCCTGATATTCCAATCATTGCGCTAACTGCAGTAACTCTTGACGATAATCTGGACGAATTCTATATGAACGGTTTTAATGATATTATACCCAAACCTTATAAGACCGAAGAGTTCTTCCACAAGATCAATAAGTATCTAGCTGCCAGAGAGACAACAGTTTAAAAGAATGGCACAGCCTTTGTAAAGTATATGCTAGTAGAATTATATTGAAGATAACAAACACATATAATTTGAATTAGCCGATAAAATGAGGTGCTTCGCACCTCATTTTTTTTGTGCGTAACTTAAAATAAGTTCATCAAATCTTTCAGCATCAGAAATTATTCTGGTTTGAATAGGTAGATAGTAAAGCTTGCCGGCAAGTTTAGTATTTTTCAAACGCATATAATCTTTCTCTGTTGTTAGTATCCTTTTGAAAGTGTTTAGCTTTTCAATTTCATCCTTGGAAAAACTATGATGATCTGGAAACTTAAAATGCTTCAGTTCAATATCCATTTCAGCCAGGTATGAAATCATTGGAACGGGATTGGCAATCCCCGTAACAAGCACGAAATCTTTCTGTTCGATATCTTTCAGAAGCATATGCTCTTTCTCTGTGAAGATCATTTCAGAATATATGATACTACTGAAGAAAACAGGACCATTGAAATAAGTTTTGATCTTTGATCGGATCTCATCCTGTTCAGCCTTAACAAGATCCTGCGGACATTTAGTTACCACCACAACATTCGCCCTACGCGCACCGTGCCGTGACTCTCTAAGATTACCTGCCGGGAGTACAAAGTCTTCCGTGAATAGGTCATTGTAAGAAGTAAGTAGAATATAAAATCCCGCCTCAACTTTTCGATGTTGAAAAGCATCATCCAGCAAAATAAGATTGGAACCGGACTTATTTAATCTATTGATACCTTCTACCCTATTTGCATCTACCGCTACCGTGATCTCTGGGAATTTATTCTTAAACTGTAGAGGCTCGTCCCCGCTTTTACTAGCAGCGTCATTGATTTCTACAATCTGGAACCCTGAACTCTCACGTTTATAACCTCTGCTTAAAGTCGCAAGCTTAGCATCCTTCGAAAGCAGATTAATTAAATATTCGATCATGGGAGATTTTCCGGTACCTCCCATATTTAAATTGCCAACCGCGATCACAGGAATATCAAATTTCATGGAATCGAAAATTCCCTGATCATATAATTGATTTCGAACTCCAGTCACAGTTTTATAAACTATGGATAATGGCAAAAGCAATTTTCTGGGATTCGGCATAAACGCTTAATATAATTATCTTTGAGTCTGAAGTCTAAGAAATATGCAAACAATTCATTTTTCAGGCTTCAGGCAAAATTATCAAAATATGCTTATTAAAGAAGTAATTAATATTATAGAAGAATTTGCACCGCTTAATTATGCTGAAGATTTCGACAATGTAGGTTTGCTGGTAGGTAACGCTTCCGAAGAAGTTAAAGGAGCACTTATAACTCTAGACACCCTGGAAACTACCGTAGATGAAGCCATTGCTAAAAACTGCAACCTAATCATAAGTTTTCATCCAATCATATTTTCAGGTTTAAAAAAACTAACCGGTAAAAATTATGTGGAGCGTACCGTTCTTAAAGCAATTAAGAATGATATTGCGATCTATGCGATTCACACTGCTCTAGACAATCAGCACAAGGGTGTCAACGATATGATTGCTGAAAAGCTCGGACTGGTGAACAGGCAAATCCTGATCCCTCGTAGCGATAGCATCAAAAAACTGCAAACCTATGTTCCGGTTTCCGACGCTGCTAAGGTGAGAGAAGCTTTATTCCAGGCGGGTGCAGGTAATATTGGAAATTATGAGAATTGCAGTTTTTATGTTCAGGGCTCCGGAAGCTTCAAAGGAAACGAAGATTCAAATCCCGTAGTTGGTGAAAAAGGTACAATTCATTTTGAAGATGAGATACAAATTGGGATTACCTATAAGAAACATCTCGAATCCGAGATATTGAAAGCTTTGTTTCAAAGTCATCCTTACGAGGAAGTTGCCTATGAGATTCACAGTCTTGAAAACAGGAATCAACAGTTAGGAATGGGCATGATCGGGGAACTCGAAACTCCTGTAGACGGGAAAAGTTTCTTAACTCAAGTTCAGGATACATTTAAAAGCAAAGGAATTCGTCACTCTGAAATACTCGAAGCACCTATTAAAAAAGTTGCTGTCCTGGGAGGTAGCGGAGCCTTTGCCATTGAGAATGCCAAAAGCGCTGGTGCAGATATATTTATCACGGCAGATCTAAAATATCACGATTACTACAAAGCCGAGCAAAAGCTGGTCGTCGCAGATATCGGACACTATGAAAGTGAACAGTTTACAAAAAATTTACTATATTCTTTTCTTAGCAAAAAAATTAGTAGTTTTGCACTTATTTTAGCAGATACAAATACCAATCCAATACATTACTTATAATATGGCGAAAAAAAACGATGTTACTGTAGAAGAGAAGTTAAGATCACTGTACGATCTTCAATTGGTGGATTCACGAATTGATGAGATTAGAAATGTACGTGGAGAACTTCCTCTTGAAGTTGAAGATCTTGAAGATGAAGTAGCAGGTTTGAACAGACGCCTGGAAAAACTGGATGCGGATATCGAAGTGATTGATAATGATATCAAGAACAAGAAGAACCAGATAGAGGAGTCTAAGACGACGATCAAAAAATATTCTGAGCAACAAAAGAATGTTCGAAATAACCGTGAATTCAATGCTTTAAGTAAAGAAGTTGAATTCCAGGAACTTGAAATAGAGCTTTCAGAAAAGCATATTAATGAGTACAAGGTGAAGATCGAGCAGAAAAAAGAAGTTATTGCTCAAACAAAAGAGAAACTAGCTGAAAGAGAAGCTCACCTTAAGCATAAGAAGAGCGAACTTGACGAAATTTTGAAGGAAACTGAGAAAGAAGAGCAAGCACTTATAGACAAATCTAAGGAATACGAAAAGAACATTGAAGACAGGCTTGTTACTGCTTACAAAAGAATTCGTACAAATGTAAAGAATGGCTTAGCAGTAGTTCCTGTAGAAAGAGGAGCATCTGGAGGATCTTTCTTCACTATTCCACCACAGGTGATCATGGAAATTGCTGGTCGTAAAAAGATCATCACAGATGAGCACAGTGGTAGAATTCTGGTAGATGAAGAACTAGCTAAAGAAGAGCAGGAAAAAATGGAGTCTATGTTCAAGAAGTTCTAATACTTCTTAAGCAACACTTTAAACTGCCTGGAGAATAACAGTAAGATCTTAGGATCTGAAGCAAAAGTTTTTCAGGCAGTTTTTTTATGCCTAAATTTTAAGCCATTCTCCTATTTACACCAGCTCCTGGATTAACATTCATTTTACAATTTTCATTGAATTATAGTCTAACTTTAACCCGTTATGAAACTACTCACTGCATTTAAAACCTGTACCATCTGTCTTACTATGCTGACTATTACAGGTTGTAAGGATTCTACCAATTCTGAAAACGAGAATAAGGCAGAAGACACCATTACTACTCATAAAAATGGTTTTAAGGATTTGAACGAACAAAGTTCAGATCAAGCTGAAGAAGCTAGTATCATGGACACTACGTCTACAGCAAAGGAAAAGAACACAGACTACTCTGGAACTTATACCAACCTCGCGTTTGCGGAAGAAAGCAACTGCGAATGCTATTGCCTGGAAATCGAAGCTGGAAAAAGTTCAGAAATTTGCCTGAAGCCCGGAGAATTATATATGGAAGCCGACTTTAGAAAAGTAGGTAACGATATTCATGTTTTCTACAAGGGAGCTTCAGTTAAAAGCAAACAGAATGATATTCCATGGAATGATCTGGATACTAGCACAGCGGTTGCAACATTTAGCAAAGTAAGTGCAAACCAATACAAACTTGACTGGAAGGGTTTTCAAATCGACGGTAAGACTGCCGTAGACTATGCTTTGTTAGGCAAGAAAACTCTTGAAGGAACTTATAAACTTAAATAACATGAAGCTATTATTTATTAATTTCGTAAGCCTCGTACTTCTGGCTTGTGGAAATCAAAACACACAGCAAACTGTGACTAAACCTGAAATTGCAAATGCTACTCCGGTAGAAGTTGAGATGCAGGACGGGATGAAAAAGGCTTATTTCGCCAGCGGTTGTTTCTGGTGTGTTGAAGCTATTTATGAAAGTATTGAAGGAGTGGATGAAGTGATAAGTGGTTACTCGGGCGGACATACCAAGAATCCCACCTATGAAGAAAGCAATACTGGTAGAACAGGTCATGCAGAAGCAGTAGAAGTGATTTATGATCCTGAAGTTGTAGATTTCAGAACCTTGGTTCAGGTGTTCTTTGGCTCTCAAAACCCAACGCAGGTGAATGGGCAGGGACCAGATAATGGATCACAATACCGTTCGATCATATTCTTTCAAACAGAAGAACAAAAAAATATTATAAATGAAGTAAAGACTGAAGTTGCAAAAAATTATCAGAAACCACTAGCTGCAGAAATCCTCCCTTTTCAAAAATTCTGGGTAGCGGAAGATTACCATCAAAATTACGAGAAAAACAATCCTCAGAATCCATACATTCAAAATGTATCGATTCCAAGACTGAATCGATTTAAGGAGAAGTTCCCGAACATTCTTAAGGAGGATGCACATTAAAAAAAAGCTGCCAGATGGCAGCTTTTTTTTATTTGTTAAGTAAATCTTTGATCTTGAGTTCGACCTCTTCAGAATCCCAGGTTTCTTCAATTCCAGGAATCTTCATGACCTCATCCATGATTCCTCTCTGGTAATCTCCGATATCCAACGCATCTGAATAAGCTTTGTCTGAAAATGTTACCCGTGAGTACAAAGGCACCCATAATTCAGGATATTTCTGAGCGAACTTCTTTTCTATTTTCTTCCGCAGTAAAAATGATGGATCTGCCGTCTTACTACTCATTTCGACAAAATTACGGTAACTCAATTCTGCGATCGCATCTGTATTAGGTTTTCGCTCTCTTTGATATTCTTCGAAGATAATTTCCCAGTTATCACCATGCTGATTCATCTTTTGATTTAGAACTGAAATATCTTCAAATCCCGCATTCATTCCCTGCCCGTAAAATGGAACGATTGCATGAGCCGAATCTCCCACTAGAGTGATCTTATCAAAATAAGACCATGGATAACATTTGATAGTAACCATTGCACTGGTAGGATTTTTGAAAAAATCCCGCTTTAAATTCGATATTTCGTCCTTTATATCTGGAAAATACTGTTCGAAGAACTGATCTGCCTGTTGTTCTGTCTGTATACTTTCAAAAGAAATATCTCCTTCAAAAGGCATGAAAAGCGTACAGGTAAAACTTCCATCCAGATTAGGCATTGCGATCAACATAAAATTACCTCGAGGCCAGATATGGAAAGAAGCATTATCTAGTTTATGGGAACCATCGGGATTAGCCGGAATAGTTAGTTCTTTATATCCTACATCAATAAAATGTTGGGAATAATTGAACCTGCTCTGTCTCTGCATCTTGTGACGAGTTCTTGAAAACGCGCCATCTGCTCCAAAAATAAGATCGAACTGATATTCTTTCCAGACGCTTTTTTCAGATTCACCTGTATACAACTTTGCATTAGGCAAATCCACATCCCAGATCTTCTCTTCAAACCTGAATTCTGCCCCAGCTTCTTCAGCAAGATCTATCATTTTACGATTAAGAATTCCTCTGGAAATCGAATAAATCGCTTCCCCATCTTCTCCGTACTTCTGGAAGTAAACTGGTTTGTCATCTACATGCATTGCCCGTTTATCCAGCGGTAATGCCAGCTTCCTGATCTCATCTTCTATTCCAGCTTCTCTTAAAGCTTTCCAGCCGCGATTGGACATAGCCAGGTTTATAGATCTTCCAGAAAATTCTACCAGACGAACATCGGGACGTCTATCGAAAATAGTTACTTTGTGACCTTGTTTTCTAAGAAAAATGGCTAATAAAGATCCCACGAGTCCGGATCCTACAATAGCTACTTCTTTTTGATTTTGCATGAAGTATAAACTAATTCCTGGCAAGCAAAATACTCTCCAGTAATATATTAATTAGATTCACGAAATTACTTAATAATATTCAATTCACTGGCAGTCACAACGACTTAGAGCCGCTTTTGACCATCTAATTTTGATTTACCAGTTCATTAACACCCCAAAAACCTTGAAACTGGTAATTTTAGTAAAAATTGAATTATGACTATGGAAAAACAAGCTTTACTACAATCCTACCAAATGGGAGACCTGAATTTAAAGAATCGTGTAATCATGGCGCCAATGACCAGAAGCCGTGCCGAGAATGATGCAAATGCTCCTACAGATATGCATGTGACTTATTACACACAGCGTGCAGGTGCCGGTTTAATTATTTCTGAAGGTTCTCAGGTATCATCCCGGGCTGTTGGGTATATAAATACTGCTGGAATTCATTCTCCGGAACAGGTGGAAGGATGGAAGAAGGTTACTGAAGCAGTTCATAAGGAAGGTGGAAAAATCTTTATTCAGCTATGGCATGTTGGTAGAATTTCACATCCTAAATTTCATAACGGAGACAAGCCACTTGCTCCCAGTGCTGTAAATCCGAATGCAGATGTATACACACCAGATGGCCAGGAAAAAACCGTTGACCCAAAAGCAATGAGTCTACAGGAGATTCAGGAAACTGTGCAGGAGTTTAAATCTGCAGCTCAGAATGCCAAAGATGCTGGCTTTGACGGAGTTGAAATTCACTCTTCCAATGGTTACCTTATACACCAGTTCTTCAATAAAAATGCTAACCAACGTACCGATGAATATGGAGGAAGCATTCCAAACAGAGCAAGATTCTTTTTTGAAGTTCTGGATGCTATCAATGAAGTATGGCCTGAAAACAGAATTGGTTGCAGATTCAATCCTTCTCTTCATAAAATCTTCGGAATTGTAGCTTCAGAAGAAAGCATTGAAACCTTTGATTACATCATGGAGAAACTTAATGCTTATGACCTGGCTTATGTTCACCTTTCAGAACCATTCTCAGATGTTAGCGACGTGCCTTATCTTATAACTGATATTGCGAAACACTATCGAAAGATCTACAAAGGAACTTTGATGATCAATGCTGGTTTCGACCGAGAATCTGGAAACAAAGTTATCGAAGAAGGGAATGCAGACCTTGTGAGTTATGCAAAATGGTACATTTCCAATCCAGATCTTGTAAAAAGATTTGAAAATAAATGGCCTCTGGCCGAATATAACGAGGATACTTTTTATACGCCTGGGAAGGAAGGATACATTGATTACCCTGCTTACGAAGAGCAACAGGAATCCTAATTTTTTGATAAAGCTGTTCTAAAAGCTGTTAACTGGCAAGGCTTCATTAAGGCGAGGTAGTATATTAGATAAACTAAATTTAATATTATGGATCAGGAGAAACTAGACCACATGAGGTCTACATTGAACAAACTGGAGGATATCAAGAATACTCAAAGTAGTATTATCGATAAAATTAACCATGTGATCACAGATTTGTTCCAGCATCCAGACAAAAACCTGGAGAAGGTTATGGAAGATGCTCACCAAAAGGCGTCAGACAATATAGATGCGGTAAGAGAGGCAATGGAAGAATATGAGATGGCCATCAATAAGATGGAAAATCAGAGTTAATTTAAAAATCCATTAACAGCTTTATAGTAAAGCAATCAATAACTTGAGGTCAGTCTAAAAAACTGACCTTTTTTTATGAAACATATCAAAGCCTCAGACATTGAGGAAATGGAAAAAATCTATCGCCTTAACCTTGTAAACAGTTGTACAGGATATAAATCTGCGAATCTTATAGCTACCAGATCTAAATCTGGGAATCCCAATGTAGCCGTATTTAGCTCGGTAACTCATATTGGCAGCAATCCCGCAATGCTTGGGTTCGTGACCAGGCCACTGAGTGTTGCGCGAAATACTTATAATAACATTCGGGATACTGAGTACTTCACCGTAAATCATATCAAGGATAAAATGATCGAGCAGGCTCATCAAACTGCTGCAAAGTATGAGGAGGAAATTTCAGAATTCAATAAAACAGGTCTGGATGAGGAATATCTCGATGGGTTCAACGCTCCATATGTCAAGCAATCTGAAGTAAAGCTAGGATGTAAATATATCAATGAATATCATATCAAGGAAAATGACACTGTACTTATGGTTGCATCCATTGAACATATTTATTATGATGAGGGTATTCAAATGCCAGATGGATGGTTAAGATTGGACGACGCTGGTACAGTAGCAGTAAATGGTCTGGATGGCTATTCCCTGCCAAGCCTGCTTGACAGATTTCATTATGCCCGCCCGGGCCAGGAGGTTAAATCTTTCTTTAGTAAGGATGGCGAATAAAACGGTTAAGAAATCTGATTTACCTCAAAAGATCTGCCCGGTTTGCGAACGTCCTTTCTCGTGGCGTAAGAAGTGGGAGAAAGATTGGGAACAGGTACGTTATTGCAGTGATAAATGCAGAAAAAACAAATAATGAGTACAGGGTTAATTTGGTTTAGAAATGATCTTAGAACGCAGGATCATGAGGGATTATCAAAAGCAACAGACAATCACGATAGAGTAATCGCTGTGTACTTTTTCGATCCCATGCATTATAAAGAACTGGACATAGGCTTTCGAAAAACAGGAAAATTCAGAGCAAAATTTCTGATAGAAACTATTCATCAACTGCGGAATAATATTCAGAAGATGCATATTCCACTTTTTGTTTTTCAGAATAAACCGGAAGTTAAAATCGCGGAACTCGTAAAAAAGCATCAGATAGATACCATTTACTTTCAGAAAGAGTGGACAGATGAAGAGAAGGAAGTTGAAAGAAATCTGAAGGAATCTATCCCGGATATTGAATTTAAAGATCATTATCAGCAATTTTTATTTCATCCTGATGATATCCCTTATGATTCCTTAAATGATATTCCAAAGGTCTTTACTGAATTCAGAAAAAAGTGTGAGAAGAAAACAGAAGTCAGAGAATTACTTACCAATTCGAAACTTGAAGCATTTGAGTTTGAAAATGACACTAAAATACCGAGTTTAAAGGACCTCGATTTTACCGAATTTGAAACCGACGAGCGATCTGCCTTCCCATTTCGCGGTGGAGAAGATGAAGCTTTAAAAAGAGTTGAACAGTACTTTTTTGAACAAAGGAACCTTGAAACGTACAAAGAAACCAGGAATGGTTTGACTGGCACAGATTACAGCTCTAAACTCTCAGCATGGCTGGCCAATGGAAGCATTTCACCCAGACAGATCTATTTCAAGGTCAAGCAATATGAAAAAGAAGTTAAAAGTAATCAGAGTACATACTGGCTTGTTTTTGAACTCATATGGCGCGACTTCTTTAAGTATATTTCCCTTAAGCATGATAACAAGATCTTTCAGCTAGAAGGAATTCGAGGAAAATCTCATGAATGGAATGATGATACTGAAACTTTCAGAAACTGGATCGATGGAAATACTAAAGAAAATTTTGTCAATGCCAATATGCGGGAAATCGCCCATACCGGTTTTATGAGCAATCGCGGAAGACAGAATGTGAATAGTTATCTCGCGAAGGAACTTAAACACGACTGGCGAAAAGGCGCTGCATATTTTGAGAGTTTGCTCATAGATTATGATGTACATAGCAACTGGGGAAACTGGATGTATAATAGCGGAGTTGGAAATGATCCTCGCGATAGAAAATTTAATATTAAAAGTCAGGCAGAACGCTACGATCCCGACAATGACTATCAAAATTTATGGCTGAAGTAAAAAAAACGCTGAGACTTATTTTAGGTGATCAACTAAATCATCAACATAGCTGGTTCAAGGACGACCTTGAAGACGTGACATATCTTTTTATGGAAATGCGACAGGAAACCGATTATGTGAAACATCATATACAGAAGGTCGTAGGTTTTTTTAGTAGCATGCGAAATTTTGCCAGCTATCTGGAAGAGAGAGATCACCGCGTCATCTATTATGAGATCGATCATGAGGATAATACTCAGAATCTTGAAAAGAACATAAAAGACCTGATCGATAAACATGATTTTGAAAGTTTTCAGTATCAATTACCAGATGAGTATCGTCTTGATGAGCAACTGAGAAATTTGTGTGAAGATCTTGAGATCGAAACTAGCAATTTTGATACTGAACATTTTTTCACAACCCGTACTGACCTGGAAAAGTTTTATAAAGGCAAGAAGCAAATGACCATGGAATATTTCTACCGCGATATGCGGAAGAAAAACGATATTTTAATGATCAATGCTAAAGATCCTGAAGGAGGGAAATGGAATTTTGATAAGAGTAACCGGCAGAAATGGAAAGGCAAGCCTGAAATTCCCCACGAAAGAGGTTTCCGTAAAGATGTATCTGATCTAGTTGAAGAAATTAAAAATGCCGGTGTAGAAACTTTTGGATCTATTGAATCGAAAAACTATAACTGGCCAACCACTCGCGAAGACTCACTGTCAGTACTAAATTATTTCTGTAAAAACCTTCTTGTGCATTTTGGCGATTACCAAGATGCTTTGCATACCGATGAAGCTTACCTTTTCCATTCGCGATTATCCTTCAGCATGAATACAAAAATGCTGAGTCCAAAAGAAGTCATAAACTCTGTTCTGGATTACTATTACGACCACAAAGACGAGATCGATATTTCTCAAGTAGAAGGATTTATACGGCAGATCCTGGGATGGAGAGAATATATGAGAGGTATTTACTGGAAAGAAATGCCGGGATATCGCCGTACTAATAAACTTCGAAATCAAAATAAACTTGCTGAATTTTACTGGGATGCAAAGACCAAAATGAATTGCCTGCATCATGCGATCAAAAATAGTCTGGAAAACGCATATGCACATCACATCCAGCGACTTATGATCACTGGTAATTATGCTTTGTTAACTGAAACTCACCCAGACGAAGTCGACCAGTGGTATCTGGGAATTTATATCGATGCCATTGAATGGGTAGAGATCACTAATACTCGTGGAATGAGCCAGTTTGCAGATGGTGGAATTGTAGCAACGAAACCATACGTTTCCAGCGGTAGTTACATTAATAAAATGAGCAACTATTGTACGGATTGCCACTATAAAGTAAGCAAAAAGACCGAAGATGAGGCCTGTCCATTTAACAGTCTTTATTGGAATTTTCTGGATTCCAACCGGGAACATTTTGCTGGAAACCAGAGAATGAATATGATGATGAGCCTACTGGAAAAGAAGCTTCCGGAAGAAATGCAAAAAATAAGGAAGCGCGCGGCAGAGATCATTTCAAATCCCGAACGCTTTTAGTACTTATAGTTAAATCAAGGTTAAATGAAAACGAGTGGATCAAGGCTTTGTCTAATTTAGTTCTGGAATTATTAAACCACCTAAAGAATCATTAACCAAAGGCAGGATAAAACCAGTCTAAAACCAGAACATTATGAGAGATTTAATTTGGCTTATTATCGTATTACTAGTAATTGGTTGGCTAATTGGATATTTTGCATTCCCAGACCTAGGAAGCATTATACATATCCTTATTGTTGTAGCTGTAATATTAATCCTGTACAAGTTACTTACAGGACGTAAACTATAATAATTAATATAATTGATACTAACCCTTTGAGCGATCAAAGGGTTTTTTGTTTAAAATCGAAATATGTGGAGATTAGAATCAAAAAAGGTATTGGTAACCGGTGGAACGAAAGGAATTGGAAAAGCGTGTGTCGAACAGTTTCTGGAGTTGGGTGCAGAGGTACTATTCACTGCAAGAACATCGAGTGAAGTGGATGATCTGGAATATGAACTGAAAGATCAGGGCTATCAAGTGAAAGGCCTGGTCGCTGATGCTTCAAAATTATCTGATTCTCAAAGTGTTCTAAAATGGATTTCTGAAAACTGGCGCAGATTGGATGTACTTGTAAATAATGCCGGTATCAATATCCGAAAAAAGGCTCATGAATATTCTGAAGACGAGTACAAAAGAGTTCTGGACATCAATCTGGTGGCTCCTTTTACGCTCAGCCGACTCCTATTTCCTCTTCTGAAAATTTCAGATGGATCAACGATCATCAATGTAGCATCTTCCGCAGCACTTCAGGATGTAGGCACAGGAACTCCTTATGCGATGTCCAAGGCAGGTTTGTTACAGCAAACCAGAAGTCTTGCTGTAGAATGGGCTTCAGAAGGGATAAGAGTAAACGCAGTTTCACCGTGGTTTACGAAAACACCACTAACTGAAGGCTACCTGCATAACGACGAAAAGATGAAATCTATTATTTCCAGAACTCCGCTTAAGCGCGTTGCCGAAGCAAAAGAGATAGCCAGTATCGTTGCATTTTTAGCGATGCCAGCTTCTTCATTTGTAACCGGACAAAACATTGTTGCTGATGGTGGAATGAGCATAAACGCACTATAAACAAAAGAATAACTATATTTAAAAAACTAAAACTATGAAAAAACTACTGCTTACATTTCTTGCCGGAATTACCCTTATCTCCTGCAATGAAGACAAAAAGAAAGAGGTAACTCCTGAAGACAATCCAAACCTGGAAGTTCACGAAAAGATCGCGATGGTCAATGGCTTTGAAGAATTTGATAGTATTAAAAAGATCAAATTTACCTTCAATGTAAAAGCGGACGATTCTATAAGATCTGAAAGACGATGGAACTGGAATGTTGATACAGACAGGATTAGTCTAACCGAAAATGACTCAGTGATGAGTTATACCAGAAAAGACAGCCTGGCTGATGATAAAAAATATATAGATCAGCGTTTTGTAAATGATTCCTACTGGTTATTGTTTCCTTTTCAATTAAAGTGGTCACTGGCAGATCTTAGTGAACCAAAGAAAGCAACAGCACCAATTAGTGGAGACGAAATGCAGATGCTTACAGTAAGTTACCCAGAAGATGGTGGTTACACTCCAGGTGATAGCTACGACATCTATTTCGATGATGAATTCATGATTCGCGAGTGGGTTTACAAATCTTCAAATGGAGGTCGTGAAATGGCTACAACCTGGGAAGACTATAAAGATTTTAAAGGAATCAAGATTGCTACTATGCATAAATCCAAGGATGATAGTTTTGAATTATTCTTTGATGACATTTCCGTAGAATAGAAAAAAATAAGTCATAAAAAAAGGAGGCAAATGCCTCCTTTTTTTATGACTTATTTTTTGAGAGTATTCCCTCTTTTAAGATCTGACCAAATCTATAAATATCTTCATAAGAACAATAAAATGGTGCCGGTGCCAGCCTGATCACGTTCGGCTCCCGCCAATCCAGCATCACTCCATTCTCCATTAGATAATTAAAGATCTCTTTCCCTTCACCGTGCAGAAAAACTGAAAGTTGGGTTCCTCTTTCCTTCTGTGCTGAAGGAGTAATAATTTCAAAAGTACTGTCTACATCCTTGTCTATTTCGTGCAATACGAACTCAAGATATGCAACAATTTTGTCTCTTTTCTTTAGCAAGCTATTCATTCCAACCTCCGCGAACATTTCCAGAGACGCTAGATAAGGCGCAAGCGCAAGAACCGGTGCATTGCTAATTTGCCAGGCATCTGCATTGGATTCCGGTTGAAATTCTGGCTCCATTAAGAATCGGCGTTCCTTATTATGTCCCCACCAACCTTCAAATCTGGGAATATCTTTTTTGTTATGATACTTCTTGTTTATAAAACATCCTGAAGCATTTCCAGGGCCTGAATTCATATATTTATAACTACACCAGGCAGCAAAGTCTACATTCCATTCGCTGAGTTTTAGTTCTATATTTCCGGCTGCATGAGCTAGATCCCAACCAACGAAGGCTCCAACTCTGTGACCTGCTTTAGTGATAGTATCCATGTCCATGACCTGACCAGTGTAGTAATTCACTCCACCAATAAGCACAAGAGCACACTCCTCTCCTACTTCATTAATTTTACTAAGAATATCTTCTGTTCTAAAATTATGCTCTCCATCGCGCTTTTTGATCTCTACGATGGCATCTTCAGGATCAAATCCATGAAAACGAACCTGGCTGGAGATCATATATTGATCGCTGGGAAATGCTTTTTCTTCACAAATGATCTTATAACGTTTTCCTTCAGGTCTGTAAAAACTTACCATCAAAAGGTGAAGATTTACCGTAAGCGTATTCATGACGGTCACTTCGGAAGGATTTGCACCTACTACTTTAGCTAGTTTTTCGGCAAATTTTTCGTGGTAATCCCACCAGGGCTTTTCGGCTTTAAAATGACCCTCAACTCCCAGTTCTGCCCAATCCTGCATGATATCATCTACATACTTTTTGGCAGATCTTGGTTGCAGACCCAATGAATTTCCGACGAAATATATAGCGTCCTTACCTTTGATTTTCGGGAAGATAAATTCATTCCGGTAATTTGCCAGTTCATCTTCCTTATCCAGGCGCTGAGCAAATTCCAGTGAATTTTCAAATTTCATAACTTGTGTTTTTTGTAAAAATACAATTTCGTTTTCAATACTTCGGGACCCGCAGGAAAGAGAAAATCCATATTTTTACCCAAATTTTGAATATGCATTTCCTACCAGAAAATATAGACGAGTATATAGTAGCACATTCTCAACCAGAACCTCAACATCTGGAAAAATTAAATCGCGAAACCAACCAGAAGGTCATGCAGCCCAGAATGCTAAGTGGTCATTACCAGGGCAGGGTTTTAAGTTTACTTTCCAAAATGAAAAATCCTCGATCTATACTGGAAATTGGTACATATACAGGTTATTCTGCCCTTTGCCTGGCTGAAGGTCTTAAAGAGGATGGAATCTTGCATACGATAGATATAAATGAAGAACTGGAAGACTTTCAGAAGAAACATTTTCAGGCTTCGCCATATAGCGATAGAATCGTACAGCATATTGGTGATGCCACAGAGATCATTCCCAATATTGAAGAAAATTTTGATCTGGTATTTATTGATGCCGATAAACCTAACTACCCGAAGTATTTCGAGCTTATCATTGATAAAATGAAGAGCGGTGGAATTATACTTTCAGATAATGTTCTATGGAGTGGTAAGGTTGTGGAAGAACTTAAAAAAGACGACCTCTCTACAAAGGCTCTACTGGAATACAATGCTCTCTTAAATGAGGATCCGCGGGTAGAAACTGTGATCCTGCCAATTCGTGACGGTCTCACACTTTCAAGAGTTAAATAGCTAATAAATCCTGGTTCCTGCTCGGTTATAGAGACTAAAGAAGAGAAAGGCCATTATTATTCCAACGATCATCCCTACGATGATATCGCCTGGAAAATGAACTCCCACATAAATCCTGCTCATTACGAAAAGGAATGGCCAGATATAAGCAAGATATATCCATTTACTCCATTTGCTCAGTGCGAGAACAATAAAGGTTGTTGCAGCAAAAGAAGTTGAAGCATGACCAGAAAAGAAACTATAATTGGTTGGCTCCTGTAATATTCTAATAAGTTCTGCTAATTCAGGTGTATTATTAGGCCTGTTACGCACAGCCAGAGCTTTAACCAGATTCGTAAAACCATAGGTGACAGCCACAGTTAGTAGTAGAAATAAACTGGTGAAAAGTCCTTTTTTCCAGTGAAATGCTATAAAGAAAAGTAGAAAGAAAACTATAAAAACCGGGATCCAGTGTGCCGGATTGGTAACGAAGATCCAAAAAGTATCATACTTTTCTATTCCAAGGTTGTTCAGGTATACAAATAGTTGCCTGTCCCATTCTTCGATCTGGTCCCACATCGATTACATATTATAGCTTACGACGAACAGAACCTGTGATATCATCGATATCCTCCTTAACCTTGTCAATCTCGCCCCGAACGTCTTTCGTGAAGTCTGTATCTATGCCTTGTTTTTCAGCGCTTCGCTGAATTTCACTTTTAATATCATTAGATGCGTTTTTTACCGCTTTCATTCCCTTACCCAGCCCTTTGGCAATATCAGGAATTTTATCAGCTCCAAAAACCATCACCAGGATGAACAAAATAAAGCCTATTTCAGCTCCGCTAATAAATAATGGTAACATATGCATAGTAAAACAAATATATATACAAATCTAAGCATAAAAAAAGCCGACTCGTTAAAGTCGGCTTAAATATTATTAGCTTAAAACCTAGTCCTGAGCGGAATCTTTATACTCATCGAACTCACTTTTATTTTCATTCTTAGGCCAGCTGTTATTGTTCACATCCACATCTGCTGTTTCAAGATCTGGGTCCAATGTGATCTTAGTAATCTCTTTATTAGAAGGAATTACCTTGCTTACATTACTATCATTCTTTCTCCAGATTTGAACCGGATAAGTAACTTTTTCTGAAGTCCCATCTTCGTAGGTCAATTCTACAATGATAGGCATTACCAAACCACCTGGTTTTTCAAAAGTCACCTGGTAGAAATACTTAGGCGCCTGAAGATTTTTACGCTCTTCCTCGCTAAAGTTATCCATCACGTAAGCCTGTAAAGTTTCAGAATTTTCCATTAAGGATTTACCCTTCATTTCTTCTGAAAAGGCTTCGTCATCTTCGGAAACTACATATAGGGCTTTAGTTTCTTCAGGAGTTGTTCCATATCTCTTTAGCATTTCTCTACCTGCTTCAGTAGGATTGTCTGTTACGTAATACTTCTGAACATCCTTAATCCCAATATCTACATTATCTGTAGTATAAAACCATCCTCTCCAGAACCAATCAAGATCTACGCCTGAAGCATCTTCCATCGTTCTGAAGAAATCCTCCGGAGTTGGATGCTTGAACATCCATCTTTTAGAATAAGTAGCAAATGCGTAGTCAAATAATTCTCTACCCATCACTGTTTCCCGAAGAATATTCAATGCAGTAGCCGGTTTACCATAAGCATTATTCCCTAATTGATAAACTTGCTCCGGATTGGACATAATTGGAGAAATATAGTCCTGGTTTCCTTTCATATAAGGAACGATCTTACTTGGCGCTCCTCTTCTAGAAGGATAATTTGATTCTGGTGCAATAGCTTCCGGATGCTTTTTCCCAAATTCTTGTTCTGCAACATACTGAACAAAAGTGTTGATACCTTCGTCCATCCAACCCCATTGTCTTTCATCAGAATTTACAATCATTGGAAAAAAGTTATGTCCAACTTCGTGAATAATCACACTTATCATCCCGAACTTAGTACGGTCACTATAATTACCATTCTCATCAGGACGCCCATAGTTCCAGCAAATCATTGGATATTCCATCCCTTGATTCTTAGCATGAACAGAAACTGCCTTGTGATAAGGATACTGGAAAGTATGTTCTGAGTAGCTTTCTAAGGTTGCGGCAACAGCTTTAGTAGACCATTCTTCCCAAAGAGGATTCCCTTCTTTAGGATAAACTGAAACAGCCATAACATCTTTACCCATCACGTCTACCGCCATCATATCGAGAATGAACTTTCTTGAAGTTGAAAAAGCGAAATCACGAACCATATCTGCTTTGTAAGTCCAGGTTTTAGTTTTTTCTGAAAAGTTCTTTTCAGCCTTTTCAGCCTCTTCCTGAGTTACAATCATTACCGGCTTGTCGTAACTTTTCTTAGCCTGCTCATAACGCTTCATCATTTCTTTAGAATAAACTTCTTTTCTATTCTGAAGTTCACCTGTAGCTTCCATGATATGATCTGCAGGTACAGTAATATTTACCTCATAATCCCCGAAAGGAAGTGCAAATTCACCATTCCCCCAGAACTGGTAGTTCTGCCAACCTTCAACATCGTTGTAAACGGCCATTCTCGGGAAGAACTGAGCAATCACATAAGCCTTGTTGCCATCCTCAGGAAAGAACTCATATCCTGAACGAGCACGATTAGTTACATGGTTATTTACATTGTAAGACCATTTGATATCAAAGGTATATGTCTCTCCAGCCTTCAAAGGCTTTGGAAGATCAACTCGCATCATAGTCTGGTTGATCGTATATTTAAGATCTGATCCATTCGCAGATACTTCTTTAATGTCGAAACCACCATCAAAAGGAGTTTCCAGATATTTATTAGCGAAACCAGCTGCAGTTGCAACCGGAGCCATTCCATCTCCATCTTTTTGAGGCGCATCTTTTTTCCTGATGTTCTGGTCTAATTGAACCCATAGGTATTCCAGGTCCTGTGGAGAATTATTATGGTAGGTGATAGTTTCCTCACCCGTAAGCACAGAGTTCTTATCGTCAAGAACGATATCCATTTTGTAATCTGCCTCGTTCTGGTAATACGCTGGTCCAGGAGCTCCAGAGGCAGTTCTATACTGGTTTGGAGTTGCCATTTCCTGGTACATTTGCCGGAATTTGTTTTGATTGGTATGGCCTTGCTGCCGTGGCTCCTTTTGTTCAGTTTCCTGTGCGTTGATACCTGCAAAGACAAACATCATGAACACGGAGGTCAACAATTTTAATCGCTTCATTTACTAAATTTTAATTTATAGGTTGCTAAAAATAAGATTTTATACGTCAATGAGAAAGTTTTCAGAAATTAACCGTGTCACTACCTTTGGCTTTCACCAGCAACATACTTTCGATTACATCACCTTTCTTCACGTGAACAATATTTTTCTGTGTATCGAATAGATCTGTAAGCACGAGATTTTCTACTTCTACGGTTTTGAAAGTTTCCACGTTTTTGCCTTCCAGGAATAAGACAATTTGATCAGCATCAAATTTGCTCCCCAGCAATTTCAATGGAATATCCTGATTCTTTACTTTGATAGTTAATTTTTTGGAATAGTATTTTTCCAGAAGATCCTTATTAGCTGAAAGATCTTTTTTATAGGCAAGACTTACATCCTTACCAAAACGTTTGCTAAGCACATCTTCCATATCATCGATAAAAACCCTGGAAATCACCTGCACCGACTTGCTTTCCTGCCGGTATTCAATTTCGGTAACACTTAAGTACGTCTCATGATCTTCACTGCTGAAGGAGCTGAATATAAACAGGCAGCATAGACTCAAAATGAGGTTTTTCATATATTTTTTTCCGAAGATAAAACAATTACTGCGCCATCCATAGAGATTGAGCAGTCAGCTTTTAGACTTTGAAATAAGTAAATGGTTTAATTTGAAGAATTAGCCAGGAAGCTGTCTTCCTGAGTTGAGGTTTTCAGCTCTAAGTTTTCTGAAGGATTCGATTCTGGTTTCAAAATATTCAATTAAAACCAGTGCATTATTATTAAGAACCAACTTCTCGAAATTCTGATCTCTATCGCAGTATAATAGAAAGTTACAGATTTCATTCGCATCAAGATCAAGATCTTTTCTAAAGAACTCCTCTCCTACTATTTTCAGGCTAAGATTAGCCAGTTCCTTCGGACTATAAACTATCGGAGTCTCCTTATTTTTGGTTAGTTTATCAGCAATAGCCATGGCAATTTTATCGATTCGAATACCTTCGGTCATACTAGGCTGGTAATAGGGATTGAGTTCCCTGTCTTTCCGGATGAAGTCATCAAGATTCTGCTGTAAACGGTTTTTGGTCTCCACTTCCTTGATGGAAATTAAATTAAGATCATTTGCGAGGTAACCGCTTAACTCAATATCGTCGATAAAAACTTCGGAAAGTTCGTTCATGGCTTCGTAAAGCTCGATCTTAATTTGTCCGCTTTCGATCATATTCTGACGTACAACTATTGTTCTATTCTGAAACTGAACCGAGGATATAAAGAGACTATCATTAATTGCAGCACCAATAAAAAATTCCCCTTTTACATCACTGGTAGTTCCGGTTTCCTGAGTAAGGTTTACAATATGAACATTCTGAACATCTTTATTTTCAGAAACAATTTTCCCTTTAAGCATGGCCGTTTCCTGTGCTTCCAGATTCACAGAGAATAAGAAAATAATTAAAACGGCACCCAGGTATTTATATAACATATGTTTTCTCGTGTCGTACTTCAACGTTCAGGATTTGAGATTAGTATTATTCAAGCTGCCTTCTTGATTTAAACTCGGGTAGTTTCTCTTCAAAAAATTCCATGAGTGCGAATATTTTTGTTTCATCAAGCAGGGCTTCAAAGGTGGGGAAATCGACGCAGTAATAAAGGAAATTGACGACCTCATTTTCAGGCAATCCCAATCCGTTTACAAAATAGGCTTCCTGCATACGGCTTCTTGCACCGTTAACGAGTTTAGTCAATTCGGTATTCTCTTCAGCCTTTTTTAGTTGCTTGGTGGTTCCATTAAGCATGTTGATTACCTGTGAAACCGGATCATTCGTATTCGCCTGCATAGCGAGCTCAAGACTCGTTCGCCTGGGTTTGGGAAATGGAATACCAAGTTTTTCGTAAATACTTTTAGGCATCCTGGTGATATCCTGATCAAGCACTCCCGAAAGTTTAATATTATCGAGCTGAACTTCAGCAAGTTCATTCATTTTAGGATATAAAAGTTTGGTCCAGCCATCCTTCAGCTGCTGTTCTCCAATCACTTTAAATTCATTCTCGAATTGTACCGATGAGAAATAAATACTGTCACCTAACTTCAGCATCATATCAAACTCACCCTTTTCATTGGTCACGGTGCCTTTTTCCGCAGTAATATTAATAACGTGAACTCCGCTTTTATCAATGATACTGTCACTAACAATTATACCTGAAACAATTTTTCTTTCCTGTGCTGTTACTTCGGAAGCAATGCCTACAAGAAAAACCAGCAGAGCATACATCGTAATTTTTCTTTTACTTCTATTCATCCTGAGTTCTCATTCTTCGGAATTCAACAATATTATTTTGAAAATATTCGATCATTTCAAGCTCTTTTCTATGTTCATACATCAAACTGAAATCTTCATCTTCAAAAGAATAGTAGATAAAGTTGATAATCTCGTCGCCGTACAGATCTAAGTGTTCGTTGAAAAATTCCCTTCCGAAGAGATCGATAGCCGCCTGCACTTTCACTTGTAGTTCGTCCAGTTCTATCATCTCCCGGAGGTATTTGGTTTTCCCATTGATATCGTTTATTAAAACATCGAGTGATACACCGCCCAGAAGAATCCCAATGTATGACCACCGGCTCGTAATACCTTCGCTCGCAGTATAAAGCCTCAATTCGTTAGGAGTAAGTTTTCTCTCTGGATGCGGAATATGATATTGATCTCTATCGAAATATTCTATTTGGTTGAGATCGTTGTTAAGGTAACCGCTAAGTTGCTTTTTACCGACTTCAACTTCTTCCAGTCTGTTGGCATCTGTGACGATGACTTCGATAGATCCGGTCCTCAAATGTTCTTCGGAAACCTCTATTTCTATTTTTTCGAACTGTACAGAAGTAAATAAAAGAATATCGCTCTGGCGTACAGAAATTTTGAAAATTCCCGAATCATCTGAAGTAGTACCGGTCCTGGAATTAATATTAATTACGTGAACTCCCGACAGTGGCCGGGTTCCAGCTAGAATTCTACCGTTGATCATTGCGGGATCCTGTGCAAAGCAATTCAGACTAAAGCCCAGAAAGAAGAGCAATAGCAGGTATCTCATTCTACTACAAAAAGTAATTTTCAAGTTGGTTAGTTGGTTTCGGTTTAATCATAACGTTCCAAAACTAAAATTAGCCTTTATTAACTCTGTAAACTTTTGTTAACGTATTCGATTCTTTATTTTTACCTTAAAAAGGTATATGAACGCAATACTAGCCAGCACCTCTACCCTACATTCTCAGGACTATCTTGAATACTTGATTCCGCATTTACCCAAACTTTATAAGGATGTACCGGAAGTCATATTTATTCCTTACGCCAGACCAGGCGGAATATCTTTAGATGAGTATACATTACGAGCAAAGGATGCTTTTGCAAAAGCTGATATTCTAATAAAGGGTATTCATGAATTCGAAGATCCTGAAAAAGCCATCCAGAATGCTGAAGGCGTTTTCACCGGAGGTGGTAATACGTTTTTACTGGTTTCAGAATTATACAGAAATCGGGTGATGGCCGTATTGAAGCAAAAGATAAAAAGCGGAACTCCCTATATGGGAACAAGCGCTGGAACCAATATTGGTGGCTTAAGTATGCAAACTACCAATGACATGCCCATTGTTTACCCTCCTTCCTTTCAAACCTTAGGATTAGTTCCTTTTAATATTAATCCGCACTATCTTGATCCCGATCTAAACACAAAGCATAAAGGAGAAACCCGCGAAATACGAATTAAAGAATTTCATAATCTCAATTCACCGCCAGTAGTGGGACTTAGAGAGGGAAGCTGGCTAGAGTTAAGTGATAATAAAGTTACGTTAAAAGGGGATCTCACCGCCAGAATCTTCAAGAAGGATAAAGTACCTTTCGAAATAGAAACAGAATCAGATCTTAGCGACCTTAATTAATATGGAATACCAGAAAATTTTAGATACGATATACGATGAGATGAGCTACCGGGATGTTTCAGGAAAAGTCGCGTCCTATATTCCGGAACTTGCCAAGGTAGATCGACGCAAATTCGGAATGCATGTTTATTGCGGAGATAATCAAAATTTCAATTTTGGAGATAGCAAAGAGAAATTTTCGATTCAGAGTATTTCTAAGGTCTTCACTTTGGCGATGGGTATGCGGCTCATGGGAGAAGATCTATGGGATCGTGTTGATGTAGAACCTTCAGGTGATCCTTTCAATAGTCTTACTCAGCTTGAATACGAAAGTGGAATTCCCAGGAATCCATTTATCAATGCTGGCGCACTGGTAATTTCAGATATACTTGTAGACCAATTAAAAGATCCAAAGCAGGAATTACTAGATTTTGTGCGTGAAATTACTGGTGATGACGATATTCATTATGATGAAACCGTAGCTGCTTCAGAACAGGCAACTGGATACAGGAATGTCGCTTTAGTAAATTATATCAAGGCTCTTGGGAATATAAAGTGTGATGTTCAACCAATTGTAGACTTTTATTTCCACCAATGTTCACTTGCCATGACCTGTGAACAACTATCAAAAGCTTTTATGCTTTTTGCCAATAGAGGCCGTATTCTGGAAACCGATAAGAAAATTCTGAAACCGAAAACAGTAAAGCGTATTAATGCCTTAATGCAAACCTGCGGCTTTTATGATGAAGCGGGTGAATTTAGTTTTCAGGTAGGATTACCTGGAAAAAGTGGCGTGGGCGGTGGCATTGTAGCCATACATCCAGAGAATTACTCTGTAGCCGTCTGGAGCCCTATACTTAATGAAAAAGGAAATTCAGAATTAGGAATGAAAGCGTTGGAAAGACTAACCACTCTTACTGGAGTTTCCGTTTTTTAGAGAATTTAAGTTTAATGCACAAAAAAATGCTTTCCGAAGATCGAAAAGCATTTTTTTATGAATTGAACACTGCTAAAATTATAGTGCTGCAACGTGCTTAGCCATGTTAGACTTTAGGTTAGCAGCCTTATTATCATGAATGATATTTTTCTTAGCCAATTTATCTATCATAGAAATTACAGAAGGCAACATAGCCTCAGCCTCTTTCTTATCGGCCTCACGCAATTTCTTGATCGCGTTTCTTGTAGTTTTATGCTGGTAGCGATTTCTAAGACGCTTAGTCTCATTGCTACGAATCCTCTTCAACGCTGACTTATGATTTGCCATTACAATTATTATTTAAATAAGTTTTAAAAGTAGTCCGTAGGGGAATCGAACCCCTGTTACCAGGATGAAAACCTGGCGTCCTAACCCCTAGACGAACGGACCATTATCTATTTCAAAGCGCAACTTTCAAGTTGCTATTATCAAAACATCACTGCGATGTTTCTTTAGTAGTCCGTAGGGGAATCGAACCCCTGTTACCAGGATGAAAACCTGGCGTCCTAACCCCTAGACGAACGGACCATTTTGTTTCAAATGCGGATGCAAAAATACAACTTTTTTGGAATGCCGCAAATGTTCTACAAAAATTTTTAAATTTTTTAATAGGCTTTTGCAAAAAGCACTCTTCCTTCAGATGGATTGCCGGTCAAAACGCAATTTCCGGCTTCCACTTTCCTGTCAAAAGGAATACATCTAATAGTAGCTTTCGTAAGTTCTTTGATCTTATTTTCAGTTTCCGGGCTACCATCCCAGTGTGCCGATATAAAACCTCCCTTATCTTTTAATTGCTTTTTAAATTCATCAAAAGTCTCTACCTCGGTAATATGAGTATCCCGGAAGTTCTTAGCCTTAGTATGTAGAGTTTCCTGAATTTCATTCAATAATGCAGGAATCTTACCTACAACCTCATCTCTGTTCATGAATTCTTTTGATAACGTATCTCTTCTGGCAAGTTCAACCGTACCTTTCTCCAGATCTTTAGGACCAATTGCAATTCTTAATGGAACTCCCTGTAATTCATACTGAGCGAATTTCCAGCCTGGTTTTTGGTTATCATTATTATCGAACTTTACCGATACCCCTGCTGCTCGTAGATCTTTAACCAACTCATCTGCAACTTCTGAAATTTGAACTAATTGCTCTTCTCCCTTATATATAGGAACGATCACAACTTGCGTGGGAGCCAGCTTTGGAGGTAAAACCAAACCATGATCATCGCTATGGGTCATAATCAATGCTCCCATCAACCTTGTAGAAACACCCCAGCTCGTTGCCCATACATGCTCTAAACCACCTTCCTTAGTAGCGTATTTCACATCAAATGCTTTCGCAAAATTTTGACCTAAAAAGTGAGAGGTCCCAGCCTGTAAAGCCTTTCCATCCTGCATAAGAGCTTCTATACAATAAGTCTCTAACGCCCCCGCAAAACGTTCGTTTTCAGTTTTCGCACCTTTTATCACTGGAATTGCCATGAAGTTTTCGGCAAATTCAGCATAAATATTATTCATCAATTCAGTCTCTTCAAGCGCTTCAGCCTTGGTTGCGTGCGCGGTATGACCTTCTTGCCATAGAAACTCAGCAGTTCTTAGAAACAAGCGGGTTCTCATCTCCCATCGAACCACGTTAGCCCATTGGTTGATCTTTATAGGCAAATCTCTATAAGACTGGATCCAGTTTTTATAAGTATTCCAAATGATCGCTTCTGAAGTTGGCCTTACAACGAGCTCTTCTTCAAGTTTTGCATTTGGATCTACTTTTAATTTACCAGGATTATCTTCATCGTTCATTAATCTATAATGAGTAACGACAGCACATTCTTTGGCAAAACCTTCAGCATTCTTTTCTTCTGCTTCAAACAGACTTTTAGGTACAAAAAGCGGAAAGTAAGCGTTCTGATGTCCTGTTTCTTTAAACATTCTATCCAATTCGGCCTGCATTTTCTCCCAGATCGCATATCCATAGGGCTTGATAACCATACAGCCTCTAACTGCTGAATTCTCAGCCAGATCTGCCCTGACCACCAATTCGTTATACCATTTTGAATAATCTTCGCTCCTGCTTGTTAACTTCTTACCCATAGTTCGTAATTTGGCACAAAACTTGTGTTTTTAAGGTTAGTCAAGTACTAACCGTTCGGGCAAAACTAACCATTTTTAGAATGCCCAACAATAAAAAGAATAACCGATGAAAACTTACTACCTCTTAAGAAACCGGCTAAAACTGCTGTTTCTTCCTGCTATAATTTTGAGTCTTGGAGCATGTTCATCTTACCAGTATTCTGGATATGAAACTGATGGGATTTATGGAGAATCTAGACCAGGTATTTGGGAACAGGCAGAAAACGAGCAAACCCAGGTAAAACCGAATAATCAGAACACTTATTATAAAAATATGTTCGCCCAGCAATCTGAAATGGTTGGCGAATTACTTGAGAATGATGTTTTCACAGATGTTGACAGTTATTCTTCTAATGATGGATATGATAATTATTCTGAAGTTGGTGGTGATGTAGCTTATGTTGGAGGGAATGCACCATGGGGTAATGATCCAGATACTTACACCGTTAATATTATAAATAATGGTCCAGGCTTTGGATTTGGATTTGGAAGACCCTTGGGATGGGGCTATGGATTTGGACACCCATATTTTGGTTCATTTTATGATCCTTTCTATGATCCGTTTTTCGATCCATTCTTTAATCCTTACGCACGCAGAGGTTTGGCTTTTGGATTCGGTAATCCTTGGGGTTATGGAGGCTTTGGCGGACCCTGGGGTTATGGAGGATTTGGATACGGCTGGTCATACGGGTACAACTTCGGTTTTGGGAACCCATGGTTCAACAATGGTTTTTATAACAGATACGGTTATGGATATCCTTATATAGGTAGAAATCGTAATAATGTTGCCTATAATCGCGGAAGAAGGAATACTAATGATTATAGATCATCCAATGATAGAAGAAGCGGTTATGCCCAAAGCATAAGAAGTATTAGAAGTGCTCAGGCAGATGCTACTCGATCCAGATCTAGAGCGAGAGGTACCAGTGATGGTTACGATCGCAACAATGTATATTCACGTACTAGTAGAAGAACTGAAAGAAGTGGATACTACAATACTTCGAATACAAGAACTTCCAGTCCGGTTTATAGATCTACGAGATCTAGTAGTAGCAGATCAGGACAAACTACTTCGCCTTCTAGAAGAAGTTCGTCTAATAGTAGAAGTGTTCGTAGTTCTAGTAGCTCATCCAGAAGTTCCGGAAGCTCAAGCCGTAGCTCATCCAGTGGTTCTAGTAGAACCTCCCGCGGTGGTAGAGGCGGAAGATAAAATTTCAAAATATTTAAGCCTTGTTAATTAATTTTAGCAAGGCTTTTTTTATCCTTTATAGTATACAAAATGAATAAGATATTTCTAATATTCCTGTTAGCTTTTGCAGGAAATTTATGGTCACAGAGTATTGATGATGCTTATCGATACTCCAGATCAGAACTTAACGGAACTGCAAGATATATAGGAATGAGTGGTACGTTTGGAGCTTTGGGTGGAGATATTTCAGCAATCTCCAGCAACCCCGCTTCATCTGCAGTTTTCCTGAGTAGCAATGCAACTATTAGTTTGAAATCCAGAAATACAGATGATAATCTCAGGTATCATGGTAGCACTTCATATTCCAAGAGTGACGAGATCGATTTAGGAAATGTTGGTGGAGTTTTTGTTTTCCAGGGAAGCTCAGACAAAAAGCTAAGTAAATTCAGTCTTGGTCTCAATTTTAATACAACCTCGAATTTTGATAATAATTTTGTTACCGGCGGGATATCCCGTCAATCTGTAGATACCTACTTTCTTCAAAAAGCTAACGGAATTCCACTGGACCAGCTTCAGCTTAGAGATGATGAGAGTATAGCCGATCTATATTCTTTCCTTGGAGAAAACTTTGGTTTTGATGAACAACAGGCCTTTTTAGGTTACCAGGGCTATGTCATAGAAGCCAGCCAGGACAACCCCAGTAATACTGAGTATTTTTCTCTTGTAGAAGACGGGAGCTTTGATCAGCAATACCGTTACAATACAACCGGACTTAATGGGAAATTGAGCTTTAATATCGCAACTCAGTACGAAGATTGGTTATATCTTGGTCTAAATTTGAATAGTCATTTTATTAACTACGATAAGTTCACAGAGATCTCTGAACTACATTCTAATACCTCAAATGATCCTAATGTCACTTCCAGAATTGATTTCGGAAACAATCTACGTACCAATGGAGATGGTTTTAGTTTTCAATTAGGTGCTATTGCAAAAGCTGGTGATTATGTAAGACTTGGTTACACCTACCAATCACCTACCTGGTTCAACATGTTCGAGGAGACCTCGCAGTACCTGGAAACTTATAGCAGTACTGGTGAATTCGTTAGTGTTTCTCCAAATATCATCAATGTCTATCCTGAATATAACTTTCAAACTCCTTCTACTCATACTGGTAGCGTCGCCTTTCTATTCGGAAAGAATGGATTAATAAGTGGAGATCTAAGCCTTACAGATTATGGAAATGTACAGTTTAAACCAAAGAACGATCTATTTTTCCAGAGTTTGAACGATGCTATATCTGAAACAATGAAGATGGCACCGGCTTTCAAAGTTGGTGGAGAATACAGGCTGAAGGCATTAAGTTTGCGAGCTGGATATCGCTATGAAGCCAGTCCGTTTGAAAATGAAGAGATTCGTAGCGACCTAAATGGTTACAGCGCTGGTTTGGGGTATAACTTTGGTTCGGTAAACCTCGATATAGCTTATGAGACTTCAAATTACGAAGAGCAGATTCGCCCACTCAATTCTGGAGTCCTTAATCCGGTAAGTTTAGACAGAGATCTATCTCAGTTTGTTGCTACTCTTACGATAGGCCTTTAAAATCATTTAAATATTATGACAGGAAAAAAGAGCTGGTCTTAAGACCAGCTCTTTTTTTTATCTAATAAGACTGAAATTAGCCATAAACTCTTCCCGGTCTCTGTCACTAGTACTGAAAATTACTTTGAACCAATAGTCAGTTTCCGGCAGTGGCCTACCGTTAGTTGTGCCATCCCAGGAAAAATCTTCTCCAGATTTGAGCTCTATTATAGATTTTCCATAGCGATCAAAGATCATCACTTCGTGGATCTCTATGTTCTGATCTGTTATTAATTGCCATTCATCATTGAATCCGTCGCCGTTTGGAGTAAAAAATCGTGGATAACCAACCAGAAAAAATGAAGCGCTTTTGGTTTCTGCGCAGCCATTCGATTCTCGAACATATGCTACGTGATTTCCAGGTCGCACGTCTTTGAATCTTGGCGAACTTCTCCAGTCTCCTCCGTCTAAACGATATTCGTAAGATGCAAATTCCTGTCCGATACCCCCAATTGCTTCAAGGTTGATCACATATCCATCTCCAAAATCTGATCCTGAAATGTTTACTTCAAGAGTTTCAGGTCGGGAAACTGGCTGAATGGTTGTAGAATACGACTGAAAACAACCGGATTCATCATGAATGATATTCTGCTCCAGTATGCTATTGCCAGGTAACTCACTTAAAGTATAGCGAGCTTCTGTACTAACAATATTTCCATCCAGGATCCATTCATATTGATAACCTTCACCAAGATCTTCCCCCACGATGGAACTACCGATGGCAGCCCCAGAGAGATTGACACACAAGACAGTTTCTTCAGCTAAAGAATATTCAGGGAAATCAAAAATAGTCAGGTTAAACGATTCAATTTCAGATAGACATCCAGACACATTATGCATTACCCGAGCAAATACCTGTTTCCCTTCCTCAAACGGAAAGTTTCGAGGATTTGAAATTGCATCATTTTCGCCTGCAGCCTCGGAACTTTCGTAGAAATTTACTGTAAAAGCAGAAACTTCAAGATCATCGCCCAGTAACTGTGAGTTTCTCAATGTTAGGTCTATAGTGTCACCCGAATCACATTTAGCCAGATCTTCCGCAGGAAGAATTTCAGGAATATCATAAAAGGAAATATTGATCTCATCCTCTTCAGTTTTATCTTCCAGAACATCAGTAACAATCAGCTTATAATCTCCTTCTTCGGTAACCAATAAGGTTGGTCCGGTTTCGTTAGTAAGTTCAACATAATTCATCGTCGATTCATCAAATTTGAACCATTGGTATTCTGCATCCTCATCTGAAGTTCCATCGAGCAAATATTCATCTTCTCCGCAAACTGCAATATCTTCACCAAGATCGAATTCAAGAATAGAACAATCTGTTGAACCTTCTCCAGAATTTGTTTGCTCCAGACTTATAAAACCCGGCACCTGTTCAAAATTAGTGATAACCACGACATATATCTCATTCTCCCTGGCATTGGGAATGGTCATAGTTTCTATTGAATCTGGCAAATAACTACAATCCACCTGATTCATTGCACTTAGGTTTGCTGCACTACAATAATCCTCGCCTCTTTGAAATGGTCCCCAAACTACAAAATCCACATCCAGAGGCACACCCCTTCCATCCTCTCTACTATTCTGACTTATTCTGAATCTTAAATTTCCATTGTCCTCTACCTGAAGGAAGAACCACGCAGGATATGGCTGTTCTTCCAGACAACTATAGTCGGGACCAAATTCCCCTGAAATTTGGCTGCTGTTGGTAGAATTTGAATTAGGGAAAGTAAGGCGTTGGTCTCCTGCGCAGAAAGGTTCAATATTCGAACAAATTGACCCCTGAGCAAAGGCCGAAAAACCCGCAATAATAAAAAGAAAAATAAATAACTGAAATCTGATGTTCATACCTTCGGGCTGCCTCAACCAAACTAGTGCAAAATATGAAAATATAAGCAAACAATCTCCCGCCTTCATTTGATTTTGCAGATTCTGTAAACCTTATAAATTATGTATCTTTGCAAGCCAAAACAGTTTTGACCGACTATTATTGCAAAACGCATGAAAGTAGATAAAATTTTGAACGATATAGATGAAATGGGTGATGCACACGCTGGTAGCAGCGCTGTAAACCCCCTTAGAGATGACGCCTTCGAAGTTAGTGACGATGAAAAGATCGAACTTATCAAGAAGGATGTAAGAAATATACTTGACACTCTTGGTCTGGACCTTGAAGATGACAGCATTAAAGGGACTCCGCAGCGGGTTGCCAAAATGTTTGTTAACGAAATATTTTCAGGGCTACATCCTAAGCGCAAACCCAAAGCTTCAGTTTTTGAAAATAAGTACAAATATGGAGAAATGCTTGTGGAGAAAAATATCACCGTTTATTCTACTTGCGAACATCATCTTCTACCCATCGTAGGAAAAGCACATGTGGCCTATATATCGAACGGTACAGTCATAGGCCTATCTAAGATGAACAGAATCGTGGATTATTACGCGAAAAGACCACAGGTTCAGGAAAGAATGACCATGCAGATTGTTCAGGAATTGCAGAATGCTCTTGGAACACCAGATGTTGCATGTGTCATTGATGCAAAACATTTATGCGTGAATAGCCGAGGAATTCGTGATATCGAAAGTAGCACCGTTACCAGTGAGTTCGGTGGAGCTTTCAAAGAAAAAGAGGTTCGCAGGGAATTTCTTGACTACATTAAACTAGACACTTCTTTCTAAGAATTAAAATTTTTCTTCATGGCGCTATACCAGGAACAAGGACTTAAGTTTTACAACTCTATGAGCGGTGAAAAAGAGATTTTCACACCAATAAACGAAGGTAATGTTGGAATGTATGTTTGTGGACCTACTGTTTACAGCAATGTACATTTAGGAAACTGCAGAACTTTTATCTCCTTTGATCTTGTTTTCAGGTATTTGAAGCATCTTGGTTACAAAGTTAGGTATGTAAGAAATATTACCGATGCCGGGCACTTAGAAAATGAAGCGGATAGTACCGGAGAGGATCGCATCGCGAAAAAAGCCAGACTGGAACAAATTGAACCTATGGAAGTGGTCCAGAAGTATACTGTCGATTTCCACAATATTCTTCAGAAATTCAATAACCTGCCTCCTAGTATCGAACCTACTGCAACAGGTCATATTGTGGAGCAGATAGAAATCATCAAAACAATACTTGACAAGGGTTATGCTTACGAAGCAAACGGATCTGTTTATTTTGATGTTATCAAGTTTAATGAAGATCATCAATACGGGAAATTGAGCGGTAGAGCGATCGAAGATATGATTGCAAACACACGTGAACTTGCCGCGCAAAGTGACAAACGCAGTCCTCAGGATTTCGCATTGTGGAAAAAAGCTGAACCACAACATATCATGCGATGGCCTTCACCATGGAGCGATGGTTTTCCTGGATGGCATCTGGAATGCACTGTCATGAGTACCAAGTACCTTGGAGAAGAATTTGATATTCATGGTGGCGGTATGGATTTAAAATTTCCACATCATGAATGTGAGATCGCTCAGGGAGAAGCTGCCAGCGGTAAGTCTCCGGTAAATTACTGGCTACACGCCAATATGCTGACCCTTAACGGGAAGAAAATGGCAAAAAGCACGGGTAATTTTATTCTACCAGAACAAATTTTTAGTGGAAATAACGATGTGCTTAAAAAAGCGTTCAGCCCTAATGTGGTTCGATTTTTTATTCTTCAGGCTCATTATCGCAGCATCCTCGATTTTAGTAGTGATGCACTTATGGGTAGTGAAAAAGGTTTCAATAGGCTGATGGATGCATATAACAGTCTTGATGAAATTCAAACTTCAGATAAAACTGATTTTGATCTTTCATCGTGGAAACAATCCTGCTATGATGCTATGAATGATGACTTCAATAGTCCGATCGTCATCGCTAAACTCTTTGATGTAGTTAAGATCATCAATAATATTAAGGAAGGTTCTGTAAGTATTACTTCGGAAGACAGGAAGGAATTGAAGGACACAATGAAGGCCTTTATGTTTGATATTCTAGGCTTAAGCGAAATGAATTCTGAAGCTGAAACAGATGGCGATAAGCTGAGTGGCACGATCGAATTACTGATCCAACTGAGAGCTGAAGCACGCGCAAATAAGAATTTTGCCTTGAGCGACCAGATCAGGGATCAGTTATTGGAGATGGGTATTCAGCTGAAGGATGGAAAAGAAGGAACAACATTTAGTTTAAATTAAAATGTTACGCGAAGCTTTGTCTGCATTTTTGATCGCACTGGTCAGATTCTACAAGGCTGTCATTTCTCCACTTACTCCGGCTACCTGTAGATACACACCTTCATGTTCGAGCTATGCTGTTAAAGCCATAGAAGTTCACGGACCAGTATATGGAGGTTGGTTAGCTATTAAAAGAATCTTTAGCTGCAATCCATGGGGTGGTCATGGTTATGATCCCGTACCGCCAAAATCGGACTCGAAAGAAGGTTAAGAATCTTCAAATATGTATATTTACCGCTATTCAAATTAATCTCTATGTTACTTAATGCTATACACTGGAATCCATCAGAAGGATTGGATCTAGGCTTTTTCAATCTGCACTACTATAGTGTAATGTTTATCATCGCGTTTACTCTTGGCTGGTACATCATGAAAAAGATCTATGTACGTGAAGGAATAGACATAGAGAAACTGGATTCCTTATTTATCTATACAGTATTAGCAACTTTAATAGGTGCCAGATTAGGACATGTTTTGTTCTACGACTGGGAGTATTTTCAAAATAACCCGCTGGAAATTTTCTTGCCGGTAAGATTTGAACCAGAATTTCAATTTACAGGATTTAGAGGACTTGCGAGTCATGGAGCTGCCATAGGAATTATAGTGGCCATGTATCTATATGCTAAAAGAGTACTTCAGAAACCAGTTTTATGGATCCTGGACAGGATCGTAATTCCGGTGGCCAGTGGAGCTATCTTTGTTAGAATTGGAAACTTTATCAATTCTGAAATTATAGGAAAACCAACCGGTACAGATTACGGAGTCGTATTTGAAAAATTAGGCGAGGATTTCGCGAGACATCCTGCCCAACTTTATGAATCTGGCTGTTACTTGCTTATATTTCTACTTCTCTGGTTCATTTACTGGAAAACTGAAAAGCGATTAAAGCTAGGTTACATTTTCGGACTCTTCCTGGTATTACTATGGACGGTAAGATTCTTTGTAGAGTTCGTTAAAGAACCGCAAGTAGGTGAACGCGCAAACTGGCTATTAAATACAGGGCAATGGTTAAGTATTCCATTCGTAATCGCGGGGCTTTACTTTATGTATCGTCCAGTCAAGAAATAGATCATGGAAAAAGGCTTCTTTCGTATTGGAATACTAGTTATGGCACTTGGCTTTAGTTTTGTTTCCTGCGATCATTCTACGGAAAAAGAAGAATCTATTGAAACCGATCCTATAGTATTTAATAAGGAAGCGGAAGTGTACTTAATTCATTCTAATGGTGACACGCTCCGAAAGATTGATGTAGAACTTGCAGAAACTGATTATGAAAAGCAAAAGGGACTGATGCACCGTGAAAGCCTGGGAAACGACCAGGGAATGTTATTTGTATATGATAGCGAGCGTATAAGGAACTTCTATATGAAAAACACTTATATACCTCTGGACATTCTCTATTACAACAAAGACAGTACTCTAGTGAGTATACAAAAGAACGCGACTCCGCGTGATGAAACTAATTTACCTTCAGATGGACCAGCACAATTTGTTCTAGAGATCAATGCCGGTCTTGCCGATGAGTGGGGAGTTACTTCACAAAGTACGTTTAGTGTAGTTAGAGACTAGTGATTTCTAATATTTATTCATTGCTTCTGAGCAGTGACGCGTAACGAAAGAATTTCTCTAAAATGGATGCGTCTTCAAATACGAATTCTGGAGTGAATGACAGAAAAGCAATCAAATTGATCTTTTTAATTGTAATCAGTTCAATAATTGTTCTAATCATAGTATCACTTGCCGAAGTCCTAGGGAACAATATAAACCTTGACAATCCTTTAATCGACCAAGAATTAAAGGCAGAATTTAACGCTCCTATTCTCAAAAATGTACTGACCAATATTTCAGGTTTGATAGTGGTGTTGCTTCTTTACTCCTTCAAATGTAAAAGACTAGCCATCATTGTGGGTATTATGACTATTGTCATAAATTTTCTAATTGACTATACCTGAAAAATTTTATCGCTGAAAAGGAAGGCAAACTACCACCTTGAATAGAAGGTAGCAACCAGCTTTAAAGAATGCAACTAATCTAACTTTACGAATTATTACAAAGTCAACAGATAAGCTTCTCCCAAAATCTTCGTAAGTGATGTTGGTATTCATACATTTCCAGCAAAATCAGAATAGTACGCTCCGTTCGCAATGAAGGCATAAAACGTTATTAGAAGGATATTCAAAACTATCGGCTACCTTATAACGTAGTCAAAATCTCAATTCTCCTTAGCGATTCAGAAGAAAGTTTGAAGCTCGCCTTCAGAAGTGATTCTAGACTAAAAAAATTCAGTAATGATTCAGCAATGATCTAGCATAAAAAAATTCAGCAATGAATCAGCATAAAAAAAGGCTTCCACATTGGAAGCCTTTTTCGATATATATTCGGTTAGTTCTAAACTGTAGTAGCTTCTTCAGTAACCGGTTCTTTCTTAGATTCTAAAGAGGCTTTCTTTTTTACACTATCAAACATTACCGGAGTAGCTATAAATAGCGAAGAATAAGTACCTACGATTACACCAATAATCAATGCGAACATAAATCCTCTAATACTTTCCCCTCCAAAAATAAAGATAGCAAGAAGCACTACCAAGGTAGTAAGGGAGGTGTTTAAGGTTCTACTCAAAGTACTGTTAAGCGCTGCATTTACCGTCTTTCCTAATGGCCATGTAGAATGCTCGTTCACGAATTCACGAATTCTATCGAACACAACCACCGTATCATTCAGAGAGTAACCAATAACCGTCAAGATCGCCGCTATAAACGCCTGATCTATTTCCATGTTAAATGGCATCACCTTGTATAGTAAAGAGAAGATACCCAATACTACCAACACATCGTGGAATACCGCAGCCACAGCTCCTAAACTAAATTGCCATTTTCTAAAACGCAATAAAATATAAAGGAATACCACGATTAACGATCCTAATACTGCCCAGAATGAAGCGTTCTTAATATCATCTGCAATGGTAGCCCCTACTTTCATAGACTGCATAACACCAACTTGCTTATCATCAGCTCCATCAACAAATTCTTCATAGGAAATGTCAGCTGGAAGGTATGATCCAAGTGCATCAAACAAAGATCTCTGAATCTCTTCATCAACCTGAGCACCTTCTTCGTCAACCTTATACTTGGTGGTGATCTTTAATTGATTATCCGGACCAAAAGTTTTAGCTTCTGCACTTCCAAATACTTCAGTAAGATCCTTCTCTACGGCAGTTGGATTTACATCATCAGCAAATCTTACTGTATAAGTTCTACCTCCAACAAAATCTACACCTTCGTTAAGTCCCTGTGTTAGTAAAGAACCTAAACTGAGAACAATAAATATTCCTGAAACGATATATGCGATCTTTCTTTTCTTAAGAAAGTCGATATTCATGTTAGTAAACAAATTCTTAGTTATAGAAGTTGAGAAATCTAAAGACTTCCCTCTGGTTCCATATCCGTCAATAAATAATCTGGTAATAAAGATTGCTGTAAATAAAGAAGTAGCAATACCAATTAATAAGGTTGTAGCAAAACCTTTAATAGGACCTGTTCCTAATAAGAATAGGATAAGACCGGTTAAACCTGTAGTAATATTGGCATCCAGAATAGAAGACAATGCATTCTTAAATCCATCTGCTATTGCTTCTTTCTGAGCCTTACCTTTGGCAAGTTCTTCCTTGATACGCTCAAAAATAAGTACGTTCGCATCTACAGACATACCTATGGTCAATACGATACCGGCAATTCCAGGTAGTGTTAATACTGCTCCAAGACCTGCAAGTATACCAAAGATGAACAAGATGTTCACGATCAAAGCGATATCTGCATAAACTCCCGCTTTACCGTAGTAAAGGATCATCCATAATAATACCAGAATAAGTGCGATACCAAATGACATGATACCACTATCGATAGCTTCCTGACCAAGAGATGGTCCTACAACTTCACTTTGAATAATATCTGCTGAAGCTGGAAGTTTACCTGCTCTAAGTACGTTCGCTAAATCCTGCCCTTCAGTAATTGTGAAATCACCAGTAATTTCACTTCTACCTCCAGCAATAGCTCCGGTAGAAACACCTGGTGCAGAATATACGATGTTATCAAGAACGATCGCGATCTGGCTTTGTTCCGCAGAAGCTTTTCCTGTCATGGTTTCCCAGATCTTAGCTCCGGTTCCATCCATTTGCATACTCACCGCAATACGACCTAACTGATCGTAAGTTTGTTGTGCATCTGTAATCACACCTCCACTAAGTGGTGGCTCCATGTTACGGTTACCTTTTAATGCATATAATGCAGCAGTCTCTGTGTCTTCATCTGCAACACCCCATACAAATTTAGCATAACGCATTTCTGAAGGAAGTAAGGATCTTACTTGAGGCATTTGAAGGTAATCCATTACCTGCGCAGTATCCTGAACATTGAAGTTTGCAAGAACCGGCCCGCCTTGAAAACCTGGAGAAGCCATTAGGTCAAACAACGGATTGTTTCCAGTTTCAACACTTGTACTGTCTTCAGCATCGGCAAGTAGATCATCGATCTCATTGTCACCTGAAGTTGCTGCTGAATCTATTTCTTCTTCGGAAGTAACTTCCTCAGACTTTTTCATTTCAGCAAGACGATTGTTCGCCTGAACCAGGAACCCACCTAGCTCGTTGCTTTTGTAAGTATGCCAGAATTCAAGTTGTGCAGTAGACTGAAGTAAATTCTTCACCCTGCTGATATCTTTAGCACCTGGCAATTCAACAAGAATTCTTCCTGAATTCCCTAAACGCTGAATGTTTGGCTGAGTTACACCAAACTTATCGATACGCTTTCTAAGTACTTCAAAAGCCGACGTAATAGATTCGTCAATTTTCTGTCTGATAATTGGTTCAACTTCTTCATTGCTCATGTTGAAGTTGATCTCACTACTTAATGCTTTGTTAGCAAATACATCTGGAGATGCAAGCTTAGCATTAGGAATGTTATTGAAAGCCTCGAAGAAAAGATCTACATAGTTCTCCTGGCTGTCGGTTTGAGCTTTATCTGCTTCAGCGATCGCCTTTCTAAAAGTCGGATCCTGAGAATCATTCGCCAATCCGCTTAAAATATCTCTAACTGAAATTTGAAGAATTACGTTGATACCACCTTTAAGGTCCAATCCTTTGTTCAGTTCTTTGTCTTTTGCTGAGTCGTAAGTGATCCCGGCGATAATTTCATTATCTCCAATAGAATCAAGATACCTTGCTTCTGCCTGGTCACGAAGTTCTGAGTAGTTTTCTACATCCTCGCCAACCTTCTGCATGGCAAATTCCTCCGCATCACTCTCAACGTTGTTTGTCAAAAAAGTAAATGACAACTGATATAGACATACCAGCCCAAACAAAATTGCAAAAACTTTAATCAGTCCTTTATTCTGCATTATTCCTCAAATTATTGATTATTAGGTCTATTTTAAAAACGGACAAATATAGGACTTCATAATTCAAATCCCAATATTTTTTTTTGGATAATTTTAACTTTTAAAAGCATCAAAAAAGCCACATAGAATGTGGCTTTAGAGTAAAGTCGGGAAAGTTTAATATAGACTTAAACGTCTAGCAATCCGTTGGTCTTTTTTACACCTTCGGCACTTTCTTTCATTTTGTTTTTCTCAGCATCGTTCAGCTCGATCTCAACGATTTTTTCAATACCGTTCTTACCTAAAATAACAGGCACTCCAATACAAAGATCATTTAATCCAAACTCACCTTCCAGTAAAGCCGAACACGGGAACATTTTTTTCTGGTCACAAGCAATCGCCTGTACAAGACCAGAAACTGCTGCTCCAGGCGCATACCATGCGCTGGTTCCAAGAAGTTTAGTTAAGGTAGCTCCACCAACCTTTGTATCTTCTGAAACCTGATCAAGACGATCTGTATTTAGAAACGCCGATACAGGTACAGAATTTCTTGTAGCCAAACGAGTTAACGGCACCATTCCAGTATCACTATGTCCGCCAATCACCATACCATCAACATCTGATGGTGGGCATTCAAGAGCCTCACTTAATCTGAATTTAAAGCGAGCGCTGTCTAATGCTCCCCCCATTCCAATAATTTTATTTTTAGGTAGTCCCGTAGTTTTATGAACCAGGTAAGTCATGGTATCCATTGGATTACTAACCACGATTAGAGTTACATCTGGAGAATGTTTAATCAAATTCGCAGATACTTCTTTTACAATTCCTGCATTGATCCCGATCAACTCTTCTCTTGTCATTCCCGGCTTACGAGGAATACCACTGGTAATTACCGCGATATCACTGTTTGCTGTCTTAGAATAATCATTTGTGCTGCCACTAATCTTGGTATCGAAACCGTTTAGTGTCGCCGTTTGCATTAGATCCATTGCTTTTCCCTCAGCGTATCCCTCTTTGATATCAAGCAATACTACTTCTGAAGCGAAATTTTTTATGGCTACGTATTCTGCACAACTGGCACCAACTGCACCTGCTCCTACTATGGTAACTTTCATGTTAAAATTATATTTAATTTCTATTAATAATGACTGCGAAATTACGAATTACGAAGCAGTTTTAATAATAAGGAATGGTTAAATCAAGTATTGCCTAGAGGATGAAGTGCAAGCCAACATTAAGATTTACATACTTTCCAGCAGTAGCCATAGCACTAACTTTAAAACTGTTGAAGTATAAATTGAATCCTATATCTCCTTTGAACTGAGCTTGTGAATCATTGAGTCTGGAAATCTCATCATTCACCAGATTTAAAGCTAATCCACTACCCCCGAATTCATATTCGAAGTCTGATTGTGCAATACCAAGCGCACCAAATATTTCAAAGTTTTCGTATTTTTTTGAAGCCATGACCTCAGCCATCCATACCCCTGAACTTACATCGATCAAATTCAGATTAAGTAGATTAGGCACAGAAATTTGCTCAAACTCATATTTCACATCAAAAATATCATAGGCAACTATAGCTGCCACTTCTAGATCATCATCTCTGGTTCTTCTTCTACCAAAATACTGACTCAAATTATGCTTTAAACCAACTCCATAAGTGCTGAATTCAGATCCACTCACCTCTAACGCTGGCAAAGCTCTTACTCCTAATTGAAAACCTAAAGGCAATCCAACAGAAACCTGTGCGAATGGATACATCAAAGCTCCGGTGTCTATCCCCTCAATCGCCTGAAACGCAAATTCCTGACCAAGAAAGTTCCCATTAAACATCACATCTGAATCACTACCAAAGGCAGTTGGCACAACCGCACCATTACCACCGCCGGCGATAGTCAAATTCGAAAAATCATTATTATTTATAGTAAATTCTTTCTTACTTGAAGGAACGAAAAGAGCATTTGCATGCAAGGAAACGTCGACCTTCCATGGCTCCAAAGCTTTCGCAGAAGTAAACCAGCTGGCTGTTGCCTGATAAGCTGCACTCTCTGCTGCAGGAGTAGCGAATCCATCTGCAATAAACAAAAGATCATCAATAATCTCCTGACCTTCTGCAGGTACCGATTGAGCGTGTGCCATTCCGCCGTTAAAAACAGCTAGGAGTAGCATTATAATTTTAAAATTTTTCACGTTAATTGATTTAGGTTAAATTATAGGTGTTAAGGTTTGTAAAGATAGCAGTCCCATAAATATTAAACGAAAAAAACCCACACTTAGTTTTAGTGTGGGTTAAGATCATATTATTTAGTGAAAATTATGCATCGATATTCGCATATTTAGCATTCTTCTCGATAAACTCACGTCTTGGCGGAACTTCGTCTCCCATTAGCATAGAAAAAATCCTGTCGGCTTCTCCTCCATTATCGATATTCACCTGTCTTAATTTTCTGAATTCAGGATCCATTGTGGTATCCCAAAGCTGTTCAGCATTCATCTCTCCAAGACCTTTATATCTTTGGATCTGAACACCTCCGCTATAACTTTCTGCGATTTCATCACGTTCCTTCTCGCTCCACGCATAACGTTTCTTCTGCCCCTTTTTCACCAAATAAAGTGGCGGAGTAGCGATATAAATGTGACCACTCTCGATCAATTCGCGCATGTATCTAAAGAAGAAAGTGAGAATTAGCGTTTCAATATGGCTACCATCTACATCGGCATCACACATGATGACTACCTTATGATACCTCAGTTTTGAAAGGTTTAAAGCTTTACTATCTTCTTCGGTACCTATAGTTACCCCAAGTGCTGTATAAATATTCTTGATTTCCTCGTTCTCGAAAACACGATGAGACATCGCTTTTTCAACATTCAGAATTTTACCTCGCAATGGAAGGATCGCCTGAAATTTACGATCTCTACCTTGTTTGGCTGTTCCACCTGCCGAGTCTCCCTCAACCAGAAACACTTCACATTGTGCCGGATCCTGCTCGGAACAGTCAGATAATTTCCCAGGTAAACCGCCAACACTCATGACAGTTTTACGCTGAACCATTTCACGGGCTTTTTTCGCGGCATTTCTAGCCTGCGCTGCTAAGATTACTTTCTGAACGATGGTTTTAGCATCATTCGGATTCTCTTCCAGGTAGTTTTCCAGCATTTCAGAAACCGACTGAGATACTGCTGAAGTAACCTCACGGTTACCCAATTTTGTTTTAGTCTGACCTTCAAATTGAGGTTCAGCAACTTTTACAGAAATGATCGCGGTAAGTCCTTCACGAAAATCATCGCCGGTAATTTCAAATTTAATCTTATCCAACAGACCAGAAGCATCTGCATACTTCTTAAGTGTAGTTGTCAAACCACGTCTAAACCCGGAAAGGTGGGTTCCACCTTCATGAGTATTAATATTATTTACGTAGGAATGCAGATTCTCACTGAATGAAGTGTTGTAGATCATGGCAACCTCAACAGGAATATCATTCTTTTCACCTTCCATCGAAATTACATGACTGATAATTGGCTCACGATTGCCGTCCAGAAACTTTATAAATTCCTTCAGTCCTTCTTCAGAATGAAAATGATCCTGAACATACTCGCCATTGTCTTCTTTATTCCTCTTATCGGTAAGACTAATTTTAATTCCTTTGTTCAGAAATGCCAACTCTCGCATACGACTGGCCAAAGTATCATAATTATACTCCAGAGTTTGTTGAAAAATGCTAGGATCTGGCTTAAACGTAACGATCGTTCCACTTAAATCGGTTTCCCCTGTAGGCTTTACAGGATAAAGTGGCTTCCCAAGTTCGTATTCCTGCTGCCAGATCTGGCCATCACGATAAACGGTTGCCGTAAGATGCTCAGAAAGTGCATTCACACAACTTACTCCAACTCCGTGAAGTCCACCGGAAACTTTATAAGAATCTTTATCGAATTTACCACCGGCACCAATTTTGGTCATTACAACCTGCAGTGCAGAAACTCCTTCTTTTTTATGTAGATCAATAGGTATACCTCTACCATTATCTTCAGTAGTGATCGAGTTATCCTCGTTGATAGTAACTTTTATATTATCACAGTGACCGGCAAGGGCCTCATCTATGGAGTTATCAACAACCTCATAAACCAGGTGATGCAGTCCTCTAACCCCAGTATCTCCAATATACATGGAAGGCCGCATTCGAACATGCTCCATCCCCTCCAACGCCTGAATACTGTCGGCAGAATAATTATGTTTCTTAGCTTCTTCGCTCATATTATGCTAATTAATTTTGTCTCTTTTGGATAACGAACAAATATAACAATTCGCATACTTTTAACAGGTTGTAGACCTGCGATGAGGCTCGAAGTTATCAACAAATTATGTGGAAAAACCCGAAATGTTTAAGATTATTTTCACATTTCGGGTTTTGAGGAAAATCAAATATTTGAACGAATTTTACACAACTACTTTTTTCATTCCAGGAGCTACGTGAGTTTCATTGGCTCTTCCACTAGGATCAAGATCCTTCTGCCATTTTGGGATCCATCGTTTAACTGTTTTCGCTGCGGAATCCTGAGGAAAATGCTGCTGAAAGATCTCACGGTAGAAGTAAGCTTCTTTTGAAGTTGGCGTGTTTACCGGAAACCTAGTTGCCGCAGTTTCCATTTGAACGTCTGTCACCTGTTCTGAAGCATGATCAATTAGCTGATCGATCCAGTTGTAACCCACACCATCACTAAATTGTTCTTTTTGTCTCCATAATACTTCTTCTGGCAGGAAAGGTTCTTCAGGAGTATCGAATGCCTTTCTCAAAATAAATTTTTCAATACCATCATAAGTAACCGGCATTTTTTCTTCAGGAACTATTTCCATTGCGGTTTTCAAAAAAGCTTTATCCAGGAATGGCACTCTTGCTTCAAGACCGTGTGCCATCGTTGACTTATCTGCTCTCAGGCAATCTGCAGTAGCCAGACGCTGTACTCTTCTAATGGTTTCCTTCTGAAACTCTTCCGCAGAAGGAGCGTTCTTGAAATATAAGTATCCACCAAGGATCTCATCAGAGCCTTCTCCAGACAATACAACCTTAATCCCTTTTTCAGCAATTGCTTTAGAGAGAAAATACATTGGAGTGCTGGCGCGAATTGAAGTAACATCGTAAGTTTCAAGATGCCATACAAGCTTTTTAAGAATAGAGATACCTTCCTCTACAGTGAAATGAATTTCATGATGCTCGGTACCCAGAAAGTCTGCAACTTTTCTCGCAGCAATTAGATCTGGTGCTGCTTCATCCAAACCAATTGAAAAGGAATGCAATGTTTGACCACTATCTTTCATCAATCTGGCCGCGATAGAACTTGTTAGTGAAGAATCGAGTCCACCACTAAGCAATACTCCAAGAGGCACATCTGCCATCAATCTCTTTCTGGTCGCTTCGATCAAACTTTCACGTAGCTTTTGTAAGTCTGCAGGCTGCGTAGCAACTTCAGATTCAAACCACTCTGGAGAATAATATCTTACGAATCCGGTTTCTGGTGTATAATAATGTCCAGGAGGAAAAGCATGAAATTCAATACAGCTATCTGCAAGAGATTTCATTTCACTGGCAAACCATATGGTACCTGCTTCGTCCTTCCCATAATAAAGTGGCTTTACTCCAATTGGATCCCTGGCGACCATAAATTCATCACCATCAATGATCACAAATGAGAAGACGCCATCTAATTTGTCTACGAATTCAAGACCATACTTTTCATACAAATGCACGATTACTTCAGAATCTCCGGTAGTTCTGAAAGTATGATCCTTTAATTCGTTATTTCGAAGTGACATGTGGTTATAGATCTCTCCATTGTGTACCATCCAGGCAGATTCAGTTCCTTGTATAGGCTGAATACCTGTGGTGAGATCTACGATTGATAGGCGTTCGTGAGCTAACACATAACCTTTTTCAGTAATTTTCAGTCCGCTTTCATCAGGGCCTCTATGAGACATTCTTTTTGAAAGATCAGCGATCTTCTTCTTGTCAAGATCTTTTCCGATAACTGCTAAAATTCCACACATGACTTAATTTGTTTATTATTATGAGACAAATATGGACTGAAGCTATCTAAATGAAAACATAATGGCTAACAATAATAATATTTGAAAAGTTTAAACTAAAAATTACATACCAAATGGTAGTATACCATTATAAATTTCAAACTTTTCTTCCATTTGAAAACCTCAGCTAAAATTTTAACAGCATATTGGTGCTTCTTTAACAATTCACACCTCTATGCGTCTTATCTTTATACTAACTAAAATTCAAATATTAGAATTATGAAAAAATTGATCATAGGTGGTTTAAGTGCAATGTTTTTCTTCGTTGCAAGCCCTATTAACGCACAGGATGACGATAAGGTAAACTACTCAAAGGAAGAACTTAAATTTTCCAAAGTAGATGCCAGTCCAATGGATCTTGCGCTTTACAGAGACCAGGATGACGCCGCAGTGGCGAGGGTAATTTATAGCCGACCACAAAAAAGAAATCGTGAGATCTTCGGTAAACTGGTGCCTTATGGTGAGGTATGGAGAACCGGCGCAAATGAAGCAACTGAAGTTACTTTATATAAGGACATGAAAGTTGCAGACGCTACGGTAAAAGCTGGGAATTACACCTTATACACGATCCCAGGCGAAAAGGAATGGACTGTTATTCTTAACAGCAAAACCAATACATGGGGTTCTTATGAATACACAGATAAGGAAGATAAGGTAAGAATTAATGTGCCGGTAAGAAAGGCTCCTAATACCATCGAATCTCTATCTATGGCTTTCCAGGAAGCTAAGAACGGTGCAGACCTTCTGATTGGATGGGATAACAGCTATGTAAAAGTTCCATTCAAGAATGCTAACTAAAATTTAGTACGGCAGCTTATAATTGAAAAGACGCCCTATCGGGCGTTTTTTTTATGGTATGTTCAAATATTTATGGGTTTGTAGCGATACTTTCCACCGCGGATTCTCCATTACATAATCAACGATCATTGGGATCACTTTATCGCGGTTACTCCATTCTGGTTGTAAGTATAAGATACAGTTCTCACTGACTTTCGCTGCCTGCTCTTCAGCAAACTTCAGGTCATGTCTATTAAAAACAATAACCTTTAACTCATTGGCCAGAGGATAGATCTCCTCGGTTGGCAATTTGATTTTCTTTGGAGAAAGACATATCCAGTCCCAGGTACCCGTAAGTTTATAAGCTCCTGAAGTCTCAATATGAATATCACAACCTTGGTTTTTAAGATTTTGAGTTAGAGCTGTCATATCCCAGGTTAATGGTTCACCTCCCGTGATCACAATAGTTTTACTATGACGGGTAGCATTCTCGACGATTTCCCCAATATGCGTAGGCGGGTGCGTACTGGCATCCCAGCTTTCCTTCACATCGCACCAGTGACAACCTACATCACAACCACCAATCCTAATAAAATATGCAGCCGTTCCTTTGTGGAATCCCTCACCCTGGATCGTATAAAATTCTTCCATGAGTGGAAGCATTATTCCTTTATCAACCAGGCTCTTTGTCTCTTCTGAAATCATAGCCGGCAAAGATAATCATTATACTTCAGGATAAATAACCTTTGTTTTTTGAGTTTGCGATCGATCGATTTAATTCTAAGTACGAGAAAGTATATATTTAAATCAAAATTTTTAATATGCGTCTGAAGGTCTTCTTAGCAGTTTTATCCATTCTCGGCCTGAGTTCATGTGCTTCAGGTTTATTGCGGAAAACAACTGAGTTTGAAAAGATTCACCATGGATTTACCGGGATCATACTTTTAGATGCCGAATCAGGGAAGAATATCTATCAGTATAATGCCCACAAATCTTTTACTCCAGCTTCCAATACCAAAATATTGAGCCTCTATTCCGCCATAAAATCTCTCGAGGACAGCATCTTTACATTTAGATACCGGAAAACTGAAGATTCTCTCATTTTTTCAGCTACCGGAGATCCCGGATTACTGGATCCAGAAGTGTCTTCCAATACAACTTTGCAATTTCTACGGAATTCTAAAGATTCTATCTATTATCAAAAAGCCAACTGGAAGCAGGAGGTTTATGGTGCCGGATGGAGCTGGGATGATTTTGAATACGCGTTCTCACCACAAATATCTGCAATGCCGATTTATGGGAATACAGTAAGTTTTACGATGGTGAATAAAGATCTAAAAGTATCTCCGGGAATTTTTACCAATTACGCCCAAACTATTAATTCTGAAACACTGGAAAAGCTTAAGGGCACGAATCAATTCAGGGTTCCAAAGAAACTTCAGAAGAACGATACGCTAAGAATTCCTTTTGAAACTTCAGAAGACTTAAGCATCAGGATCATTGAACAAGAAATTGGGCGAACTATAAAAATCATTCCACCAGGACCAAAAGCCAGTCATATTATAAAATCCACAGCCTCCGATAGTCTTTACAAACAAATGATGCATACCAGCGATAATCTAATTGCGGAACAATTACTTATCATGATTTCAGAAAAAATATCGGATACCATGAGTACAGAGATCGCTATAGACTATGCTAAAAATAATTTTTTCAAAGGACTGCCTGATGAATTTCAATGGGTAGATGGCTCTGGATTATCAAGATATAATATGAACACTCCTGCTAACTTATCGAGCATTTTGAAACGTTTGTTGGATGAAAAAGGTGAGGACTGGGTTTCGACCATTTTTCCTACAGCTGGTAAGCATGGAACTCTTACAAACTTACTAACGGACGAAGAAGCATTTGTATTTGCAAAATCAGGAAGTTTAAAAAATAATTATAGCCTTAGCGGCTATCTGAGAACGAATAGCGACCGACTTCTAATTTTCAGTATAATGAATTCCAATCATATGAATTCTCCTGAAGAAATAAAAGCTGAAGTTTTAAAGCTTCTTATTCACATTAGAAACAACTATTGAATTTTAGAAGTTCCAAATATTCCCTATTTTCGAGACAGTATATATACCTATGAAAAGACGCAATTTCGTTTACGGCCTGGGACTTGCCGGTTTAAGTATTCCACTACAATCACTTTCAGCAACTGCAGAGCAGCAAATTTCAACTAATAAGAAACTTCTACCGAAAAGACTTTCTGAAGGAGATACTATTGGAATAACAAGTCCTGCAGGAGCAATCTTTGACAGTGAACCTTATGAGATCGCCCGGGAAAACCTGGAAGCGATGGGACTAAAAGTAAGATTTGGAGAATTTGCTAAAAGCAGGTATGGTCACCTCGCTGGCACTGATGAAGAACGCGCTTCAGAATTGAATCAAATGTTTGGTGACCCTGCAATTGATGCAATCATTTCACTTCGGGGTGGTTCGGGAGCTGCAAGAATCATAGATAAACTTGATTATGAGCTCATTCGTAAGAATCCGAAGATTTTCATAGGCTACAGTGATATTACAGCATTGCATCTTGCGATCTACGAAAAAACGGGTCTAGTGACTTTTCATGGACCCATGGCAAGCTCTTCATGGAATACATTTAATTACGATATTTTTCGCCAGTTGCTATTCGAAGGAAAAAAGATCGAATATACCAATCCTGAAAACCTGAATTTTCTGGAAGTCCAAACCAACAATAGAATAAGAACTATCAATAATGGTTACGCAAAAGGGGAATTACTAGGTGGAAACCTCTCTGTGCTTACTTCGATCATGGGAACACCTTATTTTCCTACTGACTGGTCGAATAAAATCCTGTATCTCGAAGATATAGGAGAAAAGATTTATGCCGTAGACCGGATGATGTCCCAACTTAAACTTGGAGGTATACTGGATAAGATCTCCGGATTTGTCTTCGGAAAATGTACAGGCTGTGATCCTGGTGGAAGTGGCTATGGTTCACTTACCATGGAGGAAGTTATAGACCATTATATCAAACCTTTAAATATCCCGGCATTCTCAGGTGCAATGATTGGCCATATAGACGATAACAGCACCATCCCTAACGGAATTGAAGCTGAAATAAACAGCAACACCGGTACTATCAAAATATTAAAACCTGCAGTTAAATGAACACATCAGAAAAGTTTGTAGATCACATATCTTCGGAATATAACACTAAAGGTGATTATATCTATCTGGGCGCAGGAATGCTTGACGAACAAGTTTTTGCCGATGCTCCAGTTAAGATTCCGTTGAAAACAATGAACCGGCACGGACTAATTGCAGGTGCTACAGGAACCGGAAAATCAAAAACCCTGCAAATCCTTGCTGAAAACCTATCTCAGAAAGGAGTGCCGGTTTTACTGATGGACGTAAAGGGAGATCTGAGTGGAATCGCGAAAGCTTCAGAAGGTGCCACTTTTATAGATGAACGTCATGAAAAACTTGGATTTCCATTCACTCCAGATGCTGCACCGGTAGAAATGCTAAGTCTCTCAGAACAGGATGGAGTGAGACTTAGAGCTACAGTAAGTGAATTTGGCCCAGTGCTTTTATCCAGAATACTGGATTTAAATGATACCCAATCCGGGATCATGGCGATCATATTCAAATATTGTGATGATAATCAATTGCCACTTCTGGACCTTAAGGATCTTAAAAAGATGCTTCAGTATACCACAGAGGAAGGTAAGGAGGAGATCAGTAAGGAATATGGTAGAATTTCAAGCGCATCTACAGGTGCTATTCTTCGGAAGATCATTGCACTGGAACAACAAGGCGCAGAGCAGTTCTTTGGCGAAAAATCTTTTGAGGTAAACGATCTCCTAAGAAAAACATCAGACGGAAAGGGATACGTGAATATTTTGAGGCTTACCGATATTCAGGACAGGCCAAAGTTATTCTCAACATTCATGCTTTCATTACTTGCTGAAATTTATTCAACCTTTCCAGAGAAAGGCGATATGGATAAACCGGAACTTGTCTTATTTATAGATGAAGCACATCTCATTTTTGATGAAGCTTCAGATGCATTGCTTGATCAAATTGAAAGTATCGTAAAACTGATACGTTCCAAGGGCGTAGGACTTTACTTCGTTACTCAGAATCCAGCCGATGTTCCTGAAGAAGTTCTGGGACAGCTGGGACTTAAAATTCAGCATGCATTAAGGGCTTTCACGGCTAAGGATCGAAAGGCTATTAAACTTGCTGCTGAAAATTACCCGATTTCCGAATTTTACGATACCAAAGATATGCTTACCTCGTTAGGTATTGGAGAGGCCATGGTTTCAGCATTAGATGAAAAAGGAAGACCTTCTCCTCTGGTAGCGACCATGTTGCGCGCACCAATGAGTAGAATGGACATATTAAGTGATTCAGAATTAAGACAAATCAACAAAAATTCTGAACTTGCTCGAAAATATAACGAGAAAATTGACCGCGAAAGTGCTTACGAGATACTGAATAAAAAGATCGAAGAAGCAGATCGTGAAGAGGCTAAACAACAGGCTAAAGAACAACGAGAAAAAGTAACAAAAACCAGTAGCCGTCGTAAAAGTGGACGTTCCCGTGAAGGTGCGATCATCAAAGTGCTAACCAGTGCAACTTTTATACGCGGCGTAATGGGAATATTGAATAAATTTTTAAAATAAAGGAAACCGAAATCTATGTATAAAAAAGCTCTAATCTTTCTAGGCCTTTGCGCCGCGATGGTATCATGCACGAATGATGAAGAAAATCCATTTCTAATAACTCCAACGCAAGTGGGACCCTTGAAAAAGGAGGTTAAGATCAACCAGTTAGATAGTATTTTTCAAAATGACAGTATCGTAAGACAAACGAGCGGTCCTGATGACTTTCGTTCTACAGACGAGATCAAGATTTTCGGTGAGGATGGCGCAGCATTAATGAGTCTGGAACCCTTGCAGGAATTCGACTCTACCAGTACCATTGGAAATATTCGCATACTTGATGCTCGTTACGAAACTAAGAACGGACTTAATGTGAATAGCACCTTCAAGGATATCATGGAGAACTATACGATCTCAAGGATCGAGAATACGATAAATTCTGCCGTAGTATTTCTGGATGAGATCAATGCTTACATTACAATAGACAAGACACAGTTACCGTCCAATCTCCGTTATGATACGGATAGTAAGATCATGGCTTCGCAAATTCCAGATGATGCAAAGATCAAATACTTTATGATCTACTGGAACTAGAATGAGAAAGTGTCTGCTTATTCTTATTTTCATATTGGTTGCATCCTGCAAATCTAGGCAGGACCTGTTGGCTACTAGTTTACTTTCAAAAAATGGGAATTACCAGGCAGTGATCGAAATACCGGCAGGCACTAATGCTAAAGTAGAATACGATAAGGACTTAAGACTTTTTAGTACTTCCCTTCGTAATGGTAAGGAAAGGATCATAGATTTCCTGGCTTACCCTGCGAACTATGGGTTTATACCTTCCACTTATTCAGATCCAGCGAATGGAGGTGATGGCGATGCCTTGGACATCATGATACTTAGTAGCACACTGAAATCTGGGGATATCGTGGAATTCATTCCAATTGGCATCATTAAAATGGTAGATGCGGGCGAAGAAGACTTTAAAATCATTGCCATCCCAGCCAGAATGGAATTAAGAACAATACAGGCTGAAAATTACCAGCAACTATACGAGAATTATCCTGGAGCACTGAATATTCTTGAGAATTGGTTTTCAAATTATGACCTGGAAGACGATACCGTAATTCAAGGTTGGGGTGATGAAACGGATGCAATTAAAGAAATTGAGAGGCTTCGGCTAAAATTGTAAAGTTTGTTAATATTGATTTGTGAATACATTAAATAGATACTTTTAATTCTGATAACCAATATTTTGACATATTATGATTAAAGTTTTAGCAATGATTATGACCATTGGTGGTGCGATCGCACTGGTAATGGGAGTATTAGGAATCTTTGGCAGTATAGCACTTATGTTAAGCCCCTGGGCACTTACCATCCTGGGATTTGTATTCTTTGTAGCAGGAATTTCCATGCTTAAATATCGAAGAGATACAGATGAAGTTCCAGTAAGAAAGTAATTAGTTCGCAAAATATGAACATAAAAAAAAGCTGCCCTTAGGCAGCTTTTTTTGTTTAACCATATTGACTCTTAGTCAACATTGTCGTGTAGGAAAGAGTTGTTCTTTCTAAAATGTAATTCGTTATTATCATCCTGCTCGATACTGGTTCTTGAAAGTTTACTTTCACCATGCTTCGAATTATTCAACTCAATTCCTGCTCTTTTATAAGCTGGCTGCTTTTCAATCTCATCGATCTGAGCTGAACCAGTTCTAAACTTATAATTGAATTCCTTCATCTTCGCTTTACGCTCTGCCGTACGTTGACGCACAACTTCAGAAGAAATTGGATTGTCGAATGGATCATGCTCATCGTTGTCATTCTCTCTTGAAGGAGCCGGAGCTACAGTCTTTTTTTCAAAAGCTACTGTTTCGTCCTTCTCTTCCTCCTTTTCCGGAGCCTTGGAACTTTCAAGTTTCTGCTCGATCTCCATATAATCATCAAGACTATATCGCTTTACTCCCTTGGCAGAATTTTCGGTTACGGGAACGATCTCTACATGTTCGTTCACATGAATATTTCTTGTAGACTCTTCCTCTTCATCATTTAAAGAATGCCGCTTTACCTCTTCTTTCTTTTCTGAAAGCTGCTTCTTCTCTTCCTTCTGATTCATTGGGATATCGAAAGTAAACATAAACTGTTCTTCGCTTTCAGATTTACCTTCTTCAGATTCTTTGAAATTTTCAGTATCCAGTGTTTCTGAAGTATCATTGATGATAAACTCTTCAGGATTCACTTCCTCGTAGACAACATCAAGCTTTCTTGCGAAATCTGGTGTTTTGTAAATATCTTCTACCTTTTTCTGAATTTTACCAACCTCGTCTACTTCCTCTACATTTTCGTCCAGAGTGTGAACGATCTTTTCTTCCTTTTTCGGTGCCTCAAATTCTATCTGAGCATCTTCAATGTCATCATTCCTGTCCTGAGCTACTTCAGAAACTGAACCAGTTCTTTTAGCGATCAATTCCTGCTCAGCTCTTTGCTCGTCTTCCAGGGTATGAATGATCTTTTTAGTTTCAGTATTAGTGATCTCATTTTGCTGTTCTACATCGAACCCAGTAGCGATAATAGTCACGGCGATAGAGTCTTCTAAAGATTCGTCCTCTCCAACACCCATAATGATGTTAGCGCTATGCCCAGCTTCAAGCTGAATATGGTCATTGATCTCTCCAATTTCATCGATAGTGATCTCCTCGTTACCAGATACAATAAGCAGTAAAACATTTTTGGCTCCGGTGATCTTATTATCGTTCAATAATGGCGAATCAAGTGCTTTCATGATCGCATCTGTAGCTCTACTGGCTCCTGAAGCCTGGGCAGAACCCATAATCGCAGTTCCAGAATTACTCAATACAGTCTTCGCATCGCGAAGGTCAATATTCTGAGTATAATGGTGCGTTATAACTTCTGCAATTCCTCTGGATGCAGTTGCCAACACTTCATCAGCTTTCGAGAATCCGGCTTTAAAACCAAGATTTCCATAAACCTCACGAAGTTTGTTATTATTGATCACAATTAGCGAATCTACATGCTTGCGCAATCTTTCAACTCCTAATTGTGCCTGTTCGTTTCTGTTTCTTCCTTCGAACTGAAATGGAATGGTCACGATACCAACCGTTAAAATATCCAGTTCTTTTGCCTGTTTTGCTATTATTGGAGCAGCACCAGTCCCGGTACCACCACCCATACCTGCAGTGATAAAGATCATCTTGGTATTGGTATCCAACATTTGCTTTATTTCCTCAAAGCTTTCTACTGCCGCTTTCTCACCGATCTCAGGATTTGCACCTGCTCCAAGTCCTTCAGTTAAAGTTACCCCTAACTGGATCTTGTTTGGAACCGAACTGTTCTCCAAAGCCTGGGAGTCGGTATTACAAACAACAAAATCAACCCCTTTAATTCCTGCCTGGAACATATGGTTAATGGCGTTGCTTCCTCCACCTCCAACTCCAATCACTTTGATGACGTTCGATTGGTTCTTTGGTAAATCGAATGAGATGTCTCCAAATTCTGTACTGCTCATAAACTCTGTTTTACTGGTTGTATTGTATCTATTTTATTCTGCATTGTCTAAGAAATCCTTGAATTTCTCTGCCCATTTATCAAAGATGCTTTTTCGTGCAACCTTATTGGAAGAGGGCTCTTCCCTGAAAGTATCATGTTCATCATCATCCTGGTCATGATTTTGCTCTTCAACCTCATCTTCTACCATTTGGTTTTTAGAGAGCACAACTTCCTCCTGATACTTGTTATTCCCTTTTTCAAGGCTATTCATTACCAATCCAACTGCCGTAGCATATACCGGACTGGTGGTTTCTGAATCATTATTCCCGGCCAGATGTTCGTTAGGATATCCTATTCTGGTATCCATTCCCGTAATATATTCTACCAGTTGCTTAAGATGCTTCAATTGAGCACCACCTCCGGTAAGAACGATTCCAGCGATCAATTTTTTCTTTTGCTCATCGTGTCCGTAATTCTTAATCTCCAGGTAAACCTGGTCGATGATCTCTACTACTCGTGCATGGATGATCTTGGAGAGATTCTTCAAAGTGATCTCCTTCGGCTCTCTTCCACGTAAACCTGGGATAGAAACGATCTCATTATCCTTATTTTCACCCGGCCATGCAGATCCAAATTTGATCTTTAGTAATTCTGCCTGCTTTTCAATAATTGAACATCCTTCCTTAATATCTTCAGTAATCACATTTCCACCAAAAGGAATTACCGCAGTATGCCTGATGATACCATCTTTAAAAATTGCAAGATCTGTAGTACCACCACCTATATCGATAAGTGCCACACCTGCCTCTTTTTCCTCCTGGCTAAGAACTGCATTTGCTGAAGCTAACGGCTCCAACGTTACTGCTGAAAGTTCAAGTCCGGCGCTTTTCACGCATCGACCAATATTTCTGATCGAAGAAACCTGTCCTACAACGACATGAAAGTTAGCTTCCAGTCTTCCACCGTACATCCCGATAGGTTCTTTGATCTCCGCCTGCCCGTCTACTTTAAATTCCTGCGGAAGCACATGAATGATCTCTTCTCCCGGCAACATAACCAGTTTATGAACCTGGTTGCATAACGTATGAATGTCTTCAGAATCTATAACCTCATCAGGATTTTGCCTGGTAATATAATCACTATGCTGAAGGCTTCGAATATGCTGTCCTGCAATTCCAACTACCACTTCACTGATCTTTAAACCGCTATCGGCTTCTGCTTCCTGTATTGCCTGCTGGATAGACTGGATCGTCTGGGTGATATTATTCACCACTCCGCGATGTACGCCCAGGGACTTTGATTTTCCTATGCCTACGATCTCTACTTTTCCATACTCATTCTTGCGGCCGATCATAGCCACAATCTTGGTAGTTCCAATATCTAATCCTACTGCAATATCGTTCTGTTCCATAAACTATTTTTTCGTGCACACAACCTGATCTCCAAATTGTAGGTTCACTTTTTTGTAGGTATTTAATTTCTTTTCCTTGGTAGCCTTTTTGTAAAAGGCCTTAAAATTGTTAAACTTGAGATCTATCTCCGTAGTATCTCCAAAATAAATTTGAAAATCATCCTCTCTAAGTTCTAAAGCATAGGCTTCAGCGTTTAAACGAGTAATTCCCGTTATATGTTTCCTTAGAAAATCATCATTCTGAATATAACTTACTATTCCGTAAACTTCAGCTACAGTACTTCCATCAAATCCGAACATTAGCGGCACTCTAGCCGAGTAATATTCTGATAATGGCATGATCTCTCCATTTCTATCCAGGTAAAATGAAGAATTTCCAGCTACCCTGCCTATTGGCTTTCTCTGACTTACGGTCGCTTTCAATTTTCCGTCGAGTGTTAGAAATACTTCTGCATTTTCAATCATGTCGTGATCGTTCAGCATAGCTTCCACTCTATTCAAATCTAAAGTTTCTTTATCTATGCTCGAGACACTGTCATTAGATTGTATTAACAATTTATTAACCACTTCCTCAGTCACATAGAGGTTCTCAGTCTCGGTAAAACTAACCTTGATATTGGTTAATTTTCTGTTCTTATGGCGATGTTCTGCAAAACCATAAAGCCCTCCTATTAGCAGGATTAAAATTAAAGGCTGTATAAACTTTAGACTACGCTTCATTCTGTAAGGCTTTTTGAACAGATTCAACTTCATCTCCAATATCGCCAGCGCCCATGATTACTACAACATCTGCATATTCAGACCTTATAGAATCAATAAGATCATGTTTGCTAACAAGTCTCTTGTAATCATTTTCTATTTGTTCCAGTAACCAGGCTGAAGTGATGCCATCGATTGGGGTTTCTCGCGCGGGATAAATATCCATGAGAAAGACCTTATCAAATTCTGAAAGGCTGGAGGCAAAATCTTCAGCGAAGTCACGGGTACGGCTAAACAAGTGGGGTTGAAAAACCGCAAGAACAATTTTGTCGGGGTACATTGCACGAACCGCCTGATGTACTGCAGAAATCTCTGTAGGATGATGAGCATAGTCATCAATTAGCACCAGTTTATCGGTTTTAATCTTATAATTGAATCTACGTCTTACACCTTTGAAAGAATATAAAGCCCTGGCCAGATCGATGGTTGGGGATCCGTATTCGATCGCCATCGCCAGGGCTGTTATAGCATTCAGCAAATTGTGATTGCCGGGTAGATTAAATCTTAAATTTTCTATAGTTTGAGAAGGAGTCTTTAGATCAAAGACATAAGTGCCGTTCTCAATTTTTACGTTCTTAGCTGAATAATCACTCGCATCATTTATGCCAAGTGTCATTCCGCTTAGAGATAATTTATTATTAACGAATAAAGTGCCGTTTTCAGGTATTTTTGCAGCAAACTCCTTAAACGATTTTTCCAGTTCTTCTTTACTTCCGTAGATATCGAGATGATCTGCATCCATAGAGGTGATCGCCGCAATGTTGGGCGAAAGCCGAAGAAATGAACGATCAAACTCATCTGCTTCTACTACTACAACCTCATCGCCCAGCATGATCAGGTTTGACTGAATATCTTCACTAATGCCACCCAGGAATGCAGTTACTTTCGCGCCAGTTTCTTTAAGCAAATGACCTAAAATAGCGGTTGTGGTAGTCTTTCCATGAGTACCAGCAACGGCCAGGCAGTATTTATTAGAGGTAACCATTCCCAGCAATTCAGATCTTTTCACGACCTGGAATCCTTCCTGCTGAAAATAACCAAACTGTTTATGATCTTTTGGAACTGCAGGAGTATACACCACGAGACTATTTTCCACATCCTCTAAAATATTCTGTGGAATAGTCTCAACCTCATCTGCATAACTAATAACAATCCCTTCCTTCTCCAGTTCTGCTGTAAGTTTCGAAGGTGTACGATCATAACCACAAACCGTTGCACCCTTCGCCTGGAAATATCTGGCGAGCGCACTCATCCCAATTCCACCGATACCGATGAAATAAAAATGTTCTATGTGGTCAGGATTCTTCATTAGTTTCTTTCTACAAGCTTTTCTACTTCGTTTACTATATCTGATGTTGCGTTAGGCAGCGCAAGTTGTTTTATATTTCTTGAAAATCTTTCCAGTCTTCTTTCATCTTTTAAAAAGCTAAAAAAGCATGGATCAAATTTTTCTGTAAGTTCATCTTCAGTAATCATCAATGCCGCGTCATGATCTGTTACCGCCATGGCGTTTTTTGCCTGATGATTTTCAGCAACATTAGGGGACGGAATAAATAATACCGGTTTTCCCACAATGCATAATTCTGAAACGCTTCCAGCTCCAGCTCTGGAGATGATCACATCTGCAGCTGCATAAGCCAGGTCCATACGATTGATATATTCTTTTGCCACCACCTTGTCTGAAGCATACTTTTTATAATCTGAATAATATAGTTTCCCAATTTGCCAGATCAATTGCACATTTTCCTGTTCGAATCTTTTTAAATAGGTTTCAATAAGTTTATTGATCCTTCTGGCTCCCAGGCTCCCTCCTAGAATAAGCACCGTCTTCTTTCCAGGCTTCAGTTTAAAGTATTCCTGAGCTTCCTGCCTTAGCGTATTCACCTTAAGCAAATCCTGTCTAACCGGATTACCGGTGATGACAGTTTTTTCCGCAGGGAAATAATCTTTTACTTTTTCATAGGCAGCACAGATAACACTTGCATTTTTGGCCAGTATTTTATTGGTGATACCTGGAAGACTATTCTGTTCCTGTACCAGCGTTGGGATATTCCTGGAGATCGCTATACGCAGTAATGGTCCGCTGGCAAATCCACCAGTACCAATGACTACATCTGGCTTAAATCTCTTTACGATTTTTCGTGATTTTGAGATACTGCTAATTAACTTAAAAGGAAAAGATAAGTTTCTTAGACTTAGGGAACGATCGATCCCAGTGATCCACAGACCTTCGATTTTATAACCAGCCTGAGGCACCTTCTCCATTTCCATACGATCCTTCGCACCTACGAACAATATCTCAGCTTCTGGATGACGACTTTTGATCTCATCTGCAATAGCGATCGCAGGATAGATATGTCCACCTGTTCCGCCACCTGATAATATAACTCGCATGTTCTTCTTCATATCGCTTCGCTCAAAATATCCAGAGGATTCTCTTCCTCGCCATTCAGGCTCTCATTTTCAAATTCTTTAATTTCTTCTCTTCTAGCACTTACACTCAGTATAATTCCAAGTGCGATGCAAGTCATCCAGATGGACGTTCCCCCACTACTAACCAGCGGCAAGGTTTGTCCCGTTACTGGAAATAATTCCACCGCAACACCCATATTGATAAGCGCCTGGAAAACTATAGGTAATCCTACACCCATCACCACCAGTTTACCAAATATGCTACTCGCTTTGGTAGCAACGATCACAATCCTGAATAACAGAAGCAAGTAGGCTAGCATCACTCCAAAAGCCCCTATCAGCCCCATTTCCTCCACGATGATCGCGTAAATAAAATCTGAAGAAGATTGGGGTAAAAAATTTCTTTGTACACTTTTACCAATTCCAGTTCCTGTTATACCACCCTGAGCGATCGCAATTTTAGCTTTCTCTACCTGATATTGCTCATCTGCTTCCTCTCCATCGAAAAAGGTTTCAATTCGGCTGGACCAGGTATCCACCCTGTTGGGTAATAAACCTGGAAATGCTTTAGCTGTAAGCACGAAAATACCCAGCATTACAATACCGACACCAACAATGGCTGATAGGTATTTGATAGGATAACCTCCTAAAAACATCAGTATCAGCGTCATGACAAAAATGATCGCCGTTGTGGAGAAATTGGCCGGCAAAATTAGCACTAATACAGCGAAAACAGGGGCCCATAGCGGAATTATTGTCTCCTTAAATGTTACTTTTTTCTCGGTAATCTTAGAGAGATATCTGGCAACATAAACCATCAAAACGACCGAAGCCAGAGTTGAAGACTGGAAGGATACATTTAATACCGGGATACGTATCCATCTACTGGCATAAGCACCATCAATGGTAGTTCCCTGGGCAATTGTGAAAATCAGTAAAATAATTACAATAGGGAGCAGTAAAATACTTATTCCCCGAAAGTAATGATAAGGTATTTTATGTACCGCGAATAACAGGCAAAAACCAAGTAGCAAGTGAAAAAAGTGCATGATAAGAAATCCAGTAGTACTACCATCTCCATGGAGATAGGCCAGATTACTACTGGCACTGTACACCGGCAAAAAGGAAAAGATCGCCAGCAAAGCTGCTACCGCCCAGATCACTTTATCACCTTTTAAATTTGCAAATATGTTGCTCATTATACGCTATTCAATAATTTTATTAGTTCTTATAGATTACGCACGGCATTCTTAAACTGTCTACCTCTATCCTCATAATTTTCGAATAGATCGAAACTCGCACATGCCGGAGACAACAACACATTATCACCTTTATCTGCTAATCTGTAAGCCATTTTAACTGCCTCATCCATAGATCCGGTTTCTACCAGGTTTTCCACGATGTTTCCAAAAGCTCTTTTGATTTTCTCATTGTCAACTCCTAAGCAAATGATCGCCTTCACTTTTTCGTTCACTAAAGGAAGTAGATCATCATAAACATTGCCTTTATCCACACCGCCAAGGATCCATACAGTTTCAGATTCCATACTTTCCAATGCATAATAAGTGGCATTTACATTGGTCGCTTTGGAATCGTTGATATACATCACATTGTTGATCTTTAGCACCTTTTCAAGACGATGTTCCACACCCTGAAAATTAGCCATGCTGTCTCTAATGGTTTGCTTTCTAATTCTAAGCAACTGAGAAACGGTGGCCGCAGCCATTGCATTCTTGGTGTTGTGCTTGCCCTGTAGGGATATATCTGATGTTGACATAGTAAACTCGGTATTATTTATTTTTATAACAATGTTTGTATCTTCTAAGAAAGCGCCGTTTTCAAGTTTCTTTTCCATTGAAAATGGCAACTTTTGTGCTTTCACAGGATTTTTCTCAAGCCATTCTGTGATCACTGGATCATCTGCATCGTAGATGAAATAATCTTCGGCTGTTTGATTCTTTGTTATTCTGAATTTTGATTCTATATAATTTTCAAATTTGTAATCATAGCGATCTAAATGATCTGGCGTAATGTTGGTTAAAATGGCAATATGCGGTTTGAAATCCTCGATTCCATCCAGCTGAAAACTGGATAATTCAAGAACGAACCAATCATGCTCGTCTTCAGCAACCATTTTCGCATAGCTGTTTCCAATATTTCCACCCATTCCTGAATTTACCTCGCCACTCTTCAGTAAATGTTGAATCAGGTTGGTCACTGTTGTTTTACCGTTGCTTCCTGTAATCCCGATCACGGGAGTTTCAGAAAACCAGGAAGCGAATTCAATTTCTGATATAACAGGAATATCATTCTTCCGAAGTTTTACAACAAGTGCAGCAGTTTCTGGAATACCAGGGCTTTTCATCACCACGTTTGCATTCAGAATCTTTTCTTCTGTATGTTTCTCATCTTCCCAATCTATTTCCAGTTTTGTAAGAACATCACGGTACTTATCCTTGATCCTTCCTTTATCTGAAAGAAAAACCTCGTAGCCCTTCTCTTTCCCGAGAATTGCCGTACCAACTCCACTTTCTCCACCTCCTAATATGACCAGTCTTTCCATCCTAGCGTACTTTTAAGGTGACGATGGTAAGTATCGCCAGGAAAATTCCGATAATCCAGAATCTTACTACGATCTTACTTTCATGTCTACCTTTTTTCTGATAATGATGATGAAGAGGTGACATCAAAAAAATCCTTCTTCCTTCACCAAATTTTCTCTTAGTCCATTTGAACCAGCCTACCTGTAGTACTACTGAAAGATTTTCCACCAGGAAAATTCCACAGAGTAATGGTATCAGCAATTCCTTTCTTGTGGCGATCGCAAGTACTGCGATAATTCCACCAATGGTCAAACTTCCAGTATCTCCCATAAAAACCTGGGCTGGATAGGTGTTATACCAAAGAAAACCGACTAAAGCACCGGCAAAAGCCGTTATAAAAATGGTCATCTCACCAGATCGTGGGATGTACATTATATTCAAGTAATCTGAAAATATGATGTTACCCGAAACCCAGGCAAAGATCCCTAGTGTTAGCACTATAATAGCCGATGATCCAGCGGCAAGTCCATCGATACCATCGGTTAGATTCGCTCCATTAGAAACTGCAGTTACTATAAAGATCACGATAGGAATAAATATCAGCCACGCATAGTTTACAAGGTCTGCATCTATCCAGCTTATTAAACTGGAGTATTCAAATTCGTTGTCCTTAACAAACGGAATAGTTGTACTGGTATCCTTTACTTCCGGCCCCATATCCACAACCTCAGCTCTGGCAATCACATTTTCAGTAGGATTGGTTTCGGTCATTACTTCCTTTGTAGTTATCTGTGGATGAAAATACATGGTACATCCTACGATAAGACCAAGTCCAATCTGGCCTATCACTTTAAAAATGCCCTTTAATCCTTCTTTATCTTTCTTAAATGTCTTGATATAATCATCCAGGAAACCAATCGCACCCATCCAAAGTGTGGTAATGATCAACAGAATGACATAAATATTTTCCAGCTTGGCGAACAATAAAACAGGGATTAGCGTCGCAACTATAATGATCACACCCCCCATGGTTGGTGTACCTGCCTTTTCCGTCTGACCTTTTAACCCAAGATCTCTAACGCTTTCACCTATTTGTTTAGCTCTCAGGTAATTGATAATATGTTTACCATAGATCGTAGAAATTCCCAGCGATAATATGATCGCCATTGCAGACCTGAATGACAGGAACTCAAATAACTGTGCTCCTGGCAGCTGATATCTATCTTCTAAAAATTTAAACAGGTAATACAGCATTATTTATCCAGAGTTTTTAGAAATTCCTTTACAATTTTGAGGTCATCAAAATCAAATCGTTCTCCGTTTACCTCCTGGTAGGTCTCATGACCTTTCCCGGCAATTAATATAATATCGTTGTTTGTAGCCATTTGGCAGGCAGTTCTAATTGCCTGTTTTCGGTTGGTTACACTCATTATCTTTTTGAAGTTCTGTGGCTCTACTCCTGCTTCCACATCCTCGATGATCTTATCCGGATCTTCGGTTCTTGGATTATCGCTGGTAAAGATCACTTTGGTACTTAAAGCAGACGCAATATGTCCCATTTTTGGTCTCTTCGTATTGTCTCTATCACCACCACAGCCTACCACCGTGATCAAATTCTCATTTTTTGTACGAATACTGTTGATGGTCTCCAATACATTCTTCAATGCATCGGGGGTATGTGCGTAGTCAACAATTGCTGTTACCTTTTCTTTTTCTGAAATTATATACTGAAACCTTCCACTAACAGAACTCAATTCGCTTATAATTCGAAGTGTTTCCAGAGTTTTTAAGCCTAATAATTCCGCAGTAGCATAAATCGCAAGTACATTGTAAGCGTTGAAAGTACCTATCAGTCTGGACCATAATTCCTGATCTCTTACCTTCAGAAGCAACCCTGTAAAGTTATTTTCAAGGATCTGAGCCTGGTAATCTGCATAGGATTTTAAAGCGTAACTGTATTTCTTCGCTTTTGTATTCTGAAGCATTATATCACCATTCTTATCATCGATATTGGTAAGTGCAAAAGCTGAAGCTGGCAATTCATCAAAAAACCTCTTTTTCACATCACGGTATTCTGCAAAGTTTTTGTGATAGTCAAGATGATCGTGCGAGAGATTCGTGAAAATTCCGCCTTTAAATTTAAGAGCAGTCGTACGATGCTGATCAATTCCATGTGAACTCACTTCCATAAAGCAAAATTCTACACCGGCATCGTTCATATCGCTTAGGTGAGAATTGATACTTATGGAATCTGGAGTCGTTCGAATGGCAGTACGTTCTTCATCTCCAACCATGATCTTCACGGTAGAAAGTAATCCGCATTTAAATCCAGCCTTGGTAAACAGGTCATATAGCAAAGTCGCAATGGTTGTTTTCCCATTGGTACCCGTAACTCCAACTAATTTTAAATTTTCGGAAGGATTCTCGTAATAATTAGCTGAAATATACGCCAGCGCTCTCTTGGAGTCTGCTACTTCAATATAAGTAACGCCATTTACTTTTTCCTTCGGAAGCTCCTCACATACAATAGCAAGTGCACCCTGATTTTCAGCATTTTTGATAAAGTCATGACCATCACTTAAGCTTCCTCGAATCGCGATGAAAACATCATTTAGAGAAACTTTTCTGGAATCAAAATGAATATCACGAATGGTCACCCCGGTATCTCCGGAAACCGACTTAATATTCACCTTATAGAGTATGTCTTTTAAAACCTGCATTAACTCAATTCAAGATTTACGATGGCGTTATTATCTATTTTTTTTCCTGCTGAAACAGACTGTCTTTTCACTACACCCTTTCCATTTAATCGAACCTGTATTCCAAGATTCTCCAGGATGGAGATCGCATCCATTGCCGGCATTCCGGTAACATCTGGCATCAGCATTTTTTCATCCTGTATGCTTGCGTAGTAAGTGTCAAAGTCGGCTTGAATATCCTCGTCTTCAAAATCAAGATTTTCGAGCTCATCCATCACTGGTGTATCGGTATAAATCTTCCTGGCGATATCTTTAAAAACCGGTGCCGCTACGATATTTCCGTAATATCCTTTTCTTCTGTTTGGCTTATGAATCACTACGATACATGAGTATTTAGGATCTTCCGCAGGAAAATATCCGGCGAAAGAAGCTATATATCTACCAGGCTCTATCCAGTATTCAGTCTGACATGTTCCTGTCTTACCAGCCATCGAAAAGTTTTCAGTATAGATATTGGCAGCTGTGCCGCGCTCAACCGTATTCTTCATCATCTCACGAACCTTGGCAGCAGTTTCTGGAGAACAGATAGATGGGTTCATCACCTGCTTATCCATAGTTATAATAGACTTGTCTCGATCTTTCACCGCCTTAATAAATCGCGGCTTTATCATTTCACCATCATTTGCGATCGCGTTGTAAAAAGTTAGCGTTTGCAAAGGCGTAATTGCCACCCCATAACCAAATGCCATCCAGGGCAAGCTTAAGCCATTCCATGATTTGTCCTGAGGGTGAGGAATTCGGGGAGAGCCCTCACCTTTAATTTCAAGACCAATCTTATCATTGAGACCCATGTCGTATAATCTGTCCACAAATTTCGACGGATCATTTTTATAGCCTTCAGTGATCATTTTGGTAAATGCGGTGTTCGAAGACAATTCAAATGCCTTCGCAACCGAAATTTCACCATAACCACCATGATGTGAATCACGTACAGGGCGACCGTAAAACCGCACCACACCTTTTTCTGTATCAATAACCTGGCTGGTATCCACTACCTCATCCTCGAGTGCAGCCACCATCGCCATTAATTTAAAAGTAGATCCAGGTTCGTGGGCCTCGTAAACTGCGTAATTTCTTTTTTCGAAATAAGTACCGTCGTCTGTACGTCCCAGATTTGACATTGCTTTGATCTCACCAGTTGCGGTTTCCATAACCACTACAGTTCCATGATCTGCTTCAAAATATTCTAATTGTCGTAATAGTGAATGATGCGCGATATCCTGAATATTTACATCGATGGTAGAAATAACATCATAACCATCTTTTGGCTCCATTTCGTTATTATCACTAATAGGTTTCCATTGTCCTTTGGCGATCTTCTGCTTTAAACGACGACCATCTGTTCCTCGCAGGTAGTTACTAAATGCGCCTTCCAGACCAACGCGAGTAAAATATCCATTCTCATCTCTACGCTCATAGCCTACGGTTCGTTCCCCCATTTTACCAAGTGGATGCTCTCTAACCGTGGTTTGTTCCGTGATCATTCCACCTTTGAAAGCACCGAGATTGAACATGGGGAAACTCTTGATCTTCATGTATTCTGAATATCCAAGATTCTTAGCGATCAATACGTAGCGCTGCTTGTTTGCGCGCGCTGTTCTTAATTTCTGGGAATAATAAGAAGCAGAACGTCCTAGCATTTTGGAAAGTTTAGCGGACAACTCTCCTATGTTCTCTTCAAAATTTTTGTCTGAAACAGTTACAGCATCAAATCGAATGTCATATTTGGGAACTGAAGTAGCCAGTAGATTTCCATTAGAATCATAAAGATTCCCACGATTCGCAGGAATTTTGAAATTTCTTAGAGTGCGCTCTTCCGCAAGACTTTTGTAATGTTCACCATGAACAAACTGAATATTTAGCAATTTCACCCCTACCGCAATTGCGAAGAGGAACAGGCAGCCGGCCACGAAATACATACGATTCAGGATGCTTTTTTCTGTTGTTGCCATTTAAGGTTTATTCTTTTATGATGACTCTAATTTTGTTCGGTGGCGTATCAGACGGCCCAATACCTTTACCCGACATAGATTCGGTGATAGTGGATTCCATTTTGATCTTCATTAGATCTGATCTTCGTTCAATATGCTCACTTCTCAACTCCTTGACTTCTGTGCTCAATCTTGCGATCTGGTGCACCTTCTTTTCTGCATTGTGAGAACTGGCGATCATGATAATTGCCAGAACGGTACAGTAAACGATGAACCGCCAGTTTTTTACAGCATCTTCGCTAATAAGAAAATTAGCCTTAAGTATATTGTAAAACCCTTTCTTCATAATTCTTAAAGCTTACGCGCCACTCTTAATTTAGCACTTCTCGCCCTGTTATTTTGTTTTATTTCATCTCTCGATGGAATGATGAGTCCGCTGGTTTTTCTGAACGGAACATCTATATTGCCATACATGTCTTTCTCTGGTTCTCCCTCAAACAGTCCACTCCTTATATATCGCTTCACCAACCTGTCTTCAAGAGAGTGGTAAGAGATCAAACTCAACCTTCCGTCTTTCCGGATCACTTCTTCAGTTTGCTGAAGAAATTCTTTGAGCACTTCAATTTCCTGATTCACTTCTATACGAATTGCCTGATAGATCTGTGCCAGTATCTTATTTTCCTTTCCGCGGAATAAATGCGGCTTCAATAGATCCTTTAGCTGCTCACTGGTTTCTATAGCTCCGTTCTTTCTTTCTTCCACGATGGTACGGGCAAGTTTGGGTGCGTTTTTCAAATCTGCATACGCATAGAATAACTTCTTTAGTTGCTCCTCTTCGTATTCATTAATGACTTCGTATGCACTTAACTTATCTCCCTGGTTCATTCTCATATCCAGCCTGGCATCGAATCTGGTTGAAAACCCTCTTTCAGCTTCATTGAACTGATGCGAGGAAACACCAAAATCACCTAGAATTCCATCAACTTCCTTAACACCATAGAATCTTAGAAATCTCTTCAGAAATCTGAAATTTTCATTAATAAGTGTAAAACGCTCATCATCTATCTTATTCTCCAACGCGTCCTTGTCCTGGTCGAAGGCATATAATTTCCCCGAAGGTCCAAGCCTGCTTAGAATCTCCCTGGAATGACCACCACCTCCAAAAGTTACATCTACATACACTCCATCTGGCTGGATATTCAAGCCATCAACAGATTCCTTCAAAAGAACAGGATTATGATAGTCCATCAAGATCGTCGTTACCCATCACATCTTCAGCAAGACTTGCAAAGTCATCATCTGAAGAACCTTCAATGGCGTTTTCATATTTATCTTTATCCCATATCTCTACGATGTTAATCGCAGACGAGAGGACGATCTCCTTCTCAATACCGGCGAAACCCATTAGGTCCTTCGGAATTAAGAGACGACCATTCGAGTCCACTTCCACTGTCTTAACACCGGCAGTAAACCTTCTTATAAAATCATTGTTTTGCTTTTTAAACCTGTTCAGTTTATTGATCTTCGCCATCATTATATTCCATTGTTCCATAGGATACAATTCCAGACAAGGCTGAAAAACTGACCTTTTAATCACGAAACCTTCCTGCAACATTGGAGACAATTGCTTTTTCAATGCTGAAGGAACCATTAACCGGCCCTTAGCATCTACTTTACATTCGTATGTCCCAATGAGATTTACCACGCTTTGACTTTATAAAGTCAAATATATTGAAAATAATACCACATTTTACCACTTTCTACCACAATGTTGATAAGTTTTACCACCGTATGTGATTGAAAACCTACGAAATAGCTCTATTTCCTTATTATTCAGACTCTTGAAAATTCGTGGGAAAAAGTGGAGCAATAAGTTTAAATTTTCGCTGAAATCTTATATTCCCACTTACCAGAAATGAGTTTGCAGTTAATCAAAAATGATTATACTTGTATCGAAATCGCTATATTTGCGATTGCTAACCGCAAAGGCTATCAATGAAAGATCACTTAAGGCAGGAGGGGAAATTCACATATCTAGAAAAAGGCGAAGGCACCCCGATTGTTATTCTTCACGGACTTATGGGAGGCCTAAGTAATTTTGACGGAGTTGTAAGTTACTTTCCGGAAAATGGCTATAAGGTGTTAATCCCGGAATTACCACTTTATTCAATGTCTCTTCTCAAGACCAGTGTAGGTACGTTCGCCAAATATCTAAAGGAATTTCTGGACCATAAAGGCTACCAAAAAGTGATTCTGCTTGGTAATTCCCTTGGAGGTCATATCGCATTGCTGGCTACTAAAATGTTTCCTGAAAGTGTAGAAGCCCTGGTTATCACTGGTAGTTCTGGATTATATGAAAACGCCATGGGCGAGAGTTATCCAAGACGTGGTGATTACGAATTTATCAAGAAAAAAGCTGAAGCCGTTTTTTACGATCCTCAGGTTGCAACTAAGGAAATCGTGGACGAAGTATATGAAACAGTAAGTGATCGAAATAAACTTGTAAAGACACTGGCTATTGCCAAGAGCGCAATTCGACACAATATGGCGAAAGATCTTCCAAAGATGAAAACGCCTACCTGTATTATCTGGGGGAAAAATGACACTGTCACTCCTCCTGAAGTTGCTGAGGATTTCCAGAGATTATTACCAGATTCAGATCTGTACTGGATCGATCAATGCGGCCATGCAGCTATGATGGAGCATCCCCAGGAATTCAATGAAGTGCTTCACGCATGGCTTAAAGAAAGAGCTATCTAAAAATCTTTTATTATGAAGATCAAAACTGCAGAATTCGTTATAAGCAATTCCAAAGTTGATCATTGTCCAAACAGCTCCCTGCCGGAATATGCATTCATTGGCCGTAGTAATGTTGGAAAATCGTCACTTATCAATATGATTACGGGCAGAAAGGCTCTGGCAAAAACTTCAGCGAAACCTGGAAAAACCCAGTTGATCAATCATTTTTTGATCAATAAGAACTGGCACCTGGTGGATCTACCGGGATATGGTTATGCGCAGGTTTCAAAATCTACTAAAAAAGTATTTCAGAAATTCATCACCGCATATTTCGAGCAACGTAAACAAATGGTGTGCGCATTTGTTCTTATTGATTCAAGACATTCCCCTCAACCTATAGATATGGAGTTTATGCAGTGGATGGGAGAAAACGCGATCCCATTCTGTATCATTTTCACTAAAGCTGATAAGCTTAAACCGAAGGTTCTTGACAAGCATATTGCTAACTATAAGGCTGAAATGCTGGAAACCTGGGAAGAGATGCCGGAATTTTTTATTACTTCAGCATCTGCAGGTTTAGGAAAAGATGAAGTACTGGATTATATTGAAAGTATCAATGAACAGTTGAATAATAAATAGATGTCAGGAAACATTTGCAACATTGCATTAATTCTTGGTATTGCTCTTATTAACTATAGCTGCAGTGTCTACAAAGTTCCTTCGACCAATTACTACCTCGATAAAAATGGGAATTCTATTTCTCAAGAAGCCTTTGATGCAAAATTGATTTCTGGTGATGGGGATTTCGCATTATGGAAATATGCTGCTCGAGATAGCAGCATGGTTATTAGATTCAGTCATCCTGTTTACGAAACCTACAACATCAATTACCGGCAGTTTAAGGAATCCATGACTATTCTGACCGGCAATACATATACTGCTAAAACCACCTTCATTTTACACTACACCTTCAAAGATGATTATTGCACTAATCAAGCACCAAATGAATGGAATTCTCAGCGAGTTGGTAATAGTTATCGATACATATCCAGACACATAAAACAATTAGAAAAAGAGTATCCTCAAGTTAAATATTCCAGTCATTTCGAAAATGGCATCAAGCTACCTGAACTCAAAGAAAAGCAGTCTGAATTTATATTTAAGGATCAGTATGATTTCTTGAGAAAAAAAATATTTAGGAACCCAAGCTTATGTGGTTCATACGCTATAATAAAACCGAATGGAGAAATGCTCATTCGAAACGGAGAATATGGATTGCAGGGAATATTAGAACATCTTAAGCCAACAAACTGGTCACAATTTTTTCCAGAAAATCAGAAAAATTAGGTTCTTTGCTTAATTCTCGAAATAAGCTCCTCAACCTCCGTTATTTCCGTCATTTCTGAAGTTGACACTAAGACTTCCAGACCTTTCTGGTTCTGCGCGAGAATGATAGGAAATTCAAACTTATGTCCGAATTTTGAAGCATAGCTTTTCAAAAACTCATCTCTGTGCAAGAATTCCATATCAAGATCTCCATTTTTACGAAAGTCCCTCCAAGCCTTCTTTTCATCAAAAGCACCGTAAGTAAGTTTGCATAAATTACAATCGTAGGACTCGGGATCCACAATCTTTTGAAATGCTCCAATTAGCGATTTCAGCTTCCCCGAGTCGGCATTATAAACAAAGATCAGTTTTTCCAATTAGCTCTTCTTGATTTCGGTTTTTTCAGCAAAATAATCGCAGAAATCTTTCATGGTATCACGCATTTTATCATCCTGTGTAGCGCGATAATATGTGTCACTCATAGAAACTAATGTCTGATGAAAGAATTTTTTCATCTCATCTACCGGCATTTCCTTGGTCCAAAGGTCGATTCTTAAAGTTTCCTGATCTTTACTGTCCCATACAGAAAGCATTAGTGCTTTTGCATCTTCTTTATAAACATTCCCATCTTCAGCACTCCAGGTGATATTCTCAGGCACGTGATTATCGTCTGTTACAACTTCTATATTGATCTCAGATTTTTTAAATTCTGGCATTATTTCTTCGGTTTAAAATTGGCTTTATTGAAAATTTCTTCAGCAAATGTATTTAGCATTCTGTCCAGAGATACGTCGTTCTTTTCCATGTATGCTTTCACGATTCTAAGGCCAATATATTGACCTAATCTGGCTGGACTTTCAGCATCCAGCTGAAGATAGAATTTTGAAAATGGTGCAGGAAAGAGAAAACGTGTCTGCAACTGGTTATCTGTATCGTAAATTAGTTCATTCTCTACAAAGTATCTCCAGATCTGAGATTCATTGCTTTCCGCGAAGTCAAATTCTTCTTCAGTATAACCTATTCTTCTTGCAGGGTCAAGCATTGGCAATAGCTTTTCCTTCAAATACTGGATCTTGCCGTAATACACCATATGACTTAAAAAAGTGCGGGAATCTGGACGTGGAACGTATTTTTTTGAAATCTCTTCCGCAGCATCTACTACGATCTGATCTTTTTTAAAGTTCTTTTTCAAATATTCCTGAAGACCGGTATAAAACTGGTGCTCTGTACCTAAATACGTATCGAGAGAGACAAATAAATAATCTCCCGTATAAATTATTTTGTTCTTATAATCTACTTCGGAAGTTACCGTGATCACCACAGGTACTTCAAACTCCGGAAAGTAGTATTTCATATGCTGAAAAAGTGCATATAATTCATCCTCCTGGTTCGAGAAATCTGAAAACTCATCTTCTACAGCCTGATTGATCTCCAGCTGAAGGGTATCAGATAACTTATCTATCCAAACCGAATCTGGAAACTGCTCAGGAAAGAGAAATGGATATTTCTGTTTTAATTTAGGTAACTGCTGAGGCTTTGTACTGGCAAATTCCTGTTCAAATCTTATGACTTCCATATCCACAGCGATCTTATCGATCTTCTCTTCGGTTTCTGACTGATTATTACAGGAAAACACCGAAATAATCGTAATTAAGAATAGGATCTTTTTCAGCATAACTGGCAATTAGGAAGGCTTTAACGCAGCCATCTTTTAAAAATTGGCTTTTAGTGTTAGATTTGTGAGGCAAAGGTATTACTTACTAATTAAATCACCCAACATTATGCAAACCGAAAAAGTCGCTGATCATATCATAAACTGGTTAAAAGAATACGCTACAAAAGCGAATATGAATGGGTTTGTAGTTGGAGTGAGTGGTGGTATAGATTCTGCAGTAACCTCAACGCTTTGCGCAAAAACCGGAATGCCTACATTGTGTCTGGAAATGCCGATTCACCAGGCGAGCAGCCAAGTTACCCGCGCCAGAAAACACATTAGCGAACTGGAACATAATTTTGCGAACGTTAGTAATCTTGAAGTAAATCTCACCCCGGTATTTGAACAATTTAAATCTGCCATGCCCCAGGAAAGACAATCTGCTTCTTTGGATCTTACATTAGCAAATTCAAGAGCCAGACTTCGTATGTCTACTCTTTATTATTTCGCTGGATTACATGGATACCTTGTTGCAGGCACCGGAAATAAAGTGGAAGACTTTGGAGTTGGATTCTACACAAAGTATGGTGATGGCGGTGTTGATCTTAGTCCGATTGCAGATCTTATGAAAAGTGAAGTCTATGCGCTGGGAAAACACCTCAACATCATCGATGATATTATGACGGCAGCTCCAACCGACGGACTTTTTGGTGACAGCCGAAGTGATGAAGATCAATTAGGAGCATCGTATGATGAACTTGAATGGGCCATGAATCAAAAAGAAGCTGGAAAAACTTCTTCAGATTTTGAAGGCAGGCAGCGTGAAGTCTTTCAGATCTATTCCCGTTTGAATGCTGCAAACACACATAAGATGGTACCAATACCGGTTTGTGACATACCCGTTCATCTGCTGAAATAATCATCTTGTCGAATATGTGTAGCTGATTTCCCATATCAGGGGTCAAAGCAGTATTTTTAAGTTAAAGAAACCAAACTCAACGAGTTACCCCCGGACTTGTTTTTAACTTAGAATCATGTATCGAGTATTAATTGCAGACCATCATCCAATAATCTTTGAAGGGATCAAATGCGTACTTCAGAACAATCCGGCACTACAGGTTACAGGCAGAGTAAGCAGTGGCACCCAATTGTTCAGTCAGTTAGAAAAGAACGCTCCCGATGTTTTGATCGTGGAACTGGATCTTCCCCAAATCAATGGTATCAACGCTATTAGAAGGATCAAACAGGAATTTCCCGAGGTAAAAACACTTATTTTCAGTTCACATCCAGAAGAAATGTATGCCTTGAGCGCCATTAAAGCTGGAGCCGCAGGTTATATTTCCAAACATACAGATAGTGAGACTCTGGAGAAGGCAATCTACCAGGTTGCAAGAGGTGGAATCTACTTAAATCGCAAGATCACGGAGAAACTAAATTCTGGTATCACCAGAGGTAAGAGTTTGATTACAAAATTCAAGAAGCTTTCTACCCGCGAAACTGAAGTATTAAATTTGCTTTCTTCCGGAAAAAGAAATAAGGATATTGCTGAAGCGCTTGACATAAACGAAAAGACAGTTAGCACCTACAAAACCAGGTTGCTGAAAAAACTAAAAGTGGATAATGTTGCAGATCTTATCACGCAATCCAGATTATTACAACTAAACACTACATAACCCTTCCCAGGCGGTCTGAAAGAATCGTACTCAAACTGGTATAGCTCATGATCTCCTGGATCTTTTCTGTACGCTCTTCTTCTGAAGATACTTCACGTATTTCTTCCATAAGTTCGTTGATCTTCCGACCAACCAAAAACCTACGTAATGATAATATGGTCTGGGTAACAAATTGTGCAACTCCCTGAGTTTTGCTTTTTACAGGAATATCATGCCGCTCCCAATCATGAAGTTCATATTGCTCGTCTTCCATTAGGATATCTGTAAGTTCAACAGCCTGAGATTTCTCAAGGTCATTGATAATCATTTCCACTCCAAATTCATCTTCAGAATTTAGTCTTTCTATAAGAAGTGAAAATAGTTCTCTGAAGTCTTTATTGGTAAATTCAATTTCATCATCCTGAAGATCCAGGTAAATTTTTTCGAATACCTTGGCCTCCTGCACCTCAGATTCATAAACCGGATCGCCCTGGTCATTATGTTTCAAAATAACATCGTGAAATTCACCTTCCTGCCTTCCGTAGAGAACAAGGAGACTAATGATTTTTCTCTCAAGAATATAAAGCTGATCTACTTTTTTGACTGGAGCAGCTTCTTCATTACGAACAACCTGCATGGTTTTTTTCTCAGCCCTTGCCGGAGTTTTACCGTCTTTTTTTTCTAATTGAGCTAAGGTTGCAAACAGAACGTCTTCAGAAATATCCATGATCCGGGAGCATTCCTGTAAATAAACTTCCTTCTGAATATTATCAGGAATTTTCGCAATACTCTGTACCATATCCCGAATAAGATCGGCCTTCTTTACGGGATCATTTTTGGCTTCATCCATAAGCAGGGAAGCCTTATACGTAATGAAGTCGTAAGAGTTTTCCTTTAGAAACTCCTCCAGTTCTGCTTCAGAATTCGAGCGGGCAAAACTATCTGGATCCTCACCCTCAGGGAATGGACAAACCTTTACGTTCATGCCCTGTTCCAGAATTAGATCAATCCCTCGCATAGAAGCCCTGGTTCCGGCGGCATCACCATCAAATAACACCGTGATATTTTTGGTTAACCTGTTGATCAACCTGATCTGTTCTGAAGTTAGAGCCGTTCCGGAAGAGGATACCGTATTTTCTATACCGCTTTGATGGAATTGTATGACATCGGTATACCCTTCAACGAGGTAACAATTATCTTCTTTAGCAATAGACTGCTTGGCGTGGTAGATCCCGTAAAGAACTTTACTCTTATGGTAAATATCGCTTTCCGGAGAGTTGAGGTATTTAGCTGCTTTTTTCGTGTTCCCAAGGATCCTTCCTCCAAAGCCAAGAACCCGTCCAGACATTGATTGAATTGGAAACATGACTCTTCCTTTAAAACGGTCAAATGTCTTCTCATCCCTAACAATACTGAGACCTGTTTTTTCTAGAAATTCCAGTTTATAACCATCACCTAGCGCATTCTTCGTGAAAGCATCCCATTCATCTGGAGAATATCCCAGATCAAACTTTTTAATAGTTTCAGAAGTAAAGCCACGTTCCTTAAAGTAGCTTAATCCTACGGCCTGACCTTCATCGGTCTTATGCATTTGCGCCTGAAAATATTTACTGGCATATTCTGAAACCAGGTACATACTTTCGCGTTCATCGGCCTGCTCCTTCTGCTCATCTGTCTGCTGCGTCTCCTCTATTTCAATTCCGTATTTTTTCGCGAGATATTTGATCGCTTCAGGGTAATTGAAGTGTTCATGCTCCATCAAAAAAGCAACCACATTACCGCCCTTTCCGCTACTAAAATCTTTCCAGATCTGTTTCACCGGGGAAACCATAAAACTTGGTGAACGCTCATCTGTAAAGGGACTAAGCCCTTTCAAATTACTACCCGACTTCTTTAATTGTACAAAATCCCCAATCACCTCCTCTACACGGGCGGTTTCAAACACGTTATCTATGGTGGTTCTGGAGATCAAATTTTCACAACTATTTAATGGAAAAATACAAAATGAAAAGGCTTCAAAAAAGTAAGGGCTTCAAAAGCGATTACATACTTTTGAAGCCCTGCAAAACTAAACTATATTGGCTAATTAATCAAGGTCGAAACGAATTCCAAGAGAGACATTATTCAACTCTGGGTTTGGATCTTCAAAGATCGGGTTAAGATCATATTTTGCATAGAGCGAGGTATTTCCCCATCCTACATACGCGCTCAATCCATATATAAAATCGTTCGTGTTATAATCAGATTTCAATTTTTCCTTGGTTCTGTCACCATCCTCTTTATATTTCAGTTTCTGCCTTTCACCTAAACTGAAACCGGTATATCCTCCAAGACCAACCTTGAACTTTTTATAAGTTGAAAACGTATAGCCACCATCATTTTCAATTTTCTTTGATGGTCCAAATTCAAAATGCACCGGAATAACCAAGTTATCCATTCTAAATTTTGACTTGTTCAGGTCATATTCAAATTCTTGCAATTCTGTAATTCCATTATTATCAACCAGGAATCTATTATCTGTAGGTTTGAGTCCGTTGAACTGAAAAGAAACTCCGTATTTAAGTCTTAACCAGTTCGATTCCTCAAAAACTCTTGTTCTCCAAACCCAACCAATTTCGAAAAACCGACTACCGCCTATCTTAAAATCTGAATCATTGAGAGACTGTCCATCTAATAGAGCATTATTGAATCCTGCAGCAATCATTAATGTAGAAGTAGTTCTTTCATCCTCATAATTGGGATCTTCTTTATCGTCCTCATCCTTCCAGGAAAACACAAATGTTTTGTCGCTTTCAACTTTAGACTCCTCGTTTCTTTCCAGAAGTGCGATCTTATTATCAAGGATAGCCAAACGATTTTCGATGTTCAGCGCATGTTTTTTAGCGGCTTCCTCTTTCAGCTCATCAGCTTCCTGCATGGAAATTTCTTCATTGTCCAGCCGCTCATTGATGGCTTCTACTTCTGCCTTTAGCTCTTCCTTTTCCTGTTTGATTATGTTTTCTCGCTGTTTCTTTAGAACTTCGATCTTGTTTCCGTTGGTGATCTCTACAGTTTGTGCGTCACATGGACTAAAGCTGAGAATGCATAAAGCGAATGTAATTAGTAATGATTTCATGATGTTTGGTTTTTAGGAATTGATTGATGAATGACCCTGATAGGGATAATTATTTTTCTTCTGAATGATCAAGTTTGTTCGACACCGCCACCGCAGCTTTCTGGTAGCCTGTTTTAACGATCTCAAAAACCTTTTCTTTAAATGATTCGTACACTTCAGCTTCAACATCGGCCAGTAAAGCATCTGCTGAAATTTCACTCGATTTTTGCATATTTTCATTTTCTATAGTTGCAATGGCTCTGTTGAGCAGTGCTTCCACTTCAGTATCGCTCACATCTCCGTTTTGAGACTCTAGCCTGGAAACCTCAGCCAATACTTTATTAACCTCTTCGGAAATTTTCAATTCCTGAAAACTAGCCGGTGTTGCAGTTTTTAAAGGCTCCCTGTTAATTATTTCCTCTACTTCAACTGATGCGATCTGCTCTTTATTGTTTAACGTAGATCTTGAATCTTCGGAAGCTGCCTTCTGAATATATTGCGATTTTGATTGCGGCTGAGCCTGGGATTCTTCAGTTTTTTGCTGTTCTGCCACTTGCACGGGATTCTCGAATTCTTCGGCTGCATTTTCAGAAGGACTCTGAATTTCCGGAGTATTCACTATATTGCTTTCAACACTTCTATTCATATTCAGGTAAATGATTCCGCAGAGAGCAAGCACAAAAATTGCAGCTATTGATGAAATCCACCATTTATTATTCTTTCCCGAGCTTTCCTTTTTATCTAACTGTTCATTAAGTTTATCCCAACTTCCAGCTGATGGACTAATCTCCCGGCTATCCAGTTTTTCCCTGATATGTTCTTCAAATTTAATTGGCGCCATAACTAGATGTATTATTAGATTTAATTTTTTGCTGAAGCATCTTTCGAGCTTTAAACAGCTGGGATTTTGAGGTCCCTTCGGTTATCCCAAGCATCTTAGCAATTTCACTATGCTTGTATCCTTCTACGGCATACATTACAAATACCGCCTTATAACCTTCTGGCAAACTATCTATAAGCGATTGTATGTCTGCCACGTCCATTTCAGAATTTATATTATTTGCCACTTCATGACCAAATTCGTCATCTTCCTGAAACTGTAGTTCTTTGAACTGCCTTAAAAAGCTAATGCTTTCTCTTACCATGATCTTTCGAATCCAACCTTCAAAACTACCTTCATCCTTGAAAGTATCCAGGTGAGCGAACACTTTCATAAAACCTTTCAGCATTGTATCCTCTGCATGATGCAGATCCTTTATATACTGCCGGCAAACACTTAACATTTTTGGAGCGTGCTTTTCATAGATCTGCTTCTGGGCATCCCTGTTACCTGCACTCGCTCTTTTAATGAGAGAGGATTCGTTTTTAAAAAGCTGTATTACTTTTACCATTTTCAAAAGGCCTTCTATTTATATAGACGAGAGAAAGTTACGAAAGGTTGCCTGAGCTTTTAAAGATTTTATTTTTTTTCAAATTCCGGCGTCCCGATTGTATCTATTATCTTTGTGACATGGCAGAAGAAGTTCGAATTAATAAGTATTTGAGTCAGTTAGGATATTGTTCCCGAAGAGAGGCAGACAAATTAATTGACCAGGGTCGCATCACGATAAATGACGTAGTTCCAGAAATGGGAACTAAAGTAAAACCGGGCGATGTGGTAAAAGTAAACGGAGAACCTGTTTCCAAAGCCGAATTAAAAGAACCTAATGTTTATATCGCTTTCAATAAACCTGTAGGTATCGTTTGCACTACAGACACAAGAGTCGAGAAAGACAATATTGTTGACTATATCAATTATCCAAAGCGAATATTCCCTATCGGCCGTTTAGATAAACCTAGTGAGGGTCTTATCTTTCTTACCAATGACGGTGATATCGTGAATAAGATCTTGCGAGCACGTAATAATCACGAAAAAGAATATGTAGTTTCCGTCAACAAACCGGTTACATCAGATTTTATAAAGAAAATGTCTTCCGGCATACCTATCCTGGATACCGTAACTCGTGAATGCGAAGTGGAAAAACTTGGCAAATACACTTTCAAGATCATTCTTACACAAGGTCTGAACCGACAAATTCGTAGAATGTGTGAATATTTAGACTACGAGGTGACATCTTTAAAAAGAGTTCGAATCATGAATGTGTCCCTGGATATTCCGGTGGGTGAATGGCGTGATCTTACGAAGGAAGAGCTTGATACTATAAATGGTCTTACTGGCGAATCTACCAAAACTGAAGAGGGCTCTCTTCTTGACGATATTCAAATTGGGAAGAAAAAGCGTCCCAGAATTTCCAAATCTTAACACAGAATTAGGCTGTTTCGTGTATTAATATTGGTAGTTCTTGTTAATTTTAGATCATGAACCTTTTGCGTTCACGATTTTGAACCAACCAATCTTAATTTTATGAAAGTACAGCCATTTCATTTAGCGATCCCAGTATCTGATCTGGAGTCCTGTAGAAAATTTTACAAAGAAACTTTAGGTTGTGGCGAAGGCCGTAGTAGTGATCACTGGGTGGATTTCAATTTTTTTGGGCACCAGTTGGTAATACATTACCAGGACCCACAAGAAACTGCCAGTTCGACTTCCAATCCTGTAGATGGAAAGGCTGTTCCAGTACCTCATTTTGGGGTAGTATTGCAATGGGAGGTTTTTCATGAATTTGCTGGTCTTCTAAAACGAAAAAATGTTGATTTCGTCATAGAGCCTTATATCAGGTTCGAAGGCAAACCAGGCGAACAGGCTACTATGTTCTTTAAAGATCCTTGCGGAAATGCGTTGGAGTTCAAGGCATTCAAGGATATGAGTCAGTTGTTCGCGAGTTAATAACCTTATTCATCACCAACCAACCAAATGGATAAACTGAAACCGTCACTTGTACGGCAAATTTTTGTATTACTATTAATACTGTTTCTTTCAGTATTGATCTTCAAGGAGGTCGTTCCCTACCTATCTGGGGTTCTAGGTGCGGTTACACTTTACGTACTTATGAAAGGTTGGCAAAGAAAACTGGTGCTTCGAGGTTGGAAACCAGCTTTAGCAGCTACGCTTTTAATGACCGGAAGTATCATTGGCATTTTAGTCCCAGTTACTCTAATTGCAATTATGCTTACCAGTAAAATAGGTAAAGCCGTTGCAAATTCTGAACGGGTTCTTAGTGCTCTTAAAGATCAACTAAATATAGCTGAAGAATATATTGGATATAACATTAGCGAGAGTATAGATACTTCAGCAATTACCGGGTGGCTTTCTTCCAACCTTCAGAATCTTGCCGGCGGAACATTTGACGCCTTTATTGCGATTGGGATCATGTATTTCATGCTGTACTACATGCTTATGAATCAGAAGTCAATGAGACATTCCCTAATCGAATATATCCCGTTAGGAAAGGATAATATTCGGGTGATTGGCGACGAAAGTGATCAATTGGTTAGAAGTAACGCTTTGGGAATTCCACTGGTAGCCATCGTGCAGGGTGTAATAGCACTTATAGGTTACTTGATATTTGGGGTTCCAGATCCTTTCTTCTGGTTTGTGATTACTGCGATTGGCTCGATGATACCCTTTATAGGAACTGCCATAGGAGTACTGCCCGCAGTTATTCTTTTATTCGCACAGGGAAATGACTTCCAGGCAATAGCTCTACTTATTTACGGACTAGTCGTTGTAGGCTCAACCGATAATATTATACGGCTTTATGTACTTGAGAAACTGGCAAGTGTTCATCCATTGATTACGCTTTTTGGGGTGATCGTGGGAGTACCGCTATTTGGATTTATAGGATTGATATTTGGACCATTACTGGTATCCTTGTTTTTATTAATTCTGAAGATCTACAAGAAAGAGTATGGGAATGCTCACCACCGATTATAACTAAAAGAAAAAACTATGTTTGGAAACCTAAAGAAAAAAATAGACGAAGATTACTTTAAAACTGAAGTAACAAAGATCGACGACAATGATGTAAGCATCGCTATGGATAGCCAGGATAAAGTTGATGATAAGATCAACAATTCGGGGTTATTACAGAAATATAGCGAGCTAGCGAAGTTAATGTATGGGATGCTAAAAGACTATAGAATAGGTGTTTACAACAAGGTGCCTTGGTTCACAATTGCTACTGTCGCATTCTCTTTTCTTTATATTTTGAATCCACTTGATATTATACCAGATTTTATTCCAGGTCTGGGATATATTGATGATATGGCAATCTTTACTTTTGGATTGAGATTTATAGAGTCTGATCTTCATAATTATCTCGACTGGAAAATTGAGAAGGAAGCTTAAAAAAAAGAGGGAATTAAATTCCCTTTTTTTTATCGTTCTAACAACTTAATATCTGCTCTTTTTTTATGTCTCTCCCTTGCAAGAAGTGTATTTTTAAGTAACATTGAAACCGTCATAGGCCCTACTCCACCAGGAACCGGTGTGATATATGAAGCTCTTTTGCTCACGTTTTCAAAATCTACATCTCCCTTGATGACATAACCTTTTTCAGTATTATCATCTGGTACTCTGGTAATTCCAACATCAATAATAACAGCATCGTCTTTGATCATTTCAGCCTTAAGAAAATCTGGAATTCCTACTGCGATGATAACGATATCTGCCTGAGACGTTACCTGCGTAATATTCTTTGTAAACTCATGAGTTAAGGTTACCGTGGAATTACCGGGAAAACCACTACGACCCATCAGGATACTCATAGGTCTGCCTACGATATAACTTCTTCCTATCACCACTGTATGTTTCCCTTTAGTAGGAATATCATAACGCTCCAGAAGTTCCAGTATTCCAAACGGTGTTGCAGGAATAAAGGTGGTCATATCCAGTGCCATTTTTCCGAAGTTCGTAGGGTGAAATCCATCTACGTCTTTATCTGGATCAACTGCATTCAATACCTTTTGAGTGTCAATTTGTGGTGGCAAAGGAAGCTGAACTATGAACCCATCAATATCATCATTGTCGTTCAATTCCTGGATCTTGTCCAGCAGCTCGATCTCGCTTACAGTATGCGGCATTCTGTAAAGTGAGGATTGAAATCCTACTCTTTCACAGGCCTTTACTTTACTGTTCACATATGTTAAACTTGCTCCATCCTTTCCTACGATGATCGCAGCAAGATGTGGTACTTTTTCTCCACGAGATTTTAGTTTGGTAACTTCAGCAGCGATCTCATTTTTGATATCGCTACTCACCTGTTTACCATCGAGTATTGTCATTGTGTGTTGTGTTTGCGTTGTATTAAAAAAGGGAATTAATTCATTCCCTTCATCATTTGCATCATTTTTCGGCCTCCGCCACCTTGCATCATCTTCATCATTTTACCCATTTGATTAAATTGCTTGAGTAATTGATTTACTTCCTGTACTGTTGTACCAGAACCTTTAGCAATTCTTTTCTTACGACTGGCGTTGATAACTTTAGGCTCACTTCTTTCCAACGGAGTCATTGAGTGAATGATCGCTTCAATTCCCTTGAATGCATCATCATCAATGTCAACATCCTTCAGCATTTTTCCAGCTCCTGGTATCATTCCCAAAAGATCTTTCATGGATCCCATTTTTTTGATCTGCTGAAGTTGATTCAGAAAATCATCAAAACCGAACTTATTTTTAGCAATTTTCTTCTGAAGTTTTCTAGCTTCTTCTTCATCATACTGCTCCTGAGCTCTTTCCACAAGCGAAACAACATCCCCCATTCCAAGGATCCTGTCTGCCATACGCGAAGGATAAAAAATATCGATCGCATCCATTTTTTCACCGGTACCAATAAATTTGATTGGCTTGTTTACAACAGATTTAATGGAGATTGCCGCACCACCACGTGTATCACCATCCAGTTTAGTAAGGATAACACCATCAAAATTAAGGCGCTCGTTGAATGTTTTGGCCGTATTGACCGCATCCTGACCCGTCATGGAATCCACTACGAATAATGTTTCCTGAGGCTGGATCGCTTTGTGAATATTGGAAATCTCGGTCATCATCGCTTCATCTACAGCAAGGCGACCCGCGGTATCAATGATCACTACATTATGACCATTCTCTTTAGCATAGGCGATTGCCGCTTTAGAGATCGCCACCGGATCCTGATTTCCTTCATCTGAAAATACCTCCACTCCAATCTGTTCTCCAACAACATGCAGCTGATTGATCGCGGCCGGACGATAAACATCACAGGCTACCAATAGAGGTTTCTTAGTTTTTTTATTTTTAAGGAAATTTGCGAGTTTACCGGAAAAAGTGGTCTTACCACTACCCTGTAAACCAGACATAAGAATAATAGATGGATCCCCGCTTAAATTAATTCCTTCCGCTTCACCACCCATTAACTGGGTCAACTCATCTTTTACGAGTTTCACCATTAACTGGCCTGGTTTTAACGTCTTTAGTACATCCTGACCCATCGCCTTTTCCTTCACCGTACTGGTAAATTCCTTGGCAATCTTATAGTTAACATCGGCATCAACTAAAGCACGTCGAACCTCTTTAAGGCTTTCCGCAACATTTATTTCAGTGATCTGCCCGTGTCCTTTAAGGACGTGAAAGGCACTATCTAACTTATCGCTTAAATTATCAAACATAATTTTTCCTGTGGTTTTATTCTCCTGCTGACTGGCAGCGAATTGCAAATTTAATGATTTGAAGCTGAAGTATAAAGTCCATCTTCTTAAATATCGCTACTACACGATCACCATTACATACGTTCCGGCACTTCGATTCCAAGTAGCTTAAAAGCCGATTTGATGACGCTGGCTACAGTTCCTGAAAGTTGTACTCTGAACACCTTTTCAGCTTCATCATCAATACCAAGTATCTGTACATTTTGATAGAATGAATTGAAGGATTTCACCAGTTCATACGTATAATTGGCAATTAGCGCTGGTGAGTGATTATCTGCCGCCAGTGCAATGGTTTCCGGGAATAACTGTAATTGTTTGATCAACTCCTTCTCTTTCTCATGAAATTTAAAATCTTCGGAAAGCGACGCGGTAGTATCAAAATCTGCTTTTCTAAGGATCGACTGAATTCTCGCATAGGTATACTGAATAAAAGGTCCCGTATTACCCTGGAAATCTACAGATTCTTCAGGATTAAAAAGAATTCTTTTTCGAGGATCCACCTTCAGAATATAATATTTAAGGGCTCCAAGACCTATGATTCTATAAAGCTCTTCTTTTTCTGAATCTGAATAACCATCAAGTTTCCCAAGGTCTTCAGAAATAGTACGAGCCGTTTCGGTCATTTCCTTGATAAGATCATCTGCATCTACGACAGTTCCTTCACGGCTTTTCATTTTACCACTAGGAAGATCCACCATTCCGTAACTTAAATGATAAAGCGCATCTGCCCAATCGTAGCCTAATTTTTTCAGAATAAGGAACAATACTTTGAAATGATATTCCTGTTCGTTTCCTACTGTGTATACCATTTGATTGATATCGAAATCGGCAAATCTCTGGATCGCAGTTCCAATATCCTGCGTCATATAAACTGCAGTTCCATCACTTCGAAGTACGATCTTCTCATCCAGGCCTTCATCGCTTAGATCGATCCAAACACTGCCATCAGGCTTTTGATAGAAAACTCCATCCTTCAGACCTTTCATGACATTATCCTTACCTAAAAGGTAGGTTTCACTTTCATAGTAATTCTTATCGAAATCGACTCCGAGAGAATCATAGGTTTTTTCAAAACCATCATAAACCCATTGGTTCATGGTAGACCATAACTTTACAACCTCGGGATCGTTCGCCTCCCAGTTACGTAACATTTGCTGAGCTTCAACAAAAATCGGAGCTTCCGCCTTTGCTTCTTCTTCAGATTTCCCCTGTTTCTTAAGTTCAGCGATCTCTTTTTTATATTCCTGATCAAATTTTACATAATAATTCCCAACGAGTTTATCACCTTTCAAACAGGCAGATTCTGGTGTTTCTTCATTTCCAAATTTCTGCCATGCCACCATAGACTTACAAATATGTATTCCACGGTCATTGATCACCTGTACTTTGTGGACAGTATTTCCCGCAGCCTTCAAGATTTCGGCTACAGAAAAACCTAAGAGATTATTTCGAATATGACCAAGGTGTAAGGGTTTGTTGGTGTTCGGGGAACTATATTCAATCATGATCCCACTGGCATCACTTTGGGGCAACAACACTCCAAAATCTGATCGATCTTTGATTTGATTAAAGAAATTAATATAGTAAGCATCGCTTATTACGATATTAAGAAATCCTTTTACTACATTATAATCTGCTACTTCAGTTACCTCTTCTTTTAAATAGCTACCAATGTTTTCTGCCAGCTGAGCCGGATTGGTCTTGATTTGTTTCAGCATTGGGAATACAACTAAAGTGATGTCTCCTTCAAAATCCTTGCGTGTTGGCTGGAACTCAATGGTTGGAGCTTCCACCTCGTAATGTTTGGTAACTGCTTCATTAACTTTTGCTGCAAGAATTTGTTCTATGGTCATTTTCAACGCTTTTATGCCTGTTTTGTATTCTATTAAGTGCGCAAAGATAAAAAGAATTGAAGTTCCGGTCGCCAGCCTTTTAGCGCAAATCCTTATATTTAGGAAAAAAGAAATGCTAATTAATATCTCTTACAATCGTCCTGCGATCTCAGAAAAGATTAGTGCTGAAGTAGGAAAACCATTTACGCTAATGGAACGGGTCAAACTTCGTGGCTCAGGATCTCCAAAATTACAGATAACTTCCTCCAGTATAGAAATCTACAACCTGCTCATTTTAGATAATAATGCCAATGTTTGCAATGTTGAAATGAGAGGCAACGGGATTATCGTAATGTTTAGATCACTACTTGAAACTTACGCTCTCGTGATTCCTTATTACAAATTAAATCTATATAAAGGAAAAGCTGATGAATATAGTATTTACAGGGATCATCATTTCATCAAGGTCAAGGCAGACAAGCCCGGTATTCATAAGTTCTTCCAGAAAATTATCAACTACAAGACCGACAATGCTCCTACGCAGATCGATGACTTATAAATGTGTAATTCCAAGCGAATTTCGAAACAATTCCTTAACCTAAAATTGATTTCAACTTTCCGCGGAAAATCGTTTATCGATGCACATTTGCGGAAAAAAATCAATGGAACTATTCATTTATGTTTTCGCTGCTTTGTTCTCTGTGATCAATCCCCTGGGCACTGTCCCTATTTTCGTTGGACTTACCAAAGAGGACACTAAATCTGAGCGGTCTCGTACTTCCCTCCTTACAGCGATCAATATTTTCGTGATCCTGCTTATAAGTTTTTTTACTGGCAGATATATCCTTAATTTCTTCGGAATAAGCCTCGATTCTTTAAGAATTGCTGGAGGCTTAATTATTACTACTTCTGGTTTTGCCTTGCTAACTGGCTCTTTTGCTAAGCATAAAGGTATGGATAAGCCGAAGGTTCAGGAAGACGCTTTTCAGCGTGATGGCGTATCGCTCACTCCACTGGCCATTCCTATGCTTGCTGGCCCTGGCTCCATATCTTTTTTGATTGGATTATACGAGGAATATGCGACCTGGAATGAGAAAATGATTGCGGTAGGAGCAATTTTTAGTGTTTGTTTAGCTACGCTGCTCGTTCTTAGAAGCTCCTATTATATAGTTTCCATGCTTGGTGCATCTGGGATTAATGCTATTTCCAGAATCATAGGTTTTATTGTGATCGCCATTGGAATTGAATATATAAGTTCCTCTGTGATCAATATCTTCAGAACAATAAGTCTGTAATTAACGCTTGCCAAATGCTAAACCTCCTACCAGAGCGAGCACTCCAAATGCGATCATTGCATAAGATTGTGTGTTATCACCATGAGCTTCTACCTGAAGGGGTCCAGCATCGATGGAAAATTCAGGAGTTAGAATATCATACAACCCATAGCCAATAAGCCCTATCCCAATGATGAGCAGAACAAATTTGAGCACGTTATTCATTTAATAAAGTTTTACTAATCAGAGGTGAAAGTAGCAATTTAATTTATAATTTGAAGATCAAATTTCTCAAATGCGCATACTACTTACCGGTGCTAACGGTTATATTGGCATGAGGCTTCTGCCTCAATTACTTGAACAAGGTCATGATGTAGTATGTGCAGTTCGAAATAAACATAGATTCACTTCCAATGAGGAACTCCGGGAAAAAGTGGAGATCGTAGAGATCGATTATCTTGAAGACACAAAAGCTCCGGAAGCTATCAAAAACATCGATGCCGCCTATTATCTCATCCATTCGATGACCGGCTCTACTGAAGATTTTGATAAACAGGAAGCTCAAGCCGCTACGAACTTTAATACGATGATGGCTGAAACTTCGGTAGAACAAGTAATCTACCTCAGTGGAATTATCAATGAAGAAGAACTATCGAAACATCTAAAATCACGAAAGGCCGTTGAGGAAATCCTATATAAGGGAGAATTTAATGTTACCGTACTCCGTGCCGCGATCATCGTAGGGAGTGGGAGTTCATCCTTTGAGATCATACGCGATCTTTGTGAAAAGTTACCGGTGATGGTGACCCCAAAATGGGTAGACACACGTATACAACCAATTGCTATAAGAAATGTGATACAGTATCTCATTCGGGTTATTGGCTGCGAGGACTGCTATAACGAATCTTATGACATTGGCGGTCCCGATATTCTCACCTATAAGGAAATGATGCTACAATATGCAGAGGTCAGAAGATTAAAGCTTTGGATACTTCGTGTGCCTATCATGTCTCCAAAACTAAGTTCATATTGGCTATATTTTGTAACCTCAACATCCTATAAACTTGCGCAGAACCTGGTAGATAGTATGTCTGTTGAAGTGATCACAAAAGACACACGTTTGCAGGAACTTTTAAACGTTGACCTTATTCCGTATAAAGAAGCTATTAGAATGGCCTTCTATAAGATCGAACAGAATGAAGTCATCTCTAGCTGGAAAGACAGCATGAGTAGTGGTCGTTTTCGCAGGGAGCTGAACAAATACATACAAATACCCAAATACGGGTGTATGCAGGATAAGAAATGCAAGGAAATAAGCGATACTGAAGAAGTACTTGAAAGAGTATGGGCAATTGGTGGACTAACCGGATGGTATTATGGAAACTGGCTCTGGAAGATTAGAGGATATCTGGATAAACTTGCAGGTGGTGTTGGACTTCGCAGAGGCCGTACACATGCTACAAAACTTCATGCAGGTGATTCTCTAGATTTCTGGAGAGTTTTACTTGCCGATAAAGAAGAAAAAAGACTTTTGTTATTTGCAGAAATGAAGGTTCCCGGGGAAGCCTGGCTGGAATTTAAGATCGATGAAAACAATGTGCTTCATCAAAATGCCACTTTTAGACCGAAAGGACTTTTAGGTCGTGCTTACTGGTATGCGATGTACCCGTTTCATTTCTTCATATTTGAGGGGATGATCAATAAGATCGCCTATGGCCCCTCTGGAAAAAAATCTTAAAGGCGGCTCTGTTTAAGTTCCATGAAAGAATTGCTTAGAAATAAAGTACTCACCTTCTCTGGTTCGATTTTATTATCAGGATCGGTTTTCATCTTTCTATTTACAGACAAATTTTATGAAGCTATAGAAAATGGATCTTTATGGGTTCGCGAATACTTCGGAACGTTCTACTTATGGCTTGGATTAGGTTGCGTTCTGTTCCTCCTTATAATCGCTATTTCAAAAATCGGAAGGATAAGATTAGGAAAATCTCCACCGGAGTATGACAGGTTATCCTGGATAGCTATGCTTTACAGTGCCGGAATGGGAGCAGGTATTTTATTGAGAGCTGTTCAGGAACCGGTGTACATGTTCTTGAACCCTCCGATAGCAACAGGTTCTGCTCCAGAAATCATCTCTCTGGAATATACATTTTATCAATGGGGTTTTACTGCCTGGGCCTTCTATGGATTATTTGCATTGATATCATTGCTTACAGTTTATTTGTAGAAAAACAGGATATACGACTAAGTTCCAGTTTCAAAGTATTTCATAGCAATCACTGGGGAAAATCTATTGATATTCTCACGATTCTAACCACCATGATCGGTTTAGTCGCCGCAATTGGACTTGGAACTTCGCAGATAGAGGGAGGAATAAGCCATTTGCAATCAAAAGATCCCGGGAACTTATTAATGAACTTGTTACTCGTTCTTGTTATATGTGTACTGGCCTTCTTCTCGGCCTGGGCTGGTGTAAATAAGGGTATAAAAAGGATCTCCAACTGGAATATTTATATCACTATTTTATTGCTCTTATTTGTTTTCATCCTGGGAAACATCCCTGAAATTATCTCCAATTTCCTGAATTCTTTATATCACTATATATTCGATTTTATCCCACTAAGTCTCGCCGGCGGTAATCTTGATCCAGGAAAGCAATTTCTTACCGACTGGACGTACTATTATTGGGCATTTTGGTTGGCCTGGGCGCCTTTCACCGGTGTGTTTATAGCCAGAATCTCGCAAGGCAGAAGCATTAGAGAGTTGATCTTTGGAGTTCTATTGATTCCTTCACTGGGAAGTTTCTTCTGGTTTAGTGTTTTTGGCACTTCTGCATTTGAAATCATCGGAGACATTGCTACTTACAATAATGAATTCAGTAATGTTTTTACATCTCTTTTTATCTTTTTCGAAAATTACCCTCTCCCTGCCGTATCCAGTTTAGTCGTCATATTACTGTTGATTAGTTTCCTGGTTACTTCAGTAGACTCGGCCATCTTTGTTCTTAGTATGTTTACAGATAAAGGAAACACAGAACCAAAAAAGAAATACCGCCTGGGTTGGGCGGTATTAATATTCATTTTTTGTGAAGCAATTATCGTTCTTGGTCAAACTAAACCAGATTCCAACGTACTCACGGCAATGCAAAAATTCCTGATCATAAGTTCACTTCCATTTGCGATATTAAGCGTAATTATAATCTTCCTCTTCAGTAAAAAACTTCTACAAAAGAAAAATTAGCAAAAATCAGGCTTTAGGTAGAAAAACCTCTGCTATCATGCAACGAGCACTTCCACCTCCGCAAGTTTCGATCGTCTCGATCTCAGAACTTAAGATCTTACAGTGCTTTTCTATAGTATTCACCTGTTCCGCGCTAAGACTTCTGTGTGCACGGGCACTCATCACTAAAAACTTTTCTTCTGCACCCTGCACCTGTAACATGTTACCCGCAAATTCGTGCATTTGCTCTTCACTAATGGAAATGATTTCTTTCCCATCCATTTTAAGATGTTTTACAACATTTTTGCGCTCTTTCTTATCATCTATTGTATCCAGACATATAACCGCAAATTCTTCACCGAGACACATCATCACATTGGTATGATAGATTGGTAGTCGCTTGTCCTTTACACTTTGATAGGCATTAAATATCACCGGTGTGTATTCAAAGTCCTCACAAAACTCAATGACCAGATCTTCATCTGCACGAGGTGAAATTGCACAATAGGCTTTTTGATTCACTCTATCCAGGATCAAACTTCCTGTTCCTTCTAGGAAAATATCATCTTCTTCCGCAGAAGTATAATCTACGATATTATTGATCTTAAGACCAGCTTCCTCGAGCTTGGAGAAATACTCCAGTCGTCTTTCCTTACGTCTGTTTTCAGCAAACATTGGATACAAAGCTATCTCTCCATCACTATGGAATGATACCCAATTGTTTGGAAAAATAGAATCTGGAGTATCTTCTTCTTTAATATCGTCCACCACGATCACCTTTACTCCCACGTCTCTCAGTTTGTTCACGAACGTGTCGAACTCCTCAGTTGCAAGACTATTTACATTAGATTTATCTAATTTCTTCTGAAAATAATTATTGACCGCAGTCTGTTCGTTCATCCTGAAGTTTACCGGTCTAACCATTAAAATGGTATCTGTAATCTGTTTCATAGCTATTTGTTAATCGCGGATTAATGGTAAAGTTGAACAGCGAAGCAATCCTTCCTGTTTCGATATTTCAGCATAAGGCACTTCCTCTACGGTAATCCCCTGCTCTCTTAGCCACGCATTCAGTCGTGTAAATCCTTTTTCTGAAATTACCACATCTTCAGAAATAGAAAAGATATTGGAATTCATATGATACATTTCATCACGGGTAATCTCATAGACGTTTTCTTTTCCGAAGAAATCGACAAGCCAGTTATATTCCTCTTCTATTAAAAATCCGCCTTTGTAAATGATCGCTTTGTTCTTACCTACAGGCTGAAAGCAACAATCCAGGTGCAAAGCATTATCCTTGGCAATATGATTGCTTTTCTTAAGACTAAAACTAATCACCTTTTTATCAGGAAATTCTTTTATTAAGGCGTCTACAGCTTGTTGGTTTGTTCTGGCTGTAATAAAGTTCCGGTAATCCTCTCCTTTATAAGTCCCAATAAATATGTGATCCCCCATAGGCATCACATCTCCTCCTTCAATATGAGCTTCCTCAGGCAAAGTAATGATATTTGCTGGGTCGATCTGTTTGATTACATGCTCTATAGCTTCGATCTCCTGACCCCTGTCAGGCAAAATGTTCGATTTGATAAATTTATCATCGATCACGAATGCAATGTCCCGTGTAAATATCTGGTTGTAATCTTCAATGATCTTTGGTCTGAAAACCTGAACATCGTATTTCTCCAACACTGCGGCTACAGCATCCATCTCTGCCACCATATCTTCTTCAGTTGGATAGGTTCCAGCTATAATATGTTCCTGAGACTTGGGATCGTATGCTTCTTCAAGAGTTGGAATAGGGCCAATACTTTTGGCGGTTCCCAGCACTACTGCGCGTAATCTGGAGGTTTCACTTGATATATGCAATTTCATTGCTAGGGTTTTGACAAATATAAAAAAGCTTCATACGTTGATGAAGCTTTTTTATGGTATTCGTAAAATATGATAGGCAGAAAATTATCTGCTTCCAAGTGGTTTAAAATTTCTAAGGTTCTCTCCAATATAAATCTGTCGAGGCCTTCCAATTGGCTCTTTTCTAAGTCTCATTTCTCTCCATTGTGCGATCCATCCTGGAAGTCTACCTAAAGCAAACATAACGGTAAACATTTCTACTGGAATTCCCAATGCTCTATAAATAATTCCTGAATAGAAATCTACGTTTGGATATAATTTTCTTTTTACGAAGTAATCGTCTTCAAGAGCTTCTTTCTCCAGTCCTTTCGCAATATCCAGAACAGGATCCTGTACACCTAATTGCCCTAATACCTCATCTGCAGATTTCTTGATGATCTTGGCACGTGGATCGAAGTTCTTGTAAACCCTGTGTCCAAAGCCCATCAAACGGAATGGATCTTCCTTATCCTTTGCTTTTTGCATGAATTTATGCGTATCACCACCATCTTCCTTGATCTTTTCAAGCATTTCGATCACAGCCTGGTTAGCTCCACCGTGTAAAGGACCCCATAGTGCTGAAATACCTGCTGAAATAGATGCAAAAAGCCCAGCATGCGATGAACCTACCATTCTTACAGTAGAAGTAGAACAGTTTTGCTCATGATCTGCATGAAGAATTAATAGCTTATCTAATGCTTCAATCACCGCTTTATCTGCACTGTACGATTTATTTGGCTTCTCGAACATCATCTTATGCAGATTCTCTACATATCCAAGATCTTCATCTCCATAGTTTAGCGGAAGACTGTTCTTCTTTCTCAATGTCCATGCAGCAAGTACCGGGAATTTCCCAAGAATCTTTACAATTGCTTTGTACATATCCTCTTCTGAAGAAACATCTACAGAAGACGGATTAAATGCAATAAGAGCACTGGTCAATGATGAAAGAACGCCCATTGGATGCGCAGACTTAGGAAAACCATCAAGGATCTTCTTCATCTCTTCATCTACATGAGACTGCTCTTTAATATCTTTGGTAAACTTTTCAAGTTGTGACTTGTCTGGAAGCTCGCCAAAAATCAAAAGGTAAGCTACTTCAAGAAAATCAGCTTTTTCAGCAAGATCCTCAATTGCGTAACCTCTATATCTAAGCACTCCTTTCTCACCATCAAGGAAGGTGATCGCACTTTCACAGCTACCAGTGTTCTTAAACCCGGGATCCAATGTGATAAGTCCGGCTTCTCCACGAAGCGTCTTGATATCTATACCAATTTCATCTTCAGTTCCCACAGTAACGGGAAATTCATATTTCTTTCCGTCAAATTCGAAAGTTGCTGTTTTAGACATATTATATATTGTTCTTTAGATTAATTTTTAAGGATTGCTAATTTACGAATTTTAGTGTTAAAATTATTTTAAGCCGACTAACGAAATTTCAGAAATACCCCTATTTTCTTCCGTTTTCGTGAATTTTAACTAAGTCTGATGATTAAGTATGGCCTCATTTAATAATTCCGGAAATAATATGGAAAAAATACGCCGACTAGCATCCAGTTTTCAGACAGGAAAGTATCAGGAAATCAATTTACCGAATTAACATCATCTTTATACAGAAACTCGTAATACGCATCTACAGATTTATCCCAGGTGAAGCGCTGTTTTTTAGCATTCTGTTTGATTTTCTTCCATTCCTTTTTATTCTGAAAGAAAAGATCCACCGCATACGAGAACTGCTTTAAAAAGTCAGCCGTCTTCTCAGCAGTAGTTTCACCATCAAAACTAAATCCTGTTTTACCGTGAATAACCGTGTCTTTCAAACCTCCGGTATTATGAACCAGACAGGGTTGTCCATTTCTCATCGCCAGCATCTGGCTAATTCCACAAGGCTCAAACTGACTTGGCATCAAGTAAAGATCAGATTCCTGGTAAAGCATATCGATCACACTTTCAGACTGGGCATTGATGAAAATTAGATTTTTGTATTTATAGCTGGCTTCTCTAAATATTGTTTCGTACTCTGGCGCACCTGTACCTAGTAAAAGATAAATACCATTTACTTCTTCAAGTTTTCTCATTAGAGCTGGTAAAAGTTCTGGGTTTTCTTTGAAATAAAAGAACTTCTGTTCAGTTAACCGGGCTACGCTACTACAAATAAAATCCGGTTGCTTTTGTTGCCAACGCGTAAGTTTTTCTCCTGTGTGCGCTAAGTAATGTGATTTATAATCCTTGTTCTCTTCCTGTAACCAGCGAAAAAGTCGACGGATACATTGCCTAAATAGTATCCCTTTTTCAACGGAATTAATATTGGTATAATTCGCTCCGTTGAGGATTCCGAAAAGTCGGTTTTCGTGATTTGCCATTTTAAGGTCCTCTTCCAGACCTTCTCCACCAATGAAATGCGGCGGATCACTCGGTTTTTGTATGTCTTCCATGTAAGAAGGCGAAACTGTATGTACTGCATCAGCCAGCCTGATCCCAACAGCCATAAGGTTGATACAATCTGGATATCTTCTATCCATTAAAAGTTCATGATCATACGGGACATTCGGAAAAAATGCATCTACCGAGGAATAATTATTACTGAAAGGTCTTATCCCCTGTATTGCCAGGTTGTGGATCGAATACACAAAGCGAATGCTTTTCAGAAGTTTATACTCAGGATCGAATTCTCGCAGGAATAATAACATGCTGGTGTGCCAGTCGTGTAAATGAACAAAATTGATCTCTCCGAAGACACCATCTTTTATGGTAGCTGCAACTGCAGAACAAAAGAGAGAAAATATGTTAGCATCTGTGAAAAATGGCTGGTCAGCATCATTAAAATAAATATGCGCAATATCACCCGCTTTTATATCGTGATGATGAATTACGAAATGCCTGATACCTTCTATTTCCTTTTTCCCCTGAACTTCATAAAACTCCCCGGTATGAGGAACACCTCTAAAAGTAAATTTAATTTCAGTGATACGATTGCTATCCTGAAGATGGATCCTGGAGTAAGATGGAGTGATCACAATTGCTTCATCGCCTCTAGCAGCGATCTGTCTTGGAACATCCCTTACTACATCGCCCATTCCCCCGGCTTTACAACGTGGAATTGCATCATTTTCCGCAGCGACAAATAAGAATTTAGATTTCAATAGTATGGTTGGTTATTTAATTGAAAATAAGGATTCTATTGAATACCGAAGTATTCTTTTAATTAAATGATTGTTAATATACTATTTACTTCACAAAAAAAGCCCCTTCAAACTGAAGAGGCTTTAGAAAAATATATGCTTCGCTTATTTTATCTTAAAAGCTTTGTCTTGCGGATAATATGCAACCTCACCCAATTCTTCTTCGATTCTAAGTAGTTGATTGTATTTAGCCATTCTATCACTTCTTGATGCAGAACCTGTTTTGATCTGTCCTGTATTCAGCGCAACTGCAAGATCTGCAATTGTATTATCCTCTGTTTCTCCAGAACGGTGTGACATTACTGATGTATATCCGGCATTGTGAGCCATATTTACAGCAGCGATAGTTTCGGTTAAAGTACCAATCTGGTTTACTTTGATAAGTATTGAGTTGGCGATATTTTCTTTAATTCCTCTTCCAAGACGCTCTACATTCGTCACGAAAAGGTCATCTCCAACTAACTGAACTTTATCTCCGATCTTATCAGTAACGGCTTTCCAACCTTCCCAGTCATTTTCATCCATACCATCTTCAATAGAAATAATCGGGTATTTAGATGCTAATTCTGCCAGGTATTCTGCCTGCTCTTCACTAGTTCTAATTTTACCCTTATCACCTTCAAATTTGGTGTAATCATACTTACCATCCACAAAAAATTCAGCAGCGGCACAATCCAGTGCAATCATTACTTCCTTGCCTGGTTCGTATCCAGCCTGCTTAATAGCTTTTAGTATGGTATCCAAAGCATCTTCAGTTCCATCAAGAGTCGGTGCAAAACCACCTTCATCACCTACTGCAGTACTCAACCCACGATCATGAAGTACTTTCTTCAAATTATGGAAGATCTCTGTACCTGTCTTTAAAGCATGAGAAAAACTCTCTGCCATTACCGGCATGATCATAAATTCCTGAAACGCAATAGGAGCGTCACTATGTGAACCTCCGTTAATAATATTCATCATAGGTACAGGTAGTGTGTTAGCACTAACTCCACCAATGTATCTGTACAATGGCATATTAAGTTCATTCGCAGCTGCTTTGGCAACAGCTAGGGAAACACCTAAAATGGCATTAGCACCTAACTTTGATTTGTTAGGAGTTCCATCAAGGTCTCTCATCGTTTGATCGATAAGATTTTGTTCAAATACAGAAAAACCCAAAAGCTTTTGAGCTATCTCCCCATTTACGTTCTCGATCGCTTTAGATACTCCTTTACCCATAAAGTCATCTCCTCCGTCACGAAGTTCAACAGCTTCATGCTCTCCGGTGGATGCTCCAGATGGAACTGCAGCTCTACCCATTATCCCATTTTCTGTGTAAACATCTACTTCTACGGTTGGATTTCCTCTTGAATCAAAAATCTGACGTGCATGTATATCTAAAATTGCGCTCATGTTCTGTATTTTAATATTTATTTGAATTACAGGCAAGATACGAATACAAGGATTAAATTCCGACTGAGAGAGCTAGTTTTAAAGCATTTATAACAGGAAATCTACTAAAACGTTTTCGAAGTTGCAGTCATAACAAAACTAAAAATCCCGGTTTGAAACCGGGAATAGAATTATATTAAGAAACATAGCGAATTTTAGCTTCTATTTTTTCCTAGCTTAAATCCTAGTTGAAGATCAATAAGCGGAGATACATAACCATCGCCATTATCGTTAAAACCATAACCAATCCCAAGATTTAAGTTTAGTTTGAAATTGCTATTATATACCCGCTGTAGCCCCCAGGCTGGACCAACGAATCCTGACAGATCATTTCGTAATTCCATATCGCCAAAGAGTGGCTCACCACTGGATAACAATAGCACTCCTGCTACATAATTCCCGCTATTCTCGGATACCATCTTTCCTTTCTCGATCCTTTTATCAAAATTATAGTACCAACGGTATTGCGCTCTTAAATTGGGATAAACGCCGAATTCACTTTCATCCGTAAAGTCTGAATAATGATAGCCGAAACCAAAACCAAGGTTGGCATCAAAACTGGTATTATCACCCAGGGCAAGCTCATATTCTGCTGAAGGCATTAAAATGTTTAAAGAAAACTGATTTTCTGTTGATTGTGAAAAGCTTAAATTGCTAATAAGCAATCCAAGTGCTAAAAGTACTATCCTCATAATCGGTAATTCATTTTTTTATGCTATCAGACACCATTGAAATCAGATTTCTATTTCATCGAAACTCTCCCAAAACTAGAAAATAGCGTATTCAAGTTTTAAACTGAAACTGGAATATGAACTTTTCCAATCAAGATCGTAGTTGGCCTCTACAAACTTCTCACCAGCAATATTTTTTGAAGTGTAATCAACGCCTATGCTAAGTTTATCGGATACAGTGTAACCAATTCCTAATCCAAGACCAAAATTAGTGTCTAATTCATTTAGGACGGGATCCATTGCTCTGCCAGTATTTGCGTATAAAATTTCCGAACCGACAGGGACGTCCACTATAGGACCTATATGGACAAAAAGTTTTGATTTTTCACTCAGATAAAAATAGTGCCTCAAAGCTAAAAATGTGGAGACTGAATTGTAACGCACTCTTAAATCTGATTTGTAACCGGCATTCTCAATCAATTGTTCATCCTGAAATCCTCTATAAGTCGTTTCGATAGCTGTAGACCATTTATACTTGTTAAAATTGAAAATATACTCCAATTCCAATCCAACACTATATTCCAGTCCACTTAAACTTGTCCCCCCTGCGCCGAGTCCCTTGTCAACTTCTAGGTTTGCCAATCCTAAACCTACTACCGGATACAAGACCCATTTTGAATTTTTCTGACTATTAAAATAGATATCTGAATCTGATCCCAGACATTTATTTAAATTTTGGACATAGCCCATCAAATCTCTACGACTATAAGCGATGTCAGTTACATCAAAATTCCTATCGTTACATTTAAGGTCTGATATTAATTGTTGACGATACCTTAGGTTCTCTTTTATCTTACTGTTTACTCGGTATTTCTTTTGAATTAATGGTTCTAATTTTTCTCCATTCTTTCTGTAAAAGAAATTAACCTTGTTTCTGGATACATATTCATAGAAATCAACCTCACCATCTATCAGTAATCTTAGAAATACATTCTTTACAGTAAAGTCTGGGCTTCTATCGCTACTTAGGTCACTTGTTTTCTCGGAAGACATTTCAATCTTTGCAGATTCATTGATAAAATAAAACTCATTTACTTTGAATTCTTGAATTTCTTTTAATTCAGCAGTCTTGACCTCTGTGTTCTTACTTAGTTTGTAATCAAAGCTTTCTGGATTGTATACCCAGTCTGAATTCTTAATTAAGCAATTAACCCTTTCACCTGAGATAGTTACGAAATAACCTTTTTCAAACTGGATTTGGGAAGATGCAGTTGCACATATTAGAAATGCAAATAGGGCGACGAAATTTTTCATTAATTAGATTTGTTGTTCAAAACTAGAACTTAAATCTACAATACCAAATTTATTTTACCTGTAAGAGTAATAAAAAAGCCGGAGTGTGAACTCCGGCTTTTTACTATGCTGACTGCTTTTTCTTGATGCGATCTATGAATTCATCGAAAAGATAACTAGCGTCATGTGGCCCTGGACCAGCTTCCGGGTGATATTGTACAGAGAACACATTCTTTGATTTCATAGCTAATCCACCAAGCGTTTGATCATTTAGGCAAACATGGGTTACCTCCACATTTGCGTGAGCTTCGGTTTGCGCTTTATCTACAGAGAAACCATGATTTTGAGAAGTGATCTCACCTTTACCGGTAACCAGGTTCTTTACCGGGTGATTAATTCCGCGGTGACCATGATGCATCTTGTAAGTTTCAATACCATTAGCAAGTGCAATGATCTGGTGACCAAGGCAAATTCCGAATAAAGGATGATCGTTCTCAATGATCTGTTTTGTTACCCGAATTGCATTTTCAAGTGGCTGAGGATCTCCGGGACCATTGGACAGGAAATAACCGTCTGGGTCCCATGATTTCATATCTTCATAACTGGCGTCATAAGGAAAAACTTTGATGTAAGCACCGCGTTGAGCAAGGTGACGTAGAATATTCGTTTTAATACCAACATCCAATGCTGCAATTCTTAAATCTGAATTTTCATCCCCATAATAGTAAGCTTCTTTTGTAGAAACTTTCGAAGCAAGTTCAAGACCGTTCATATCCGGAACCCCCTTAAGCTTATTCTGAAGAGATTCAATATTTTCAACATCTGTCGATATAATAGCGTTCATGGCGCCATTTTCGCGAATATAAGTAACAAGCGCACGGGTATCTACATCAGATATTGCAAAGATCTTATTGGCATCTAAAAATTCCTGTAGTGTTTGATCAGCTGAAGGTCTGGTTTGTACGTAGCTAAAGTTTTTACAAATCAACCCAGCAATTTTAGCTCCGTTGGATTCATTCTCATCCTTACTCGTACCATAATTACCAATATGAGCATTGGTGGTCACCATGAGCTGCCCATAATAAGAAGGATCAGTAAAGATCTCCTGGTATCCTGTCATACCGGTGTTGAAGCATACTTCCCCTGAAGCCTCACCTTCAGCATTACCTACTGCTTTTCCATAGAAGATCGTTCCATCTTCCAGTAAAATGATCGCTTTTCTTTTAGCCTGATATTTCATAGTTATGTTGTTGTGGCAATAAAATTAAACAATTATCGTATGGATATAAAAAAAAGGATAAACTCTGAAAGTTTATCCTTTTTAAAAATTAGAAGTTGAAAAGATTCATTTCTATTCGTCTTTTTTATCTTCTTTATTATCTGTCTTAGGCTCTTCAGCTTTAGACTCTTCTTTTTTTGTTTCGGCCTTCGCTTCGTCAGGTTGAGCCGTAGTTTCTTCAGCTTTCTTCTTACCTGCTCTACGAGTAGACTTTTTCTTCTTAGGTTTATCTCCGCTTACGTTGTAAGTCTCATTGAAATCAACCAATTCGACAAGGGCCATTTCAGCAGCATCTCCAAGACGACTACCAAGTTTGATAACTCTTGTGTATCCACCTGGACGATCACCTACTTTAGGAGCAACCTCGCGAAATAGTTCGCTAACTGCTTCTTTGCTTCTTAACTTACTAAAAACAATACGTCTGTTGTGAGTAGTATCATCTTTAGACTTAGTTACTAGAGGCTCAACAAAAACTTTTAAAGCTTTAGCTTTTGCAACTGTAGTGTTGATGCGCTTGTGTTCAATTAGGGAACATGCCATATTCGCAAGCATAGCTTTACGATGAGCTGTTTTTCTACCTAAATGATTTGTTTTTTTTCCGTGTCTCATGACTTTTTATCTTTTGCCATCTTGCTTCTACCCTTTATGGGGAGCAAAATATGACAGATTTGAATTATAAAAGAAAGGCGAGAGATCCCGCCTTTATATTAGTCTTTATCGAGTTTATATTTTGAAAGGTCCATTCCAAAGTTTAAACCTTTATTACTTACAAGTTCTTCTAATTCAGTTAGAGATTTCTTTCCGAAATTCCTGAACTTCATAAGGTCATTCTTATTGTAAGAAACAAGGTCTCCTAAAGTATCAACTTCAGCAGCTTTTAGACAGTTCAACGCTCTAACAGACAGATCAAGATCGACCAGTTTAGTTTTAAGCAATTGTCTCATGTGAAGACTTTCTTCATCATAAGTTTCAGTCTGAGCGATCTCATCAGCCTCTAAAGTGATTCTCTCATCAGAGAACAACATAAAGTGGTGAATTAGAGTTTTCGCAGCTTCAGTTAAAGCATCTTTAGGATGGATAGAACCGTCACTAATGATTTCGAATACCAGCTTCTCATAGTCAGTCTTCTGCTCCACACGGTAATTCTCGATACTATATTTTACATTCTTTATAGGAGTGTAAATAGAATCTACGAATATGGTACCTAGTGGTGCATTGGCCTTCTTGTTTTCTTCTGCCGGAACGTAACCTCTACCTTTTTCAATGGTAACTTCCATGTTCAGATTTACTTTCTTATCCATATGACAGATCACCTGATCTGGATTTAGGATTTGGAAACCTGAAATAAATTTCTGGAAGTGACCGGCAGTTAATTGCTCTTCTCCGGAAACTGAAATTGTTACTGATTCGTTATCGATCTCATCGATCTGTCTTTTGAATCTAACTTGTTTTAGGTTCAAAATGATCTCAGTTACATCTTCCACTACACCTGCGATGGTAGAGAATTCGTGATCTACACCTTCAATTCTTACTGAAGTGATCGCGAAACCTTCCAAAGAAGATAAAAGCACTCGTCTTAAAGCGTTACCAACAGTCAATCCATATCCAGGCTCCAAAGGGCGAAATTCAAATTTCCCTTCGAAATCTGTAGAATCAATCATTATAACTTTATCGGGCTTCTGAAAATTTAGTATTGCCATATTTCGACTTCTGTATGATGAATTATTATTTCGAATATAATTCGACTATAAATTGCTCGTTGATGTTTTCAGGAATTTGAACTCTTCCTGGAACAGAAACGAAAGTACCTTCTTTCTTTTCAGAATTCCATGAAAGCCATTCGTAAACATTACTGCTATTAGATAATGACTCCTGAATCACACCAAGTGATTTAGATTTTTCTCTTACCCCAACAACATCACCAGCCTTTAGGTGGTAAGAAGGAATATTTACAAGTTCTCCGTTTACAGTGATATGACGGTGACCTACTAATTGACGAGCAGCTCTTCTTGAAGGCGCTACACCCATACGGTACACTACATTATCTAAACGAGACTCACAAAGTTGAAGAAGAACCTCACCGGTAATACCCTGTGCTCTGGTTGCTTTTTCAAACATATTACGGAATTGACGCTCAAGGATACCATAAGTATACTTAGCTTTTTGCTTTTCCATCAACTGGATTGCATATTCCGATTTCTTTCCTCTACGACGGTTATTACCGTGCTGTCCTGGAGGATAATTTCTTTTTTCGAAAGATTTGTCGTCACCAAAAATAGCTTCACCGAACTTACGGGCTATTTTAGTTTTTGGACCAGTATATCTTGCCATTACTTAAGTTGTTTTGAAAAGGGATTATGAATTAAGGCATAAGTCCTTCGATAATCTTAATCCTTCTCTATGATTAAATTTTTTTAAACTCTACGTCTCTTAGGAGGACGACATCCATTATGTGGAAGTGGAGTGATGTCGATAATTTCAGTAACCTCGATACCACTATTGTGCACTGCTCTAATAGCAGACTCTCTACCATTTCCAGGACCTTTCACATAAACCTTAACTTTACGCATCCCAGCTTCATGTGCTACTTTCGAAGCATCTTCAGCAGCTAACTGCGCAGCATAAGGTGTATTTTTCTTGGATCCTCTAAAGCCCATCTTACCAGCAGATGACCACGCTACAACATCACCCTTTTTATTGGTAAGGGAAATAATGATGTTATTAAAAGAAGCAGTAACGTGAGCTTCACCGTTGGATTCAACGATTACTTTACGTTTCTTCTGAGTCTTACCGGCCTTTTGATTTGTCTTCTTTGCCATACTAATTACTATTTAGTTGCTTTTTTCTTGTTAGCAACTGTTTTTCTTCTACCTTTTCTGGTTCTCGAGTTATTCTTAGTACGCTGCCCTCTTAAAGGTAAACCAGCTCTGTGACGAATTCCTCTGTAACATCCAATGTCCATAAGACGTTTGATGCTCATCTGAACTTCAGTACGCAACTCACCTTCGATTGTAAACTGACCAACGGCTTCACGAATTTTACCGATTTCATCATCGTCCCATTCAGAAACTTTCTTACTCTGGTCTACTTTAGCTTGTGCAAGTATCTCTTGAGCCCTGCTTCTGCCAATTCCGAAGATATAGGTCAACGCTATAACTCCTCGCTTTTGTTTAGGTATATCTACCCCTGCAATTCTTGCCATAATTAGCCTTGTCTTTGTTTAAATCTAGGATTCTTTTTGTTAATAACGTAAAGGCGCCCTTTCCTGCGAACAATCTTGCAGTCGGCACTTCTCTTTTTTATTGATGCTCTAACTTTCATCTTATCTCTTTTTAATTCACTTACAAGGAATTATCCTTTTAGTGAAATTTTAGCCGTCATAAATTTTTCAGAGTGCAAAAGTATAAAAAATTTATAAAAGGCTGAAAATTACTTTTTAGTATCTGTAAGTTATTCGAGCCTTAGTTAAATCATAAGGACTCATTTCCAGTTTCACCTTATCTCCAGGAAGTAATTTAATGTAATGCATACGCATCTTTCCAGAGATATGTGCAGTCACTACGTGACCATTCTCTAATTCCACACGAAACATTGCATTAGACAATGCTTCAATAATGGTTCCGTCTTGTTCAATCGCTGCCTGCTTTGCCATAATTAAGCTACTGCTTTTCTGTTTTTACCTGTTTTCATTAATCCGTCATAGTGTCTATTCAGTAGATAAGAATTTACCTGCTGCATAGTATCTATCGCAACTCCAACCATAATTAGAAGTGAAGTACCTCCGAAGAACAACGCCCAACTTTGCTGTACACCCAACAAAGAGAAAACTATTGCAGGGAACACCGCAATAAGAGCCAGGAATATAGATCCAGGAAGCGTAATTTGAGACATGATCCTATCTAAGTATTCAGCAGTTTCAGTTCCTGGACGGATCCCTGGAATAAAACCACCACTTCGTTTAAGATCATCTGCCATCTTATTTGTTGGTACCGTGATCGCTGTATAGAAATATGTAAAGACAATAATCAATAAAGCGAATACAAGGTTATACCAGAAACCAAAGATGTTTTGAAATGCTGCCGTCACACCCTGAGCAGTATCTGAGTCTGATAGACCAGCAAGAGCTACAGGAATGAACATAATCGCCTGAGCGAAAATGATTGGCATTACCCCAGAAGCATTTAATTTCAAAGGGATATACTGTCTTGAACCAAACACATTCTTTTCATATCCGCCAGAAGCAGATCTTCTTGCATACTGTACAGGTATTTGACGTACTGCCATTACCAACATTACAGACGCCATGATGATAGCAAACCAGATCACCAGTTCAATAAGGATCATTACCATACCACCATTGGATTCAAATACTCTGGAAGCGAATTCCTGAATGAATGCCTGAGGTAGAGTAGCAATAATACCCACCATAATTAACAATGAAATACCATTACCAATCCCTTTATCTGTGATCTTCTCACCTAACCACATCGCGAAAATTGTACCTGTGGTAAGTATTATTACTGAGGAGATAACAAAAGTTAAGTTATCGCCAAGCAAGAATGCTTCTCCAGGCAAGGTAGCAAACAGGTTATAAATATAACCAGGTCCCTGAACTAATGTGATAGCAATGGTTAACCATCGGGTGATTTGATTGATCTTTTTACGTCCACTTTCACCTTCTTTCTGAAGCTTTTGCAAGTAAGGAATAGCAATCCCCATTAATTGCACTACAATAGAGGCTGATATATAAGGCATAATACCTAAAGCAAATACTGAAGCATTCGAGAACGCTCCACCTGTAAATGCATTAAGTAGACCTAATAGTCCACTATCTGTCTGGTTAGCCAGACTTGAAAGTTGAGCGGCATCAATTCCGGGAAGCACTACCTGCGCCCCGAAACGATATACCAAAAGCAAACCGAGGGTTACTAAAATTCTATTTTTTAGCTCCTCGATTTTCCAAATATTTTGAATCGTATTGATGAATTTCATTTGATTATCTATTATAAAGTAACAACTTCACCTCCGGCAGCTTCGATAGCTTCTTTCGCTGAGGCCGTAAATTTATGAACAGATATTTTCAACTTTGCCTTTAATTCACCTCTACCTAATATCTTAACAAGCTCGTTTCTTCCGGCAAGACCGTTTTCTGCAAGCACGTCCATATCAACTGTATCCTTAATTCTTCCTTCATCAACAAGAGATTGAAGAGTATCCAGGTTAATTCCCTGGTAAACCTTACGATTTCTGTTGGTGAATCCAAACTTAGGCACACGTCTTTGAAGTGGCATTTGCCCTCCTTCAAATCCGATCTTTTTTGAATAACCAGAACGAGACTTGGCTCCTTTGTGACCTCTGGTAGAGGTTCCACCTTTACCAGATCCTTCACCGCGACCAATACGCTTGCTATTCTTTCTAACTGAACCTTCTGCAGGTTTTAAGTTACTTAAATCCATGAGAGATTATTATTTTGTTTCTTCAACAGAAACTAAGTGTTTAACTTTATTTACCATACCAAGGATGTTTGGCGTATCGTCATGTTCAACCGTCTGCCCGATCTTCTTAAGTCCAAGAGACTCAAGCACGAGTTTTTGATTTTTCGTGCGATTAATAGCACTTTTCCTTTTAGTGACTTTTATCTTTCCCATCTTATTCCTTGATTTTAACCTTTAAATACTTTTTCCAAAGAAACACCTCTCTGTTTTGCAACAGTTTCAGCACTTCTCAATTGAAGTAAAGCATCAAAAGTAGCTTTGACTACGTTGTGTGGGTTCGAAGATCCCTGATTCTTAGAAAGTACATCATGCACACCTACAGACTCAAGTACCGCACGAATCGCTCCACCGGCAATGATACCAGTACCAGCTGCAGCAGGAAGAAGCATAACTCTTGCTCCACCATACTTACCTTTTTGTTCGTGAGGTAATGTTCCTTTATGTAAAGGGATGCGTACCAGATTTTTCTTAGCGTCTTCTACAGCCTTAGAGATAGCATCTGCCACTTCTTTGGATTTACCAAGTCCCTGACCAACTACACCATTTTCATCTCCTACTACAACAATAGCAGAGAATCCAAAGGCTCTACCACCTTTTGTAACCTTAGTAACACGTTGTACTCCAACCAAACGGTCCTTTAATTCAAGACCTCCTGGTTTTACATGTTCTACGTTTTTATAATCTTGATACATATTTTCTAGAATTTAAGTCCTCCTTCGCGAGCACCTTCTGCTAATGATTTAACTCTACCGTGATATAGATATCCACCTCTATCGAAGGAGATTGTATCGATACCAGCACTTTTCGCTTTCTCAGCAATGGCTTTACCAACCATTTGAGCCTGCTCTTTTCTATCTGCAGAAGCAGACACGATATCTTTATCTCTTGAAGATGCTGAAGCTAAAGTTTTACCTTCAACGTCATCGATAATCTGAGCATAAATCTCTTTATTGCTTCTGAATACAGATAATCTAGGACGGCTTGTTGTTCCAACGATATCCCTACGGATACGTTTTCTAATTTTATTTCTTCTATCTTGTTTTGACACTGCCATAACTATCTTTATTATGCTGATTTACCTGCTTTTCTTCTCAATTGCTCACCAACAAATTTGATACCTTTTCCTTTGTAAGGTTCAGGTTTTCTCATTGATCGGATCTTCGCAGCTACCTGTCCTACAAGTTGCTTGTCATGTGAAGTAAGTTTAACGACAGGGTTCTTACCTTTTTCTGAGATCGTCTCCACTTTAACTTCGGGAGCCAAATCTAGTACAATATTGTGAGAATAACCAACAGCCAAATCAAGCTTGTTACCCTGGTTGCTAGCTCTATAACCAACACCTACAAGTTCAAGTGATTTAGTGAATCCATTAGATACACCTTCAATCATATTATTTACCAAAGCACGATAAAGACCGTGTTTTGCTTTCTGATCACTTTTATCAGAAGTACGCTCAAAAGTAATTACATTATCTTCGATTTTAACATCGATATCCTGTACCTGCTGCTTAAGCTCTCCTAATTTTCCTTTTACCGTAACAAGACCATCTTTGTGCTCTACTGTCACACCTTCTGGAATTGTAATGGGATTTTTACCTATTCTTGACATCTCTTTAGTCTTTTAAGTATTAGTAAACGTAGCACAGTACTTCACCACCAACTTTGTCGGCTTTAGCCTGTTTTCCAGTCATAACTCCGTGAGAAGTTGAAACAATCGCGATACCAAGACCATTCAGGATTCTTGGAATCTCTGTTGATCCGGCATACTTACGTAAACCAGGTTTACTTATTCGTTGAATCTTCTTAATTACTGGCTCTTTAGTAATCTTATCATACTTAAGAGCGATCTTGATCACTCCCTGAGCGGTAGTGTCTTCGAATTTGTAACTTAGAATATATCCCTGATCGAATAATATCTTAGTGATCTCTTTTTTAACATTGGAAGCAGGAATTTCCACAACTCTGTGGTTTGCAGCATTTGCATTCCTGATTCTTGTTAAGTAATCTGCAATAGGATCTGTATTCATTTAAATTTATTTGCGGATGTGGTTTTCCTTATTGAACCTTCATCCAGTTTATAATATTACCAGCTTGCCTTTTTAACACCTGGTATAAGACCTTGATTAGCCATCTCTCTGAACATTACTCGAGAAAGACCAAATTGTCTCATATACCCTTTTGGTCTTCCAGTTAATTTACATCTGTTGTGCAAACGAACCGGAGAAGAATTCTTTGGTAGTTTCTGTAAACCTTCGTAATCACCTGCTTCTTTAAGGGCAGCGCGTTTCTCAGCATACTTCTTTACCAATTTCTGTCTTTTCACCTCACGGGCTTTCATTGATTCTTTAGCCATAATTAGTTCTTTTTAAAAGGTAATCCTAGTTCGGTTAACAATGCTTTTGCTTCCTTATCGGTTTCCGCAGAAGTAACAAAAGTGATATCCATTCCAGCGATTCTATTCACAGCATCGATATCGATCTCAGGAAAGATGATTTGCTCAGTGATTCCAAGGTTGTAATTTCCTCTACCATCAAACCCATTAGATTTGATACCATTAAAATCACGAACACGTGGCAATGCACTAGTAATCAATCTATCCAGGAATTCATACATTCTATACCCACGTAAAGTTACTTTAGCGCCAATTGGCATTCCTTTACGTAATTTGAATGATGCAACATCCTTCTTAGAGATCGTAGCAACAGCCTTTTGTCCACTAATTGCGGAAAGTTCGTCGATTGCATGGTCGATAAGTTTCTTATCTGCCACTGCTCCACCAACTCCACGGCTAATTACTATCTTCTCCAGTTTTGGCACCTCCATGATATTGGAGTAACTGAATTCATCCTTAAGAGCATTCTTAACTCTCTCGTTATATTCCTGTCTAAGTCTTGGTACGTATGCCATAACTATATTACTTCATTAGATTTTTTAGAGAATCTCACTTTCTTTCCATCTTCTTCTCTATAACCAACTCTCGTTGTATCACCGTTCTTGTCGATAAGTGATAGATTAGAAATATGGATTGGAGCTTCTTTCTCCTTAATTCCACCTTGTGGATTAGAAGCACTAGGCTTCTCATGCTTAGAGATCATATTAACCCCTTCCACAATAGCTTTATTCTTCTCGATAAGTACCTTCTGCACTTTCCCTTCCTGACCCTTATGGTCACCAGCGATTACACGTACGGTATCTCCTGATTTTATTTTAAGCTTTGTCATTTTCTTAATGTATTAAAGCACTTCAGGTGCCAATGATACAATTTTCATGAATTGCTTATCACGAAGTTCACGTGCTACAGGACCAAATACACGAGTACCGCGCATTTCACCCTGAGGACCTAAAAGTACACATGCATTATCATCAAAACGGATATAAGATCCATCTGGTCTGCGTACTTCTTTCTTGGTACGAACAACAACTGCTGTTGAAACTGCACCCTTCTTGATATTTCCGTTAGGTGTAGATTCTTTTACACTGACAACTATCTTGTCTCCAACAGATGCGTATCTTTTCTTTGTACCTCCTAACACACGGATAGTAAGGACTTCCTTAGCTCCGGTGTTATCTGCTACTTTTAGTCTGGACTCTTGTTGTACCATGATTTACTTCGCTCTTTCAATTATTTCTACTAATCTCCAAGTCTTGGATTTACTTAAAGGTCTTGTTTCCATGATCTTTACAGTATCACCTTCGTTGCAGTCGTTATTTTCGTCGTGTGCTACGTACTTTTTCGTTTTCAAAACGAATTTTCCATACATAGGGTGTTTTACTTTTTTCACTTCAGCAACCACTATGGATTTCTGCATTTTGTTACTTGTAACAACCCCTACACGCTCTTTTCTTAAGTTTCTTTTTTCCATCTTTCAGCAGAATAACAATTATTGTTGTTCTCTTTTAGTTAACTCTGTAGCTAATCTCGCCACTTTTCTCCTTTCAGTTCTCAACTGTATCGGATTCTCCAAAGGCGAAACAGCATGAGCCATTTTTAAATCTGAATAAGCTTTTCGAGACTTACCAAGCTCTTCTTGCAATTCTGCAACAGACAATTCTTTTACTTCTGATTGTTTCATAATTCCAATATTATTCTTGATAATCTCTAGCTACAACAAATTTTGTTCTTACCGGAAGTTTTTGTGCTGCAAGACGTAAAGCCTCTTTAGCAGTTGCCATTGGTACTCCACCAATTTCAAACATTATTCTTCCTGGTTTAACCACTGCTGCCCAATATTCCACGGCACCTTTACCTTTACCCATACGTACTTCAAGAGGTTTCTTTGTGATAGGCTTATCTGGGAAAATTTTGATCCAGATAGAACCTTCTCTTTTCATATATCGGGTAGCGGCGATACGCGCAGCTTCTATTTGACGTGCAGTAACAAAGCTGGAATCCATTGATTTGATTCCGAAGGTTCCGTTTGAAAGTCTATGCCCTCTTTGAGCAAGCCCTTTCATACGGCCTTTTTGTTGCTTACGGTATTTTGTTCTTTTAGGTTGTAACATTTTTTCTTTCCTTTAAAAAATTACTTTCTACGACGTGATTTGTTCCCACCTCGTCCGGCACCGGATTTCTTTCCTTGGTTCTTTGCAAGACCAACTAGAGGCGAAAGCTCTCTTTTTCCGTATACCTCACCCTTCATGATCCAAACTTTAATCCCCAATCTACCATAGGTAGTATGAGCTTCGATCAAAGCATAATCAATATCAGCCCTAAAAGTAGACAAAGGTATTCTTCCATCCTTGTATGATTCTGAACGTGCCATTTCAGCACCATTTAAACGTCCGGAAATCTCAATCTTGATTCCTTCAGCATTCATTCTCATTGCAGCCGCAATAGCCATTTTGATTGCACGACGGTAAGAGATTCTATTCTCAATTTGTCTAGCAACACTTGAAGCAACTAAATGCGCATCAAGTTCTGGCCTTTTGATTTCAAAGATGTTAATTTGAACCTCCTTGTCGGTAATCTTTTTAAGCTCTTCCTTAAGCTTGTCTACCTCCTGTCCACCTTTCCCGATAATAATACCAGGTCTGGCAGTAGTGATAGTAACGGTTACAAGCTTAAGCGTGCGCTCGATGATTACACGCGATACACTCGCTTTAGAAAGACGAGCATGGATGTACTTTCTAATCTTATCGTCTTCGGCAAGTTTATCGCCGTAGTCATTACCTCCGTACCAGTTGGATTCCCAACCTCTAATGATACCAAGGCGATTCCCGATTGGATTTGTTTTCTGTCCCATACTATCTCTTAGCTTTGTGTATTATTGTTTGCTCCAAGCACTAATGTAACATGATTGGATCTCTTTCTAATTCGGTGTGCACGACCCTGTGGAGCAGGACGAAGTCTTTTCAACATACTTCCTCCGTCTACACGAATCTCTTTCACAAATAGCTCAGCTTCTTCAAGGTTAGCTTCCTCGTTCTTAGCCTGCCAGTTGGCGATAGCTGAAACTAAAAGTTTCTCTAAACGATTTGATGCTTCTTTTTTACTGAACTTTAAAATATGAAGCGCTTTTTCTACTTTCTCTCCTCTAACCAAATCCGCCATAAGACGCATTTTTCTAGGCGAAGTAGGGCAGTTATTTAACTTTGCAAAAGCTACCTGTTTCTTGGCTTCTTTTATTTGCTCTGCTCTTTCTCTTTTACGAACTCCCATAGCTTCAATTATTTTCTACCTTTATTTTTCGCACCTGCATGTCCTCTGAAAGAACGTGTTGGTGAAAATTCTCCTAGTTTATGACCCACCATATTTTCAGTTACATAAACAGGAACAAATTGTTTCCCGTTGTGTACCGCTATAGTTTGTCCTACAAAATCTGGAGTAATCATAGAAGCTCTAGACCAAGTTTTGATCACGGCTTTCTTTCCTGACTCAACATTCTGAGCCACTTTTTGTTCCAGTTTGTAATGAACGAAAGGTCCTTTTTTTAATGAACGTGCCATATCTTATTTCTTTCTAGTCTTTCTACGTTCTACAATATATTTATTACTCGCTTTTGTTCTTGAGCGGGTCTTGAATCCTTTAGCAGGAAGACCTTTTCTAGAACGTGGGTGACCACCTGAAGCTCTACCTTCACCACCACCCATTGGGTGATCGACAGGGTTCATCGCTACCGGTCTTGTTCTTGGACGTATACCCAACCATCTGCTTCTACCAGCTTTACCACCAATCATTAACTGATGATCACTGTTGGATACAGCTCCGATTGTAGCTATACAAAGTGAAAGAACACGTCTAATCTCCCCAGAGGGCAACTTGATAGTTGCATATTTACCTTCTCTTGCCAATAACTGAGCAAAAGCACCGGCACTACGCGCCATCACAGCTCCCTGCCCTGGTCTCAACTCGATACAGGAAATAACCGTACCAAGTGGAATGTTTGCCAAAGGCATTGCATTCCCGATCTCAGGAGAAGCAGCTTCATTAGCAGAAACTATATTCTGTCCAAGCTGAAGCCCATTCTGAGCAATAATATACCTTTTCTCTCCATCCTGATAATTCAATAATGCGATAAAGGCCGTTCTGTTTGGATCGTACTCGATAGAAGCTACTGTAGCAGGAATTCCCTGCTTGTCACGCTTAAAGTCGATTACACGATACCTTCTTTTATGACCACCACCTTTATAGCGCATGGTCATTTTTCCCTGACTGTTTCTACCACCTGATTTTTTTATCGGCGCCAATAGGCTTTTCTCCGGCTTATCAGTAGTAATGGCGTCATACCCATTAACTACTCTAAAACGCTGACCAGGTGTAATTGGTTTTAATTTTCTAACTGACATTCTTTAATCTTAAAGATTACTGTATAAATCAATAGTTTCCCCTTCCGCCACCTGTACTACTGCTTTTTTGAAAGCATTAGTTTTACCAGTGATCATACCAGACTTAGTATATTTAGTCTTACGATCCGGGCGGACATTCATAGTTCGAACTTTAGTAACAGACACGCCATAAGCAGATTCAACTGCGTCTTTGATCTGAATCTTATTTGCCTTGTTACTTACTACAAAAGTGAAGCGATTGTTCATCTCACTATCTGTAGTAGCTTTTTCTGTAATAACAGGTTTAATCAAGATGCTCATAACGGTTTATTAACTTAATTTCGACTCAATTCCTTCTAAAGATCCTTCTACGAAGACGATACTCTTAGCATTAAGTATTTTGTAAGTACTTAATTCTGAGCTATTTATAACTTCTGAGGATTTCAAATTGCGCGACGACAAATATACATTTTTATTTGAGTCACCCAACACAATAAGCGATTTTTTACTGTCAATCCCCAGAGCCTGAAGAACTTCGATAAAGTTCTTGGTTTTTGGAGTATCGAATGAAAAATCTTCAATCACCATGATAGCCTTGTCGTTTGCCTTAATAGATAGGGCCGACTTTCTTGCAAGACGTTTCAGGTTCTTGTTTAATTTGAAACCGTAGTTTCTAGGTCTTGGACCAAAAACACGTCCACCACCTTTGAAGATAGGAGACTTGATACTACCAGCTCTCGCTGTACCAGTACCCTTTTGTTTCTTGATCTTACGCGTAGATCCTGCGATCTCTGCTCTTTCTTTAGCTTTATGAGTACCCTGACGTTGATTAGCCAGATACTGTTTAACATCTAGATAAACAGCGTGCTCATTAGGCTCTATAGCGAAAACAGAATCAGAAAGCTGTGCTTTTCTGCCTGTTTCTTTTCCTTTAATATCTAAAACTGCTACTTCCATTACTTACTAATGATTACGTATGAGTTTTTAGATCCCGGCACACATCCTTTTACTACTAAAAGGTTCTTATCTGCCACAACCTTCAAAACTTTCAGGTTTTCAACTTTAACTCTCTCGCCACCCATTCTTCCGGCCATCTTCATTCCCTTGAATACTCTCGCAGGATAAGAAGCTGCACCAATAGAACCAGGAGCTCTCAATCTGTTGTGCTGACCGTGCGTGGCCTGTCCAACTCCTCCAAAACCGTGTCTCTTTACAACACCCTGGAAACCTTTACCTTTAGATGTACCTGCGATATCCACAAATTCACCTTCTCTAAAATGTTCCACGGTAACAGAGTCACCTAATTTGTAATCTTCATTATAACCCTGGAATTCAACGACTTTACGTTTTGCAACGGTTCCTGCTTTTTTAGCATGCCCTTCAGCAGCTTTATTAACAGTCTTTTTGTCATCGAAACCAAGTTGAAGTGCTTCATACCCGTCAACCTCTTTGGTTCTGACTTGGGTAACCAAGCATGGTCCAGCTTCGATTACGGTACATGGGATGTTCTTCCCATTCTCGTCGAAGATGCTGGTCATACCGATCTTTTTTCCTATTAACCCAGACATATTTATTAATTATTAATTGTTTACTTATTTAAAAAACTAAGGGCTGAAAAACACATTCAGCCCTGAATTGTATCTTTCACCGTTTTTCCTTCGCGAAACGCTTAGGACATGTTAACCGCGCACCGTAGTGCGCGGAACTGTTTTATCACACTTTGATCTCAACTTCAACACCACTTGGCAATTCAAGCTTCATCAACGCATCAATCGTTTTTGAAGAAGAGCTATAGATATCAAGTAACCTCTTGTAAGAGCTTAATTGAAACTGCTCTCTGGATTTCTTGTTCACGTGAGGTGAACGTAGAACAGTAAAGATTTTCTTGTTTGTTGGTAACGGAATTGGTCCGGTTACAACAGCTCCCGTAGTCTTTACGGTTTTTACAATCTTTTCAGCAGACTTGTCTACCAGGTTATGATCGTAAGATTTTAGTTTTATTCTGATTTTTTGACTCATTTCCTTAAGATTATTCGTTTGCTGCTCCTTTAGCTGCTTTGATGACTTCTTCAGAAATATTAGAAGGAGTTTCAGCATAGTGAGAGAATTCCATAGTTGAAGTTGCTCTACCTGATGAAAGTGTTCTTAATGTAGTAACATATCCAAACATTTCAGAAAGCGGCACTTCAGCTTTGATTACTTTCGCTCCAGATCTGTCTGACATGTTGTTTACCTGACCTCTTCTTCTGTTAAGGTCACCAACAATATCACCCATATTCTCTTCCGGAGTAACAACTTCTACTTTCATGATTGGCTCAAGAATAACGGCACCTGCAGATTTTGCAGCAGCTTTGTATCCCATTTTAGCAGCCAATTCGAAAGAAAGTTGATCTGAATCCACAGGGTGGAAAGATCCATCCTTAAGTTCAACTTTTAAAGTATCCATAGTAAATCCAGCTAAAGGACCATTCTTCATAGCCTCTTTAAAACCTTTTTCTACGGAAGGAACAAATTCCTTAGGAATACGTCCACCTTTAATTGAATCTACGAACTGAAGTCCTTCACCTTCGAAGTCTTCGTCTACTGGTCCCATTGTAAATACGATATCCGCAAATTTACCACGACCACCAGATTGTTTCTTATAAACTTCTCTTTGATCAGCATCTCTACGTACAGCTTCTTTGTACTCAACCTGAGGCTCACCAACGTTTACTTCCACTTTAAACTCACGCTTCATTCGGTCAATGATAATCTCAAGGTGAAGCTCACCCATACCAGAGATAATCGTTTGTCCGGAATTTTCGTCAGTCTTTACAGTAAAAGTTGGATCTTCTTCAGCAAGTTTTCCAAGAGCCATCCCCATCTTTTCTACATCAGCCTTAGTCTTTGGCTCCACTGCAATACCAATTACCGGTGCAGGGAAAGACATTGATTCAAGAACAATTGGATGGTTTAAATCTGTAAGAGTATCACCAGTTTTGATGTCCTTAAATCCAACAGCAGCCCCAATATCTCCAGCTTCAATACTATCGATTGGCTCCTGCTTGTTTGAGTGCATCTGGTAAATTCTTGAAATACGCTCTTTTTTACCTGAACGTACGTTCAACACGTAAGAACCAGCCTCAAGAGTACCGGAATAAGCACGGAAAAAGGCTAAACGACCTACGAAAGGATCGGTAGCAATTTTAAATGCAAGCGCAGAAAATGGAGAATCCACATTTGGCTTACGACTTTCTTCCTTACCTGTATCTGGGTTAGTACCTTCAATTGCTTCTACATCCACTGGAGAAGGAAGGTAACGCATCACAGCGTCAAGCATCGCCTGAACACCTTTATTTTTAAATGCAGAACCACACATCATTGGAATGATGCTCATATCTATAGTTGCAGCTCTTAATGCAGCGATGATCTCATCTTCAGTAATAGAACTTTCGTCCTCGAAGAATTTCTCCATCAATGCTTCATCATATTCTGCAACCGCTTCCACTAATTCTGCACGGTACTTATTAACATCATCTACAAGCTCCTCAGGAATATCAATAGTATCATAAGTCATCCCATGATCCTCATCATTCCAAATAATTGCTTTCTTAGAAATAAGATCAACCACACCTCTAAAGTCGATTTCATCACCGATAGGCACCTGAAGCGGCACCGGGTTACCACCAAGCATTTCTCTTACCTGACGACATACGTTGAAAAAATCTGCACCCTGACGGTCCATTTTATTAACGAAACCTAGACGTGGAACTCTATATTTATCTGCCTGTCTCCAAACAGTTTCAGACTGAGGCTCAACCCCGTCTACTGCAGAAAACAATGCAACAACCCCATCAAGAACACGCAATGAACGCTCAACCTCTACAGTAAAGTCAACGTGACCTGGAGTATCAATAATATTCACAGTAAATTCCTGATCGCGGTACATCCACTTACAGTGTGTAGCTGCAGAGGTAATAGTAATACCACGCTCCTGCTCTTGCTCCATCCAGTCCATAGTGGCAGCACCATCATGAACCTCACCGATTTTATGACTTATACCTGTATAATAAAGGATACGCTCTGTAGTTGTAGTTTTACCTGCATCAATATGAGCCGCAATTCCAATATTTCTAGTAAATTTTAAATCTCTTTGTGCCATGTTGTTTTAGAATCTAAAGTGAGAGAATGCTTTGTTAGCCTCAGCCATTTTATGAGTATCTACTCTTTTCTTAACAGCAGCTCCTTCTTCTTTTGCAGCAGCAAGAATTTCAGCAGATAGCTTTCCAGCCATTGACTTCTCATTTCTTTTACGTGCAAAACTAATTAACCACTTCATAGCAGTAGACACCTTACGGTCTGGACGAATTTGCATTGGTATCTGGAATGTTGCACCACCTACACGTCTACTTCTCACTTCAACATGAGGCATCACGTTAGAAAGAGCATCTTTCCAAATTTCCAATCCAGATTTCTCTTCGTCTTGTTTTTTCTCTTCTACAATCGCGATAGCATCATAGAAAATTTTAAAGGCTACCGACTTCTTACCATCCCACATCATCATGTTCACGAAACGTGTAACTAGCTGATCGTTAAATTTCGGATCTGGTAAAAGCGGTCTCTTTTTCGCCTGTCTTTTTCTCATTTCTTTACATTAAAAGTTTTTAATTACTTCTTAGGGCGTTTTGCACCGTACTTAGATCTTCGCTGAGTTCTACCTTCAACACCGGCAGTATCTAGCGCACCACGAACAATGTGATATCTAACACCTGGTAAATCTTTTACCCTTCCACCTCTAACCAATACTATCGAGTGCTCTTGTAGATTGTGTCCTTCACCAGGAATGTAGGCGTTAACCTCTTTCCCGTTTGTCAACCTCACCCTTGCTACTTTTCTCATAGCAGAGTTTGGTTTCTTAGGAGTAGTGGTATATACACGTGTGCAAACACCTCTCCTTTGAGGGCACGAATCCAAAGCAGCCGATTTACTCTTCTTGGTTATTTTGGCTCTTCCTTTTCGTACTAATTGTGAAATTGTTGGCATAATTTCCTATACACTAATTATTAATAAATTTTATTCCCCCGATTTTTAGGGTTTGCAAAGGTAGAAATAAAAAGCTAATAATCAAATATATGCCCACTTTAATTTTGAAACCACTACTCGTACAGAATAGATATAAAGTGCTCGAAGACAGCTGAAAACTTGTTCCCTACCAAATTTAGCTTCAGAAACACTCTATGTACAACCTTCAAATTGCCAATTCACTGCATTATTGTTTGCCGATTTAAGTTTTTATTGCATTTATTTAGTTAAAATTTGATAGATATTACGATGGAAAATGATTCCGCACAGCTTCAGGAAGTGGTAGTAACCGCTCTCGGTATTAAGCGAGAAAAGCAGAGCTTAGGATATGCACAGCAAACAGTTGAAGGCGAATCCCTTATCAAAGCTCGTGAAACGAATATCAACAATGCTCTTGCCGGTAAGGTTGCTGGTGTACAGTTTACTGGAGCTCCTAGTTCTGGATTTGGAAACTCCAATATCCGATTAAGAGGTAATACTGGTGTGCTGTATATTGTTGATAACGTTAAAGTCCAGGATGCTTCAGATATTATTACTGATGATATAGCTGATATGTCGGTGTTGAAAGGTGCCGCAGCAACTGCATTATATGGTCCTCAAGGTATTAACGGTGTAATTATCATTACCACCAAAAGCGCAGGAGAAGGACAAAGTAGCATCTCTGTAAATCATAGTTCTGCCATTGAAAATGTGTATAAAATTCCAGAGTACCAAAACGAATATGGAGGAGGTTACTCTCAAGAATTTAATACTTTCAATTTTGATCCATCTATACATCCAGCCGATTGGAGTTCGTTTGATGGTCAGTCTATGGTTGAATATTATGCAGATGAAAGTTGGGGACCAAAGATGGACGGTCAACTTGTTAGACACTGGGATTCCTGGATTCCAAACACACCCGAATTTGGAGAATTAAGACCGTTTTCACCAAACCCTGATAATGTTCGCGACTTCTTCGAAACCGGTATTACTTCAAATACCAATGTAACCTTTACCAAAGGTGGAGAAGGTTTTTCAGTAAGAGCTAGTTTAGCTAAAATTGACAGAACTGGGGTAATACCTAATTCTGAAAGAAATACTGTTCAGGGATCGCTAAGTGCGAGTGTGGATATTTCAGACAAACTGGAAGGTTTTGCGAGTTTAAATTACCAGGACAGAAGAACTTCCAATTATCCATCTAACGGATACGGAAATATTGCGTCAAACTTTAACCAATGGTGGCAAAGGCAACTTGACATTGATCGCTTGAAGGATTACAGAAGAAATGGACAGGTTGTTTCATGGAACCTTAATAGCCCTACAAACACATCTCCATTGTATTGGGATATGCCATATTTCATTACTAATGAAAATGTAAACCCTCAAAATAAAAATGCTTTATACGGTAGATTAGGGTTAAATTATAACTTCAATGAAGACTTCACTGCCAGTGTTGAAGTAAGAAAAACATTAAACACCTATGAAAGTTCAAACAGAGCTGGATTTGGTGGTCTTTCTCAACCTTTCTACTCTGAATACGAGGAAACTAATAATACAGATGAATTATTTGGTATTCTGAATTACCAAAAAGACCTTACTGAAGACTTCGATATTAGCGCAAGCGCAGGTTTTGAAATCTACGATAGAAATGAAAAGTCTATCTCAGCTTCAACAGCCGGTGGACTTACCGCAGACGGGTTCTACAGTTTAAATACATCAAGAGATAGACCTAACCTTTCAAGTTACTATCAGGAAATAGGAAGACAGTCGGTGTTCTCTAAAGCCTCGATTGGATTTAGAAACCTATTATACCTGGATGGATCTGCCAGACTAGACTGGCAGTCTACTGCGAACTCAGAAGACAACAGAGTTGAAACATACGGAGGTTCTCTAAGTTTGATCTTTAGCAAATTACTACCTCAAAATGATATACTTAGTTTTGGAAAATTAAGAGCCAGTATTGCTGAAGCACCTAGATTTCCAGGCGTTTTCCAGATATCTGAAACATATAACATTGGAACACCATATGGATCTTTCGGGAAACTATCTGTTAAAAGCGGCCTGAACAATCCACTATTAACTGGAGGTGTACGAAGAGAATATGAATTTGGTACTGAAATGAGGTTCGCAAATAACCGCCTTGGACTTGATGTTACTTATTTCAACAAGCAAGATGATCAACTTCCTGCTGGAGTATCTTTAGACCCATCTACAGGTTTCACAAGTTTTTCTACAAACTCAGGGGAACAGACTTATAAAGGTTGGGAATTAGCTTTCAATGTGGTACCAGTTAGAAATGACAACTTTGTTTGGGACATCAACGCGAACTTTGCGACTTTAGAAAGAACAGTGGATGCGATCGCACCAGGAACAGACGTAAATGTATTATCAACAACTTGGAGAGGAATACAACTACAGGAAAGAGTTGGTGAAGAGTGGGGTGCAATATATGGTAGAGCTTACCGTAGAGATGATGCAGGTAACATTCTATTATCAGATACCGGTAACCCTCGTTACGACTCTAATCAATACCTGGGTAATGTATTACCAGACTGGACTGGTGGAGCTACATCATTTATGCAATACAAAAATTTATCTTTAGGATTGGATTTTGACTTCCAGAAAGGTGGTAAGATCTTTTCCGTTACCAAAATGTTCAATGCTTACTCAGGTTTAGGAGAAAGCACTATAGGTAACAATGCAGCCGGCAACCCGCTACGTGATGCAGTTACTGGTGGAGGTGCAGCAGTTGCAGCTTCTGATGCAGATGCTTCAACCGGTGGTATCCTTATAGAAGGAGTAGATGAAACAACTGGCGAACCTGCCTCTTACTATGTGGAAGCACAAACTTATTACGGAAGATTGTTTGCGCTACATGAAGAATGGCTGTATGACGCTTCATACGTTAAACTAAGACAAGCTAGAATTGACTATGAAGTTGAAGGTAGCTTGATCGACAATACGCCAATCAAGAAGCTGAATATTGGTGTCTTTGCAAGTAATCTTTGGTTAATCTACAGCTCTATTGACGATATTGATATTTCTGAATTAGAGGACAGCCAGATTACAGGTTACGGTTGGACTGAAGGTGGTCAATCACCAAATACAAGAACTATCGGTTTAAACGTGAATATTTCTTTCTAATTAAAAGCTATAAAAATGAAAATGAACTTTATAAAAAAATCAGTCCTTTTTGCTTCCTTAGTAGTATGCTTCGGTAGCTGTGAAAAGGTTGACTTTCATGGGATCAATGAGAACCCGAACGAACCCACTCAACCATCTTCAGGAAGCCTGCTTGCTAGTGCCGAAGGTGCTGTATCTGCATATGTTAGTGCAACAACTCCTAATCTTTATGTTCAGTATCTATCCAATGGACAGTATGATGAAGAATCGAGATACCAGACTTTAAACTGGGACACTTCATACTGGTACGGTATATTAACAGATTTGGATCGTATGATTGAGATCAGCGATAATCCGAACCAGATCGCGGCCGGTACCATTCTAAGGGTATATTTAATGGAAGGCATGACTACCAGATGGGGTAGACTACCTTATTCTGAAGCACTTCAAGGCCTGGAAAATCAATTTCCTGCTTATGACTCACAGGAAGAAATCTATAATGGTTTATTCTCTGAACTTGATTCAGCATTAGCAATGATCGAGACAGGTGGTTCATCAGTTCAGGGTGACTATATTTTTGGAGGTGATGTATCCAGATGGGAGTCCTTCGGACAAACTTTAAAAATGATTATGGCATTGAGATTATCAAATGCTAATCCTGCATTAGGACAGGAAAAGTTCAATGAAGCCTTAGGGAATGAAATCATGAGTAATTCTGAAAATTTCTTCTACCCTTATCTGGCAGACGAGAATAATGATAATCCATGGGAGGATAGATTCCTGGCACCAAGCTTCAGAAGGGATTATCTTGTTAGCGATGTCTTTGTTGATGCTATGATTGGTAATGGCTCTGCTGAAGATCCAGAAGACGAAAGACTAATGGGTATGGCAGAACCGGCATTTAATTCTGGAACGTTCGTTGGTGCGCCATATGGAATGTCCAACTCTGCTACCGATGATTATTCTTTTATTACTGAAGACATCATCTACAACCAGGAAGCAAGCCTTTATATGTTCACTTATGCTGAAGTACTTTTTGCACGGGCTGAAGCTGCAGAACTAGGCTGGACTAGTGAGGATGCTGAGGATCTATATGCACAAGCAATTACAGCTTCCTTCCAACAATGGGGACAATCTTCTGATGATGCAGCAGATTATATAAGTGAGAATAGCTACAATGGTTTTGAATCAATTGGTTATGAAAAATGGGTAGCCCTTTATTTTCAAGGATATGAAGCATGGGCAGAATGGAGAAGACTGGAAGCTATGGGCTATGAAAAAGCACTGGTTGCTCCAGCTGATCTACTGAGTAATGCAACAGATATTCCAGATAGACAAGCATATGCTGCAACGGCTGCATCTTTAAACGAAGAAAGCTATCAGGAAGCAATATCAGCTCAGGGTGCAGATGAACTTAATACTAAAATTTGGTTATTTGAATAGTCGCAACTTATTTTAGTAATGCAAAAACCTGCTCTCATTGGAGCAGGTTTTTATTTATGTATTATATTGAAGGTCATTAATCTATGTAATTATGAAAAACTTCTCTTCCACCCTATTGCTCATTATTGTATGTCTTACCGTCCAATCCCAAAATCCAACAAATTCAGGAAATCTTTCAGATGGATTTAAAATCACAAGAAGCTCCCCAAAAGGTGATCCATTTTTGAGCTCTGAATGGTATGTAGGATATGGAATAAACAAAGACGGGTCTACAACCAGACCACAACAAATGAATTATGATATCTATGGTAACAATCTGGTATATAAAACAGGTACCAATGGCGAACCAATGAAATTATTAGATGATTCCATGAGTGGCTTTATATTAAAAGACAAGAATACCGAGTTATTATTCTCTAAAATTGAAGGCAGCAAATTTGAAAAAACCAAGAGGGAAGATCGCTATTACCATGTTGTAAGCCCACCTTCGAATTATGTTATCGTTGAATATATAAAGGATTTAAATGATCCCAATGCGAGTGGCTGGGTTTCGAGTAAAGACAATACTTTGAGTGCCGAATATGAATTAGATACTAATTATTACATTCTCAACCGTGCAGACCAATATGTTGAAGTAAGACTAAAAAGAAACCATATTCTCAAAGCTTTAAAGGATAGGAAAGATCAATTGAAGACTTATATAGATTCGAATAACATCGATTTTGAATCGATCCTGGATCTGGTGAAAATCCTTGAATATTATTATACTTTGTAAAATATATTAATTCATTAATCATAAAATTTTAAGTTTAATATCGATAAGATGATTGCAATTTGTTAAGATTAAAAGAGCCATAATGTTAAAGTAGGCGCTTTATATTGTTGGCTATCAGCTCCTTATGCTAATCTGCGTGATTTATTATGAGATTATGTTTGCTTTAACGCTTTATTCTACTCACATTTGATGTCGGCTAATTCAAACAAATTTTAAAATGAAAACAAAGTTTAGTAGTATTTTAACGCTATTACTAGCGTTCGTGGTGCAAATAACTTTTGCACAGGAGCGTTCCATTGCGGGTACGGTGACTGACTCAGATGGTCTTCCCCTTCCTGGTGTGAACGTTCTTATTAAAGGTACTGGCACGGGTACCCAAACAGATTTCGACGGAAATTATGAAATAACTGCAACTCAGGGAGATGTATTGGTTTTCTCTTTCGTTGGATTGAAACAAGCAGAATACACTGTTAGCACAAACGATCAAATCGATGTGGTAATGGAGAATGATTCTGCTCAACTTGATGAAGTTGTAGTAACTGCATTAGGTATTAAGAGGGAAAAGAAACAGTTAGGTTACTCTACTCAGGAAGTAGGTGGTGAAGCTGTATCTGATGTTCCACAACAAAACTTCGTAAACTCTCTATCAGGTAAAGTTTCTGGTCTTAGTATTAAGTCTTCAGGAACACTTGGTGGATCTACGAACGTTGTAATTCGTGGTAACTCATCTCTTACAGGAAACAACCAGGCACTTTTTGTTGTTGATGGTACTCCTATTAGCAATAACACTCCTAACAGTAGCGGTCAGTCCTCTGGTCGTGGTGGTTATGATTACGGTAACGCTGCTTCGGATATTAACCCGAATGACATTGCGTCTATCAACGTACTTAAAGGTGCGGCTGCAACTGCACTATACGGAGCAAGAGCTGCGAATGGTGTTGTAATTATCGAGACTAAAAAAGGTTCTAAAGGTAAAGGTATTGGTGTATCTGTACAGTCTTCTATTACTGTAACGAATCCAGATATGGAAACTCTTCCAGAATATCAGGATCAGTACGGTGCTGGATACGGTGCTTACTATGCTTCTGATGATGGATACTTTAACCTTTATGATGTTGACGGTGACGGTAACCTGGATGAAACAACTCCTTTTACTGAAGATGCTTCTTTTGGTGCTGCATTTGATCCTAACAGACAAATTTACCAGTGGAACTCTATCTATCCTGATCTTGACACTTACCAACAAGCTTCTCCATGGGTAGCTGGTGAGAATGATCCTAACAGTGTATGGCAAACTGGTTACACTTCTGTAAACTCTGTTGCTTTAGATGGTGGATCAGAAACTTCTTCTTTCAGATTGAGTGGAACTCACCTGAATCAACAAGGTAACCTTCCAAACTCTAACATTAAGAGAAACACTCTTAAGTTTAGTGGTTCTCATGAGTTCACAGATAAATTCAACGCTCAGGCGAACATTACTTATACTAAGACTGATGGTAAAGGACGTTACGGAACTGGATATAGTTCTTTGAACATTATGCAACAGTTCAGACAGTGGTTCCAAACTAACGTAGATTTCGAAGAGCAAAGAAGAGCTTACGAGGCTACAGGACAGAACATTACCTGGAACCCAAATTCTCCAGATGATCTATCACCTATTTATTCTGATAACCCATACTGGACATTCTACGAAAACTTTCAAACTGACACTCGTAACAGATATTTTGGTAACGTAAACCTTAACTATGAACTGAATGATGTATTCAGCATACTAGGTAGATTTACTTTCGATACGTATGACGAATTACAGGAAGAAAGAATTAATGTAGGATCAGCAGATATTGCTAAATACAGCCGTTATAACAACAGAGCTGCTGAATACAACTATGACCTTATCCTAAACTTCAACAAAGACATTAGTGATGATGTTAACATTGATGGTAACTTAGGTTTCAACTTAAGAAGAAACGAGAGAAATAGCATTTTCGCTTCAACAAACGGAGGATTAAATAAAGCTGGATTCTACGCACTAAGTAACAGTGCAAGCCCACTTAACCCACCTTCAGAGTACGAATCTGTAAGAATGCTGGATGGTGTTTACGCTAGAGCAAGTGTAGGTTTATTCAACACTTACTTTCTTGAAGGTACTATCCGTAGAGACCGTTCTTCTACATTACCAAAAGAAAACAACACTTTCTACTACCCTGCGGTATCTGCAAGTGTTTTGTTATCTAACCTAATTGATGCAGACTGGTTAAGTTTCGCAAAACTTAGAGGTAACTACGCTGAAGTTGGTAACGATACTAACCCTTACAACGTATTTAACACGTATACCATATATTCTGGTTTCAATGGAGCTGGTGTGGCGAGTAACAATTCAACTCTTAGAAACCCTAACTTAAAGCCAGAGCGTCTTAAGTCTTATGAAGTTGGTTTGGAAACAAACTTCTTCGATAGAAGAATTGGTTTAGACGTATCTTACTATAGATCAAGAACTGAAGATCAAATTACTCCAGTTCCTGTATCTCCTTCAACTGGATTCAGTCAGCAATTGCTTAACGCAGGTGTGATTGAGAACAAAGGTATAGAGGTTGCATTAACTTTAAACCCAATTAGAACTGAAGACTTCAACTGGAACGTCAACGTGAACTGGGCAAAGAATGAGAATGAAGTACTAGAACTTGCTGATGGTATTGAAAACCTACAGTTAGCTAGCTTACAAGGTGGTATTTCCATCAATGCTGCTCCTGGAGAACCTTACGGTGCTATTAGAGGAACAGATTTCGTTTATGACAATCAAGGGAACAAAGTGATCACTTCTGCTGGTTACTATGCTAAAACCCCTAACTCAAACTATGTAATTGGTGATTTCCAACCAGATTGGATTGGTGGTGTTCAAAACACATTCACTTACAAAAACATAGCTCTTGGATTCTTAATTGATGTTCAAAAAGGTGGAAGTGTATTCTCACTTGACCAATGGTATGGTACTGCTACCGGTATCTATGCAAGTAGTGTAGGAACTAACGAACTTGGTAATCCAATTAGAAATACTATCGAAAACGGTGGTGGTGTTCTTCTAGATGGTGTTCAGGGTGATGTTAGCTTTAACGCTGATGGTACTTACGAAGTAACAAATACTTCTCCAAACGAGACTAGAGCTAGAACAGATTACTACGCTAACCCTTATGGGTACGCACGTGCTCCTAATGCACTTCACGTTTATGACGCTGGATATGTTAAGTTAAGAGAAGCTACGCTTACTTATAACTTTGGTGATAGAGTACTTGAAGCTTTACCATTTACAAGAGCTTCTGTATCATTCATTGGTCGTAACCTTTGGATCATCGACAAGAGCATTCCATACGCAGATCCTGAAGCAGGTTTAAGTGCTGGTAACGTTCAAGGATACCAGTCTGGTGCTTACCCAACTATGAGAGAAATAGGTGCTAGTCTTAAATTTAACTTTTAATTAAAATACTATGAAAAAATATATTGTTGCTCTTTCAGCTGTTGCAATGCTTTGGTCCTGCCAGAGTGATGAACAGTATGAAAATTTAAACCGGGATCCTAAGAACCCCGATGCTGTAGCTTCAGATTTCTTATTTACTGCTGCTACGGTTAGTCTTGGTGATTACACCGCTAGCCCGAACGTAAACCAACCTCTTTATAGGTTTCTTGGGCAATATTTGACTACAACGACTTACACTGATGAGCCTAACTATGATTTTACTGCTCGACAAAATCCAGATGCAGTTTGGAGTGAATATTACACAGATGTTATTTATGATCTTCAGGATGCTAAGAGAGTTGTGAATGCTAACGAAGGCTTGACTCAGGGTCAAAAAGACGCTAGACTAGGACAACTTGAAGTGATAGAGGTTTATACCTGGCACTTATTAGTTGATGGATTTGGAGACATTCCTTATACTCAGGCTTTGCAACCTAGTGAATTCTCACTTCCTGTTTATGACGATGCTGCTACTGTTTACGCAGACCTTATTTCCAGACTTGATGCTGTTGGAGGAATGCTTTCAGCTGGACAAGGATTCTCAGGTTCAGATGTTGTTTACGAAGGAGATATGAGCAAATGGATGTTGTTTGCTAACTCTCTTAAACTTAGAATGGGAATTAGACTTCAGGATGTAAATCCTTCTTTATCTCAAGCTACTGTTGAGTCTGCTGTATCAGCCGGTGTTTTCGCATCAAATGATGACAATGCTACGATTGATTACCAATCTAATGCACCAAACACAAACCCACTTTGGGAAGATTTGGTACAGAGCGGTAGATCTGACTTTCTTGCGTCTGAGACAATCGTTGATTACATGAATCAATTTGAAGACCCAAGAAGAATGGTTTATTTCGATGATAATATTGCTGATGGTTACATTGGTGGTGATTATGGTGGAAGTAATAACTATGGTTCCTTCACTCACATTGGAGATGCATTCCTTGATCCAACTAGAGAAGGAATTCTTTTAGACTATGCTGAAGTTAGATTTAATCTATCTAAAGCTGCTGAACTTGGATATAATGTTCCTGGAGATGCTGAGACTCACTACAATGCTGCAATTACAGCATCTATGGAGTACTGGGGTGTTTCTGGTGATGCTACTGAAGAGTACCTATCACAGCCTGAAGTTGCATACGATGGTTCTGAAATGCAATTTGCAACTCAGTTCTGGATAGCAATGTATGATAACCCTGCTGAAGGATGGTCTACATGGAGATTATATGACGATCCGGTTTTCAATATCCCAACAGATAATGAGACTTTCGTTCCACTTAGATACACTTATCCAATCGACGAGCAGAATTTAAACAATGCTAACTACATTGATGCTGCTGGTGCAATTGGTGGTGATGATGCTCAAACTCCAGTATTCTGGGATACGACTACACCAGATCAATCAACTTACCCTGGTCCAGCGACTGAGGAAGATGATGAATAGATATTGAATTAATTCAATATGAAAAGCCACCCAAATGGGTGGCTTTTTTTTATTATTCATTTCTCGAAGGATATAATTGTACTAACTTTGAAGCATGGAAGAAACTACAAGAATATTCGGAATTCGAGCTGTGATTGAAGCTATAGAAAGTGGGAAAAGTATTGAAAAAGTATTTATCCAGAAAGGCTTAGCCGGAAGCTTGTTTCAGGAATTGAACCGTCATCTTAAGAGCGGATCTTTCACCGTGTCTTATGTGCCAATTGAGAAATTAAACAAACTCAGTAAGGGTAATCACCAGGGAGTCGTTGCTAATATATCTCCTATAAGTTTTGTAAGTCTTAATGATCTTGTAGAATCTGTACAAAATAAAAGTACTATTCCACTTTACCTTCTACTGGATGGTATTACAGATGTTCGGAATTTTGGAGCCATAATTAGAACCGCAGAATGTTGTGGAGTAGATGGCATCATCGTCCAGGAAAAAGGATCTGCTCCTATTAATGCCGATACGGTAAAAACTTCAGCCGGAGCAGTTTTCAAAGTCCCTATTTGCAAGGTAGATCATATTAAAGATGCTTTATTTCATCTACAAACATATGATATAAAGATTGTTGCAGCTACTGAAAAAACGGATGACACTGTTTACGATATTGACCTTAAGCAACCTGTGGCCATCGTAATGGGTGATGAAGCTAAAGGGGTATCAAACTCAATTCTTAAGCTAGCCGACTATAGGGCAAAACTACCTATGCTCGGAGAGATCGCTTCTTTGAATGTATCTGTAGCTTGTGGTGCAGTCCTTTACGAAACTGTTAGACAAAGAAGTTAATTCTTGTCATCTGACTTTTCAGTATAAATGTAGTTATACTCTGTTTCCTCTTCTTCCATATTCTGAAAAGGTAGGTTATCAACAAAATTTCCTTCTTCGTCAAAATGCTGCATAAATAAATCATCAGAATCTTTAAAATCTGAAGATTCCCAATGATATTTAGGAGGTTTTGCGATTTGTTCTTTAAAAACTACAGCGAGACCCAGGCCGCTCAATAGACCCGCCAGGTGTCCCTCCCAGGAAATCTTTGGATCTATTGGAGTTACATACCATATCAATCCACCGTAAACAAACACTACTATAAGCGACAAGGCTACGAGCCGGTAATTCTTAGAAAAGATTCCTTTGAAGAAAAGGAATGCTGCAAGTAAATAGATAATTCCACTAGCTCCAATGTGATTTGCTGGTCGACCTATAATCCATGTAATCAAACCTGTTGAAACGAGACCAATTAACAACACCTTCCAGCGTAAAGGTCTGTAAAAGTAAAATAAGGCGAGAGATAGTATGAATAAGGGAATTGTATTATTAAAAAGATGTTTTATATCTGAGTGGATGAAGGGTGAGAATATGATCCCCCGAAGCCCTACCGCTTCACCCGGCCTTACACCGAAGGGGGCTAAATTCAAATTGAATCGAAGCTCTGCCCAGAAAACAATCCAGATCATCAACACGAATAATAAAGGATATCCTATTGTGCCGCTGGTAAAAACAAATGGAGAGGATGGTTTCAAATTCTATTCAATTTTAATTAATATTACAAAAAAGCATCCAAATAGTTCAGGATGTTAAGTTGTCAGACAAAACACCCATGAGTCAACCACTAGCAGAAAGATTGCGCCCTAAAACTCTTGATGATTACCTGAGTCAGCATCACTTAATTGGTAAGAATGGTGCTATGCGACAGCAAATAAAACAAGGAATTATTCCTTCCATGATCTTATGGGGACCTCCTGGTGTAGGCAAAACCACACTGGCGAATATCATAGCTTCGGAATCTGGCCGACCATTCTTCACCCTTAGCGCAATTAGTAGTGGCGTAAAGGACGTACGTGAGATCATTGAAAAAGCTAAGAAAAGTGATGGTTTATTTACCACCAAAAGTCCGATTCTATTCATTGATGAAATCCATAGATTCAGTAAATCTCAACAGGATTCTCTACTTGGAGCTGTAGAGAAAGGATGGGTTACTTTAATTGGTGCCACGACTGAAAATCCGAGTTTTGAGGTTATATCTGCCCTTTTGTCCAGATGTCAGGTTTATATTCTGAAACCGTTCTCAAAGGAAGACCTGGTAGATCTGCTAAAGAGAGCAATGGAGCAGGACAAAGTAATTTCGGCTAAAAATGTTCAGCTAGAAGAGACTGAAGCTTTATTGAGGTTAAGCGGTGGAGACGCCAGGAAACTTCTAAATATCTTTGAATTACTAGTCACTTCAGAAGAAGTAAATGTAAAGATCACTAATGATCTTGTACTTCAGAAGGTTCAGCAAAATACCGTTCTATATGATAAAACGGGGGAACAGCATTACGATATAATTTCTGCATTTATCAAATCTATTAGAGGGAGTGATCCAAATGCTGCGGTTTACTGGCTGGCAAGAATGATCGAAGGAGGTGAGGATGTGAAGTTTATCGCGCGAAGATTATTGATCCTGGCAAGCGAAGACATTGGGAACGCAAATCCAACCGCGCTGGTCATAGCCAATAATTCGTTCCAGGCGGTGAATACAATTGGATATCCGGAAGCCAGAATCATACTTAGTCAGTGCGTGACCTACCTAGCCACTTCACCTAAGAGCAATGCAGCCTACATGGCTATTAATAAAGCCCAAAGTTTGGTAAAGAAAACAGGTGATTTGTCGGTTCCTCTTGCGATCAGGAATGCCCCTACGAAATTAATGAAAGATATAGGTTACGGAAAAGATTATAAATATGCCCATAATCACGCAGGTAATTTCGTTGCAGCAGAGTTTCTTCCAGATGATATCGCTGGCACTACCTTCTACGAACCCGGAAATAATCAGCGTGAAAATGCTCAACGTGAATTTCTTCGGAAGCGCTGGCAAAAAAAGTATGGTTATTAATTTTTAGATTTTAGTAGTACTGACTTCTGCTGATTAGTCTTACTGTCGAAGTAGCTAATTTCTAATCCTGAATTCTTGCGATAAGATACGGTTCCACTATTAAGGAGCGATCTATATACAAATTTATTGGGTTTATTGGTCTTCAATAATAGCGCTATTGGTTCGGGAGCATTCCGTTGGTATAAGGCATAGTTGGAATTGTAGGCTCTTAATTCAAAAACAGCATCACCATAGATCCATAGACTATTTTCCAGAGAAGTTAAATTTTCATCAACTTCACTCCCGGCTGGCAGATCATTTTTTTCGGAAGCTAATAATTCAGAAGTGACATTACTTTCGGATTCTGGAACTACCTCATTTTTTACTTCAGAAGTTATATTCTTTTCCTCCATGACAGAAGAAATCTCATTTGACTTTTTAACCGATTTAGCAATACCGGAGTTGGATTTATACTCATATTGCAAATCAACCAGGTCCTGAAAAGCATCTCGAAAAGATTCCTGGTAAGCAGCCTGAAATTCTTTCTCCTTACTCTTTCCCTCACGAGTTTTATAGACGGACATTCCTTTACAATCCTGAAGTTCTATATGCATTTTGGTTACAAACAAGCCAGAATCTTCCACTAGAACCGGACTTATGCCCAGACAGGGATTTTGCTGAAGATCTTCTGGCCAGGTTTCAGTTTTCATAATAGTTTGAAAACCATTCTTCTCAAATAGGAATTTTGTAAGGGCATTTAATTGGTACTGATTCGTTTTACCAAGAATGTCATAGCTTTCAGGGACAATTATATACTTATAATCATTCAGAGCCTGGGAAAAGATGTTCCCATAAAAAATCATTGCTGCTAATATTATTAATTTTTTCATAAGTCTTTGAATACGTATTGTATGCCTAATTGCAAGGATGCACTATGCGCATTGGCAAGGTTGGTATAGCCAATGATATCATTTACTGCGATATAAGCATTAAAGTTTTTAAATCTACTCGAAGCCATTACCCCAAACTTTGTCCGCGAAAATTGATCCAAACCATAAGCCACTCTAAATCTAAAATAATCATTTACTTTCCTGTCCCAGTAAGTAGTAACACCATAAGTAGGACCCTTAGGACGATTTACTCCGGAAACTATCATTCCGAATAAATTCATATAGCGCGGCTTCTTGCTAATCAAATAGTCGCATGGTAAGATCGACTTGCCAGTTCCAAATTGTATGGAAGCATTGTATTTCAATGGGCGCCAGGTATTATATTCGCTAAAGGTTTTTACGTCTTTGAGATTCGCATCAAATTGCTCTTCTAAAACGTCCCAGTAAGGAATGGTCTCTTCATTATCCAATTCAGGAAAAAGCGGCTCTAAACCACTTGAGTCATAAGATCCAAAGTATCTGGAATTTTCAATGTCCTTCTGATGAAATATTAAGCCCAGATCTCTTATAGAAGCATTCACAGAGAACTGATCAGTTACTCTATAATGAAATCCAACATCTACTCCTACTCCAACATTCTGACCAAAGAAAGACCTGCTAAGAAGTTCACCAGCTGCCTGGTCAACAGTCATATCTTCTTCATCACGAAGACTTGCATAACCAGAGGTATTTATTAAAATATTAAAATCATCAATTTCGTGATTATAGAAGTTTTCTTCCCCAGGTGTATCATATGTTGTAAAGGTCCCCTCATTATCCACGCTTTCAACATTAAAAATCCCGGAGTACAGTTTGACTCGACCACCTACGGTTAGCTTAGAATCCATTTTATAATTAAAGCCAGCATGATAAACGGTAAGCACCTCACCTGTAAAGCTAACATCGTCGAATCTGAAGGGTCGCCCTATATAATCTGCATTACCTTCGAAAGCAAGTTTTGCAGGATCACTTGGGAAGTACGCGAAGATATCAGCTTCCTGATATGCACCTGCAGAAAAGTAACCTCTATTACCCATTTTCCAACCAAAAGAAACAATTTCTATCTGCTCATTAATAGAAAAAAAATCTGTAGAAGTAAGGTTCCTGATAGCGCTTTGAATTCTTGCATTGATATTACGCCCGTCATCTTCAAAAATATCCTTGGCAGTAACACCTGTTGAACCTACAGCAAAATGAATTTGCGAAAACAAGGGAATTCCAAAATGTCTTGTAAAATCTATCCTGGCACCTGGATTTTGAAGCAATGCCTGTGGCAGGTCATCCACATTATACAGTAAGGGTTTATTTTGCCCGGATACAGAGTTGCAATAGAAGAAGATAAGCAGTACTATTGCTATTCTCATGTTAAAAAGTTAGTCTGAATAATCCTCTGGATGTAAATTTCAAATTCCCTTCAAGACTTTTAGAAGGCTCTAAAAGTTCCAGTTCTACCGCAAGTTCTATAGAATTCTTAACCTGATTGATATTTGACTCCTGCACGATATGAAGCGTATCAATTACAGAGATCATCGTATCGCTACCAGCCGGGATGATATAGTTCACATCAAATTCCTTCCTGTTCCGGTCGTTTAAAAAATTCAGCTCACTTCTTACAGCATAAGGAAAACTATTTTCATGCCGAAACCTGAATGCTGCATAGGTTAGACCATCCTGCATGTAACTGTCATCAAGATATTCAAGCCTGACCGTATCTCTTATGATAGCCGTGAACTCTCCAGTGTCAGAATCCAGAAAGTCATCTTTGTTGAGATCGTAATAAATGATATCGACATCAATGTCTGGAGTAATTTGAATATCCTCTGTCTGGCTAAGGTCTACATCTTTAAAACAGGAGGTGAAGAGCGCCAGTAAAAACAGACCTGCAATTGTTTTGGGAATGTGGATTTTTCTAGACACGAGAAAGCTTTCTTAGTCTACGAAAATACCTAATCTTTATTATTATAGATAATCCCTTAGTTGTTTTAACTTTTGAATCCTGGGATGTTCAGTCCTGGAATTACCCTCTCTGGAATCCAGATAGATAACCTTCATACCATATTGATGACCTCCGCAAATATCTGCTTCGAAATTATCTCCTATCATTACTGAAGTTTCGGGTTTACCCACTCCCTTTTCAATAGCTTTTTCAAAGATGAGCGAATGCGGCTTTTTAACTCCTGCTTCTTCTGAAGTTGTCACCGTTTTAAAATAGTTAAGGATGCCAGATTTCTCCATTTTTAAATGCTGAACCTCCTCAAAACCATTGGTGATAATATGCAAATTATAGGAGGCTGACAGATACCTTAGAATATCTACTGCACCATCCAGTAAATGGTTATTATTAGGAAGGTTATTGATATAATCCTCAGATATTTTAGAGATTAAAGTATCGCTCACCTCAAACTTTAAAGCTTCAAAACTGTCTTTCAACCTGCCGTATCTAAGATCCTCTTTACTAACCAAATTATTTCGATAAGATTCCCAGTATTGGTGGTTAATAGGCATATAGATCTTTAAAAATTCCTGAAGCTCTATTTCCAACTTCTGATCTACAAAAATTTCCTGAAATGCGAGGGAAGAATTTTTGTCAAAATCCCACAACGTATGATCAAGATCAAAATATACGTCCTTAATATTAGTCAATCTCATGAATCTGGTTTAATACTGAATAATAAGAATTGGAATCTGCATACTGCGAAAAATCATGATTAGAAAACACAGATCTTAAAGTTCCTTGAACTTCCTTTGTTTCCAGTATGATTCTACGAAGATCTTCCTTTAGCTTGTTCCGGGTCATTTTAGCTACTACATTCGAATTGAACGCATACGGGTGGACCTTTAGAGGCGTGGTCACTTCCATATTAATGTCATAAAATAGGTATGAAGTGCTCGTACCAGCCCTAAAACCAAGTTTGTCAAGATAACCCATTGAGTAATCATTATTGATCTCCAACTCAATCAGGTTATTGTATTGATCTGGGAGCCTTAGGTTGTATTGATGATTCATCGCATGTTCTACTGAACTATGCACTATATCCTCTAGTCTCAGTTTCTCCTTTCGCAGAATTCTGATATCTTCCATGGCATAATAACCCATCAACAATCCAACTTTCGAATAATCTGCTACCGACTTGATTACCGCTCTGTGAGGAATTCTATTATGGCTTATATTTCGATCATGCCTCGAAAAATCGCTTAGTTGAAACATGAATAAAGTTTCGATCTTATCTTCTCTTATGATGCTAATAAGATCTTCAAAAGTATCATTGGGATCTGATTTTATTCGGATCCATACCTGCAATCTATCTAACACCTTACCTATATTAAACTGCACAAGGTCTGATAGCAGACCAACAAAACTTCTTAGAAAACCTTTATTTTTAAAGATGAATGTATTTTCTGAAGTAATAATGGTGCTATTATGATAAGCTCTTTTTTTATGTTCTAACTGTGGGAAACGTTCCATCAGGATTTCCTGAAACTTATAAGCCCAGATATCCACAATTGGTTTATGCAGAAAGTTTTCCTGAAATGCAATACTTTCGGATGCCGGGAATCTTCCAAATTCGTCTTTAACGTGTGGTAGGTATTCTTCATACCTGCTAAGTAGATAGAAAGAAGCGGCAAAAATATCAAAGGGTAGATCACTGGATTCTGCCAGGGCAAAAAATCCAATCGTATCATCCCAAGGTTGCACCTTAATTTCTATTTCTGAAAAACCCTGCTCCAGGAGAAGATCTACATTCTGAATAAAAAATTCGTTCCCTAGCGCCTGTTTTCCGTAGCTTAATTTTGGACCGTCATGAGCAATAAACTCTTCGATCTTGGATGTGAAGTTGATGGGAATCCCTAGAATGTGTGTACATAAATGCTTGAATATGTAAACAATTCGCGGTGTAACTTTCTGAGTATAAATTAGAAGCATTTATTGAAGTCTTATAGAATTCCGTCGTCGGCAAAGCTAAAATATGACTTTTCAGTAACAATGATATGATCCAAAATTTTTATATCAAGGCTTTCGGCGGCAGTTTTAAGCTTTTGGGTTAATTGCTTATCTGCTTCACTAGGACGCAAATTTCCACTTGGATGGTTGTGAGTCAGAATAAGAGATACCGCACCTATTTCTATAGCTTTTCTTAAGCTTATCCGAACATCTACCAGAGTCCCGGTAATTCCTCCTTTGCTTATCTGAAATTTCTCCAGGATTTTATTGCTGTTATTAAGATATAAGATCCAGAATTCTTCATGAGGTAACTCCCCTATGATGGGCTGCATGATCTCGTAAACTGAAGAACTCGAAGATATTTTACTTAATTCCAGAGTTTCCTCAACTCGTCGTCTTCTTCCCAATTCCAGCGCGGCGGTGATCACTACAGCCTTTGCATTTCCTATACCTTTAAATTGACATAGTTGCCCAATGCTGAACTTTCCCAATTGATTGAGATTATTTTCAGACTGCGCAAGAATTCTTTTTGACAGCTCAACAGCTGATTCGTTCCTACTACCAGAACCAATAAGAATTGCCAGTAATTCTGAATCGCTCAAGGCCAGACGCCCCTTAGATAAAAGCTTCTCTCGTGGACGATCATCTTCCGCCCATGTTTTAATACTTTTCGATGAATTTTCGCTCATACTCTAAAATAAATCAATATGAGCTAATAGTAGCATTAGATAAGTTCTTTTAAAGATTCCATATCCAAACCGCCATAATTACCACTGCTCATCATTAGTAATACAGAATTGTTAAAACCTAAATCCTTCAGCTCAGCCTCGAAATTTTCAGGACTTGTATATACTTTCAAACCTTGCTTCTGAAAAGCATGTTCAATCTGGTCTTCAGAAACATCATCCAGTTTTTTTATCGCAACCGCATCAGGAGAATAGAAAACAAGCGCTTCATCAGCCTTTTCTAAAGTATTCTTATATTCCTTTAAAAAGTCTGCATTTAAGCTTGAGTAAGTATGCAACTCCAGGCAGGCAATCAATTTCCTGTTTGGATACTGTTCTTTAACTGCCGCAGTAGTAGCAGCAACTTTGGATGGACTATGTGCGAAATCCTTAATAATGATTCCATTGGAGGTTTCAGCAACTTTTTCCAGTCTTTTCGAAGCACCCTTAAATGTGGCAATAGCTTCGTAAAAGTCATCCTCATCAATACCCATATGCTGGCAGATCCATTTTGATCCTGCGAGATTATTCATATTGTGCTTACCAAATATCTCCAGAGGCAATTCACCTTCCGGAGCATCAAGTATCGTAGTATTATCTTCTGTATGATAATCTGGGGTATAATATGGATGCTTTCTAATGGGATTTTCCGTAGTCTCTGCAAGCTCCTTTACCGTTTGATCTTCCTCATTGTAAACCAGTATTCCGCCATTAACGATAGAATTGATGAAGATTTTAAATTGCTCTACATAATTTTGATACGTTGGGAATACATTAATATGATCCCATGCGATACCGCTCAGCAAGGCAATATTTGGTTGATAAAGATGAAATTTTGGTCGTCTATCGATTGCAGAACTTAAATATTCGTCTCCTTCTATAACAATAAAATCATTCTCCTGGGTCAAATGAACAGGATTGTCCAGACCTTCGAGAGTTGCACCTACCATGTAATCAATTTCCCTGTTATGGTAATTCATCACATGCAGGATCATTGAGGTAATACTGGTTTTACCATGTGAACCGCCTATAACTACCCGAGTCTTATTCTTTGATTGTTCGAATATAAATTCGGGATAACTGTATATCCTAATACCCAGCTCCTTCGCCTTTGTTAACTCCGGATTATCTTCCCGTGCATGCATTCCTAAAATAACAGCATCCAGATTTGAAGTTATTTTAGAAGCATCCCATCCCATTTTCTGCGGAAGTATATTTTCGTTTTCAAGACGCGATCTGGAAGGTTCAAAGATAGCGTCATCACTGCCAGTAATATGATATTCCTTTCGCTGAAGCGCGATCGCAAGACTATGCATTGCACTACCACCGATGGCTATAAAATGTATGTTCATGGAAAAGATTTGTACAAATATAAAAGTAATGGAGGGCTGAATATTACATTCTCTGAATTTTCTGCTTCTCGATAAGTGCTTTATCGAAGTTAGGTGCAATCTCCAATGATTTTTTGATATAATTCAAAGCGACGTCCTGATTTTTATTTAACCTCTCTATCTGAGCCCATCTATAATAAGCCCAGGAAGGATCTTTGATGTCTTTATAACCGTAGTTTTCAATGTAACACTTGACAAGACTTTGGCCATGATCCAGTTCAATCGAGTAGATTGCCGCAACTTCAGCAAGTTCATAATTTAAATAGTTTCTTGTGATCAACTCCGGTTTTCTTCTGGAGAGTTTAATTGCAGCTTCGTATTTAGTCTCTGCGAGCTTTTGGTAGTCCAGGAATTTATAGATGTAAGCGTCTGCTAAAAGACCATCCAATTCATTTATTCTATGAAGTTCTGATGCGTAACTTTCTGCCATTGTCTGGCTTCCTCCTACAAATCCTGGAATCTGCATATAGAGTTCTACCAGCGCCCGCCTTGATTCAGAGTGATTTGGATCCAGCTCAGCAGCTTTTAAAAGGTGTTTTTTAACATCACCAATAAGCATGGCTGCCTGAAATTTTGATCCATAATAGGCTTTCATCCCCAATGCTCCGCCTAATTTGAAATTATAATTACTATTGTTTGGCTTCGCTTTTACAAGTTGCTCATACTTAGAGATCGCCATATCCCAATTTTTTCTGAAGCTATAAATATCACCTAATAATTCAATGGCCTTTAGTTCAGAATCATGTTCAAGAAGCAGAATTTCAGCTTCCTTATCATCGCCAGAGTTCAGTAACTTTTCTGCTGTGGAAATATCGGACTGAGCGTAGGTAATTGACATCATTAGCATAACTAAAAAAAGCGTAATCCTGTTTTTTGTTAACATATAGAAAATATTAGTAAATTTATAAGGTATAAACACCTGAGATGCAATAAATAGCAAATCACGAGCCAAACGTTAAGATGTTTCTTAAATTAACTGTGCATATTAAAAATTATTTTAATATTTGTGCAACTTTATTTTAACCGAATTTATTTAATAATTAACACCTAGCCTATGCAAAATTTTACTTTAAGGTTTAAGGGGAAAGTTTTTTACCTCTTTGCTTTATCCTTAATTTTTGGTACTCTGTCCTCCTATGGACAAGTCTGCGCTACCGTAACGGACGAAGACAGCAATACTGCCGGAAACCAACAATCATTCTGTTACCTAGAAACCGTAGATGACATCCAAAGAAGTGGAACAAACACAGCTATTTTCGAAACAGCGGACACTGAAAATGACACAGATCCTATTAACGATGACGAACTGTTAACAAATGGAGTCACCTATTTTGTTGGAAGCACGACAGAAGATTGCGAGAGAGTTGCAGTAAGTGTTACTGTAAATGCTGCTCCAACTCCTGAAAATACCATTTTTCCCGGTAGAGATGATTTTTCCTTATCACCTTGTATCTCTTCTAATTTTACAGCAGGAGATCTTGAGGATGAATTCATAGCAGATACAGACTATCAGCTGGAAGTATATGAAGAGGAATTTGGAACTACGCCATTACCAGACTCACAAGAATTAACTCCCGGACAGAGTTACTTTGTAGGACAAGTAAGTTCTGTTGCTGGAAATTGTCCTTCGACTAGAGCTGCAGTAGGGTACAGTCCTACGGAAGCTCCAACTCCTAGCGCCGAAGCTACTCAAACACTTTGTGAAGGTGCTACGGTTGCAGACCTAGTTGCATCTGGAACTGAACCTAATACTCAAACTATTAGGTGGTACAGAAGTATGAATTCTAACTCACCTTTAGCTGATGATGTAGAATTGATTAATGGTGAAGACTATTTCGCTACTCAAATTGTAAATGATAGAAATGACCCATTCCCTCCATGCGAAACACGAATGAGTGAGAGAGCGAGAGTGGTGGTAGAACTTGCGAATTTTGAAGCTGGACCAGATGTTTCGGAATCAATATGCCAGGATGATTTACAAACTCGCTTAGAGACCCAGTCTCCTACTGCAGTCTTTTTGAGCTTAGTTGCTGGTAGAGATTTACCTTCAAATGTAAGCTTTAGTCCATCTATACAAAGTATTGTGACTGCCTATAGCGGCAATCCTTTCCAAACTTTTACCACACTAGCAACTTTTACTACTGAAGAAGGTTGCATAGATACAGTAGAAATTGAATTGACTGTTTTTGAAACCTTTGAGGCTGGTGAGAATAGTCTTGACAATACATTATGTAGATCTGATCTTGGAGATAATATTACTACAGCTCAAGTTGAAGCTTACCTAATAGGACTTCTTAGTGATGACGCTGATCAAAATGGTGAGTTTTCTCCTTTACCTTCAGCTATTGCCGATGATTTAAATAATACTTCTGATGAAGTTACCTTCAATATAACTTACACCGTAGGTGACGGAACAAGCTGTGAGGATTCAGCAAATCTGGAAGTAACTGTTTTTGAAGGAGCAGATTTTGAATTAGTTGAGCTTGCACCTTTATGCAATGATGATATTCCTGCATTGGTTAATGCAATCCCAGAAGATATTGAAGATTTATTTTTAGAGAATTTTGGTGGTAATGTTCCTTCAGGACAATTCGAGGCGGGAGCTATTCAAGCCGTGATCGATCAATATAATCAAAATAACATCGATACATTTACTGCTACCTTTATCGCCAATATTGACAATGGTTGCTCAGAATCTATTGAGCTAAGCCGAACAGTTATTGAAGGTGAGAATGCTAACGCAGGTAGTTTTGATAATATTCAGAATGTTTGCTCAAATGAAGAATCAATTGATCTTACTTTACTGAACAACAATGATTCTAATGCAACTGCTGGCGGAACTTTCTCGGGCGAGGGAGTATCAAACAATTCTTTTGATCCTTCAACAGTAGCACCAGGAAACGTTACAATAACCTATACTGTTGATGATTCGTTAGATTGTGTTTCTGGTACAATGGAAACCACTTTTACTATAGAAGTTATTCAAGGCCGCAATGCAGGTCAAGATATTTCTGGAACACTTTGTCTAAGTGAATTAGAAGATATCGTACTACCTAACATTCAGAATCCTGAAAATATAATTCCAGCTCTATTTGGAAGATTTGATTTCAATGGTGAAACTGGTGGAAGGATAGAAAGCAATCTTGGAAATGATTTTGATCAGATTGGCGCATCGTTATTTGCATTTTATACGAATCCAAATCGCGATTCTAGTATTACAATAGAAGGTCAATATACCGTTGGAAATGACACCGACAATTGCGGGTCCGATGTATCTAATTTTGTAATTACTATTATTGATGGTGATCTTGTAGATGCTGGATCAGATAATACTGATAACACTCTATGTAATGCAGACATCCCAGGTTTGGTAAACAATATACCAACTGACGTTGAAAATCTGTATTTTGACTTACTTGAAGCAGGTGTTCCTCAAAATGGAACTTTCAATCCTTCTATAGAAGAATTGATTGCTGACTATAACTCAGATAATTTCCAAACTTTCAGTACGACTTATACTATTGGGACTGAAGGATGCGGTGATTCAGTTGAGTTGGCCATCACGGTTGTTGATCCAGGTCAAGCCATTGCTGAAGCAAATGATGATATAATTAATGTTTGTTCTAGCGAAACTTCTTTTAATCTAAACGCAGCGTTATCGGAAAATAGCACTTTAGGTGGAACATTCTTTTTGAATGAGGAAGAATTTGAAGGAAACATTTTCGATGCTTCTACTGTAGAAGATGGTGTGTATTCGTTTACTTATACCGTAAGTTCGGAAGATGCAGACTGCATCGAAGGAAGCGCTACAGCTAACTTTACCATAGATGTAACTTCTGACTTCGATTTTGGAAATGATATTACTACTATATTATGCGATTCAGAAGTACCTGATGATTTAGATCCAAGTACAATTGATCAATTCTACATGAGTCTAGTTGCTGAATTGCCTTCAGGAGGTACTTTTGAAACCTCTGCAGAAGATATTCTGACCCAATACAACAACAATCCAATTGACACCTTCACTAGAATATATACTGTTTCTAGTGGTGAATGTCAGGGATCTGTAACTGTTTCTGTAACTATTCAGGAAGAAGGTCCTGCAAATGCAGGTGACATCGCTGATCAAACAGTATGTTCAGATTCAGGTATGATTAACCTGGCAGATTTCCTTACTGCTGATTCTTCAGTAGGTGGAACATTCTCCGGAGAAGGAGTAGAAAACAATATGTTCGGCGCTTCAATGGAGGCCGGTGATTATTTAATAACTTACTCTGTAACAGATACAGCACCTTGCGTAATTGAAGGAACTGAAAGCTCAACAACTTTTAGTATCACGATTGTTGAACCAGGTATAGCTATTGCAGAAGCTGCAAATGACTCTATCAATATTTGTACAAGCGAAAATTCTTATAACCTAAACGACGCATTATCTCAGGATAGTACTCTGGGTGGTACATTTGTACTGAACGGAGAAGAATTTGATGGAAACATTTTCGATGCTACAATGGTAGAAAATGGTGAATATGTATTCACTTACAATGTTAGTTCTGATGATGCAGATTGTATTGAAGGAAGCGCTTCTGCTGACTTTACAATCAATGTGACTTCTGAAACTTTTGATGCAGGTGAAGATGTGAATGCAACGGTATGTTCAGTTGGATTGGATTCAAATCCAACTATCGTGGAAGTCCGTAATTACTTCTTAAATATTCTTTCTGAAGGAGTTCCAACAGATGGTACTTTCAATCCAAGTATTGAAAATATTCGCCAGGCTTATTTAGAAAATCAAATAGGAACTTTTGCTACTACTTATACCGTTGGCAATGGAGGCTGTGAAGACTCAGCTGAACTTGTAATTATCGTAGTTGACGAAATTGCTGCTGAAATTGGAACGATCGAGAACCCTACTCCAATCTGCAGAAATGCTGAAGATGTAGATTTATTCTCTTATTTACCTGAAGATGCAAACCTAAACGGAACGTTTGAAGGATATGAAGACGGAACATTTAGTCCTACTATGATGGGTGAAGGTGATTTCGAAATTACATATACTCTAACTGAAGATTCTCCATGTACAACTGGCGAAGCATCTGCAACCTTTACAATTACTGTACAGGATGCTGCTTTTGCAGGAATGGATATGGACATCGCAGTTTGTCAAAACGATGGTGTACAGAATCTGTTTGATTTCTTATCAGTTGATGCTGATACAGATGGTGAATTCACTCTTGAAGATGGTACTGTTGTTACAGATGGAATGATGAATCCTTCAGCTTTTGATGCAGCAACTTACACTGTAACTTATACTGTAGCTGCAATCAATGATTGTGGAGATGATACTGCTGAGTTTACAATTACTGTTCAGGAAGTAGGAGACGCTCCAGTAGTTGGTGATGCAACTTTCTGTGCGATCCTTGATCCAACAGGTGCAGATCTAACTGCAGGTAGTGAAGACCTAACTTTCTATACTGATGCTGATCTTACAATGATGGTTGCTGAAGATGCTCCTTTAACTGAAGGAACTTACTATGTAACTCAGCGTGGAGAAGCAGGTTGTGAATCTGTGGCTACTACGTTCAACGTTATCATTACAGATCCTGGAACTCCTACGATCGAAGATGCAAATCAAACTTTCTGCCAGTTCGACGATCCAACGATCGCAGACCTGAATGATGCAATAGACCAGACTTCAAATGTAACCTGGTATGCAAGTGCAGATAGCACTGATCCACTAAGTACTGGAACTGCACTTCAGGATGGAGTAACATATTTCGCTTCGCTATATGACCCGGCATCAGACTGTGATAGCTCACAAAGACTTGCTGTGAACGTTAGCCTGGAATGTGATTTCTTCATACCAGAAGGTATTTCACCAAACGGTGATCAATTAAACGACGATTTCGAGATTAGATATATCGAAGATTTCTATCCTAACTATACTATTGAGATCTACAACAGATGGGGTGACTCAGTTTACAAGGGGAATGCAAATACTCCAAACTGGGATGGTACCAGCAATCAAGGTTCATTCGGTGACGGTTTGTTACCAGTAGGAGTTTACTTCTATTACCTGGACTTCAAAGATGGTAGCACTGAGCCAAGAAGAGGAAAAGTATACTTAAGTAGATAATTAGGATAAACAAGAACAAGAGATGAAAAAAATAATCACAAAATATTTATTATTCGCAGGCATTATCCTTTTCTCTATAAAGGGTATGGCCCAGCAAGATCCACTCTTCACTCAATACATGTACAACATGAGTGTAGTGAATCCTGCATATGCGACAGACGATCCAGGCATGTTAAACCTGGGTGCGATTTACAGAATGCAATGGACAGATGTTGATGGTGCACCTCGCACCCTCAACTTCTTTGCCCACACTCCGGTGAGTGAGCGTGTTGAACTTGGATTAACTGTAGTTCATGACGAAATTGGTGATGTTGAGAAAACAAATAACATTACTGCAGATTTCGCATACGTGATCCCAACTGGTGATAACACAAAGTTATCTTTCGGTGCAAAGGCAGGTCTAACGACATTCGACGCAAACCTTGCTGGCTTAGATGTAAATGATCCAGGTGATGCAGCATTCCAAAATATCAGCGAAGTATTTCCTGTATTTGGAGTTGGAGCTTTCTGGTTTGGTGACAAGCATTACTTAGGTGTTTCTGCGCCTAACTTGTTGACAGCAGATCATCTTGATGACAGCCAGTTGCTAAGAGATAAAGGTTCAGAAGAGATCCATTACTACCTTACCGGTGGTTATGTGTTTGACATTACTGAAAACTTTAAACTAAAGCCTTCTACTATGGTTAGAGGGGTTGAAGGATCTCCACTATCTGTTGACGTGAATGCGAACGCATTGCTTTATGACAGATTTGAAGCAGGTGTTGGTTATAGATTCGATAAGTCTGTTACAGGCTTGGTAAACTTTCAGGTTACTCCGGGATTGCGAATTGGGTATGCATACGATTATCCAACTTATGACCTGAGCGATGATGGTTCTCACGAGATCATGCTATTGTTTGATCTGGACCTATTCGGACTTAAGAAAGGATATGACAAATCACCAAGATTCTTCTAAAACCAGACTAAGATGAAAAATATATATAGTACACTTTTAATTTTATTCGTGAGCATTACAGCTTTCGGTCAAAAGTCTGACATTAGGGACGGAAACAAGTTTTTCGCCAATGCAGCTTATATCGATGCAGCTGATGCTTATGAAAACGTAAATGAGAAATCTCAGGAGATTCTTCAAAATCTTGGAGACTCTTACTTCTATACAAACCAGATGCAGAATGCAGCTGAAGTATATGAGATGTTATTTTTAAGACATTCCGGTGCAGTTGCGCCGGAGTATCAATTCCGTTATGCTCACGCATTGATGGCTCAGGGAAATTATGTGAAAGCCGATGAGCTAATGAACGAGTTAACTGGAAATGACTGGAATCATGAAGAATTCAAGAATACTCTTGACACTATAGTTCCTCATAAATTTAAGTACGATCAGATCATGAACAATGCTTCATCTTCCGACTTCGGAATTGGATTTTATGGTGACCGAGTGGCTTTTGCATCTACAAGAAACCAGGAGCGTCCTATCTATCCATGGAATAAAATGCCTGCATTAGATCTTTACAGTGCTCAAATGAATGATGATGGTGAAATGAAAGACATAGTTCTTTTCTCAGATGTTATCAATACAGATGAGCATGAGAGTTCAGCAACATTTAGCCAGGATGGAAACACTATCTATTTTGACAGAACGAATGAAGATCGTGTGAAAAATGAGAATGATGTTCGTGTAGCTCACATTAGTATTTACCGTGCTGAAATGGTCGATGGTGAGTGGACCAACGTTGAAAAACTTCCTTTTAGTAGTGAAGAATATTCCGTAGAACACCCAAGCCTGAGTGCGGATGGAACGAAGTTATACTTTACCAGCGACATGCCTGGTGGAAGTGGATCTTTCGACATCTATATGGTAGACATCAATGAAGATGGAACCTTCGGAACTCCTCAAAATCTCGGAGCGGGAGTAAATACTGCTCACAGAGAGCAATTCCCATTCATTAGCGAAAATGATGTATTATACTTCACTTCAGATGGACATCAGGGATTTGGAAACCTTGATATCTACAGAACTGAAGGTGACTTCAGTGAAGTAGAAAACCTTGGATCTTCTATAAACAGTGGTAACGATGACTTCGCATATGTTGTGAAAGAAAGTGATGAAACTGGATATTTTGCTTCAAATAGAAGAGGAACAGATAATTTATATCAATTCACACGTGAAGAGAATGAGATCGTCGAAGCTCCTACTGAAGTTGACCCAACCAGCGGTCAGGATCTTATCCCGATCGATGGTAGCAAAATCTATTTCGATTTTGACAAAGCAACGATCAAGAAAGAGTCTGAAGTTGTTCTGGATTCAGTAGTGACTTACATGAATGATTATCCGAATATCAAAGTGAAAGTTGAGTCTCATGCAGATGCTAGAGGTTCTGATAGCTATAACATGGCGTTATCTAAGAGAAGAGCAGCTTCTACAGTCGACTACCTTGTGAAGAAGGGAATTGACAGAAGCAGACTAACTTCTGAAGGTTATGGTGAAACACGGCCAGTAAATGACTGTACTCAACCAACCGGATGTACTAATGCAGAATATGCTAAGAACAGAAGAAGCGCATTTGTAGTCTCGAACAGAAATTCTGAAAGTCAGTCAATGACAGAAGGTGATTCTGAAGATTCTATGGATGAGAATATGATTGAAGACAACGAGAACTAGGTTCAACACTGTACTAACTAACCAATCAAAATGAAAAGCCCCATGCAATTGCATGGGGCTTTTTTATTTAAATGATTTAAGCTGACTATTTCTTAGGTGGATATCCTTCTAAAGCTTTCTCAACTATTTTATCAAAAGTCTTTTGACGTTTTTCCGGATCAGCGTTTGCATCAAAACTACTTTCTACTACTGCCTGCCAGACCAATGCATCCTTGTCAATATCTACAAAATCGAATGTTAGCTTCATATAGGCATCCATTTTGCCAATAGGAATACCTCCGCTCACTCCCATACCCACATTACCTCCGCCTCCACCAAGGCCAAGACCAACTCTGCTACGATTATCTCTTTCGTACTCCTGCGTATATACATTTACCTGAAGTCCGGCTGTCTCAGATCTACTGAAGCCTTTTTCCTGCATCTTAGAGTTTAAAGCATTTAAAAGCCTATCCTGATCAAGCTGATTGAGTCCTGTTTGTAAATCTGAATAAATTGAATAGGAAGTGTATTGATCGAACTGAACTGTTTGATCATAATCGTAGACTGCCTGTGGTGTATTACAGGCAGCCATAAATAATAATAACGTAGATATTTTGAGAATCTTCATAACCGGTTTTTTCTAAAAATAGCCAAAACCAGCCGGAGCAAACACCTGTTTAACAGGAATTAAACAAGCTTAATTAAGCATTTGCCATAATTTATCCTTAAGCTCCTGCAGTCCTTTTTGAGCTACGGAAGAAATAAACAGGTATGGAAAATCAAGTTCTTTATCAAGCTGTGATTTCATTTCTGCCTTAAGTTCCTCATCTAAAAGATCACTTTTGGAAATTGCGATCAACCTGTCCTTATCCATTAATTCAGGGTTGTATCGCCTAAGCTCATCAACTAGAATATCGTACTGCTCTTTAATGTCCTTCGCATCTGAAGGAATTAGAAATAGCAACGTTGAGTTACGCTCGATATGTCTTAAGAATCGATGTCCAAGACCTCTACCTTCTGCTGCTCCCTCGATGATCCCTGGAATATCTGCCACCACGAAAGTTTGAAAATCTCGATACTGAACAATCCCTAAATTTGGCTTTAATGTGGTAAATTCATAATTGGCGATCTTTGGTTTTGCAGCAGTAATAACTGAAAGCAAGGTTGATTTTCCAGCATTAGGAAAACCTACCAGACCAACATCTGCAAGAACTTTTAGTTCCAGGGTAATATCCACCTGCTGCCCATCAATTCCTGGTTGAGCATATCTTGGAGTCTGATTGGTTGAACTTTTGAAATGCCAGTTTCCCAACCCACCTTTACCGCCTTCAGCAATTATAAATTCCTGACCATCTTCAGTAATTTCTTTAATGATCTCGTTAGTTTCAGTATCCCTGATCACAGTACCTAATGGCACATCGATATACTCATCTGTACCCTGGGCACCAGAACTTCTTTGTTTACTCCCATTACCACCGTGCTCAGCCTTAACGTGACGTTTAAACTTAAGATGGAATAATGTCCAGAGGTTCTCATTCCCCTTTACGATTACATGACCACCACGACCACCATCACCACCATCGGGACCTCCTTTGGTTATATATTTCTCTCTATGCAGGTGCGCAGATCCTTTCCCTCCTTTTCCGGAGAAAACATGAATCTTCACGTAATCAACAAAATTCCCTTCAGTCATATCTTATTTCATTAAATCATCGATCACAGAACTCAGTCGAGCAGTGATCTCTTCTATACTACCTTCACCATTCACTCCGTAATACTTATTTTGTTTCTGGTAGAAATTCTTCAAAATGGCAGTTTCAGCATAATAAACCTTGATGCGGTTGCGAATAACACGCTCATCAGCATCATCTGGTCTACCTGAAGTTTTACCTCTTTCCAGCAATCTTTCCACAAGGATCTCATCTTCTACTTCCAGTGCGATCATGGCATTTACCTCAGTACCTTTCGCTTCCAAAGATTCGCTTAATGCCTCCGCCTGGGCTTCAGTTCTTGGAAATCCGTCAAAAATAAATCCGTTAGCACCTTCATTTTTTTCAACTTCAGCATTTAGCATATTGATGGTAACCTCATCGGGAACGAGCTGTCCCTTATCAATAAACGATTTTGCGCTCAGCCCAAGTTCAGTCTGATTCTTGATATTATACCTGAATACATCTCCCGTAGAAATGTGTATAAGATCGTACTTTTCCTTTAAAATGGTTGCCTGAGTTCCCTTGCCTGCACCCGGAGGGCCAAACAGCACTAGATTTGTCATTTTGCTTTCTTTGCGTTTGTATACTTGAGTTAGGTTTCTGCCCAGACCGTCGTAGTCAAGACCGTAACCAACAATAAATTTATTAGGTATCTCCATCCCGATAATTTGTACCGGAACATTTTTTTTGTAAGCTGAAGGTTTGAAAAAAAGTGTTGCCACCTGGTAGTTAGCTACGCCTGCTTCAGTTAATATTCTATCAACCTCAACGAGCGTATTACCGGTATCCACGATATCTTCCAGAAGAACAACTTCCCTACCGGCAAGTTCCTGTCCCAAGCCTAATAAGGTTTTGACTTCTCCAGTAGTTTTGGTGCCTTCATAAGAACCCATTTTTACGAAACTAATTTCGCAGTCAGTCTCAAAACGTTTGATCACTTCGGAAGCAAACATGAACGAGCCATTCAGGATCCCGATGAATACTGGTTTTCTACCTGCATATTCGTCATTCAATCGTTTAGCAATAGTATCGATGGCTTTCGTAATTTCATCCTCAGAGATAAAAGGTTCGAATTCCAGATCGTGTAGCTTTATCAAAATTCAGCAATTTTAAGTGGCAAAGATAAGGAATCTATACAAGCCCGCCTTCCCGAATTCTTGCTGAATAAATATGGCAGGAATCAGGAATAACTTATTTTTGCGAAAAGCCGAATTAACTTATGGTAAATTATTTCTCATCAGACTTTAAACTGGGAATTCTAGGTGGTGGCCAGCTTGGCAAAATGATGCTTTATGAGACCCGAAAGTACGATATCCAGACACTTGTGCTGGATCCAAGTCCGGAGGCTCCTTCAAGAATTTCCTGCGACTATTTTGAGCAGGGAGATCTAATGGATTATGAAACTGTGCTTCAGTTTGGTAGAAAAGCAGATGCATTAACTTTCGAAATTGAAGGTATTAATATAGAAGCTTTAAAACAGCTGGAAAGCGAAGGCATTAAAACATACCCTTCCGCAGCAACGCTTGAGAAAATTCAGAATAAGGCGGTACAGAAAGAATTTTACGAACAGCACAATTTACCAACTGCAGCCTTCAAAAGATTTCCAAATCTGAAATATTTAAAATCAGAGGTCAACAAGCAAAAAGTAAGCTTGCCTTTCGTCTGGAAAAGTGCTACCGGTGGTTATGATGGAAAAGGAGTATCGGTTATAAGAACAGAAGCTGATCTCGCCAATCTTCCCGATACAGAATGTATTGCTGAAAATCTTGTGCCTTTCAAAAATGAACTGGCGGTTATCGTGGCACGGAATCCTTCAGGTGAAGTTCGCACGTATCCTGTTGTGGAGATGGAATTTCATCCCACGGCAAACCAGGTAGAATATGTCATTTGTCCAGCACGTATTAAAAATAATGTAGCTGAAAAAGCAAGGAAACTGGCTGAAAAGGTTTCCGAAGCATTTGAACACGTAGGATTACTTGCGGTTGAAATGTTTCAGACTGAAGACGATGAAATCTTGATCAATGAAGTGGCTCCAAGGCCTCACAATAGTGGTCATTATAGCATTGAAGCTTCCTACACCAACCAGTTCGAACAGCAAATTAGAGCTATTCTGGATCTGCCCTTAGGTAAAACCGATAGTAAACTTGGCGGGATCATGGTAAATCTGGTAGGTGATGAAGATCATGAAGGTGAAGTTCAATATAGAAACATAGAAAAGATCATGGGTATGGAAGGAGTTACTCCGCATATCTATGGCAAAAAAATTACCAGACCTTTTCGAAAAATGGGTCATGTAACGATCGTAAATGAAGACCTTGGCGAAGCTCGAAGGATCGCTGAAGAAGTAAAGAATAGTATTCAAGTTATTAGTAAAAAATTATAAGATGGGAAAAGTAGCTGTGATCATGGGTAGTACCAGCGATATGCCTGTAATGCGGGAAGCAATCGATATACTGGAAGGATTTGACATACAGGTGGAAGTAGATATCGTTTCCGCTCATCGTACGCCCGAGAAATTATTCGATTTTAGTAAAAACGCTCATGAAAGAGATATCAAAGTTATTATTGCAGGTGCCGGTGGTGCAGCTCACCTTCCAGGGATGGTTGCGTCCATGTCCCCATTGCCAGTAATTGGAGTTCCAGTGAAATCAAGAAACTCCATAGATGGGTGGGATTCAGTATTGTCAATTCTGCAAATGCCTGGCGGTGTTCCTGTCGCGACCGTAGCACTCGATGGCGCTAAGAACGCAGGTATCCTGGCTGCGCAAATAATGGGCACGGCAGATAAATGCGTAATGGACAAGATCCTTGTCTACAAAGAAGGTCTTAAACAGAAGGTGATCGAAGGCGCGAAAAGCGTTCAGAAAAAGAAATAAAAAAGGGATCACAATGTGATCCCCAAGCAGTAAACCTTTAATCCGTTATTATTTATTAACCATTCTAAATTTTAACCAGAACTTGTTATACTACTGTATCGTTATAAGTTGATCTTTAATCGATTAAAAGGCTAAAATAGAAATTTTAATTAGATCTTTTGCAATAACGTTCATATAATATTGCAAAAGCGTTAAACTTACATTCATGAGCTCTCAAAATATATTACTGGAAGATTTTAATCAGGCTCCTTTTTCAAGCATAAAAACATCAGATTACAAACCTGCCATTCTTAAGGCTATAGAACTTGCCCAAAAAGATATTGAGGCTATCACCTCCAGTAAGGAAGAACCAACCTTCGAAAATACGATCGAAGCATTAGAGTTTTCCGGAAAGAAACTGGATCGTGTTACCAGCATTTTCTTCAATATAAATTCTGCGGAAACTAATGAAGAAATTCAGAAGATCGCTCAGGATGTTTCTCCTCTACTTTCAGAATTCAAGAATGATATTATTCTGAACAATACACTCTTCAAAAGAGTCAAGAAGGTTTACGATCAAAGAGAATCGCTGGACCTCAGCAAGGAGCAAATTACCTTACTGGACCAGAAGTACAAAGCATTTACGCGTAACGGCGCCAACCTGACTAACGAAGATCAGCAGACCTTACGTGAGATCGACAAAAAACTATCTAAGCTAAAGTTGCAGTTTGATGAAAATGTTTTAGCTGAAACCAATAAATATGAGCTGGTTGTCACCGAAGAATCTCGTTTAGGTGGATTACCTGACAGTTTCAAAGAAGAAGCCAGGAATATTGCTAAATCTAAAGATACCGAAGGCTGGATATTTAGTCTCGAATACCCTAGCTACATTCCATTCATGAAATATGCCGATGACAGGGAGTTGCGAAAGGAACTTTCTCTCGCATTTGGTTCGAGAGCTTTTAAAGGTGATGAACTGGATAACCAGCAAAATGTACTTGATATCGCAAAACTGAGATATGAAAGAGCAAAACTACTTGGTTTTGAATCCCATGCGCACTTTGTACTTGAAGAGCGTATGGCAGAAACCCCGCAGAAAGTAGAGTCTTTTCTGGAGGAAATGCTGGAAAAAGCAAGACCTGCAGCAGAACGAGAGTTTAGTCAATTGGAAAAGTTCGCCAAAGATCTTGACCAGATCGATACCTTACAAAAATGGGATTCGGCTTATTATGCAGAAAAACTGAAACAGAAATTATTTGATCTGGATGACGAAAAGCTGAAACCATATTTCCAGTTAGAGAAAGTGATTGATGGTGTGTTTACTATTGCAGGGAAACTTTACGGACTCAATTTCGAACAAACAACTAATGTTGATGTATATCATCAGGATGTTCGAACCTATAATGTTACCGATACTATAGGAAATGATATTGCTCTGTTTTATACCGACTTTCATCCTCGCCCCGGAAAAAGAGATGGTGCATGGATGACTATTTACAAACAACAGTCGATAGAAAACGGGCAGAATGAGAGACCCCATATATCAATTGTATGCAATTTCACTAAACCAACAGAGAAACAACCTTCATTATTAACTTTTAATGAAGTAACTACATTATTCCATGAATTTGGTCATGCCTTACACGGTATGCTCGCAAATACAACTTACCCAAGTCTTTCTGGCGCCAATGTATACTGGGATTTTGTAGAACTACCAAGCCAGGTTCTTGAAAACTGGTGTTACGAGGAAGAGGCATTGCAACTCTTTGCAAAACATTATAAAACCGGTGAAGCACTTCCACAGGATTACATTACTAAGATCAAGGAATCGTCTAACTTCCTGGAAGGTATGGCAACCTTACGACAGTTAAGCTTTGGAATGTTAGATCTTAGCTGGCATGCTCAGGATCCTTCGAATGTAAGTGATGTAAAGGCACATGAAACAGAAGCATTCGAACCTACCAAATTATTCCCGGAGGTGGCGAGTAATTGTATGAGTACAGCATTTTCCCATATTTTCCAGGGTGGTTATTCTGCAGGATATTATTCTTATAAATGGGCAGAAGTACTGGATGCAGATGCGTTCGAATATTTTACAGAAAACGGAATATTCAGCAAGGATATCGCAGATAAATTTAAAGATAATATACTCTCGCAAGGCGGTACAGAACATCCAATGGAACTGTACAAACGCTTCCGCGGAAAAGAACCAAAACCAGATGCTCTATTAAGAAGAGCTGGTCTAATCAGTAATTAAAAAATTCTGAAAAAGAATGGTAAAACCTGACCATAAAGCTTAGGGATCGCCATTCTTTTCATATTTTTGAGTTGCAACCGTCACAAGCACACATGCCTTCAAACCAACTTGATCCTAATAAATGGGTAGACAGATATTCAGATTATCTGTTTAATTATACGATCGTGCGTGTAAATGACCGTGAGGTCGCTAATGACCTAATTTCTGAAACCTTCCTGGCGGGCTTAAAATCTGCTAAGAATTTTAAGGGCGAAGCCAGCGAAAGAACCTGGCTTATCTCAATCCTTAAACGAAAGATCATTGATCATTATCGTCGTAATAATTCAGCGAAAGGTCAGGCAGAAGTTAAGATCAATTATACTGGAGAAGATAGCGAAGGTGAATGGCTGGAAGAACAGGTTCCAGATCAATTTGACCGTACCGCCGAGGATGACATGGAAAATAATGAACTTGGACTGGCAATTCTGGATTGTCTGGACTCTATCAACGAAAAGCAAGCAGCAATTTTTAAGCGTAAAACTATAGATGGGGTTGACACGGAAGCGATCTGTAATGAATTTGATATCACGCCGTCTAATTTGTGGGTTATTATTCACCGCGCCAGAACTGCTCTGGCTGCATGCATGGAAAAAAACTGGTTTTAATTATGAGTAAAAAAAGTAAATCTCTTTTTGTTGACTGTTCTGAAGCAGCTACCTGTTGCACAAAAGCACAGTACGATGAAGCCGGTTTTTTCGAAAAGATCAAGTTAACCATCCATCTTGCCTTCTGCAGAACCTGCCGCACATTTTCCAGCAGAAATTCTAAACTTACCCGTAAGCTGAAAGAAGCAAATTTGGAATGTTGTTCCGAAGAAAAAAAGAAAGAGTGGCGTGAAAGAATTAATAAACTGCATTCGGAAGAACATACTTCATAAGCAACAGAATTCCCAGGTACATTATGGGAGTCGACTCCACCCAGAAAGACGCATAATATTTAGACTGCCGTTCCCTACTACCTAGCAGGAATATTCCAATAATTACACACACCAGAAATAAAGCTAGAAGACTATAACCGCGGAATTGCCGCTGAAATATTTCAATAACACATATCAGTATCGATAAAACAACCCCAAAGATCCTTGTTTTTCGCACTCCAATTCTTTGGGGAATGGTTTCAAGAGAATCAGAGTCATAGATTAAATCTCTTATTTCAAAAGGTAGCGTGAGCACTACCACCATACAAAACCTCTGGAAGAAATCTATAAGCACTGGTTGATTCAGCAGTTGCTGAACATTGATTACGGGCAGCAAAACTGTAGTTCCAGCCCATACCATTGCAATCACAAATATTTTAATCCCCGCTAGACTTCTCAAATTCCTGCTGTTTCCAAAAACCGGTAGCGCATACAAAAGTGTTAGTAAGCCAAGGATCCCCGTTGCTACAAGGACGTTTACTGACAGTTGAAGAGAAAAATAGATCAACGCCAGAAAACTTACAAAAGAAAATATTTGAATGATTCGCAGGTTTCCCGCCAGACTGGAATGATGCAGTTTCGCAATACCAGCATATTTGACGAAATTATAACCGGTTATTGTCGAGAAAAAAATAAAAGCAAGTAGATCAATGGCAATCGTTAGGTTGTATTCCAGCATGCTTATAAGCGCGAAACATAACACCGCAAGAGCAACGTGGATGCTGCTGTTAATATATAAGTCAAAAGCCTTGCAAAAGTACCTCATCTTACGAAATTACATATTCTTTACTAGTTTTTGGTCACCCAAAAATCTTAACAACTGTATACCTCTAAACAACTTTAAATTAGCTCGGAATTATGTACTTTTGCGCCACAAAAACACAACTTAATTTATTGATGAGAACAGATTCTTTCGCATTACGCCATATTGGTCCCAAAGCTGGAAATCTTCAGGAAATGTTGGACACTATTGGCGTTGAGTCTATAGAGCAACTTATATACGAAACAATTCCTGATGATATCAGGCTGGAAAACCCGCTTAATCTGCCAAAAGCAATGAGTGAGAACCAGTATGCAGAACATATTAAGAAGCTTTCAGAAAAGAATAAATTATATAAAACCTACATTGGTTTAGGATACCATCAAAGCATCCTGCCAGCGGTAATCCAGAGAAATATTCTGGAAAATCCGGGTTGGTATACTGCGTATACGCCTTACCAGGCAGAAATCGCTCAGGGTAGATTGGAAGCTCTTCTAAATTTCCAGACCATGGTAAGCGATCTTACCGGTATGGAGCTAGCGAATGCATCATTATTAGATGAATCTACTGCTGCAGCCGAAGCTATGGCACTTTTATTCTCTGTTCGCGAAAGAGATCAGAAAAAAGCAAACGTCAATAAATTTTTCGTTTCTCAACAAACTTTACCTCAGACGATTTCTCTAATGGAAACGCGTGCTAACTTCCTTGGGATCGACATGATTGTTGGAGATCATGAGGAATTTGACTTTTCTGAAGAATACTTTGGGGCGCTTGTTCAGTATCCTGGGAAATTCGGACAGATCTTCGATTATAAAGAATTTGTTGAAAATTGTAAAGCAGCTAATATCAAAACTGCATTTGCGGCAGATATACTTAGCTTGGTAATGCTTCAGGCTCCGGGAGAACTTGGAGTAGACGTGGTTGTTGGAACTACGCAGCGTTTTGGAATTCCGTTAGGATATGGGGGACCACATGCAGCATTTTTTGCAACCAGAGAGGATTTTAAACGCAACCTTCCTGGACGTATTATTGGTCTTACAAAAGATATTGACGGGAATAGTGCCCTTAGAATGGCATTGCAAACCCGTGAACAACATATCAAAAGAGATAAAGCAACTTCCAATATTTGTACTGCACAGGTTCTTCTTGCCGTTATGGCGGGAATGTACGCGGTATATCACGGACCACGCGGACTGGAGTACATTGCAGGTATTGTTCATGCGACTGCAGTTAGCCTGGAGGACAGTCTGAAAAATCTTGGTTTCGAACAGCAGAATTCGGCATATTTTGATACGCTACATGTAAAGGTTGACGCTAAATCTTTAAAAACTATTGCTGAAAAGCACGAAATAAACTTTTTCTATCCTGATTCTGAAAGTGCCTGTATTTCAATCAATGAGACCACTACTACAGACGATCTGAACGCTATCATTGCAGTTTTTGCTGAATTAAGTGATAAAGAAGCTAATGAAGTTTCTGAATTATCTTCTGAAATTAGAATTCCGGAGTCACTTCAACGTACAACCGAATTTTTAACTCACGAAGTATTCAACTTGTATCATTCAGAAACTGAATTGATGCGTTATATTAAAAAGCTGGAACGCAAGGATCTTTCCCTGAACCACTCCATGATAAGTCTTGGATCCTGTACCATGAAATTAAATGCGGCTTCAGAAATGTTGCCTTTAAGTAATCCGCAGTGGGGAAATTTACATCCCTTTGTTCCGGTAGACCAGGCTCAGGGTTATCAAACCATATTAAAAGAACTTGAAGATCAGTTAACTGAAATTACAGGATTTTCAGCAACCTCTTTGCAACCAAATTCTGGAGCGCAGGGTGAGTATGCTGGTTTAATGGTTATACGTGCATACCACGAAGCGAATGGAGACAGTCATAGAAATATTTGCCTGATCCCATCGTCTGCTCACGGTACAAATCCTGCTTCAGCAGTAATGGCCGGGATGAAAGTGATTGTCACCAAGGCCACTGAAAATGGAAATATAGACGTTGATGATCTACGCGAAAAAGCATTAAAACACAAGGACAATCTTGCTGCACTAATGGTTACATACCCTTCTACACACGGGGTATTTGAATCTGCTATTCGTGAAGTAACCAATATCATTCACGAAAATGGCGGTCAGGTTTATATGGATGGCGCTAACATGAACGCTCAGGTTGGACTTACCAATCCAGGGAAAATTGGCGCTGATGTCTGTCACCTGAACCTGCACAAAACTTTCGCCATTCCTCACGGAGGTGGTGGACCTGGAGTGGGTCCTATTTGTGTAGCTGAACAGTTGAAACCTTTCCTTCCTGGAAACCCGGTGATCAAAACCGGAGGAGATCAGGCGATTGGTGCGATTTCTTCAGCTCCGTGGGGTTCAGCCCTCGTTTGCCTTATTTCTTATGGATACATCAAAATGCTTGGTACTGGCGGCCTTCAAAAGGCAACAGAATATGCTATTTTGAATGCTAATTACATAAAGGAACGCTTGAACGGACATTATAAGACCCTTTATTCCGGAGAAAGAGGACGTGCTGCACATGAGATGATCGTAGATTGCAGACCCTTTAAAGAAAAAGGTATTGAAGTTACAGATATTGCAAAACGTTTGATCGATTATGGATTCCATGCTCCAACAGTATCATTCCCGGTAGCTGGAACGGTAATGATCGAACCAACTGAAAGTGAATCAAAACCTGAACTGGATAGATTCTGTGATGCGCTAATTTCAATTCGAAAAGAAATAGACGAAGCATCTGCAGATGAACCCAACAATGTTTTGAAAAATGCTCCGCATACCATACATATGCTTACCGCTAACGAATGGAATTTACCGTATAGTCGTGAGAAAGCAGCTTATCCATTAAGCCATTTGCATGACAATAAGTTCTGGCCAAGTGTACGACGTGTAGATGAAGCTTACGGAGACAGGAACCTGATGTGTACCTGTCCTCCTACTGAAGAATATGCCGAAGTATAAGCCAGATAGCACTTTAGAAATAAAAACCTGTCAACTGGCAGGTTTTTTTTCGACCAAAAAGTTTTAAATTATAAATGTAGCTTAAGGCTATTTAATTAAATTGTGAAATATTTATAATCTCAGAGTCAGATGAATTTTAAAATTACCGGTACGGGAAGTTACATACCTAATGTTGTCACAAGAAATGCTGACTTTGAGCAACATGAGTTTTTTAATCTCGACGGGAGTTCTTTTCCTCAGGACAATCCAACTACGATTCGCAAGTTCAAAGCTATTACCGGCATTGAAGAACGCAGGTATATTGAACCTGAAATGAATACTTCAGACATTGCAACTCTGGCTAGTAAAAAAGCTATAGAAGATGCTGGAATAGACCCTGAAACTCTTGATTATATCATAGTTGCTCATAATTATGGAGACGTTAAATCCAACACCGTTCAAAGCGATACCGTACCTAGTTTAGCTACCCGGGTCAAGGCAAAATTGAAGATTAGCAATCCTAAATGTGTAGGGTATGACATTCTCTTTGGCTGTCCAGGCTGGATCGAAGGTATGGTGCAGGCAAATGCATTTATTAAGGCTGGAATTGCGAAACGATGTCTGGTAATTGGTGCTGAAGCCTTATCCAGGGTTGTAGATAGTCACGACAGAGATAGCATGATATTTTCTGATGGTGCCGGAGCAGCAATTTTAGAAGCTTCGGAAGAGACGGGAGGTATTCTATCTCATGAGTCGGCAACATTCTCATTGCAGGAATCTGAGTATATCTACTTCGGAAAATCCAATAACAGTAAATCTTCCGAAGATATTCGTTTTATAAAAATGAATGGCCGGAAGATCTACGAATTTGCCCTGGTCAACGTACCAAAAGCGATGAAAACCTGCCTGGAAAATAGCGGTAAATCTATCGAAGATCTTAAAACTGTATTTATTCACCAGGCGAATGAGAAGATGGATGAAGCTATCATCAACAGGTTCTACAAATTACACGATATGCAAGCGCCTGAACATGTGATGCCTATGACCATCCACGAACTGGGAAATAGTAGTGTAGCTACTGTTCCAACTCTTCTGGACCTTGTACGTAAAGGTAAAATTGACCATCAAAAACTTGAGAAAGGTGACGTTGTAATGTTTGCCAGCGTTGGTGCAGGAATGAACATTAATGCGATCACTTACCAGGTATAATGTACGAACAAAGTTTCCCGGAAAAACGCTTTCAGAAAACACTGAAATTTTTAGAAAATCATATCTCCAGGGATGAACGAATTCTGGATCTGGGAGTTCCCAATCCGTTTTCAAAAATTATGGAAAAGGAGGGTTTTCTGGTAAATAATACCAAAGGAGAAGATCTGGACGATCATTTTGGGGCGGTTCAAACAAATTCTTATGATTGCGTTACGGCATTCGAAATCTTCGAACATCTACTCGCTCCATATAACATTCTGAAAGAGATCAAAGCTCCTAAACTTGTAGTAAGCGTTCCGTTAAAATTATGGTTTTCTCCGGCCTATCGTAGCAAGACCGATCCTTGGGACCGGCATTATCATGAATTTGAAAAATGGCAGTTTGACTGGTTGCTTGAAAAAAGTGGCTGGGAGATAAAAGACAGTATTCAATGGGCACATCCAGTGAAGAAAATTGGGTTACGCCCTATTCTTCGGAAGTTTACTCCAAGGTACTATGCAGTCTATGCTGAAAGGATCTAATACTCTATCTTAGCCACTTACTGAAATTTCCATTTCGTGAGAATCTATATTATTATCCCGGCACATAACGAAGCAAATATTATTGGCAGGACACTAGAGTCGCTGGCTGAGCAATCGTTGAAACCTGCGAAAATAATGGTTGTGGATGATAACTCTACAGATGCAACTTCAGAAATTGTCGAGGGTTTTGCTAAAAAATATGACTTTATAGATCTCGTTCAGAATGAATCTTCTGTAGAACATGCTCCTGGCAGTAAGGTTATCAATGCATTCTATCAGGGATTCTATCAATTAGACGATGACTTTGATATCATTTGTAAATTTGACGCCGACCTTATTTTTCCTGCAAACTACCTGCAAAGGATCGTTGAGATATTTGAGTCGGAACCGGGTGTTGGAATGGCTGGAGGTTTTTGCAGTGTCCAGAGAAAGGACAAATGGATTCCCGAAAATCTTACAGGCAAGGATCACATTCGTGGCGCACTAAAAGCTTACAGCAAACATTGTTTTATACAAATTGGGGAACTTAAACCTGCCATGGGCTGGGATACAGCAGATGAACTTCTGGCTAGATTTCATGGATGGAAAGTTGTGACCGATGAAAATCTTCTGGTAAAACATCTTCGTCCCACTGGAATGAATTACTTTGAGCATTCTGGTCGTAAGCAAGGAGAGGCATTCTACAGACTTCGATATGGAATTGCTTTAAGCATGATCGCTTCAGCTAAACTTGCTGCTCTAAAGATGAATCCTTTCGCTTTTTTACATTATCTATCTGGTTTCTTTAATGCCAGAAAGAAAAAACGACCTTTTCTCGTATCCGAAGAAGAAGGCCGTTTTATTAGAAAATTGCGTTGGGACGCAATAAAAAATAAGTTTCTTTATAAATTACCTCTCTAACACTTCCTTTAAAGGTTTTCCCGTACTGGCATTTGGGAAAGCAATTCCCAGCATCGCTGAAATAGTAGGTGCAATATCTCTAATGTATGTTTTCTCGTAAGTTTCACCTTTGTTGATACCTTTTCCGAAGAAAAGAAGAGGCGCATGTGTGTCGTAAGCGAACCCACTTCCATGAGTCGTTCCCTTATCAGGGTATACAATATAACCAGGATCGATTACAAATACCAGGTCTCCACTACGCTTCTGGTTATACCCATGCTGAATAAGTTCTCCAATTTGGTTTGAAAACGCCCCGATCTGAAGTTCATGCCTCGTGAATACTCTAGATATTTTCTCCTGTTTCAATAAGAAATGAGACATTTTAGAAGTCACTTCTTCCACACTGAGATCTTCAGCTAATAATTCATCGTAATTCAGGAAGATCTGGCTGTTGCTTATATTTTTTATAAGACTATCATTTTTGAACGTTTCAGAAGAAAATTTATTCAGTTTTTCCTTCATGGTTAATTCATCATAATAACCAGCTGGCACCTTTTTAGACCTTAGATAGGCAGGAACATCTACTCCACCATGATCTGCGGTTAGAAAAACCACATACTCCCCAGCGCCAACCTCAGTATCCAGAAATTGCAGAACATCGGCAATATTCTCATCCAATCTCATGTAGGTATCCTGAATTTCCTTACTATTCACTCCAAAGTTGTGGCCAACATAATCGGTACTGGAAAAACTAAGAGTAAGAACGTCTGTAATATTGTCCATTCCTAGTTCTTCACCTTTGATCGCAGCTTTAGCAAATTCGGCAGTAAGATCATTTCCGAAAGGTGTGGCCTTGATTAGATCATATTCGCCATTTGCTTTGGCCAGTGTTTTCAGGTCATAAGGGAAATCTGCAGTTTCTTTTCCGTCGAAACCAAACTCAAATTCATTACGGTCCACCCCACTTTGCTCATATGTTGTGATGTCCTTCAACGGCGCCCATTCTTTCAAATAAGACTTCGCGATACCAGAATCATTAAAATCCTGCACCCATTGAGGTAATTGCTCCATATAGTAAGAGCTTGTGATCCATTTCGCTTCATTCTTGCCATGAAACCAGTAAGCGGCATTTGCAGCATGACCTGCTGGAAGTATTGCTCCACGATCCTTTAAAGCTACCCCGATGGTTTTTCCCTTTCCCTGGGTTTGCAGCCTGTTCTCATCACCAAAAGTGGTAGACTTCATACGATGCGGCGACATTTTTCCAGCACGGTCTGCAGTCCCTATTGGATTCACTCCATCATCACCTGCGCAATAGACAAACGAATCTTCGAACTTGTTATACCAGTTATTTCCTATGATACCATGATTTGTCGGAGTCGTTCCAGTGAATACTGACGCATGCCCAGGGCCGGTATAGGTAGGTACATAATTGAAATGATGATTTTTAAAGTTATAGCCATTATTAACCATTCTCTTAAATCCGTTTTCTCCAAATTGATCCCAGAATCGGGTTAGGTAATCATAGCGCATCTGGTCTACAACGATACCAACTACCAGCTTCGGTTTTTCTTTTGTGATCTGTGAACTAACAGGTTTAAAACTTATTAGCATCAGTAGTATGATCAAGCTTCGTTTCATTCTTTAAAAAATTAGTTTGAATTCCCAAAATTACTAAACTTGAAACGCTAAAGTTTAATTAAGCGTTAAATACTTTAGACCGAAATTTTAGTATTTTAGCTGGACAAAATTGAATTGATGACGTACCTGTACTCCATTGGGGAATACTTTATAATGCTCAAGGGAGTTTTTGGCAGAATGACCAAAGGCTCGGTTCTAAGAAATCTAATATTTAAGGAGATTAACGAGCTTATTATGGGCTCTATGGGAATTGTAGCATTCCTGTCTTTTTTCATAGGAGCGGTTGTTGCTATTCAAACAGCTTTAAACCTTAACAATCCATTAATCCCAAAATCACTGGTAGCCTTCGCGGCAAGACAGTCGATTATCTTGGAATTCGCTCCAACATTTATTTCTATTATTATGGCTGGTAAAGTTGGATCTTTTATCACTTCCAGTATAGGATCCATGCGCGTTACAGAGCAAATCGATGCTCTTGAGGTTATGGGAATCAACTCAAAGAATTATTTGATATTCCCCAAGGTTATTGCCATGTTAACGTACCCATTTGTTATAGCTATATCGATGTTTCTGGGAATTGCGGGCGCTTATACTGCGGCGGTTTATGGCGGATTTGTTACGAGCGATCAGTTTCTAACTGGTTTACAGGATGACTTTATAGGTTTTCATCTTACCTATGCTTTTATAAAAACAATATTATTTGCATTCATTCTGGCCACAGTTCCGGCTTATCATGGTTATTTCATGAAAGGAGGAGCGCTTGAAGTTGGAGAAGCTTCTACTACCTCTTTCGTTTGGACGAGTGTAGTTTTGATCATTACCAACTACGTTATAACACAACTTTTATTAAGCTAGCAGATGATACAGGTAAAGGATTTACATAAGGGTTTTAACGGTCAGGAAGTATTAAAAGGTATTGACTATCAATTTGAGCGCGGTAAAACGAACCTTATCATTGGTCAATCTGGGTCTGGGAAAAGTGTTTTTCTGAAGTGTATGCTTGGATTGTTCAAACCAGATCAAGGAACCATTGAATACGATGGAAAGCCTTACTCCACATTCTCAGATCAGGAACAGCGTGAACTTAGAACCGAAATTGGAATGTTGTTTCAGGGCGGTGCCTTGTTCGACTCCATGACGGTTGCTGAAAATGTGATGTTTCCATTACGAATGTTCACTAACCAGAAAAGATCTGAAATGAAAGATCGGGTTACTGAAGTACTGGAACGTGTCAACCTCGATGGAAGTGAAAACAAAATGCCTTCAGAAATTAGTGGAGGGATGCAAAAAAGGGTAGCGATTGCCAGAGCAATCGTGAATAAACCCAAATATCTTTTTTGCGATGAACCAAACTCGGGTCTGGATCCACAGACAGCAACTGTTATTGATAATCTAATACAGCAGCTGACTCATGAAAATGATATTACTACTGTCTTGATTACTCACGACATGAACTCTGTGCTTGAAATTGGAGAAAAGATAGCATTTCTCAAAGACGGACTCCTAGCATGGAAAGGAACAAAGGAGGAAATTTTTACTACAGAGGATAAAACAGTAACTGACTTTGTCTATTCATCAAACCTATTTAAGAAGGTTCGCGAAGCTCAGCTAAAAGGACACTAGAAACTAAAACATAGTTATAGAACTTTTTAGCCTTGTTGAAAAGTGGGGCTATCACTAGTTGCGTGAGTAAAAAAGCTTACTTAGGAGACTAATTATATTCCTAAAATTTTAATAACATTTTATCAGCTTACCCTACATTGCGATGTCTCGATCCTTCTTGACGTCATGAACTAAACTCTTTCCTTGAAGCATTTTTTATTTAAAAGTCTGACGTGCTTATTCTTTTGCCATTTCAAAAGACTCTTTTCTAAACCTTGGATCAACATATCCGAAGAAACTTATCGTACTATCCTCTTTATGTACTAAAACAATAAACTTTTCACCCCTATTTAGATGCACTTTTAGATTTTCTTCCTGGCTCTTTAATGGTTTTTCCTTCTCCACAAAGTATTCATAGAATAGAATATTGGTTTTGGGAATATGGTAGCTTCGCCTGTTTTCTATAACCCTTCCGGTTACTTCGTAAAAGTGCCTCGGGTTGTAATCTTCGTAGTCCAGATTTGTATTACTTTTTTCATCTGAGCAACTTGAGTTCAAAATCAAGCAGACCTTCAGAAAAATAAAAGTCAGTATTTTCCTAATTGAACTCATTTACACTTGCGTAGATTACCTAATAGTCACCAATATCTTAATTTTAAGCTTAGGAAATTAAATAAAGAAGATTAGCAAAAAATCTTGATCAGCGAACATTCTTAATCGCTACTGTATCTAATTTGAGTCTCACCTTCATCCACTGGCCAAATTTATCTTGCTGAACTTTTAGCTTTTCCCCACGCAAATTATTATCCCAGGTTACAGTAAAGGTTGGGATAGTATCAGTCTTCTGGAAATTCGTGGTAATTAGATTAGAATATCCTATTTCTTCAATGTCTTCATAATTGATCTTTGCTTCCTTACTCAATTCAGTAAAACTGAATTTTTCTCCGCGATACTTGGACAACTCTTTTTCAAGAAGCTCAATTCTTTTGTCTTTGTTCGCCATCACTTCCTGATTCTTGACATAAAGATCTTCAAGAATACCACTTCTTAGCTGACTCGACAGCATATCCATATCCTGTGATTGATCCGCCCCTTGGTGAACTATTAGCTCAGCACCTGCCAATGCTTCAATTTCCTTCATCTGGCTTTTCCAGGTTTCTATCGTTGCGTTTGGAACAGGATTCCCTATAAAATAAATATCAATTTCCCTATCCTTGAAATCACTGGTGTTTTTTATAATCTCAGCTCCATTATATCGAAGGTTGTTTGCAATAAATTCTTCAGCCTTACTATGGTAAACCTGCTCTCTTAGAAGCTTAACGAATAGAACAACACTTGGGATCATCACGATAATGGCAATAGTGGAAGCAATCTGCGCGATTCTTTTCCTTCGCTTGCTATTCGCATAACGTACCAATGGAAAACCAAGCAATTTGGCTACTACAAATGTTGATAAAGCTATGAATACGGCATTAATTGAAAATAAGTACAACGCACCAAGAGCATATTCCCATTTAGCATTGGCTATACCATATCCTACAGTACATAGTGGTGGCATTAAAGCCGTAGCAATCGCAACTCCAAGAATAACACTGGCGATAGTTCCTCTTTTGGTCTTCGCTACTATTAACGCAAGTCCACCAAAAATCGCTACAAGTACATCCAGTATGGTGGGATATGTTCTTGCTACAAGTTCTGGTGTTTCGTTTTTTACAGGTGAGATAAAGAAGTAAACAGTGGCAGTTAAAACACTAAGTCCTACCATTATTCCAAGATTGACGAACGAACGTCTTAGTGTATCCACATCGTTAATGGCTACGGCCATCCCAATTCCAACAATAGGACCCATTAAGGGAGAAATAAGCATGGCACCTATTACTACTGCTGTGCTGCTTACATTCAAACCAATAGAAGCTACAAAAATGGAGAATATCAGGATCCAGGCATTATGACCTTTAAAGGATATATCCTTCTGCACGGCTTCTACCGTCGATTCTCTATCGGTATCCGGACGTATATCCAGCAATCGGCTTAGGAAATTTCGCGCCTGGCTTCTTATCTGCTTTGCGTCTTTACTGAGATTTTCCGAAAGCTTATCTTTCGGTTCTTCTTTGGGAGCTTGCTGTTCCTGCATCTTAACCTAATTCATCACCGTAATTCTCCATAACATTCTGTCGCCATTCCTTAATTTGCTGCTCGTTAGATTTTGGTATGATCATTAGGACATCTTTATCCTCCACGATAATGTAGTCGTCAAGTCCCTGTACCACTACCAATTTATTACTTTCAGTGGAAATTATGTTGTTATGAGAGTTTTCTGAAAGCATCCTGGCTTTGATCAAGGTATTCCCATACTCATCTTTTGGAAGTTCAGACTGGACAGAAGACCAGGTCCCCAGGTCGTTCCAGTCAAAACTAGCAGGGATCATATATACTTTATCCGACTTTTCCATGATGCCGTAATCAATAGAAATATTAGCTGCCAGGTGATAATTCTCCTTTATAAATTGTTTTTCTTCCTTAGTATTCAAGAGTTTTTCGGCCTTCGCGAACAGATCGTACATTTCACGTAAGTGAGTTTTAAAATTCTCAATGATCGTCTCCGCTCGCCATATAAAAATACCTGCATTCCAGGCGTAGTTCCCAGCATCCAAAAACTCCTGTGCTTTCTTCTCCCCTGGTTTTTCAGTAAAATTGATTACCGGCTTTACTTCAGCCTTTTCATCTTTATCATACTCTATATACCCATAACCTGTATTGGGGCTATTTGGCTGAATACCAAGTGTAATAAGTTTATCACTATTTTCTACCTCTAAAAAGGCCTTTTCTAAAGCTGTAATAAAATCCGCTTCTTCCTTGATCCAATGGTCACTTGGAGCAACCACGATACTGGCATCTGGATTTTTATTGTAGATCTTCATGGATCCCAGTAAAATGCTGGGTGCAGTATTTCTCATAGTTGGTTCTGCAACGATCTGATCATCGTGGATCGAACTAATCTGTTCCTTGATCACATCTACGTAATCTTCGTTGGTTAGCACGTAGATGTTTTCCTGCGGAATTAATCTCGACAGTCTTTTAAAAGTGGTTTGAAATAGAGTTTCGCCTACAGCGAGTATGTCCAGAAATTGCTTGGGTGAAGATTTCTTGCTGGCAGGCCAGAACCTGGAACCGACTCCACCGGCCATAAGAATAGCGTAATAATTGTCTTTTTTGGTTCCAGTCATGTTTAAACTTTTAGCAGTTGTACTTCAGCATTAGGCTGAAACAAATATATGCGTCCGGTATCAATTTCCAGACATTCAAATCTTTTTACTTTTCTAGCCCCTTTCTTAAAAGTTTTTCCATTATGAATTCTGAAAATACTTCCGGAAGGGATCTCAAAGACATAATTCTTATCATTCTCGGGATCATAACTTTTTAATGCTACGGAAAGATGCGCATCTGTATCACTGGATGCCTTAGGATTTCTGAAGTGATTCGCTATCACCGGCAATAAAGAACCTGGAAAAACCTCAGGTCTGATAAAAGGCAACATCAAACTTCTAAAACAATGTTTCCATTCCTGCCCATGTGGCTTAATACTTCTTCCATATTTTTCGAAAGCTACCAGGTGCGCGATCTCGTGCACGGTCGTAATTAGAAACCTATATTTATTCAAATTGGAATTGATGGTGATTTGTTGAGAGCCATCTGGCATTCTCCGGTAATCACCATGTCTCGTCACTCTTTCGTTTACGATCTTCAAATGAACCGAATGTAACCTGATCATTTCAGAGATAGGTTCTACAGCCTTAGCCGGAAGATATTTTGAAAGAATTTCTCGCATAATTTATGGAGTACTATTAGAAACCTGCAAAATTTTACCATTATAAAACTGCTGACCATTCTGACTAAAATCGGCTATATACTTCGCCATTTTTTCAGCAGAAACCGGTGCCTCGTAACCAGGAAAAGCTTCTTCAAGCATTTCAGTTTGAACAGCACCCAGTGCAAGAACGTTAAAGGCCGGACCATTCTCTTTGTATTCTTCAGCAAGTAACTCTGTAAGCGTAATAATTGCACCTTTACTAGAACTATAGGCAGCAAGTCCCGGAAACTTGATACTTCCCTGTATTCCGCCCATACTACTTACATTCAAGACATGACCTCCAGCACTCATAAATGGTAATAACTGGCGGGTAAGCTCTGCCAAACCTATCACATTCACTTTGTATACTTCTGAAAAATCTTCCATAGTAGATTCAGCAAAAGGTTTATTTAAAAGTGCTCCTGCATTATTTATTAGAATATCAACATTTGAGTCCCAGTTTTCAGCGATCCATTTACCAACACTTTCAATTTCAGAAATACTGGTAATATCGAATGCGAGCCCATTCACCTGATCAAGGCTTAGATTTTTGACTGGTTCATCATTTCTGGAAAGTGCCAGAACTTCGTGACCCTGTTCTGCAAAGATCTTTACCATTTCAAATCCAATTCCACGACTGGTTCCGGTAATCACAATTTTACTCATTACTCGTCATTTTAATTTCTTTCTCTTCAGAATTTGCCATTTTAGTAAGCCCTGGGATCAAAGCACTGATAAGCTCAGACATAAATTCAGGATCAAGTTTTTCAGCTTCATCATCTACGTGATGGTAGTAATTATAATTTGAAAAATCGAATGTAGAAACAGTTTGTGATGGCACACCAAAGGTTTCGTAGAATGGATAGTTGTCGCTGCGTTTGAATAAACTCATTTGCTGCGCCTGAGGCAGGAATCCAAGTACTTTCTCACCATTAGAATATTCATTGAATTTTTCAGCCAGATTGGATTTTTCAAATCCGGTGAGATAAGCCTGATAATCCTTGGCTTTCATTGGAACCCCAATCATTTCTATATTGAACATGACATAAAGATCAAGCTCTTGTGATTTTAATCTTTTAGCAAGATGTTTTGATCCTACTAATCCCATCTCTTCCGCAGAAAATAATGTGAACAGGATACTTCTTTTATTATTGTTAAGCTTGGCGAACTCTTTTGCCAGTGCTAAAACTGCAACGGTTCCAGCAGCATTATCATTAGCACCATTGGCTATAGCATCTCCATCAACCGGTTTTCCTTCCCCAATATGGTCGTAATGAGCTCCTATCACGATAAACTCATTTTTGAGCTTTTCGTCGCTTCCCTCAAGGTATCCTACTATATTAAATCCATCAGTATTTTTAACCTGAAAGCTATCCCGGTAAGTTTCGAAATAAGGTTTGATTCCGGCACTTTCAAATTCTTTTTCTATAAAACTGGCGGCCTCTTCGATTCCGGCTGTACCGGTCTTTCTCCCCAATAAATCATCAGAACTTAAGTATTCCAGATGTTCAGCAACCTCTTTACTGTCTATAACATTCTCAGCAGTTTGCGCATTACAGGATAACAATCCTGCAACTGCCAATGTCAAACCTACTATTTTACCTTTATATGTAATATTTCTCATAAAGCTAAAGATAAAAAAATCCCGCAATTATGCGGGATTCAAATATAGTTATGACGGCTAAACTTATGCCAGCATCGTCACTGGGTTTTCCATATATGTTTTTAGAGTTTGCAGGAACTGAGCTCCCGTTGCTCCATCTACTGTACGGTGATCACAAGCAAGGGTAAGTTTCATTGTGTTACCAACTACGATCTCACCATTTCTAACTACAGGCTTCTCTACAATCGTTCCAACAGAAAGAATTGCTGAGTTTGGCTGATTAATAATGCTTGTAAATTCTACAATCCCGAACATTCCAAGATTAGAAACAGTAAAGGTACTTCCTTCCATTTCGGCTGGTTGTATCTTTTTATTTCTAGCTTTTCCGGCAAGATCTTTCACATTACCTCCAATTTGAGTTAGTGACATTTGATCAGCGAATTTAAGTACTGGAACTACCAATCCTTCATCGACCGCAACCGCAACTCCCATATGAATATGGTTTGCAAGCTTCATCGTATCACCTGTCCACTGACTATTCACCTGCGGGTGCTTTCTTAAGGCCATCGCCGAAGCTTTGATCACCATATCATTAAAAGACACCTTAACATCAGGCATTTCGTTGATATGTTTACGTGAAGCCATCGCGTTTGCCATATCTACTTCTATAGTAAGATAGTAATGTGGTGCTGTAAATTTAGATTCTCCAAGTCTCTTGGCGATCGTTTTACGCATTGGAGAGTTTTTACGCTCTTCATAGCTCTCCTCACCTGCTGGCGTGTATGGCTGTACTGAAGCAGTAGTTTCTTTTGAAGAGTCTGATTTTGCTTCTGTAGCAGTTTCCTTCTTTTCAGCTCCTTTAAAGTTTTCGATATCTTTCTTAACGATTCTACCGTTCTCTCCGGAACCATCTACTTCTGCAAGATCAATTCCTTTGTCTTCGGCCATTTTTTTAGCCAGAGGAGATGCAAAAATTCGTTTTCCATCGTGAGATGAAGAATCACTCGATTTCTTATCTTCTTTTTCCTGCTTATCTGAATCTTTCGATTCCTCTTTTTGTTCTTCTTCGGAAGAATTTGAAGATTTCTTCTTGGCTGAAGTATCTGTAGAACCATCAATACCAGAAACATCTGTACCTTCAGGTCCGATAATAGCTAGTAAGCTATCAACTTTCGCAGACTCACCTTCCTGGATTCCGATCTTTAGAAGCGTTCCTTCATAGAAAGACTCGAATTCCATCGTTGCTTTATCAGTTTCGATTTCAGCAAGAATATCACCTTCTTCTACTTTATCTCCTTCCTGCTTCAGCCAGGCTGCAACAGTTCCTTCTTCCATTGTATCACTAAGACGTGGCATTTTCACCACCTCAACTCCTTCAGGAATACCTCCTGAAGAATCAGAATCTTCAGAAGATTCATTATCTGAATCAGATTCACTCTCTTTCTTCTCTTCTTTCTTCTCTTCGGAATCATCATCTGAAGAATCTTTAGCCTCTTCTGTATCTTCCGAAGAATCTGAAGATTTTCCACCACCTTCAATAAGGTCTGAAATATCTTCTCCTTCTTCACCAATAATTGCCAGAAGCTCGTCAACTGGTGCACCGTCTCCTTCTTCAACACCTATATGAAGCAAAGTACCATCATAGAAAGATTCAAACTCCATCGTCGCCTTATCGGTCTCGATCTCTGCAAGAATATCTCCCTCTTCTACTTTATCTCCTTTTTTCTTTAACCACTTTGCAACGGTACCTTCTTCCATGGTATCGCTCAAACGCGGCATTTTGATAACTTCTGCCATAGCTTAATCTAATTTATGTGCTAGAAATGGATAATCTTCCTGTTCGTAAACAACATCGTACATGATGTTCTTATCTGGGAAATCTGACTCATCTGCGAATTTCTCACATTCTGCCACTTTTTCCTTTACTCGCTTATCGATCTCCTTGATCTCTTTATCTGAAGCGTATTTTTTATCCTGTATAATCTTCTTCACCTTGGTGATTGGATCTAATTTTTGATAATCGGCTACCTCATCCTTGGTTCTGTACTTTTGAGCATCACTCATTGAATGACCTCTATATCGGTAGGTTTTCAACTCAAGGAAAGTTGGACCGTCCCCTTTACGAGCACGTGTGATAGCTTCATCCAAAGCTTCAGCAACCTTTACTGGATCCATAGCGTCTACAGGACCACATGGCATTTCGTAACCATTACCTAGCTTCCAGATCTCTGTATCTTTAGAAGTACGAGCTACAGATGTTCCCATCGCGTATCCGTTATTTTCCACACAAAATACTACTGGAAGGTTCCAGTTTACTGCCATGTTCAGCGTTTCATGAAGAGAACCCTGTCTAACAGCACCATCCCCCATAAAAGTTAGGGTTACGTTGTCCCTCTTGTGATATTTATCTGCAAATGCTAAACCGGCACCTAGTGGAATTTGACCACCAACGATCCCGTGACCTCCGTAGAACCTATGTTCTTTAGCGAAAATATGCATAGAACCACCAAGTCCCATGGATGTACCTGTCTTCTTACCGTAAAGCTCTGCCATTACCTTTTTTGGGTCCACACCCATACCTATTGGCTGAACGTGATTTCGGTAAGCAGTGATCATACGATCTTTCTCAAGATCCATCGCATGTAATGCTCCGGCTAAAATTGCTTCCTGCCCGTTATATAAATGTAAAAATCCTCTAACTTTCTGTTGAATATAAACCTGCGCAAGCTTGTCTTCAAATTTACGCCAGAACAACATATCCTCGTACCACTTTAAGTATGTGGCTTTTGTAATTTTCTTCATCTAAAATTTATATTTAAAAGGCCAGACAGATTGGTTTTGCCGAGCGGATAACAAAAATACTATTTTCAACAAGAAACGAAAACAGTTTTAAAGCAAAAAATTACGAAAACCTTATAGACAATTACTGTCGAAAACTAAAGGTAGAATCTCTGCGACCGATGCTGCTTTCATCACTTCTCCGGTTTCACCCATAAAATACAGCTCGATAGCTTCCTTTTGCTTCACTTCGTATTCTACCAACGCCTGCCTGCAGGCTCCGCAAGGTGGGACTGGCTTGGTGATTTCCTGGTTCAAAGAACGCGCAGTAATTGCGATCTTCAGGATTTTGGATTCAGGAAACTTCGCTCCAGCATAATAAACTGCGGTTCTTTCAGCACAAAGACCAGAGGGATAGGATGCATTTTCCTGATTGCTTCCCACGACAACCTCACCATTGTCAAGTAAGATTGCTGCACCTACTTTAAATTTCGAGTATGGTGCATATGCCTTGTCTCTTACTTCAACTGCCTGTTTCATAAGACCCTGTAATTCTTCGGAAAGCTCCTGGACAGAATCATATATTTCGAGACTGGTAGTAATATCTAATTTTTTCATTAGTGATTATTAAAGACAACAAAATCGGAAACCCAAAGGATTCCCGATTTGCTTATAATTTAAAATGTTCTTTTTAATTATTGAAAGTATCGCCGAAGTTATAGCTTAAACCGAATCTAAGTGTCCCCTCCAGCGGACTAGGCACTGTAGAGGTCGAGAACAAATAAGAAGCATCAATAACTACAGATTCGTAAGCAAAGCCAGCTCCAAGTGCGAAGAATTTTCTAAAACCTTTTTGATCACTTTCATTGAAATAACCTGCTCTCAAAGCAAATTTTTCCTGATACCAATATTCTGCTCCTACTGCAACTGTCACTTCTTTCAATTCTTCTGAAAAACCATCCGGAGCATCTCCAAAGGATTCGAAAATACCACCAATTGAACTGGTTTCATTATAAATAAGATCGTCTTCAGCAGTTATTTGTCCGTCACCGTTAAAATCTTGCGGAGTTGGAACCAGAAGTTTATTGAATTCTACATATGTCCCTAGCTTATTATCTGCATCGAAAATAAAATCGAAACCAGCTCCAAGTTTTAAATTGGTTGGAATAAAGTTTTCCTGCCCGGCATCATCATATTTCATTTTAGGTCCAATGTTCGCAATATTGGCACCTAATCTCCATTGCCCATCAAAACCTGCGAAGGTAAGATTTGCGCTTTGGTAGTAAGCTGCCACATCTACTCCAAAAGTAGAGGCTGCACCAAGATCTTCATTATCCTGTAAACCAAGATCAGATCTTAAATACCGGCCGGCTACAGCCATGGAAATATAATCACTTAGCTTTAAGGAATAAGAAACATCAAAAGTGAGTTCATTTGGATTTACCAGGATTGGCATCTGCTCAAAGATTTCCCTGGTTTCGATGGAACCAAGACTAAAATATCTTAGTGAGGCTGCAGCCGCACTTCTATCATCTATCTTATGAAAATAGTTCAAGCTACCAAGAAAGATATCATTCACAATCTCACTAAGGTAAGGCGTATAAGAAACAGAAACTCCGTTTTCACTGGTTGCAAAAGCATACTTTGCCGGATTCCATTGTTGAGAGAAAACATCTGGAGAAGTAGCTACCCCCTGGTCTCCCATCCCCGCAGCTCTGGCATCTGCCGCTACAAGCAAAAAGGGAACAGCCGTAGTTATCACACGATCCCCACTATCCTCCTGTGCAAATATTGAAAAGTCGACAAAAAATATAGTCGCGATCAATAAGATTGTAGTTTTTTTCATTTTCCTTATGAATGAATGATAAACAAATATATAGTAATATTCCTGTTAAGAAAGCACCATTTAGCTAAAATGCCTTAGATAGGGGTCGAACTGAAGCTTTCGTGAGATAACTAAACCTTAAATAGTTATAACTCAATATACATTCATTTATTGCAATTTTTTGGCATAAATTGAAATTGCTTAATGAAATTATATGCATCACTACAATTTTTCAGGTTTCCATCCATTTTTTAAAGAAGATATTCATCCAAACCTAACAGCCTAGTAACTAAGCTTCTATAAATCAATGTTACCTATATCTATATCAGGCAGTTATAGCTTTCAGAGAGCTTTTAGAATTAACAAAATAATCTTGTACTTTTATCGTTAATTAGTATATTGCAAAGCCTAATTTTCTATCATTTAAGAAGGGAATACTATGAAATTGAATGTAGCTTTTAAAGCCGTAATTGCTGTGGTTTGTGGCGTAAGCTTACTGAGCTGTAATAAATCGAACAATTACAAAAATACCTCAAGAGCAACCGGTTGGGATATCAATTCTGACGAAGGTGGCTTTCAATACAATACAGATTACGAAGAGCAGGATGCTGCACCAGGTCTTGTATTTGTAGAAGGAGGAACTTATACAATGGGACGCGTAGCAGATGATCCTATGCACGATTGGAATAACACTCCAACTCAACAACACGTGCAGTCATTCTACATGGATGAAACCGAAGTTACCAATAAAATGTATCTGGAATATCTAGATTGGTTAAGAAAAGTTTTCCCACCAAGTGAAGAGAATTACAAAAACATATACACCGGTGCTTTACCAGATACTCTTGTTTGGAGAAACCGCTTAGGGTATAATGAAACCATGGTTACCAACTATCTCCGTCACCCGGCGTATGCTGAATACCCGGTAGTAGGTGTAAGCTGGATACAGGCTGTCGAATTTAGCAAATGGAGAACAGACCGTGTAAACGAAAGCAATCTCGAAAAAGAAGGTTTTATAAAAGAGGGTGCAAGATATACAGGTGTAGCAGCAGGTACAACTTTCAATACCGATACGTATATTCATTCACCTAGCAAAGCTTACGGAGGTAATACAGAGATTAGCCAGGGTGGAGACGAATCTCAAGACAGACTTTCTGAAACCAACGAAGCAGGTAATCCTATCAAAAAAGTTTATCCAGGTCGCGAAAGTGGTTTGATATATCCGGAATACAGACTTCCAACGGAAGCAGAATGGGAATATGCAGCGCTGGGTCTTACCGGAATCAGAAGCTATAACACCTATCGTGGACGTAAGAAATATCCATGGGACGGACAGTATACCAGAAATGGTGATGTAAAGAAAATGGGAGATCAGCTGGCTAACTTTAAGCAAGGTGATGGTGACTATGGCGGAATTGCCGGATGGAGCGATGATGGAGCTGATATTACTGCTGAAGTGAAATCCTATGAGCCTAACGATTTTGGTCTATATGATATGGCTGGAAACGTATCTGAATGGGTAGCTGATGTTTACAGACCTATAGTAGATGATGAATTCAACGATTTCAACTACTACCGTGGTAACGTTTACACTAAACACGCTATTAATGAAGATGGTTCAGTTAAAGTTGTAGGGACTGATGACGTTGTATATGACACTTTAAGTAACGGGAAACTTGTGGCAAGAAATCTTCCAGGTGAAATTGCACAGGTTGCAGTTACTGAAGAGGATACTTATATGAGAACTAACTTTACAGATAGTGACCAGAGAAACTTCCGTGATGGCGATAAGAGTTCCAGCAGATATTACCAGGCATTTCAGCAAGATGATGAAGATCCTAACAAGAGAATGTACAACTCTCCCAAGTATGACAACTTCACTTATGCTGATAGTAGTTCTGATGCTTCTTTATCTAAAAGGGGGTACGACACAGAGAAAAGAACAACACTCGTTAGCGACGAAGTAAGGGTATACAAAGGCGGTAGCTGGAGAGATCGCGCTTACTGGCTGGATCCGGCACAAAGAAGATATTTCCCACAGGATATGGCAACAGACTATATTGGTTTTAGAAACGCTATGTCCAGAGTTGGCTCAAAGTCTCTTAATGACAATAAAACTGCAAGAAGCAACTAGACTTCTCAGCATAAAATAAACTTAAAGCCCTAACTTGTTTAGGGCTTTTTTTATAGATTTATTTTATGAATACAGCCAGACTACACCAACGCTTCCTATTATGTAGCGGAGCAAACACAGATACCAGAAAAATCAAACAAGGTTGCATGTACTTCGCTCTTAAGGGCGAAAACTTCGACGGAAACCTATTTGCGGCAGACGCACTAGCTGCGGGCGCACGTTACGTGGTTGTTGATGACAAATTGGTAGCGGAGTCAAATGAGCAATACATACTAGTAAAGAACGTACTAGAATCATTACAAAAGCTAGCGCTGTTCCATAGGAACTATCTAGGGATTCCTATCCTGGCGATCACTGGAAGTAACGGCAAAACAACCACGAAAGAATTGATCAACGCCGTACTTTCCAGAAAGTTCAAAACCATTGCTACACATGGCAATTTAAATAATCATATAGGAGTGCCACTTACATTGCTATCCATGGATCAGCAAACTGAATTCGGGATTGTTGAAATGGGTGCAAACCATCCGTTAGAGATTGCCTTTCTGTGCACTATCGCAAATCCAGATTATGGATATATCACAAACTTTGGCAAAGCCCATTTGGAAGGATTCGGTAGCCTTGAAGGCGTTGTAAAAGCAAAGACCGAACTTTACCATCATCTGCAGGAAGAGACCAAACTCATATTTCTTAACCTGGACGACGAAGTACAACAAAAACACAGAAATTATAAACACACATTTGCATTTGGAGAACATCCGGAATCTGAAGTTCAGGTAAAATATCTGGACGGTGAGAAATACGCCGGCGTACATTATAATCAAACAGACTTCATTAGTAAACTTACAGGTAATTATAATGGTCGGAATATGGCAGCTGCCTTGTGCATAGGGCTATATTTTAAAGTCCCTTTTGATGAAATAGAAAAGGCGATTGCCGCATATTCACCAGATAATAATAGATCAGAGATGATCGAAGCTGGAAGCAATACGATCATTTTGGACGCTTACAACGCCAATCCAACAAGTATGCAGGCAGCACTGCAAAACTTTTCTAGTCTCAAAACAGATAAACAAAAAATAGCCATTCTTGGAGATATGTTCGAATTAGGGAGTTCTGCGCCGGTAGAGCATCAATCGATCATTACAGATGCCGAAAACGGCAACCTGACGGAGATATACCTAATTGGAGATAATTTTAATCTAACTGACACTTCCAGCAGCTTTACCTTTAAATTCAAGTCGATGGAAGCCTTGAAAAATCACCTGGAAGAAACGAATTTCAAGAACTGTTATTTTTTGATCAAGGGGTCAAGAGGAATGGCTCTCGAAAGAGTTCTGGAAAATATTCCCGCAGAAAAGTCCAATAAGAGGTAAACTAAAATAGTTCATAATCTAGCGTAAAGCGGCATCATCTATTCGAAAGGAGCTAAGACTGTATGCTAATTTAGGTTAGATTCGCACTATGATAAAGAAACAATACAAAATTCTGATATCAGCTTTAAGCATCACGGTCATAGCACTAATCATTTTGATTAGCACCTTGCTTTCGTAAAGCTGTAAAACAAAATACATAAATAAAAGGTTCCTTCGGGAACCTTTTTCAGTTTAAAAAGAATTAAATAGTGAGTGATACTGGATTCGAACCAGTGACCCCTACCCTGTCAAGGTAGTGCTCTGAACCAACTGAGCTAATCACCCTTGATTCCAAATATAGATAAACAAAAGTTATAACATAAAAAAAGGCTTCCAAAAATGGAAGCCTTTTTACTAAGTGGGCGCGAAGGGATTCGAACCCCTGACCCCTTGGGTGTAAACCAAGTGCTCTGAACCAACTGAGCTACGCGCCCGATTAAATCGATATTCAATAAATTTTTGCAAACACTACTCAGCAAGTATACTGAGTTAAGCTAAAAAAAGGTTTTCATTACTGAAAACCTTTTGATTCTGTGGGCGCGAAGGGATTCGAACCCCTGACCCCTTGGGTGTAAACCAAGTGCTCTGAACCAACTGAGCTACGCGCCCTTGCGTGATTGCGGATGCAAATATAGACTACATTTTCATTTACACAAAACAATTTTAAAGAAATTACAAAAGAAAAACTGTGATAGAGTACTCCTGAATTGGAACTTATTAATTATGAATAAGTTGTATACTATTTCATAAGTGCTGGAACATTTCTATAAACATAGTCCCCATGTTTTCCCGTAAATAGTTTAGCCATTTCTTCCATAAATTCTGATCTTTCATCTTCATCTGCCCATTGAGAATTTACAAGACCTTGTTCCTCTTCAAAGAACTCTTCAATATCTCCAAGTTTATCGAATACGAATACTTCATTCATTTCACGAGCATTTGATCCCCAGAGATGCCTGTGCGTATAGTAACCCTTTAATTTCTTACTCTTTTTAGTGATGTTTTCGTAATACTGCTTAAAGTTCTCTGGCGTTCCCTCTCCATTCATACTTAGATCTGCAGTCCTTACATAATAAATCTTTGAGTTTTCTTTATCTACAGTTTCTGGAATTGAAAATTGCATGGATTGATAGATCTCATCCCGATGATCTGGAGAATAATAAGACTGTTGTTTTTCAAAGAATTTCTTTCTGGATTCCTCATCTTTCCAGCCTTCAGCAATAAGTTCTTCAGTTCTGCTGTTCGCCTCTTCTATATCGTTCCAGGTTCTGTAAACATTCACAAGAACAACTTCCGAATTATCTGGAGTAAAATAATGCGTATAAACGCCAGAACTAAGAATAAGGTCATTTCTACTGGTAACCTTTTCAAAATACTCCTTTTCAGTATCTAACCATCCCGAGAAATCTGTATCAGGATCATCGCTCCAGTGCGTTGTGGTCATCGTAATGTAAACCGGTTCGTACTGCTCGGTTTCTTCAGTTTCCTGCGCGTATACTGCAAGCTGAAAGCCCAGGAATAACAGAATGCTTAATTGAATAGTGCTTTTCATTTTGTCAAGTTTTAGTTATTAAAACACAGCAAAATGGTTAGCCCAATGTAGGATTGGAGTTATAATAGCCTGTAGGATATTTCAGAAGTAGGGAAGCGCTCTATCACAGAGTCTTCTAAAGATACAAATAAATGTTAACTAACACATTATCATTAGTCTATAGAACTTCAGCAACTGTAAAATTACTGCCTCCAATAAAAATTAGATCTTCAGTATCAGCTCTTTTCCGCGCGCTAATATATGCTTCGGAAATAGAAGAATATACATTTCCATTCAAACCAAATTTGAGACTTTCTTTCTGCAGAAATTCAGCAGGCATTCCACGAGGTACATCTGGCTTCGCAAAGTAAAAGTCGGCGTTTTTGGGTAATAATGGTAGAATTGAGTTCAAATCCTTATCATTAACGACTCCCAAAACTATATGTAATCGGGTGAAATTTTCTTTCTGAAGTTGCTGCAATACCAGCTTAAGCCCTTCAGCGTTGTGGGCGGTATCACAAATGATCTTAGGCTCATTGCCCAATATCTCCCATCGGCCTCTTAAACCCGTATTGCTCTGTACTTTATTTAAACCAAGAATAATAGCTTCAGAAGTTATCTGCCAGCCACCTTTGCGTAACACCTCAATACTTGCCAGAACTGTCTTTTTATTATACTCCTGATAAGTTCCTATAAGATCGGAATCAACTTCAGGTAGCTCAAATTCATCAGCAAAAAACAGAGGAGAATCCACTTCAGCAGCCTTTGCAATAAAAACTGGCATGGTTTGATCGTGTCTCTCGCCAATTACAACCGGAACAGAATTTTTAATAATACCGGCTTTTTCAATAGCAATTGCAGGCAAATCTGTTCCCAGAAATGCAGTATGATCCAGACCAATATTGGTTATTACAGATAATTGGGGAGTGATAATATTCGTTGAATCTAAACGTCCTCCAAGCCCGGTCTCGATGATCGCAATGTCAACTTCGCTCTTTGCAAAATAGTCAAAAGCCATTCCCACAGTCATTTCAAAAAAACTAAGTCGGTTGGTTTCCAGAAAATTTTGATTCTCTTCAATAAAACCAACAACTTCTTCTTCTGAAATCACCACACCATTAATTCTTATTCGTTCTCGAAAATCCTTCAGGTGTGGCGAAGTGTAAAGCCCCGTTTTATAGCCTGCTTCCTGAAATATTGAAGCAAGCATATGACTTACCGAGCCTTTACCATTTGTTCCGGCTACATGAATACTTCGGAATTTATTTTCGGGATGCCCAAGGTGTTCTGCAAGTTTAAGGGTATTGGAAAGATCCTTCTTAAACGCACTTTTTCCTACCCGCTGATACATGGGTAACTGCTGAAACATCCACTCCAGGGTTTCCTGATAGGATTTCAATTATTCGGTAAGTTTAAAGTTATAAATTATGGTTCCAACCTGTTTAGAAGGTGCATTGGAATCACTGTTGAATCTGGTTGCCAGAGCGGCTCTTTTAGCAGGACCTGTTAGACAGGTTGCACTATTAGTAGTGCCTTTCATACCGGGCTGAGCACTTACTACGCGTCCGGTTTGATCTACCACGATCTTCACCACCACGATTCCAGACTCATTACAATCCTGCACAAATTTCTCTTTGTTCAAAGCTTTTCTTCCTCCAAGCCTGTAATTTCCGTCACCATCCAATCCTGATCCCTGCCCATAATAAGAACTGGCGTTGGGATCACCATCTGGGCTACCTTTATCTCCAGCCTGGTTGTCGTTACCCTCACCGCCGGTAGCAGTTCCAGATCTTTCAGGTCCGTTCAAGATACTACTTAAGGCATCATTAGTAGATTTATCTGGCTTTGGCTCCGGTTTCTTTACCGGCTTTGACTCTTCCTTCGGAGGTTCCGGTTGCTTTGTTTTTACAGGGGTCGGTTGTTTTTTCTTTTTCTCGATCACAGGAGCTTCTTCAGTATCCTGAGTTACAACTTCCTTTTCGATCACAGGTTCAGACTGCACCGGTTGAGCTGCTGCCTGCTTAGGAGCAGACTTTACCGGCTCAGTAGGTTGCTTGTCGCCAGAACCAACTTCCGAAGTACCAAAATTTATCGCGATCCCATTTTCAGGCGGTGGATCTAAATACGTCATTCCGAAAAAAATCAACAGAAGAATAAGCAGCACATGTAACACTACAGTGATGGTAAATGACTTCTTCTCATGTTTAGTTTCCAGCATCGACATTTTTTATTCAGGTTTTACTGCTAATACGATCTTATAGCTATTACGATTGGCAATATCCATTACGTTCACAGCTTTCTCAATTGGCACTCCTTCTTCAGCCCGCAAAATAATCGTTGGGTTCTCTTCTCCGGCAAGTTTCGTCTTCAGTGTAGATTCAAGCGCGCTACTACTTATACGTTCGCTATTAATATAGAACTGCAGATCTTTTGTGATACTCACAGAAAGTGTTTGCTGACTGGTGGTCTTACCCTTTGCTTTTGGCAAGATAAGATCCAGCGCTTCCGGAGTGATCACAGGTGAAGTCAGCATAAAAAATATGAGTAGTAGAAAAACCACATCGGTCATCGAACTCATACTAAATTCCGGACTTACTTTATTTCTACCTCTTAAATTCATATTAAGCCGGTTCGTTTAACAGGTCAAGAAAATCTACTGCAGTTGCTTCCATCTGGTGCACTACTTTATCAGTTTTTACTACAAGGTGATTATATCCAATATAGGCTATAATACCAACTATAAGCCCAGCTACCGTCGTGGTCATTGCTGTGTAAATACCTTCTGCAAGAGCTCCCATTTGAGCCTGCCCACTACTCGTTGCCAGTTCATGGAAAGCAAGCACCATACCAATAACGGTTCCAAGGAAACCAATCATAGGAGCAGCTCCGGCAACAGTTGCCAGGATACTTACGTTTTTCTCAAGCTTGTAAACTTCCAGTCTTCCTGCGTTCTCTATAGCGGTATTGATATCTTCCAACGGACTCCCAATTCTGGAAATACCTTTTTCGGTTAATCTCGCCACTGGAGAATCACTTTGAGCGCAACGAATCTTTGCAGATTCTATGTTGCCATTTTGAACACTATCTTTGATCTGGAGCATAAAATTTTTATCCACCCTGCTCGCCGCTTTGATCGCGAATAATCTTTCAAAATAGATATAGACTGCCGCAAATAATAAAACAAATAGAATGATAATGATGATCTGGCCACCTAGACCTCCGCTAAACATCAAATCAAATAAGGAAAGAGTTTTCTCCTCTACGACTGGTTCTGCTACCTGAGCAGCATCTACCACCTCGTCCTGCTGTAAAAAATTAAGCATATGTATAATTGGGTTTTGTAATGTAACGTGCTATCGCGCTTTAAATTGTAAATCAAATTTAAATAAAGAAAAGCCCGCTTTCACGGGCTTTTTCAAATTATTTGCACAAACTTTTAAACAAGCTGTTTCAGAGCAACTTCAAAGGCTGTTCTGCTAATATTAGTCTTGCTACTATTATTATTAAAAGTATTCTGAATGGCATTCTTGATCGTCATAGAAGTATCATTAAAGATAGCCTCATCGGTCATTTGCACTCTTCTTTCCATGAAATAAGCGAAAACTCTGGCCATCCCGCAATTGGAGATAAAATCTGGAATAAGACTTACTCGCTCATCAGTATATTCCATAATAGGACCAAAAAAGATCTCTTTATCTGCAAACGGAACATTCGCTCCACAGGAAATTACTTCCAGTTTGCGATCAATCAGGTTCGTGATCTGTTCCTTGGAGATCAATCTCGAAGCTGCACAGGGAGCAAAGATTTCTGCATCAAGCTTCCATACTTTCTCATTCACTTCTTCAAAAGGCATCACCTTGTCGTGACGCAGGGCATTTCCATCTTTATCAAGAAACATTTGCTGGATCTCTTCAAAGCTAAAACCTTCCTCATTGATAAGACCACCTGCTCTATCGATAATCCCTACAATTTTAGCACCCATCTGCGCCAGGTAATAAGCAGCAGCAGAACCTACATTTCCAAACCCCTGTACGATCGCACGCTTACCTTTTATATCTCCACCATAAATTTCATAAAAATGATGAACAGCTTCTGCAACACCATAACCGGTGATCATATCTGCCACAGTGTATTTTCTACTGATGTCTGGAGAGAAGTTAGTATTTTCCAGGACTTTGATCACACCTTGTCTCAATTGCCCAATTCTGTTGATCTTATCTGCTTCCGTAGGTTGAAAATGTCCGTTAAAAACACCTTCCTGTGGATGCCATACCCCGCAATCTTCAGTAATTGGAATCACTTCATTGATTTCATCTACATTTAGATCTCCACCGGTACCGTAATAACTTTTCAATAATGGAGAAACAGCCTTATACCAGCGTTCTAAAACACCCTTTTTACGAGGATCTGCAGGGTCAAAGTTGATTCCCGATTTTGCTCCTCCAATTGGAGGGCCCGAAACCGTAAATTTCACTTCCATGGTCTTTGCCAGGGAAAGCACTTCATTTTGATCCAATCCCACACGCATTCTGGTACCACCACCGGCAGCTCCTCCCCTAAGAGAATTGATCACCGTCCAGCCTTCAGCATCTGTTTCTGAATCCTTCCAGTTAAAAACAATTTCAGGTTCTTTATTCTCGTATACTTTGAGTAATTCTTTCATTTTTGGATTATTTTGAAGCAAATATAAAAAACTAAGCAGGCTCTATTCCGAATTTGATAAAATATTCAGGGTTCGTAAATACGTCCTGAAGAATGATCCATTTTTGCCCCGGTGACTAACGAAAGGACATTTATTTCTCCTCTTAATTTAAGTGCACCCAGAAGTGCAAATATCAAAGCTTCTTTAAAATCTATGATTTCTTTCTTCGGAATTACAAATTCAGCATCAGAATGTGATCTCAATCTTTCAATTAGAAAACTATTGAAGGTGCCACCACCAGTTAGAAGTATTTCTGAAGTTGAAGAATTTTTCAAACATGCAGCGATCTGTATTGAAACATGCTCAGTAAACGTTCGAAGAATATCAGGTATTTCCAAGAAGTACGAATCGATTAAAGGCAATACGTATTTATCTACCCATTCTATTCCAAGTGACTTGGGAGGAGCTTTTTGAAAATACTTAAGGGAGTTTAAATGCTCCAGCAATTCTAAATTTACTTTTCCGGTTCTAGCCAGTTTGCCATCCTCATCAAAATTTTTACCAAGGCTGCGCATGTAATGATTAAGCACCGTGTTTACTGCACAAATATCGTAGGCTATTCTTTGTCCCTTTACTTCTTCGGAAATATTGGCAAAACCTCCAAGGTTGATACAATATTTATATTTACTGAATAATATTCGGTCTCCTATTGGAACCAGCGGAGCGCCCTGACCACCAAGTTCTACATCCTGCACTCGAAAATCGCAGACTACAGGAACGCCGGTTAGAGTGGAAAGTTTAGGTAAGTTTCCTATCTGGAACGTCAAACCCCTATCTGGCCTGTGTTTTACAGTGTGTCCATGACTACAGATCGCATCGAGAAGATCAATGTCGTACTTAGCAATAAACTTCAGAATAACTTCAGAAAGATATTTCGTGTAATCCTGATCTAAATCATTCAATTCAGCTGGCTCTAGATGGGAAGAATTCTTCAGTCTGTTCAGCCATTTTTCAGAATAAGGAATAGTTTCAGAATATATGATCTTGAAATTCGTAGCATTGCTGAAGCTCAATTCGGTAAAAACGAGATCGACGCCATCCAGAGAGGTGCCAGACATGATTCCAAGCAATCTATACTCGTTTTTTTTCATATTCGTAAAAATACTCAATATCAATTGAATTATAGATACCAAAAAGCTATCTTTGCCCTCCAAAAATCAGTTTTTTATAAATTTCTTTTCAGATGGATTTTAAACTTACCGAAGAACATATAATGATACGTGATGCCGCCCGTGATTTTGCAAAGCAGGAGCTTTTGCCGGGTGTTATCGAGAGAGATGAGAAGCAGGAATTTCCGAAGGAGCTTATTAAAAAGATGGGTGAACTTGGTTTCCTTGGAATGATGGCGTCACCAGAATATGGCGGTGGTGGAATGGATACCATTTCATATGTGCTTGCGATGGAGGAACTTTCCAAGATCGATGCATCAGCTTCAGTAATGGTATCAGTGAATAACTCGCTGGTTTGCTGGGGGCTTGACACCTTCGGTAATGAGGAGCAAAAAAAGAAATATCTTTCTAAGCTTACTACTGGTGAAAAACTAGGTGCTTTTTGCCTTTCTGAACCAGAAGCAGGTAGTGATGCAACTTCACAGAGAACAACGGCTATAGATAAAGGTGATCATTACATTCTTAATGGTACCAAAAACTGGATCACCAACGGTAGTTCAGCCGACTTTTATCTTGTGATTGCTCAAACAGATAAAGAGAAAAAACATAAAGGGATCAACGCTTTTATCGTTGAAAAAGGTTCTGAAGGTTTTGAAATTGGACCTAAAGAACAGAAGTTGGGAATTAGAGGAAGTGATACACATTCTCTGAATTTCAATGATGTAAAGGTGCCTAAAGAGAATAGAATTGGTGAAGATGGCTTCGGATTTAAATTTGCCATGAAAACACTTTCTGGTGGTAGGATTGGAATAGCGGCACAAGCACTTGGAATTGCAGCAGGAGCTTATGAGCTAGCTAAAGATTACTCGAAGCAACGTAAGGCTTTTGGAACAGAAATTTGCAATCACCAGGCGATCGCCTTCAAACTTGCAGACATGCATACTCAAATTGAGGCGGCACGTCACCTGGTTATGAAAGCAGCATGGGACAAGGACCAGGGAGAAAACTATGATCTCTCAGGTGCCATGGCAAAACTTCACGCATCTAAAACTGCGATGGATGTAACTGTGGAAGCAGTTCAGGTTCACGGAGGAAATGGATATGTAAAGGAATACCACGTAGAACGATTAATGCGAGATGCAAAGATCACTCAGATTTACGAAGGAACTTCTGAAATTCAGAAAATTGTGATCTCAAGAAGTATTCTTAAGGACTAAGTTCTTCGGAATTTTATAATGCAAAAGAGCAGCCAACTGGCTGCTCTTTCTATTTTTGGCTGATTATTAATTATCTCCTTGCAGAAACCACATTTTTACTGAACACTTCTCTGTCAGTAGCAACTCTAAGAATATAAACCTGATTTGCTTTCATTCTGAAATCTACAGCTAATTCAGTTCTATCTCCTTTCGTTACTTTTCGATCTTTGTAAGTTCTTAATAACTGACCTTTAAGATCATAAACCTGTATAGTAACATTTGAAGTATATTCAAAGTCATATTGTACAGTTAACCTTTCTTTGAAAGGAACAGGAGAAGCTTTGAAGCCACTTGTCACCGAAGAGGAATTCTTGGCTGGCTTACCTTTTCCTGGTCTTGTGTCTTCCTGTTCTTCACATCCCTCTGAAGGGGCTGATGTTGCTTTAGATCCACGAAGTGTACAACCTGCGTTGTTCAATTCATCCAAATAACTACCAGCTGCACCAGCGTTACTGAAATTATCCTGAACATACACTATCAATTCAGCCTCAGTAAGGATTTCGTAGTTCACGTCACCATTACAAATATTTAATAATGCAGCTACAGATTGTCTACCTAGATTGTAGATTCCGCCACCACCCTGGTTCAGCACTTCCAGCAAGGTTTTACCCTGTAATTGTGAAGGAGTACTATTTCCAAATACATCAGAATACAAGGTGCAGGTTGAATAACAAGACCATCTGTCTGTATGATTTTTCCAGTAACCTAAAGTACATCCCTGGAAATTTTCACATATTGGTTCTTCCAATCTAATCTCAGTTCTTCCGGAATCACAGCCATTACCGCTTAAACCGAAGATAACATAGTCACCTGGCGGAAGATCAAATCCTGCTAGAGATTGTTTTTCGGCGTACAACACAGTTTCACCACTAGTAATTCTATAGGTAAAGAATTCTGTATCGATATTAGAATTTGCTCCAACTCTTATCAATACATTACCCAAACCAGTATCACAATCGGGTTGAGTTATTGTTACATCAAGAGGGAAATTAGTTGCAGGTATTTGCTGAATTTCTACTTGTCCAGAATCGCTCACACATCCATCTTTACCAAATTTGATTACAAAATCATGAAGCCCTACTGAAAGTGAAATGGCTCCAGCATATAGATCAAAGGATAATCCATCATCAAAACTTATATAAAGATTCTGTGGATCACCTAAGAAAATAAAGCTTCCATCACCACCAATACAATCTGCAAGTTGGGTTTGAATTTCTGGAATCACTATTTCATCAGGTTCGGAAATAATAATACCATCAATCGCTAATCCACATTCATTAGCATCTGAAACTACAATACCATATTCCTGAGGAGTCAAACCACTTAGCATCAGTACTCCAAACTCATTAAAATCTCCATGTTCTGAGGTATAAGGAGGCGTTCCTCCAGTCGCTGTGAAAGTAATACTTCCATCATCAAATCCTGGGCAAGACACGTCTTCTACCACAATCTGGATATCAAGAATGTCTGGCTCTGTGACCTGAATATCATTCAGACTATAAATACAGCCATTAGTATCAGTGATAATCACTGAATACGTTCCCGCAGTAAGACCTGAGATGTCCTGCGTGGTCTCACCATTACTCCATTCATAGGTGTAATCTGGCGTACCGCCACTTACACTTATATCGATGGATCCATCAGAATATCCATTACAACTTACATTGGTTGTAGCGTCCACTTCGGCTTCAAGGGTAGAAGGATCTTCTATTTCTATTTTATCGATCGTATCCGTACAACCATTAGCATCGGTCACTGTTACTGAATAAAGTCCTGCAGCCACCCCGGATAAATCCTGAGTAGTCGCATTATTACTCCATAAGTATGTGTAATCTGGTGTCCCGCCAACAACACTAATGTCAATAGCGCCATCTAATTCTCCATTACAAGTCGCGTTAGTGAATGATGTCACACTAACTACCAATTCGTCTGGCTCACTGATCTGAATATTATCTATCGTATCCGTACAACCATTAGCATCGGTCACAGTCACTGAATAAGTTCCGGCAGGTATGCCTGAGATATCCTGTGTAGTCGCATTATTACTCCATAAATACGTGTAGTCTGCTGTTCCACCACTCACGCTGATATCAATAGCGCCATCAGAATATCCATTACAACTTACATTGGTAGCGTCATCTACTTCAGCCATTAACTCATCTGGCTCTGTAATCTCGATACCATCTATAGTATCGGTACAGCCATTGGCATCGGTCACCGTCACTGAATAAGTTCCGGCAGGTATGCCTGAGATATCCTGCGTGGTCTCACCATTACTCCATTCATAGGTGTAGTCTGCTGTTCCACCACTCACACTGATATCGATAGCACCATCAGAATATCCATTACAACTTACATTCGAAGTATCAACTACCTCGGCCATTAACTCATCTGGCTGTCCTATTTGAATATCATTCAGACTATAAATACAGCCATTAGTATCAGTGATAATCACTGAATACGTTCCCGCAGTAAGACCTGAGATGTCCTGGGTGGTCGCATTATTACTCCATAAATATGTGTAATCTGGCGTACCGCCACTTACACTTACATCGATGGATCCATCAGAATATCCATTACAACTTACATTGGTTGTAGCGTCCACTTCGGCTTCAAGGGTAGAAGGATCTTCTATTTCTATATTATTGATCGTATCCGTACAACCATTAGCATCGGTCACTGTTACTGAATAAAGTCCTGCAGCCACCCCGGATAAATCCTGAGTAGTCGCATTATTACTCCATAAGTATGTGTAATCTGGTGTCCCGCCAACAACACTAATGTCAATAGCGCCATCTAATTCTCCATTACAAGTCGCGTTAGTGACTGATGTCACACTAGCTACCAATTCGTCTGGCTCACTGATCTGAATATTATCTATCGTATCGGTACAGCCATTGGCATCGGTCACCGTCACTGAATAAGTTCCGGCAGGTATGCCTGAGATATCCTGCGTGGTCTCACCATTACTCCATTCATAGGTGTAGTCTGCTGTTCCGCCACTCACACTGATATCGATAGCTCCATCAGAATCTCCATTACAACTTACATTGGTTGTATCAACTACCTCGGCCATTAACTCATCTGGCTCTGTAATCTCGATACCATCTATCGTATCGGTACAGCCATTGGCATCGGTCACCGTCACTGAATAAGTTCCGGCAGGTATGCCTGAGATATCCTGCGTGGTCTCACCATTACTCCATTTATAGGTGTAGTCTGCTGTTCCACCATTCACACTGATATCGATAGCACCATCAGAATATCCATTACAACTTAAATTATTTGTATCGACCACTTCGGCCATTAACTCATCTGGCTCTGTGATCTCGATACCAACTATAGTATCGGTACAGCCATTAGCATCGGTCACGGTCACTGAATAAGTTCCGGCAGGTATGCCTGAGATATCCTGCGTGGTCTCACCATTACTCCATTCATAGGTGTAGTCTGCTGTTCCACCATTCACACTGATATCGATAGCACCATCAGAATATCCATTACAACTTACATTATTTGAAGAATCGACTATAGCCTGAAGTTCTGTAGGTTCTCCTACCATTCCTTCAGTATCATAGGTACATCCATTAGCATCGGTAATAGTAACAGAATAAGTTCCTGGTGCTAATCCAGTTGTAGTTTTAGTGGTTTCTCCATTGGACCACGAATAAGTGTATGGCGCTAATCCGCCAACAGGAAGTGCTTCTATCTCCGCATCATCAAATTGATAACAGCTGGAATCTGTTGTACTAACAGCTCCAGAAAGTGGTGTTTCGACGTTCAGCTCCCCTAGAGTACCACATTTAGGAGCAATATCGAGAACTCCCTTGGAAGTCGTATTCGTAGTTATGTTAGTACAACTATTTTTACTTGACTGGTCTGTAACCTGTGATGCATCAGTCCATGCCAGATATAAATTTGTGATTTTTAAATTGGTGCCACAGGTATAATTAATAGGAGGATACGGCAGTTCTGTAATCGTATTAGCCGGCAAACCATCAGTATCGTTACAGCCGGAAATTGTTTCCGTAGAAATTAAATTACCTTCAGCATCTCTAACTTCCAGCGTACCAAAAAAAGCAAATGTAGGCCGGAAAGAACCAGTTTTATTATTAATAGATAAGATCAATGGGAAGCTTTGTTGTGTACCTTCATCGCAGTCCACGCAAGTTGGTGCATCCAACCGCGCCTGTACTACTAGTAAATCTTGTGAAACACAATCTGTTTGGGGCGGTAATGGAGGTGTTTGAGCTACGGCTTCAAATATCGAAATCATCAAAACGACAAGCATTAAAATGCTTTTAAGTGTTTTAATTGATAGTGATCTGAAAGAATCCAAGCTTCGTAGAAGACTAAATTGAGTAATTTTTTCCATAATGATTGATTTAATGGTTAGAACCATAACAAGCATTGAAAAGTAAAAGTAGACCGAGCAGTCATCAATGAGAAAATAGAGTATCACCTGTATAGAACAGTTTGTAGTGCATACTTGCACTGGTATATCGAGGGGTGTAGAAAAGATTTTCAGAACTAAAGGAGACTCCTAACAGGAGATAAAGAACTGAATTTTAATTACTTAAATTTAGTGAATAATACCGATGGATATGCTAATTTTTTTAAGATCTGTTTAAAATTGGGGGAAACCACCCAGTAAATGTTGACCGAAATGCTCAATTAAAAAAAGCGATTTTAAGACCTTATATTTCAAGTATTCTCAATTAAAAACTTTCAAATTATCATATCCTCAAAAGTTGTAGTTTAGATTTCCATCAGGCTCTTCCTTTAATCAGTTTTAACTAACTTTAAGAGATTTATATAGAAAATGAAGATATGGGAATAAAGGAACAGGGCTTGTACTCTCCTCTAAATGAGCGTGATAACTGCGGAGCAGGATTTATATGTAATTTAAATGGAGAAAGAACCAATAACATCATACATAAAGCCATCGATATTCTAATCAGGCTGGAACATCGTGGTGCTGTTAGTGCTGATGGAAAAACTGGAGATGGCGCAGGAATTCTAATAGAAGTTCCACATGACTATTTCAAGAAAGTATGTGAATTTGAAATTCCGGATTTTAGAGACTATGCAGTGGGAATGTTATTTCTTCCGAAGAATAAGAATCAGGCTGATCTTTGTCGTACTATATTTGAAAAGCATGCAGCTAATCAGGATCTGGAAATTCTAGGCTGGCGTAAAGTTCCTGTTAATCACACTTGTCTTGGGAAAATGGCTTCTAATGTAGAGCCAGCTGTTGAACAGGTTTTTATAGGCAAGAAAACCGAGATGGACGAGCAGTCTTTTAATAAGAGATTGTACTCAGCTAGAAAAATTGCAGAACATGAAGTAGAACATTCCGGTCTGGCACAAAGTGACTATTTCTATTTTTCAAGTTTATCTACCAATACTATAATATACAAAGGGCTACTCATGCCCCAGGATATTAATGTCTATTACAAGGATCTTAATGATCCAGATGTGATCACGAAACTTGCCCTGGTACATCAGCGTTTTTCTACCAATACTTTCCCTACGTGGGATCTGGCACAACCTTTTCGCTATATGTGTCACAATGGTGAAATAAATACGCTACGTGGTAATTTAAGCCGAATGAAGGCACGCGAAGAGCTTTTCGAAAGTGAAGATTTTGGCGATGATATTAAGAAGATCATTCCGGTAATTCTGGAAGGTAAATCAGACTCGGCTTCCATGGATATGGCGCTAGAGCTGTTATTGCAAACAGGTAGATCCTTGCCGGAAGCTATCATGATGATGGTACCTGAAGCCTGGGAGAAAAATCCATCGATGGAAAATAGTAAAAAAGCTTTCTATGAATACAACGCCTGTATCATGGAACCATGGGATGGCCCGGCATCTATTCCATTTACCGATGGCAACTATATTGGTGCTTTACTTGATAGAAATGGATTGAGACCTTCAAGATATACGGTTACTAAAGACGGCTACGTGGTAATGTCTTCTGAAACTGGTGTTCTGGACATCAAGCCGGAAAATGTTCTTAAACACGGTAGACTCGAACCAGGAAGAATGTTTCTGGTTGACATGATCGAGGGTAGAATTATTGAAGATGAAGAAGTCAAGGAGAAAATTGTCTCCAGACGCCCCTACCAGGAATGGCTGGATGATAATCTTTTGCATTTGGCAGACGTAAAATATACAGGAAATCAAACTCCGGTTGAAGATGTGGATTACGTCACCAGGCTGAAATTGCATGGATATACGTACGAAGATATTACCACAATTATCAGCCCTATGGCTTCTAATGCAAAAGAAGCTATTGGATCTATGGGAACCGATATTCCACTGGCAGTACTTTCAGACAAACCTCAATTATTATTCAACTATTTCAAACAATTATTCGCCCAGGTTACCAATCCGCCTCTGGATGGAATCCGGGAAGAAATCGTTACAGATATTAGTCTAACTATTGGAGAGGACATCAATCTATTTGATATCGTTCCGGAACAGGCTAAAAAACTAAAAATTCAGAATCCGGTTATTTCTAATGAAGATCTTGATAAGATCAAATATATAGACTATCCAGGCTTTAAGGCTAAGAGTATTTCTATGCTTTATTCCGCAGAAAAAGGAATGAATGGTCTCGAAGACCGGCTGGAAGAAATGATCGTAGAGATCAAAGAGGCTGTGGATGATGGCTGTAATGTAATTATTCTGTCAGATAGAAATGTGGATAAAAGCCTGGCGCCAATCCCATCTCTACTAGCCTGCTCATTTGTTCATCATAGGGTGAAGGATTATAACCGAAGATCCAGTTTTGGAATTGTTATCGAATCTGCTGAACCTCGTGAGCCTCATCATTTTGCAGCTCTCTTTGGATATGGAGCTAGCGCCATCAACCCATACATGGTCAATGAGATCATTTACGACCTGGTAGAAAGGAAAGAGATCAACATTGAAGACCCTGAAATTGCGGTAGAAAACTTCAACGTTGCTATTGGAAAGGGAATCATCAAGATCATGAATAAGATTGGGATCTCTACTTTACTTTCCTATCGTGGATCTCAGATTTTCGAAATACTGGGACTCAATAAGAAATTTGTTAATAAATACTTCTGTAATACTCCAACCAGGATTGAAGGGATAGGTTTGTATGAAGTAGAAAAGGAAATTCAGAAACGATACAAACATGCTTTTTTCCCACCGGAAACAGATTCAGATCTTGATCTTGAAATAGGTGGGGATTATCGCTGGAGAAGAAATGGTGAGCGCCACGTCTTCAATCCAGCCAGCGTTGCAAAACTACAACAGGCGGTCAAGCAAAATAGTTATGATACTTATACTGAATATTCAAAAATAATCAATGAGCAGACTGAAAGGTTGATGACCATTAGAGGGATGTTCAAATTCAAGGAACTGAATCCCATTCCTATCGAAGAAGTAGAGCCGTGGACAGAAATTGTAAAACGTTTTAAGACCGGTGCTATGTCTTTTGGTTCCATAAGTAAGGAAGCACACGAGAATCTGGCAGTTGCTATGAACCGGATTAAAGGAAAAAGTAATTCTGGAGAAGGAGGTGAAGATCCCGGTCGTTTCCAGAAGGATATTGATGGAAACTGGAGAAATTCAGCTATAAAACAGGTTGCCTCAGGGAGATTTGGAGTAAGTATTGACTATCTAACCAATGCCCGCGAAATTCAGATTAAGATGGCTCAAGGTGCAAAACCCGGTGAAGGAGGACAATTACCTGGTCCAAAAGTAAATCCCGATATTGCTAAAACAAGAAATTCTACACCTTATGTGGGATTGATCTCTCCTCCACCCCATCATGATATTTATTCAATTGAAGATCTCGCACAACTTATTTTTGACCTTAAAAACGCAAACCGTGAAGCAAGAATTAACGTAAAACTGGTTTCTAAAATTGGCGTTGGAACTATTGCCGCAGGTGTGGCAAAAGCAAAAGCAGATGTAGTTCTGATATCTGGATATGATGGAGGGACAGGAGCTTCTCCACTTACCTCGCTAAGACACGCAGGATTGCCCTGGGAACTTGGTATTGCGGAAGCCCAGCAGACATTATTACTGAATAATTTAAGAAGCAGGATCGTGGTTGAATGTGATGGACAATTAAAAACAGGCCGTGACGTAGCTATCGCATGTTTACTGGGAGCTGAAGAATTTGGTTTTTCCACCGCACCATTGGTAGCATCTGGATGTATCATGATGCGAGCCTGTCATTTAAATACCTGCCCTGTGGGGATTGCCACGCAGGATCCTGAATTGAGGAAGAATTTTAAAGGCACACCGGAAAATGTGATCAACTTCATGTATTTCATAGCGCAGGAATTGCGAGAGATCATGGCTCAGCTAGGATATCGAAGCATTAATGAAATGGTAGGTCAATGCCAGAAACTTGACATGAATAAAGCGATCAAACACTATAAAGCACAGGGAATAGACCTCTCAAACATCCTACACAAGCCGAACTTGAGTGAACAGGTTCCACTGTCAAATACTGAGAAGCAACTACACAACCTGGAAGGTGTTCTAGATTTTGATATTCTAAAGCATGCTCACCCGGCAATCTATCGAAAAGAACAGGTAACACTGGAATATCCTATTGATAATACTAATCGTACAACGGGAGCCATTATTAGTAATGAGATATCTAAAATACACGGTGCAAACGGACTTCCTCCAAACACCTTGACTTTGAATTTTAAAGGATCTGCAGGACAAAGTTTTGGTGCATTCGCCGCTCGCGGACTAAACTTAAATATTGAGGGCAACTCTAATGATTACTTCGGAAAAGGTCTTTCTGGCGCAGTTCTATCTATACGCAAACCAAAAGAAGCAACCTTCGCTTCACACGAAAATGTCATCATTGGAAACGTAGCTTTATATGGCGCAACCGCTGGTGAAGCTTATATCAACGGTATTGGCGGAGAACGTTTTTGCGTTCGGAATTCAGGAGCAAAGGCCGTGATTGAAGGAATTGGTGATCATGGATGTGAATATATGACCGGAGGAATTGCAGTTATTCTTGGAGGAATAGGTAGAAACTTTGCAGCAGGTATGAGTGGCGGAACAGCTTATATCTACGATCCTGATCATAAAATAGATCGAAATAAGTTCAATATGGAAATGATCGAATTCGAAGAACTTTCCGAAGAAAATATTGCGGAAATAGAAGATTTGATCGTAAAGCATTATCAATACACAGAAAGTGATGTAGCTCGAGAAATATTGAATAATTGGGAGTCCAGTTCTGCAGGCTTCATAAAGATCATGCCTACAGAATACAAGAAGGCTTTACAGAAAATGAAAGGACATAACGAGCAAACTCTTAAAACGGCGTAAGGTATGGGAAAGATTAGAGGATTTTTAGAATACGAAAGAAAAGATGAGGATACGATACTACCTCAGGACAGGATAAAGAATTATAATGAATTTCAGAAAGAGCTACCAACAGAGGAACTTAAGAAACAGGGAGGTAGATGCATGGATTGCGGAATACCATTCTGTCATTCAGGTTGCCCATTAGGTAACTTGATCCCGGACTTTAACCATGCTGTTTACAGGAATGAATGGCAAAAAGCTCTCACTATTTTACATGCAACAAACAATTTTCCGGAGTTTACAGGTAGATTATGTCCCGCACCTTGCGAATCGGCGTGCGTATTAGGGATTATAGATCCCCCTGTAGCGATTGAAATGATTGAGAAGTATATTGTAGAGAGAGGCTTTAAAGAAGGCTGGATAAAGCCTGAAATCCCTTCGGTAAGAACTGGTAAAAAAGTTGCTGTCATTGGAAGCGGACCTGCTGGACTGGCCGCCGCTCAGCAATTAAACAGAGCAGGTCATGAAGTTACGGTTTTAGAACGTGGGGCGAAACCAGGCGGACTTTTACGCTATGGGATACCTGACTTTAAATTAGAGAAGAAGATAATAGATCGAAGATTGGAAATTCTCGAAGCTGAAGGTATCATATTTAAAACAGAAACTGAGGTTGGAAATAATTACGACATAGAGGAACTGGAGACATTTGATGCCGTCGTTCTTTGCGGAGGTGCTACGGAAAAGAGGAAATTGCCCATCCCGGGATCTGATGCCGAGGGCGTTGTGCAGGCAATGGACTTCCTCACTCATAACAACCAGCATATTGATGGATTGCATGACCTGGACAGCAAGTATAACGCTAATGGCAGGAATGTGATTGTTATTGGTGGTGGAGATACAGGTTCAGATTGCGTTGGAACATCTAATAGACAAGAAGCAAACTCGGGAATTAATTTCGAGATCATGCCTTTACCTCCAAAACACCGTACAAAAGATAATCCATGGCCTTACTGGCCTTTTACCATGAAAACAAGTTCTTCCCACGAAGAAGGTGTTGAAAGAAATTGGAGTATCCAAACCAAAGAATTTATTAAGGATGAGAATGGTAAACTGAAAGCTTTAAAAACAGTTGAAGTAGAATGGATCAAAAGACCAGGTTCGAGACCAGAACTCAAAGAAGTCAAAGGATCTGAAAAAGACTGGCCTTGTGATCTCGCACTACTCTCTCTTGGTTTCACCGGACCAGAGAAATCTCTGGCTGAGAAAATGGGACTGGAAATAGATGAAAGAACTAATATTAAAGGAAGTAAAACCTATACTACTAATAAGAGACATGTATTTGTTGCCGGAGATATGCGTAGAGGACAATCACTAATTGTCTGGGCAATTTCAGAAGGTCGCGAAGCTGCACATCATGTAGATAAATTCCTGATGGGTAAATCAAAATTACCTGTAAAGGGAGAGGGAGATCTTCCTCAAGTTTAGGACAGGTATAAACTGAGACTTATAATACAAAAGCAGCCAATCGGCTGCTTTTGTATTATATAAAGGTTACTGCCACTCGATTCAATAGAAAACTTCTCTTGTATTATTGTATTGGGCAATTGATCAGGTCACTTAAGTAATCGACACTTCCACTTTGTATATTCCAGAAAATATGTATACAAAAGAGGAATTTCGACTATTTACAAGAGATTCATAATTACCTCAATATACATAGATAACATTGTATTTCCTGTACATAGATAGACTGGCTAGCTGAATTACACGGTTGAAATCCTCTAGTTGAATTCAAAGTGTTATCCATTCCCTGACTTTATTACATAAAAAAACCCTTCATCGATATGATGAAGGGTTTTAAAGAAGAAGGCGACGACATACTCTCCCACAATACAGCAGTACCATCTGCGCTAACGGGCTTAACTACTCTGTTCGGGATGGGAAGAGGTGAGCCCCGTTGCTATAGCCACCTTAAAAGGTAAGTTATAAGCTTCGAGCTTAAAACTGTTCTAATTACTTAGATTAGAACTAATATCGTTGACATAATTAAAGAAACAAAAAAGTTACAAGTACCTGTACTACAACTATAAAATAAGCATTTGGCGGCTCTGAGGTTTTAAGGCCTCAGAGCCATCGCGCATCAAGCTTTACGGATTATTAGTACTACTCGGCTATGACATTACTGCCTTTACACCTATAGCCTATCAACGTGGTAGTCTCCCACGGTCCTTTAAAGAAATCTCATCTTGTGGTGGGTTTCGCGCTTATATGCTTTCAGCGCTTATCCCTTCCGAACGTAGCTACTCTGCAGTGCTCCTGGCGGAACAACAGATACACCAGAGGTTCGTCCAATCCGGTCCTCTCGTACTAGGATCAGGTCCACTCAAATTTCTAACGCCCACTGTAGATAGAGACCGAACTGTCTCACGACGTTCTGAACCCAGCTCGCGTGCCACTTTAATGGGCGAACAGCCCAACCCTTGGGACCTTCTCCAGCCCCAGGATGTGACGAGCCGACATCGAGGTGCCAAACCCCCCCGTCGATGTGAGCTCTTGGGGGAGATCAGCCTGTTATCCCCGGCGTACCTTTTATCCTTTGAGCGATGACCCTTCCATGCGGTGTCACCGGATCACTATGCTCTACTTTCGTACCTGATCGACCTGTATGTCTCTCAGTCAAGCTCCCTTTTGCCATTGCACTCTACGCACGGTTACCAAGCGTGCTGAGGGAACCTTTAGAAGCCTCCGTTACTCTTTTGGAGGCGACCACCCCAGTCAAACTACCCACCAAGCACTGTCCTTCCGTTGGAAGTTAGGCTCTAAACAAGTAAAGGGTAGTATTTCAACAACGACTCCACCACACCTGGCGATGCAGCTTCAAAGTCTCCTACCTATCCTACACATCACTTGTTCAAAGTCAATACTAAGCTATAGTAAAGGTGCACGGGGTCTTTTCGTCCCACAGCGGGTAATCGGCATCTTCACCGATACTACAATTTCACCGAGCTCATGGCTGAGACAGTATCCAGATCGTTGCACCATTCGTGCAGGTCGGAACTTACCCGACAAGGAATTTCGCTACCTTAGGACCGTTATAGTTACGGCCGCCGTTTACTGGGGCTTCAGTTCAATGCTTCGCTAATGCTAACATCTCCCCTTAACCTTCCAGCACCGGGCAGGTGTCAGGCCCTATACGTCATCTTTCGATTTAGCAGAGCCCTGTGTTTTTGATAAACAGTCGCCTGGATCTTTTCACTGCGGCCCCCCCCATAAGGGGGGCGACCCTTCTCCCGAAGTTACGGGCCAATTTTGCCTAGTTCCTTAGCCATGAATCTCTCGAGCACCTTAGAATTCTCATCCCAACTACCTGTGTCGGTTTAGGGTACGGGTTGCCTCCACTCGCTTTTCTTGGAAGTCGCTCCTCTGGATTATCACGCCGGCCGTAGCTTTTGTGTACTATCGGGGTGTTACCACTCCCTTCAACGTACTATTCCGTCAGTACGCACCAAATTTACGCCTCCGTCCGCTTTAACGTGGGGCAAGTAGCAGAATATTAACTGCTTGTCCATCGACTACCCCTTTCGGGTTCGCCTTAGGTCCCGACTAACCCTCAGCTGATTAGCATAGCTGAGGAAACCTTAGTCTTTCGGTGTGCGGGTTTCTCGCCCGCATTATCGTTACTTATGCCTACATTTTCTTTTGTAACCAATCCAGCAAGCCTCGCGACTCACCTTCATCTCTGTTACAATGCTCCCCTACCACTATAGTAAACTATAGTCCATAGCTTCGGTAATATGTTTATGCCCGATTATTATCCATGCCGAACCGCTCGACTAGTGAGCTGTTACGCACTCTTTAAATGAATGGCTGCTTCCAAGCCAACATCCTAGCTGTCTGGGCAGTTCAACCGCGTTTCTTCAACTTAACATATATTTTGGGACCTTAGCTGATGGTCTGGGTTCTTTCCCTCTCGGACATGGACCTTAGCACCCATGCCCTCACTGATATGAAACATTTTATAGCATTCGGAGTTTGTCAGGAATTGGTAGGCGGTGAAGCCCCCGCATCCAATCAGTAGCTCTACCTCTATAAAACTATCTATATCGCTGCACCTAAATGCATTTCGGGGAGTACGAGCTATTTCCGAGTTTGATTGGCCTTTCACCCCTACCCTCAGGTCATCCCAAGACTTTTCAACGTCAACGGGTTCGGTCCTCCACTATGTGTTACCACAGCTTCAACCTGCCCAAGGGTAGATCACACGGTTTCGCGTCTACCACTACCAACTAAAGCGCCCTATTCAGACTCGCTTTCGCTACGGCTCCACAGCTGAACTGCTTAACCTTGCTGGCAACGGTAACTCGTAGGCTCATTATGCAAAAGGCACGCCGTCACCCCACTAAAGGGCTCCGACCGCTTGTAAGCGTATGGTTTCAGGATCTATTTCACTCCCTTATTCAGGGTTCTTTTCACCTTTCCCTCACGGTACTGGTTCACTATCGGTCTCTCAGGAGTATTTAGCCTTGGCGGATGGTCCCGCCGGATTCATACAGGGTTTCACGTGCCCCGCACTACTCAGGATACTGCTATGCTTTATATCAACTTTCCTATACCGGGCTATCACCGTCTTTGGCCAAGCTTTCCAACTTGTTCTAATTCATTGTACAAACAATGTTGCAGTCCTACAACCCCAATAAGTCCGTAAACTCATTGGTTTGGGCTTCTGCGCGTTCGCTCGCCGCTACTAGCGCAATCACTATTGTTTTCTCTTCCTCCGGGTACTTAGATGTTTCAGTTCTCCGGGTTCGCCTCCTTGCGGATACTATATCTTCAATATAGTGGGTTGCCCCATTCGGATATTCGCGGATCAATTTGTATGTGCCAATCCCCACGACTTTTCGCAGCTTATCACGTCCTTCTTCGCCTCTGAGAGCCTAGGCATTCCCCATACGCCCTTATCTAGCTTGTATGCGCTTTGCTTAATGCTCTAATCTATCCTAACTTGCGCTAGAACAGAAGTATTATAATGTATTACTTATATTAAATATTTCTATCTAATAGTGTTCTCGTATTCTTTGTTTCTTCAATATGTCAATGAACTTTTTTCCCGTATTCACAATAGAGTCTCGATGATCTTACAAACTAAAAACTTATGTTTCCTGGTTGTTTGTAAAAACTATAACCCACTCTATCTCTAGGAATCGTGGAGAATATCGGAGTCGAACCGATGACCTCCTGCGTGCAAGGCAGGCGCTCTAGCCAGCTGAGCTAATCCCCCATTATTTTAGTATCCAGCTAACCAGTTATTAGTTAACAGTACTTATAACGGCTACTCAACCTCTAAAATTTCCTTTCAGTTTTTCAAATGAACTTATAAACCTGATGGCTTACTCTTTCAAGTAGTCTCAGGCAGACTCGAACTGCCGACCTCTACATTATCAGTGTAGCGCTCTAACCAGCTGAGCTATGAGACTGTCCATAATAACCGAATTGACATAAGAATCAAGACCAAATTGGCCTTCTAAACTTCCCTTTACTAATTGTCGCTTGCATGTAAACATGCAAAGCTCTAGAAAGGAGGTGTTCCAGCCGCACCTTCCGGTACGGCTACCTTGTTACGACTTAGCCCCAGTTACCAGTTTTACCCTAGGCCGCTCCTTACGGTGACGGACTTCAGGTACCCCCGGCTTCCATGGCTTGACGGGCGGTGTGTACAAGGCCCGGGAACGTATTCACCGCATCATGGCTGATATGCGATTACTAGCGATTCCAGCTTCACGCAGTCGAGTTGCAGACTGCGATCCGAACTGTGATAGGGTTTAAAGATTCGCATCCCCTCGCGGGGTAGCTGCCCTCTGTCCCTACCATTGTAGCACGTGTGTGGCCCAGGACGTAAGGGCCGTGATGATTTGACGTCATCCCCACCTTCCTCACAGTTTGCACTGGCAGTCTGGCTAGAGTTCCCGACATGACTCGCTGGCAACTAACCACAGGGGTTGCGCTCGTTATAGGACTTAACCTGACACCTCACGGCACGAGCTGACGACAACCATGCAGCACCTTGCAATTAGTCCGAAGAAGGGTCTGTTTCCAGACCTGTCCAACTGCATTTAAGCCCTGGTAAGGTTCCTCGCGTATCATCGAATTAAACCACATGCTCCACCGCTTGTGCGGGCCCCCGTCAATTCCTTTGAGTTTCATTCTTGCGAACGTACTCCCCAGGTGGGTTACTTATCACTTTCGCTTAACCACTCAGCTCTCAATCGAGCCGAACAGCTAGTAACCATCGTTTACGGCGTAGACTACCAGGGTATCTAATCCTGTTCGCTACCTACGCTTTCGTCCCTCAGCGTCAATATATTATTAGTGATCTGCCTTCGCAATAGGTGTTCTGAGTAATATCTATGCATTTCACCGCTACACTACTCATTCCAACCACTTCATAATAATTCAAGAACAACAGTATCAATGGCAATTCTACAGTTGAGCTGCAGACTTTCACCACTGACTTATTATCCCGCCTACGGACCCTTTAAACCCAATGATTCCGGATAACGCTTGGACCCTCCGTATTACCGCGGCTGCTGGCACGGAGTTAGCCGGTCCTTATTCATACGGTACCGTCAAGCATCTACACGTAGATGTGGTTCTTCCCGTATAAAAGCAGTTTACAACCCATAGGGCCGTCTTCCTGCACGCGGCATGGCTGGATCAGAGTTGCCTCCATTGTCCAATATTCCTCACTGCTGCCTCCCGTAGGAGTCTGGTCCGTGTCTCAGTACCAGTGTGGGGGATCTCCCTCTCAGGACCCCTACCTATCGCGGTCTTGGTAAGCCGTTACCTTACCAACTAACTAATAGGACGCATACTCATCTTTAAGCCATAAATGTTTAATGTAATCTCCAGGTGAAGTCTACATACTATGGGGTATTAATCCACGTTTCCATGGGCTATTCCCCGCTTAAAGGCAGATTGTATACGCGTTACGCACCCGTGCGCCACTCGTCAGCAAATTAGCAAGCTAATTCCTGTTACCGTTCGACTTGCATGTGTTAGGCCTGCCGCTAGCGTTCATCCTGAGCCAGGATCAAACTCTTCATCGTTAAATCTTAAATATATTCAACAATTACTAAAGAAATTGCTCAGTATGACTTTTCTAGTCTTAATTCTTATACACTTGATTCTATCTAATTAAAGATAAAACCCTTTGTCAATTCAATATATCAATGAACTTTAATTGGTCTCCCAATCTGTCTTGTTAAAACCTAAGGAATCGAACCTTATTCTCTCACCCCATCCGGTGGTTTTCAGTAATTTCAATCTGTAATTTTTGAACGTTTGCTTGTTCTCAAAGCGGGTGCAAATATACAACGCTTTTTCTTTATCCACCAAAACTTTTTTAATAAAATTTTTAGTTTCTTTTTCTAAAGCTTTCCTACCTTTAAACTCCGCCAACCTTCTTAAGAACGTCGCTTCGTTTTTAAAGCGGGTGCAAATATAAAACTAGTTTTGCTCTCCAGCCAAATAAAATTTAAAGAAATTTAATTTTTATTTTCTTGCCTTAGACCAACAACAGCCTACCCTTTACATACCTTTCAGTGAACTCACGCCTTGCTCTCAAAGCGGCTGCAAATATACACTAACTTTTTTCTTTCTACCAAACTAAAATTTAATAAATTTTAATTTAATTTTTTAAAGCCAGATCCTTCCGCATTACCCACCATTACTAATCTCAACGAACATACGCCTTGCTCCCAAAGCGGCTGCAAATATACACCCCAATTTTAATTACACAATGACTTTTTGGAAAAAATATTCGATTTATGCTAACCGTAAAGACTTCAGAAAAAAGCTATTCAAAACAGAACAGATAACTGCGTATTTTTATCAATTCAGCAACTAAATATCAAACAGGCACTTGATATGATAATTACAACATTAAGAATACTACAGGAAAAGATCCCAAACCAGGCCAAATCTTACGAGAAAGTCGGTATATGGATAGTCTGGCGCAGAGAAATTGTTGTTCCCGGTAACCAGAGAATTTAAATGTTCCAACTTAAAGAAGATCCTTGCTTTGTCTACTTTTGCATTGAAGAAATAGTCCACTACAGGAAATCCACCAATCTCTTCTTCATTCTGAACATAAAATTCTGCCAGGATTGGATCATAGGCATTCGCTTCAAACTTCGTAAAATACTTAAAAGTGAAACCTGTTTGAAGATAAAGCGCCTTATCGAACCAGAAGTCCTTATAGTAAATAGAATTCCTGGTAACCAGGTCTGGAACATTCAGAACGCCTGTTCCCTCCAGGACATTCTGATACATTATAGTATTGTAGCTTCCGAAGAGACCAAAATCAAATTCTTTTTCAGCCTTCAGCTTTAAGTGCCTAACCGGCTGATCATATTGAAAAGGCTTTACCGACCCATTTTCATTTTCAGCAAAGTACGTATAGTTATCAATTTGTGATAATAAAAAATTTACGTTCGCATACTTTTCAGAAGAAAGTCTGGCGTATAACCTCTGTGAACTTACATTATCGAAATCGTTCTGCCAGTTATAATTTATATAATCGTTCTGATAGAGCAGAAAATTGAAATTGGGCAAACTGCTATTTTGATCGAAGCCGAAACGGATACTATTTTTATCATCGAATTCATAGCCAGCGGAAATATTCAGATAATTACCGGAAAAATCATCATCGAGGTTGAGTCGTCCTGCAGCTTTAAGATCAAAATCACCAATACGCTCCTGATAAGTAGCAGCCAGATGTAATAAATCTCCGAAAAGTTTATTGCCTACTACAGATTCCTCTGTTATATAGACGGCGTTATATCCATAGTCGTAATTAGTATGTCCGGCTTTTAAGGAGAGTTTTCCAAGTACATCATTTTGAAAATTTACTGCGACTTCATTAAACGTTGTATATAGTCGAGTAGATGTTTGTAGATTAGTAGCCTCAAAAGAATCACCATATAGAGTATTTTCAGCAGTTTCCTGATTAAAGACAAACTTTTTATAACTATGATCAAAGATGTGAGAAATACTCAGATTATTGGTGGAATCCCTGGGATCTGTTAGTTCATATTCATGATCAATAAAAAACCTTTTCCCAAAGAGAGTACTCTCAGCATCCTCATATTTGACATCGAGTACAGATCTATCATCGAACTCTTCTTCTTCCGCAATATATTGAAGCACCGCAAGGCTATCAAGCCCCCCGTTTTCCTCATTCATTAGATCTTGAGAAACGAAATGTGCTTTTATACGATACCTATCATTATTTGTATTATAGGAGAACCCCATTCTTAGATTTCCAGTGCTGGTCAAAATATTCTGATATTTACCTAATGCCCTCGTTCCCTTATACGCTATAAACATATTCAGGTTCTTAGAAGTATTGATTGTAAATAATGCATCGAGCTGCTGCCCTTGTTCCGGTACGGTTTTAAAATAAAGCTGTGTCCATGGTGTTGGAACCTGATAATAGTTAATATCGTCCACTTCCATAAAATTGTAATGCCTTGCTTCTGCCCCAAAACCAGGAAATGCTTTCGTATTATCCTCGGTATAACTAAGGGTATTGTAAGTTTGCCCGGTATTTGAAAATGGTAATAGCTCAAAATTATCTTTTCTAAGATAGTTGAACTTGTAATCCTTAAGTATGGTAAGCGTGGTATCCAGGTGAGTAGTGTCATTCTTCACAGAAATAATCTTATAAAGATCTACCGGCGGTATGCTATCTTGTTTTTTTTGTGGTTTGGAATCCTGTCCAAAATCTTCCTGACTAGCAGCAGAAAATGAAATCAATAAAAAGAAAAAAGTTAAGGCTCTATACATATAAATATAATAGTAACGCAAATTTATAATTTATAACGTAAGAAACTCTGTGAAATTGGGGAATAAAAAAAGCCGCTCTAAATGAGCGGCTTTCTAATAATCTAAACTATTGATAAATTTAGTAACCTTGGTTCTGAACTACATTAGCATTCACTCCAACCTCAGAAGTTGGAATTGGTAAAGCTAATCTAAAATCACCATAAGGAATTCCGCTATGCAATTGTAACACTGGATCTACAGCATCAACACCCATACCAGTTCTCACTAAATCATGGAATCTGAAGCCTTCAAAAGCAAGCTCCTTACGTCTTTCAAGTAGAATATTTTCCAAAGACGCTTCATCGTAAGATTCAGCACCTCTGTTTTCAGGGATCATGTTTAACCAATCCAATGCATCATCACCACCTGTTGCCAAGAGAGCTTCAGCGTAGATCAATACAACTTCTTCATATCGAATAACTGGTACGTTATCTTCATATGGTGCGAATGATGGATATTTTCCAACATTTCTAAAAGCACCGTCAGGATGTAACCCAATTACAGTAGAAGGAGCAACTGCAGTCGCAGGATCATAGTCACTAACACCACGAATATCATCTTCATCATAGATATTAGCCAAGTTAGGAAGTGCGATCACATCTCCATAAGCACCTACCTGATAGATGTTAGCTAATCCATTGATTCCAGGATTATCTGTAGCGGTATTTGCAATTTCCCAAATAACGTTTGCACCACCATCTGTAGAGAATGTACTTAAAAACGCATCTTCACTAGCTACTGAATAATTACCTGAATCGATTACCATTTTAGAAGCTGTTAAAGCTCTATCATGATCACCAAAGTAATTAGCGATTCTAGCTTCAATTGCATAAACTGCATTAGTAGAAATGTACTCTTTAGCAGGATCGTCTAGTCCAGCTGTCATAAGTGAAGCAGCCATTTCAAGATCTGCATATGCAAGGTTCTTAACTTCTCCAACAGTATTTCTTGCTGGGAAAAGATTTTCAGAATCTCTAAAGCTAGTTACGTAAGGAACACCTAAGGCAGACTCCCCACCAGAAACATTTTGCTGACCGTAAAAAGTTACCAGATCAAAATGAGCTAGTGCTCTAATTGCGTAAGCCTGACCTTTCAAGTGATTAATTGTAGCTTCATCACCATCAATACCTTCAGCACCAATAACAATATTTGCAGAACCAATTACCTGGTACCAGTTCGTCCACAATGTCGCAGCGATCCCAGCCTCTGGTGTTAAAGAAAACTGAGCTTCAGTAACAAAACGGTTCGAATTTGCGTTAGAGCTAGTATTATCAGACATGATTTCTCCCATTACGATCTTATCACGACCGTAATATGAAGATTCCTGTAGTCTTTCATAAGCACCAATTAATACTGCTTGAAGGTCACCAGTTGCATTGATACTGGTTTCTATACTTTTGGACTGAGCCAGTGTTGGCTCAAGATCCTCTTCAGAACAGGAAGTAGTCGCTAGACCAAGTCCTAATCCGAAAACAATTAAATATCTTAATTTCATTTTCATTTTTTAAAATTTAACGTTAACGCCTACAGAGTAAGTTTTTACAGGTGGAGTGGTTAAAGTAGTGTAACCATTCGCTCGAACTTCAGGATCCAATTTCAATCCATCTTCTTTTACCCAAGTATAAAGGTTTGTACCTCTAAGAGTCAGGGTCAAAGCATCAATTCCAATTCCATCAGTTAAGCTTGAAGGCAAGCTGTATCCAATTGTAGCATTTTTAAGACGAATGTAATCCCCGTCATAAAGGTGTCTTGAACTTGTTGCGTGGAAGTTATTGTTGGTGGCATAGTTAACCGCTGGCACGTCTGTAACGTCACCAGGCTGTTGCCATCTATCCAATAATTCCTGAACACCGTTGAAAGAACCTAAAGTGAAACTGTTTGTTCTTAGGTAGAATTGCGCGAACTGCTCGTAGATCTTGTGACCTCCAGCTGTATAAAGAGTAGCATCAGCGAATAAACCTTTGTAGCTAATTCTTGTACTGAAACCTCCTGAGTATGTAGGCAATGCACTAGCATCATCCTGGAATACTCTTGCTGCAGAGTTGTAATCTGAAGTCACTTCACCATCTACACCATTAAGGTACCATGTTGGCAATCCAGTTTCAGTATCAACTCCAGCCCAGGTTCTCATATACCATGCTGCCGCTGGCAATCCAGTTACTGTAGATTTGTAACCACTTCCTGCAAGAGGATCGATCTCATTACCATCAGCTCCAATCGCTAATTCAGTAACCTCGTTGTTAACAGTCGCGTAGTTTGCTGATACATTCCAAACGAAATCATTCGTTCTGATCACATCAACAGATAATTCAGCCTCAATACCATTGTTCGTCATTTCACCAAGGTTTCTAGCCTGAGAAGTAAAAGAAGAAGTTGGAGATAATGGCACATCCTGAAGAAGGTCATATGTTCTTCTGTTAAAGTAAGTGAAAGTACCATTTACTCTATTATCAAGAAGACCAAAAGTTACACCAACATCAAAGTTTTCACCTTTTTCCCAGGTTAGATCTGGATTACCAAATTGAGATGGCTCAGCACCACCATTGTTAGAGTAATCAGCTCCATACGCTAGAAGCGCCTGGTAGTTATTTAAACCTACAGCGTTGTTACCAGTAAGACCGTAAGAAGCTCTCAATCTCAAAGTGTTAAACAATCCACCTTCCATGAAAGACTCACGGTGAATGTTCCACGCTGCACCTACAGATCCAAAAGTACCAAATCTGTTTTCAGGAGCGAACCTTGAAGATCCTTCACGACGAATAGTTGCGTCAACTACGTAACGACCATCATAATTATAGTTCAACAAACCTAGGTAACCAACGTTTACCCAATCTGTAAGACTTGAAAAAGCATCAAAGTTTGCAGAAGCTGATGCTATATTTGTAAGACCATCAGCAGGGAAGTTTTCACCATATCCGTACATATAGTAGTTCTGGTTTTCCTGGTATTCGAATAAAGCAGTAAGATCGAAATTATGAACATCGCCTAAAGTAAATCCATAATTTAAAGATCCCTGGTAAACGTAGTTATAGTTTTTCTCATCACTAACTTCAGAAGAACCATTAACAGGAGCAGAATCACCTTCGTATCTGTTCTGGTAGTTTCTAAATTCAGTTAACTGGTAATCCAAACTTAAAGTGTTTCTAAAAGTGAAACCTTCAAATAATTCCCAGTCCAATTGAGAATTAGAGATACCTCTAAGTAATTTGTTACGAGTTATATTATTATCCAATACATAAAGTGTATTATGTAAAGAACCATAAGACAATTCAGTATTTGGAGTTCCATCCTCATTGTATGGATTATTCAATGGATTCATTAAGAATCTAGTGATAAATGGGTTTGAGAAAAATGAACCCTGCTCAAGAATTGGATTCCCCTGCTCTGTATTAGAGACGTTCACACTTGTAGAGAACTTTAAGTTATCTCTAAACTGTCTATCAAAACTTACAAGACCGTTGATTCTTCGGAAGTCTACATTAATAACTGTAGCTTCAGTATCATTATACCCGATAGATGCATAAAAAGATCCTTTATCACTACCTCCAGATGCAGAGAAAGTATGATTTTGAGTCAAGGCATCATCATTACGAATGATTCCATCCCAGTCATAATCAGTCCCATCAAAATCAAGGTAACCTGCAGGAAGAAGACCAAAATCTACTCCTAACTGAATAGCATTATCATTAGTAAAACCAAAATCACCATTGGTACCATTTGCTCCGTATGCATTTACGAAAGCTTCTCTAGTTAACTCAAGTCTTTGATTTCCAGTAAGAGACTCTCTTTCATTGAAAGCGTCATTCTGAACTCCAACCTGGGAAGTAAAAGTAAACTTGGTATCACCGGAAGTACCACTCTTGGTAGTAATTACGATAACCCCGTTTGATCCACGTGCACCATAAGCAGCAGTAGCAGAAGCATCTTTCAATACAGTAATACTCGCGATATCCTGGCTATTAATAGCAGCCAATGGATTCAAAGAAGAACGGTTTGCACTTCCTGAATTGTTGTTATTAACAACCGGCACACCATCAATAACATAAAGCGGCTCGTTCGAAGAGGCTAAGGAACTAAGACCACGAATACGTACATCCTGAGTAGAACCTGGCGTACCAGAAGAAGCGGAGATCTGAAGACCTGCAACTTTTCCCTGTAATGCCTGATCTGCTGAAACCACAGGAACATCTGCAATTTCGGCACCTGTAACCTGAACTGAAGAACCTGTTACCTCTTCAACTCCTTTTGTACTATACCCTAGCACAACCACCTCATCCAATGCTGCTGCATCAACTTGAAGCGTAACATTTAATTGGTTTGAACTTCCTACAGGAATTTCCTGACTTTTAAAACCAACATAGCTAAAAACTAATGTTTGAGTAGGCGCAACGCTAATACTATAATTTCCATCGAAATCAGTTTGCTTACCGTTATTCGTACCTTTTACAATAACATTAACACCAGGTAACGGCAGACCGTCACCATCTACAACCGTACCTCGTACAGTTTTTTCCTGTGCAAAACCAATTTGCACGACTAACACCAGTAAGAGTGTTAGAAATCCATGTAATCTTTTTTTCATTATTTCGTTAAATTTGAATTAGCCTGCGCCAAAAATGCTAATTATTCCTTAACATTCCAAAAAAACTTACACTTTAACTTATTAAAATTTTAACAGGCTCAATGAAAACGTGAGATTTCACTGCATCATGAACCCGTAAATTTGTTAAAAGATTACAATCTTAAATGCATATGCTCAGATCTTATGATAAATCAAAACTGGTGGCGGGAACCGATGAAGCCGGTCGTGGCTGCCTCGCAGGGCCTGTTACTGCAGCTGCTATCATTTTACCTAAGAACTTTAAAAACAAGATTTTGAATGATTCCAAGGTGCTGAGTCTAAAAAATAGGAACCTTTTAAGAAATCTAATTCATGAAAATTTCTTCGATTTTGCAGTGACCCATGTTTTTATGGAAGAGATCGATAAAGTAAATATTTTGAACGCATCAATTACGGCGATGCAGAGGTCTATCATAAAATTGAATACCAAACCAGATTGCATCATTGTTGATGGAAACAGATTCAAACCCCTGGACTCCATACCACACGAGTGCATTATTAAAGGTGACGGTAAGTTTCTTAGCATTGCAGCGGCTTCTGTTCTGGCAAAAACCCACCGTGATGAGTATATGGAAAAGATCCATGAAGAATTCCCTATGTACAATTGGATAAAGAATAAGGGTTATCCTACCAGGGAACATCGTGCAGCTATCGAAAAGTATGGTATTACCAAATATCACCGGAAAAGTTTTAAACTACTCCCCGATCAATTGAAGATTGAATTCTAAGTTTATATTTTTGCAAGCCTACCTATTATATATGAACAAGTTTCTAAGTCTTATTCTCTGCCTGCTCCTTATTTCCTGTGCAGAAAATTCTGATAGTAATCTGATTAATACAGATTTTATACCTGATTCTGCGGAAGTGATCTTCGTTTCTCCTTCCAGCGAGCAACTTGAAAAAGATCTACTGGAACACGAAGCTACTTTTAACAGTGGAGACCTGAAAGATTTAACCAATGAATCCAAAGATCTTCTAAAGTATATCAAATCTGAAAAACAAAGCATACTTTACTTAAATGGTGACAGTATAGGTTCTAAACATATAGTTTTGATCATTCAGAAAGATTCCACATCATTGATCCTGGATAGTATTCAAAACAAACAGGTTGAAACTTTTAAAGAAGATATTGAATATCAAAAAGTGAAACTGGAGAAATCTGAATTTTACCAGCGTGATATAGCCAATTTTAGCATCTTAAGTGAAAGCAAGCATGCGATCGTTCAGGCTAAGCGAAGTAATAAATCTAATTCGCAGGAATTCCAGAAAGCATTGGATGCCTCAGATCCCAGGAAGACTTCATTCATCTATTCAAATATGAATGTGATGTTCTTTTCTAAAATGTTTTCCGAGATTGATCTACCAAAGAAAAATGGAAACTGGAAGGTACTGGAACTGCATGCGAATAGTTCTCAACTTATCTACAACGGAATTTCAATACATGCCAATTCCGAAGCCTCCAAAGATTTTGCCCCTGTAATCGACTTTAAGCATGAAGTCGCCAGGTTTTGCCCGGAAAACTTTATTACCATAGTTTCTATGAATCCAGGGCTGAAACTTCAAAGCAAGGATACAACCGTAAACCTGGATTTTCTGGATAAAGTAAGTGATATTTCAAGTATTAAGCTTAAAACTGGAAATATCCATATTTGGAATGCAATTGATACCGAATTGGTCAAAAACCGATTGTTTTCCGAAAATCAACTTAGCGAACGATTCCGGGAAATAGACATTTTCGAGGGAAGTTTTGCTGTGCCAGAATTGTTGCTAAATTCTGAAGTTAATTTAAGCTCGGGATATTTTATTGTTATTGATCATTTTATAATATCTTCTGAAGAGATCTCCGTTCTAAAAGACTTAATTATCAATTTTCAAAATGGTAAGACGCTATTAGAAAACCCGCAATATGTTAGAATGATGAATTCTCTGGCATCAGAATCAAGCATGCTTGCAATAACGACTATTTCCGCAGCGAAGGACTTTGGGATCGCTAAAGAATCAGAGTTCAAAAAAGGCAGCCTGGCTGCATTTCAGGTAATTTCAGAAGAAAAGTACGATCATCTACACGGTATTATCACAGAACCAACGGAGGCAGACCGACTTTCCAAAGGAGCTGAACAGATCGCAACAATTACCACCAGCCAACCTATCGCAGGAATTCTTCAATTCTTCCGCAATCATGAAACAGACCAGATGGATATTCTTGTGGAGGATACGGGAAATCAACTCAGCCTGTTTTCCAATAAAGGCAGGATGTTCTGGTCCAAACAACTGGATAGTCAAATTTCAGGAAAAGTGCACGAAGTAGATCTCTTTAAAAACGGTAATAAACAGCTGGCTTTTTCTACCGGCTTTCAACTTGAAGTTTTGGATCGCAAAGGCCGCGATGTAAAACCTTTTCCAAAAAAATTCAATGATCCACTTACGCAGCCTCTGGCAGTATTTGATTACGATAACAACAGGAAATACAGGTTTGTGCTCACCCAGAACAATAAAGTCTACGTGCTCGGACCAAAAGGTAACAGTATTAAAGGGTTTGATTTCGACGGAACAAAAAACACCATCATCAAAGCTCCGAAGCATATTCGCCTTGGGAACAAAGATTATATCCTGATTCAGGAAGAGTCGGGCAGATTACAGATCCTAAGTCGCCAGGGGAGCATTCGTGTTCCAACCACCAATAATTTCAATATTTCCGAAAATGATTGGTACGGCTACCAATCTAATTTTATCACCACCCAACCTGAAAGCAACCTGATAGAGGTGGATCAAAATGGAAAAGTTAATTTGAAAAATCTTGATCTTGCAGAAAACAATCGTTTAGTGGCAAATGAAGATCATCTTGTCTACCTGAATGAAAACGAACTTACGATCAATAATTCCAGCGTAAGTCTTGATTTTGGATTGTATACCAATCCGCAGCTATTTCTAATAGGACGCAAAATTTATGTAAGTATTACCGACACCCAGGCTAAGAAGGTCTATGTATTTAATGAGAATGCTGAATTACTTCCCGGTTTTCCAGTATATGGAACTTCTGAAGTTGATCTTGCAAATGCAGATCTGGATAAACGCTTGGAAATGATCGTAAAAGGTGATGACAACGAGATCCTGCTCTATAAGTTATGATACTAAACCAACTCAGCTTCGAATAACTGACTGAAATGTTTCATCAGTTTTTGTTGAACTTCAGCCATATCAACTTCTTTCTGACCTAGCTCTACATTTAAGGAAGTTACGGCTTTGTCCTTAATTCCGCAGGGAATAATATGATCAAAATAGCCAAGATCTGCGTTCACGTTCAGGGCAAAACCATGCATGGTTACCCATCTGCTCGCCCTTACACCCATTGCACATATTTTCCTGGCGAACGGAGTTCCTACATCCAGCCAGACACCGGTTTCTCCAGGGCTTCTTTCAGATTTTATTCCATATTCAGCAAGAGTCAGAATCACCATCTCTTCAAGGAATCTCAGGTATTTATGAATATCAGTAAAGAAATTATCGAGGTCCAGAATAGGGTAACCTACAATCTGTCCGGGCCCATGATAGGTAACATCCCCTCCTCTATTGATCTTGTAAAAACTGGCGTTCTTTTTCTCCAATTGCTCTTCAGACAAAAGAAGATTGGTATGATCACCACTTTTTCCTAAAGTGTAAACATGAGGATGCTCCACCAGCAGCAAATAATTTCGGGTAGCGATATTTTCATTCTGCCTTCTGTTCCTGATCTTTTGATCCAGAGTATCCTTAAACAGTTGCTCCTGGTAATCCCAGGTCTCCTTATAATCCTTGCTGCCTAGGTTTCTAACTTCAACTTCCTTATTCATACTTTCTTTAAGACTTGGGATTATTTAATATAATGAGCGCTGCAATTACTCCGGGAACCCATCCCAGCAGCGTAAGTATTAGCACGATTAAAATTGAACCACAACCGCGATCATAAACTGCCAGCGGGGGAAATAAAACTGATAGAATTACTCTCCAAATACTCATTTTCACTAATTATAGAGGCAAAGATAGAATTATTATTTCGGCTTTTAATTGCATTGTATGGCAGGCTGATAGTCACTATATTTGCATCCGCATTTTTGTTGAATGCATAAAAAAAATTATATGCAGCAGTTATCAGAACAGGAACAAATTAGACGTGAGAAATTATCGGCGATACGCAAAGCCGGAATTAATCCATATCCAGCCGATCTTTTTCCAGTAGATCATACTACTACGAAGATCAAGGAAGAATTTGCTGAAGGGAAAAAGGTGGTGATCGCCGGAAGACTTATGTCAAGGAGAATCCAGGGAAAAGCATCTTTCGCTGAACTTCAGGATTCCAATGGTAAGATACAGGTGTATTTTAACCGTGACGAAATTTGTACTGGTGATGACAAAGCGAAATACAATGATTTCTATAAAAAATGGCTTGATATTGGCGATTTTATAGGAATTGAGGGAGAGTTATTCAAAACTCAGGTAGGAGAAATGACCGTAATGGTTAAAGATTTTCACCTGTTAAGTAAGTCTTTGCGACCTCTACCACTTCCAAAAACAGATAAGGACGGGAATACCTACGATGGTTTTACAGATCCCGAGCATCGATATAGACAACGTTACGCAGATCTTGCGGTGAATCCTAAGGTTAAAGAGGTTTTTGTAAAGCGTACGAAACTTTTCAACGCCATGCGTAACTTCTTCAATGATAAAGGATATTTTGAAGTTGAAACGCCAATACTTCAGCCAATTCCAGGTGGAGCAGCTGCAAAACCTTTTGTATCGCATCACAACGCCCTGGATATTCCACTATACTTAAGAATTGCAAACGAGCTATATCTTAAAAGATTGATCGTTGGTGGATTTGATGGTGTATATGAGTTTTCTAAAAACTTCAGAAATGAAGGGATGGACAGAACTCACAATCCTGAATTCACGGCAATGGAAATTTACGTGGCCTATAAGGATTATAACTGGATGATGGAATTTACGGAAAACCTGCTTGAGCATTGTGCCATGGCGGTAAATGGTAAAACTGAAGCTACCTTCGGAAAGCACAATGTAGATTTCAAAGCTCCGTACAAGCGGGTTACAATGACCGATGCTATTAAGCAGTTCACTGACTTTGATATAACCGGGAAGTCTGAAAAAGAGCTATATGAGGCTGCCACAAAAATGGGCATCGATGTAGACGAAACCATGGGTAAAGGAAAACTGATCGATGAGATCTTTGGAGAGAAATGTGAAGGAAACTTTATACAGCCAACTTTCATTACAGATTATCCTAAGGAGATGAGTCCGCTTTGTAAGACTCACCGCGATAATCCTGAGCTTACAGAACGTTTTGAATTAATGGTTTGTGGTAAGGAGATCGCAAATGCATACTCTGAGTTAAACGATCCTATCGATCAGAGAGAACGTTTCGAAGAGCAATTGAAACTATCTGAAAAGGGAGACGATGAGGCGATGTTTATCGATAACGATTTTCTTCGCGCACTGGAGTATGGAATGCCTCCAACATCGGGACTTGGAATAGGGATGGACAGGTTGATCATGTTCTTAACTAACAACCAGTCGATACAGGAAGTATTATTTTTCCCTCAAATGAAACCTGAAAAGAAACAGGTAGAACTTTCAGAAGAAGAAAAGTCAGTTTATACCTTATTGAAGGACGACCAGGTTCATGATATGAATTTAGTTAAAGAGAAAAGTGGATTGAGCAATAAGAAATGGGATAAAGCCTTAAAATCTCTTCGGAAGCATAAAATGATCGAAGTGTATAAAGAAGGTGAAGTTCTTAGCATCAAGATCGCTTAGATCTGAAAATAATATTTAAAAAAAGAGGCTTTTCAGCCTCTTTTTTTTTGCATTCTGATACTCCAGAAGTTCTTATTTTCCAAACATTCCTCCAAGCTTCCCAGCAATATCGCTAATATTTCCTGCATCTCCATCACCTTTTAAGTAAGAATCAAGATGCTTCGACATTGTTTCAGGCATTCTGTCCTTTAATATTCCAGAAACCACCTGAACAGCAATTTTTGCCTGAGATTCAGAGATTCCAGCCTTTTCCGATACCATTTTTACTATTTCTTCCATAATTTGAGTTGTTTTAGTTCTAAAATCAACTAAATATAACAAAACAGCTTTTAAATTTAATTCCTCCAGTATTATAAATTCATTTAACTTAATTTTAAACCTTTCAGGTTTCTGTTAGTCCTAAAACTGCCGAAGGCAAAAAGATTTACGATTTTCACGAATATGAGATCTTTACTTTCTGCTCAACTTATTAACTAAAAACAAACTATTTATGATTAAGAATCAGAGCTTTAAGCTTATGCTTATCGCCCTTTCGTTATCGGTTTCCAGTTGTGCTGTTTTTCAGAAACAGGATAAAAAGGATACTAAAACTGCTTCAACTGAAGAATCCAAAAAGGACAAAGATGGAATGAAGCCTTACGCAAAGGTTATTACCAAGGATGCGAAATCAGACGAAGGTCTTTTCACCGTTCATAAGGTTGATGAAAAGTACTTCTACGAAATTCCAGACAGTCTTTTTAACCGCGAAATGCTTACAGTTACAAGAATCGCCAAAACTGCCAGCGGAATTGGTTTTGGTGGTGGAAAACAAAATACCCAGGTTCACAGATGGCAGAAAAAGGGTAATAAGGTCCTGCTAAGAGTAGTTTCTTATGATATTTACGCTGCAGATTCTCTTCCAGTACACGAGGCGGTAGTAAACTCAAACTTTGAACCAATCGTTGAATCATTTGACATCAAGACAGTAGGGAAAGACAGTATCTCGAAATCTACCGTGATCGATGTTACAGATCTTTACACGAAAGATGTACAGGCGCTTGGATTGCCAGACAGAACCAGGAAACAGTACAAAGTTTCCAGATTAGATGACAATAGATCTTATATCGACACGATAAGATCTTATCCTGAAAACATCGAAATTAGACACGTAAAGACCTATAATGCTGGAGATCCGCCATCCAATGAGAGTCTTGGTTCTATTTCTCTAGAATTCAGTAACTCGATGATCTTACTTCCTGAAGTTCCTATGGAAAGAAGATATTTTGATGAGCGTGTTGGTTGGTTCACTACAGAACAAACAGATTATGGTCTTGCAGCTCAAAAAAGTGAAACGGTAGAATATCTTGATCGCTGGAGACTTGAAGTGAAGGACGAGGATATCAAGAAGTTCAAAAATGGGGAACTGGTTGAACCAAAAGAACAGATCGTTTACTATATCGACCGCGCAACTCCAGAGCAATGGGTTCCATTCATTAAGCAGGGAATCGAAGACTGGCAGGTTGCCTTTGAAGCAGCAGGTTTTAAAAATGCCATTATTGCCAAGGACGCTCCAACAGTAGAAGAAGATCCAGACTGGAGTCCTGAAGATGTAAGATATTCTACAGTAAGATATCTTGCTTCTCCAATTCCAAACGCAAACGGACCTCACGTAAGTGATCCACGTTCAGGAGAAATTCTTGAGTCTGATATCAACTGGTATCACAACGTTATGACTCTTCTTAGAAACTGGTTCTTCGTACAAACTGCTGCCATCAATGAAGATGCTCAGGGAGTTGCCTTCAAGGATGAAGTAATGGGAAGACTTATACGTTTTGTTTCCTCTCACGAAGTTGGACATACTTTAGGGTTACCTCATAACATGGGAAGTAGTGTGGCTTACGCTGTGGAAGACCTGAGAGATCCGGAATTCACAAAAGAATTTGGAACTGCACCATCTATTATGGATTATGCCCGTTTTAACTATATAGCGCAGCCGGAAGATGGTGATGTAGCTTTAATGCCAGAGATTGGACCATACGATAAATATGCGATCGAATGGGGTTACAGACCAATTCTTGACAAAGAAGGAAAGGAAGAAAAAGAAATTCTTGACCAGTGGATCCTGGAACATGCAGGAGATCCTAAATATCGCTTCGGAAGGCAACAAAGCAGTGTGATAGATCCAAGTTCTCAAACTGAAGATCTTGGTGATGACGCAATGCTTGCCAGCGAATACGGTATCAAAAACCTGAAAAGAATCGTTCCTAAGTTAATCGAGTGGACAGCTGAAGATGGTAAGGATTACGATGATCTTGATGATCTTTATGGACAGGTACTTTCACAGTATAATCGTTATATGGGGCACGTAACCGCAAATATTGGTGGCGTGTATGAGTATTACAAGACCTACGATCAGGAAGGTGCAGTTTATACTCATGTAGATGCCGAAAAACAGGAAAGAGCTATGGAATTCCTTCAGGAGCAATTATTCACAACTCCGGAATGGATGATCAACCAGGATATTTTCAATAAGATCGAATTTGACGGTAATATTGAACGAATTCGTGGAATGCAGGAAAGAACGCTGAATAATCTTCTTGACTTCGGAAGAATGGCGAGATTGATGGAAAATGAGGAGATCAATGGAAAAGATGCTTATTCTTTACTGGATATGATGACTCAGCTTAGAAAAGGACTTTGGAGCGAGATCTATAATGGAAGATCTATAGATCGTTACCGAAGAAACCTGCAACGTGCTTATGTAGAAAAAATGGGTGAACTAATGACTGAAGAGCAGGATGAAATCCCGGCACGTTACAGAAGCTGGGTTACCAGAAGTAATGTAAATGTCGCACAAAGCGACATTCGACCAGTTGTTCGAGGTGAACTTACTACGCTACAAAGACAGCTTAGAAATACAGTAAATACTGGAGATACACTAACGCGCTATCACAAGCAGGATCTATTGAAAAGAATTGACCTCATCCTCAACCCGATGAAATAGATTTAAAATTTAAATATGCAGAAAAGGCAGGATTCAAAAATCCTGCCTTTTTTATTTAAACCTTTTTTGAATAAGAGAGTCTTAATTGTATAACTTAAAATTTGGAAGATGAAAAGGATGATCACCGTATTATTTCTGGCGCTTGGCTTAAGTACTTTCGCCCAAGAAAGAGGAGAAGGCCGTAAGGATCTAAGTAATGAAGAAATGGCGACGCTTAGTGCAAAAAGACTGGCTATGCAGCTTGATCTTAATGAAGACCAGGAAATGAAGCTTAAAACGCTTTATATGACCAGAATGGAAACTATGAAGGAAGGTCGCGAAGAAAATGCTGAAAAACGCGCTGACATGATGGAAAAGCGTGATGAGATGAGAGAGAAGCGTGAAGAAGTGCGTGAAAAAAGAGAGAACGAATCTGAAGAAATGAAAGCAGAGCTTCAAAAGATCCTTACTGCAGATCAATTCCAGAAATGGGAACAACTACAGGAAAAAAGACGTAAAGGTAGAAGGTCTGGCAACGTCAGAAAACGAAACTAAAGATTTAGGTGTTAAGTTAAGTGTTAGTTATGTTGAAAAAACGGGATCTTTGCAGATCCCGTTTTTGTTTTTAGCCCTTTAAATCGGCAGTTTTCAATCTTAAGGCATTCGCTATTACTGAAAAACTACTGAAGCTCATTGCCAGGGCAGCGATCATTGGTGAAAGTAATATTCCGAAGAATGGGTAAAGGACACCCGCCGCGATGGGGACACCTACTGTGTTGTAAATAAGTGCAAAAAAGAGATTTTCTTTAATGTTTCTCATCACTTTCTGGCTAAGTAAAATCGCTTTTCTAATACTTCGTAGATCACCATTAACCAGTGTAAGAGCAGCGCTCTCTATAGCTACATCTGTACCGGTTCCCATGGCAATCCCCACATCTGCCTTTGCAAGCGCCGGTGCGTCATTAATTCCATCTCCGGCAACTGCGACAATTTTTCCACTTTTCTGCAGTTTTTCGACCTCCTCCAGTTTATTTTGAGGTAACATTCCAGCTTTATAATTTTTAATCCCAATCTCGCTGGCCACTGCAGCCGCAGTATTTTCGTGATCCCCTGAGATCATGATCACATCGATGCCATGATTTTGAAGATCTGCGATCACTTTCTTTGTTCCTTCCTTGATCTTATCGGTCATTACTACATAGCCTGTCACCGCAGCATCTATAGCCACATAACTTACTGTATTCCCTCTTTGTTGTTCTTCGGAAACACTGGCAGCAAGATCTGAGGAAATTTCAATGTTGTTGGAATCCATCAAAGCTTTGTTACCTATTAATACTTTACTTTGCTCTAATATTCCCGTAACTCCCTTACCTGTATCCGACTTAAAATCTGAAGTTTCTAAAAGTTCTATTTCGTGCTTTTCCGCATAGTCTACAGTAGCCTGTGCTAACGGATGTTCACTGTTCGTGTTCAGACTGGCAATAATTGCTGTTAACCTTCCCGAAGTATATTCCGAAGAAACAGAAACTACTTTATCCACACTTGGCTTACCTTCTGTTAGGGTTCCGGTCTTATCGATTATGAGCGTATCGACCTTGTTCAGTCGCTCCAGAGATTTTGCGTTTTTTATCAATATCCCGTTACCGGCACCACGACCAATTCCAACCATTACAGACATTGGAGTTGCCAGACCAAGTGCGCATGGACAGGCGATAATTAATACCGCAATTGCGTTTACGAGCGCGTAAACCAGTTGTGGTTCTGGTCCAAATATTGACCAGACTATAAATGTGATTACCGAAATAATGACCACTACTGGCACAAAATATCCTGAAATTTTATCTGCTAATTTCTGAATTGGCGCCTGCGATCTACTGGCTTCATTCACCATTTTAATGATCTGGGCAAGCAAAGTATCATCTCCCACTTTCTCAGCTTGCATGATGAAAGATTGATTTCCATTGATCGTTCCAGAGCGAACTTCATCTCCTTTCATTTTATCTACCGGCACGGGTTCTCCAGAGATCATTGATTCATCGATACTGCCTTCTCCTTCAGAAATCTTACCATCTACAGGTATCTTATCTCCTGGCTTGATCTTTAAAAGATCGCCTTTTTCAATCTTGCTGGTGGAAATTTTCTCTTCTTTACCGTTCCTGATTCTGAGCGCAGTATTAGGCTGCAGCTTCAATAGTTCCTTGATAGCCGAATTGGTTTTGCTATGTGCCCTGGCTTCCAGCACCTGTCCCATTAATACCAAAGTAAGGATGACGGTGGCGGCTTCAAAATAGACATGTACCGTACCCGATTCTGTTCTGAATTGCGCCGGAAAAAAATCTGGCACCAGCATTCCAAAAACGCTAAAGATCCAGGCTACTCCTGCTCCAATTCCAATGAGTGTAAACATATTGAGGTTCCACGTTACGATAGACCTCCATGCACGCTGAAAAAACATCCAGCACGCATAAAATACTACCGGAAGAGATAGTCCAAATTGGATCCAGTTCCAGATCTTGGCATCAAACCAGCTTTGTAAGGTATTATTCGGAACCATGTCTGACATGGCAATAATAAAAATTGGGAGTGTAAACCCTATGGCGATCCAGAATTTGCGAAGTAGTTTTTTATAACCTTTTTCTTCGGCTGAAGGTTCAGGTTGCTTTGGCACGAGATCCATCCCGCAAATTGGACAATCTCCGGGTTCATCCTTGCTTACTTCGGGATGCATAGGGCAAGTAAATTCAACCGACTTTTGATTGGTATTTACCTCCTCGACAAGGTCCATCCCACAAACAGGGCAATCACCAGGTTTATCGTAGGTTTTATCACCCTCACAATGCATAGGACAATACCAGACACCCTTCCCGTTTTGAGCAGATTTTTTAACTTCTGAATTTTCAACTGGTTTTTCTGTACCAGGCATATGGATCGTATAGTTCCCTCCTGCTTCTTCCAGTGCATTTTGTAATTCCTTCAGGGAAACTGGTTCTTTCATTTCAAGAATTGCTTCTTCATTATGAAGATCCACTTCCGCAGAATCGATTTTATCAAGATTCCCGAGTGCTTTTTGAACATGCATCTTACAACCATTGCAGGTCATTCCATAAACATCATATTTTTCCACAATCTTTCCATCATCATTCGTTTTGAATTCCTCGATACCATAATTCCCGCCTTCCGACTCCAGTTTATTTCTCAGTACCGAAATATTCAGATCCTGTTCTGCCGCTATAGTCGCAGTTTCATTATGCAAATTCACATCCACATGATCGACAGCTTCGATCCCTATCAGAGTTTCTTCCACGTGCTGTCGACAGCCATTACAGCTCATCCCCGTAATTCTATAAGTTCTTTTCATATGGCATCATTACTTTGCAAAAATAAGGCTAGTTGTCTCAAGTGAGTTTCGATCCTATGCGAATAACTTTCAGAAATTAAAAAAAGCTCTGCCGTTATACAGAGCTTTATAATTTATGCTGCGTAAGCTTCACAGGCTTCTACGCATTCCCGGCATGCTTTCGCACAATCCTGACAATGCTTATGTTCGTGCTTTCCGCACTCATCTGCACAAGCCTGGCAAACTTTCTTACAATAATCTATTAATCCCTGGACATCCTGGTAATTGGTCGCAAGTACTTGGTTTAATGTAGAACACACTTCTGCACAAACTCGATCTGTCCTGATGCAATCCTTCATCTTTTTGACATTCTCCTCGTCCAGACAGGCATCTGCACAATAGTTACAGTGGTTGATACAATTTCCAAGTGCGCTAATAAGTTTCTCATTTCTCATAATCAATTGATTTTTAAGGTTGAAACTCAATTTACCACGGAAGTATCATGATGACTTTTAAAGTTTTGCTAAGTTCTTTCAGTTTTAAAGCTTTTTAACTTACGCAGCCATAGATTAAGAACTTTTAGGATCTACCACAGCAACTGGTCAAAAATTTTCTGAAACCTGGTAGTTTAAAAACTGAATACAACCTGGCTAGTATAGTGTTTATTGAATGGTCCCTTCAACACGGCCACATTTCAGCATTTTATCACCGTAGTAGGGATTTCTAATTTTTTCTGAAGATGAATACCAGTAATCTCCTTTACCTTCAAAAGCCATTGGGCAATACTGTTTGAAAATCTTACCTCCGGAAATTGCATTTTTCAACAGAGAGTCCATTGCCGCAGTAAGTTCTGAGAATTTCTCCCTTTGAATATTCACATCATCTGAAGTTGCAATAGCTTCAGCGATCGTGGCAACTTCGCTACCCATTGCATTCAGTTTAGATTGTAAATTCGATGCCGCTTCTGCCGCTGCTGATGCATCAGTTTGAACCAGTGCGTCTTTTAATTCAAGGTAGCCTTCGTATACTTTTGCCACAGAATCGTTTTCAAATTCTGCCTGCACTTCCTCCATGTCTTCTTCAGTATCTATTACAACTTCAGAAGTAGATTCGTTCTCAGATTTCTTTTCAGCATCCCCACAGGACGAAATTCCTAGAGCTGTAATTACCGCTAATCCTAAAATGATATATTTTATTTTCATCTTTAAAGTTTTAAACAAAATTAAAGATTTCAATTTAGCTGGGATCTTAAAATGTTCTAAAGAACTCTCAAATAGCTTCAATTCACTTTGTAGGCTAGGTTCTTTTACTTATCCGGTAATAATAGAATGCGGGAAGCAGGATGAGCAGGAATAATGGATGAATAAGAAATCTTCTTACATAGAATAAGGCGAGATAATGCTCTCTTTCAATATTGAGGACCAGAAATATAAAAGCGCTTACAGCTCCCAGGTAAAGCAAGGCGTAGAGGATAACCGAGAATTTGAGCATGCTCTTGTTCTGAAAAGCGATATATATGATCCCTAGTGAGATCGCACTATTAAGCGCATAGCGTATACTGAGGTGAATCATGAGTTCTGCCATGTTCATAGGTGGAATAATACCCAATAGATAATCTGACCTGAAAAACGCGATTAATGGATCATAGAATAGACTATCTTCAAAAAAACGTATCGCCACTAGTAGTAAAACCATGAAGCCAATAAGAATTATCTTATATCTTTTCTTCATGCTTTTTTGTATTTAGTGAAAATTCGAATCCATATAAGCCAGAGGAGGAAAACCATTCCGTAGATCGCCAGTGGAAAAAATACAGTGTGCATAAAACCAGAATATTGCGGATATTCTAGAATACTCACAGAGAGGATCACGATTCGTAAAATATTCGTAGCATAGATAAGAGCGGCACCTGCGAAAATATAGATTAGAGTCGTGGAGGTTTTCCCAAAGAATGCCAGAATAAAAGATGTGAATAGTATAATGATACTTGCTGAGTTACAACCTTCCACAATCCCGGCTAGAAAATAACCTTCCACCATTAATTTCATGGAAAGACCGGTATAATGCATCACCACCTCCACGTTGTCGTAACCAAGAGCGTGCATTACATCTCCGCTTTGGTAGGCCACCAGTCTTGTGAGCGCATCGGGTACGGGCTGAGTTTGCTCATAGAACAATAGAAATGCATTGTAAGCGCTGGAAAAAAGAAAATAGCTTCCCAGGAATACAAAAATAAAACGCAATACCGTTCTGTATTTCTTGATGAGTTTCAGCAAAGTAGCGACTTGGTTTTTAACAAATTTATAGATTTAGACTCCATGCTTTACACAGCAAATTGAATACTTTTGCACCAAATATTGTTAATATGAATTTTCAGGAATTAAGACCACAGGTAGAACAGATTCTAAAGGACTCGAATATAGATGTCAAACAACGAATGACCCAGGTTTGCGAACTATTGGAGCAAAATATAAGTTATTATGACTGGGTTGGATTTTACTTCAAGAATGGAAATAAAGAAGAACTAAAATTAAAGGCTTTTGCCGGAGAGCCAACAGATCATGAGATCATTCCATTTGGGAAGGGGATTTGCGGACAGGTAGCAGTAAGCAATCAGAATTTTGTTGTACCAGATGTAAAAGCACAGGATAATTATATTGCCTGCAGCATTAATGTAAAAGCAGAAATCGTAATTCCGTTATTTGTAAATGGTGAAAACGTTGGACAGATCGATATTGATAGCCACACAGCCGATCCTTTTACTGCTGAAGATGAAGAGTTCCTGGTTTGGGTGAACGAGAAAGTAGCAGAGATCTTATAGAACACATTAAATTACCAAAACAAAAAAACTCCTGATTTCTCAGGAGTTTTTTTGTTCTTATATCGTATTCAAAATTACATTTGAAGTGCGATTATAAAGAAAAGAAATGCAAAAAATCCTACTAATTGTAATATAGATAGCAGGTAGTTCTTTTCGATCTCATTTCCCATTTCCATAGCTTTTTGTTTTAAAATTACACAAGCTATGTCTTCGCTATCAGACCTTTAACGAACTTTAATTTTTTTTAGAATAATTTATGTGAAATAACCTCTGAAAATCGCTTTTCGTTAAGATAATATTTACATCCCGGTTCGAATAGCTTCCACAGGATCAAGTTTTGAGGCCGACATTGCTGGAATAATTCCCGACACTAATCCTATGATTGCCGAAACTAGTGTTCCTATAAACATATTATACGGAGAAAGGACAAATTCAAAGTCACCGGTAAACTGTGAAGCCACAATAGAAACCAGCCAGACAAAGAACAATCCTACCAATCCTCCAATCACGGAGAGTATGACAGCTTCAAATAAGAATTGAGAGAGAATAAATTTGTTTTTAGCTCCCAGAGATTTCTGGATACCTATGAGGTTAGTTCTTTCCTTAACACTAACGAACATAATATTCGCAATTCCGAAACCTCCAACCAGTAAAGAGAATCCGCTAATTACTAAACCAATAATATTCAGCTGGCCAGTAATATTGTCTACAAACTCTGTAAGACCCTTTAGTTCATTAACGAAAAAGTTATTGATTTCTCCAGGCTTGATTCCGCGCATATTCCGAAGGTTTTGTTCCAGTAAGGCGATAAATTCATCGCTATCTGCTCCACTTTCAGGCTTCATCACCAATTGTGGAAAGACCGTTCCTTTCGTAGTTCCGTAAACCAGTCGTGCAAAGTTCGCCGGCACGAAAGCCTGCCCATCCCTGGAACCAGTAAACAAGGACTGCCCCTGTTTCTTAAGCACTCCAATCACTGTTGCTCTACGTCCAAAAATTCGTATTTCTTCACCAATTCCATTCGAACCACCAAACAGCGTTTGCGCTACTTCATGACCCAGAACAACAACACCTGAACCGCTTACAGATTCAGATTCGTTAAAAAACCGTCCTTCTGCGAGTTCCAGTGCTTCAATGTCATAATATTCATGAGTAACTGCTCCTATATCCACACCACTACTCGTAACATCCTGATATTTAAGCGCGGCTCCTCCGGGAATTCCCAGAGCAAAACTAATATTATCAAGATCTGGTAAGCTCTTCTTTAGATTCTGGTATTCCTCATAAGTTACATCTGGAAACTGCTGACTCTTCCATCTGGGTATATCACTAGGTCCAAATTTGAACCTCATCACAATCACCGTACTATTGTCCAGTGAACTCAGACTTCCGGTAATATCCTTTTTTAATGAATCTACCGCTGCAAGCACAGCGATAATGGAGAAGATACCAATGGTCACCCCTAGTAGGGATAGAAAGGTTCTCAGCTTATTATTTGTAAGAGCGCTAATTGCAAAATTGAAGCTCTCTTTAAGTACCCGTAAATAGATCAGCATAATTTAAAATCTGCTATTAACTCATGAATTTAAGATAGGACGCAGGATCCAAATTTTCGTTACAAAATTTATCGATAATTCATTAGATGCACTTTTAAATTTTTCGCTTTATTGGTTACTTTTGCAGCTTTAACAAACACAACACAATGAGCGAATTAAAACAAGCAAAGTCTGCTTTAATTTCAGTCTTCAGTAAAGATGGTCTTGAGCCTATCGTGAGAAAGCTGGATGAGCTGGGCATTACCATTTATTCCACAGGTGGAACCGAGAAATTTATCAAGGATCTTGGGATAGAAGTGGTTCCTGTAGAGGATGTTACCTCCTACCCTTCTATACTGGGTGGCCGGGTAAAAACTCTTCATCCAAAAGTTTTCGGAGGGATACTTAATCGCCAGGATCATGAAGGTGATGCAAAAGAACTGGAACAATATGAAATTCCGCAGATAGACATTGTGATTGTAGATCTGTATCCTTTTGAGAAAACAGTTGCTTCAGGCGCTGCGGAACAGGATATTATAGAAAAGATCGATATTGGAGGTATTTCTTTGATTAGAGCCGCGGCTAAGAATTTCAAGGATGTAACCTGCGTTTCTTCCGTAGATGATTATGCAGAATTTTTAGAGTTACTGAATGAAAAATCTGGTAATACTGAATTAGCTGATCGTAAAAAATTCGCTGCCAAAGCTTTTAATATTTCTTCCCACTACGATTCGGCAATTTTTAATTATTTCAATGCTGAAGGTGATATCAATTCTTTCAAACAAAGCGAACTGAAAGGCAAAGAACTTAGATACGGAGAAAATCCTCATCAAAAAGGAACGTTTTTCGGTGATTTCGAGGCAATATTCGATCAGCTTCATGGGAAAGAATTAAGTTATAATAACCTACTTGATGTAGATGCTGCTGTGAACCTCATGGACGAATTCAAAGGTGAAGCTCCAACATTCGCGATTTTAAAACATAACAATGCCTGTGGTCTCGCACAAAGAGATTCGATCCACCAGGCTTATGTGGATGCCCTCGCCGGCGATCCTGTTTCAGCTTTTGGAGGAATTTTAATTAGCAATGTGGAAATAGACGCCGAAACTGCTGAAGAAATCCACAAACTATTCTGTGAAGTGGTCATTGCCCCTTCATTCTCTTCGGAAGCTGAAGAAATTTTAAAAGGCAAAAAGAACAGAATCCTGCTTATCCAGAAAGAAGTTGAACTTCCGAAGAATCAGGTGAGAACATGTCTTAACGGTGTTCTCGTTCAGGATAAAGATCTAAAAACCGATGCTATCGAAGATCTCAAGCTGGCAACCAGCAATAAAGCAACAGATTCTGAGTTATCTGACATGATATTTGCTTCCAAGATCTGCAAGCATACAAAATCAAATACGATCGTACTGGCGAAAAACAAACAATTATGTGCAAGTGGTACCGGGCAAACGTCCAGAGTAGACGCTCTTACACATAGTATTGCCAAAGCGAAATCATTTGATTTTGACCTTAATGGTGCCGTAATGGCCAGCGACGCATTCTTTCCATTTCCAGATTGTGTGGAAATTGCGGGAAATGCCGGAATCACTGCGGTTATCCAGCCAGGTGGAAGCATCAAGGATGAACTGAGCATCAACTATTGCAACGAAAATAATATCGCAATGGTGATGACCGGGACACGCCATTTTAAACATTAAATTCATTACATTTACCCAAACCTCAACACTTAATAAACACTATGGGATTTTTTGACTTTCTCATTGAAGAAATTGCAATCGATTTAGGGACCGCCAACACTTTGATCATACACAATGATAAGGTAGTTGTGGATAGCCCATCGATCGTTGCCAGGGACAGAACCTCTGGTAAAATTACCGCAGTAGGTAAAGAAGCTGCGATGATGCAGGGAAAAACTCATGAGAATATTAAAACCATTAGGCCACTAAAAGATGGGGTGATCGCCGACTTTGATGCCAGTGAGAAAATGCTCACGATGTTCATTAAAGAGATCCCGGCGCTTAAAAAGAAACTTTTTACTCCAGCACTTCGAATGGTAATCTGTATTCCATCCGGAATTACAGAGGTTGAAATGCGTGCTGTAAAAGAAAGTGCAGAGAGGGTAAATGGAAAAGAAGTATACTTGATCCATGAACCAATGGCAGCGGCCATTGGTATTGGAGTAGACATCATGCAACCAAAAGGAAACATGATCGTTGATATAGGAGGTGGTACTACTGAAATTGCTGTGATCGCTCTTGGAGGGATCGTATGTGATAAATCTGTAAAGATCGCAGGAGATGTATTCACCAATGACATCGTGTACTACATGCGTACACAGCACAACCTTTATGTTGGTGAGCGTACTGCGGAAAAAATTAAAATCCAGATTGGTGCTGCGACTGAAGATCTTGAAGTCCCGCCAGACGAAATGAGCGTTCAGGGACGGGACTTGCTAACAGGGAAGCCTAAGCAGGTTAATATTTCTTATCGTGAGATTGCCAAAGCGCTGGACAAATCCATTCTTAGGATCGAGGATGCCGTAATGGAAACTCTTTCCCAAACACCGCCAGAATTAGCTGCCGATATTTACAACACAGGTATTTACCTTGCCGGTGGTGGTTCTATGCTTAGAGGACTGGACAAACGTCTTTCTCAAAAAACAGACCTTCCGGTTTATATTGCTGAAGATCCTCTTAGAGCCGTAGTTCGTGGTACCGGAATTACCTTAAAAACACTGAATCGCTATAAAGGCATTTTGATCAAGTAGGAGAAGCTTAGTTTATGCAGCAGATTTTCAATTTTCTTATTAGGAATAAGAATTCAATTCTATTCCTGTTCCTGTTTGCTGTTTCTATTTTTCTCACAGTTCAAAATCATTCCTTCCATAAAAGCAGGTTTATAAGTTCTGCGAACTGGGTAACCGGTGGTATATATTCATGGTCCAATGGTATCAACACCTACTTAAACCTGGAAGAGTATAATGAACGACTGATCACTGAAAACAACGAGCTTCGAAATATCATTTCTAATATGAATGATAGTATTTCGATTTCAAAACAGCTGGACAGTACATCATTTGAAGGAGATTATATTTTCAGACCTTCTCGTGTTATCAATAACAACTTCGCAAAAATTGATAATTACCTGACTCTAAACAGGGGTGAAAATTCAGGAATTCAGAAAGAGTTTGGAGTAATTACCAGCCAGGGAATTGTTGGGATCGTAGATAGAGCCAATAATAAGTATTCCCGGGTCATTTCTATACTAAATAGCAGATCCAGGATCAATGCGCAATTAAGCAGCACCAATCATTTTGGAAGCCTAGTGTGGAATGGAGAAGATCCAAATATCGTTCAGCTAATCGATGTTCCCAGGCAGGCACCGGTTCAAAAAGGAGATACAATCATTACGGGTGGACGGTCGCTAATTTTTCCTGAAGGATTACCAATTGGTAGTATCGAAGATTTTACATTGGATCAAACTCAAAGCTATTACACCATCAACATCAAACTATTTAATGACATGACTAATATTGGTTATGTTTATGTAATAGAGAACATCAATAAAGACGAAATCAAGGAATTACAGGAGCCAGATGAACAGTAAATTAGTATCAAATATTGCCCGCTTCGTGATCCTGATATTTTTACAGGTTCTAATTCTGAATAACATCAACTTTCTGGGATATATCAATCCGTATCTATACGTGTTATTCATTCTACTTTATCCCTTTGCCGGAAACCAAAGCCTGTTCCTCATCTTATCTTTTTTGCTGGGATTAAGTATCGATATTTTTGAGGATAGTGGCGGGATCAATGCAGCTGCATGTTTGGTCGCTGCTTTTGCCCGACCTAATCTGCTTCGGTTCTCCTTCGGAATAAGTTATGATCACCAGAATATCAGACTGGCCTTTACCCCTTTTGGAGCAAAATTCAGTTATGTTTCCCTGATCGTACTAATCCACCATTTCGTATTTTTTTCTTTGGAAATGTTTAGTGTAAATCATATACTTCTAATACTCAAGAAAACTCTTTTTTCAAGTATCTTTTCAGTAATTCTAATATTACTGTCGTTAACACTTTTCAGTAGAAAACATCGATGAGAAAATTATTGCTGTATATTACGATCCTTACCACAGGTCTTATATTCCTGGGGAGATTGTTCTATCTACAGGTAATCGATACCTCCCTTGCCATACGCTCACAGGATAACGCCATTAAAGTTATTTACGATTACCCGCAGCGTGGATATATTTACGATCGTAATGGGGAACTCATGGTCAGTAATCAGCCGTCATATGATGTCATGGTTATCCCGAGAAACCTCAAACCTTTTGACACCACCGAATTTTGTAATATTCTGAACCTTTCCCGCGAAGACCTGGAAAAGAAACTGGATAAGGCAAAAATTTACTCTCCCATGTTACCTTCAGTAGTTATACCGCAACTTACCAAAAGTGAGTACGCGATACTTCAGGAGAAAATGAGAAACTACCAGGGATTTTATATTCAGAAGAGATCTTTAAGAGATTACCAGGTTAATCACAGCGCGAACGTGCTTGGATATATTGCTGAAGTAAACCAGAAGATCGTTAATGACAACCCATATTATATTTCTGGCGACCTTATAGGCCGGGCTGGTGTGGAAAGTTATTATGAAGAACTTTTAAGAGGTGAGAAAGGTGTAAAATATATTCAAAAGGATAGATTCAACAGAGATATTGGCCCCTATAAAGAAGGTATTTTCGACTCTTTGCCTGAGAAAGGTAAGGATATCACTTTGACCATTGATGCGGTACTGCAGGATTACGGTACAAAATTAATGGAAAACAAACGCGGAGGTATTGTTGCGCTGGAACCTAATACCGGGGAGATCCTAACCCTGATCACTGCTCCAACTTATGATCCGGCAGATCTGGTAGGAAGAAAACGCTCTCCAAATTTCACAAAATTATACCTTGATGAAGACGCAAAACCACTTTATGACCGTGGGCTTTTAGCTGAATATCCTCCCGGATCTCCTTTCAAAACCTTGAATGCATTGATCGGACTTCAGGAGAATGTAGTGGATGTAGATGATTCTTTCTCCTGTAATCATGGGTATCCATATGGCCGCGGAAGGAAACTGGGGTGTCACGCACATAAAAGTCCGCTAAGTATGATTCCCGGAATTGCGCAATCCTGTAATGCTTACTTTGCAAACGTTTATCGCAGAATCATAGAGAAATATCCTAGTCCGCAGGAAGGAATGGATGCCTGGAATGCACATTTAAAAAGCTTTGGCCTCGGAGATTATCTGGGATCAGACCTTAGTACAGGAAGATCAGGTAAAATCCCAGATTCTGAGTATTATAATAAGATCTACGATTATCCAACTTACAAATGGTATGCGACAGCTACACTTTCCAATGCGATTGGACAGGGAGAGGTTCTAATGACACCAATTCAACTGGCAAACATGGCGGCTACTATTGGAAATAAAGGCTGGTACTACACTCCGCATATCCTGAAAGAGGTTAACGGGCAACCAATTAAGGAGGAGAAATACACCACGAAAAATATAACCACTATTGAGGAAAGACATTTCGAACCTGTAGTAGAAGGAATGCACGAGGTTTACAAAAGCGGAACAGCTTCTGCTCTTAGAATCCCGGGAATAGAAATAGCCGGTAAAACTGGAACTGCGGAAAACTTTACCAAGATCGATGGAAAGAGGGTACAGCTTACAGATCACTCGATATTTGTAGCTTTCGCTCCTGTAGATAATCCTAAGATCGCAATTGCAGTGTTTGTGGAAAATGGATATTGGGGTGGTCGTTATGCCGGAAGAATTGCCAGTTTGATGATCGAAAAATATCTGAAGGGAACTATTACCAGAACAGATATGGAAGACTGGATCCTGTCACACAGCCTCGAAGACGAATATGCCAAGCCATTAAGCGGCGAACCCTTCATAATTAACAGATAAATGGCGAGAAGCAATGGAGCCAGTTTCGACTGGATAAGTATCTTAATCTATTTAGCACTTATACTTTTTGGCTGGGCCAATATTTACTCTGCCTCATTGGGATCTACCAGCGGTTCTTTTTTTGACCTTGAACAGCCTTATGGAAAGCAGGCTCTGTTCGTTGGTCTTAGTATTTTTCTCGTTATTATCATTTTGTCTATAGAAGCGAAATTTTATCAACGCTTTTCGAGTATTATATATTTAGTATCGCTTCTCTCACTGGCCGGACTCTTTGTCTTCGGAAAAACAATTTCAGGAGCAACCTCCTGGTATTCCTTTGGAAGCTTTGGACTGCAACCATCTGAATTTGCCAAATTTGCTACTGCCCTAGCGCTGGCGAAATACCTTAGTGATATTCAAACCAACATTAAAAGACTTGATCACCAGGTCAAAGCCTTTATTATAATCGCGATACCTGCAATTCTAATTGTACCTCAGCCAGATCCAGGAAGTGCCTTGGTCTATGCTGCTTTCTTTTTCCCATTATATCGTGAAGGTCTTTCTGGCTTTTATCTTATAACCGGACTCTCGGCGGTTGCAGTATTCATTTTAACGCTAATTATTGGTCCTATATGGGTTAGTGTAGTAGTTGCCACCATTGCCTTAATAATGTTCTTCATGAAGTCCAGAAAGGGTCCAGGCAAAGTCCTTATCAGCGTATTTGCGATCATATCCATTGCATTAAGCTTTTCAGTAAGTTATATTTTTGAGAATGTCTTTGAACAGCGTCACCGGGATCGTTTCAACATTGTTCTCGGGAAAGAAGTTGATGCAAGGGGAATTGGTTATAACACCAACCAGAGTGAGATCGCAATTGGAAGTGGTGGATGGTTTGGCAAAGGCTGGACCGAAGGAACTCAAACAAAAGGTCATTTTGTGCCAGAGCAACATACAGATTATATATTCAGTACGGTTGGAGAAGAATGGGGCTTCTTAGGTAGCGCAATGGTTGTATTCCTGTTCGTAGGCTTATTGTTGAGACTTATCGTTCTGGCAGAAAGACAAAGAGATCAATTCTACCGAATTTACGGTTACTCGGTTATTGGTATCCTATTCATTCACTTTCTGGTGAATATAGGGATGGTGATAGGTATTTTTCCAACAGTTGGTATTCCATTGCCTTTCTTTAGTTATGGTGGCTCAGGCTTGTGGGGATTCACTATCCTGCTGTTTATTTTCATCAAACTCGATAGCGACCGGTTATCTTATTAAGTACACTGCTCTACCAATAGCAGGATCGCTGCTACTAGAAGAATGATAAAGGGATAGATATATTTTCGTTTCATAATTTCAGTATTGCGCATAAAAAAACCCGGAATTTCTCCCGGGTCATATTTGTTTCTCTGTATTAGCTTTTCACTTTCTTGGATTTATCAACACCTGCCATTTTATTTCTGGTGATGTTGTTCATTTTCATATCTGAAAGTACATTTACAGCTTCCTCGATATAAACATCTTTACTAAGGCTTTCATGCCATCTCAGTCTCTTTTCCTTAAGAATAGTATCTGTTGCGAACAGTTGTTCTTCAAAAGGTAATGAGTTATAAGTTAGATCTGTTTTGTAATCTCTAATAGATTCGAACTGCTTCGCCATTTCTTTATCTTCCGCAGCTTGCGCAGCATATTCAGAATAATTTAATGGATAAGTACTTTCATCACTCTGAGTCTTTACCCATTTAGCATTTTCCTCGATCATCTTTAACTGAGTGTTAGAACTCATTCGTTCCTTACTGGCAGCGATGGCTTCATCGTAACCAACATAACCATCCCAGATATCGTAATCTGCCGCATCGATCTTATCCCATGGTAATGGGTTTTCCTGATCTTTCTCACCAATATCAACAAAACTGTAGCGATCTGGAACCACGACATCACTCTTCACACCTTCCAGTTGGGTAGAACCACCATTTACACGGTAGAACTTCTGGGTGGTGATCTTAAGAGCGCCCATATCGCCCATTTCATTATTTCGTAACCATCTGTTCAGGTCGATCACATTTTGTACCGTTCCTTTACCATAGGTTTGCTTGCTTCCAATTATAATAGCTCTCTTATAGTCCTGCATCGCAGCAGCTAAAATTTCTGAAGCTGAGGCTGAAAGTTCGTTTACCAGGATTACCAAAGGACCATCCCATAAAACCTGAGGATCTTCATCCTTAAGCACTTCTTTTCTTTGTCCGTTAGATTTCACCTGAACAATTGGACCTTCCTCAATAAACATCCCGGCGATATCCACTACGGTTTTTAGTGAACCACCACCGTTATTTCTAAGGTCAAGAACCAGACCTTCCATTCCCTCCTGTTTCAGTCTAATAATATCTTCTTTGATATCTGAAGCAGCATTCCTGCTATTGTAATCTTCCATATCGAAATAGAATTTCGGCAGGTTAATAATTCCGAAGTTCTTCCCGTCTTTCTTCACCATAGAAGTCTTCGCGTACGTTTCTTCGATCTCAATCACATCTCTAACCAGCGTTACATCTTCGATATTTCCCATCACTTTTTTACGCACCGTAAGCGTTACTTTCGTGTCTTTAGGACCCTTGATAAGATCTACTGCATCATCCAGTCTCATTCCCACGATACTCACGGCATCTTTCTCATCTTCCTGCTTTACCTTCAGGATCACGTCACCCTCAGTAATCTCATCACTTCTCCACGCCGGACCTCCGGAGATCACTTCAGTAATCGTTATATTATCGCTGTCTTTTACCAATCTAGCACCAATACCTTCCAGTTTACCCGACATGGCAATATCAAACCTGTCCTTTTCCTGTGGTGCGAAATAGAAGGTATGCGGATCAAATTCTTCCACAATGGCGTTGATATATACTGAAAAATAATCTTCTCTTTCAAGATCATCAGTAAAATCGTAATAACGTTCCATGTTGGAGAGCGTAGACTCCCTAGCTTCTTTTTCCAGCTCAGCATCATCTTTTACTTCATATGATTCATCTGCCTCCTTCTTGGTCGCTTCATCTTCCTTTAGATCATGATAAGTGATCAATGTATTAAATTTCAGCTGCTCTTTCCATCTTTTGGTTAATTCAGCTTTTGAAGAAACATACTTCAGGTTATCATAATCTGTATCGATCTTTTCATTAACAGAAAAGTCGAATGGCTCCGCAAGTATTTCCTTGTAGATAGATCTCGCCTCTTCCATTCGTTGCTGAAGCCTTCCGTAGGTAAGATTGAAAAACTCGATATTCTTACCCTTGATTTGATCGTCGATCTGATCCTTAAAGGAACTGAAGTCTTCAATATCCTCCTTGTAGAAAAATCTTTTTGAAGGATCCATTCCTTCTAGATAGTCCTCATATACGTTCGCTGAAAACTCATCATTTATCTCCTTGGCATCATAGTGTCCCTGGTTAAGAACATAGGTTATAAGGTCAATCAATAATTTATCTTTATCTGGATCGTCAAAAGTCTTAGTTGTAAAACTACAGGACGCAGCCGCCATGAAGACCATGACCGCCAGTAATTTAAAATTCCTTTTCATAATTCTTTTTAATTTCGTCATCGCGTGGTTACATCTAGTACAGTAAAAACTGTGCCAACAGACACTTAGAAACCGACTAATTTGTCAAACCACTAATATAACGTTTCCTTATTTAAATTCTTATTTTAGCTAAACCAAATAAAACTGCATGAACAAGAAGAAACCACTGATTCTGGTTACTAATGATGATGGAATCACTGCTCCCGGAATTCGAACTCTTATCGAAGTAATGAAGGAAATTGGTGACGTGGTGGTGGTCGCTCCAGATAGTCCTCAAAGCGGAATGGGTCACGCCATTACAATTAGCGACACTCTATTTTGCGAACAGGTCACTATCAAGGAGTCTTACAAACATAAAGAATATAGCTGCTCGGGAACTCCGGCAGACTGCGTGAAGATCGCTACCCAGGAGATTCTTGACCGCAAGCCAGATCTTTGTGTAAGCGGTATTAATCATGGCTCCAACAGCTCTATCAATGTTATTTACTCTGGTACGATGAGTGCAGCGGTAGAAGCTGGAATTGAAGGAATACCGGCAATTGGCTTTTCACTTCTGGACTACTCATTAAACGCCGACTTTGAGCCTGCCAGGAAATATGTAAAAGCGATCGTTAGGAATACACTGAAAAATGGTCTACCAGAAGGGGTTGTTCTTAACGTGAATATTCCCAAACTTGAATCTGGTGATATCAAAGGTATGAAGGTATGCAGGCAGGCAAATGCACACTGGGAAGAGGAGTTCGATAAAAGAAGGAGTCCGCAGGGCCGTGATTATTACTGGCTAACAGGAACCTTTGTAAATAAAGATGAAGGTAAGGATACAGATGAGCAGGCGCTGGCAGATGGGTATGTTTCCATAGTTCCCGTGCAGTTCGATCTTACTGCTCACCATTTTCTAAAAGAACTGAATAACTGGGAGTTTAATGATTAAACAGAATATTCTAACAGGCTTTATCACCGGGCTGGCCGCCAACATCGCCGGTGTCCTGGTATATACAGGACTATTCTCTAATGCCGGGATCGATGCTACGCTAGCCGATGCTGTTGCCAACGACTACCTCGGAAAGGTCATTGCGTTAGGTGCTATTCTCAATTTCCTTCCATTTTATATATTTCTAAGGAAGAAACAGAATTACCATGCTCGCGGAGTACTATTAGCAACTATTACTGTGGCAGTCGCTGTAGCGATTTACAAATTCGTGTTATGAAGTATTATATAATAGCCGGCGAAGCTTCCGGAGATCTGCACGCATCGAATTTGATGAAAGCTCTGAAGCAAGAGGATCCAGATGCAGATTTCAGATTCTGGGGTGGTGATCTTATGCAGGCTCAGGGTGGCAAAATGGTAAAACATTATCGCGAACTGGCCTTTATGGGTTTTGCTGAAGTCATTATGAACCTTCGTACGATCTTTAGTAATATCAAATTATGTAAAGAGGATATTAAAAATTACGAACCCGATGTGATCCTTTATATCGATTACCCGGGATTTAACATGCTTATAGCCGAATGGGCTAAGAAACAAGGTTACCAGAACCACTATTATATTTCTCCACAAATATGGGCATGGAAGGAAAACCGAATTAAAAAGATCAAAAGAGACGTTGATCATATGTACGTAATTCTGCCTTTTGAGAAACAATTTTACGAAGAGAAACATGACTTCCTGGTAGAATTTGTAGGTCATCCACTGCTCGATGCCATAGAGGATAGGCAACCCCCTCAACCAGAAGAATTCAGAAAAGAACACAATTTAGGTAATAAGCCTATTATTGCGTTATTACCCGGAAGCCGAAAACAAGAGATTGAAAAAATGCTGAGTATTATGCTTAGTGTTACAGATCATTTTAAAGATTATCAATTCGTGATTGCTGGAGCACCCAGCCAGGATAGTGAATTTTACCAGGAATTTACCCGCAGAAAGAATGTAAGTCTTATCATGAATAAAACTTACGATGTGCTAAGTCATGCGCATGCCGCTGTAGTGACTTCTGGAACTGCAACTCTGGAAACCGCACTTTTTAAAGTTCCCGAAGTAGTTTGTTATAAAGGTAGTTATATCTCTTATCACATAGCCAAACGTATCATTAACCTGGATTATATCTCATTAGTCAATTTGATCATGGATCGCGAGGTTGTGAAAGAGCTAATTCAAAGTGAGCTCAATACTGAAAATTTGAGAAAAGAACTTACTAAGATACTTCAGGATGATAAACGTGAAAAGATTTTTAGTGAGTACCACGAACTTGAATTGAAGCTTGGTGGAGCTGGTGCCAGTAAAAATACAGCCAAACTCATCATGGAAAACATATAATCTATGAAGAAAGCGATACTTCTAAAAGTAATGATTGCCTGTATGTTGATTGCTACCCTAAGCTCCTGCGGAAGCAGATCAAGAGTAATCACCACTAAAGAAGCACAAACTAGGGTTTCAAGAAGTGATAAGAAGTTTGAAAGTCCGAGGGATGCTGCTGAGTCATATGCTGATGTTAGAGTGGCTGAAAAGATCGTACAACATGCCAAAGGTTTTGAAGGCACAAAGTATAAATTTGGTGGCACGACCAAAAAAGGTATGGACTGTTCGGGGCTGGTCTATGTGAGCTTTCTGCAAGAAGGCTTATCACTACCCAGAACTTCCCGGGCAATGTCTCTGCAGGGAAAAAGATTGTATTTAAAGGAAGTTAGTACGGGTGACCTGCTTTTTTTTGAAACAAATAAGAACAAAAAGGTCATCAATCATGTTGGTTTGGTTGTGCAGGCGGACCGAGATAACATCTATTTCATTCATTCGTCCACCTCAAGAGGCGTTATTATATCTTCATTATCAGAAACTTACTGGAAAGATAATTTTGTGATGGCACGTCGCGTGATTTGAAAAATTACTTACTTTCGGGCGATTAATTCCATTGCTTGAAAAGTTCCGGATTCGTTTTTATAAGGCTTAGCCTGTATCTGTTAGCAGGCATACTGCTAGGCTTCTCTATTAATGTCGATTTGCGTTGGAGCTTAGTGATAACTACGATCTGCCTCCTGCTCTTTTTCATTGCATATTACAGAAGCGCGAAATTACTCTTTCCTGATATTTTCTTCGGAATAGCCACTTTTCTATTGATTGCAAGTGTAGGATTTACTGCGGTTCAGCTTAGGCAACCGGAAAACATTAGTTCACATTATACCAATTTTAAAATTGAAGCAAGGCAAATTCTTAAAGCTGAAGTTTCAGAAGAATTAAAACCGAATCAGTATAATTCCAGATACATCATTGAAGCCATATCACTTCAGAATAAAGATGAATATCAACAAGTTTCCGGAAAGATCCTTCTCAGCATACGGAGAAACTTAAACGAAGCTGAAAGTTTAAAGCCTGGTGATATACTGTTGCTACCCTTTATACCGGAGTTTGTTAAATCACCAGCCAATCCATTCATGTTTAGTTACCGGGAATACCTGAAAGGTTTGAAGATCCACCGCCAAGTGCAATTAACTCCTTCACAAGTAGAGGTACTTTCTTTTAATAGGAGTTTACACAGTTATTCCAGATCTTTTAGAAATAACCTCATCGGCAATGTTCGTAATTATAATTTTTCGAAAGATGAGCTTGCAGTTTTTCAAGCTTTAATTCTTGGTCAACGCAGCGATTTGAACGACAAACTTTACAAAGATTACGCTGCTGCGGGAGCTGTACATATCCTAGCCATTAGCGGACTTCATATTGGTATCCTTCTATTGATGCTCAACTGGCTTTTAAAACCTCTTAAAAGAAGTAAAGCTGGTAAATGGTTAAGTCTATTGCTCTGCATCGTATTACTATGGGGTTTCGCGGTGCTAACAGGGTTGCAACCATCGGTTGTAAGAGCAGTAACGATGTTTAGCCTCCTTGCAGTCGGTCTTAACCTAAAAAGGAAAACTGGAGCTTTTAATAGCCTGGCCTTATCATTCTTTTTCATGTTACTTATAGACCCCTATTATATTTTGCAAGTAGGCTTTCAGCTGAGTTATCTCGCGGTATTCAGTATTTTATTGATTCAGCCAAAAGTTTATCAATTAGTAAACATCGATAATAAGGTTTTTGATTATTTCTGGAAACTAAGTTCGGTAAGTATTGCTGCACAAATAGGCGTTCTGCCGCTTAGCATCTATTATTTTCATCAGTTTCCCGGGCTATTCCTGCTCACCAATCTATTTATTCTACCTTTTCTGGGCGTTCTACTTATTTCCGGAATTCTTGTACTAATCCTAGCATATGTTGGATGGTTACCAGATTTTTTGGTGTGGCTATTCAACAAACTGCTGTCGGTCATGAATTGGGTAGTAACGGAAATTGCTTCTATCAAACCATTCGTTTTTTCCAATATTGATTTGAGCATTTTCCAAACGATCGCCCTCTATTTACTATTAGCTGGGATCATGATGATCTGGAAGAAATTAAACTACAGAAACCTGATCGCCTTTGCCATAGGGATTATTATACTTCAGCTTAGTTTTATTGCAGATAAATTTTCGAATCCTTCAGCTGAAATAGTGATCATGCATCGCTACAAGGAAAGTCTGATCACTTTTAAGAACAACAAGAATTTAGTAGTGGCTACAAGCACTTCCGAAGCACCCGAACTAATTGATTATATCAGGGAACGGAAAATAAAGAAGCTTGAGAAAACCCAGTTAGAGGATTTTTATATGACTCCGCAAGGTCTGCTTTACATCCAAAGTGACAGCATTACATTTCCAGAAATGGAAATTCATCCCGAAATTCTTTTACTTCGGAATTCTCCAAAGGTAAATTTCGACAGGTTGTTATTGAATGCTCAACCGAAACAGATCATAGCCGATGGAAGTAATTATCCATATATGATCAGGAAATGGAAAGCTACTGCCAGGCATAAAAAAATCCCTTTCCATGCAACTGCTGAAAAGGGAGCTTATATGATGAGGTAATGAATTTCTAACCAGAGAATTTACTTTCGAAGTTTTCCTGGTAAGCTTTCCAGTCTTCCTCTGTAGTTACATTTTTGTAGTCATTGGAAGCAAAAACCTTCAAAAAGATCTCCAGTTTTTGAGGAGTAAGATATCCTTTAAGAGGAGAAAGAAACTTGCCTTTTTCATCGAAGAACACCATCGTTGGGTAAGCATTCACTCCCATCGCCAGAGCAAATTCATGTACTGAATTTCTACCTTTTTTATCTGCCTGGTAATTTGGATTCTTGAATACCTTATCGTTGTATTTTACTACCTCATTACCTTCTGCATTAAACTTTACGGCATAATAGTGTTTATTGATATAGTTAGCAACATCTTTATTCCCAAAGGTATTTTTATCCAAAAGTTTACACGGGCCACACCAGGTAGTGTAGGCATCTACGAAGATCTTTCTTGGCTCTTTCTTCTGAGCTTCCAAAGCTTCGTTCATGCTCATCCAGTTAATCTCCTGAGCCTGTACCGCTGAAACAGCCGATAAAAACGTTAGAAAGAATATTAGTTTTTTCATAAGCTAAAATTACTGAATTTAGCTAAAAGCAAAAAGCGTTCCTAAGCTAATAGAAACACTTTGATAAAGCTGTAATTATTTGATTCCGTGCATTAAATTCTTCAGCAATGGATTTAGCAACGCTACTAGCAATCCACCGGCGATAGGAACTATTGTAAATATTAAGAAGAAAGTAGAAAGATCATATTGTTCTGTAACAGAATCGATCATACCTCCAAGTGATCCGGCAAGTTTGTTTCCAATAGCTATTGCCAGGTACCACATTCCAAACATAAAGGCGATCATTCTTGCTGGCACCAGTTTACTTACATAAGATAGTCCAAGCGGCGATAGACATAATTCACCCAGTGTATGTAATAAGTAAGCCAGAATAAGCCAGATCATGCTCACTTTCGCTCCTTCTGCCAATCCGCTTGACCCAAGAGCTAATAACCCAAATCCGAGTCCGAGAAGCACAAGCCCGAAGCAATATTTGTAAGCCGCAGAAGGATTGTATTTACTTTCCCACCATTTCGAGAAGAAAGAGGCAAATACTATTATAAAGAAGGAGTTCAAAATACTAAACCATGATACGGTGATCTCGGTCGTTGTAGCTGAAAATTCACGCACTAACATCCAGATCACCAGAGCCCAGATCCCCGCAAAGCATATTCCCAGGATGATATTAGAACCGGGTATTTTTGAAAAAGTCTGTTTCCATAAAAGATAAAGTACCCAGGTAATGATTGCCAGCGGAACTACAGTGAGCAGTGCATTAATAACATTAAAGATCATTGCTGAGTTTCCGGTAAGTACCCTGTCTACATTATCTCTTGCAAAGATGATAAGTGATGAGGCTCCCTGTTCAAATGCCAGGAAGAAAAACACGGTAAACACGGCAAAGATGATCACTGCGATCAATCTGTCCCTAACAATCGGCGCATAACGAGAAATTCTTGAAATAACCAGCACCAGGAATAATACGAGACCGATCATTGCCATTCCAATTGGCCCTGAAAATGGTTCACCTCCAAGATCAAAAGGCATCACGACCGGCAGTAAGTTTAGATCACCGATTCTCGAAACTGGATCGTTAATAAGATATAGCAATCCTATGGTGGCAGATGCGAATACAAGAATTTTATCGAGTAATGTAAATGGATTAGGTTTATGACTAACTCCTTTGCTTTCTTCTTCTCGCAGGTGTTTTGCCTCTAACTCCTTGTCTGGCACTCCACCTATTTTTCCAAATAGAGGTTTAGCAAGCCAGAATTGTAAAGTTCCTAGAAGCATAAAGATTCCGGCAAGGCCAAATCCCCAGCTCCATCCTATTTTTTCAGCAAGATATCCGCAAAGCATCATTCCAAAAAATGCTCCGGCATTTACGCCCATATAAAAGATAGTGTATGCACCATCTTTTTTGTCAGGTTTGCCCTCATACATTTCAGAAATGATGGAGGTGATATTCGGTTTAAAGAAACCAGTTCCAATCACCAGTAAACCAAGTCCCAGGTAAAGGGATGTTTCAGTTTCCAGCGCCATGGATGCATGACCAAGGGTCATTATTGCTGCACCAATGATCACTGCCCAACGGTAGCCAGTAAATTTATCTGCGATGAGTCCGCCCAGAATTGGAGTTAAATAAAGCAGTCCTGCATAAGTTCCGAAGAGAGCTCCGGCATTCTCTGCTGTCCATCCCCAACCGGGATTATCGACTCCTACGATAGCCATCGTTAGGAAATTCACCAAAAGTACCCGCATTCCGTAGAACGAAAAGCGTTCCCACATTTCGGTAAAGAAGAGGACAAAAAGTCCTGCAGGATGGCCTAGAACTTTACTTTTAAAAAAGTCATTTTCTACATTAACTTCTCCGCTGGCTGCCATATTAAAATGATATTAAGACTGCGTATCACCAAGTTCAAAATTCTCCTGCTGTGGTAGTTCAGCTTCATTATCCTCAACTCCATGAGTAAGTCTTTTCAATGGTTTCAATAATAGAATCACAAGTAAACCGAAGATCGCCGTAAATATGGTAATACCCCAGAAGGTTTTGTATTCCATATCGGTTTGAATTTCTTCCACTATGAAGTTTCCACTCCATCCTTTTTTCTCATCACCTTGTTTGAAATCTATTAATACGTGATAAGGATCTTCAGCAGTTACATTTTCTTCTTGTAAGGTTTCAATTACTTCGTTGCTTCTTTCACTATCCTTAAACTGAATGAAATCAAGTATTGGCTCATTCCCTTCCAGCGTGGTAAGTTTCAATTCCCCATTTTCTTCATACACATTTCCTGCAAGTCGGAAATCCTGTTGTTGGTCCACTACAGAATCATTGATCTGAAGATTCTGCGTCATCTGTGAACCAGTAGCATTAAGATTTACCACCATAGGCTCTCCCTGTGAAAATTCTCCAATCACACCAGCAACTTTATTCCCCAGACCTGTCGCTGCAAAATAAACACCCATCATAAGGGAAGCATATTTGACCGGAGCAAGTTTAGTAATGAATGAAAGCGCAACTGGTGAAGAACAAAGCTCCCCAATAGTATGCAGTAAATAAGCAAGAACCAACCAGTACATTGCAGCCTTTTCATCGTAAGGAGTATAGCTTTTCGCAGCCATAGCCATAAAGATGAATCCAAGACCCATTATGATCACACCGGTCGCCATTTTGAAAATAGATGATGCCTCTTTATTCTTAAGTTTTCTCTTAGCCCAGAAGTTTGCGATGACCACTCCAAATATGATAATGAACATGGCATTTAATGACTGGAACCATGTCGCCGGAACTTCGCTACCAATTAAAGGTAAATCGAATGGGATCGATCTGTCAGTTTTATCCAGCGCGTAAATATTCATCAATCCACCAGCCTGCTCAAAAGCTCCCCAGAATACAACTACTAAAAGAAATGATAAGATCATTACTACGTAACGATCTTTCATTATTTGGGTAGTAAGGTCTTTGTAGACCATCAACATTAACGCTGTAACCAGGGTAAGGAAGATATAAAGTAAACCGTAAGGCAAGGATTCAAAGATCAGGTAGTATACAGATCCTGCCATTAATACAGCTGTAATTCCCAGTTGTAATGGTGATTTCAGCAATTTACTGAACATGTTCCCAAGAGAAGCTCCTTCACTACGCTCTGCTTTAGAAAGTAGGTTACCAACATTCACAAGATATTTCTGTCCCCATAGATAAACCAAAAGCCCTAAAGCCATTGCGATTCCCGCAAGACCAAATCCCCAGTGCCATCCTATTTCTTCTCCAACATATCCTACGATCAAACTGGAAAGAAAAGCTCCAAGATTGATCCCGATATAAAATATGGTAAAACCTTTATCTCTTCTAATATCACCTTCCTTATAAAGTCCACCAACCATTGTAGAAATATTCGGTTTTAGCATTCCAACTCCGGCGATGATCAAAGCAAGACCTGAGTAAAAAGCCCACATTTCTTCCACTGCAAGAATACCATGTCCTACCACCAGCACAATACCTCCCACCAGCACGGTTTTCTTCTGTCCTAATAGCTTATCTGCAATGATACCACCGGGAATGGATGCTACATATACCAGCATGGTGTACCAGCCATAAAGCGCGATGGCTTCTCCACCTGTCCAGCCTAAACCTGCATTTCCTCCTGTAGTAGCACTTACAAGATACAGTACCAGAATAGCACGCATTCCGTAATAGGAAAAACGCTCCCACATTTCAGTGAAAAATAAAATATAGAGACCAACCGGGTGGCCAAATAATTCCTTTTGATTAGCGCGTACGTCTTCAGTTGCCATTAATATGAGAGTATTAGATTAAAGTTTTTCGAGTATAAAGTCTGTCATCATCTGGTAAAGATGAAGCCTGGTGTTTCCACCGTAAATTCCATGATTTCTATCCGGGTAGATCGCCCAGTCAAATTGTTTATTTGCCTGCACCAGTTCTTCCACCATGCGCATGGAGTTTTGCACATGTACATTGTCATCTCCGCCACCGTGAATAAGCAGGTAATCACCTTCGAGCTTTTCTGCATGACTTAGCGGGGAATTCTCATCATATCCAGATGCATTTTCCTGCGGAGTACGCATGTATCTTTCAGTATAAACAGTATCGTAAAATCTCCAGCTTGTAACCGGAGCCACAGCAATCGCCATAGAAAATACATCGTTTCCTTTCAGGATTGCATTGGTAGACATAAAGCCGCCATAAGACCAACCCCAGATTCCAATACGATCTGCATCCACATAACTTTTTTCAGCTAATTGTTTCGCTGCTGCGATTTGATCCTCTACTTCAAATTTTCCAAGTTCCTGGTAAGTCACTTTTTTGAAGTCGGCGCCTTTAAATCCGGTTCCTCTACCATCAATACAAACGATCATATAACCTTTGTTTGCCAATAATTGATACCAGTAATCATTACTTCCAAAATATGAATTAGAAACCGACTGTGAACCGGGTCCTGAATACTGAAACATCAATACCGGGTACTCCTTATTTTCATCAAAGTTCGCCGGTTTAATAGTCCACATATTCAGTTCGTTGCCGTTTACTTCAATACTGGAAAGTTCTTTTGGAGAAAATTGGTAAGCTTCATTATTTTTTAGAAGCTCGTTATTATTCAGGATCTCACGCACCTGCTTACCATCCTTTGCTTTGTGCAAAGTATAAACCGGCGGAGTATTTACATTCGTAAATGTGTTGATGAAATAGGTGTAATCTGCACTGAAATCGGCAGAATTCGTACCATCCTTTTCTGTAAGCCTGGTTTTAGATTTACCGTTCGGCTTAATAGCATATACATCACGATTCACACTTCCATTTTCAGTACTTTGAAAATAGATGCGTTTAGCTTTCTTATCATAGCCGTAATAGTTGGTCACTTCCCATTGCCCTGAAGTAATCTGGTTGATCAGCTTCCCATCTTCAGCATAGTGGTAAATATGATTCCAGCCATCTTTTTCGCTGGTCCAGATAAAGCTATTGTCTTCAAGAAAAGTTAGATTATCGGTAATATCAACATAAGCCTTGTCAGTTTCATTCAAGACAACACTGGCTTCATTATTTTCAGCATTCACGAAAATAAGGTCAAGATTATTCTGGTGCCTGTTCAAAACCTGAACGCTTAGCAGCATATCTTTTGAAGACCATTTAATTCTTGGGATATAGAAGTCGGCATAATCTCCCAGTTTAATTTCTTCGGAAGAGTTCGCTTCTACATCGTACATATGCAGACTAACTTCTGAATTAGACTCACCTGCCTTTGGATATTTAAAAACCTGTTGTGTTGGGTAAAGGTCTTTTCCGAAGAGATCCATAGAGAATTCAGGAACTGCCGATTCATCAAACCTTAAGTAAGCGATCTTTTCACCGGTTGGATTCCATGCAAAAGCTTTTACAAAAGAAAATTCTTCTTCATAAACCCAGTCTGTAATTCCGTTAATGATACTATTGATCTCCCCATCCATGGTCACCTGCGTGCGTTCCATAGACTTAAGATCCAGAATATAAATGTTGTTTTCAAAAACATAGGCAAGCTTGGAATTATCTGGAGAAAAAGAAGCCTCCTGAATTTTGTCATCGCTAACTTTTGTAAGCTTCTTAGAAGCTACATCGTAGATATGAACAACTTCTCTGGAAGAACGCCTGTAAATAGGCTCAATTTCAGTAGAAAGTAAAATTTTGCTCTCGTCTTCGCTGAATTTGAAACTTTGAAAACTTTTGATCTCGGTAAGATCTTTACTGTTGAGAAGTGTACGGGTCTTTTTACCAGTTTTATAGCTGTAGATATCGATGCTCACCGTACCGGTTTCGCGATCGCGATTCATCACCACATATTCCTCGCCATTATTCAAAGATTGTAGGGACTGAAGTCTTTCCTGGCGGAAGCTACCACTCCAGATCTCTTCAAGACTAACTTCTTTTTTTTGTGCAGATAGCACTGAAGTCGCCATGAGTAGAAAGGCAACAAAAGTATAGGGGAATTTCATAAAATTTGTAGAATATTTAATGCAGGCCAAGTTTACTAAAATTTAACCAAAAAATGACTATCGATTCTTGTAAATTACTAAGTAAGTGTTAAAGAAATCACTCAAAGTGAATGATCAAAACAGTCTTGTACAGGTGTTAATCAAGCTTCGTATCTTTGTGCTCCTGAAAACTACTAAGATGACCAAACCCGTTAACGGATTTTCCAAACTCAGTAAGCAACAAAAGATCGAATGGCTAGCTGACAACTATCTCTCAAAAACTCCTGAAGCTGTAGCCATTCTCCAGAACTACTGGAATACAGATGAAAGTCTTCAAAAGCTTCATGACGAATTTATAGAGAATACGATCTCCAACTATTATCTTCCATTTGGGATCGCACCCAATTTCGAGATCAATGATCGTCTTTATGCTATTCCAATGGCTATTGAAGAAAGCTCGGTAGTTGCTGCAGCGAGCAAGGCTGCTAAATTCTGGGGAGAACGCGGAGGCTTTAAAGCTGAAGTTATCAATATGACCAAAATTGGTCAAGTCCATTTTATGTTCAAGGGCAGGAAGGAACATCTGCATCAATTTTTTGAAGAAAACCGTCAAAAAATGATCGACGCAGTAGCTCCAATCACCAGGAATATGGAAAAACGTGGTGGTGGTATTCTGGATCTTGAATTAATAGATAAAACTTCAGACCTTGATAATTACTACCAGCTATTTGTAAAATTCGATACGCGTGATTCTATGGGTGCGAATTTCATTAATTCCTGCCTGGAGAAATTTGCAGAAGTGCTGCGCAAACAGGCCAGAGAGACCGATTATTTTTCAGAAGAAGAAAAGCAGCTGGAAATTGTTATGAGCATTCTTTCGAATTATGTTCCAGAGTGTATTGTTAGAGCAGAAGTTTCCTGTCCGGTAGATCAACTATCAGACAATCCTGAAATACAGGGAGAAGATTTCGCAGAAAAGTTTATTCAAGCTATTAAAATTGCAGAAATCGAGCCTTATCGGGCAGTTACCCATAACAAAGGGATTATGAACGGTATTGACGCCGTTGTACTGGCTACCGGAAATGATTTTCGTGCTGTTGAAGCCGGAATTCATGCGTATGCTTCCAGAAATGGAAAATACACAAGCCTGACTCACGCTAAGGTCGAAGAGGGCATTTTCCATTTCTGGATGGAAATTCCGCTTGCATTGGGAACAGTTGGAGGCCTTACCTCACTGCATCCATTAGTAAAACTTGCACTAAATATGCTACAGGATCCTTCTGCGGAAGAGCTAATGAAAATCACCGCCGTTGCCGGGTTAGCCCAAAATTTTGCTGCTGTAAAATCACTTACTACTACGGGAATTCAGCAAGGACACATGAAAATGCACTTGATGAACATTCTCAACCAGCAACAGGCTACCGAAGACGAGAAACAACAAATGATCACCTACTTCACCAAAAACACTATTACACATAGCGGAGTGATCGAACAACTTGAAAGAATAAGAAGCTAATGCAGAAATATCACAGCAACGGTAAATTATTACTAACCGGAGAATATGCCATTTTGGATGGCGCTAAATCTTTAGCCTTACCCACAAAGAAGGGTCAGTCGTTGGAAATTGAGGCAAATGAGTCTGTAGTCATTTCCTGGGAAAGTCTTGATGAAAATAACAAGACCTGGTTCAAAGCTAATTTTCAAATAAATAAAGGTGAGTTCTTAACCGAAGCTTCCTCCCTGGAGAGCCCTGAACAACAAGAAATTGCGAAACGTTTAAAACAAATCCTGAAATACTGTTATTCTTTAAAACCAGAGAAGTTTAAGTCTGGATATGACATTAAAACATATCAGGATTTTAATAGAAAATGGGGACTTGGAACTTCCTCCACGCTTATTAATAATATCGCGAACTGGCTTGAAATCGATGCCTATAAACTACTAGCTGAAACTTTTGGTGGCAGTGGTTACGATATTGCTGCAGCAAGGCACGACCACCCCATCAGCTTTCAACGTAAAAACGAAGCAGCTTCAGTTTTCACGGTAGATTTTGATCCTCCATTTAAGGAGGAACTGCTCTTCGTTTACCTAAATCGGAAGCAGAACAGTCGCGAGGCCATAGCACATTATCGTAAACAAAGCCAGACGAACAGATCACAGCTTATTGAGAAGATCTCTGGCATCACCGAACAAATATTGCAGTGTGAGCATTTAATGGAGTTTAAAATGCTTCTAAAAGCTCACGAGATCCTTATATCTAAAGCAATCAATAGTCCGAGAATCCAGGATCAATTATTTCCAGATTATGACGGACTCATAAAAAGTCTTGGCGGCTGGGGAGGGGATTTCATGCTTGCCACCGGGAATGAAGCTTCCAAAAGTTACTTCAGAAATAAGGGCTATCATGATATTCTCAGTTATTCTGAAATGATCAAATAAAAAAATCCTCATCGTTCGATGAGGATTTTTTATAAGTATAATCGCTAGGTCTTAGTAGAACTTAGCTCTGTTATCCTGAATATCTGCTTTTTTCTTCAAAGCTTCAAATACTCTTGTAGTTGCCTGAGCTCTTCTGGAAGCACTTTCCTGGTTTGCGAAAGCTTTATAAGATTCCATCTTTGGAGCTTCAAACTTACTTACAAGTTCAGCTATATAAACACCTTTTTCTCCTGCAATCGGTTCGCTCATCTCTCCTTTTTCAAGAGAAAAAACAGTTCCAACTACTTCCGGCTCTTCACCTGCTCCTGCCAGAGTAGGATTGTTAAGATTTACCGCATCTGCAGTTTGAACACTTACACCTTGATTTCCGGCGATTTCCTGTAGAGAGTTTCCTTTAAGTCTTTCCTTAATAAGTTCCGCTTTCTTTTGCTTAATCAAAATTGGAGTGACTTCAGCTGAAGCTTCTTCTACGCTCATCAAGCCCTTATCCTGCTTAGCTGTTAGTTGTGCTACTACGTACCCATTATTAGTGTCAAATCTTCTTACATCTCCAACTTTAGCGTCATCTTCAAAAACCCATTGGATCACTCTTCTTTGAGCACCAGCACCAGGAATATTTTCGTCAAGTGCTTTAACATCTTTTACCGTACGCACTTCGTAGTTGCTTTCTTTTGCCACTTTGCTAAAGTCACCTTCAGCAGCAGCGATCTCAAACTTCGTTACTTCGTTAAACTGTTCGTTCATTGTTTTTTCTGAAGCCTGGATCTCTCTTGCGATCGTTGCTACCTTTACCGCTTTAGCAGCTTCAGTTTGATCATCTATAGAGATTACGTGGAACCCAAGAGGTGTCTCCACAACACCTATATCTCCCGTTTTATTATCAAATACATAGTTTTCAAATGCTGGGATCATCATTCCAGGAACAAAATATCCAAGATCTCCAGCCTGTTCTTTGTTTGAAGTATCCGCAGAAAATTCAGAAGCAAGAGCTGCAAATTTATCAGAATCTGATCTTACAACTCCAGCAAGACTATCAGCTAAAGCTTCAGCTTCAGCTTTGGTTCTATTCCCGGGAGCTCCCAACTGAGATCCAGTGTAGCTAATAAGAATATGACTTGCTTTTACTGAATCTGGAATATTCTTAGTCTCAACAACTTTACTAAGTTTCCAGAATCCGTTTTCTTTATAAGGACCAAAAGATTCACCTTTATTAAGATTGAAGATCTGCTCAGCATTTTCGCCTTTCAGATCATTTCTAAATCTAAAAATGTTCTGGTAAGGAAGATCTGAATTGTTGGCTATAAAATCTGCATAGTTATCTGTGCTGTCAAAACCAGGAAGTGTGTCATTTGCACCAACCGCAGCATTATATTCAACTCTTTGGCTTCTCAATTTAGATAGTGCTTCTTTAGCTTCAGATTCATCATCTGTAGAGGCAGCTTCTTCAAAGATCACATATTGCATGCTTCTGGAAGCATCAGATTCGAACCTTGAGGCACGATTCTCGATATAATTCTTGATATCAGATTTAGAAACTTCAACTTCGCTATCTGGAATTGAAGAATAAGGAATCTGAACGAATTTCATATTGATATTATCGTTCTGCATCTTGTAAGCCTGCTCACCTTCCAGTAGAGTAGCCCCAACACCAGCACTTACCATATTGTAGTAAGCATTCATTTTGGCAGTTTGTGCAAGATTGGAAGTAAACTGCTGCCATTGAGCATAAGCTTCTGGAGAGGTTTCTTTCAAATTAGCAACATACTCTCTCAATCTGTTTTCGTCAAACATCCCAGCTTCATTAGAGAAGTTTGGATTTCCAGCCATTTGAGTACGCACAAGTTCAGTAACCTGATCCTCTCCAGCTCTTAGTCCAAGCTTTTCAACTTCTTCTTCAAGAATCACCTGGCGTAATTTCTGGTCCCAGATACGGTTTACAGCCTGAGTAGTACTAATATTATTACCCATATTTCTTTCGAAAGCCTCAACTTCACGGGCGAATTCCTCTCTATCTACATCGTTCCCATTCACGGTAGCGATAACATTTTGAGAATCCTGGCCACTAAAGCCTCCGTTTCTAATCACATCGGCCAATACAAAAGAGAAAAGAGCCAGTGCAATGATAATAATCAAGAAAACAGACCGCTGTCTGATTTTGTTTAATACTGCCATTTGAATATAAAATTTGTCAAAATATAGGGGGCGAAAATAAGGTTTTTAGGCTAATAATAAAATTTAAAATTAGCAAATTCTTAACTTTCGATATTTAGTCTTCCGGATTGATTTTCAGCTCAACCAATTCGATTTTGGTGTTGGAAGTTTCCAGGATTTTGATCTCGAAATCCTCGATCTTAATAACCTCTCCCTGCTGCGGAATTTCTTCGGTATGATTTACTATAAATCCGCTCAGGGTCTCGTAGTTTTCACCCTCCGGAATTTCAGTCCTGTAATTCTCATTTAAGTAATCCACTTCCAGCCTTGCTGAAAACTTGTAATGATCGTCACCCAGCTTCTCTTCGATCAGAACTGCTGAATCATGCTCATCTTCAATCTCCCCGAAAAGCTCTTCCACAATATCTTCCACGGTCATCATACCACTTGTTCCACCATACTCATCGATTACCACTGCAATACTCTTTCTTTTTTTGATAAGAATATTCAGAACATCCTTGATCCACATGGTTTCGGGTACAAATATCACCGGAAGTAATATGGATTTTATAGATCGAGGTCTTTTAAATAATTCGAAGGAATGAACATAACCAATAATGTCATCTATGGTATCATTATAAACCAATAATTTCGAAAGTCCCGTTTCAGTAAAGGTTTGCACAAGATCACTTGGCGCCTGGTTTTGATCCACGGCTATGATCTCGGTTCTTGGGATCATCACCTCCCTGGCTTTGATATCTGAAAATGAAAGGGCATTCTGAAAGATCTGTATTTCACTATCTACATCTTCGTGCTCTTCAACGGTTTCCATTTGCTCGCTAATGAAGTTGCCTAATTCTACTTTACTGAAGGCTAATTGAACTTCATCTCCATCGGTTTTGAAAAACCTCTTCAGAATAATATCTGAGATCCAGATGACAAAAGAGGACACAAAACTGAATAGCAGGTAGAAAATATAGGCAGGAACTGCGAATAATTTCAACATGCTGTTCGCGTAGATCTGGAAAAATACCTTCGGAAGAAATTCCGCAGTCAGCAAAATTACCAGTGTAGAAATAACAGTTTGAGTAAGCAGACTTAGATCTACTACAATATAATTTATGATACTGTTTTGCGGATCGAGACCGCTAAGCCAGTACATCAAAAGGTCACCCATAAAAAAACCATAAACCACCAAAGCTATATTGTTTCCAACAAGCATGGTTGCTATGAATTTTGAAGGTTTCTTGGTAAGACGTTTTAAAACGGTCGCCAGAAAATCATTCTGACGCTTTTCTATCTCTATAAAGATCTTATTGGAGGAAACATAAGCGATTTCCATTCCTGAGAAAAACGCAGAAAGAATTAAAGAGCAAACTATGATTAGTATTTCAACCTCCATTCAGGCTACTTATTACGCTCTTCGTAGCGACGCCTAAATCGCCGTTTGAAGAAGAACATGAATATTGCAATGGCCACAAAGAACAGAAATACATAAGCCCTTTGACGCTGGTCATTCCAGATGCGCACTGCTTCAAAAAGAAAGAATGCAGCGAACAGCAAATATGCATATTCAAAATATTTGAAAAACTTACTCATCTTCTTTTTCTTCTTCTACAATTTGAATTCCCGTATTGGTTCTAGAACGAAAATTACTGAAATCCTGATTAGAATCAAAACCGAGATCTTCAGTATATGAACCATCAGGGAATCTAATCTTGTTTGGTTTGTCTGTAAAAACCCAGCTTCTGTCCTGATCCCAGAATAGCTGACTAGCTTCCAGCTTAGTACTATCGGCAGTGATTATAACCACATTTCCCTGAAGATCGATTAGTTTCGTATCCTCATAAACGATCCCGTAATCTGCCACCACGGTATTTTTTTCATCCTTCTCATCAAAGAACTCTACTTCCACTCCATCGGGAAATTCACGGTAAGGAAAGCTTTTATTTGTGAAATCCAGCATGCGCGGACTTTTTAAGGTCGCAACCAGTCTGCCGGAATCTGTGAACTTCAAATTGATACCCTCGGCTGTAGCCTGCGGTGCATCTTCTTCCATGCTAAACGCACGTACCTCACGAAGATTACCTTCGCATGAAAAAAGCATTGTCACGCCTAAGAGCGTGACAATGCCTGAAATTATATTGCTATATGTTAGCTTCATCTTATAGATTCGGCACTTTTACCGATGTACCAATCCAACATCCAAAAGTGATTGATTGTCCAGGCTTGTATTTAGACTGGAAGATATCAGACTTCTGTGGAGCAAGACCTTTATAAGAAGCTGCTGCCTGATTTGCGTTAGATGCGATCGATGGATCAACTCTCGCTGCTCTCGAAGCATAGTCTGCTGCTAACCAATATACTGCTCTTTTAGTGAATGTATCTGTACCACAGCTGTTTGCACTTTTAGCATACATGTTTGCGATCTGTAAGTAAGCGCTACCAAGGGATGGCTTAGCTGCTATCGCTTTATTATAAAAGTTTCTAGCCTGCCCATACTGACCTTTATCTTTATAGTTACCAGCGATTCTATAGTAGATCTTCGCTTGATCAGACTTATTAGTTTCAAGCTCTGCCGCCTGGTTGTAATACTCTAAAGCTTTTGAAGCATTTCCATTAGCTTCAGCTAACTGACCTAAAGAATAAGCAGACTTCGCAGAAGGCTCTAACTTGTGTAAAGCTTCAGAAACCTGGATAAATAGTGGATCTTCAGTACAATCCTTAGCAGAAAGTCTAGCATTCGCATTCTGCAACCACTTCACATCACCCTGCTTTTCTTCGAAATCTTTCTTGTATAGTGGAATAAGGTTACTACAATCTGCTCTTGCACCTAATTTTCCGTTCAATGCATTTCTAACCATACTGTAGTTTTTCAGGTTGATCTCTGCATTCTTGATCTTCTTTTCTTCCTTGGCAGTAAGCTCTTCACCATCTTCCTGCTTTTTCAAAAGTGGAGCCAGCGCCTCTGCAGCATCGTTCTCTTCCTTCTCAATCTTAGCGTATACTTTATCATACTGATCGAAAACATCTTGAAGGTTTCTATCTCCTGCATCCTGCATATCAACTACAAGGTCAAAATATGCATATAATGCTTTAGGGCTGGTGAAATTCTCTACATCTTCTTCCCAGGCTTTGTCGTAAGCCACGTAAAGTTCTTCTTTATCCCCTAGTTTGTTATCATATTTTAACTGAGCGATATCTGAATATACTTTTCCAGCTTTCGTTTTTTCAGGATATAATTCAAGTCTGGTTTCCCATACTTTGATTAATTCCTTTACTAATTCGCCTTTATCACCTTCTTCAGCTTTATCAATCTTGGATTCGATTGCTCTTTCCAAATACTGGTAAGTTGCAAGACTATATTTTGGACAGTCTTCCATCACTTCCATAAGTTTTGGATAAGCTGCTTCGTAATTTTTTGCTTTAGCAGCATCATAAGCTAAAGCTGCGGTAGTTGTACAATCCTGTGCACTAACAGCTCCAGTTCCTACCATGGCAACTGTCAAAAGTGCTAAGAAATTCTTTTTCATCGTTGTAGTTTATTGTGGTTAATCAAATTTTCTTTTCGTGAACCATTTGTCGTTTAAAGAGAGTCCTACAGACAGTCTTAAAAACTTCTCCTGAACTAGTCCGGCATCTCTTGTACCTCTTTGTCCAAGCTCGATTCCGAAGTTTGCATTGGAGAACAATTGTCCAATCGGTAATCCTAATCCAAAAGACATGCCAAACTCATTGATAGATTCACCATTGACTATAAGACCGGTCTCGTCATACCTGAATCCAGCACGGTAAACCACTCTCTCCAGGTAACTTGTAAAAGAATTATAATCTGGAATATAGAATCCTCCCAGACTAAATTGAGACGCATCCTCATACTCTCCTCCATCATTTCTGAAGCTAAAGCTATCCTGGTAAGAACTTGAACCTACATTGGAATACTCAGCTCCAACAAACCATTTATTCGTTTGACCAATTCCGGCTCCAAGGCTGTATTTTGAAGGAAATGTGAATTGAGTTTCACTAAGGTCAAGTTCTCGCTGATCTATGGTTCTTCCTGTACCACTCGCAAAATCTATAGTAGAAATTGTTCTGAAATTTTCAGAATCAAGATCCATTTCTGGTGCGTATGTAGTGGAAACATGAAGATTCAACTTTTCTGAAATTGGGCGCTGGTAATTGGCTCCAAAGTTAAAAGTAAAACCTTTGATGTCTGATCTGTTCACATCGCTGGTTCCGTATTGTAATCCTTCAGTATTGATACTTTGCGTATTCTGGAAATTTCCGAAGTTATAGTCAGCATCAACACCCAGACTTAAGTGCTCATTTACGGCATAACCCGCAGATAAGAACACTCTGTTCATACCTCCTCTACCTGTAAGTAAACTTGAAGCATCATCTTCTACATCCAGAATTCTGTATCCTACAGAAGTATACGGCATCACTCCAAGACCAATCCCGATCTTATCGCTAATTGGAAATGCCAGTGCTAAATAATCCAGAGATGAGATCTTTGAATTATCTGAGGCTCCATCAGTTTCGAGTTTTACTCTATCGTGACTTGCACCAATAGTGAAATCTGTAAGCTTTAATCGACCATAACTTGCAGGGTTCTGCAAATTCACGTGGATACTATCCATAAATACGCTTAAACCTCCCATAGACCTGTTTTCCACAGTTCCCTGGAAATTGGTCAAACCAATACCGTAATATGAATAAGGCGAAGAAACATTTTCCTGAGCTTCAGCGATAAATCCTGTAAATAAAGCTACGATTACTATAAATCGTTTAATCATTGAGTCTTGTTAAATTCTAGAATGAAATTAAGTCCTTCTAACAAAAAATTTGAGTTGGCAAATATGCTATTTTTAGTTGGTATAGACAAAAGTTGACTGTCCCCTCCTGTAAATATTACTGTTAAATCTTCAAATTCAGAAGCATAGGTTTCTACAACCCCTTTTAATTCCATTTTGAGTCCGTTAATAATTCCGGATTGTATGCTGCTCTCGGTCGTTTTGCCAATAAGATCAACATCCGGCTTCGCAGATACTAACGGTAAATTTGCTGTAAACTTGTGCAGACTTTTAAATCTCATCTGTAATCCTGGAGAAATTGCTCCGCCGAAGTACTTCTCCTTAGCCGTTTTTAGATCAAAAGTGATACAAGTGCCAGCATCAATGATTAGCACATTTTTCTTCGGAAATTGATCTACAGCCGCGGCCACCAATGCAATTCTATCCAGCCCCAGTGTATGTGGAGTATGATACTCATTCTGAAAAGGTACGTGTGTATCATGTCTTAATTGAACAAATTCTGTAGCTTTTTCCAGTTCAAAAATGACCTGTTCGTCAATTATTGTCACTTCGGAAAGTATCGAATGAGTGATATGCGGATAGTCTTCGAAAATTTTTTCTAGTTCCTGTAAAAAAAATTCTTTTTTAAACACAAGTTTCTTCTGAAGTGTATCGTTTTGATAAACAGCGGCTTTTACTGAAGTATTCCCGGCATCGAGTACTAAATTCATGCTTGATTTTGTTCAACTTCAAAAATACAAAAGCATTTTTTTAAAATTTCCTTTGCCAGTTCCTAAAAATGAAATTATATTTGCCACCGCTTAACAAAGCAACTGGTGCCTTAGCTCAGTTGGTAGAGCAAAGGACTGAAAATCCTTGTGTCCCTGGTTCGATTCCTGGAGGCACCACCTTTAAAAACCCGATTCAGATGAATCGGGTTTTTTTATGCATGTAACTGAAATATATAAAATACAAAAAGCCGGAATTAGCATTCCGGCTTTTCGCATAATAACCTGATTCCTCAGAATACAGTGTTATCAAACAGTGTGAAGTACTACGTTTATTACTGCACCAACAATGGCGGCAAAAATAAATAGCAGGGTAAGCGTGACCAGTATCTTTGCGATAATGTTCAGGCCATGAATACTCATCTTGTAGTTGTCCACAAATTCAGTAAAGATTTCCATACGCCTGTTGTTTTATGATTTATACTTAACTCACTATAATATAAACACTTAAGTAGTTAAATCATAATTTTTTCGGCTATGTCATTGAATAATCGTTGAACGGACTTATCTGGTTAAATTCCCGAAAATCTGTACCGAAATACCTACCACATTCAATAATTACATACGTATCATTCTACTTCCTCTTCTTGATGGCGCCTTACCCCCTCCAAAACTACTTAGCTTATAAGTAAAGCTTAGCATTGCATATCGTTGCAGCACGAGGTTGTTCACATCCTGAATATAATCGTCCCCTACCAGTCTTCTTGTATCCACATTTTGATCCAGTAAATCATACACTTTTACTTTGACAGTCGCATTGTCTTTCAAGAACTGGTATCCAAGACTCATATTCCACAATAGACTCGTACTGTCGAATCCCGGTGCAACATTTCCGAATTTATTATACGAAATATCATTTCCAAAAACCACGTTCTTTGGCCAGTACGTGGTAGTTTCAAGAGATAAACTATGATTTACATAATTTTGATCTCTTCCACTATTGATATCGTACTGAATATCGTTAAATGTCGCCGAATAGCCTGGCTCGATCTCCAAAACTTCATCGATCGCGTAAGTAAGTCTCAAAGTAGGAGTTACTGTAAATTGATCAGATTCATACTGTACAGCATTAATAAAGCCTACATTCCTGTTGTAACCTCCATTTGCTCCAATCCGATATCTAAACTCTGTAGCGTCCTTCTTATAGCTTTTACTGTAAGAAGCTCCAAGATTTCCGTTAATAACTCCATCTACATTGGTATAAGTTGTAGTTCTAACAAAATTATCCACGCTGCTGGTTGCCGCCACCTGGTTATCTGTGAAATTGAAATAGGCATATGCAAAGATTCCGCTTCGTGAAGCAAAATCGAAGTTTCTATAATTTAAGTTCACGCGCTGATTAAAAGTTGGTTCCAGCTCAGGGTTACCAATGATGATATTTGTAGGATTTGTTCTATCCACCACAGGTTGCAATTGTCTCACCGAAGGTACATCGGCATTCGTGCTGTAACCAATACTTATACTTTTGGATCTTTCCGGAGAATAACGAAGATCGGCATCCACATATACATTATTAAAAGTATTGTCAAAGCGAATATCTTCCATAAAGTTCTCAGTTTTTAAAGTTGTACTAAGTAATCCAACCTCAGAACTAATGCGCCATTTCTCACCTTCATAATTAAGACCGACGTTTGGAGTATGTTTGAAACTACGGAATTCAAAATCATTACTCAACAGCTCATTGAAATTGGTATACTCACCATCAACAGCATCAAAAACACTTCTGGTATTGCTACTTTTTTGAGTATCGAACTCATAATTTATGTCCAGAAAGAATTTATCTGCCAATACACTTCTTTTCGAAGCTCCAACGCTAAAAGAATTGGAATTTTCATCCTGATCTATAAATTGATCCTGAACGATATCATTTTCAGGATTATTTATGAACGTACTTTCAGAAAAGTAAATGTTCTCATTCTCCTGTTTGCTGTGGGCATGGTCCAGATCCAGTTGAAGATAAGAACCCCTGCTTCCAAAACGTTTAATAAAATTGATGTCGTTACTAAAATCCAGACTCGTAAGATCTTCAGTTTCATCAATAAGTGTGGTATTCTGAAGTTGCATGTTTTCATCAAGATTTTCTTCAAATCTATCTCGAAAGGACGTCCCAATGTTGGCATTAAATTTTGGTGCAATAGAGAGCCTGGTAAGAGTATCAAATTCTACTTCGTATCGAAGTGTCGCTCTGTGACTATCATTCAGTAAATTACTGGAGCTAGTGGAATTAGTGAAATATCTGGAATCTGGAAGAATATTCTCTCGTTCGACCCTGGTTCTGGTCTCTGTATCTGATCCTCCATAGAAGTAATCGGCAGTGAGCTCCATCCCATTGGCCCATTCATTTACAAAGTTGAATCCGCCAGTTTCGGATTTCGTAATCCCATTATTAGATCCAAAACCGGTTCCATTGATACTGAAACTTCCGTTCCCGTTGATCCTGACACTTCGGGCATTTCCACCCATCATGTCGAAAACCTCATCAAAACTAAATCCGGAACTATTGATATTATTGGAACTTGCAAGTACACTTACCCTGAGGTCATCCTTAAAATAATTGGCGATACCACTAAGCTCATATCGGTCATCTGTACCACCACCGGCAGTTGCCCGTGAAAACCAGCCTTTGTTCTTGTCTTCCTTCAGTTCAATATTGATGGTTTTGTTTTCTGAATCTCCCGCCTTTCCGGTAAATTCTTCGCTTCTTGTCTTGGTGTCTACTACCTGGATCTTATCTATGATTTCCTTCGGAAGGTTTTTCGTAGCGATCTTGGGATCATTTCCGAAGAATTCCTTACCGTTTACCAGGATTCTCGAAACAGGCTTTCCGTTCACGGTAATATTACCATCACTATCCACTTCTACTCCCGGCAGCTTTTTCATGAGCTCTTCCAGATTAGCATCCTGTCTGGTATTGAAAGAATTCGCATTGAACTCCAGCGTATCCTGTTTAACAGATATAGGTGCTCTTGTAGCGGTTAGTGTAACCTCATCCAGCGCGTTATCCAGAATTTCCAGAGAAATAGCACCTACATCCTGCTTTTTGGTAATTTCTATTTGCTTACGGTAAGGTTTAAAACCAGCGTAGCTTACGTAAAGATTTACAGCTTTATTTTCGGTATTTCCCTTAAGAAGGAAACTCCCGTCCTTTTCAGAAATCGTGTAGGTGACCAGACTGCTATCAGCAATCTTTTCAACATAAACAGTGGCAGATTCAAGAGGATTGGATTCTGTATCAACGATCTTTCCGGATACTTCGAATTCCTGAGCAAAGCTTAGCGCACTCACTAAAAGTAGCATTAAGCTGAAATAATTTCGCATATAAATAGTATAAAAATTGAACCAATGCTCATTACTGAACATTGGTTTGAGATTTAGACTACCTACAACGTTAAAAGTTTAAGGTTTCTTTTACTTTTTTCTAAAAAATATGCTGATAGGCACCCCTTGAAAATCGAATTCCTGACGCAACTTATTCTCTAAGAAACGTTTATATGGATCACGTACATACTGTGGCAGGTTACAGAAAAATGCAAACTGTGGATGTGGTGTTGGTAATTGTGTACAGAACTTGATCTTTACGTATTTCCCTTTATAAGCCGGTGGCGGATTCTTTTCAATGATCGCCAGCATGATATCGTTAAGCAAACGGGTCTTGATCTTTTTACTTCTGTTTTCAAAGACTTTTACAGCAGTTTCAATTGCTTTGAAAACTCGTTGTTTAGTTAGAACAGAAATAAATACAATCGGCACATCTGTAAATGGTTCGATCTCACGACGAATCATGGCTTCATAATCCTTAAGCGTATTGGTCTCCTTATCCAGAAGATCCCACTTATTTACCAGAATTACGATTCCCTTAGAGTTTCTCTGAGCTAGCCAGAAGATATTCTGAACCTGACCATCAAATCCACGGGTTGCATCGAGTACTAAAAGACAAACATCACAGTTCTCGATCGCACGTACAGAACGCATTACTGAATAAAATTCCAGGTTTTCCTTAACCTTTGATTTTCTACGAATTCCGGCAGTATCAACAAGGTTAAATTCAAAACCAAACCTGTTATACCTTGTATCGATAGAGTCACGGGTAGTCCCGGCAATATCGGTTACGATATATCGATCTTCCCCAATAAGGGAATTAATAAATGATGATTTCCCTGCATTTGGACGGCCAACGACCGCAAATCTTGGTAATTCTGTATCTTCCTCTTCCTCAATTACTGGCAGAGCTTCTACAAGTGCATCCAGAAGATCTCCGGTTCCACTACCATTTGTACTGGCAATTGGAAAATAATCACCCAGACCAAGCGAGTAAAATTCTACCGCGTTTGCAAGACGTTTGTTATTATCCACTTTATTCACTGCAAGTAAAACGGGCTTGTCCACTCTACGAAGTAGGTTGGCTACTTCTTCATCCATAGATGTCACTCCTGTTTCCACATCTACAATAAAAATGATCGCATCTGCTTCTTCGATCGCAAGTTCTACTTGCTTATCGATTTCAGCTTCAAAAACATCGTCGCTACCTTTCACATACCCACCGGTATCGATAAGGGAGAATTTATGACCGTTCCAGTCAGATTTTCCATAATGTCTGTCCCTGGTCACACCACTAACAGAATCGATGATGGCTTCTCTACGCTGTATAAGCCTGTTAAAAAAAGTAGATTTACCAACGTTTGGTCTCCCTACAATGGCGACAATATTGCCCATAATATGATATTGATTTCAGGAAGCAAAATTAATGATTTTAAGCTAATTAGCTCAACTTCCCGTATTCTTGAAATGTAGTTACTTCTTATCTGTATAGCCAAATCTCTTCAGCTGCCTGGCATCACTTCTCCAGTTCTTATTCACTTTTACATAAAGTTCTAAATGAACCTGTTTTCCGAAGAATTTCTCCAGATCCTTTCTAGCCTCTACTCCTACTCTTTTTAATGCAGCACCTTTATGACCAATAATGATCCCCTTCTGGGTATCTCGTTCTACCATAATCACGCTACGCATCCTGATGATCTTCTCCTCTTCAAAGAATTCTCCAGTTTCGATCTCTACACTATAAGGAATTTCCTTTTTGTAATGCATAAGAATCTTTTCACGAATGATCTCGTTCACGAAAAATCGTTCAGGCTTATCGGTAAGCGTATCTTTAGGGTAAAAAGCCGGAGATTCTGGTAATAACTCGATGATCCTGTTAAATACCTCTGCAACATTGAAACCTTCCAATGCTGAAATTGGGTGAATTTCGGCTGTTGGTACTTTTTCACTCCAGTACTTAACCTGTTCTTCAAGTTGATCCTGGTTTGATTTATCGATCTTATTCAGTAATAATAAAACCGGTACTTCAGAGTTTTCGATCTTTTTAAAGAATGCTTCATCCTTTAATCCTTCTTCTCCAATTTCAACAATATAGATCAGAACATCTGCATCTTCAAAGGCAGATTTCACAAAATCCATCATGGAAGCCTGTAGCTCGTAAGCTGGTTTAATGATCCCGGGTGTATCACTCAAGATCATCTGGAAATCTTCTCCATTCACAATACCCAGAATCCTATGACGGGTTGTTTGTGCTTTTGAAGTAATTATTGAAAGCCTTTCACCTACGAAAGCATTCATTAAAGTGGATTTCCCAACATTGGGGTTACCTATGATATTTACGAAACCGGCCTTATGTGCCATAATGAAAATTTTTGCAAAGGTATTTCATTTGTAAACTGTTACCTAATGTTTGTTCATTTTCTAACATTCGGCGTTCAGCCCACTGAAATTTGCTATTTAGCTCACCTTTCTAGTATGATATTATGAATATAATCATTTGATAATCAAAATTTAGTAAAAATTTCAATCAAAAATCTGATTGAGTTGCGCTTCTGTTTTTAATGACTATTTTTGCCGCTTCTTAAAATTAAGCTGAAAAAGCCTCATTATGAAAAAAGTTCTGAACTTATTCGACTTCAAACAACAGGTTAATTACAAAACTGAAGTGCTTGCTGGATTAACGGTTGCTATGACCATGATTCCCGAGTCACTTTCCTTCGCTATTCTGGCTGGTTTTCCTCCGCTAATGGGTCTTTACGCTTCTTTCATTGCTGGCTTAGTTACCGCAATATTTGGTGGCAGACCGGGAATGATCTCTGGAGGTGCCGGTGCAACAGTCATTGTTTTAATCGCCTTAATGAAGTCAGACGGACTAGAATATGTTCTTGCAGCAGTAGCATTAGCAGGAGTATTTCAGATAATTATTGGTGTATTCAAGCTTGGTAAATTTATAAGACTGGTACCTCATCCCGTAATGTTCGGGTTTGTGAATGGTCTGGCTATCGTGATCTTCATGTCTCAGCTGGATCAGTTTAAAACCGTGGTGAACGGTGATATAGAATGGCTTTCTGGAACTGCACTTTATATAATGGGTGGCCTGGTCGCTTTAACAATTGCCATCGTTGTGCTTTTGCCTAAAGTCACTAAAGCTGTTCCTTCTTCTTTAGTCGCCATTATTGTAGTGTTTCTGCTGGTATATTTCTTCGGAATAGACACTAAAACAGTAAAAGACATCGCCTCTGTAAGTGGTGGTTTTCCTCCATTCCATATTCCTCAAATTCCTCTAACCTGGGAAACCATAGAATTGATTGCTCCTTATTCCATGATCATGGCAGCAGTTGGTTTAACTGAAGGTTTGTTAACCCTAAACCTGGTAGATGAGATCACTGAAACTAAAGGAAATGGTAACAGAGAATGTATCGCCCAGGGTGGTTCTAATATTCTAAACGGATTTTTCTTCGGAATGGGTGGTTGCCCAATGATCGCTCAAACTCTTGTAAACCTTTCTGCTGGATCAAGAGCCCGTTTATCTGGTATTATTGCAGCTTTTACAATTCTTGCGATCATTTTATTTGGTGCTCCTATTATCGAAAAACTACCAATGGCAGCACTGGTTGGTGTAATGATCATGGTGGCTATAGGAACTTTTGAATGGGTTAGTTTGAAGATCTTTAATAAGGTACCTAAAAAGGATATTTTCCTAGTAGTTATCGTGGCGTTAATTACCGTATTCCTGCATAACCTTGCCCTGGCAGTTCTGGTAGGCGTGATCCTTTCTGCACTATTCTTTGCCTGGGAAAGTGCGAAAAGAATTAGAGCTAGAAAATTTATAGATGAAAATAGGGTAAAGCATTACGAGATCTACGGACCTTTATTCTTTGCTTCTACCACTAATTTTGCTGAAAAATTTGATGCTCTGAACGATCCAGAAGAGATCATTATCGACTTTAAAGACAGTCGCGTTTCTGATATGTCGGCGATTGAAGCCTTGAATGCCGTGACTCAGAAATATAGCAAGGTGGGCAAAAAAGTTCATCTTAGACATTTAAGCGATGACTGCATTAGATTACTAAAAAATGCAGATGCAATCATAGAAGTTAATATTCTGGAAGATCCTGATTACAAAGTGGCGGCAGATGAATCTTAAAGCTGATTGTCGTTGATCTCGATCCAGTAACCGTCTGGATCCTGCAGGTAGATCTGCTTAACTCCATCCGGGCGGGTATTTGTTGTATTACTTATGCCCGGCCAGTTTTCAAACGGAATATTCTGCTCGTGTAGAAACTTCATGAACTTATCCAATTCCGAAGTATTTAAGTTCATGTGTACACCTTTGTGGGTAGCAGGAGTTTCCTCGCTCTCGATCAAATGAATCTGTACGGAATCTTTAAGCTGAAACCACCTGATACTGGCAGCCAATCCTCCATTATCTATTTCTTCCAGTCCTAATACTTCGGAATAAAATTTTGCCGAGCGAGAGAGATCTTTTACAAGCAATGCGTCATGATCCTTGTTAAAACTGAAGTTATTAGTCTGAGCACTGCAGTTGTAACCCAGAAATGCAATCAGGATAATTAGAAGTTTCTTCATGGAAAAATTATTTGAAGTTCAAGTTACTTAAATTTCAATGCAATTTTCAACTGTAAAAATTAGGCGTTCTACTGAAGCTTTATCGAGTTAAATTCTTTTAAACATTACTTAAAACGGGCAGTCGGTTGTTTTAATATTCCTAACTTTCAGCTACCAACCAAAACAATCTGCAAATGGCCGAATTAAGCGAGGATGAATTCCAAAATATACTTTCCGTAGAGAATAAGTGCACACGCCTGAATCTCAACGAAAACATCTATGGAACTTTCGCTGAAATTGGAGCGGGACAGGAAACTGTTCGTCATTTTTTTAGAGCAAGAAACCCTAAAGGTACAATTGCAAAAACGCTTAGTGCCTACGATAAGGATTTTAGTGACGCGATCTACGGACTCGATCCTCAAAACCGATATGTTACCGAGGCACGATTAAAAGGCATGATCGATTATGAAGCAACTTTGATCGAAAAGCGGCTTTCCAGAAAAAAATATCCAGATAAATTATTTTTCAGCTATGCTAATACGGTAGCTACTATAGACTGGGCAAAGAAATACAAAGGTCACGGGTGGCTGGGAATAAAATTTCAGCGAGAACCAAAGCAGGAATATAGCGAGATTATACTTCATGTTCAGTTTCATGAAAATAATGCTTCCCAACAGCAAATTAGCCTGGGAATCATGGGTGTAAACCTTATTTATGCTGCATTTTACCAGAGTAATGATCCTAAGGTGCTTATCAAAAAACTATATGATCATTTAAGTACAGATAAGATCGAAATTGATTCTATCAACTTTCGCGGTCCGGTTTTTAAAGATGTTGATAACCGACTGATGAGCCTGGAACTTGTCAAGGATGGTATTACAGATGCGGTGATGTTCTCCAAGGACGGAAACAATATTCTACCTGCAAATGCACTATATAAAAAGAACATTCTTACACTTAGAGGTAGTTTTCGTCCAGTAACCAATCTGAATCTAAATATGTACATGACCTCGCGGAAGCTGTTTCTGGAACAGGAAGAGGTCGATCCTGAAAATACGGTCACCATTTTTGAGATGACCCTGAACAATCTTAAAGCTGAAGGTGAAATAAACGAAAAAGATTTTCTGGATCGTGCAGATCTTCTATGTGCTTCGGGACAGACAGTAATGATCTCCAATTTTCAGGAATATTATAAAGTTGTGGAATATTTTGCGCAGCATACCAAGAAAGAACTGGGTCTGGCCATGGGTGCAGATAATCTCGTGGACATTTTCAATGAAAAATATTACCGACACCTAAGCGGTGGAATCCTGGAAGCCTTTGGTAAACTTTTCTTTAAAAGTCTGAAGGTATACCTCTACCCGATGCTTGATGAAAAAACTGGGGAAATCATCGATAGCTCGAATTTAAAAGTGCATCCAAGAATGCGAGAGCTCTATAATTTCTTTATAGACAATAACAAGGTAATCGATATTACCGAGTATGATAGAGATTCTCTAGAAATTCATCCTAGAAAAGTCTATGAAATGATACGGGAAGGTAATCCGCAATGGGAAGAAATGGTTCCAGGCCTTACCGCTAAAATGATCAAGGAGAAGAATTTATTCAGTAAAGAACGAGCATCAGAAAATGAAGCTTAGGTAGAAAATTCAGATTTCATTCCGCGGTCATACATTACAATACTTCCGGCTACCGAAACATTCAAACTTAAAGTAGAACTAAACTTTACCAGATGATGTGATTTTTCGATCGCTTCATTGGAGAGACCATGATCCTCAGCCCCAAGCAGATAGACGCAGCGTCTTGGATGTTTGAAAGTTTCCAGATGAACTGCGCTTTCAGCAAGTTCCACGCCTACAAGCATTGCACCCTTTGGTAAATGCTTATAGAATTCCTCGAAAGTTTCATAATGAAAATAAGGCATTGCACCTACCGCTTTATGAGTATCACAAGCCTGTTTCGCATACCTGTTTCCTATGGTGAAAATAAAACTCGCTCCCATATTTTGAGCTGAACGCCATAAAACTCCAAGATTTTCAGGCGTTTTACCATTTTGAATTCCAATTCCAAAAAATCCCTGTTCGAGGTTGTTTGTTGTCATTTTGCAAAGATAATATTAGCGCTCCATATTTCAGAATAGAAGTATAAATTCAGTAGTGCAATCATCAGAAAATCAGATAGTAATGGGAAATTTATTATTTTTAAGTACTGACAATCAACTAATTGTAATCTTATGAAAATTCCTAAAAAAATCTCACCGACCTTATTCAAGTTTATAATTACTGGCTTCTTAGCTTTAAATATTGTACTTATATCCTGCCAGGATAGTAAGGAATACGCTGAAGTTCCAGTTGAAGAACTTAGTCTTCAGGACAGTATTTCGCACGGGGAATACCTCGTAAACACCATAGGTTGCCATGATTGCCATTCTCCAAAACGAATGACAGAAAGAGGTCCAGAGATTATACCAGAGCTGGCACTCTCAGGTTACCAGTCAGGAGATAGTCTTCCTCCGTTTTCTTCAGAAGCGATAAAAAATGGATGGATACAAATGAGCGGCGATCTTACCGTTGCCATAGGTCCATGGGGAATTAGTTATGCTTCAAATCTTACCTCGAGTGACACGGGACTCGGTAACTGGAGCATGAAAAGGTTTAAAACTGCCATAAGAGAAGGGAAACTCAAAGGAGATTCCGGCGGCAGGATGATCCTACCTCCAATGCCATGGCAAAATTATCGCGAGCTGACCGATAAAGATCTAGAGTCGATTTTTCGTTATTTGAAGTCCACAAAGCCAGTTGAAAATGCCGTGCCCACTCCGGTGGCACCTAATAAATTAGATAGCCTCCAGAATACCTGATTCTATGCAGCGATATTATTCGGAAATCTGCAATAATTTAACCGTTTAGAACTTAATCCTCAGCAAATTATAAACGAATACAAGATTTCACTATAAACTCCTCAATTAAAGCTCTAAAACTGAAACAACTTTAGGATTGCCGGTATTTTTAAATATCAGTTTGTTATTTTTATTTCCTGATCGGTAATTTCAGGAATCAAATCTGGGTCTAATTCAACAGAGAATTTTCAGAAATTAAATTTAACCGTAAATACAATTAAAAACGACGTATGAAACAGGAAGTACAGGTTTACTCATTATTTACAGAATTTGACATTTCACTTTTTAGATCGGGTAAACATTACAGACTGTACGAAAAGTTCGGCGCTCATTTAATAACACATGAAGGACAGGAAGGAGTTTACTTTTCTGTCTGGGCTCCCTCAGCAAAGTCGGTTTCTGTAATTGGAGATTTTAATTACTGGAATATTGATGACCATCCTTTAAATGTACGCTGGGATGAAAGTGGCATCTGGGAAGGTTTTATTCCGGGTGCTAAGAAAGGAGATAAATATAAATTCAGAATAATATCAAATAACAACGGAGAAATTCTTGAAAAGGCTGATCCTTACGCTTTAAGATGTGAACATCCACCAAATACGGCTTCTATTGTCTGGGATCTGGATTACAAATGGAATGACAAGAAGTTCATGTCTCGTCGTGAAGAGGTAAATGCACTGGATAAGCCTTATTCTGTTTATGAAGTTCATCTTGGCTCCTGGAGAAAGAACACCCTTGAAAACCGTTCTCTTACTTACCTTGAAATGGCAGATGAATTGGTAAGTTATGTAAAGGAAATGGAGTTTACGCATGTAGAATTCATGCCAATAATGGAATTCCCTTATGACCCGAGCTGGGGTTATCAATTAACCGGATACTTTGCCCCTACCTCCAGGTTTGGCGATCCCCAGGAATTCATGCAACTGCTGGATGCCTTTCACAAAGCTGGAATTGGAGTCATTCTGGATTGGGTACCATCCCATTTCCCTGAAGACAAACATGGTCTAGGAAGATTTGATGGTTCACATCTATACGAACACCCAGATCCCCGCAAAGGTTATCACCAGGACTGGAAAAGTCTAATTTTTAATTATGGCAGAAATGAAGTTCGGTCCTTTTTGATAAGCAACGCAGTTTTCTGGCTGGATAAATATCATATTGACGGGCTTCGAGTAGACGCCGTAGCTAGTATGTTATACCTCGATTACTCAAGAGAAGATGGTGAGTGGGAACCTAATGCTGAAGGCGGAAGAGAAAACCTTGATGCCATTAGCTTTATAAAAGATCTCAATACTGAAGTATATAGCAGCTTCCAGGGAGTACAAACAATTGCTGAAGAATCCACCTCATTTCCGAAAGTTTCCAGACCGGTAAGTCATGGAGGTTTAGGTTTTGGAATGAAATGGATGATGGGCTGGATGCACGATACACTGGAATATTTTAAAAAGGATCCTATTCATCGCAGGTATCACCAAAATGATATCACTTTTAGTATGACCTATACATTTAGTGAGAACTTTGTATTGCCTTTAAGTCACGATGAAGTTGTCTACGGGAAAAAATCATTACTTAGCAGAATGCCGGCTGACGACTGGCAGCGATTTGCAAATTTGAGATTGATGTATAGTTATATGTATACCCATCCCGGAGCGAAACTTTTATTCATGGGAGCTGAGCTAGGACAGTATGCAGAATGGAACTACAATAGTAGCCTGGACTGGCACTTGCTGGAGCAGGATTCTCATCATGGTATCAAGAAAGCACTTACCGACCTCAACATACTTTATAAAAAACAACCTGCATTATATGATAATCAGTTCAGTGAAGAAGGATTTGAATGGATCTCATTTGATGACAATCAGAATTCGGTAATCAGTTATCTGAGAAAGGGAACTTCAGAAAAAGAAATTCTGGCCGTTGTCTGTAATTTTACTCCCACTGTTTTGAAAGAATATACTATTGGTCTTCCGAAGAATGGAAGGCTAAAAGAAATATTCAATTCAGATGCTGCGAAATACGGCGGATCTGGAGTGACGAATAATGCTATTAAGATCGATAAAGAAGCTTTCCACGGGAAAGAATATTCAGCAAAAATTACTATTCCTCCACTCGCAACAGTGGTCTTCAAACTAGCATAATATCAAAAAAAAACATCCTCTGGCCTCAAATATTGATCGCCGGAATAATTAGAAGCTAAGAAAAATGATTACGAATACAGAACTTGAACATAAGGGGAATTTATACCCTTCGGGCCTGATATCTCACGAACACGATCAGGATACCGTCAATTTTATCACTAAAAATGGTGTAAGGCTGCAGCTAACGATACTTCGGGATAACATGATGCGTTTTCGATATACCACGAATGGTATTTTTGAGAATGACTTTTCATATGCAGTAGATCAAAACCATCCTCATGGTTTTAACCACCTGGAAATTTCAGAAGACGACACACACGTGGTCGTAAAGACTGAAAAGTTCATTTGTAAAGTGGCAAAGGACGATCTGCGTGTGGGTATGTATGAACATAGTGGCAAAATCATTCTGGAAGACGAACTAGGTTTTCACTGGGAAGAAAGTTTTGAGTTTGGAGGGAACTTTGTGAAAATGAGCAAATCTTCGAAAGACCAGGAAAGCTTTTTCGGACTTGGAGACAAGCCTACCAACTTCAATTTGAAGGGTAAAAGGCTAAGCCTCTGGAATACAGATCAATATGCTTACGGAAAAGATACGAACGAACTTTATAAAGCTGTTCCTTTCTACATGGGGCTACAACAGAATATTTCCTACGGAATATTTTTCGACAACACATTTAAAACACATTTTGATTTTTGTAGTGAACGTAGAAATGTAACCAGCTTCTGGGCAGATGGCGGGGAGATGAATTATTACTTCATTTACGGTCCGCAAATGACTGATGTCCTCACAACATATACAGATCTTACCGGTAAACCGGAATTGCCACCAATGTGGGCATTAGGATTTCACCAGTGTAAATGGAGTTATTATCCTGAAAGCAAGGTCAAGGAGATCACCTCAAAATTCAGGGAATTGAATTTTCCATGTGATGCGATCTATTTGGATATTGACTACATGGAAGGTTTCCGTTGCTTCACCTGGAACAAAGAATTTTTTCCAGATCCTAAACGAATGGTTCGTGAACTGGAAGAAGACGGTTTTAAAACCGTTGCCATCATTGATCCAGGGATTAAAATAGACCTGAACTATGATGTTTTTAAAGAAGCTTTAGACAAAGACTATTTCTGCCGCCGGGCAGATGGACCATATATGCGAGGTAAGGTTTGGCCGGGAGAGTGTTACTTCCCAGATTTCACCAATCCAGATGTACGTGAATGGTGGAGCGGTTTATACAGGGAACTTATTGGTGAAATTGGAGTAAAAGGAGTCTGGAACGATATGAACGAACCTGCAGTAATGGAGGTTCCAGGAAAAACGTTTCCGCTGGATGTTAGACATGATTATGATGGTCATGCATGTAGCCATAGAAAAGCTCATAATATCTACGGAATGCAGATGGCGAGAGCTACCTATGAAGGAGTTAAAAAGTTCAATTTCCCGAAGCGTCCGTTTATTATCACCAGAGCAAATTATTCTGGAGGACAGCGCTATACTTCGACCTGGACAGGTGACAACGTAGCTACCTGGGAACATTTATGGCTTGCAAATGTCCAGATACAAAGACTTTGTATGAGCGGAATGAGCTTTGCCGGATCTGATATTGGCGGTTTTGCCGAGCAGCCTTCCGGAGAACTTTATACCAGATGGATACAACTTGGAATTTTTCATCCTTTCTGCCGGGTTCATTCCTCGGGAGATCATGGCGAACAGGAACCATGGTTTTTTGGTGAGGACGTACTTGATATTAGCAGGAAGTTCGTAGAATTACGTTATCAGCTATTGCCATATTTATATACCGCGTTCTATAACTATGTACAGGAAGGTCAGCCAATTCTAAAACCTCTGGTGTATTTTGACCAGGAAGATGTGCAAACCCACTATAGAGCTGATGAATTTATCTTTGGAAATCAGATCCTCGTATGCCCAATTCAGGAACCAAATGTACAGGGACGTAGAATGTATATTCCAAGAGGCCAGTGGTACAACTTCTGGAGCGACGACCTGGTAAATGGTGGTAAGGAAATTTGGGTTGACGCACCACTTGATATCGTACCAATATTTATCAAGGCCGGAGCGATAATTCCTAAATACCCAATCCAGCAATATGTAGATCAGGTAGAGATCGAACAAATGACGCTTGATGTATATTACAAACTGGGAAAAGAGAATTCCGAATTTTATGAAGATGCGCATGATGGGTATGAATACCGACAAAATATTTATAGCCTTCGCACATTCAAGCTGACTGGTAAGGAAGATGAGGTGATCATCCAGCAGCATAAGAGCGGAAAGTTCTCAGCTTCCTATGACACCTTTAAACTGAATTTACACGGACTTCCATTTGAAATTAGACGAGTATTCTACGAAAATGAAGAAGTGCCGTTAGAAACACTTCAATACAATGCTGAAGAAAAAAGTATGATCATAAAGAAGGATTTTAGTGAACTACAACTGGTAGGATAAATTACTATAATTGGAATGTAAAAAGCCTGTTCTTGACGAACAGGCTTTTCTATGTAATCGACAGAATAAATTATCGCTCTACAATAGAGTTATAATCTTTTCCGTAGAACTTTTTCAGACTTTCCTGAAGGCGTTTTGGACTCGAAAATCCAGCCTTGTAGGCAACCTCCATTGTAGTAAAATCTCCATCGTTCAGCAATTCTCTACCGTATTCTGCGTGTACGAATTCTATAAATTCCTGAGGCGAAAGATTCACCAGACTTTTAAGTTTCATAAACAATGTGTTACTCGAAATACCTAAGGATGCGCTAAGATCGTGCACTGTGAAATTATCTTTTTCGATATTATCAAGGATAGTCTGTTTTGATTCCTGAATAAATTTTCTATCACGTTCAGACTTGTATACTATGTCACCACTTTGCAAATGACTGTTGATAAAGCCTTCTCGAAATTCCTGCTGACTTTTCAAAGTTGAAGCGATCTTTTTCATGAGTAATGACATATTCAAAGGTTCACTGATAAGTTCTGAGATTTCAGCTACCTGTTCTGTATCAAATTGCTGTCCCTCGCTAGTGATCATAAAAATATTGATATGATTGAGTGCAGGATTACGCCTAAGCATTTTAGATAGCTGAATAGTGTTCATATCTGATAGCATACTCGCTGCAATAATGATATCTGGGAAGATCATGCTTGCTTTTTCAATGCCCTCTTCAGCCGTTACAGCCTGATAAACCTGGCAATGCTGCCCTATGGAATTCGCTAATATCTCCCTGGAAGAAGTTTCAGAATCAATGATCAATATCTTACTGCCACTAATATTCTCAATTTCCTTCGGAAGAGATTCAGAAATTGCCTTCTGAGTGTTTTTAGACTGCAGGATACCGGCAGCACGTTGTGGCACCCTGCGATAATCTTCCTGCCTGTTCTTTAATACAGCCGTGTATGTGGAACCTTCATTACTCTGCGTTTCAAAATTGAAGCTTCCCCCTGCTTTATTAATGAGTTCCATAGCTTTGAGGATATAACGAAGTCCGCTCTTATCTCTAAATTTCATTCGTTGATCCAGACTACGCTTCTTTTCCAGCACTTTAATATCCTGCTCAGGGATTCCTTTTCCTGTATCTGTGATCTGAATTTTTAAATCTCCAACTCCAGTGCGAATAAGATTTACAATAACCTTTCCTTTTTTAACCGAATAGCCGGCACTGCCCGATATCAAACTAAAAAAGATCTTATCCAGCATCTCGAGATTGTAATAAAAAGGTTCTTCTCCCCAATGGTTATTAACGATCAAATCAAGATCTTTCAATTTGTAGACCGGTTCGATCTCATTTACTACCTCTGGAAGATGTGCGTCTAATTTTATACTGGAAATTTCAAAAACAGATTCTTCATAATTGAAATTCAGGATCTGGTTGAAAAGATCATCAAACCTTGCAGCATATCGTTGTAAATCCTCCTGTTTGTCGGCATCGGTGGAAGCTGAGATCTTACTTAAGGATTGTACCGCGCTTTCTACAGGTTTCTTAAACTCCTGTTGCAGTTTTGCTCTAAGTTCTTCCCTGGCCTGCCTGTCGGCATTTCTCGAACGAAGCACGAATACATATGCAAATATGATCACGGCCGCTATAATTCCAATTCCCATAAATAAATACACAACCCCAATTCCTCCTGATACTGCAGCAACTTCTACGGGAATCTGTTTAACTTCAGACCAACTGGAATTTGGTAGTTTTGACCTTACTTCGAACATGTAATTGCCCGGCGGAAGACCGGCATAACTGGCTGAATTCACTTTTGAAGGTTTGGACCATTCATCTTCAATTCCCTGCATTCTCCAGCTATATAACAAATCCTCTGGCGACCAGAATGATAATCCCTGGAAGGCTACCTGAAAACCAGTATTTTCTTTTACTTCGATGATCGAACCACTCAACAATGAGATTCTTCTTTGCTTTTCATTATGAACTGAAGCCTGCATAAGAGTTCTAAATTCCACTTCAGGTTTCAGCTCCTGCTGCGCCAGCATACTTTTCGGCTTAAAAATATTAACCCCTTTCGCTGTCCCCAGGACAAGGGATCCGTTCGTCATTTTAGTAAAACCTGTAGTTAGTTCAGAAGTTGTAAGTCCGTTCAATTCACTAAAAACTCTCAGGCTCTTTTCGCTTGGATCATAACTGGCAAGACCTTCTTCTGTAGAGATCCAGTAATTTTCATCCTCCACGATCACTCCTTCCACATTATTAGACGGTAACCCAAAGTCTTCATCAAAGATCTCTAAAGCTTCCGTTTCGAAATTGTACGCGATCAAACCTGTTCCTTCTGTTGCAAACAAGCCCATACCCTCCTGCGTGATGTACAATTGATTGATCGCATAATAATGCATCGTTTCGCTGGCAGTAAGCTTATCAAGATCGCTAATACGACCACTAATGGGATCTATGGAATGAACACGATTCCTGGTTGCGACGATCAGTTTCCTGGGTCCGAGTTCTGCAATTGCCTGAACTTCTTTTAGAGGAAAGGTTTTAATCTCATTGGAAGTACTAATCCTGGTCAAATAGCCGGCCTCGCCACCAATCCATGTATTTTCAGAAGAATCAATAAATAAGGTATTAGCTTCCAGAACCTCTGTTTTGTAAAGTGCGGTTGGTGCATAATGAGCTCTAAGAAGTGTATTGATATTAATCTTATACACGCCATCTTCACTGGTCGCCACCCAAACATATTGCCCGTTAGCAGCAATGGAAGTTATCTTATCGGGATTCTGTCGGGCCTTTTTATAGTTTAAATTTTTGATATGACTATAGCGATCGGTCTCAGGATTCCAGATACTCAGGCCTTCACTGGTTCCAAACCACACGTATCCACGAGAATCTGTGGCCATGGCACTCAACCTATTGCCTGCCAGACTCGAATATTTCGCAGGATCATGGTGTAGCTGCCAAATGGATTCTGAAGATAGATTTTTCAGATAGAGTCCGTCATTTCCAACTAACCAGAGTAAATTTTCATCATTTAACTGGGCTGCAAATAATTGCTTCGGAAAACTTTCTTCTTTTTTAATAAATTTTAGTTCCTCATCAAATTTGTACACGCCATTGTCACGGGTTAGGGCAATGATCTTTTCGTTGGTCTTGAGTAAATCTGTTATATGACCCCTAGTAAGATCGAATGGTAACCTGTAGATTTTCTGAAATCTGTCCAGTTGTGCATCGAATTCAAACATCCCCTGCCTGTTGGTAGCCAGCAACAATTTATTGCTGAGTGGTAAAAGTGCTGTAAACTCCAAATTTTCATAATACGAAGTTTTAAGACGTCTGAATTTACCGGATTTTCTATTAATGGCAATAACAGCATTTGGCCCGGCAAAGATGATTTCATCGTTAAAAATAGTGGATGTGCTTGCCTGAGTATTTTCAGAAACAAATCTTGACAGTCCAAAATCCTTTGCTTTAGAATCGACGTTCAGCTTGAAAACACCGTTTTCTGCAGCCAGCCATAACTGACCCGCCGGGTCCTCCAGCATCTCATAGACCTTCCCGGGCATGGAACTAACATATCTAAAATCCTGTTTTCCGCTCTCGAGAATAGCTATACCTTTGTCTCCGGTAAGCCACACCTGACCCCTGGAATCTGTCAAAGTAGCACTATATTGTTTCCCGATTTCAGATGGAATACCCCGAAATTTATTGTAATCCTCTACTTCCGCAGAGTTATATCGAATGACTTTGAGTGGCGTAGTGATCCAGAGATGATCCCCGTTAGCCTGCTGTATATGGACATTTTCAGCATTTGTAAAGCTATTGATCATGCTGACTTCCTGCAAGGATTTATGAACCTGCGCCGTACCCTTCACAATCATTCCCATAAATACTGCAAGGAATAACCGGAACACTAAATTAGATAGTCTCAAATCACTAGTAATTAAAAGTTAAGCAGGAATAATTTAGGCAAAAAACGACTTATTAAAGCTCTGTAAATAAAGACTTTAGAACCTAGTTATTAAGACGATATGAACAAAATAAAGTAAGAAAAATCTTATGAGAGCTATTAGCTGGAAACAATTTGAATCCCGGAAGAGGTTCCAATGCGATCTGCGCCAGCATTTACATATGTTATCGCTGTCTCTTTATCTCGAATTCCTCCTGAAGCTTTGATTTTTATATGATCATCAACGCTTTGTTTCATGAGTTTAATATGTTCGATACTTGCGCCACCAGTTCCAAAACCAGTAGATGTTTTTACGAAATCGGCACCAGCTTTTTCTGATATCTTACAGGCTGTTGCAATTTCTGAATTACTTAAATAACAGGTTTCCAGAATGACCTTCAATATCTTTTCTCCCATTACCGACTTTACTGATCTTATTTCCTCTTCAACTTCTTCAGTCAAACCAGCTTTAAGAAAACCAATATTCAGAACCATGTCGATCTCATCTGCACCTTGTTCCACCGCAATCCTGGCCTCGTGCACTTTTGCTTCCGAAGTTGAAGAACCCAATGGAAAGCCTATAGTAACGGCTAGCTTTACATTAGATAACCCAACTTGCTCTGCGGCTAAGTTGGCATAACATCCGGAAACACAAACCGCATAGAACTCATATTTGATCGCCTCCTGACAAAGTTTTATAATTGCCTGAGGACTAGCATCCGGTTTTAAAAGTGTATGATCGATATATTGATTTAGGTTCATCTTAGGGAAGTTTAATTTTTTCTATTTCAACCACACCATTCGCTTTTAAACGCATAGAGATCCAGAGGTCATTCTCATCTGCCTTAAACTGAGCAACTTCAAGGTCTTCGAGGAAGCCAATGAGATTGATACCTTCCTTGGCTTCTATTTTATTTTCCAGTTTATTGTTCAAAGAATTCATCTGCTCTTCCAGTTGAGGCATGAAATTAAAATTCATCTTTTCCTTCAACTTAGCATACAACCATTTATTGACTACAGTTTCTAAAGCCTGATTTACAAGCCAGTTGTTGTTCTGTCCATCGATCTCATAATTTGCCAGTTCAATTTTTTGTAGTTCACGATCCAGGTGTAAACTCGCGTAGAACAGAAATTTAACCTGCTTATTCTTAAAGAAACTGGTAAGCGTTTGCACGGTAACTGGCAGACAAAGATCGTACTCTGGAATTTCACTTTTCTCAATAGTAATGTCCAGAATCTGGACATAGTTAGACTTTTCGCCATCCTCATTCTCTTTACTGATGATCTCCCCAACCAATTTCTGCTTTAAAAAATCATTTAGCGCAGGATAACCAATCTTGATAGGAATGGTAATATCAAAGTCGGCTTCAGAAATTTTTCGGTTTGTGTCAGTCATTATTTTCGATGATTTGAGAGATTCGAAGATATAGAAAACTTAGGTTTAAGAATGGAAACAGGATCAGTTTAGCAAAATCTTATCATGTTAGAGGTAGGGCTTAAATAATTAAAATGTAAAGTTTTATTTACTTTTTGTAAAACAAACCATTCCAATTTAAATCTTTTCCTATATTTGTGTCAAATAAACTTTACATCATGGGAAATACATCAACAAGTAAAAACTGTGCAACCGGGCGCACAAAGCTACTGGCTTTGTGGACCATACTATGGGTCACATCCCTGGCAGTGGTGGTATTTGGAAATCTTTATTTATGGACAGGCAATAACACGATCACGACCATTTTACTAATTATTAATCTAATAATTGGAGTAGGAATGATCATCGCAAATATAAAGCACCTGGAAAGCCTGGATGAGTTACAAAGAAAGATCCATCTCGAAGCCATGGGCCTATCACTTGGGATTGCGCTCATCCTTGGAATTAGCTACTCGACAATGGATGTGACGAACCTTATTAATTTCGATGCTGAAATTTCGCATCTGGTAATAGTGATTGGTCTAAGCTATTTCGCCGGAGTAGTAATTGGACAATACAGGTATCGATGAAAAACAGAATCAAGATCTTAAGAGCAGAGCATGATTTGACCCAGGCTGAACTCGCAAAAAGACTGAACGTATCCAGGCAAACCATTAATGCTATAGAGAAGGGAAAGTTTGACCCCAGTTTACCTCTAGCCTTCAAACTCTCCCACCTGTTTGACAAAACGATTGAAGAAATTTTTGAAGCTGAACTCTAAGCATAAAAAAAGGGGCCGATTCCCTACAAGTCGAGCCCCTAATATTTAACTAAATTCAGCAGCTAAAGTATTCAGAAAGTGGAGTACAACTTAACTCAATAGCTTTTATTATTAGCTCAATTCAACATGGACTTTTTGTAGTGCACTATTTACTAATTAGTTATGAATAATTTTCAGTACCTTAATTGTTAAGATTCCAGAGCATTTTTTAACATCATATTTAGGTTAGGTTTTAAGATATTCCCAAATAACTTGAGCTTAACAGGACTTGTTATATGATTCATTTAGTTTTGAATCACCAAAAAAATAAGTCATGAAAAATTTAAATGTTTACTTAAAGAAGACCGGATTACTAATGCTATTTATAGGAATAGTTAGTTGTGGATCCACTAAGACGGGAGATATGACCGATCTTAAAGCCGATGCTACTGAAGCTAAAGCTGCGATGACCGCGGCAGAACCAAATCTTGCTGAACTATTTACAACTTCAGCTGGATATGCAATTTTCCCTAATGTTGGAAAAGGTGCTTATATTATAGGTGGTGCATCCGGAAATGGAATTGTCTACGAAAACGGAACAATGGTAGGATACGCTAACTTAAAGCAAGTTGATGTAGGACTGCAGGTTGGAGGAAAAGCTTACCGAGAAGTAATTTTCTTCGAAAATGAAGAAGATCTCAACAAGTTTAAAGCTGGAGATTACGAATTATCTGGAAATGCTACTGCAGTAATTTTAGAGAAAGGAAAGTCTAAAACTATTAAGTTTACTGATGGTACAGCTGTAGCAACCATGCCCAAAGCAGGCGCGATGGTTGGAGTATCTGTTGCAGGACAGAGATTTGGATATACCGAAATGTAATATTGGATATTATAAACTAGTTAAAAACCGACCTTAGGGTCGGTTTTTTTATGTCCATACTTTTCAGCATCGAATCGATTACTGTCTGTTTAAATTATCTACATAGTAGAATCTGACTAAAGAAACCGGAATTTAGGGATGTCTACGCTTTGGCAGATTTAGATTATAGACATTGCAGCACGAGAAGCTTTTAATACTTGAAGCTTGAAATTTCATTGCATTCACCTCAATTCAACTTTACCATTTTTCTTCTAAATATGCTCTTAATAACTGCAGTCTCTTCTTTATGCTTTAGATCACTTCGAGTAGCAAAGTAGAGAATATTACTAACTTCTTTTTTACCAGACCACACTAGTTTAATCTTAGCATCTCTGAGTGAATCATTTACTAAGAAATCAGGCACTATTGCAAACCCTTTATTATTCTCTATAGATCTTATAATAGAACCAAAATTTGGTAAAATATAATTCGGCTTAAAATCTACCCTCTTTTTAAAGTTTTCGTACCAAAAACGTCTAAAGTGGTCCATCTCATTAGAAGCGCTATACCAGGTTTGATTTTTTAATATCTTCTCCAGCTCACCGAAACTTTCATTGTCGATTAAAGTGTTTATATCCTTTAATGCCGAATTTTTTCCAGCAATCATTACGATATTCTCTTTCGTAAAAGGTTCGTAATCTGCCAGTGAGTTTTTAGTGTCAAACTTAGGAGTTATGACTAAATCCAGGATGCCACTATTTAGATCTTTAATCAATTCCTGATGATCTCCAAACTTTGCCAGCAGGTTAAAGTTCAAACTTGAAATTTCAGGTTCCAGTATCGTTTGAAAGGTTTCCGTACACATGCCAATATTAATGGAAGGAATTTCTTCATGCGAAGTTTTCTTAAAATGTTGTTCAGCTTTTTCCAGGTTCTTAACCGCATCCAGAACAAAATTGTAAAGTTGTTTACCTTCTTCTGTCGGGATCATTCTCCGCGATGTTCTTTCGAATAGTTTACGACCTATATAGGATTCCAGTGCATTTAAATGAACGCTTACGCCCGGCTGACTTGTAAATAGAGTCTCAGCAGCCTTTGTTAAGGTACTTTTCTCATAGATCGCTACAAAGGTGCGATACCATTCCATATTCACCATCTATTACTATTTTAATACAAAGGTATAAATCATACTATTTTTATAATAATACGATAGCCTTTAATTTTGTTCCGAACTAATAATTTAAAAAGCTATGAAGAATATTTTTGTGATAAACGGTGGACATACTTTCGCACACTCTCCCGGCCGTTTCAATAAAACACTATTACAGAATACCACCAATTATTTCACAAATAGACCTGGTTTTGATGTTAGGACGACTAATGTTGGGGAAAAATACAATTTAGAAGAAGAAGTCACGAAGTATAAATGGGCAGACATTATAATTTATCATACTCCCATCTGGTGGTTTCAGGTTCCTTTTAAATTTAAGGAGTACATAGACAAGGTCTTTACTGCAGGGCATCAAAATGGAATATATACAAGCGATGGAAGAAGCAGGAAGAATCCTTCTACTAATTATGGAACAGGAGGAAGTCTGCAAGGGAAGAAGTATCTATTAACTACTAGCTGGAACGCCCCGGAAGACGCTTTTAAACTCGAGGGAGAATTTTTCGACCAGAAGAGTGTTGATGAAGGACCACTTTATGCTTTTCATAAAATGAACAAATTTATTGGTCTGGAATTTATTGCTTCAACGCATTTTCATGATATGGAAAAGAACGCAGATGTTCCCAGGGAGCTAAAAAGATACGATCAGTTTCTGCATAAGATATTTGATGAAATTTGAGATTCAAACAAGGACGATAATAGAAATGAAAAAAGCCATTCGAATGAATGGCTTTTTGCTTAGTAGCGGGAACTGGACTCGAACCAGTGACCTTCGGGTTATGAGCCCGACGAGCTACCTACTGCTCTATCCCGCGCTATTGGACGGCAAATATAAGACGTTTTTTAGTTTCTAACCAAACTTTTTTAAAAAATTATATTGAAATCCATTGGAGACCATCCAGCCTATCTTTGACATCATACGTCCTCACCTCTACATCCAGAAATATATCGCTCACATTCACAGCATTTTGGAACCAAGAACTATCTGTCACGATAGCTATTTTGCCGAAAAGATCTGCGTTGGAATATTTAAATTTTATTCCTTTAAAAAGTGCATTAAAACCGATATCATGATCTTTTTCAAGCTCTAAGTAAACATTGACCTTATCGTATTGATCAAAACGAGCTTTGATCTCTAGAATTACTTCGTCTAAAACCTCATCTGTAAGATCTGAGTCTATAATAATCCCGATCACATGACCTGGAAGATCGAAAGTTGCTAACATGGTTGATGGTGTAGGGTTAGCTACTAAGATAGCCGAAAAAGACTTCTGGTTCGCTAAGCTACAAAGTTTTATTGCTCGATTGGCTGAGCTTCGAACATCTGCAGTTCATTCGAGTCAAATTCTACCTTGAATTCTATAGGGTTGCAACAAGTCTCACAATCCTCGATATAAGTTTGTTTTCGCACAGAAGGATCCAGAAGTACAGAGACTTCTTCCCAACAGTAAGGACATTGAAAGAAATGTTCGTACATGGCTAGAGATTTACATTCAACAATTGACCAGTTAACTGCAAAACTTGTAGCTCTGCCAGTTTCGCATCATACTTGGCAAGGTTGAGACTGGTTCTGGCATCTAAAAGATTGATCTGTGCCTGCCTGAATTCTATCGAAGAAATTCTTCCAAGTTTATATTGCTCTTCAGATCGATTGAAGTTATTCAAATTCGTTTCAACATTCTCTTCCTGTACTTTGAGAATAAACAGTTTATTTCGATAATTTCCGAGGGAATTCGCGATATCCCGTTGAACCTGACTGATCAATTGTTCTTTCTGAATTTTCTGATTCTCATATCTTATTTTAGAGTTTCTAACCTGAATATTTCTAAAACCTCCATCAAACAAATCCCAGCGTAAACTAACTCCAGCAGCAAGTCCATCTGTAGTAGTTGTACTACCCGGAAAGAAGGCGGTTGCAGCACTTCGGTTCAGGTTCCATCCATATGATCCGGTAAGGTCTATGGAAGGCAAATAACCGCTCTTATTGATCTTGATATCATAGTCACTAATTTCCAGACTTTGCTCGATCTGCAGCAATGAAACATTGTTAATTTCAGCTTCAGTAACAAAACTATCCAGCTCAAGGTCACTTATAAATGTTACTGTTGTATCTACGGAAAAATCGTTTGCGGTAATTTCTCTATTCAGAAGTACATTTAGATCCCGCTTGGTATTCTTCAGCAATTGTTCGGTTTCTATCAAAGAAATACTATCGTTGTTTACGTCTACCCTTGCATTTAGAACCACAAGATTGTTCGCCTGCCCATATTCAAATTGATATTGAGCACGCGTTACACGATTCTTGGATATTTCCAGAGTCTCCTCAAGAACATTGATGTTTTCTGAAAGTCTGGCGACCTCATAATACACGCTCATGATCTGTAGAATGGTATTTTCTATAGTTTCCCGGGCTTCTAGTTGAGAGAGATCATATTGCTCCTGAAGACTTTTATAATTATACAAACGACCCAGACCATCAAACAATGTATATCCTAAATTTATGGAAGCATTATAACGGTTACTTTCGATCCCGCGTTGATCTACGGTTTCACCATTTTCAGGTTCAGTAACACGATCATTCAGGTCGTAATTCGCTCCGGCGAGCCCCGTAAGTGTCGGCAAATAGCCTGAGTTTAAAATATTCTGGTTGTTATCGGCAATTTCGACATTATTCTCAGCGATCCTTATTCCAAAGTTCTCAGCCAGTGCTCTGGATATAACTTCCTGTTTAGTGAGCAGGCTATCCTGCGCAACAGCACCAACACTCCAAAAAAGTGCGATCAAAATGCTAAGGATAAATTTTCTCAATCTCATTCGAAATTATTTATTCTGAAGTTCAATTATCTTCTAGTAATTCTGATTCTTATTCGCCTCATCAAGCTCACTCTGGCGCTCATCTTCATCATTTTTCTCCTTGATCGCTCTCTCTACAGATTCCCGACTCACTTTATTCCCGGTTTTTAACCATTTTGCTCTGGCTTTACCTGAATTGGTAATAGAAAGCAACAATGGCAACACCAGTAAAGTTAAGAAGGTGGCAATAAAAATTCCGTAGGCGATAGAAATTGCCATAGGCTTTAAGAATTGTGCCTGTCTGCTTTTTTCTAGAAGTAAAGGTGCAATACCCGCAATGGTTGTTAGAGATGTAAGGAAAATAGCTCTAAATCGCGACTTTCCTGCTTCAATCAGTGCTTTCTCGAAGCGCATGCCTTCCCTCAGATAGGAATTGAACTTTCCAATAAGTACAAGCCCGTCATTCACCATAATTCCCACCAGTGCAATGATCCCAAGTAAAGAAAGAATATTCACAGGGAAACCATGTATATAATGCCCCCAGGCCACACCAATGATACTGAATGGAATCATAATCATCAATAATAACGGCTGGCTATAACTTCTAAACGTAAAAGCGATTACTGCATAGATTAGGAACAAAATGATAGGAAATACTTTTTCCGCAGATTTAGTCAGTTTTTCTGCTTCGCGATTCTGCCCCTCATAGGAAACAGATACACTTGGATATTTTGACAATATATCCGGAAGTACGTTTTCTCCAATATTAGCAATAGCATCGGTAGAACTGGCATCCGGATCATCCATGTCTGCCTCTACCCTAATTTCTCTGAGTCCTTCAAGGTGACTAATAGATTCTGTACCACGTCTAATTTCATAAGTGGCGATCTCACCAAATGGCACACGGTTTCCATCTGGAGTTACAATACGCATATCATCAAGATCATTGATAGATTCTCTATTCTCGCGATCATAACGAACCCAGACCCTTATTTCATCCTGCCCACGCTGAAATCGCTGTGCCTGTAACCCAAAGAATCCTGCACGCACCTGGCTCATCACCTCTCTAAGATTCAAGCCTAAAGCATAGGCATTCTCATTAAGATCTATTGTGATCTCTTTGATCCCATCGGGATCTGTATCTGTTACATCCTTTAGCGTGGAATTCTCTTCCATAGCCTCTTTAAGTTCTTCCTTGGCACGCTCAAGTTCTACAAGGTTATTTCCCAAAAGGGATACAGAAACCGGCTTTCCACCAAAGTTTCCACCGCTACCAAAGGTTAAACGCTCCACTCCGTAAACCTGTCCTACTTCATCTCGAATTGCATTGGTAATTTCGGGCGAACCAAAATCACGCTCTTCTCCTGGTAATAAATTTACTCGTAATGAAGCCTTGTTATTACCCGGTCCAACTCTACGAACAATGTTTTTAACGACCTGCTTATTTCCTGTCTGGCGTTCAGTAAAGTCTTCGTTCACTCTCCATGCAGCATCCTCGACTATCGAAATGATACTGTCTGTCTTCTTAGGGTTCGTTCCCTCTGGCATCAAGAGATCTATACTTACCCGGTCGCTGGCGATACTTGGAAATAAAGTAACGTTCACCACGCCACCCATTACAGAACCTACAGTTAGAATAAATAGTGTGATTAGGATAGAGAGACTCAAAAACCTATGTGCAACTGTAGCGCGAATAACAGGTTCGTATAGCTTGTCCCGCAGATAAGCCATCAATTGATCTCCATATTTATTGATGATCCTTAGTTTCAGAAACAACCTCGAAAGTCCTTTCTTCTTTTTCTGTTCTTCTTCAGTTTCCCGAACTAAAGCTTTCGAATGGGCAATATGCGCTGGTAATATGATCAACGCTTCTACCAGGGAAACAACCAGGGTCAAAATAACTACTGTACTAACCTCGCCAAAGAATTCTCCAATTCGGCTATCTAAGAACAGGAATGTGGAAAAGGCTAAAATCGTGGTAATGATCGCGGAAAGTATCGGTGGTAGCACTTCCATCGTTCCATCAATGGCTGCCTGTACAGGCTTTTTACCTCTTTCGTAATGCTGGTAGATATTTTCAGAAATAACAATCCCATCATCTACCAGGATCCCGATAACAATGATCATTCCGAATAATGAGAGCACATTGATAGTTACTCCAAATCCTGCGGCGAAAATAAACATACCAAGAAAGGAAATTGGAAGCCCGAAAGCTACCCAGAATGCCAGCCTTGTATTCAGAAAAAATGAGAGAAAAAGAAGCACCAGAATGATCCCGACTGCTCCATTCTCAATAAGAAGTTGTGTTCTTTGATTCAGCGTGATACTACGGTCATCTTCCACGATGATCTTTAGCGTATCATTTTTCTCGTTAAATTCTTCTACATAATTACGAACCTTTTCTGCCGCAGAAATAAGATCTTCATTATTAGTAGTAGATATGTTGACGCTTACCGCAATCTGTCCATTGATATAAGATGCATTCGGAGTTTCTGAAAACCTGTCGCGAATAGTTGCCACATCTTCCAGAGTAACCGTAGTCCCATCAGCTTGTGACTTCACTACCAGCTTGTTCAATTCTTTTCCGTAGTAGGAACGATTATCTGCCCGAATAAGGAAATCTTCTTCCTGTGTTTTAATACTACCACCTGTGGTAAGTATATTGGCCTGAGCAACCGCCTGGGCGACTTCAGTAAAAGTAATATTGAAGGCCAGCAGGTCATTTTCATCAACTGCTATTTCAATTTCTTCTTCAGGAAATCCGGACAGTTCAATTTGAGAAAGACCGTCCATTGCCCTTAGATCATATTCGATCTGCCTTCCAATTTGCTTTAAAGTTGCAAGATCTACGCCTTCACCGCTTACAAAAAAGTCAAAAGTTTCACGGATGTTTTCCTGTTTCGCCACCACCAATGGCTCCATGCCTGACGGAAAATTGGGCACTCTATCCACTGCGTTCTTCACTTCGGAAAGCATCACATCAATATCTTCATCTGAATCTATTTCCACTGTGATACTACCTCCATTCTCTCTTGAAACTGAAGTTACCCGGTCTACTCCAACCAGGCCTTTGAGATTATCTTCAATTTTAAGAACAATCCCTTCCTCAATTTCTTCAGGCGCTGCCCCGGGATATGCAACATTAATGGTAATGATCTCAGATTCGATCAATGGGAAAAAAGAAGATTGCATTCGCAACATTCCCACAACTCCAAATATCACAAATGCGATGATCATAACATTCACCGCAACGTGGTACTTTATAAAGTAACTTATGATACCTCTCATTGAACCTTGCTTTCAGAATTGGAATCAGAACTAGCTGCGGTATCTGCCGTATTATTTTCTTCAGCAATCTTTACCGGCATCCCATTATATGCTCCGGAAACCTGTCTGGTTATGATCACTTCCCCATCTGGTACACCTTTAATCACCACTTTTCGGTCTGAAAAATATACCGGCTTCACTTCGATGGTTTTTAATACGGAATCCTGAACGGTAAATATCTCATTACGATCATTCACTAAGCTTCGATCAATTTCGATCGCATTTTCTTCATTTCTTGCATCCAGATTGGCCTGCATATACATACCTTCCTTCAAACCTTGGGCAGCTACTTCGATAAAGACATTCACGGTCTGTGTAGCCTGATCTATCCTCGCATTAATCCGACTTACTTTACCTTCGTAAGATTTATTACCGCTATTATCAGTAAGACTTACTTTTTCATTAACCTGCAAGAGATCTGCGTACTGTTTTCCTATCGAAACCTGAAGTTCGTAAACCTCGGGGTCTATAAATTCTCCCAGTTTCTGCCCGTTTCGTATCAAAGTCCCCTCGGTAACCAGTGCTTCGGTTAGAACTCCGTCAAAGGGCGCAGTAATCCTGTATTTTACCAGGCGCTGCTCAAGATTTTTAATATTAAAATATGCGGAATTAATACCACGACCGCTTATAAAATAACGCTCCTTATCATTAGCTGGTTCCGGCAATGGCGGAATAGAACTATTAACATCAAGATTATTTAGATATTGTTGCCACTTCGGAAAGATCTCCGGGTAATCAAGTCTAAGATCTGGCATGATCGCCGTGATTTGATTGTAAAGTTCACTTTTGGCCGATTGTACACTTGCTTCGTATTCGGCCGCATCGATCTTCAATAGTGTCTGCCCTCTTTGGTATGCCTGTCCTGCTTTGAAATCCTGAGAACTATAGCGAAAAACACCCTGAACTTCTGCGTAGAGTTCTACCCGATCTTTGGCAACCAGGTTCCCGTTCGCGGGTATTTTGATCGCTATAGACGAATTTTTGACAGTATCAACAAATACTGTTTTTACGGTCTTCTGAATATTTGGTTTAGGCTGTTCTTTGCTGTCTATGATAGCCTTTGCCCCAAATATGGCACCTACTATGAGCACAACGCCCAGTAGAGAAAGTATGATCTTGCGTTTATCCATGGTAGTCGTTGGACTCAATTTAGTCCCGATAGTTTAATTAAATAACTGAATTAGCTGATTTCTTCCAGGCTGAATTGAATTTCTTCCCATTCCTTCATCAAATTCTCCAGTTTCTTTTTTGATTCGTTGTACTTATTTAAAAAATCTGATCTGGTGATGGTCTTCTCATAATTTTGAGCCAGCTCCTTATCTTTAGATTTAATATCTTTTTCAAGCTTAGTGATCTTTGCCTCTATTTTGCTCAATTGGTTCTTAAGCCTTTTAGCTTCTTTCTGATCTCCAAAAGAAGACTGTTTATTCTTTGTCTTATCCTGCTTGTTCTTTCTTCCTTTATCCGACTTCTCCACAGCTCTCATATCCTGCATCTTTCTTTGATCCAGATAATAATCCAGGTCTCCAAGATACTCTCTGATCTTATGATCACGAAATTCGTAAACTCTACTTGTAAGGCCTTGTAAAAAGTCCCTGTCGTGTGAAACGATGATCAGCGTACCTTCGAAATTCTTCAAGGCATCCTTCAGCACGTTTTTAGATTTTATGTCCAGGTGATTCGTAGGCTCATCCATGACCAGAACATTGAAAGGTTCCAGTAACATTTTACATAAGGCCAACCTGTTTCGTTCTCCACCGGATAGTACTTTTACTTTTTTCTCAACTTCATCTCCTCTGAAGAGAAATGCGCCAAGCATATCCCTTACTTTCGTGCGGTTCGTTTCATTGGAAGCATCTTCCATAGTTGCCAGTACGGTCTTTTCACCATCCAGATATTCGGCCTGATTCTGGGCGAAATATCCAAGTTGTACATTGTGGCCAAGTTTTAAAGTTCCTTCATGCGGTATTTCACCTATGATGATCTTTGCCAGTGTTGTTTTTCCCTGTCCATTCTGACCTACAAATGCGATCTTACTTTGCCTTTCAATAAGTAATTCCACATCCTTGAGCACCTGCTTCTCTCCGTAAAATTTCTGAAGATCCTCTGCCTCAATAACGACTTTCCCCGGGGTTACCGAAACAGGAAAATTTACGCTCATTACAGAGTTGTCATCTTCATCAACTTCAATGCGATCTATTTTATCAAGCCTTTTAATAAGTGATTGAGCCATGGAAGCCTTACTGGCCTTAGCTCTAAATTTATCGATCAGTTTTTCAGTATTCTCAATTTCCTTCTGCTGATTCTTCTGAGCTGCAAGTTGCTGCTCCCGTAATTCTTTTCTGAATTCTATAAATTCAGAATAAGGCTTTCGGTAATCATAGATGTGTCCTAAAGAAATTTCAATACTTCTATTGGTCACATTATTCAGAAACATTTTATCGTGAGATACCAGCATCACACAACCCGTATAATTATTCAGAAAAATTTCCAGCCAGATAATACTTTCGATATCAAGGTGGTTGGTAGGCTCATCCAATAGCAAAATATCGTTGCTTTGTAGAAGAAGTTTAGCCAGTTCAATACGCATTCTCCATCCTCCGGAAAAAGTTTGTGTTAGCTTTTCAAAATCTTCACGCTGGAAGCCAAGTCCCTGCAAAACCTTTTCGGTTTCACCCTCATAATTATATCCACCAATGATCTCATACTGGTGAGTGACCTCACTTAGATCTTCGATCAATTGACTATAGGAATCACTTTCGTAATCTGTTCTGGTAGCAAGTTGTTCATTAATATGCTCCATTTTCGCTTCCAGCTGCTTGATTTCTGCAAATGCCTGGTGAGCTTCATCGATCACAGTTCTCCCCTGTTCAAATTCCAGATCCTGCTTTAAAAAACCAATTCTAAGTTCTTTATCCTTAGCAATTTGCCCGGTATCATATTCCTGTTCTCCAGAAATAATCTTTAACATGGTGGATTTTCCAGCCCCGTTCTTTCCAATAAGACCTACACGATCTCCTGCACCGAGTCTAAAACTTACCTCTTTAAAGAGATATTCACCCTGGAACGATACTGATAAATTATGAATATTGAGCATTTTGTAACTATTGTAACTTTAGGATTCGTGCAAAGATGCTTAAATTTGAATTGCAAAAAAAACAATGAACATGCTTAAAGGAACTAAAGTTTATAGTATTGCCAAAGGCACCTGTCCTGTGTGTCAGGAAGAAAGCATGTATAAGGAACCAAACCCTTATAAACTTAATAGGGTATATCAAATGCACGAACGTTGTAGCAATTGCGGCACGAAGTATAAGATAGAACCATCATTCTTTTATGGCGCCATGTATGTTAGCTACGCGGTTGGTATTGCATTCGCAGTAGCAGCTTTTGTCATAGCTTACGTATTTCTAAACGCCAGTCTTCTAGCGTCTTTTTTCTCGATTGTAGGAACCCTGGTTATTCTTATGCCCGTAATCATGAGATTATCACGCAATATCTGGATAAACCTGTTTTTCAGCTATAAAAAGAATGCTGGTAAGGCCTAATTTCTTCTAAAATATCTTTTCTTAAACCTGGCAATATCAATTTCTTGCTCTAAAGTAGAGTTTTCGAGAATATGATCTGCTAATTTTGGTGCCAGATAAGGGGCTATTAGAACCCCACGACTACCAAAACCGTTGAAGCAATACATATTCTCGAATTCCGGATGTTTTCCAATTACCGGGCGTCTATCTCCCGAAGTAGGACGTATGCCGGCCACTTGATCCACTACCTCATAACTCACATTTATAACCTGTTTTAATGAAGCTTCCAATTGCTCTCTAGCTTCTGAAGTTGGTTCTGGAGTTTTATCATGATTATTATAAGTTGCCCCTACCTTATAGAGGTCATTCCCCATAGGCATTATAAAAACCGAAGCTTTAATTGCAAAATCAAGCTTAAGTTCAGGGGATTTGATAATGATATATTCACCCTTATTCCCATGTAATGGAAAATAATTGAAAAACGGATTCCTTGTTACTCCAAATCCTTCGCAGAAAATAACATATTTTGCTTGAATATCCTTATACACTATACGATTACCATCCATTTTCACAAGATCATAATCAAACTTTTCGGCTTTTAATAGCTGCTTCTTCTGAAGCTGATCTCGATAGGCCTCCAGCATAACCTCGGTATCGAGGTTTCCAGTATGCTTAACGCGTCCAAATCCATAATCTGTCTTTACTGAGGGATTAGAATTCTTTACGAGGTTTTGATCCAGATAAGGAGCGAGCAAAGGTTTGTCTGCAGCTACAAACCAGTCATTTTGCTCTTCTATTGAATAAAATCTTCTATAGATATCCCAGTGATTTATAAAATTCTGCTGTAGTTCCCGTTCCATTTCAGCATAAAATGGGATGGCAATTTCCATTTGTTCTTTAGCTTTCCATGCGGGTGTAAATCGCTTTAGAATCACTGGATTAAAAATACCTCCCGCAACGTACGACGAGATTTGAGAGCTGTTATCAAACGCGATAAAGCTGTTACCTCTAAAATTTAGTTCACGACTAATGGCCAGCCCTGCAAGCCCGGTCCCTACGATTATAAAATCTACCTTTTTATCTACCATGAGTCTAAAATAAAAAAAGCGCTCTAGGAAGAGCGCTTTTCAATATTATAAAGTAAAGTTAGTAACTCCACATATCCTGTTCAAAGTTTCGAATCTGCTCCTTGATTCTCTGAGATTCTAGCAATTGCATAAATGCATTATCTGCGATATACTCATCGATCTCACGATCACCCTGTACATTATCTTCTTTATAGATCACACCATCAAAACGCCTGGCATTCAGTAAGTGATCAAACGTAATGGTCTGTGCCGTGTTCCCTCCAGTGAATACCTGTGCATCGTGAAGAACTTCACGTGCATCTGGATACCATACCCAGAATAACTCAACAAGATCTGTTTGTCCTGAATCAATAAAGTTTACATCAGGTGCTACCGGAGCGATCCCCAGAATTCTATACTTTAATTCTGCAAGACGCTTGTCGAAATACCAGATCCCACGAATATGATATTCTACGATATCTGCAGCTCCTAGATCTCGACGATCAATGAACTGAGCATCTACTTCTTCTCCAGCATTGTACTGTTCAATCCCAAGATCTGTTGTATCAACTTTCGAAATAGTAGCGCTAATATCCTTTAAAGTACGTTTTTCAGTAAAATAAGAATCGGCATAAACATTCTGAATTTTACCTTCTTTGATCGCTGAAGTAACCACATCATACAATGACCTTCTGCTAGAACCAATGTTATTGGTGTCTATTGGATAATACAATGGGAAGTTTACTCTTTCATCCAAATCGATAATCTCCCAGGTTCCTTTTGACCATAAAATATCACGGTCACCAACGTACCCATATTCCAGAGGTTTGTCTTCCTGATCCACCATTGCCTGAGCTTGCGATTTCTTCCCGATATCTTCAGGCTTATTCGCATTCAGGATGTTTGCCTGACCGAAAGAAGAAGCACCCATCATCATCACAAATCCATAAACAAAAATTTCTTTCAAGCTCATTGTCTTCAATTTTTAGTTTGTAAGCTCAATTACGACTGGCGCAACTTTCTTAAGCTTATAACTTGAGTTCCCCTGAAGGGAAGCATTAATATCATAAATCTGAACAGATTCACCTCTACCAGCTCTTCTTAAAGCCGCTTTAGCTCTGTCATCAAGTCGGCTACCACTAACGTTTATAGTTGGCTGACCAGGTACCTTGAATTTGAATCCTGTAACATTAAGATTTAAATCAAAATCGAAATCTGGAAGATTAGCTCCAACTGTAGCGATTTCCAAAGAATTTCTCTGCATAGATACAGATCCATCTTCTCCACGAATCGTACCAACCGGTCTAGGGATATCCTTAACTCGGAAAGTCTTTCTGTCTGAAACAGTCTTACCACCTGGAAGTTCACCGCTCACGCTAATTGTAACCTCTCTGGATTGTAAAGTAGTAACATCCATCATATAACTCCCAGCGCCGCCTGAAGCTCTAAGTCCCGGAGCATTTGCACTAACGCTGCTTACACCAGGAATTGAGATGGTCATCGGGTTCTGAACTCCACGATATACCACATTCATTTTATCTGCAGAGATTACTGCTGAATTAGGTAATGGAATTACATTATAAGAATCTGATATCTCAATACTTTTTAAAGAGTCATTTTCAAGATACTGAAGTTCACCCGTGATTTTTTGCTCACCTACATTTCCTGCAGGGAATTTTAATACAACCTGTCCGGCCTGTGTATTTTCAACCTCTTTACCATTGATAGTTACCTTCTCGAATTGCAATGTATTATCAAAACGTCCAAGAACTACCTTACCGCTAAATTCTTCACCGCTAAAAAATGCCGGTTTGTCTGGAATAACGATTGCCTGGTAATTACTTAATGACACATCGCTCTGTAACTGACCAGAAAGCATTTGAGATAAAATTTCGCTTTCAGTACTTTTAATATCAGACTGGATTTGAGTCATTTTAGTTAAAGATGCGATCAGAGGGAATCCCTGGTAGTTATAATATAACCACGGTTTGGTAACACCGTCACCGTCTGTAACTTCTTTAGTAGCAAATTCTCTTCTTACATTAGCAGCAAGTTGAGGATATTTGTCTTCCAGGATTGCAGAAACCTGTTCGCGATAAGTATCGATTTGATTTACAAATTCCTCTCCAGCGGGAGAAACTCTTCCGCTCTGGAAGAACATTTCGTCTAGCTGCCCAGACTTATCCATTTCCTCATAATTCCACTTCCCATTTTCTTCCTTCTCCATTTCAGCAGTAAGATTATTCTTTACTCCTTCAATGTAATCATTGAGTTGGGCGGATAACTCGTCGATCTTATCTGCTTTTTCTTTTATTGAGGTGTATTTAGCAGGTTGTTCATCTACTTTCTCGGCAAGACCGGCCATGTATGCAGCATTTCTATTCTCTGCTGTAGCGTTTGCCGTACTCAATTTTTCATTCATCATTCCAAAAGCGGTAAGAACCTCTTTGGACATATTTAGTGCCATCATCGCGATGAAAACCAGATACATTAGGTTAATCATCTTCTGCCTTGGCGATTGTTTTCCGGATGCCATGTCTAATTAGATATTTTAATTAATAATTCGCTTAATTGAAAATTCAATTAGACTCTTGGTTTTCCATTCATAGCTGTTAGCATTCCTCCATATACATTGTTTAGAGAAGCCATATTATTTGCTAACGAATCCATTTGCGCTTTAAGTTTACCAGCGTTTTCTGCAACAGCCTGATTAACTTCGGCCTGTTTAGAAGCGGATTCAACCTGTACTTTATAAATACTATTCAAAGTTTCCATTTGAGCCGCAGCGACAGTTAATTCTTCACTGTATTTCTTTTGAGAAGCCATTGAGTCAACTGTTGGGGCAATTCCTTTTGCGGCTCCTTCAAAGTTTCTAATACTATTTCCTAAAGAAGACATTAGATCTGCATCCAATTTTGCTTCTTTCAACATGGCATCAAGTTTCTTGGACAAGGATGCTTCAGCTTCTTTCTGCTCAACAACAACAGCATCTCTTTTGGCTCCTGTTCCCCCAGCTAATTCCGGATATACTAATGACCAGTCAAGATCATCATCAATTGGTTCGAAAGCTGAATAGGCAAATACCAATGCTTCTACAATAAGACCGGCAATAAGCATTTCATTACCACCCGGCCAGTGCATAATTTTAAATAGCGCTCCTAATATAACTACAGATGCACCAAGACCATACACCATGTTGGTCACCCGTTTTGCTCCTCTTGATTTTGCCATAACTTTAAGCTTTAAATTTTCTTGTTGGTTTATTGATAGGTTGAAGTTCTAATGTTATTTACTGGATTGATTCAGCGTAACATCTGTCCCAAGATAATCCTGAACAGTTCTAAAGCCAATATAGCTTCTTGCTGAATCCATGTATTCGTAATCCCTTGAGCTCACCTGTAAGAAGTAAGCCACATCTTTCCATGATCCACCTCTTACTACCTTCCGCATATCCTGAGGATTATTCACGGTTGGGTTCATTGTAGACATATACTCGTAAGAACCGGGATCATAACTTGAATCCACCCATTCTCCTACGTTACCCGCCATGTTATATAATCCATAATCATTTGGATCATATGATTTAGCTTCAACTGTATAAAGAGCCTGATCTGCTGCGTAGTCACCTCTCAGAGGCTTAAAGTTAGCCATAAAACAACCTCGATCGTTCAGAGTATAGGGACCACCCCATGGATAAGTTCCACCTTCCAGACCTCCACGAGCAGCATATTCCCACTCACCCTCGGTTGGGAGTCTGTAAGAAGGTACATTAGCATCGCCTTTTTCTCTTCGGAAGTCATTATGATACTTTGTTCTCCATTGAGTAAATGCTCTAGCCTGCTTCCAGGAAACACCTACTACCGGATAATCATCAAATGCACTATGCCAGAAATAGTCATTGTGCATAGGCTCATTGTATGAGTAATTAAAGTCTCTTATCCAAACTGTCGTATCTGGATAAACAGAAACCTGTTCATTCTTGATATAATTACTACGGTCACCCTGCTTTTTGGCGGCAGACTGAATGTCCATGTAAGAATACTGGAATTTTAATTTTTTGACATCAATAGTTCTCTGTCCATTGTACACTTCATCCATTGGGATATACATCGAATCCATCACCTCAGCATAGTAGACATCCGGATAATCTTCAGTGTCCCAGTAGATATCAACATCCTTATTAAGCCTTCTATTCGAATAATCTTCAGATGGACCACCCTGACCGTAAGTATTCAACATATACTCTTCGTAAGGAGTCATATTCCCTTCTTCAGCGTCTACAAAGGCAAACTCACCAATACCATTATCTCCGGCAGTAGCTCCTTGCAATTCCGCCATTTTTGCAAGCTCTACTCTAACTACAGAATCTTTCACCCAATCAACAAATTGCCGATATTCAGAATTAGTGATCTCCGTCTCGTCCATATAAAATGAGCGTACAGTCACAGTTTTCGGAGGTGCATTCTTTTGTCCGGCAATATCATCATCAGATTTACCCATGACGAACGAACCACCAGGAATTAATGTCATACCATAAGGTTTCTCCGGATTCCACTTCTTTCCCTCCGCACCTACTAGCTGTCCACGATCGCCACCGCCACAGCTTGAAAGCAAGGCCAGAACAGCAATGAGCGAAATATACTTCTTCATAATTATCTTAGGTTAAGACATTTTGATTTACGGCAGTAAACCTATCTAAATATTTTCTAAAAAACAATATTTCCGATAAAAATACAGCAATTACCGATAATGCCTGACTTTAATATTTTATACTTCGTTTTTTCTTTTAGCCTTATACCACCGTTCAGGGATTACCTGATTGCAAGCTTCCAGATAATCTTCTTCACTGCAAGGTAATAACGTATGCCTTTTTAATTTATTATTGACCGAATTTAAAAAAGGAATTTCGATCCACCAGCGCCCGCTCACAGGACTCTTAAAGAATACCAGGATTTCATCATCTATTGGAACCTGATACTTAATAAAATCTTTTTTCGCTGAAATAGTATTTTCATTTGTACGGTAATTCACCCCTTCAATGAAATACCAGATGATCTGTGCTACCAACGTATCAGTGAGTTTATTCATTTCATTCTGATATTCATAAATACCAAATGAACTCACTTTATCACTAATTCCTGCATATCGTGATAAAGCACAAATTTCCCTGCCATTAAAGCCATTAGGGCTACTGAAGTAATCTGAATTCGCTGATGCAGAGTCTATAGATCTTATATCCAAACCTACGAGATTCGCATTTCGCATTATTGGTTCCATGTGACCAATATTCGAAGTCACTTCCCCCAATCTATACGCTTCAAAGAACAAACGCTCCATCAATTCTATTTCCTCCTGGGAGTTAAAATAGGTCTGATAACCAATCGTACTATAATTAAATAAATTATACGGCTTATCTACGACGATTTTTCCTACAAACGACTGATTACTAATAGGTTTATCTGCGTCACCAAGATCAAATTTGCTATCGATATTTACCAGATTCACCATTTGATCAAGATGATCATATGCACGATACTGCGCATAAATGAGATCCTGACTTCCACCTAAAATCACGGGAATTATATCCTGCTTAATTAGTTCTGCACACAGGTTTGAAACTGCATAATAGGTATCTTCAACTGAATCTCCAGCCTGAATGTCTCCCAGATCTGCCAGGTTCAAACGCCAATTTCCAGGATATAAACTATATAACTGACTGCGTAAACTCTCAAAGTCGGGTGTTGAATCTTCTCTAACAGCCCGGCGATTCTCTCTTACTCCGAATATGGCTACACTAACCTTATCAAGATCTGGTAAACCCTGTTCAGAGGTATGGAGTTTTAATTGAGCACCTATGGTTTGCGCATTCAGGTGAGTGATCTCATCCAGTAAAAATTCTGATACAGGACTAAGAAAATCGAACTCCATATATTATTTCTTTTTGGGTGATGTTTTTTTAGTTGTTTTCTTGGTCGTGGTTTTTTTGGCAGTCGTCTTCCTGGTCGCAGCTTTCTTCTTGGCCGGCTTTTTCTTAACAGCCTTTTTCTTGGTCTTACCGCTTTTCTCCAGAATATCCTGCACCTCTTCCAGGGTTAATTCCTGGGCATTGGTAGTTTTAGGCAGCTCAACCTTCGCTTTGCCTTTGATGACATTAAACCTTCCCCAACGAGCTTTTTCCACACGAATTCCTTCATCTTCCCAGTGGTGTATCAACTTATCTTTTTCCTTCTGAATCTTATCATCGATCAATTGTTCGATATCTTTATCTGAAAGGTTATCAAAGTCATACTTCTTGTTCACATTAATGAACATTCCATTCCACTTTAAATAGGGTCCGAATCTACCAACTCCTTTTTGAACCGGATGATCCTTATATTCATAAATAGGAGCATCTGCCTTTTCCTTCTCTTTGATAAGCTCCATAGCTCTGTCAAACTCGACATTTAAAGGATCTTCTCCTTTTTCAAGAGAAACAAAGGTTTTACCGAAGCGTACATAAGGTCCATAACGTCCATTATTCACCTCTACACTTTCGCCTTTATACTCACCAAGTGTTTTTGGTAATTGAAACAGGTCCATTGCCTGCTCATAAGTTAGCGTTTCCATACTCTGGTCCGGGCTCAAACTGGCGAAACGAGGCTTTTCCTCATCTTCCACACTTCCAATCTGCACCATAGGTCCGAATTTACCAAGGCGCACACTTACAGGTTTACCGCTTTCAGGATCTTCACCCAGAATTCTTTCCCCAACTTCTCTTTCGGCATTTTGTGCAACATCCTGAACATGAGGATGGAAATCTTTATAGAAGTTCTTCATCATGGACTTCCACTCTTCATTTCCTTCAGCAATATTATCAAAACTCTCTTCTACTCTAGCGGTGAAATTATAATCCAGAATATTAGAAAAATGATTCACTAAAAAATCATTTACGACCATCCCGGTTGCAGTAGGAACAAGTTTTCCTTTATCACTACCTACGGTTTCGGTTAATTTCTCTTCCTTAACCTTTTGATTCTTCAGAGTGAATTGCAAATATTCTCTTTCGGTTCCATCTACAGAACCTTTTTCAATATAATTCCTGGACTGAACGGTTGAAATCGTTGGCGCATAAGTAGAAGGTCTACCAATACCAAGTTCTTCCAGTTTTTTAACCAGCGAAGCTTCCGTATAACGATAAGGAGGTCTGGTAAATCTTTCGGTCGCAGTGATATATTCGTTGTTTAAAGCCTGTGAAACCTTTAAAGCCGGTAACATTCCGCTTTGTTCTTCATCCTCATCATCGCTACCTTCCAGGTAAACTTTCAGGAATCCGTCGAATTTTAAAACCTCTCCATTGGCTGAAAACTGATTATCGTGCTTATCTGCCTCAATCTTCACATTGGTTCTTTCCAGCTGTGCATCGCTCATTTGTGACGCAATCGCTCTTTTCCAGATCAGCTCATATAATCTTTGCTGATCACGATCCCCGGAAATTGTATGTTTTTTGAAGCTTGTAGGACGAATGGCTTCGTGAGCTTCCTGAGCTCCCTTGGATTTGCCCTTAAACTGTCTTGCCTTGGCGTACTTATCTCCGTAAGCCTTTTCAATTTCTTCTTTAGCTCCCTTTCTGGCTTCTTCGGAAAGGTTTACAGAATCTGTTCTCATATAAGTAATATGACCGGCTTCGTATAAACGCTGCGCCATGGTCATGGTCTTACTTACTGAAAAATATAGTTTTCTTGCAGCCTCCTGTTGCAATGTTGATGTTGTAAATGGAGGCGCAGGAGTTTTCTTGGCTGGTTTCGTAGTAAGGTCTGAAACCTTAAAACTTGCACCTAGATTATCCTTCAGAAATTGTTCTGCCTCTTCTTTTGTATCGAAGTTCTTCGGAATCTTAGCCTTAAAGGACTTTCCTTCTTCCGTAGAAAATTCAGCATCAATTCTATAAGATGCCTGTGCGGTAAAATCCTGAATTTCTCTTTCACGCTCTACGATCAATCTTACTGCTACAGATTGTACTCGACCAGCCGAAAGGCCACCTTTTACTTTTCTCCAGAGTACTGGTGAAAGTTCATAACCTACCAGTCTGTCCAAAACTCTACGAGCCTGCTGAGCGTTCACCAGGTTATAATCTATTTTCCTGGGATTATCGATCGCCTTCAGGATCGCCGACTTGGTGATCTCATGAAATACGATTCTTTTAGTTTTATCGTCTTCCAGCTTGAGCTCCTCTGCAAGGTGCCAGGCAATTGCCTCTCCTTCCCGATCCTCATCACTTGCTAACCATACCATTTCAGCAGTTTTAGCAAGACTCTTAAGCTTTTTTACGACATCCTTCTTATCTTTAGATACAATGTATTTAGGTGTAAAATCTCCTTCGGTATCAACCCCTATTTCCTTAGTAGGCAAATCGGCGATATGCCCAAAACTGGAGGCAACTTTATAATCGCTTCCTAGAAACTTTTCAATGGTTTTAGCCTTAGCAGGAGACTCAACAATCACTAAATTCTTAGCCATAAATCTGTTGGTTTGTAGTTGCAAAAGTATATCAATTTTTTTATCTGCCATCAAACTTCAATTAAAACGGACAGAAGGCCCGCTTAAATCACCAGCGATAAAGGGCAATTGAAATACTTATTTTTTTTCTGAAGGGATCTTCAGCAAAGATTATTCTGTGTGGAAAAATACAGAAGAAACACCTGGCATATCGTATTGCAGGTCTGGTGATATATTTCCTGAAACTGAAGTCGCATCGTTGAAAGCAAGGATCTTACCACCATTATTTGCAGCTTCAGCAACAAATATCACGTTGTAAGCGCTATTGTACACCACATTAACAGGATTACCCAGCAATGTATTATCTCCAGAGATCCGGAATTGCTCCTCAAGAGCCACAAAACCATTTTGAGCAGCATTAAATTTTTCTTCAAAATTCTGAATAATATGCAATCCTCCATCTGTAGCAGATTCAGCTTCCCCAATATCTGAGAGCACCATGATACCATTCTCGAAGTCCAGACCGTGAGTTCGAAGCAGGCCTTGGAATGCCACCTGCTTATTGGCAGTCGCCGGCACATTCGTAGCATAAGTAGCAGCAAAATCCCTGTAAACAGCAATTTTGTTGGTTTCATCCACCGCTGCATAAAGATCGTTCCCTATAAACTCCAGACCCCAGAGCTTAAATTTCGTGGTTACAACATTCCGCAGTTTAAAGGAGTTTTCTTCCCGTACATAAATGAATAAACGACCTTCTGGTGTAGTTTCATCAAGATCCAGATCTGTATTATCTGAAACCACATAAATATCACCCTGAACTGCAAGATCCCTCCCACTCTGGTAATGAATGTTCCCGAGAATATCGGCATCAAGTTCAACCTCGACACTATTTGCATAATCGGTTATGTTATGATAAGATTCCAGTCTACCAGGAATTCTGGACACGACCGTAAAACCATTATCGGCAGGATTATAATATATCCCTTCAGCATCTGAAGAATTTAGTTTGAAAGTACTGGAAGTCGCATTATTGATATCATACTTCCTGACTTCCCCGTTATGGTTCGTGGCCAGCACCCAGGCGGTTGCCGAAGTCTGCACGCTCTGGTTGCCATCATCATCACTGCTGCATGCTGCAAGTAGAAAAATCGGAATAAATAATAGGTAAAGGTGCTTCGTCAAATCCTGAAAATTTTCTACGAAGATAGAATGAATCTTATTTCAGAAAAGTCCGAATTCGTTAAATATGTGTTATTTGAATCTATTTTAACGCAGAAAACGCTGGTAAATAGACATCTTACTCAAAATGAAAATGATGAATGAAAAGGATCGAGTAGCAGTTATCACGGGAGCCAGTAGCGGAATTGGCAAAGCGATCGCGATAAAATTATCTAATAAAAATTTCACCGTAGTGCTTGCGAGCAGAAGTGTTCTTGAAATGGAAAAAATTCAGCAGGAACTGCCAGGTGAATCTATGGTAGTGGAACTGGATGTCACCAGCACAGAAAGTGTCACCAAGGCATTTGGTAAAGTTGACGAAAAATATGGCCGAATAGATATTCTGGTTAATTCTGCAGGGATTATGCCACTCACCTACTTAAAGAACCGACATCTGGATGAATGGTTGTCTACTATAGAGGTGAATGTTCAGGGTACACTTAGATGTATTTACTCTGTTCTACCACTTATGAAAAAACAGGAAGATGGTCATATTATAAATATCGCCAGTGTGGATGGAAAGGAAATTTTTGCCGGTGGTGCCGTCTATGGAGCGTCTAAAGCTGCGATCATCGAACTCAGTAAGGCAATGAGAATGGAACTTTCTCCCGAATTCAATATTCGGGTTACTGCGGTCGAACCGGGTACTGTGGACACCAACTTAAGAGATGGAATTACAGATACTGAATTACTGGAAGATAAGGACTACGGAGGTGATGAACCCATGCTCGATCCTGCTAGCATAGCAAATGCAGTATATTACGCGGTTTCACAACCAGCTTCTGTAAATGTGAATGAGCTTTTAGTGAAACCAACCGGAAAAGCATAGAATTAATAAAAATCAATTAAAATAGAAATTATGGGTATTGGACATATAATGAAATTAGGAACTAAATTTTTAGTCAGAGGAATTATTTATAAATCTGGTAAGAAAGCCGCAATCAAAGGAGGAAAATTAGGTATCGGAGTATTTTCTGTTCTTTATGCCGGCTACCTGGCGTACACACTTCATAACCTTCGGAAAGAAAGCATAGAAGAACAAAAAAAATTAGGTGTAGATAGAGGTTGGGATCGTGAAACTGTAAAAGAAAACTAGGTCTAATCCACCTTAATTAAACAATACGCAGATCAATTATAGAAATTTCAGTATTCAATTTTATGTATATAAAGTTTAATACTGAAATTTTACTATATAGTATTTTGAACTACAAAAATCCTTGCTTTCAATTTCTGTCATAAAGCGCTTGACTCTCTACGGAAGAAACCAGGTTCAATTTCAGGTTTAAAAACCTTGAACGAAACTATAGCTTACTGAAAAATAGATGAAGAGTTTTCATTCAAATTATCCACTGATTCATCATCATAGAAATTATTCACCCCATTCTTTAGCCACTGTAAATATTTATCAGCATCTGGTTCGTAAGCAATGGGATCATTTAATTTATTGCCTTCATTGTCAAGTAATACATAATATGGTTGCGCATTTGCCTTATAGTTTGTGATCTGGAAATCACTCCATTTATTTCCTATGGTTTCAATTTCCTTACCAGTAGCTTCAGAAACATATTGTTCATGCTCAGGAAGATCCCTTTGATCATCTACATAAAGAGAAATCAATACGATATCGTTCTTAAGTAAATTCAACACTTCATCTTCGCTCCACACTCTTTCTTCCATCTTTCTACAATTTACACAAGCATGCCCTGTAAAATCAAGAAGCACTGGTAAATTCTGCTTTTCTGCATACGCCATTCCCTGTTCATAATCATGGAAGCTAACCAGATCATGAGGTCCATAATCAGCTCCTTCAGGAAGGTTGGAGTTAACGTTCGAATTAAGTCCTCCGGAACTTCCTATACCATCCGGTGATTCACTGTATTGCAATGGCGGAGGAAAACCACTAATGATCTTTAAAGGTGCTCCCCATAAGCCAGGGATCAAATAAATGGTAAATGTTAGAACTATAATTCCTAATAATAATCTTCCAACAGATATAAATTCGAGTGGAGAATCATGTGGTAAACGTAATTTTCCGAAGAGATACAAAGCAAGTACAGCAAAGATCGCTATCCAAATGGCCAGGAACACCTCTCTTTCGAGAAAATGCAACTGCAAGACCAGATCTGCATTCGAAAGAAATTTAAATGCCAGTGCCAATTCAAGGAATCCCAATACTACCTTGACCGTATTTAACCAACCACCAGATTTGGGCAAGCTGTTCATCCAGCCCGGGAAGGCCGCGAACAAAGCAAATGGAAGGGCGATTGCCAGTGAAAATCCGAGCATCCCTATAATTGGTGCAATACCTCCTTTTGAAGCCGCTTCCACCAGCAAAGTTCCCACAATTGGCCCAGTACATGAAAATGAAACGATCGCTAAGGCCAGCGCCATAAAAAATATTCCAACTAATCCACCTCTATCTGCTTTTGAGTCGATCCTTGTTCCCCAACTACTTGGCAGTACGATCTCAAAAGCTCCCATAAAGGACATTGCGAAAACCACAAGAAGTATAAAAAATATCATGTTAAACCACACATTGGTGGATAAAGCATTCAGACTATCAGCTCCAAAGATGAGGGTGACCAATGAGCCTAGAAGTACATAGATAACAACGATGGAAATTCCGTAGAAAATAGCATTTCTTATTCCAGCTGCACGTGATTTCGACTGCTTGGTGAAAAAGCTTACTGTCATAGGAATCATTGGGAAAACGCATGGTGTAAGCAGAGCTGCAAATCCTGATAGGAAAGCTATAATAAATATTCCCCAGAAAGAACGTTTTTCTTCAGCATCAAGATTATCTGTTTCTTCAAGGTCAAGCTTTGTCGGATTAGCGCCTTCCTTTAGCTGAAAAGTAAATTTTTTCGAGTCAAATATACAGGCTTCATCATCGCAGGCCTGGTATTCGATCCTGGCAATTATAGTGGATAAGGTGGTATCGATAACCCGTACACGCTGAGTAAATGTTGCTTCGTCCAGAAAATAGCTGAGATCTGTTTCAAATACCTTGTCAAATTCAGTAATTGACTCACTCTCTTTGGTTTCCTCTACTAGTTCATAGGCAGCATTTTGGTCTTCGAAGGTAAACACCGTAGAATTTACAGCTCCTTCAGGCTGAGTTTGTGAGTATAAATGCCACTTATTTTGAATGCTGGCTTCAAATATAAGATCGTATTCGTTCTCTGAAACTTTTTCAACTTCAGAAGTCCATTTTACCGGATCCTGGATTTGAGCGGTCGCGCCAATGGTAAATAATAAACAGAATAGAAACAGACCTTTTTTAAAATGTCCTAAAGAAATATGCATATAAACTGCGCCTTTAAATGAATTTGAACGGCTTCAAAAATAAGGAAATTAACCTGATTTAAGCCTGTGGAAAATCAGCATTCTTAATGATCAAAACAACCATCTCGTTCTTTGCTGAATAATTAACTGAGTCGAATAAATCAGTTAACACTAACCGACCATTTAAAAATAAGTGTCGTTTAAAGTAAGGACTAAAATCAAAGAATAATTAATAGAAATAAGGGAACTATTTAAAATTAAATAGGCAGTACATCATACAAGGAATTATAGTATTTCTCCTCATTAAGCTATAGGGATCAGAATACTTATTTTTGTGCCTTTATCTATTTCTGAAGAGATTTTCATAGTACCTCCAAGTTCTTGCACTAGTTCATTCACCAGTTTTAAACCAAGTCCGAAACCTTTTTCCCCACCTGTTCCCTGGGATAATTCTGAAACATCTTCGAAATAGTTCTCCAGCGCCGCACTGCTAATGCCAACGCCGTTATCCTGTACAATTACATCCAGTTGTTTACCAATTTGGGTGTTTATGATATCCATATGCACCTCTATATTTCCTCCAGAGGGAGTGAATTTGATCGAGTTGGAAATCAGGTTACCAAAAATAGAGAGAACACGTCTTCGACTAAACTTGAGCTGATCTTTGTCGCGATTAGCAAATACACTGAAACTAAGATTCTTGGATTTCGCCGGCAAATCATATAGCTGGATCAACCGTTCCTGGAGATCTGCCATATTAATTCTCCTGCTCGACTGAATTTCATTTTCTCTCCCGCTATTCAAAATTTCATCGGTCAATTCAATGATGCTATTTCCTGAATTTTTAATGAGAGAGAAGTATTCCCTCATTTCATCTGCGGAAAGATCTTCTTCTTCCACAGATTCGGCAAGACCCGCGATTCCATGAACCGGTCCTCTAACATCGTGCGCAATCTGGTTCTTGATTCGAACAGTTTCAGAAAGTGTATATAAAGTTTCATTCAACTTCTTTCTATGTTCCAGCTTAAATACAATTTCCTGAGCTATCACAGCCAGTGCCTTTTTTTTATCTAATCCTATATCTTGCTGCTGGGTGTCGAGCATACATAACGAACCAACATTCTCACCAGAACTTAACGTAAGCGGCATTCCCAGGTAATAGCGGTAAGCTTCCGCTCCAACAACATAGGCTTTATCCTTAAACCTGTCATCCAGATCAAGCCTCTGCACTTCCATAAAACTATTAGATCTTATGGTATGGGCACAAATGGAGTTTTCTTTTGCAATACGCTTAGGCTCGTCCTCAACAGCTGAGAGTGTCCATTGCGAATAGTTATCTATAAGATTTACCACAGAGACCTCAGTGCCGGCGATATGCCCGGCGAGTTCCATCAAGCTTTTAAATTGCTCTCTTAACTCATAAAGATCAAGATCGAACTCACTTAATTTTTTTATTCTGAGGTATTCCTTCTGAAGACTCTCTGCTTTCGTTATTCTCATAGCCAGATTTTCGGCTGCGAAGATAGATGAATCTTAAAGACTATATAGTTAGAATCACTAAACAAGATGAAGTACAATCATTCCCAAAAACAAAAAAGCCTTCTCCCACCAAGTGGAAAAAAGCTTTTCATTGGTTAACCGCAAATCCACACAACAAGGATTATAGGGCGGTTAACTACACATTCCCCTTTCAGGGAACAAAAACAACACAACTAATCTTTAGCGCCAAAAAAAGCCCCCCGTATAGAGGAGCTTTTTTGCAACTTTGCGGTCTGGACGAGACTCGAACTCGCGACCCCCTGCGTGACAGGCAGGTATTCTAACCAACTGAACTACCAGACCGTTGCGTTATTGCGAGGGCAAATATACGTCCCTTTTTAGATTGAGCAAACGTTTTTTTAAGTTTTTTAAAAATAATATTTCATGATCTATCCAAACTTTTGTTTCTCAAGTAAATAGGTCGTCAAAATATTTTCAAAATTTTTATTGATATCTGCAGCTACATAGGTAATCCGGTACTTGGCACATTGCAATTTTAAATTTTCGAGGTACTTTTTAACCTCTTCGCGGTAGGTATTTCTAATATTTTCAGAATAAAGATCTATTTCAGCACCCGTTTCCACATCCGTGAATCTACGCGGACTGTTCTCAAAATCGAATTCAAGTTCCTTTTTTTGATCCATTACATGAAATAGAACGATCTCATGTTTGTTGTATTTTAAGTGTCTTAGAGCTTCGAACAGCTTCTCCTCATAAGTATCTTCCTGAAACATATCTGTAAATAGAAAAATGAGACTTCTACGCTTTAGCTTCTCTGCAATTTGATGTAGGTAGGTATAGGTATCAGTAGAACTTCGAACCTTATCAGATTTTAGAATCTCATCAAACTTGTTTAACAACATATGATGATGTCGCTCCCCAGATCTTTCCGGAGCGTAGAATTCAAACTCATCGCTGTAAATACTCACTCCAATAGCATCACGCTGTCTTTTCAGAATCTCCATAAGACATGCGGAGGCAAGTACAGAGAATCCAATCTTATTCAGGTGCTGCCTGTCCTGCTTTTCGATCTTAGGATAATGCATGGAAGCAGAGTTGTCGATTATAAGATGACAACGCAGGTTTGTTTCCTCTTCATATCGCCGCGTATACAGTTTTTCAGACTTCGCAAACAACTTCCAGTCTATATGCCGGGTACTCTCCCCATTATTATAAATCTTATGTTCGGCAAACTCTGCTGAAAAACCATGAAACGGACTTTTATGCATTCCCGATATATAACCTTCAACCACTTGTCTGGCTAAAAGGTCGAGATTTATAAAACCTCCGGTATTGTGCAGCTCCTTCTCTATTTTCATTTCAGACTGAAATTAGGTAGTTTTTTTCAATAAAAAAAGCCCCGCTATTGCGAGGCTTGAATATATTGATCATTGTTTATTACAATAACTGGTCGATAGCATCAGCATAAGTCTGCTTTGGAGCAACACCTACCTGGCGACCTACAACTTCTCCGTTTTGAAATACAAGAACAGTTGGGATGTTACGAACACCATATTTTGCAGCAAATTCCTGATTTGCATCTACATCAAGCTTACCAACAACTGCTTTTCCATCATATTCAGTGCTTATCTCATCAATGATTGGTCCTACCATTCTACAAGGTCCACACCATGCAGCCCAGAAGTCCACCATTACCGGCTTATCACTCTTTAATACTTGTTCTTCGAAATTCGCGTCGGTTATTTCAATAGCCATAATATCTGTAATTTTATTTGTTTAACATTCGATTCGTAAAAGTAGTCAATAATATAAAGAATCCTTACAGCCTCTATATTGCATTTGACTATAAGTATATTGTTTGGTTTTATAAGGGAGCCTCACGCTTGTCGCGTGACCGCGCTTTCGACGCTACATGGTAGCTTGACTCTAACGCTGGCTCAAACAATTCACAAATTACGAATCTAATTCAACTTATATATAAACTGTTCCTTTTCCAACTTGTCAATAAGTTCCTGCGAAATTTGCACTTTACGTTTCCGGCTGGGCATTTTTAGTTTTACCTGCTCTGCCATGTCATAAACTATGAATTGTAATTGACATTCGCCTTCATGCGCATTAAATGTGTCATTTAACCAATCGATCTTTTCAGCTTTCAGATCCTGAACGTTAAGCTGTATAGTTAGTTTCTTCGCATTCTTGTCCATGATATCATGTAACAAACTAATATCCCGAAACTGTATTCTTGGTTCTCCTTTTTTCCCGGTATCCTTGTTTGTCCAACCTTCTTTCACAAAGATCTTAAGATGAATAAAGTTATTAGGAACAAAGAAATGTTTCATACGCAGATATTCTTCTCCAAATATTTTGAACTCGTAAGACTCCTCGTAATCTTCTACCGTGAAGATCGCCCAGCCTTTCCCATTCTTGGAGACCCTATGCTGTACATCGACCACCACACATCCAATGGTGAGTTCTCTATTTACGATACTTTCCAGTTCCCTGCAATCTGACAATTTACCATTACAGAAATAACTCATTTCTATTCTAAAGTCATCCAATGGATGTCCTGAAATATAAATTCCCACCACTTCCTTTTCTCTTCGTAGCTTCTCCATAGTTCCCCATTCACTACAAGGTGGAACTTCCGGCTCGGGAATCTGAACATCGCTAGCTTCCCCAAACAGACTTACCTGAGAGGAATTCTGACTTTCCTGGAATTTCTGCGCATACTTCACCACCTTTTCCAGGAAGCTCATTCCGTTACCATCGTCATGGAAATATTGCGCTCTATGTGTACCACCAAACCCATCGAATCCCCCGGCAAGGGCAAGATTCTCAAACGCTTTTTTATTTGCAGATCGTAGATCTATCCTTTTAGCCATGTCAAAAATAGATCTGTACGGACCATCTTTAGACTTCCTGTTTTCAACAATGGTTGCCACAGCTCCAGATCCAACTCCTTTGATCGCACCCATTCCAAATCTTACTGCATTTTCCTTGTTTACAGAGAATTTATAATAGGATTCATTTACATCGGGTCCAAGAACATTCAGTTTCATTCTTTTGCATTCTTCCATAAAGAACGTTACCTGCTTGATATCATTCATATTATTGGAAAGCACCGCTGCCATATATTCCGCAGGATAATGCGCTTTTAAATATGCGGTTTGATAGGCGATCCAGGCGTAACAGGTAGAGTGAGACTTATTGAATGCGTATGAAGCGAAGGCTTCCCAGTCTTTCCATATCTTTTCCAATACTTCTGCAGGATGACCCTTTGCATTCCCGCCATCTATAAATTTTGGTTTTAGTTGCGCCAGTAATGCAACAAGTTTTTTACCCATCGCTTTACGAAGCATATCGGCTTCACCTTTACTAAATCCTGCCAGCTTCTGCGAAAGCAGCATCACCTGCTCCTGGTATACTGTGATCCCATAAGTTTCCTCCAGGTATTCTTCCATTTCTGGAAGGTCATAGGATATCTCTTCATCGCCATGCTTCCTCGCAATAAAACTTGGAATATATTCCATAGGCCCAGGTCGATACAGGGCGTTCATGGCGATAAGATCATCAAAAACCGTGGGCTTTAGGGCCTGCATGTGTTTTTGCATACCCGGTGATTCGTACTGGAAAATACCTACCGTTTCTCCTCTCTGGAATAATTTATAGGTTTCTTCATCATCAAGAGGGAAACTATCAGGGTCGAGGTCTATATCATGCCTTCCCTTTACGATCTTCACTGTATCCTTGATCAAAGTAAGGGTCTTCAGACCCAAAAAGTCCATTTTTAGCAGTCCGGCACTTTCAACGACCGAGTTATCAAACTGAGTAACATAAAGATCTGAATCTTTGGCGACCGAAACTGGCACATAATTCGTAATATCCCCGGGAGTGATGATCACCCCACAGGCATGTATTCCTGTATTTCTAACTGAGCCTTCCAGGATTCTAGCCTGGTTTACTGTTTCTGCTTCCAGATCATCCCCTTCAGCAATATTTAGAAGTTCATTGATTTTTTCAATTTCATCTCCACGAAATTTAGACCGGATGGTCTTTTCATCCATGGCAAACAGTTTTCCCAGCTTGGTATTCGGAATAAGTTTCGCAATCCTGTCTGAATCCATAAGAGGAAGATCCAGCACCCTTGCAGTATCCCTTATGGAGGATTTTGCCGCCATGGTTCCGTAGGTAATGATCTGCGCCACCTGGTTCGCACCATATTTCTCGATCACATAATCCATAACCCGGCTTCGACCTTCATCATCAAAGTCGATATCAATATCAGGCATACTCACACGATCAGGATTCAGGAATCTCTCAAAAAGCAGATCATACTTAATCGGGTCAATATTGGTGATCCATAGACAATATGCGACTACAGATCCCGCGGCAGATCCACGTCCAGGTCCAACCGAAACTCCCATAGCCCGTGCAGCCCTGATAAAATCTTCCACAATAAGGAAGTAACCTGGATAACCAGTATTTTCAATTACCGACAGCTCAAAGTTGAGTCGTTCTTCAATCTCTGGGGTGATCTCTGGATATCTCTTTCGAGCTCCTTCAAAAGTAATATGCTTCAGAAACGCGTTTTCGCCTCTTTTTCCTCCATCTACCAAATCCTCTTCGCTTTGAAACTCTTCAGGAATCTCAAATGCTGGAAGTAAAACGTCTCTGGCCAGCTCAAAAGGCTCGATTTTATCTACAATTTCCTGGATATTACTAATAGCTTCTGGAAGATCCTTGAAAAGCCGCTTCATTTCATTTCCAGACTTGAAATAATATTCGGTATTAGGCAAGCCATAGCGATAACCCCTTCCGCGGCCAATTGGCGTAGCCTGCTTTTCCCCATCTTTTACACACAGTAAGATATCGTGCGCATTGGCATCTTCCTGTTTCCAGTAATAGGTATTGTTGGTTGCAATTAGTTTTACGCCGTGTTTTCTAGAAAATTCCACGAGCACGGGATTTACCCTGTTCTCATCTTCCTGATCATGACGCATCAACTCGATATAAAGATCGTCACCGAACTCTTCTTTCCACCATAACAAAGCTTCTTCAGCCTGTTTTTCACCAACATTCAGGATCTTACTGGGAACTTCACCGTATAGATTACCAGTAAGCACGATCAAATCTTCTTTATATTTCTTTATTACTTCCTTGTCTATACGAGGTACATAATAGAAACCATCGGTATAGGCTTTGGAAGACATTTTTGCCAGGTTATGGTATCCCTTCTTGTTCTTTGCAAGAATCACGACCTGATATCCATTATCTTTCCTACTCTTATCTAAATGATTTTCACAAACAAAGAATTCACATCCTAATACGGCTTTCAATGGTTTTTTTAGCTCCTCTCCATTCTCTTGTGCCGTTGCATTATGTTCTGCTACACCTTTATTATAAGATCCAACTTCCTTTACGAAGTGAAAAGCGCCCATCATGTTCGCGTGATCTGTAAGGGCAACTGCACTCATATCCTCTTCAGCAGCCGCAGCAACTAGATCAGGTATACTTATAGTCGATTGTAAAACTGAAAACTGTGAATGGTTATGAAGATGTGCAAAACGTATCTCATCCAGCTTCTCCAGGTTCTCCTGAATTTCTTCATTCGAAATATCATCTGTAGGCTGCTGTTTTTCCAGCCTTTTTCTAATTCTATCTGAAGCTTTCTTTAAGTTAATATGCTTTAGGCCTATAAGCTCTATACTCGCCGGATTCTCTTCGGAAAAGTTTTCGAAATAGCCTGCAGGCACATCGAGCTCATCCAGCGTATAGATTCTTTGCCTGATAAGTTCTAAAAAACACCGGGTAGTAGCTTCAACATCTGCGGTAGCGTTGTGCGCTTCAGCAAAAGGTTCATTAAAAAGAAACTCGTGTAGCTCGGTAAGAGTTGGTAATTTGAATTTACCACCACGACCTCCAGGAATTTCACAAAGCGCTGCGGTTTTCTCTGTACAGGTATCCAGAACTGGCATTTCCTGAAGGGAATTATCAAAGTTTCTTCTGATGAATTCCGCTCCCATAATATTCAGGTCAAAACCAACATTCTGACCAACAATAAACTTTGATTTCTGAATGGCAATATTGAACTTCTCCAGTACCTCATCCAAAGAAATTCCCTGTTCCCGTGCCAGATCTGTAGATATCCCGTGAATTCTTTCAGAATCATAGGGAATATCAAAGCCCTCAGGCTGTATAAGATAATCCTGATTCTCAATAAGATTACCCATCTCATCATGCAACTGCCAGGCGATCTGTATACAGCGTGGCCAGTTATCAGAATCGGTTAAAGGGGCATCCCATCGCTTAGGTAAACCGGTGGTTTCAGTGTCAAAAATCAGGTACATTCTTTGGTATTTAAAGCCTTAAAAGAAGATATTCAAGAGGTTAGTTTTTGCCAACCTTCCGCGCTAAATTAATGAACTTTAGGCCTGATAAAAAACTTTGTTTTAAGGAATTATTAACCATAAAAAAAGCCTCACAAAATCCTGAAATTTCAGAAATTCTGTGAGGCCTGATACGAACACAAAAAACTACTACTACTTCAATCAAACATGGTTCGCATCATTGATTATATTGTAAGATCAGATTGGTTAATTTCTGATCTATTTTGTTTTTAGGCAATATCTTCTAGAGCCTTCACTTCATTAAGAGATGCTACAATAGCATTCTTTTGCTTCATTAATACATTTCCAGTACTTGCAGGAACTTCAGAATCCTTAAGGATCTCCTCATATTCCTCTACAGCTGCTTTCTCTCCACGAATAGCTTCTTCAAGAACCGCTTCATCTTTATCACCAGATAAGCTAGCTTTTAAATTCATCCATCCACGGTGAAGATCACCTGCTACACTGGATCCTTTATCCGGAGCTTCCCCGAAATTGCTGATCTCAGATTTTAATTCATGTCCAAAATCGTAACGTTCCTGTGCACGAGCAGAGAAAAAACTCTTTAATCGTTGATTATTTACTTTTTCAGCTGCCAGTTTATATCCTTTCTCGGCGTCATAATTCTTTTCTAGTAACTCATTAAGTTTCTTAGATACATTTTCTGAATAACTCATTGCTTTATTTTTTTTCATATTAGTTACCCAAAGATATGTTTAGGAAACCGCGATAACAACCTATTTAACAGGGTTTAGCACTAATTAACCTCTTTTAACAGCCACCATTATTTTTAACTAAAATTACTGCCAAAATGGTAAATTTCCAGACTTCGGTAAACCATTTTAAAATCTAAAGTGTTCAGAATTAGAAAAATATAGTATCTTTGCAGCCTTATTAATAATCGAGGTCGAGAACCTCAAAATTTAATTTTTATGCCAGTAAAAATAAGATTACAAAGACACGGTAAAAAAGGAAAACCTTTTTTCTGGATCGTAGCCGCGGATACTCGCGCTAAAAGAGATGGTAAATTCCTTGACAAATTAGGGATCTACAATCCAAACACAAATCCTGCAACTATCGAATTAGATGTTGATGGAGCTGTAAAATGGTTGCAGAACGGTGCTCAGCCAACTGACACTGCTCGCGCAATCCTTTCTTACAAAGGAGCCTTACTTAAAAAACACCTTGCAGGTGGAGTTAAGAAAGGTGCTTTAACTGAAGAACAGGCTGAAGAGAAATTCAATGCCTGGATGGAAGAGAAAGAGGGAAAAGTTGACGCAAAGAAAGAATCTTTGACGAAAGCACAGGAAGCTGAAAAAGCGAAAGCTTTAGAAGCTGAAAAAGAAGTAAACGCTAAACGTGACGCTGAAGCGAGAGAAGCTGCTGAAGCTGAAACGAAAGCGGCTGCTGAAGCTGAAGCTGCTGCAACTGCAGAAGCTACAGATGACGGAACTGTCGAAGCTGCTGAAGAAGAAGTGGGCGCTGCAACTGCAGAAGAAGCTAATACTGAAGATAAGAAAGACGCTTAAAACAGTAGACGATGACTAAGGAAGATTGTTTCTACCTGGGGCGCATCGTCGCAAAATTTAGTTTTAAGGGCGAGGTGCTTATTAAATTAGACACTGACGAACCTGAACTTTACACAGAAATGGAATCGGTTTTCGTTGAATACAACGAAAACCTGGTTCCATTTTTTATTGAAAGATCTTACCTCCACAAAAGTACTCTTCTAAGAGCCAAGATCGAAGATATCGATACCGAGCAGGATGCGGAAGACATGATTGGCGCAGAACTCTACCTGCCTCTTGAACAATTACCTCAGCTTCCCGACGATAAATTCTATTTCCATGAGGTCATAGGTTTTGATGTTATCGATCAACAATACGGGAATATTGGAAAGATCGTTTCCATCAACGACACTACAGCCCAGGCGCTGTTCGAAATTGATAAAGATGGCAAACAGATTCTAGTCCCAATGAATGATGAGTTTATCGAGAAGGTGGACAAAAAGAACAAGGAGATCAAAGTTATCACCCCCGAAGGTCTGGTAGACCTTTACCTTAGCTAGGCATAGGTTTCATCCCATCCAAACGCCTCCAGTATTGGATCATAGACTATAGCTCCATTTACAATATTAAGTCCCTTAGCAAGGAATGGATCATGAGCACATGCCTTTTCCCAACCTGCATCTGCCAGTTTGAGAATATAAGGTAGTGTGACATTCGTTAACGCAAGCGTAGAAGTATAAGGGACAGCTCCAGGCATATTGGCCACACAATAATGTACGATATCATCAATAATATAAGCAGGGTCTTCGTGCGTAGTCGGCCTCGTAGTTTCGATACAACCTCCCTGGTCCACCGCTACATCCACGATCACCGCCCCCGGTTGCATGGTCTTTAGCATATCTCTGGTAACCAGTTTTGGAGCTTTCGCACCTGTGATTAGCACACCACCAACCACAAGATCTGTAGTTTTTAAGTGTTTTCTAATATTATACTCATTAGAGAATTCAGTTACCACGTGGCTAGGCATGATATCGTTCACATACCTTAATTTATTCATGTTCACATCAAGAACGGTCACCTGCGCTCCTAATCCAGCTGCCATTTTCGCCGCCTGAACTCCGACTACACCTGCACCCAGCACTAGTACTTTCCCAGGCGGAACACCCGGTACACCTCCAAGTAACAAACCTTTACCCTGCACAGGCTTTTCAAGATATTTGGCTCCCTGCTGAATTGCCATCCTTCCTGCTACTTCACTCATAGGAGTCAACAATGGCAAAGTACCATCCTTATCCTCTACTGTTTCATAAGCTATACACACAGATTTACTGCGCATCATAGCTTCCGTAAGGTCCTGGTTGGAAGCAAAATGGAAGTACGTAAATACTATCTGATCTTCTTTAATTAAACCATATTCCTGTTCGATCGGTTCTTTGACCTTTACGATCATATCGCTAACCTCGTAAACCCGGTCTATGGATGGAAGTATCGTAGCACCTGCAGCATGATAGTCTTTGTCATCAAAACCACTGGAATCACCAGCAGTTGATTGCACATAGACCTCATGACCTTTCTTCGAAAGTTCGAGCACTCCGGCAGGTGTCATGCCCACCCTGTTTTCATTGTTTTTGATCTCCTTCGGAATTCCAATTTTCATGGTAGATAAATTTGTTTCCGAAAAATAGTAAAGAAAATAAAAACAGGGGTATAAAATGCTATAAATAACATTTCACATCTATAACTGATAATTTTAAAGGGGCTACATTACTATATTTACAATTTTACCAGGAACAACTATGACTTTTTTAGGGGTAGAACCATCCAATTGATTTTTAGTCCTGTCATCGTTAAGAACATTCTTTTCAATTTCCTCTCTGGACATATCCATAGGTAGTTCCATGGTAAATCTCATCTTACCATTAAAGGAAACGGGGTAGTTCTTCGTGCTCTCCACAAGAAATTTCTCTTCAAAAACCGGGTATTCCGCAGTGGATATAGATTCGGTATTACCAAGTTTTTCCCAGAGCTCTTCGGCAATGTGAGGTGCGTATGGCGAAATTAGCACAGCTAATGGCTCAAGTACCTCTCTTTGGTTACAGTTTTGAGCAGTAAGCTCATTTACACAGATCATAAATGTAGAAACTGAAGTATTAAAACTAAAGTCTTCAATATCCTCTGTTACTTTTTTAATTGTCTTATGTAATGTCTTTAGTGAGTCTGCTGAAGCTTTATCGTTAGTAACGACGAATTGCTCTTCATTATGGAAAAGCTTCCAGAATTTCTTCAGAAAATTATGTACACCGGTAATTCCCGCTGTATTCCATGGTTTTGCCTGTTCGAGCGGCCCCAGGAACATTTCATACATTCTTAAAGTATCTGCACCGTATCGTTCACAGATCTCATCTGGATTCACCACATTGTATTTAGACTTGGACATTTTCTCCACTTCCCTACCAACAATGTAACGCCCATCTTCCAGCACGAATTTAGCATCTGCGAATTCAGGTCTCCACTTTTTGAATCCTTCTATATCAAGTTCATCTGAGGAATTTACCAATGAAACATCCACATGAATTGGCTGAACGTTGTTTCCCTTGATTTGGGTACTTGATATAAATACATTCTCTCCTTCAAGCCTGTATACAAAAGCACTGGTTCCCAGGATCATTCCCTGGTTGATCAATTTCTTGAATGGCTCCTCTACCGTAAGTCTCCCACGATCGCTAAGAAATTTGGTCCAGAATCTGGAATACAATAAGTGACCCGTAGCATGTTCGCTACCACCAATGTAAAGATCCACATTCTCCCAGTATTGCTGTGCCTCTTCGGAAACGAAAGTATCAGGATTCCCAGCGTCCATATATCTAAAAAGATACCAGCTACTTCCAGCCCATCCCGGCATGGTATTCAATTCCAACTGAAATACTGTGGAATTATTAATCCTATCATTAGAAACTACCTCATTTTTCTCAGTATCCCATGCCCAGTTAGTAGCATTCCCCAAAGGTGGTTCACCGGTTTCGGTAGGAAGATATTTCTCCACTTCTGGTAACCTTAATGGAAGGTGTTCCAGATCTATCATTTTTGGCAGTCCATTCACGTAGTAAACAGGAAATGGCTCTCCCCAGTATCTTTGTCGGCTAAAGACGGCATCTCTAAGTCTGTAATTCGTCTTACCATAACCCTGACCTGTTTTTTCAAGCTCAAGAATAACACGGTTAAGCGCTTCTTTATATTCCAGCCCGCTAAGAAAATCTGAGTTTGCGATCACCGTTCCTTCTTTCCCTGCATATGCCTCCTGGGAAACATCTACATCTTCGAAAATATTAGTAATAGGCAAATCAAAATGTCTTGCAAAATCATGATCTCTTTGGTCTCCACAAGGAACGGCCATTACAGCTCCGGTTCCATATCCTGCCAGTACATAATCCCCGATCCAGATTGGAATGGGCTCTTTCGTAAAAGGATGTTCTGCATAAGCTCCGGTGAAAGCACCACTAATGGTCTTCACATCTGCCATTCGTTCACGTTCACTCCTTTTTGCTGTGGCTTCAATATAAGCCTCTACCTCTTCCTTACGATCATTCGTAGTGATCCTAGAAACGAGCTCATGTTCCGGAGCAAGTGTCATAAAATTGACTCCAAAAATGGTATCAGGTCTGGTAGTGAAAACTTCAAATTCTGCATCGCTGTTCATTACTTTAAAAGCAACCTGAGCACCTACAGACTTCCCGATCCAGTTACGCTGACTCTCCTTCAGACTTTCGGTCCAGTCAAGTTTATTTAGGTCCTGTAGCAATCTTTCAGCAAAAGCTGAAATTCTCATGCTCCACTGAGTCATTTTTTTACGAATTACCGGGTAGCCTCCTCTTTCAGAAACACCATTTACGATCTCATCATTAGCGAGAACCGTTCCCAGTTGCGGGCACCAGTTCACTTCAGTTTCAGCGAGGTAGGTAAGTCGGTATTTTAATAATACTCGCTCTTTTTCATCTTCAGAATAACGATTCCATTCTTCCGCAGAGAATTCAGCAATATCTGCATCACAGGCAGCATTCACCCTTGTATTCCCTTCCGAAGAAAAGATATCGATAAGTTCAGATACCGGTCTGGACTTTTCAGCTTCCAGATCATACCAGCTCTCGAATAACTGGATAAAGATCCACTGAGTCCATTTGTAATAATCTGGCTCACTGGTACGCACTTCGCGACTCCAATCAAAGGAGAACCCGATCTTATCAAGTTGCTCCCGGTAACGGGCAATATTATTTTGAGTTGTCAACGCAGGATGCTGACCCGTTTGGATCGCGTACTGCTCTGCCGGAAGCCCAAAACTATCATATCCCTGGGGATGCAATACGTTAAATCCCTTGTGACGCTTGTATCGAGCATAGATATCACTAGCAATATAGCCTAATGGATGCCCTACATGTAAACCTGCTCCAGAAGGATAAGGAAACATATCCAGCACATAATATTTTGGTTTATCGGTGTTGTTGGTAGCCTTGAAAGTCTGGTTTTGCGCCCAGTATTTCTGCCATTTTTCCTCGATCTTATTAAAGTGGTAACTCATGTGATATCTGCTTAACTAAATTCTTGTGAACAGCCCGGGGATGTTCAAAACCCCAAAGCACAGGTGGCGGGATCGCTCCTGCCATTTTTATACGGATGCAAAAATACAATTTTAAAGGACTTTTCTAGAGCTAATAAGGAACACTTAAAGGGTTTTTCTAGCCTGCTCTTCCATGGGCTTCAGGCATTCATAGATCATTTTGTTCACCGGCGTTTTAATTCCCAGTCGCTCACCTTCCCTAACGATAAAACCATTAAAGTTTTCGATTTCTGAAGGTTTTCCCTCCATAATATCTCTTTGAGTGGAAGCTGTAGTTCCTTTCGGCTGATTTTCGATGATCTGAAAGGCCTTCTCAATATGCTCATTATTCAGCGGAATATCTTTGGCATTAGCAACCGATCTAATTTCTGCAGAAGTTTGTTTCATAAGATCTAGCAAATATGCACTATTTCTAATCTTATCGATACTTACGCGCGTAAGCCCACCAATTCCACTGATGGTGCAGATAAAAAGAAACTTTTTCCAGATCTCCAATTGAATATTTTCCGGATTGAGATAATCGATCTTAGCTTCCGAAAATAAAGTACTAATCTTTAAAATCCGTTTAGATCGGCTATTATCTGCTTCCCCAAAGACGATCCTGGGCTCAAAAGAGGCATGTTTGATCTTCCCGGGTTTTTCAATATAACTCACGATAAAACATAAACCCGCAAGTACGTTTTCCTTCGGAAGTATTTCGGTGAGTTTTTCATAATTATCAGCTCCATTCTGTAATGGCAGCACGATCGTATTTCTGGAAATAATTTTTTTCAATTCTGAAGCAACCTCCGGAAGTTGCCAGCTTTTAACTCCTAATAGTATAAGATCTGGAGTGTCAACTTCATCAATATCACTGGTTACGAACTCTGGATGCACAGTAATATCTCCATTGATGCTTTCCAGCTGCAAGCCTGATTTTTTGATCGCCCGCAGATGTTCTCCACGAGCAATAAAACTCACTTTGTTACCCGATTCTGCAAGTCTCGCTCCAAAGTAACCGCCAACTCCACCTGCTCCGTAAACTAAGATTTTCATAAACGTCTTTTACTCAAATGTACTTATTTCGGTTTAACCTGAAAATCAGCTGGTTCAAGCAATAAAACTTCACAACTTTATACATCCAATATTTTCAAAAGTTTAAACGTTTTAAATATTGAGAAAGCTGAACTTTCTTATTTTTACAAAAAATCTGAAGTCACTATATGACCACATCTTTTGAAAGGTATCAAAAACGCCGACTCATATCCTCCTATTTCTCTGTTGTGATTAGTATTGCACTGGTTTTATTTCTATTAGGAATGCTGGGACTTTTGGTTTTGAACACCAAGAAAGTGGCAGATCATTTTAAAGAACAGATAGCGCTTACCGTGTACCTTAAAGATACCGCCAAGGAAGTAGAGATCGAGCAATTGAAAAAGAGCCTGGCGATGGCAGATTATACCAAGACTACGACGTATGTAAGTAAGGAAGATGCTGCTGCTGCACATAGCGAAGAAATTGGGGAGGACTTCATGGAATTCCTGGGTTATAATCCACTGCAAAATTCTATTGATGTTTATATGAATGCCGATTTCGTTTCTTCGGAACAGGTAGATGAAATCGCAGCAGATCTTACATCCAAGAATTTTGTAGATGAGGTCGTTTATGATAAACCACTTATCGCTTTACTGAATGATAACGTTAAGAAGATAAGCCTTTGGGTATTGATCGCAAGTTCGGTTTTCACTTTTATTGCCGTCCTGCTTATAAACTCTAGTATCAGGCTGGCTGTTTATTCAAAAAGATTTATCATCAAAACCATGCAGATGGTTGGCGCTACCAAAGGTTTTATACGCAGACCTTTTATCTGGCAAAGTGTAAAATTGGGTCTTATTGGGGCGATTCTCGCTCTTATTGGAATGGCAGCAGTGCTATTCTATCTCAACAACAGTTTTCAGGAATTGAATCTTTTGGGAGATGTAAAAATGCTAGTGATACTATTCTCCGGAATTTTCCTGATGGGTATCATCATTACCTGGATAAGCACTTATTTCGCTACATCTCGTTTTCTGAATCTTAAAACAGATGAACTTTATTATTAGACCATGAAAAAAGAGAAAGAAATTCACCAGGGAGGAAGTTTTAATACCGGATTCGTTTTCGGAAAAAGAAACTATATGTTCATGTTCATTGGTCTTGCCGTGATTGCACTTGGCTTCATATTAATGTCTGGTGGTGGCAGCGAAGATCCGAACGAATTTAATGATGCTATTTACAACTTTCAACGTATTAGACTTGCACCGGCCCTCGTTCTAATTGGCTTTGCAATAGAAGTCTATGCCATCCTGTTGAACCCTCATAAAAAATAAACGAATTTGGATCTATTAGATGCGGTGATCCTCGGGATCATCCAGGGACTTACTGAATTTTTACCAGTTTCCTCAAGCGGACATTTAGAATTAGGAAAAGCTATTCTTGGGGATACCAGTGTACCTGAAGAATCACTACTATTTACCGTAGTACTCCACTTTGCTACCGCATTAAGCACCCTGGTAATTTTCAGAAAAGATGTTTTTGAAATTTTAAGAGGTCTATTCAGTTTTAAATGGAACGAAGAAACCCAGTTTTCACTGAAGATTATTATTTCTATGCTTCCTGCTGTTATAGTAGGATTACTTTTTGAAGAACAGCTTGAAGCGCTTTTTGGAGGAAATATATTATTTGTTGGATTTATGCTACTTGTGACTGCATTGCTTTTATGGCTTGCAGATAAAGCGAAAGATACCGGAAAAAAGGTAAGCTATTCCAATGCATTTGTAATTGGAGTTGCTCAGGCGATCGCTATGCTACCAGGGATTTCAAGAAGTGGAGCAACTATTTCAACTTCTGTTTTGCTTGGAAACGACAAAACGAAAGCTGCTAGATTTTCATTCTTAATGGTAGTGCCTCTCATCTTCGGAAAGATAGCTAAGGATCTTTTAGGCGGAGAATTAACTTCCAGTTCCACAGACCTAACAGCACTTGCGGTAGGTTTCATATCGGCTTTTATCGCCGGATTGGTTGCCTGCACCTGGATGATCACTCTTGTTAAAAAAAGCAAGCTTTCCTGGTTTGCCATCTATTGTTTTGTAGTGGGAATCGCAGCGATTATTTTTGCGTATGCTCAATAAACAATTTACTGCGGAAGAATTTAAAGCCGGACAGGTACTGCTATTTGACAAACCATTGAGCTGGACTTCTTTCCAGCTGGTGAACAAAGTAAGATGGCTCATTAGAAGAAGCTGTAATATCAAGAAAATCAAAGTTGGTCATGCTGGAACTTTAGATCCGCTGGCTACCGGACTTTTGATTATTTGCACAGGAAAGTTTACCAAAACCATTCCCGATCTACAGGGACAGATCAAAGAATATATGGGAACTATTAGTCTTGGTGCAACGACACCTTCTTTTGATCTCGAAACTGAATTTGATGCAACATTCGAAACTTCTCACATTACTGAAGAAAAGTTGCTGGAAACCAGTAGAAAATTTATTGGAAAGATCGAACAGACACCACCGGTCTTTTCAGCTTTGAAAAAGGATGGAAAGCGACTTTATGAATATGCCCGGGAAGGTGAACAAGTTGAAGTCAAAAAACGAGAGATCGAAATAAACGCTTTTGATATTGACTTTAGTAAATTTCCAGACATAGACTTCAGAGTAGTTTGTAGTAAAGGAACATACATTCGTAGCCTGGCTCACGAATTTGGGATGGCTTTAGACAGTGGAGCACATCTTTCAGCATTGAGAAGAACCGGCATAGGAGAATATTCGGTAGAAAATGCCATGGATATCGAATCTTTCGAAAAATTCTTACCTTCACGGGAGAACATTTAAGATAGAGGAAACTCTAATCCATGGATTTTTTCGACAAACACAAAGCTCTAATCATTACTTCCCTGCTATTTGCTGTGCTATTCCTGGCGCTGTATAATCTCAACATGGCCAACCAGAAAAAAGCAGCTGGAGAAATGCTCGTGGATCTTGAGCAATTTCAGAAGGAAAAGGCTCCGGAAGAGGAACCTGAAGAACAGGAAGAGCAACCTAAGCAACCCCGAAGAAACGTCCAGACCAACAAGGCTTACAATGAAGATAAGGAAGCCCGGGATGCAGAAATGAAGAACAAGCTGGACGAAATTTTCCAGAAGAATAGTGCCCGACAGGAGGCCGAGCAAAGCGAAGATACCCAGGGCGAGGGAAATTACCAGGTTAATAAAAAAACTGCTGACAGGAACAAAGATGCTTCGAACGGTGATGATTCCTCTGAAGAGAGCTCACAAAAATCGGCAGTGTATGATTATAGCAGTATTTCATTTTCCCTAAAGGGCCGTCGTGCAGTTAAGATTCCGAATCCTGTTTATACCTGCGACGTTGCAGGTAAGATCGTGATCAACATTAGTGTAGATGCGAATGGGTTTGTTATTGACACCAGCCTGAATAAAGGCAGTTCTACATCAGGTAATGAATGTCTGGTTGAAAGAGCTATGGAATATGCAGCAGGAGCCAGGTTTAGTAAGCTTGCTGGCAAGAACGAGCAGCCGGGAACCATCACCTATTATTTTAGATCTTAAACTATGGCAGAACCAAAACGATGTGGTTGGTGTGAAGGAGATGCGCTCTATGAAGCCTATCATGACCAGGAATGGGGAGTTCCGGTGCTTGATGACCATAATTTATTTGAATTTCTTACTCTTGAAACCTTTCAGGCGGGATTGAGCTGGATCACAGTATTAAGAAAAAGGCATAATTTCAGGGAAGCATTTGATGATTTCGATTATAGAAAGATCGCTTTATATAAAGAACCTAAGATCACGAAACTAATGGAAAATGCCGGAATCATCCGGAACCAATTGAAAATTAGAGCCACCGTGAATAATGCACAACAATTCATCAAAATTCAGGATGAGTTTGGCAGTTTTTGTAGGTATATCTGGAACTTTGTGGATGGCACTCCAATACAGAATAAAGTAAAGAATTATAAGGAAGCACCTGCGACTACAGATATCAGCGACCAGTTATCAAAAGACCTGAAGAAACGCGGTTTTAAGTTTACCGGCTCCACAGTGATCTATGCACATATGCAGGCAACCGGAATGGTCAATGACCATGAAATCGATTGTTTTCGTTATGATGAGATCCGGAAACTTGGTGAAAAGATGAAACTTGAAAACTATTAGTCGCTACTTTAGATAACCAAAAAACTCTTCTCTCGGAATTTCCCGTGCTCCCAGGCTGGCAAGATGATCTGTATACACCTGGCAATCTATTAGTTGTATACCTTCTTCCTGAAGCTTCCGGACCATTTTTATAAATCCAAACTTGGACGCATTGCTCACATTGGCAAACATACTTTCACCGCAGAATAGTTTTTTCTCCCGAAGATAAATTCCGTATAAACCTCCAACCAAAGTATGATCATCCCATACTTCAGCTGAAATGGCTATTCCCATTCGATGTAACTCCAGGTAAGATCTCTTTATCTCCGGAGTGATCCAGGTACCATCCTGACCTTTTCTGAAAACTTTTCCGCAGTGATCGATGACCGCTTCAAAATCCTGATTGAAAGTTATCTGAAATTTGTTTTGATTCAGGTAAGGACGCATACTTTTCGAAACCTTCAGCTCTTCAGGAAATAGTACCATTCTGGGATCTGGCGACCACCATAAAACAGGCTGGCCTTCACTATACCAAGGAAAGATCCCTAAGTGATAAGCCTCCAGTATTCGATCAATACTAAGTTCCCGGGTAACTGCTAGAAAACCGTCTTCATCTGCCAGCTCTACTGGAGGAAATTTTTGGTCCGGACTTATAAAATACACGCGCTTAAAATTGTTTAATGAAATTAAAAAAGTCCGATGAAATAATCACCGGACTTTTAATTTTTATAAGACTTCTCCTTAGAAAGGCAGATCGTCATAATCCTCTTCGTTCAAATCACTTGCTGGCTCGAACTGGTCTGGTGGTGGTACGTTACCTCCAGACGGCTGTTGAGCGGCAAGGTTCTCAATTCTCCAACCCTGTACAGAATTAAAGTATTTAGTTTCCCCTTGTGGGCTCACCCATTCTCTACCTCTAAGGTTGATGCCAACCTTTACTGGCTGACCTACTTTAAAGGCATCCAGAAGACTACATTTATCCTGAACGAATTCGATCATGATATGCTGAGGATATTGCTCCTCTGTCGTCACAACCATTTCTCTCTTCTGAAACCCATTATTTCCGAAGGTCTTTGTATCTCCTATTAATTTGATTTTTCCCTGTACTTCCATTTTATCTCTATTTTGCTAATAATATTTTCCAGGCTTTCATCGGCTCATCCTGTTCAAGATACCGCTGTGCCTGTTTATGAATTTTCTCCTGATCCTTGTTTTCAACTAATTCAGCCACTCCAGCTTCGTGTTTCTTAAAATCCTGAATTTCGGCTTCATCTGGCAAGGATTCTACATTTCCAAGTTTCCCAAGATCATTACCAGTTAGAACTTTACTGTTTCTAATCTCTTCTGGCATTGCATCTACCCCAATTCCTAAAGTGGAAAGCGGCTTAGGAACTTCGAACATCCCTGTTCTGGCTCTTGAATACCAATTGCCACCCATACGGGCTACCTGGTCTATTTTATATTGATCGATATAACCGTTTTCATCCAGAACTTCTTCCTTTACATGGATCTTGACCACGTGACAGATCACAAGATTTCCAGCTCCACCTTCAGTTCCGGTTTCAATGATATCAACGATCTTGCATTCCATTTGAACCGGAGATTCTGCCACACGAAATGGCTTCACCAGATCAGATTTCAGCATTGTAAGCCCGGCTTTCTCGAACTCATTTACACCTTCTTCATACTCAGTACTTGAAAGCGACATTTGCTGAACAATGTCGTAATTTACAACATTGATCACCACCTCATCTACTTTTTTTGCATTCTCAAAAGTATGCTTGGTGGTATTGTCCCGTCCTCTTCTGGCAGGAGAAAATATAAGAACCGGAGGATTCGCCCCAAAAACATTGAAAAAACTAAAAGGAGATAAATTAGGTTTCCCCTCCTCGTCAATGGTACTTGCAAAAGCAATAGGTCTTGGTCCAATAGACCCAAGTAAATACTGATGTAATTTACCTGTACCTATATCTTTTGGCTCTATACTGAACATATACTTTATTTTCGCCAAAGATAAAGAAATGTAGAGGGAATGAAAAGCCAAAGCATTACAATAAAAATCATTTTAAAACGCTTATATTTATTCTATAAAGCCGTAGTAATACATGAATCTACCCGACGAACGCAGCTTCAATCGCTGGTTTATCATTCTTTCCTGTCTTGTGGTTACCGCGTTGGTCCTTTGGAACACCAGTATCTTTTTTCAACGGCTTAAGGAAGACGAAAGAGCTAAAATGAATATCTGGGCGCAGGCGCAGGAAGAACTAAGTGCAGCTCCCGAAGATGCTGATCTTAGCCTGATCCTTGAGATCCTGAATAACAACACTACGATTCCCATCATCCATACCAATGAAGATGGAGCGATCGCCTACACGACGAATATTGATCCTGTGATCCTGGAAGATCGCGAAAGATTAGAAGAATATCTAATTGAGCTTAAAGAGGAAAACGAACCAATTGCAGTAGATCTTGGAGAAGGGCAGGTCCAGAATTTATACTACGGAAATTCACCCGCACTTAATAAACTCAAATACTACCCTATTGGTCTTACTCTTATAGGCTTTCTGTTTATTGGGGTCGTTTACTTCTTTTATACAACTACAAAGAATAGTGAACAGAACAAGTTGTGGGCGGGTATGGCCAAGGAGACTGCCCATCAAATCGGGACTCCGCTGAGCTCCTTAATCGGGTGGACGGAAATTTTAAAATCTGAAGATGTGGATCCTTCTTATATCAAGGAGATGGAAAAGGATATCGACCGCTTACAGACCATTACTGAAAGATTTTCGAAAATTGGATCAGCACCAAATCTGAAGGAGATAAATATTGTAGAAGCTACCCGGGAAAGTTTTGACTATTTGAAATTGAGAAGTTCCAATCTAATTGATTTCAGCATTCAGACTCCAAGGCAACCAATCTGGGTTATGCTTAATGAACAACTCTATAGCTGGACCATAGAAAACCTGGTTAAGAATGCAATAGATGCCATGCGTGGAAAAGGAGAGCTTTTGATCGAGATCAAGCAGGATATGAAGCAGGCACATATCTACATTACAGATACAGGAAAAGGCATCGACAAGAACAAATTTAAAGTGATCTTCGAGCCCGGACAAACCACCAAAAAACGTGGTTGGGGACTTGGTCTTTCTTTAGCCAGAAGAATTATAGAGGAATATCACCAGGGTAAGATCAAGGTTGCTAAAAGTGAGATTGGAAAAGGCACGACCTTCCAGATAAGTCTTAAAAAGATCTAATACTGGCTTATCTTTTTCCTTAACCAATCTGGAACCGGGAAAGTGCAGTTCTTATCAAAATCATAGCAGACTACTGTATCCAGTCCTTCGGCACAGATCTGATTCTCATTGTTCACTATCAAGTGTCTTATGGAGAAGCTACTATTTCCTACCTTATCCAACCTGGTCAAAATTCGTGCAATTCCCGGATAGTGTAAAGGCCGCTTGAAATCACAATTCGTAGACACCAGCATGGTTCCCTTATTTGTTTTCTGATAGAACTCGTGGATACCGGTTGCTTCCCAGAAATTGACTCTACCACTTTGCATAAAGCGCATGAACGTGATATTATTCACATGCTGATACATATCCAGATCGCTCCAGTCTATCCTGAGTTCCAGGCTCAGTTTATAATCTGCGATTTCTTTCACAACTCTACGTTCGCATGAATTTTTTCTGCAAGTTCCTGAAATTCCTCTTCAGTCATTTTCACTTTGTTGGAGAAGTTCATTTCATCCATAGTATTTAAAGGAATAAGATGTACATGGGTATGTGGCACTTCTAGTCCAATAACGGCCATTCCCACTCTTTTGCAGGGAACGGTCTTCTCAAGTGCAAGAGCAACACTTCTGGAGAAACGCATTAATTCCTGGTAGATCTCTTCCTCAAGGTCCCAGATCTTATCCACTTCCTTTTTCGGAATGCAGAGCGTGTGACCTTTCCCGTTTGGATTCACATCGAGGAATGCAAGAAACTGACTGTTCTCTGCTACTTTATAAGCTGGTACTTCTCCTCTAACGATTTTTGTAAATAAGGTTGACATAATTTAGTATGGTTGGTTTGCCTTAAAATTAAAAAATCCTTTTCTCAAATCTTAAAAATAAGATGAAAGAAAAGGATCATATTTTAACTGTAATGAACTGTTACTCTCTCCAGATCTCGATCACATCAAAGGTAACTGTACCGTTGGGCACCTGAATTTCAGCAGTATCGCCTACTTTTTTTCCAAGTAAACCTTTACCAATTGGAGAATCTACAGAGATCTTTCCAGATTTTAAATCGGCTTCGCTTTGTGCAACCAGCTTATAAGTCATCTCTGCTCCGTTGGTCTGGTTTTTAATTTTTACATGCGAGTGCACTAGCACTTTGGAAGTATCCAGTTGAGATTCATCGATCACTCGTGCGTTAGCCATAACTTCTTCCAGTTTGGAAATTTTCAATTCCAGTAATCCTTGGGCTTCCTTGGCAGCATCATATTCAGCGTTTTCACTAAGATCTCCCTTATCTCTCGCTTCACCAATAGCATTTGACGCTTTTGGTCTCTCAACATCTTTCAATTGGTTGAGCTCATCTCTAAGTTTTTTCAACCCTTCAGGGGTGTAATAAGATACTTTACTCATAACTTTATCGTTTTAAAATTCCGCGGAAATAACCCAGGGTTAGATTGCGGAATTAATAGCTTAATGATCTGGTAATTTTTATGGTTCCACGACGTGGAAAAGCCCGGATCTACAAATTTTTAGTGCTCCGGGTTCAAACTATTGCATTATTAATTAAAAAAATCCCATGAATTACGGGATTTCTTTGAACAAATGTAAGAAATTTAATCTTTTGGAGCAATTATATTATTTTCGACTGAATTCAATTTATATGAAGAAACTACTTAGTCTATTTCCAATTTATGTACTACTTACAGCCTGTTCCGGGTCTGATGATTCGTTTAACAACAACCCAAATCTCGCAGATCTAAATTTCAGGTTTCAGGTAAATTTATCTTTACCTGAATACAACGATCTTCAGTTTCCAGGAAACGCTTACGCGACCTACAATTATGGAGTAAAAGGTGTTGTTATTTACAATATTAACAATGATCAATTTGTAGCTTTTGAACTAAGTGATCCAAACCACCCGCCAAGATCCTGTTCTGCAATGACACTGAATGGTGTGATCGCAAACTGTAATTGTGATGATAATTCTTATAATGTGATCACAGGACAACTTTCAGAAGGAGAAGGTGAATACGGTATGAAACCATATAGAGTTGAGCGGTCTGGCAACGTACTGCAGATCTTCAACTAAAAAAAAGCCTTCTCTTCAAACCCCTACAATTTGAAAAGAAGGCTGCTAAAAATGCATTAAAATTGGTTTAAAACTTCAATGTAAGTCCAAGTAAGAAGTTTGTTGTTGCCTGTGGATAATATCCAGCTCCATCAAAGGTTTGCACTCCAGATGGATTAGTATCGCTGGAAATATCATAGGTATAATAATACCCGTTAGACACGTATTCTTCTCCAAATATATTATTTACCAGCCCTGTAAGTACGATCTCACGAAACATCCAGGCTTTTTCCCAGGTATACTGCACATTAAAATCGTTCACGAAATAGCTGTCCAGTTTAGAATTTTCTGCTTCTACATTACTCATAAACTGCTCCCCAACATATTTAGAGAGAAATTTAAGTTCGAGCCCGTTCACCGGTGAGTAATCCAGCATGTTCGCAGCGACTATCTCAGGTGAATATGAAATATCTGTATCTCCATAGGCTACCAGTTCTCCATCGAACGGGGAAACAAAGTCCACATTTTTATTTCGGCTTAAGGCAACATTTGGTCGAATATTAAAGTTGTCAGTCACTCTAACTGTTGCATCTACCTCTAATCCAAGTCGGTAGGAATTTCCACTATTCTGGCGAATAAACGCCCCAACATCATCAAGCCCACCGGTAAGCACGAGCTGGTTTTGATAATCCATATAATAAAGGTTTGTGTTCAAAACGAAATTGGTGCTTTGATGTCTCCATCCAAGTTCAAAATCATTCAATTCTTCAGGTTCCGGATCTCCATTTTCGTAATCACCACGACTTGGCTCACGATGAGCACGTGCATAGGATAGGTAGAACTGGTCACCTTCATTCAATTGATAGGTTAACCCAGCCTTCGGATTAAAGAAACTAAAGTTATCATCGTTTAAAAATCGAGTCTGGTCATCCAGAAGTCCGTCGGTTTCATAGTTCACCGTTCTTAACTGAAGATCTAAATAACCTCCAAGTTTTTCAGTAATCGCAAAGTTTGCTTTTCCGTAGATATTGAAGTCGGTTTTATCTGCCTGATTGAAATAGTATGGTTCGTAAGGGTCACTATTTCTAGCAAATCTGGTATAGATTACCTCGCCATAATGATCACCTTCATATTTGTTCCATCCTCCACCAAGCGTAAGATCCCAGTTTGTATTTTCATAGTTCACGCTAAAAACAGTTCCGTAGAAATGATTATCCAGCCATTTGGTCCCTACAAGATCTGAAGATGCAATTTCCTCTCCGTTAGACATGAATAAGGGAAGTCCGAATTCCTGAAGATCTGCATCTTCTTCATATTCCTCGTAATATCCACGACCATAGGTATAGTGAAGTGCAAGATTTGTAGACCAGTTAGACCCAAAATCCTGGTTCCATAGTAACTGGTAATGATCCTGTTTATAATTATCTGTCTGCCCGTCATAGAATTTCGTGTTTCCATCTTCATCGGTATAGATTCCTGCTGGATTAAATGTGCGGTCATTTTCAAGTGTTTCAGCATCGATACCATACCAGGCCTGGTATGTTCTTTCGCTACCACCAAAAGTAAGTGCTTTAATAAGTGTATTATCATCTACGAAAGATCCCTGTAGAAAGTACGATTTTAAATCACTACTTGCCCGGTCTATATAACCATCACTTCTAATTTTTGAAGCACGTCCAGTAAAACTGAAATGATCATTAATAAGACCAGTGCTAAATTTTACGGTATGTTTAAAAGTATTGTAAGAACCAATACTGTTCGCGATCTCTCCCTGAGGTTCTTCTTTGTAAGCATCTGTAAGGATGTTAAGACTCGCCCCAAAGGCACCTGCTCCATTGGTTGATGTTCCCACACCACGCTGTAGCTGTAAATTTTCTACGGAAGAAGCAAAATCTCCCAGGTTCACCCAAAAAGTTCCCTGACTTTCAGAATCATTATAAGGCACACCGTTGATGGTTACATTCACCCTTGTTGCATCACTACCACGAACACGAATTCCCGTGTATCCAACACCGTTCCCGGCATCGGTTGTGGTAACCACATTGGGCATATAGCTCATAAGTACCGGGATATCCTGTCCAAGATTCCTGTCGGCAATTTCTTCGTTACTTAAATTGCTATAGGTAATTGGAGATTCATCGGTCACCCTCACAGAAGATAAAAATACTTCATCCAGAGATTCCTGCGCTCCGGCAAGATCAATATTTAAAGTCGTGTCTTCGGTTAGATTTACAGTTCTACTTCTTTGATTTCCGAAGGAAAAGATAACCGTATAATTTCCTTCTGAAAGTTCAAGTTCGTAGTAACCTTTTTCGTTGGTCAAAGTTCCAGAGCCTGTACTTTGTAGATAAACTGAAGCTCCATCGATAGGATTTCCATTTTCAGTTACGATACCACTGATTTTGTAATCCTGTGCATAGGCCTGAACAGAAATTGCCAGCAGCGCCACAAAAGATAATAAATGTTTCATTCGCAAAATTTTCTACGAATAAAAGGGGCAATTATTCTTTCCTGATTTAGTTATAAAATAAAAAATCCTGAGATTACCAATATGGCAATAACAGGAGTACATACACCGCACTTTCGTGCGTATCCCTTGGCAGCATTACCTGCCCAGGTTCATTGGGTATGATCTCAGCCCGTGAAGGCACCCCTTATGAGATTATGCCGCAAATGTAATATGCTTTTTTAGAAATGCAATACATTTGAGGAAAATTGGGAATAAAGATTTTTAAGCACACAGGAATTTTATGCTAAATACGAAACGCTCTTTAACAGTAAAGGTTGTTGCAGGATATGTGATTGTTTCCATTCTCGCCGGGCTTGCTGTCTGGTATATTTATAACCAGGTGCTCACCTATTCTGAAATTGCCCAGACGAATACTGAAAATACACAGCAGCTCATTTTGGTATCTGAGATTTCCACCAACCTGAATGAATCTGAAAATACAAGCCGGCGTTTGATACAAACCGGGAATGAGGAAGAGCTACAACTTTACAACTCTCAAATTGATAGTATAAAATTCAAGATCAACGAACTGGAGACAAGTTACACTCAACTTGATTTTGAAGACGAAGCAGATAGTATTTACCAACTTCTGGAACAAAAGACAGAAAACCTGAAGGAGCTGGTTGCTTTGCGAGATACCGACAGGAATACCAATTATTACCGGAAAGCTCTTGGGGAACTTCGGAATATCGACCAGTCTTTCAAGGATTATAATTACGAGAACAGATTCAGGAATTTAAAATCTTATCAAAAGGATGTACTGGTAAAGTGGCTGGAATATTCGAGAGAAGATAATGCCGAAAATATTACTACTCAGCGTCTGGATTCGCTGGTCAAATCTGTCAAGAGAGTATTAACCGACCTTGAATTTGCTAACCGACAGTTTCAAAATGAGGTGGTTCAGAAGGAAAATGAGTTACTCAATAATGATATGATCCTGAATCAGCAATTACAGGGTTTGCTATCTAATTTAGAGAAAAGCGAACGAAAAAATTCATTGGAACGAGCAGAGACTTTTCAGAATATGCTGGACAAAACTTCCACGATCATTCTAATTGGGAGCTGTATTATTATCCTGATCATCCTTTATTTTATCATTAATATTATTGGTGATATTACCAGAAGTCAGCGATACAGGGTGCAACTGGAAGAGGCCAAGAATTTTGCAGAATCACTACTGGCCAGTAGAGAGCAGTTCATGGCTGCGATCACTCATGATCTTCGAAGCCCATTGACAACCGTCATGGGATATACAGATCTTATACAGAAAACCGATCTTGATGAAAAGCAAGCATATTATTTAAAGCAGATCAAAAAATCTTCAGAATTTATCCTGAGACTGGTCAATGATTTGCTGGATCTCTCCAAACTCGAAGCGGGAAAAATGCTGATAGAAAAACTAGCTTTCCACCCCGGCAAATTGATCGAGGATACTGTAAATAATATTATTCCTGCGGAAAGGACCAAAAATGTAAGTATTAAAATAGTTGTTGCTCCTGAAGCAAAAATGCAGCTGGTAAGTGATCCTTTCAGAATTAAACAGATCCTGGCGAACCTGATCTCAAATGCCTGGAAATTTACTGAAGAAGGAAGCATTGTCATCTCTGCAAATCTCGTAAAACCGAAGAAGAACAGAGAAATTCTTGAATTAAGAGTCAAAGATTCCGGGATCGGGATCTCAAAAGAAAAACAGGATAGTATTTTCGAGGAATTCTCCCAGGAAGATAATAGTATTGAGAAGAAATTTGGCGGTACCGGTCTTGGACTTGCCATCACGAAAAGACTGGCGCATTTATTAGAAGGTGACATCAGAGTGGAAAGTGAACCCGGGATGGGAAGTGAATTTATCATTGAAATTCCAGTCGAGAAATATCAGCCTTCAGGTAAAAAGTTGAAGAAATCTTCAGAAAAGAAAATCGAGAAGAATTATGCTGCTTCAGGACTAAAAGCGCTGGTAGTAGATGACGAACCTGGACAATTATCCCTTACCGTAGAACTATCCAGATCTATGGGTTTCGAAATTGATACTGCTGCAAATGGTAAGATCGCGCTGGAAAAGATTAATGGGAAAGAATATGATCTTATTCTCACCGATATTCAAATGCCAGTGCTGGATGGTTTTGAACTAATTAAGACTATTCGCGGCACCGATGAGATCATGCATCTACCCGTAATCGCTTTATCGGGTCGTACAGATCTTGAGAAACAAGTCTATATGGATGCCGGTTTCGATGAAAAGTTACTGAAACCATATAAATCTGCAACTTTAAAAGAAACCATTGCTGAAGTGCTGGATCTGGAACATAAAGAACCAATTTCCAGTAATGTGCAGGGAGAATCTACAGAGCTACAAACAGTACTTTACGATCTTTCTGAAATTTATGAATTTGCTGGTAAAGATGATGATGCCTTTAAAGAAATACTTCGCGCCTTTATCGAGGGAACAAAAGAAAGTATGGAACAGTTGAAATCGGCATGGGAAAGTCAGAACGAGGATGAATTAGGCAAAACTGCTCATAAAATGTTACCCATGCTTAGACAAATGCAGGCACATACCATAACGCCGGATCTACTAAAGTTAGAAGAAAGAAAAACTGTAGATGAGACTAAATTCGTGAATCTTCAGGAAAATCTTGAAAAGCTAATAAAAGATATCGAGGCGCAAATTATAGTTTGATACCGTACTGCTTCAGCTTATTATAAAGCGTCTTTCTATCTATAGAAAGCATTCTGGCGGCTTTGCTTTTATTACCATCGGTTTTCTCAAGAGCATCAAGAATTAGTTGTTCTTCATTCTTATTCTTGAACAGACCGTAATCATTTTCCGTAGAACGACTGGAAGTCGCGATCTCATGAGGTAAAACTTTTAGCGGAATTAGATCTTCCTGGGTGAGCAATACTGCTCTTTTTACCATGTTCCGAAGTTCACGAAGGTTACCAGGCCAGTTATAGTTCTTAAAAGCATCTATTGCTTTATCTGTAAAGCCAAGCACATTTTTCTCCAGGTCCTTATTCGCCTCATCAAGAAAATGGTTCGCAAAAAGCATCAAATCTTCTTTACGCTCACGAAGAGCCGGAATCTTTATTGAAAATTCATTTAGCCTATGGTAAAGATCTTCACGGAAATCACCTTCTTTTACTGCATTCGAGAGATCTTCATTGGTTGCTGTTACCACGCGAATATCTACTTCTATTTCATTATTACTTCCAACAGGCTTCACACGTCTTTCCTGAAGCGCACGTAATAACTGTACCTGAAGTTCATAACTAAGATTTCCAATTTCATCAAGAAACAATGTTCCGCCGTTAGCGGCTTCAAAGTGACCGGTTTTATCGTTTATCGCGCCAGTAAAGGAACCTTTAATATGACCAAAGAATTCACTGGAAGCTATCTCTTTTGGGATCGCTCCACAATCTACGGCGATAAAAGGCGCATCACGTCTTTTACTTTCCAGATGGATGCTCTTTGCCACCTGCTCTTTTCCCGTACCACTTTCACCGGTGATCAAAACCGACATATTTGTTGGGGATACCAGTTCCACATAATCTGCAAGTCTTCGGGAAGGTTCACTAACGCCTTCTACAAGATCAAGTCTTTGTGTTGTTGAACTGGATTTGCTGGCTTTCTTTGCGGGTTTCGCGGCAACTTCTTTTGGTGCTACCACCTTAGTACGCAAGGCGTTTTCTATGGTTTGTAATATAGATTCAGGTCGAAATGGCTTGGATACATAATCGAATGCACCTTCTTTCATTGCATTTACAGCCATACTGATTTCAGCATAACTTGTCATTACGATCACCTGAGTAGCGATGTCCTTAGCTTTAACCCTTTTCAGGATCTCAAGGCCATCATGATCTGGTAGACGAACATCTGTAAGCACAAGTTCAAAGTTGCTTTTTTCAATCTTATTGAATGCTTCAGCTGCAGAAAATACCAGCTCGACTTTATACTCCCTTTTCTCTAAAAAGGTTTTGAGCATAGTACCGAAGGCAACATCGTCTTCAACGACCAGAACTTTAGACATAGAATAGCTTTAGTGAGCTGCAAAGGTAAGAATCTTTAACTCATATGGTTTTAAAAGAAAGCATAAAAAAAGAGGCTTCGAAAAAGCCTCCTTAGGTAGCCTGCAAAATTTAAATTTTGCAAGTAACTGGTTTCCATTTGATCAGATCTGCGTCATGAACTTTAAAATTTATAGAAATGGATCTGGTGTTAGTTGTTATGGTTGTTGCAGCTGGGCTGCTACCATTTCTATAAATTTCAAGTTTTCAAACTTCATATAAGATCCAATATGCCTTGAGTTGGGTTCTCATTGATCAGACAAGTTCTATTTTTCAGTTTCATCTTCTTTAAGCCAGTTTCCATCAGAATCTATAAAAACTTGCTCTTGCTCACCTTTTACATCCAGATTCAGTTTGTAAACCTTAGTTTCATCCTCTTTGGTCATTACCCATGCTTCACTAGCTACTGCACCATTATAGTTGGTCAATACAGCATCTTTGATATTCTGTGGTAATGAGATCACATCGATAGATTCAAATTCCGTAGTTTCCTGTTCCATTTCCACTTCGGTCTCCACTTCTATCTCTTCATCCTGTGCGTGTAGATTTCCTGTAGTTAAAAATAAAGCTGCAATGGTTGCTGTACTTAAAATAAACTTTTTCATAATGATTGTTTTGTGGTTATGTAAAGAATAGAGTCAAAATCATACCAAATTGAATCAATTCTACGGAAGGAACTAATAACCAATAGATTCGATGCTTTACTTAATTTTATTTCACACTTAATTATGTAGATATTCTGTGATTTTTAGGAAATGAGTGTAGAAAATCAGAGTCATTTTTTAGAGGTACTTAAATACAGAAAGGGCTCCCGAGGGAGCCCTTTCAATCCGAAAATCTAAATTATAAAACAAAATAAATTAAGTGTAACTCATTTTGTTCCCAATACTAACCTATCTACTTAATAGTAATAATTATACCAAAACTTCAAAACTCCCTTCAGCTCCTTTAAAACCCACCATACCAGTGACATAAAAGATTAATAGACAAATTTAAATTCAATGCCAATTCAAGAAATTACGTGGAATCTACAGAAAAACTGAGGATTTAATACCCACATTCACTTCAAAGGATCTTTTCTATTTGCCTTGATCTCTGATCTTTTCTTTTTAGAGTGCAATCTTTTCAGTTTTGACGCCCGGGTTGGTTTTGTCTTCTTTCGAGGTTTCTGTCTTTTAAGTGCCGATTTTATCAATTCCAGAAAATTGTGAATGACGATCTCGCGATTGGAATGCTGACTCCGGGAATCTTCACTCGACATCTTCAAAAATCCCTCGCGGTTGATCCTGTTTTCAAGCTTCCTTCGGATTCTGCCTTTTTCTGCTTCTGAAAGTCCTATGGAATTCTCAACATGAAAACTAAGTTCCACTTTTGTAGATGTCTTATTAGCATGTTGCCCACCAGGACCAGAACTTCTTACAGCTTTAAATTCAAGCTCTGTTTCAATTTGATGTTGATCCATTAAGCTGGTTGATGAGAATCCTTTAGCAGGTCTGAAACGGTTTTCACAGGATTAAAGGTTTCCACAGGAACTTCTACAAAGATCGTATTCCAGCGTGCCATTCCACCATTCCATAAACCAGGTCTCTCTAAAGCTTTCAACTCCTTACCATCTTTTGTTTTATCTGCAATAAAACTCATGTCTTCATCTACATACTCATTAAGATCATAAGCTTCACCCTTGTGGTCTTTGAGTCCGCAAACAATATCCACCGGATTAAAATGTGTAGCTTCACGAGCTGTTTTAGCCTGTTCGGGATTGTCATTATCGATCTGTGCTCCTTCAATTATTTGTAGAGATGTATTCCCGTCGCTATCTTTCACAAGGAAAGGACCTCCGCCTGGTTCACCTTCATTCTTAACCATCCCGCAAACCCGCAATGGTCTACGAAGTTTGTGTTTCAGGTTTTCCACGAACATATCGCCGTCACTACCAGATTTTACGAATAATTCATCATTCAGAAATGTCTGGATCTCATCCAGTTTTTCATGAGATACATTTCCTTTGTCCAGGGTTTCAAGGTACTCATATACTTTAGTCTGAACCTTCAACAGTTTTCCTCCCAGTAATTTCTTATGGTCGGCCACCTGTTGTACTTTATCTTCAGTAACCACATTATCGATATTCTTTACAAATACGATATCTGCATCTAACTGATTCATATTTTCGATGAGCGCGCCATGTCCTCCGGGTCTAAAGAATAAGGTATCCTCCTTAGTTCTAAATGGCTCAAATTCGCCAGTGACCGCAATAGTATCTGTTTTTGGATCCTGGTAAGAATAATGGATCTCGAATTTAACCCCTGTAGCCTTCTCTACACGTTCTCCAACATCATTCCATTCAGCTTCAAACTTCTCGCGATCTCCTTCAGCTACCGTAAAATGAAGTCTGGCAACTCCATCTACAGCAATATATTTTGCGGCTTCGAATAAATGTTCTTCAAAAGCCGTGGAAATATGAGTGTCGTATTTATGAAATGGAACCAGGCCTTTTGGTAAATCACTGAGATAGAGCCCATCTGAATCGAGAATCGTGTGTACCAGGATGGAATGCTGATGATCGTGGGAAAGATTCTCATAGTCTGGATGGTTCTTTTTCGCTTTGTTCACCGCATGATTATAGAAAGGCAATTTATCTACATGATTAAAGAATCTTTGAAGATCTGCATCACCTTTTTTATCAAGATATTCTCTTAACTCATCATTTTCTGGATCGAACTCTTCGGAAAAGTTATGCAAAGCCTTGAACATTCTGGAAGCTGCACCAGATGCCGGCACGAACTTAAGAATACTGTATTTAGATTTTTCTGAATTGTAAAAATCTATCAATTCATGTTTTTCAGCAGCTTCAATCCTGCTAATTCCTTTTCCTACCGTAGCAGCTTCGGTAATATTTACTTTCAGGTTGCCTCGTTTGAAAATGGCGATCTGGTCTTCTACTTCATCTTTACTTATACCTTTTTCCTTGATTTGAAGGATATCTTTTTCGCTAAAATTCACTGGTTATGAGTTTTTAATAGTTGGTCAATTTTTTTAACTGCGGAATTTAATCGGGTTTCCCGATCACCTTTCAGAATCATATAAGGTTTTTGATATTCATCGAGCGTTTGCTGAAATCTCTGAAACATTCCCTCACGGTCGTGAGGTTTATCCCTTAGATCATCTGGCGTCCACGGAACATCAATATACGTTAAAAAATAGAGAGCGTATTCGTTGTTTAACGCATGTTTAAGAAGTTGTGGGTCGACGAAATTATCATAGTAAGCTTCAGAATAGACCTTTATCTCCAGCAGATCGGTATCACATATTAAAAGCCTGTCTGCCTGTCTGGACTTCTCATTTTCCAATTGCATCTGTCCTCTTGCGATAGGTAAGATATCCTGAGGCTCGCAAATTCTTTGTTGGAGATCCCATACTTTCTGAAGGTATTTCCGCATAAATTCCGGCACCAGGGGTTCAGAATAGTATTTGGAAAGATCTTCTGACAGCGTTGTTTTCCCGGTAGATTCAGGGCCGAACAAGACTATTTTCAGGCAGGACGAAGGTCGTTGCGCAAGTTTTTCTTCCATGCTAGATAACCGTAAATGGCAATTATGGTAAATAAAAGATATTGTAAGCTGGTTAAAGTTAGGCCTTTATAAAAATATAGCGGCACAGAAATTATATCCCCAATGATCCAGTAGATCCAGTTTTCAATCTTCTTACGGGCCATAAGCCACATTCCCACAAAGAATATCGCTGTAGTGACCGTGTCTATATAAGCGGTCCAGTTATTCCATTTATCGAACCATTCATAAATACCAAATACAAAGAGCAGTGTTCCTGTGAAAATTACTACCGAAAGTATTTTTTCTTTTCTGGTGGTAGAAGTAATTGGCGTAAAGTGTTCATCATCTACTTTCCTCGTCCATACATACCAGCCATAGATGCTCATGGAAAAGTAATAGGCATTGATCATCATATCCCCAAGCAATTCCCATTGCCACAGCAAGTACACAAAGATCATCGTGCTTATAATACCAGTTGGATAAACGAGGATATTATTTTGCTTGGAATACCAGACGGAAAGAAAACCGAAAATCACAGCAATGATCTCCAGAATTATAAAAAGCGTAGGATATTCTGAATACTGACTAAACAGGTAATCAAAAATCGGCTGCATAGTCGGAGCGATCAGATTTTACAATTTTCACGTACATAAGTCCGCGGTCTATCGCTTCAAAGGCATTTTTGATCTCTTTATTGAGCAGACCCATAACCTCATCATAATCACCGTAAACCTGAGTACTTAGAAGGTTTTCCTTTACGGTGAGTCCGGAATCACGCATTTTTTTTATAAAATTAATGATCGCCGGTTCGTAATCATCCTGAATTGGGGTTAGCGTAAGTTCTACTGAAATGTTCATAATAGCGGTTTGTATTCCAAAGTTAGCTATTATCAAAAGCTTTGAAGGAAGCCTTAAACTTTTTTTCTAATTTTCATGAAAATTAAAGAGTTTGACTATCATTTTGCCCAATATTTTACCTGAAATGAGACCCCTAAAACGAACAATGCACTACAAATCAAAAACTGAGTGATATATGCAGTATCATAAAATTGAATTTCACGAAATGTGTAGATCACTCCTACTCCTCCTAGGAAGCTATACAGAATAGATCTTGGGAAGGTCATTTTTTTCATAGACTTAATTTAGATTCAATTTTGATGATAAAATTTCTGTCACATCTTGTTGCACGTAGCATGTTGAAGAGCCTACTTCAGAAGTAATAAAAATTTCTAAAATAGCCCTATACTTATCTGTATTCTCCAATATAGCATTTATTTTCAAAAAATGGGCCATATCGTTGCTGCACTGAGCCTGTCGAAGTGCGGTCTTTAGAAGATATGACTAATTACCGGTACAATAATACAAACTTAGACAGCAGAAAATCTGAAACAAGTTGTTGCACTGAGCCTGTCGAAGTGCGCTTCCGAAGAAATAGAAAACTGAAACAATCCAGATTTTCAGAAGTTTCATTAATTTAATAACGAAAGACTATTTTTCAAAAGCAGTTCCCATGACCACCATCGTGGCACCAGATTTATAAGCATTTTGCATTTGCTGTTGCGTACGAATACCTCCACCAACAATTAAGGGGATTTCAAGATTGGAAGACACAGCCTTGATTATTTCCGAAGAAACCGGGTATTCTGCGCCACTTCCAGCTTCGAGATAAATCAATTGTTTTCCCGAATATTGTCCTGCCAGTGCGGTATTCACGACAAGCTTCACCTCCTTCTGATTGATAGGAACGGTTTTGCTTACCTTTTGAACTGAAGTTTCCCTGCCACCATCAATAAGAATATAACCAGTAGGGATCACTTCAAGATCTGAACTTTTGATCTTCTCCACAGAGCGAACCTGTTGCTCAATTAAAAATTCAGGATTTCTACCCGAGATTAGGCTTAGAAAAAGTAACGCATCTGCTTCCGAAGAGATTTGAGAAGAATCACCAGGAAAAAGTATCACCGGAAGCCTGTTCACCCGCTTGATCGCTGAGATCACGGCACAGGTTCTTCCATGTTCCACCGTACTGCCTCCAACTAAAATATGGGTTGTTTCACAAGGTAGATTTTGAAAGAAATTATCAACCTGTTTCTCATAAAATTTATCGGGATCTATCAGGATCGCAAGTAACTTTCTGTTCTCTACAAAAGCTTGCTGTATATCCTGCAAATAGCTAAGTACTTCGGGCATTACTTGATTTTTCCAATAGAAGAAAGTGCATAAACACAGGTGAAATTCTCAAATTCCAGAAAATCGATATTATACCAGGAATCCAGTTCATGATATCTTACATGAGCTGTTGTTTTCGAATCGTCGAAATCAAAGTCAGTCACATTAATATGCTGTAGAAAACCAACTCCAGGGCGAGCGATCAATTTATAAACAGATTCCTTGGCACCCCATACTATGGTAAGCTTTCTTATCAAAGCCTCTTCATTCGCCAACGTATGATATTCGTTTAGCGGAGTGAACTTATTAGCGATCTTCAGGATCTTTTCCCGTTGCTTTTCAATATCGATCCCCACGTCGCGATTACTGATAATGATCGCGGTGAAATTGAACGAATGAGTAATGGAGATATACCTGTCATCACGAAGATGCGGTTTCCCCAGATCGTCATAATAAAGATCATGATCTGTATACCCTGCTTCGGCCATTAAATGTCTAATGCTCATGAATCCACGACGGTGAATTTCAGATTTCATACCGTCTACTCTTTTTTGACAATGTGCAGTAAGATTGATCCCATTCGCCAGCCAATCAAAAGACTCTTCTACCTTCCAAATGAAGACTTTAGTACGTTCATCAACTGTTATTGTTTTATAAAGAGGCATATATTTTCTAAGCTTTTCCCTATTTTTGCGACATTAAAATTGCTAATATTCAAATATAATAATATGTCAACTAAAACAGTACCGTATACCGCTTATAAAGTCAAAGATATTGAGCTTGCCGAATATGGCCGTCTTGAAATTGAACTTGCTGAAGCTGAAATGCCGGGACTTATGGCATTGCGTAAAGAGTTTGGGGAATCCAAGCCTTTAAAAGGTGCCAGAATTGCGGGTTGTTTACATATGACGATCCAGACTGCAGTTCTTATCGAAACTTTGGTAGAACTTGGAGCAGATGTTACCTGGAGCTCATGTAATATATTTTCTACGCAGGATCATGCTGCTGCTGCTATTGCTGCCGCCGGTATTCCTGTTTATGCATGGAAGGGAATGACCGAGGAAGAATTCAACTGGTGTATCGAACAAACACTTTTCTTCGGAGAGGATCGTAAGCCACTTAATATGATTCTTGATGATGGTGGAGATCTTACCAATATGGTCCTTGATGAATACCCTGAACTAGCTGAAGGAATTAAAGGACTTTCAGAAGAAACAACTACAGGAGTTCATAGACTTTACGAAAGAATGAAGAACGGAACATTGCCAATGCCGGCAATTAATGTAAACGATTCTGTAACTAAATCTAAATTTGATAACAAATACGGTTGCCGCGAGAGTGCAGTAGATGCGATTCGTCGTGCTACAGATGTTATGTTAGCTGGTAAAAGAGTTGTTGTATGTGGATATGGAGATGTTGGAAAAGGAACAGCTCAATCTTTTAAAGGTGCTGGTTCTATCGTAACTGTTACTGAAATTGATCCAATTTGTGCATTACAGGCAGCAATGGATGGTTTCGAGGTGAAGAAACTTGAAACTGTGCTTCCTAAAGCAGATATCGTTATCACTACTACCGGAAATAAAGACATCGTACGTGGAGAGCATTTCGAGGCGATGAAAGACAAAACAATCGTAGCGAATATTGGTCACTTTGATAATGAGATCGCTGTTGCATGGTTAAATGATAACCACGGAAACTCTAAAGTAGAGATCAAACCACAGGTTGACAAATACACTATTAACGGGAAAGATATCATCCTTCTTGCTGAAGGTCGTTTAGTGAATTTAGGTTGTGCAACTGGACATCCTAGTTTTGTAATGAGTAATTCATTCACGAACCAGACCCTGGCACAAATGGAACTTTGGAATAATACTGATCAGTATAAGAACGAAGTTTATATGTTACCTAAGCATCTTGATGAAAAAGTTGCAAAACTTCACCTTGAAAGAATTGGGGTTGAATTGACTGAACTTAAACAGGATCAGGCAGAATATATTGGTGTAACGGTAGAAGGACCTTACAAGCCAGAATACTACAGGTACTAGAAAGTAATCACCTGTTGATTCAAAAGCCTCTGCTCTCGCAGAGGCTTTTTTTTGTTAATTCGGTTCCTATTTTAATTTCAGTTTAACAAGCCTGAGTTAAAAAGCCTAATCCTGAGTTAAAAGCTTCAGTTCAGAAAACCGCAGTTGGTATGTTTCGTAAGTATTACCGTAAACAATAATCAATAAAAAAGTTACTTATGAAAATTTTGAAAAAACCTTTATTATTTATAGCGATGTCCGCTATGTTAGGATTCACCTCATGCTCAGATGATGATGATGACATGACTGATGATATTGTGGAAATGGATTCTGCAATGTTATATGCTACCACACATTCTGGATCTGTAGTACAGTACAATCTTGATTATGGTACTTCTTATACGGTGAACACTTCCTCCAAAGATGCTGAGGGAATTTTTTATAATGAAGATGACAGTTCTTTAATCGTAGCTTCCAGGGATCCAAAACAACTTCAGTATTATGGAGATGTTGATATGTGGGATGGATCTATGTCTACAGTATCTGCAGAGTTTATGAGCTCTAGTGATCTAATGAGCCCTAGAGATGTTGCTGTGAATGGTGACCTTATCGTAGTAGCAGATAATGCTGATGTTGATGGAGATGACACCACTGCAGATGGTAGATTTTATATCTATAGCAAAGAAGACAACGGTTTTACATTAAGAAACACAATAACCGTAGACTTTAAAGTTTGGGGTATCGAGTTTGTTGGAAACACATTGTATGCGATTGTAGATACTACAAACATGCTTGCTAGTTTTGATAATTTCCTTTCTAATAATACAGATGGAATGGTAAGCGCTACAAAAACTGTTATGGTAGAAGGAATCGTGAGAACTCATGGTTTAGACTATGATAATGGAACGATGGTACTTACAGATATTGGAGATGCAGGATCAGATTCTGATGGTGGACTTCATGTAATTACTGACTTTGACAGTAAATTTAATAATACCATGGATGCTGGAACTTTAGCTCTTTCAGATCAAATGAGAATTTCTGGAGCAGCTACTTTATTGGGTAACCCGGTAAATGTTGCGTACGATGCAGATTCTGATATGATCTACGTTGCTGAACTTGCTAATGGTGGCGGTAGAGTATTGTCTTTTGACGATGCGTCAAATGCAAGTGGAAATGCAACTCCAGCTGTAAATAATATGCTTTCTGGAGTATCTGCAGTATATTTTGAAGACTAATTTAGTTTTTTAGTTTCAAAAGAAAAGCCCGGTCATTATGACCGGGCTTTTTGTTTTCAATTCCGAAAGATTATTCAGGAATCACTATCGCAGTTTCTTCAGAAAGTACATTCTGACCATTTAACCAGTCCTGGAAACTTGCTTCTCTGATACGGGCTTTCATTACATTAGTGCTTATGACAGTATCCTACACTTATATATAAAAGCGCTTAGTTTAAGGATAGATTGAATTTTCTCATCATTTTATAGATACAACGAAAGACAGGTTTGGTTGCTTTATCTGAGTCTGAATTATCAAATCTGAATTTTATAATTTTTGATCCAGGTTGTTCTGAAGAATTACTAAAACCAATACCGTCAAGGACAAACCTGGTTTTTTCAGAAAAGATAAAATCTGTAGCATATTTTTTTATGAGTCCGCGTTTTCCTGAAGAACTTTTCATAATCCTGAGTATTAATGAATTATTAAGTTACGAAAAATTCATAATTGACACTCTAAAAGTGTGATATATCATTAGAATTGACATGAAAGATCGATAAATGAAAAATATTTAACGATAAACCCAATTAAAAAAATTTAAATAATAACAAATCTCTATTACACAAATTATCATATTACTGAGGCAATTTCAATATTGAAAACTGAGAAATCAATTTTAGATAATATTTTTTCATTTGAGATTAACTTCCAGCTCTATATCCCCATTCAATTTCAAATTTCCATTTCTTTTTAACGCTCCCTCAACATCATAAACCAGATTAAATTCATAATTTTGGAATAATTCCTATTTAATGGATTTATTCCTATTATGAAGTTAGAGAAATCAATTATACATCTGGATCTTGACACCTTTTTTGTTTCCGCAGAGAGGCGTCTGGATTCTAAATTGAATGATAAACCCCTTATTGTAGGTGGTCTGGGAGATCGCGGCGTAGTAGCAGCATGCAGTTATGAGACTCGCAAGTTTGGAGTACATTCCGGAATGTCCATGAAAGTGGCCAGGCAACTCTGCCCACAGTCTATCGTTATCAAAGGGAATGCTTCCACTTACACGAAATTCTCCCATGAGGTAACCGAAGTTATTCGTAGCAAAGTTCCTTCTTTTGAAAAGGCCAGCGTAGATGAATTTTATGCAGATCTCACGGGAATGGATAGATTTTTCGGAATCACCCAGTTCGCTAAAGAACTTCAGGAAACTATCAAAAAGGAAACTTATTTACCTATTTCCTTCGGACTTTCCACTAACAAAGTGGTTTCTAAAATTGCTACCGGCGAAGGCAAACCTTATGCCCAGAAAGTGATCGAAGCAGGTTCAGAAAAAACATTCCTTGCTCCACTTGCAGTGAACAAGATCCCGATGATTGGAAATAAAACCTTTCAGAAATTATTAAACCTCGGCGTTCGCAGAATTGAGACGATTCAGAAGATGCCTGTAGAGGTTTTAGAGAGCGTGTTGGGTAAGAATGGCCGTACTATATGGAAACGTGCTCACGGGATCGACAATCCTCCTATCATTCCGTTTCACGAGCGCAAGTCTATTTCAACTGAAAGAACCTTTAACAGGGACACTATCGATATGATCCGTTTGCATGGTACGCTAGTAGCCATGGCAGAAAGTCTCGCCTATCAGCTTCGCCGGGGAAATAAGCTCGTTTCCACAGTGAGTGTAAAGATCAGGTATTCAGATTTTCAAACTTACAGCAAACAGGTAAGCATCCCATATACCAGTGCAGATCATATCCTAATTCCTAAGGTCGAGGAGCTTTTTAAACAATTATACAGCAGGCGCTTGCTCATCAGGTTGATCGGGGTGAAATTTAGCGGACTCGTGGGAGGTCACTACCAGATCAATCTTTTTGATGATTCTGAAGATATGCTGAATCTCTACAATTCTCTGGATAAGATCAAAAATCGCTTTGGTGAACATGCGGTGATGCGTGCTGCTGCTATGGATGCGAAAACCATCGGCAGAATGAAGAATCCTTTTAACGGGGAGCCACCTATCGTTCTTGCACATAGAAAACAATAATGATAATCTATTCTGAAGTATAAAAAGATTAACTGATGTATTTAAACTGCCACACATACTATTCACTGCGATATGGGACTTTTCCCATCAGGGAGTTGTGTGAGCTCGCCTACTCCAACGATATCTGGCAGTTCGCTATTACAGACATCAATAATACTTCAGCCTGCCTCGAATTCCTGAGGCTTACCAATGGAACCAAAATCAAACCGGTTCTGGGAATTGACTTTAGAAATGCTGCTGAGCAACAATATATTGGACTGGCGAAAAAAAATGCTGGCTTCCTTCAACTAAACGATCATCTTTCTAATCACCTGCATGAAAAAAAAGATTTTGAAACGGTAGCTCCACAACTACCTGATTGTTTTATCATTTATCCCTTCGGAAAAGTGGTAGAACAAAAACGTAAAAATTTCAGAAGCAATGAATATATAGGAGTTTCCAAAGAGGAGATCGGGAAATTAAGATTTTCAGAATACATAAATCTGAAGGATAAACTGGTTATTTTACAAACGGTGAGCTTTCGGAATAAAAAAGACTTTAATGCACATCGCTTACTCAGGGCGATCGACAATAATTTGCTGCTAAGCAAGCTTCCGGAATCAGAACAGGGAAAAGCTTCACATAAAATGTATCCCAGGCAGGAAATGGAAGCCGCTTTTGAGGATTTCCCTCATATTCTGGAGAATACACAACAAATTATGGACGCTTGCAAGGTGCATTATGACTTTGGGAAAGGACAGAACCGAAATTTAAAGATTTACCGAAATACGATCGAAGAGGATGCAGATATGATCCGGCGGCTCACCTATGAAAAACTTCCCGAGAAATACCCAAAAGCAAATCGGGAAGTTTATACGCGGGTTGAAAAAGAACTGGAATCTATCATCAGGCTTGAGTTTGTTTCTTATTTTCTTATCAACCTGGGAATTGTGGACTATGCTCGTTCGCAGAATTATCCATTTGTAGGACGTGGGAGCGGTGCGAATTCGGTTGTTGCCTATATTCTTGGAATCACCAATGTAGACCCTATAGAACTCGATCTTTATTTTGAACGTTTTATAAATCCTAACCGGAAATCTCCGCCAGATTTTGACCTTGATTTTTCATGGAAAGACCGTAATGATATCACAGATTATATCTTCAGAACTTATAAAAATACTGCGCTTATGGGCACCTATGTTACCTTTAAACAGCGTGCAGTAGCCCGTGAACTCGGGAAGGTTTTTGGTTTGCCTAAAGAAAATATCGATAAGCTCGCTTCTGGATTCTATTCCTATGACAACTTGGATCATCTGGAGAAACTGGTAATTAGGTATAGCAAACTTATAGAAGGTTTCCCAAATTATTTAAGTGTTCATTCCGGTGGAATTTTGATCCTGGACGATTCGGTGCATAATTATGCCGCTACGTTTTTACCTCCCAAAGGCTTCCGGACGATACAGATCGATATGAACATTGCTGAAGAAGTAGGCATTCATAAATTTGATATTCTTGCCCAACGCGGACTCTCAAAAATCACCGATACCATCGAGATCGTAAAACAGAATCAGCCAGATGCTAAATTAGAGGATATCGAAAACATCAAAGCTTTTAAGGAAGATCCAGCGATCAACGAATTGCTCACCACTGGCGATTGTATGGGAGTATTTTATGTGGAATCTCCTGCCATGCGAGGTTTACTTACAAAACTACAAACCAGGGATTACCTTAACCTGGTTGCAGCAAGTTCTGTAATTAGACCAGGAATTTCCAGCGCTGGTATGAAGGATGAATTTATTCTAAGACATCGCTTTCCTGAAAAAAGAAAGGAAGCGCACCCGGTAATGTACGAGATCATGCCCGACACTTATGGCGTGATGGTTTACCAGGAAGATGTAATGAAAGTCGCTTATCATTTTGCCGGTTTGAGCCTGGATGATGCAGATGTATTACGAAGAGGGATGAGCGGAAAAAAAACTTCCCGGGGGCAAATGGAAAAGATCGAGAATACCTTCCGCGAGAACTGTAATAATAAAGGTTACAAACCAAAACTGATCGATGAAGTCTGGGAACAGATCTCTTCCTTTGCCGGCTATGCATTTCCGAAGGGACACTCGGCTTCATACGCGGTGGAAAGTTACCAGAGTTTGTACCTGAAGAAATATTTTCCGCTTGAGTTTATGGTGGCAGCGATCAACAATGGAGGTGGTTTTTATGATCTGCAGACCTATATTCAGGAAATAAGACGATGGGGCGGTACGATTCACGCTCCGTGTATTAATAAAAGTGATCACCCCAATGTGATCTACGGAAAAAACGTCTACCTGGGTTTTGGATATATAAAGGAGTTGGAAGTAAAAACTATTCAGCAAATACTGGAAAACAGGCAATTTTTTGGAGAATTTAGGTCACTGGATGATTTTATAGACCGTATCCAGATCTCTATTGAACAACTTAGCTTGTTACTAAAGATCAACGCCTTTAGGTTTACCGGAATAGACAAACACGAACTTTTATGGAAAGCTTATTTTAAACTGGACAGGAATAAACCAAAAACGAATCAGCCGCTACTTTTTAAACCGAAGCATAAAGATTTTGAATTGCCGGAATTTGAAGCTTCCAAAATGATCGAAGCCTACGACCAGATGGAACTTCTGGGATTTCCGCTATGCAGTCATTTTGAATTACTGAAAGATCCTCTAAAGCAAAATGTGGTTACAGCTTCGCAGTTAAAAGATCATATCGGGAAAAACATAGAGATCTATGGTAACCTGGTAAATTCTAAAAAAACCGGGACTTCAAATGGTAAATACATGTATTTCGGCACATTCTATGATCCTGAAGGAGTGATATTTGATGTGGTTCTTTTCCCTTTAATAGCTGAAAAGTATCCTATAAGAACTAAGGGAATTTATCTGTGTTATGGTGAAGTGGTTTCCAATCTTGGATATATCTCCATTAGCATCAAAACTCTCACCAGACAGGCTACACAAACCGATCCCAGACTCGTGGGAAATAATTTTAAGTTTGCAGTCTAGAAATGTAGTAGAAACTGCAACAACTTATTCGCTACCGCCTGCCTGTGTTGCTGCATACTTCTTCGCAATCGCATCGACACAGTTGATTCCGTCTATAGCTGCGGAAATGATTCCTCCGGCATATCCGGCTCCTTCTCCACAGGGATAGAATCCTTTTACTTCTAAATGTTCCAGTGTTGACGGGTCACGCGGAATTAGAATTGGTGAAGAAGTCCTACTTTCCGGAGCATGTAAAACGGCTTCGTTCGTATAATAACCTTTCAGCCTTTTACCGAATTTCACAAAGGCTTTTCGTAGTCTTTTAGCTATTAGATCTGGTAATACTTTATTAAGATCAACGCTTACTATTCCAGGCTGATAAGAAGTTTTCGGGAAATCTGAAGACAACCTTCCTTCTACAAAATCCTTCATACGCTGCGCAGGAACCTGCTGAGTTTTGCCAGCCGCTTCCCAACAATTTCTTTCCACCATCTTCTGAAAGTCAAGACAAACAAATGGATTATTCTCTGTATAACCCGGCAGATCTGTAGGTTCTATACTTACTACTATTCCTGAGTTGGAATATGGATTATTTCGCTTACTTGGACTCCAGCCGTTGGTTACCACTTCTTCCTGTTCTGTAGCACACGGAGCAATAATACCTCCCGGACACATACAGAAAGAATACACACCAAGTCCATCTACCTGTTCTACCAGACTGTACGAAGCTGGAGGTAAATAAGGATTTTCATCATCCCCGTGATACTGGATATGATCAATCAGTTTTTGCTGATGCTCAATTCGAACTCCCAGCGCGAAAGGCTTGGCTTCTATCTTAATATTTCGTTCATGTAGCAGGTAAAATATATCCCTGGCCGAGTGTCCCGTCGCCAGAATTACCTCATCAAAATGCAACCACTTCTCCTTATTGATCTCAATGGCCGTGATCTTATCACTCTCTAACTTTAGATCGGTTAGCTTAGAGTTAAAATGTACTTCTCCTCCAGCATCCACGATCGCTTCTCGCATAGCGGTGATGATCTTAGGTAATTTATTCGTTCCAATATGCGGATGTGCATCCACAAGAATATCAGGATCTGCTCCAAATTCCACGAACCACTCCAGGGCTTTCAATACATTTCCACGTTTCTTCGAGCGCGTATATAATTTCCCATCTGAGTATGTACCGGCGCCACCTTCTCCAAAACAATAATTAGATTCCGGGTTTACAGTTTGCTCTTTATTAATCTTGGCAAGGTCATGTCTTCTGGCTCTTACATCTTTTCCACGTTCAAAAACCACAGGTTTCAAGCCCGCTTCCACTGCTCGTAATGCTGCATACAATCCAGCAGGACCAGCACCAATAATTGCTATTTCCTTTGCTTCGGAAACATCCTGAAGAGACAAAGATGATCTCGTACTTCTTTCTTCACCGTGTTTCCAGATCTCGATCTGCAGATTCAGTTTCACCGGTTTTTTCCGGGCATCGATAGAACGCTTTCTAATTCTCCAGTCTCCTATATCATCCTTTCTGATATTCGATTTCTTAATTGCCCTGTTCAGAAGCAAATGATGATCTTCAAGTTCCCGGGGTAAAGCTGTAATTTGAACCAGTGTGCTCATAGGCTCCAAAGATAGTATGTATTTTTTCTAAATCTGAATTTAAGTAATGATTGAAAGTCTTGCAGTTTCCCGCTATATTCAAGAATCATATATTTGTGGAAAAAAGAATGTCTTTAAGAGAGTTGCTTCAGGAAAAAGGATATCATCGTATCAAATTAAAATACACCAAAACCAATCATTTCGAACTAAAAGCGAAGATCAATAATATTGAAGGTAATTTTATACTGGACACTGGCGCTTCCAGCACCTGTGTGGGTATAGATGCGATCGAACATTTTGATCTACTTTCAGAAGATAGTGATATTAAAGCGGCTGGTGCAGGAGCTACCAATATGTTAACCCAGGTTTCAGCGAAAAATATAGTACAGATTGGAGACTGGAAAAAGAAAAAGATCGACCTGGTTCTTTTCGACCTTAAACACGTAAATGAGGCGCTCGAAAATCATAAAGCTGAAAAGGTACAGGGTATCATAGGAGCCGATATTCTGAAAAAAGGTAAAGCTGTTATCGATTATAAAGGCAAGGCCTTATTTCTCAAATAAGGGGAAAAACACCCTTTTGCTGAAAGAGACATCGCTCTATATTTGAAGTAATCTAACCAATAATCTTTACGTTATTAAACTTCGAATATCTTCACAACTGGTCTTTTATATTATGACAATTTTAGTTGTTGCCGTACTGGGCTTGAATATATTCAGGTTGTTAGTTTTGTTTTAATTTCGTTAAAGTAAAAAGGGTACGCTAACGCGTACCCTTTTTTATTTCTACCAAAGATTTTTACTACAATTCCAGTGATCTCTTAATATCTCCGTCCATCAATAGTTCTTCAGGATTTTCCAGTGCTTCTTTAACAGCTACAAGGAATCCAACAGACTCTTTACCATCAATGATTCTGTGATCGTACGACAATGCTACATACATAATTGGTCTAATTTCAACGTGACCATCTATTGCAACAGGTCTTTCCACAATGTTGTGCATTCCAAGAATAGCAGATTGAGGTGGATTGATAATTGGAGTTGATAACATAGATCCAAATACTCCACCATTAGTAATGGTAAAAGTACCACCGGTCATTTCATCCACAGTGATCTTACCATCTCTGGCTTTGATCGCAAGCCTTTTCACTTCAGACTCGACCCCTCTGAAACTAAGATTTTCAGCATTTCTAATTACAGGTACTGTAAGTCCTTTTGGACCAGAAACTGCAATACTAATATCTTTATAATCGTAGCTTACCTGGTAATCCCCATCAATCATAGAGTTTACTGCAGGATATTCATCTAGCGCACGGATCACCGCAAGCGTAAAGAATGACATAAAGCCAAGACTCACCCCATGCTTCTCTTTAAATTCTTCTTTATATTTCTTTCTTAGTGCAAAAATTGGAGACATATCTACTTCGTTAAAAGTAGTCAGCATTGCCGTATCGTTCTTAGCACTTACCAGACGTTCCGCAAGTTTTCTACGGAACATTGACATTTTCTTACGCTCTTCCCCTCTGGTTCCTTTTCCAGGAGATCCCATAGAAGCTTTTGCCTCTACCGCATCTTCCTTAGTTACTCGACCATCTCTTCCAGAACCTTTTACATCTTTACTATCAATCCCCTTTTCGTCAAGAATTTTTTTAGCAGCTGGTGAAGGAGTTCCAGTTGCGTAAGTATCATCCTGTTTCTGGCTTGGAGTACTTGATTTTGAAGGCTCTTCAGTCTTAGCAGCTGCTTTATCACTGTCCTTCTTATCTTCCGTACTTTCCTGGCGCTCTTTTTCTTCAGTTTCAGCAGACTTGTCGTCTTTGCTTTCACTGTCCTCCTTATCATCACTACCAGGCTTTGCAGCATCGGTATCAATTAGACAAACTACCTCTCCAACTTCTACCACATCTCCTTCTTCAGCTTTCAAAGTAATAATTCCGCTAGCTTCTGCAGGAAGTTCCAGGGTTGCTTTATCACTATCCACTTCGGCTACTGCCTGATCTTTTTCAACGTAATCACCATCTTCGACTAACCACTGAGCTATTTCAACTTCAGTAATCGATTCGCCGGGTGAAGGAACTTTCATTTCTAAGGCCATGATTGTAATTTATTTTGGTTCCTGAAATCAGGAAATTGGTTCTTATTATTAATCTTCTTTTAAATCTTTGTCGAATACGCTGGCGATCACTTTTTCATGACGCTTCTTAAATCTTACCGAGCTACCTGCAGCAGGTGCACCGTAGAATTTACGACTACATACTCTAAACTGTCTTGCTTCTTCAAAATGAAGTAACATATGTCCATATGCTCCCATGTTTCTAGGCTCTTCCTGTGCCCAAACCACATCTTCGGCATTCTTATACTTACTGATCACTTCTTTCATGATGCTCACCGGGAGTGGGAACAATTGTTCGATTCTCACAAGGGCAACATCATCACGATCATTCTCTTCCTTAAACTTCAGCAGGTCATAGTAAAACTTCCCGGTACAGAATACCAGGCTTTTTATTGAATCTGCTTTTGCATCTGGATCATCAAGAACTGGCTGGAATGAACCAGTCGCAAATTCTTCTTTTGTAGAAATTACTTTAGAATGACGTAGTAAACTTTTTGGAGTAAAAATGATCAGCGGTTTTCTGAATTTCGCTTTCATTTGCTTCCGAAGCATATGAAACATGTTCGCAGGAGTCGTAATATCTGCCACATACATATTGTCTTTCGCACAAAGCTGAAGGAATCTTTCCATTCTACCTGAAGAGTGCTCTGCTCCCTGGCCTTCATAACCGTGAGGTAATAACATCACCAAACCATTCTGAAGTTTCCATTTATCTTCCGCAGCAGAAATATACTGATCGATCATGATCTGTGCACCGTTCACAAAGTCTCCAAATTGTGCTTCCCAGATCGTCAATGTTGTCGGACTTGCCATGGCGTAACCATAATCAAAACCAACTACTCCGTATTCTGACAACAGGGAATTGTAAATAAAGAAATCTCCATCCCTGTCTTCTATATTATTATGAAGAATGATCTCTTCTTCACTATCTTCAACTTTAACTACCGCGTGACGGTGTGAAAACGTTCCACGTTCCACATCCTGCCCGGTAATTCTAATATTATAACCTTCGGTCATTAGAGATCCATAAGCTAAATGCTCGGCCATTGACCAGTCCAGCTTATTATCCTCAAAGTACATTTGTTTTCGTCCATCGATGATCTTCTGGATCTTTCTCATGAACTTCTTGCCTTCCGGTAATTCTGAAACTGCCGTGGCAACCTTGTCAAGTTTTTCAAGATCGAAGGTCGTATCGATTTCCTTCATCATCTCATCTTCCTGAACGTTATCGAAACCTTCCCATTCATCCTGCATAAATGGAGTGATGCGGGTGGTTTCTTCTTTCCTGGAATCTTCGAGTTTCTCTTCAAGAGAAGCTTTATACTCTTCTTCTAACTTCTTAAGGTAATTATCGTCGATGACACCACTTTCCTTCAGCTTTTCAGCATATATATCCCGGGCATTCTCGTGCTTAGATATTGCTTTATATAGTTTTGGCTGAGTAAAACGTGGCTCATCACCTTCATTATGCCCATATTTTCTATAACCCAATAAATCTATAAATACGTCCCTTTTGAACTTCATTCTGAAGTCTAAAGCGAACAAAATGGAGTGTACAACTGCCTCTGCATCATCTGCATTTACATGTAAGATGGGTGAAAGAGTTACTTTCCCCACATCTGTACAATACGTTGAACTTCTCGCATCCAAATAATTAGTAGTAAAACCAATCTGGTTATTTACTACGATATGTATGGTTCCACCTGTCTGGTAACCTTCCAGATTAGCCATCTGTACCAGTTCGTACACAAGTCCCTGACCGGCAATTGCAGCATCACCATGAACCAGGATCGGTAAAATCTTGGAGTTATCTCCATTATATCTGCGATCCATTTTTGCCCTCGAAATTCCTTCTACCACCGCGCCAACGGTTTCAAGGTGAGAAGGGTTTGGAGCTATATTAATATTGATATCTTTTCCACTATCTGTAGTACGACAGGATGTCCAGCCAAGGTGGTATTTAACGTCACCATCGAATATGTCCTGTTCGTAATCCTTTCCATCAAACTCACTGAAGATATCCTTTGCGTTCTTTCCGAAGATATTGGTTAGGGTATTTAGACGACCACGATGAGCCATTCCCATTACAAAATCTTCCACGCCAAATTCAGCAGCTTTTTCGATAAGTGCATCCAGTGCCGGGATCAAACTTTCGCCACCTTCCAGTGAAAATCGTTTCTGCCCAACATATTTAGTATGCAAGAAATTTTCAAACGAAACTGCTTCGTTAAGTTTTTTGAGGATCTGCTTCTTGCGGGTCGCGTCAAAATCGGGATGGTTGTCGTTTACATTTAAACGATTCTGAATCCATTCGATCTCTTCAGGTTTTCGAATATACATATACTCGATCCCGATAGAGTCACAATACACCATTTCCAGGTGTTTTATGATTTCTTCCAGGCTTGAAGGTCCAATTCCAAGAATATCACCTGCATTGAAAGTAGTCTGCAGATCTTTTTTCTCAAGTCCGAAATTCTCTATATCTAGAGTTGGTACGTATTTTCTACGTTCTCTTACAGGGTTTGTTTTGGTGAATAAATGCCCTCTGGTACGATAGCCGTCAATTAATCGAATTACCTGAAATTCTTTAACTACGTGTGTCGGTATCTCACCTTCTGAAAAATCTACAGGAGCTTCATCCAATACATCTTCAGAAACGCCATCTTGTTGCATTCCGAAGTCAAATCCTTGAAAAAAAGCCCTCCAACTGGGCTCTACACTATCAGGATATTTTAAATATTGATCGTAAAGTTCTGCGAAGTATGCAGTATGAGCGGCATTTAGAAATGAAAATTTTTCCATAAAATTGAAACAACAGTTTCTTTTGTTCTTAAAAACATTAGCAAAAATACAATATTTAAAAAAAACAGCTTGTAGGCATTATGATAATTCTCTATGAGATTATAAGAATTTTAACACCCTCTGAAATTCAATAATTTGGGAAGTAGATTTCACCGAAAACTGCAGGTAATAAAACTTATACCTGTCTGTCCATAAGCATTCCCCCGAAACTTTTCAAAGGTCTTTTCTTCTCCTCAGGCATATCTATCCTGTCCAGAACCTTGAAAGCCATGTCTGTATACTTCTCAATTTCCTTTCTGGTAAGTTCTGCTGCACCGCTGCTTTCAAACAGGTTTTTGACCGCTTCGATCTTTCCTGTATTTTCCATAGGACTAATGGAATATAAGTGTTCCAGTTGTCTGGCTTCACCGGGACTTGCCAGTTCAAGACTTTTTAAATAGAGAAATGTCTTTTTATTTTCGATGATATCACCACCAGGTTGCTTCCCAAATGTAGCCGGATCCCCAAAAGCATCCAGGTAATCATCCTGAAGCTGAAAGGCAATACCAAGTAATCTTCCATATTGATAGATCGCCGACTTGCATGCAGCCGAAGTTTCAGCTACAATAGCTCCCATTTGCAGAGAAGCTCCTACCAGGACCGCAGTTTTGTATTCTATCATCAAGAGATAATCCTCGATACTCACGTTATCGCGGGTTTCAAAATCTATATCGTACTGCTGACCTTCACAAACTTCAATAGCTGTTTTGGTAAACAGTTTTGATAGCTCCTTAAACACATCCCCTTCGTAGTTTTCGAATAACTGGTATGCATTGATAAGCATCGCATCTCCGGAAAGGATTCCCGTGTTGATATCCCATTTTTCATGCACTGTTTTCTTACCTCTTCGAATCGGTGCATCGTCCATAATATCATCATGAACAAGAGAAAAATTATGAAAAACCTCTATAGCCAGGGCGGCATCTAGGGCTTTTTTATGATTGCAGTCAAAAATTTCAGCTGCCATTAGAACGAGTACAGGTCTTAAACGTTTACCTCCCTGTTCTAAAATATAAACCATTGGCTCGTAAAGATTTACCGGTTCTTTGACCTGTATCTTTTGATGAAGATAATCGACGATGGCCTCTCGGTATTCCGCAATGGTAAGCATGTATTGAAATTTTTGCGCTAAAATACCATAATTGAGCCTATTTCAAATTTTAAGCGAATGTTAAATAAACGTAAACTGAAGAAACTTTTTTTGTTTCTAAAGTTTCCTAGGTTTACTTTTGCACCAAATTTACATGAAGTGAGGGAGAAAATTTTAAATAGTGCCGCAGAGATGTTTCTTTCCTATGGTTTTAAAAGTGTAACCATGGATGACATTGCGGAAAGCATTGGGATCTCTAAGAAAACCATTTATGCGCATTTTTCTACCAAGAATAAACTGGTAGCTGCGGCGAGTTTACAGGTGATCCAGACGATGGGTTGCGGGATTGGCGCCATTCAGGATAAAAATCAGAATCCGATTAAGGAAAATTACGATATCAAGCATTATATCGCACAGAACCTAAAAGGAGAGAAAACCTCACCCCATTTTCAGCTTCAGAAATATTACCCAAAAGTCTATGAGAGCCTTAAGGATAAACAGTATGAGCTTTTAGAAAGCTGCATGCAGGATAACCTTAAGCGTGGGATCGAAAGTGGTTATTACCGCGAGGATATCAATATAGATTTTATAAGCCGAATACATTTTGTAGGGATTATGGGAATTAAGGATACAGATCTATTTTCTCCTGAAAAATATACTCAGCCGGCACTGATGGATCATTTCCTGGAATATCACCTGCGTGCTATCTGCACCGCAAAAGGATTAAAAACTTTAGAAGATTTAATTGAGTTAGATGAAAAGTAGAATATTAATTTTGATGATGCTGGCCTTAGGCCTGCAAAGTTTCTCACAGCAGGATACGATCCAGACCTATCAGTTTTCCCTGATGGAAGCGATAGAATTTGGACTGGAAAATAATTATCAGTCACAAATAGCACAAAAAGATGTGGAGATCGCTCTTCAGCAAAAATGGGAAATTATCGCCCAGGGATTACCGCAAGTAAGTGCTGGCATAGATTACCAGAACTATTTAAAACAACCAGTCACTCTATTGCCAGCGAGCGCCTTCGATAATACTCAAAGCACGGTGGACATTGTCGAGCAATATTTCGATAATGTGAACAGGAATGATGTCCCTGTAAATTCGCCTGAAGGATTTATCCCGGTACAATTTGGGACTCAGCAAAGCGTAAATGCCACAGCTACCTGGAACCAGTTAATTTTCGATGGCTCCTATATAGTAGGAATTCAATCTGTTAAAACGCTGCTTCAAATTTCTAAAAATGCCAAGACCAAGACAGACCTTGAGATCAAGAAAGGTATTATCAATGCCTACGGAAATGTTTTACTGGCGGAAGAAAGTGTGAAGATCTTTGAGAAAAATCTCGGGAACGTTGAGAAAAATTTTAATGATACCCAGAAGATCTTTGAAAACGGTCTAACGGAACAGGAAGATGTAGAGCAATTGGAAATCACTAAACTCAACCTTGAAAATGATCTTGCCAGAAGCCGAAGAATGCTGGATATCGCCTATGATATGCTCAACATTAGCCTCGGAATTCCAGTAGAGAAAAAGGTTGTTGCGACCGATGATCTAAATGAACTGGCGCTTAAATATTTCGATCTATCCCTACTTTCTGAGACAATTCCGGTAGAAGAAAATATTGATTATCGCATTGCCAAGAACACAGCAGAAGCTGCAGATATCCAGGTTAAACTACAGCAGGCGAAAGCGCTACCTACCTTAAGCGCCTTTGTGAATTACGGTTACCAGGGATTTAGTAATGACTTTACTTTTTTAAACGGGAATCAGGAATATTTTGGACAGTCTATATTAGGAGTGAGTCTTAATATCCCAATTTTCAGCAGCGGAATGCGAAGTGCGAAAACTCAGCAGCGTAAACTTGAGTATGAACAGGCGATGCTGGATCTCGAACAAACTGAAAGCCAGGTTAAAAGTGATATCAACAGTGCTAAAAGCGAATACCAGTTTAGCCTTGATAATTATAAAAATGCTACTAAAAACCTCGAGTTGGCAGAACGAATCGAAAACAAGAACCAGATCAAGTTCTTCGAGGGTATCGCCAGCAGTTTTGAGCTTAGTGAAGCGCAACGACAGTTATACACTGCACAGCAAAATTATTTACAGGCCATGTTACAGGTGATCACTGCAAAAGTGGAACTTGAAAACCTATTAGACACCCGTACTTATACATCAGATAATTAGAAACAACTTCAGAAAATGAGAAAACTAGTATATATTTTATCGTTCAGTACTTTGCTAGCTGCCTGCGGAGGTGGTTCAGAAAAATCTACGGAAGAAATTCTGGAAAGCAATGATATAGAAACTATTCAGAAGAAAAGAGATGAACTTACCGCTCAACAATCTGAGCTGGAAACTGAAATTAAAAAACTTGATTCCAAACTGAAGGAGATCAACCCAGAGAGAAATATACCGCTGGTAACATCCTTTGCTGTAGAGGCTGAACATTTCGATCATTTCCTTGAACTTCAAGGAAGCGTGGAAACCAGAAAAAATGTGGTTTTGAACGCTGAGATGGGCGGAATTCTTCAGAAGATCTATGTTGAAGAAGGTCAGAAAGTTTCTAAAGGACAGACTCTGGCGAAGATAGATGATGGTGGATTGAGTCAGCAACTTGCGCAAATGGAAATTCAGCTAGACCTGGCTAAGACGACTTTTGAAAGACAAAAACGTCTCTGGAAGCAGCAAATTGGTAGTGAAATCGAATATTTACAGGCAAAATCCAATTATGAAGGACAGGTAAATGCCGTAAAACAAATGAAGAGTCAGCTTTCAAAATCCGTTGTAAGCGCACCTTTTTCAGGAACCATAGATGAGATCATTACAGAGCAGGGAAATGTTGTTTCACCTGGACAAACACAGATTCTTAGAATCGTAAACCTTGATGACATGTATATCAAGACTGATGTGCCAGAGAATTATATTTCCAATGTGACCCAGGGCAAGCCGGTAGAAGTGACCTTCCCGGTACTTGGAAAAACTGTGGATACAAAGGTAAAGCAAGTAGGTAGTTACATAAATCCTAACAACCGAACTTTTACTGCCGAGATCGATGTTCCAAATAAGGAGAAAGAGATCAAACCAAACCTTACGGCAAGAGTAAAGATTAACGATTACACCAGTGAAAATGCCATTCTGGTCCCGCAGAACATTCTTTCTGAAAATGCTGACGGTGAACAATACTTATATGTTTTAGACCAGGTGGAAGGTGAAAAAGCGGTCGCTAAAAGAGTGATCGTAAAAACCGGGAAATCTCAGGGAGATTCTATTGAAGTACTTGAAGGCCTGAAGGATGGTGACCTGATCATTGAGGATGGTGCACGTAGTGTGAAAGAAGGACAAACCGTCAAAATCATGAATTACTAAGCAGTTATGGCGAAAGAAAAAAACAATCTGGACAAGGAGTTTGCGCTCTCGTCCTGGGCAATAAAGAACAAAACCACTATTTATGTGGCGATGGCCCTTATTCTGTTCTTCGGGATTTCGGCTTATTTCAGTATGCCTCGGGAAAGTTTTCCTGAAGTAAAAGAAACGAAAATCTACGTTAGCTCAATATATCCCGGGAATACTGCGGAAGATATAGAGAAGTTACTTACTAATCCTCTGGAAGATAAGTTGAAGACGGTAAGTAATGTGGTGGAGATCACCTCAACTTCCCAGGAAGACTATTCTATGATCGTCGTGGAATTTGACGAGGGAATTGCGGTGGAACTAGCAAAGCAAAAGGTAAAGGATGAAATAGATTCTGAAACTTCAGGCGAAGACTGGCCAACCTTTAATGGCGCTAAGGTAGAACCGAATGTTTTCGAATTGAGTCTTTCTGAAGAAATTCCAATCCTGAATATTAATATTTCCGGAGATTACCCGGTAATGAAGCTGAAGGAATTTGGAGAATACTTGCAGGATGAGATCGAAAATCTACCTGAAATTAAAAAAGTAGATATTCGTGGAGCTCAGGATAAAGAAATTGAAGTAGCTGTGGATATCTATAAAATGATGGCTTCCTCGGTTAGTTTCAATGATATTACCAGTGCTATAGCAAATGGAAACATGACCATGAGTGCGGGTAATTACGTAACCAGCGGACAGCGAAGAACTATTAGAATCCTTGGTGAAATCGAAGAACCTTCAGAATTGAACAATTTCGTAGTAAAATCTGAAGATGGTGATGATGTTTACCTGAAGGATATCGCTGATATTACTTTTCAGGAAAAAGAAAAGACCACCTATGCCCGTGAGTTTGGTGAGCAAGTGGTGATGCTGGATGTAAAGAAACGATCAGGGAAGAATATGGTTGCTGCTGCAGAGCAGATCGAGCTTATCGTTGAGAAAGCAAAAGCTGAAGTATTTCCAACGAACCTGAATGTAAGTATTACTAATGACCAATCTTCAAAGACCATTGGTCAGGTAGATGACCTTGTAAACAATATCATTTTCGGGATCATCCTGGTGGTAACCGTACTTATGTTCTTCTTAGGATTTAAGAATGCACTCTTTGTTGGTTTTGCAATCCCAATGTCCATGTTCATGTCTTTAATGATCCTGAACCAATTAGGGTACACCATGAACACGATGATCCTATTCGGATTGATCATGGGACTTGGAATGCTTGTAGATAACGGGATCGTAGTGGTCGAGAATGTCTACCGACTCATGGATGAAGAAGGAATGAGCCGGGTGGATGCAGCGAAAGAAGGTATTGGTGAAATTGCATTTCCTATTATTATCTCTACAGCAACTACGGTCGCCGCCTTTATTCCGTTAGGATTATGGCCGGGATTAATGGGACAGTTCATGATATATTTCCCCATTACACTATCTGTCGTACTGGGCTCCTCACTGGTCGTCGCTATATTTTTCAATTCGGTTCTGGTTTCTCAATATATGAGAACAGAGGATAAAAATATGCCATTGAAAACCATCATCAGGGTTTCTTTAATTATTGCCGTAATTGGCTTAGCTATATTTTTATTTGGTGGTCAGTACGCTGCACTGGGATCACTTATGATCTTTACCGCGATCATGGTATGGATCTACAGGTTGTTTCTGCGGAAGATGGCTAATAGATTTCAGAAAAGTTCTTTGGTGAAACTTGAGAACTGGTATGAAAGACGCCTTACCGCTTCGTTTAAGAATAAACGCCCTTACTGGATCGTTGGAGCTACTTTCTTAATGTTGATCATTGCTTTTGTAGGTTTTGGAGCTTCTCTGGGATCTCAAAGAACCAAAGTTGAGTTCTTTCCTGATAATAAGCCTAACCAGATCATTGTTTATATCGAATACCCGGAAGGAACCGATATTGAAAAGACCAACGCGATCACGAAAGAGATCGAAGAAAGGGTTTACAAAGTACTCAACAGTGATGAGTATATGGATGATGGCTACAATTATATGGTAGAAAGTGCCGTATCACAAGTTGGTGAAGGTGCCGGGAATCCACAAACCGATGGAGGCTCTGCGGCAGAAATGCCTCATAAAGGTAAGATCACTGCATCCATGAGGGAATACAAATACCGTCGTGGCAAGGATAGTGAAGTTTTAAGACAAAAGGTTCAGGAATCTCTGGATGGAGTTTACCCGGGAGTTTTGATTTCCGTAGAAAAAGATCAGAATGGTCCTCCTGCCGGTCCTCCTATTAATATTGAACTGGAAGGTGAAGATTATGATCAATTGATCGCCACTGCAGAGCAAATGCGTGAATATATTAATACAAAGAACATTCCTGCAATAGATGAGCTGAAGATCGATGTGAACAAGGACAAACCTTCAATGGTTGTTGAAGTTGACCGGGAAAAAGCTGGTGAACTGGGGATAAGCGCTGGACAGGTTGGACAACAACTTAGAAATTCGATCTTTGGAACAAAAGCTGGTGTTTACAAAGAAGGTGGCGAAGATTATGATATTTATGTAAGATTTGACGAGGATTCAAGATATGATAACAGCGCCTTGTTTAACCAAACGATCACTTTCAGAAATAATAAAGGTCAGTTAAGGGAAATACCGGTTTCAGCAGTAACTACGAAAAGTAATAAATCTGGGTTTAGTGCGATCAAGCACAGGGATACCAGAAGAGTGGTTACGATCTATTCTGTATTATCTCCGGGATATACAGATGCTGGTGCAGCCGTTGCGCAAATCCAGAATGAAATGAGGAATTTTGATGGTGTGCCAGATGAGATCAAAGTAGATTATACCGGGCAGATCGAAGAGCAAAACAAGCAACAGGCGTTCCTTGTGGGTGCATTTTTCAGCGGACTGGGACTTATATTCCTGATCCTGATCTTCCAGTTTAATTCTATCTCGAAACCATTGATCATCATGATCGCTATTTTCCTGAGCTTTATTGGAGTATTTGGAGGAATTGTAATTAGCGGTTCAGCCTTTGTTATCATGATGACGATGATGGGAATTATTTCTCTCGCGGGTATCGTGGTAAATAATGGGGTGGTCTTGCTCGATTATGCACAGCTCCTCATTGACAGAAAGAAACTGCGTCTTGGCATACCAGAATCTGAATACCTTCCGCATGACGAACTCTTGAAAACGATCATTAGATCTGGAAAAGCACGTTTGAGACCAGTATTGCTAACGGCGATCACAACCATTCTTGGTTTGATTCCACTGGCGATTGGACTTAACCTTGACTTTTTCAGTTTATTCAGTGAGTTTGATGCAAACATCTACTTTGGTGGAGATAATGTGATATTCTGGGGACCTCTGGCCTGGACAGTGATCTACGGTTTAATCGTAGCGACCTTCCTTACTTTAATCATTGTTCCTTTATTGTTCTATATCGCGATAAGGATCAAAATGTGGGTTCATTCTAAAAGAAGCTCTTCGGAAGAAGTTGAAACTTCAAACAGGATCGAAACTACGAACTAGGTAAGTTGATACAAATGCAAACAAAAAACCCGAAGCTTTCGCCTCGGGTTTTTTTTATTCATACTGAATATTATTAGTCATTACTAACAAGTGAGCTTTCACTCTTCCAGCTATTCACACTAGCAATTACGCTATTGTTATAGTCCACTTCAGTAAGTTTATCTTCAGTCCAGAAGAACCATTTTCCATCTTTTTGGCCATTTTCGTAATTGGCGATGGCCGTCTTCTCACCGTCTTTGTTGTAAGAAATCCATTCTCCGTGGAGTTTTCCGTCCTTGTACGTACCTTCCTGTTTAATATTTCCATCTTCATAATAAAATGTTCCTTTAATTAATTCACCCTGCTTCTCAAAAGCGGGTTTTGGATCATTATCCTGCGCCATTACAAGCGTTCCTGTCGCCAGGACTGCTGCTACTAAAATATTTTTCAAAGTCTTCATTTCTCTTTCGGTATTAACGTTAACATCACAAATATAGCGAAAATTTACCTTAAAGTTGCATTTACGTAACATTAAGTTTACATTGTATATCTATTCACCTGTTAAACAGAGGCTTATATAAAGGACCTAAGTTAATATCAGGCAACTTTAAATGAATTTAGATGTAGAAAAGGTTCAGTAAAACTGTTTAACTTCTTACTTTTGTGCCCATTCAAAATTAAAAGAATTCATGTACAGAAGTCATACCTGCGGCGAGCTTAATGCCGTACATATAGGAAATACAGTAACCCTTTCTGGATGGGTACAAAAAGTAAGGAACAAAGGTTTTATGATTTGGGTAGATCTTCGTGATCGCTACGGTCTTACGCAATTGATTTTTGATGAAGAGCGCTCTTCTGAAGAATTAATGCAACAAGCAGGAAATCTTGCCCGTGAATTCGTGATCCAGGTAACAGGTGAAGTGATCGAGCGTGAAGCAAAAAACCCGAACATACCTACTGGGGAGATCGAATTACTGGTACAGGATTTCAAAATTTTGAATACTTCAAAAACACCACCTTTTACTATTGAAGATGAAACCGATGGTGGTGAAGATCTAAGAATGAAATATCGCTATCTGGATATTCGTAGAAAACCAGTTCAGAATAAATTAATGTTCCGCCACCAGGTAGGAATGAAGGTAAGAAACTATCTTTCTAATGCTGGCTTTATTGAGGTGGAAACTCCATACCTTATTAAATCCACTCCTGAAGGCGCCCGTGACTTCGTGGTACCAAGCCGAATGAATGAAGGTCAGTTCTACGCACTTCCACAATCACCGCAAACTTTTAAGCAGTTGCTCATGGTAGGCGGAATGGACAAGTATTTCCAGATCGTAAAATGTTTTCGTGATGAGGATCTAAGAGCAGATCGTCAACCTGAATTTACACAAATCGATTGCGAAATGGCATTCGTGGAACAGGAAGATATCCTGAATATATTTGAAGGTTTAACCAGGCATTTGCTGAAGGAAATTCGCAACGTAGAAGTGGAAGAATTCCCAAGAATGACTTATGCAGACGCTATGCGTAAATACGGGAATGACAAACCAGACATCCGTTTTGGGATGGAGTTTGCTGAGCTCGATGATGTAGCCAAGAATAAAGGTTTTAATGTTTTTGATCAACAGGAACTTGTGGTTGGGATAGCCGTTCCGGGCGCAGCTTCTTTTACCCGTAAGGAAATTGATAAACTTATTTCATGGGTTAAAAGACCTCAAATTGGTGCCACAGGATTGGTTTGGGCAAAATATAATGAAGATGGCAGTCTAAAATCTTCTGTAGATAAGTTTTACTCTCAGGAAGAACTGAAAGCCTGGGCTGAAGCTTCTTCAGCCAACCCAGGGGATCTTATCCTGGTGATGGCTGGTGATGCCGATAAAACAAGAAGCCAGTTAAGCGCATTAAGAATGCATCTTGGTAATGAAATGGGACTTAGAAAATCTGATGAATTCGCACCTTTGTGGGTAGTAGATTTCCCTCTTCTTGAATGGGATGAGGATACAGAAAGATTCCACGCCATGCACCATCCATTTACAAGTCCGAAGAAAGAAGATTTTGCGCTACTTGAAACAGACCCTGGGAAGGTTCGTGCCAACGCGTATGATCTTGTACTTAATGGAAATGAAATTGGTGGTGGTTCTATTAGAATACATGACAAAGAAACTCAGTCGCAAATGTTCAAATACCTTGGATTCACTCCGGAAGAGGCTGAAGAGCAATTTGGCTTTCTTATGGATGCCTTCCAATATGGAGCACCTCCACATGGTGGGATTGCGTTTGGATTCGACAGACTGGTAGCTATTCTTGGCGGACAGGAAAGTATTCGGGATTACATTGCATTCCCAAAGAATAACTCTGGAAGAGATGTGATGATCGATGCTCCGGCGAAACTCGATGAACAACAACTCACAGATTTACATCTACAGTTGAAATCATAAATAATTAATCCCGCGTATTGCGGGATTTTTTATCTTCATCCGGTAATTAACTAGCGGTGGCAAATATCAGCAAAACCTTATTGCACAGATTCCTAAACTGGAAATCGAAGAATCTTTCTCATCGACAGTTTCTCATGTTCCTAAGCGCGGTTATTGGATTTGTTGCCGGGCTCTTTGCGGTGATGATCAAAAACCTCACGCATCTAATCCAGAGTTTACTGGAAGGAGAATTTGTGGCCAATTATCACGATGCATTCTACTTTATATTTCCGGTACTTGGTCTTTTGATCGTGTTCCTTATCATCAAATTTATACTTCGCCAGAAGGTTGGGCATGGAATACCGACAACTTTATATGCCATCTCCCGTAAGAAGGGGATCATGAAAAGATTCCAGATGTATGCATCCCTAATTACAGCACCTATTACAGTTGGTTTTGGAGGGTCAGTTGGACTGGAAGGACCTACCGTAGCGACCGGTGCTTCGCTGGGTTCGAACATTTCGCGAATATTTTTGATGAATCAGGCATCCCGGACCTTACTCATTGGATGTGCCGCAGCGGGCGCAATGTCCAGCATTTTCAAAGCTCCAATTGCAGCGATCATTTTCGCAATAGAGGTTTTCAGCCTTGATCTAACACTGGCGTCCCTCCTACCGCTACTCATTGCTTCTGTATCTGCCATACTTACCTCCTATTTTTTCTTCGGAAGTCAGATTATTTTACCATTCACTTTAGAGGACCAATTTACAATCTCTGAAGTGCCTTACTATTTGGTTCTGGGAGTCGTAGCCGCAGCATTTTCAGTTTACTTTTCACGTATCTATTTCGGTACTACCAAACTGCTCGCTAAAATAACCTCACCTTTTGTCAGGCTCATTTTTGCCGGATTGGGGCTGGGAGTTCTTATCTATTTTATACCTCCACTATATGGTGAAGGCTATAATGTGATCAACAACCTTTTGCAGGAAAACTATCTTGAAGCCCTGGGCACAAATCTATTCAACGCTTACCTTGAGAATATCTGGGTGGTAATCATTTTGCTTGCAGGTCTGGTGATCTTTAAGATCATCGCTTCAGCGTTAACTTTTAGCGCCGGTGGCGTTGGAGGGATCTTTGCTCCAGTAATGTTCATGGGAAGCGCTATGGGACACTGTTTCGCACTGGTCGTGAACAATCTTGGTATCTTTAAGAATGAGATCTCTGTGAGTAATTTTACTTTGGTAGGAATGGCGGGTCTTATGGCCGGAGTACTGTATGCACCACTTACTGCTATTTTTCTTATTGCTGAACTTACCCATGGGTACGAACTTTTTATACCGCTAATGATCACTGCGGCTATTTCTTATTTGATCACCACTAAGTTTGAACCTCACTCTGTGTATACCATGGAACTGGCAAGACGCGGTGACCTGTTAACGCATGACAAAGATCAGACGGTTTTGACCCTTATGAACATTAGTCGTGTAGTAGAAAAGAATTTTATTGCCCTGGAAATTGATATGAACCTGTGATGAAATCCTCACGTAATATTTTCCCCGTTATTGATGAAAATCAAAATTTTATGGGTATTATATTACTGGATGATATAAGATCTATCATGTTCAATGAAAAATTATATGATGAAGTCAAGGTGCAGGAGATCATGCAACAGGCTCCGGAAATTATAGACATTGAGAACGACCGAATGAAGGAGATCATGCTAAAATTCCAGGAAAGTAATGCCTGGAACTTACCTGTAGTTCGTGAAGGAAAATATATCGGGTTTATCTCCAAATCAAAACTGTTAACTGCTTACAGGCAAAAATTAATTGAAGTTACTGTATAGTATGAAGATATTTATGAGAATACTGGTAATAGCTATTCTAATAGCCGTAGGAGTAGGATTCTATTTCAGGTTAAATGATGATACGCTTACCGGCGACAGGATCATAGGAATTGCCGTGCTGGCAAGTGCCTTTATTCTAATGCCAATTTTCCTTGTGGTGAGATGGAGAGGTAAGAAATTAGAAGATTATACCCTTTCAGAAAAGAACATGAAAAAAATGCGGGATAAGGGAATTGATCGACTTTAAAAGTTACAAAAATCCAAAAAATTCTGATTTCCAGTAGATTCTAAAAATTTTACTGTTATGTTTGTTCTTTATTAATTTTTATTATTATGCAAGGCACAGTAAAATTTTTCAATGAATCTAAAGGTTATGGGTTCATTACAAACGACGACACCAAAAGAGACATTTTCGTACACATTACCGGTTTGAATGGTGAAACTATTCAGGAAGGCGATCGAGTAGAATACGAAGAAACTGAAGGGAAAAAAGGAGTTAACGCAACAGATGTTCGCATCGTTGAGTAATTGGTTTTTCCAATCAAAAAAGTAAAAAGCCGCTGTAAAGCGGCTTTTGTTATTTAATGGGTTTGCTCTGTAGTTTGTCCTACTCCTTTTAGCATGGTTTCGGTCATCTTATCAAGATCGAATTCGTGATCCCATCCCCAATCCTGTCTTGCCGACGAATCATCAATGCTTGAAGGCCATGACGACGCAATAGCCTGTCTGAAATCTGGATCATAAGATATTTTAAAATCCGGTAGGTGTTTACTAATGTTTGCCGCTAATATTTCAGGCGTAAAACTTATCGCAGCAAGATTATAAGATGATCTTATTTTAATAGCTTCCGAAGGAGCCTGCATAATTTCCACTGTAGCTTTGATCGCATCATCCATATACATCATTGGTAATGCCGCATCTTTATCCAGAAAACTGGTATAGGCATTTTGCTTTAAGGCTTCATGGAAAATCTCAATCGCATAATCTGTAGTTCCACCACCTGGAAGGGTTTTATAACTAATGATACCAGGATACCTGATACTTCTAACGTCCACACCAAATTTTTGATGATAGTACTCACACCAGCGTTCGCCAGTTTGCTTACTAATTCCATAAACCGTGGTTGGCTCCATTGCAGTAATTTGCGGAGTATTGTCCTTTGGGGTAGTTGGTCCAAAAACAGCAATACTGGAAGGCCAAAAGATCTTATCGATCATACCTTCCTTAGCCATATCAAGAATATGGAAAAGTGAATTCATATTAAGGTCCCAGGCCTTCTTAGGAGCTTTTTCTGCAGTGGCGCTAAGCATCGCAGCCATCAGGTAAACTTCCTTAATATTATAGGTCTCTATTATCTGTCTTATATGAACCTCATCGGTAGCATTCAGGATCTCAAATGGACCTGATTGCATCAACTCATCTACTCCTTCACGAATATCACTGGCGACCACCTGGTCGTTCCCGTGAATCTCTCTCAATTTCAGCGTAAGTTCGGTTCCAATCTGTCCGCAAGCACCGATAATTAATATCTTTTCGGCCATAAATTAAATTTTGTGCAAATATATTTAATTATACAGAGGATTTCGCAATCTTAGCTTTTTCTTGACGCTATTCGCTATGGATTCTGTAATAGAAAATCAGTTACTTCATTCATAGAATTATGGATAACTTTGTTCATTTAATTATCACTTATGAAATTCCCTCTATTCGTTATAATATTTCTTTGTTTGATATCCTGCAAATCTGAAGCAGAAGATAGCCAGAATAGCAACGAAACAAATGACAGCATATCCTATGATAAGAAGATCGATATAGATACTCGCGGTTTTGATCTTGAACCGGAAGCAAAGAAATATGCTTCCAACTGGCTGGAATTTATCACTGCTCAAAATGAAGTAAAGAAACTTGAAAATACTACGACTCGTAAGGTCATGAATAATGCTACGGCGATTTCCCAGATCATGAATTCACTTAGCATTTCTCTGCCTGATAGTCTTAGAGCGGTTCCTGTGGAAGCCAGATTGAATGTCTTAAAGACAAAAGCAAGTCTATTGGAGCAGTATTCTAATAAACAACAACCAGATGTAAAGGATATTGATCGTACAGCCAAAGAGATCTACCTGGAATTCAATAATCTCAAACTTCAGATGAATGAATTATTTCTGAAAACTCTTGAAGATTTTGAGAAGGAGTTGGATGAATTTGAAAGATTGGAAAGAGAAATGGATTCAACAGTAACTGAAGATACCGTTGAAAATGTAGTATCTTAAAACAAATATTCGACCAATGAAAAATTCAGCTTTAAAATTTCTATTCGTTTTCGCATTTCTCACCGTGTTGCCATTGCATGCACAGGTAAAGGATCCAGAAAAAAATAAGACAGCGATCAGTGAAAGAGTAAGTGAAACGCTGGACAGCTGGTATCTTGCTGCCGCCAATACTGAATTCAAAACATACTTTGGTCTAATGACTAATGATGCCATATTTATTGGGACTGATGCTACTGAAAACTGGACTGCGGAAGAATTTAAAAAGTTCGCTAAACCATATTTTGACTCAGGCAAAGCATGGAATTTCACTTCGATTCAAAGAAATATTTATGTACACCAGAACTCAAAAATTGCCTGGTTTGATGAACTTCTGGACACCCAAATGGGAATTTGCAGAGGTTCTGGAGTAGTTGCTAAAGAAGATGGTAAATGGAAGATTCATCATTACGTACTTTCCATCGCAGTGCCTAATGAAAATGTAGATGAACTTACCAGTTTAAAATCCCAATTCGATAAGAATCTGATTTCAGAATTGAAAAACAAATAGTTTCTTTTCAGAATAGATAAGAATTAACATCAATCTTAATTATTAATTTTCAGTAGGTTGTTCTCAATTCGGCGAGGCTGAATTATGAATTATTTTGACCGTTTTGCTACATTAGCCAGATTATTTTATAATTCTTAACTAGAACAATGAAAAGAATAAACAGAATTTTGTTTTTATCTGTTCTCAGCGCAGGAATGTTTACCGCCTGTAATGATGACGAAAAAAGAACTGAGGAAAAAGATGATAAGATCCATGGTATCAACCTTGCTTACATGGATACATCTACAACTGCTAAAGAAGATTTCTTTCGCTATGTAAATGGACGCTGGCTCGATAGTACAGAAATTCCTGGAGACAGAACCCGTTGGGGAAGTTTCGACGAATTAAGACAAAGAACCGATGAGGATGCTCTTGGTCTTCTGGAAAAAATGGCTGCAAGCGATCGTCTTGATGCTTCAACAGACCAGGCAAAAGCTGTATATCTTTACAAAAGTATCATGGATACTGTTGCCAGAAATGAGCAGGGAATTGAGCCGGTACAACCTTACCTGGCAAAGATCGATTCTATCCAGAACAAAGAAGATCTTCAAAATTTCCTAGTTGAAATGAGCGAATACGGAAGTGCCGGATTCTTCAGCTTTGGTGTTGGTGCAGACAGCAAAAATTCTGATATGAACGCTGCTTACCTGAACCCTTCTGGTCTGGGATTACCTGAAAGAGATTATTATCTTCAGAATGATTCAGATTCCAAGGAAACCCGAACGAAATACAAAGCTTACGTCGCAGATATGCTACAGTATCTTGACTATTCAGAAGAAGAAGCGAAAAATGCTGCTGAAACGATCCTGAAGTTTGAAACCAGACTTGCTGAGCCAAAACTGGATAAAGTAGAACGTCGTGATGCCCGAAATACCTATAACCCAATGACCGTTGCCGAGTTGCAAAAGATGACTCCGGCTATGAACTGGAAAGTTTATTTTGATGGGATTGGTGCAAAGGATCTTGATACGATCATCGTTTCCCAGCCAAAATATATGAAAGCATTACAGCAAATCATTGCTGAAAATTCTGTAGAAGACTGGAAAACCTATTTAAAATGGGATCTTTTTAACGGAGCTGCAAGCGCACTTACTACAGATCTCGAAACTGAAAAGTGGGAATTTTACAGTAAAACACTTCAGGGAGCAAAAGAACAACGTCCTAGAAATGAAAGAGCTCTTAGTTCTATCAATGGGACTTTAGGTGAAGCTCTTGGAAAACTTTATGTTGAAGAACATTTCCCGGCAGAAGCGAAGAAAAAAGCTCAGGAAATGGTGGACAACATCCTGAAAGCTTATGAGAATAGAATCAATAATCTTAGCTGGATGAGCGAGGATACCAAGAAGAAAGCGCTTGAAAAACTTAGTACTTTCAATGTAAAGATTGGATATCCTGATGAGTGGAAAGATTACGCAGATCTAGAAATCACCTCACCTGAAGAAGGAGGGTCTTATTTCCAGAACATGCTGAACGCTCAAAAATGGAGAGTTGCAGAGAACATGGCGGATCTTGGACAGCCAGTCGATAAGGGTGAATGGTTTATGTCACCACAAACAGTGAATGCTTACTACAATCCACGTTATAACGAGATCGTATTCCCGGCGGCAATTCTACAACCACCATTCTACGATTATAAAGCAGATGCTGCGGTCAATTATGGTGGAATTGGCGCTGTAATAGGTCATGAGATATCACACGGTTTTGATGATAGCGGTGCAAGATTTGATGCTGAAGGAAACCTTAACAACTGGTGGACTGAGAAAGATCTTGAAGAATTTGAAACTTTAGGAAATGACCTGGCGGAGCAATACAGCGCTATTGAAGTATTGGACAGTGTCTACATTAATGGAAAATTCACCTTAGGTGAAAATATCGGTGATCTTGGAGGAGTGAACGCTGCTTACGATGGATTACAAATTCACCTTGAAAACAATGAAAACCCTGGTAAAATAGATGGATTTACTCCAGAACAGAGGTTCTTCCTTTCCTGGGCTACCGTTTGGAGAACCAAAATGAGAGATGAAGCGATGAGAAACAGGATCAAAACCGATTCTCATTCTCCTGGAATGTACCGAGCTTATGTACCACTACAGAATATCGATGCATGGTATGATGCATTTACTATTGAAGAAGGTGATAAGATGTATGTAAAACCTGAAGATAGAGTAAGAATCTGGTAACAGCTTCTGAAATTTATTGCATTAAAAAAGCCGGTCTTTCGACCGGCTTTTTTTTTATTACCTAACTAATAAGAAGCCTTTAAAAATGCAGAAAAGCATCGGTAATATGTTCAATTTCGTAATTGGATCCAGATTTTGTGATCGCTATAATATCAAACCTGATCTCCAGATCTGTATCATGCTTTTCCGAATAGTAATTCATTGCTTGCACAAGTAATTTGATCTGTGCAGGTTTCACAAAGTCTTCAGGATTCCCAAAATAGACGGAGCTTCGAGATTTTACTTCGACCGCTATTAAAGTATCAGCTTCTCTGGCAATGATATCTACTTCAGCTTTACGGTATCTGAAATTACGCTCCAGGATCTCGTAATTGTTTTTCAGAAGAAACTGTACTGCTAACTCCTCCCCTTTTTTACCCAGATCATTATGAGTGGCCATTCGTAAACCTAGTTCACCTCATTCATCAACATCACAGATCCTACCTGAAGTTCAAGAGCATCAATTTCTTCTTTACTGGCTTTTACGATCTTATCACCATAGAATTTATTAGGAATATCCTTATCTGTTTTCAGGAAAACACCAATTCCGGATTTCGCAAGTTTTCCACCATTCCAGTCTACAGCTCCGCTATAATCCCATCCAAAACCGTAAAAAGACACTGGTCTGGCATTTAGTTTATTTAGTTCATCCAGGCTCATTCCAACCTTAATTCCATGAGCAATGGCCCATCTTCCTTGCCCGGAATAGTTAATAGAACTCACCTTTTTCTTCTCTTCAGTTTGCCAGGTGATCAAAACCTCGTCTTCAGTTTCAGGAAAAAGTATACTATAAGGTTTAGTCTCGGTTCCTTCCTCAAATTCATCCACTCCTTCTTCCATGTTGGATTGTGGGTAATTTCGCGAAATATCTTCCGAAGACATTCGGCTTAAATTTTCAAGACTATAAATATCCTTAGAGCCAGTTACAGCTTTATTACTATTACAGGAAACTATGGCCAGTAGACCAACAACGGCTAGAATTTTACGCATTTGAAGTTTTTTGTAGTAAAAGTATACAGATAAGCTCCACAAGGTTCCGCTTTTACAAGAATTTAACGCGTATTCGAACGTCTTTGCTTAACTTTACCGCTCTTAAAAATTTACTTATTCTAATGAGCAAAAATCCTCAGAGATTTACGATCACAGCGGCTTTACCTTATACGAACGGGCCTATTCATATTGGACACCTAGCAGGCGTTTATGTACCTGCAGATATTTATTCCAGATTTTTACGAATGCAGGGACATGATGTAGCATTTGTTTGTGGAAGTGATGAGCACGGTGTGCCAATTACGATCAAGGCCAAGAAAGAAGGTGTGAGTCCGCAGGATGTAGTAGACAAGTACAATGCGATCATCAAAACCTCTTTTGAAGACTTCGGAATTACCTTCGATAACTACTCCAGGACTTCAGGTGATGTTCATCATAAAACCGCTTCAGACTTTTTTAAGAAGATGTATGAGGATGGTAAATTTATTGAAGAATCTACCGAACAATTATATGATGTTGAGGCAAACCAGTTTCTAGCCGATAGATTTGTAACTGGAACCTGCCCAAAATGCGGGAATGAAGAAGCGTATGGAGACCAGTGTGAAAACTGCGGAACTTCATTGAATGCAACAGATCTTATTAATCCGAAATCTGCTATTACCGGTGCCGTTCCAACTTTAAAAGAAACTAAACACTGGTTTTTACCATTGGACCAATATGAAGATTTTCTAAAGGAATGGATCCTGAAAGGACACAAAGCTGACTGGAAAAGCAACGTTTATGGTCAGGTGAAATCCTGGATCGACGATGGTTTAAGAGCCCGCGCGGTAACCAGAGATCTTGACTGGGGAATCCCAGTTCCAGTGGAAGGTGGCGAAGGCAAAGTGCTCTATGTTTGGTTCGACGCTCCCATTGGATATATTTCTTCTACTAAAGAATGGGCAGAGCGAGAAGGAAAAGACTGGGAACCTTACTGGAAAGATGAAAACACCAAACTGGTTCATTTTATTGGGAAAGACAACATCGTTTTTCACTGTATCATATTCCCAACAATGCTGAAAGCTCATGGTGATTATATTTTACCAGAAAATGTGCCCGCAAATGAATTTCTGAATCTTGAAGGTAAAAAACTTTCAACTTCAAAGAACTGGGCGGTATGGCTACATGAATACCTGCAGGATTTTCCAGATCAACAGGATGTATTGCGTTATGTGTTGACTGCAAATGCTCCGGAAACAAAAGACAACGATTTTACCTGGAAAGATTTTCAGGCGAGAAACAATAATGAGCTGGTCGCTATCTTCGGAAACTTTATTAACCGCGTAGTGGTGTTAACCAACAAATATTACGACGGAATAATTCCGCAGCCGGGAGAGTATACTGAAGTGGATGAACAGACCATTGCTGAATTAAAAGCATATCCATCGGTAATCGCGAGTTCAATTGAAAAATACCGTTTTCGTGAAGCTCAGGGTGAATTGATGAATCTGGCCAGACTTGGAAATAAATACCTGGCTGATGAAGAGCCATGGAAGCAAATTAAAACTGATGAAGATCGTGTTAAAACGATCATGTACGTGGCACTTCAAATTGCCAGCGCACTCAGTATTATCAGCGAACCTTTCCTCCCATTCACTTCCGCTAAATTAAAGCGGATGCTGAATCAAACTGGAGAGAATACTTCCACTACCCCAGACTGGGACATTATTGGTACCCGGGAAGCATTAATTCCTGCAGGTCATCAAATTGGAAAAGCGGAACTACTTTTCAGTAAAATAGAAGATGAACAAATGGAGCAACAATTGGAAAAATTAAAAGCTACCAAAGCAGCGAACGAAATGGAAAATCAGAAAGCTGAACCGCAAAAAGAGATTGCTACTTTTGAGGATTTCACTAAAATGGATCTGCGTGTTGGAACTATTATAGAAGCTGAAAAGATGGCCAAAACCAAAAAGCTAATGATTCTTAAAGTTGATACTGGAATTGACCAGAGAACTGTAGTTTCCGGTATTGCTGAACATTTTAAAGCAGAAGATATTATAGGTAAAAAAGTGACTGTGCTGGTAAACCTTGCTCCCAGAAAATTACGCGGAGTTGAAAGCGAAGGAATGATCCTGATGACCGAAAACAAAGAAGGAAAACTTGTTTTTGTGAATCCTGATGAGGATAATGTCTCCAACGGAATCACGATAAATTAAAAACTCAAATCGCCTGGAAATTACTTTCCAGGCTTTTTTTATGCTCAAAATTGCCTTTCATCCCATTTATAAACATCCATTGCCAGAAGGTCACAGGTTTCCTATGGAAAAGTATGATCTGCTTCCAAAGCAATTATTGCATGAAGGCACCTGTGAGGATGAGAATTTTTTTAAGCCTGACCTCATCGATGAGAGTTTGATTTTAAGAGCCCATACTGCAACCTATGTTGAGAGACTGAAAAATCTGGATCTTAGCAAAAAAGAGATCAGAGTTTCAGGATTTCCACTTTCACAGGAACTTGTGGATAGAGAACAAGTTATTGCACAGGGAACGATCGATGCCTGCAATTATGCACTTGAATATGGTGTTTCCATGAATATAGCTGGTGGAACTCACCATGCTTTTTCAGATAGAGCTGAAGCATTCTGTTTATTGAACGATCAGGCAATCGCCGCCCGATATCTACAAGATCAAAATCTGGCTCAAAAAATTCTGATCGTAGACCTGGACGTACATCAGGGAAATGGTACAGCTGAGATTTTTCAAAATGATGATTCTGTATTCACATTTTCGATGCATGGAAAGGGAAACTACCCTTTTAGAAAAGAAACTTCTGACCTGGATATTGAAATCCCGGATGCCACAGGTGATGAAGCTTACCTCAAGCAGCTAAAAGAAGTTCTTCCAGAACTTATAGAAAGAACAAAACCCGATTTTATTTTCTACCTCTGTGGAGTGGATATTTTAGAAACCGACAAACTTGGCCGACTTTCCTGTACCATACAAGGATGTAAAGAACGTGACAGGTTCGTATTACAAACCTGCCACGATCTTCAAATTCCTGTGGAGTGCAGCATGGGCGGTGGTTATTCAAAAGAGATCAAATATATCATCGAAGCTCACGCCAACACTTATAGAGCTGCCCAGCAGATCTATTTTTAAGAACTATCTACTATTTACCGAGTAGCAAGAGCTCCTGGCAAACTACTTCAGTTACATATCTTTTAATTCCATCTTTATCCTCGTAACTTCTGCTGGTTAGTTTTCCTTCGATTCCGATTTCTTTCCCTTTCGGAACGTAATTTTCAACCAGTTCAGCGGTTTTGCCCCAGGCAACGATATTGTGCCATTGTGTATCAGTTATTTTCTCACCTTTTGAATTCTTATAACTTTCATTGGTGGCTACCGAAAATTTGGCTAATTTCTTTCCAGATTCAAGGTTTACGATTTCAGGCTCATTCCCTACATGCCCGATCAATTGTACTGTGTTTCTTAAAGTGCTCATAACTAAAGATTTTATTGCAGTTGAAAATCATTCGTTCATTTCAACAGGACAAAGATGTAGTGAAGAGCAAAGACTAATCGGTCGTAAAGCACTTGTAGTTGTTTACTTTCGTTTGTAAGCATTTGAAAACGTATAAATTATATTCGAGAACACTTTTTAATAATTTTTAAACAGGGATGAGAATACTTACTGGAATTTTGATCGTATTAATTTTTATAGGATGTAAATCGCACGAAGACGATGATAAAGTTCAACATGAAATCAAAAAAGAAGTAAAATCTAATAGAACTGAAACCAAATTATTTGCAGATAGTCTTAAAGTTATATACAGATATAGTGGTGACACAATTTTTGAAGATCATATTGACCTCAAAGGAACTTCCGATGATAATTATGATAGTAGTTTTAGCATGACAAGCGTTTGGTCAACTAGAGAAATGGACACGATAAATTGTTCTCAAAAGCTATTCATAACACAAGAAAATATGATTTTCTCTTATTGCTTAAGTGATGTAATGCAAAGAATTGAAAATGATATTAAAAATTCTGGAGAGGAATCATGGAATTTAGATCGGTTAAAAAAATTGGAAAAGGAACTTGTACAGATAGAGAAAGGAAAACGTGATAGTCTAACGTTCAAATCTTATCATTTAAATTTCTTAGTTCTGAAGGAATTACAATTTTCTGCGTATGATAAAGTATCAAAGCACAAGGCTAGCAAAATAAAAGTAGGTAAATATTTAATAAAATTCCGCAGTGGTAATTCGTCCGGTGGCACCCATTATTATTTACTCACTAAAGAAAATGATACTATAGGCGAATTTCAAATTAGAGAGTGGATAACGTGAAAAACTTCCAACATCTTTCCGGTCAAATGAGAGATTTTGCATAAAAATGTATTTTAGAAATTAGAAACACGAATAATGGACCAGATGAATACTCATTTCTGATAGCAAATTTTGATAACGGATAAACTTAGCACCATAATAATTATCTCATAATCAACTCTAACCAACTATCCAACAACCTTATGATACACAAGTCTATTCTTATCTGCCTGTTCACTTTCTTCGGAAGTCAGATGCTTTCTCAAGCTTCAGCTCAGGAAACCCAGCCGTTTTATGTCAATATCTTTATTAATGCTGAAGAAACTTATTATGTCGAAACTGAAAGAACTGAAATTGAAAATATTGAACAAAAAGTTTCAGAAATTGTGAGAAACAAACCATTCAGAATTGATCAGCAGATCGTATATAGAATTTTCGCAGATAAGAATCTACCTATGGCCAAATTGATCGATCTGGATCAGAAGTTGAGCAATGCTTATAGTGATAATATCCGCCGGGAAAGATATTTGCTCGATACTGTAGAAATGAACATCGATGGAAAAAACTGGTTTGAATCTATAGATATAAATAGTTTAAATTAATAATAAACTGACGATCAGAGCACTCATTTCGCAGTAGTCAGCAACTGTGATAATTTGAGATAAATATTGAAGGCTACTAATCCAAAACTGCGCAGCATTCTCCTACCACGTAGTCTGAAATCATGATTGTTTCACAGATTAAACGCAACCATTTCAGAAAATGGCCATCTAATAATTACAAACTTCAATTATGAAAAGAAATAGCCTTCTACTCTTCCTTTCCATCATTCTAATGTCCTGTGATAAATCTGATGACGCTACAGGAATCAAAGAATCGGTCGAATATATCGTACATGAAAATTCAGCCTTGAAAATCAGTGAAAATGACTTCGGTACTTTTGTTGAAGTTATTGATGGAGATCAGCTGGTTTTTGAATATACTTATAGTAAAGCATCAGATCCAGAACTTGCAGATAGCGGTGTGGATAAGTATTTATATTTTGAACTTGCTGCAAATACTGAAGATTTTCAGCTAACTACCAATGATTTTGATGTCAGCAACACCTATTTAAGACGTTCCTGCTTTTGTCCTGTTACAGATTTCAGAAGAGCGACATCTGGTGAGATCACTGCACAAAAGATCGGTAATATGAAATGGAATATAAGCTTCGATGTAACCGCAGATATCACCATTAATGAAGGGGAAGAAGAATTTGCTGAAAGTATAAAATTTGAGGATTCTGGAATATTTCAGCCGCAATAAATCTTACTATTTACCAACTAAGAATAAACCTATCTTATGAGATCTCTTACAACATATTTTCTACTATTTAGTTTAGCTTTTTTACAATCCTGCGGTACAGATGATAATGAGGACTGTTCAGCAACAATTTGTGATGCTGGGTATGCCGATTTAAACTTTCAAATCATAGATAGCAATACCGGTGAAAACATCTTTGACAACATAGCATCTTCTGAAGGGATAACCGTAGTTGAAACTTCTAATAATCTTGATGCCGATTTCCAGGTTATTGAAAAGAATGAACAGAAAACTCTTGTAATTTATACTTTTAATGATGCTGATTTTTCGGTGATGTATGCAGATGAAGAAATATTTACATTTTCGGTAGAAGGAGAAGCTATTACGGAAGGTTGCTGTCCTTCGACCGCGATAACAGATTTAAGTATTGAAGGCGCGGAATATATGTATGACGAAACGAATGATATTCATGTTATTGAACGATCTGTCCGTCCACATTTAACTACTGATGAAAGTCTTGAAAATTACCATGCATTCTTCGAAAACTCAAGACTTCAGATTGATGCTATTCCAGATACTAACGATCTCGAGATGGACGTAAAGCCAGGTAATAAACTGGTTTTCAAATTGCTTCAGTATGAAGATCCTATTCCCGAAGCCGTAGACGACGAAATTACTCGCATCGTATATTTTGAAGTAGATCCAAATGCTAACAATTTTTTGATTAATTCAGATAACTTTTCAGAATATAAGGTCGTAACAGGTATTTCTGGGAGCATTGCTAATATTACATTTGTAGAACAGGGAGAGATTGTTGGTGAAAAGCTGAATGATAACGAATGGAAAATAAGTCTGAATACCTCTGCAGTAACCGAGACCGATATAAACATTAATGTTGATCAAACTGAAACCATTTTTACAAAAAGCACCTATGAGGATGTATGGATGCCCATCTATTATACGCATCTTTTCTACTAGAAAACAATGGTGTTGAGCCATATAAAAAAGCTTTTTAGTATATTTCCCTATGCAAAAGACTTGCGAGGAGTGCAACGAAAAAATCGTTGGAAGAACAGATAAAAAATTCTGTAGTGATTATTGCCGTAATGCATATCACAACAGGATGAATAAAGATGCAAGTAACCTCATCAGGAATACGAATAACTCGCTGCGAAAAAATTATCGGATACTTCAGGAATTAAATCCCGGTGATAAAACTTCGGTTGCTAAATCTAAATTACTTTCTAGAGGATTTAACTTTGAATTTTTCACCAGCGTTTATACTACCAAAACTGGAAAGCAATACTTCTTTGTGTATGATATGGGGTATCTGCCGCTTGAAAATGACTTTTACGCATTGGTGAGAAGAAATTGAAATTTTATTATACTTAAGATCAAATAAAGAAGATTAACTTTTGATATATGCGGAATCTCACATTTCTCATTATTTTAATTTTCTACGGAATGACTTCAAAAGCGCAGGATCTGCAACAATACCAATGGGAAAATCGAATCATTGTTGTGTATTCTAATGAAACTGAATTAGATCTTGTATCAAAGCAATTAAAATTACTTACGAAAGAACCAAAAGAGCTTTCAGAAAGAAAACTAATACTAATCCAGGCTCAGAAAAATCAATACAAAACAATTTTTCCTGAAAATTCAGAATGGGTAAGTTCATCCTTAAAAGACGAACTAAAAATTTCCACTAAAACTAAATTTGAAGTGTTCCTCCTTGGACTGGATGGAGGCATTAAACTAAGGCAACAAGAAATTGTTCAAACCGAAAAATTATTCAGCCTGATCGATGGTATGCCTATGAGAAAGGCAGAAATTAGAAGAAAAGATCAATAACTCCAGGTGTGTGATTTTAATCTTAGAGCAGCTTTAAGAACATCTCTCTGTGAAATCTGACCTATTAACTGATTATTTTCCACAATAGGAAATCTTCGGAATTTCTTTTCGATAAAGATCTTCGCGGCATCAAGAACATTCATATTTCCATCTATAGTTTCTACATTACTAATCATACGTTTCCCAACCGTGAGATCTGTCATTGGCATATTGTAATACCTGCTGTCAGAAATTTGTTTCATACAATCGCCTTCAGAAATAATTCCCAGCAATTCATTCCTGTCATTCACCACACAGCCACCGGAGATACCATGTTTAATTAATTTCTCTACGACATCCATGATATTTTCATTCTCCCTGAAGGTGATAAGCTTCTCGGTCATATAATCTCTTACCAGCATTGGAACTTCTGCAGGCTTTTCAGGCTCCGCTCGTTTACCCATAAAACTTTTAATACCCATAATTTATTTATTTGATTACCAATTACTTAAATATAAGGTTTTTCGATTTGTTACGTATGACAGTTATTCTGTTATTCATATTTCAAAAACTTAATTAACTTTAAAACTTTGATCCTCATTGCATGAACTCTAAATTTTCCGGCTTAATAGCTTTCTTGCTGATTTTTGTAGCAGTTTGGCTAAGTTTTAATTTCGATGCTCCCCAGGCCAGGCTTTCCGAAGAAATTCCTTTAGATCAATATTCAACTTCAAGAGCTTTCCAGCATGTGGAAGCTATTGCACAGCAACCACATTATGTTGGGAGCAGTGAGCATCCAAAAGTTCGTAACTATATCGTACAGGAATTGCAGAAAATGGGTCTGGAAGTACAAACTCAGGAAGATTATTTTCTCAATTCCAGTGCTATTTTAAGCAAACCCCAAAATATCCTTGCAAGAATTAAAGGTTCTGGAGATGGTGATGCGTTGGTATTAATGACTCATTACGACAGCGCTACACATTCTTCGCCAGGTGCGAGTGATGCAGGAAGTGGTGTGGCTACCATATTGGAAAGTATCAGGGCATTCCGCGAAAGGGAAATTCAACCTAAGAATGATATTATTTTGCTCTTTACAGATGCAGAGGAAATTGGTTTAATAGGCGCAGAAATCTTTGTTAGGGATCATCCGTGGGCGAAAGATGTACAGGTAGCACTTAATTTTGAAGCAAGGGGAAGCGGTGGAAATCCATTTATGCTACTGGAAACTAACGGCAAGAATGCCAAGTTGATTGAAGCTTTTGCAGATGTTAAGGTCGAATACCCAGTTAGCAACTCTCTAGCCTACAGTATTTATAAAATGCTTCCAAACGACACAGATCTTACCGTCCTGCGTGAAAAGGGTAATATTAGCGGGTTTAATTTCGCTTTTATAGATGATCATTTTGACTATCATACGGCGAAGGATACTCCCAGAAATCTGGATCCCGAAACCCTGGCTCATCAAGGTAGCTATCTTTTGCCGCTGCTTGCCCATTTTAGCGAAGCAGATCTTAAAAATTTATCCAGTGACAGGGATCTTATATATTTCAATTTGCCTTTTGGGGAGTTCGTAAAATATCCTTTCGACTGGATCTTGCCCATGTTGATCGTTGCCATGGCGATTTTCGTCATCCTTGTCATCTACGGAATTCGAAGAGACCGCCTGAGTATTACTGAAATATTTAAAGGCTTCTTACCCATGTTAATGAGCATTGGGTTATCAGGTTTTCTAAGCTGGGCGTTCTGGCAGTTCTGTCTATTTATTTACCCGGAATACTCAGAAATGGAACATGGGTTTACGTACAACGGCTACTGGTACATAGCCCTGATCATCTTTCTTTCCCTGTCAATTAGTTTTATAACCTACCATTGGTTTCGCAAACATTCACATAAAGCTTCCATATTTATAGCGCCACTTACATTATGGCTGGTGATCTGTACACTAGTTGCTATATATCTTAAAGGAGCTGCATATTTTATCATTCCTGTATTCTTCGGACTATTGCAACTCTTTGTAATGGTAAGACAAAAGAGACCAAACCGCATTTTAATGGTCTTACTGAGCTTTCCCGCTATTATTTTACTTCTACCTTTCATCTGGAGTTTACCGGTCGCATTGGGTCTTAAAACCCTTTTCATCACCGCAATTCTGGTAAGTTTGGTGTTTCTATTCCTGCTGCCGCTTTTTGGATACTTCAGGAAACTCAAGTCATTTGCTGTTTTAAGCTTTCTGGTTTTTAATATTTTACTTTTCACAGCGCATTATTACTCAGACTTTTCTTCGGAAAGACCTAAACCTAATAGTTTGGTGTATCTGAAGGATCTCGACCAGCAAACTAATTTCTGGTATAGTTATGATGAAATGGAAGATTCCTGGACGAGCTCTTATTTTCCTGTAGGCACAGAAAATTCAGGGACAGAATCCAATTTCAGCAGTAAATACGGCAGTAATTTCCGAAGAAAATCCAGCGCTCCGGATGTTTATATTCCTGAACCTGCAATTCTACTGGAAGAACTCGAAACCGACACATTAACGAATTTGAAGTCCTATTCCTTAAAGATCGCACCAAATCGGGACATAAACCGCCTGGAATTATATGAAATCCAGGATGTGGATTTTAAGGAGTTTAGAGTAAACGATCTTAAAGCTGAAAATGAACAATTAGGACAACAATATTTTAATATGCATACGCAGCGCTGGAAAGAACGAATTCTTACTTATTACGCGTCAAACCGGGATACTTTGAGAATTGAATTCGCAATAGCACCAGAAGATGAGCCAGAATTTGTACTTTACGAATCGGCTTACGATCTCTTCGATAACGAAGATTTAAAGCTTGAAAAAAGACCGAAGGATATGATTCCACGGCCATTCGTTTTGAATGATGCTACAATTTTAAAGAAAACCATAAGAATAAAGGAATAAATGAAGATTGCGATTTTAGGATGTGGATGGCTTGGTTTTGAGCTTGGAAAAGAATTAAGAGCCTTGAACCATGAGGTAAAAGCTTCAGTTACCAGAAATGAAAAGTTTGGTGATCTTCACGCCGCCGGACTCGTTCCCTACACGATCAAATTGTATGAAAAAGGAATACAGGGAGACATCAGGTCTTTTCTATCCAAGTCTGACTGTATTGTCGTGAATATCCCTCCCGGGCTTAGAAAAAATCCTGAAGCAGACTTCGTTTCGAAAGTTAGAACCATCGTTCCTTACCTGGAGAAAAGTTATTGTCCAAGGATCATTTTCGTGAGTTCGACCTCTGTCTATAAAAATGAACCTGGTTTTCCAGAGGTCAATGAAAATACTGAAACCGATAATTCTTCCAATATAGCCGTTCAGTTACGTAATGCCGAATTATTGTTGCTGAATAATGAAAACTTTAAAACTGAAATTCTACGTTTTGGTGGTTTGATAGGTGATGATCGTCATCCTGTGAATCAGCTTTCTGGCAAAAAGGATCTTAGTTCTCCAAAAGCCCCGGTAAATCTCGTACATCGTCGTGATTGCATCAAAGCAATTATTGCTTTAATCGAGAAACCTGCTACCAATGGTATATTTAACCTGGTACACCCAGACCATCCTACACGTGAAGATTATTATACGAAAATAGCCCAGGATAGGGAACTGGAAGCACCTCATTTCAGCAATGAGAAATCTTCAGAAGGTAAAATAGTAAGTTCAGTTAGATTTCAAAATGAGCTGAATTTCAAATTCGAGCATTCTATTTATTAGTTCTTGGAATAGGCTTCAGCATACGGTGACCAGATCTCTTTAATAGGATCACCCTTGGAACTTTTTCCTGAATGTATCCAATTGCCGTTTCGACTTTAAAATTAAAATCGAGACTCGCTCCCACTCTACTGGCATCCCGGGAGAAAAATTCAATATTCTCTACATATTTTCCATCCTTTGCAATATAAGTTCCACCGCCGGTACCAAAAAATTCTCCAGTTGCCGAGTTAAATGCTACCCATTGGAAACGATCGCCACCAAGCATTTTGATAGTTCTGCGATCACCCGGTGTCATTCGGTTCATTTCACCATTTCTCTCTCTACCCGTAATCACCCAATTTCCAGATAATTCATTTTTATTTCCTGACACTCTTATCCATTTCTGAATGGTTTCGCCATGCTTTATACTGAAACTGTTCTCCTCCTCGAATTGGATCTTATGTGCAATTAATTCTGCTGAAGGTTTTTCCTGTCTCGTGTCAAAATCAATTCGAACCTGATCGTCTTTCTTATGATATTCCCCGCCACGTGCCCAGAGAAATTCATTGGAATCTGGATCTTTAGCACCTTCAGTAAAATAGGAATCAGCATAAATACGAATTACCTCTTTGCCGGTCACTGCCTTGCCATTTTCCGCAGCAAGTTTCCAGGAACCCTGAAGGGATTGAGCCTGCATATTCAAATTATATACTAAAATTGAGAGGAGTAGAAGACTTTTCATGATATACATTGTATCTTTTAAAAATAAGAAATAATTGATTCAAAAAATCCTTCCGTAGCATCAAAAAAACCGTCCATGAACGAATTTCAGTATTCAGAAACATCTAGTAACGAACAACCAACGGCAATTGTAACAGGAGCGAATGCCGGCCTGGGCTTCGAAACTACAAAGGCGCTTGCGGCGAAAGACTTCAAGGTGATCATGGCCTGCAGAGACCTGGAAAAAGCTGAAGATGCCCGGAGACAAATTATGAACTGGAATGGAAACGCTAATTTGGAGATACAGGAACTAGACCTTGCAAGTCTGGAATCGGTAAGATCCTTTGCTTCAGAATTTAAAACTAAAAATGATCAACTTAATCTTCTGATAAATAACGCTGGTGTGATGATGCCTCCTTATCAAAGAACCGAAGATGATTTTGAGCTTCAATTAGGAGTGAATTATTTAGGCCATTTTCTACTTACTGGTTTATTAAAAGAACAATTGACTACTTCGAAAAGTTCCAGGATCGTGACCTTAAGTTCTATCGCTCACAAAAATGCTGAAATTGATTTTAATGATCTGCAGAGTGAAAACTCCTATTCAAAATTCAAAGCTTATGGGCAGAGCAAGCTTGCCTGTCTTATCTTTAGTCTGGAACTGGAACGAAGACTAAAAGTTAATTCTTTAAGCCACGTAAGTTCACTAGCCGCTCATCCAGGTGTTTCTTCTACTGAACTGATGCGACATTTGCCGGGATGGCTTATGCTTATCGCCAAACCCTTCCAACCATTCATCTCTCATTCTGCGGAAAAAGGGGCGCAACCTACACTCAAGGCAGCTTTAGATAAAGAATTGTCTGGTGGCAGCTATATTGGGCCTGATGGTTTCAGAGAAATGAAAGGGAAGCCTGCAGAAGCTGAAATTGCCAGGCAGGCTAAAAACAAAGAAACAGCCGCAAAATTATGGGCTGTTTCTGAAGATCTTACCGGGATAAAATTTTTAAGCTAACTATTCTTTAGTCTCGCCGTATTTATCATATTCCGGGTAAAGGAAATTATTGTATGGAAAACGTGTGATATGAATTTCACGAACGGCTTCGTATACTCTTTTCCTAAAGTGTTCAAAATTCTCTTTTTCGGTAGCCGAAATAAAGACCACGTTATTGCCCATTTTATTCATCCAGGTTTTCTTCCATTCCTTTAGCGTATAATGCGCGGAAGTTCTCTCGGTTACAAGATCATCCTCTTCGATCTCTTCAGGCTCGTAAGCATCGATCTTATTGAAGACCATAATGGTTGGTTTGCCTAAAGCTTCGATCTCAGTAAGAATCTGATTAACAGAAGCGATATGATCTTCAAAATTTGCATGAGAAATATCCACTACGTGCAGGAGAAGATCTGCTTCACGAACTTCATCCAGTGTAGATTTAAAAGATTCCACTAGCTGAGTAGGCAGTTTTCTAATAAAACCTACGGTATCACTTAACAGAAATGGCAGGTTTCGAATCACCACTTTTCTTACCGTGGTGTCCAGCGTGGCGAATAATTTATTTTCAGCAAAAACTTCACTTTTGCTAATCGCATTCATTAACGTAGACTTCCCTACGTTGGTATATCCTACAAGAGCTACACGAACCAGCTGTCCTCTGTTACCTCTCTGTACTTCCATCTGCTTATCGATGGTTTCCAGTTTTTTCTTCAGTAAAGATATTTTATCTCTAACGATACGACGGTCGGTTTCGATCTCTGTTTCCCCGGGACCACGCATACCAATACCACCACGCTGTCTCTCAAGGTGAGTCCACATACCGGCAAGTCTTGGCAATAAGTATTCATATTGCGCCAGTTCCACCTGCGTACGGGCGTAACTGGTCTTTGCTCGCTGTGCGAAAATATCAAGGATCAGGTTAGTCCTGTCCAGAATTTTAGCTTTTAGTATTTTTTCAATGTTCTTCTGCTGAGCTGGTGTAAGTTCGTCATCAAAGATCACAGCACCAATTTCATGTTCTGCCACGAATTCACGCACCTCTTCCATCTTACCGGTTCCAATAAAAGTCTTAGGATTCGGCATGTCCATCTTCTGTGTAAAACGTTTCTGCACTTCACCACCAGCGGTGAAAGTTAGAAACTCCAGCTCATCCAGGTATTCTTCAAGTTTATCCTCGTTCTGATCTTTGGTAACTATACCTACAAGAACAGCTTTTTCAAAGGACAGGTCGGTTTTTTCAATCATAAATACAAAGATAATCATTAGATGGCTTCCGCATTCGAAGCCGCCATACTTCAACAAAAATTTAACTGAAAAAGCCCGTGAAGTTCACGGGCTTTTCATAAATCTATAGGTTTTCTCTAGAATCCGAAGTTGATACCAACTCCAAATACTTCACGAATCTGGAATGCTCCAACAGCGTTATCATCATAGATCGCCTGGAATATCAGGTTGGCAGAAAGGTAATCATTGATTCCCATGTTCAGATTCAGCAAATAATCAATATCAACATTCTCCGGGTTCTCAAGATAATTAGAATACAAAGCTAGTGAATGCTCCATTTCAACATTTTCAAGGATCTCATAGCTTAAGAAACCGGTAAGTGCCGCGCCTAGTTCGAACCTGGTACTTTTTCCTTCATCCACTCCAAAGTAATCACCATCTACATAACCTGCACGGCTTGTAAAGTCACTGTCCACAAAGATCAATCTTGCCGTTGCCGGAGCTAGATTAACCATAAAATTATCACCTTTCTTATACATCATCCCAGGACCGGTTTGTAAATAACCTGGTGATAGAAAATGAGTGGTTTCAGTTCTAATAGCTTCTCCGGTTTCAGCATCTTCGGAAAATTCATAACCTTTAGCAAACTGAGTTCTGAAGTTTAAAAACCATGAATAATAAAAATTCCTGTCTTCTATCTGCTTCCCTGCGATACTGTTCAATTCGAGCCGGTCACTCGTTTTGCGCTCAAATTCATCGTCTTTTACTTTCGTAAGTCCGTAATTCCCGAGAATTCTATTGTCCCAGGTGAAATCATCTTTACGATAATTGAACTGGTAATCTACAGTAAGATTTCCAGCGATACTGGAAGTTCCACCGCCTGTCCATTCTTTGTTGAAGGCAGATTGATTAAATAATAACTGAACATTTCCTTCTTTTTGCCATCCATTGGGTGGGATAGAGTCATTTTCTACCTGTGCAAAGGAGGATCCAAATAAAAACAACGCAACGGCTGTGAATAAAACTTTCTTCATTACTATTTTCTAGGTTTTTTATAGAGCGGAACTGAAGAACAAGCCTCTCCATACATTAAGCTTTTAACTACGGGTTGTAGTTTCTGCATAATCATTATATAAGCATTCTTTGGAACTGGTTTGTTGGAACATCCCTTGATTATTACCGGTTTATCTTCCAGATCACTAACATCCAGACGATCGATCACTTCCTGGTAAAGATGACTTTCCAAATTTTCCAGGTCTCCAATAATGGTCTTTTTAGCAACACCCTGCAGGTATGAGCTTACCAGCATAAAAGCCCATGACGGTACGATCGCATCTGTAGAACATACAAGGGCAACATAAGCACCCTTATACTGTTGCCAGTCATGGTTTTTCGCCTGTTCTCTAAAATCTTTCTCTCTTAGCACAAAGCCTTCGAGTAACCAGTCACTAATATCAAAAACGACACGCTCCCCTTTTGGATAAAAATCTTCAAGATTAAAGGTCACCAGTTTACTTTCGGCGATTCTATTTACGATTTCTTCAGCCATAAAGTGTATTTAGAGCAGTCCCAGCTCAAGTTTTGCTCCTTCGCTCATAAGATCCTGGCTCCATGGTGGATCAAAAGTGATCTCCACTTCAGCATCTTTTACCATATCCAGAGACTTTACTTTCTCTTCCACTTCTAGTGGAAGGGTTTCTGCCACCGGACAGTTAGGCGTAGTGAGCGTCATTAATATCTTTACGTCATAATCTGTAGATACCATCACGTCATAGATCAAACCTAATTCGTAGATATCTACCGGAATTTCCGGATCATAGATCGTCTTTAAGACTGTAACGATCTTCTCTCCCAATTCCTGTGTATTTATTTCCTGCTCCATCTTAATTCAATTGTGTTTGATATGCCAAAGCATACATTTTTAATTGTTTGATCATGCTTACAAGTCCGTTTGCTCTGGTTGGAGACAAATGTTCTTTTAGACCAATTTCATCAATAAACTGAGTGTTTGCTTCAATGATCTGAGAGGGATGTTGATCTGAAAATACTCTTATCAGGATCGCAACAATTCCCTTGGTAATGATCGCATCGCTATCTGCGGTGAATAACAAACGATCACCGTCAAGCTCTGCATGAACCCAGACTTTACTTTGACATCCTTTTATAAGATTCTCTTCGATCTTATATTTTTCGTCTATTAGCGGAAGTGATTTCCCAAGTTCGATCATATATTCATAACGCTGCATCCAGTCGTCGAACATTGCAAACTCATCAATTACTTCATTCTGTTTTTCCTGAATCGTCATAACTCAATTTTGCACAAAAGTACGACATGCTAACCTGCTATTCAACATTTTCTGCCAATCTTAAAATAGTCTGCACCAATGGTTTTAAAGCCTCAGGGGGATTCCCATGATCAAAGGTGGAAGAATTAAATTCAGAATTTCCAATGATCAGACTTAGTTCAGCATGGGCAGCTGCATCACTTGCTCTGGACTCTGTTGGCGCCTCAAGATCTTCCAGTTTAGCTGTATCGATTTTTTTAATTTCCGAAGTGATCATCTCCCAATCTTGCTTTGAGATTGCTTCTGAATTTTCCTTTGCATCCACTCCAGTGCTTTTTACTTTGATCTCTTCCGAAGTGATCATATAAGTGGAAGAAGATCCGCGTGTATAAGTTTTATAGCTTACAGATTTGATTTCTTCCTGACCTTCATTAGAACAGTCATTAATAGTGAAAAACATTAGAATAAAAGATAGTATTGAAAGTTTCATAATTGGGATTTTGGATAAAGCATATTACGAAAAAAGGCACCATGTTGGAGCCTCTTTTAAATATATTGTATTTGATTAGGAAGGTTCGCGATTACTGTAACATCATCAAAGCCTTTTTCAACGCTTCCATGAATGTATCGATTTCTTCTTTCGTATTGTAAAATGCGAAGGATGCTCTTACTGTTCCGGGAATTTTGAAAAAATCCATTACCGGTTGTGCACAATGATGCCCTGTTCTAACAGCAATTCCCATTTTATCTAATAGCGTTCCAATATCGTATGGATGTAATCCCTCTACGTTGAAACTAATCACCGCCGTCTTCTCGGCAGCTTCCCCATAGATCTTCATTCCTTCGATCTCTTTCAGCCTTCTTGTTGCATATTGAAGTAATTCATCTTCGTAAGAAGCGATCTCCTCAAAGCCAATAGAGTTCATATAGTCGAGGGCTGCTCCAAAAGCTATTCCACCACAAATGTTCGGCGTTCCCGCTTCGAATTTGTGCGGCAAACCAGCATAGGTCGTTTTTTCAAAGCTTACTGTAGCGATCATTTCACCACCACCCTGGTAAGGAGGTAATTTTTCCAGCCACTCCTGTTTACCATATAACATTCCAACACCTGTAGGTCCGCACATCTTATGCGCTGAAACTACATAAAAGTCGATATCAAGCTCCTGAACATCGGCTTTGATGTGCGGCGATGCCTGGGCTCCATCTATTAAGACCGCAGCACCTGCTTCGTGAGCGATATCGATAATCTCTTTAATTGGATTTACGGTTCCAAGGGCGTTGGAAACATGATTTACAAAGACAAGTTTTGTCCTATCACTGATCAGATTTCTGTATTCAGAAAGAATCAGTTCTCCTTTCTCGTTCATCGGGATAACCTTCAGCTTAGCACCGGTCTTTTCAGCCAGCATTTGCCAGGGCACAATATTCGAATGATGCTCCATTGCTGAAACCAGGATTTCATCTCCAGACTTCAGTAAAGTAGAAAAACCATTCGCCACAAGGTTGATCCCATGTGTTGTACCAGAGGTCATAATGATCTCGTGAGCATGTTCAGCATTAAAATGTTGCTGAATTTTTATTCTGGCCTGCTCATACTTATCTGTCGCTTCCTGAGAAAGCGCATGAACTCCACGATGAATATTGGCGTTATAATTCGAATAATAATCTACAATAGCATCCATCACCTGCTTAGGTGTTTGTGCAGTCGCAGCATTATCGAAATAAACCAATGGATAGCCATTCACCTCACGTCCAAGAATTGGAAAGTCCTGACGGATCGTTTCAACATCTATTTTTCTGACCTGAGTTGACTGACTCATCCTCGTATAGTTTTATTGATTTATAAATTGAAACCTAGTTCGACTCCAAGTTTACTGGCGATTAGCTTGTTAATACGCTTCTTAACTTCTGGAATCTTTACACTTTCCAGTACGTTATTCGCGAATGCGTACATAAGTAATCCTCTGGCTTCCTTACGCGGAATACCTCTGGACTGCAAATAGAATAAAGCCTCTGCATCAAGCTGCCCGATTGTACAACCGTGGCTGCAGCGTACATCATCTGCAAAGATCTCTAATTGTGGCTTTGAGTTGATCGTCGCCTTATCATTTGCAAGGATATTGTTATTAGACTGGTAAGCGTTCGTCTTCTGAGCTTCCTTCTCTACAACAACTTTCCCATTGAAAACCCCAACAGATTTGTCCTCAAAGATTCCTTTGTAATCCTGGTGACTTTCACAATTAGGCTCGATATGATGAACCAGTGTGTTGTGATCTACGTGCTGCTTGTCCTCAATGATGGTAACTCCCTTCATGGTAGAATCGATACGTTCTCCATTCTGGTAGAAGTTCAAATTATTCCTGGTAAGTTTCCCTCCAAAAGAGAATGTATGTACAGAAACGTGACTTTCAGATTTTTGATTGATAAACGTATTATCAATTAAAGACGCTGAAGCTTTATCATTCTGAATCTTATAATAATCTACAATTGCTCTTTTATCAGCAAAGATCTCGGTAACAGAGTTGGTAAGCACCGGGTGATCTGTAAGACTTTGGTGCCTTTCGATGATCTGCACATGTGAATTCTCATCCACAACTACCAGGTTTCTAGGCTGCAACATTAGAGCAGACTCATTTCCAGTAGCAAAGTTAATGATCTGTATAGGCTTATCTGCCTGAGTGTTCTTGTGTATATATATAAAAGCTCCTTCTCTGGCAAATGCTGTATTCAGCGAATTGAGGCTTGTTTTTGGAGCAACTTTATTGTAGTAATTTTCAATTACCGCACTATACTTGTCCTTGTTGAGCGCAGCAGACATCAAACATACATCGATCTTATCGTGTGTGGTCTGCGATAGATGAGAAGAATAGATCCCATCGATGAAAACCAGGTCATAAGTATCTATATCATGGATAAGATATTTCTTGATATCACGATACTCGATCGCATCTTCTTTCTTCGGAAAAACACTATAGTCATGTTTCAATACCGAATTTAGTGAGGTATACTTCCAGTCTTCGTCCTTTCTACCAGGAAAACCAAGCTTTTCAAAATTTTTGATCGCTTCATTTCTTAAAGTATCCAGATTTTCGTTCGGGTCCAGATTTTCCTCAAAGGCTAAAAATGACGAGACCAATTTATCTTTCAATTCCATTACATTCTAATTTCTAGTTCAACAATTCAATTTCTCGACTCGAGTATTAAACTGTTTCCTGCTTTACCCAATCGTATCCTCTTTCTTCCAGTTCGTAAGCAAGTTCTTTTCCTCCAGACTTTACGATCTTTCCCTCCACCAATACATGTACGTAGTCTGGCACGATATAATCAAGCAATCTCTGGTAATGCGTAATAAGCAATACCGCGTTATCCTTAGAGCGAAGTTTGTTCACGCCATTTGCAACGATCTTCAGAGCATCGATATCAAGTCCGCTATCTGTTTCATCAAGAATAGATAATTTTGGTTCAAGCATCGCCATCTGGAAGATTTCGTTACGTTTTTTCTCTCCTCCTGAGAAACCTTGGTTCAATGATCTGGAAAGGAATTTTCTGTCGATTTCCAGCATTTCAGATTTCTCACGAATCATTTTCAGCATATCATTCGCAGGCATATCCGGTTGCCCGTGTGCCTTTCTTTGAGCGTTGATCGCTGTTTTAATAAAATTGGTTACAGAGACACCAGGAATTTCCACAGGGTATTGGAATGATAAGAACACTCCTTTATGAGCTCTTTCCTCAGGATCAAGTTCGTTCAGGTCTTCCCCTTCGAACATCATTTCACCTTCAGTCATTTCATACTCTTCTCTTCCTGCGATTACTGAAGAAAGGGTACTTTTCCCGGAACCATTTGGCCCCATGATCGCATGAACCTCTCCTGGTTTGATTTCCAGGTTAATTCCTTTCAGGATCTCTTTATCTTCAATACTGGCGTGTAAATTCTTTACTTTAAGCATGTCTGTTATTTCTGAATCTGCCGAAGCAGACTGTTTGATATTCTATTTTTATTTATTCTATTGAATCTGAAAAACTGGCGCCTGAAATTTCCAGGATCTCCTTAATTTCGATGATCTCATCCCAGCCTTCCAATCTTGGATTGGCCTTGATCTTGGCTCTAACACGAACCGGGATCATCTCAAAATCATCAGATTTCAGATCGCTTACTTTTTCTGAAAGTAGCATTGCAACGGAATCCTGTTTAACACCGTAAACGAAATTCTCTCCTCGTAGTACAGCAGCATCAGCTACATACACATAGTCTCCCTGAAGCACTTCCAGACTATCCTGAACATTAGAAGTTACAGGTTCGGTATTCAGTTCCTTTTGCTCATCATCCTGACAGGATACGAACAAAATAGCCACGATCATTATTTCAAAAAACCTTCTCATCGATCAAGTTGTCTTCAGAATCAATTATCCTACTGAACCTTCCAGCGAGATCTCTAATAATTTCTGAGCCTCTACTGCAAATTCCATAGGAAGTTTGTTCAATACTTCTTTACTGAAACCATTTACGATCAATGCGATTGCTTTTTCAGTATCTATACCACGCTGGTTACAATAGAAGATCTGGTCTTCACCGATCTTACTGGTTGTAGCCTCGTGCTCTACCTGAGCAGATTTATTTTTAACCTCAATATAAGGGAAGGTATGAGCTCCACACTCATTCCCCATTAAAAGGGAGTCACATTGTGAGAAGTTACGGGCATTTTCGGCTCTACCATTGATCTGTACCAGACCACGATAAGAGTTCTGAGATTTTCCTGCGGAAATACCTTTTGAGATAATCGTACTCTTAGTATTCTTACCAAGATGAATCATCTTAGTTCCGGTATCTGCCTGCTGAAAATTATTGGTCACAGCAATTGAGTAAAATTCTCCTACCGAATTATCACCTTTCAGAATACAGCTTGGATATTTCCAGGTAACTGCTGATCCTGTCTCTACCTGAGTCCAGGAAATCTTCGCCCCTTTTTCACAAAGTCCACGTTTAGTTACAAAATTGAAAACTCCACCTTTTCCTTCTTTATTTCCAGGGAACCAGTTTTGTACCGTACTATATTTGATCTCAGCATCATCCAAAGCGATAAGCTCCACGACTGCTGCGTGCAGCTGGTTCTCATCACGGGATGGTGCAGTACAACCTTCCAGGTAACTTACATAACTGCTCTCATCTGCAACAACCAGTGTTCTTTCAAACTGCCCGGTTCCTGCCTGGTTTATTCTAAAGTATGTGGATAGTTCCATTGGGCATCGAACACCTTTTGGAATGTAACAAAAAGAACCATCACTAAATACTGCCGAGTTGAGGGCAGCGTAAAAATTATCCTTCTGCGGAACCACGGTTCCAAGATATTTTTTAACAAGTTCTGGGTGTTCCTTGATCGCTTCAGAAATAGAACAGAAAATAATTCCTTTTTCAGCAAGCGTCTTTTTAAAAGTAGTAGTTACAGAAACTGAATCCATTACTACATCAACTGCAACACCGGCTAATTTTTTTTGCTCATCAAGAGAAATCCCCAGCCTTTTAAAGGTATCAAGTAATTCCGGATCCACCTCATCAAGACTATCGTACTTCGGTTTCTTATTTGGAGCTGAGTAATATGAGATCGCCTGGAAATCTGGCTTTGGGTAATTTACATTAGCCCAGTCCGGCTCTTCCATTTTCTCCCATTCCCGGTAAGCTTCCAGACGCCATTGCGTCATCCACTCCGGCTCTTCCTTTTTCTTGGATATTGCTCTTACGATATCTTCGTTCAAGCCCACAGGAAAAGTATCAGATTCTATATCTGTATAAAATCCGTATTCGTATTCCTTGGTTTCGAGCTCTTTCTTTAAATCGTCTTCAGTATATGCCATTCTTCGTAATTCTAATTAAATTAAAGATCGGTAGTAACCGATACATAATTTTTACAGTGAAAAACTTTCACCGCATCCACAGGTTCTTTGTGCGTTCGGGTTGTTAAAAACAAAACCTTTTCCATTTAATCCTCCGGAATATTCTAAAATAGTTCCAGCCAGATAAAGTACACTGCGTTTGTCAACAACGATCTTTACATCGTTATCTTCGAAGACCTTATCGCCTTCAGCCTGGCTATTGTCGAACGTAAGTTCATAAGACAAACCAGAACATCCTCCGCTCTTCACTCCAACCCGAACATAGTCTGCCGTAGCATTAAAACCCTCTTCGGTCATGAGGACGGAAATTTTCTTTTTAGCCTCTTCGCTAACTTTAATCATAAGCTATAAAGATTAATTCTAAATTGAGTGCAAATATACTATAAAACAAGCGGTTTACCATAGACTAGGAATATGTTTTAAGAATTGAATCATAGAAGTCTTCGATCGAAATTCCAGTAGTCACCAAGGCAATATTTCTGCGGCTTCAGAAGCTTTTCATGCTTTCTTCTGAATTGCATTTTATTCTTGTATTTTTGCAGTCTAAATTTTCATTGCATGTTTGATAATAGTCAGGAAAGTAAGACGAACCTTTCAGAATTAGGTGAATTCGGTTTGATCGAACACTTAACCAAGCATTTTAGTCCAAAACTTGATTCTACGATAAAAGCTATTGGAGATGATGCTGCTGTTCTGCAATTTGATGCTGAAGAAACCGTAATAAGCACAGATCTTTTGATTGAAGGTGTTCATTTTGATCTTGCTTATATGCCACTAAAACATTTGGGTTACAAAGCCCTGATGGTTAATTTATCTGATATCTATGCAATGAATGCCACTGCGAGCCAGGTCACAGTTTCTATCGCTGTATCGAACAGGTTTCCGGTAGAAGCGCTGGAAGAGTTTTATGCCGGTGTACAATTAGCATCGAAAGTTTATAATGTCGACGTTATTGGTGGAGACACCACTTCTTCTACATCGGGATTTATGATCAGCGTTACGGCAATTGGTCATGCCAAAAAGGAGAATATTGTTTACAGGGATGGTGCTAAACCTAACGATCTTCTCGTGGTAACCGGTGATCTTGGAGCTGCTTATATGGGTCTTCAGGTACTGGAGCGTGAGAAACAGGTTTTTAAAGCGAATCCAAATTCTCAGCCAGATCTTGAGCAGTACACCTATCTTATTGAAAGACAATTAAAACCTGAAGCCCGAAAGGATATCGCTAAGCTTCTGAGCGATCTTGGTGTAAAGCCAAATTCTATGATCGATATCAGTGATGGCTTGTCCTCTGAGATCATCCACCTCTGCAAGAATTCAAGAGTAGGCGCCAATCTCTATGAGGAGAAGATTCCGCTGGATCCTGCTGTGATCTCAGTTTGTGAGGAATTCAACATCGATAGTACTACGATCGCTTTAAGCGGTGGTGAAGATTACGAATTATTATTTACCATTGCGCAGGAAGATTACGATAAGATCAAAGGAAACCCGCATCTAACGGTAATAGGTCATATGACTGAAGAAAATGAAGGCATGCACCTGGTGACCCGCGCAAATCAAAAATTACCACTAATCGCCAGAGGTTGGAATTCAATGGATAAGGAAGAAGATTAATTTCCGAAACGGCTTTTCGGCCAGTATGTTATCATCTTATTTGGTTGGGTACAGGCTATTATTGAACAAGTCAATACAGTATTTTTATCTTGATTTAGCCAGAAAGAGAGATATTCTAAAAATACAGATCAGAAGTAGCAGCGAACTAAACTGAAACTGCTAAGAAGCTTCCGCGTAAAAAGCCTGCTGTCGTTTCTGATGGATTTTTGCCAGATAGGCGTTGGTTTCTTTGAATTTTGGTGTAAGTCTTGCGAGTAGTCCGTCAGCCGTATCGGTCATTTCCATGCCGCATCTGCAGCATTGGTATTCGTGAACATGGTTCGTGATGTTTTTAGAAACTTTTAATTTATGACTAAACAAGTTGCATTGAACCTTTGTAATAGAGAACGAGCTAAAGTGTTTTTTATTCATAGGTGTATAAATTTCTGATTTCTAAGACTCTAAAGTATAAAAAAAAGTTAATGTTTCGATTAAAAGGTTAAATTAATCGATAAAAAGCATGGTTTTGTATAATTTTTCTGACATTTCCATCCAGGAATTATGACCCTTTTCAAGAATGATCAAATCTGAATTCGTTGTTCTTGCCATCTTCTGAATATCAGCAATTTCGATTAGCGTATCATCCTCACCGGCAACAATCATCTTACCTCCTTTAAATTTTTTCAAACTTGCAGTATGATCTTTTCGATCTCGCATCGCTTTCAGCGTTTGCTGTATATTTTCAATATTCAGCCTGTAAGCAGCTTGTTTTAAGCGATCAATTTCATCCTTAAAAACTACCCGACTTTCCGCAGAAAACAAATTGGAAATTGCCATACTTATAAAAGCATCCTTGTTGGTCTCCACAATATCTATAGATCTGTCCCGAATTTTTTTTCGTTCTACAGTATCTTCAGCAGGTGTAGAATTTATCAACATGATATCTTTCAACATCATAGGAAAATTATCGAGGAATTCCAAACCAACATAGCCACCCATACTATGACCTGCTAGGCTAACTTGTTGTACTCCAATATCTTTTAGAACAGCAGCTACAATATTTGCCATTTCCTGCATACTATGCGATCCTGAAAAATCTTTTGACCTTCCATGACCGGGTAAGTCTATGCAAATAATTTGCCGTTCCTCTCCCAGGCCTTCAATGAACTGATCCCAGATTGTCATATCTTCCAAGAAACCATGGAGCAAGACCAAAGGAATGTTCGTGTTTCCAGTTCCTGTAATCGTATAAATTATCTCGTTGTCTTTATATTGTAGTTTCATAATAGTGTAAAATTAAAATACCGTGAATCCCAGGATTTGCAGTCTGGTATTCACGGTATTTCTAAACTTCAGTTTCTAAATACTTTTCTAAGAATTCATTATCTCCTCGATTTCTTCGATCTCGATCGGGATATTTCCCATTAGATTGAAAGGCTCTCCTTTTTCCTGGATCACTACATCATCTTCCAGACGAATTCCGAAGCCTTCATCAGGAAGGTAGATTCCCGGTTCTACGGTAAATACCTGGTTTGCTTCCATAGGTTCTGTCAAAATTCCGTAGTCATGAGTATCCAGCCCGATATGATGGGAAGTACCGTGCATAAAATATTTCTTGTATGCCGGCCAGTCTGGATCTTCATTCTGAACATCTGCTTTGTCCAGAAGTCCCAGCGCAAGTAATTCAGAAGTCATCATCTTACCAACCTCAACATGATATTCTTTCCACATAGTTCCCGGAACCAGCATTTTGGTTGCTTCCTTTTTTACCTTATTTACAGCATTGTAAACCTCCTTCTGGCGATCTGAATATCGACCTGAAACTGGAATGGTTCTACTTAGATCACTGGAATAATTAGCATATTCTGCTCCTGTATCAAGAAGGATAAGGTCACCCGCTTTACACTGTCTATTATTTTCAACGTAATGCAAAACATTGGCACTGTTACCGCTGGCGATAATTGGTGTATATGCAAAACCTTTGGACCTGTTACGAATCATTTCATGATAATACTCCGCTTCGATCTCGTATTCCCAAACTCCAGGCTTTACAAAACCTAAAGTTCTGCGGAAAGCTTTTTCAGTAATGTTACATGCTTTCTGCATTAGATCAAGTTCGATAGGATCTTTGACAGACCTTAGCCTTTGCAGGATCGGGTTAGCTTTCGCCACCTGGTGAGCAGGATATTTATCCTTACACCACTTGATAAAACGATCATCCCTGGTCTGGGTATCATGATTGGCGCGATAGTGCTCATTTGTATTTAAGTATACCGTATCGCACTGAGTCATTACTTCAAAAAATACTTTTTCAAAGTCTTTCATCCAGTAAACTGTGCGAATACCACTCACATCAAACGCATCTTCTTTAGTAAGTTTAGCTCCTTCCCAAACCGCAATATGTTCATTCGTTTCAGTCAGAAACAGGATTTCCCTGTGCTTCTCTTCCGGAGCATCTGGAAACAGGACCAGGATACTCTCATCCTGATCTACTCCACTTAAATAAAAGAGGTCTCTGTTTTGCTGAAATGGCATCGTGCTGTCTGCCCCAATTGGATAAATATCATTTGAATTAAAAACCGCCAGACTTTTAGACTTCATCTTGTCCATAAAGTTCTTACGGTTCTTTATAAAGAGTTTCGAATCTATTCGATCATATTTCATAAACAGTATTTTTCAATTTCTTCAAAATTAAGGGATTTGACTCCAAAAGCCATTAAAGGCGTTTAAAATTTTGGGTATGCGCGGGTTTTGCTATTTTTAAGCATTACAAAATAAATTATGAAAAGAACTTACCATTTTCTTGGTGCTTTTTTGATAGGGATCTCTCCTATTATTGCACAACAAACTGCTACTAGCGGAGAAGCTTTACAAAAAGGCTTCGAACAAAAACAGGAACTTCACCAGCAATCCATCGTAAAGAACATTCCGCTCCAGAATATTGGACCTAGCGTAATGAGTGGACGAATCACAGATTTTGCGGTGAATCCCGAAGATCCAACCGAATTCTATGCAGCTTATGCAACCGGCGGTCTTTGGTACACTAATAATAACGGGATTTCATTTATGCCGGTGATGGACAACAGTCCTTCGCAAAATATTGGCGATATCGCTGTAGACTGGAATTCTGGTACGATCTGGGTTGGAACCGGTGAGGTGAATGCTTCCCGTTCTTCCTACGCCGGGATAGGTTTATTGAAGTCGGCAGACCAGGGAGAAACCTGGGAATTCATGGGTCTTCCAGATTCACATCATATCAGTCGAATTCTAATTAATCCTGAAAATCCTGATGAAGTGGTAGTGGGTGTAACTGGTCACCTCTACTCCTCGAACAATGAACGAGGGATCTATAAAACTACAGATGGTGGAAAAACCTGGAACAAAAACCTCTTCATAAATGAGCAAACCGGGATCATCGATGTGGCCGTAAATCCTCAAAACTACAACGAAATGTACGCGGCTGCCTGGGACAAGGATCGTAAAGCATGGGATTTTAGAGAAAGTGGTAAAAACAGTGGAATTTATAAAAGTACCGATGCCGGGGATAGCTGGACAAAGATCTCTACGGAAGCTTCCGGATTTCCAACAGGCGACGGAGTAGGAAGAATTGGTCTTTCTGTCTACGATTCCAATACGATCTACGCGATAGTAGATAATCAGGATCGAAGAAAGTCTGAAGACAAAAAATCTTCAGATAAAAGCGGACTTAAAAAAGATGATTTCAGAAATATGAAGAAATCTGCTTTTCTGAAGCTTGATGATAAAGAATTAGAAACTTACCTGCGATCTAATGATTTTCAGAAAAAATATTCCGCAGAGAAAGTAAAGGAAATGATCCGGAAAGATGAGGCAAAACCGCAGGATCTGGCCACGTACCTGGAAGATGCCAATACTCAACTTTTTGATACGCCCGTAATTGGAGCCCAGGTCTATAAAAGTACAGATGCCGGGAAGACTTGGAAGATCACCCATGAGGATTACCTTGATGATCTTTATTATAGTTATGGTTATTATTTTGGGATGGTACATGTGGATCCTCAGGATAAAAATGCGATCTATATATATGGAGTGCCTATCCTAAAATCCAAAGATGGAGGTAAAACCTTTACTTCTATCGATGCTCAAAATGTACATGCAGATCACCATGCTTTATGGATCAACCCAGAAAAAAGCGGACATCTAATCGACGGGAATGACGGCGGAATCAATATTTCCTATGATGATGGTGAAAACTGGGTGAAAAACAATTCACCTTCAGTTGGGCAATTTTACACGGTCAATGTAGACAATGAAAAGCCGTATAACGTATATGGCGGGCTTCAGGATAACGGCGTATGGGTTGGACCACACACGAACACTGAAAGCAATGGATGGGCCGCTTCAGGAGACTATAATTACAAAAGTATTATGGGTGGTGATGGAATGCAGGTGGAGATCGATTCCAGAAATTCTGATATCGTTTATACCGGTTTTCAGTTTGGAAATTATTTTAGAATAAACAGAGAAACTGGCGAGCGTCTTTATATACATCCAAAACACGAGTTGGGCGAAAGTCCTTATCGCTACAACTGGCAAACGCCCATTCTTCTATCTTCTCATAACCAGGACATCCTTTATATGGGTGGAAATAAGTTGATGCGCAGTATGGATCAGGGGGAAAGCTGGACCAGTATTTCCAAAGATTTAACCGGTGGTGGCAAAGATGGAAATGTACCTTATGGAACTCTGGCTACAATTTCTGAATCTCCATTTCAATTCGGAAAACTTTATACAGGAAGTGATGATGGTTATATCTACGGAAGTGACAATGCCGGCGCAGATTGGAAACTACTGAGTTCCGATCTTCCGCAGGACCTTTGGGTTTCGCGTGTGATCGCTTCTGAACATTCTAAGGATCGTGTTTATGCCAGTTTAAATGGTTACAGATCTGATGATTTTAAGCCTTATGTATATGTCTCTGAAGATTCCGGAAAGAACTGGAAAGACATCAGCGCGAATTTACCAACATCATCTGTAAATGTGATTCGGGAAGACCCATCCAATGAGAATGTACTTTTTTTAGGAACAGATAATGGACTTTATGTAAGCCTGGATCGTGGAGATAGCTGGCAGGCATTTAGCACCAATTTTCCTAATGTAGCAGTTCACGATCTTCGAGTTCAGGAAGAAGAACAGGATCTGGTTGTGGGAACTCATGGTCGATCCCTTTATATCGCAGATATTTCCGCAATTGCAGCGATGAATATGGACGATATCAAATCTGCGCTAACTATTTCTTCGGAAAAGGAGATCAGGTTCAGTAACAGATGGGGGAATTCCTATAGCAAATGGATGGATCCTTATACTCCTGAACTTGGATTTACCTATTATACTTCGAAGGAAGGAAATGGAAAATTAAAGATACAGACTGAAGATGGAACTACCCTGCAATCGATGGATATCGAGGCAGACAAAGGCTTCAATACTGGTTCTTATGATCTTAGTATTACAGAAGATTCAGCTAAAAAACTAGAAAAGCAGGACGATAAAACCAGTATTTCTAAAGCTGAGGACGAGAAATTCTATATTCCAAAAGGCTCTTATAAAATGATTCTCGAACTGAACGGCTCCACTACAGAATCTACTTTTGAAGTAAAATAAAAACCTGGCTAATTGGGAGAATTTCGAAGCTTTGAAACTGAGCGATTATTGTTGAGACCTATGTCTCTGCATGATGCTGCTTTTATTTTCCAGCTTTACAATTCTCCCAAATCGCTTCAGTATATTGGAGATCGCAATCTGCGTAATATTGAAGATGCCAGAAATTATATTAAAGACAGGATGCTGCCGCAATTATATAAACTGGGATTTTCTAATTATTGTGTGATTCGAAAAGTAGATAATGTAAAGATTGGCGCCTGTGGTTTATATGATCGGGAAGGCCTTCAGGAGATTGATCTGGGTTTCGCTTTTCTTCCAGAATACGAGGGAAAAGGCTATGCTTCTGAAGCTACTACCACGCTGGTTAAAGCAGCTAAAAATATCTTCAGCTTGAAAGCTTTACAGGCAATTACCAGACTTGATAATACGGGTTCACAAAAGTTATTAGAGAAACTGGGTTTTGAGCACATAGAGAACATTAAAATTCCGAAGGATCCTGCAGAACTTATGCTTTACCAAATTCAGCTATAAACTATTCGTAGAGACCCAGCCTGTTTTTAAGCCTAATATTCTCAGATTGCAATTGCTCTACTTTTCCTAACAGGTGACTAATCGCTTCAAGTCCCTGTATGTTTATTTCAAGCTCTTCATGCAACCTGTGCATCTTTTCGAATTGAGCCAGATGATCGCAATGTATATATTCAGTTTCCTGCACCGTCACGATCTCAATGATTCCGCTATCCTTAAGAGATGTAACAAATTGCCTTTCCACCTGGTAACGAATACAAATCTCCTCTGCTGGGATTAAATCTTCCTCTTTCATAAGCCCGTGTTTTTAAGTTTCTGAAACAGCTCCTTTTGCTCTTCGGTCAAATTCTTCGGAATATCAACCTGGTAAGTAATAAAAAGATCTCCAAACTGATCCTTCTTTTTATACTTTGGAAAACCTTTTCCTTTCAATTTCACTTTACTACCATTTTCGGTTCCAGGCTTTACATTTAACTTCACCTCACCATCAAATGTTTTCACTTTTATCTCTCCTCCAAGAATCGCAGTGGTTAACGAGATATTTTCTGTAGCATATAGATGTTCTTTTTCTCTGCGGAAGTCTGTATCATTTAAAACCTGAAACGTTATAAACAGGTCTCCTTTTGGACCACCCTGTACTCCTGGGCCACCATGTCCTTTTATCTTTATCGTTTGACCGTTTTCAACACCCGCGGGAATTGTAAGTCTTATAGATTTACCGTTTACGGTAAGCGTTTGCTTTTGATCTTTATAGATCTCACTTAAGCGCAATTGTAGCTCTGCATTAAAATCCATGCCTTTAAAATGTGCGCCTCTATTGGCACCCTGCGCTCTTGCTCTCCCACCAAACATTTGCTCAAAAAAGTCTGAAAAGGTATCATCTTCAAAATTTCCGGAATATGATTGCTGGCCGTCACCCTGAAAACCACCACCAAATCCACCTGAGGCCTGTTGCTGCCGTTTAGCTTCCTCAAATTGATCTGCATGTTTCCAGTCTTTCCCATATTCGTCGTACTTCTTACGCTTTTCAGGATCACTCAAAACTTCATGCGCTTCATTGATCTGCTGAAATTTAATCTGGGCTTCCTTGTTATCTGGATTAAGATCGGGATGGTATTTCCTGGCAAGCTTTCGATAGGCCTTTTTAATATCAGCCTGTGAAGCAGATCTCTCCAGTTCCAGTAATTTATAATAATCTATAAAATCCATGTATTATGCTTTAAATACACCGCTATCTGATTCGGTTTTATTTAACTGACTTTCTATCAAACCTATTTGTCCAAGATGATAAATATCATGCTGAAGGATTCCCAGAATAAGGTATTCCATATCATAATCACGACCGCTTACCTTAGTAGAGAGATAAGAATCATCAGGTTTTTCGTGTAATGCTTCATAAATGCGACATTGTGCTGCAACCAGATTCCTTTTTAGTTCTTCCCATTCTTCCTTGCTATGGATCTTAATCTCTGGCCAGTCCATTTCAGAATCTATGGAAATATCAAAATCTTCATTATTCTTTAGTTTTTCGTACACAAATTTCTTCCAGCAAATTAGATGGGCGACAATCTCAGCGACGCTATGTGATTTAGGAATACAGGTTTTATAACCGATGATGTAGGGTACATTCTCCAGTTTTCGCATCAGGGATTGCCCAAACCATGGGTCTCCCTCAAATGTTTCGGATAGTTTCTGAATTAATTTCTCGGTTCTTTCTTTCATAAACTTTTCAGTGAAAAGTGAAATTACAAAATTTTGATATGGAGCCTCAGTTAAGCTTTTGCTAAAACCCTCAGACTCATGCCAAAATTGAATTCAACAAACGTTGAAAATGAATTTCGGGAAGCCGCTGTATTTCAAAGATTCAACAAATTATAAAGTACTTTAAATTAAGTCTAAATAGACAGGAAAAAGACTTGGAAAGCTTGTTAAAAATTAGAATGAAGCGTATTTTTGTTGCACTTATATAAAAATAATTCTAAACATTTATGGCGAAATCTGCGCTTTTAAAGTCATCACTGGCAAAAAAATATTGGATGGCTTTCACCGGCCTTTTTCTGTGCCTGTTTTTAGTAGGTCACTTATTTGGAAATCTGCAACTTCTACTACCAGTTAGTGAAATGGCAAGAGACCAGTTTAATGAATACGCGTTATTCATGACAACCAATCCTGCGGTTAAAGTGTTATCCTACGTAACGTACATTAGTATCATTTTTCATGCAATCGATGGATTGTTATTAACGATCCACAATCGTAAGGCAAGACCACAGGGATATGTAAACTTTAAACCATCTACCAACAGTAAATGGTCTTCAAGAAACATGGGAATCCTTGGAACTGTTATTCTTGCGTTCATTGTAATTCATATGACCATGTTCTGGGCAGAAATGAAGTTTGGAGGTCTTGATGATACTTATTACACCACAGCAAATGGCGAGGAAGTTAAAGATCTTTATACCCTGACGATCAAAACCTTTCAGGATGCACAATATGGTTTACTCTGGGCGATCGCCTATGCAGTAGCGATGCTGGCAATAGGTTTTCACCTGTCACACGGGTTCTCAAGTGGATTTCAATCACTTGGTGTTAATCATCCAAAGTACAATGGATTTATTCGAAAAACAGGATATGCCTTTGCAGTATTAGTACCGCTCGCATTCGCTGTTATTCCTTTTTATATTCACTTTGTACTAGAAAAAATTTAAGCTATGGGAATATTTGAATCAAATGCACCTAAAGGCCCATTGGCAGAAAAGTGGGTTAATCATAAGAACGATATCAATCTTGTAAACCCTGCGAATAAACGTAATATAGACGTGATCGTAGTGGGTACAGGACTGGCCGGGGGAAGCGCAGCAGCAACGCTTGCAGAACTTGGATATAACGTAAAAACATTTTGCTACCAGGATTCTCCACGTAGAGCTCACTCGATCGCAGCTCAGGGAGGGATCAATGCAGCAAAGAACTATCAGGGAGATGGTGACTCTGTTTACCGTCTTTTCTATGATACCATCAAAGGTGGTGATTACCGTTCGAGAGAATCCAATGTTTATCGACTGGCAGAAGTCTCTGGGAATATTATTGACCAGTGCGTGGCGCAGGGAGTTCCTTTCGCACGTGAATATGGTGGACTGTTGGATAACCGTTCTTTCGGTGGAGTTCTTGTATCAAGAACCTTTTATGCGAAAGGACAAACCGGGCAGCAATTATTGCTTGGAGCATATTCAGCAATGAACCGCCAGATCAACCGTGGAAAGATCCAGACTTTCAACAGGCATGAAATGCTTGATGTTGTAAAAGTAGATGGAAAAGCTCGAGGAATCATTGCCAGAAACCTGGTTACTGGTGAATTGGAGAGGCATTCTGCACATGCAGTTGTAATTGCTTCAGGGGGATATGGAAACGTATTCTTCCTTTCCACCAATGCAATGGGAAGTAACGTAACAGCTAGCTGGAAAATCCATAAAAAAGGAGCCTATTTCGCAAACCCTTGCTTTACCCAAATTCACCCAACCTGCATTCCGGTTTCAGGAGATCACCAGTCAAAATTGACGTTGATGTCTGAATCACTTCGGAATGATGGTAGAATATGGGTTCCGAAGAAAAAAGAAGACGCTGAAGCAATTCGTGCCGGTAAGAAAAAACCGACCGAACTTTCGGAAGAAGAAAGAGATTATTACCTGGAAAGAAGATATCCAGCTTTTGGTAACCTGGTGCCGCGTGATGTTGCTTCCAGAGCAGCTAAGGAACGTTGCGATGCTGGTTTTGGGGTAAATAAAACTGGAGAAGCAGTTTATCTGGACTTTAGCTCTGCTATCATGAGATATGGTAAAGAGGAAGCTACTACCAGAAAGCTCGATAATCCATCAGATAACGATATTAAGAAATTAGGTAAGGAAGTTGTGGAAGCCAAATATGGTAACCTTTTCCAGATGTACGAGAAGATCGTAGATCAGAATCCTTACGAAACTCCAATGATGATTTATCCTGCGGTACATTATACCATGGGTGGTGTTTGGGTTGATTATAATTTACAAACTACAATTCCAGGATGTTTCGCGATTGGGGAAGCTAACTTTTCAGATCACGGAGCCAACAGACTGGGAGCTTCAGCCTTGATGCAAGGTCTTGCAGATGGATATTTTGTACTTCCTTATACCATTGGCCATGCACTTTCAGAAGATATCAGAACCGGAGCGATCCCAACTGATACTCCTGAATTTGAAGAAGCTGAAAATGAAGTTAGAGCTCAACTGGAAAAACTGATCAATACCAAGGGAACAAAATCTGTAGATCATTTCCATAAGATCTTAGGAAAGATCATGTGGAATAAAGTGGGAATGGCAAGAAATGCGACCGGATTGAAGGAAGCCATTTCTGAAATTCAGGCTTTGAGAGAAGAATTCTGGAAAGATGTTCGAGTACCAGGTACCGCAAATGAAATGAATGCTGAACTTGAAAAAGCAGGTCGTGTAGCAGATTTCCTTGAACTTGGAGAACTGTTCGCTAAGGATGCATTACACAGGGAAGAAAGCTGTGGTGGTCACTTTAGAGAAGAGCATCAAACCGAAGAAGGAGAAGCACTAAGAGATGACGAGAACTTTATGTACGTAGCTGCATGGGAATACACCGGAAAACCGGCCGATGCAATACTACATAAGGAGGAACTTGATTACGAGGATATCGAAGTAAAAACAAGGAGTTATAAATAGATTTGAGATCTGGGATTCGTTTCGAACAATCTCATTTCTAATTATTCAATACTAAAAGTATGAACCTTACATTAAAAATATGGCGCCAGAAAAACGCCGAAACTAAAGGAAAAATGACCACATACCAGGTTACCGATATATCTGCGGATATGTCTTTCCTGGAAATGATGGACGTGCTTAACGAACAGTTGATCGCTAAGGGTGACGAGCCTGTAGCATTTGATCATGACTGTAGAGAAGGTATTTGTGGTTCATGCAACCTGCAGATCAATGGAGAACCTCACGGTCCAGATCGTGGTGTGACCACCTGCCAGTTGCACATGAGAAAATTCAAGGATGGCGATACGATTGTGATCGAACCATTTAGAGCTAAAGCATTTCCGGTAATAAAGGATCTTGTAGTAGACCGCACCTCTTTTGACAGAATTCAGCAGGCTGGTGGGTATATTTCTGTAAATACTTCAGGAAACACTCAGGATGCTAACTCTATTCCAGTAGATAAAGAAAGTGCAGATATGTCTTTCTATGCTGCGACCTGTATTGGTTGTGGCGCCTGTGTTGCCGCTTGTAAAAACGCAAGTGCCATGTTATTTACCTCAGCAAAAGTAAGTCAGTTCTCACTATTACCTCAAGGTGAAGTTGAAGCAGACCGTAGAGTGCTGGCCATGGTAGAGCAAATGGATAAAGAAGGATTTGGTAACTGTACAAATACAGGTGCCTGCGAGATCGAATGTCCTAAGGGAATTTCTCTAGAGAACATCGCGAGAATGAACAGAGATTATCTGAAAGCATCGGTTAAATAAACCTTTGTATCAACATAAATAGAGATCCCGGACTGTTATAGTTCGGGATTTTTTATACCTTAAAATCAGTAATTGAATTAAAGTCTATGAAGTTGGAATCGAAATTACCCGGAAGCAAAACCAGTATTTTTTCTGTGATGAGTAAAATGGCGAATCAATACGAAGCGATCAATCTCTCCCAGGGCTTTCCTAATTTTGAAACCGATCATAAACTTAAAGATCTGGTGACCAAAGCAATGAAAGATGGTTACAATCAGTATCCGCCAGATGCTGGAGTGCTGGAACTGAGAGAAATGATTTCCCGGAAATTTAATGATCTCTACGGAAAATACTATAAACCGGAAACCGAAATAACCATTACTTCAGGAGCGACAGAAGCGCTTTACAATAGCATTACTGCATTTGTACAGAAAGGCGACGAAGTCATTGTGCTGAAGCCGGCTTACGACTCATATGAGCCAACAATTCAATTAGCAGGAGGTATCCCTGTACAGATCCAGTTGAAAGGCAGTGATTATAAGGTCGATTGGGAAGAAGTTACCAAAGCCATTACGAATCGTACCAGGATGATCATCATAAATACTCCGCATAATCCAACGGGCACAGTACTTTCCGAAAAAGATATGCTGAAATTGCAAAAACTTCTGAAGGATACTAATATCATACTATTGAGTGACGAGGTTTACCAGCACTTGATTTTTGATGGAAGGCTACACCAAAGTGCTTCCAGGTTTCCGGAACTTTCGAAAAGAAGTATCGTTTGTGGCTCCTTTGGAAAGACCTTTCATAATACCGGATGGAAAACTGGTTATTGTGTAGCTCCTGAAGAATTGATGAAAGAGATCAGGAAGATCCATGAACTTACCACTTTTTCTATAAATCATCCTATGCAACGCGCCTATGCAGAATACCTGAAGCAACCGGAACATTATCTTGATCTTGCAGGGTTTTACCAGGAAAAGAGAGATACTTTTTTAAAGCTTATTTCAGGTTCAAAATTTAGAAGTGAACCATCTAATGGCACCTATTTTCAACTATTGGATTTTTCAGAAATTACTACGGAAAAAGATACCGATTTTGCTGAGAGACTGGTGAAGGAACACCAACTTGCAGCTATCCCGGTTTCAGTATTCAATATAGACGAAAAGGACCATTCTCAGCTTCGCTTTTGCTTCGCTAAAACAAATGAAACATTAGAAAAAGCAGCTGAAATTTTATGCTCACTATAATATGAACATCAACATTCGTATTCTTGGACAGGACTTCGTGCTGCACCCGCTAGGTGTTGCGTACTGGCCGGAACAGGAGATCCTGTTAGTGGCAGATGTTCATCTTGGAAAAGTATCGCACTTCAGGAAGCATGGAAGTGCAGTGCCCTACCAGGCGATCGTAGAAAATTTCGACAGGCTAGATAGAATACGAAAAGACTTTGATCCTGAGCACATCATTTTTCTTGGCGATCTATTCCATTCTTCACTTAATATGGAATGGAAAATTTTTGAAGAATGGATTACTTCCATCGATAATCAGGTTCACCTGGTTGCTGGAAACCATGATATAATTTCTCCGTTACGTTACCAGGAACTGGGCATACAGATCTATCAGGAATTGAAAATTGAAAAGTTCATATTGACCCATCATCCTGAAGAGCATGATGGTTTATTCAATTTGTGCGGACACGTTCACCCGGGCTATAAATTATTTGGTTTCGGCAGACAAATGCTGAAATTACCGTGTTTTTACAAAAGCACTAACCAGATGATCTTCCCCGCTTTTGGAGAATTTACCGGGAATTATTTTATGGAACCTGAAGATGGAGATCGTATATTCGCTATAACCGGTAAAGAAGTGATTCCCATTCAATAAAACCTAATTCTTATGGTCAAGAAACTAGCTGTAGCCAATTTTATTTCTGTTATCATCACCATCGCTTTCACCTATTACACCCAAACAGGTGAGATCAATGGTAAAACGATTGGAGAAATGAGTGATAAATACAGTAACCTTTTTACTCCGGCCGGATATGCTTTTTCAATCTGGGGTGTGATATTCCTTTCTCTAATAGTCTTTTCTGTTTATATGCTTATTCAGGCCTTTGGCAATGGAGAACACACAAAGTTCATTAAAAGGACTAAATTTTGGTTTATTGTTGCGAATATCGGTACTTGTCTATGGAGCCTTGCCTGGCTGTATGACTTCCCGGGACTTTCTGTTGTTATAATGTTCCTGATTCTGGCAAAATTATGCAAGATCATCATCAATACCGAAATGGAGCTAACAGATCCACCATTTAAGATCATCGCATTTTACTGGTGGCCAATTTGCTTATATTCAGGATGGATCGCAGTAGCAGCAATTGCCAATACCGCGGCTTGGTTAACAGAGATTGGCTGGGATGGAGCTTTCCTTTCCGAAGTTCAATGGACGCTCTTAATGATCCTGATTACAGTAGCTCTTAATATCACCATGATCTACAACCGAAATATGCGCGAATTTGCCGCTGTAGGAGTCTGGGCGCTTATCGGTATCTATGCTAAACAGATAGGTCAATACGATGTGATCGCCTACTCAGCAGCTGCAGGTGCTCTCCTTATCCTTTTAAATATTTCCTACCACGGATTTAAGAATAGAAAAAAGCAGCCATTATACCGAATGATGAAGGGTGAAAAATTTTAAATCATCGATTTAATGTCGCTGGACCAACTTGGATACGTAAAAATCATACCTTTTAAAGTTGCGCAGTCCAGTTTTCCACACATCGCCATAACGAACATATTGATAGTTTCGCTGGCTTCATTACTAACCAGGTGAGCACCCAGAACCAGGTTGGTTTCGTTATCTACCAGTGTTTTATAGGCATAAACTTTATCGTTAATCCGTTTTGAATTAAACCAGTCACTGGCATCGTTCATCTTCACCCGGAAATCATAACCTTTTTCTTTCGCTTGCTTTTCACTTAAGCCTACGGAAGCAACATTAGGAAGTGTAAATACAACAGAAGGTTGTGGTGGATAATCATATTCATGCGGTCTTTCAAGATCCATAATATTGGCGGTAACAACACGTGCCTCCTGGGATGCAAGTGGCGTTAGTGGTAAGCCTTCACTCGCAGAAACATCTCCACAGGCATAAACATTTGGATTTGAAATACTCTGCAGATTTTTATTGACCAGTACACCTCTTTTCGAGAAATCTACGTTCCCCTGTTTTAATTCCAGTTCATCAATAGATGGCACACGGCCAGCTGCATTTACAACACATCTGGCTTTGAGCTCAAGCTTTTTACCATTCTGATCTGCTACGACTCTTAAATTCTTCTGGAGCTTCTCCATCTCCTCTACCCTGGCGTTCATAACAAATCTAATCCCCAGCTCTTCTGAAGATTCCTTCAGGTATTTAACCATATCCTCATCAAAGTTACTCAAAGGGGATTCTTCGCTATCCACGATTGTCACTTCTACTCCGCATCTGGCAGCAATATGAGCGAACTCCATCCCAATATATCCCGCACCAATAAAGATCATGCTTTCAGGTAACTCTTTCAATTCCAGAAAGTCATCACTATTAATAGCCAGTTCCCTTCCTGGAATAGGCAATTCTAAAGGTTTCATCCCAGTTGCAATGACCAGTTTATCAAATTTTACAGTCTTCCCTTCTACTGAAATCATGGATTCATCCAGGAATTTTGGAGATTGATGATACATTTTAATACCCAATGCTTCAAGATCCTGTTCGGTAGCGGCAGGCACAGCGTCCACGAATTTTTTCTTAAAATCCTGAAGCTCCTTCCAGCTATATTCTGGCATCTTCTCGATACCCTTACCTAACATATTTTGAGACCTGTTCAGTATTTCTGTAAGACCCACAAGAACTTTTTTGGGATCGCAACCGCGATTTGCACAGGTTCCTCCAAATTCACGATTGTCTGCAATCGCAACTTTTAACCCAGCCTCTACACATTCTTTCGCCACGCTTTTCCCGGCAGTCCCGGTTCCAATAACAAAAACATCAAATTTTTCGATTCCCATAATTATATTTCTCTACTTGTAATTTTCTATTTCGTTTTCTTGTTAGCTATAAGACTCCACGAATTATTCTCCTGAAAAAAGATCAGGAAAAAGATATATAGAGCATACAACATCTGGGTGCTAACAGCTCCCCAGTCTTCCTTAAAAGCACTACCGGCAATTAGAACGATCATTAATATTGCTGAAGCTGCCAGCGCTTTATTTGTATAGATTCCTAGCAAAAGCATTATTCCCAAAATTAATTCCAAGATCGGAATTGCGTAAGCGAAGGGGATGACCATAAATTCTGGAAGCATACTCCCCTCAAAACCTTCAACTATTCCTTCAGCAAAGCCTTGAAGTTTTGGCAGCCGAACCAACCCATGGATGCTGAAATTTACTCCCAGCGTGATCCTGGCGAAAAAGTAAGCAAGCTTTTTATGGTCCATGCATAATTTTAAGGGGAAGTTATAGAATGCATGGCGGTTCTTGTGTTATCAATTTGGTAAAATCCCAGGTATGCTATTTAATCGTTAAAAATGTGTCATCTGGTTGTAAGGCAGTCTGCTTGAATTTATATTTGCGTTAATGAGTACAAAACTTATCGCCCAGAATTTTGCACAATCCCCACAACAACGGGAATTGCAAAATGCCCTTGCCTATTCTGAAAATAAAACGTCTAATATTCATCTAAAGGGACTTGTCGGCTCTGCGTTGTCTTTCGTGGTAGCGGGCGCTTTCAGAGATGTGCAACGACCGTTTTTACTGATCTTTAATGACAAGGAAGAAGCAGCCTATTATTTGAACGATCTTGAGCAACTGGTGGGTGAAAAGAATGTGCTTTTTTATCCCGGTTCTTATAGAAGACCTTACCAGATCGAGGAGACTGATAATGCAAATGTGCTACTAAGAGCTGAAGTTCTAAATCGAATTAACTCCAGAAAAAAACCAGCAATCATTGTTACCTATCCAGATGCTCTTTTTGAAAAAGTAGTTACGCGTAAAGAACTGGATAGAAGTACTCTGAAAATATCTGTAGGCGATGAGCTTTCGATCGATTTTGTAAATGAAGTCCTTTTTGAATATCAGTTTAAAAGAGTTGATTTCGTTACAGAACCTGGTGAGTTTTCAGTGAGAGGTGGGATTATTGATGTTTTCAGCTTTAGTCATGATGAGCCCTATAGAATAGAATTTTTTGGGGATGAAGTAGACAGTATCCGGACTTTTGATGTCGAAACCCAGCTTTCTACAGATAAGAAAAAGAAGATTTCGGTAATGCCCAATGTTGAGAATAAACAACTCAACGAGATCAGGGAAAGTTTTCTGAAATATATTTCAGCAGATACCGCTGTATTCATAAAAAATCTGGACCTGCTTTCTGCCCAGGCAGACAAGCTCTTCAGTAAAGCTAAAGAAGCTTTTGAAAAACTTTCCGAAGAAGTAAAACACAGTCAACCTTCAGAATTATTTGCAGATGGCGAGCTTATAAAAAAGCAACTACTGGATTTTACCGCGGTAGAACTGAGCAATACGGCATTTCTTAAGCCTAAAACTGAAATTCAATATCATACCAAACCGCAACCTTCCTTTAATAAACAGTTCGATCTACTTATTGAAAACCTGGTAGAAAATCAGGAAGAAGGTTATAAGAATTTTATCTGTTGTGTAAGCGATCAGCAGGCACGCAGGTTTAATGACATTCTGGAAGATCAGGATCAAAAGGTAGATTATCAGACCCCTGTTTTTAGCATATTTCAGGGTTTTATCGATGAAGATTCTAAAATGGTTTGCTATACCGATCACCAGATCTTTGAGCGCTACCATAAGTTTAATCTGAAAAACGGGTATGCCAAGAAACAGGCGATCACGCTTAAGGAACTTACGAATCTTGAGGTGGGTGATTATGTAACGCATATTGACCACGGAATTGGGAAATTTGGCGGACTCCAGAAGATCGATGTAGAAGGAAAGAAACAGGAAGCGATCAAATTGATCTACGGCGAACGCGATATTCTTTACCTGAGCATTCACTCGCTACACAAAATTTCGAAGTTTAACGGGAAAGACGGGAAACCGCCTAAGATCTATAAACTGGGTAGTAATGCCTGGAAAAACCTGAAGAAAAAGACCAAAGCACGTGTAAAACATATTGCTTACGATCTTATAAAATTATACGCGAAACGCAGGCTCGAAAAAGGTTTTAAATACGATCCCGACTCTTATCTTCAGCATGAACTGGAAGCTTCTTTTATGTATGAAGACACGCCAGATCAAAGCTCGGCCACGGCAGCGGTAAAGGAGGATATGGAAAGTGAAAGACCTATGGACAGGCTTGTATGCGGGGATGTTGGCTTCGGAAAAACGGAAATCGCGATTCGTGCTGCATTCAAAGCAGTAGACAACAACAAGCAGGTGGCAATCCTGGTTCCTACCACCATCCTTGCTTTTCAACACCATCAGACATTCTCTGAAAGATTGAAAGATTTCCCGGTAAGGATTGATTATTTGAACAGGTTTAGAACTGCGAAAGAGCGTAAGGAGACGCTGGCAGATCTTGCTGATGGAAAAGTAGATATTATTATTGGTACACACCAGCTAGTAAGTAAGGCCGTTAAATTCAAAGATCTCGGACTTTTAATCGTTGATGAGGAACAAAAATTTGGTGTTGCTGTAAAGGATAAACTGAAAACGATTCGTGAAAACGTAGATACTCTTACTCTAACCGCGACGCCAATTCCAAGAACGCTACAATTCAGCTTGATGGCGGCGAGAGATCTTTCTACGATCACCACTCCGCCCCCGAACCGTTATCCAATTGAAACAAATATTATTCGATTTTCTGAAGAAACCATTCGTGATGCCGTTTCCTATGAAATTCAGCGTGGCGGACAGGTTTTCTTTATTCACAACAGGGTAGAGAATATCAAAGAAGTTGCCGGGATGATTCAGAGACTGGTTCCAGATGCTAAAATTGGTGTTGGACATGGGCAAATGGAAGGGAAGAAACTGGAGAAATTAATGCTGAGCTTCATCAATGGGGAGTTTGATGTGCTGGTATCTACTACGATCGTTGAAAGCGGACTTGATGTTTCTGAAGCTAATACGATCTTTATCAACAACGCGAATAACTTTGGATTATCAGATCTCCACCAGATGCGTGGCCGGGTTGGACGTAGCAATAAAAAGGCATTCTGTTATTTTATTACTCCGCCATACTCTGTGATGACCGAAGATGCGCGTAAGAGGATCACAGCTTTGGAACAGTTCTCTGATCTAGGAAGCGGATTTAATATTGCCATGAAGGATCTTGAAATTCGTGGCGCTGGTGACCTTCTTGGAGGAGACCAGAGCGGGTTTATCAACGATATTGGATTTGACACCTATCAGAAAATACTGAACGAAGCAATCGAGGAATTAAAAGAAAACGAATTTCGTGATCTTTATGCTGAAACCGAAGATGTGGAATTGAAAGATTTCGTCAAGGATACACAGATCGACACCGATTTCGAATTACTGTTCCCTGATGATTATATCAACAATATCGCAGAGAGACTGAATCTATATACTAAACTTAACGAGCTTTCTACGGAAGAAGAACTGCTTAAATTTGAAGCAGAGCTGGAAGACAGGTTTGGCGAGTTACCTACACAAGCAGTTGATCTTCTAAACTCTGTAAGAATCAAATGGATCGCCACCAAAATAGGACTTGAAAGAGTGGTTTTGAAAAAGAATAAAATGGTTGGTTATTTTATAGCAGATCAAAATTCAAGGTTCTATCAAACTGCTAACTTCACGAAGGTTCTGCAATATGTGCAAACACACAAGCAAAACTGCACCATGAAGGAGAAACAAACCCGAAATGGACTACGACTGTTACTTACTTTTGACAGGATAAATTCTATCAATAAAGCTCTGAAAGTACTTGAGCCTTTGGATTTTAGAGAGAAGAAAGAAGAATTGGCGTAAAGCTTGCACAGAACAAATTAGATTTCATAATATTGAGGCAGCATGATTTTGACCTTGATTGACTTCGTGACACTAAAAATCCAGTAGAAAATTTCTTAAGAGGTTTGATTTAATTTGTTGAATAACCCCAAACATTCCATACTTTCCCAAAAGATCATGATTAAAATTCTATGGTCTGTTTGTACTATATTCTGTTTTAGCGTTCAGCTTCAGGCGCAGGAAAATGAGAAAACTGAAAAGAGCGAACAAACTGAGAAGTCTGAAAAAAAGGATACAACGAATATATATGATCGATTAGAACGATTTTCAGAAAAGCGCAAGATCACTAAAAGAGTTCATCAGTTATTATTCAAGTCCACTACTAAAAAACCGAAAAAGCCAGTAAAAAAGCAGTACAGGGACTATTCGGAACTTGAAGGAAGACCCATTAGACATGTTATCATAGAGACAAAAGATCCTTTTGGTTTCTCCTTTACAGATTCTACAGAAACTGCCAATAGTTGGGTTGAAAGAACAGGGAATCAAATTCATATAAAGTCTAAAGACTTTGCTATTCGAAATTTTCTTTTACTGGATGAGAACGATCATCTGGACACTTTGCTATTGGATGAATCTGAGAGGTTACTGCGTTCACAGCAATATATTAGAGAAGTAAAAATTACTGCTCATCCTATAAAAAATTCTGATTCTGTAGATATAAAGATCCTGGCTCTGGATTCGTGGAGTCTTACACCCCAGGGCGTGTTTTCTACAAATGAGAACAAGGTGACTCTTAAAGAATATAATATTGTAGGGATTGGACACCAGCTTAATTTTAGCTTTGCGAACAGGCTGAGTGATGGAAAAAATGCCTACTCTGGCATCTACCGGGTTCCGAACATTAAAAACACCTTTATAACTGGAGAGATTCGGTACCAAAGCGACTTCAATGAATTCTATCGTAAAAGTATATTCATAGAAAGAGAATTTTATTCTCCTTTTACGAGATGGGCTGCAGGATTCTATGTAGATGAACAATACAGACAGGTAGAATTACCAAATTCGGCTTTAGAATTTGCAGATCAAAACTTTAAATATATTTCTCAAGATTACTGGATTGGGCATTCGTATCGCCTTTTCAAGGGAAATTCTGAAAAGGAACGAAGTACAAATCTTATTACCAGCCTTGGTTTTCTGGATGTAAATTTTAAAGAGTCCCCTACGGCTGCATATGATAGTATCAATTTTTTTGCAGACGAGACAAGATATTTGGCCAGCATTGGAATATCTTCGAGACAATTCGTTCAGGATAAATATATCTTTAATGATGGTATTACTGAAGATGTCCCGGTAGGAAAAGTATATGCTTTAACCGGCGGATTCCAGAATAAGAATCAGCAAACTAGGATGTACCTGGGCGCCAGAGCTTCCTTTGGAAATTATTTCGACTGGGGATATATAAGTACCAACTTTGAAGCTGGTAGTTACTTCAATGGTTCAAAAACCGAACAAACCGCTTATTCTTTCCAGGCTAATTATTTTACAAACCTCATTGGACTAGGCGAAAAATGGAAAATGAGACAGTTTATAAAACCTCAGTTCATTATCGGGGTGGATAGAATGAATTCCATAGGTGACCGTTTGAGCATAGATGAGCACAATAGATTTAATGGTAGTTATGGAAGTGACTACCGGAGAACCACCGGGGCGCGAATCGCAGGTTTTGACAGTGATCTTACTGGAACCGAAAAGTATGTACTGGAACTACAAACTCAATTCTACTCGCCCTGGGATCTTTTTGGATTTAGATTAAACCCTTTTTTGAATTATACCGCCGGCATACTGAAGAACTCTAATTTCGGTAAGAATGACCTGTATTCTTCCATCGGTGTTGGATTTATTATTCGAAACGACTATCTGGTTTTCAGCAACTTTCAGCTATCTTTTTCTTTCTATCCTGAAATTCCAGGACAGGGACTTAATATCTTCAAAACAAATTCTATTGAAACTAATGATTTCGGTTTCCAGAATTTCAATTTAGGTAAGCCCAGAACAGTGCTCTTTAATTAGAAGCTACTTCGGGAAAATTAAGATACCCTGCTTCAATTACTCATAACTCTGAAATTATCGAGATCATACGTAGTAGTTTTATCTGGAGCGGCTCCCAAATATCTAAATCCAATCCAAATTTTTCCCTGCAAACAGGATATATCGATTTCTGAAGTTTTGAAGACATTACCAGAACCTCCTGATGGTCCATAAGGTATCGCAGCATCAAGTAGCTTCCAATCCGTAGTTCTGGGATCACCAGTAAAATCCTGAGTGAAATACACTTTTAAAAACATGCCGTTATCATACGAAGCCAGCAGATCAAAGGTCACAAGATTCGCTCTGGTACTGGAGATATCGATCACCGGGGACACCAGCCATGCTTCCAGTGGATTCTCTAATGTATTATAAGCAGAGATTCGCAACAAACGATTGCCGTTTACCATCGTAGGTGTAAAGCGTTTCTCCCCTCCACTCACATTGATATTGGTCCATTTTCTGGCAGCAAGTGTTGTATTGGAAGTTACACCATCAAAATTCTCTTCCGTGACCACATTTCTACTAATATCACCTTCAGAATCACATTTGAAAAACTGGTCATCACATCTCTCACCGGAAAAATCGAGAGCGGTTGGATCATTTACAATTAGAACAAAATGTTCGTCATAATAATTGCGGCTAAGAACTCCTTTGATATTCCCGGAACCTGTGGGCAGCATCAAAGATCTGAAATTAGCATAGGTGCTCGTACTTAAAAATACGGTCTCGCCGGTTGTACAACTTTCCAATTGTCTTTCACCATCATACTCATCGTACCTATGAGAAGCGAACGAAAAATTCTCTGCTTCACGCACCAGGTTAATATCAAATTGGATGTCATGCACTTCTACATATAGGTTATTAGTTTCTTCTGAAAACTCAGAAATTGAAAGTTTCTTCGGAATGATTTCAGAAGTGATTTCAGATCTAACAATAAAATCATCTATTAATGAAGAAGGAATTGCCACCACATCTCCCCTATTCTGAATACCTAGTTGCAAAACTCCATTATTAAATCCAAGACTAAGACCGTCGAGCTTTACATAAACTTTTCTTCCGAAGTTATAAGTTTGATGCAGGGAATTGTCATCAACCAGAATTTGAATTCCAGACTGAGGATTTTGAGCCTTATCCTGTAAAACGAGCTTTTTATAAAAGTTACCTCCAGAATCATCACTAATAACATATGCTTCAAACCATGTATCGGTATCCCTGAAATTATGAATCTCACCAGTTTCTGTTTTGTAATTACCCTTCACTGCTACAATACTGGTGAAATTTCCATCTATGGATATACTGTCCTCTACAAGTTCTGGAACTTCAAAATCATCTGTTGGCACACAAGCTTGAAAAGTCATAGCCAGTAAAAAAATGATAAAAAATATTTTATTCATATATTAAAATCTAAGATTTAAATTCACAAAATAACTGGTGCCATTCCCATACCAGTATTTATTTCCGAAGATTGGAACCTCCCGATCCCTATCCACTTTTAAAGTTCTATAATTAGCATTCCGCGCCTGCTCGTAACCTCCGGTTTTAAAATTGGTATTGAGTGCGTTATTTATACTAGCGAATAAACCAAGATATTTATCCTTAATTCTCCAGCTTTTACCCCCAATGATGTTGGTGAGGAAATAGGGATCAAACTGCTCTTGCCGTAATAATTCTCTTGCTACTTCCGCATCGTATTCCACGATCTCCAAACCATCGTAATCTTTTTGAAAATTTGAGGTTCTATTCAGCGGACTCACATCTATAAATGCGCCGGTAAAGTAATTTTGTGAAATACCGAACCACCAGTATGCAGGATCTCTATATTCGAAAGCTAGCTGAAAGGCAGATTGCGAACCACCCGGTAAGCGATAGCCTTTCAGGAATGATTGCTCATAATTCAAATCTTCAAAAGAACTGGAGAACAAGCTAAGAGCAGGATTGTTGCTGTATAAAAACTGCCCGCTTCCTCCAGCCAGTTTCAGCTTCATCGTTGATGTTACCTGGTATTCTGAACTTAGTTCAACTCCAAGGTATTGTTTATCCATATTGGTTAGTACCTCCTGAACGAAAGCGGTAGAATTCTCTCTACCAAGGCCCGACAACCCATCTGTATAATAAAAAGAAACTTCGGTGCTATTCGCTATGTGCTGGACGTAGCCGGTCATTCTAAAGTTGAAAAGATTGGTACGATAGCGGTAACTAAGGTCTGAAGCAGTAATTATTTCTTCGGAAACCTGGGGAGCAATAGCGTTATTCTGGCGTGGATTTACAAATATATTCTTCAGCAATGGTGCCTTAGAAAAGGCTGCCAGATTAAATTCCAGGCTTTGGCGTCCAGAAAATTTATAAAGTAAATTCGTTTTTATACCTGAAGTAAGAAAATCGATATCCTTTGATCTACCATAAGAATTGGCCGTGAACTCTTCATTCTGGTAATTCCCAAAACGATTGAAGCTTGAGGTCGAAACCTGCCCGGAGATACTAACTTCCATACTTCTCCATTGCTTTTGAAGCTGAACAAAAACTTCAGCTGTTTGAGCCTCTAAGTTATAATCATACTTATAACCCTCCCCTTCTATAACTTTTCGATCCGGATTGCGCAGGTCATTCTGAGAAAAATCTGAAAACACCTCTACGTCCAGAAAACTGGATGCTCCAAAGAGATCCTCGATCCTGCCAAAATTATGACTTTTAAGAGATGAAGCTTTGAAGCTAGTAATTAGATGCAGACTGGAAGATAATTGCCAGCTCAATATACTGTTAGCAATCAAACTTTGATCCTGATTGACATCTGCCGCCAGAGCGTACAAAGCATCGGGATTGGCATTGGCTTCATAAATGTCTGCCCAGTTGAGCTGTCCATTATTTCTCAATTCATTTGCCGAGAGATAAGCTTTCTGAAAATCTTCGAATCCTTCAAATCTCAGGAAATATCCTGGTAATTTCTGGTAATAAACTGGATCTGGATTCGAAGCTCCACCCAGGTAAGTGCGTTGCGAATCAAAATCAACAAAGCTAGTCCCTCCATAATCTATTCGGGTGCTAGATACTTCACCAAACTGGTAAGATAAATTAGTATTGACTTGTATATTTTCAGAAGGATTCCAGAAATGATTAAGCATAAAAATTGGCTCCTTGATCTCTTTCATCCTGCTATTACGAATCATACCCTCTTGGAAACCCCAGTATGGATTGTAACGTTTTCCTTTAATTTCAACAACCTCTTCTGTGAGTGGAGCAGATTTCCCACGAAGTGTTGGCGTATAGATCGCAGTGAAATTAAGTGCATGCTCCTTATTAATGATCTTTTCCAGACCCAGGTAAATAGAGTTTGCGTCGAACGGAGTTCCTTCCATATAACCTTCACTTGCATAACGGCGTCCTATAGAAAATGCATAAAACCAGCCATTATTTTTCTCGCCACTTGCGTAAGTTGCCATAAGCCTTCCGGTATAACTACGGTTAGAACCCGAGGCAGTAATTCTACCACCACTTGCGAAACGTGATGCACGCATGATCATATTCGTAGTACCACCAAGACCTCCAAAACCATATTCTGAAGGAGATACCCCTGGACTAAAAACCTGGTTTCTCTGCACGTCATTAAGACCACCCCAATTGCTCCATTGAGGTCTGCCATCAAAAGCTTTGTTCATCTCAACTCCGTTGATCATTAAGCTGCCATACTCTGAACCTAGGCCCCTTACCCGGTAAAAAGTCTGACTAAAATCAAAGGCAGCAGCGCTGAGATAAGCATCCCGGGTGGATTGAAGAATACCTGAAATATTATCAAAGTCGGCTTCATCCTCCATGACATCTACATCTGAAAGACTTATCGTATTCTGAAATGTGAGATCGCGACTGGAATCTGGACTAAGTGAAATAGTGGAAAGATCCAGCTCCAGGATTCCATTCTTCTTTACAGGTATTCGTTTACTAAGATAACCCGCTCTCGTTATTAGAATAATAATTTCATTTTCTGAAATACTTTCCATTCCCAAAGAAAATTTTCCTTCAGGGTCTGAGAACGTCTCATTAAAAGAATTCTCTCTTGCAATTTTAACCTGGGGTAAGGGCACCTGGGTGATTGCGTCTATAATCCGACCATTTATGATCGGAGTTTGGGCGTATATACTTTGATAAACCAAAGAAAACAGACACACCCAAAAAAAGGTTTTATTCATTCAGTGCCTCGTCGTCGAAATATGGAATAATTTTAAATCATTTTTCTGTAATAATCAAAAAACCAGTACTTTAATTGCGGTCTAAAATGATAAAAAATTGAAGAAATATATTACAGCGATTTATTTGGTAATTGGGCTATACCTGACAACTTCAGAAAAGCTATATTGTCAGAATATGAGAGATTACCATATTGAAACTATTGCCTTTTATAATGTAGAGAATTTGTTCGACACCGTAGACGACACCCTCACGTTTGATGATGACAGGACTGCTCTGGGTAAAGACAACTGGACCGAAGAACGCTATGATGTTAAAATAGCGAATATTTCCAGGGTGCTTGCTGAAATAGGAACTCAGGAATCTAAAAAGCCACCATTGGTTATAGGTCTTTGTGAAATTGAAAATAAGAAGGTTTTAGAAGATCTTATCGCACATCCCAACCTTGCACAGTTCAATTACAGGATCGTGCATTACGATTCTCCAGATGAGCGAGGCATCGATGTGGCACTGCTGTATCGATCGCAGTCATTTGTAGTAACGAATTCCCAGGCCAGAAAATTAATGATCTATGATGAGGATAAAAGGGATTATACCAGAGACCAATTAGTGGTTAGCGGAATTGCCATGGGGCAGGAAACTCATTTTATAGTAAATCACTGGCCCTCCAGGTCTGGTGGTGAAGCAAAAAGCAGTTACAAACGCGAAAAAGCTGCTATGCTTAATAAACGTATTATTGACTCCATCTACCAGGAAGACCCGAAAGCAAGAATTATTGGAATGGGAGATTTCAACGATGATCCTACCAATAAAAGCTTTAAAAAGTTCCTACAAACTAAAGCCGAAATTCAGGATTTGAAAGAAGGAGACCTGTATAATCCTATGGAAAACATGCTTAAAAGAGGTCGCGGGACACTGGCTTATCGTGATTCCTGGAACTTATTCGATCAATTTTATCTTTCAGAAAGCTTATTGAACAGAACTTCTGAAGGATTTCAGTATTATAAAGCCGGAATTTTCAACGCTCCTTATCTAATTACACAGGGTGGCCAGTACCGCGGATATCCTATGCGTACTTATGGTAGCTCAGGCTATCAGCCAGGTTATAGTGATCATTTTCCCGTATACCTGTATTTGATAAAAGCTGTAGAATAAAAAAAGCCCGGTTTAAAACCGGGCTTTTTTTATGATGTTCTTCAACTAAAACCATGCACTCCATGGAATTCTGGACAATACTACGAGAAAAGCAATTCCGTAGAAAATAGCCAGCATCTTGAATTTTGGCTTCGAAGTAAGTTTCTTTTTATGTTTGGAATAACCAATAGTGATCAAAGCAATCGCGATGATCATCATTAATGGATGCTCTACCAGGTAAAGTCTGGTAGTATCATTACCCATAACTTCTCCCATTCCACCTTCCCATCTGGCCATGTTGCCAGAAGTAAAGTAAAGCACTATTCCTATTAGCAACTGTATATGAGAAACGATCAAGGTGAATAATGCGATTCTAAAATTAGTCGCACCGTATTCCTTATTTGACGCAAAACCAATAATAGCATTGAAGGTTGCAATCAAAAGCATTATTAGAACCAGATAGGCCCAGTAGGAGTGAATAAATTGAACTGTTTGATACATATATCTTTATATAAGAATTATTAATTGAAAAGTTTATTCCCAACGATTTTCCGCCGCATCACCACCCCAAATAAGAGTAGCAAGGAATGGATTATCGATAAATGGGTTACGGTTACCCTGAGCCGCTTCAATCACATCATTACGCTGTAATTCGAAGGCTGAAACCGGATCTTCACGGTTCCATTTCAGGAATAGTTCAAGATTTCCAACTTCATCAAAATCATCGCCGTAGCTAAGATTAACATACATTACCATTCTGGCAACATCTCCCTTCCATTCATCTCCAGGATACCAACTATCACCGCCTACAAGCTTGTATTCTCCACTACCTTCAGTAAATGGGTAGTTAAGTCTTTCAGAATTAATGTCTACATCTGCAACTCTTAGTAAATGAAGGTCACTCACAGATTCTTCAGTGTTTAATCGAGACTGAGGATAAATATGTTCCGTATTAAAACTTTCATCACCGTCAAGATCTCCTAACTGAAATTCATCATCTGGTCTAAGTTCCCCAGAGTAGATCAACACTACCATAGATTCATCATCAAGAGCAGCATCTGCATCATATAGATAATCATGACGATCTGTATATGTAAGACGGTTCGTGTGTTGCGCGTTCGTAAAATCTGAAAGCTCTGAATACAGCAAGTCTGGATCTATAGTAAAACTGGCGTCTGAATAATAAGCTTTAAGATCATCAGGAACATTGAATTTTACGGCTTCCACGATATTTACCGTAACAGTAGCTGTAGAACAGCTTGCATCAGCATCATCATCACAAATGGTGTATGTAAAAGTATCCTCTCCCATAAAACCAGATTGTGGCGTATAGGTAACTGTGCCATCACTATTCAAAACGATGGTCGCGTTACTTGCCGAATCATCTAATGAAGAAATTGTTGCATCATCAGTTAGATCATCATTATCCAAAAGTTTTGTGATCACTTCTTCGGAAGTGCCAGCTTCAATTACAACAGTATCATCTGAAGCAACCGGTGAACCTTCGTCTTCGACGGTCATTGTTATTGTGGCAGTAGAACAACCAGGAGTCTCATCATCGTCACACAAGGTGTAAGTAAAAGTATCCTGACCAGAAAAATCTGAATTTGGTTCATACAAAATACTTCCATCATCCTGTAGCGTTACTGTAGCGTTACCACTTGTACTTTCTACGGAAGCAACTTCAGCATTATCTACCACCTGGTCATTATCAAGGTGATTGCTAATAGTATAGGTTTTACCTTCCTGGGTAGTATAACTATCATCGGCCGCTATTGGTTCACCGGCGTCACCTACGATAATGGTAACTACAGCACTGGAACATCTATCGGAATCTCCAGGTACGCAGATGGTATAAGAAAATGTATCATTTCCTGTGAAATCGTTAGCAGGTTCATAAGTATAGGTTTGATCACGATTATCTGTGATCGTTCCTCCTGCTTCAGTTTCAGTATCTATGCTAGTAATGATCGCATTATCCACAAGCACATCATTTTCCAGAAGCATAGCTCTGTTGAAAGTATAAGTTTCATTTTGAACAGCAGAAAGTTCATCTGCCGTTGCTACTGGATTTTCTTCTTCAACTGGTGGCGTAGGAGTTGGTGTTGAATCATCATCACCTGAGCAACCCAACATGAGCGCCAGCAAAAAAAGTCCGGTATATTTTTTCATAGTTTGTGTATTGTGGCTGCAAATATCTGACATTTTAAGTCAAAAAAAAACCTCTTACCGTGAAGATAAGAGGTTTATATAGATTGAGTTTAGAACCTACTGGTTGATTACCCACATTCCACCTTCTTTAATAAGGCTTAGGCTTTCTGTAGTATTCGATCCATTATAGATATCAAAAGTAAGTAAGTACTTCTGTCCTTCTTCAGCATTTGGAGCGATTTCATTAAGAAGCGCTTGCATAGCTAATAAAAGATTATCATCATTCCAGTAAGCACTAGCTCCCGGACGACGGTCGAAGTTACCATAACGATCTACACTTGCAAGTTGCGTTGAAAGTTCAGTATTATCTGAAAGTGCATCAGCAATAATAGAGTAATCAGCAGAAGTAAGTGTATAGTTAATGGTATTATCTGGCACCCACATTCCATCTTCATATCCGAACTGAAGTGCGTCTGAAATTACACTAGGAATAGCCATCCAGTCTCCACCTTCGAATACGAAGTTGGCGTACTCAGTTACAGTCGCTTCACCGTTGTAGAAACGATATGCAACAGCTTTGTATTCACCTTCTTCAGCGTAAGGGAATTCTCTTCCTAAGAAGATCGCGATTTTAGCAAGAGCTTCATCCTCGTCTCCGAAGTTGCTGAAACGCTGACCGAATTCTTCAGTATAAGAATTTTCAGGTAGCATGTAAGGCTCATCCCAGTCTCCGTTCGTGTAAGCAAATACTTTAGTTTCTTCAATAGTCGAAACTGAAGCATCTTCATCGATAGTGACAGCACCACCGTCAAGAACAAGGTTTACCACGATAGTAGCTACAGAACCATTGTAAACTCTGTAAGTCAACACAAACTGATCTCCATCCTGAGCTGCAGGAAATTCACTAGTAATTACGAAAGCAAAAGCTTCTAAAAGCATGTCTTCGCTCCAGTAGTTATCGCTAGTTTCTCTAACGTCAAAACTTCCAAACTGGGCAGCATTTCCAGCTGGTCCAGGATATGCAGTAGCGAATTCATCACCAATAGCATCATAATCTTCACTACTGATCTCATAAGAAGTTCCACCAACAGCTACATAAGTATTACCATCAAACTGAACAGTCATGCTTTCAGTTCCTGAGCTGCCATCATAGATAGCGTAAGTAACGTTATACTGCTGACCGGCGATATCTCCAAATTCTTCAGAAATAGCTACACCAAGAGCTTCAACGATCATATCGTTACTCCAGTAAGCGTCTCTATCAGATCTTCTATCGAAGTTGCTGTATTGAGCAGCACTAGATGCTGGATCTGGATAAACATCTCCAAGTTCGTCTCCAATTACATCAAAATCATCGGCAGAAAGCTCGTAAGCGATCTCTTCAGCAAGAATATTGTAAGTTAGTCTAACATACTCACCATCTTCTGCCTGTGGATATTTCGCGTCAAGAAAATCTGCAACATCTCCCATTCCAGAGAAATAGTCTGTAGAAAGATCGATCATACCGTAGTCTGAGCTAGATACTGAATAGTCCTGAACTCTAAGCGGATCGAAAAGATCGAATCCAACATTAATAATTGAACCTGCACCATAAGTTGGGTATAGGTCTGAAAGTAAAGAAGGAATCAAAGTTCTTGCATCTTCTACTGAACCGAAGTTTGGAAAGTTCTGTCCAAGTTCTTCATAATCATCCTCAGTAAGTACATAATCTCTTTCAGCAACAGCAAGCTGGCTATCCAGATCGTTGTCGATCTCGTCATGAATGTCTTCCATTGGCTCACAGCTAGTTAAAGCCAGACCTACAAAAGCCATTAGTACATAAAATGTCTTTTTCATCGTGTTGTGTTTAGAAGTTAAGTTTAGCTCCTACAGTGTAAGTTCTTCCGAAACCGTACCATACAAGTGCAGTACGTGCGTTGTTCTGAAGACCATTCTGTGCGTTAGCAATATATTCTGTATCTGTAATGTTGTAAACGTTCGCATTCAAAGCAGCATCAAATCCAGCTACAGAGAAATCGTAAGAAAGACCTACATCAAGTGTTCCAAAATCTGGAAGTTTCCAGGTCTCACCAGCATCAGGATTCGTACGGCTTACCGGATCAAAATCTGACCAGAAATCACCGAAGTAGTTATAGTTAGCTCTTAATCTCATATCTGTTAGGAACTCATAGTCTACTCCAAGACCAGCAGTAGTTTGTGGCGTACCACCTACTTTAGTATCCTCTATGAAAAGGTTGATCTCATCAATAAGATTCTGCTCTTCGTCAAAGATTTGTACTCCTGTTACATCACTTTCCCATCTGTAGTCACCGAAAGAAGCAAAACCTGTGATAGAAAGTTCCTCGAAAGGACGGTATTCGAAATCAAGTTCAAGACCCTGGTGAATTGCATTTACACCCAAAATGTTTGCAACACCAAGAGAACCATCAGGATTGTTATAAGAGTAGATCAAAGATCTGTCTCTCCAGTTAGTTCTGTAAACGTTTACGTTAGCTCTCAATACAGAGCTTCTGTAAGTATATCCAAGTTCAGTACTAAAGATCTTTTGATTTTCAGCGTCTGGGTTAAGGTCGTTTACAAAGTTTAGGAATACAGCATCAAAGAATGGTGCTCTTTCAAAGTACCCAATGTTTGCGAATACACCACTAGTTCTAGTGAAGTTGTAGTTCGCTCCACCTTTGATCTGGTATCCAAAGAAGTGTGCGTAATCAGATTCCTGGTTAGGATCTGAATCAAGGTTGTTGAAGTAATCAACACGCTTGTAAGATGTGTTCGAAGCTGCAAGAGAAACGAAGATATCTAAATCATCTTTTGAATATTCTCCCTGAAGGAATCCACCTTCCCAAAGAACGATACCGTCATTGTTGTAGCTAATCTTGTCTCCAACCTTTGCAAGGTTTACAGGATTGTTTACGTTAGAATCGTCAAAATAGTACTGTCCACCTAGAAGATCTGTAACTTCCTGGAAGTGCTCTCCTTTGTAGTATCTTAAATCGATACCTGCAAGAAGTTCGATATCATCTGTAATATCTGTAGATAAAGTAGAAAGTGCACCGTACCAGTTGTGGTCGTTTCTAGAAGCTCTTAAAATAGTTTCAGAACCATCAGCTCCTCTTTCAATGTTCTCATCTACGATTAGATCAAGATTTACCGGTTGTAGGTAACCATCTCTGTATTTAGAATCAAGACCAAACTTGTTTGTTCCGGCCCATCCACCACCTCCACCTGTTCCAAAGGAAGCGTAAAGTGCAGTAGATAATTCAGTATTCTCGTTAATATCCCAATAGTGGTTTAAAGACATTTGTGGTTTGTGGTAGAAGTTATCCTCGATTTGAGTAACCTGACCGTTTAAGTAACCCCAGTCTCCGTTAAATTTGATACCTCTTTCGCTCTCTCTGTAAGTTTCGATAGTGTATCTGTTTTGACGCTGACCGTGTCTTTGTGGTGCACCAAAAGCAGTGAAAGAAAGTTCATGATCTTCACCAAATTCTTTTGCGATGTTTACGAAGTAGTTATACCCAATAAATTCAGTACCATCTACATAACCATCTCCAACTGTTCTCGAAGCAGATACTGTTGCAGCAAGTCCATTTTCAGACTTCCCTGTAGATACAGTAGCACCAAACTTAGTGTAGCCATCATTACCAGTTGCAGCGTAGATGCTACCACCTTTTTCAGCATCTGTAGTTTTAGTTACAACGTTTACCGTACCAGCGATAGATGGAACAGCAACTTTAGCAGCACCTAAACCTCTTTGAGTTTGCATAGTTCTGGTTACATCAGAAAGACCTGCCCAGTTACTCCAGTATACACGACCATTTTCCATGTCGTTTACAGGAACACCATTAATCATTACTGCGATGTTTTCACCTTCAAAACCTCTCATACGAAGCTCTGCATCACCAAAACCACCACCGGCTTTGTTAGCATATACTCCAGGAGTAGATTTTAGCACTTCAGGAAATTCCTGGTTACCAATCTTGGTTTCGATCTCTGCAGCACTAATAGTTGAAACAGCTACTGGTGTTTTTCTGTCGATAGCAAGTGAGAAACTTGTTACAACGATCTCATCCAATGCGTTATCATCTGCACCCAGAACGATTTGTCCTAGATCCTGAGTGTCGCCAGTAACATTGAATTTTACTTCCTTAGAAGTGTAACCTACGAAGGTAATTTTAATAGTACCTTCAGATTCTGCAACCTTCAAAGTGAAGTTTCCGTCGAAATCTGTCATTGTACCATTGTTAGTACCAACTACCATTACATTAGCTCCAGGAAGTGGACCTGATGTTTGGGAATCCATTACCACACCGGTAACAGTTCCTTGAGCAAAAATCGTAGCAGATGTTAAGAACATCGCTAAGAGTAATAATTTCCTCATTTTTTTGTGTGTTTGAGTTTGTTTAAAATTCGATGCAAAAGAAAACTAATTGTTCTTCTCTAACATTATCTCAATGTTAAAATATTTAACGTACCTAAGTTTAACATTTCAACAAATTTCGCCGCAATATACTGCTAATTAGAGGAAAACAAAATATTATGTTAATTGGAATGATTCAAAATTAGTCTTGACATTGTTAAAGACGTTAAACTGGGCAATAATATGCACAGGATATTTAGTTAAAATGAATTTTGAAGGGTAAAATCATTCGAAAATTGTCAAATTAGAAATAGATAATTTTCCAATCTCTTCTCTAAAAATGAGATATCTGCATCATTCCAGCCGGTTCAAATATGTATCTTCGAAATTGATTTGAGCTTGCATAAATAAAAAAAGCCTGAAGTTCCAGACTTCAGGCTTTCCTAATATTTGTAATTAATTGAAATTTTAATTCATATAAAACTTCAGCAGATTTTGTGTTGAGGAATCGTGACCTTCAGAATTCTTAGTTTCAAAGTCTGAGAGGATTTTGTTCGCCAGTTGTTTTCCTAATTCAACTCCCCACTGGTCATAACTGAAAATATTCCAGATAACGCCCTGTACAAATATCTTATGTTCATACATAGCGATAAGTTTACCCAGACTTTCCGGAGTTAATTTTTGAATCATTAAGGTATTCGTTGGATTATTACCTTCAAATACTTTAAATGATTTGATCCTGTCTATTTCTTCCTGACTAAATCTCATAGAGCGTAACTCCTCTTCCACTACTTCCTCAGTTTTACCATTAAGAAGAGCTTCAGTTTGAGCAAAATAGTTCGCCATCAATTTATCGTGATGCGCCTGATCTCCAAACAAACTTTCTTTAAAGCCAATAAAATCTGCAGGAATAAGCTTGGTTCCCTGGTGGATCAACTGGAAAAACGCATGTTGTGAATTCGTTCCTGGTTCTCCCCAGATGATCGTTCCCGTCTGGTAATTCACCTTCTCGCCATTGCGGTCCACGCTTTTCCCATTACTCTCCATGATCGCCTGTTGCAGGTACGATGGAAATTTATCCAGGTATTGAGAATAAGGGATCACCGCTTCACTTTCAGCACCGAAGAAATTATTATACCAAATACTTATTAGTGCCAGCTGAACCGGAATATTCTTTTCGAAATCTGTATTTCTGAAGTGATCATCCATCTTGCGGGCACCCTCCAGAAGAGATTCAAAATTGTTGTATCCAATTCCAAGTGCTACTGAAAGACCTACAGCGCTCCACAAGGAGAATCTACCTCCAACCCAATCCCACATCGGGAAAATATTATCAGGATCGATTCCGAAGCTTTCTACTTTATTTAGATTGGTAGAAACCGCTACAAAATGTTTGGATACTTCCTTTTCAGGAGCTTTTTTAAGAAACCATTCTCTTACAGTAGTGGCATTGCTTATAGTTTCCATGGTTGTGAAAGTTTTGGAAACTATCACGAAAAGGGTTGTTTCTGGATTTAGATCCTGAATGGTATCATGTACATGATCCCCATCTACATTAGATATAAAATGTAATTTCAGATGATTCTGATAGAATTTCAGGCTATCGGCAACCATCACCGGTCCAAGATCGGATCCTCCAATTCCTATATTTACGATATCGGTAAATTTCTTCCCGGTAAAACCTTTACGTTTTCCTTCGATTACCTCATCAGTAAAAGTTCTGATCTTTTCTTTTACTTCCTGCACTTCAGGAATTACATTTTCGCCATGCACCTGGACATTTGCGGTTTTTGAAGCTCGTAAAGCAGTATGTAAAACCGGTCTTCCTTCTGTCTGGTTGATAGCATCACCCTGGAAATATGCATCCATTGCTTCCCTCAAACCACATTCAGCAGCAAGCTTAATCAGTAATTTCCCGGTAGTTTCATTCATCCGGTTCTTACTGTAATCAACATAAAAATCCTCCCATTTAATGGTGAATTTCTCAGCTCTATCTTCATCATTATTGAACATATTCTTCATATGTTCAACCTGGATCTCTTTATAATGATCTTCTAATTCCTTCCAGGCTTTGGTAGTGGTTGGATTTATATTTTTCATCTAGATACTTTTATAGGGAATTTGATCCAGTTCTGCCCGAATCGATTCAATATGATTGAAATAATCGTCTTTTAGATTGTCTGTAATATGCTCGGCTGAGGGTAAGTTCTGGCGAAATGGATCCACCTGTTTACCGTTCACCCAGAATCGATAACATACATGTGGCCCGGTTGCAAGTCCTGTACTTCCAACATAACCTATCACATCGCCCTGCTTTACACTTTGTCCATTTCTAACTGCACGCTTACTCATGTGAAGATATTGTGTCGTATATTTTCCATTATGTCTCACCTTCACATAATTCCCGTTTCCGGAAGTATAGCCTGAAGCGATCACCGTTCCATTAGCTGTACTTACGATCGGCGTGCCATGTGGTGCAGCATAATCTGTTCCCAGGTGAGCTTTCCATCTTTTCTGAACAGGGTGAAAACGTCTCTTCGTAAACCTTGAAGAGATCCTGGAATAATTGAGCGGAGCTTTCAGGAAAAAGCTTTGTAATGCTTTTGCTTCTTCATCATAAAAACTAGGCTGACCAGAAATACTGTCGGTCATATAACTAAAGGCGTAGTATGGTCTGTCTGAATGTTTGAAAACTGCCGCATCTACCTTTTCAATCCCGGCGAAAATAGTATCGTCAATATATTTCTCCTGGTAAACCATTTTGAACTGATCTCCCTTCTGAAGTTTAAAGAAATCAATACTCCATTGATAAATATTTGAAAGTTCGTAAACCAGAAGATTACTCAAGCCCTGAGCCTGCATCGCTTCTGAAAGGGAAGAAGTGATCACTCCGCTTACTTCTCTTTGCTTGACTGTAACGGGTCTTTTCTTCTTTTCAGCATAAATACTATCCCCAATAGATACTACCGTATAGTTGATCTTATCATTTTCGTAAATGAAATATTGCGGAGTTTTAGCCGAATCTTTTGCTTTGAGGATCATATACTTTTTACCGGCAGTGATCCTCGCGGGGTTAAAGGTATCTTTTACTTTTTCAGCAACTTCAAAGACCTTTCCATGACCCACGCCATTTTGATCCATGATGTAACCAAAACTATCACCAGACCTTATCGTATCCCTTATTACCTCAAAGTCATTCAGTACAAAACCATACTGTTTCTCGAGCGCAGGAATCTTTTTGGTCTCGACCTCGTTAACGGCCTGTTCTTTCTCATCGTCATTGCAGGCAGTCATTGCCAGCATTAGCATTACTAATAAGCCTAATTTCTTCAAGTTTTTATGCTTTTTGTTTTTCAGTATTAAATGTATGGTTCACCCATTGCTTCCCCCAGTCGTTCAGTTCTTCCTGACTCCATAAATCGGGAAAGAAAGAAACTCTTTGAAAACTTGGCGGCAGGAATTTTTTCCAGTTTGTTCCACCTGTCGCTTTTATAGTTTCGTCTTTCTTGCTCAAATATCGGTAAGCAGCACCCATATGCATAAGCAACCAGTTGATATTTACATTAACATCAAAGTTTCGCAGTGCCTGTTGAAGATCTTCATTTTGACGATCATCTTCATGCATAGCCTGGTAACGCTGGTATATGGTGGTTCCGTATACATCCTTCGCGATTCTTAGAAATCGCGGAGTATATCTTTTTTCAAATTGCTTAAGCGTAAGAGTTTTCTCGCCGGTTTCCAGATCTATCCCTCCTTTTTTCCAATAGATATTCTCAAAAAGTTCTTCGGAAGAGTTTTCTACCGTAAATTCATCTCTCAAATTAAAATCGACAAGATTTTCTAAAGGAGTTGAATATAGTTCGATCATCCTGAACTGAGCCGACTGGAATCCACTGGCAGGCAGTAATGCCATTCTGAATTTCAGAAACTGTTCCCTTTCCATTCCTTTGATCATTACATCGAAAGAATCGATAAGAATTCTAAAATACCTGTTCATCCTATTCAGCTTTTCAACGAAATAGGCAGATGTGAGTGTTGTAGTTTCTATGATCTGTTTTTGCTCATGAATGATGAGCTTAAAATATAGTTCAGTGATTTGATGATAAGTGATAAAGATCATCTCATCTGGAAAGTGCGTATTGGTCTTCTGTAAACTTAATAATGTATCTACACTAATATAATCCCAGTAGGAAAGATAGCGGTCATATAAGAGACCATCCAGATAAGACCCCATATCCTGTCCCGAATTTTTGAACTTTTCTTCAAGCTTTCCAATTCGTTCCGCGATTTCGGGTTTTATCTCCATATTAATCCACTTGTATACTAAATTGATGCTTTAGACCTTTGTAAGCTTCAAGATCGGCATCCAAAGACCCTACGGCCAGATTTGCTTCAATTTTCACCGGAATTTTGTTCTTATCATCACTAATCCAGAAAGTAAGACTTTCTTTCTCCTTAAATACTCTACCGGCCAGTACATAAGGTCTGAATTTGAGGGTTGCAACTTTACCAAACTTGGTTTTAATCGTATCACGCCCCAGGAAAACAAGCTTAAAATCGAGGTTTTCGTCATCGATGAACATGTTTAAACGCATCTCATCACCTGGCTCTAACTCGTCGTTTTTAATTTGGTTGCGAATATAGTAAAATGATGATAACATATCGTGTACATTATGAGGTACAGAATATGATTTTTTCTGATTGTTCTCTCTATTTAGAACATGGGCTTTCTTGTCATCATGATCAAAGTCGATCACCAGGTCCTTCGTATAACCGCCTTCATTAATGTCGCGAATAAAGCGATAAGGTTTTCCGGTTCGCTTATCGATATAGGTTTGGTAATCATCATCCACTTTAAAGAATAAACCTAATAATCCTGTAGATCTACCTCGTCCTTTTATATGATAGACAGGTTTATTCTGAAATTTAGTTTCATTTACCTCCAGCGTCGCATAACTCGCATTAAATAAACCGTAATGTATTCTGAATTTAAACCACTCTCCTTCGCCATATGCCTCTTGTGACAACATACTTCCAGTGGTAAACACAAAAAAAAGAAAGGTAATTGTAATATAATTTCTCATAGGTTTAATTGTCTAAGTAACAGAATTTTCAGGCGTATGGTGGATTACAATTACTATTCCAAAAGTATCAAAACAAAAAAACCCCATCAAATTAATGATGGGGAATTTTGTCTTATTAACCAACTAAAACTTAAATTATGAAAAAAAATTCAATTCTGGTAACCACTCCAGAAATGCGGTGCAAAAGTCTCATATTTCTCCCTTACCCACAACTCTTAAATAAACTTTAACTAAACGTTTACCAGATTGTCATTTATTTCATTTTTCCACTTAAATTTTAGCAGATATTTAATCTTAATTTAATGTACCTCGCAAATCCTGTTCTCTTTCAATTGCTTCGAACAAAGCTTTAAAGTTTCCTTTTCCGAAGGATTGAGCACCTTTTCTCTGGATGATCTCGAAGAACATAGTGGGTCTGTCCAGAACTGGTTTTGTAAAGATCTGTAACAAATACCCCTCATCATCGCGATCTACCAGTACTCCAAGTTCTCTTAACGGCTCCAGATCCTCATCGATCTCACCAACACGATCGAGTAGATCATCATAGTAAGTTTCCGGAACATATAAGAATTCCACACCTCTATCTCTTAATGCTGTAACTGTTTCGATAATGTTATCTGTAGCTAAAGCGATATGCTGGACTCCGGCTCCATTATAAAAATCGATATATTCTTCGATTTGTGATTTCTTTTTTCCTTCCGCAGGCTCATTAATAGGAAATTTAATTCTACCGTTCCCATTGCTCATTACCTTACTCATAAGCGCGGTATAGTCGGTCGAGATATCTTTATCATCAAAAGATACCAACTGGGCAAAGCCCATTACTTTTCCGTAGAATTCCACCCATTTGTCCATTTCGTTCCATCCTACATTTCCAACCATATGGTCGATAAATTGTAAACCTGTATCTGGCACCTGAGTTTTGGTATTATAAATTCTGTACCCTGGTAAAAATGGTCCGGTATAATCCTTACGTTCTACAAAAAGGTGAATGGTTTCTCCATAAGTATGGATTCCTGAGATCACGGCTTTCCCGTTTTCATCTTCCATTACATATGGCTCTACATAAGATTTTGCCCCTCTTTTTGTAGTTTCTTCATAGCTCTTTCTCGCATCGTCCACCCATAGTGCCACGAACTTTACTCCGTCACCATGCTTGTCTATATGCGCATTGATATCACCTTCCGGCTGCAATGGTGAAGTAAGAACAATTCTAATTTTCCCCTGTTGCATTACGTAAGAAACGCTGTCTTTACGACCAGTTTCCAAACCCGAATAAGCGATTGGCTGGAAACCCCAAGCGTGCTGATAATAATAGGCCGCCTGCTTGGCATTCCCCACGTATAATTCTACAAAGTCTGTTCCCAGGATTGGCAGAAAATCTTCCGCTTCAGGAACTACTTTTTCTAAATTTAATGATGTGCTATCTGTTGACATTGGTTTTTATTTTAAAGGATGTAAATATGTTATAAATTTGAAATCGAATTTCAAAGTATTACCACATCGCTCTATCCTGTGCTGATAAATCTTCTTTCATCTTTTAATGCTCTCCATCTAACCAGGACCTGTAGTAGGTCTCATCGGCAATTTTCATCGCTTCTTCAGTAAGTTTTAACGGCTTGAAGGTATCTACCATTACAGCCAGCTCTTCAGTTTCTACCTGGCCGATACTTCTTTCGACTGCTCCCGGGTGCGGCCCGTGAGGGATCCCCGCCGGGTGCAAGGATATATGACCTGCTTCGATATCGTTTCTACTCATAAAATCACCATCTACATAATAGAGCACCTCATCACTATCTATATTACTGTGACTGTAAGGCGCAGGAATACTTTCTGGGTGATAATCGTATTTACGCGGACAAAAACTGCAAACTACAAAAGCGTCTGTCTCGAAGGTTTGATGTACCGGTGGCGGTTGATGTATCCTTCCTGTAATAGGTTCAAAATCATGAATTGAAAATGCATAAGGATAGTTGTAACCGTCATAGCCTACCACATCAAATGGATGTGTCGCGTAGACCATATCGAAAATTTCTCCCTGCTTTTTAATTTTAATTAGGAAATCTCCTTTTTCATCATTGGTTTCCAGTTCATGCGGCTGGCGCAAATCTCTTTCGCAAAATGGAGAATGTTCCAGAAGTTGTCCAAACCAGTTTCTGTATCGTTTTGGAGTATAGATCGGTCTGCGGGATTCTACGATAAATAGCCTGTTGTTCTCATCATCAAAATCCATCTTGTAGATCGTACCTCTTGGGATCAGTAAATAATCTCCGTATTTAAAATCTATGTTTCCAAGATGAGTTCTAAGTTTACCAGATCCTTTGTGCACGAAAATCAATTCATCTGCATCAGAGTTTTTGTAGAAATAATCTTCCGTAGAACCTTGAGGGGAAGCGAGAATAATATCACAATCTACATTGGTCAAAACTGCTTTTCTACTCTGTAAATAATCCGGATGCGGAGTTATCTGGAAACCTTTTAAACGGTATGATTTCAGGTTATTTTCAATCGCAACCTTCGGTCGTACATCGTAACTTCCTTTGATTTCCTTCACCTGAGTCGGGCGATGTTCATGATACAGATTGGAAGACATTCCGTCAAAACCAATCGTTCCAAAAAGTTGCTCATAATAAAGGCTTCCATCAGGTTTTCTGAAAATCGTATGGCGCTTGTGTGGGATCTTGCCGAGTTTATGATAAAAAGGCATGTGATTATATTTTAAAATCGATCAAAAATGAATTCATTTATTGAAGGATTGTTATTATTTCCAGTATTTATTTCGATTTACACAAATATCAAGAAAATTTACCGAACTAATCTTAAATCTAGTGTAAAAACCGGGCACGAGAATGATAAAATGATTACAGACCATTAACGGCTAAAACCAGAATCCCAGGCTAAAGAACCAGTAACTTTCTTTAGTCTCGGGTGAATAGGAATATTTTGCTTCCAGTGGCCCCATAAAAGTTTCGATTCCGTAACCAATTCCGTAGCCATTATAATCGGGCATGCTTAGCCAGTTTCCAGTCGTGTACAGGTCATCTTCAACATTGGCAATATTGGCGCTGGCGATAATATGGTTCTTTCTGAAAAGCTCATAGTCAAACTCCAGTTGCGCTTTTATATAACTATCTGCGGAAAGGCTTAAGAAATCATAACCCAGGAAAGGTTTGAAATTATTGATAAAATCATTCCCGTAACCACCCAGAAAGAAATCCAGTACCTGGCTTTCATCATTTCCTATCTTAAAACCAGTTCCTGTACTTATTCGCGTAGTGAATTTGGGAAAAGGCTGGATAGCGTAACCCAAACTTCCCTTTGCGATCGAGAACTCCGAAAAATCATTATTATAATCTGAAGAATACAGGTAAATATGAAAGTCTCCATCAAAACGAACTCCTTTGGTGGGGAAGTATTTATTATCGTAAGAATCGAATTTCACGTATCCAAAGCCGCCGGCATAGTGGTCATTTGCCAGGACCAGTTCCTGACTTTGATTGATCGCATCGTTAAACGTATTACTGCTATACTTCAAATACTTGTGTTCCAGCCCAACACCTATGGAAAATACCTGCTGAAAAAGTGATTCCACATAGATCTGATTGGTGAAATCTCTCACCGTAACTTCCAGCTCTCTAATATCCTGAAATTCACTAATACCCTCAGGATCCCTGATGCCATTTAAGAGCAAGCCTTTGTCAAAAGTGTTATAGCGAGAATTTATTCCGAAGCTCCAGTAAAAACCCTTATCCAGGTAATAGTTAAAATTGTAACGCAGGTTATCCCCCACGATAAGATCCAAAGAAGCAACATCATTGGTAAAAAGTAAACTCTTGCGGGTAAGATTCACCAGCGCACCACTTTTATAAAGCTCATCATAATGCAATCCCAGTCGTAACAGCATTTTGTTTTCACTTTCCTCAATTTGCATGGCAAGTGCATAATTGCCATTTTCATCTTCTGGAATTAGCTGGTAATTGATGCGCTCAAAGTTACCGGTTGCAGAAAGGTTGTTAATCCCAATATTCAGATCATCGAAATTGTATGTTTCTTCGTAGTCAAGCTTTAATTTACCCTGCACATAAGCTCGTGGGTAGGTATTATTTCCTTCTACTGAAAGTGCACTAATATTAAAACTATCGATCTTTGGAACCGGCTTACGAATTAATAAGCTATCATCAGGATTACCCAGCACCTTAAGTTCCTCTAGCATATTGTTTGCGGCCACCGCTCCAGAATCTATGATCGCCTGTCCTTTGTCAAAAGCCATGACCGAGAAAGAATTTACATTCGGCTTAATGTAAATATCTGTTTTTGGAGCTTTCTCCTTCATGTCATTGATCGTACGAAAATTTGAGATCTGGCTCATAATTTCAAAGACACTCCTTAATTTATCTCTCTTAACAAGGCTATCCTGCACATCAACCCCAATAATGACCTCAGCTCCACGACGCCTTAATTCTTCGATTGGGTAGTTATTAGCAACCCCACCGTCTGTTAATAACTGTCCATCAATTTTTATGGGACTGAGAAGAGTTGGAATCGCGCCACTGGCTGAAATCGCCTTAGCCAATGATCCACTATCCAGAATTACTTCGTCGCCGGTTTCCACATTGGCTGCAATACAGAAAAACGGAATGGGTAATTCGCTAAAATCTTCTACATCACTTACATGAATGGTAAGTCTTGATAGTAAATTGTAAATATTCTGACCCTTAAAAAGTCCGCTGGGAAATGAAATATCAAAGTTGTCAAAAGGAAGTGTGATCGCATATTTTTCTGAATCCTCCTTTTCGTAGAAAGTTTTCGCCCGCCTTGGCAGGTTATCCTGAATAAGGATATCAAATTGTGTAGTTCTGAAAATAGAATCAAGTTCACTGGCAGAATAGCCGGAAGCGTAGAGTCCGCCAATGATTGCTCCCATACTGGTGCCTCCAATATAATCGATCTTGACGCCCTGCTCTTCAAGGGTTTTTAGCACACCAATATGAGCAAGACCTTTGGCACCGCCCCCGCTTAATACCAGTCCAACCTTTGGCCTATCCTCTTCCTGGCATTTTGCTCCAAAGGAAATGATAAGACTAAGGATGAAAAGATATTTACGCATTCTCTTTATGATAAAATTGATAGACGATGGTTGCTCTTGCAGCTCCAATCACTTCAGCAAGTTCCTTTTCGCTTGCTTCCTTCACTCTTTTTAAAGACCTGAAATTCTTCAGTAAATCAATGACTGTTTTTTCTCCTATTCCGGCAATGGACTCAAGTTCGGTATTTAACGCGGTTTTACTTCTTTTATTCCGGTGAAATGTAATTCCGAAGCGATGCGCCTCATTTCGAAGCTGCTGAATGATCTTTAGAGATTCAGATTTTTTGTCCAGATATAAAGGTATGGAATCACCTGGATAGTAGATCTCTTCCAGTCGTTTTGCAATCCCTATGATGGCGATCTTTCCGCGGAGACCTAAGGTATCCAGTGCCTTTACACCGCTGGAAAGTTGCCCTTTTCCACCATCAACGATAATTAATTGTGGAAGCGGCTCATCTTCATTTAGCAATCTTCGATAACGCCTGAAGACTACTTCTTCCATAGAAGCAAAATCGTCTGGGCCCTCTACGGTTTTAATATTAAATTTTCGATAATCCTTTTTGCTTGGTTTTCCATCCTTGAAAACCACGCAGGCGGCAACCGGATTGGTTCCCTGGATATTTGAGTTATCAAAACACTCGATATGCCGCGGTTCTTCGCTAAGTCTAAGATCTTCCTTCATTTGCGCCATAATACGGTTCACATGACGGTCTGGATCTATGATCTTCATTTGCTTAAACCGTTCCTGCCTGAAATACTTGGCATTTCGCTGGGACAACTCTACGATCTTCTTTTTATCACCAAGTTTTGGAACCGTGATCTTAAGGTCTTCACCCACATCTACTTTGAAAGGCACATAGATCTCAGTAGATTTTGAGCTGAAACGCTGCCTGATCTCCACAATGGCCAGTTCCAGCAATTCCAGGTCGCTTTCATCCAGCTTCTTTTTCATCTCGATGGTATGAGAGCGTATGATCGCGCCGTGAGATAACTGGAGAAAATTTACATAGCCGTAACCTTCATCACTTACTACGGAAAAAACATCTACATTATTAATACGTGGATTCACTACTGTAGACTTGGATTGATAATTCTCCAGCACATCGATCTTGATCTTGATTCGCTGAGCATCTTCAAATTCCATATTCTCAGCATGCTCTTTCATTTGATTTCGAAAACGCTGAAGGGAATCCTTGAAATTACCTTTTACGATCTGGCGAATAGCTTCAATATTGCGATTATATTCTTCTTCAGGTTGTAATGCTTCACAGGGTCCTTCACAATTACCAAGATGGTATTCTAAGCAGACCTTGTATTTATCATTCTGAATCTTATCTTCGGAAAGATCATAATTACAGGTTCTTAACTTGTATAATCCTTTGATTAGATCGAGTAGTGTATTTACGGTTTTAAAGCTTGTAAATGGTCCATAATATTCGCTGCCATCACGAACCAGTTTTCTGGTAGGAAAAACACGTGGAAACCGCTCATTTTTAATGCATATCCACGGGTACGTCTTATCATCCTTTAGCATTACATTGAACCTGGGCTGATGTTTCTTGATCAAATTATTTTCCAGGAGCAATGCATCGGTTTCTGAAGCAACTACGATATGTTTTATTTCATGGATCTTCTTGACCATGACTCCAATTCGATGGCTATCATGTCTCTTGGTGAAATAAGAAGTCACCCGTTTCTTCAAATTCTTGGCTTTCCCTACATAAAGGATCTTTCCATTCTTATCGAAATACTGATAAACACCCGGGCTATTGGGTAAAGTTTTTAATTGTACGTCCAGAGCTGGCTTTTCCATTACCTCAAAAATAAACATTAAAATAAGCTCACTAAACCTTTTTTGGCTTCCGAAGTAAATTTTAAGAATATCACCCTACGTATCAAAATATTGTATAATCTTTCGTTTACTTTGCACAGCTCCCAGACTTAGGGCATTTTAGTATATTGCATTATGGAGAAGATTGTGATCGGAAGATTTGACAAGGCAGATTTTCCTGCTTTACACCTCAACGACATCGCCATTAAAATTGATACGGGAGCCTATAGCTCCTCGATACATTGCGAGAATATCAAAGAAGTTGATGATGAACTGCATTGTACCTTTCTGGATGCTGAACATCCTTTATATAATGGCAAAGCTTTTATTTTTAAGGATTACGACATTGTATTTGTAAGAAGTAGTAACGGGATCATCCAGAAACGATATCTGGTACGCACCAATATCAGGCTCTTCGGAAAAGTATTTAAAATATCCCTATCGCTTTCAGACAGACAGGAAATGCGATATCCGGTATTAATTGGAAGAAAGTTTTTAACCAAAAAATTTATTGTAGACACCGAGCTTATCGATGTCTCTTTTAACCTGAAGTAATATGAAGATTAGAATATTATCCAGAAATCCCCGACTCTATTCTACAAGCCGACTGGTAGAAGCCGCTAAAAAGCGCAACCACGAAGTAGAAGTGATCGATCCTACAAAGTGTGACCTGGTTATTGAAAAGAAGAAACCAAGTATCTACTACAAAAACCATTTCCTGGATGATACTGATGCGGTAATCCCAAGAATTGGAGCTTCGGTAACTTTTTACGGTACTGCTGTAGTAAGACAATTCGAAATGATGGGAACATTTACCACGACCGAATCACAGGCGCTGGTAAGAAGCAGGGACAAATTAAGAAGTTTACAGATATTATCGAGAGCAAGACTTGGTTTACCTAAAACTGTTTTTACCAACTATTCGAAAGATGTGACTGAAATTCTGGATCATGTTGGTGGTGCCCCGGTGATCATTAAATTGCTAGAAGGTACTCAGGGATTAGGAGTCGTACTGGCTGAAACTCAAAATGCCGCAGAATCTGTCATTGAAGCCTTCAACGGGCTACAGGCAAGAGTAATCGTGCAGGAATTCATCAAGGAAGCTGGTGGAGCAGATATTCGGGCTTTTGTGGTAGATGGACAGGTTGTAGGTGCGATGAAAAGACAGGGTAAAGAAGGTGAGTTTAGATCGAATCTTCACCGTGGAGGTTCAGCATCCATCATTCAGCTAACAGATGAAGAGGAAAATGCAGCTATCAAGGCAGCGAAAGCAATGGCTCTTGGTGTGGCCGGTGTGGATATGCTGCAAAGTAGTCGTGGTCCTCTTATACTTGAAGTAAACAGCTCTCCTGGTCTGGAAGGGATTGAAGCAGCAACCGGAAAGGATATTGCCAAAACGATCATTAGATATATTGAACGAAACGTCTAACATATGCCGCGAATAGACAAGAACAATGTTCTTGAGATCCTGGGAGAAAAAGTACTGCCGGGTAAAAGAGCGACCATAAATTTTAATATGGCCAAGCTATACACTACCACATCTGTGGAGGTGCCGGTCATTATTGAGCGTTCCAAAAGACCTGGTCCAGTTGTTCTTCTAACAGCAGGAATTCATGGCGACGAGATCAATGGAGTTGAGATCGTAAGGCAGATCATTTCGAAGGGTGTCAACAAACCTAAAGTGGGTACCGTGATTTGTATCCCTATCGTGAACATCTTCGGATTTTTAAACATGGCTCGTGAATTTCCTGATGGACGTGATCTTAATCGTGTGTTCCCCGGAACAAAAAATGGGTCGCTGGCCAGTAGATTCGCTTATCAATTCGTAAAGAAAATACTACCAATAGCAGATTTTTGCCTGGACTTCCATACCGGAGGTGCTGCCAGGTTCAATGCTCCACAAATACGAGTTAAAAAAGGCGATGAACAAAGTATTAAATATGCGAAGATCTTCAACGCTCCTTTTACCATACATTCCAAAACGATCACAAAATCCTACCGGGAAACCTGTTCAAAATTAGGAATTCCCGTTTTGCTGTTCGAAGGTGGAAAATCCCTGGACTCCAATAAAGATGTAGCAAAAGTGGGTGTAGACGGCGCTATGCGTATTCTTAGTCATCTGGAAATGCTGAATGATAAATTTGAATATCCAGAAGTAAAAAGAGACACTGTTCTTATCGAGAATAGTTCCTGGTTACGGGCAAAGTACAGTGGTCTTCTACATGTCAAGATTCCCTGTGGCAAACATGTTGAAAAGGGTGAATATATCGCTACAATTACCGATCCCTATGGTAAATTTAGTCATAAGATCAAGAGCAGTAGCGAGGGTTATGTGATTAATATCAATGAATCCCCGATCGTATATCAGGGTGATGCCATCTTTCACATTTCCATGCAATCAAAAGCACTTTTCGATGAAGAAGTCTGAGATCAGGAAGAAATTTAAGCTTTTACGCAGTCAGCTTGCTCAGGAAGATATCGAGAGCATGAGCATAGATATCGCGAATAAATGTCTTGAACTAAGCGTGTGGGATGCACGATACTTTCATATTTTCCTAAGTATTGCTGAACAAAAGGAAGTAAATACAGAATATTTGCTACATGTATTACAGGGAAAAGACAAAGAGATCATTGTTCCCAAATCTGATTTTGAAACTGGTGAAATGATCAATTACTTACTAACAGATCAAACCAGGATCGTTAAGAATCAATGGAATATTCCTGAACCGGTAGACGGCATCCAGATTGCTGCACGACAGCTGGACGCTGTCTTTATTCCTCTTCTGGCATTAGATAAAAGCGGACACCGAGTTGGATATGGGAAGGGTTTTTACGATCGCTTTTTAAGCCGCTGCAAGAAAGACATCATTAAAATTGGTGTTTCTTTCTATGGACCAGTAGATGAGATCAGTGATGTATATACAAGTGACATTCCACTGGACTATTGCGTTACTCCCAACAGAATCTACGATTTCAGGAAAAAATAATTTTTGCTACAACTAGCTTAAAAATGTACATTTAACATTGCCAAAAGACCCTAATGCTTAGCGACCTTCAGTTAAACAGCATACTTCAGGATTTCGATATCGCCTATTGGAAGATCAATCTCTTTTCCAAGGAGATTAGCTGGTCAGATCATTTCAGCAATCTTGTAGGTGATCCTAAGATCGAAGAAGATCGTTTTGAATTTTTTATCAATCATATTCTACATCCCGATTATCGCTACGATTTCAGAATTCATTTTGAGAAACTTATCGCTGATGATGAGACTTTCAAATTTGAGATCAAGTTGAAACTTGGGAATGGAAAGTATCGATGGTTTGAATGCAAGAATCTAAAAAGCAAGGATAACTCCTTCAGGGAAACTGCGGTACTACTATTTGTAAATATACACCAGACCAAGCGGGACCAGTACACGATCGAAGAAAATTTCTTCTACTATCGCGAAACTGCAGAAATGACTTCTACCGGAGGCTGGTATGTAGACACGATCAATAAGAATATTTACTGGGATGATGTAACCAAGAAAATTCTCGATTGCCCCCGGGATTTTCAACCTGCTTATGAAAAGCGGGAAAGCTTCTATGCTGAAGAACATCATAACAGAATGAAATCTGCCTTTGATAAGTGTGAGAACTTCGGGATTCCTTTCAAACTGGAATTGAAAATGATCTCCTTTCAGAATAGGGAATACTGGGTGCGACTAACAGGAAAACCGGTATATGATGACGATCAGCAAGTGATTGGAATAAGGGGAGTTTTACAGAACATCGACGAAAACAAAAACAATGAACTGAATCTTCAGAACTCGTTGGACATCATTGCTTCACAAAATTCCCGACTTTTCAACTTTGCCCACATCGTTTCACATCATTTAAGATCCCATAGTAGCAATTTAAGTCTTATTGTGGAATTGTTACGAGAGGCCAAGACAGATAGAGATAAACTGGATCTACTTGCCAATGTTGATGATGTGGCTGGCAACCTGGATTCTGCGATTTCAAGACTGAACAATATCGTTAGTGTTCAAAGTTCGCTAAAGAAAAAACGGGTCAAAATTAAATTTGAAGAGGCTCTGGAGATCGTTCTGGCATCGATATCATCACTCATTAATCGGGAAAATGCAAAAATCGTCGCTGAGTTTCAGGATTTGAAAGAAATTAGCTATATACCTGAGTATCTTGAAAGTATTTTATTAAATTTAATCACGAATGCGATCAGATACAAACAACCTGGTCGTAAACCGGTCATCTTTATCCAGACATATATTGAGAACGAAAAGGAATTTCTCGAGATAAGTGACAATGGAATGGGGATCGATCTCGACGAGTATGGTGATAAAATGTTTGGAATGTACCGAACCTTTCATCATACCAGTCAGGAAGCAAAAGGTATTGGTTTATTCATTACCAAAAACCAGGTGGAAGCTCTAGGGGGAGCCATATCTGTAAGTAGTACTCTAGACATAGGAACTACGTTTAAAATAAAATTCTAGATCTATACAATGGGGCAGAAAGTAGAACTAGCGTGTATCATCGATGATGATAAGATATACGTGAACTTGGTTAAAAAGATCATAGAGATCAAAAAATTATCAGAGAATCTTCTAATCTATAAAAATGGTAAGGAAGCACTGGATTATTTCAAGAAAACCATGTCTTCTGTTACCCATGAAGATTTGCTACCAGATATCATATTCCTGGATCTTAATATGCCTGTAATGGATGGCTGGGAGTTTTTAAATGAATTCCTGAAGATCAAGAACAACCTGAATAAAAAGATCACTCTTTATGTAGTAAGCTCCTCGATAGACCCTCGGGATTTGGAGAGAGTGAAATCATTTAATATGGTTACAGATTATCTCATAAAACCTATTGAACTTAAAAAGTTCGAAAAGATCTTCGATAAAACTGCTGCCTGATTTTATTCTTCTTCCTTCGGAAAAGCTTTCTTATTGAATATTAAAAGTAAAGCTACACCAACGCTGATCGCTGAATCTGCTATATTAAATACGGGTTCAAAGAATGTAAAGTATTCTCCACCCCAGAATGGAACCCAACCAGGTAAATAACCTTTCCACAGAGGGAAATATAGCATGTCTACCACCTTTCCGTAGAAAATTGAACTATAGCCACCAGCTTCAGGTAAAAAACTTGCTACATGGCCGTAGCTATCGTCAAAGATGATTCCGTAGAAAACAGAATCGATGATATTTCCAAAAGCTCCGGCAAAGATCAGCGCGATTGAAACGATCAATACTCTTGAGCCATTCTTTCTAACTGCATCCCATAACCAGTAACCAATACCAACTATAGCGGCCAGCCTGAAAAGAGTGAGGGCTAGCTTGCCATATTCACCAGGGATCTTGGTTCCCCACGCCATTCCTTCGTTCTCAACAAAAAGAATACTAAACCAGTCGAAAACCTCGATCTCTTCACCTAGAGCAAAATGTGTTTTGATATAAATTTTGGAGATCTGATCTATTAATAAGATCAGGAAAATGATGATTCCGGCTTTTTTAAGCGACATGGTTTATTTTTAATTGAAACGCACCAAAAATACTAATATTATTTAGTTTTAAGCACCAATATATTGCCGTCTATAGACTTAAGTTTTATAGGGTTTCTACCTCGTAAATATTTCGGTAACTCCACCTTTCCATTCCTGCTTTCAGCATCAACAAGACCGGAACCTGTTTCCACCCGAATATTACCATCGTAAGTATTAATCGTAGCATTTCCTGCAAAATCCCTTAAGTCACAAAAACCATCTTTAAGGTTCGCTGTTAACTGGTTAAAGGATCCAGTTGTAATTAAAGAAGCTATATTAGAATCTACAGAAATTTCAAGATTCTCTGGAATCTCCAGTTCTAGCTCTAAAGAAAAGACCTTATGTGCACTTAATTTATCAAAACCTCCGGTTAATTCTTGGGGATAGCTCGTTTTTATGCTCAAATTACCGTTATCGACTTTTGTTTGAACAAGAATCAGATTAAAGTATTCACCTTCAGAATGAGTAATGAGCCTGATCCTGTCTGTATTGGTAGCGGTAATAGTAATTTTGAAAACCTCGTTGGTAAGTATGTTGATGGATTCAATTCCTGAAGCATTGAAGATCTCGCGGGTGTCACGCTGGGCATGTAGTGACATGCTGAAACAGAAAAACCACAGCAAACAAAACTTCTTCAACATCTTCCTTCAGTAAAAATAAAAACGTCCGGAACAAAAAATGCTCCGGACGTTAATTTGATCAGTTTAGCGTTGTAAATTTTTTGCTTCAATGCTTAAGGTTGCATGAGGTACTAAAAGCAATCTTTCTTTAGCGATCAACTTTCCAGTGACTCTACAAATACCATAGGTCTTATTTTCGATCCTGTTAAGAGCATTTTTAAGATCACGGATAAACTTCTCCTGGCGAATAGCTAGTTGAGAGTTCGCTTCCTTGCTCATAGTTTCACTTCCTTCCTCAAAAGCTTTGAATGTTGGGGAGGTATCATCTGTACCATTATTTCCATCATTCTTATAGGCTGACTGATAATTAGACAACTGCTCCTGTGCTTTCTCGATCTTTGATTTGATCAAAGCCTTGAACTCGGCTAGATCTGCATCGCTGTAGCGTTCTTTTACATCTGTAGACATGGCTTAATGTTTTTTAATGAACATTTTAGTGGTGACATCATCAAATTCTACATCTGCACCTTCCTCCACCACCTCTGCAAATTCGAGGTTTGCAGTTAATGTTTCTGTTTTAATATAGGTTATATTATCATTCACGGCATCCTCGATCATACCGTCCTTCTGTAGGGTTACATCTATTGTATCAGTCACTTCAAAGCCTGAATCTTTTCGGAGGTTCTGGATCCTGTTTACCAGTTCCCTGGCAACACCTTCCCTTTTCAACTCCTCACTGATACTAACATCCAGTGCCACAGTTAGATTACCACTGCTGGCTACTAACCATCCTTCAATATCCTGAGAGCTTATTTCTACCTCAGCGAGTGACAAATTAACCATTTTTTCGTTAATGTTTAATTCGATCTCTCCTTCTCTCTCAATCTTTGCGATGTCCTCTGCAGAAAAATTATTCACCGCATTGACAATCAGCCTAATATCCTTACCAAATCTTGGACCAAGAACTCTAAAGTTAGGTTTTACCTGTTTAACCAGAAGTCCTGATGCATCGTCTATAAGCTCGATCTCCTTCACATTAACCTCAGACTTTATAAGGTCTGCAACCGCCTCGATTTCATGCTTTTGTGCATCATCAAGTACCGGAATCATTACCCTTTGCAAAGGTTGACGCACTTTGATCATTTCCTTCTTCCGTAGTGAAAGTACTAAGGAAGAGATCGTCTGTGCTTTTTCCATTTTGTGCTCCAGGGATTTATCAACAAATTCTGGTTGATAAACTGGGAACTCAGCAATATGTATAGATTCTGAAGTATCCTTCCCTGTAGCATTATTCAGATCTCTGAAGAGTCTGTCCATAAAGAAAGGCGCTACCGGTGCTCCCAGCTTTGCCACAGTTTCCATACAGGTATATAATGTCTGGTAAGCGGAAATCTTATCCTGCTCGTAATCACCTTTCCAGAAACGTCTTCTGCTTAAACGCACAAACCAGTTACTAAGGTTCTCCTGAACAAATTCTGAAATAGCACGGGTTGCTTTCGTTGGCTCATATTCAGCATAGAACCTGTCCACCTTTTCAATAAGTGAATGCAGTTCTGAAAGGATCCAGCGATCTATTTCAGGTCTTTTGTCAAGGTCTACATCTGCTTCAGCATACGTAAAACCATCTATATTCGCGTACAGTGTAAAGAACGAATAGGTGTTATATAAAGTTCCGAAGAACTTACGCTGAACTTCTCCAATTCCTTCAATATCAAATTTTAAGTTGTCCCATGGATTTGCGTTGGAGATCATATACCATCTCGTAGCATCTGGTCCATAAACAGCCAGCGTTTCAAATGGATCTGCTGCATTTCCAAGACGCTTGGACATTTTTTGCCCGTTCTTGTCCAGTACAAGTCCGTTAGAAACAACGTTCTTATAAGCAACATCATCAAAGATCATGGTTGCGATCGCATGCAGCGTATAGAACCATCCTCGTGTCTGGTCTACACCTTCAGCAATAAAATCTGCCTTACGCCATTCATCTTCTACTTTTTCCTTATTCTCGAATGGATAATGCCACTGCGAGTAAGGCATAGAGCCAGAATCAAACCAAACATCGATAAGGTCTGCTTCTCGCTTCATAGGTTTTCCTGAATCTGAAACCAGCGTGATCGTGTCTACCACATTCTTATGAAGATCTACTTTTTCATAGTTCTCTTCACTCATGTCACCAGCTACAAAATCTGAAAATATATCTTTTTCCAGAACTCCAGCTTCCACGGCTTTCGCCATTTCCTCCTTTAATTGCGCTACAGATCCAATCACCTTTACTTCCTTGCCATCGTCGGTTCTCCATATAGGTAATGGTATTCCCCAATAGCGGCTACGGCTAAGGTTCCAGTCATTTGCATTGGCCAGCCAGTTTCCAAATCTTCCTTCACCGGTAGACTTCGGCTTCCAGTTTATGTTCTGGTTAAGTTCATGCATTCTGTCCTTGAACTCAGTTACCTTAATAAACCATGAGTCCAGCGGGTAGTATAAAATTGGTTTATCTGTTCTCCAGCAATTTGGGTAGCTGTGAACATATTTTTCAACCTTAAAGGCCCGGTTATCTTCTTTGAGTTTGATGGCCAGCTCTACATCTACAGACTTTTCTGGCGCCTGCCCATCATCATAGTATTCATTTTTTACATATTTCCCGGCAAATTCTCCTAACTCTGGTCTGAATTTACCCTGAAGATCTACTAGTGGAACCAGATTACCGTTCTCATCCTTTACAAGAAGCGGCGGCACTTCTGGAGAAGCCTGTTTTGCCACCAAAGCATCATCTGCACCAAAAGTTGGTGAGGTGTGTACGATTCCCGTACCATCTTCAGTAGTTACAAAATCTCCTGAAATTACTCTGAATGCGTTTTCAGGATGATCGTTTGGCTGAGCATAATCAAGTAGTTGCTCATATTTTATTTCAACAAGGTCTTTTCCGATAAAACCTTCGCCTATTAGAAACGGGATTTTCTTGTCACCTTCAGAATAAGCTTTAAGCTCTTCTTCCGAAGAAACCTTAGTGAATTTTTTATCAAATTGCTTTTCAGCCAGATCTTTTGCCACGATAATGGTGATTGGCTCAAATGTATATTGATTATATGTTTTTACGCTTACATACTGGATCTTAGGTCCAACAGTCAGTGCAGTGTTAGATGGTAAAGTCCAGGGAGTGGTAGTCCATGCGATCAAGAAAGCCCCTTCCAGCCCAGCGCCAACCGGTGCAGCAGACGAGTCTGTTATTTTGAACATTGCCGTTACCGTAGTATCGGTCACATCCTGGTAAGTTCCTGGCTGGTTAAGCTCGTGAGAACTCAAACCAGTTCCTGCCTTTGGAGAATATGGCTGAATGGTATAACCCTTGTAAATAAGATCCTTCTTATATATTTCTGAAAGCAACCACCAAACAGTTTCCATGTATTTGGACTTGTAAGTGATATATGGATCTGTCATATCCACCCAGTAACCCATCTTTTTGGTAAGATCGTTCCAGACATCGGTATAACGCATCACGGCATTCTTACATGCCTCGTTATATTTTTCAACACTAATTTTTGTTCCAATATCCTCTTTAGTGATCCCAAGTTCCTTTTCCACGCCAAGTTCGATAGGAAGACCATGAGTATCCCAACCTGCTTTACGTTTAACCTGAAATCCTTTTTGAGTTTTATATCTACAGAAAATATCCTTGATAGAGCGAGCCATTACATGGTGAATACCAGGTAATCCGTTTGCAGATGGAGGTCCTTCGAAAAAGATGTAAGATTCCTTGCCTTCGCGAGAACTTATACTCTTTTCGAAAATATCATTCTCTTCCCAGTAATTAAGAATTTCTTCAGCCACTTTAGGCAGGTCAAGACCTTTATATTCAGGGAATTTTGCACTCATTTTCTCCTATTTTCAAATGATGTGCGAAAATAAGGATTTTTAACAAAAGATGATATGATTCCTCGCTAAAAAACGATAGTCATTTAGGATCAAATAATTCTGAAATATGAAAGCATTGAAGTTGTTAAAAATTATAGCTTAGGGCTATGATCAAATTTCTACCTGCTGCCGCAATTCCTGAAGAATAGGTACGATATCGTTGGTTGGTAATATTTTCCAATGAAACCGTAGCCAGCCAATTTGGATTAAGCCTGTATTGTCCCGTAAGATTGAGCGTATACCATGCCGGGGAATATGGATTTCCGTTCGAATCTGTGGCATATAAATAAGCCTTATCCCGCTCTCTCGGAGCTAGATCTTCAAAGTCAAACTCACCATTGTACTCAGCAAAAAGGTCAAGATTTAATTTTCGCTTGTTCCAGACCAGATGTGAACTTCCAAACATAGGTGCCGCATGTCTTAAAGGCACATACTCCCCACCATCATTTTCTTCTCCATAGGTATAACTAAACTGAGAGTTCATACGTAAGGCTACCGAAAAATCAATTTCCAGTCCTGCTTCCAGTCCATAAACATAAGCATTGGCTGCATTTTGTATGGCCTGTACACGACTTGGTTCTCCCTGATAATCGATCTCGGTAACACCATCCAGATCATAATCTCTTCGAACCATCGCATCATCGAGGTACGTGTAATAAGCAGTTAGCCCAAAACGAAGATTATCGCTAAAATTGAAGTCGGCTCCAAGTTCTGCATTATAGGCATATTCCGACGTCAGGTCTGGATTAGGCACGACTACAGATCCAGGTTCAGAATCAAATATTTTACCAATATCATCAATATTTGGAGCACGAAAAGCGGTAGAAAGTCCCAGTCGCCAACCTACAAAATGATTTTGATGCCAGTTAAGCCCAAGACTTCCCGTAAGCGCACCAGTGCTAATATTTGCTTCCTCAAAAGGAAAATCATAGAAACGATCCTCAAATTTTGCGTCCACCAGGATATGATTATAGCGCAATCCCGACTGTAAAGAAAGATCTACACTTATTTTCCACTGGTAACTCGAATATACCGCCATGGATTGCCACTTTGAGTCGTCCGGATACCTGCTTGCTGTATCTCCGGTTTCTGCATTCTGAATATTTCTGAAAGCTCCTTCGGAAGCAACCGAATTAAGTACATATTCGAAACCATAGAACAACTTGCTCTCAGACAATGACTTTTCGAAATCCAGATTTGCTGAATAAGCATCTACATGTTCTTCCGTAGAAAAAAGGACAGGCTCTCCGAAATCCCGGTCATTTCTACTCTCGCCAAAATACTGATAGGCACCTGTAAACTGAACTTTATCATAGAATTCTGAACGGCTGCGATGATTGATTTTTAAATTTCCAAGAAACCAGGTTTGCGGACCATAATACCATTCTGCAGCACGCAAAACACCATCTTTCTTGCGGTATAAACGGTCAAACCTCGGAAAATCGGAAGTCTGAGAGTAGACAAGTCCGAGATTAAAATCCCAGTCTTTGGATGGCATATACTTGACCTTTTGCAAGAGGTTGATCTGGTCATATCCTGTAGGCTTTTGAACCAGCGGATCTGGATTTTCCGCCATTACATCAATACCGTTCTGTCTTTCAGCATATTCAGGTCGCAGATAGTCATCTGGACCATGTTCTCCCATCTTCAGATCTCCAAAATCTGAATAAGTGATCCCGGTTCTAAAAGCCCAGTTTTCACGTCCTACATTTACATCTGCATGTACCGTATTTTCATTATTAGCAGTGGCAAATCGAGTATAAATAGAGCCTGAAACTGAAGTGCCACCGGTAAAACTAAAATCTGGCTGCAGTGTATAAAAATTCATCACCCCGCCAATAGCATCACTCCCGTAAACCACAGAACCCGGACCAAGAATAACTTCGGCATTCTCTACCATTAATGGATCTACTGAGATCACGTTCTGAAGATTCCCGCTTCGGAAAATGGCAGAATTCATACGAACTCCATCCACGGTAAGCAAAAGTCTGTTAGTTGAAAAACCTCTTATCATGGGACTTCCGCCGCCTAACTGGCTTTTCTGAACAAAAACCTGTCCCGTACTTTCCAGCAGATCTGCTGAAGTTTGAGGATTCGCCATTAAAATTTCAGAAGGAACGATGCTCACGATCTTCTGTGGAATTTCGTCTTTTTTCAGCTTAAAACGCGCCGCTGAGAGTGTGATCTGTTCCAGTTGATTTTCACCCGGTTCTAGAACAACGATACTATTATTCTGAAGGATCTCTCTTTTTCTGCGATATACTTCTTTATAGGAAACCGACTTAAAAATAATGACTTCGGTATCTGAGAAATTAGTGATGATCGCTACTCCTTCAATATCTGAAATAGTATATTTTGACTGATCCTGATTGTAAATGGCCACCCCGGCAACTGGTTCACCGGTATCGCTATCCAGAATCCTGATCTCCTGTGCAGAAAGATGGAAATAAGAAATAAAGAAAAATAGAACTAAGAGTCCTGACCGCATTTATCCAAAAATTTCATTTAACACTCCAAGAGACTTCGGTTTACGAAAACCTTCAATATGCAGTTCAAAATAAAGAAGAAGCATTTTCAGGAAATCTGTGCGTGAAGCCTGGTTTAATTTTATATTCGCTAAGGCATCAAATTCGGTGCCCAATAGCATTTTCAGCAAAACTACATTATTACCTTCTATGCAATAGTCGTTTGTGGGAATTTCCTGAAAAACTCCATCGAGCATATTAAAATATTCAGCTTCTGAAGTAGAATTTTGAGGCTGGAACCCAAGATACCTGGTAAGTTGAAGTAGGAATAACAGATGGAAATTGGCGACTTTTTCCGCAGCATCAAGATATTGCAGGTTATATTCAAGGTAATGGAATAGCGCTTCGTTGTTTTCTTCTTCCCTGATACTATTTTTGAGAACTTCAGCCAGAAACATGACCAGCGCCTGTTTGACCGGATGTGTGTGCAAGCTTTGATAATTCGCAATCACTTTTGCTTCTTTCAAATACTCCAGTTTCCCTGTATTTTTGTGATTGGCTACGATATCCAGCTGAGTAAGACTTTGGAACATGGAAGCTTTGAATTTACCCCGGCGACTTTTAAGCACTCCCTTCAGCATATAGGTTCTAAGACCATCAGACAGCGTGTAAAGCTTGACTATAAGATCTGCCTCCCCATATTTTAAAGCACTGATCACGATCGCTTTGGTATGCACCAGCATGCTGAAAGAATTTGTGAGCAATGTATAAAAAAAGCCGCTTTTCAGCGGCTTTAGTCTTATATTTCGAATGCTTAACTATACAACACCCTGTGCTAGCATAGCGTCTGCTACTTTTACAAATCCTGCAATGTTCGCTCCTTTTACGTAGTCAACATAACCATCTTCAGTAGTACCATATTCCACACATGCCTCATGAATATCATTCATGATCTCATGAAGTTTCTTATCTACTTCTTCCGAAGTCCAGTTATAACGCATAGAGTTCTGAGACATTTCCAAACCTGAAGTTGCAACACCACCGGCATTAGAAGCCTTTCCTGGTGAGAACAATATCTTTTCATTATGGAAAACCTCGATCGCTTCAGGAGTACATGGCATGTTCGCTCCCTCTCCTACACACATACAGCCATTATTGACCAATGCCTGAGCATCTTCTTTATCCAATTCGTTCTGAGTTGCACACGGTAATGCGATATCACACTTAATCTTCCATGGAGTTTTACCTTCATGATATTCAGCTCCGGAATATTGATCTACATATTCACTAATTCTACCACGTCTCTCATTCTTAAGCTCCATGATAAACTGAAGTTTATCTGCATCAATACCATCTTTGTCATAGATGAATCCACCAGAATCTGACATGGTAACTACTTTAGCTCCAAGCTGAGTTGCTTTTTCGGCAGCATATTGCGCAACGTTTCCAGCACCTGAGATCACTATGGTTTTACCCTCTAGCTTTTCTCCTTTGGTTTTCAGCATATTTTGAGCGAAATATACGTTCCCGTATCCTGTAGCTTCAGGTCTAATCAAAGATCCACCGTAGCTAAGACCTTTCCCGGTCAAAATTCCCGTAAACTCATTCTGAATTCTCTTATACTGACCAAATAAAAATCCAATCTCACGAGCACCAACCCCAATATCACCTGCAGGTACATCAGCATTAGCTCCAATATGTCTTTGCAATTCAGTCATAAAGCTCTGGCAGAAACGCATTACTTCATTATCAGATTTTCCTTTTGGATCAAAATCTGATCCTCCTTTACCACCACCCATAGGAAGTGTTGTAAGGCTGTTTTTGAAAGTCTGCTCAAACGCAAGAAACTTAAGAATACTAAGGTTTACTGATGGATGGAAACGTAAACCACCCTTATATGGTCCAATTGCTGAGTTCATCTGGATTCTAAATCCTCGATTTACCTGAATATCCCCGTTATCATCAAGCCATGGCACTCTAAACATCACAACCCTTTCCGGCTCCACCATACGCTCCAGAAGCATCTTGTTCTGGTATTTTTTATTCTTTTCAATAAAAGGAATTACGGTTTCAGCCACCTCATGAACCGCTTGCATAAATTCTGGTTCGTTCTGGTTTCTGGTTGACACCTTTTCCAGGAAATTTTTGATATTTTTTTCCATAATGACTGGCGCTATTATTAAATTATAAATTTTTTATCCAAATTATGGTGCAAATATAAATATTCTATAAGGATTACTGGATTCATTCCGTCATTTGATATAAAATTAACTTTTACTTTCAGAGCCTGTTTTCTCGGCCCGTTTATAAATATTGTGTTAAAGTAGTTTTGCTATATTTGCTAACGTTGCAAGCTGCATTCAATGAACTTCAATAAGGTATTTCTTCTGTTCGTAATCATTATCCTTGGCTATTCTGAAAATGCTTCGGGACAGCTTAGTTTTTCTAACGAAGTTGGAGTCATTGCAGGACCTGCCGGTTTCTTTACCGATTATGGTGAGCGATGGAATGTGAAAAACAATCTGGATAATGGTGGTTTTGGGGTTGGCCTAGTACATTATATGAATTTCGCTTTCAAACCAGAATGTAGTTGCAGGCCCTCCAGCTTATGGTTTACTAAATATTTCAGAATTAGAAATGAGATCGATTATCTAAGATCTAACCTGGACCATTATGGTCCGGTGGCAGAAAAAAATAGTTTGGGAGGACAGCAACTTCGAGCGATGCATGGAGAAACTGAAGTTATTGAAGCAGGAACCTCTCTTGAATATCATTTTTTAGGAATAAAAAAAGCCAGGGATTTTGGCTACTTGTTCGCTCCTTATATCTCCCTTGGAGTACATTTTGTGCATTACAGGCCTACAGCGTATTCAGATCTTGGACCATTGGATAGTCCTAAAGTACTTTTTAACACGTTTGAAGACGGACTCTTCCTGGAACCAGGAAACACCTTTGCCATTCTTGGAAGTGCAGGACTACGGTACAGGCTGAGTAGATTCAGCGATCTGCAACTGGAAGCCAGAGCTACTTATTATGATACCGACAAACTGGAAGGGCTGGATGTACAGGGACCGCAAAACAAGTTTAACGACTTTGTACTCTGGTTCAATGTAGGATACATTTATTACCTGGATTTCTAGAATTCCAGGTCAGCAGAGTTCAAAATAGTTCCACCTTTTCTAAGAATTTCCAGTTTCATTTTTTCAAAACCTTCTTTATCTATTGCCCTGGTTGCATCTTCGATAAGTGTCGTTGTAAAACCTTCCGCGATGCTATCCAGAACCGAATAGGCTACGCAATAATCCCCGGCCAAACCGGCGAAATAAACATTCTTAACACCTTTATCCTTCAGATAACCTGAGAGTCCCGTAGACTTCAAATGAGCATTATCGTAAAATCCACTATAGCTATCGATTGCCAGATCTGTTCCCTTTCTAAAAATGGTTTCGATACGATTGGTATCAAGCTCTGGATGGAATTCAGCGCCACTGGTATTTTGAACGCAGTGATCCGGCCATAGAACCTGATCAAGTCCGTTTAATTTTATAAGATCAAAAACCTTCGCATTTTCATGAGCTGAGGCAAAGCTGGAATGCCAGCTAGCATGCCAGTCCTGGGTAGCAATTACCAGATCAAATTTTTGCTGAAGATCGTTTACCAATGGAACTATTTCATCACCATTCTCTACAGCAAGTGCACCGCCCGGCATAAAATCATTTTGAATATCTATGAGAACTAGCGTTTTCATTATATCTTATTTTTCTGCATTTTGATCAATTGATCCCGTTCCTCTTTCAGCAATTCGCTAATCCCGATCTTATAGATATGCGGATTATTAAATCGTTTGTATTCTATAGGCAATTCTGAAAGTCTCGCGATACTATATTCTGAAATTTCACTAAGACTTCTTTTTTTCTGTAACACCTTTCCTTTATCCATGACCAGTTCTAGTAAAGCTTCTAGTTTGTAATACTTAAGATTCATGGATTTGTAAGGCTCGAATGGATGATGCATTTCCTGAATATTATCTTCATGGTACAGGCCAATTGCATCTGCTCCAATACACTTCCCATTCTCATCCTTTATTCTGAAAACCTGTTTTTTATGTGGAAGGGTGATCTTAATAATACTTTCTGAAATTTTTATTCTTGGTTTACCTGCGGAAAATGCCAGTTTATAAACCCCATCCAGGGCACCATCAGGATCGCCGGTCACCAAGTTCGTTCCCACTCCGAAGATATCAATGGGAGCCTGTTGCTCTAATAAACTTTTGATCACATGCTCGTCCAACTGATTCGAAGCTGCTATTTTCACATAATCAAGGCCCGCTGCATCGAGCATTTTCCTGCTTTCCTTAGCAAAATAACTTAGATCTCCACTATCGAGCCTGACTGCCAGTAATTTTTGACCACGCTCTTCCATCTCCATTGCGACCTTTATCGCGTTAGGAATACCACTTTTTAAAGTATTATAAGTGTCTACAAGAAATACACAATTTTCAGGACGACCTTCAGCAAAGTCCCTGAAAGCCGTCAATTCATCATCATAGCTTTGCACAAAAGAATGGGCCATCGTTCCAGAAACAGGAATATCAAAATCTTTTCCGGCGACTACGTTACTTGTACCATTAAAACCTCCAATGATGGCAGCGCGAGTAGCAAAATACCCACCGCTAGCCTGAGCACGTCTCAATCCAAAGTCGAGCAATGTAGCATCTCCCGCCACTAAGCGCATACGGCTTGCTTTGGTAGCGATAAGTGTTTGAAAGTTCAGCAAATTGAGAAGAATGGTTTCGATAATCTGTGCTTCAATAATACTTGCTTCTACCTGTAAGATCGGCCGGGTCGGAAATACAATATCACCTTCTTTTACTGAATAGATCTTTCCTTTGAATTGGAAATCCTTTAAGTATTCAAGAAAATCCTTTTCAAAACCCTGTTCCTTTAGGAATTCCAGATCATCTTCAGAAAAACGAAGCTTCTTCAAGATTTCCAGAAGATCCTCAAGTCCGGAAAAGATTGCATAACCACTTTTAAACGGGAGTTTTCTAAAATAATAATCGAAAACAGCCTGCTGCTCCTTCTGTCCTTTTTTGAAATAGACCTGAGCCATGGACAACTGGTACTGGTCTGTATAAGTGGCGGTAAATTTATTCATAGTAAATTCTTGAGTTCGATCTATTTGCTAATCGAAAGATCGGAATTCACAAATTTACCAAATTTAAAATACAGGTTTATCAACAGAGAAATTAATCTCAGGAAATAAGTTCTGCTTTAGATTGTTCTGGTGTAGTTTAATCTTTTAAATCGTCTGAAAGGGAAATGCGATACCTGCCATTTTCAGAAGGTAATAGTTTTTCACTTACCAGTTCCAGCGTATTTCCTTCCTGTATCCACGGAATTTCTTCGGAATTATCCTCGGCGTCGTACCCATCGAACCAGGCAAAATCAATATCCTGGTAATAGGAGGTGATCTTAAGTTCATAAACTTCACCTTTTTTACTCCATTCTATTAGGTAGTCTGAATCATTAGGAACTGGCAAAGCTGTTTCAGGATCTCCATTTCCGGAAACATAAATTGTGCTTAGATCTGATGGTGAGAACCAGACATAGGTATTTTCCCATTTGTCACTATAGCTTTCAGGATTTACAAGCGCAGCGGGGTTACAGCTTGAAAATAAAATCAGCATCATCGTGATGATTGAAAGGTAAAATACTCTGGAAGTCTTAAATTTTAAAAATGTTGGGGTTACGACGTGTTCAAGGAACACATCCTTTAAAATTTTCATATTTGTGATTCGATTACAGCAAGCTGAAGCCGAAGTAGTTTGGGGTTTGGTGAAATTAAAAAATTAGAACAGCTGTACCGAATGAATGTGCTTTACTAACTTAAGTTTGTGAATAAATGCTTTTAGAGTCCGTCTAAACACCGCAATTAATCGGTGAACAGCGAAACTTTGTACGGTTTTCCATAACTCTATAATTTCACCATCTTAAGCAAGCTTACGCACTGAAAACCAGCAAACACAGGTACTCAACTATAAATCAGCTTTTTATAACGTTTAACGCTATAAATAAAAGATTTGAGACAAAAAAAGTCACATTTAGAAATGTGGCTTTTTAATGGTAAAACGACAGGCTTATACCTTTTTGTAACTGGAATTGTATTCTTCCATAAGACTCATGATCGCTTTCATTAGATCTTTAGTTTCCAATAATAAATTGAAGTACAAGGTGGTGTTCTTAGGACTGGATTCTTCAGTTCTTGTTCTTGACACCTGTTTTTCGATCTTTTCAGAAATCCTCTGCAGCACTACATCTTTTTTAGCAACGACTCCACTTATATCCTGGAACTCCCTGTTATTAAAGATCACTTCGATCTCTGTTAGTAATTCGCTTAAAATATCATCGATCTCTTTAAGATCTAAAAGCTGATTATATCGTAGCGGTTTGTGATTATTATTCACGTGCTTGTAACTTTTCTTGGAAATATACTCTAGTGATTGAGCGATATCTGTAAGATGCCCAAGAATTGAAATATAAAAACTACTTCCACGTACACTTGTTTCATCCAGACTTTTAATAAAAAAGAAAATCTGGTCTCTTAGATCTTCGATCTCAGACTCAAGTTTCTCCACACCCTTCTTACTCTTCTTTAGCTTCTTCTTATCCTGTTTGGATAATCCGGCAAAGGTATCAGAGAAGATCTTGTTGGATCTGCTTACCACATTAGAAATATTATCAGCACTTTCAAGGATGATCCCCTGAACGGTCTTACTTTCAGATTTCTTCAAGCCAGACTTATCGGCTTTAGCGGTTTCTTTGTTCTTATGTGAAATATAGTTTCTAACAAGTAAACCTATGGCTGCCAGCAGTAGAATAGCAATTGCAGGTCCTTTTCCGAGGAAAATAATATAAGTTAAAATTCCTGCCGCAGAGAATGCGCTAAATGCAGTGAAGAACCAACCTCCAATTACTTTCAAAACTCCTGCAACGCGATATACCGCACTTTCTCTACCCCAGGCTTTATCTGCCAGGGAAGTTCCCATAGCTACCATAAAAGTTACGTAAGTAGTAGATAATGGCAATTTATAAGAAGTAGCGATAGAGATCAATACTCCGGCAACGGTAAGGTTAATTGCAGCGCGAATCATATCAAAAGCAGGTTGTTCTTCTGCTTTATCCCCAACAAGTATATCGTCGGGTTTGCTGAAGCTACGACCAATCTTTCTACGCATTCCGCCTGGAATCACAACTCTAAAAGTGTCGGCAAGCTTTGTAGTTCCTGTTACAAGTGCGCGGGAAAGCATATTTGGATCGAACTTTTCAGTTCCATGTCCCTGTCTCGAAAGACCAATTTCAGTTTCGGCCACACTCTTTGCTTTCTTAGAAAACCAGAGTGTAAGTACCATAATAGCTCCAGAGATAAATAGTAATATTGGTTCTGCCGGTACTTTATCACGTAGCACTTCCATAGAGAATTCTGTAGAGATCTGGCCAGATGCTGCCCAGGCTTCATAGGAGTGGTAAGCTGCCATTGGAACTCCAATAAAGTTTACCAGGTCATTCCCTGAGAATGCCAGTGCCAGACCAAAAGTTCCTACTGCAATCACGAAGATGAGGATACTTTTCTTAAAGATCTTCATGAACAAATAGCTGAAAAGTGTCCAGAAAAGGAAACTAACTGCGATCACAGTATAAACCTGTGTAGAAAGAACATCTTTAAAACTATCGTAGTAAGGGGTTCCTTTCATCCCTTTGAAAATGATGAAATAACTGATGGCTGCAAGACAGATTCCTCCGAAAATAGAACCAAAATTCTTGATCTTCTTCTCGTATTCGAAGGTGAAGACCAAACGGGACAACCACTGTACCAGCGCTCCTATGGTAAATGCGATCACTACAGATAGGAATATACCAGATATAATTTCGGTAGCTTTATCTGTATTGATATAGTTGGAAAGATCTGCCAGCGTTTGAGTATCTGAAGCTCCAATCTTGATAAGCGCCATTACTACTGCTGCTCCAAGTAATTCGAAGACAATGGAAACTGTTGTTGAAGTTGGCATTCCCAGCGTGTTGAAAAAATCCAGCAGGAGAATGTCTGTGATCATCACAGCCATGAATATGATCATGATCTCGTCAAAATAGAACTGACCAGGCATAAAAATACCTTTTCTGGCTACCTCCATCATACCGCTGGAAAAAACAGCACCAATAAAGATTCCTACACTGGCCACGATCATGATCGTTTTAAATGAGATCGCTTTGGAGCCAATCGCGGAGTTCAGGAAGTTAACGGCATCATTACTAACCCCAACCACCAAATCGGCAATGGCAAGAACCACTAATGCAACCAGCATCAACAAGTAAATATTTTCCATTTTATTGTGTTTAAAAAGCGGTGCAAGTATCCAACCAAATCGTGGATTTACTGTTACCTAATTGTTAATTTTAAAAGTGAAATTCGAAGCCTGTTCTAAATGAGATAAAATCCTCTATTCCAGCCTTCTTCGAATAATTTATATCTGCCTGTACTTTAAGTTTATGTCCTACAATATATTTAGATCCCCCAAGGGTGTATTGCTCTACATCATCTACTTCTATAATATCGGTATAGTCATTTCTTGAATACCTTGCTGCGATTTCATAATTACTTTTGAAAAGGTACGCAGTTTGGAAATTTATTCCCTGCCCTTCCAGCACCCTGTACTCAGCTGTCTGATTTTCTCCCTGAATCCTGGCAATTGGATCTTCTGCATCACGATAGGCATATTCTGCCATTACAGAAATTCCGCGGTATTTAAAAACCGCATCAAGAAAAAACGTTTGGATATCGGTTTTATAAAGTGTCCCATCTTCCAACAGCATAAAACTTCCCAGGTTACTTCTAGTTCTTACGGCATCATTATTCATATCGTACACTGCTCCCAGCATTAGTTTAGGTGACGGTTCTCTTTCAAGATCTGCCTGGAAATAATCTCCTTTTTCAAGAAATTCACCAAAGGGCAAAAACTCAAGTCTCCCTGTATATTCCATTCCTCCCTGGCTACCGCTGGTAATATTTCGTCCTTCTCCCTGCGAAAATGCCAGCTTCTCTTTGATCACGAATTTTTCTCCCAGTTTGAATCTATGGTGTAGCTGAAGTCCGATATCTCTATCAAGATTAAAGGCGCTGTTTAGAATAGATCGGTCTATTAGCTGCAAACTGGCTGAAGAAATCACCCTTTCCACATTTCCAGGAAGTTTGGCTTGTCCAGCCCACAGTTCGAAGTTCTTATGAAAATGCCATTTAAGAACTGCATCAAGAATATACCGCGGCGAATTGGAGGTAAACTGATTCGCTCCGGAAATATCATTATTTGAAAGGCCAAGTTCGATCTTATAAACCAGTTTTGGGGTAAGGGCGAATCCATCAAATTTTAGCCTGGCTCTTCTAATCAGGAAATTTTGTTCTGGATCCATGTATTCTTCCCCATTGTGATTCCAGGTAGTAAGTGATCTAAACTGAAATCTTGGAGCAAACTCCACACTAAAGGAACTATCCCTGGCAGTGAAATTCAGCAGACCTTCACCAAACTTCACATTACCCAATTCCTGAGCTCCCAGTCCTGTCGCTAGGAACAGGCATAAAATAAGCACGCTGATTCTAATATGTATCAAATTGTATCATAGTTTTTTGGGGTGATATAAAGCAGCTTTATGTTAACTTAATGTTTCGTGTACGTTAAGCCCACGGTGGGCAAGTTAATCAAAAAAGTTTGAGCTTGTGATGCTGTAGCGCTTAGAACTGCATGGCCTTTGGTCGTAACTAAACTTTTTGAGAAGGTAGTTTATCAGACTTATAGATGATACGGAATTGTTCTCTATACATCAATGTACTAATACAGGATTTGGAAAATATAAATAGCTTCCGGACTTAAAACAAAAAAGCCACTCGAAAAACGAATGGCTTTGTTGCTCCTCCTCTTGGGCTCGAACCAAGGACCCTCTGATTAACAGCTGCGAAAATGGTGTTTCAGATAATTTCATTTAGCTTCTTATGTATTGATAATCAGTATTTTACAACTTTTTCCTTGTCATTTAGTTTTACAATATTTACCTTTATTTGCCCATTTGTTGTACCTATGTTGTACCCAATTTAAGCCGCATGATTACTATAAAAATTGTACAGAGAACAAAGAAATTAACCGATGGGTTGTACCCAATTTTCTTGCGTGTGACCAAAGATCGACAAACTAAATATTACAAAACCCCATTTAGTTCGGAGATTTCCGAATGGTCAGCTTCAACAGGAACCTTTAACAAAAAGCTGAAAAATCATTTTCAGTATAATCGGTTACTGGTAAAAATTAAGGATCGGGCTTACCAGGTAGCAGCGGAAATTGAAATTCAAAACCCCGATTATACACTGGAAGATTTTGATAAGCTTTATAGAGTTACCTTCAATCCAGTTAAAAATGATGTCTTTGCCTTTTTTGATGAAATAGTAGAGGAAATGACTTACGCCGGTCGTGTAGGAAACGCAAAGTCCTATAAAGACACTAAAACATCGGTGCAAATTTTTCATAAGAGCAAAAAACTTAGTTTTCGGGAAGTTAACTCTACTTTTTTAAGTAAATATGATGCTTTCTTAAGGTCCAGAGGTGGAACCGACGGAGGGGTTGGAGTAAAGATGAGAGCCATAAGGGCATTGTTCAACAAAGCCATAGAACGCGGAATTGTGAAAGAAAGTTTATACCCCTTTAAGAAATATAAAATTTCAGGCTTAAGAGGCAAAGGTTTTAAACGTGCCCTGGATTTTGAAGAAATAATGCGCATTGTTAATGTAGATTTGAGTAATCATTCGCATTTAGTTGATACCAGAAACTACTTTGTTTTTAGTTTCTATACTAGGGGAATGAACTTTGCCGACATGATGGGTCTCGAATGGAAAGATGTGGAAAAAAATGCTATTTATTACACCCGGGCTAAAACCAAAGGAAATTTCTCAATTGCCATAATGCCCCCTGTAAGAGAAATTCTTGACCATTACCGAATTAATGGGTATGGAAATAAATATGTATTTCCATTACTGTATCGTGAAAACTATACTCCTACCCAACTTGCAGATCGAAAACATAAAATGCTAGGGATCTATAACAAAAATCTAAAGGAACTGGCTACAATATGTGAGATCACAAAAAACGTTAGCAGTTATGTGGCCAGGCATAGTTTTGCTAATTGCCTTAAACAAAAAGGGGTTGCAACTGATGTGATTAGCGAATCTTTAGGACATCAAAACCTAACTGTAACCCAGGCATATTTAAAAGAATTAGATACTCAGGTTGTGGATAAAGCGCTGGAAGTATTGTTGTAATTATTCTACTTTAGGGTTGAAGTCTGATTATTTCCTTAAACGATCTTCAATTTCAAAGTCATAAACTCTTTTTAATTCGAATTTTCTCAAAGTCCTGATGTAAAACTTTGATTACATTAATTACCTAATTGGTATTTTATTAATTAATACTAAATACTTCCAATTTAGCCTCCCTACCTTTAAGAGTTCTAAATCCTAGGGAGGATACCTTGTATTTTTTATCTACCATTGTTTTTTTTATTAGTGCGCCTGAAAAAAGTACAGATCTATCTAATTCTTTACACAATCCTTCTAATCTTGCAGTCACATTTAAAGTGTCTCCATGGTAGGCAAGATTTCTTTTTATATTTCCTACCTCAACTCTGGTAACTACACCGACGTGAGCCCCGGCTTTAAAGGACGGAGTAACACCAAATTTATCCGTGTAATATTTTGAACGCTCCTGTAAAAGTGCCATAACCCCAAAGAAGAATTCTATATACACATATTCTTTCATGCCCTCCAAGGGCCAACTTACAACAATTTCGTCTCCCACGTATTGATATATTTCAGCATTATATTTTTTTACCATCTTATTAATATCAAGAAAGCATTCCTGTATAAGATTACTGTAGGCAATGTGACCCAATTGTTCAGCCATTCTTGTAGAGTTAGAAAGATCCAGGAACATAAAAATGCGTTCTTCTTCTCTCGGATATCTAAACCAGCCCAATAAAATAGGAAGTAGGTAGCCAGGACCAAGTATTTTTTCAATTTGGCTGATAAAACTGATTATTAAGGTCATAAACAAGGTGTAGACGAGTAGGATAGCATAATGATATATCCAGTTATCTCTTAAAATCACCTCTACAAAACCTATATCCATATGTAATAATTCCAATACCCAAAAGATGATAAGTCTTGTTAAACTTATCAAACCCATAATTGTTATGAAATAAGCAAAGCTTCCTATAAGTATTGTGAGACCTAAGCTGTTATTTAAATTGGATTTTTTATTTAAGAAGTATTCAAAAATACCTAGGATGATTCCATTCATAAAACCAAATATTAATACTGTTAGTATTAACATTGCTACACTTAGGGTAAATGGGGAATTCGTGCCTTCAAAAATTGAAAGACTTGAAAAATATAATATAAAGCCCAGCACTCCGTAAGCTATGATCCAAAAAATTACCTGTTTGATAATAATAGTTAGTAATGGAAATCTATAACTTAAACGAATAATCTCATATAAGTAATTTTGTTTCATTAAAAATGTTCTTTAAGCTTTCTAATTAATAGACGGAGAAGGAATCTGACAGAAATTTTAGTAGCGGAGGGTTAAGGCCAAGGTGTTAACTTAAATCTTTTAAAAGAAGGTGTCATTTTAGGCCTGGATTCTATCCAATCTATAAATTCCTTTATGGTGGTAAAATACTGGCGGGTTTTATCAGATTCTACTAAATTTATTAAAAATGCGTTCTCTAAAAGCATAAGTATTTCTATAAAATCAACATCACATTGACAGATACTATCTAAATCATCTTCAATCTTAACCGGATATCCTGACCAGAGGCTTAGCTTTTTTTCATAAATTAAATTTTTTTCGTAGCGCTTCATAAGTATGGTATTTAGTAATGAGCTGTGTATTAGTAATCAAAAACAAGAATGATAATTTTCAGTGAAGAAGTATTGCTGAAATTTTTCCAGAGCAGTATTTTTTCTAAAACATTTAATTCCAGATAGGGGTTATAATTTTTTTATTTCAAGACCTCTCATTACTTCTTTGCCCTTTTCGGTGGTAATTGCATTCATATAGAATAAGAGAGCTTCCTCCTGATACCTGGACCTGCTTATCTCTTGGTTATCCAGATAAGGGGTGTTATCATAGCTCATAGTCATTTGGAAAAATAATTTCGAATAAAAATAGGCATCAAAATCTTTTCGGTATAAGCCTTGACTTCTTCCTCTTTCAACATTATGCATAAGTATTTCCGAAAGTTTTCCGGAAAAATATAGCATATGTTTATTGAAGATCTGGGGATAATACTTCAGGAGTTGACGAAGAAAGATGGAATCATTGGTTCTTGATGCCTTTTCAATTTCTGTATCTCTGGCAAACATTCTTTCTATGGCATTCTCGATTGTTTCATCCAGGTCATTCAATTTTTCCAGGACTTTCTCTAAACTGTAACTTAACACCTCCTCAAGAAGTATATCTTTATTTTGATACTTTTCATAAAGTGTCTTTTTAGAAACCCGAAGTTCCCTTGCAATCTCGTCCATGGTCACAGTCTTGGCACCATTCTTTAGAAAAATCTGGGAAACCTTACTTAATAATTCTGTATCTTTTTCCATATCTCTTAAATTTTTTGCTACTTCTTCAAAGATCTACATTTAATAGAAGTATCGAAATATTAGATTAATAAATCTGGTTACTTAATCAGTAACCAGATTCTATTGATCTACTAGAATTCAAGCTCACTCTTTGGATTGAGGTGCTCGTATTCTGCATGCATTAATTTATCATAATCTTGTTTTTCTTTAGAAGAGAATTTCTCTTCAAGCCGAACAAAGATCAGGTAAACCACCGGTACAATGACTAGGGTAAGGAATAACGAGGATAATAGGCCTCCAATAATAACGATGGCTAAACCATTGTTCATTTCCGCTGCTGCGCCAGATGCCAGAGCAATTGGTAGCATTCCAAAAACCATTGCAATTGTGGTCATCAAAATAGGACGAAGCCTGGCGTGGTTTGCCTGGATTAAAGCTGTTCTTATCTTTTCTCCATGGGCTAACCTATGATTAGCAAAATCAACCAGCAAAATGGCATTTTTCGCCACCAGGCCTATTAACATAATGATACCAAGAATGGTAAAAATATTCAAACTCTGATCAGTTAAAGCCAGTGCCCACAATGCACCTATAAATGAAAGCGGAATGGAAAACAATACAATAAATGGTTTAATAAAATCATCATACAGCACCACCATAATCATATATACCAACATAATAGCAGCCAATAGCGCAATTCCTAAGGTTCCAAAACCTTCACTTTGATTTTCCATGTTTCCACCCCAGGTCCATTCCACACCTTTTGGCCGCTCAATATTTGCTAGTTTTTCTTCCCATTCCTGCGCTACTGCTCCCAAGGTTTTCCCTACGGTTTGGGCAGAAATAGTTACAGAAGGAGACCTATCATAACGCTCTAATAAGGAAGGACCTGATTCATAACTAATATCAGCGAACTGTGCCAGGTTTATTAATTCTCCATTGTTATTGGTGAACTGGATGTTTTGCACGTCTTCTATATTGTTTCTTGAGGCTTCATCAAAAATAATATTGATATCATATTCATTATTTCCAGTTCGAAATTTATTGTCGGTATTTCCACTAAAAGCTGTACGCATTGTTTGACCAACTGTAGCAACATTTAATCCCAGGGAAGTCATTTTATCTCTGTTTACATTTACAGAAATCTCAGGATTTCCTTCCTCAACACTACTTTCAATTTCGGTTGCTCCTTCTACAGTTGTTAATGCTTGTTCAGCAGCTTTTGCATAAGCTAAAGCTTCCTCAAAAGAGTTCCCTGTTATGGTCATTTGAAGAGGTGCAGCTTCAACTCCAACCAATCCAACAGAAACAGTAGTAACATCGGCTGCAACTAATTTTTGTTCCAGATCTCGTTTTATCCTCGCAGCTATAACGCTAGTTTTTTCCTCTCTTTCAGATTGATCCACCAGGGTAACCGATACTTCTGATTTGTTATTGGTTGCCTGTGCACCTCCCATACCTCCACTACTGGATTGCCCCACAGTGGTAATTAGTCTTTCTACTTCAGGAATTTGTGAAAGGTAATTCTCTGCTTTTTGAGTGATAAAATTTGTCTCTTCAATGGAGGCGTCTTTATCTATTTCCAATTGAACTAAAAATTCGCCCCTATCGGTTGAAGGAAAAAAGTTGGAACCAATATAACCCATTGCCACTAGGGCGATTGAACTTATGAAGAGCCCAGCTACAACTACAAAGGTTTTTACTTTATTATCTAAAGACCATTTCAGGATTTTTGTTACTTCCTCTGTAAACCAGGTCAAACCTTTTTCAAACTTATGGATGATTTTTCCAAAGAATGATTTATTGCTTATAAGCTCCAATTTTCCAAATCTTGAAAATAACCAAGGCACTACGGTAAAGGAAACCAATAAAGACAGTAAAGTTGCTATAACTACAGTTACACAGAATTGTCTAATAATGTCGGCCACTAGACCGTCACTTAATGCAATTGGTAAAAATACTACTACAATCACCAGAGTGATCGCCGTTACTGTAAATCCAATTTCTGAAGCACCATCGTAGGCGGCACGTACTTTGTTCTTACCCATCTCCATATGACGGTGAATGTTTTCAATAACCACAATGGCATCATCTACAAGGATACCTACAACCAATGAAAGTGCAAGCAAACTCATTAGGTTAAGACTGTATCCCAATAACCACATCCCTATAAAGGTTGCAATTAACGATGTTGGAATTGCTACCATTACAATAAGAGCATTCCTGTAACTATGCAGGAAAAATAACATTACGAAAGCCACAAGACCTATTGCGATGAAAAGGTCTTTTATTACTGAGTTTGCTGCTTCCAACGTAAAGACAGAATTGTCATTGGCAATATTTATATCCACACCCTGATCAGCATACTGCTGTTCAATTTCACTGATATTTTCCTGTACAAGTTCACTTACGGCCACTGCATTTGCATCAGTTTGCTTTTGAACCTGGAGCAGGATCGTATTATCACGATTTATACGTGCAATCTTTTCAACTTCTTTTTGAGTATCCTGAATTTCAGCAATATCAGAAAGTTTAATGTTCTGCCCGTTTTGTGAAGCTATGGTAAGGTTTCTAAGCTTATCTACAGACTGTATTTTTCCCGCAAGACGAATAAGTGTAGTATTCTCTCTAGTTTTTAAATTTCCAGTCGGAAAATCCAGGTTTGACGCAGTGATTATTTGCTGTACCATTGGTACAGTAAGCCCATAACCCTGAAGCCTGTTAGGATCTAAATTCACCCTAATTTCTCTTTCCTGGCCACCTACAAGGTTTACCTGAGCAACCCCTGTAAGACGTGAAAAAGCAGGTTGAATTTTTTGATCAATTAAATCATATAATTCATTTTCTGAAAGATCTGCAGTAACTCCCAGACTCATTATAGGCATATCAGAAACCGAAACCTGCGAGAGGGAAGGTTCGTCAATATCATCCGGAAGATCTGAACGAATAGCGTTTATGCTTCTTTGTGCTTCATTCAACGCAAAATCTACATCAGCTTCATTATTAAATTGAATGGTTACTACCGACAGACTTTCAAAGGAACTTGTCTGTATTTTTTTAATATTCTCAAGAGAAGAAACAGCATCTTCGATCTTGCGGGATACCGTATTTTCCACCTCGGCAGGTGAAGCCCCGGGATAAACCGTCATAACGGTTACTACCTTTACTTCGAATTTTGGAATCAACTCATAGTTTAATTGACTATAGCTGAAAAGACCTCCAATAATAAGTAATGCAAGCATCACGATTACAAGACTGGGCCTTTTTATAGATACTTCTGCTAATTTCATTTTCTTTTCTTCTCTATTATTTAATCACTTTTACTGCAGTATTATCTGTCAGGTTAATCTGCCCGCTGGTTACCACTACATCTCCTTCATTAAGCCCATTGTTTACTTGCACCTTGTTTCCGTAATTAATACCGGTACTAATTTCTGTGAGGTATGCAATACCTTCTTTTATAACGAAAACCCGGTTGTCGCTCACGCTTCCCACGAAAGCTTCCCGGGGTATTACAAGTACATTATTCTCTCCTTTTTGGTTAAACATTGCCGTAGCATACATTCCTGCTCTTAAGTTTGTTTGGGAATTATCTACAGAAATTTCTACAGGAAATTTTAAGGCTCCATTAGAGGCCGGAGCGATAAAAGTTATCCTACCGTCAATGGTTTTTTTGGTAGCACTTGGAGTTACTTTAACTGAATCTCCAAGCTTAAGTTGACTTACGAGAGATTCGTCTACTTCTACTTTTAAGTCTAACAAAGAAATGTCTACTACTTCTATTATTGATGTTCCCGGAGCTACGACCATTCCAACTTCAACCATTTTTTTATTTACCACTCCACTCATCTTTGAGCGTACATTGGTGTCGCCGGAATTTAGTTGGGCAGATTGATACTGCGCCCGTGCATTTTCTACCTGTAGTTTTGCCTGGTCAAGCTGTGAGGCAGTTACTCCCCCCGTTTTGTAAGCAGCCTCGTATCTGTTTAGGTTAGACACAGCGTTATCAAGATTGGCTTTTGCATTCTCCATATTGACATTTGCTTTATCTCCAATTAGTTTCGCTATTACCTGACCTTTCTTTACATCATCACCTTCTTCAACATACACAGCTCCTATTTGTCCTGAGATCTCGGCAGAAATATTTGCAGTGGCTGTGGGTAAAAAGGTGCCGTTAACCGTAAACATGGATCCAATTCTTTCTTTTTTTGCAATTGCAGTGTTCACTGCTACTTCTGTATTTTCCTGTGTAACGAGACTTAATTCTCTTTCGTTCTCTTTCTTATTGTTTTGTAGGATAAGGTAAAACGCTACGGCTACGCCTAATAGCACTACTATTGCGATGATTGTCTTTTTTTTCATTTTAAAAGTTATTTTCGTTTAATGTGTCTAATTTTCCCTGGGATTTTAAAAGCTCTACTTCCGCTAGTTTATAATCTAACCTGGCATTGGTTAAATTGTTTTTAGCATCAGCAAGTTCTCTTTCAACATCCAGCATTTCGTTAAGAGTAGCTAAACCCAACTCATAATTATTCTGGGTGTCTTCCAATACTTTTTGCGCAAGCTCCACATTTTGTTCTTGTGTATGAATTGATATAAAGCTGTTTTCTAATTGTGAGATGGCATTTTCGTAGGCAAGCTGTAGAGCTAATTCAGTTTCTTGAAGATCCTCTTCAGCTTTCTCTATCTCTACCTGGTTCTGCTTCACCTTTGCCCGGGTAGCACCTCCATTAAAAATAGGAATACTAATATTTAATCCTATAGCGCTGAAATCTGACCAAAAAGCACCTTCGTTTTTTCCATTCCATAGAGGAACAACATCTCCCTGTCCCAGCCAGCCATAGTTAGCCACCAATGAAGCTGAGGGATAATATTCGGCCAGGGTTGATTTTTTCTGAAAATTTAAAAGTTCAATTTGCTTATTAAGTAATTCTAGTTCCGTACGACTGGAAAATTCAAGCTCTATTCCTGGTAAAAATTCCGGTTGGAAATTTTGTTGTGGCAATCTTATTTCTTGAGAAATGGACATTCCTATCATAAATTTTAATGCATTCTCACTTAATTCTACTGCATTAATGGCTTGCTGTTTATTACTTTTCAAATTATTTAGTGCTACCATGCTCCGGTCATAATCAATCTTTTTTGCAAGTCCGTTCTCGTATAACCCCTTAACGATACCTACCGTTCTTTCTGTGAGTTCTAAATTATTCTGAAGGTTTTCCAGAATCTGCTTTGATTGGAACACCTGATAGTAAGCAACTGCTACTTTTTCAATTATTTCTTCGTTGGTAAGCTGTGCATTAAGCTTATAAAATTCTTTTGTAGATTTTGCAGCTTTCAAACCCACAAAGACGGCCTGATTGAATATGGTTTGGGAAAGCTGTGCATTGGCTGTGGAATTCCATTTCCTTCCAAAAGCTACCGCAATACTTTCTCCGGGAGCCCCAAAAATTTCTCCGGGTAATATATTTTCCTGCAAAAGGGCATTATAGGTAGTTCCCGCATTAGCCGATAAGTTCGGTAAAGCTTTGGCCCTGACCTCAGAGATTTGTGCATCGGCGTTAGTAATATCTAGCCTGGCCTTAGCTGCATCTGCCTTATGCTCTAAGGCATACGAAACAGCATCTGAAAGTTTGAGCTCCAAGGGTTCCTGACCAAAGGTAATCCCATATACAAAGAGAAAACCAATTATCATTTTTTTCATATTAGGTACAATTTTTTTGTGATTTAGAATGCAAATATAAAACTAAAAAACTATAAAACAATAAAAGTTTTTTTGTTTTTTAGTTTTTGATATCTGGGTAGGAGGTATATTTAGCTTCCTTATTTTTATCTTGAATCAGAATTTATTTTCAAAATTGTGGAGGCTCCTTAGTAAGATGAGAAATGAGGATTTAAGACGATAATTCTATTAAATTGAGAGTAAATCGAAACATGTTAAACTTAATTTCTAATTAGTTTTCTTGAGCCTTTTAATATTTTATTGAATCTATTGATAGAACTACAATTAACTTGCATTCGCATTTTATCGAAATAGAATATTGACCTTTGGGAGGCTATTAAATAACTTCGGAAGTCAAATTGAAATATTTAATAAAACTTTTGTAGTAAGGAAAATACCTTAATAGCATCAGCCGTGGCATAACCCCAGAGCTTAGATTCCAAAGAATTCGTTTTCCTACTTTTTACTAAATCTCCCGCCCCAATATCTGCCATGATCTTGCGCGTGGTTCCTGTGCTGTTTTTATAGTGTACGGGAAGTTAAGCGTGAGTAAAAACAGCATAGGGCGCATACCACTTATGCGACAATATTTACTGTAAATAATTACCTGTTTATAAGGCTTCCCAAAGTATTTACTGTAAAAATTAGGATAATTTGCGACAAGTAAATTGTCATGACAAATGCTACTTATTTGCTTCCAGCCACTGGTAATATTCGTTCTTGATTTCAGGATTTTCTGAAAGATAATTTTTAAAGAGTTCACTTTCAGATTTAATCATCTGGTACATTTCAAACTTTTCATCCCCAGCTTTCGTGGCGGAAGATTTAAAATATCCTAATAAGCTTAACATCAGTATTCCGAAAATACAGAATAGGAAGAGCATATAATTAGGCATGAGCCGGGCATTCTTCAGTTTCTGGTCAATGCTTTTAAGTATGTCATCCTTCAACCTATCATTCTCTTCCTGCTTTTCCAGGAAAGCGTTCAGGTTTTTATCCAATGCCTCAGTACTTATGGGAATACTCATTTGCTCAATTTCTCCGGAAAGCTCCTGCAGCTTTAGAATAGCCAGCTTGAAATCGGCCATTTCATCGGTCATCAATTCCATGATCTCATCTAGTTTTTTCATAATTTATAAAGTTTTAATATCATATTCCAATTCCGGTATCCAGCGCCTTTTTTATCACCTGTTTCACCAGGTCTTTGGCTATTTTAGTGGCCATATTAGAGCTGATTTGTACAGTCTTATCTAACAGCTTTAAGCTTTGAGGGATTTCCTTCAGTCTGGAATAACTTGTGTTTTGACTGATTTCTCCAATTAGTCGGCCACCGGTCATCGAACGGTGCACCTCACTGCCTTTTAGATTGGCTCCTTTATATTCAAACCGAAAGCCCTGCAACTGGTTAGACTTATTGATGCAGGGGATTACCTTTACCTGGCAGTCCTTCATTTTACCGATATATTCATCCAAAGATTTAGGCCTGGATTCCAGTACCCGGTCGTTAATATATTTGATGGCCAGTCGCTGCACTTTCAATTCCTGCAATCTCTCCTGCTGTACTTCACATACTCGTTTTAGCCCTAATTCTTTGGCCACATTATCTGCTGCGATCTGGCTTCTTTTACCTATAAAGCTATCTTTATAGACTTCTCCTTTTAGACTTATCCGGTTGGCGTAAATATGAACATGGGTATGAGCTTTATCCCGATGTACAAAGCCAATGGCCTGGTTATTTTGCAGGTTCATCTCGTTTATAAATCTTTTAGCGATATCTTCAAGCTCTCTTTTGGTCAGCTCCTTTCCATCTTCGATGGTGGGGCTGACCACAAAACTCAGGGTGTTGTTAATGCAGCGTTCGTTTTGAGATTGAATGATCTTAAACTCTTCAGTAATTTCTTTGGGATTTTCCCCCGCCAGGTATTCCTTAAGCACTACCTCGGCATTCTTCTCCTGGTTCCAGCCATATGCTATGGAGGCCCCGGTACTTGCTATGGCATGTCCTTTCCCTATCATTTTCTGAAATTTCTTAAGTGCATCCTGATCTCTTCTGCGAGCTCCGCCACATCTTTGGCTAGCTTAGGGTTCCCTTTTTTAAACATATTGGCAATACGGGCAAAGTTGTTTTTGTATTGTATCAGCATCTGATAGCTTTCCAGTTGTTCCGGGGTTATACGTTCTACAATATTTCTCTCAAAGGCGGTGGATCGCAAGTATTCGGAAAGGGAAATTCCAGCCCTGGCCGCTCTTTTTTTGAGCAGCTTTTTCTCGTAGATCGAGCAGCGTATCTGGATATATTCCCTTTTCATTTTTCTTTTAAAATCTTTGCGACCTGCGGGAGTAAAGCAAGATTGTCATGACAATGACACATCTTGCTTTCCCTTCCGCAACTGCGATTGGTCCTCCTGAACCTACCCAAGCTAAATCATCAAATTCAGTATAAGATTCAGTAGCCAATACTGTTTTCACTTTTTGCATTGCATTAATTTTTCATTGAGGTCTTTATAGTTTTTGAAGGAATTCCGTTCATCGGTAGCACTCCTAAATAGTTTTAAAATCTTCGCTGTAGCTTGATCTCCCGCGGGATCATTATCGAGATATAGACGAATGTTCTCATAATTAGTAAGATGTCCCGTAATTTTATTGGTAAAGGCCAGAGAATTCAGGATGATAATATCTGATGCCTTTACCAGGTCTTCCTCCAATATTGCCAGAGATAAAAAATCAAACATGCCTTCAGTAATTAATAAAGTTTTAGATTTCCTTTTGATATAGGTATAGGATTTTGGAGAGCTGGACCCCTTGAAGTAGCTGTTTCGCAGTTCCCAGCCGCCTAGGGGGTTCTCTAATCCTATAGCGAAGTATTCCTTGCCGCTATAGCTAAACCAGACCTCTTTGCAATAAGGCTGGGCTATTTTTACAGGGATCTCTCTTTTTGCCAGATACTGGGTCAAGGCCTCATGTTCGATTTCTCTAGTCCTTAAAACTTCAATTTTAGAAGCAGTTCTCTTTTTTAAAATGGGCTGCTGAAAAGAAAAAGAGTCACAATTGTCTTCTAGAAACTCCAGAGCCTGTTTAACAGAAAAGTTCTTTATCGCTACGATTAAATCTAGCCCATTTCCGCCCTTTCCAAGCCCATGGTCATACCAACGGTTCAATTTTAAAGAAACCTTGAAAGAGGCCTGTGTTTCTGACCGTAGGGGACTCAGAAACCAGGCTTCTTTCTCCGCTATCCTGCTTGGAAAGTGCCCTAGTTTTGCGAGTATTTTCACGATGCAAATACTACGGGCTCTTTCGCAGGTCACACCAATCTCTTTTTCTTTTTTCATTAGCCTGTTTTTAATATTCAATGACTATAAATCATTATACTTCTGCGCATCATTTTTTTTGATGACAAAACGATGCGAAAGTGATGACCCTCCAAAAGCGTTGTTATCACTGGTCTTATTTATATTTCCTCATCATTCATCAAAAAAAAGAAATACCTAAGGCTGCTTTCTTTGGTGATATCCTCCGAATTACCCGGAATGATGATTTTCCTGGCGGAAAGATCTTTAAACCGGTCATTCAGCTGGTTCATCAATTATGCATCACTTTTCTGTTCCTCACTAAAATACCGCAGCAGAAAAGATTTGGTAATAGTATAATAACGTCCCTTAGCAGGAGTTAATCCCAGACCTCCTTCCTGCCACATGATCATCTTCTGATAGTTTAGGGAGTTATCCTGGTTACTCAGTTTCCAGTCTTTTTTTAAGATCTGCCGCAATTGCGTTAAATCCGTTTTAATACGGGTTCTGTTTAAAACCTGTAAGGCATCCGTGGGGCAAACATTTATTTCGTCCACTTCACAAGTTTCCATTAGACTGAAGAGCATGCTAGCCAGTTCCTTTTCCACACGATTTCGGTTATTCTGCATCAAATTTGTCAAAGCATCCGTACCTATCTCTTTAGGGCTAAACCACATCCTGGTGCTGTGTTTAGTGATCAACTGACGCTGATCCAAAAAATATAGAAATGCCGGAATTTCTGCTTTAAGATCTTCTAAAAAATGTGTTTCTTCTTTTTTTAGGCTAGGGACTTTCAGCACCCAAAAGCGTGTTTCCTCACTATCGATTTTAATGAAGTTATCTTCATTGTTACTGCAAAGAATAAACTTGCTAAAGAACTCCACCTCGCGCTTATCCTTGCCTTTAGCTTCCAGTTTATTAAAATCGGTGGTGCTTAAATATTTGATCCGTTCGGTAAGCTCTTCTTTGTTGAACAACACTTCATCAATACAGATAAGAAGTTTGTTGGCCCAATCGGCATTAAACTGGCTGCTGAAATTGTCATTGGTTAGATAGGTCAGGTTGTTATCAAAAATGGCTTTAAGCCATTTTAGAAAGGTGGTCTTACCGGTAACCCTCTCTTTGGATACTAAACATAGAATAGGTAACATCTGCAGCGGTTTCGAATATAGTAGCTGCAAATAGTCAAGCCCAAGCTCCATCTGGCTTCCGAAAATATGTTCAATGAATCGCAGTGACATTTCGGTCTTACCTTCCTGCGGGATATGCGGTAAAGGAGAATAGGTGTTGTAAAATCCGTAACAATCCTGTTTAAATTCCTTATGTCCGGGAAGGCAGGTAAAGCCATCATACTTTTTTATGGTTCCAATAAATGCCTTTCCGTGATCATTGCGAAGGGTTTCTATATTCCAGGGAACCAAAGTCTCATTAAAATTTCCGGTAGTGGTGGGTATTTGTACTATTTTATAGTAACAGGTACCCACCCTGATATAGGATATCTTTTTCATCTTCAAAAAATTTAGGATTAATACTTAATAACCTACTTCCGGTTCTTTAGCAATTTTTGATTAAACTGCTGCTCCAGGAATTCATCGGACACATCCGGCTCACCCAATAACCAGGCATCTATCTTATCCTTATCAAAAAACTTCTGACGGATGTTAGGATTATTGCCGGTTGGTATAAGCTTTAAATGGGTAAGCTTATAGATCTTGCTTTTGGAAAGTCCGGTATATTGAGCCAGATCCTCCACATTCATTACTTTTTTGGTGTGGGAAAGTAAGACTTTAATATCTTCCAATAAACCCACTACTTCTCTTTGCTCATTCATAACGATAGCATTAAAATTAAAAATGAGTAAAAGGCCTTTTACATTTTGTACAGGACAAACTTAGGAAAGTAAATACCTATAAATCAATAGGATAACACAGATAGGAAAGAAATCACGCTTTAATTACTCTTTTGCCAGGACCTGCCTGATCAATTTTCGCTGATTCCGGGAATTGATTTTTTCCTGTTCGTTTTTCCAGGCGGAAAAACTAGTCTTTAAGGTGTTTTCTTTGAGCGGTTCATGATTCATTAAAAATGAATTCATCAGCAAATTGAAAAAGCTACTTTTTCGTTCTCCGGTGAGATCCTGGATCCCTCCTACAAATAATTCATCAAACAAAACAAAGAGGACACGGTGATTGGCAGAGTCGCCGCTTTTATTCCCCATGGTAAAATTGATTTTTTCTTTAACCCGCCTTCCATTAATCAACCTAACAAATTGTTTCTGAGACTCCCGGTCGAGATTGATCAATTCGAAACGTATCCTGGACGTTTTAAGGGGTTCTACCCGGAAATCATGCCGATCTGTTTCAACATGTTTATTTGATTCGTGAAAAATGGCCAGCCAGATCAGAATCAAAAGCATGATACCAAAAAGGATCAGAAAAATGAGGGAGTTCTCAATAATAGAACGAATACCAAAGAAAAGGCTGAAGCTTAAAACAAAGACAGCGTAAGTAGATAGGATAAAAAGAATTAGGTTTAAAGGTTTCCCTTGTACTTTCTCCTCCAGGAAATAATCTATTCCTGATCTCCACCTCGCGAGTGCTTTACCGGCGTTAAGAATAAATTTTTCCATGGCAACAACTGCTTCAACCTATTAAATATAGCCAAAAGAAAAATAAAGAAAGAGATTTAATTTGTTGTACCTATGTTGTACCCACAAAAAAAAGAAAGCCACTCAATTTCTTGAATGGCTTGTCTTTACTAAGCTCCTCCTCTTGGGCTCGAACCAAGGACCCTCTGATTAACAGTCAGATGCTCTAACCAACTGAGCTAAGGAGGAATGTTTTGCTTTGAAAGCGGTTGCAAATATAAATCAATTTTTAAATGCTGTCAAAACAAATTTCAGATTTTTTTCGAAGAATTTCACTTCGATTACGAATCCTTCAGAAAGTCAATTAATTACAGATCTATAAAATTTTCAGTAATGATGAATTTTATATTTCTACAGATGATATTATATAAAAAAACAGCCCCGAAGGACTGTTTTGTATCTATAAATTCTTCCGCAGAGATTATTCAAATAACCAGCGGTAGATATCATTTCCATTTGCATAAAGCACCAGCGCTATCAATAAGAAGAAACCAGCCATCTGGGCGATTTCCATAAACTTATCATTCGGCTTTCTACCTGTAACCATTTCATACAACAGGAACATCACATGTCCTCCATCCAAGGCCGGAATTGGGAGGATATTCATAAATGCCAGGATAATTGAAAGTAAGGCTGTGGTATTCCAGAACCCAAACCAGTTCCAGTAATCCGGGAACAAACCACCAATAGCTCCAAATCCTCCAAGTTGCGTAGCTCCCTTTTTTGTAAATACATATTTGAACTGGTACACATAATCTCTCAATGTCCAATAGCCATAATCAAAACCTTTGCTTATGCTTTCACCAAGACCGTACTTATTGCGTTTTATCTCGATCTCTGAGGCTGGCCCAACACCCAGATATCCATCTTCATCTGGAGTGACCTCTGTGCTCATGATCTCACCATTTCGTTCAAAAACAACTTCAATAGCCTTTTCCTTGTTTTCAATGGAAGCAGGGGCGATTTCGTGCCAGTAACCAATTTCAACATCATTCAGGCTAATAATACTGTCTCCTTTTTTAAGACCCGCCTTTGATGCTGCATGCTCTGCAATTACCGTATCAAGTACTGCAGACTGAATTGGAACAAATGGCTGCATTACTCCTTTTTCAAACATCTGTGTCCCAATTTCTTCTGGAACCTCAATAGTTTCTTCTGAACCATCCTGATGTAATACCGTAATATTCTGAACATCTCTCATAAAAAGATGCTTATTGATATCCAGGCTATTCTGGAACTCATTTCCATTCACCTCAAGGATCCTGTCTCCATCCTCGAAACCATATTCCTTAAAATCATCGATCACTGCAAATCCATCTGGCATTTCATCTGGCCCTACGTAAGCAGATCCCCAAACGAACATGATCATCATATAAATAAGAAAACCAAGCACAAGATTTACAGTTACACCACCCAGCATGATAATTAATCGCTGCCATGCCGGCTTGCTTCTAAATTCCCAGGGTTGTGGCGGTTTGGACATTTGCTCCTTGTCCATACTCTCATCGATCATCCCCGCAATCTTCACATATCCTCCAAGCGGTAACCAACCAATTCCATAGGTGGTTTCCCCGAATTTCTTTTTAAACAACGAAAATTTCACATCAAAGAACAGGTAGAACTTTTCAACTCTGGTCTTAAATAACTTGGCCGGAATAAAATGACCTAATTCGTGGAGAACAATAAGTAGGGAAAGGCTTAATATTAATTGTATGGCTTTTACTAGAAATGGATCCATCAGCTAACTTCAAATTTTAAATCGCACAAAAGTAAGTTTTTAAAAGCTTCTAGAAAAGTTTAGTTTGATCGAGTAAGCAACCGCGAAAAATTCCGCAGAAGAAATTGGACTAATTGAGCCTCAGGCCATAACTTTGTAAAAAATTGCGCCAATGCTGAAGTTCTTTGCCCGCTATAAACCGTTCGCCATCGTACTGGCTGTTCTTTCGGTAATCATCATGTATGTTATTTATACTCTGCTAAAACCTGAGGAGCGATTACCCGTTTATCAACCCGATATGGTAAACGCTGAACTGGTTGATACTACTGTACAGTTTGTTAGAAAATATCATAAGATCGCAGATTTTAAACTCGTAAATCAAAATGGGGATACTATTACTGAAGATTTTTATGATGATAAGATCTATGTAGCCGACTTCTTTTTTACCACCTGCCTTACCATTTGCCCGATCATGACAGATCATATGATTGAGATCCAGGAAAAAATCAAAGATGATGAGGACATTTTACTTCTCTCCCATACTGTGTTTCCCGTAACAGACAGCGTTCCTGTATTAAAAGAATATGCCGTAGAAAAAGGTGTGCTCGATGAAAAATGGAACCTGGTGACCGGTGATAAAAAGCAGATCTATGATCTTGCTCGAAAATCTTACCTGGCTACTAAATCCACCGGCGATGGTGGGAAATACGATATGATTCATACCGAAAATTTCGTGCTGGTAGATAAAAAGAAACAAATTAGAGGTTTTTATGACGGTACCCAGCCAGAAGCCATAGAAGATCTTATGCACGATATCGAAATACTGAAGAAAGAGGATCGCTAATTAATTAAGGCTAATCTTTTGTATTGGACCAAATTCCATTACTTTTGCCTTGTTTAAAATCAATCTAAATAAAAATGAAGGTGACGGTTGCAAATCTTAGGCGAGGCCAACGCGGAATCATTAAAGAGTTCTCTGCAGATATGGTCCCCCTGAAATTGCTCGAAATGGGTTGCCTTCCCGGAAACGAAGTAGAACTTGTTCAAACTGCGCCATTCCATGATCCTATGTATTTAAACATAAATGGAAGTCATCTGGCCATAAGAAAAGAAACCGCTTTGCTTATAGAAATCGAATTAATAGGCTAATATGGGAAAGCAAATTAATGTTGCTTTAATAGGAAATCCCAATACTGGAAAGACCTCTGTTTTCAATCAGCTTACCGGACTCAACCAGAAGGTTGGGAATTATCCCGGGATCACCGTTGAGAAAAAGGAAGGGATCTGCAAACTTCCACGTGGATTAAAAGCTCATATTCTTGACCTTCCAGGTACTTATAGTTTAAACGCCAGTTCTGTTGATGAAAATGTCGTCATAGAACTGCTTCTCAATAAAAACGATAAAGATTATCCAGATGTTGCCGTTGTAGTAAGCGACGTGGAAAATCTTAAGCGGAATTTGCTGTTGTTCACCCAGATCAAAGACCTTGGAATTCCTACCATTCTTGCGATCAACATGGCAGACAGGATGGATCGAAAGGGGATTAGCCTGGACATAAAATTACTGGAAGAACGCTTAAAAACTAAGATCGCGCTTGTAAGTGCCCGTAAAAATATGGGGATTGATGAGCTAAAGGAATTGATCATCAATTACCGGCACATGACGGTAGATCCCTGTGTAAATGCCTCTGTTATTGATCCGGAATACTTCGGAAACTTACGCAAGACCTTTCCCAATCAATCTTTATACAAACTCTGGCTGGTTATCACCCAGGATGTTAACTTCGGAAATATAAACCGTGGTGAGATCAACCGAAGTTCAGATTTTAACACAAAATCTGTTAGTGACCTGAAGAGGCTTCAGCAAAAAGAAACAATTTTAAGATACCAGTTCATTAATGGTGTGCTGAAGGAGACTATGACCGTAGACAAGAATGCGGCTACAGATCTTCGTTCTCGTTTTGATCGTATTCTAACGCATAAGGTCTGGGGTTATGTTATTTTCTTCGGAATCTTACTTTTAATTTTCCAGGCAATCTATAGCTGGTCGAGCTATCCTATGGATATGATCGATGCCGCATTTGCTTCGCTAAGCGAATGGACGAAAAACACCCTGCCGCCGGGCTCCTTTACCAGTTTAATATCAGAAGGGATCGTTCCCGGGCTTGGAGGGATTGTTATATTTATTCCGCAGATCGCATTTTTATTCCTCTTTATTTCCATTCTGGAAGAATCGGGTTATATGAGCCGGGTAGTCTTTTTAATGGACCGGATCATGAGACGTTTTGGTCTTAGTGGGAAAAGTGTGGTGCCATTGGTTTCCGGAACAGCCTGTGCGATTCCGGCAGTAATGGCTACCAGGAATATTGAGAACTGGAAAGAAAGACTAATTACTATTCTGGTAGTTCCGTTTACTACCTGCTCCGCACGATTACCAGTTTATCTCATCATTATAGCACTCGTAATTCCTAACGAGAGTTTCTTTGGTTTCAATTACCAGGGATTAACATTGATGATACTTTATTTGCTTGGATTCGGAATGGCTATTTTTTCCTCGTGGTTACTGAATAAAATATTGAAGACCAGTACAAAATCTTACTTCGTCATAGAGATGCCTAATTATAAGCTTCCTATGGCCAAGAATGTTGCGATCAACGTGGTTGAAAAAACAAAATCTTTTGTTTTTGGCGCCGGAAAGATCATTTTAGCTATTTCTGTAATTCTATGGGTGCTGGCCAGTTACGGGCCTGGAGATGATTTTAACAATGCTGAAGAGATCGTTACCGCTCAGTATGAGAACACCGAGAATATAGAAGATGAAAGTGTAGAAGAAGCAATTGCTTCTTATAAATTGAAGAATTCCTATATAGGCATCATGGGACGCGGAATAGAGCCTGCTGTTGCTCCATTAGGTTACGACTGGAAAATTGGGATCGCGATCATAAGTTCCTTTGCTGCAAGAGAGGTTTTCGTAGGAACCCTTGCAACTATCTATAGTGTGGGAAGTGACGAAGAGGAAACTATCAAAAACCGAATGGCTGCAGAAACCAACCCTGTCCTGGGCGGTCCATTATTTACATTTGCCAGTGGTATAAGCTTGTTGCTTTTCTACGCCTTCGCGATGCAATGTATGAGCACGCTGGCTATAGTGAAACGAGAAACAAACACCTGGAAATGGCCTATTTTACAATTAGTGATCATGACTGCTTTTGCTTATGTAGTCGCACTTATTGCATTCCAGGTACTGAAATAAGAGTAAGTTTAAAATTATAAAACGACTGAATTGATATGGAAATACTTCAGGAAATACTGGTCTTAATTACTTTTTTAATAGCTCTGGGTTATGTGGTCACGCGTTTTATCTGGAAGCCTTCCTTTGTTGGAGGATCCAAAAAGAAGGATAGCACGTCTGCATGCGGAGTTTCCGGTTGTGGCTGTAGTGATTAATCACATTACTTCGGTGAGCCGAAAACTTACCATATAATCTTCCGCAGGAATCATACCGGGATTCACTGGATAAGGTTTGACATTTACCAGGCTTATCTTCAATTCTTTCGAATTAGAAAAAAGATGGTCAATCGATCGAGTACCTGAAAATTCCACACTTCCAACAAACTTCCGCTTTTCATAGACATCTACTTTTACTCGCACCTGTCCTGCCCAGATACACGTAACAATAGGATTACTGGGGCACCGGGAATCTGAAATGATCTCCCTGAATTTTATTCGGCGGTCTCCAAAATTAAGCTCATCTCCAAGGCATAATGATGCCGAGAAAATGTTTAATTCTACTTCCGGTTTTTGTTCTTTTGTTTCTGAAGTTGTAGCATTTTTATGCTTTTCAGTAGATTGAAAAGAAATGTATAATGCCATAAAAATAATGAGAAATCGCATATTGCCTTTTTAAAAAAGACGACCGGAAATAGCACCTGTTGCAAAAACACTAACCGAGACCTACGTCCAGCGTCATCATTACCATGAAACCTCCAATAAATCCAAGAGTTGAAATATCGGTAAAGTCTCCCTGCTGTGCTTCCGGCACCACCTCCTCTACCACTACAAAGATCATCGCACCCGCAGCAAAACATAAAGCATACGGTAAAATTGGTTCAAAGGTCATTACGGCCCAGGCACCAAGTACCGCTGCAAAAGGCTCGACGATCGCAGAAAGCTGACCATAATTAAAACTTTTCCATCGGCTCAATCCCTGTCTTCTTAAAGGCATGGCTACTGCAAATCCTTCAGGGAAGTTCTGCAATCCAATACCAATGGCCAATGCAACCGCACCACCAATACTGGCACCTTCAAATCCCGCGGCAACACCACCAAACAGAACACCTACGGCAAGACCTTCGGGAATATTGTGCAGGGTGATCGCCAGCGTTAATAATACAGATTTATGCCACGGAGTTTTGACCCCTTCAGCTTCACTCATTTTAAAATTTACGTGCAAATGGGGAAGTACCTTATCCAAACCAAAGATGAACAGTGCTCCCAGCCCAAATCCTACCAGCGCAGGGATGGTCTTTTCAAATCCTTCGCCGGGACTCATCTCGATTCCTGGAGCCAGCAAACTCCAGAAACTCGCTGCAACCATGACACCACCGGTAAAACCTAGCATTCCATCAAAAAATGCACGGTTCATCCCTTTAAACAGGAAAACCAGCGATGCTCCTAACGCCGTAAGCCCCCAGGTAAAAAGGGTCGCATATAATGCTGCAAGTACCGGATCCAATTGTTCGAAATAGCTAATTAATGCTTCCATTCTAAGTTGTTTTTATATATAAGTTGGTTGAGATCTGGTTTGAGATTATCAACTCATTATCGTCCATTTCGATCAACATTGATTGATCAAATTCTTCTTTTTGCTTAACCGTTACGGTCGCTCCCAGAGAAATATTATTCTTGTCCAGGTATTGTAAAAATTCTGTAGACGAATCTTTCACTCCCACACAAATCCCGGTTTCTTCAGTTTCAAGTTCAGATAGTAAGACGCGGTTAGCTACGGAAAAGTTCCCTTCTGAATCTGGAATAGGATCTCCATGTGGATCTCGCTGTGGGAATCCCAGAAACCTGTCAAGTTCTGCAGTTAGCTTTTCAGACTTTATATGCTCCAGCTGCTCTGCCACCTCATGCACCTCATCCCAATTAAAATTGAGCTTTTCCACGAGAAATACTTCCCACAGGCGATGCTTTCGAATCACTTCTATTGCGGCAGCTCTACCCACTTCACTAAGTTTTACACCCTGATATTTCCTGTAATTCACCAGGCCCTTTTCTGAAAGTCTCTTGATCATATCGGTCACCGAGGAGGCTTTGGTTTGCATGTCTTCGGCAAGTGCATTCGTACTTACCCCATTTTTATAGGAATTCTGCAGATGAAATATGGCCTTTAGATAATTCTCTTCAGATAAGCTAAACATAAATAACATTTTAATAGCACCAAAAATACATTTTTAATTTAATAAATCCGTTTTTTAGTCTCGTCTAAATATATTTTATATCTTCGTAAAAAAATTATGCGGATAATATCCTTTCTCCTCTTCGGAATTATATCCATTTCCAGTTTTTCCCAGGATTCTGAAATCACCGGAACCATTAGTTCTTCTGAAGGTACCGTGGCGTTTGCCAGTATCTATACTTCAGATGAATCTTATGGTACAAGTGCAGATGAAAATGGTGATTATAGCCTGAAGCTTCCTGCTGGTGAGTATAAGGTAATCGTAAAGTCCCAGGGATACAGGACAGTTTACAGGAATATCAAGCTCGTAAAGGGAAAAAAGATTCTTAACATCGAAATGGAAATAGATCCAAACGGACTGGACGAAATTGTAGTTACCGGGACCAGAACTGCTAAAAGACGTACAGATTCTCCAGTGATCGTAAATCTTATTGATAGTGAAACCCTGGAACAGGTCGTTGCAACAGACCTTTCTGATGGGTTGCGCTTTCAGCCGGGGCTGAGAATTGAAAAAGATTGCCAGACCTGTAATTACACCCAACTAAGAATGAATGGATTGCAAGGCGGATACTCACAGATCCTGGTGAACGGTCGTCCAATCTTTAGTCCGTTAACCGGTTTATATGGTCTGGAACAAATTCCAGTAAATATGATCGAGCGTATAGAGGTTGTTCGCGGTGGAGTTTCAGCGTTATATGGTTCCAGCGCCATTGGTGGGACAGTCAACGTAATTACCAAAATTCCGAAGAAAAATTCATACAGTCTTAGCTATACTTTCGAGAACATTGATGGCGATGCAAACCAGGATATTCTAAACGGAAACGCTACGGTAGTCTCCAAGGATTATAAAGCTGGAGCAAATTTTTTCGTTAATAGAAGAACCCGGGAATTATATGATGCGAATGGCGATAACTATTCTGAATTGCCGGAACTTAAGGACAATGCTTTTGGGGTTAATGCTTTTTATCTTCCAACTGAAGATTCCAAGATCAATTTAAGCCTGAGCAGTTTGTATGAATACCGTTATGGTGGTGAAATGGTGGAAGGCCCCGCATATCTGGCTCAACAGAGTGAAGAGCGAACTCATAATGTTCTAATGGGAAGCCTTGATTACCAGGTAAATTTTAATGACGACAAGAGTTCGGTTATCCTCTATTATGGTGGTCAATCTACAAAGCGGGATCATTATACCGGGATCATTCCAGATGACGAAATCGAAAAACAGCAGTTTTTTACCAATCCTCCTTACGGAACTTCAGAAGTGGAAACGCACCAGGGAGGTGGACAATTTAATCAGCGAATCGACAATTTTCTTGGCGGAACCACTACCCTTACTACGGGAGCAGAATTCGTATATGATGATGTGTACGATATCATCCCTTCTTACAATTACCTCATCGATCAAACGACCAGAAATTTTGGAGCATTCTTTCAAAATGACTGGGATGTCACCGAGAATCTCAATTTCCTTTCGGGTTTTAGAGTCGATAAACATAATCTGGTAGATGATGCAATTGTGAGTCCGCGTCTTTCGTTGTTGTATAAACTGAAAGAAACCACGCAGTTTAGACTGGGATGGGGAACAGGTTTCCGTGCTCCGCAGGCTTTTGACACAGATCTGCACATCGCATTTGCCGGCGGCGGAATTTCTAGAATTTCACTGGCAGAAGACCTGTTCGAAGAGCGAAGTAATAGTTTCACTGCATCTATTAATTACGATCGAGCTACCGAGCATTTTATCTGGGGTTATACCCTGGAAGGTTTTTATACAAAACTGAACGATGCCTTTTATTTATTCCCATTAGGAGAGGATCAGTTTGGTGAACGTTTTGAAAAACGTAATGGTGCGGGCGCTACTGTGAAAGGGTTAACACTGGAAACCAGGGCTAATTTTGATTACCTATTTGAACTGGAAGCAGGATTCACACTACAATCCAGCAAATTTGAAGAACCTGTTGAAAACATAGAAGGACTGGAAGCGAAAAGAGATTTTCTTCGTACACCAAACGATTATGGCTACGCAACGCTTACCTACACTCCAGGCAAACGCTTCAATGCAAGTGCTAACCTCGTTTATACAGGAGAGATGGATATTGTACATTTTGCCGGGGAAGGAACCGGACAGGATGTAGATGAATATAATATCACGCCCAGTTTTGCTGAGTTAAGCTTGCGTTTGGGTTATAACATTCCACTGGATAGAGTGAATTCCAATATGGAGATCTTTGGTGGGGTCAAAAACGTGACCAATGCTTACCAGGATGATTTTGATATCGGGAAGAACCGTGATAGTAATTACGTATACGGACCTGGGAATCCGCGTTCTGTATTCATAGGTCTCAAAATAGAATCCTTATAATATGAAGTTTTCGGTAATCCTTGCTGCTCTACTCTTTGTTCTTTCTGCGGAAACTTCAGCACAAAAGAGGTCTGAAGTAGAATGGCTCACTTTTGAACAGTTATATGATTCCCTTCTGCAGCAACCTAAAACGGTTTTTATAGACTTTTATGCCGACTGGTGTGCACCCTGCAAAAGAATGGATGAGGAAGTTTTTTCTTCCGAAGTGATTCAGAAGCGATTGAGAAAAGATTATTACGCAGTAAAATTTGATGTGGAAAGTGAGGATACTATCCGCTTTGGGGATCAGGTGTTTATAAATGAACGACTAAACCGAAGAAATCCAGTTCACCAGATCGCTCTGCTCATGGCCAGACGAAAGAACAGGCCATTTTCGCTACCGGCAATGGTATTTCTGGATGAAAATTTCAAAGCCACGGCAAGGTATTTTCAATATCTCAACAAAGAGCAGTTCCTGGAAATACTGGAGAATTAAAGTCCGCGTTCCTTCTGAATCTGTTCGTAGGCGTCCTGAACTTTTCTAAATTTCTCTTCAGCTCCTTTTTTATAGGCTTCATCCATGTCTCCTAATTTATCTGGATGGTATTTTTTCGCCATGGTTCGGTAAGCCTTTTTTACTTCAGCGTCTGTCGCAGATTTCTCGATTTCCAAAATCGTATAAGCGCTATTAGTGCTTTTAAAGAACATTGCCTTGATACTTTCAAAATCTCTGGCTCCAATTTGAAGATGACCGGCGATCTCTTTAATGATAACCGCTTCAGCTTCACTCACGCGACCATCGGCCTGGGCAATTCCGAAGAGAAAATGAATAATTTGAAGCCTGGTTGGATACTTTGTTCTTGCAGCGAGATACCTGGAAATATTATAAGCCGAAACCTGCCTGTTCTTAACTACTTCGTTGAAAGTTCGAAAAGTGGCATTCGCACGCTCTTTTCCATAAGCCTGTATAAAATACGCGCGAACATAATCAAGTTCCTGCTGGGAGACATTCCCGTCTGCCTTGATCACAATGGAACTTAAGGAAAGTAAATTAAGTTCAAAGTCTCCAGGTGAAACTGTTTGCTTTTGTCCACCAGCCATGGATTTAAACAGACCACCAGAGGTGCGTATGTAATTATCCAGCAGGGAACCTACTATAAATCCAAGAATAGCACCGGGAAACCTGAAGTACATATATCCCAGAACTGCGGCAAGCCATTTGATCATTGGGCAATTTTCTTTAGCCGCAAAGATAACATTTTAGTGTTGTAATCTATAATCAGCTTCATGAGTTCGCTATGAACAGGTCATAAACTGAACCTATTAGTACATAGTAATTTGAGATATGTAAGCTGAACTTAATTTGGTACCTTTGTGCTTCAATAAAGTTTAATAAAAAGAATTGATATATGTATCCAGCAGATTTAGTAAAACCAATGAGAGAGGATCTTACTAGTATTGGTTTTGAAGAGTTACACACAGTAGAAGATGTTGAGCAGGCTATGGAAAAGAAGGGAACTACTCTGGTAGTAGTGAATTCTGTTTGTGGTTGTGCAGCAGCGAACGCAAGACCGGGAGCTAGAATGTCTTTACAGAATAGCAAAAAACCAGATAATCTGGTAACTGTTTTTGCAGGTGTAGATAAAGAAGCAACAGATAAAGCGAGAGATCTTATGGTACCATTCCCTCCTTCTTCGCCATCTATGGCATTGTTCAAGGACGGTGAATTAGTACACATGCTAGAGCGTCACCATATTGAAGGTCGCCCTGCAGATATGATCGCTGAAAATCTTATTGGAGCTTATAACGAGTTCTGCTAAGAATCACCTCATATAATTTAAGACCACGCAGTTTCCGGCGTGGTTTTTTTATACCTCAGTTCTAGATTTCGCTATTTTTGGTATTTTTATAGCCTATGGAAAAAATTCTTGCTTACCCGCTTACGGTAATTTTCTATTTCTTCTTTTTTCTGAATTTACTCCTTTTTCATCCTATCCAGTGGGTATGCCTGAAACTTGGAGGATATGAAGCACATAAAAAAAGCGTGGATATCTTCAATCTTTTCCTCTTACGTTGCCTGAATCTTCTGGGAACTACTTTCGATATTCAGAAACCTGCAAATATACCAACAGTTCGCACAGTGATCTTTGTTTCCAACCACCAGGGAATGTATGATATTCCACCACTTATCTGGTATTTTAGAAAACATCATCCAAAATTCGTTAGTAAAAAAGAATTAGGTCACGGTATTCCAAGTATTTCCTTCAATTTAAGACATGGCGGTTCAGTACTAATAGATCGCAAGAACAGAAGAGAATCGCTGCAAAAAATGTCGGCATTTGGAGATTATCTAAAAACTACAAAACGATCTGCTGTTATATTTCCTGAAGGAACGCGTAGTAGAACTGGAGAACCCAAGGAATTTCGAAGAAACGGGATGTTGATGCTTTTCAAAAAGAATCCGGAAGCACTCGTAGTTCCAATTACCATCAATAATTCCTGGAAACTTTTCAAATACGGAAATTTCCCGATGGGGATTGGCGTAAATATGACCTTAAAAGCACATGACCCAATAGAAATATCCTCTATGGATGCTGAAAGTCTTATTGCCAAAATTGAAAGAACCATTATTGCAGATATTAAATGATTATGACCGAAGAATTGCTGATCGAGCATACGATCGCTTATGTGAAGGAAACATTGCAAAATGCTGAAGGTGGTCACGACTGGTTTCATATTGAAAGAGTTTATAAGAATAGTCTGAATATTGCAGCTTCAGAAGAAGCAAATCTTCTTGTCGTGAAATTAGGTGCATTACTTCATGATATTGCCGACTCTAAATTTCATGGTGGAGATGATACCGTTGGCCCGGCGAAGGCAAGAGATTTCTTAGAAACTCAAAAGGTTTCAGAAGCTATCATAGATCACGTCGTGAAGATCATAGAGAATATTTCTTTTAAAGGCGGAAATGTTCAACAGCAATTTCGATCTATCGAACTTGATATCGTTCAGGATGCCGACAGGCTGGATGCACTTGGAGCTATTGGGATCGCCAGAACTTTCAATTATGGTGGCTTTAAGAACAGACCACTTTACGATCCGGAGATCAAACCTAACCTGAATATGAGCAAGGAAGAATATAAGGCTTCCCTGGCTCCTACCATCAATCATTTTTATGAGAAACTTCTCTTGCTTAAAGAGCGTATGAATACGGCTACCGGTAGAAAGATCGCTGAACAGCGTCACGCTTTTATGAAAGTTTTTCTTGACCAGTTTTATGCTGAATGGGATGGTAAAAAATAAAGGCCGACACATTCCTGTATCGACCTCTAATAAATCAATTTCCGCAAGTATTAACCCTTTAACGGACTAACTTCTTTATCTTTTAGATGTTCCGCAAAGAAGCCCATCATGGCTTTGTAAAGATCGAGTCGGTTTTCTTCCTTCCCAAAACCGTGGCCTTCATCATACTTTACCATATAAGGCACTTCCACTCCGCGTGCTCTCAAGCTTTCCACGATCTGGTCTGCTTCATCGATATTCACCCGTGGATCATTTGCACCCTGCACTACGAACAGTGGCCTTTTGATTTTATCCACATGCAGGGCAGGTGAAATTTCATTCATGATAGCCTGTTCTTCAGGATTGTCTGGATTATACCAGATCTTGTACATGATCTCCCTGTATTTTTCCCAGTATGGCGGGATGGTTTGCATGAATGTGTTTAGATTGCTTACTCCCACATAATCCACACCACAGGCGTATTTCTCAGGAGTTTTGGTCATTCCGCGAAGCACCGCATAACCACCATGACTTCCACCGTAAATAGCAACTTTGTCTTTATCTACCCACCCCTGATCGATCACGAAGTCTATTCCATCTTCGACATCATCCATTGCTTTACGGCCTATTTCGCCAAACCCAGCTTTTAAAAATTCTTTTCCGTACCCACCCGAAATTCTAAAATTCACATGAAGGGTAGCATAACCACGACTGGTGAAAAGCTGAGCTTCAGGATTAAAACCCCAGGAATCTCTAATTCCCTGCGGGCCGCCATGAGGATTCACTATAAGTGGTAATTTCTGTCCCGCTTTATAGTCTTGCGGAAGCGTGATATATCCATAAATGGTTTTGCCATCCCGGCTTTCAAAAGTGATCGGCTTCATAGAGGCCATATCCTCCGGCTTTAATTGCGGTAATAACTTATATAGCAAAGTTACTTCGTCTTGCTCCACATCGTACAGGTAATACTCGCCAACGATCTTATCGCTGGTCACAGCGATCATATATTTACTTTCATCATCTGTTCTGCCAGCTGTATAGAATTGTTTGTCTCCAAACTCCTTTTTTAGTCTTACGTAGATTTTTTTATAGGTTTCACTTACAGGAACCACTACGGTTTTTTCACCGGTGTAGCTGAAGTAGTCAATTTCGTAATCACGCTTTCTCGACAGCGTCAACCCTGAAACGTCAAATGTTTCATTACTGAATATGGTTTCTATCTTCTTATTCTGCTTAAGATCATATATCTGTATTTCGGTCCTATCACCATCCAGATTGGAAACTACATAAGCAAGATCTGGATTTTCAGAATCTACATTAAATGAAGAAATACTGAAGGCATCACTAAAATCTGTATATTTTAACTGCTTGAATTCACCATCGATCTTATATAGTAATTCAGTATTAACCCCGTCCTTGATTTTTGTAATTGCACGAAGATTTCCTTTACTGTCAAAGTTGTAACCTGCTACTGGATCATCACCTTCTTTTACTGTGTAAAGTTTTGTGATCTCTCCATTATTCACATTCAATAGATAAGGCTCTTCCTGCTGCAAGTTGTCTTTATTCATCTGGATGATCATATGATCTTTATCTTCTTTTAAAGAAGATAAGATGTTGGCACGCACCCCATCATACGGAGTAAGGTCTACATCATTTGCTCCGGAAATATCCACCCCATAAACATGGTAATTTTCATCGCCTCCTTTGTCCTGCATATAGACAATACGATCTTTACTCGCCCAGGCGAACCCACGAATAAGGTCCTCTTCCTGTTTTTTAAGCAATGTTTCTTTTTCTGAAGCAACTTCTTTCAGGTATAAATCCCGTTCTCCTGAAGCTCTTCGTTTCATATATCCAATGTATTTTCCATCTGGAGATAATTTAAATGAGAATGCTTCCGGAGTTTTGAAGTAGTCTTCGACTGAATATTTGTAGTTCCCAGATTCCAGGGCGGCCAGTCTGGCTAGCTCTTCCTTGCCTGATGGTAATGTGGTATTTCCTGGTTTTTCTTTCACGATCTTATATAATTTTCGCGGGTATTCCTGCCCGGATTAGTATTTATTCCCTACATCGTTTTAATTTTCAATGTTCCCACAAAGCTTATTTTCAACCTTGATGAAATGATGCCTGGAATGTCTTCCTGCAAAATTACCGAATCAAGTTCGGAAGGCCTGTAGTACTAATAAAACATTAGGATTTTGACCTACAGAATCTGGTAGCAGAGTAGATCAATTCTTGATTTTGAGAAATTATCTTATCTCCTGGCAGTCCGGACAGAAATAGGTGCTCCTTCCTCCTATTTTTATCATTTCGATCTTAGCCTTCCCATTCGGACAGTCACCACCTGCTTCCCGATGATTTCTAAGATACGAATCGGGGATCTGCTCGCCCTCGGTTTTACTCTTGGTCACCGTTTCAAGGATGATGTTCATATTTTTGAACAAAGCCTCGAGATCTTTCTTTTTGAGGTTTTCAGTTTTTGATTTTGGATGAATTCCCGTTTGGTAAAGCATCTCATCTACGTACAAATTCCCCAGACCCGCAATAAAAGCCTGGTCCATCAATGCAGTTTTTACATTGCCTTTTTTGTTGCTGAAAAGCTCGATGAATTCTTCTTCTGAAACTTCAGTCGCATGCGGTCCCAGTTTCTTCTCTTTTCTGAAGTTTTCTATGTCATCAGTAAGAAATAGTTTCCCGAATTTCCGCGGACAAATAAAAGACAGTTTACCTCCGTTGTCGAAAGTAAGTGTTAGCTGCGCATGTTTATGAACATCATCATGCTGGAAGAATTCCATTCTACCCGTCATTCCGAAGTGAACTACCAGAAAACCGTGCTCTTCAAGTTCCAGAAAAAGATATTTACCAATTTGAGAAACCGCCTTGATCTCGTTTCCTTCAAGTCTGTCCTTGAATTCTTTTTTAGGTGACTGGAAGATCTTATCTGTTCCCATATCCACCTTTACAATCTTCTGATGAAGACTGGTGGAATCAATATATAATTTCTGATAGGCGACTTCTGGTAATTCTGGCATAGCTTCTTGTTTTCAAGTTAGTACAAATAGAAATTTCAGAAAAATTAAAAAAGCTTCGTTTGCCCATCCTTGTATTCCTCATGCAACTTACAGTTAAGACTGGGCTTTTCACGATCCTGAAGATACATTTTTCGAGCAATTTTAAACTGCTGCTTTACCTGCTCCGAGAACTGGCCTTCGCCTTTCATTCGGGTGCCAAACCTGCAGATGAGCAAGGAAGAATATACAGCTTCGAAGCTCCAACTATCAACCACTTTTATGAAAAACTGTTGTTGCTGAAGGACCGAATGAACACCGAAACAGGAAAAAAAATTTGCTGAAAATCGCCATCGTTTTATGGAAGACTATCTTCAGCAATTCTATAAGGAGTGGAATGGAGAAGTTTAAAACCTTTATCTATCATTAAAGGTTGGGAAGTAAGGTAGATGTTTAAACTCCTCTTCTCCAAATCCCTTTAATTTAGCAACAGCAGCTACCTCAAAAGGGGAGTGTAATTTAAACTCTGTCCGGTCCTCAGCCCCTCCGGGGGGTACCCCCCGGAGGGGCTGTGCTCAAATCGAGCGGCATGCGGCCCTCAAATTTAATAAAAAATTGTTGGGCGGTCGTTGCCCAGTTCTGTAATGGCGATGTCCACTTCTTCTGAATGTTCATGGTCGCCAGATAGATCAGCTTCATAAGGGCCATGTCGCTGGTGAACGCGCCCTTGGTCTTGGTCACCTTCCGCACCTGCCTGTGGAACCCCTCTACGGCGTTGGTGGTGTATATAATCTTCCTGATGGGGGCGGAATATGCGAAGTAGCTCGATAGGTTCTCCCAGTTGTCGTTCCAGCTCTGGATGACCACCGGGTACTTCTTGCCCCATTTTTCCTCCAGGTCCAGCAGTTCGTCCTCGGCCTCCTCCTTGCCGTTGGCCCTGTATACCAGTTTCAGGTCGCGCATGAACTCCTTTTGGTCCTTGGAGGCTACGTACTTGAGCGAGTTGCGTATCTGGTGCACGATGCACAGTTGGACATCGGTCTTTGGAAAGATGCTCAGGATGGCATCGGTGAACCCTTTCAGGTTGTCCGTACAGGCTATCAGTATGTCCTGGAGCCCACGGTTGTTCAGGTCGGTGAGCACTTGCAGCCAGAAATTGGCCCCCTCGCTTTCCGAGATGTACATGCCCAGCACGTCCTTATGGCCGTTTTTGTCGATTCCCAGTATGTTGTAGATCGCTTTGTGGCGGACCTTGCCGTCCTCCTTGACCTTGTAGTGCATGGCGTCCAGCCAGACGATACAGTACATCACGTCCAATGGCCTTCGCTGCCATGCCTTGATATCGGGTATGATCCGATCGGTGATATCGGTCAGCACGCTGTGCGAGATCTCGGTATCGTACATTTCCTTGATATGGGCGCAGATGTCCCGATAGCCCATCCCCAGACCGTAGAGGCCGATTATCTTGTCGGCCAGGTTGTCCGCCAAAATGGTCTGTCGCTTTTTTACGATCTCGGGCTCGAAGCTGCTTTGGCGGTCCTGGGGCGTTTTGATCTCGAAAGTACCCACACCGGTCTTCAGGGTCTTTTTGCCCTTGCCGTTGCGCTTGTTGCCCTTGAGACGCTCATCATCGTCAAGATGAGCCTCCATCTCGGCCTCTAGGGCCTTGTCAAGGAAATTTTGGAGCAGCGGTGCAAAAGCGCCGTCCTTGCCGAAAAGGCTTTTCCCAGTCGTAAATTGTTCAAGTGCTTTTTTTTCAATGTTGTTCAGTTCTTCCTGTGTCATTTTTCAATCTGTTTGAATATTAATATAAAAAATCTATTCAGACAGAGTTTAAATTACACCCTCCTCAAAAGCCCAAAAACCATAAAAATACCTTCCTTCAGCTCTTGTTTTTGTGCTTTCCAGCCCCATTTCACTTCCATACTTATTATAACTCTTAAGCCAGTATTTTTTTAAGTATTGCTCGATCATTATTTTACAGGTATCTAAATTCTGTTCTAAAATAATCTCTCTTAATCTTTTAAATTTTTGAGGAATCATAAAAAAACGGGTATAACTTTCCTCAACCAAATTTTGATCTTCATCAAATACATTATTAATGTAATAATTGTAAATCAGATCTTGTACTTCACACTCTTTAATGATGGTAGATACCGTTTTGTTTCCTTTTTCAGATTCTAAAAGAATAGAGATACTAAAAAACCAAAGTATATTCACATAATTATCATAATGTAACTGATTTAATTCCTCTCGATTTCTACCCACATATACCTTTATGGCTTCTTTATTCCATCTGTTCTTCAATGTTTTATTCAGTTCTTCGAATGAAATGTTTAATTCGGTAATATCTTCTCCTTTTGAATACCTAGCAATCCATGATTTTAAAGCTATACTGAAGACTGCAAAATTATTTAGATTTCTCCTGTGAGGACTCAAATCTTTATCTAAGCTTTGTATATTGATTTCATTTAAAATACTAAAATTATCCAGAGTGCTTTGAAAATCAAATTTTTCCATTTTTATAATATTTAAAGATCCGGATAATAATGATTTATAGGGTAGCCTGACTCATCAACATATTTATAGGAAGTTTTACCGTCAGGCCATACATAAGCAACCACTCTTTCATAATTTTCCCTAACAATTTTATACAAACTTTCGTCATTTCCAAGTGCTTCCAATAGTCTTGAATCTTCCGGTGAAAAATCGATCCATGAATCACTCATTTGCCTCGTCCCATCATTCAAAGTAATCATATTTGTACCGTTATACTTCGTTTCTACAATCGCATATTTTTGGGTATTTGGATTCCAGAAAATATGATCTATGCCCTGATGGCTGTCTGTTAGTGTGGTTACTTTGTGTTTATGAAACACTATTTCAAGCAATTTTATGACGAATGGAATGGCGAGGCCTAAAACCTTTACCTATCATTAAAAGTTGGGAAGTAGGGTAGATGTTTAAACTCCTCTTCTCCAAATCCCTTTAATTTAGCAACAGCAGCTACCTCAAAAGCCCAAAAACCAAAGAAATATTTTCCTCCCTCTTGTGTTTTCGTGCTTTCAAGTCCCATTTCACTTCCATACTTATTATAACTCTTAAGCCAGTATTTTTTTAAGTATTGCTTAATCATTATTTTACAGGTATCTAAATTCTGTTCTAAAATGATTTCTCTTAATCTTTTAAATTTTTGAGGAATCATAAAAAAACGGGTATAACTTTCCTCAACCAAATTTTGATCTTCATCAAATACATGATTAATGTAATAGTTGAAAATCAAGTCTTGTACCTCACACTCTTTAATTATGGTAGATACCGTTTTGCTTCCTTTTTCAGATTCTAAAAGAATAGAGATACTAAAAAACCAAAGTATATGTACATAATTATCATATTTAAATTCATTTAATTCCTTACGATTTCTACCCACATATACTTTTAAGGCTTCTTTATTCCATCTATTCTTCAATGTTTTATTCAGTTCTTCGAATGAAATGTTTAATTCGGTAATATCTTCTCCTTTTGAATACCTAGCAATCCATGACATTAAACACATACCGAATATTGCATAATTATATAACTTCAATCTGTGAGGACTCAAATCCAGAGTTAAACTATGTCGATTGCTTTCGTCTATCACCTTAAAATTATTCAATGTTCGTTGAAAATCAAACTTTTCCATTTCCATGATATTTAAAGTTCCGGATAATAATGATTTATAGGGTAGCCTGACTCATCAACATACTTGTAGACAGTCTTGCCGTTTGGATAAACATACGCTACAACCCTCTCATAATTATTTTTAACTTGATCATAAAGTGAATCATTGCCCAAAGCAACTTTTAACCTACTGTTTGCTAATCCGTTGTCAATCCATTCATCACTCATTTGCCTAGTCCCATTTGTCAAAGTAATCATATTTGTACCGTTATACTTCGTTTCTACAATCGCGTATTTTTGGGTATTAGGATTCCAGAAAATATGATCTATGCCCTGATGGCTGTCTGTTAGTGTGGTTATTTTGTGTTTATGTATGGCGGTATAACCTTTTTCAAACCATTCAACATCAACCACTGCTTCTGCCCAATTACCTTTATGTTGACGAACATATCAAATTTCTTGAAAATACGGTAAGGTCTAAAATAATTTTGTCTGTCCGTCTTTGTATTCCTCATGTAACTTACAGTTTAGACTGGGCTTTTTACGATCCTGTAGATACATCTTGCGAGCAATTTTAAATTGCTGCTTTACTTGCTCCGCGAACTGGCCTTCGCCTTTCATTCGGGTGCCAAACCTGCTATCATTCAGACTACCTCCATGAATGTTGGCAATCTGGTTTAAAACCTTATCTGCCCGGTCTGGCATGGATTTTTTGATCCAGTCTGTAAAGATCTCTCCAATGCTTCCATTCAGTCTCACGATCGTATAACCTACACCGCGAGCACCTCGATTAGCCACTTCTCGAACCAGCGGCATAATTTCGTGATTATTGATTGATGGTATGATAGGCGCCATCATCACACTCACCGGAATATTCGCTACCGAAAGTTTCTCTACGGTTTCCAGTCTTTTTTTGATGCTGGCGGTTCTTGGCTCCAGCACTCTACGCGTATGTTCCTGTAGCGTGGTGATACTTATATTTACATGTACAAGCCTGTCCTGAGCCAGTTCTCTTAGAATATCCAGATCGCGTAAAATGAGGGAATTCTTCGTGATCATACCAACCGGGTGCCGGTACTTCAGAAAGGTTTGCAGCAAACTTCTGGTAATTTTGAGTTCCTTTTCAATTGGCTGGTAACAATCGGTATTTCCAGACAGGACGATAGGTCGCGCCTGCCAGGATTTGCTCTTCAGCTTTTTCTCTAAAAGTTCAACAGAATTTCTTTTTACCAGTATTTTTTGCTCGAAATCCAGACCGGCACTATAACCCCAGAATTCATGACTATTACGGGCGTAGCAGTAAATACAACCATGTTCACAGCCCTGATAGGGATTTAGTGAAAAGTCCATTCCAACATCGGGACTCGTCACTTTGTTGACGATGCTCTTGGGAAAGGTTTCAATAGTTGTGGTTTTAAAATTAACCGCTTCTTCCCCTTCCGCATTGCAATAATTTAGAAAGTCGTCCCTGGTTTCATGACTATGCGCATCAAACTTATTACTGCTGTTTTTCTGGGCACCTCTGCCTTTGATAAAATCCTCATAACTCATAATCCAAAATTATGGAATTATTCCTTTTTAATGGATTTTATCCTAGTTAAAATTCAATGAAAAGGCTCCTTCTTCAAATCTAAATTTTTAGATAGGAGCCTGTATTTTATTTATTAGGGAAGTCGGCTTTACGCTTGTTTAAAAATGCTGAAGTTCCTTCTTTGAAATCTTCGGTCCCAAAACTATCACCGAAACCTTTTACTTCCACCTCAAATCCATCAATACCATCTTCATAGTTGGCATTGATCGCTTTGATCGCTGTAGAAATAGCAACCATGGAATTCTTCATAATCTTCTGAGCCAGGCTTACGGCCAGTTCCATCAAATCTTCCTGAGATGTTACATGATTCACCAGGTTGTATTGCAAAGCCTGGTTTGCATCGATCATTCCCGCGGTCATGATCATTTCCATCGCGCGACCTTTCCCTACCAGTTGTGGTAACCTTTGAGTTCCACCATATCCCGGGATCACTCCAAGAGATACTTCCGGCAATCCCATTTTGGCATTATCACTGGCAATTCTAAAATGAGCTGCCATAGCAAGTTCGAGTCCGCCACCAAGAGCAAATCCATTTACAGCTGCTATGACCGGTTTAGGGAAATTAGCTACATAATCAAATAACTTCTCCTGCCCATCTGCTGAAAGTTTCTTCCCCTCTTTTGGTGAGTAGTCGGCAAATTCACTAATATCTGCTCCAGCTACAAAAGCCTTCTCTCCACTTCCGGTAATAATTACGACTTTTACCTCGTCATTATCCTTCGCCGCTTTAAAAGCCTGGTGAAGCTCAAGAATCGTCTCTCTGTTAAGAGCATTCAGCTTCTTTGGTCGATCTATTGTGATCGTTAATATTTCATTTTCAATCTCTTCTAAAATGTTCTGATAACTCATAATCTTTATTTTGGAAATCGTACGTTAAAGATAGTGCCTTTATTCTGTTTGGAAACAAAGCTAATCGTCCCCTTATAAGTTTCCACGATATTTTTTACCATGGCAAGGCCTAATCCCATTCCGCTTGATTTCGTGGTGAATTTAGGTTCAAATACCTTCGTTTTATTTTCTTCGGAAATACCCATTCCATTATCGGAAACCGAAATAAGAACGGTATTCTCCTCCTCTTCGACCGACACCATAATTCGAGGATCTTCTACATTCTGAAGTGCCTGAGTAGCATTTTTAACCAGGTTGGTCACTACCCGAATCAACTGCGTACGATCAAATTTCGCCAGGATCTCCTCCTGGTCACATTGAAATTCAATGTATTTCTCATTAAAAATATCCAGTGCCAGCTTCACGATCTTGGGCACATTCAAAGTTTCATTTTGTTGTGCCGGCATCTTTGCAAAGTTTGAGAATGCCGAAGCGATAGAGCTCATAGTATCAATTTGATTAATGAGCGTTTCGCTGTATTCATCGACCTTAAGATGAATGTCGGGATCTTCCGGATCAAAATTACGCTGAAAACTTTGTACGCTCAATCGCATAGGTGTCAACGGATTCTTGATCTCATGTGCTACCTGCTTCGCCATTTCCCGCCAGGCCTGTTCCCGCTCATTGGTGGCTAATTTCACAGCACTTTCCTCCAACTCATCGATCATACTGTTATATGCCGAAACCAAAGCGTAGATCTCCTCTGTTGCATTGGAAAGTTCGATTTTCTGGTTTCGTTTGTCCAGTCTGGTCTGATTGATCTTTTCCGAAATGATCTTGAGCGATTTGGTGATATATTTTGAAAGAAAGAATGACAGAATAATGGCTATCAATAGCATAAAAAGATAGACCTCTGCCATGCGTACCAGGAAATTGTTCAAATCCCTGTTCAACAGACTATCATCCTGTACATATGGTAAATACAGGATTGCCAGTGGCTTAAATTTTCCATCGGTAATATAACTGTATGAAGACTGGTATTTCTGCCCGTTGACTTCAGTTTTCTTCAAATAATGCTTGGTAGTGGTAGCATCCAGCTTACTTAGTACGCTTTCTGGAATACTAACGGTAGTGGAGTCTTTAAAAAATGATTCGTTGGATTTGATAATAAGGCTTCCGTCGAGATCATAAATATGGATCTGCATTTCATGAACTTCGGCCATTTCATCGATCTTATCCCTTTCAGCAAAAATAAGTCCAATGTTTTCGGTATCTATTACATAACTAGTACTGGCAAGTACAAATTTGATGTTTTCAAGGATCGCTCTTTGTTTACGCTCCAGCCGTTCTTCGTGATAATTTTCAGCTTCCTGTTTATATTGGTACACTGTCACCCCAAAAATTAGAATAGATGCCCCGAGAACCAACAGGATCATAGAGATAAAAATTCTAGTTCTTAAGGATAATTTAAGCATCTTCATATAGGCAGGCTTCGCTTCAAGGCAACAATTATCGAACCATTTCAGGCATTAGGGTTCCTTGAGCGTATTCTTTTGTATAATTTGATCCCTAGCATTAACATGATCCCGAGTAGAAAAATTCCAAGAACTCCGTAGATCCAGTTAATAGCATCCCGCACGATGACCAGGAAAATTACTGAAAACAGGATAAGCGTACTTCCCTCATTCCAGATTCGCATTCCGTTTGAAGTCCAGTTAATAATCCCTTTCTGCAGTTCTTTAAAAATTAGATGGGTCTTGAAATGATAGGCAAATAGTAGCACTACAAAACCAAGTTTCACATGCATCCAGGGTTGCTCGAGCCAGCCAGGAACCATCGCCAGTAACGTAAAAGCGAAAGCGCTCGCCAGGATCGCAGAAGGCCAGGTAATAATGAACCAGAGCCTTTTCGCCATCAGTTTTAGCTGATCTCCAAGAATTGTTCTATCTGGTTCTGGCTTTTCAGCAGCTTCGATCTGGTATACGAATAAGCGCGGAATATAAAAAAGCCCGGCAAACCACGTAATTACGAAAATAAGGTGCAGGGCTTTGATATAATTATAGTACTCCATTTAGTCTTCAGTCTCCACGAATAGATAATTAAGATCCATCGCATTAAATTCCTTATTAAAAGCTTTTACTTCTTCTTCTAAAAGCTGGTCAAATTTATTCAATTCTTCGTTGATACTGGCAGTAAGTTGGTCTTTAACTGCAATATCCTGCTGAGTTGGTGGAAAATCGTCCATTCCTACGAGACTGTTCAAATGCGCCAGTTTATTGGTGAGTTTTATCGGGAAATTAAGCGGATCCTGGTTACTACGATTCTTGGTCTGGTAAAGCGCATTTTCTATTTCTGAAAGTTGCTCGCTCAGGGTTTTCGCTTTTTCCAGCAAGGGTTTTACCTGCTCATTGTTTTTATACTGCTTCTGAAAATCCTTCAGTTGTGCATCGACCTTTCTCATCTTTTTGATGGATTGGTGAGCATTGTCTACGGTTTTATTCACGCTGGAAATGAAATCATACTGCTTTTGCATTCCTGCCTGGTCGGTTTCGGCATTTGCGTCTGGCAGGATCTCGAAATCCTGTTTCATCACCTCATCTTCCACTTCCAGAACTACCTTATATTTTCCGGGAACCGCTTGTGGAGCGTCTGTACTTGCCCACCAAAGGATCATTCCGTCAAGTCGTTCAGCGCCTTCACCACGCATATCCCAAACATGCTGATTGGCTCCTTTACTTACTTCCAGTTTGTTCTTTTTTGCTTCAGAAGAGAAGCTTTGAATAGTATCATTTTCAGTATTTAAATAGCTTAATTTGACTTTCTTCCCTTCAGGATCCTTCAGAAAAAAATAGGTCATGACTCCCGCGGGATGGTTCGTCCCGGCTGTAGCACTTTCCCGGGATCTGCCATCCATTCTATAGGAATTTTTCGGCTTGAATAAATGATCCTGATCCTTTTCAACTGAGTTCAACTGGTGTAATACACTTAGATCATCGATGATCCAGAGACTTCTTCCCTGAGTAGCCACGATCAAGTTATTTTCTTTGATGGCAAGATCGGTGATTGGTACTATTGGCAGATTTAACTGAAAAGCTTTCCAGTTCGCTCCGTCATCAAATGAAATATACATCCCGGTTTCGGTTCCTGCGTAAAGCAAGCCCTGCTTTTCAGGATCTTCACGAACCACCCTTGTAAAATGTTCCGAAGAAATTCCAGAGGTGATCTTTTTCCAGGACTTACCATAGTTGGTCGTTTTATATAAATAAGGAGCGAAATCTCCCAGTTTGTACCTGGTTCCCGCGATATATGCCGTGCCTTCATCAAAAACAGAAGGTTCAATGCTATTGATCATCATCCACTCCGGCATTCCTTTAGGAGTTACATTTTCCCAATTCTCACCGCCATCTCTCGAAACATGTACCAGGCCGTCATCACTACCAGTCCAGAGCAAACCTTCCTTTAAAGGCGACTCTGCTGCAGCGAAAATAGTACTGTAATATTCTACGGAAGTGTTATCCTGGGTGATAGGTCCTCCTGAAGACTTTTGTTTTGACTTGTCATTTCTCGTAAGATCAGGACTTATCTCATCCCAGCTTTCCCCCTCATTCGTGGTCATATGCAAATGATTGGACGCGGTATACAATTTATCAGGATCATGTGGAGAGAAGAAAATAGGGAAATTCCACTGGAAACGATATTTGAGATCTTCGGCTCCATGACCCATTGGATTGTCTGGCCAGACACTAATACTCCGCACGGTCCCGGTTTCATGATTGTACCTGGTTAGGAATCCGTCATAACTTCCACCATAAACGATCTCAGGATTTTCAGGATCTACGGCGATATGCGCGCTCTCACCTCCCGCTGTAGATTCCCAGTCACCTTCTCCAATACTTCTACCTTCTGTTCTATGCCTGATTCTAACCGTAGAATTATCCTGCTGTGCCGCATATATTCTATACGGAAATGAATTATCTGTAGTTACTCTGTAAAACTGAGAAGTCGGTTGATTGTGGTACGTACTCCAGGTTTCCCCACCATCGTAAGTAATTTGTGCGCCCCCATCGTCACCCATGATCATACGTTGAGGATCCTCCGGAGCGATCCATAGATCGTGGTGATCGCCGTGTGGTGCATTGGCAGAACTGTAAGTCTTACCGCCATCGGTACTTGTATGATAATTCACATTGAGCACATATACCTTGTCTTCATCTTCTGAGTCGGCATAAATACGGGTATAATACCAGGCACGTTGTCTCACACTACGATCATCATTGATCAAATTCCAGGTTTCACCCGCATCTTCACTGCGATAAACGCCTCCTTTTTCTTTATTTTCAACAATAGCCCAGACCCTTTCGCTGTTTGCAGGGGAAACAGTCACGCCAATGATCCCTAAAGTATCCTTTGGAAAACCTTTATTTTCTGAAATTTCCTTCCAGGTTTCCCCGCTATCTGTACTTTTCCATAAAGCTGATCCCTCTCCTCCACTACTAAGACTATATGGTGTACGCTGAACATTCCAGGTGCTCGCATATAAAACTCGCGGATTGTTGGGATCCATAATCAGATCTACTGCACCGGCATCTGCATTAGAAAAAAGTACTTTTTGCCAGTTCTTACCTCCATCTGTAGATTTATAAACTCCCCGTTCTTCGGTAGGTTTGTAAATATTTCCAAGAACTGCTGCATATACAGTGTTGTAATCCTTCGGATGTATTACGATTCTGGGAACATGCCGACTGTTTTTTAATCCAGCGGAAGTCCAGGTCTTCCCGGCATCTTCGGTTTTCCAGATTCCGTAGCCAGAAGAAACATTTCCACGAACCGTTTTTTCTCCACCTCCCACATACATCACATTTGGATCGTTCTTAGCAACCTCAATAGCGCCAATGGAACCTCCAAAATAACCATCAGATATATTGCTCCAGCTGCGACCTCCATTCGTTGTTTTCCAGACACCACCGCCTGCAGCTCCAAAATAGAAAAGATTTGGCTTGCCGGGAACACCGGTTACTGCAGCACTTCGTCCACCTCGAAACGGACCTATTAGACGATATTCCAGAGCGCCGTAAAGTTCTTCGGAATTATCCTGTGCAAAATGTTTTTGTGAATTGAAAAGAATGGCGAGCAGTAAAAAAACTGAGAGCCTGAGTAGAGATTGGTTCATAGAAAATCGTTTAGTCTGCTTTAAAGATAAGGATTTACTATAATTTTCAAGCTTCTGAAGTTTACTTGAGCGTGTGCCGAATCTCACGATTCAAGAAATAGGCAGTGATGATGGTAGAAAGTACATCGGCAATTGGAAAAGAGATCCAGACACCGAGTTCTCCGTAGTACTTCGGAAGAATTAGCACTAGCGGAATAAAAATAAATCCCTGCCGCGATAGGGTTAGCAAAAATGCAGGCATAGCTTTCCCGATGGCCTGGAAATAAGCAGCTCCAATTAATTGAATTGTTACAATTGGAATCGCTGCAAAAACCCAACGCATTGCTGAAGGTGTTTGCTCCAGAATACTTGGTTCCGTAGTAAAGATTGCGACGATATCCGGTGCGAAAATCATGATCCCAGCAAAGATTAAAAGCCCCATGAGGAAAGAGTATAAAATTGCAGTGTTTATACTGTTTCGAACCCTGCTGAAGTTCTCTGCACCATAATTGAATCCAGCAATGGGCAGGAATCCCTGGGTGACTCCAAGTACCGGGAAAAGTGCGAACATCAGCATCCGAGCAATGATCGCATATACGGTGATCGATTCTTCACCTCCTAGATTAAAAAGAATGTTATTCATTAAAAGATAGGTCACACTCACTACTGCCTGCCTGGCCAGGGTAACAACTCCCAATGCTGAAATTTCCTTCAGAATAGGAAAATCCATGTTGAAATGAGAGAAACTGATCTTTAATTCTGAGTTCTTCGAAAGAAAAAACCAGATAATATAAGCCATGCAAAAGAAATAGGATGCAGTTGTTGCCAGGGCGGCACCTTCCATTCCCATATTCAGCTTATTGATAAGAATATAATCCAGAATAAGATTGACTACAGAGGGAATGATCATTGCGATCATGGCAAAACGGGGTTTTCCCTCTGCTCGAATTACGTTGTTCCCCATCATAGCAAGCGCCAGCATAGGAACACCGCAGAGCACGATGATATAATAGATCTTTGCAGGATCGAAGATCTCGCCCATTCCTCCAAATGCAGGGATGAGATCATCAACGAAAATCAATCCCGGAATGACCAGGCCTATCGATAAAACCAATGTAAGCGTGATCTGGTTTCCAAAGGTTCGTAAGGCTTTAGAATCTTCATTTGCGCCAAGTGCCCGGGAAATGATCGAACTTCCACCTATCCCGATGGCCATTCCCAAAGCCGCAATAAAAAAAGAGACTGGCAACACAACATTGATGGCCGCAATTGCAATCGGGCCTATCCAGTTTCCAACAAAAATAGTATCTACCAGGATGTTCAAGGACATCACCAATATTCCTACAGATGCTGGTAAAGCTTGTTGAATAAGAAGTTTACCAATGGGTTTATCACACAGTTCTTTAGAATTTCGAACGGCCATTAAGCCTCAACCGGAGTTTGCTGGGTTGCCCACTCATCGATCCATCTGGATAATACTTTTACCCAATCTTCACGATCGTTCAAACATGGAACAACAGAGAAGTCTTTCCCACCAACTTCATGGAAAATCTCTTCGCCTTCCATGGCAATCTCTTCCAGCGTTTCGAGACAATCTGAAACGAATGCCGGAGTTACAATGGCTAACTTCTTCATTCCCTGTTTTCCAAATCTTTCAATGGTCCTGTCTGTATATGGCTTTAACCATGGGTCGAATCCTAATCTTGACTGGAAGGAAACGCTATAAGTATTAGGCTTCATTCCTAAATGTTCCGCAACCAACCTGGTGGTTTCAAAGCACTGGTGTCGATAACAAAACTGGTGAGCAGTTGATGCCGTCTGGCAACAGGAGCCGTCTATCTTACAATGTGAGCTGGTAACATCGCTTTTACGAATGTGTCGCTCAGGAACACCATGATAGGAAAATAATAAATGCTCATATTCTTTTCCTTCAAGGTTTTCAGCAATACTATTTGCCAATGTTCGTACGTAATCCGGATGATTATAAAATGGTGGTACTGTCGTAAAGCTCATTTCAGGGAAAAATTCCTTGCGTAACTCTTCCGCCAGTACGAGAATCGTTTCAGTAGTAGCCATGGCGAATTGTGGATACAATGGAAATAGAAGTACTTCGTCCACTCCTTTATCCTTTAATTCCTGTAAGCCTTGTTTTATATTTGGAGTTCCATACCTCATTGCCAATGCAATTGGAACAGATGTCTTTTCATCAATTTTATTCTGAAGTCTTTCTGAAAGTACAATTAGCGGAGAACCTTCATCCCACCAGATCTTCTGGTAAGCTTCAGCAGATTTTTTAGGACGGGTATTTAATACAATTCCCTTTACCAGTAGTGTTCTGGCCCAGTATGGCACATCGATCACTCGCTCGTCCATAAGGAATTCGCCTAAATATTTCTTGACATCTTTGGGATCGGTACTGTCTGGAGAACCCAGATTTACCAGCAATACGCCTTTATTCATAATTTTTCTTTTTCAACTCAAAAATAATACTAACTGGTCTATTGAAATCCAATTTATAATTAGTGTTCTCTATGATTCAATAATCAGTTAGCTAACCGACAATGTATATTTCTTCGGCGTGGTTCCAAATTTCTTTTTAAAACCAGCAATAAAGTGACTCGCCGTACTATAACCAACCTTCAGTCCTACTTCATTTACATTATATTCACCTGTTTCCAGAAGCTTACGTGCATATTCCATTTTATAATCGAACAGAAAGCTATAAACCGAATCTCCATAAATTTGTTTGAAACCTTCTTTTAGCTTTTTAAGACTAAGTCCAATTTCATCTGAAAGTTCCTGCAGGGATGGTGGTTCAGCCATTCTTGCGATCACGATATCTTTAGCTCTCCTTATCTTCTTGATATTCTCCTCATCACTCAGAAACGGACATTGTTCCAGATCTGGATTTTCCGCTTTATTGAAGTATAGACTTAATAATTCAAAAGCTTTCGCTTTAAAATAAAGGTTTTTGATACTGGGAGTCAGATTGAAATTCATGATCTGGTTTAATACCACCGCGGTTGAAGGCGACACCTGAGCATCCTTATAGTATTTTTTATCCTTATTGTCACCACTCAAAAAGGTGATATAATCTGCTTCCTGAGAAAATAAAGCGTGAAATTTCTTAATGGAGATTACCAAAGAAATCAGCCAGCTCTCCTTTTCCATGGATAAATGTAGTGGCAGATCGCGCTGAGGATTGTACAGTAAAAGTGAATTCTCTTCAGGAAGTGGTAATTCATAACTCCCGCTATTGAATAGAAACTTGCTGTTTCCCTTCACATTAAAGTGAAATTGAATAAAACTATTATCTATTTCGCGGGACATGATCTTATTCTCATCTGTGTCATTCTGAAACTTCAAAATATAGAAACCATCTTCGATCTTGATTTCTTCTGAAATACTTACAGCGTTATTTTTTTTGCTTTCATCCATCCTCGGAAAATTTATTTATTTAGAATCAGTCTAAACAAATCTATTCACAACAGCTTTGTTTACTACAAAAATAGCGCATTTTGAAGATTCGGACTTTAAAAAGCTGATAAATATCATCTATCGACACATTTAGTGCCTCTAGCGTTATTTTTTGAAATACTCTTCTGCTATTTTTGCAAACGTATTTCCAAATCGATACATGGAAGATTATCACATTTCAAGAGGTAAGCATTTTTATACGATAGGTTTAAGCTACAAAAAGGCTGATGCCGAGATCCGGGGACACTTCAGTCTTACGGAACAGGCGAAGGAAAATTTGTTGAAACAGGCTGGCCGCGAAGGTATCGATGGTATTCTTTTAACTTCCACCTGTAATCGTACTGAAATTTACGGTTTCGCAGAACATCCATTCCAGTTGATCAAATTGCTTTGTGAGCATACTCATGGAACGGTTGAAGAATTTGAGAAGGTTGCCTACGTTTATAAGAACAAACAGGCGATTACTCATATGTTCAGGGTTGGAACAGGACTGGACAGCCAGATCCTAGGTGATTTTGAGATTATAAGTCAGTTAAAGGTTGCTTTTGTACGTTCCAAAAAGCTCGGACTGGTAAATGCATTCCTGGAAAGATTGGTAAATGCTGTGATCCAGGCCAGTAAAAGAATTAAGAATGAGACAGAGATCTCAAGTGGAGCGACTTCAGTTTCATTTGCCTCTGTACAATATATATTAAAGAATTTAGAGAACGTTTCAGATAAGAACATTCTTCTCTTTGGAACAGGGAAAATAGGACGTAATACCTGTGAAAATCTGGTTAAACATACCCGGAATAACCATATTACCTTAATCAACAGAACAAAAGATAAAGCTGAGAAGGTTGCCGGTAAATTTGATCTTATCGTTAAGGATTATGCAGATCTCCAGGCAGAGATAAGAAATAGTGATATTTTGATCGTTGCTACCGGAGCTCAGAATCCTACCGTTTCCAAAGAACTTATCTATTCTAAAAAAGATCTTTTGATCCTTGATCTTTCTATTCCGAAGAACGTTTCAGAAGATGTTGAAGAATTGCCGAACGTGCAATTGATTCATCTTGATCATTTATCGCAAATGACCGATGAAACCCTGGAAAGAAGAAAACAATTCATTCCGCAGGCAAAAGAGATCATTGCTGAAGTTGAAAACGACTTCAATCAATGGCTGGAAACAAGAAAGTTTGCACCAACGATCAAAGCTTTGAAGAAAAAGCTAAGATCTATGAAGGATGATGAACTGGATTTCCAGCGCAAAAAAATGTCAGATTTTAATGATGAACATGCTGAAATTGTAAGCAATCGTATCATCCAGAAGATCATGAAACATTTTGCAAATCACCTCAAAGGAGATACTGAAACCACGAATGAAAGTCTGGAATTGATCCACAAAGTCTTTCAACTCGAAGAAGTTAGCAAATGAGCAAAGTAATTCGAATTGGCACTCGCGATAGTGAATTAGCGATGTGGCAAGCCCGCACCGTACAGAATGCACTGGAACGAACTGGCCATAAAAGTGAGTTAGTTCCTGTAAAATCTACTGGCGACCTTAATCTAGATCAACCTTTATATGAAATGGGAATCACCGGGATTTTTACAAAAACTCTGGATGTTGCCATGATCAAAGGCGAAGTAGATATTGCGGTTCACTCCATGAAAGATGTTCCTACAGCTCTGCCAAAGGGAATTGTGGAAGCAGCAGTGATGAAACGAGCGAGCAATAAGGATATTCTAATTCATAAAGGAACTGAATTTCTGGAAAGCAAGAAAGGAAAGATCGCTACAGGTAGCCTACGCCGAAAAGCGCAATGGCTGCACAAATATCCAGATCATGAGGTCGTGGATCTTCGGGGGAATGTTAATACCCGAATGCAAAAACTGGAGGATAATGACTGGAATGGTGCCATATTCGCAGCTGCCGGACTGGAGCGTATCGAGATTAAACCAGAGAACTTTATTGACCTAAACTGGATGATCCCTGCGCCGGCCCAGGGTGCGATGCTTATTGTGGCCATGGAGAAAGACGAAGAAAGTCGTAAAGCACTAGCTCTTTTAAACCACCAGGAATCTCAAATCTGTGTACACATTGAACGTGAATTTCTCAAAGTTCTTGAAGGTGGTTGTACCGCTCCTATTGGAGCCTTAGCCAGAATCCATGATGATCATATTCATTTTCATGGAGCACTTTTCAGCCTTGATGGTTCAAAGAAAATAGAAGTCGAAAAAAGCGTTCCGGTTTCAAAAATAAATGGATTAGGAACGATCTGCGCTCAGGAGGTATTGAATAATGGAGGTCGTGAATTGATGCAGCATATTAAAACTGCTTTAAATAATTGATGAATGCCTACCGTACTTTCCACGAAAAAACTAGCACTCAACCAGAAGGAACTACTTTTAAATAGTGGGATTGGATTCGCGGAGTATGATGCTATCGAAATAGAATTTCTGAATTTTGATCTACCAGAACTTACTATCCAGAATGCCATTTTTACCAGCAAGAATTCACTAAAAGCAATTAGATCAAAAAATTTGAATATCATCAATTGCTTTTGTGTGGGGAAGAAAACTGCAATGTTGGCGAAGCAGATGGGTTATAATGTTCTGGAAACTACAGCCTATGCTCATGAACTGGCAAATAACATCATCCACAATTATCCTGATCGGGAATTTCAGTTTTTCTGTGGGCACTCGAGACTTGATGAACTTCCGAAGATACTTCAGCAGCAAAATATAGCTCTTCAGGAAATTAAGGTTTATAAAACTACGTTGAATATCCAGGAATTTCATTCAGATTACGACGGAATTCTATTTTACAGCCCAAGTGGTGTGAAAAGCTATACCAGCAAAAATACGATTGACTCCATTGCGTTTTGTATTGGAGATACTACAGCTTCCGAAGCTAAAAAACATACTACCAGCATCGTGACTCCGGGAACTCCCGGCATTGAAAACCTGATCGCCGTGGTAGCAAAAACATTTAGAAAAGACTTAAAACATCAGCAATGATCAAGAATGACCTTTTTTTAAAAGCACTTAGAGGTGAAAGCGTAGAACGTCCACCAGTTTGGATGATGAGACAGGCAGGAAGATATCTTCCTGATTTCATGAAGCTTAAAGAGAAATACGACTTTTTCACCCGTTGCCGTACTCCTGAACTTGCTACTGAAATTACGGTAATGCCTATTCGCCAGGTAGGTCCGGATGCAGCAATACTTTTTAGTGATATTCTTGTAGTTCCACAGGCAATGAGCATCGAGGTGGAGATGAAGCCTGGTGTTGGCCCGTGGTTGCCAAATCCAGTAGATACTCCCGCAAAAGTGGAACAGGTAATCGTACCAGATGTGCAAGAAACTCTCGGCTATGTTTTTGACGCGATCAAGCTTACAAAACAGGAATTAAATGATGAGGTACCACTTATAGGATTCGCCGGTTCTCCATGGACCATTCTATGTTACTGTGTACAGGGACAGGGATCTAAAACCTTTGATAAGGCAAAAAGATTCTGTTTCATGGAACCTATCGCTGCGCATAAATTACTTCAGAAAATTACTGATACTACCATCGCTTACCTGAAAGAAAAAGTAAAAGCCGGTGTAGATGCCGTGCAGCTTTTCGATTCCTGGGGAGGATTGCTGGAGCCTAATGATTACAAAGAATTCTCATGGCAATATATGCAACAGATCATCGATGCTTTAAAAGATGAAGTTCCTGTAATTGCTTACGGAAAAGGGTGTTGGTTTGCCTTGAAAGATATGTCACAATCTGGAGCAGCTGCTCTTGGAGTAGACTGGACCTGTGATGCGCGAAATGCTCGTTATTTAAGTGGCGGACAGATCACTTTGCAAGGGAATTTTGATCCTGCCAGGCTTTATTCCAAACCAATCGAAATTAAATACATGGTGAACGATATGATCAAAGCCTTTGGAAAAGATCGTTATATCGCTAACCTTGGACATGGTATTTTACCAAATATTCCCGTGGATAATGCGAAAGCTTTCGTAGACGCTGTTAAGGAATATAGTGTATAAGCCAATACAAAAATTACAAGAATCTAACCCAAGCAGAAAAGTCTTCATGAGCATGAAAGAGCAATTTTACAGATATATTGAACAATTGCAGGATTCGATCACTTCAAAACTGGAGGAGATCGATGGCGGCGCCAAATTCAAAGAAGATATCTGGAAAAGAAATGAAGGCGGGGGCGGTAGAACCCGTGTGATCGAAAATGGAAATGTATTCGAAAAGGGAGGTGTGAACATTTCTGCTGTTCACGGTCCACTGGCTCCGGCCATGCAAAGTTATTTCAAAGTTGGGGATGTTGACTTTTTTGCCTGCGGACTCAGCCTTGTACTTCATCCTAAAAATCCAATGGTTCCAACGGTTCATGCCAATTGGCGCTATTTTGAAATGTATGAGAAAGACGGTACTGTGATCGACCAGTGGTTTGGTGGTGGACAGGATCTCACTCCTTATTATCTATTTGAAGAAGATGCTAAACACTTTCACTATACCTGTAAGAAAGCTTGCAATCCTCATGGGTTTTCTTTCTATTCCGATTTTAAGAAGAAGTGCGATGAATATTTCTGGAATGGACATAGAAATGAAGCCAGGGGAATAGGCGGACTTTTCTTCGATTATTTGAAAGAAAATGATCGTATGAAAATAGCCGACTGGTATGATTTTGTGACCGATGTAGGTGATTCATTTTTGCAGGCTTATGTCCCGATCGTGGAGAAACGTAAGAATTTGCCTTATTCTGAAGAGAATAGAAAATGGCAGGAAATTCGACGTGGACGCTACGTAGAGTTCAATCTTGTACATGATAAAGGAACTTTATTTGGACTAAAGACCAACGGAAGAATAGAAAGTATCCTGATGAGTCTTCCACCGCACGTGCAATGGGTTTATGATCATCATCCTGAACCTGGAAGTGAAGAAGAGAAACTCATTCAGGTGCTTGAAAGACCTGTGGACTGGGTTTAAAATATACTGCGCCTGCAGCAACACTAAAAATTGAAACAATGCTTAGAAGAAACCGAAGACTACGTACGAACGAATCTGTAAGATCACTGGTTAGAGAAACTTTTATTTCTCCAAACGATTTCCTGGTGCCAATTTTCGTGGTAGAAGGAAAACAGGTTAAGGAAGAGATCGCTTCGATGCCAGGATATTATAGATATAGTCTTGATCTTTTAAAGCAGGAAATAAAAGAACTATGGAGCCTTGGTTTAAAGTCGGTTTTGCTATTTGTAAAGGTTCCGGATGAATTAAAAGACAATGCGGGTACTGAAGCTATAAATCCAGATGGATTGATGCAAAGAGCCGTGAAAACCGTGAAAGATGTAGCGCCAGAGATGGTTATCATGACAGATGTTGCCCTGGATCCATATTCCTCTTATGGCCACGATGGGATTGTAAATGATGGGAAGATCCTGAACGATGATACTACCGCGATCCTGGCAGAGATGGCTTTATCTCACGCTAAGGCAGGTGCAGATTTTGTAGCGCCCAGTGATATGATGGATGGCAGAATCTTTGAGATGAGAACTTTACTCGAGGATGAAGGTTTTCATGACACAGGCATTATGAGCTATTCTGCGAAATACGCTTCCGCGTTTTATGGCCCGTTTAGGGATGCTCTGGATTCTGCTCCAGGTTTTGGTGATAAGAAAACCTACCAGATGGATCCTGCCAATCGGGATGAAGCTATCAAGGAAACTTTGATGGATATCGAGGAGGGTGCAGATATCGTGATGGTGAAGCCGGGTCTGTGTTATCTGGACATTGTTCGTGACATTAAGAATGCTGTAAATGTACCTGTTGCCGTCTACCAGGTAAGTGGTGAATATGCCATGATCAAAGCTGCGGCAGAGAAAGGATGGCTGGACCACGACGCTGTGATCCTGGAACAGTTAACTGCTATTAAGCGTGCCGGAGCGAATATGATCGCCTCATATTTCGCAAAAGATGCCGTGAAATTAATTTCCTGATTTTTAGAAAAATATGAGACTGCTTCTGTTTCTGCAATCAGTTTTTGGCTTAACATTGTTATATGAAATCCAGTAAATTTTTATGGATAAGCTTACTACTGCTTCAGGTATTCCTGCTAGGCGGTACGAATGTTTATGCTACCGGAGTTTCTTCGGAAATAAAGCCTACTGATGAATTTCAGTTTAATCAGGCGCATAGTAACAAGAATGCATATCTGCCGGATGAAGCTTTTTCTTACTCTGAAAAAGTAAATGCTGAAGAGTCCGATTTTTCAAAATTCTTCGGAAGCCATGATAGTTTTGATGAGGTACCTTCAGAAGCAAAAGAAGGTCTACAGATTTTCACAAATTTCAGGTTTCAGTTTCACCTGAAGAAAATTCTCTATCCATTCCATAGTTTCTGGTAAATAGAATGAATTACATCACGCTAATTCAGGTTTGTATACCTGAAAAGCACCATTTATTTCATTTTAAATACTAAATCAATATGGATACTATATCTCTAATATTAGGGCTGGGACTTCTGGCTCTTTTCGCAATACCTATTATATACCTTATTTTAAAAAGTAACGCTCAAACCTCAAAAGTGAAGCAACGAGCTTATGATTTTGCTACTCAAAATAAACTGAAAATTGACGAGTTTGAACAGATTGGCAACACGATTATAGCACTGGACGTGAGCAATAAAAAAATAATTTTCGGCAAAGCTGGAAGTGAGAATCATTTTGAGATCATTGATCTTAATCAATATGCTACAATACAGTTGCATCAGGATCTACAGGCAGGGAATTCAGAGAAAATTCAGTTTCTGGCTTTAAATTTCGCTGCCAGGCAAAAGCAAAGTACAAAGTCTATATGCTTCTACGATGAAGCCGGTAGTGACATTATTGCTCCTGAAATACGATTACAGCAGGCACGAAAATGGGAAACGAAAATAACTCCTTTGATCGCTGCTTAAACCATCAGCAAAAATCCAGAAAGGTCTTTCCAGTACGAAAGACCTTTTTGTTTTATAATTTCTTTTTAAATATTTGAATTGAGAATACATAAATTAGCCATTCTAACTTATTAAAGTGCATGGGATTACTGATCATTTTTGCCGTATTATCAATATTTTTCTCCTTTATGTGCTCCATTCTGGAAGCCACATTACTAAGTATTACACCATCATATATAAAAATTAGGAAAAAGGAAGGAAAGAGTTACGCTAAAGATCTGGCAAATCTAAAGAAGGATATAGATAAGCCGCTTATCGCAATTCTTACCATAAATACCATTGCACATACCGTGGGAGCTATTCTTGTGGGTGTTCAGGCTGAAAAGACTTTTGGTGATGGCGGAAATTCTGTGATGATCGTTTCAGCGCTCATGACCCTGGCCATTCTTGTACTTTCTGAAATTATTCCGAAGACCATTGGAGCTACCTACTGGCAATCATTAGGTAATTTCACCGCCAAAGCACTTAATATCATGATCTTCCCACTTAAGTACACGGGAATTTTGTGGCTAATGATGCTTACTACAAAATTGATCGGAAAATCTGCGCATGTAAGTACGATGAGCCGTGAAGAATTCGCTGCAATCACCGATGCTGCAGAAGAAGAAGGTGTTTTTGAGGAAAGCGAAACGACAGTTATCAAGAACTTACTCGTATTTAAATCTATTGAAGCTAAAGATGTGATGACCCCATTTTCAGTAGCGATCGTAGAGGACGAAAGTATGAGTCTAAGCGATTTCTATTCTAACCATAAGAACCTGAAATTCTCAAGAATCCCTGTCTATAAGGAGAAATCAAATAACGTTTCTGGATTTATTCTGAAAGATGATGTTCTTGAAGCGATGATCGATGAACATGGTGAGCAACCCTTAAGTAACATAAAAAGGGATATTCTGGTTACGAATGACAATACGCCTATTCCTGAATTGTTTGAGATCTTCGTTGAAAAACGCGCTCATATTTCCATGATCGTAGATCAATTTGGTAATACCACCGGAATTGTAACCATGGAAGATATTATCGAAACACTCTTAGGGCTGGAGATCATGGACGAAAGCGATAGTGTGGAAGACATGCAGGTACTTGCCAGAAAGAACTGGGAAAGACGCGCAAAACGCCTCGGACTCATCCAGAGAAAACAGGACCAGGAGACCTCTTCTACTTCAGATAATAGTGATGAACCTGATGTGGATGAAACAGGTAAGCATTAGAACACCACTTGGTATCGCAACGATCACAGGAGATGAAAATGGAGTTCAGGAAATAAAAGTTGATGATTCTACCGATGAATCTTCCGAAACACCTGAAATCCTTCAGACAGCAATTTTACAACTTCAGGAGTATTTTTCAGGACGAAGACAGCAATTTGATCTAAAACTGAATCCGAAGGGAACCGACTTTCAGAAGAAAGTTTGGGAAGAACTCAGAAATATACCCTATGGAACTACAATATCATATCTTGAACTATCCCGTAAACTAGGCGATGAGAAAGCAATTAGAGCCGTGGCCTCTGCAAATGGAAAGAATCCGCTCTGGATCGTTGTTCCCTGTCATCGCGTAATTGGAAGTGATGGTTCTCTCACTGGTTACGCTGGCGGTTTGCATCGTAAGAAATGGTTGCTGGATCTGGAAAACCCACCTTTACAGCAAAGTCTGTTCTAAATTTGCTATTTTCAGAGCATGAAAAAGATTTTCAAGCTCCTCCTTTATATCGCATTATTTATCGTTGTTCTATCCATAGGCCTCTATTTGACAGGTTATGGATATATTTTGCGTGCAGTACAAACCACTTATTTGAACGGACACAAAACTGCTTTTATCGATGATCATCCCTACTTTGAAAACGCCATTATAGAAAATGGTGAAGACATTCAGGAATGGCCGCTGGCAAAAGATTATAATAGTATCAAAGCAACCAGAAGTCTGGATAGTCTGCACAAAGAACTGGAGACCGCGGCATTTTTGATCATTCAAAATGATAGCCTGGTCTATGAAAATTATTATCAGGCATATGGTGCTGCGAGCCAGACGAATTCTTTTTCCATGGCTAAAAGTGTGGTTACCTTACTTATGTACAAGGCAATTCAGGATGGATACCTTGAAAATATTGAGCAGCCTGTAGAAAACTTTTTTCCTCAATTTGACAAGAAACTTAAAATTGGAGATCTTTCCTCAATGGCTTCCGGGCTAAACTGGGATGAAAATTATTACAATCCATTTGCATCAACTGCCCGTGCCTACTTTGGGAAAGATATTCGGGAGCAGGTTTTGGATTTGAAAGTAGTCAAAAATCCAGGAGAGAAATTTGAATATCTAAGCGGGAATACACAATTGCTCGCTATGGTCATTGAAAAAGCTACCGGCAAAACACTAAGTAATTACCTGAGTGAAAGTTTCTGGAAACCAATGGGAATGAAGGATAATGCGCTCTGGCAACTGGACAGTAAAGAATCTGCCATGGAGAAAGCATATTGCTGTATCGCTACCAATGCGAGAAACTTTGGGAAATTTGGAAAATTATTACTAAATAACGGCCACTGGAATGGCGAGCAACTATTGGATTCTGCCTATATCGAACAGCTTTCTAAACCCAGGTTCGAAGATTCACCATACTACGGCTACGGCTTCTGGCTAAGCGATTATAATGGAAAAGATATCTATTATATGCGGGGTATTTTAGGACAGTATGTGATCATAATTCCTGAAGATAGGCTAGTAATCGTGAGGCTGGGTGAAAAGCTCATTCGCAAAGATGATGATAAACATTATGAAGATTTCTATCGCTATATAGACGAGACCTACAAGATGATCGGGAATCGTAAACAGTGATATTCACGATTAGAACATAAAAAAAGCCGGAATAAATCCGGCTTTTTTTATAACTGCATTTCAGGAATATCGCCTTCGACGATGAGTTTTCCTTCCGTAGCATTTTGAACGTCTTCCACACTTACACCCGGTGCCGTTTCAAGCAATTTAAAGCCATTATCGGTTACTTCTATCACCGCAAGGTTAGTTACGATCTTAGTAACGCAACCAACGCCTGTAAGCGGCAGAGAACATCTCTTCAACAACTTAGACTCTCCAGCCTTATTAGTATGCATCATTGCCACAATAATATTTTCTGCTGAAGCGACCAGATCCATCGCTCCTCCCATTCCTTTGACCATTTTCCCCGGAATTTTCCAGTTGGCGATATCTCCGTTCTCAGCTACTTCCATAGCTCCAAGGATCGTAAGATCTACATGCTTCCCTCGAATCATACCAAAACTCGTGGCAGAATCGAAGAAACTTGCTCCGGGTCTGGCAGTGATCGTCTGTTTCCCGGCATTTATAAGATCAGCATCCTCTTCTCCATCCAGGGGAAAACGACCCATTCCAAGTATTCCATTTTCACTCTGGAACTCTACCTGAATATCATCGCGAACAAAATTTGCCACTAATGTTGGAATTCCTATTCCAAGGTTTACATAATACCCATCCTTTACTTCTTTAGCAATTCGTTGTGCTATTCCGTTTTTATCTAGTGCCATCGCTTAATCTTTTTGTCTAACCGTACGTTGTTCAATTCTCTTCTCGTAATCCTTTCCCTGGAAAATTCTTTGTACAAAAATTCCAGGAATATGGATATGGTTAGGATCCAGTTCTCCAGGCTCGACAAGTTCTTCCACCTCAGCTACGGTAATCTTCGCCGCACCACACATAACCGGATTAAAGTTTCTGGCTGTTCCTTTAAAAATAAGGTTCCCAGCTCTATCCCCTTTCCAGGCTTTTACGAAAGCGAAATCTGCCTTGAAAGCTTCCTCAAGTACGTACATTTTTCCATCAAACTCTCTGGTTTCCTTACCTTCTGCAACTTCAGTTCCATAACCTGCTGGTGTATAGATCGCAGGAAAACCTTGTTGTGCTGCCTGACATCTTGCTGCAAGCGTGCCCTGCGGAATTAATTCCACATCAAGTTCACCGCTGAGCATTTGTTTTTCGAAAATAGCATTTTCTCCTACATATGAGGAGACCATTTTATCGATCTGTTTCTTGTGAAGTAATTGCCCAAGTCCAAAATCATCTACACCCGCATTATTAGAAATACAGGTTAGATTTTTAATATTAAGGCGTACCAGTTCAGAAATGGCGTTCTCCGGAATTCCGCAGAGTCCAAAACCACCTAGCATAAAAGTCATTCCGTCTTCTACACCTTCTGTAGCCTTCTGTACGCTATCAACCGTTTTTATGATCATTTTTTCAGAATTTAATCCGAAAATACAAAATTTAAAAGGTCAATACAACGACTGAAGTTGGCTTACCTGAATATTTCAGAATTATTATACTGAATTACTGAAGATTATTTAAAAATCAAGCTCGTCTGGAACCGAATCATCATTTGAACTATCTGAATTATAGCTATCACAATCTGTTGCTATGCTCAAATTCTCCGGTCTTTCAAAAGCTTCTTTGGAAACTTTAAGATCTGGATTTGCATATACGTCTTTCATATACATTCCCCAGATTGGTAGTGCCATGGTGGCTCCCTGACCATACTGTATTCCTGGAAAATGCACTGCGCGATCTTCTGCTCCAACCCATACTCCTGTGACAAGGTCTGGTACCATTCCCATAAACCAACCATCACTTTGGTTTTGAGTGGTCCCTGTTTTACCTGCAATCGGATTTTTAAAATCGTAAGGATAACCGGTCATCACATCCTTATAAAATGCATTGGTGGTTCCCCAGGTATTACGGAGTCTGGTCCCTGAACCTCCCTGAGTTACGCCCTCCAATAGGTTTACAGTCACGTAAGCCGCTTCTTTGCTAAGAACATCCCTGGTTTCTGGAACATTTTGATAAAGCACAGTTCCGTTTTTATCTTCAATACGATTTACCATTACTGGTTTGATATAAACTCCCTGGTTCGCAAAAGTGCTGTATGCAGAAACCATCTCAAAAAGACTGATATCTGCTGTTCCCAGTGCGATCGAAGGTACTGCAGGAACATTTTCAGTATCAATACCCAGTTTTCCAAGTAGATCGATCACGGGTCCTGGACCGGTTTTATCGATCAATCGCGCAGTAATGGTATTTACAGATCTCGCCAGCGCCTGTTTGAGCGAAAGCATTCCTGAATATTCATTATCACTGTTTCTGGGTGCCCAGTCTTTCATGTTCCCATGTTTACCGGCCTCGATCGTAAATTTAGATCTTGGTAAGGTATCACAGGGTGAAAATTTAAGCTGATCTATTGCAGTTGCGTACACAAAAGGCTTAAAGGTAGAACCTACCTGCCTTTTCCCCTGCTTAACGTGCTCATATTTGAAATGCTTAAAGTCAATTCCTCCTACCCAGGCTTTTACTTCGCCGGTTTGAGGAACCATAGACATCATACCTGCTTGCAAAAATGCTTTATAGTAAAGGATTGAATCACGCGGAGTCATCACTGTATCGATAGTTCCTTTCCAGCTAAAAACTCTCATTTCCGCTTTCTCTTTGAAGGATTTCTTGATCTCAGCATCAGATTTTCCCTGTGCTTTCATTTTCTTCCAGCGTGCAGAAACTCTCATTGCATTCTGAATACTTGACTCTACCTCATCTTCTGTAATATCGCGGAAAGGCGCTGTTGGGTTCTTTTCGTTCTGGCGATCAAATGATTTCTGAAGGTTAGCAATGTGGCTGGTAACTGCATTCTCTGCATATTCCTGCATTTTAGAATCAATGCTGGTGTAGATCTTTAGTCCGTCGCGATATAAACTGTACTCAGATCCATCAGGTTTTGGATTTTCTTCGATCCATTCTTTCATGAAACCCTGAAGGTAAGCTCTAAAATAAGTGGCCATTCCTTCATCATGTCCTTCCGGCGTAAATTCAATTTTCATTGGTAACTTCTGCAGAGAATCTGTTTCCTGTTCAGAAATAAAACCGTTACGATTCATTTGCTCAAAAACCTGGTTTCTTCTGGATTTAACCAGTTCCGGTCTTCGCATTGGGTTGTAAAGTGCCGAGTTCTTAAGCATTCCTACTAAAACTGCCGACTCTTCTATTTTCAATTCTGAAGGTTCCTTATCAAAATAGATCTTGGAAGCGGAACGAATTCCCACCGCCTGGTAGATAAAATCGTATTTATTGAAGTACATTGTAATGATCTCTTCCTTCGTATACTGTCGCTCCAGTCTCGTTGAAATTACCCATTCCTTTACTTTCTGAAACACCCGTTCCACATCATTTTGCGCAACATCTTCAGTAAATAATTGTTTTGCTAACTGTTGAGTAATAGTACTTGCACCACCTCTTGTTCCCAGGTAAACCGCAGCTCTGGCGGTTCCTTTCGCATCAATTCCTGCATGCTGATAAAAACGTTCATCTTCAGTTGCGATTAAAGCCTGTACCAAATGATCTGGCAGATCTTCATATTTGATCGGGGTTCTGTTCTCACTGTAATATTTCCCAAGGGTTTCTCCATCTGCGGAAAAGATCTCGGTAGCAAGGTTGTTTTCAGGGTTTTCGAGTTCATCAAAAGAAGGCATCTTTCCGAAGAATCCCCAACCTGCAAAAAGAAAAATTAGAATTCCGGCTAGAATTCCAATTCCGAATAATGTCCAGAAACCTACGATATACTTGCGATTACTATGCGCTGGTTTCTTTGTTTTCTTGGTAGTAGCGGCCATTTATATGCTAAAAATTAATTGTCGTTCATTTCAATTCTGAATCCTATATCGGTAATTCCTTCCAGTTCTTCGATTCCGTCCACATCACCATTCTTGCGCATCGCCTGTTGTATGCTCACTTTATAATTACCCGATTCTTCAAATTTCACATCTTCCTTATACCAGAGTTTACTTTCCTTGATATCTCCATAACCTTCACCTAGCCATTTCCCATCTGGCTGAGCCATTTCATACTCGAGAGTATCGCTAATCACCTTTCCCTGCGGGAACCTGATTTCAGTTATTAAAAACAAATTACTGTAAGCGTACTGGTTATTGTTCCGCACATTGATAAAAAGATCATACACCTTTGTAGAGTCCAGTTCCTCCAGTTCAAAGGTGACCAGTGAATCTTTATGCCATTTCTGTACCGCCTGGTATTCATCAAAAACCCGTTTTTCATCACAGCCAACTACAAGTGCTGAAAAAAAAATTAATAGGCAAAAAACTTTACGCATTCTTAGACTTTGTAGGGTTTGGTTTGCGTTTCTTTCTTTTCTTATTTCGTTTCTTACTTTGTTGCTGTTTTGGTTTATCAAAACGCGTAAGACTATCTTCACCTCCTGAATTATTGAATCCTTTCGATTTTTCTTCGCTCAGGATCACTTCTGTTTCATATTCTTCCAGGCTTGTAGCTGCTTCACCTTTTTTGTTCAGTGCTACGATCTTATTGGCCTGTTCCGGACTCAACTGGTGCCAGTTCATCCATTCTCCTTCATAAGCATACCAAAGAGCACCTTTAAAAATGTCAATTTTTTGACATACGGCAGTTCCTTTCTTGGTCTTTAACTTAACGTCGGTTTTTGGAAAAGATTTTAGTGCTTCCAGATAAGTATCCAATTCATAGTTCAGGCAGCATTTCAATTTCCCACATTGTCCTGCAAGTTTTTGAGGATTAAGGGATAATTGCTGATATCTCGCTGCTGAAGTGCTAACAGATCTAAAGTCTGTAAGCCAGGTAGAACAACATAGTTCACGTCCACAGGAACCAATTCCTCCTAGTCTGGCTGCTTCCTGTCGAAGCCCGATCTGCTTCATTTCAATACGGGTATTGAATTCCCGTGCAAATTCCTTAATCAATTGTCTGAAATCCACACGATCTTCCGCAGTGTAGTAAAAAGTAGCTTTGGAACCATCTCCCTGGAACTCGATATCGCTAATTTTCATGCTAAGATTTAGCCTGATAGCGATCTGTCTTGATCGTTGTTTGATCTTTTCCTCACGCTCTCTTCCTTCCTGCCAGACATCGATATCTCTTTGAGAAGCTTTACGGTAGATTTTCAGAACTTCTTCGGAATCCTGCGCAACTTTTTTCTTCTTCATCTGTACGCGAACGAGCTCACCGGTAAGACTAACCTGTCCTACATCGTGACCCGGACTGGCTTCCGTAGCAACTACATCGCCAATACTAAGACTTAGATTTTCAGTATTTCTATAAAAGTGTTTACGGCCGTTTTTGAAACGTACTTCTACGATATTAAAAGGTTCCACGCCTCCCGGAAGAGACATATTTGAAAGCCAGTCGAAAACGCTCAGTTTATTGCAACTGTCTGTTCCACAGGTTCCGTTGTTCTTACATCCTTTCGGCTGACCGTCTTTGCCGGTCGAGCAACTTGTGCAAGCCATATGTTATATATATTGAGGGCGTAGCTTTAGATAGCCTGTAAAACATCATCCTGTCTAAGCGCTTTGCTTTCTGGTGCAGGATCTCCTTCATCTTCACAGCCCTTATACCGGGCATTCGGCATTCCCTAAAGTACCTCCTTGAGGTTCATAAAAATTTTCAACAGTAAATATACCAATATTAATTGGCTCTACCATTTAGAAGAAGCTATTGCTTATAACGCAAAACTTCAGATCTTCCTTTTTTGAAGATCTTGTTGCTGGCTCCTTTTCCTTTTCGCAATGCTTTCTGTTCTTCATAAGGCAAGGCATGGATCTCTTTACAATCTATAGAACAACAGTTATCCATTTTTTCAGCACATTCCTCACACTGAATAAATAGCAGATGACAAGCTTCGTTCGCACAATTTACATGCGTATCGCAAGCTTTTCCGCATTGATGACACTGTGCGATCACATGCTCTGAAATTCGCTCGGCACGTCGATGATCAAAAACAAAGTTCTTACCTATAAACTTATTTTCCAGTTGCTGATTATCTACCTGACGGGTATATTCGATAATTCCGCCTTCAAGTTGATAAACATTCTGAAATCCTTTGTGTTTATAGTAAGCACTTGCTTTTTCACAACGTATCCCTCCAGTACAGTACATCACCAGATTCTTGTCCTCCTTATGATCTTTTAGGTCTTCTTCGATAATATCCAGTGAATCCCGGAAGGTATCCACATCTGGTGTGATCGCTCCCTGAAAATGACCAATTTCGCTCTCGTAATGATTTCTCATATCTACCAGCACCGTGTTTGGATCATTTATTAGTTCATTGAATCTCGCAGCATCTACGTGAACACCCTTATTGGTTACATCAAAAGTATCATCATTAAGACCATCTGCTACGATCTTCTTACGCACTTTCACCTTCAATTTTAGAAAGGATTTAATATCATGCTCTATGGCGATGTTCAATCGAACATTCTCCAGGAAATAGATTTCATCCAGAAATTTCTTGAATTCATTGAACCTTCTGGCAGGAACTGAAAGCTGGGCATTAATGCCTTCGTGAGCCACATAGATCCTACCGAGAACATCCATCTGGTCCCAGGCGATAAAAAGATGATTTCTGAAAAGTTCGGGGTTTCCGATTTTTGCGTAAGCATAGAAAGAGAGCGTAAGCCTGTCTTCACCGGCTTCTTCTAATAGTGCTTCTCTTTCCTTAGCGCTCAATTTATTGTACAGTTGCATGCTATACTAATATTTAAGGGTTAAGAAAAATTTCGGCAAAGATACATTTTTAACTGAGGTGAGAAAATTTGAGCTTATTCCAAAACTTATCCAAGAATTTGGAATAATTCCATAATTGTACCTACATTTTTATTGTATTACAACAAAACTTATATTATTTTAGCACACCTTAATTGGATATATTTTAATACATATACATGAGCAACGATAAAGAGAAAGAAGCGAAACTAAAAGCCTTAAAGCTTACCCTTGACAAAATGGATAAAACCTACGGAAAGGGTACCGTGATGAAAATGAGCGACCAGGTGGTCGTAGATGTGGACGCAATTTCTACAGGTTCACTTGGATTGGACCTTGCTTTAGGAGTAGGTGGATACCCAAGAGGAAGAGTGATCGAGATCTATGGTCCTGAATCTTCTGGTAAAACCACACTTACTTTACATGCAATTGCTGAAGCTCAGAAAAAAGGCGGTATTGCTGCTTTTATTGATGCAGAACATGCTTTTGATCGTTTTTATGCCGAAAAGCTTGATGTTGATATTGATAACCTGATCATCTCTCAACCAGATAACGGTGAACAGGCTCTTGAAATAACAGATAATCTTATTCGCTCTGGTGCGATAGATATTATTGTGATTGACTCTGTAGCGGCACTTACACCAAAGAGTGAGATCGAAGGTGAAATGGGTGATTCTAAAATGGGACTTCATGCGAGATTAATGTCGCAGGCACTTAGAAAACTTACTTCTTCTATTAGCAAAACAAATTGTACGGTGATCTTTATCAACCAGCTAAGAGAGAAGATCGGGGTAATGTTCGGAAATCCGGAAACTACTACCGGTGGTAATGCATTGAAATTCTATGCTTCCGTTCGTTTGGATATTAGAAGATCTACCCAGATCAAGGATAGTGCAAATAACGTAATGGGTAATAAGACTAGGGTTAAAGTAGTGAAGAACAAAGTTGCTCCACCGTTTAAAACTGCCGAATTTGATATTATGTATGGTGAAGGTGTTTCTAAGATCGGTGAGATTATTGATATTGGTGTGGATTACGAGATCGTTAAGAAAAGTGGATCATGGTTTAGCTATGAAGACACGAAACTTGGACAGGGTCGTGATGCAGTCAAAACTTTATTAAAAGACAATCCAGATCTTATGGAAGAACTGGAAGTCAAAATTAAAGATGCGATCAAGGTCGCTAGAGAAGCTTAATTAAAAATCCCCATCCGGGGATTTTTTTTGATACCTACGCAACCATTTCTCAATTATTGCATCTACTATAAAAGCAATAAGAATATGAGAAAATTGGTTGTAATAGCCCTAACATTACTGCTAATAAATTGTTCAGTAGACAATGATTCCCAAATCACCTCCTACGAATTAGCAAGTATTACAAGTCACGATCTACCAGATGAATTCGTATTAGGTAATACTTACGATGTAAGAGTAGATTTCGTCTTTCCATCAGATTGTAATAACTTTCAGGCAGTGGACGCTCGAAGAGCAGGCACTACTTCAGAAGAAAGAAGCCAGATTTACATTTCGGTTGTTACCGCTGTTGTCGAAAATAGTTCCTGTACCAGAGATGTTATTGGAACATCTTCAAGTACAAAGTTTGTGGTGACCATTGATGAAGAAAGAGATTACACTTTTAGATTCTGGAAGGGACAGGATGGAGATGAAGCGATATATGAAGAAGTTACCATTCCTGTTGTAATGGAGCAGTCATAACTACTAACCTAAAATGAATACGTGGGTTCTAAAGACCTCATCTACCGTTGTAAGCAAAACGAAAGAAAAGCTCAGGAAGAGCTTTACAGGCTCTATTCCCCCAAGTTGTTTGGGGTATGCCTGAAATATTCTGATAACTATCAACAGGCGGAAGATAATTTGCAGGACGGGTTTGTGACCATTTTCGAAAAGATTGGTCAGTTTCAGGATAAAGGATCTTTTGAGGGTTGGATGAAACGTATTCTTATCAACACATCACTGCAACAACACAGACAACAAAAAGTTTACGGCATTACCAACGAAGAAGATCTGCAGGAAGATGAAATAGAAATTGAAACAGAAAATATTTCCGTGGACTTCCTCTTACAATGTGTACAGGAATTACCAGACAGATATAGACAGGTATTTAACCTGTATGTGCTGGACGGCTATTCTCATAAAGAAATTTCAGATTTATTAAGTATCACTGAGGGAACTTCGAAATCAAACCTGGCCAGAGCCAGAACTTCTTTAAAGGAGAAAATTGAATTGGTACAGAACTCAAAAGCGGTGAAATCATCATGAAAGAGAAAAAGAACATAGACAGGATCTTTCAGGAGAAGTTCAAGGACTTCGAGAAAGAACCATCTCCTAGAAACTGGGAGAAAATATCGGCACGGCTGGATGCCGGAACACCACCGGTTGCTAAAAAGCCGGTAATTCCACTCTGGCTTAAATTTAGTGCTGCAGCTGCAATTTTAGCCTTAGTAGCCACGGGAATCTGGAAAATGAATCTTTCCACTACGGAAGTTTCAGAACCTGGATTTGTGAACGAATCGATTGAAACGGGAGCAGAAAACAATGAAAGTATTGATCAGGAATCTCCTTCAGAAGAAAGAATAGTGAATGAGGATAAGAACAATCAAAAAGAACAATCTGGTGCCGCTTACCATAACGGACAAAAAACTAATAACAACTCTGAAGAAACAAGCAGTTCTAATGCAGCAATTGCTGATAAAAACAGCAATACCACAGCTGAAGATCAAGAATATCTAGATGATTCGGGAAGAAATGAATCCCAGACCAATCAAAGATCAAAAGAAGATTCCCGTTATACTCATCACGAAAATGGTAATAACAATTCAGAAGAAAATAATTTAAATAATAAATATCGTACCTCAGCAACTACATCTCTCACCAACGAAGCAATAACTTTGACCGATGAAGATGCAAAGAGAAATACCGTAGAAAGTATATTCGAAAACTACTGGAATGAAAGAAATCCTGAACTTTCTGATGAACTGCTAAGTACTGCTATTTTACAGGATACTTCCTTAAACCAACTCGAAGAGTTATTAGCTGCAAAAACTTCCGAAGAAAATAAAGAAAACGAGGAGGATGAAAACCTCAACCAGAAAAATCTTCGTCTGTCAACATTTGCCGCACCCGTTTTCTATGCTAATCTTGGGGATGGAAATGAACTTTCAAACCAGTTTTCAAACAATTCCACGAATGCTGAAGTTACCTTTTCATACGGTGTTAAGCTGGCTTATGATATCGCGAAAAATATCAAGATTAGAACTGGAATCAGCAAAGTGAATATGAGTCAGAACATTGCCAATGTATCTTATAGCCCAACGGCAATGAATCCAGGCTTTGAAAATATAAATTCTACGGAAGACAACATCGAAATTAGGGTTGAGTCTCCTAATGATAGTGGTCTACCTAGTTTTGGCGGAAATAGTGATAACAGCAACGGAAGTATTATTTCTCCAACTGTATTCACTCCTGGAGAGATCAATCAGCAATTTGGGTTTATCGAAGTTCCGCTGGAAGTGGAATACGCTTTGGTTGACGAACGCTTTGGACTAAATCTCATTGGTGGTGCAAGTGGACTTTTCCTTGACCAGAACAGTGTGGATCTTGTAACGGCTGAGTCCAGGACCAAACTTGGAACAGCTTCCAATATCAATAAAACAAGTTTTAGTACGAATGTTGGGATTGGGGTGGATTATGAAATTAGCAACAAAATAAGCCTTAGCGTAGAACCTATGATGAAATACCAGGTCAACACTTTTAATAATGTTGATAATGTACGTCCAGTTAATTTCGGGGTTTACTCAGGGATTAGCTATACTTTCTAATAAACCGAAGGATCTACCAGCTCATCATGAATAATATTGAAAGTCGAGTTTTTGATTTCCTTTCTATCGGTCATTTCAAGGCCAAGGGTAGGGATAAAATGATGGATCCTGACTCTTAACTTCCCGGGGCTGCCCGAAAGGAATCTATATGAAAATCTTCTTTTCGAATCATGAAATGTGATGGGAACGATTGGAATCTGATGTTCAATGGCCAGTCTAAAAGCTCCTTCTTTAAATTGATCCAGCACGACCGAATGATCATCTGGCACTCCACCTTCAGGAAATATGCAAATTGAATTTCCTTGTTTTAATCTTCTTTGTGCTTCCAGAAATGCAGCTTTCCGGCTTTGCTGGTTCTTCCGATCCACCAGGATACAGGTACGCTTATAGAAGAATCCGAATACAGGGATTTTACTCAGTTCCTTTTTTCCTATAAAAACGAAAGGTTGCTTCATAATGACCAGCATCTGCATAATATCAAGCATACTGGTATGATTCGCCACCAGCATATAGCTTTTATGTTTTTCAGGAATTTCTTCAGCTTTAACTTTAACCCAGAAACCCATTCCGTAGAGGATACATTTTGCCCATATACGGGAGCAAACGAAATACTGAGGGTAAAACTTTTCAGAAGTGGTGAAAACGATCAAAACGGGAAGCATTATCACAATTGGTACGATCAGGAGAATATAGAACCAGATTCTCCATAAAAGGATGCCTGCCATTTTGATGTATCGCATGCGTCAAAAGTAGTAAAATGAAAGGAAGGAGTTCTATAAAAAATTTACCTTTGCAGGAAAATTCGAAAAGTCCATGTCAAGAATACTTACAGGAGTACAGAGTACAGGAACCCCGCATTTGGGGAATTTACTAGGTGCCATCATGCCCGCCATTAATATGGCGAATGATCCTAAAAATGATTCCTTTATTTTTATTGCAGATCTGCATTCGCTTACCCAGATCAAAGATGCCGAGACCCTACGTCAAAACACTTATTCTGTAGCAGCGACATGGCTTGCCTGTGGACTAGATATTGAAAGAAGTGTTTTTTATCGCCAGTCTGATATCCCGCAGGTTGCTGAACTTTCCTGGTATCTAAGTTGTTTCTTTCCGTTTCAGAGGCTAACCCTTGCGCATTCATTTAAGGATAAGGCAGATCGTCTTGAAGATGTGAATAGTGGTTTATTTACCTATCCTATGCTTATGGCGGCCGATATTCTTCTTTATGACGCTGAAATTGTTCCGGTAGGGAAAGATCAATTGCAGCATATCGAGATGACCCGGGATGTTGCTTCCCGCTTCCACGCAAAAATGGGCGATGTATTTGTAATTCCTGAAGGTAATGTACAGGAAGAGACCATGTACATTCCTGGAACTGATGGTGCGAAAATGAGCAAATCAAAAGAAAATACGATCAATATTTTCCAGACCGATAAGAAGCTAAGAAAGCAGATCATGGGAATTGCTACAGACAGTACTCCGCTGGAAGAACCAAAAGATCCTGATACCTGTAATGTATTTGCCCTTTATAAGATTATGGCTTCTGAAGAGCAAATAGTTGAAATGAGGAAGAACTACGAAGCAGGTGGCTATGGTTACGGTCACGCCAAACAGGCATTGTTCGAACTTGTTCGGGATAAATTCGCTGAACCACGTGAGAAGTACGAATACTATATCAATAATCTGGAAGAAGTTGACAAAGCACTATCGATTGGAGCAGAAAAAGCTAAAAATGTAGCGAATGAAGTACTGGCTAAAGTTAGAACCAAATTAGGTTACTAAGCCTACGCGATCTCAAATAACTTACCAGGGAGTGGTCTTACCGCTCCCTTCAATTCCATACTCAGTAATAATGACGCCGTTTTAAAAGTTGGTATTTTACACTGAAGTGCCAGCAGATCCAATTCAGTTTTTCCCTGAAGTTGCAACTGGTCATATAAGAGTTGTTCTTCTGCTCCAAGATCAATAAATAATTTCTTCTGAACTGGTTTTAGATCATTTTCATTATTCCGCCAGTTAAGCATATATGCAATATCTGCTGCGGAAGTAAGTACTCTAGCATTCTGACTTTTAATTAGTTCATTACAGCCTATACTTGACTTGTCTCCCGGTCTACCCGGCACAGCAAAAACCTCTCTATCATAGGAATTAGCAATATCGGCCGTTACCAATGCTCCTCCTTTTTCGGCACTCTCAATTACTACAGTAGCTTCGCTCAAGCCGGCAATGATCCGGTTTCTTTTCAGGAAATTATTACGATCAAAAGTATCGCTACTCCAGAAATCGGTAAAAAACCCTCCGTTCTCCTCCATTTCGGTCATATACTTTTTATGAGCTTTTGGATAGATCTGGTTCAGTCCGTGAGCCAGGCAGGCTACGGTTTGTAGATTATTCCTGATGGCTGCTTTATGAGCCGTAATATCGGTTCCGTATGCAAATCCTGAGATAATAACCGGTTCTAAAGGTGCGAGATCTTCTATAAGCTGTTCGCAATAGGAGATTCCATGTGAACTGATCTGTCGAGTCCCAACGATACTGAGAATTCGCTTCCTGTTGAGGTTTATGGTTCCACGGCTAAATAACAGCAGGGGCGAATCCTGGCAATGTTTGAGCTTTTCAGGATAGCTATCTTCTTTGAAATAGCTTACGCTAATCTTATTCTTGTGAATAAAACCAAGTTCCTTTTCAGCTTCCTTCAGATGCATTGGGTTCTCAATTTCACTGATCCTGGTCTTCCCAATACCATCAATTTTCAATAGACTAGACTTTTTTTCTTTAAAAACGTTTTCCGCAGAACCAAAATGTCTTATTAATTTTTTAGCTGTGCTATCTCCCAGATTTGGAACATGTTGCAGTGCCAGGGTATACAAAAGTTGATCAGGTTCCATTCAGGATAATTTGACGAAATTTACAGAAAAAAACATTTGTTAATAAAATTTGTTTAGGTAACTTTAACTAACTGTCTTTAACCTATATTTTTGCACTCGATGAATATTTCCAATTACATACAGGACCTGCTTTACCGTTATGAATGTGTAGTTCTTCCCGGTTTTGGTGCCTTCCTGGCCCAGAAGCAATCAGCTTTTATCGATGAAAATTCCAATGAGTTCTTTCCTCCAAAAAAGGTGATCTCATTCAACAGGCAGCTTATCAAAAATGATGGGCTACTTGCAAATTATATTGCTGAGGTCGAGAATGTAAAATATCAGACTGCAAATAACATGATCCAGGAGTACGTATATGACCTGGAATCTTCTTTACAAAATGCTTCTAAAGCCAGGCTCGAGAATATTGGAGAGCTTTACCTGGATAGTGAGGATAAACTGCAATTTGAACCTGTTACGAATGTAAACTTTCTCACGCAGTCCTTTGGTCTGGATACTTACAAAGCCTTGCCGGTTAATAGAGAGGCTTACAAACAACAGGTATCAGAACTTGAGGAAAAAGCCCCTATTACTTTCACTCCTGAAAGCAAGCGATCATCCATTTGGAAATATGCCGCGATTGGCCTAATAGCCCTTGGAGTTTCAAGTTTTGCCGGACTTAACATTTACAGCAGCCAGGTTACAAAACATAATATTGCTGAACAGCAGGAGGCAGAAACTCAGCTTCAGGAACAAATACAACAGGCAACCTTTGTAATAGACAACCCACTACCAGCGGTTACTTTCGAAGTAGAAAAACAATCTGGGAACTATCATGTTGTTGCAGGAGCATTTCGAGTTGAAGAAAACGCACAAACCAAAGTTGATGAACTTAGAGCAGAAGGTTTCAAAGCCCGATTACTAGGATCTAATAAATATGGCCTTCACCAGGTAGTTTATTCCAGTCATCAAACCAGAAGAGAGGCGATCAATAAACTTTATGCGGTTAAGAAAACGAATGATGCAGCCTGGTTATTGGTTCAGGAACTGTAATTTAATAGTTCGTTAACTGCGAAATTACCGCTAACCTCCCTATTTTTGCAAAAAATCTTACATGGAGGCTAAATCACCTAATGAATCTCGTACTACACTTACAGATCTTGTTTTACCCAGTGAAACGAATCCGCTGAACAATCTTTTTGGTGGTGAACTACTGGCAAGAATGGATCGTGCAGCCAGTATCGCCGCAAGACGTCATAGTCGTAGGATCGTAGTAACTGCTTCAGTCAATCACGTAGCTTTTAATAAAGCGATTCCTTTAGGAAGTGTTGTAACCGTTGAGGCAGCTGTTTCAAGAGCTTTTAAGAGTTCCATGGAGATCTTCATTGATGTTTGGGTGGAAGACCGTGAAAGTGGTCGTAGAACAAAAGCAAATGAAGCAATTTATACTTTTGTAGCGGTAGACGAAACCGGAACTCCAATTCAAATCCCACAGCTAGAGCCGGAAACTGATCTTGAAAAAGAAAGATTTGCCGCTGCCTTGCGCAGAAAGCAATTAAGTCTTGTGCTTGCTGGTAAAATGAAACCTAGTGATGCTACTGAACTTAAGGCTCTTTTTGACAAAGATTAGTGCGTGATAAACCGCACCCCTGCTCTTATACTCAATAAGTTTGCGTTACCAAAATAATCATTCAGCTGTTCGGTGACTTTAATATTCATAAAATCTCTTCTAAATTCACTTCCCAGGAATATTCCGAAGAAATTATTGATGCGATAACTGATTTTTGGCCCCCCCCAAATACTGGTGGCCGAATCTCTAAAGTTCGTTCCAAATTTTGAATCATGATAATAGCCGGTAGAACCAAATCCAGCAATTAGATCCAGATATAGACGCTCGGTAAATTCATAAACATAAGCACCCTGAACACCGAATGTAAAGATTTTTGTGTTCTTGATGTCACCAATATTTTCAGGCTTGACTATCTGCGTATTTATATTCAAAAATCGAGTTCCTATGTACCAGTTCTTATGGAGATAAAAGTCGGCAGTAAGGCCGGTTCCGGTTTTGAGATCATAAGCATCCTTTAAAAAGTTATCTCCTATTGCTGTAAACATGCTAAGTTCCGGATCCAACTGTATACGATTGAAATGATGTGGAGAAAATTTTGTGCTGTCCTGCTCCTGTGCTTTCAAAGAAACAGTTGAACAAACAACCAGCACTATTATGAGCCTAAAGATCGATCTCATAGCTTTCATCGATTTCGTTCACCTCAAATTCATAAATATATTCTTCCTGAGCGCTTTGTAATTTTAAATAAACAGTAGAATTATTAGTGGTGGTGACTCTTAAAGTATCAATCTGATTTTCAGAACTCAGAAAGGATTCCCGGGTTGTATATTTCGAAGCCAGGTCTAAATCATCGTAAGAGCTTAATTCATTCCAATCTTCAATACCAATTCGTACTGAAGATGCTTCAGACCTCAACGTATAATAAACATCTGAATTATGCCGAATGATTATGCTCGTTTCTATGATTTCTTTCAGCTCAAATTCACCAAGATCCAACAATGTTTCCTTCCTGCTGAATGAAGAATCACAAACTGTAAAACTCTGCAACCTTCGATCATTAGAAGTATTTTTAATATCCAGGCACAAAATTTCAGGATCAACATCCAGAGAGACCATAGAAATATCACCGTTTTCATCACTTACAACTTCAGAAAGTGTGCCCTGTCCCCGGCTTAAAAAACCATTGATATCTGTTTTTGTACTTACCCGGATTCCCTGTAAAGCATTGCCTTCAGGAGTTACAAATTTTCCCTGTACCAGAATTCGTTTATTATTTTCTATAGAAACAGGTGTACATCCCTGTAGTAACAGTAGCATAAACACTATAAACGCACGCGTGTAACCAAATTTTTCTGAACTCATAGGTTAGATTCTATTCACTAGATGCTTTCAAACCCATAAGGTTGCGTTGAAATTACATTCTATAGATCCATCCTGCCGGATCCATTTTTTGATCGTTCTTATACAATAGAAAATGCAGAGTCGTTTTCCCGGTAGTTCTACTGGTTGCGATCTCTCCTATCTCCTGCTCTGTCCTTACCGTGTCCCCTTTTTTCACAAAAACGTTCTCAAGGTTGTTATAGATCGTAATAAAATCACCGTGTCTAACCATCACCGCTTTATTCGCACCTTTCACCGCCTGCACTTCGCTAACAGTTCCATTAAAAACAGCACGCGCCTTTCCACCTTTATCAGTATCAATTCGTACTCCATTGTTATTAACCATTACCGAACTTACTACAGGATGTGGCTGTTTTCCAAACTTCATCGTCACCACACCAGATTTCACCGGCCAAGGCAATTTTCCCTTGTTATTATTGAAATCAGTCGCCAGTGCTTTCGCTTCCGGAGTAAGTTCATAAGTACTTCTTGAGCTTGAACCGCTCTCTTTATTTGCATTGGCAATGGATTCGCGAATCATTCGATCGATCGCCCTGTCGATTTCGTCGATCTCTCTCTGTTTGCTTTTTAACTGACTCGCAAATTCACCTTCACGTTTTTTGATCGTGGAAACAAGTTCTTGCTGAGATTTTCTATTTTGTTCTAACTGAGCCCTGGTTTTTCTATTTTCAGCAATTAGTTTCTGCTTTTCTTCTTTTTGCTGAACCAACCTGGAATTCAATTGTTGCAATTCTATCGTATTAGCCTTGATCTCTTCTCCTTGCTGTTTACGATAATTGGTATACTGCTTCATATACTGAATTCGTTTATATGCCTGCAGGAAGTTCTGAGAAGACAGCAAGAACATCACCCTGCTTTGCTGAGACTTGCTCTTGTAGCTTTTCTCGATCATTCGGGCATAATCTTCCTTAAGCTGTTCCAGTTCCTTTCTAAGCGCACCAATTTTATTCGTATTGGTCGTAATTTCCCTTGTGAGCAAATTCGCCTGCTGGTTGGTTAGTTTTATAAGATCTTCGGTGCTTTTTATTTGTTGTCCAAGATCTTCCACCTGTACAAGCACCGAGCGTTGCTTCTTCTGGTTGGAAATTCTAAGCTCATTGATCCTGGTGATCTCATTTCTAAGCTGAATACGCCTTTTTTCCAGTTCTTCACGATCTGTTTGGGCATAGCTAAACTGCATACCACCTAAGCAAAGCAGTAGAATAATCAATACATTTGAAGCCTTCATTCTAATCATTTCAAGCTTATTTCTTCGTAACCAGAGGGGATATCGAAAGGAAAACTAACTTCCTCATTGAAATTGATGCTTCTGTAGGTAATTTCAATATTGGTGCTGCTTCCTCCTTCATTGGCGATAATACGAATCTCCTCAGGAAAGACAATACCATCTACCACCTGGTAATCTGAATAGGTAACCGTAAGACTTCTGTTTTCTGAAACCTGTGCCAGTTGCTGAGCCGCTGCTTTCAAAGTACGACTATCCAGCAGGAACATTTTTTTCATATCAGCAGATTCTTCTTCCTGAACGAACTGAAACCCTCTTGGAGATTGTGTGAAATCATATTCTTCAGTACGAAGATCATAGATCGCCTGCCCGATCAGCAGATTCTGAAGTTTTTGAAAATCCAGCGGAGTCCCAAGGAAATCACTAACTAACCTGAAGTCACCATCAAAATAACTCTGAGTCACCTTTTCATAATAGCTCACACTATTTGGTGTGATATAAACTTTAGCAACAGGAAAACCGAGAATACTCGCACTCATCCAGATCGCCTTGTCCTTTTCCATTCTAAAACTAAGGTTTACAGATTGTGTTTTTTCATCGTCCTGGTACACTGCTCTTAATTTCCCGGAAGCGGTCTTATAATCGGCTTCTTCAGCATAGTGCTTTTTAATAATGGAAACAGCTTCTGTGTTCTTTGTAACGATTTTTCCGGCACGACGGGAACTTCCGCAGGAAGCTATAATTACCGCCATAAATACCAGTGTTACTATTCTTCTAATCATCAATTTATTTCTTTAAGTAATTCCTCCGCTTTAGCGCGATATTCATTCGCCAATCCTGCATTATTCATACCATGATAGCTAAAAGAAAGCTGTGCATAGAAATCGGCTTCCATTCTAATATCATCGACCAGGTAATCCAGCCCATCCTTCAAGCTGCTTTCAGCCTGCTCAAACTTTTCAAGTTTGTTAAGAGCAACCCCTTGAAATAGGTATAAAACAGGTTGAGAAGGAAAATTTTCCAACGCCTGTGCGCTCAATTCTCTAACGTCTTCATATTTCTGAAGATCAATTTGTAACAACAGTGTATTCCTGGTAAGTTCAAAATTGGTAGAATTCTTCTTTATTCCCAGTTCAAAATACCGAAGTGCATTTTTCCGATCAGCTTTTTTTAGATAGAATTGTCCCAGTTTTTCATACAAACCCGGTGTATTCTCGATTTGAGTGAGTTTTTGAGCAACTTCTACCAGACGGTTTTCATATTGAGGATTATCCTGTACAAAAATCAGGAAGTCATTGAGCACTTTGAATTTAGACTCAGCATCGATTTCTTCACTTTCAAATACAATTTCCATGGAAGCAATAGCAGCTTCAGGCTCCTGTTTTTCGAGCTGAAATTTATAGAGTGCAAGATGAGCCAGAGAAGAACCGGGATTACTTTCCAAAAGTTCATTGGCAACATTATACGCTTCTTCATCCTCACCCTGCTCACTATACATGTAAATTAGGTTGAGATAATTTTTTTCCAGCTCAGGGTTAGCGGCAATACTTTGCCTTAAATTCTGAATTTGAGCATCGGTATTATTGGTCCTCGCATAGATCTGCCGGCGTAACGAGTTTCGATAGGAATTTGCACCTAAGTCCTGATCCAGTTGATCGATAAGTTGTAATGCATTGTCGTAATCTTCATTGAGCAAATACAAATTAGCCAGGTCCTCTTTATAATCAGAATCAAAACTAATAAGCTTTTGCACTGTGGAAATTGCACTATCAAAATCACGAGTAGCGGCATAAGTCTCGAAAAGTGAAACAAGTATAGCTTCCCGTTTGGGTTCTAATGCTGTAGCCTTCTGAAAATTTTCAATAGCTGCCGGAAATTGCTGAAGTTCCCGATAATTCTTCCCAAGTTCAAAATAAAGCACCGCGTTGTCTTCAGAAATTTCTGAAGCTTTACGCAGTGCTATGATCGCTTTTTCATAATTCTCGATGCCTTTTTGTTTGAGGGCTTCAAAGAACAGCTCCTGAAACTCATCATTCACAAGACCGAGATCATCCTGGTTCACATCTTCAAATGGACGTTTATCATCCTGTGCCTGCACAGAAAGTATAAACCATAACATAAGAAGTAGGCTCCCGGATGTACGCATAAAAGTTATTCTAAAACGGAGTAATCACCGATGCTGATCTGGGTAAATTCACCATCAAATCTGGCAAAGTTTCCAATCATTGCGTTATCAAGTTTTGCATTTTTTACTTCAGCAAAGGTCTGGATAAGACTGTTCTTGATAGTACTGTTTTCAATTTTGGTTCCATCCCCAATAGATACATTAGGTCCAATTTTAGCATTGATCAATTCAACATTTTCACCAATATAACAAGGTTCGGTAATTTCAGAATCTTTGATCTTAACTGAGTCTGCCATTAATTTCTCTCCATCCTGATGAAGGAAATTCAGCATTCTACCATTGGTTTCCACGGTAACATTTTTGTTTCCACAGTCCATCCATTCATCTACTTTCCCTGGAACAAAACGGAGTCCGTTTTTACGCATTGCTTCAATCCCATCGTTGATCTGGTACTCCCCACCTCGGGTTAGCTTTGCATCCAGAACATTCTGAAGTTCATCTTTTAAAACTGCTACATCCTTGAAATAGTATATCCCAATAACCGCAAGATCTGAAACAAATTCCTCAGGTTTTTCGACAAGATCTGTGATCTCGTTATTGTCATTCAGCTTCACCACACCGTAAGCTGATGGATTCTCAACTTTCTTCACCCACATTACTGCATCTGCAGATTTATCCAGGTTAAAGTCGGCTTTAAAAAGTGTATCGGCATATGCAACCACCGCAGGACCGCTAAGAGATTCCTTCGCACACATAATCGCGTGTCCGGTTCCAAGTGGTTTATCCTGGTAATAGATCGTTCCTTTAGCGTCCAGACTTTCGGCAATCTTTTTAAGATCTTCCTCCACCTTTTCTCCAAAATCTTCTCCAATGATAAATGCAACCTCGTCGATCTTCTCATCAAGAACCTTTGCAATATCTTCTACCAGTCGGTGAACGATTGGTTTTCCTGCGATAGGAATTAAAGGTTTTGGTACAGTCAAAGTATGTGGACGAAGTCGTGAACCACGACCTGCCATTGGTACAATAATTTTCATTTTATAGCTTTTTTAATTATTCTTTAAATATGGGCTAGTTATTTCCTGTGCTTCCAAAACCTCCTGCGCCCCGGGAAGTTTCTCCAAGAATGTCTACTTCTTCCCAGGAGATCTGTTCGTGTTTAGCGATGACCATTTGAGCAATACGCTCTCCATTCTGGATCTCAAATGCTTCATTGGACAAATTTACAAGGATGACACCAATTTCACCTCTATAATCGGCATCGATTGTTCCTGGTGCATTGAGTACCGTAATCCCTTTTTTGGCCGCAAGACCACTTCTTGGTCTCACCTGGGCTTCAAAACCCAAAGGAAGTTCAATAAAAAGTCCTGTTTTTACAATGGTCCTTTCTAAAGGTTTCAGCGTTACCGGCTCATCGATATTAGCTCGAAGATCCATCCCTGCAGAAAAATCGGTTTCATAATGCGGCAACTTGTGTGCCGACTTATTGATCACTCTTACTTCCATGTCTTAGGATTGTATAATTCTTAAAATCTGGTCTTTTTCAAAATAGTAAATGACACCCATAAATATCAATAATAACGGGATTCCCACGAAATAATTTCCCCGGAAAAAGTAAAATGAGATTATTGAGAAGGTAATGGATACCAGAAGGTAAGCTCCTATTCGAGTCATATCGTAAGGAACCTTATAATATTTTCTTCCGTAGTAATAAGAAAGTATCATCATCAAACCATACGCAGCAAGTGTTGCGATGGCAGAACCGGTATAACCTATCTTCGGAATAAGGTATAGGTTGAGAGTAATCGTCACGGCAGCTCCAGCCAGAGAAATATAGCCTCCAAATTTCGTGCGATCTGTTACCTTGTACCAAACTGAAAGATTGTGGTAGATACCAAGAAAAAGGTTCGCCAATAAAATTAAGGGAACGATTTCCATAGCCTCCCAGTAAGCTGAATCTTTAATGATCAAAATCTTTAAAAGATCGGCAAAAACGATCACGCCCAGCAGGATCAAGGATCCAAGAATGACAAAATAGTTGGTGATACGGGCATACGTTGTAGTAGCATTCTCTTCTCCGGAATGGCTGAAAAAGAATGGCTCTATTCCCAATCTAAATGCGGTTGCAAATAAAGTCATGAACATGGCAAGCTTATAACAGGCCGAATACGCTCCAATTTGTTCACGTGCTATATCCTGTGGTAATAGCCGGTCAAGCAGAATTCTATCAAAAACTTCATTTACTGAAAAGGCAATTCCTGCGATCAGAATAGGAAATCCATAAGACAGCATCTTACGCCAGAGTACCGAATCAAAAGTGAAAGAGATTCTGAAGTAAAAAGGCAGCATGAGCAAAAGCGTAAGTCCGCTTGCTACCAGGTTGGAAATAAATACATAACTGATCTTAAAATCCTCTACATAAATACTTCGGAAGAAGCTATGTTCTTCTGCCAGATCTTTAAGGTACACCAGGAAAAAGACATTCAGACCAAGGTTAACAGCAACATTGAATATCTTGATAATCGCGTATCTCATTGGTTTTTCCACAGCACGCAGCCAGGCAAACGGAATTATTACCAGGGCGTCCAGAAGTAGGATCCAGATCGCAAGTTCTATGTATTTCAGAGGAATATTGGTAACCTCTACAATAAGATCGCGGGTAAGATAAGCTACTAACGTAAACAGCAGTGAAGTGATCACCAGGGACCATCCAGAGGTGCTTAAAACACTATTGGGATTTTCGCTCTTATTATAAAATCTGAAAAATGCCGTTTCCATACCATAGGCAAGGATGACATTGATCAAAACGAAATAAGCAAAAATAACCGATATTTCACCGTACTCTTCTTTCGGTAAAATATCGGTATATAAGGGAACTAAAAGGAAACTTACCATCCTCGGCAAGACAGTAGCAAGGCCGTAAACGAAAGTTTGCTTAAAGAGATTTTTTATAGTACTCAAAGGAGCCGGTTGGTTTGCTACAAATATCTGAATTTAAATAACAAAACCGCTCTGGCTACTCTTCCTTTTCCACAATTCCAGTAAGCTTGTAGAATTTGGTTTTCTCATTCTGTCCAAATACCAGAATGGCTTCATCCTGATCTATTTTAAACGGACTCTCTTCTGGCATCTGAGGCATTTTATTACCGTATTCCTTTTTAGGGTCTACATCCATCACCAAATCTCCTCCTCCTACTCTAAAGTTGGCTATGTAGGTATTGGAATTCTCTTCGCTCTTAACAAGAGGCGACTTCATACCGTGGAAATAAACAGCTTGCAGATCTACACGCTCCTCCTGAATTACTGAAACTGGAATATTTAGCTGGATACCTTCTGAAGTGTATGTATAATAAACGTCAGCGAATTGAGCAGGTGCTCTTTCCTGAAGATCTTTATTACTGCCACAGGAAGCAAAAATGCTTAATACCAGAATACCGGTCATAATTAGTAGTGATTTTTTCATAATGTTGATTTTTAAAGTTGAAGATATAAAAACAAAAGCTGTACCAAACAAAAAATGCCCTCCATTTGGAGGGCATTTCAAATTATATTTAATAAGCTTATCCGTTCAAAGCTTCAGCTCCACCAACGATCTCAAGGATCTCATTGGTAATAGATGCCTGTCTTGCTTTGTTATAAGATAATTTAAGATCATCTCTAAGTTCCTTGGCGTTGTCTGTCGCTTTATGCATCGCAGTCATACGTGCGCCATGTTCAGAAGCAAAAGAGTCTCTAAGAGCCTTAAAAAGTTGCATCTTCAATGACTTTGGTATAAGATCTTTAACAATCTCAATTTTCGATGGTTCGAAAATATAATCCAGTTGCTTTTCAGATTCCGTTTCAAATCTTTCGATTGGAAGGAACTGCTCATCTATCACGATCTGAGTTCCGGCATTTTTAAACTGGTTATAAACAAGTTCGATCTTATCGAATTTCCCATCAACGAAAACCTGCATAAGTTCTTCAGCAATTGCAGAAACATTCTCGAAAGAAAGATCATCGAAAATAGCGTTATCGTTCTTGTAAACCTCAAAGGTTTTCTTCAGAATATCATTACCCTTTTTTCCAAGAGTTAGAAGTTCTACTTCTGTATTTTGATAATCTGCAGCAACCTTACTTTTTACCTTTTTGATGATATTGGTATTAAAAGCACCGGCCAGACCTTTATTAGAAGATATAGCTACGATGAGTACTCTTTTTACTTCGCGCTCTTCAGCAAATTTGCTGTTCGCATCATCATCCAGAGTAGCACTTAAATCCTGCAGCAATTGTGTTAACTTTTCAGCATAAGGTCTCATGGATGTAATTGCATCCTGAGCCTTGCTCAACTTAGCAGCCGATACCATTTTCATGGCGCTGGTGATCTGCATCGTTGAGGAAACCGAAGTAATCCTGCTACGTAATTCTTTTAAGTTTGCCATTTTGTTTTAGTATTGAGTATTGAGTAGTTAGATGTTAGAAACTACTCAATACCTATATAATTTTCAATTGTAAATACTTCAATTAAAGATCTAAAATCTTCAATCTATGTACTCAATACTATTTCTTGTATTTCCCTGAAAGCTCTTTAGCAGCCTTAGTCAAAGTATCTGTTACTTCATCTGTAAGTTTTCCTGCTTTAAGAGTATCCAAAGTATCTCTATGCTTAGAATTCAAGTAATCCAGATATTCTAATTCAAATTCTTTTACTTTCTCTACCGGTACATCTCTAAGTAAGTTCTTAGAACCAGCGTAGATGATCGCGATCTGGTTTTCTACCGGGTAAGGATCGTTTTGTCCCTGCTTTAGGATTTCCACGTTACGCTTACCTTTAGAGATCACACTCATCGTTGATGCATCAAGGTCGGATCCAAACTTGGCAAATGCTTCAAGTTCACGATACTGAGCCTGGTCAAGTTTTAATGTACCTGCAACCTTTTTCATCGACTTGATCTGAGCGTTACCACCCACACGAGATACTGAAATACCCACGTCAATCGCAGGACGTACACCCGAGTTAAATAGATCTGATGTTAAGAAGATCTGACCATCTGTAATCGAAATTACGTTGGTTGGAATATATGCTGAAACGTCACCCGCCTGAGTTTCGATAATTGGAAGTGCAGTTAAAGATCCACCTCCTTTTACCTTGTCTTTCAAGCTATCTGGAAGATCATTCATTTGCTTCGCGATATCATCATCGGCAATTACCTTCGCTGCACGCTCAAGAAGTCTTGAGTGAAGGAAGAATACATCCCCAGGATATGCTTCACGTCCTGGTGGACGACGAAGTAAAAGAGAAACCTCACGGTAAGCAACTGCCTGCTTGGAAAGATCATCATAAACGATCAATGCAGGACGACCTGTATCTCTAAAGTATTCACCAATCGCCGCACCGGCAAATGGAGCATACACCTGCATTGGAGCAGGATCTGATGCATTTGCAGCAACAATGGTAGTATATGCAAGCGCACCTTTATCTTCAAGTGTCTTGGCAATAGCAGCAACGGTAGAGGCTTTCTGCCCGATCGCTACATATATACAGAATACCGGCTCACCGGCATCGTAAAATTCTTTCTGGTTAAGAATGGTATCAATTGCAACCACAGTCTTACCTGTTTGACGGTCACCAATTATAAGCTCACGCTGTCCTCTTCCTACCGGTACCATAGCATCGATAGATTTAATACCAGTTTGCAATGGCTCAGTTACAGGCTGACGATAAATTACTCCCGGAGCTTTACGCTCAAGAGGCATTTCAAATGTCTCACCTTCAATTGGACCTTTACCATCAATTGGAGCTCCAAGAGTATCAACCACACGGCCAACAATACCTTCACCTACATTGATAGAAGCAATTCGCTGAGTTCTTTTTACTGTAGAACCTTCTTTGATCTCTTTTGCAGGACCTAAAAGTACTACCCCAACATTATCTTCCTCAAGGTTTAGAACGATTCCTTCCAATCCACTCTCGAACTGAACAAGTTCTCCATATTGAGCGTTTGCAAGTCCGTAGATGTTCGCAATACCGTCACCAACGGTTAGAACGGTACCTACTTCATCAAGAGAGGCCTTGGATTCAAAACCTGATAATTGTCGTTTTAATATTGCTGATACTTCAGCAGGATTTACTTCTGCCATAATTATTCAAGATAAAATGGTACGCACCAGGCGCACCTGTTTTAATTAAATTTTTGAAACGTATGTGTTGTCTTTTAATTGTCTCTTTAGTCTGTCCAGGTTTCTGGCTACGCTTGCATCATACTGCAAGTCACCAACTCTAAGAACAAAACCACCAATAATGCTCTCGTCGATCACATTCTCAAGGATCGCATCATTACCTGTAAGTTCCTTAACCTTCGCCATGATAATTGTTTCCAGCTCAGCATCCAACGGAATTGCCGTGGTTACTTTAGCGTGCTGAATATTGTTCATAGCGTTGAACATCATCGTATACTGCTTTGCAACGATGTGCAAAATATTAATACGATCATTGTCAAGTAGCATATCCATAGCACCAACAGTAACACCATTAAGACCCTTAAAGATCTCAAGCAGCGCGCTCTTTTTAATGCCTTTTCTAACCACCGGACTCGTGAGCATGTTCTCCAGATCACCACTGTTCTTTACAGTAGCAGATATGGTTTGCATATCACTGTTTACAGCTTCCGCCGAATTCTTATCCTTTGCCAGTGAAAGGATCGCTTTTGCGTAACGTTGTGCGGCTCTGTTCCCTTTCATATTTTAGTTTAACTTAGCATCGCTCAGCATCTTCTCGATCATCTGGCGTTGTTCGTTCTTACTTGATAGTTCTTTACGCACAACTTTCTCAGCAATTTCTACTGAAAGCTCTGCAACCTGATTTTTAAGTTCAGCAAGAGCAGATTGTTTTTCAAGTTCGATACTCTTTTGAGCATCTGCAACAATTCTGTCTGCTTTAAGCTTCGCTTCTTCAGCTGCTGAAGCGATCGTTTTTTCTTTCAACTCACGTGCTTCTTTAAGGATAGCATCTCTTTCTGCACGAGCTTCTTTCATCAATTGCTCATTATCAGATTTAAGATTCTGCATTTCCTTACGAGCATTTTCAGCTGAAGCCAACGCGTCGTTGATAGACTGTTCCCTATCTCTTACAGAATTAAGGATAGGTCTCCAGGCGAATTTTGCCATAAGAAACAAAAGCACCAGAAAGACGATCGTTTGCCAGAAAAACAAGCCAAAATCGGGAGTGATTAAATCCATATATAACTAAATAAAATGTTCTTAAGTAATCATTAATTAAGATCTGTTCGTAACCAACCGTTACGAACAGATCTTTTTAAATTCAGGACTATGCCGGTACAGTAAGTACCCCTAGCAAAGCAGCTACCACTCCAAAAAGTGCAACACCTTCTACAAGTGCAGCAGCAATAATCATAGCAGTCTGGATTTTCCCAGCAGCCTCTGGCTGACGTGCGATAGCATCCATGGCAGAACCACCAATTTTACCAACACCGATAGCGGCTCCAACAACTGCAAGACCAGCTCCTAAAGCTGCAAGTCCAATGTGTAAATACTCCATAATAATAGAATTAAATAATTAAAATTAATGATGTTCATGTTCCTCAACTGCCATCCCGATAAACAGGGCAGACAGCATTGTAAAAATAAACGCTTGTAGGAATGCTACTAACAATTCCAGTACTGTTATAAATAAGGCAAACGGAACCGAAACTCCGGCGATACCTGCATTTTCTAAGATAAAGATCAACCCGATCAAACTCAGGATAATAATGTGCCCTGCCGTGATATTCGCGAATAAACGAATCATAAGCGCGATAGGCTTAATAAATACCCCTGCAAGTTCCACGACTGCAAGAATTGGTTTTACAAAAGTAGGAACTCCCGGCATCCATAATGTGTGCTTCCAGAAATCCTTATTACCATTGATTAATATTAAGGCAAGTGTAAATAAACCAAGTGAAACGGTTACAGCAATATTACCGGTAACGTTTGCAGCTCCTGGTAACAGACCAAGTAAGTTAGTGATCCAGATAAAAAAGAATACCGATAATAAGAAAGGCATGAATTTCATGTATCTCTTTTCTCCTAATTGTGGAATCGCGATATCATCTCTAACAAAAATCACAAGTGTCTCAAGAATATTATTAAAACCTTTTGGCGCATGTGCATTCTTTTTATGATGTCTGGCCAGGCTTGTGAAAAACAACAGCATTAAGATCACTGTAAGCAGCATAGCCGCAACGTTCTTTGTAATAGAAAAATCCCATGGTTTAGAAGCGTTTACCGGATGCTCCTCAGCGTCAAGCTCCACAGCGGTTGCACCATCATTAAGCCTGTAAATATCCTCATGAAGATTTACAAAACGCATTCCGTCTTTTTCAACTACATGATGACCTTCAGTATCATGGTGAAATTCACTAGACATAAAAGTTACCAGACCGTTTTCCGTATAAAGAATAACCGGTAAAGGCAATGTATACGAGTTGTCTCCGGAACCAAAGAAATGCCAACCGTGAGAATCACCGATATGATGCAAAATCATCTCTGTTGCGTTAAACTCTTCTTCAGCTTCCTGAAGATCGGAATGCTCCTCTCCGTGCTCCTGAGCAAAGGTAAAGGCTGGGAAAATGGCTAAGGCCAATGTAAAGTACAAGCTAATCACTAAAGATTTCTGTGCTATCATACTACCTGATCTACTTAAAATTGTGGGCTCTAAATTTCCGTGCAAAGGTATACTTTTAATTTTTATCTGAAAGAAGCAGTTATATTTTTTTTGCCTGTCCTGCGATTTTATGATTTTACTGAAAGTCAGCAGTTTATTTCAGGTTTATAAGCTTTACAGCGTAAATAGTTTCAAAAACAAGAAAGATAAAATAAGGTATAAAAAATGCGATTAAGCTCTGAAATGGATTAAGCGTCCCATTCAGCATCATAGGAAGCAAAAACAAAACTGCAGCGAGCATCTTAAAAAGACCGCAACCCATAAAGGCAAAACCAGTTTTATCGCTAAAGTTTTGCTGTACAAGAACCAGTAAAATGTATACAATGAGTGTTGCTATGAACTGGAAAGCATAGATTGCAAATGTAGAATAATAAAGTACGGGCTGGAATAGATGGTTAACCAGTGCAAACTGTATTAGCAGGCAAATGATAAAAAAAGGAATAAATACTTTGAGGAAACCTAAGATCTTTTGTTGCATTATTCGTCTTCGTTCAGATTTTTGACCTCTCTGTAAACAAGGTAAAGTGAGATAAACACCCCGGCAAGAGATAGAGAAATTGTATATACAGAAAATTTGTTCGGAAACTTGTTGTCAAGCCAGATGCCCGCGAAAACTCCGGCAGCTATGAGAAGCCCCATTTGAAAGGCTATATTTATAAAACCCAGATACTTGTTACGCTGATCGTTTTTCATTTTTCGCTTTAAGAGGTTTTATACCTCCATTCATTTCACAGGTCGCATTAAATACTGCTCCCGTTTCTACCGCAAGTTTACCGGCGATCACTTCTCCTTCAATATGAGCCGTACCGCGGAGACTAAGTACGTCTTTTACCAGCAATTTGCCATTAAAGTTTCCTTCAATATCTGCGCTATCACATTCCAGAGTACCATTTATCACTCCGCCTTTACTTATTACAACCTTTCCGGTAGTCTTAAGACTACCTTCTAGCTTGCCTTCTATTCTGAAGCATCCTTTTCCAGAGACCTCACCGGTTATAATTGTTCCTGCTGCAATACGATTTTGCTCACGCTGATCTGCAGAGCTTCTGGACTTTTTGGTATCTGAAAACATAATAGTAGTGCTTTAATTAAGATCTGACAAATTTCTTAAATTTTTCTTAATTTGTACAATTCTATAATTTTCTGCCGACATGACAAAAGCTTCCGATTCAATTTTAATCTTCTTATCCTTCTGAAGTAGCTCCAGAAATCCTTGTGCTGCAGATCTTGAGCTTAATCCATGTATAACAACAAACGTCTGCTCAGCATTATAAACATCCCGTGAAGTTTGTATTTTCCTGTAGTCTAATTCTTCTAATTTTTCTTCAATCTGAATTTTTAAAGAATCTGCAGAAACATTTTCACTTTCAGAAAAAGCAATCACCAGTTTAAAATTAGTCTGAGTACTATCGGCTACAAACTCCAGGTTTTTAAGGGATGGAATAGCAGTATTCAATAATAGCTGTGCTTTTTGACCTTCCGGAGATTGCGGATAGTTTGCAGCCACATATTGCAGGGAATTTTCATAAGCATCGATTCCATATAATCTTGCGATCGCCTGTGTTTTCAGTAATTCTATCTTAGGCAAGATACTATTACCGTTATACTGAGATCTATAAGCGTCTGATTGCTCTATAACCTCAGCAAAATTCTGTTCTTCAAATTTTCTATATAATTGTTCGTAGATTTTTTGAGGACTGCTTTCATCCATTTGAACGCTCTGGGGATTTCTGATAAAAGCGGCATATCGCGAATCTGGATAATTCTGCAGTATATCCTGTTCCAGTCTTCGTAAATCATCTACACGATTCTGAGCTTTGTAAACCGAATACAAATTATATTTCGCCGGAAGGATCAGGCTCTGTTGTGGATTACTATTCAGCATAAACTCCAACCTGTTCGCTGCAAGTGCATACTCACGGTACTTCTCATTATAGATCACTCCCAGTTGATAATTTGCACGATTTCGTTGAGAAGACAAACTATCCAGAACTAAAGCGTCTGTAGGGATTTGTGCAAGATAGGTTTGGGGATCGTAGATTGGATCATTGTCCAGGTTGATATCCATCAATCGCTCTTCAGCATTTACCGTACTTTGATTCATAGCACGGCTGCCGTAGCGCCAGTTATCGGCGAGTTCCCTGCTTCCCCATGTGCGGAGAAAATCCTGCGCGCCCCGGGAAACCCGTATTGGATTATAGAAGTAAAAAATGTTACCAGTATTTCCACTATTAAAGTCACCTGCTGGCGGCACCGAAGCTGAAGCTGGTATATTATTCGTTTGTGGAAAATTAGTTCTTGGTCCTATCCCTGCTGTGTAAGCAGGTAATTCTCCAGACTCCATGGTTTTGACAGCGCGTGCTCTTAATGTATCTGTATAAGTCGTAAAATACTGCAATCTATCCTCCTCGCTCATGTTCGCGAGCCTCAAAATACTATCTGTTTCCTCAGCGATCTCTTCGTAAAGAATCACATCGGCAAGGTTTTCTCGTTTTTTGCTGATGGTCCTGAACTCCAGTAGATCTGGAGACATATAGGTCAAGGTACTATCAAAATATTTACCGGCTTGCTGGTAGTTTGCTTCATCAAAATTGATATTCGCCAGAATCTCATAATTGATCGATTTCAGGAAAATATCGCTTGATGGTGATCTTAAAGAGCGATTATAATAATCCACAGCGGTTTCTACGGAATCTAAACGATTGTAATACTCTCCAATCTGAAAATAGATCTTGTCGAGAAATGGTCGGTTTTCGCGATCTTCTTCCAGATCTCTTAAAAGCGCCAGTAGTTGGGTACGGTCACCATTCTGAAAATTAAAATTCCTTGCTTTTTGAATATGAGCATTCACCAGGTAAATTCGGGGAGACTTGCGTTTCAGGTCTATTACTTTATCAAAAGAAGCATTTGCGGCTGCCGATTGATCCATTCGATCATAGAGCTGACCAAGAATATAGTAATAACGACCTTTTTCAGCATTATTACTGGTGAATTCACTAGCGTTCTGTAATGGGACTACAGCACTGTCAATATATTGTAAATTGATATAAGCCTGCGCAAGACTTGAACTGGCATCGGCTACATCTTCATCATTTAGTTTATCTGAATCCAGGATCTTTTTCAGGTTTTTGATCGCCAGTTTTTCATTTCCCAACCTGATGTTTGTTTTCTCTCGCCAGATCCTTGCGTGAGTTATATTATCACTGGCAGGATAACGGTAAAGAATGTAGTTGAATGCATCGAGCGCAGGGACGAAACGTTGATCGAAATACCGGGATTTCCCAAGGAGCAAATAAGCTTCATCGATTTGAGGATTTCGCTCTTTGCCTCCAATTTGCATGGAATGCTTCTGAATAGCTTTGACCGCTTTTTCTTCAGCTATACCAAAATTCTGATTTCTAATGCTATCTGGTAGGACGATATTTTCATCAAGAGCAAGTCTTTCAACAGGTAGAATATCCCAGTAATTATCTGCGTAATTCTGGTTGATCTCTTCTTTTCCCTTTTCAAAGGCCAGACCACCATTGTACAGCGTATTATATTCCGAAGTGATCGCGTGATAATTTCGGTTTACAAAAGAGTTCTTTTTCCTGGAGCAGCTAAGAATTGCCGCGGCAGTTAGTAAAAACAGTGAAATTCGGGTAAACGTATTCAATATGAACCTTTTATGGTATCATGAATAACTTTGATACAGCTGGTTTAGTATGTAAAAGTAAACTTCTTTTTGCAAAGTCCAATAGCTGCAATTACTAGGCCTCAACGATCTCACTGGAAAAATAATCCTCCAGTTCCTTCAGGGTAGCTTCGGAAGTAGTTATATCACGAACCGGCACTCCCCTATCCAGGACAACGATTCTTTCGCAAACTTCAGTAACATGAATAAGATCATGACTGGAAATGAGGACAGTGGTTCCAGAGGTATTTGAAAGTTCTTTCAGTATTTTTTTTAATCTGATCTGTGTGGTTGGATCCAGGTTTGCAAATGGTTCGTCGAGAATAACCACTTCAGGATCACCGATCAATGCGGCTACGATTCCTACCTTTTTCTGGTTTCCTTTTGAAAGATCCCGAAGATATTTCTTGCGACCAATGATCTCTTCATTGAAAAAATCCTGAAACTGCGTTAAGAATGAGTCTACATCTGCCCGATTTCTATTCCGGAGATCTCCAATAAAGTAAAAATATTCTTCTGGAGTCAGGTAACCAATAAGGAAACTTTCATCGATAAAGGAAGAAGTAAAAGTTTTCCAGTCCTCGCTTTCGCTCACCGTTATATCCTGATTAAAGATATTTCCGGAAGTGGGCTGAATAAGATCCAGCAGCAAGCTAAAAAATGTGGTTTTACCCGCACCGTTGTTACCTACGAGTCCGAAATTTTGTCCTGAAGGAATTTCCAGATGCTCGATATCAAGCACTTTGTTTCCGTTATATACTTTTGAAAGATTGGTTGCTGTGATCATATTCCTATAAATTTATTCTCCTTTTTGTTTAAATCCCTGGATCGTTACATATTTACGTCTTCGGTAGCGCTGTGTAAGGTAAGTTAATAGTACCGGACGCATAAGGATCCCGATAATACCCAATCCAGCAATGGTTCCCACGGCAACTTCATAACTTATGAATTTATTTACCAGCCAGAAAATGAAGACGGGAAATGCCATAACTGGAATTCCAACGAGCCATTGTGAAACACCCATTCCCTGGTAATTCATCACCGGACTTTTGTCAAGATCGATGCTCTTTATGTTGAAACTTCCGGCAAAAATTAGCATAGGAACGTTCACTCCAATATTATAGATCGCGGCGGTAATATTCAGCAAAACCACTTCCCATCCAAAATAGATATAGGGAGTTGTAAGAATCAACAATACCACCACACTTACGGTTATTAATCCCATTTTAGAAGCCAGGTATTGTCTCATAGGTATGTTTTGAGACATGATCATGGAGTAATAGGACGAATCCCAGGATGGTACGAATTGACCAAAATTCATCATAAATACACCGGTCATAAAAATACCCACAAACAGAAAGAATGCTGGCATGTCCTGATAGGCGTCGTTCGGGTAGAAGATGAGCCCATAGCACAACAGCAGAAGAGACATGAAAATGGTTGTTTTCGCTCTTTTATTCCGAAGAATAAGTTTAATATCTAATTGAAGGAAAGGTGCAATACTTCCAAATTTACGGGTCCAACCAAGATCCTGGGTGTTCACTTCCTTAGATTTGGCTTTTAAGTCACGGTCCAGATAGAATTTTTTCCTTAAGTCTGAAAGATTCCACTGATAAAGAATAACCAGTAAAATGAAAGGAATGACTGCTAAGTACGGTTGGTCATATAAATAATCGAGGGTCGAACCAAAGTAACTTCCAATATCGAAAATACCATAGTAGTCCAAAGCACCCAGAATTGCCACCCCTATAATAACCGGAATTAATTGCTTAAGACTTTCGTTGAACTTCTTCTTGACAATAAAATTGAAATAGTTCACACATAAAACAAGTGCGTAAAACCCAAGCATCCAGCCTATAACATTCCAGGCAGGGTAATCATACTTCAGGATACTCACCAGCCCGAAGGGAATGATCCAGAGCAATGGCAAAATGTTATAAAATGAGTATAGAGATTTAAGAAGTATGTAATTGACCGCTTTTTTCTTCGATACAGGAATTACCATAAGCGGTTTGATATTCATCACCGGTAGGCTTTGCAACATAAACCGGAAAATGAACTCAAAGCCTAGATAAGTCAAAGCAAATCTATTCACGATCGCCAATGGATCCTGTTCTGGAAAAGATTCCTTAAGCAGCGGAAGTAATGCTACGCCCAGAAATAAAAACATGGCCGAAAAATAGAGCGCCAGGAATATCATCAGGATCTTTAATCCCAGACTTTTTCCAAAACTGGCCGACCTTGTGAATGATTTCCATTCCAGCCAGAGAAATTTACTAAACATAAAATCTGCTGTTTATTTAGATAGGTAGAGAAATTTAAACTTTTGTTACATTTTTAAAAGCTTCATACTTTGTATTTTTACGCCCAAATATTAAAAAATGAGTAATTTTTACCCGCTAAAAATAAAGGAAATAATTCGTGAAACTTCCCAGGCGGTGAGTTTATCTTTCGATATTCCTGAAAACTTGAAAGAAGAGTTCCAATTCAAGGCCGGGCAGTATATCACTATCAAATATGATGCTGAAAATGGGGAAATAAGAAGAGCCTATTCTCTTTGTTCTGCTCCTGCTTCTGAAGATTTCAAGGTAACCGTAAAAGAAGTAGAAGGCGGTAGCTTTTCAGTGATCGCAAACAATAAACTTACAGCCGGAGATATTCTGGAGGTGCATCCGCCGGAAGGAAAATTTGTTTTTGAACCTGGTAATTCCGCTAAGGATTATGCTGCTTTTGCAGCAGGTAGCGGGATCACGCCGGTGCTTTCCATCATCAAATCTGTATTAGAACAGGAACCCGAAAGTCGGTTTGTGCTAACCTATGGAAATAAATCTGTAGACGATACGATCTTTTTTAAGGAGTTGCTGGAATTGCAATCTAAGTTTCCGGAAAGGCTTTTCGTAGAGTTTATTTACAGCCGTACACGTGAAGAAAATGCACAATTCGGAAGAATCGAAACAAGTACTGTAAACTATATCCTGAAGAATAAATTCAAGGATCGCAATTTCGAAACCTTCTATCTATGCGGACCCAAAAAAATGATCGATCACGTTACTGAAGTATTGAAGAAGAACGATGTTCGTGATGAGCAGATCAAATTCGAATTGTTTACAAGCACTTCAGAAGAAAAAGTGATCGAGGGAGATACTGATGGAAAAACTTCAGTAACGATTGTAGTGGATGATGAAGAGTATAGCTTTTCTATGGATCGTAAAGATGTGGTTCTTGATGTTGCTCTGGAAGAAGATATCGATGTGCCTTATTCCTGCCAGGGCGGAATTTGTAGTAGCTGTATGGCTCGAATTACTGAAGGTAAAGCTGAAATGAGTAAAAACCAGATCTTAACAGATGCAGAGATCGAGGAAGGTTTTATTCTTACCTGCCAGGCGCATCCAACCACTTCTACGCTAAAAGTAGATTTTGATGATGTTTAAGAATTATTCAGCTGCTGCTGAATTTTAGATACTACCACTTCCGGAGGAATGCTTCGCATAACATCTTCGTAGCCCTCCGGAACTTTATTGCCATAAGCCGAAGTTGGGATCTTTGGATATTTCTCAAGATCCGGTAAGATACAATTCTCCATAGGCTGATTAAATGCAGCGAATCCCACATAAGGATGGGTAACGCCCCAGATACTTAGAACCGGAATCCCGAATATCGCTGCGATATGAGCATTTCCACTATCCATGGATAACATCATATCCAGGTTAGAGATAAGGCTTAGTTCTTCCGCAAACCTCAGCTTACCAACCACACTCACACAATTCTCAAATCTGGATTCCCATTCTTCCAGCTGTTTCTTTTCCTTTTCCCCCCCTCCAAACAGGAAGATTTTTGTATTTGCCTCCGAAGAAAGGCTGGAAATCACCTGTTCCATAAGATCCACCGGATAAAATTTTGAAATATGCTGGGCAAATGGTGCGATTCCAAGCCATTTTACTTTTTTCCGTTTACCGGTAACATCAGAAATTCTGGGAAGTATTTCCCTCCTTGCAGCTGCTGTGTAATTGGAAAGATCTATCGGGTATCCTAGTTTTTCAAAAACATCTGCATAACGCTGATGGGTTGTTTTAAGCTGCTTGAAAATCTTGTTGGTCTCCCGTGTAAGAGCTTTCTTTTCAGCTCTGCCCTTATCTATTTGTTCGAAAGGAATTCCGTAGAAATAAAAAACCGAACGTAAAACATTGGTTCTAAGTACATCATGAAGATCTGCGACCATATCGATCTCCTCATCACGAAGTTCCCGGGCCAGGGTACCAAGCCCCAGAACACCTTCATGAACGCCATCAACATCTGCCTCATAGAGCCGCACATTTGGCAAATGACTGAATAGCGGAAAAAAGAAAGAACGTGTAAGTACCGTAATTGTAAGCTGTGGATAGGTTCTAACCAGAATGCTCAAAACAGGAACCACCATCGCCACATCTCCCATGGCAGAAAGACGAATCACCAACAGATGTTTATTTTCTGAAGTTGATGGATGCTGATTGCTATACTGATCTTTCATTTCTACTTATTACCTCTTAGAACAGGATTAAGCTCATCGTCATTATACATCTTCATTTGCTTATACACTTTCATGTACTTTTCACCTTTTTCGATGTCTTCCAGAAGCTGATTGATCGCCGTAGAAAGGTCTACACATTGTTCCAGAAGTATATCCAACTTGGCTTTACAGGCCATCTGGTGCTTTTCTGAAGCATCTGTACGCTGTGCTTCTTCGTTCATATGATAGATCTTCAGCGCCAGAATAGATAAACGATCGATCGCCCATGCCGGACTTTCAGAATTGATCGTGGCATCTGTGTTTGCTTTTACATCCTTATATTTCTCAAGAAAATAACTATCAATATACTCTACTGTATCGGTTCTGTCCTGGTTGGAAGCATCGATCTTACGCTTTAAAGTTAATGCTGCAACCGGGTCAATATTCTGGTCGCGAATAATATCTTCATAATGCCATTGAACGGTATCTATCCAGCATTTTCTGAAAAGTAAATGTTCCAGAAGGTTTTTTTCAGCATCATAAGGATTTTTGAAATCCTGTTCTACGCTATCTTTCTCATGATAGAGTTCGATCACTTCTCTAAAAATAGTATTGGCTTTATCTGAAAACATAAAGTTGTTTTTAATATAAATTGAATGCAAACTGGCCTGAAATGCTCAGGTTTTGCAAAGATATTATTTTTATAAAGAGATTCCGGTGAATCTGAAGGAAATGGTTTAACCCAGGAAAACCAGGATAAATGGCATAAGAATTAGCACTGCCAGTAGTATTTCCTTGAATATGCGATCCTTCTTACTATCAAAATAGTTAGAAGCAATGATACTAAGAGGTACGAAGAAGAATATAAGTTCACTTCCATTTTTAGTCGGCGCAAAGATCGCAACAGCAATAGAAATAACCAGGCAGAACAGGATCATGCTTAAGACCGGTCTTCTGGTAATGCTTGCCTTCTGTATCGCACTGAAATATTGAATAAGTGTCCAGAAAAGCAAACCCAGAATAATACTTAATGGAACTAATATCGACGCTACGTTATAACGACTAAAGTCAAAATTACTGGTCTGAAACCAGTCGATTAAGGTGTAGAAATCGTCATAAGCGAGTAGATGGAAAGTTACCGTAAGGATGGCTACCGCCAAAAAAGATACAAAGGGAACCAGCCAGTTCTTAAAAGCAGAAGCAAAATTGAGAATCGCGAAAAATATAAGCAAAAAGAACAATACCGACCAGAAATTATAAAGTGTGGCAATGGCGATCCAGAAAGTTGCATCAAAGATCTTTTGCTGTACAAATTTATGTGATTTGAGACTAATGATTCTCCGTAAGGCCAGCAGGATGCAAAGATTGGAAATGATTACCGGCGTATTGGCCAGAAGTTCACTAAAACTAATCGCGAAAATTGCAAAAAGCAGGGTTTTATACGCACTCCGCTTAGTGAGTTCATTTTTCTTTGCTATAAAATTTAGCACGAATAAACTTAGAACGAGTAAGCCCAAAACGCCAATCTTTTGCAGTAAATCCACTATCTCAAAACCATTTTCCCAGTGAAAAAAGTTCACGCCGGTATAAAAGATCACCAATAGCAGAACGATCACTGTAAGGTTAATAGGTTTGGATTTGCTAAAAAAGCTTGTTAGCATTGGTAGTTTTTATATTTTTGTAGTCACAATTAATGATACGATCATGAAAGATTTTTTTGAAGGAATAGAAGATTTGTTTGAGTTACTCCTTGCTCCATTAGACGAATTGAGAGCTTTGGAACTTGATTCCTGGTTTCTTGCCAATGGATTGAACTGGATCTTTATGGCTATTGGTTTTCTTGCTTTTCTTTACTGGATGAAGCAGCTAAAAACCTTTAACGATAATAACGAAGAAAACAGAGAATCTACTTCACATTCATTCTTAGGATAGGTCAAAACCTAAATCCTTTCTAAAATACATCTTATCAAATTGCAACAATTCTGCACTTTGGTAAGATTTTTTTAGTGCCTGTTTGTAATCATCCCCAAAGGAACTTACCGCAATTACGCGGCCACCACTAGTTACAACTCCTTCTGCAGTTCTACTCGTTCCTGCATGGAATACGAGAGATTCTGTAACTTTTTCCAGTCCTGTGATAGGCTTTCCTTTCTCGTAAGATTCTGGATAACCTCCAGATACCAGCATCACCGTTGTCGCAGACCGCTTGTCAATTTCAAGACTTGCAGTATTTAGTTCACCTTTCCAAGTAGATTCCAGTAATGAAACCAGATCAGATTTTATTCTTGGTAATACGACTTCAGTTTCAGGATCACCCATTCTAACATTATACTCGATCACATAAGGTTCATCTCCAACCTTGATCAAACCTATAAAAACAAAGCCTTTGTAATCGATATCTTCAGCTTTAAGACCATTCACCGTTGGTTTTACGATCCGGTCCTCAATTTTTTTCATTAGCGTTTCATCTGCAAATGGTACAGGTGAAATTGCTCCCATACCGCCAGTATTAAGCCCGGTGTCCCCCTCGCCTATTCTTTTATAATCTTTTGCCGTTGGAAGAATCTTATAATTCTCACCATCGGTTAATACAAATACGCTTAATTCGATCCCATCAAGGAATTCTTCTATCACTACCTTCTCACTAGCCGCACCAAATTTCCCTGAAAGCATGTTTTCCAGTTCCTTTTTAGCTTCGTCCAGATCTTTAATAACAAGCACCCCTTTGCCTGCGGCTAAACCATCGGCTTTCAACACGTACGGAGGTTTTAAAGTTTCCAGAAAACGTTTCCCTGCCTGTAGACTCTCAAAACTGAAACTCTCATAAGCAGCAGTAGGAATATTGTAAAGAGCCATAAATTCCTTGGCACGTTCCTTACTACCTTCCAGTAAAGCTCCTCGCTGTGAAGGCCCGATCATTTGAATATGCTTTAATTGATCATCATTCTTAAAGAAATCCACAATTCCTTTTACCAGAGGATCTTCAGGACCCACCACAATCATGTCGATATTCTTGTCCAGGGCCACTTTTCCTACCTGTGCAAAATCAATCGGATTGATATCCAGGTTTTCGGCAATAGCTGCTGTACCGGCATTCCCGGGTCCTACATAAAGTTTATCGCATAGATCACTTTGGGCAATCTTCCAGGCAAAAGTATGCTCGCGACCACCGGAACCAAGAATGAGAATATTCATAGCTTCAAATTTTAATTGTTGCATCAAAAATAAATGTTTGTACATTGAAGCACCAATAAATTCGTTAAAAAAGCGCTTCTACACTTGGATTGGTTCAGATTATCTTTACAACTCAATAAATTCCCTATTCAGCGGGCTCAGAAAAAACTAAAGGAGGTTAAGAACATCCCCGAAGCCGAATATGAGAAGTATCAATACCGGCAGAGAAATCTATTGCTGGACTATCATATTCAGCATAACGATTTTTACCGCGACTTTTTTAAATGGGAAGGTTTTGACGATTGGAGCAAAGTCCCGATCATGAAAAAATCAGATCTGCAACAACCGCTCAAGGACAGGTTGAGTTCTACGTATACAACGAAGTCGGCTTATGTGGGGAAAACTTCAGGAAGCAGTGGGCATCCCTTTATTTTTGCCAAGAACAGGTTTGCTCATGCCTTGAGTTGGGCTGGTTTTCAGGATCGCTACTCCTGGTATGGCATCGATCTTAACACCTCATTACAGGCTCGTTTCTACGGAATTCCTCTTGATTTCTTCGGAAATGTGCAGGAACGATTAAAAGACAGAATAAGCCTGAGGCGGAGGTTCAATATTTTTGATCTTAGTGATCAAAAAATGGAATCTTTTCTGGAACGTTTTAAAAAAGCAGATTTCAATTATCTTAATGGTTACACCAGTGCCATCCTGCTATTCGCAAAATTTTTGAAGGATCGCGAAATCCTACTGAAGGATCTTTGTCCAAGTCTAAAAATATGTATTGTTACTTCTGAAAGACTCTTCGAAAAAGACAAGGAACTAATAGAAAATGTTCTGGGAGTTCCAGTGATCAATGAATACGGTGCCAGCGAAGTTGGACTTATTGCTTTCGAGGATCCTAACCATCACTGGATCGTAAATTCTGAAGATCTTTACGTAGAAATTCTTGATGAAAATGACAGGATATTGCCCTATGGTGAGGAAGGCCGGATCGTTATCACAGCACTATATAATTATGCTCACCCAATGATACGTTACGATATTGGAGATACCGGGTCTTTATCTACCAGAAGTACGCGAAAAAAGCCAGTTCTGGAACAATTAGTAGGTCGTACGAATGACATTGCCCGCTTACCAGATGGTAAAGTAGTTCCAGGACTAACCTTTTATTATGTCACTAAAACCATTATAGAAGACAGCGGGAACATTAGGGAATTTATTATTACCCAAACCAGACTGGATACATTTCATATAGATTATGTGAGCGATATCGAACTTTCTGAGCATCAGAAAAAAGGTATTATGAAGGCGATCGAAATGTATGTGGGAAAAGATCTGAAGATTAGTTTTCAGAAAAATGAGGTGCTAAAACGTACAAAAAGCGGGAAACTAAAACAATTTACCTCGCTTATTCAATAGTTAATTTCTGTTTCGATTTTACGAAGAATTGCTCATTCAGAAAAATAAGCATTTTCTTAAGCGATGCTCTTCTGCCAAAACCAACAAGCCGGTAAACCTTGTAATTATATTTCAGCATTTCCAGTTTATTTCCTGAAATTGAATTCTTCCGAAGTCTATAATAGGCCAGTGATTCCCAGATTCCTTCCATGGGTCCACCTTCTTCAATAACTCTTAGCCACATTGCCCAGTCCTGGCGCTTCCGAAGGTCTGGAGCATAGATCTTTCCCAACAGCCCAGCATTATAAATACCTGTTAAGTTCCCAACATAATTTGCTTTAAGCAATCTTCGATGACTTAACACTGGCAAGGCCTGAATGATGATATTACTTTCGTTGCCCGATTCATGCATTAACTGGTAACTGGAGAAACAAGCCGCGACATTAGCCTTGGAAAGAACCTTTAGCTGCCTCTCAAGCTTATTCTCCTTCCAGAGGTCATCTGCGTCAAGAAATGAAATATACTGTCCCTCTGCAGCCTCAATCGCCTTATTTCGGGAATATGCGGTACCTTTATTCGTCGAATTGGTAAAAACCCTGATCCTATTTTCTTCGGAATCGAATTTCTGCAGGATCTGTACAGTGGAATCTTTGGAAGCATCATTTACAATAAGCAGTTCCCAGTCGTGGTAAGTCTGGGAAATTACAGAACGAATCGCATCAGCAATATAAGCTTCGCTATTGTAAGCGGGCATTATGACAGACACCAGTCCCTCCTTCATTCTATCGTCTAATATGTGCTGAAAAATCCTTGTGCTCTCTTTTATCCAGTTCCTCTTTACTCATACTTCGGAAGTGGTCATAAGTGATCTTCATACCCTCGCTCCTTGAAACTTGAGGTTCCCACCCCAGAATTTCCTTCGCTCTCGTGATATCGGGCTGGCGTTGCAATGGATCATCCTGCGGCAACTCCTGAAAGATGATCTTCTGTTCTGTTCCGGTTAGCTTAATGATCTCTTTGGCGAAATCAAGTATGGTGATCTCATCGGGATTTCCAATATTTACGGGGTCGGAATAATCGCTAAGTAAAAGTCGGTAAATGCCTTCTACCTGGTCATCAACATAACAAAAAGAACGTGTTTGAGAACCATCTCCAAAAACGGTAAGGTCCTCGCCTCTTAATGCCTGACCTATAAAGGCCGGAATCACTCTACCATCATTTAGTCGCATTCGCGGACCATATGTATTAAATATTCTTGCGATCCTTGTTTCCAGACCATGAAATCTATGATAGGCCATGGTAATGGATTCCTGAAAACGTTTTGCTTCATCATAAACTCCTCGAGGTCCTATAGTATTCACATTGCCATAATAATCTTCATTCTGCGGATGTACCAAAGGATCTCCGTAAACTTCGGAAGTGGAAGCAATTAGAATCCTGGCATTTTTTTCTTTTGCCAGACCAAGACAATGATGGGTTCCAAAGGAACCAACCTTCAAGGTTTGTATAGGAATTTTTAAATAATCTATAGGACTCGCCGGAGAGGCAAAGTGTAATATGTAATCAAGATCACCAGCTACATGAACGAACTTGGTAATGTCATGATGATGAAATTCGAAATTCTTTTCCTTGATGAGATGTTCAATATTCTTAAGATCACCAGTAATAAGATTATCCATTCCAATAACAGCATAACCTTCTTTGATAAAACGGTCACATAAATGAGATCCTAAAAATCCTGCTGCTCCTGTAATTAGTATTCTTTTTGACATATCCTGTTTTTAAACAACCTCATCTATCAAGTCCCAAAGACTTTTCCTCCAATCCTTGATATCACCGATCTCCTTTAGTACTTTTTCCTTGGAAAGCACACTATATTCGGGCCTTCGTGCCAAGGTCTTAAAAAATCCCGTTTTATTTAGAACAACCTGATCAATTTTTCCTGAATAATTTAATATTTCTTTAGCAAAATCATACCAGGTCGCCTGTCCCAGATTACTATAATGGTAAATGCCCGTTGCTGAAGATTCTTTCTGAATACCATCCAGAACATATATGGCCAGATCGTTGGCATTGGTTGGAGTACCAAGCTGAGTGGTCGTTATATTTAAGGTTGCTTTTTCAGCAGCTTTTTTTAAGATCGTGCAGAAAAAATTATGTCCGAATTCTGAATACAACCAACTCGTTCTGAAGATCAAATGATCGTCAAGAACTTCAGTGATCCGTTGCTCTCCCGCTAATTTGGAGGCTCCGTAAACATTGATGGGATTTACATCATCGGTTTCCAGGTAAGGTTCTGTTTTGCTTCCGTCGAAAACATAGTCGGTTGAGAAATGGATCATTTTAACCTGCTTTGCAGCACAAACTTCTGCAAGTTTACCTGCCGCTTCAGCATTGATCTGGAATGCCTTCTCTTTCTCAGATTCTGCTTTTTCTACATTGGTATAAGCCGCTGCATTAATACAGAAATCGTAAGATCGCGAAGAGAATAACTTTTCTACTTCAGCAAAATCGCTAATATCCAACTCGCGCGAGCTCTTGAAATCAAAGTTGAGATCGGGATATTTTTTTCTATGCTTTCTAAAACATGAACCTAACTGACCATTTGCACCGGTTACCAGTATATTCTTCAAAATACATCTTTTAGAAATGGAAGCTCTTTGTCTTTATCTGATAAGATCATTTGATCTTCAGGAAAATTCCAGTCGATATTGAGATCGGGATCATTGTATCTAATTCCGGCTTCAGAGCCTGGAGTATAATAGTGATCACATTTATAAGCAAAAACAGAACGTTTGGAAAGCGTTACAAAACCATGTCCAAAACCTTTCGGAACATAAAGCTGAAACAAATTCTCGTCGTCCAGTATTACAGAAAAAGTCTTTTTAAAACTTGGAGAATCTGGCCGTAAATCCACCACCACATCCAAAACCTTCCCGTGGATCACTCTTACGATCTTGGTTTGCGCGAATTCTCCCTGTTGATAATGCAGTCCCCTTAACACACCATAATGCGACATAGATTGATTATCCTGAACGAATTCAGCATCTATACCACTAAATTCTGCCAGCCTCTTGCGATGATAAGTCTCCAGAAATAAACCACGATGATCTTCAAACATGGTAGGTTTGATGAGCAGGCAATCTTTTAGCGGAGTTTTTTCAATTTGCATAAACGGTTTTTAGGAATTGAAGATCTGTTCCAGGATCTTTTCAGTAATAAGATAGGTTGGTTTCACTCCAGATGTTCCAAGTCCTCCAGAAGCAAGTGTACTTCCTGTTTCCAATGGATTATCTGATGCGTAATAAGCATATCTTACCTGAACATCTTCATCAATACTTCCTCGTAATCTGGAAGCTGCCTGTATCGCTTTTTGGTAATGTGCACCTTCCATTTCCAGACCACAAACATTCCATGTAGAATCATGGAAGAATCTTAGAATATCCTTATTCTGCAGTGATGTTCCCAGTACAGTGATCATTGCTCCATCTACCACGCTAATTCCCTGGCCTTCGAGATCAGATTTCTTTAACTGGTTTTCAAAAGGATAATTATCTGCTGTTCCTTCAAATAAATGGGCATCAGGAATCATAATATCACCCTTGCCACCTTCAAGAATCCCCGCTTTCCCCATAATGGAAACCGACTTCACATTGAGTTTGATCTCTTTTCCGTCGTTATCAAAAGGTTTAAGCAGTTCATCCATAGTTTCATAAGCCTGCTCACCAAAGGCGTAGTCCATGACCACTAGTACCGGTTTTTCTGAAAGATCTATATCAGCGAATTTATCGGTTTGAAAACCATCCTTCAGTTGCGCAGTATCAAAGATCTGCACATCGATATTGGTTCCGCTTTTATCTTCAAGAAAGGTCATCCCGTTGTCCAGAGCAAACTTGGTGATCTTTGTTCTAAGGTTGCCATTGCCACTATCACTTAGTTCTTCGTAAATATCAAGGGGTTTTTTCTTTTTTAATTCTGCTTTGAAAGCGCACGGAGTATACAAAGTGTTCATGACACTGTGCATATTCGCAGAGATGATATGAATTGGTCTTTTAATAAGTTCTTCTTTGGTTAGAAAACTCTTTATATCATTCGCCCAGACTTCTCCGTGAATGTGATGTCCCAGTCTTTCCCGCAGCACAGGGCTAAAAGTGATAATTCTTTTTTCATTCTGAACCGCTTCCTTGATCGCCATTTTTCCAAGAGACCAGATCACTCTAAGAAATCTGTCTGGATTGTCTGGTGTGCTGAATTTAGGATAAAGTTTATTGATATCTGAAAAAGTTCTTCCCAGGATACTGGCGGTATGGGTAAGAGCTATTTCCCGCTGTGATTGTGTAAGCGGATCTTTCTGGGTTACTGCAAAATCCAGTTTTTCCCAGTCCCGGTTCACGCTCCCGTCTTCATCAATAATCACTCTTTTCATGATCTTATGCGATTCTATAAATAGAAAAGTAAGATGCGTAAGGATATCATAGATCTCTGAGCGACCACGAGTGATCTCAATGTTCATTTGCTCATCATCGATCCTATAGCAGTTTCTACGTCTTTTAGGCGGTATAATAGGCTTGAAATGCGAATTCCCATAGCCTTCATCGCTGGTTAGGTTTATAAACCTGCATTCTTCGATACCGTGTGGTAATCGATCTATAACGTATAGCAAACCTTCCAGTTCTGCTTTTTCATTCGCGATAGATCCGTAAATTTCAGGACGTAATGTAAGTAAGGATTCCCTTAAAGTTTCTCCGGAAACACCCATAGGTTTATAAAAACCACGGTTAAAAAGGTGTCTCATAGTGATATACATTCGTTCAATTGCTCCTGAACTTTCCTGAGCTCTTGTTCTTCCCTGTAACTTTAATATTGACATAGTTTTGTTTTATATGATCTCGTTTAATTTATCAGCAATCTTCCTGTCGTTGGATAATCTTGGCAGTTTATTCTGTCCTCCAAGCTTTCCAATAGATTTCATGTATTGCTGAAATGTGTTTGGGGGCAATTTAGTGATCTTGAGCCTTTGAAGGATGCTTCCATCTATAAGATCCTTATAATATGAATTCTGCTGTTGCATTGCTCTATCGATAACTCCCGCAAAATGATTAATATCCTGAGGTTCTTTTTCAAATTCTATAAACCATTCATGGTACGGTAGTTCATCATTATTCGGACTAATTTGCGGTGCTACCGTAAACTCGCTAATAGCAGCCTGCGTATCTTTGACTGCTTCCTGCAAGGCCTCTTCTACTTCTTTAGCGATCACATGTTCGCCAAAAGCTGAAATAAAGTGCTTGATCCTTCCGGAAACTATGACTCTATATGGTTTTACTGAAGTGAACTGTATCGTATCGCCAATATTATATGCCCATAGACCAGCGGTAGAACTTATGATCATGACATAGTTCACCCCAATCTGTACATCCTTCAGAAGTAAACGTGCTGGGTTTTCTTCAAAGAATTTATCTGCTTCAATAAATTCGTAAAAAATCCCTGAGTTTAGCTGAAGCAGCATACCATGAACATTCTGCTTATCCTGAAAAGCAAAAAAACCTTCCGAAGCAGGGTATAATTCAATACTATCCACCCTTCTGCCAATTAATTTTTCGAATTTGGCTCGATATGGTTCGTAATTAACTCCGCCATAAATGAACAGATCAAAATTTGGAAAAATCTCTCCTACCTTTTTCCCTGTCTTATCGATCAATCTTTCAAAATACATCTGCACCCAGGACGGAATCCCGCTTATTACCGACATGTCCTCCTGTACAGTTTCCTCCACGATCGCATCCACTTTCGTTTCCCAATCGTCGATACAATTAGTTTCCCACGAAGGCATTCTGTTCTTTTGAAGATAGCCTGGAACATAATGCGCCACGATTCCCGATAACCTGCCTAATTTCACTCCGTTTTTCTCCTGCAACTCCGGACTTCCCTGCAGGAATATCATTTTACCATCCACAAACTTACTATTCCCGGTATCATGGATATAGCATAAAATGGCATTTCTGGCAGCTTCTATATGCGTGGGCATACTGTCTTTGGTTAGTGGAATATATTTGGCTCCACTCGTGGTCCCTGAAGTTTTCGCATAATACAAAGGTTTTCCAGGCCATAATACATTCTCTTCTCCGGAAACCATCAGGTCCATATAATTCTTTAACTCTTCATAATCTCTTACCGGAACCTGCTTTGAAAAATCCTGATGATTGTTGATATTTTGAAAATCGTGATCCTTACCGAATTTTGTATTTGCGCCCTTTTTCAATAATTGCTGAAATACTTTCTCTTGGGTATCATGAGGATTCTCAGCCCATTTATTCATTTTTTTTCTAACATAGGAAGCAAAGATCCCGGCAGCAAAAGATTTTATAGACATAGATTAATTGAAATCAATATATTCTGAAGGATCCACAGGGTTTCCTTCGTTCCAAAGTTCAAAGTGTAAATGCGGTCCTGTAGTAAATTCACCGGTATTACCCGCAGTAGCGATCACCTCACCAGATCGTACTATATCGCCCTGACTTTTACTTAGTGAAGCATTGTGTTTGTATACCGAAAGCAAACCATAACTGTGTTCGATGATGATCACATACCCGGTTTCAGCAGTCCACTCGGCAAAGATCACGCGACCATCTGCGACCGACTTTATTGGTGAATTCCTCGTGGTTACGATATCAATAGCATAATGCTTATTTTCGATATTATAACTTTCAGAAATAGTACCTATTACTGGCGGAAACAAAGAAAAGTTGATATTATCTGTTGCTGTTGGCAGGATATTATATTTATCTTCCTGAGCGACTTCTTCACGCAACAAACTATCGGCCTTGATGCGATTGATCTCCTGATATTCCAGGTCTGTGATTGGCTGGCTGAGAATAGAGTCCCTGTCCAGTTGCTGTACATCAAATTCACCTCGTAGCGCATCCTGGATAGATTGCAAATACTGGTCGTTCATACGCATTCTGTTTTGTAGAGAATCTGAAGTATATGCCAGATTTGTAGCTTTTTCCTTTAATGCTGCGGAAGAATAACCAGGAATATACTCCCTCAATGGTGTAAACGCAATCAGGAAGGTAGTCATAGCGATCAAAAGAATTGCTGAGATTCCAACAGCTACGAAAACGTTCAATCTTGTTAAGCGAAAAGAGAACCTTTCTTCAAAAGTATCTTCGTTAAGAACCACCATGCGGTACTTATGCAGCAGTTTCTTAGCGAACTTCTTTTTAGATTTTGTGTTTTCAGCCATAGCCGTAATTGAGTATTACAAAGATAAATTAAAATAATTCGAATTCCTGAATGACCATGACCGTTATTATTAGTGAGGAGGTATCCATCAATTTATTGTCTTCTTAACGTTTATATTAGGTTATTCTTGTTAAGTTTGTAGAACAAAATTATAACACATGAACGCATTTATCTTGCCTTTGGCTATAGGAGCACCACAAATTATCCTGATTGTAGTGGTAATATTGTTGCTTTTTGGAGGACGAAAAATCCCGGAATTAATGAGAGGCCTTGGTAGCGGAATTAAAGAATTTAAAGACGCTTCTAAGGATGATGAGAATCCTGCAACTACAGATGATAGTAAAAAAGTACCGGAAGAGAACAAGTAAACCGGTATTTTAGAATATATAAAAGCCCAACTTTTCAGTTGGGCTTTTTTTAGTTTAGTTCAGTTTTGCCGATCGCAGTATAGCATCCAGCTCGAAGATATTATCCCGTTTTGCCCTCGATGGTGAGAATACAAATCCTTCCAGGATCAAATACCTGTTATTCGCTTCATCCTTTACAGCATAGTTCACAAAGGGTCCAGCCATAAAATCATTTTGTACCTCCCACGTACCTCTTGTTTCATAAGCAAATTTGCCATCAACTGTAGATTCGAACAAGTATGGAGCATATGCTTTTTCAGTGATCATATAGGAATTTTCCAGACGACCTGGGATCATCGCTTCTCCAATAGAATCACGCATTTTAATGATGTTTGCAACTACGCTGGAGTCATTATCTATAGAACTCATAGGAACCTCGTAAATAAGAATTTCCATGCTTCCCTTTGGGATCTCTTTTCTTATCCAGCTGAATTTATCTTCATCCTTAGCATATCTGTAAGCTGAAGGAAATTTTAGATCTATTCCAAATTTCTCTTTCAGTGCTACATCATCTGAAAGTGATTTTCTAATTCGGCGTTGTTTCTCTGTAAGTTCGGTTTGTTTAAGAATGTCTATAATAGTATCAGACTTTTTCTCAATCACATCAATGATATCCTGCGAATTTGCCCCTTGTAGTACAATTCCTTTTTGAGGACGGGAAAACTCATCACTTACCACGGCCATTCCTTGTTTGCCATTTTCGATTTTTAAAAAGATCCTGCTGTTACGTACAAACCCGGTAAAAGTTTCTGGTGGTATCTGGCTTAAGCTGAAAAGTGGTTCTTCCTGTGGCAGTCCATCTACCGGCGCTGCGAATTTAGTCCTTATGGCCTCACCTACTTCACCTTCCCACATTTGATTATCGATCACTACTGTGAGCTGATTTATGTTTCCGGAAGAATCTGATAGGATTCTGGTGTCTTTCTTTTGATCTTTACTTTCCTCGCAGGCAAAAAACAGGAAAATACTGGCTAATAATAATAAACTACGTTTCATTTTTTCGGATTAGGTTTTTTTAGAACCTTAACCTTTGGAAATTTTGATCTTCATTCCAGGTTTAAGGCTGTTGGTATTCATATCATTCCAACTCCTCAAATTCTGTACCGTAACTCCCGGGAATTTTTTTGAGATGCTCCAGAGACTATCTCCACTCTTAACCGTATAGATCTTTGGGTTCGATGAATTAGAGGCTGTGGAAGTATTTGAAGAGGATGCTACGGGCTTTCTAGGATAGATTGTTAGATACTGTCCTATTCTTAAATTATTACTACGCATGTTATTCCAGCGCCTAATACTACTAACTCCAACACCGTATTTTTCTGCGATCTTACCGAGGTAATCGCCTTTTCTCACTCTGTAACGAACCTTATCCTCGGTTTTCACTAGTTGAGGTAGTTCTTTTTCCTTTTCTTTAGCCTGAGTATCTACAAAATCATAGATCGCGTTTTCATTAGAAACGAATTTCCCAATAGCAGGTTTAGGCAATCTTAATGTATATTTTTCGTCTTCTACAAATGGAATGATATCTAGCTTATAGCTTGGATTTAAAAACTGAAGCATTTCTTTTTCTACTCCCGTTACTTTGGATATCTGATCGAAAGTAATCAACTGCTTCACCTGTAGTGTATCAGTTTCAAAAAATACAACATCTGGATTTGCTGGCTGAAACTTATGCTCATCGGCATACTCAAAAAGATATAAGGTAGCCAGAAATGCTGGAACATAACCTGCTGTTTCACGTGGAAGGAATCTTCTCAAGTGCCAGTAATCTGTAGATCCACCGCTTCTTCGTATTGCTTTAGACACATTCCCGGGGCCCGAATTATAAGAGGCAAGAACAAGGTTCCAGTCACCAAAGACCTTATATAAACTTGAAAGATATTGCGCTGCAGCTTCCGTAGATCTTGATGGATCCATACGCTCATCTACGTAAGAACTTACATCAAGTCCATGCATTTTACCGGTTGGAAACATAAATTGCCATAAACCTGTAGCACCAACTCTCGACTTAGCTCTGGGATTTAAAGCCGACTCTACAATAGATAGATATTTGATCTCTAAAGGAACATCATATTTATCCAATTCCTGCTCGTAGAGCGGAAAGTAGTAGGTACTTAGAGCCATAAGTCGCTCCATTCCTTTTTTATTCCTTTTCAGATATGATTTTATGACCGATTCCAGTATTGGATTGTACTCAACGTTAAAAGGCGTTCTTGCATTCAGCCTGGCTAACCTTGCCTTAAGAGTATCTGTAGGAAGTTCATCATAGACCACTTTTTCGTAGTCCTGATCTTCTATAGACTTCTGCATGGTCTCAAAAAGATCTGAATTTGTAAGCTCCAGCCTCCAGAGAGAATCTATAGTCTTTGCTTTAGGAAGATCTGAAAGCGCCACTTTCGATGAATCTCTGATCACTGCGGAAATAGGCAGTTTATTCTGAAATTCCGGATCTGGTTCAGTCAGTTTGATTTCAGTATCATCACTTTTCTGAAAGATCTGAACTCTGAAATTCGCTTTTTCCTCACGAACCTTCTTATCTTTCTCCTGAGCAAAACCAGAAATTCCTGCCAATAGCAGCACTGCAAAAAATCTTCGTTTCAGCATAAAAATGTTTTGAATAACAAACGGGAATTAATCAAATTTCGTACCCGATTAATTCTTAATTGCCTCGATACCCGGAAGTGATTTTCCTTCAAGCATCTCCAGCATCGCTCCACCACCGGTAGAAACATAACTCACCTTATCTGCAAATCCAAATTGTTTCACCGCGGCAACTGAATCTCCTCCTCCAACTAAAGAGAAAGCACCATTTTCTGTAGCTTCTACGATCGCTTTTCCAAGCTCTATGGTTCCCTGAGCAAATGTCTCCATTTCAAAAACTCCCAGTGGACCGTTCCAAAGAATGATCTTAGAATCCTTGATTACATTTGCGAAATTCTTAACCGTTTTTGGACCTACGTCAAGTCCCATCCAACCATCAGGAATATTATCCACACTCTCAACCTGTGTGCTCGCCTGTTCAGAAAAACTATCTGCGATCACTGAGTCTACCGGTAAATGAACTTCCACTCCTTTTTCCTTAGCTTTTTTAAGGATTTCAAGAGCAAGTTCTTGTTTATCATCTTCCACTAGTGAAGTTCCAATATGCCCACCCTGAGCTTTAATAAAAGTATAAGTCATTCCACCACCAATGATGAGGTGATCGACCTTATCAAGGATATTTTCTATTACGGTGATCTTAGAAGACACTTTCGCACCACCAAGTACAGCTGTCACCGGCTTTTCACTACTGTTCAAAACCTTATCAAGACTTTTGATTTCTTTAGCTAACAAATAACCAAAGCACTTATCCTCGAAGTATTTAGCTACGATAGTTGTGGAAGCATGAGCTCTGTGTGCAGTTCCAAACGCATCGTTTACGTAAATATCACCAAGTTTCGCAAGCTTTTCAGCGAAAGCTTCATTTCCAGCAGTCTCTTCATCATGAAACCTAAGATTTTCCATTAAAAGAATTTCTCCAGACTTAAGATCATTAGCAGCCTTTTCAACTTCCTCACCAGTACTGTCTTCAACAAACTTAACGTTCACGCCAATAACTTCGGAAACTTTGTCCTGAATGTGTTGTAACGAGTATTTACTTTCCTTTCCTTTTGGACGACCCAGGTGTGACATTAGAACTACACTGCCACCATCTTCAAGAATTTTAATAATTGTAGGTTTAGCAGCTTCTATTCTATTGGCATCAGTTACCTCCATTTCATCATTCAATGGCACATTAAAATCTACTCGAATCAAGGCCTGTTTACCATTAAAGTTATAATCGTCTATAGTTTTCATAGGTTTGCTTTGTTACAAATATAAATTTTTCCGAAGATAATAAAGCTTATATAATTTTATATTTGCCTATGCTTTTTAGAGAAATAATAGGCCTTCCGCATATAAAAAATCACCTCGTGACCACGGCAGACCGGAGAAGAATTCCGCATGCTCAACTTTTTTCCGGAAAGGCTGGTAGTGGTACTTTACCCATGGCGATCGCCTACGCTCAGTATATATTATGTGGCAATTCCAGTGGAGAAAATGATTCAGAAAGTTCAGCTTCCTGCAATCTGAAATTCAATAATCTTTCTCATCCAGATCTGCACTTCGCATTTCCGGTTGCTACCAATGAAAAGATCAAAAAACATCCGGTTTCTTCACATTTTCTCGAGGAGTGGCGACAATTTGTTCGAACGAATCCCTACGGAAGTTTATATGACTGGTATCAAAGTCTTGGAATTGAAAACAAGCAAGGTAAGATTGGGGTAGATGAAGCTCATGAGATCGTAAAATCACTTTCCTTAAAAAGTTATGAAGGTGGTTTTAAAGTGATGATCATCTGGATGCCTGAAAAGATGAATAATGAAGCTTCTAATAAGTTGCTGAAGTTGATTGAAGAGCCGCCAAGCAAAACTATCTTTTTACTTGTTACCGAAGCTGAAGAGCAAATAATTCAAACCATTAGATCCAGATGCCAACGATTACATTTTCCACCCCTTGGGGAATCTGATATAGAAGATTTTCTGATACGCAAAGAGGATTGCGAGCCTAAAATTGCAAAGAAGATTGCGCATCAGGCTAATGGAGACTACACCAAGGCAATACACATTCTAAGAAAAGATGCGGGTGATGAGCAATTCCAAGCCTGGTTCATTCAATGGGTGCGGAGTGCATTTCAGGCTAAAGGAAACAAAGCTACAGTATTGGAGCTGGTAGCCTGGAGTGATGAGATTGCATCCCTCAACCGTGAAACTCAAAAAAGCTACCTTCGCTATTGTCTAGACTTCTTTAGGCAGGCCATGCTTCAGAATTATAAGGCTAAAGACTTAGTATACATTGATATTGAACCAAAAGTCTTTAAATTCGATAAATTCGCCACCTTTATTAATGGTAAGAATATTGGAGAAATTTCCGAAGCAATAGAAACTGCCATTTATCATATTGGTAGAAATGGAAATGCTAAAATCATACTGACCGATCTTTCAATTAAACTAACCCGATACCTACACAAAAATTAACGAATTATGGAAAATCTGAATACCCATATTACTGAGATTCTAATACTGCTATTCATTCTTATCACATTCTTACAATCTGGAGTGGATAAAATGATGGACTGGAATGGTAATACAGGTTGGTTGAAGGAACATTTCTCAAAAACCTTTCTGGCAGGAATGGTTCCCCTCATGGTTGGAATTATACTGGTGATCGAAGTCATTGTCGGACTTCTCGCAATCGCTGGTATCTATACTTTAATAGCCAGCGGTGATCCTGATTTGGGACTACTAGCCTCCATTCTCGCCTGTGTTACCTTGCTTATGTTGTTATTTGGACAAAGAGTTGCTAAAGATTATGCAGGAGCATTTACGCTCACTGGATACTTTATCGTATGTATTTTGGGTGTATGGATGATGAACTAGAAAAAAAAATTTAAATAAAAAAAGGCTCCTAATTAGGAGCCTTTTTCTGTATAAGCTATTCTTAGAGTTTAGTCTTCTACTTCTTCGTTTTCTTCAGTAGTAACATCAGATCCACCGTATTGTTCGTTTAATTCAGCAAGAATATCCTGAGTGATATCAAGACCTTCTTCAGCATACATAATATTCGCAGATTCATTGGAACCAAAAATATATGTATAACCATTATCCTTTCCATAGTCCTTAACGTATCCCTTAACCTTTTCAACTAAAGAATCCATAGCAGCGGTACTTTCCTCTCTAAGACGATTACTTTGCATTTGCTGCTGTTGTTGCAGCATTTGTTGTTTCTGCATTAAAGTACGTTCTTTTTCCTGCCTTTGCGCATCAGTCATAGAATTCATTTCAGACTGATAAGCCTGAACTTCTTCCTGGAATGATTTTGCTACAGAATCCAATTGTTGACGAACAGAATCTGATTTTGAAGTGAACTCAGCTTCCACTTCTTTCATTTCTTTATATTCCTGAACCAATACTTTAGTATCTACATAAGCTGTTTTTTGCTCATTACAGGATACCATTAAAATTGCAATTGCAGCAATTCCGAAAACTTTTTTGATCATAGTTAAAAAATTTGATTGGCAAAGGTAATAAACTAATCTTAGAGTAAAATAGGAGATTGAATAGTTGTTATCGATAAGATTAATCTAAAATATATTCATTATAAAATTAATCTATAAAAAATGAAGTGTTTAGAGTCGTTTTAAGAAACTCTAGGCAATTTTATAGGATGAACACTATATAAATATATTAACTACTCTTAAAATGGCTAAAATAAGCTCATTTATGATTTTCTATAGAAATATGCAATGGAAGAGTACTCTCCTGTAGATCTTGCCTTAAAGTTGGAGATTAAACCGCGCCAAAATGCATTTATTTTAGAAGGCTTCGGTTTTTGATTCTCCTCGCTTAACAGACTTACATAAAATGAATCGAATATTAAAGGTTTTTCACAAACCTCTATAAGGTCATTCTTTTTTAAAAGCTGAGCAATACCACTTCTAGAAAAATGCCAGAGATGTCTTGGAACGTCCCAGGCAGCCCAATAATCTTGATAATAATAAGCATCATAGGATCTATGATTTGGAACTGCGATAATAAGAAGCCCATCCTTATTTAATTTAGCTATAAGTCTTTTCAGGACATCCTCATAATTTGGAATGTGTTCCAAGACGTGCCAGAGGGTAATTACGTCAAATGTTCTTGCATCCAATTTATCCAGATTGTCCTCAATTGTGATTCCTTTTCTCGAAGCTAAAGATCTGGCATCGTTATTTGGTTCAACACCAAATGCATTCCAGTTCCTATTTTGCATATATGCGAGAAAATCTCCGGTACCAGCTCCATAATCCAGAAGTTTGCAACCCGCTGTTTCCTGCTCAATCCACTTTGCTTTTTTCAAAAGCATTTTAGACTTTACATACTGATAGATCTTATCCTGAAGATTTTCTTTTGAGTCTGTGTGAGAAATATAACTATCACTCTCGTAATAGGCCGGTAAATTTTCTGGAATAGGGGAAGTACGCAAGATCCCAGGTTCGCTTTTTAATATAGAAAAGGTTTCCTGAGATACCAGATGATCTTTACAGGTAAGTATAACTTCCTGCGATTCCAGAGCTGATTTTATCTGATTTGATTCTATCAAAATTCTAATTGTTCCACGTGGAACATGAGTAAATTATCGACCCATGTATACCAATAATACTGAAATATCGTTAGGACTTACTCCGCTAATTCTAGAAGCTTGAGAAACTGTAGCAGGTTGAACTTTTTTGAGTTTTTCCCTCGCTTCGTATGACATACTTTTTATACTAGAATAATCAAAATTCGACGGAATTCTTACGTTCTCTAGACGATTTAATTTGTCGGCGTTGTTTTTCTCCTTCTCAATGTATCCTGAATATTTGACCTGAATTTCCGTTTGTTCGATCATTTCATTATTAAGATCATTCTCAACAATAAATTCATTTACGCCAGAAAAACCAAGTACATCTTCCATCGTGATTTGTGGTCTTGAAAAAACTTTAAAGACCTTATCACTTTGTTTCATGGGAGAAGAATTTCGATTCTCCAGAACAGGATTCGCTTCTTCCGGGGCCACACTAAGATCCTTAAGGTGCTGAACAAACTTTAAAGACTTATCTTTCTTCTCTTCCATTTTCCGCATACGTTCTACGGAAGCTAAACCAATGTTATAGGATTTCTCGGTTAACCTAAAGTCGGCATTATCCTGTCTCAATAACGTTCTATACTCAGCTCTTGAGGTAAACATTCGATAGGGTTCTTCGGTACCTTTCGTAATGAGATCATCTATAAGAACACCAATATATGCCTCGTTACGCTTCAGAATAAATTCTTCTTTTTCCTGAACTTTTAGAGCAGCATTTATACCAGCCATCATACCCTGACAAGCAGCTTCCTCGTAACCTGTAGTTCCATTTATCTGCCCGGCAAAATATAACCCATCAATTAGCTTGGTCTCCAAAGTATGCTTTAACTGAGTTGGCGGAAAATAATCATATTCGATCGCATAACCTGGTCTGAAGAATTTTACATTCTCAAACCCCGCAACAGATCGTAAGGCTTTAAACTGAACATCCTCTGGAAGTGAAGTTGAAAATCCGTTCACATAAACCTCTACAGTATTCCAACCCTCGGGTTCTACAAATAACTGATGTCTGTCCTTGTCTGCAAATCTATTGATCTTATCCTCTATGGAAGGACAGTATCTTGGACCCAGACTTTTTATACGTCCGTTAAACATGGGAGATCGATCAAAACCATCCTTTAGTATCTCATGCACTTCATTAGAAGTGTAAGTCATAAAACAACTACGTTGTTTTTCCAAAGGCTTAGTCTCATCTGAATAAGAAAATTTAGAAGGTTTTTCATCACCAGGTTGTTCGATCATCTTAGAATAATCCAGAGATCTACCATCCACACGTGGAGGAGTTCCTGTCTTCATTCTTCCCGCCTCAAATCCAACATCAATAAGATCCTTTGTGATTCCGGTTGCAGCTCTTTCCCCTGCTCTTCCACCACCAAATTGCTTATCACCAATATGGATGAGTCCGTTTAAAAATGTTCCATTAGTACATATAACAGATTTAGCACGAACTTCCAGACCCAAGGAAGTTCGAACACCAGTAATCTTATCATTTTCGATGATCAATCCTGCGACCATTTCCTGATAAAAATCAAGATTTGGAGTTTGCTCCAGCTTTAGACGCCAGTCTTCAGCGAAGCGCATACGATCACTTTGTACGCGCGGACTCCACATTGCAGGTCCTTTGGATTTATTCAACATTTTAAACTGGATAGCACTAGTATCACTTACAATACCACTATAACCACCCATCGCATCTATTTCTCTTACAATCTGACCTTTTGCAATGCCACCCATAGCAGGATTGCAGCTCATTTGAGCGATATTCTGCAAATTCATTGTAATTAAGAGCGTGCTACTACCCATATTAGCGGCAGCGGCGGCAGCTTCACTTCCTGCGTGACCAGCTCCAATTACTATAACATCATATTCCTTCTCGAACATAAAATCTTCTTTTCATTATGATTGTTCCACGTGGAACATTTCAATTTTCTCGTCTTCCTTACGTCGCATTAATTCGCTTTCACTTTCTAATTTATCCTTATATCCACAAAGATGTAACATACCGTGAGCTATAACTCTTTTCAGTTCCTGAAGAAAATCCACATTATATTCTGCAGCATTCTCCTCTACTCTCTCTGTACTAATGAAAATATCTCCATTTAGAGAATTACCAACAGTATTATCAAAGCTGATAATGTCTGTATAGGTATCATGATCTAAATAATTCTGGTTGATCTCCAGTAAGTACTCATCATCACAAAAAATATAATTGATCTCGCCTACATTTTTGAGCTCAGATTCAGCAAGCCTGAATAACCAGTTTTGAAATAGTTCCTCATCCTTCAGGCTGAAGTCGTTTTCATTGAAAAAATTAATCGTTCCTTTTACCAAAATATTCCTTGACCTTAGATCTGTAAATTTGCTGCAAAGGTAAGACTTGTCTGTTTAAAATTTCAGTTGATTGGAAATATTCTTTAGCGGTATTTATCTGGTTCTTAAGCCTATTCTCATAGTTCAGAGTATTCGTGTTTGCCTTCCTCTTATTATCAAATCCCTGTTTTTGAGCAGCGCTCTTCATTTTCATTAATTCATAATCCAGCTGCTTCATTCTTTCCAAGGTTTTCCCATCCAAACCCTTCTCCAAAAGATCCTGCTCGATTTGTTCCATCTTCTTCTCGAGAGCGTCCGATGAGCCATTTTCCATTAATTCATCTAGTTTCCTTCTGATATTTTGCTGACGTTTATAAATTTCAAATATTTCACCTGAATTTTGTTGACTAGGCTTTCCAGACTTTTCAGGAATCTCCATATTTTGCTGCATATCCTGCTGAAGTTCTTTTTGCTCATCGATGATCTGTTGCAATTGAAATTCCTGTCCATCACCAGAACCAGATTGAGGATTGGACATCATCTCCTGCATAGAATCCAGAACATCAGATAACATAACTGCAAGATCATTTGCCCCGGTAACAACATATTGCTGACTAGCGGTACCCTGCTCTATTTGATTTTCAACTAGTCTTTCCAGCGACTTTTCTATATCAAAATCTATATCTGTAAGTTTGGAAGTTATCTTACTTGAGAACATTGGGTTTTGTAGCGCCAGGCTGTAAATACTGTCATCAATATGTTCAAAGTTTTCCCTTAGTTCACTTTGATCATTTAATTTGTTCGCATAAGCTGGACTTGACTGTTTGATACTTTTAAAGTCCTCTAGCAGTTCTTCCTGTATCAAAGAAAATCTCACCAGATTATTCAGAATTTCACGTAATACTTTAGCATCAGCTTCCAACTTCTGCATCTCTGCCTGCATACCGGCTTGTTGCATTTTAGAACTCAATTGCCGCATTTTCTTAGCAGCATCCTTTTGTTCCTGGCTGGCATTCTTTTGCTGTTGTAATTGTTCTGATGCCTTCTTTTGATCTTCTGAAATTTCCTCTTCTATGGCTTCATCGCGAGCTAAGGATTTTGGTTTTTTCAATTCCTGATTGTCTCTCGATAAGGCATCTAATTCCTCTTGAATTCTATCGAAATCATTATTTAGATTTTCCTGTTCCTCTGAAGTTGGTTCAGAAAGGTTCGATATTTTCTCCTGTTCATTGGCTAGACGATTCAGATCCCGAGCTATCTTTTGTTGTTTCTCTTCTATATAATATCGTTTGGTAAGTTCCAGAAACTGCTCAAGATTACGCTCATTGTTCTTATTATTTTTACTCAGATCCTCCAACTTTTCTCCAAGATTTTCTTTCTCAATTTTATCAGAATACTCCTGAAGTTCCTTTAATAATTCCTCATTCTCTTTCAGGCTATTCTCATTCTCCTCAAGCCTTTGTTTTAAATCTTCTTTATCTGAGGATGGTTCCTCAGTAGATTGTTCTTCTATAGTTTGCTGAAGTTCCTTGCTATGCTTTTGCATTAACTCATTCTGGATCTTCTGCCTTTCTAAAAATTGATCCAGCCGTTGCTTCTCGTTGTAATTCAAATTATTGTTCTCCCTGTCTATCCTTTGAAGCTCTTGCAGTTCATTCGAATCCCTTCTGAATTGTTCCAGTTCTTCGGAAATCGTCTCGATAGAATTCTGCTGTTTCTGCAGGTTTTGATCTTCTTTTTCAGTTTTGGTGATCTTTCGGTAATTAAGGATCTTTGACCTGCTCGATTTAGCTCCATTTACACCATCATTATCAAATACTTCAAAATAATAGGAATATGACATACCAGGTTCGAGTTGCAAATTATTGGGAAAGCTATAGTAGAATTCATCCACAAGAGCTGAGCTAATTTCTAAATTTTGAGTCACCTTTTTTTTAATCGAATCTTGCGGATAATAAACTAACTGCAATCTTGAGAGTCCATGATCGTCCTTTACACGACCTTTGATGTAAGTCTGCTGTAAGTCTAAACTATCTCTTGTGCTTTGAACATCTATCTCCGGGTGAAGATCGGGTACTATTTCAATTTGATAATCTAACTTTTCATGTTCAGTTTTAAAAGCGTTAGAAGAACTGACAGAATAATCAAAATCTCTAAAAACTTGTTGCTCTATTTCAGCTTTATGATCATTTACTGATAGGTTGCGGACTGAGTCATTAATCGTGAACTGTACAAAATCTGTAGCTATAGTTGAAAACCACCAGGTTAATTTCGAACCTTCAGGCACCTGAAAGGATCCCATACCTTTGAATACCTGCTCATCTAAATTTAGATAATTGGGATAATTCACCTCAACTTCCATATTTGTGATCAACGGTAGTGCCAAAACCTTCAAAATATAAGTCCTAGAACTTATACCAGCGCCATGTAATTTGAATTGTAGAGAGTTGTCTACATTTTCAAACTTATAAACAAAGCGTCCATTCCCTGCAGCAGTGAGAACACGTTTGTAGTCATCTGTAATAAAATGCAGCTCTTCAGGCATCTGGTCTCCTTTAATCTGTACTACCAGTTCAAAATCTGAATTCTGAAATGTTTCCAGTTTCTCATTCAGTACTAAAAATTGAAATGGAGCCGGCTTTTCGAACGCCTGATCATAATTACTTATTCTGTCAAAACCTTCAGTAAAAACGTGAGCGTTATTAGAGATCCACAAAGCAAATATGATCAGTACAGGAAGAATTACAACCGGTAAATATTTACGGTTCTTCTTTAGCTCAACTGCTTCAGAAAAATCGAAGATCTTTAAATTCTTAGCTTTTTGATTAATGCTTGCTATAAGTAATTCAGATCTTTCAGAAGTATGACCCAGTTGCAATAAATTGAGTAACCTATCCCCTATTTCTTGAAAATGTGTTCCTATAATTTCTGAAGCCTGTTCTTTATCTATTCCCTTCCGTAGTTTAAAAAGTTTCGAAAGAGGTATCCCAATAAAGTAAATGAAAAGGGCAATTTCTATGGCGATAAACAACCAGAACAGGAATGCTCTTACAGATTCATTAAACCAGAAGAAGTGCTCGAGGCTTCCGATTAGGAGAAAATACGACAACCCAATACCTGCAAAGAGCATCAAGCCCTTTAGGATCTGGCTGAAATAATATTTTCGAACGAAAGCATCAAGCCTGGAAATTACGCGATCAAAATTGCTGGTCACTTCTTCTATAGTTTGTTTAAAAATACGATAATTAAGACACTTTAATTAGTAGTTAGCTGAGTTTAGGAATGCTTGAATAAGGTTGTATCTTTGCTCTAAAATTCACTTTTTATGTCTTCTAAAGTTAGAGTAAGATTTGCTCCGAGCCCTACGGGACCGTTACATATTGGTGGTGTAAGAACCGCTTTATACAATTATCTATTTGCCAAAAAACACGGTGGTGATTTCGTTCTTCGTATTGAGGATACAGATCAAAACAGGTACGTAGATGGAGCCGAAGATTATATTATCGAATCCCTGAACTGGTGCGGAATCCCTTACGATGAAGGACCGGGCAAGGAGAAAGGCTTCGGACCGTACAGGCAAAGCGAGAGAAAAGATAAGTATCGTGCTTATGCAGAAGAATTGATAGTATCTGGAAATGCATACTATGCTTTTGATACTTCAGAAGAGCTGGACGCACATAGAAAGGATCACGAAGAAAAAGGTAAAACCTTTATATATAACTGGCATAACAGGGAAAAGCTCAATAATTCCCTTACCCTCTCTTCCGAAGAGACAAAGGAGAAAATTGAAAACGGGGATGCTTATGTGATTAGGTTTAAATCTCCGCAAGATGAAACCTTGCATTTAAAAGATGTGATTCGAGGGGATATGGAAATTGATTCCAATATACTTGACGATAAGGTTCTATTTAAAAGTGATGGAATGCCAACCTATCACCTCGCCAATATCGTGGATGACCATTTAATGAAGATCACTCATGTAATTCGTGGTGAAGAATGGCTGCCTTCTCTCGCTTTGCATTATATGCTTTATCGCGCGTTCGGATGGACCGCTCCAGAATTTGCCCATTTACCACTTATTCTGAAACCTCAGGGTAAAGGGAAATTGAGCAAAAGAGATGGTGAAAAAATGGGCTTCCCGGTATTTCCTCTTGAGTGGAAAGATCCAGCAACTGGGGATGTTTCTACAGGATACAAGGAAGAGGGTTACTATCCTGAAGCGGTAGTAAATATGCTGGCATTTTTAGGATGGAATCCTGGAACAGAGCAGGAATTCTTTAGTCTGGAGGAATTAACGAGCGCTTTTGAACTGGAACGAGTACATAAAGGAGGTGCAAAATTTGACCCTGAAAAAACAAAATGGTTCCAGCAGCATTATATGCAGGAAGCAGATGAATCGCAGGTTACAAAGGAATTTCAAAAGATCCTGAAGGAAAAAGAGATCGTGGTAGAAGAATCCTATGTTAAGAACGTAGTTTCCTTGATTAAAGAAAGAGCAGTATTTGTAGAGGATCTCTGGGATCAGGGATATTTCTTCTTCATCTCCCCTACTTCTTTCGAACCAAAAGATGCTAAAAAAGCATGGAAAGAAGGTTCAGCGGAATTAATGAACGAATTAAAAATCTTCCTGGAAGGACAGGATAATTTTGAAACCGAACAACTACAGGCTGAAGTCAAAAACTGGATAAAAAGCAAGGAGATTGGTTTTGGAAAGGTAATGATGCCTTTACGTCTCGCGCTGGTTGGAGCATTACAAGGTCCAGACGTTTACGAGATTGCAAGCTATATTGGAAAACAACAAACTTTAAGCAGGCTTACTAAAGCCATTGAAACGTTGGGATAATTGATTCTGAATATTATTTAAGCCGGTAAGAAACTTGATCTTACCGGCTTTTTTTATGCTGATTAAATGCTGAAGAATGCTTAATTTCAGTAAAAAATTCTATTAGCATGATAAATTTTGTCTTAATACCCATACTCGCCATTTTCCTGTTGCTTCTTATCTTCTCCGGAATCTTTGTAGTTCGGCAGCAGACTTCAGCAGTAGTAGAGCGCTTCGGAAAGTTTACCAGTATCCGGAATTCTGGATTACAATTAAAAGTTCCTCTCATTGATCAGGTAGCAGGAAGAATTAACCTAAAAGTTCAGCAGCTGGATGTTCTGGTGGAAACTAAAACCAAGGATAATGTATTCGTAAAGCTGAAGATATCTGTACAATTTCAGGTTAGAAAAGATAACGTGTATGATGCCTTCTACAAGCTTGAAAGTCCGCATGATCAGATAACAGCCTATGTATTCGACGTTGTGCGCGCAGAGGTACCTAAAATGAAGCTGGACGATGTTTTTGAGCGTAAAGATGACATAGCCATTGCTGTAAACCGTGAATTGAACGAAGCGATGCAGTCTTATGGATATGATATCATCAAAACCCTGGTTACAGATATAGATCCTGATGTACAGGTGAAAGCTGCCATGAACAGGATAAATGCTGCAGAAAGAGAAAAGGTTGCAGCAGAATATGATGCTGAAGCAGATCGTATAAAAATCGTTGCAAAAGCCCGGGCAGAAGCTGAAAGTAAGCGCTTACAGGGACAGGGAATTGCCGATCAGCGAAGAGAAATCGCACGCGGACTGGAAGAAAGCGTGGATGTTTTGAACAATGTAGGTATCAATTCTCAGGAAGCGTCTGCCCTTATTGTGGTTACACAACACTATGATACCTTACAGGCCATTGGTGAAGAAACGAATTCAAATCTTATTCTCTTACCTAATTCTCCACAGGCAGGTAGTGAAATGCTGAACAATATGGTTGCGTCCTTTACCGCTTCCAACCAAATTGGGGAGGCGATGAAAGAACAGAACAAAAAAAGAATAGAAGAGCAAAAGAGGAATAACGAAAATCAAGCATAAAAAAAGCCCCGATTGGGGCTTTAATTTTTATGTATGATGATTAAAGATTATGATCCATATCGGTTCTTTTAATACCCATAATCTTGGAAACCGCACGTATAGATAAAATTTTATGAACTATCGAACCCACACCACTTCCCAGCAGTGACATTGGTGTCATTTGTTGTTTAGTGTGATCCATACTAAGGCGAATCTCCTCTTTATCGATCTCTGTTTGTAATTTCAGAATCTTAAGATCTTTGTCTATATCTTTAAAGGATGAATAAACTCTCATTAATCATTTTTATCATTAAAAACTGCCTTTGAAAACTTCTGAAGTATCAATTTTTCTATTGGTTCTTTTCCAAAAATAAAAATCAATATCCCAACGATAAGGTAAAAACCACCTACGATAAAATAACCGGAGCTGGGTACACCAATTGCCTGACTTATAATAATCGCAATAGCAAAGGATAACATGATCCCAGCAATGCTTAGCAAAAAACCCATTATGAGGAAGCGAACGAGCGATGTTGCTCCTTTCATTCCCTGTTTAAAGGCTTTAAGTTTATAATACTCAGCATTACTATGTAAAAATGCCTGTATATTATGATTTAAGTCGTCTACGTTGTTAGTAAGTTTTTCAAATGCCATACAGAAATTATACTACCGCTTTATTTGGAGTGTTTCCAGATCCAGAGGAGGTTCCAGGCTTATCTTTCTGCAATTTAGAATTTTGCTTTCTAAGTTCCTCTAATTTAGACTCCATTGCAGATAGAATATCATCTGCTTTGTGACTTGCTGACGACAAAGTCTCTTCCAGTCTTGCTTCGAAATCTGTTCTTGCTTTTTTAGCCTTTTCAGAAAGATTAGAAGAAGTTTCGTTATATTTCTTATTCAGTCTGTCCTGTGCGTTCTGAGCATCATCCCTAAGTTTCTTGCGAGTTTTATCTCCGCTATCTGGGGCATAAAGTAAACCAACACCAGCTCCAATTGCTGCTCCGGTAATTAATGCTAATAATGTATTTCCTGTACTTGCCATAAGTTATTGATTTTAGGTTATTAAAACTCAAAGATAGCAGATGGATTCACCCTAGCTTGTTAATAACCGGTTAATATGTTAAAAATTCAATGCTAAATTATTCTTAAATAGCCTGAAAATCAGTTTAAGACTTAATTTTAGCCCAGGAATCGCGCAAAGTGACGGTTCGATTGAAAACAGGTTTTTCACTCGTGGAATCTTTATCTACGCAAAAATATCCTATTCTCTGGAACTGTACCTTATCTTCAGGTTTTGCCTCCTTAAGGCCTGGCTCAAGATAACCAGTCACTACTTTTAGTGATTCGGGATTTACAAACTCAAGATAATCTTTTTCCTTATGTCCATCTGGTGCTTCTTCAGTAAATAATCTGTCATAAAGTCTAACTTCAGCCTCAACAGCATGTTTTACAGAAACCCAGTGTAATGTGCCTTTCACCTTCCGAAGGGATTCTTCAGAACCACTTCCACTTTTACTTTTAGGATCGTAAGTAACATGAATTTCAGTAATATTACCTTCAGCATCCTTTACAACCTCCTCGCCTTTAATAATATATGCATTTTTAAGGCGTACTTCTTTTCCTAGTGTCAACCTGAAAAACTTACGGTTTGCACTTTCTTTGAAATCTTCTCTTTCAATGAATAGTTCGCGTGAAAATGGAATTTCTCTGCTCCCGGCAGTTTCATCTTCAGGATTATTTTCAGCTTCCAGCCATTCTTCTTCTCCTTCAGGATAGTTCGTAATTACCAGTTTAACAGGATCAAGAACACCCATAACCCTTGGAGCTATTTTATTTAGATCTTCTCTGGCACAGAATTCAAGGTGTGAAACATCGATCATATTCTCACGCTTCCCAACACCAATTGAATCGGCAAACTTTCGAATAGCACCAGCGGTATAGCCTCTTCTTCGCAATCCCGAGATCGTAGGCATTCTGGGGTCATCCCAGCTGTCTACAAAACCTTTTTCTACAAGTTGTAATAATTTACGTTTACTTACAATGGTATGACTCAGGTTTCTACGTGCAAATTCTCGCTGTTTTGGCTCAAATTCACCTTGTTTGCTGACTTTGTCAAGAAACCAGTTATATAATTCTCTATGTGGTAAAAATTCAAGAGTACAAAACGAATGAGAAACATGCTCAATAAAATCTGACTGTCCATGCGCCCAATCGTACATTGGATAGATCTTCCAGTTATCTGCAGTTCGGTGGTGATCCTTATGCAAACAACGGTACATGATCGGGTCACGCATTAGCATGTTAGAAGACGTCATATCGATTTTTGCACGAAGAACGTGCCCTCTTTCAGGAGTATCACCATTCTTCATCTGCTCAAAAAGCTCCAGGTTTTCTTCTACTGAACGGTTTCTATACGGACTTTCCTTTCCAGGTTCAGTAGGTGTTCCCTTCTGCTCTGCTATTTCTTCTGAAGTCTGGCTATCTACATAAGCATCTCCATTTTTAATCATTTCTACCGCCCAGTCATAAAGTTTCTGGAAATAATCTGAAGCATAACATTCCTCAGCCCATTTGAAACCTAACCACTCGATATCTCTTTTGATAGCATCTACATACTCCTGCTCTTCTTTTGCAGGATTCGTATCATCAAATCTTAAATTTACAGGTGCATTATATTTTTCACCCAATCCAAAATTTAAACAAATCGAGGATGCGTGACCAATATGCAAATACCCATTAGGTTCAGGAGGAAACCTGAATTTAAGTTCTTCTCTTGAATAATTAGAATTAAGATCTTCTTCTATGATCTGCTCAATGAAATTGAGGGACTTTTTAGCTTCTGCCATAACCTGTTTTAATGAGCTGCAAATTTATCAAATTTTAAATCGATAAAGACAGCATGCGAACAATAGTATGTTTAAAATTGATAACTTGAATTAAAATCATGGATTAGAATATGGATGACCTGTATAAAATCATATTATACTCAGCATTTTCGGGAATTACGGTATTAGTAGGAGGTTTGCTTTCCAAATACTTCGGAAGCAATCCAGATAAGTCCAATCGAAAGAAAGAAATAACCCATTTCATTACGGCTTTTGGAGGAGGTATTCTTATGGGTGCCGTTGCATTGGTATTGATACCAAGAGGAATGGAAGATCTGGATCTCCCCGTTTTACTCTTAGGATTTATAGCCGGTGCCCTGATTGTGTTTTTAATAGACCGGAAACTAGAAAGATCTGGAAGCACTTTATCGCAATTACTGGCGATGCTATTAGATTTTATTCCTGAAGCGATAGCATTAGGTGCAATATTCGCGACAGATCCTAACACTGGTACACTACTGGCCGCATTCATAGGTTTACAGAACTTACCTGAATCTTTCAATTCTTACCAGGATCTAATTAGATCTGGAATGAAATCGAAAAAAGCACTAGGAATACTATTTGCATTGAGCTTTAGCGGAGTTATAGGTGCGCTGCTCGGTTATGAATTTCTAACGAACCTACCTGAAGTCACGGCCTTCCTGATGGTATTTGCTGGTGGTGGAATATTATATCTCATATTTCAGGATATCGCCCCAAATGTAAAGCTGAAACGGGCATGGATACCTGCTTTAGGTGCTAATCTTGGTTTTTTGATAGGTATGATTGGAGAAAAATTAATTCAATAATTCCTCTATTCTTCAGGAAACATATCTTTGTAAAAAAAGTTTTGGGAGTAATCACACTTAAGAATATAAGAACTTTCGCCTATCATGGATGTCTTGATGAAGAAAGTAAAATTGGAAGCGAATACCAGGTAGATCTTAAAGTTTCCGGGGATCTATCTCATTCTGCAAAGACAGATGAACTTAAAGATACCATAGATTATGTGCATCTAAATCACATAGTTAAGCAGGAAATGGCCATCAGATCTAAATTATTGGAAACGGTTGCTGATAGAATCTTAACCCGTGTTCTTAGCGAACTTATTATGGTTCAGCAGGCTGAAGTCGAAGTTTCCAAGATCAACCCACCCATTGGAGGTAATGTTGCCATGGTTACTGTGAGCATGCAGAAATCAAGGTAGATTTTAGTTTTGAAACTTAAATTTTTTATTACATTTGCCATCCCGCAAAGGGCATCGTGGCCGAGTGGCTAGGCAGAGGTCTGCAAAACCTTGTACAGCGGTTCGAATCCGCTCGATGCCTCAAAAAAAGCTTCCTGATTCAGGAAGCTTTTTTATTTTCAATCATTTGTTTTCGTAAAATCCAGATCACCGATCAAAGAATCACTTGGTGTAATTTCTTCTATCTGGTCTTTGATCTCGTCTACCTGGTCTGGAAAGAGTCCCTGAAAAATCAGTACCACCCCGAAGATCACCAGTACGCAACTAATGAACTTTTTCATAATATAGATTCGGTTAGGTGTCAACTTTCGGTTTAATTTTTTTGCCAGTAAAATCTTGGCCACATCTACAATCAGGTATGTAATAAGAACTGTAGAAATGAATATTCCTATTCTATCCACTTGCATATCCAGTTTGGGACCAAAAACAATGATCACTCCCAGCCAGAAACCAAGCACGCCAATATTGATGAAATTCAGTAGAAATCCTTTAACGAACAAGCTAAAATAGGCACTTTTACCTAGCTTTCTAATTTCAGGGGTCTTATCATCTGTTTGCAGAGATTTCTTAGATTGCACAAATGTCATTAAGCCATAGGTAGCGAGGATCATACCCCCAAAAATGAATAGAGCGGGATCATCTTTAAGACTTTCCAGTAGCTTCGTTGTACTAAAATAAGCGATGGTTATAAAAACACAGTCAGCGAAGATAACCCCAAAATCCAATGCAATAGCAGCTCTAAACCCTTTTATAGCAGCGGTTTCCAGTAATACAAAAAAAACCGGTCCAAATAGAAATGCCAGAAAAAAACCTAAGGGTAAGGCAGCTAAAACGTCCTGTAACATACAGTTAAGTTGTTTTGCAAATGTAAACTTTTTGTGGCTTTTAAAGTAAATATATCAATTAATGCCTGAAAGCATACCTTTTCCTACTAATTTGCTTCTACATCTGCTCTGCTACCCAATAATGTGAAATCTAAATGACGTTTCACTAGATCTGCATTCTTAACTGTGACGTATACCTCATCACCTAAAGTGAAAGTTTTACCGGTACGCTTACCAGTTACGGCGAACTCATCTGCATCATACTCATAATGATCATCGTTCATATCCCGTAACCTGATCATTCCTTCACACTTATTTTCGACGATCTCCACGAAGATTCCCCAGTCTGTAACTCCGGAAATTACTCCCAGAAATTCTTCATCCTGGTGATCCATCATAAATTTCACCTGCATGAACTTAATAGAATCCCGTTCAGCGCTGGTAGCCAGATACTCACGATCACTACTATGGTTACATTTGTCTTCGTACTCTTCTTCGCTGGCAGATTTATGACCATCCAGGTAATGTTGAAGCAATCTATGCACCATAACATCCGGATACCTTCGAATAGGAGAAGTAAAATGAGTATAGTGATCAAAGGCTAAACCATAATGTCCAATATTATCTGTGCCATAATAGGCCTTACTCATGGTACGAATTGCCAATGTATCCACCATGTTCTGTTCTTTTTTACCCTGCACATCTTCCAGAAGTTTATTTAAAGAACTGGTTGTGGAATTACGGTCTGTGAGATTCAGTTTGTGTCCAAATCTACCAACGATGCTTTGTAGAGAAGCAAGTTTTTCTTCATTAGGTTCATCATGACATCTATACACAAAAGTCTTTTTCGGCTTTTGTTTACCAATAAATTCAGCCACTTTTCGGTTAGCGAGTAACATGAATTCCTCGATAAGTTTATTCGCATCTTTAGCAGTTTTAAAGAAAACTCCCACCGGTTCATTTTCTTCGTTAAGGTTGAATTTCACTTCTACCTTGTCAAAAGAAATTGCACCATTTCGCATACGACGACTTCTCATCTTTTTAGCAAGTCTGTCCAGCGTGGAAATAGCATCCACTACTTCACCGCTAACTGAATAAGCATCTTCGCGAATTGAAATATCTTTTGGAATACTACCAGCATTCGTTTCAATAATATGCTGAGCCTCTTCATAAGCAAAACGCTCGTCTGAATAAGTCACAGTTCTTCCAAACCACTGATCTTTTACATCAAGCTTATCGTTAATTTCAAAGACTGCAGAGAAAGTAAATTTTTCCTCATTTGGTCTTAATGAACAGGCATTGTTCGAAAGAATTTCAGGAAGCATAGGCACCACGCGATCCACCAGGTAGACTGATGTTGCACGTTCGTAAGCCTCATCGTCTAGAATAGTTCCAGGTTGCAGGTAGTGCGATACATCTGCAATATGAATTCCTATCTCGTAATTACCATTTTCAAGTTTTCTGAAGCTTAGAGCATCATCAAAATCCTTTGCATCTTTAGGATCTATCGTAAAAGTTAGGATATCACGCATATCCCTTCTTTTAGCGATCTCATCTTCGTTGATAGTAGTATCTATCTTATTAGCGTATTCCTCCACCTCTTCAGGAAAATCATGAGGAAGACCATACTGTGCAAGTATGGAATGAATTTCTGTATTATGTTCTCCAGGTGTACCAAGTACTCTAGTGATCGTAGCAAAAGGTGAGTCTGCCTTATCTGGCCACTCTTCGAACTGGATTACTACTTTGTCTCCATCTTCAGCACCATTCATTTTATTAGCCGAAACAAAGAAATCTGTGTACATGGATTTATCATCCACTACCACAAATCCAAAATCTTTCCTTTTCTGAAGTGTTCCAACAAATTCTGTTCGCTTACGCTTGGTGATATTTACAACTTCACCTTCACTTTTCTTATTACGACGGCGATTGTAAATGTAGATCTCTACTGTATCACCATCAAAAGCTGACTTTAAATCTTTATTTGCAATAAAGATATCATCATCAAATCCATCAACAATCGCATATCCATAACCTTTGGTGGTTAGATCAAGTACGGCAGTATGATAATTTTTTGAACCTTCGATCTTAAATTTACCTCGTTCAACTTCTTCAATTTCCTTTTTGGCAGTGAGTTGAGCTAGTTTTTTAATGATCTGGTTTCTGCTACTGGCATCGCTAACACCTAGTATAGAAGCAATTTGTTTGTAATTATATGTTTTTCCCGAATTCTTTCTAAGGATATCTATAATGCTTCGGGTAAGGTTGCCCTGTCCTTTGGGCTTATTCTTGTTCTGTTTCTTCATTCTCAAATAGTATGCGATAAAATTACACCATATTAATCAGTCTCCACCCTGTTGAGATTAAAGTTTTGTTAAGTCGGAAGAGCTTGTAAATAGCCAACTAACTAATAGTCAATAATATATTTCAAATAAATTTTAGTTTTATTAAGATTTAATCTTAATTTTTTCTTAATTTTATTTTAACATTAGCAATCAGTTCATCATCTAAATTTGCTAACATCATGAAACTACATAGGTCTTCATCTTATACAGTTGTCTTCATTCTTATCTTTTTGATCGGACTTATAATTTTTGTGACCATAATCAATAAATCCCTAAACGAAAAAAGTGATCTTCTGAATACTACTTCTACAGAAAATACTGTAACTACTTTAGTATCTGCTTCTAACGATTAATACGTATCTTAGGGAACTAATTTTTTCCGATGAAAGACTACGTTTGCCTGGCAACTTTTACATATCCGCACGAGACTTTAATTCTAAGATCCAGATTTAAGGATGAAAATATCATGCATTATTTTCAAAATGAAACACTCGTAGGTTTAATTCCGTTTAGTTCTTCTGCTTTTGGAGGAATCAAACTTATGGTGCATCCACAAGATGTCTCAAAAGCAAAAGAGATCCTTGACTCCTTCAATGACAAATCTTCTTCTCTACGCATCGTATAGTTATGAACAGTATATACTATTATTATCTTTTCTTCTTTTTTAAAAAAATTAAATGATGGTATATGATGGCTTGTTAATTTGTAGAACAATTTTACTTCAACTTCCTTGGTATTTCAGTTGTAATTATTTGATAACAGTTTATCAACAACACTGTTAATAGCTAACTCTTTGATACACTAGTGGTTTTAAGATTTACTTAACAGAAGTTCTTAATTTTTATTAAGGTCTGTTTATTGAAAAGTTTACTATCAACAATTGTCAACAACCGGATTTTAAGTGCTCATAACTTGAAAAGAAAAAACCTACTTATAATTTGGATATTTGATAGTGGTTTGACTATTGTTATAAAAATCTTAAAAAGCAAATTTCTTTATCATTAAATCATCAGAGGTTTTACACAATTATATGTAGATTTTAAAGTGCTGAAAATGAGTTAAAACCTGAAAGTAATTAACAACGGGTTTTAAGCTTCTTAACTGCTTGTTTTTTTAACTTTGTCACAAACAACTCAACTATGAAAATATCGATAGGAAACGACCATGCAGGTACTGGTTATAAACAAATGATCCAAACTGCCCTGGAAAAAAAAGGGCATAAGCTTACCAATTATGGAACAAATGAAGAGGATAGTGTAGACTACCCAGATTTTGTTCATCCAGTAGCAAATGATGTGGAAAATGAAAATGCAGATCTTGGTATCATAATATGTGGTAGTGGAAATGGTGCTAACATGACTGCAAACAAACATCAGGGTGTGCGCTCTGCTTTATGCTGGACCGTTGAGATAGCGAAGCTTGCGCGGGAACACAACAATGCGAATATTCTTAGTATTCCTTCCCGTTTTGTTTCTGAAGAGCTTGCAACAGAGATGGTGGAAGCATTCCTTAATACGAAATTCGAAGGTGGCCGTCATCAACGAAGAATAGACAAGATTCCGGCAACTAAATAATTATGGAATTGAATATTGAAATTAAAAAGTTCAGCGAACTGAGTCTCGCTGAACTTTACGCTATTTTACAACTACGTTGTGAAGTTTTTGTCGTGGAACAGGATTGTGTATACCAGGATATTGATGGTAAGGATGCTGAAGCTTTACATGTTCTGGGTTTTAAAAACGGGAAGATCGTAGCTTATACTCGATGTTTTGCACCTGGATATTACTTTCCTCAAGCTGCTATTGGTCGTGTGATCGTAAAGGAATCTGAAAGAAAATATGGCTATGGACACCAGATTATGAAAGCTTCTGCCTCTGCTATTCTTGAAAACTACAAAACTTCAAATATTAAACTTTCTGCGCAGCAATATTTAATCAAATTTTACGAATCTCATGGTTATAAAAGTATAGGCGAAGGTTACCTTGAAGATGGTATCCCACATATTGCTATGATCAAAGATTAGTATTACTTCAGGATCTCAGCATATTTATTTTCACTATTCAGGATCTCTCTGGCCTTAGCGATCTCTGGATTGTTTACCGTATAATATTCATACAGGCCTTCTTTATAGAAATATCTCTTGATGATCTCATCTTTAAGAAGGCTGATTATCTCAGGTTTTCTGAGTTCCAGTTCCTGTTTTTCATGTTGCTCCAGTTGTGACCTTATTCCTGAAGCTTCAAATTTCAATTCCAGATTTTCTTCTTCAGAGGTAGCAATTAATTCTTCCAGTTCCTTTTCCGTAGCAGTTACATAATCAAAATCAGATCCTCTCAGGTATACTTTGAATTCCTGAAAATCTGCATCGTTGAAATCAAAATCCTTTAGATCTTCTACCTTGTGTGAGTAATAATATTCCGTAGCATAATTAAAGATCGCATCCTGTAGTAATAATGCCTGCGTGATATCACTAAATTCGGAAGTTTCTAATTTTACATCTGGTAAAATTCCTCCACCATCATACACCTTACGCCCATTACGGGTATTAAATTCATTATAGTCTTCAACTTTGGTTCTAACTGCTCTGCCATTTTCATCCCGGCGACGATAATCCAGCGCCTGTATACATCTTCCACTCGGAGTGTAATACCTGGAAATGGTAATTTTAAGCTGAGTTCCATAGGCTAATTCCCGTGGTCTTTGTACCAACCCTTTTCCAAAGGATCTTGCTCCAACGATCACTCCTCTATCCAGATCCTGCATTGCTCCGGCTACTATCTCGCTAGCAGAGGCGCTACGCCCGTTTACCAGCACGACCAAAGGTATTTTAGTATCTATAGGTTCTCTCTGCGTATAATAATCCTTATTATACTTTTCAATTGCAGATCGTGTGGTAACGATCAATTCATTTGCAGGAACAAAAATATTACTCACATTAATCGCTTCACTGAGTAATCCTCCCGGGTTTCCTCTTAGATCAAGAATGATCTTTTCAGCGCCCTGATTTTTTAGTTCTTTTAAAGCTCTGGATACTTCGGTTGAAGCTTTGGCATTAAACCTGGATAGAACGATATAACCAGTATTATCTTCGAGTAATTTGTAGAATGGCACTGCGCTAAGGTCTACAGATTCCCGTTTTAATGAAGTTTTCTGTTCCTTTCCCTGTCTTACAAAAGTAATTTCCACGGCAGTTTCAGAAGCGCCATTAAGCAGCTCTCCTGCATCTTCCTTAAAATCTGAAACTCGTATATCACCAATCTTAGTAATGAGATCTCCGGCTTTTAAACCCGCTTTATCTGCAGGATAATCCTTATAGGCTTCCACAATAGTAATTCCAGTAGCTCCATTTTTAACCGCAGCGCCAATCCCAGTATATTCGCCAGAATTATTGATCCTCGCTGCCTCCACATCCTGCTCATTCCAGTAATTAGTATATGGATCTAGATCTGTAAGCATTGATTTTATCGCAGAATCCATCAATTGTGCAGGATTTGTTTCGTCAACATAATTCATGTTGATCTCCTTGAAAAGCGTTGTGAAGATCTCTATCTGCTTAGCGATCTCGAAAAAATCTGATTTAAAACTTACAGTTCCTATGAAAATTCCTGCAAGAAGAACAGGTAAAAGGATAAGTTTCTTAAAGTTCTTTTTCATGAGTCGGCTGTTTTTCTGAAAAGTTCTTCAACAATTTGATCATATTCTTTTCCATTTTAGAATGATCGATCTCATCCCTGGAAATATATATGAACATAAAAGCATGAGAAATTGCAAGATCGCTGGTAACAAGGTACTTATTTTTTCTGAAAGCTTCGCGCATCAATCGTTTGATCCGGTTACGTTTTACTGCTGTTTTCACCAGTTTTTTAGGCACCGAAACTCCTGTTTTTAATTCTGGTTTATCTGAAGTCTGGATTGGTGCATAGATAAGTTTTAGCGGATAACTTTTCAGATTTCTACCTTCAGCAAAGAGCAGATCTATATGCTTTTTGCTTTTTAATTTTTCCAATTTTCCGAACCTCTGATCCATGTTTCAAAAGTACCAATACTTTCAAATAAAAAAACCCTTCCGTAGAGAAAGGGTTTTATAATATTTACTGAAAGAGTTTATTCTTCACCTTCTTCTTCGGAAGATTCTCCGTCTTTGTTCCAAACGTTATCTGAAGGATTTACGTCTGCCATCATTTTCGAACTATCAATTTCTATAGTAGCAATGTCTTTGGTGGCATCGATCTCCAATTCGTAGGTAGGGAATCCCCATGCCCAGTCTTCAGCTATAGTTCTCTCTTCACCTTCACGTGCTTCTTTCTCCCAACGCATCATTTCCAATGGGATATAGTAGGTTTTCTTAGAACCATCGGCATAGGTTACATCAATATCTATAGGCATTGGCATCAATCCGTTTCTTTTCAAAGATACAGTTGCCTTGCCATCCTTTATTTCAACATCATCTATTGCGTAATCGATCGTATTGGTGGTTTGTGTCCAATCCATTAGGTACCAGTCCAGCTCTGCTCCAGAAACCTTTTCAGCAATTCTAATAAAATCGTTTGGAGTTGGATGCTTGAATTTCCATTCATCATAGTACCTATTCAAGGTTTTTGAAAGATTCTCTTCACCTATGATGTATCCAAGCTGTGCAAGGAATACAGCTCCTTTAGAGTATGCAGAAGTTCCATAAAGGGCATTCAGTTCATACCTATCGGCATGCGTAGATTGCGGTTGCTCTCTTCCTGAATTCGCCAGGTACTGGTAACCTCTGTAAGATCCAGTGTGCGGATTCTCCTTATTTTCTCCAAGGATTACATTTTCAGCTTCCGAAGAAATGTAGGAAGTAAAACCTTCATCCATCCACTCGTGTTTACTTTCATTAGTAGCCATTAAATGTTGAAACCATGCATGCGCCATTTCGTGAGCAGTAACGCCAACAAGACTTCCAAAAGAACGTTCACCAGTGATTAGAGTAAGCATTGCATACTCCATTCCACCATCTCCACCCTGAACTACAGAGTATTGATCCCATGGATATGGTCCAATATGTTCGTTGAAATACAGAAGTAATTCTGCTGTTTTTGGCTGAAGATTCTTCCAGTTCTCTTTGATATCTTCATTGTCTTTATAAAGGAAATGCAGTACAGTACCATCTTCAGCAACTAACTTGTCATGGATATAGTCAGGATCTGCTGCCCAGGTAAAATCATGAACTTTAGGAGCTTTGAAATGCCAGGTTAGCTTATCCCCTTTTTTTCTTTTCACTTTAGTTCCTTCTTCTTCGTAGTTGTACCCGATTTCCTGAGGATTTTGAAGATATCCTGTACTTCCAAGTATATAATCCTTATCGATACTGATCTTCACATCAAAATCTCCCCATACGCCATGAAATTCACGGGCAACATAAGGATCTGCATGCCATCCCTGGAAGTCATATTCTGCCAGTTTAGGATACCACTGACTCATAGAAAGCGCTACACCTTCAGAACTGTTTCTACCAGATCTTCTAATCTGTTCCGGTACCTGCCCTTCAAATTCCATGTTGAACTTTACTTTTTTACCAGGAAGAATTGGCTGGGCAAGTTCTACCTCCAGAACGGTTCCAACTTCTTCGTAATCTAATGAAGTTCCATCCTGAGTTAGAGAGTTTACTCTCAAATAACCAATTTGATCTTCAGAAAGATCACTAATACGGCTTACCCTTTTTGGTTCTTCCTCAGTACCTTCATTTCTAACCATTCTACCATCAGGATCTGCAATACTTTCCAGTCTTGCATTCATTTCTGAACCTGGTTGAAAGGCATTAAAATATAGGTGATAGAAAACTCGGTTAAGAGTGTCTGGGGAATTGTTGGTATAGGTCAATTCCTGGGTTCCGGTGAATTTAAAATTTTCCACATTTACATCCACATCCATTTTGTAATCTACATGCTGCTGCCAGTAGGAAGTGTTGTTCTGTGCCTGAATTACTCCGGCGGTAAGTAGTATTAAGCTGAAAAAAATATTCTTCATTCTAGTTATTTTTTGAAATTTGATCTGCTAAAATTAAGGCGTTATATAGGTTGGCCATTTTTCCTGAAGTTGAAATAGTCTGGAATTTTTTAGTATTGCTGGTATCTCCTCCCAGCACTACAGTTGCTTTTGTAGAGATACCACTATCCATGATTATTTGTTTTACCTGTCCCGCAGATAATTTTGGGTAATAACCTCTTATGATCGCCGCGATCCCTGCAACTGCTGGTGACGCCATGGAAGTTCCCTGAAGATACTCGTATGTATCGTTTGGAGTTGTAGACCAGATCTTGGTTCCAGGTGCGAAAACATCTACGTTGGTAGCTCCATAGTTAGAAAATGTTGCGATAAGATTCGCTCCGTATTCATAATTCAAAGCACCAACCGTTAAAAAGTTATCACTGATCTCTGTAGTTTCCTGCGGATTTTGATCGTTAGGATAAACTCTTTTTTTGTCAAGATCTATTCCTTCATTTCCAGCTGCATTTACGATTAGAACATCATTATCTGCTGCATATTTTATAGCATCGATCACCCATTCCGGATTTTGAGAAAAGTATTTTCCAAAACTGGTATTAATCACTTTCGCACCATTATCTACGGCATAACGAATTCCCAGTGCAATATCTTTATCATATTCATCACCATCTGGCACAGCTCTTACCGCCATAATTTTTGCATTGCTGGCAACTCCTTTAAGTCCTACGGAATTATTTCTGTTAGCTGCAATGATCCCGGCAACATGTGTTCCATGTTTGGCATCTTCTTTTTTTGGATCTGGTCCTGAAACTTTATTGTTTCCATAGTTGGTATCGGTGATATCGTAAGGATCGTCACCCACAACAGCTCTACCATCCAGGTCAAGGTTGAAATGGGTATCAAGACGGCCACTGAAATATTCTACACCTTCATTGATCTCCTTGATTACTTCAGGTATACTCTCGTTCACGTTGCTTTGCATTTGCCCAACGATCATTTTTGCCTGTTGTAGTTCCTGGGTTTCAGGTTTGAAATCCAACACCTGCTTTTTAGTATAATCTTCAGTTCCCAGGGCTTTTGTCATAGCTGCATGTGCATTTTTGACCTGCTGTAGGATCTGGGTATACTGCTGCTGAGTTTGCTGAGCTTCCTGGTATTCTTTGTCGTATTCTTTTTTAGCTTCCAGGTACAAATTGTATTCTTCCCTGTCTGCTGTGCTTATGCTACTCTGGGTTTTCCCTTCATATTTGGGTTTTAAACGCTTGATGATACGAGTAAACTCCATGTTTTCTTCCACGGCATCACCCAGAAAGTTCCAGCCATGCACATCATCTATAAAACCGTTATTATCATCATCTTTTCCATTACCAGCGATCTCATCCTCATTAGTCCAGATCACCCCTTGCAGATCTTCATGTGTAATATCTATACCGCTGTCCACAACTCCTACAATCACTGTAGAAGGTTTGTTGTTTTTGATAATTTCAGCATAAGCTCTGTCCACGCTCATTCCCGGAATAGTATCCCTGGAAAGATCTGAATTAGTCCAGTCTTTTAACTGGGCATCTGTAAGGTCCTTTACCTTTAAAGGAATAGAATCAATATTGCTTACGGGGGTGGAAACTACTCTTGGAGCAGTACTGCTACATGCAGTTAAGGCACCGGCTGCCAGTATGGTCAGGAACGGCTTATAAACAGGTATTCTCATAGTTATTTTAATTGAATAATTCTTTGAAGGTATAAGTCTGATCGTGTCTTACCCCTTTTTCGGTATTTTTTAGAGTTATTATTTCATTGTGAGCATCATGCTCCATGAACAGGTAATAATTTTCGTTTGCTGCGGTTTGTAGAAATTTCTCTTTTTCAGCAAGAGTTAAAAGTGGTCTGGTGTCGAAGCCCATAACATATGGCAAGGGAATATGTCCCACGGTAGGAAGAAGATCTGCCATAAAAACCAGTTTCTTACCCTTATAGTCAATATGCGGGATCATTTGCTTATCTGTATGTCCATCTACCAGAAGTGATTCGAAGCCAATGTGATTTGCTTTGCAAAATTCACTGCTTCCCTCCCGCTCCACAAAATGAAGTTTTCCGCTTTGTTCCATAGGAAGTATATTTTCTTTCAGAAAAGATGCTTTTTCACGAGCATTTGGATTCGTAGCCCATTCCCAGTGATCTTCATTGCTCCAGAACCTGGCATTTTTGAAAGCCGGTTCATATCCCGTACGCTCTTTATTCCACTGTATACAACCTCCACAGTGGTCAAAATGCAGGTGAGTCATAAAAATATCTGTGATGTCATCACGATGAAAACCATGTTCCTTGAGTGAGCTGTCTATACTATGATCTCCCCATGGATAGTAATAGCTAAAGAATTTCTCACTTTGCTTATCACCCATTCCGGTATCAATTAGAATAAGTTTATCACCATCCTCAATGAGCAAACAACGGGCAGCGATATCTATCATATTATTCGAGTCGGCAGGATTGGTGCGGGTCCAGAGACTTTTCGGGACCACTCCAAACATAGCTCCACCATCTAATTTAAAATTTCCGGCTTGTATAGGATAAAGGGTCATTCAGAATAAATTTGAAGATTTCTCCGCAAAATAGAAAATCTCATAGCTAATTCGAATTATTTTCTAAATGATTTAACAGGCGCTCAATAATGTTAGGCTTTTAATAATAAGCTTTCATAGTAAAACATTTTTAATATTTTTAGCAATCGTAAGCAAATACAGAATCTATGGTTGAATTGGCAGGAATAGTGATCCTTGGGATATTGGCACAGTGGGCAGCATGGCGATTTAAGATCCCCGCCATTTTACCATTGATCCTGGTTGGCCTTGCAGTAGGTCCAATTTCTACTTTTTTTACTGAAGATGGTTCCAAGATTATAGAACCAATCTGGAATGGTGAATCCGGATTATTTCCGGGGGAAAGCCTTTTCTACTTTGTTTCGCTGGCGATCGGGATCATACTTTTCGAAGGTGGTTTAACGCTGCGGAAGGGTGAAATTCTTAATGTTGGCCCGGTGATCATCAAGTTGATAACCATAGCCGTGATCGTTACTTTCTTTGGAGCCGGTGTAGCAGCATACCTGATATTTGACCTTAGCTGGCAGATATCGTTCTTATTCGCGGCACTTATTATTGTAACCGGTCCTACCGTAATTACCCCTATTCTTCGGAATATTCCTTTAAAATCTGATATCTCAACTATTCTGAAATGGGAAGGGATCCTTATCGATCCTATTGGTGCCCTGGTAGCGGTATTGATGTTTGAATTTATAAGCGCTGGTACTGGAACCGAATTTACAGAAACAGCATTGATAGAATTTGGAAAGATCGTTCTTTTTGGATTTACCTTTGGATTCACCTTTGCTCATGCTCTGGCCTTTGCCATCAAAAAGAACGTGATCCCTCATTATTTACTGAATGTACTAACGCTGGCAACCGTGCTGGGAGTTTTTGTACTGGCAGATCTTTTCGCTCATGAAAGCGGACTTTTAGCCGTGGTAGTGATGGGAATGGTGATGGGAAACATCAACCTTCCAAACCTGAAAGAATTACTTTATTTTAAAGAATCTCTAAGCGTACTGCTTATTTCGATCCTGTTCATACTTCTCGCTGCGAATATCAATGTAGAAGACCTGATGCTGGTGTATGACGTCAAAGCTTTGATCCTGTTTGCTACCGTGGTACTCATCGTTAGACCACTGGGTGTATTTGTGAGTAGTATAGGCTCATCACTAAAATTCAACGAAAAACTATTTATAAGCTGGGTTGGACCTCGTGGTATCGTAGCCGCAGGTATCGCTTCTCTATTCGGAATTGAACTTTCTAATCAAGGCGTTCCCGGAGCAGAATATATCACTCCGCTTGTATTCATGATCGTACTGGGAACTGTTCTTCTCAATGCCACCACAGCAAGGTTATTCGCTCAATTGGTAGGAGTATTTCTGAAGAATTCTCAGGGAATCTTAATCATTGGAGCATCTACAATCTCAAGATTGATTGGTAGTTATCTGAAGAAGAACAATCGACATGTGGTCTTGGTTGATAGTAATGGAACAAATATTAAAAAAGCACAGGAACTTGGATTGGATGCGATCCAGGAAAATGTTTATTCAGATGATCTTATCAATAATATTGAATTAAGTGATATCGGTTATTTAATGGCAATGACTGGAAATACGGAAGTAAACCTGAATGCCATCGAAAAGTTCAGAAAACATTTTGGAGAAAATGGATCTTTTAGAGTAGTTTCTTCAGATGAAATGTATGATCCTGAAAACAATCCTAAAGAGGGACTGTTCTCGCAAACCGACGATTATATCAAGTTAACGAACCTTGCCAGAAAGTATCCTTCTATTCATGAAATTGAACTGAATTCCAAGGAGCACTACGAAGGTCTCATAGAAATTAGTAAAACCGATTCTGATATCATTCCACTTTTTGTAAAAGATGAGGAAGGGGAGCTTAGTATTATTCCTTCAAACAGTCTTGAAGTAGAAATTGAAGAAGGTTTTATGATGGTTTATCTTGGAAAAGAACTGGAAACCGGAGACAGCGAAGAAAAAGAGAACATTGAAAAGAATATTCAGGAGGAAGATTAATCACTCCTCCTCCATTTTCTCAATTAGTTCATCGGTCACCTCCAGTGTATGATATACGTTCTGAACATCATCGTCATCTTCAAATTTTTCGATGAGGTTCAGGATCTTTATAGCGTCTTCCAAAGGCAATTCAGTTGTATTTAAGGGTATACGCTGTACTTCAGAATTTTTTGGCTCTATTTTTAGTTCTTCAAGTTTCGATGACATCATTCCAAAATCATTGAAATCTGTATAAACTGTCAAATAATCGTCTTCCTTATCAAAACTTGATGCACCACCTTCAATAAGCTCTAATTCCAGTTCTTCAAGTTCTATTTCGATATTTTCCTTTTCTAGTACAAAAACCCCTTTTTTATCGAAAAGGAATTCCAGAGAACCATTGGTCCCAAGACTTCCACCATTTTTGCTGAAAATGGAACGAACTGAAGCCACAGTTCTATTAGTATTATCTGTAGTAGCTTCTACGAAAATGGCTATCCCATTTGGACCATAACCTTCAAAAGTGACCATTTCATAATTATCGGCATCTGCACCACTAGCCTTCTTGATCGCGCGTTCAATGGTATCCTTGGGCATATTTACCCCTTTGGCATTCTGGATGGCATTACGCAAGGCGGGATTAGCTTCAGGATCTGGTCCACCGCCTTCTTTTACGGCAACTGTAATCTCTTTGATCGCCCTGGTGAACTGCTTCGCTCTTTTCTTGTCCTGAGCTCCTTTACGATGCTTGATATTCGCCCATTTACTATGTCCAGCCATTTCTAGTCTGTAGATTTTGGTTTGTAGTCGATAGATTTTCTACCGAGTAACTCATTATCACAAAAGTAAAAAAATGTCGTGGAATTAAGCTGAATAAGAAGACCTCACAAGTTTTTGAAACCTGTGAGGTCTATTTAATTTTTGCGTTAGGGATAGTAGTGGCAGCTTTTTGGAAGCCTTAGCTACCAAAAACTAGAACGGATAGCCCGCCGCCGACCCTGGGAGGCGAAACGCCCTAATAAAACTATAAGAAAGCTATGACTAATCGTTCAGTTTAAGAACCGCCATAAATGCTTCCTGCGGAATTTCAACATTTCCAACCTGTCTCATTCTCTTTTTACCTTTTTTCTGCTTTTCAAGAAGTTTACGTTTACGGGAAATATCACCACCATAACATTTCGCGGTAACATCTTTACGTAAAGCTTTTACAGTTTCACGGGCAATGATCTTCGCACCAATTGCGGCTTGGATTGGAATATCAAATTGTTGTCTTGGGATCAATTCCTTCAGTTTCTCGCACATTTTCTTTCCAATATCATACGCGTTATCCACGTGCAATAGTGCAGAAAGTGCATCTACCGTATTCGCATTAAGAAGTACATCAACTTTTACAAGTTTTGACTGGCGCATTCCAATTGGAGAATAATCGAAAGAAGCATAACCTCTGGAAACGGTTTTCAACCTGTCGTAGAAGTCGAAAACAATCTCCGCTAAAGGCATGTCAAAAGTTAGTTCAACACGTTCTGTAGTAAGATAAGTCTGATTAGTAATTTCTCCACGCTTTTCAATACATAGAGACATTACATTCCCAACATAATCTGATTTTGTAATGATCGTAGCCTTAATAAATGGCTCTTCAACCCTGTTTAATGTAGATGGTTCAGGAAGGTCAGACGGGTTATTTACCAGTAAAGCTTCATCTGGATTCTTATTGGTGTAAGCCTGGTAAGAAACGTTAGGAACCGTAGTAATCACGGTCATATCGAACTCACGTTCCAGTCTTTCCTGAATAATTTCCAGGTGTAACATTCCAAGGAATCCACAACGGAATCCAAAGCCTAAAGCTGCAGAACTTTCAGGAGTAAAAACCAGCGAAGCATCGTTTAGCTGTAGTTTCTCCATGGAAGCTCTCAATTCTTCGTAATCTTCAGTATCTACAGGATAAATTCCGGCGAAAACCATTGGTTTTACGTCTTCAAAACCTGCTACAGCTTCCGTAGTTGGATTTACGGCGCTGGTAATAGTATCACCTACTTTCACCTCGCGAGCATCCTTAATACCCGTGATGAGGTAACCAACATCACCGGTTTTGATCTCTTTTCGAGGAAATTGTTTTAAACGAAGTGTTCCCACTTCATCGGCATCATATGTTTTATTCGTCGCAACGAACTTGATCTTTTCACCTTTTTTAATAGATCCATTAATAACTCTGAAATAAGTTTCAACACCTCGAAATGGGTTGTAAACAGAGTCAAAGATCAATGCTCGAAGTGGAGCATCAACTTTTCCTGTTGGAGCAGGAATTCTGGAAATAATAGCATCAAGAATCTCTTTGATCCCGATACCAGTTTTTGCACTTGCCGGGATAACATCTGATGCATCGCAACCTAAAAGATCCACAATGTCATCTGTTACCACTTCCGGATTTGCACTGGGAAGATCCACTTTATTCAGTACCGGAATGATCTCAAGATCGTTTTCAAGAGCAAGATAAAGATTCGAAATAGTTTGAGCCTGAATACTTTGAGCTGCATCTACTACCAGTAAAGCACCTTCACAAGCAGCAATAGAACGGGATACTTCATATGAAAAATCCACGTGGCCGGGAGTGTCGATAAGGTTTAGTGTGTATTCTTCACCTTCATGAACATAATCCATTTGTATCGCATGAGACTTAATAGTAATCCCGCGTTCCCGTTCCAGGTCCATACTGTCCAGCAGTTGTTCCTGTTTTTCACGCTCGGTTACGGTCCCGGTAAAATCCAGCAGGCGATCTGCCAGTGTACTTTTCCCGTGATCGATATGCGCGATTATGCAAAAATTTCGAATGTTCTTCATCTCCAGTATTTGTATCCTTAGGCCTAAAAATTCAGGTAATTTTAAGACTACAAATATAATTGAATTAATAGTCTTATATAAAATTTCAAGTTTATGTTTGTTTCGCTGTGTGAAAGCATTCGATAATGCTATTTTAGAGCTTGTAAATTTCTTTGCTGAAGTCTATACTACAAAGGCATTGCATCAAAAAACTGACTATGGATTTCCTGAAACCTGATACTGAAAAGGCATCAAATTATGATCATCTTGAAAAGATGAATACTGCAGAACTTCTGAAGAATATCAACAAGGAAGATCAAACGGTGGCTGAAAGTGTGCAGAAAGTAATTCCTGCAATTGAAGTTCTGGTGGACAGCATCGTGGAAAAATTAGGAACAGGAGGAAGGCTTTTTTATATTGGAGCTGGTACAAGCGGCCGGCTTGGGGTTCTGGACGCTTCAGAATGTCCGCCCACATTTGGGGTTGAGCCTGGAATCGTAATTGGTCTAATTGCCGGCGGTGATACTGCTTTGAGGAATGCTGTTGAAAATGCAGAAGATGATACGGAGCAGGCATGGAAAGATCTTCAACAATATAAGATCTCTTCAAGAGATGTCCTGGTAGGCATCGCTGCATCTGGAACCACGCCTTACGTGATTGGAGGAATTGAAAAAGCCAGAGAGAATAATATAATCACGGGATGTGTTACCTGTAGCTCCGGAAGTCCACTGGCCCAAGCTTCAGAATATCCGGTGGAAGTAATCACCGGACCAGAATTTGTAACGGGTAGCACACGTATGAAAGCAGGAACAGCGCAGAAAATGGTGTTGAATATGATCACAACGTCTACCATGATCAGGTTAGGTAAAATCAAAGGAAATAAGATGGTAGATATGCAGTTATCCAACAAAAAGCTGGTGGGACGTGGAACCCAGATGATCATGGATGAATTGCATATCGAGGAACAGCAGGCTAAAGCTTTGTTATTAGAGCATGGCAGTGTGAGACTGGCAATCGCTAATTTTCAACAGAATAGTTAATGATTAAATCATTAAAATACTACAAATTATTATCGCTGGTTCTTCTGGTGTTTTTCGCATATTCCTGTAAATCCACTAAAAATGTTTCAGTAGCTGAAAAACAACCTGATACCATAGATACTTTGGTTCAGAAGGAGATTGATAAACCTGAGGTTTCAAAAGAAATTACAGAAAATACATTTATTCAACCACCGCTTGAAATAGCAGAATTTAGAGCAGCCTGGATCGCCACGGTTGCAAATATCAACTGGCCTAGTAAAGCAGGTTTATCTACTGAAGTACAGAAAAAGGAAGCCCTGGAAATGCTTGATTTTCTTGAAGATAATAATTTCAACGCGGTCATTTTACAGGTTCGGCCACAGGCTGATGCATTATATCAAAGCGAACTGGAACCATGGTCTTATTTTCTTACCGGCAAAAGTGGAAAGGCTCCAGAACCTTTTTACGATCCGCTGGAATTCTGGATAGACCAGGCTCATATAAGAGGACTGGAGCTCCATGTCTGGCTCAATCCATACCGGGCGCATCATACCACTGGTAAAGAAATTGGTGAAAAGTCTATTGTTAAGACCAATCCTGAACTCGTAATGGAACTGAAAAATGGGATGTGGTGGATGGATCCAGGAAGTGAAAAGGTGCAGGAACATTCGGCTGCAGTAGTCATGGATATTGTGGAACGCTACGATATAGATGGCGTTCATTTTGATGACTATTTCTATCCGTATGCATCTTATAATGGTAAAAGCGGATTCCCGGATGATATAAGTTACCAGAAATACCAAAGTAGTGGAGGTAAACTTTCCAGAGCCGATTGGAGGCGTAAGAATGTTAATGATTTTATCGAAAGGATTGCTGCTGAAATCAAAGCTGAAAAGTCTTTCGTAAAATTCGGAATTAGTCCGTTTGGGATTTGGAGACCTGGTTTTCCTGCAAGTATTAAAGGAATGGACCAGTATGAAGAATTATATGCTGATGCAAAATTATGGCTGAATAAAGGCTGGATCGATTATTTCACACCGCAACTATACTGGCCCACGGCAAAAGTAGGGCAAAGCTTTCCGGTTTTATTGGGTTGGTGGGAATCTGAAAATGTAGTTGGAAGACATTTATGGCCGGGAATTAATCTTGCTCTGGACGAAGAAACACCAGGTGAAATTGCCTCACAGATCATGATCTCTCGTGGAATTCTTCCAGATAGCCCTGGCGCGGTTCACTGGAATATTGGACCGCTGATGAAAAGTGAGAAACTAAGAAATTCATTGAAAAACGGACCTTATCAACATAATGCTTTGGTGCCTGCAAGTCCATGGTTATCTACTGAGGTTCCTGAAATTCCCAGCATTGAACTAGCTAAAACAGCTTCAGAATATACTATAAAGAATTCCAGTTTAGATGAGCACTTCAGGTGGGTGGTTTATTATCAGTATGAAAATAGTGGCTGGAACTACAAAATTTTGAATCAGGAACAGGATTCACATTCACTCCCAATTCAGAATAAAGACAATAATAAATTGATCAAAATAGGGATTACTGCGGTAGATCGTACTGGAGCCCAGAGTAGTTTCCAGCAATATGATCTTCAAATCCTTGACCTTATAAAATCTTAATTATGAAAACCAGATCTATAATATATTTTGTAGCAGCAATTTTCTTCCTTTCCTGTGGAGAATCTAAAAAGGAATCGGCTAAAACTGGTCAGATCGAAGAAATTGTAGAACAAACCAGAACTGAATTTGCTCCAGACAAACGGGTAGCGCTTTTTGATATTTCTGCGGAAGAAGATGAGAACGGAATCATTCTTAAAGGTGAAACCAATTCAGAAGAAGCAAAAAAAAGACTTTTATCAGATCTTGATTCGGCTGGGATTAATTATAAAGACAGTATTCAGGTTTTGCCTTCCGAAGAATTGGGAGAAAAACTTTACGGGATCATTGATGTTTCTGTGGCTAACCTAAGAGGAGATAGCATGCATTCATCTGAACTTGTCACTCAGGCCACACTCGGAACTCCTGTAAAGATCTGGAAACGAACCGAAGAATGGTATTATATTCAAACTCCAGACGATTATCTTTCGTGGGTGGACCACGGAGGAATTACGACCATGAACGAAAGTGAATTTAATAATTGGAAAACTTCAGAAAAGATCATTTTCACGAGAGCCTATGGGAACTCCTATGCTAAGGCTGATTTAAATTCTAATCCAGTTACAGATCTGGTAACCGGGGCAGTCCTGGAATTGCTGGAAGATTCAGGAGATTTTTATAAGGTTAGATATCCTGACGCTCGTGAAGCCTACGTTTCTAAAGACGATGCGAAGAACTACCGGGAATGGTTACAGAATTTGGAACCTGATGGCGAAAGTCTAACGAGGGTTTCTGAAAAGTTGATGGGGTTACCTTATCTATGGGGAGGGACTTCTGCGAAAGGAGTAGATTGTAGCGGATTCACCAAAACGATCTATTTCATGAATGGCGTGGTCATTCCCAGGGATGCTTCTCAACAGATCAAAGAGGGTACGCTCGTGGACGACGAATCAGATTTCAGCAAACTGGAAGTAGGGGATCTACTGTTCTTTGGTAGACCGGCAACAGATTCTACTTCGGAAAAAGTTGTACACGTAGGAATGTGGATTGGTAATAATGAATTTATTCATTCTTCGGGAGATGTTCATATTAGTAGTGTAGATGATAACGCTGAAAATTTTGATGAATTCAACAAAAGCCGATATTTAAGAACTAAAAGATATCTGGATCAACAATCAAGTGGACTCAAATACTTGCAACAGCAGGATTTTTATAGCGGTAATACTCATTAATTTTAGGCGAAACAGTGCTTTAAGCGTTGATTTTGCAGGGATTGTTTATCAATTGCTAATTAATTTAGCTTCAGGTCGATATAAAAGCTTTTTCTTGCTAAAAATCACATAAAAGCTATATTTGCCCTTGTTACCAAACAAACCGAACTAACCAAACATGAATATTAGAACATCTCTAAGCATTTTTCTTTGCTTTTTAAGTACGCTGGTATTTTCACAAAATGAACTTTCAGGAAAGTTAACCGACCTTAATAACGATCCACTTGCTTACGCGAATGTCATTCTTTTGAGCGCCCAGGATTCAGTATCTGTCGTCAAAGGAACGGTGAGTGAAGAGGATGGGAGCTTCTTGCTGAAGGATATTAAAGATGATAATTACGTACTAAAAATTACTTATGTAGGTTATGACGACCTGCTGAAGAAGATCAGGGTAAAAGGAGACACTAACCTTAAAACCTTGAAAGTTGCACCATCTTCAGGAGATCTGGAGGAGATAACGATTCAAGCCAGGAAACCAAGAATTAGCAGGGAAGTGGATCGTATCGTATTTGATGTGGAGAATTCTACTTTATCCTCTGGAAATACCTGGGAAATATTAAAGAAATCACCTGGAGTTATCGATAACCAGGGACAATTGATGGTTCGAAATGCGGCAGTGCAGGTCTATTTAAATGATCGCAAGATCTATTTATCTGCTTCAGAATTGCAGACCTTACTGGAATCTTATTCCGCAGAAAACATAAAATCTATTGAGATCATTACGAATCCTCCAGCAAAATATGATGCTGAAGGCGGAGCGATCCTTAATATTACCACTAGTAAATCCATTACCCCGGGTTACAAGGGAAGCGTAGAAGGAACTTATACCCAGGCGATCTATTCGAAATATAAGATTGGAACCAGTCATTATTTCCAGGGTGATAAGGTGAACGTGTTTGCGAATTATAATTTTAGTCCGCGTAAGGATTATAAGAATGACGATTCTTATATCAATTTCATTCAGGATGGGCAGCCATTTTCCAGGTGGGACACAGATTTTACAAGGGAAACTACAAGCCAGGCTCATAACGCCAACGCTATCATAGATTTTGAACTTTCAGAAAAGAGCAATCTAAACTTTTCTGTAAATGCCAACTTTTCACCAAACCGTGAATTCGATAATGATGTAACGACGGAGATGAGAAATGCTTCCGGAGGACTTGATTCAACACTGGTAACAGATTCCGGGGTTTTTACAGATCAAAATAACGTTGCATTGAACCTTGATTACACAACATCTTTTGAAAATGGTGGCGATCTTTCCTTAAAAGCACATTATACAAGGTTTGACCAGGATCGTGAGCAAACTGTCTTTTCTCAATATTTTAATCCTCAGGGTCAACGTCTGGATGCACTTGAATTTGAAACCGATGCCAGCCAGGAGATCGATATATACACAGCGCAGGCAGATTATTCCAGGACGATCGGGGAATCTGCTTTTGAAAGCGGACTTAAATTTTCGTCCATAGAATCTGAAAGTGGGATCGAGTACATGAACGAGCGACGTTTGGAATCGCTGTATGATGAACTAGGAGATGTATTTTTATATGATGAAAATATCTACGCAGCATATCTTTCTATAAGTCACGACTGGACGAAATGGAGTGGTAAATTAGGACTTCGTGGGGAATATACCGATAGAACAGGGGAGAGCATGAGTGTTGAAACTATCAATGATCGTGAATACTTTGAATTGTTTCCAACGGCATACCTGCAATATCGAGCTTCAGAGAATCATAGTTTTACGCTGGATTACAGCCGTAGAATTCAACGACCACGATATGAAAGTCTGAATCCATTCAGATACTTTCTGAATGAGACGAATTTCAACGCTGGAAACCCAAATCTTATCGCGTCCATTAGTAACAATTTGAATCTGAACTATACTTTAAATAATGCATGGTTCTTTGACTTCTATTACAAGGATCTTGGGGAAGCTCCGGAAGTCCTAGTATTTCAGGATAATCAAAACCTTACCATTCGTAATGTGAATCAGAATCTGCTGGATTCTAAATCCTATGGAATTGATATTTTTCATGGAACTTCTATCACAGATTTCTGGTATGCACAATTTTTTACATCGCTATTCCGTATGGAAAATACGTTGCTTGCCCTGGAGAGTAATAATGCTGAGGTAACGATAGAAGCTGAAGGTGTTCAGGCATACGTCTATAATATCTTTACGTTGTCCCAGGATGGTACTTTTGAGGGAACTTTGTTTGCACAATATCTTTCAGATTATTTATCCGGATCTTACAATCTGGAGCCAATGACCACTGTAAGTATTGGTTTAAGAAAGACCTTATGGGATAATAGAGCAGAGCTAAGTTTGAATGTGAATGATATATTTAATTCTACGAACACCCGCCTTACTTCAGAATATTTAAACCAGAGTAACAGTTTCTTTTCTTTTGCTGAAAACAGGAATGTCCAGATAGGTTTTAAATATAACTTCGGAAACTTCAGGCTGAGTGACAATCAGCGTACAATAGATGAAGCCGAAAGAGAACGATTAAGACCATAATTTTTACTTCCGGTTTATTTCTTAATTTTGCAGCATAAAACTGAAAGGCTTTGGCTAAAATTGGAAATATAGATGTAGGAGACTTCCCGTTGCTGTTGGCACCGATGGAAGACGTGAGTGATCCACCATTTCGAGCATTATGTAAGGAACAGGGTGCAGATGTGGTGTATACTGAATTTATTTCTTCTGAAGGACTTATTCGCGATGCCGCGAAAAGTACCATGAAACTTGATATTTACGAAAAAGAACGACCTGTTGGGATCCAGATATTCGGGGCTAACCTGGAGTCGATGTTACAGTCTGTTGAGATTGTTGAAAAGTCTGGTCCTGATATTATAGATATCAACTTTGGATGCCCGGTGAAAAAAGTGGTTTCTAAAGGCGCCGGAGCGGGAATTCTGAAAGATGTAGATTTAATGGTTTCTTTGACCGAAGCGATGGTAAAGCACACAAACTTACCAATCACGGTAAAGACACGTTTAGGTTGGGATCACGATTCTATAAAGATCCTTGAGGTTGCTGAAAGATTACAGGATGTTGGCTGCAAGGCTATTTCCATTCATGGTCGAACCAGAGCACAGATGTACAAGGGCGAAGCCGACTGGAAGCCAATCGCGCAGGTAAAGAATAATCCTCGTATGCATATTCCGGTTTTTGGAAATGGTGATGTGGATTCTCCAGAGAAAGCCATGCTTATGCGTGATGAATTTGGACTTGATGGTGCAATGATTGGTCGTGCAAGTATTGGCTATCCATGGTTCTTTCGGGAAGTGAAGCATTATTTTGAGACCGGAAAACACATGGCGCCGCCAACACTGGAAGAGCGCGTAGACGCGGCCAGACGACATTTACAGATGTCTATCGACTGGAAAGGAGAACGTCTGGGTGTTTTCGAAACCCGTCGTCATTATACGAACTATTTCAAAGGAATTCCGCACTTTAAGGAGTATCGTATGAAAATGGTAACCAGTGATGATTCTGTAGATGTATTTAAAGCTTTCGACGAGGTAGAGAAGGAGTTCGCAGGTTACGAATTCGCTTAATTACTTTAAAGCTTTCCTGGTAGTTCCTGCAGCGATATAGGAAGCAATAAAACCGAGAGTAAAGATCGTGGCTACTACGATAATTACATTTTTTGCACGCATTTGCACAGGATAGGGCAGGCTGGGAGTGATCATGACCAAATCAAATTGCATTTGTAAAAGTATAAGGACAATGGCAAAACTAAGGCCTAAAAGTCCGCCCAGAACGGTCATCAACATTCCCTGGTAAAAAAAGATATTTCTTATTTGTCTGGTAGTAGCACCAAGACTATGCAGGGTCTTCATATTTTCCCGTTTATCCAGGATCATAACGATTATAGAACCTACTACGTTAAATAGTGCGATTGTGAGTACTAGTGTGAAAATTAGATAAACAAAGAGGTTTTCAGAATTTAGCATTTTGTTCAGTGCATCATTCAGTTCTTCACGGGTTTTGATCTGTACATTATCGCCCAGAACTGTAATGATTTCTTCTGAAATTCTATCGAGATCTGCTTCCGAAGAAATCTTAAATTCTACGCCTGTCACCTCATCAGGCTGCATGCTTAGCAGATCACGGGCAAAATTGATATTGGTAAAAACATACTTTGAATCCAGCTCTTCATTAATGCTGTAAACCCCACTAACAATGGTCTGCCGGGTGGAAAAAGCATTCTGGATATTGGTCATGGTTACCTGTCCCTTTCCTGGTTTGGGCACCATGATCTTCAGTAAATTCTGATAATTGAAAGTGCCAATATCAAGCAGGCGGGAGAGTCCGTTTCCAATAACCACCTGCGGCTCGCTTTTAGTTAGCCAGGTGCCAAAAACAATTGCACTATCGATCTTGTTGACCTGCTGGTAATTGGCATCAACGCCTTTGATATATGCAGGGTTTGACTTCTGTTTGTAGCTAAGAATGACACGTTCCTCAATAACCTGAGTTAGCTCTTCGATTCCTTTAATTTTCAATAACCTGTCTTCCTGCTCTTCAGATAGCTGAATAATTTTTCCAGTATCTGGTAAGGCTTTAAGATCGGGATCGAATTCATTCGAAAAGGAAAGGCTGAAATCGCGTAGTCCTGAGAATCCGCTTAATACGATAAATAATGAAAATGCTCCTGCAAATACTCCAATTGCCGCGATAATGGTAATAATATTGATCGCATTGCTCTTGCTCTTAGTGAACAGGTAGCGTTTGGCAATGTAGAGTGGGAACTTCAACTTAAGATTTTTTCCTCTTGTCTAAAAGATCTGGATTGGATACAGGATCCTCTTTTCCCTTGATAGATTTCTCAATTCCGTCGATATATTCCAGAGAATCGTCTACAAAGAAACTAAGATCGGGCATTTTTCTTAGCTGATGCCTGGTTCGCTGAGCCATTTCATGCTTGATCTTATACTTGTTTTCATTGACTTCCTCAATGACTTCCTCCTGATGTTTAGAAGGGAAAATGCTAACGTATGCTTTGGCGATCGAGAGATCTGTAGTTACCCGAACTTTTGAAACTGAGATCAAAATTCCTGTACGCCCGCTTTCTCTTAGTGAGTTTTGCAGAATGTCTGCCAGGTCCTTCTGCAACAATCCACCTATCTTCTTCTGTCTATTTGTTTCTTCCATGCTACAAAAGTAAAATTTTTAACTGTGATTCTTCTTCATTCGTATGAATTTGAATAGTCTAAGCTGAAATATAGATATTTGTATCGCAAAATATAAATTCATGAAAAAGATAGAACATATAGGTATTGCTGTAAAAGATCTGGAAGCTGCTAACCGAACCTACAAAGCGATTTTAGGAGCAGAGCATTACAAAACCGAAGAGGTAGATAGGGAAGGTGTAAATACTTCTTTTTTTAAGATTGGTGATAGTAAGATAGAATTGCTTGCGGCAACCAGGGATGATAGTCCGATTGCGAAATTTCTGGAGAAACGAGGAGAGGGGATACATCACATGGCCTTTCTGGTAGACGATATTAAAAAGGAGATAACCCGTTTAAAATCTGAAGGTTTCAGGTTGCTAAATGAAATTCCAAAGCAAGGAGCCGATAATAAAATAGTAGCATTTATGCATCCTAAAGATGGTAACGGAGTCCTGGTTGAGCTTTGCCAGGAAAAATAGAATTAATTTGTTTGGTGCGTAAGAGGCAATTATCTAAATTTGCGCTCGCGATACGAATACGTATCAGGTCCCATAGCTCAGTTGGTTAGAGCACCTGACTCATAATCAGGTGGTCCTTGGTTCGAGCCCAAGTGGGACCACGATAGTGATGGAAAGCCTTTCAGGAAACTGGAAGGCTTTTTTGTTTTAGGCTGGGTACAATAAGCTAATTTTCTTTTGGTTAGATTTATTATCTCTAACTCTTTTAACCATGGATAGCCTATCTAAGAACATTGCTAATAAACTTTATAATTTTCATTAGCAGCTTGATTACCAATTTAGGATTAAGTATCAAATTTCAAATAGGAGGAAAATTTATATTCTAATTTCAATTCTATTTCCGGCTATTGTACCTCTATCTTTTTATTCTGACGTTGCTGTTAGCATTTATTTATAGATGAGCTATTGCTACTGTTATTGATTTTTCCTGCAATTTAGCTTTTAGTTCATGATGTAGATACCTTCTTGAATTACTATGATATTAAACAAGATGAAAATTTAAATGTCAAGTTCGATGAACTGCATTTATATCTGATGGAAATTTATTTTTTCAATTTGATGAAAAATAAAGTCGGCAATTTCATCTTCTTTTTTTGAGATAGTAGATCTAAAAATTGATTGGAAGTTTACTGCAAAAAATCCTAGTCTACCTAACCTTAGAAAACTTTTTTGCTTATTCGTATACTCGCAACTAATCGGATTCAAATGTCAGTGAATATTGCCGAAGATCTGCCTTAACAAGGAAGTAGTTCGTCGACTTACAGATTAGAAGATATTCATATACCATGTCCCTGCAAAAGTCCATTACAACTATTCGTGGATTGAGAATATTATTCGAAAAAGGTCTTTTCTAAGCGATAAGGTTAGTAATAAGGAATGATATGAAGAATACCTATAAATTTCTATAAATGATAAGTAAAGCCTTAAGTCTATCTCGCACCAAGGCATTTATTTAATATGGATGTAATCAAGAAAAAGATGCGAAGATTGTATTCAACCAGCATTTGGTTAGTGATAATCCAGGAGATACTAAGAGAATTTGCAATACTTCAGAGGTTAAACACAATTTGTGTAAATAAGACTATCACCAAAATTGATTTTTTACAGGAACTGGAAGAGAACGCTTTCGATAGAAGGAAGGAGCATGCTGAGAATCTTGTCAGAAAGTTGCTTATCGAAAATGAGGGAGTATATTGTATGACGAGTGGCTAAAAAGTAATTAATTCAATACTAATTCAGACTTTCCAGAAACACATAAAAAGAAATAAAAGCTTAGTAGGTTCAAAACTGATAGATAGTTTTTCCTTGGTTTTTCTTTGGTCGTAGTAGATATACGAACCATAAAATAATGTTAAGAAACTAATCTTTTTCATAGTATTGTAAAAAAAGAGTAAAACTGTGATACAACAGAAACAACCTATATTCTTACTAATTGTTCTTTTACTAACATTTTATAGTTCCTGTGATACCAATAAGAATGAAGATGAGATCTACATTGGATTCTCACAATGTATAAGTTCTGATCAATGGAGGAAGGACATGAATCATTCTATGATGGTTCAGACCTCACTATATCCAAATATTAATCTAAAAATTAGCGAAGCAAATAGGAGCGTTGAAAAACAGATTGCTCAAATTGTAGATTTTATTGAAGAAGATGTGGATGTGCTTTTGGTTTCTCCGTTAGAGACTGAGAAAATAGTTCCTGTTATTGAAAGAGCATATAATAAGGGTATACCAGTAATTCTTATAGACCGAAAAATTGATTCCGATAAATATACGGCCTTTGTAGGTGCGGATAATATAGCCGTAGGGAGAATGGCCGCTAGTTATATTGCCTCTTCTGCAGATAGCAATATAAAAGTACTGGAGATAAAAGGGACGGATAATTCGTCACCAACTCTTGAAAGAAGTCTTGGTTTTAACCAGGTAGCGGATCGTTTAGATAATATCTCAAATGTTTACACAATTGAAAATTATACTGATGATCAATTCTCGAGAATACTGGATACGCTGGATGCTTCTAAAATCGATTATGTTTTCTCCTTTAATGATATACTGGCTCGATCTGCCTGGCAGGTAGCTGAGAATAAAAGTTTAGCAGATGATCTCAAATTTGTAGGGGTTGATGGACTTGTGGGACCCGATGGAGGAATAAATATGGTATTGGATGGTAGATTACAGGCTACCGTGCTTTATCCCACTGGAGGTGCCGAAGCGATTAAACTAGCAAGACGAGTATACGCCGGTGAACAGGTTCCAAAAAATAATTCCTTAAATATAACATTGATTGATAGGTTAAATGCTGATATCATGAAGAATCAGTATGAGAAGATCAATGAACAGCAACTGGAACTTGAGAAACAATTACAGGCGATTGAAGAACAGGAAGAGAAGTATTACGTCCAAAACAACCTGCTCAAAATTGCCATGGCCCTTTTAGCGATCATTCTTAGTTTGGCCATATATTCTATTTATTCTATCCGTATAATTAGGAGAAAAAATAGGGAGCTACAACTTACTAATGAAAAGGTTATAAAACAACGTAACAAAATAAAATCTATTGCTGAAGAAATTAAGAGAGTTAATAAAGCAAAAATTAACTTTTTTACTGGAGTATCTCACGAATTTAAAACACCACTCACTTTAATAATGAGCTCTCTTGAATCAATTTATATTGAATTAAAAGGGAATAAATCCAAACATCAATCTGATTTAGATGTAATATCCAGAAATTCAAAGCGATTACTCAGGCTAATTAATAACCTGCTTGATTTTAGGAGAATTGAAGATGAGAAATTTAATTTGAAAGTGAACAAAATAAATCTCTTAGACTTCACAGAGAAAGTCTCAATGGACTTTAAAAAAGAGGCAAAAAAGAGAAGTATCAATTTTGAAATTGAATCTAATGATAAAGAATTGGCTATCTATATGGACCGTTATTTAATGGACAAAGTTTATTTTAATTTACTATCCAATGCCTTTAAATTTACTCCTGACCATGGTTCAATAAAAATTAAAATTGATCATTTAAGAAAAGGAAATTTAGTAAAAATCTACTTCAAGGATTCTGGGATTGGAATACCCGAAAATGAAAAAGAACAACTTTTTAAACCTTTTTTTAAAGCATCTAATAACAATAAGAATAGTTCTGGTATAGGTTTAAATATTACTAAACAGTTTGTGGAGCTACATAAAGGAGATATTGAAGTAAAATCACATCAGGGAACCGAAGTTGTAATTAGCCTTCCAACTACTAAAAATCAATTTTCTTCGGGACAAATAATTTCCTCTACAGATGACCCGCAACCATCATATTTTGAGGCTGACTTTGGATTAGAAGAAAATGAGGGATTAATACCGACGTTAGTAGCAGGGGACCAGGATCAGTATTCAATCTTAATCATAGAAGATAATTATGATTTATCACGATTTCTAAATAAAAAACTAGGTAAACACTACAGGACTTATTTATCAGATGGATCTGATGCCCTCGAAAAGGCCTTTGAACATATTCCAGACATTATAATTTGTGATATTAATTTGCCGGAAAAAGATGGATTTGAAATTTGCGAAACTCTTAAGAACGATTTGAGAACTTCTCACATACCAACAATAATATTAACAGCACTTGGAGACAGAGAGTCATATTTAAAAGGTCTTGAAAGTGGTGCTGACCTTTATTTAACTAAACCATTCAGTTTTGCAATATTGGTACAATCATTAAAATCTCTTTTATACAATCGGGAGAAACTTAGGTATTATTATACCAATAACTTATTTAAACTTGAAAAGGAGAATAAATTTAGTAATAGTGAGCAGGATTTTATTTCTCGCCTCAACCACTTGATAAAAGAGCGTTTGGATCATTCAGATTTTACAGTAGAAAGGCTAGCTGAGGAATTGAATGTTTCCAGAGTTCAGCTTTACAGAAAAGTAAAAGCGCTATTAGGATTGAACATTAGCGATTACATCAATAACTATAAATTAGAGAGCGCTAAGATGATGCTAGAGGATACTGATCTTTCTGTTAGTGAAATTGCTTATAAATGCGGGTTCTCTACCCCCAATTATTTCTCTACCAGCTTTAAAAATAAATATGGTTCCAGTCCGGCTTTTTATCGAAAAAGTTATAAAGGTTAACTGGAATTAACATGGCTTTAAAGTCTGTTTATCCTTTACACCCTTCTTTTACCTTGTGATACAATGAAACTGTTACAATTTCGTAAGAAATTGTAACGAAACTGTAACTATAACGTTTTAGTTAAAAATTCCCCATCATCGTAACAATCTGTAAATAAACGTGTTAACCATTTTTTTACATTTCGATAACAATTCCAAACCCTATTGCAACATTATCAAAAACATCCCCTGAAAAATTAGAATAGTTTAGTCAAATCCAATAAAAATTGTGATAATGAGAAATATTTGGGTTTGGTCTTTAGTAGCTGCACTAGCCGGTTTTTTATTCGGATTTGATACAGTGGTAATATCTGGAGCAGATAAACAATTGCAAGAATTATGGAATACTTCCGATGCATTTCATGGTTCGATTGTAATGGCGATGGCATTATGGGGGACCGTAGTTGGTGCTATTTTGGGAGGTATACCTACCAATTCATATGGAAGACGTAATACTCTAATAGGCATTGGTGTTTTATATTTAGTCTCTGCCTTAGGTTCTTCATTAGCTACAGACCCTATAACGTTTGCGATATTCAGATTTTTGGGGGGTCTGGGAGTAGGAGCTTCTACCATTGCAGCCCCGGCTTACGTCTCAGAAATCGCTCCTTCCAAAAGTCGCGGTAAACTAGTTTCGCTATACCAGTTCAATATTGTATTCGGGATATTAATCGCTTTTCTATCCAATTATCTATTAAGAGACTTTGGCAATCAGCCCTGGAGATGGATGATAGGAGCCGAAGCGGTACCTGCGGTATTATATTTAATATTAGTATTCTTTATTCCAAAGAGTCCAAGATGGTTGTTTTCAAAAGGTAAGGAAGCGAAAGCAAAAAAGGTGTTACAAATAATTCAGCCAAATTCTATAGAACTTGATAAAACTCTAAAGGAACTAAGGGCTCAGGCAGAAGTCGAAGAAGTCAATGAAAATATTTTCATGAAGAAATATCGATTTCCTCTTATGTTGGCATTTTTAATAGCCTTTTTTAATCAATTATCTGGAATTAATGCATTTCTGTATTATGCACCTAGAATTTTTGAAACCGCTGGACTTGGCGAAAGCACAGCCTTGTTGAGTAGTATTGGAGTAGGGGCTGTAAATTTAGTTTTTACGTTATTTGGTGTTTTTCTTATAGATAAGGTTGGACGTAAAAAACTCATGCTTTTTGGTTCCATAGGATATATAATTTCTTTAAACCTGGTTGCTGCAGCGTTTTTCCTTAATTGGGGTGGAATGTGGGTGCCAATTTTCCTTTTCCTTTTTATTGCCTCGCACGCCATTGGCCAAGGAGCTGTAATCTGGGTCTTTATATCAGAAATATTTCCAAACAAACTACGAGCTTCAGGTCAGGCATTTGGAAGTTCAACTCATTGGGTGCTTGCAGCAATAATCCCGTCACTGGTACCATTACTTTTTTCTACCATTGGGCCTGGCTATGTCTTTGCCTTTTTCGCCTTTATGATGGTTTTACAATTGCTATTTGTCATTTTCATCATGCCAGAAACCAAAGGAAAATCCTTAGAGGATATAGAACTTCATTTACCAGACAATTTGAACAATTCAACAATTTTAGAAATCAACACAAAATGATCAAAACTTCCTTAAAACTGGCTTTAGGCCTGATTCTTATTTCATTTGTTGTTTCCTGCGATAATATGAATTCTCAGGATGAAAACTCAGATGTGGTTTCCAATGAGGAAAACGATACTCTATCTAATGATCCATTTCGACCTAATTTTCACTTCACCCCAAAGGAAAAATGGATGAATGACCCAAATGGGCTAGTTTATCAAAATGGAAAGTATCATTTATTCTTTCAGCATTACCCCGATAGTACTGTTTGGGGACCAATGCATTGGGGACACGCTGTTAGTAAAGACTTACTAACCTGGGAAGAAAAACCTATAGCATTATACCCTGATAGTCTCGGTTATATTTTCTCTGGAAGTGCAGTAATTGACAAAAATAATACTGCAGGTTTTGGAGAAGATGCCATGATCGCCATTTTTACCTACCATGATCCTGAAGGCGAAAAAGCTAAAAGTGATAAATTTCAAACGCAGGGAATAGCCTATAGCTTAGATGAAGGAAAAACCTGGACAAAATATAAAGGCAACCCTGTTATAGAAAACCCAGGGATTAGAGATTTTAGAGATCCAAAAGTTTTCTGGAATGAAGACCTTCAAAAGTGGCAGATGCTTTTGGCTGCAAAAGATCATATTGAAATATTTCAATCTGAAGATTTAAAAGATTGGCAAAAACTTAGTGATTTTAATTTCCCAGATAATCCTGAACTAGGCGTATGGGAATGTCCTGATCTCTTTGAACTTCAAGTTCAGGGCACAGGCGAAAAAAAATGGGTGATGATCGTTAGTCATGGAGGGGAAAGCTCACCAAATGGAGGTTCAGGGACCAGGTATTTCGTTGGAGAATTTGATGGCCAGAAATTTACAACGGATCAGGATGAAAGCCAGTGGCTTGATTATGGTACCGATAACTATGCAGGGGTCACTTTCAATAATACACCAGAAGGAAGAAGGATACTCATAGGCTGGATGAGTAACTGGAACTATGCAACAACAACTCCCACAAAGGGATGGCGTAGTGCTATGACTTTACCAAGAGAATTATACTTAGTTCAAACTGAAGATGGATATAACTTAAACACTAATGTAATAGATGAAATTGCAAGGGTTTCTGAAAGTATCGCAATGGATACAGAAAAATCAGATAATGTTATGTCCATTAATTCTGACGAACTTTCCAATAGTATTGTAAGTTTTGAGATAGTAAGCCCTGATGGAGTGGAATTCAGCCTAAATAATAGTGCGGGAAATAAATTCACCATGGGATATAAAGGGAATAACTTTTATACTAACCGAACCAATTCAGGATTGGTAGACTTTAACGAGAAATTCACCAACACGGAACCTCAAAAAGTTCAGATAGGGAATCTTGATACCCTTAAGGTTAAACTATTTATAGACAAGTCTTCAGTTGAGATTTTTCTGAATGATGGCAATTATGCAATGACTAATCTGGTTTATCCGGAAACGCCATGGCAAGTGCTGAAAATAGTAACTAATGAAGATACCAGAATTAATAATGTAAAGATTAGAAAAGTAAATCTTGAGCTTTTAGATAAGAAGTAAAAAAAGTACATATTAATAACACAAACCAGACCAATGAAAAAAATGATATTCTTAAAGCTACTCTTTGCAGTAAGTCTGTTGACTTCCTGTTATGATGATGATGTGGTGTTTGTAGATGAAACTGATAATCTTCGTATCAATAAACTTCTTGAATTTAAATTCGATGAAGCCTCTGGAAATACTACTACGGAGTCAGAAACCGGGAACACTTTTGAAATTGAAGGGAAAGCAGTAAGCCGTATGGCCGGGGTTTCAGAGAGCGCCATCTTCTTTGATGGGTTAACTAACGAAATCGATGGAGAAATTGAGACAAATCTTCTTCCAGAAGATGAACTAACGATCTCACTATGGGCCTCACCAAGATCTTATCCAGTAGGTACGGCTGCCATGCTGGCTATGACTTCAGAGGGTTCAAGTACTGGAATTATGGTTGGTCTAAACAAATTCGGCCACATCGTTGTACAATATTTTATTGATGGTTCTTTTTCTCAAACTGTAACTAATGAAATAATTCCTAGAAATCAGTGGAATCATATTTTGGTAGGAATAAGTCCAGCATCCCAAAGTATTGCAATATATATGAATGAGGAGCTGTTAACTACAGCTAATATTCCATCTGGTTCAATCACCTGGCCTACGGGTTCTACTCCAATTAGTATTGGTAAAAATACTATGGGTGAAATGATGGGTATATTTGATATAGATTATTATTCTGGAGCGCTCGATGAAATTCAAATTTACTCTGGATTCTCTTCACCTGCTGTGGCAGAATTTATATCCAGCCAGTACGGATCTCCTGCAGTACCGGATTATAATTTAGGTCTGGACTACTCAGGAGATAATAACAGACCTCTATATCATCCAATACCCGATTTTGGATGGGCTAATGAATCTTATGGTCTGGTTGGTTTAGATGGAACTTACCATATGTTCTATCAGAAAAATGAAGTTTTTCTAGGGATAGCGAATCAGAATTGGGGACATTTTACTAGTTCAGATCTGGTAGATTGGGAAGAGCAAGATGCTGTGTTATGGCCCTCGACAGGTTGGGATAATTTTGGGATCTGGTCTGGTGATGCTATTATACTTGAAGATGGAACACCTGCTGTTGTTTATACCGGTGTAGATGGAATAAAGGCAGGAATTGGAACCGCATTTTCAGATGATAATTATCAAACCCTTGATAAATTTGATGGTAACCCGGTAATACCAGCTGCACCACCAGAGGTCGACCTGGATTTTCGTGATCCTTATGTCATCTATAAAGATGGATTATACCATATGATAATAGGTAGCGGAATCTCTTCTATTGGTGGTAACGTAGTTTATTATACTAGTGAAGATTTTGAAAACTGGGATTACAAAGGAATTCTTTTCCAGGGACAAAGCAATCAAGGAGAAGGAAGCTTCTGGGAGATGCCAGTTCTCCATGAATTTGAAGATGGTAGATTTATTCTATTAGTTCAAAAAACTCCTGATACTACTCCGGCCATTACGTTCTATTGGACTGGTAGTTTTGAAAATGGAGTATTTACTCCAGACTTTGAAGATCCTAAGTATCTCGAAGTAGTAAACGGATTTTTATCTCCAGCCGTTACCCTGGACGATCAGGGTAGAACTACGGCAATCGGAATTATCCCAGATGAGGTAGCTCCAGAGTTTCAACAACAACAAGGTTATGCAAACCTTTTTAGTCTTGCCCAAGTATGGACCCTGGATGAAGACGGTACAATTTTAATTGAGCCACATCCAAATCTGGAAAACTATAGAGGGGAAGAGATAAGTTTTGGAACGGTAGATATCAATCCTGGAAGCACTGATAACATTGATTTTACTGGTAGGCACTTCGAAATGGAAACAACAATCAATACAGGAACCGCTGATCGTTTCGGTTTCGTATTAGGACAGGCTGAACCTAGTGGAGAAGAGTATAGGGTATACTATGATTTTGGAGCTCAGGAATGGGTTGTGGATGCATCAGATTCCTCAACTTCAGATCTAGTAAGAAGAGATGTTCAAAGAGGGGATTTCAGTATTAACCAGGGAAATTCTGTTGAGCTAAGAGTTTTCGTTGATGGCTCTGTATTAGAAGTATTTATCAACGGAGAATCACATTTCACAGGTAGATTCTTCCCCGAGAGTAATGATGCAAACGGTGTTGATCTATTCACGGAGGGTGGTTCAGCTTCCGCGGAAGTTACTATTTATGAAATTGAAAATAATTAAAAACAACCAATAGCCAATTATGAAAAATCTAATTGTGATATCCCTCATGTTATTTACTGTCGGCTTGTTTGGACAAAACAAGACCATCACAGGTATCATTACTTCTGAAGAAGGAATACCTGTGGCGGGTGCTACCGTAGCAGTAAAGGATGCTAATCGTGGGACAATGACTGACTTTGATGGAAACTTTGAACTTGAAGTTAGTACAGGTGAAACTCTAGTGATATCCTTTATAGGATATAGGACAAAGGAAGTAGCCGTAGACCAATCTTCTAATTATGAGATTACTTTGACAGAAGATGTAGCACAACTCGATGAAGTGGTAGTGACGGGTTATACTTCCGAGAAAAAATCGGATATAGCTGGAGCAATAAGTGTGGTTGACGTTGAGGAATTATCTCAGGAATTTAGTCCCAATATTATTACTAGTCTACAGGGAAGAGTGCCGGGTCTTCAAATTAATTCTGGTGGAACTCCTGGTGGGAATGATTCTCAAATTGCCATTCGCGGTTTGACTACTATCACCGCTGGATCGAGTCCATTATGGGTAATCGATGGAGTTCAAACTTTCAATCCTTCTTCTCTGAATCCAGATGAGATTGCTAGTATTCAGGTTCTAAAAGATGGTGCCTCAACTGCTTTATATGGTACTTCAGCTGCAAATGGGGTTATTGTAGTTACCACTAAAAAAGGTAAAGCAGGAGTATCAGAGTTTGCTGTGAAATCCGAGGCTACGGTTAATATGCTAAGAGATAAAGTCGATATTCTAAATGCACGGCAGTGGGCAGATGTCTATTATGAGGCTAGAGCAAATGACGGTATATCAGGAGATTTTAATGTACTAACTGATAACGGTAATGGGTTCGATATTCCTGAATTTTTAGATGTGGATGAATTAATCAGATCATCAGATACAAATTGGTTAGATGTAATAATTGATGAATCAATTTCCTACAATACAGATTTCAGTTATCGATATGGGAAGGAAGACATGCAACTATTTGCAAGTCTCAACTACACTAGAGATAATGGAATCCAGAAGTACACCCATTATGAAAGATATAATGCGAGGCTGAACACAAGCTTTGATTTCTGGGATGATAGAATAATAATAGGTGAGAATTTCCTGTATTCAAATTTTAATGAAGTACAGGCTAATGAGTTTGAAAATGCTATTCTTCAGAATCCACTTATACCAGTATATACAGTAGACGGCGATTATACAGCACCCACAATTCAGGATAAAGCAAACTCTCTCGCTAATCTTTGGTCCAACAGAAAAAATGAACAACGAAATAATCGTTTGTTAGGAAATGTTTTTGCGAAAATTGATATACTAGATGGTTTAACTTTCGATACTTCATTGAATTTCGATTATACCGAGTTTGCATTTGATACCAGAACTCAACCTTTTGTTCAGGTTGGTAGAATTCCAAGTGTGTTTAACAATATTACTGTTTCAAAGGATAGAAACAATTCTTTAAGAACGATCTGGACAAATCTATTAACCTATGATTTCGAAATAAACAAACATAGATTTAATTTACTAGGAGGAGTAGAGTTTACAAAAGAAGACTTTGAATCCACAGTAGAATTAACAAATGGAGTTGATATCACTGAATACCCATCCTATATTATTCAAAGCGATGCAGAATTCAGGACTATTGAAAATGAAATCCAATACAGAAAACAATCATTCTTTGGATCCCTGAAATATGTATATGACGACAGATACATTTTATCAGGTAGTATGAGAAGGGATGGATCCTCCAGATTCGGTCCTAATAATAAATTTGCCATTTATCCAGCAGGATCTTTCGCGTGGAATGTTTCAAACGAAAGTTTTCTCGAAGACTCTGATTTAATTTCCAATTTAAAGCTTCGTGCATCTTACGGTATAAACGGGAATGACCAAATACCCAATTTCCTATATCTAAGTACTTTTTACAATAGCTCTATTGGAAATGCCATTGAATTCTTAAATTATGATATCGATGGAGATGGTATTGGAGTGTCAGAAGGTATTGTGCAGGCAAGACAAGCTAATCCGGATATTCAATGGGAACAAACAGCCCAAACCAATGTAGGATTTGATATTGGGTTTTTAAGAAATCGTCTTACTCTTAGCACAGATTTCTTTGACAAACGCACCACAGATTTACTTCTACAACCTATTCCCCAGTCTATTAATGGAGAAGCACAACCTCCATTTATCAATGCAGGAGAAGTTTCCAATATCGGTTTTGAAGCAGTTTTGAGTTATCAGAATAAGGCTGAAGGTGACTGGTATTATGGCGTTGATCTTAATTTCTCTAAATATGAGAACAATGTAGAGTCACTTGATACAGATAATAATTTCCTTCTTAATGGAGTATCGATCACCAGAGCCGGAGATCCTATTGCCTCATTTTACGGTCTAATAGCAGATGGACTTTTCAGAACACCTGAAGAGGTCGCTGTTCATGCTCAACAACCGGGTAAGGGATTAGGTAGAATAAGATATAGAGATTTAAATAATGATGGAGTTATTAACTCTGATGATAGGACTATTATTGGGAATCCTCATCCAGACTTTATCTATGGGGTAAGTTTAAACTTGGGATATAAAGGTTTCAATCTTAGTGCCTATTTTGATGGTAAACAAGGACATGACTTGTATAATACACAAAGAAACCTGGGAGATTTCACTTACTTCAGCTTCAATTTTGGAGAAAATACTTTAGATGCCTGGTCACCCGAGAATGCAAATTCCAATATTCCGGCACTTAGTACTAGTAATGTAAATAACGAAACTCAACCATCAAGTTATTTTATTGAGGATGGATCTTATTTTAGAATGAAGAACATTACTGTGGGGTATACATTTCCTCAGCAAACGGCGGAGGGTATTGGTCTAAATGAATTAAGGCTATATATGTCTGGTCAGAACTTATTAAACTTTACTTCTTTTACTGGATTTGATTATGAAGTATCCGGTCTTGGGGCTGGAGGTATCGGAGTCGCCGGTTATGGTATCCCTCATACAAAGTCAATCACTTTCGGAGTTTCAACAAAATTTTAAAAACATCTTATGAAAAGAACAATGAACAAATCAATAATGGCACTATTCCTTTTTGGAATAACATTGATCGTCGGCTGTGTTTCAGAGGATGATCTGAACGTAACCGAATATAATACGATTTCTGAGGACAATTTAGAGCCTGAAGAACTTGTGATTGCAGCATATAGTGCTTTGGATTATAGGTATAATACAGGTGAATTTAGAGATTTGTATCCTTTTGATCATGCTCCTTCGAACTGGCCAACATCAGATATTAGATCTGGAGACGCTTACAAAGGCGGGGGAGGTACCGGAGACAACCCAGGTGGCGGAATGCATCAGATGGAAACTCATAATCTTTTTCCTTCAAGTGACAACGTATATAATCTTTGGAGATCAATTTATTTTGGACTAAAAAGAGTGGATACAGGAATTAGATTTTTGGTTAACCTGGATGATGGTGAATTTGAAAATAGAGATGTAAGATTAGGTGAATTATATACCCTTCGAGCTCATTTCTACTTCGAAGCAATGAAGAATTTCGGTTCAATAGTTTGGTATGATGAAAATACACCTGTAACTGATTTAACCAAAATTCCCAACACCTTTGATGAAGCCTTTATCTGGGAAAAAATTGAAGGTGATCTAAACAGAGCAATTGAACTATTACCAGAAATGCAACCTGATCTTGGAAGGGTAAATGAAATGGTAGCCAGATCTTATTTGGCCAAAGCTCATTTATTTCAGGAAGAATGGCAGGAGGTAATAAATCAAACTAATATAGTAATTAACTCAGGTCAATATAGACTTGTAGAGGATATTGAAAGATTATACTCAGAGCCAGGGTATGGAAATCCTGAAAATATTTTCGCTATCCAGTTTTCTATTAATGACGGATCGCAATATGGTAATTTAAATTTTGGAGATCTTTTAAATTCTCCTGACAGTCCTAGCGATAATCCTAACCATCCTTATTTGAATGGTGATGACTTTCATAAACCTAGTCAGAATTTAGCCAATGCATATAAAGTTGGAGAAAACGGATTGCCTTTGTTTAACTCTTATAATTCCAGCAATGTCGATGATCAAGATTTTGTAGATCCAAGGCTTGATCATACAATTGGGAGACCTGGAATCACCTGGAAGGATTGGGAACCTATGGCACAACAGGAAAATTGGAGTAGAGATAGTGGCACCTACGGATTATATGTTCGAAAGAAGAATATGATTTATCCCACTTCTGATGGTATGGCGTCCAACCCGAACGGTTTTCCATGGGCCTTAGGAAATTTAGATTTTCCGTTGATTAAATACGGAGACTTACTTCTTTGGAAAGCAGAGGCTTCAATAGAGACTGGTGATGTAGCTACAGGTATTGAGATAATAAATCAGATTCGATCAAGAGCAAAAAATTCACCTTATGTCAAGGATTTTGAAAATCCTTCTGAAGATGCAGCTAACTATCTTATAGAAACTTATCCAATGGGCATGTCTCAGGAAATGGCAATTCAGGCACTTAGATTTGAACGCAGATTGGAACTTGCTAATGAAGGACACAGGTTTTTTGATCTTGTAAGATGGGGAATTGCAGACAGTTATATCGATCAATATGTATCAAGTGAACAAGTTAGAAGACCTTATTTAACAGGCGCCAATCTTGAACCTCATGAGTATTATTTACCAATTCCGCAGGTTGAAATAGATGCCAGTGGTGGAACATATACTCAACGTTCCGGATATTAAAAACTAATCGAAATCAATTAAAACTTTATAAAATGAAATCATTGAAAAATATAGTAAGATATGCCGCTGGTATGTTACTTTTATTACCATTTTTCCTACTGAATTCCTGTAGTGATGATGATGATAATTTTGACGATGTTGTGCCAGATTTCGCTCAGGCGATAATTAGGTCTTTCGAGGTGAATGGAGAGTTCGCTCAAATAGAACATTCATCTGCAACAATTACGATGACTTTACCCGCAGGAACAGATCTCTCCTCAATTAATGTAATGTTAAGCGTTCCTGAAGGAACAACAGTAACGCCCGAATCTGGTTCAACTATCGATTTTTCGAGTGGACCGGTAGTTTTTCAAACAATGGCTGAAAATGGTGCGAATAGAGAATATACAGCCATGGTTGGTGCATTTGGAGATCCAAAAATTCTAAGCTTTACTATAGGCGAAAATACAGGTGTAATTGATGAAGATAATAATACTATCAATGTAGAAATAGGAAGCCAGGATGGTGATATTGCTAATCTCGCACCTAACTTTGTGATTGCAGATGGTACTAGTGTTGATGTGGCTTCTGGAGTTTCCAGGAATTTTACAAGCCCGGTTACTTATACTGTACTTTCTAATGACGGATTTAGTGCTAGCGAATATACTGTAGTCGTAAATCAAATTGAAGGACCAAAAATCAATTCATTTACGATAGAAGAATCTTCGGGAGTAATCGATAATGAGGAAAACACTATTTATGTTTCCATGCCTGCAGGAACAGATCTTACTAACCTTAGTCCGATAATTGATCTGCCAGAAGGACAATCTATAGATCCTGCATCAGAAGTTGAAACTGATTTTACAGAACCGGTTGAATATACAGTTACCAATACAGAGAATGTAACTAAAACTTACACCGTGACAGTGGAGACTCAACAGGCAAATCCTACTAAGTATGCATTTTTAGGCGAGCAAGCGGATATAGAATCTCTTGTTGATGATGACGCTAAAGCTGCAGCTACATGGATGCAAAATACATATGGAGATGATTTTGATTATATCCAGTTCAGTGAGATTTCTCCACAAACCATGGCTGAAATCAAGGTAGCCATGATTTATTATCTATCCCCCGCTGAAGATTTAGGTTATAGCGCTACTCCTGATAATGCTTCAACTTTATTACCTCCAAGTTTAAGACCTGAAGGAGCTAAAGCCCAGGTATTGAAGAACTGGGTTCAGAACGGAGGAGATATGTTAATTGCCGGAGATGCAAATCCTTTGATTTTCTCTTTAGATCGTGTTCCAGCGGACTTTTCAGCTCCTAGAGAGCCAGGAAATTATGTTTACTCGGAATTTGGATGTGCTGAATCTGGAGGTTGTGTTGATACAGGAAAACCAGCAGACGATATTTGGGGGCTTGGGATGCGTCCTACCAATAATTCGCTGGATAGACAGGGACATCCGGTATTTGAAGGATTAAGTTTTGAAAATGGAGAGTACCTGGCGCTTCAAAATTCAGCAACACGAGAAGTACGTTTGATCTGGTGGCAACATTTTGACGGGATTCTAGATCCAAGTTGTTGTGGACAAGATGCGGCAACAACATTTGAACAAACTCTAGCTGCAACAAAATTTGGAACGCTGAGACATATTGGAGATGCCTTCGGATATGGAGCAGTTTTATGGAACAGAACTGATATTAATAACCATGAAATGTTCGATGATCAAATTTCCACAGATTTTAAAGGTTCTATTTTTAGTATCCAGAATACTATTGTTGGATATGAGTGGGATTCTAATGGAACTGTAAACGATTACCAGTCCAATATTGAAACATTTACCGGTAATATTTTAGACTACCTATATAATTTAGAAGATTAAAAATCACGCACTATGATAAAGAAGTTTGAATATTATATTCTTTGTTTCCTTTCCATAACCATGTTTGTATCATGTGACGAAAGAGAAAATTTTGATGAGGACTTAGATCCCGTGCTCAATATAGTCACTGAACTATCAGGAAACGGAACCAAAGCAACTGTAAATAATCTACAGAGTACAATAAACCTGGTGCTTCCACCCCGAACCGATGTTACAAATGTAGAATTGGAAATAGAAGCTCCTGATGGCGTCCAGATTGATCCCCCAAGCGGTACAGTTTTAGATCTTTCACAGCGACAGGAAATTTCTGCGATCTATGGAAATTCGACGCGTAATTATCAGTTAATTACAAGAGTACTACCTAGTAAAATAGGATTTCTTGGAGCGGCCGAAAGTTACGACGAATTAATTGCTAATGCTGATGATGATATTGTCGCTGCGGCTCAATGGGTAAATGAGACTTATCCTGAAGACTTTGAATATATAAATGCTTCAGAAGTCACTTATGATGAGCTGGAAGAATTTAATGTAGTAGTTTTTTATTACGACCAGGTTGGCTCCTCAGAACTTCCTGCAGTATTTACAGAAGGTAATAGTAAATCTGCTTTCATACAATATGTAGTTGAAGGTGGTAAGATGCTTTTAGGCGGTATGGCCACTAGCTTTGCTGAGACGATCGGTAGGGATAAAAGCGGCATGCAAACCATTCAAGGTAATGGGGAAGGGTTTGACTCTCCTGATACCTGGACAATTGATGGCGGAGTGAATTTCGCAAACTCAAAGCTTAATCACCCCATTTATTCCTTTAATCCTGGGCTTATTGAATTTGATGAAAATGGATTCATCCCAGTTATCGATGCTGGATATAGAGAAGACCATAATAATCTATGGGATGCTTCTCCTCTTTTAGCCGCAGGACATCAATTAGGACAATTTGGAGAGTTTGAAAGATTATATAATGGAGTTGTTCTTGCTGTTTGGGGCGGTGTTGCAGATGAATGTTGTCCAGGGATTATAGAATTTCAACCAAAATCACCTTATAGTGGTACTATTATCGCTATAGGTATTGGAGGTATTGAGTGGAATATGAATGATGGCCGTACAAACGAATATCGAGATAATATAGAAGGAATGTATAAGAACTCGATTGACTACCTATCTACTTTATAGAAATTAGCCACTTACTGGCTGAAGGTCTTTAATTCCTTTAGCCAGTTTTTAATTATTCTTATGTTTAGATCAGCTTTCTTATTTTGTATAATTTCTCTTTTCACGGTGTATGGAAGATCGCAAGAGACTCAACTTGCCTTGAGTTTTGACGGGAGTGAATGGTGGGAAGAATTTCAGGAGGATCATCAGGTCCAACTTTTCAATTCCTCTTATTCTATGCATGAGGTAAAACCTCAATACCTATGGAAAGAGCAAGGGGTTAAAAATGGTAGTCTGCTCTTTGACGGTTATTCCACTTATCTTGAGATAAAAGAAGTTGAATTAAAAAATGACTTTGCAATTAGTTTTTGGATTGCACCAAGAGCATTTGACAGTGCTATCGGAAATAAACTTTCATCAATTCTTGATTTCTATAGCCATGAGGATACTACCGCTTTTAGAATAGGAATGCTTAAGCATGGCCAGTTAGCTGTAGAGATTCAGCAAGGTGCAACTTCTGAAAGAATAACAAATGAGAATTCATTTTTAGACAAAAATAGTTGGAATTATGTTTCGTTAATTAAAAACGGACATGAGGTAAAGCTTAGAATAAATGATAAAGCTATTCTGGAAGAGTCGTTTAAAATAAACTTTCAGGATTTTTATAAAAAAAAGCTGAATTTGAGGATAGGTCGAAATTCAGATGCAGGTGGATTTAGTGAAAAATTTAAATTTAATATGATCAGTGGATTGCTCGACGAGGTGGAAATATCTAGCTTGGCAGAACCTGATAATATTGATCGAAGCAAATTAACCAGATTAAGAAACACGGATCTGGAGAAAGCTTTGCGACTGGATTATTCAAAGTATTCTGGCGAGCGCTTTAAACCAGCCTATCATGCTACAGCTCCGGCTCACTGGATGAATGAACCACATGCGCCCATGTATTACAATGGCAAGTATCATTTGTTCTACCAGCATAATCCATTTGGACCTTATTGGGGGCAAATTCATTGGGGACATTGGGTTAGTGATGATATGATTAACTGGAAACATATTAAAATTGCTTTAGCTCCCGAAAAGGGTCTCATCGCACCTGATGGTATCTGGTCTGGTTCTGCCTATGTAGGACCCAATAACACACCTATGTTATTTTATACCGCAGGCAATCTATCTAAGGATCAGAATCAATATACATCCATTGCGATCCCATTGGATACTACAGATAAAAACCTTCAGGCATGGGAGAAAACGAATATTATAGTCGACAAACCTGACGAATACAAAAAAAATGAATTTCGTGATCCTTTTGTTTTCCAGATCGAAGATAAATATTATATGATTGTTGGTTCCGGGATCGAGGGAAAAGGAGGAAGCGCTCCTTTATTTGAGTCTGAAGATGCTATAAATTGGAGTTATGTGAAGCCATTTTATATTTCAGATATTGAAAAGTATCCTTTTCTGGGAGGTGTATGGGAGTTACCAATATTTCTTCCTTTGAGCCGAGAAGACGGTTCTAAGACAGAAAAGTATGCACTCCTCGTCCTACCACTTAGAAATGAAGCTGATGTAGAGGTCTTCTATTGGATAGGAGAATTCGATCAGGATAAAAAGCAATTTGTACCGGATGATCCTGAACCGAAATTAATGGATTATGGAGATTTTGGTTTTACAGGTCCCAGCGGATTTGTTGATCCAAAAACTGGAAGAACTATTGTATTCTCCATCGCACAGGGGAAATATGGAAACTTAGATACATATAATATGGGATGGGCACATAATGCCGGACTGCCCATAGAGTTATGGTTAAATGACTCCAACGAACTAAGATTTGCTCCTATTGAAGAAATTAAAAGTTTAAGAGGAGAGGAACTGGTATCCTGCGATGATTGTAGCATAGAAACCCTTAACGCTAAGCTTATTGAGGTAAAAGGAGATCAGTTTGAAATTGAAATGAATCTTGAAGCTTCAGATTCTAAGCAGGGCATAGAAGTACGCCGTACCAGTGATGGTTATACCAAAGCTATGATCTATTACGATCCCGATACAAAGTCTGTTGTTTTTGATAAAAAGCAGGAAAATCCCGAGCGCGCTTTTAAAGCTTTGAAAGCACCCGTTGGTGATGATATTTCGGAACTAAATATTCGTGTATTCCTGGATCGCTCTATGGTTGAAATTTATATTAACGATAAAGTTTCTATCACTGATAGAATTTATTTTCAAAAGGAAGATGCAGAAGGTTTGAAGATAATAAGTCCAGACAATAAAAAGATAAAGAGTTTAACTATCTGGCAAATGAATGCAATTGACTGGAAATACGTTGAATAACTTTTAAGGTAGATTATGTCTAAAAATGTAGTTTGTTTTGGAGAAGTCCTTTGGGACTTACTGCCTACAGGAGAAAAAATTGGAGGAGCACCCTTAAATGTGGCTTTAAGGCTGAATTCCCTGAAAGTAGATTCAACGATAATCAGTAAAGTTGGTAATGATCAATATGGAGAAAAACTTGTAGAATTTTTGAGAGAGAACGGACAAAGTCATATTATCCAGGAAGATAAGAATTGCGAAACGGGTGTTGTAAACGTCGATGTAGATACGAATGGGAATGCGTCCTATGACATCAGGTTTCCAGCAGCCTGGGATTTCATTGAACCTACCCAGGTGTTAAAGAAAAAGGTCTCAGATGCTGATTATTTCATTTACGGAAGTCTGGTAAATAGAAATGAAGTTTCTCGAAAAACCTTATTTGAACTTCTCGAAGCAGCCAATTATAAGGTGCTGGATGTAAACCTGCGAAAGCCACATTATGATATGGCCACTTTAGTTGATTTAATGTCCTATGCCGACTTCATCAAGCTTAACCGAGATGAGCTTGAAGAGGTTTGCAATTATTTGAAAGGTGATAGTGCCACCTCAGTGACAGATATGCTCAAATTGGTTTCTGAACATACTCAAACAGATCATATTTGCGTTACCCTGGGAGCATGTGGTGTAACTTTATTTTACGATGGAAAATTCTATCATAACACGGGTTTTTTGGTAAAAGTAAAAGATACCGTTGGTGCGGGAGACTCTTTTCTAGCGGGTTACATATCCCAATTAATTCAAGGAAAAAGACCCAATTTGGCCTTAGATTTTGCTTGTGCTCTAGCGGGATTGGTAGCTTCTAAAGCTGGAGCGAATTCCATTGTTTCCCAGGAGGAGATAAATGACTTACTCTGGCGAGGATAGATCATACCTGTCTTTTAATATAAATAAACCTTTTCTCTCTAATTAGTCTATAATCATATTATTTGGACAAGGTTTTCTATAAAATCTATTATCTCAAACTCTTTCAGCACTGCAATTCAACGCTTGAGGTTGTTTACATACTCCATAGTAGTAGAAAAGTCGGTGAAAAGCTCTGATATACGTTTAGAGCAATTCCAGAACCAACTTTTAGATAATTTTACCAGGGTTTTGGTTTTTATTTTTGAAAAAAATCTGAAAGTGATGATATCTTAGCTTTCATAAACTTAGAAGAAATGGAGAATATGAAATTAAAAAATGATAATGGCGAAATAGTTGAATATAATAGTGGCCAGAAGATCCTGGACGATCTTTATCTTAATATGGATAAAACAGAGATCGATGAAAACCTTCAAAATTTCAATATAGAATTTGAAGTAATTCCAGATCAGGTAGCCATAAATACCTCCCAAAGAGATCATTTTGCTATTGTGTCTATACTAGTAAACGAAGATCGTAAGTATCAATATCTGGTAGGTCCCGACCTTGATCTTGAGCAATTCGAAAAACTGGATCAAAGCCAGATGCCGGAAATGATCAAAGGCCAGGTTAGAGAAGCTTATCAATTGATTCAGGCTAAATAGTCAAGTTCAGATATATTAAAGTTTTAAATCCTGCATATAATCGTGCAGGATTTTTAGTATTAGGTGCTATTCTATTTTAGAACTACAAGCATTTTAGTGCTATAGAACTTTTCGTATCCTATTATATTTCAACACTTTAGTTGCTAAACCTTTTTACTATGATGACTCGATTTTTCATTGATTCTGAAGTTACTTCAGAAGAGAAGATTTCCTCTTAGCTGACGGTTGTCATATTTCCTTTTTGAACCTGTTCATAGTTTTGAATTCAAAATTTTACTATGACTCATTCAGCCTTAGTTCAGAAGTATAATATCCAGGGTCCAAGGTATACCAGCTATCCAACCGTGCCTTACTGGGATCAGGACAGCTTTTCAGAAAGTGCCTGGAAATCATCGCTACTTCAAAGTTTTAGAGAATCGAATTCTTCTGAAGGTATAAGTCTTTACATACATCTGCCATTCTGTGAAAGTCTTTGCACTTTTTGTGGTTGTAACAAAAGAATTACAAAAAACCATGGAATGGAGGTTCCCTATATCAATTCGGTTCTAAAAGAATGGGAGATGTACTGTACTTTATTTCCGGAAAAACCGGTCATCAGGGAACTGCACCTGGGGGGAGGAACTCCCACTTTCTTTTCTGCTGAAAACCTGGGCTATCTACTGGAAGGAATATTTAAACGCGCTAAAAGATCTAAAGCTTCCGAATTTAGTTTTGAAGGGCATCCCAATAATACCAGTAGGGAACATCTCGAGCTGTTTGCAAAGTTTGGATTTACCCGGGTAAGCTATGGAGTTCAGGATTATAACCCAGAAGTACAGAAAGCTATTCATAGAGTTCAGTCGTATGAAAATGTCCTACTTGCAACGCAAAATGCAAGGGAAGCTGGATTTACTTCAGTAGGTCATGATATTATCTTTGGATTGCCATTTCAGACCAGAAACGATATCATTTATACCATGCAACGTACCCTTGATCTTATGCCAGACAGGATCGCATTTTATAGTTACGCCCATGTTCCATGGATCAAAGGTAGCGGGCAGAGAGGTTTTAACGAGAAGGATGTTCCAACAGCGGCTGAAAAACGCGTGCAGTATGAAACTGGTAAACAAATGTTATTAAATGCCGGTTATGTGGAAATTGGGATGGATCACTTCGCCCTCAAATCTGATACTCTCAGTATGGCATTAGATAATAAAACGCTTCATAGAAATTTTATGGGCTACACGGCTTCGAAAACTCAGGCTATGTTAGGGCTTGGTGTTTCTGCGATTAGTGATAGCTGGTATGGTTTCGCCCAGAATGTTAAGGGTGTGGAAGAATATCAAAATCTGGTGAATAATGGGATGCTCCCTTTATTAAGAGGACATATTTTAAACGAAGAAGATCTGATTATTAGAAAACATGTTCTCAATATAATGTGTAAACTGAAAACTTCCTGGTATACGGCAGATCAAACTTTCCAGGAATTACCTGATGTCCTTATTAGTTTACAGGAGATGGCAGATGACGGACTCATAGAAAGAGATTCAAATTATATCATTGTTACCGAGAAAGGAAGGCCATTTGTTAGAAATGTGTGTATGGCTTTTGATCTCAGGTTAATCAGGAAAAAACCTGATGCGAAATTATTTTCAATGACAGTATAGATATTAAGCGATACTTTTATTCCACTATTCGACAGTTTTTACAACATAGATTACTAAAAAGAGGAATTGATCGATCTCTGAATCACATCAGAAACTAAAGCAATACAAACAAAATGAGTATACATTTAGAAGCGAAAAAAGGTGATATATCCGAAACGGTCTTACTTCCCGGGGATCCTTTACGGGCAAAGTGGATCGCTGAAACCTTTCTCGAAGATAGTTTTTGCTATAATAATATTCGGGGGATGCTGGGCTTTACAGGAACTTACCGGGGAAAAAGGGTGTCGGTACAGGGAACGGGAATGGGCATTCCATCTACGCTCATTTATTGTCAGGAATTGCTGGAGACCTATAAGGTTCAAAACCTTATCCGGGTTGGTAGCGCCGGTGCTTTCCAGCCAGAGCTAAAATTGATGGATATTGTGATCGCCATGTCGGCTTCTACAAATTCTTCCTTGAACAGAGCTGTATTTGGTAGTGCCGACTTTGCTCCAACCGCCAATATCGACCTTTTACTAAAGGCCATAAATTTTGCGGAAAAAAGCACTATTACGTTTCATGCCGGTAACGTTCTCTCATCTGACTTCTTTTATGATGAGAACCCTGATTATTTTAAACAATGGGCTAATTATGGAGTGCTTTGTGCTGAAATGGAAACTGCGGCAATATACACGCTGGCTGCCAAATTTGGAGTGAAAGCATTATCCATTTTAACTATTTCTGATTCACTGGTAACTACTGAAGAAATTTCCGCAGAAATGAGAGAGCAAAAACTCAGCGATATGGTGAACATAGCACTGAATTCTTTCTAGTATATTCTAGTTTCAGAATAAAAAAGGGAGCCAATAACTTGTAGCTCCCTTCTTCATTTTTCAGATCTTAAAGGTGATGACTGGAACATTAGCATGATTTGCAACATCTTCTCCTACACTGCCATAGAAGAAATGCCCCAGACCTTTTCTACCATGCGTTGAAATAGCGATAGCATCAATTTTCGCTTCTTCACAATAATTGAAGACACCTCTTTCAGCGGTATAATCAGCATAAAATACTACGTGTTTGTCGAAGTCTGAAGGATCAATACCTGCAGTACTCATAAAATTATGTGCGTTACGTTTTATTTCGGCTGTGCTCATAAATTTTTCAGGAATATTAATATATAGCAACTTAGGCTCAACGTCAAAATAACTAAAGAACTTCCTGGCCTTTTTAAAAGTATCCTGGTTGCTATCATCAAAATCGGTTACGAACACTGCTTTATCAATATGGAAGTCTGGACTTCTTTCCTTGATAACGAGTACGGGAATATCTGCTGTGCGCACCACTTTTTCGGTATTGGAACCGATAAAAACCTCTTTTATACCCGTCGCTCCATGAGATCCCATCACGATTAAATCGCTATCATGTTCCGCAGCGATGGTATTAATTTCAGAGAAAATTCGATAGGGCTTCATCACTTCCACTACTTCAATCCCTTTAAGGTATTCCTTCTTCCGAAGTTCTTTGAAATGCTGGTCTGCGATCTTTATATAATACATCACGTTAAATACTTCCTGCTGTTGATCCTTGGTGAGGTAGGAGTTAGCTATTTCAAGCATATGTGCGAGAATGATCCGGGAACCATGTTTTTTCGCCAAGTCGGCGGCCACTTCGAGGGCGTTTTCAGAATATTTTGAAAAGTCTACGGGTACGAATATAGTTTTCATGATACTTAGCTTTTAATTAGACAATCTGTAATACGGCATTTCTCTTTTCAAGCTGTTTTATCAACTCGTTCATAGCCGTCTTTAATGCGTGTTCAAAATATTCCCTGGTAGCGCTGGCATGAATCCTGAAGCCCGGAGTTGTGCATTCTATCGCGCAAACTTTAGCATTTCCCTGCCTGGTGTTTTCCAGCTTAAAATGAACATGCAAATTCTGTATGGTATCATATCTTCGACGAAGCAGATCTAATTTCCGGTTCGTAAAGTTGCTCAGTGCGGGACTTTCAGGAATTTTCACATAGTGTATCTGGTTGAGCATAATATCACAATTTTTGGTCGATACGTAAAGCTAAAAGATACATGCGTGAAAAAATATGACAGAAATCATGAAAATATTGATCTATCTTCAACTATTTTAGATAAATATTATGAATCGTTCCTTCTAATTTTCTGTAAATTAAATAGAAAACAATGAAAATTACAGGAATAACTTTTTTGATCATTACCAGTGTGATGCTATTGCTTCTCACCATACTGGCTTCTACAGGAACTGGTTTCGCACCGGTTTTTTACCTCATGATCGCAGGTCAGGCACTGTTTCTCATTACAGTTTATAAAGTCCTTACCGATGATTATAAAACCAGCAAAACATTCAAGGATGGATATCAGGATCATACTCCAGGTCTAGACGAATAAGGCCTCAAGTTTATGGGGGATCATAAAAAAGATTTTAACTTAGTGATCTTAAACGAAACCCACTTTGCAGGAAAACTTTTTCGATAATAAGAACATTCTTAATTTACTGTTCCAGGCAGCTTCTGAAGGTATCATTGTAGTCGACTCTAGGCAGATCGTAGTTGCAGCTAATCTTGCTGCTGAAGAAATGTTTGGTTATAAGCAAGGGGAATTATTGAGTCAACATCTTGATCGTCTGGTACCCAAAGACTACCATCATGTGCATCATAAACACGTAGATCAGTTTATTGATAATAGTGAAAAACGCCAGATGGGTCATGGCCGTGATCTTTATGGTGTACGAAAGGATGGTTCACTATTTCCTGTGGAAGCAGGTCTTAATCCATTTGAGATCGATGGTGAAAAGTATGTGATGTCGCTAATTATCGATATCACGATCCGTAAGGAGACCCAAAGGCAAATTAGAGAGCTAAATACTGAGCTGGAAGAGAAAATTGAACTTAGAACCCGGGAACTAAGTGAAAGTGTAGAAGATCTTAAAAACCTGAACGTCGAACTTGGCGAAGAGATCAATCGTAGAAAAGAAGCTGAAGAAAAGATCAAAGATGCTCTTCAGAAAGAAAAAGAGCTTAATGAACTAAAAACCAAGTTCCTTTCACTGGTATCTCACGAATTTAAAACTCCCTTGAGCGGAATCCTCACTTCTGCTACTCTTGCTGAAAAATATACCAAAGAAGAACAACAGCCTAAGCGCGAGAAGCATCTCGTGACCATTAGGAATAAGGTTCATTACCTCAATAATATTCTGAATGATTTCCTTTCCATTGAACGTCTGGACAGCGGAAGAGGACAGTACAAATTTTCAAAATTCAGGTTAAAGCGACTTATTAACGAAGTCATTTACAATGCAAATATTACCCTCAAGGATGGTCAGGAGATCTCTTACCCAAAAGATATCGAAGATGTAGAGCTTTTTATGGATGAAAAGATCCTTGAATTGATTCTTTCCAATCTATTAGGCAACGCGATCAAATATTCTCCTGAAAATACTTCCATTCAATTCATGGTAGATTTCCATGATGATCTAATCGTTTTCAAAATTAAAGATCAGGGGAGAGGGATTCCGAAGAAAGATCAAAAACATATTTTTGAGCGATATTTTAGAGCAGAAAATGCTTTGCTGGACCAGGGAACAGGAATTGGATTGAACATTGCGAAAACTCATCTTGAAAACCTGGGAGGAACGATCCAGTTTGAAAGCGAAGAAAATAAAGGAACCACTTTTACCATAGAAGTTCCTATGGATAAGTCCTAACCTGATAAAATTTTAAGCCGACTTATGAAAAAATTGTTGCTAATAGAGGATGATGTCACAGTGCGGGAAAATACGGCAGAATTGCTAGAACTTTCCAATTACGATGTGATCACCGCGTCTAATGGAAAACTTGGAATCGAGACCGCGCAGCAGGAAATTCCTGATATCATTATTTGTGATATCATGATGCCAGAGATCGACGGTTATGGAGTTTTAGAAGCTCTCAGTAAAAATCCTTCAACTCTAAATATTCCATTTATATTTCTTTCAGCAAAAACCGAACATAAGGATATTCGCAAAGGAATGGACCTGGGCGCAGATGATTATTTGACCAAACCTTTTGAAGAAGAAGAGTTGTTAAGTGCTATTGAAAGCAGGCTCGCAAAAGTGGCAATTCTAAAATCTTATATCAAAGAGGAAACCCCTGAGGATGAGGAGAAGCTGAAGGACCTGAACGATCTCAGGGAGCTATTCTCAAAACAGGAACTCCAGTATTTTAAAAAGGGAGAAACCATTTATGAGAAAGATAAACACGCGAATTATTTCTATCTCGTTAAACGTGGGATTGTAAAGGCTCATCGCCTGGATAACCAGGGAAAGGAGTTGATCACCGAGCTGTATAAGGAAGATGATTTTTTCGGAAACCACGCAAATGATCCTCAGTCATCCTATGAAGATTATGCCACCGCTATGGAAGAGACTCAGTTGTATACGGTTTCGAGAGAGGAATTTCAAAAGATCCTTGCTGGAAACCCCAGGATCACGATGCAACTGGTTGAGGTTTTGAACAACAACCTGTCTGAGCTAAAAAAGCAATTAATGGATATGGCCTACGGCTCAGTAAGAAAGAAAACGGCCAACACTATTCTTTTATTTGCTGAAAGGATCGAAAAACATCCGCTGAAAAGTATCAGAATTTCAAGAGCAGACCTGGCTGGAGTTGCAGGAATGGCTCCGGAAAGTTTAATAAGAACTCTTTCAGAATTTAAAAAAGAAGGACTTATTGAGATCGAGGGTAGGAATATAAAATTACTGGATTCACAGGCATTGAAAATGGTAAAATGATCACTAGCTCATTAAATTTGTAAGAACTGATTTTAATCATTTTTTTGCAGAAGGACTTCGCCTAATTTCGCTGTATTAAGTGAAGATAGATGAATGTTCTAATACTAACCGATTTTTCAGAAACCTCGACCAATGCAGGTAAATATGCGGTAGATTTCCTTCATGATAAGGAAGTGAATTTTCATATTCTGAATATTCATAACTTTAATTTTGAGAGATCTGCTAGTAAAGGCCTGGAAAAGGAATTGGTTTCCACGCTCGATGCGCTACAGAGCACCGTGGATTCTCTTGGCGAGTATTCTAAACCAAAATTGCATAAATTCGATCTTATTCTGTCTTCAGAAAATCTTATAGGTGCTATTAGAAAAGCACTCATAGATAAGAAGATTGACTTGATCTTTATTGGCGCAGTAAGCCAGAATGAGCATGCCCATCCAATTCTTGGGGATCATGCCTATGAGGTAGTTAGAAAGATTAAGTGCAACATTATTGCCGTACCTGGAGGATGTACGTATGAGAAACCTGAAAAGACGGTTTTTCCAGTAGACCCCGCAGTCTTAGCAGTGCAGGAACAGAACAATATTCTGGACAAACTTCAATTCTTACAATCTTCTCAATTTACACTGCTTGAGATTAAAGATGGGGATATTAAATATCCAAATGAGGATAACAGGGATATTCCTTTTAAAACTCCTGTTCCATTTACCCGTGATCTATTCAGAGAAATTCAGAGACAGTTTCATATTATATTCGTGGTTGGGAAAAATTTGAGCATCTGTGATAGACTGCTTCATTCCAGGCATGGATTTTCGTCAGAGATGAATGTGGAGATCCCTATTTTCGTGTACCACGGTTAAAACTTCTAAAGTCATTTCTTGATGAATCTGCTTCAAATTGCTTAGTATTCTACACAGCGTATAAAAGAATGAAGCCGATAGACTCAGCAGGAACTGAATAATCCAGCCTTTAAGATAAAAAATTAGATATTTAATTTTTTAAATGTCTGCCCTGGTAGATCCTAAGGAATAGGTGTGTAGACATCTTGCGAGCATTATTTTTAAGGCGGGAGGCCATTTCTCCTTTAAAAAGCTTATCTATAGTTTGGAACCAGAGGTTGAGCCAGATACCAAAGTGATATTCGGTAATGGTATGTTGATGTGCCATGTCAACTTTTACGTGGGCAATAGCAGGATTTCCTTGAAAACTACCGGTAAAAAAGAGGTTACTTTCCCAAAAATCTGTGATCTTTTCCAGGTGCGATTCCCAATCCTGGATGGTCGTATTGAAAAAGTAACCTATTTCCTCATTCTCTCGAACTTTTCTGTAAAATTCCAGTACCAGTTTATAAATATCCTCACGATTCTTTACATCTTTCTGCATCTACTGAAAGATATTGATAAGAATGAAGGTAGTACTCATTAATATGCTAATAATTAAAGAATTAAAAACGAATTTTGCTTTTAACTGTGCCAGGACTGAAGCATTGTACCACATACAGGCCACTACGATCATTCCAAGCTGGATCATATCTGCCAGTGCGTGACCATTCATTAGTATAAGCATGGCTGCAATAGATCCAAGACAACTTGAAACGATAATCCCTGTAGATGCTCCTGCGTAAAAATCTCTTGTAAATTCTGAAAGTTGTTTTTGATAAAAAGTCATGATTTCTAGTTTTAATGATGGTGTAAAAATAGCCTCAGGCATTCTTCTAAAATATGACCACAGTCATTAAACAGCTCTTCTATCCCTGAAATATTATTTCTGAAGTAATTGATCTTCAGTTATAAACAGATATAAAATAAGAAACGGAACGCTTTCAGTATAAATTCGTTCCGCTTTCGGTATAAAAATTAATTAAGCTTTAGGCGTTCAACCGCTCAAAAGCCTGTTTTGCTAATTCATCCTGGTGATCTGGATGTGCTATCGAGATCAATGCCTCGGCTCGTTGTTTTAGATTCTTTCCGAAAAGATCAACCACTCCATATTCAGTAGCAATGTAATGTACATGAGCACGGGTGGTGGTCACTCCGGCACCTTCTTTTAGATACGGAACGATCTTGGAAACTCCATTTCTGGTTACAGAGGGCATCGCAAAAATCGCTTTTCCTCCATGAGATAATGAAGCGCCTCTTATAAAGTCCATTTGTCCACCCACTCCAGAATATTGTATTTTCCCGATGGTATCTGCACAAACCTGGCCTGTTAGGTCAATTTCTATCGCCGAGTTGATCGCGGTCACCTTTGGATTCCTTCTAATGATGGCCGTATCATTGGTGTAAGCAGCTTCCTTAAAATGCACCAGTGGATTATCATCTACGAAATCATATAACTTCGGGGAACCAACCGCAAAACAGGTAACCAGTTTGCCGGTTTTAATCTCTTTTTCTTCGCCAGTGATCACACCTTTTTCAATTAAAGGTAGAATTCCATCAGAGAACATTTCGGTATGAATCCCCAGTCTTTTATGATTGGTAAGATTGCTAAGCACCACATTGGGAATACCACCAATACCCATTTGCAGGGTAGCCCCATCTTCTACCAGACCCGCTACATGGCTTCCTATCTTTTTTTCTATCTCTGTAGGAGTTGCTAAATGAGCAGCATGTATTGGCTGGTCTACCTCTACAACAGCATCTATCTGGCTCATGTGAATAATACCATCACCATGAGTTCTTGGTACCTGAGGGTTAACCTGAGCAATGACCTTTTTTGCGTTTTGGATGGCGGGCAGCGTGATGTCTACTGAAACTCCCAGGGAACAATACCCGTGCTTATCTGGTGGAGATACCTGGATAAAAGCAAAATCCAACGGTAATATATTTCTTCGGAAGAGTACATGGATCTCACTTAGAAAAATTGGAATGTACGCCCCATAATTTGAATTGACCGCTTTCCTTACATTTCCACCTACAAAACAACTATTGGTTTTAAAGGAGTCATGGTACGGAGCTTCTGTATAAAGTGCTTTCCCTTCAGTATGGATTTGTATGATCTCTACGTTTTTGAGATCCTGGTAACGATGGCAAAGAGCATCTATGAGTACATTAGGTGTCATGGCGGCGCCCTGGATAAAAATCCTTTGGTTGCTTTTTACAGGTTCTACAGCTTCCAGAGCTGAAACTACTTTGAGATGATGCATACTATGTTATTTAATTTCAGAATTTAATAAAAATCACAGACTTATTCTAGCGAGCAACTTTAAGATCGAATTGTACTTTTATTATTTCATTCACTTCAATTAGACCAAGTGCTTTGCGTGGTGGCTCCAGTCCAAAGTCTCTAATGTTCAATCTAAGTTTCCCTTTATAAAAGTCATCTTTCACCAGGACCGGTAGCTCATACTGTTTACTTTTTCCAGCCATTGTTACCTGGAGGAAGGCTTTTTGATAGTCTCCTGCGATAAGCTCCAGTTGTTTCACTTCGATCTCTATTGCAGGATATTTATGGGACATGAGTAGATCCTGAAAATCTGCATTCATGCGTTTATTACCGCAATCAAAGCCACTGGTTCGTAAGGAAAGCTTGAGATCCTTGAGCTTTACAAGATCCTCTTTCCTCTGGTAAGCGATCGCTATTGGAGAGGATATGAGTTCGATATCAAACGTACAATCAAACTTATTAACGTTAGTACTACCAGCAATGATCAATTCGCTATGAGGTTGGATCGAGATGATCTCATTTCTATAGGAATCCTGTGCTACCATAAGGTTGCTGGAGATCATTAATGCTAGACCCATTATGTAAGAACGTATCATGATTTGCCAATTAGGGGGTTTATAAAAAATTTCGGGCAGTAGACTAAAATCTTAAGATGAACTTTAGTTTACTACCCGAAATCACTATAGCAATGCTAGAAACTAATCACGGCTTCGAATACGATTCCATGAGCATCACCATCGTTATGAACATCAAATACCGGATAGTCGTCGTAAGTCTGGTTCATGTATTCGATCTTCGCCAGGATATTTTTAGTCATAAACCAGCCGGCACCAAGGTTAAATCTATCTACACTTACATTTTCTCCAGTGGCTAATTCTCCATCCACATAATTGTATCTTCCTCCAACATAGAGTTGCTCTTTATTACCAAACCTGTATAGCAGTTCTCCGGCATATTGATTCCATGCTCTAGTATCGCTTTCTTCAGCTGCTTTCCCGGTAGCTCTTTCGTAGATCCCGAAGAATTCGAGTCCGCCATATTTTACAAATGGGTTGATCATAAAAGAGGTCAATTCATTTTTAAGGTTTGGGTTTACCCGGGCAGCTCTAAAACCGTCTCCCGCGCCATTTACATCTGTAAATATGTTGTAGTAACGTGATCCTGCGCGGTCACCACTATATAAGTAAGCACTGGCAGTCTGGTTGGTATGGTATACAGAACCTGTTAATCTAAACCTCAGGTCTTCTTTTAAATAGCTGTCATAACCAACTTTAGCAAGTAGAGATGGGCTCGTATTTTCTGGATTGGTCACAGATTGGTTAAGTTTACCATTGGTAGCACCTACCATGGCCAAAAATCCTTTGTCAAAATAGTACACCTCAGCACCAACCTCTGTAGTAAAACTATCCATCAAGTAGTTACCAACAAACGGGTTGTAAAGCGCCATTGCGTTATCAGACCGTCTAAAATGAGCATCCCCGTAGTTATTCTCCATGTGACCTATTTTAATTCTCATGTGCTTCATAAGGTCTTCAGCAAAACCTTCGCTAATAAAGTCCAGCTTGTCTATTTGAAGGTATCCACCTTTCACCCAGGTATCTTCATGATTTTGAGAAGAGAGATAAGTTCTTAAGTGCAATTGCACTCCATCATACAGTCGTACATCAAAATCCAGGTTGGCAGTTGCCAGGTTAAAATTTCCTCCTATATCCTGTAATGCAGGTGTCGCTTCGTTTCCAGAGTTTTCATGATCTATTTCCTGAAATTGTAGTGCAAAAGCTCCACCTACTCTTACATTGATCCCATCAAAACTGGTGAGGGTATCTTTCGCAGCTTCAAAGTCATTAATTCCTCTTTGATCTGGATGCCTGAAGTTCTCAAAGTCACGGTCAAAAAGTGATTTTTTGAAGAAACTATTATCCTGGGCCTGCATTTGTAGTCCAAAAGTGGCTACGAGCAGTATTACGAGATATTTAATTGAATTTTTCATGATTTCTAATGATTAAGGTTAGGTCTACTTATTAAATTGAGTTTCAAATTTTATGGTCACTTTATCGCCGGTCTTAATGGTCCCGAACATGGCAGTTGGTGCTTCAATCCCGAAATTTGTCATATTGATTTCGTGAAGGCCACTTAATAGCAACTTATTAGAGTCGGCTTTTAAAGAAAACTGTAGCTGGATGTCCTTCTTAGAGCCAGCGATCATCAGGTTTCCAGTAGCCTTTACGTTATATGTGTTATTTGAGAGCTTTTCTATATGATCTACCTTTTTCAGTTTAAAGTTGATTTCCTTAAACTTATTAGTGTTTAAAGCCTTGTAGGTGTTCTTATCCATTCCGCTTTTTCCACTTACCAGGCTTTCTGCGATCACATTTAATTCGAGTTGTTCTATATCCTCCAGTGAACCATCGTCAAATTCAGTAATTAGAAGTCCGCTGGTATTTTCAGCTTCGATCGTCCAGTCATGGATATTGGAGGTCCCATTAATAAATAAAGTTGAAGCCCGATTATTTAATTGATAAGATTGAGCATTTACTCCCAGGCTAATAAGTAGTAAAGCTGTAAACATCTTAATGGTTTGGTAAGGTCTCATATCATTTACATTTTTAAATCTGTACAAAGATGCTGTAGGGATAGGACGTAAATTATGATGAATGTCAGGTTTTGGAATATTTTAAAACCTCGTGAGCTAGCGAAAACCTTATAGTGTTAAAGAATGTATTCGATGACGCCCGTCATATTTTAAGGAGATCAAATTGGGCAGTTTTGTAGCCTTAATTTTATATGTGATATATGGAATCATGTTTTCATTGCGGCGAGGATTGCCTGGAGGAATTGATCACCTTTGAGAAGAAATCATTTTGCTGTGCTGGTTGTAAAACTGTTTTCGAGATCTTAAATAGTAATGATCTCTCCTATTATTATGACCTGCAGGAAGCGCCCGGAATTTCTCCAAAGCTAAAAGATGATAAATATGAATACCTCGAAAATGCAGAGATTGTAGACAGGCTTCTGGAATTCGATCATGAGAAAACACAAATAGTATCATTCAGCATTCCATCTATACATTGTAGTTCCTGTATCTGGATCCTTGAAAACCTTCATAAACTTCATGACGGAGTGAAAAGCTCCCAGGTCGACTTTCCGAAGAAAACGATCAGGCTGAGTTTTACTGCTGAAGAGATCAGCCTGAAAAACCTGGTAATCCTACTTAGCAGGATTGGATACGAACCGAATATTTCTCTGGACAATTTCGAGAAAAAAGAATCTGAGCATGATCGAAGCCTGATCTATAAACTCGGGGTTGCTGGTTTTGCTTTTGGAAATATCATGTTTCTTTCGTTTCCTGAATATTTTGAAATCAATGAATTCTGGCTGGATCAGTTCAAATATTTGTTTCGCTGGTTGATGTTCAGTTTTTCACTGCCGGTGGTTTTTTATTCGGGTAAGGATTATTTCATTTCTGCCTATAAAGGACTTAGATCTGGAATGCTGAATATTGATGTTCCTATTGCCCTGGGAATTTTCGTGCTATTCGTGAGAAGTACCGCAGAAATCGTACTCGACCTGGGAACGGGATTTTTCGATAGCCTTAGCGGACTCGTATTTTTCCTTCTTTTCGGAAAGTTCTTTCAACAAAAAACCTATTCGTTTCTTTCTTTTGAAAGAGATTATAAATCATATTTTCCTATTGCTGTTACCCGTATCTCTTCTGAAGAAGAACAAATTGAAGAACAGGTTCAGGTTTATAAGATCAGGAAAGGTGATACTGTGCTCATTAGAAATGAAGAACTTATCCCAATGGACGCTGAAATTCTGGAAGGACAGGCGAACATTGACTATAGTTTTGTCACCGGGGAAGCAGACCTTGTGAATAAAGCTGAAGGAGATAAAGTCTACGCAGGAGGAAGGCAAAAAGGCAGCATAATTAAACTGAAGGTTCTCAAGCCGGTAGAGCAGAGCTATTTAACCGAATTGTGGAGTAATGAGGTGTTCCAGAAGGACAGATCTTTCGGTTTCCAGTCGCTTACCAACAGGATTAGTAAAAATTTTACCATTGCCGTGCTAAGTATTGCAGTCCTGGCTACCACTTTCTGGCTGTTCGCAGATCCATCAAAAGCATGGAACGTATTCACCGCGGTATTAATTATTGCCTGTCCCTGTGCGATCGCCCTTGCTGCGCCTTTTACTCTTGGTAACCTGCTTAGAATTTTCGGAAAGAAAGGAATCTATCTAAAGGACGCTTCAGTAATAGAAAGAATGGCGGCAATTGATACAGTAGTTTTTGATAAAACTGGAACGATCACCACGACGGGACAAACCACTGCTGAATATGAGGGACTTGAACTAAGTGATAAAGAACTTCAAATGCTGGGTGGTAGTCTAAAAGCCTCTTCACATCCTTTAAGTAGATCATTGTATTCGATCCTTCAGCATCACGGTATACGAACGCCCGATAGCTATAAAGAATATGTGGGCGCAGGAATTGAATGCGATTTCGAAGGAAATCGTATAAAAATCGGCTCAGCAAGATTTACCGGAGAAAGTGATTCCGAAGAAATTAGTAATGGGAAAACTGCAGTTCATATAAGTTCGAATGAGCAATATAAAGGTTGCTTCAGTTTTAGAAATACTTATAGAAAAGGAATGTCTGGCCTGTTCCAGCAACTTTCCAGGGACAAATACATCATTGTACTTTCCGGAGATAATGAGGGGGAGCGCGATCGTTTGCAAAGTTTACTTCCTGTGGAATCGGGAATACACTTTAACCAGAAGCCCGGTGATAAACTTGAGTTCATTAGACAACTACAGCATGGAGGCCGCAAGGTAATGATGGTTGGAGATGGCCTGAATGATGCCGGAGCCCTTGCGCAAAGTGAAATTGGAATTGCAGTTTCAGAAAATATCAATGTATTTTCTCCTGCCTGTGATGGCGTGATGGATGCCTCCATATTATCGAATTTAGCCGATTATTTTGATCTGGCTAAAAAGGGAGTCAGTATCATCCAGGCGAGCTTTATACTATCTCTCGTGTATAATATTACCGGACTTGCCTTTGCAGTCACCGGGAATCTTATGCCCGTGGTCGCTGCGATCCTTATGCCGCTAAGCTCCATAAGCATCGTGATCTTTACAACGCTGGCCACTCAAATTCTATCAAAAAAGCTTAAAAAATAAAATAAAATCTCAAAGCTGACAATCGTCATTTTTTAGAGCCTTTCCGCGAAATACTTTTACACCCAGATTAACAGAATAATGAGCATTATCTACATGTTACTGGCTATTAGTGTTGTGGTGGCCATCATCTTTTTCGTAGCCTTTATAGTTTCAGTCAGGAAAGGCCAGTATGATGATGTGTATACACCCTCTGTACGAATGCTTTTTGAAGATGAACTTGTTAAATCTCCAGCGAAAGAAAATCAACCCGTCAATAAAGAGAAATTTAATTAATTATGGATCTACAGCAATTCTATTACGATAATAAGATCGTAAAGAAATTTATCATTGCCACCATGTTCTGGGGCATTATTGGTATGAGCGTTGGCTTACTGCTCGCTTTTATGTTCATTTTTCCAAATATAACCGAAGGTATACCCTGGCTTAGCTTTGGTAGATTAAGGCCGCTGCATACCAACGCGGTAATCTTCGCATTTGTAGGGAATGCGATCTTCGCCGGGGTATACTATTCTACCCAGCGTCTTTTGAAGGCGAGGATGTGGAGCGATGCCCTTAGTAATATCAACTTTTGGGGATGGCAGCTTATAATCATTGGAGCAGCGATCACTCTGCCATTAGGGTATACTTCCTCTAAAGAGTATGCAGAACTGGAATGGCCTTTTGATATTGCGATCGCCGTGATCTGGGTAGCCTTTGGTGCCAATCTTATTGGTACGATGATTAAAAGGAGACAACGCCACCTGTATGTGGCGATCTGGTTTTACCTTGCCACGTTCGTAACCGTTGCTGTACTCCATATCGTTAATAATATTGAAATTCCTGTAAGCGCTTTGAAAAGTTATTCTTTTTATTCAGGTGTTCAGGATGCCCTTGTACAATGGTGGTATGGTCATAATGCCGTGGCATTCTTCCTAACCACGCCTTTCCTTGGATTGATGTATTATTTTGTTCCAAAGGCTGCAAATCGTCCCGTATATTCTTACCGACTTTCGATCATTCACTTCTGGTCGCTGATATTTATCTATATCTGGGCTGGACCTCACCATTTACTATATACTTCGTTACCAGACTGGGCACAGAATCTTGGAGTTGCCTTTTCTGTAATGCTACTATTCCCATCATGGGGTGGAATGATCAATGGTTTGCTAACGCTTCGTGGAGCCTGGGATAAAGTTAGAGTAGACCCTGTATTGAAATTTATGGTGGTGGCAATTACCGGGTATGGAATGGCAACTTTTGAAGGTCCCATGCTTTCCCTTAAAAATGTAAATGCCATCGCACATTTTAGTGACTGGATCATTGCGCACGTACATGTTGGAGCACTGGCATGGAATGGTTTTATGACCTTCGGGATGATCTACTGGCTGGTACCAAGATTGTTCAAAACAAAACTATATTCAATTAAACTGGCGAACACACATTTCTGGATAGGAACGCTGGGAATTATCATTTACGCATTGCCAATGTATGTTGCGGGATTCGTACAGGCTTCTATGTGGAAACAGTTCAATCCAGATGGAACCCTAACCTACGGTAACTTTCTGGAAACAGTTACGCAGATCATTCCAATGTACTGGATGAGAGCTATTGGTGGAAGTTTATACATCGTAGGTGCTTTCGTAATGCTTTATAATATTGTAAAAACGATACGCCAGGGTAGTGCCGTGGAAGATGAACTTGCTGAAGCTGCTGCATTGCAACCGGTAACCAGTAAAAGAACTGCCGGTGAAGCTTACCACAGCTGGCTTGAAAGAAGACCTGTAAAACTTACCATTTTTGCTACTATCGCTATTCTTATTGGAGGTATTGTGCAAATAGTTCCATCATTAATGGTAGATGAATATGTGCCGGTAATTTCCAGTGTAAAACCATACACACCTCTGGAATTGGAAGGCCGGGATCTTTATATCCGCGAAGGTTGTGTTTCCTGTCATTCTCAGATGGTACGACCTTTTAGAAGTGAAGTGGAACGCTATGGAGAATATTCGAAAGCTGGTGAATACAGGTATGACTTCCCATTTCTTTGGGGAAGTAAAAGAACCGGACCAGATCTTCATAGGGTGGGTATGAAATATTCAGATAACTGGCACCTTAATCATATGTACGATCCTCAAAGTACTTCTTCAGGTTCTATTATGCCTTCTTATACCTGGCTAATTCAGGATGAACTTGACAAATCTGATACTGAAGATAAAATGCGTGCGATGCAAACTCTAGGAGTGCCTTATACAGATGAGGAGATTGAAAGAGCCCAGCAGTGGATGACAGAACAGGGAACTGAAATTGAAAAGAACCTTTATCAGGATCCAGATTTTGTTAAGAGTTATGAGGCAGATAAAAAGTTTGCTGTAGAGAATGGCGAGGAGTTCACAGAAATGAGAGATCGTGAGATCGTAGCTCTTATTGCATACTTGCAGCGACTGGGAACAGATATCAAAGCCGAAGATTTAAAACAAGTATCAACTAACTAAAACCTGAGACCATGTTGAAATTCGTAAAAGGTCCACTGGAAAGTATAGAAGGGGTAGCGATCTATCCCATTATCTCACTGCTTATATTCTTCATCTTTTTCACTGCGCTCTTCTGGTGGGTGTTTACAGCTAAAAAGGATTATATCAGGAAAGTGAGCGACATTCCATTAGACCAGGAAGATGAACTAATGATGCCTATCATCGTAAAAGATAACAAATCATGAAAAATACGTTTTCAGTATTAAGAATTAGCGGACTAATCGCCCTGGCGATCATACTGGCAGAACTCACCATTGATACCGGTGATAAATCTGTTTTCGAAGTCTATCCAATTTTCTGGCTTGTTCTTGGAGTGATCCTGCTTCTAGCGATTGCCATCGAAGTTTCGGTTGCAGCCCTGGACAAGACCTTATATATGTCTTTAAAGCCCGATGATCGTGCAGCTTATGATGCAGCCGTGGCGGTAAGGGAAAAGAATCGTTTTGCCTGGTTCAAAGAAACTTACGACAAGTTACTGGACAAAAAGCCAATTGAAAATGAAGATGAGATCATTCTTGATCATAATTATGACGGCATCAAAGAGCTGGATAATAATCTTCCACCCTGGTGGCTTTATGGATTTTACGCCAGTATAATTTTCGCCGGAATTTATCTGGCAAGATACCATGTTTTCGATGGTGCTACTCAAAAAGACGAATACCTGGCTGAGGTTGCAGAAGCTAAGGCAGCGGTGGAAGCCTATAAAGAAAACGCCAAAGGCCTTATTGATGCTAATACTGTGGAGTTGCTTACAGGTACTGAAGATATCAATGCCGGGAAAGCAATTTTCTCAGGAAACTGTGCTGCCTGTCACAAAATTGATGGTGGAGGTGGAATTGGTCCTAACCTAACCGACTCTTACTGGATTCTGGGTGGTGGTATCAAGAATGTTTTTAATACAATTTCTGAAGGAGGACGTGCTGGAAAAGGGATGGTATCCTGGAAAACCGATCTACAACCTGAAGAAATTGCCCAGGTTGCCAGTTACGTGTTGAGTTTGCATTCCACAACTCCTTTAGACCCAAAAGAACCTGAAGGTGAACTATGGGTAGATCCAGATGCGAGAGTGGATGAGGTTAAGGTAGAAGCAATAGATTCAGCTTCTATTGAAATAGAAATGAGTTACGAGGAAGAGTAAAATCTACATATTTTGGAAAAAGAGGAGCACGAAAGGTTTAGGGATAGTATAGGCACGGTTACTCCAGAAGGTAAACGTTCCTGGGTGTATCCCAAAAAACCTGATGGTAGATTATATAAATATCGGCAGTGGGTAAGTTATTTTTTACTGGCGATACTTTTTACAGCTCCTTTTTTAAAGATCAATGGGAATCAATTTCTCATGTTCAATGTACTGGAACGCCGCTTCAATATCTTCGGAACAATCTTTTGGCCGCAGGATTTCTATCTTTTCGTTTTGATGATGTTGATAGGAGTGGTTTTCGTTGTTTTATTTACGGTAGCCTTCGGAAGAATATTTTGTGGCTGGATATGTCCCCAAACGATCTTTATGGAAATGGTTTTCCGAAGAATCGAATATTGGATTGAAGGAGACAGGGGCAAACAGATACGACTGGACAAGCAGCAGTGGAATGCTGAAAAGATCAGGAAGAAGGTTATAAAATGGTTCATTTTCTTTGTGATCTCCTTTCTAATTGCAAATGTTTTCCTGGCCTATCTTATTGGCAGCGACAGGTTGCTTCTTTATGTTCAGGAAGGACCGCAGGCACATCTTAGCACCTTGATCTCCTTGCTGCTTTTTACCGGAATCTTCTATTTTGTATTCGCCTGGTTTAGAGAACAGGTTTGTATCATAGCCTGTCCATATGGTAGGCTTCAGGGTGTTCTGCTGGACAATAAATCTATTGTTGTTGCCTACGATCATAAACGTGGAGAAAAGGAAGAAGGTAGAGCGAAATTCAGAAAAAATGAAGATCGAGAAGCTAGCGGGAAAGGTGATTGTATCGACTGTTTTCAATGTGTGCAGGTTTGCCCTACTGGAATAGATATTCGAAATGGAACCCAGCTGGAATGTGTGAATTGTACAGCTTGTATAGATGCTTGCAATCATATGATGGATGCGGTGGATCTTCCGCAGGGATTGATAAGATATGCGAGTGAAGAGAATATTGAGAAGCAAAAGAAATTCAGGTTTACCCCGCGTATTAAGGGCTATGCTGCAGTTTTGTTTATCCTCGTTACGGTATTAAGTGGCATGTTGTTTTTGAGAAGTGATGTGGAAGCCAATATTCTCAGGCTACCCGGCCAGCTTTATGAACATAAGGATGGCAATATTATTAGCAATGTGTACACTTTTAAACTTATTAATAAAACTTCTGTGGATTACGATAATGTGAGGTTTGAAATCAAGTCGCATCCCGGAACTATAAATACTGTGAAAGGGAAATCCATTAGCATTCCTGCGAACGGCATGGCCGAGGGAACATTGTTCGTCGAAATTAACCAGGCAGCACTGGAAAACGAAAAAGATAAGATCGTTATCGAAGTTTATAACGGCGAACAATTATTAGAAACTACCGGTACTACTTTTCTGGGACCAAGGAGTTACCATTAATCACTAGAAATTATGAAGATAAACTGGGGAACCGGAATTGTAATTGGAATGCTCGCATTCATTAGCTTCATCATGTACTTTGTCGTCACTATGATGAGCAGTTCAGACTATGACCATGATCTTGTGGTAGAGGATTATTATAAGGCAGAATTGCATTATCAACAGGATATAGATGCGCAGGAAAATGCCTTTGCGCTCAACGAACAGATCAGCCTTGAAAGAAGGGGTGAAAGTTTGATAATAATTTTCCCTGAAGGGATTGACCTGGAAAACACGATGGGTATGGTAAGCCTGTATAGGCCTTCCAACAAGAAACTTGATTTTAGTATTCCCTTTTCTGAAATTAAAAGTTCTGAATTTGAGATCCCAGCAGATAAACTTGTGAATGGCAGATGGAATGTAAAGGTCACCTGGAAGAATGATGAAAAGGAATTCATGTATAAAACTGAAATAGTCTACTAAATGCTGTTTTCTGCGCTCATATTTGGATTACTTGGAAGCTTCCATTGTATTGGTATGTGCGGGCCTATTGCATTTTTGCTTCCACTAGACCGGGAAAATAAATTCAGAAAATTCCTGCAGATCTTTTTATATCACTCCGGCCGTCTTTTTTCCTACGGAATTATAGGGCTGGTGTTCGGAGTTGCCGGGAGAAGCCTGTCTCTTTTTGGGCTCCAACAGCAATTATCTATCATCATCGGGATCATTATGCTGTTTCTTGTATTTCTTCCGAAGAAAAAACTAGGTAGATTCAATCCTGAAAATGCTAATTTCAAAGTAGTGAAAGACCTGAAAAATTACCTTGGGAAGGAATTGAGAAAGAAGAATCCAGACACCTACTTTACCGTTGGTTTTTTGAATGGTTTTTTACCCTGCGGACTCGTGTATATGGCAGTTTTTGGAGCAGTTGCCGGTGGTAGCGCAATATATGGTAGTTTATATATGGTCATTTTTGGAATTGGAACCATCCCGTTGATGACCATTGCGATCTGGTTGAGTAACGTGATTTCTGTAAAAAACAGGATATACATTCGTAAGCTAATCCCTGTGTTTATAGCCATTATCGCCGTACTATTCATTATTAGAGGAATGGGGCTAGGTATTCCTTATCTCTCCCCTGGAGAACCTATCATGAAAATTGGTGCTGTCATGGAGTGCCAACCTTGAAACACTGAATCAGGATGAATTCAGTAAGGAGATCATTATTTCACAATTGAGCGTTCTTCTTAAGTATGCGAATCGATTTTATGAAAGACAATTTTTGAATCGTAAAGAACTTTCACACGACCTGTTAGAACAATTTAACGAGCAGTTATCGAATTATTTTGAATCTGGACAACTAAAGGAGAACGGGATTCCAAGTATTCAGCATATTGCAGATAAACTTTCGGTTTCAAAACGCTATCTAAGCGATACATTAAAGAAAGAGACAGGAAAAACTTCCACAGAGCATATACAATTATATCTTATTGATGAGGCAAAGAATATTCTGCTGAATCCAGAGAAGTCAATTTCTGAAGTTGCATATGAACTGGGATTTGAGTACCCACCTTACTTCTCCAGATTATTTAAGAAGAAAGAAGGCATTAGCCCTTCCGCGTACAGGGAGAAATACAAAATGAACTAATTAGTTAAACGCTGAATGCATTCGGCATTTAACTTCAAACCTGATAATTGCTAGATCCTGGTATGCTTAAAGATTCTGAACTACAGAATCATAAATTTTGCATTGGTTCTAATGTAGATCAATACTTCATCACTAGTACTTACTATATGAGAACTTCTAGTTGTAGAACTGAAAGAACTTCCTTGATCCAGTTGTGTCGTCGTATTTTCTCCTTGCATTTGATATTCAATATTCCCCGAAATCACGATTCCTGTAAAAACATCTCCATCACTTAGAATTTCTCCGTGATAGTTTTCAGGTAAATGGATTAAGATGCCCTGAACGTTTTGTGAGTTTTTCCATAGGAAACTTAGCTGGGCAAGACTATTTTCAGAGATCCAGTTTGTTGTAGTATGATCAAGCCAAACGACATTAGAAATATCGAGGTTAAGAGGTCGTTCTTTATTCTGAAAAGATTCTTCCACAGGCTTAACAAGGTACGGGCCTTGATCTATTTCAATATATGCCATGGTCGCTTTTCCTTTAGCAGCAGTAATATGTGAGGCGCCAGCAGGCTGAGTCCAGAATGAACCTGTAGGCATCCACGTTTTTTCAGCCTCCGGATCATCGTTATGAATGAGTCCGTTCATTACAATAGCTCGATACGTTACATTGTGAATATGTGGTGGAGAAGAAAAACCATCCGTAAATTTCCCAATATAGCCTGTAGCGACATCAGCTTTCCTGTCTCCCCAGATGGTTCCTGCTAATGGACTCTGATCACCTCGCGCAGGGTTCATCTTTTCCCATTTAATTTCTGAACTTAGTGTGATTTTATTTGTAAGTCCGTCAGATTCAGCTCTATTCTTTTCTTGCGTCGTTTGATAGGCATAGCTCGAAAACCCAAATAAGATAGTAGCTATGAGTATAAAAATTTTTGTCATTGTATATGATTTTATTGTGATCGATTTCATTAAGTGGGAAGTGTTAGTTCAATTCTGAAGTTAGCTATTGAAAGAAAACACAAAAGATCAAGACTTGACTATCCGCTCAGTTACTTTTAATAGATCTTCAAGCCTAGGTTTATTATAGGCATCTGCGTGGGCAGCACCAAAAGCCTCCTTGTCATTATCGAAGTATTTGCCGGTATCACTCTTATATTTATCTGAGATTGCTAGATCGACTAATATTTGTGAGCCTTTCTCTGCCGGTGACCAATGCTTCCCAAAAGCCTGCTTCACCATATTTGTATTTAGTAGGGAACCTGGATTTACTGCAATTACCGTTGTTTCCTTAACCTTTTCCGCAAGTTGGAAACTCCACATCGTAAGTGCAAGCTTGCTTTGTGCATAAGCTTCACTTTCTGGAAGATTTTCCTCGCCTTGCAAAGCTTTTAAAGAAACCGGAGATTGCGCTGCAGAACTTAAATTGACGATTCTTTCAATTTTACCCTTGTAGAGATCAAGAAGATGATTAGTCAACAGGTATGGAGCTAGATAATTTACCATAAACCTCATGTCCAGTCCTTGAGCATTTTGAGATTCGTTAGTTATATACACCCCGGCATTATTGATGAGAACGTCTATAGAATCTTCAGAATTATAAATTTCTTCGGCAAGAGACCTTATGTTTTCAATATTAGAAAGGTTGGCTGCAAATCCTTGAATTTTTTGATTTCCAGTTGTATTTCGAATCTCAGAAATAATACTCTCTAGTTTTGCCTTATTTCTCCCATGAATGATAACCCGGTGACCATAGGTTGCGAGACTGAAAGCAGTCAGTTTTCCAATTCCATCGGTGCTTCCGGTTATAAGTATTGTTTTCATCACGTTCGTTTTAATAATCTAAACTGAATTTTGAGAACCCTGATTAATATAGGCTATAGATTATTTTTAGATAAAAACCTTTCAGAAGAATATATGTTTATCAATTTATATCATTTTATTCTGAAGAATGCTCTATTTGTTAAGTTTTTGGATCATCATTAGGCATTTTCCACAACAACTTTACCCATCGCCTTGCCGCTTTCCAACCTCGTGTATGCTTGTCCTACTTCCTTCATGGAAAAACTAGATTCATCAAGCAATGGTATTAATTTACCTTCTTCAGCGATTTCGGTCAACTGTTTTAGAATTTTTCCATGATCTTTGCGCTTATAGTTGTGTAGCATCGGAATAAGCATAAAAACAACGTGAAGTGACAGGCCTTTAAAGTGCATAGGATTAAGATCCATTTCTAACATAGAGACCGTAGTTGCAATATGTCCATTCAATGCTGCAGCTTCAAAAGATTTACTCAGGTTTTCACCTCCTACGGAATCGAAAACAACATCAAAGCCATGGCCAGCTGTATGCTTTTCAACATAATCTTCTACAGATTCTTCTTTATAATTGATTCCTTTCGCCCCGAAGTTTTCGATGACATCAAGTTGTTTAGTACCACCACCGGTAGAAAATACCTCAGCTCCAAAATATTTAGCTAATTGTATCGCAAGATGACCAACTCCGCCTGAACCTCCATGAACAAGAACCTTTTGTTCCTTTTGAACCTGGGCACGGGTCAATCCTTCATAAGCAGTTATTCCAACCAGAGGAATGGCCGCTGCTTCTTTCATGCTTAGATTTTTCGGTTTATGTGCTATTAGATTATGGTCTGCAGCAATGTATTCAGCAAGAGTTCCCTGAAGGTCTGCCAGTCCGCCCGCACAACCATAGACTTCATCACCAACAGAAAATCCTTCCACGCCATCCCCAATTTTTTCGATGATTCCGGCGAAATCCATTCCCAGTATTGCTGGAGCGTCTGGTGATAATGGCAGATCCTTTCCCATATTCCGGATCATCGTATCTACCGTATTGACACTGGAAGCAACGATCTTTACTAAAACCTCTCCAACTTTTACTTCGGGCTTTACAACTTCAGATAATTCAAATGTTGAGTTTTCTCCATATTCATTTAGAACCATTGCTTTCATATTCTTATTTTTTAATTACTATAAAAATTATAGTAGCAAAATTAAGTATAGGATCCTATATTTGCAATAACGGTCAAAATTGATAGTAACTATGAAAGATAAAATTTCAGTCTCGAGTCATATTTATAATGGCGAAACCTATCCGTGTTGCGCAAGTTTAACCATGGGAATTATTGGTGGTAAATGGAAAGCTGTAATATTATTTCATCTGAAGAACGGTACTTTACGTTATAGTGAACTCAGGAAAATGATGCCTACGGTTACGGAGAGAACACTGAGTCTTCAGTTACGAAAGCTTGAGGATGACGGTATTGTAGATAGAGCAGTGTATCATCAGAAACCACCTTTAAAGGTGGAATATTCGCTAAGTGCAAGGGGAAAAACTTTGATTCCGTTAATTGAAGCCATTGCCGATTGGGGCGACTATGTTGTATCCGAACATCCTAAATAGAGTTTTGTGCGCTGAATTATAAGTAGTCAAGTGTTTTACAAAAATCACATACTTCAATTCAGATTAGTATAAGTAAGGCGATTTTCTCATTCAGAAATTACCTCTTCAAAGTTTATAACTAAGGATTTATAATATCCAACTCTGCCAGTTTCTCCCTCGTAAGTGGTTTTCTTATTACTTTACGAACATATGGATGTGAGCTTACGTTCTCTATTTCGGCAGGATTATTAGAAAAGGTGAGTACATAAACTGTGATATTATAATGAATTCCAGCTTGCTGTAGTTTATCCAGTAATTGCGGTCCGGAGAGAATGGGCATATTGAGATCTAGAAAAACGAGAACTTCCTTTACAACTTCATCCATACTTATAAGAATATCCAATGCTCGGGTAGAATCATCGTATCTCTCCAGAAAATTTTCAGGAAAGAATTCCTGCAGAAGAAGTTTTTGGATTGTATGTATAATCGTATCATCATCTACTACAAAAATTCTATCAAATTTGGTGTTCGCCATCAGTCTTCCATTCTTTCAATAAGCTCCACCAATGTTTGCATTGTAATTGGTTTCACTAAATAATTTTTCACCACATTATAATTAGATGCCCTTTGCTTGTCGGCTTCATTGATACTACTGGTTAAGATATAAATTGTAATCTGCTTTTCAATAGGTAATTTGATAAATTCATCTAAAAACTTCCATCCATCCCATACCGGCATGGTGAGATCCAAAAGGATGATCTCGGGAAGTGTTTTCTTGCTTTCCCAATTCTCTTTGAGCCCGTCGTAAGCTTCTTTTCCATCATTATAGATCTGGATATTGTCTATATATCCTGAAGATTCCAAATATCTTTTGGAAAGGTAGATATGCACTGGATCATCTTCTATAAGACAGGCTAGATTAATTTTGTTCATTAGGTAGTTTAATTATAAATTTTGTTCCAACATCTACTGTACTTTCAATATCAATAGATCCGTTCATATTTTCAACTTGATTTTTGACCAGGAATAAACCTACGCCTCTCGCGTCCTCATGTTTGTGAAAGATCTTATACATTTTAAAAAGATCCTTGCGATGAGTATCCAGGTCTATACCAATACCATTATCCTCGATCTCGATCAATACCAGTTTATTCAGAACATCTTCTTTAGCCGTGATCTTGATTATACTATTTCTATCTGGTGAAGAATATTTGATCCCATTAGTGACCAGGTTCAACAGGATGCTTTCAATATAAGCTCTCAATCCATATACGTTTATCGTTTCTCCAACTTCCACATATATTTCAATATTTCCAGTCTTTGTAAGCGGTTCTACGCTTTCAACGATTTTATTTACTGCAGCCTTCAATTGAATGATTTGAAAATCTTCCTGTCCTGATACATTTACTTTTACAATATCATTAAGATCATGAATGGTAGATTCCAGGTTTCCTGAGGCTGTTTTTAGATGTTTGAAAGGTTCTTCAACTTTGATCTCCGGATTGGATTCACTTAAGAAATCAAGTAATAATGAGATTCCACTGGAGTGAGAGCGTAAATTATGAGAAACGATATGCGCGAAATTTTTTAATCGGTCATTTTGCTTCTCGGTAATGGAAAGAAGCTTTTCGATCTTCTGAAAGTTCAATTCCTGTAACTCTTCATTTCTCTTTTTTTCTGAAATATCTTCGACAAAACTCCAGATGATTTTCTTACCATTGGGATCTTTAGCTAACACCCCTCTTAATAAAACCGGGTATTTAGATCCATCTTTTCTAATGTATTCTTTTTCGTATGGCCCGTAGCTTCCTGTTGCATCCAGTTCTTTGAGCTGCTCTTTCTCCATATCCAGATATTCTTCCGGAGTTAACTGAAAATAGGTGAGATTTAAAAATTCCTCCTGACTATAACCCGTAGGTTCTACCAATCTCTTATTCACTTCTATAAAAGCACCAGTCTCGTAATCATTTAAGGCGATCCCTAATGGAGATAAATTATATAAAGATTCAAGAAGCTTTTCTCTAAACTGTATCTCAACATCAACTTTCTTCTTATCACTTATGTCACGGTGTAAGCCATACATTCTGGTTGGTCTTCCACTTGCATCTCTTTCGAAGATCTTTCCCTGGCTGGATATCCAAAGATACTTACCGTTCTTATGCTTTATTCTAAATTCACTGCTGAACTTTTTCTTTTTCCCATCGAAATGTAGCTGTACTTGTTGCTGAAGTGGTTGCAGATCATCAGGATGAACGATGGTTCTCCAGGAATCAACCATCTGGTTTGGGAACTCGCTTCGAGAGTAACCGGAAATCTGGAACCAGACATCATTAAAACTCATTTGGTCATTGACGATATCCCAGTCAAAAGTGGCAGTTTCAGTACCTTCAATGATATAATTATTTTTTGTTTGCTCCCTGAGCAGGTTTTCATTAAGTTGTTTCAACTCATTGGTCTTTCGGGAAAGCTCGATCGACTTCATTACCTGGTTTGCAACCTTTTTAAGCTTTTCTATTTGTTCTTCGGAAAAGCTTTTAGGCTCAAAATCTATGGTACATAAAGAACCTATTGAATAACCTGACGAATTCGAAAGTGGTACACCCGCATAACAAAGAATTGGATTTTCTCCGGTTACAAAAGGATTATTTCTGAATCTTTCATCTTCCCGTGCATTTTCTACCACCATAAATCCTTCGGGAGAACTAATAGTATGAGCGCAAAAAGTAAACTCCCTCGGGAATTCCCTTGTTTCTAGGTCCATACCATAAGCCGACTTTATATATTGCGTATTCTGACCAATTAGGGTAATCAAGGCACTTGGAGTACCACAAATCTCAGCAGCCATAGCACTTAAGAAATCAAGATCCTCATCATCGATTCGTTGTTGCGGCTTGTATTTCTCAACTTCGAGATTTCTACTCTTATCGTTCTCAGGAATAGGTATATTCTTCATAATTTACGAATGTCGGGGCTATACATTTGACGCTTAAAACTAAACATTTATTTCTATCTAACCTGAAATTGATAAAGTATCAATGTTTCAAGTTTTAGATCTGCTAAAAGAATGGCGGAATAGAAAACAAAATCCCTTCGCAGGATAGTTCATAAGGCAGAACTCACTTACAGGAATTCCCGGTGTTGCTTAAGTAGAAGTTCTACCCCGAAATTAAAATATAGACGGAGCCTATTGCTATAAAGGCTTTTATTGCCTATTTTTGAAGGGACAGGGAGTTTTTATATCTCTGTTATTCAGAGTGATGCGCGAATGATTTTTTAATTCTAAACTGATCTTTACGTATTTACGTAAATATTTCAGAAATTCACTCGCTAACAAATGACATATCGTTCATTTAATAGTATGTGTTTTCAGGTTAGCAACCTGAAGCTTTGGGTGTTATACTTTTAATTATGAGCCGTTTGAGAATTTTGCTGCTTAGCTTAGGTTTATTCTTTGGAATAGCCACATCGGCCTATACTCAGATGTCACCTCCAGAACCTATGGCTCAGGACAATGGTAATGGACGTAAAGGTCCTCCGTGTGATCCTGGTAATGGGAACGGGAACGGTCCCGGCGGTAATGGAAATGGAAATGGTGTTCCTCCACCAGTTGGACTTTGCCTTCCTATAGACGATTATGTTTATATTTTGATGGGTGCAGGTCTGGTCGTTGGATGTTACCAGCTTAGAAAATTTGATCTTGCTTAGGAAAGCTCGGTGATTCGCTTCACATATTTCCCGATTACATCAAACTCAAGATTTACTGTATCTCCTTTTTGCAGATCTTTAAAATTCGTATGCTCATAAGTATAAGGAATGATCGCTACAGAAAATTCTGTCGCCTTGCTGTTCACAACGGTAAGACTTACTCCGTTAACAGTAATAGATCCTTTTTCTATCGTAAGATTTCCAACCGATGGGTCGTACTCAAAGGTGTAAAGCCAGCTACCTTCCGTTTCTTTTACTTCTTTACAGATGGCCGTCTGGTCAACATGTCCCTGTACTATATGCCCATCAAGTCGAGCACCTAGTTTCATGCCGCGTTCCAGGTTGACAGCATCTCCAGTCTTCAGATTTCCTATACTTGTCTTGTTCAAGGTCTCCTGAACCGCGGTAACAGTATACATATTTCCTTCAATAGAAACCACTGTAAGACATACACCATTATGAGAAACACTTTGGTCTATCTTTAATTCCGGAGTCATTTCCGCAGAAATCGTAAGATTCACATTGCCTTCCGACTTCTCTACAGCTACAATTTTTCCTATTTCTTCTACGATCCCTGTGAACATGCTATTCTATAATAATGGTTACATTTGTGTGTAAAATTAAAATATTATATCGGGAAAGTTTATGAAACAGGAGGAAATGATCAAACTAGGGATTAGCATTGGAGATCTGAATGGAATTGGGAGTGAGATCGTACTGAAGACTTTCGATGATGCTAGAATGCTGGAATTCTGTACTCCTATTATATTCGCATCTTCTAAGATCATCAATTTTCTTAAAAAACATTACAAGCTCTCATTGAACTTTCAGGGGATCGACGATCCTTCTAAGGCAATTGATGGAAAGATCAATGTGATGAATGTCTGGAAGGAGAATGTGAATATCAAGTTTGGTGAAGAAGATAATGAGATTGGTAGTTTTGCATTCAAATCTCTTGCTGCCGCCACTTCAGCATTAAAAAATGATAAGATCGATGTGCTGGTCACTGCGCCTATTAATAAGTCGACTATCCAGTCTGAAGATTTTAAGTTTCCGGGACATACAGATTATTTAGCCAGGGAACTTGGAGGTGAAAGCTTAATGTTCATGATCACAGATAATCTGAAGGTTGGTTTACTTACAGATCATGTTGCGTTGAAAGATATTGCTTCCGTCATAACTCCGGAACTCATAGAATCAAAGATCAATACCATCAGTAAGACCTTAAAACAGGATTTCAGGGTTCAGAAACCTAAGATCGCTGTGCTGGGAATTAACCCTCATAGCGGTGATAATGGTGTCATCGGGAAAGAAGACGAGGAAACTTTGAAGCCTACGATTCAAAAACTGAGAGATAAGGGACAGTTGGTATTTGGTCCTTATTCCGCAGATAGTTTCTTCGGATCAAAAAATTACAAGAATTTTGATGCCGTGGTGGCTTCTTATCATGACCAGGGTTTGATCCCTTTTAAAACGTTATCCTTTGGAAGAGGGGTGAACTTTACCGCAGGATTGGAAAAGGTTAGAACTTCCCCAGATCATGGAACTGGTTTTGATATCGCTGGGAAGAACGAGGCAAATATTAATTCTTTTAAAGAGGCTGTATTCAAAGGGATCGAGATCTATAAAGCTCGTGAAGAATATAAGGTGCTCACAGAAAATCCATTAAAGAAACAAGGTAGGAAGATATAAACAAAAATTTGTTTATAAAAAGAGCATAATTCATTAATTTTTATATCTTTGCACCCGCCTTAACGGAAACGTGAGGCACTCAAAACTGAGGAGAGATGAGGAATTTAGCGGAGTTTACGATTCCATTCAAGGGATTAAAGCTTGGGAAGCACCAGTTTGAGTATGAGTTAGATAACAGGTTCTTTGAACATTTTGAGTACGAGGAATTCAACAGTGCAGATGTTAAGATCGACCTGCTGTTTGAGAAGAAAAGCACCATGATGGAGCTTACTTTCAACGCAGGGGGAACAGTGAATGTTAATTGTGATCTTACCAACGAGCCTTACGATCAACCAATAGAGAACACCCTTTTTCTGGTGATCAAGTTTGGCGATGAATTCAACAATGAGGATGAAGATCTACTTATTATTCCCCATGGAGAATATGAGGTAAATATTCAGCAATATATTTATGAGCTGGTGGTACTTGGTGTACCTGCAAAAAGAATTCATCCGGGTGTTGAAGACGGCACATTGGAATCTGATGTACTTGATAAGTTGGAAGAACACAGTTTGAAAAGTCAGAAAAAGAGAAATGAGGATGATATTGATCCTCGCTGGGACAAATTAAAAAATTTATTAAACGAATAATTAATAGGAAGCCATGGCACATCCAAAGAGAAAAATCTCGAAAACCAGAAGAGATAAGAGAAGAACACATTATAAAGCTTCAGCTCCAAAAGTTGCTGTAGACGCTGTAACGGGTGAAGCACACTTGTATCACAGAGCTCACTGGCACGAAGGTAAACTTTACTACCGTGGTCAGATCTTAATCGATAACACAGAAGAAGTAGAGGCTTAGTAAAGTCTTAGAGCTTTAAGAATTACAGGAAACTCTCACGTTGTGGGAGTTTTTTGTTTTTAGTTGATTAAGTCCCAAAAAGACCTTAATTTGCACGCCGGTTTGATTAATATTTAGTAATTTTCTAAGAATGAAGATATTATATTTCCTGCCGATGAAGGGTGAATTAAATCCAAATTTATGAGCAAAATCACAGCAGCGATTACGGCTGTAGGTGCTTATGTACCTGAAGATATTTTGACCAACAAAATGTTGGAAGAATTGGTGGATACCACAGATGAGTGGATCCTCAGCAGGACAGGAATTAAAGAAAGAAGAATACTCAAAGATCCCTCTAAGGGAACTTCTTACCTAGCCGTAGAGGCAGCCAAAAATTTGATCAATAAGACAAATCTTGACCCGGCAGAAATAGACTTAATCATTTTAGGGACAGTATCTCCAGATATGCCAGTAGCGGCAACAGCCGTTCATGTGGCTTCTGAGATTGGTGCCGTTAATGCTTTTGGCTACGATCTGCAGGCGGCATGCTCTAGTTTCCTTTATGGAATGTCTACGGGAGCGGCCTACATAGAATCTGGAAGATATAAGAAAGTTCTGGTCATTGGTGCAGATAAGATGTCCTCTATACTTGATTATACAGATAGAACAACCTGTATTATCTTTGGTGATGGAGCCGGAGCTGTGCTAATGGAACCTAATTTTGAAGGTCTTGGATTACAGGATGAATTACTTAGATGTGATTCTATAGGACGTAATTCCCTCAAGATCGCTGCGGGCGGATCTCTATTACCACCTTCTGAAGAAACTGTTGCTAAAAAACTTCATTACGTCCAGCAGGATGGAAAGACTGTATTTAAGTTTGCGGTTTCAAACATGGCAGAAGTAAGTGCGCAGATTATGGAGAAAAACAATCTTACAAATAAAGATGTAGATTGGCTGGTGGCACACCAGGCCAACAAGCGTATAGTAGATGCGACTGCCAAGAGAATGAACCTTACAGATGAGAGCAAGGTATTAATGAATATAGAGAGGTATGGAAATACAACTGCTGCTACATTACCTTTGTTACTCAGTGATTACGAAAAACAATTTAAAAAAGGAGATAATTTAATATTTGCCTCTTTCGGAGGTGGCTTCACTTGGGGAGCTACTTACCTTAAATGGGCTTATAACTCATAAAAACCAACACCAATATTATGGATTTAAAGGAAATTCAGAATCTGATTAAATTTGTGGCTAAATCTGGCGCAAGTGAGGTTAAACTTGAAACAGGTGATGTAAAGATCACAATTAAAACAGGTTCAGACGATAAGGAAACTACCATAGTACAACAGGTTCCTATGGGAGGACAACAACTTCAGCAAATGCCAGCTCAACAGCAGGCTCCGGCTCAACAGGCTGCTCCTCAGGAAGCTGCTCCAGCCGCTGAAGACAAGAAAACTGCAGATGATGATTCTAAATATATCACTGTAAAATCTCCTATAATCGGGACATTCTACAGAAAGCCATCTCCAGACAAGCCAACATTTGTTGAGGTTGGAGACTCTGTTAAAGAAGGTGATGTGCTTTGTATCATTGAAGCAATGAAACTTTTCAACGAGATCGAAAGTGAAGTATCTGGAAAGATCGTAAAAGTACTGGTAGATGATTCATCTCCTGTAGAATTCGATCAGCCACTTTACCTGGTAGATCCGTCATAAATTACTGCCCATTTTAACACCTGAAAGCCCATTTATGGGCTTCAGAACTTTAAAAGCAACTAGGTATGTTTAAAAAAATATTGATTGCAAACAGGGGAGAAATCGCACTTCGTGTGATTCGTACCTGTAAGGAAATGGGAATAAAAACGGTAGCAGTTTACTCTACTGCAGATGCTGAAAGTCTACACGTTAGATTTGCAGATGAAGCGGTTTGTATTGGACCAGCACCAAGTAACCTTTCCTATCTAAAGATTTCTAATATCATTGCTGCGGCAGAGATCACCAATGCTGATGCGATCCACCCGGGCTACGGTTTTCTTTCTGAAAATGCTAAATTTTCCAAGATCTGTGAAGAACATGATATCAAATTCATTGGAGCTTCACCGGAGATGATCAGCAAAATGGGAGATAAAGCAACAGCAAAAGCTACCATGAGAGCGGCTGGTGTTCCTTGTGTTCCTGGATCTGAAGGTATTATCGAGGATTTTCAAGAATGTAAAGAACTAGCCAAGGAAATTGGCTATCCTGTGATGCTGAAGGCAACTGCCGGAGGTGGAGGTAAAGGGATGCGAGCTATCTGGAAAGAGGAAGAGCTGGAACCAGCGTGGGAATCTGCCCGTAAAGAAGCAGCAGCATCATTTGGTAATGATGGGATGTATATGGAAAAGCTTATTGAGGAGCCACGCCATATTGAGATCCAGATCGTAGGAGACAGTAGCGGTAAAGCCTGTCATCTTTCTGAAAGAGATTGTTCCGTTCAACGACGTCATCAGAAACTTACTGAAGAAACTCCATCACCATTCATGACAGATACGCTACGTAAGAAAATGGGTGATGCTGCGGTAAAAGCTGCTGAATATATTAAATATGAAGGTGCGGGTACTGTTGAATTCCTGGTAGATAAGCATAGAAATTTCTATTTTATGGAAATGAATACGCGTATCCAGGTTGAGCACCCAATTACAGAGCAGGTGATCGATTACGATCTTATTCGTGAGCAGATCCTTGTAGCTTCTGGAGTGCCAATTTCAGGTAAAAATTATACTCCGCAGTTGCATTCTATCGAGTGTAGAATCAATGCAGAAGACCCGTATCATAACTTTAGACCATCACCGGGGAAGATCACCAATCTTCACGCACCGGGAGGTCATGGAGTTCGTATCGATACCCACGTTTATAGTGGTTACGTGATCCCTCCAAATTATGATTCTATGATCGCGAAATTGATCACGACCGCTCAAACAAGAGAGGAAGCGATCAATAAAATGAAACGTGCGCTGGACGAGTTTGTGATCGAAGGTGTGAAAACCACGATTCCATTCCACCGCCAGTTGATGGATCATCCAGATTATATTGAAGGTAATTATACTACTAAATTCATGGAGGATTTTAAGATGAAACCTCTGGAAGAATAAAAATTAACCCCGGAACTTCCGGGGTTTTTTATGCGCTACTTTTTGTAATTTGACCTGAAACTGAAAACGAACATGAATCTTTCCTTCTGGGAACACGAATCCTGGATCAATAATGTCGACTATTGTATTATAGGCAGTGGTATCACGGGTTTAAACTGTGGTTTGCAGCTAAGAAGATCAAGACCAGCGGCCAAAATTCTCATTCTCGAGAAAGGGCTACTTCCAGAAGGAGCTAGCACCAAAAACGCCGGGTTTGCCTGCTTCGGAAGTATATCTGAAATCCTTGATGATCTCAAAACTTTATCTGAAGACGAAGTGGTTGAACTAGTAGAAAAACGTCGTAACGGACTATCACTTCTTCGGAAGAATCTGGGTGACACACAGATCGATTTTCAACAGAATGGAGGATACGAGCTTTTTACCATAGCAGATGAAGAATTGTACCAGCGCAGTGTGGAGGCTATTCCAGGAATTAATAAAATTCTGAAACCGGTCTTTGGAGAGTCCGTTTTTAAGGAAACTTCCAATTCCTTTGGCTTTAGTAATATCATGCCGAGACTTATTGTTAATCAGTTTGAGGGCCAGATTGACACCGGTAAGATGATGCAGACACTATTGAAGAAAGTATCTTCTGAAAATATACAGGTGCTCAGCGGTATCAAAGTAAATTCATTTTTCGATGAAGAACATTCCGTCCGGATCGAAACAGATAAGTTTCAAATTTCAGCTAAAAAATTATTGATCGCCACCAATGGGTTTGCATCCAGCCTTGGACTTGAAGATGTGAAACCTGCCCGTGCACAGGTGTTGATCACCAAACCTATCAAGAATTTAAATCTCAAAGGCACTTTTCATCTGGACAGAGGCTATTACTATTTTCGAAATATTGGAAGTCGTGTCCTTATTGGCGGTGGTCGTAACCTGGATTACGAAGCTGAAGAGACTGAACAAATGGGCACAACCAGTCTTGTCCAGAACAAACTTGAGCACTTATTGAAAACCTGTATCTTGCCTGAGACCAAGTTCGAAATAGACAGAAGGTGGAGTGGGATCATGGGAATTGGATCCTCAAGGCAACCAATAATGAAGTCACTTTCCAGAAATGTAAGCTGTGGAGTTCGCCTTGGCGGAATGGGGGTCGCAATTGGTAGCCTGGTTGGTAGAGACCTGGCCGAAATAACATTGAATTCATGATTAGAAAATTTTTTAGTTTCATCTTTAAGATACTTCTTGGACTGTTCCTGTTTAGTATTGCTATCGTTGTGATCTACAAATGGGTGCCAGTTCCTTTCACGCCTTTAATGGTGATACGTTACTTTGAAAATCCAGAGGAAGATATTCAGCACGATTGGGTAGCAATAAATGAAATTTCAGGCCATCTCCAAAAAGCAGTTATCGCAAGCGAAGACCAGAATTTCCCTTCTCATAGTGGCTTCGATTTTAAAGCGATCAAGGAAGCTATGGAAGATAATCGCAATGGAAGAAAGATTCGCGGAGCAAGCACAATTTCACAACAAACCGCGAAAAACGTTTTCCTGTACCCGGGAAGAACCTGGTTTCGGAAAGGTCTGGAAGCATATTTTACATTCTTGATCGAAATTATATGGGGCAAAGAACGAATTCTGGAAGTCTATCTGAATAGTATTGAAATGGGTAAAGGAGTCTATGGCGCGCAAGCTGCATCATTACATTGGTTTGGTAAGGATGCGGTAAACCTCGGTGCGTATGAAGCTGCGGCCATTGCTGCTGTTTTACCAAATCCAAGGGTATATCGCGCAAGTCCGGCGTCTTCTTTTATCGCAAACAGAAAGAACTGGATCGTAAGACAGATGCAAAATCTTGGTAAACTCAGCTTAGACTAAATGGAAATGCTTAAACAAGAATTGCTAGATAAATGTGAGGATTTTATTCAGCAAAAAACAACCGCTTTGCATAATGCGATGCAGGGATTAAAACAGGATCTTGAGAATGAATCCAAGAGTAGTGCCGGAGACAAGTTTGAGACGGGCCGAGAAATGATCAACATTGAATGGAACAAACTCAGCAATCAATTACAGCAGTATGAACAAATGAAGTCTGTTATAAAGCGGATTAATGTACAGACCGACTCTAACATCGTAAAAGCCGGTAGTATCATTTTTACTGAAAATGCAAATTATTTCATTTCTATTCCAGCGGGAGAATTAATTGTTGAGGATACAAAATTCTATGCGATAGGTAGCAAAGCTCCAGTTGCTACCGCCATGCTTGGAAAAACTGAGAATGACAGCTATACTTTTAATCAGCAGGAGGTGCTTATTAAAAAGATTATTTAATTCGGCCTTCCAACACCCCATCCTTCACTTTAAAACAAATCTTTTCGCCAGCTATTAATTCTTCATGGTGATCTATTAGTATAGATCTATTTCCTGCTGAAACTTCAACCAGGAAAACCTCTCCTTTAAAATATGATTTCCTTACTGTAGCTTCGGTACCAGATTGTGTGATCTTTAATTCATGAGGATAGACCACTACTTTGTCATTACTGTCATGATCTATTTTCAGCAACTTTATGGGAATATGATTTACGTCTCCAAACAGGCTGGCGACATAATGATTTTGCGGATGTTCATATAACTCCCGGGGAGTTCCCTGAGCATAGATCCTTGAGTTTTTGAGAACAAAAGTCCTATCGGCAAAAGCCAGCGCATCGGTACTATCGTGTGTGGCAATGATACAGGTAATATTCTGCTCCTTCAGGTAAGCAAAAAGCTTTCTTCTCAACTTATTTTTTCTGAAGTGATCTATATGGCTAAAAGGTTCATCGAGTAACAGAATTTCTGGTTCCTTCGCCAATGCACGAGCCAAGGCAATTCTTTGCTGCTGCCCGCCACTTAATAATTTCGCTTTTTTATCAGCAAGATCGGTCATTTCTACAACCTCCAGCAATTCTTTGATTCGGCGTGTTTTCTTGACAGGATAAAAATTACTCAGATATTTCCCCACATTATCAGCAGCGCTTAGCGGTAACATCAAATCAAAATCCTGAGCGAGATATTTAATAAAATCTTCCCCGGGAACCAGGTTGAAATTAGGACCTAGAAGCTCTTTGTCCTTCCAAATGATCTTTCCTTCTGTATGTAAGAGTCCGTAGATGAGTTTTAGCAAGGTGCTTTTACCACAGCCACTTTCACCAATGATCGAAATGTTCTCAGCCGGTTTAATGTTCATATTGATATTTTTCAATACAGGCTCAGTATCATAGGCGAAGGAGACATTCTTAAGCTGAAGCATAGGTTAAATTCTTGTTGAAATTATCATAATATAAGTTTCCATAAATAGCTATTTGCGTAACTTATTTTAAAGCTAAAGAACATAAATTAGAATTGAATCATCGAATGCAAAAAATAGTCGTTTACGATCTTAATAAGACCTTATATCAAAAATCTTCCAAAGATGAATTTTTCAAATTTGTATGTTATAAAAATGGGTATAAGTTGATAAGACTTGCCCAGCTTGGATGGTTAAAAATGCTGGGAAACATGCGGCTTGTGAGCAAAACTGATTTCAAAGAGAACTTTTACGATTATCTCAAAAACCTGGATCCTGAAACGGTGAACAAGTATGCAGAGCAATTCTGGAACCTGGAATACCCGGAATTCTTCAGAAATAAAATGCTGGAAGATATTCAGAAATTTGATGAGCAGGGTATCAAGGTGTTTGTGGTTACCGGTGGATTCGAAATCTATACGAAATACCTGGAACAAATTCTCCCTGTTCAGGTACTTGGAACAAGAACAACTTATAAAAATGGTAATTATACTATTGAAGGCAAGGCTTGTAACGATGCAGAGAAAATAAGACGTTTAGACGAAGCGCTTGGAGAGTATGAATTGCTGGAAGCTTACTCAGATGATGATGAAGAGATCCTGCATAAAGCTGAAAAAGGGTTTCTGGTAGATGAAGAGTCTGGAGAGTTAAAACAGGTAAACTAGAGCTTGCTGAAATACAACAAAAAAAAGCACGGCTAAAGAGCCGCGCTTTTTTTGTGATCCAGATGATCAACAATATTAATCTTTAGTAATCTCTTTCAGTTCATTTGGAAGTGCTTCAAAACCCATATTATATAATGTAAAACCGAAGATATCTGCATATTCTTCAATAATCTTACTGGTTGGTTTTCCGGCACCATGACCGGCATTGGTCTCAATTCTAATAAGCGTAGGATTAGTTCCTTCTTGCTTATCCTGTAGTTCAGCAGCAAATTTAAAAGAATGTGCAGGTACTACACGGTCGTCATGATCTCCAGTTGTAACCAGTGTCGCAGGATATTCAGTACCTGCTTCAACGCTATGCACTGGAGAATAGTTATAAAGATACTGGAACATTTCTTTGTTATCTTCCGAAGTACCATAATCATACGCCCAACCTGCACCCGCAGTAAAGGTATGATATCTTAACATGTCCATTACTCCAACAGCAGGCAATGCTACTTTCATAAGGTCAGGTCGCTGAGTCATAGTTGCACCTACTAGCAATCCACCGTTAGAACCACCTCTTACAGCAAGATAATCGCTGGAAGTATAATCATTGTCGATCAGGTATTCTGCAGCAGCAATGAAATCATCGAATACATTCTGCTTTTTAAGCTTTGTACCTGCATCATGCCATGCTTTTCCATATTCACCACCACCTCGAAGGTTAGGAACAGCATAAACACCACCTTGCTCCAGCCACACGCTCATCGCAGTGCTAAAACCTGGAGTCAGGCTCACATCAAATCCTCCATAACCATATAGGATCGTTGGATTCTTTCCGTTAAGCTGAGTTCCCTTCTTGTAGGTAATGATCATTGGGATCTTTGTACCATCCTTTGATTCATAGAATACCTGTTCGCTGGTAAACTGCTCCGGATCAAAATCTATGTTTGGTTTATTGTAAACTTCAGAAGTGCCATTTTCAATATCATACTTATAAATAGTACCCGGAGTCACGTAATTTGTAAAGCTGTAGTAAAGTACATCTTTGTCTTTCTTTGCTCCAAAACCTCCGGCAGAACCTACACCTGGAAGTTCAATTTCACGCACAAGTTTCCCGTCGTAATCGTATTGCTTCACTTTTGAAATGGCATCCACCATATACTCCGTAAAGAAATAACCACCTCCGGTTGAAGGACTTAATACATGCTCGGTTTCTGGGATAAAATCTTCCCAGTTTTCCGGACCTGGATCGCTCGCGTCAACGGTCACGATCTTCTTGTTTGGAGCGTCAAGATTGGTCACGATAAATAATTTGCTACCATCATTTTCGATCACATAAGAATCTGTATCCTGATTGTCTAATATTGTAACCAGTTCCGGAGATTCCTTCTGAAGGTCCATTATATAGAGTTCCCCTCCAGAAGTTGAATTACGTGCTGAAATGATCAGGTAACGGTTATCTTCAGTAACACTTCCTCCTACATAACGGCGTTTTTGTGCTTCAGAATTTCCGAAGATGATCTGGTCGTCACTTTGTGGCGTTCCCAGTTTATGGTAATATAATTTATGCTGATCTGTCTTCGCTGAAAGTTCACTTCCATCAGGCTTATCAAAGCTAGAGTAGTAAAAACCTTCATTGCCTTTCCATGAAACTCCGCTGAACTTTACATCCTTGATCGTATCGCCAAGAATCTTCTTATCATCAGCATTCATTAAAATGATTTTTCTCCAGTCGCTTCCACCTTCAGAAATAGCATAGGCTAGCTTTTTTCCATCTTCGGAAAAACTCATTGCTGCAAGTGAGGTAGTACCATCTTCACTGAATTTATTCGGATCTAAAAATACTTTTGCTTCAGCTTCTTCTGATTCACGGCGATAAAGAACACTTTGATTCTGAAGTCCGTCGTTTTTAAAGAAATAGATCTTTCCGCCTTCAGTAAAAGGAGCGCTCAATTTTTCATAATCCCATAACTTGGTAAGACGTTCCTTAAGTTTATTTCTGTACGGAATGTTCTCAAGGTAATCGAAAGTTACCTCATTCTGTCTTTTTACCCAGTTCTCGGTTTCCTCGCTACGATCATCCTCCAGCCAGCGATATGGATCTTTAACCTCGGTTCCAAAATAATCGGTTACTGTATCAACTTTCTTGGTTTCAGGATAGTTCAATTTGCTTTGGTTTTGACTTTGTGCACTTAGTGAGCCGGCAACTAACCCCAGCCCAATAATGCCTGAATAGATTTTCTTCATACAATTCTTAGTTTAGACACCTAAAATAAGAATAAAAAAGCCTGAATCTGTAGAGTTTCAGGCTTTTAAGTAAAATTTTAAAATTGTGGATTAGAGTAGTTTCTGCTCTAGTAAATATTCTGCGATCTGCACTGCATTTGTCGCTGCACCTTTACGGAGGTTGTCAGCAACGATCCACATATTTAATGTATTTGGCTGGGAATGATCCCTTCGAATTCTACCTACAAAAACATCATCTTTTCCTTCCGCATAAATGGGCATAGGATAAGTATTCAATTCCGGGTTATCCTGAACGGTGATTCCTGGAAAATCACTCAGGATCTTTCGAACATCTGCTTCCTCAAAATCTTTATGAAACTCGATATTCACCGATTCTGAATGTCCTCCAACTACCGGAATTCTAATCGCGGTTGCTGTCACGTTTACAGAATCATCACCGAGAATTTTCTTGGTTTCGTTCGTTAACTTCATTTCCTCTTTGGTGTATCCATTTTCCTGGAATACGTCGCAATGTGGCAACGCATTTTTATGAATTGGATAAGGATAAGCCATTTCTTCTTTTTTGCCGGCATACTCGTTCTCCAGCTGTTGCACAGCTTTCACGCCAGTTCCAGTGATGGACTGGTAGGTTGAAACAACCACTCGCTTGATATTATAAGCATCATGCAATGGTTTTAAGGCCATTAATAACTGTATTGTAGAACAGTTAGGATTCGCAATGATCTTATCTTCTTCTGAAAGGAGGTTAGCATTGATCTCGGGAATGATAAGTTTGTGCTTTGGATTCATTCTCCATGCTGAAGAATTATCGATCACGGTTGTTCCTGCGGAAGCAAATTTTGGAGCCCATTCTAATGAAGTGTCTCCACCAGCTGAGAATATGGCTACTTCCGGTTTCATGGAAACTGCGGTTTCAAGGCTTACTACTTCGAAATCTTTACCATTATAGGCTAATTTCTTACCTACAGATCTTTCAGAAGCTACAGGAATAAGTTCGGTAAGTGGAAAATTACGTTCTTCCAGTACTTTAAGCATTACGCTTCCTACCATCCCGGTTGCTCCAACTACAGCTACTTTCATAATTTACTTACTTTAAAAAGTGAATTGCAAAGTTATCGCTTGGAAATTATTATGAATGCTTCGCTATCAAAAATTTCAGGAATTATAAAAAATTGAACCAATTTCAGATTATTGTTAAAAAAAGACCCCTGGTTTTCGCCAGGGGTTTAGTTTGAGAATGAGTAATGTAGCGGTAAGCGTACGTCTTAAATATTCTTCTTTCTTAGTTCGTCACGAATCTCAGTAAGTAAAACTTCTTCCTTTGATGGTCCAGCAGGAGCTGCAGCTTCTTCTTTCTTCTTTGTCTTTTCGTAAGCTCTCAGGAATATAAATATAAACAGACCAACGATAATAAAGTAAATAATTGCCTGTATCAAATTACCGTAGGTAAGAATTGCAGCTTCAGCTTCAATCGCAGCTTCGAGACTTTCGTATTCTACACCATCCAGAGAAATAAATTGCTGGGTTAGATCTGCTCCACCGGTGAGTAATCCAATAATGGGCATGAAAATATCTGCAACAACAGAAGAGATAACTTTGTTAAAAGCAGCTCCAATAATTACTGCAGTAGCCAGTGCTACGATATCCTTCTTAAGTAGGAATGCTTTAAAATCTGAAAAAAAACTCATGAATTATAGTTGTTAGTTGATTTCCAAATGTATAAAATTTTCTTAAATTTTTAAGATTTGTTATTCGGGTATTACAATTCGTGTGACTCTGCGTTGTATTCCGGTGATCAATTCATAAGAAATAGTGCCTCCAGCTTCAGCAAATTTCACTGGATGCTGAGGTCCTCCAAAAACGATTACTTCATCACCTTCTTCACATGAAATATTGGTCACATCTACCATGATAATATCCATACATACATTACCAGCGATAGGAGCATATTCACCATTTATATAGACTCCGGCTTTTCCTTTTCCGTAGATCCTGTTGATCCCATCAGCATGACCCAAAGGCAGTGTTGCGATGCGAGTAGGTTTCTCCACTTTAAACGCGCGGTTGTAACCTACCGTATCCCCTTTGTCGAGACTTCTAATCTGGGAAATGATCGTTTTAAGCGTAGAAATTGGTCTTAGTTCAGGATCGATATTTTTATCATTTCCATAGCCATATAAGCCAATCCCGCTGCGCACCATACTAAAAGCCGACTTCGGGTAATTGATCACGCCAGAAGTATTGCAAATATGGAGTATTGGTTCATAGTCCAGGTCGGCAATTAATTCCCAGGTCATTTTCCTGAAAAGGTCGATCTGTCCTACCGTAAATTCACGTTCTTTCCAGTCCTCACTTGCGGCGAGATGGGAAAAAACAGAAGCGATCTTCAGGCTGGAAGTACTACCAATGATTTCCTTGATAGTTCCAATCTCTGGATGATCAAAACCAAGCCTGTTCAAACCTGTATTCAGCTTGATATGAACAGGGTAATTCTTTTGATTTTTAGCTTCAGCAGTCTTTACAAAAGAACGTAGAATTTTTTCGCTGTATAAATTAGGCTCGAGACAATGCTCGATAATATCTTCGAAATGTGTGAATTGTGGGTGTAATACCAGAATAGGTTTGGTGATCCCGTTTTTACGAAGATGAATTCCTTCTTCCACATAGGCAACCGCAAAATAATCGGTGCCAAGTTCTTCCAGTTTTCTGGCAATGACAACTGAATCATTCCCATAGGCAAAAGCTTTTACTACAGACAGGAACTTTACTCCATCATCGATCTTTGCTCTTAAATATCTGTAATTATGTGCCAGTGCTCCAAGATCAATCTCAAGAACCGTCTCTTTGGCTTCAGGCATTTTCTTCGGTTTTTTTAGCATTCAATTCTTCGACATTCACATCAAGCTTTTTCACTCGCTCCCGCAGCATAGCCTTGTAGTAAGCAGCACGACTTAATGGTTCATATTCTTCATTTTCGCCTAGAAAAACCAGGTCATCATTAATAGCTTTACGATAGCTGAACTGGGCAAGATTTCCAGTTCTGGTACAAACAGCATGCACTTTCGTAACGTACTCTGCAGTGGCCATTAAATTGGGCATAGGTCCAAAAGGATTTCCTTTAAAATCCATGTCCAGGCCGGCCACGATCACTCTAATTCCCTGGTTGGCAAGATCATTACAAACCGTTACGATTTCATCATCAAAGAATTGTGCTTCATCGATCCCAACTACGTCACAACCATCTGCAAGTAACCGGATATTGGAAGCGGAAGGTACAGGAGTAGATCTTATTTCATTGGAATCATGAGATACGACCATTTCCTCGTCATACCTAACATCAATCGCAGGTTTGAAGATCTCAACATTCTGTTTTGCAAATTTTGCGCGTTTGAGTCGGCGTATCAATTCTTCCGTTTTTCCGGAAAACATTGACCCGCAAATAACTTCAATCCACCCAAATTGCTCTTCGTGATTTACTGTATTTTCGAGAAACATTTTGTATTTTTCAAATCGAAACGGGAAATACCTCTTTCGTATAAAGGTGGAACAAATTTATTAAAAATACAACCCGGAGACGGGGCGAATCTTGAAAGTTATGAAATGAGTAGTAACCTAATTTGCCTACCTATAAATATCATTATTTGCAAATTGCTTCTGACCGATAGAAAACATATAAAATTAAACCGATGAAAAAGAAAATTGAGGCTGATCTGGCGGAGATCGCGGAAAAAATCCTTCAGAATAAAGGGAATTTCAACACGATGGAGCTGAAAGAAAATGCTTTACTTCTCTATGAAAAACTGACTGTTCTTGCTTTTACTGAAAAACATCTTTCCGAAGAAGTTCCTCAGCAAAAAGAGGCGGTAAAACAGGAAGAAGAGGCTACTCCTAAACCTAAAGTGAAAGATCTACCTGAGCCTCCAGCACAATTATCTGCCTACGATGAATTTTATCCAGATGGCACTGAATTCAATGAAGATTCAGACGCGATCACCGAACCTAATACTGAAAAGATCAAGGATATTGTAGCGCAAATGCCGCCTGAAAGTCAGTCTGTAGATCTTTTTATGAATCATATTAACGATGCGCCAGAAGTATCCAATTCGGCACCCTATTCACAACAGGTTGAGGAGAAGAAAGATTTCAGAAATATAGGTGTGGATTATGATAATTTGCCAGATTTTGAACCGGTAAAGCATGTTCCAGCCAATGATAAACCCAGGTCCTTAAATGACCGACTGAAAAAAGGAATCAATATTGGCCTTAATGAGCGTCTTGCCTACATAAAACATCTTTTTGGAGGAGATACTGCAGATTATAACCGTGTACTATCTCAGCTAAATACCTTTACCAGCCTGGAAGAAGCTTCAAAATTCATAGACCTGGTTGTAAAGCCAGATTATAATAACTGGCAGGGTAAAGAAGCATACGAAGAGCGTTTTAGAGCTCATATACAGAACAAGTTCGGGAAATAAACGATTATGGGTAAATTATACCTGGTTCCCACGCCAATTGGGAATCTCGAGGATATCACATTGAGAGCGATCCGTATTCTCAAGGAAGTTGATCTTATTCTGGCTGAAGATACCCGAAATAGTGGTAAACTACTGAAGCACCTGGAAGTTCAAACTCCCATGCAGAGTCACCACATGCATAATGAGCATAAGACAGTAGATCATATTGTCTCACGAATTAAAGCCGGAGAGACTATCGCACTTATTAGTGATGCGGGAACTCCGGCAATTTCAGACCCTGGATTTTTATTAACCCGGGCCTGCGTAGAAGCTGGTATTGAAGTAGATTGCCTTCCCGGGGCTACGGCCTTTGTTCCGGCGTTGGTTAATAGCGGACTTCCAAATGATAAATTTGTATTTGAAGGATTTCTTCCGGTGAAAAAAGGTAGACAAACGAGACTCAAAATTCTGGCTGAAGAAACCCGCACCATGATTTTTTACGAATCACCACATAAATTACTTAAGACATTAAGCCACTTTCAGGAATATTTTGGTGACGATCGTCGTGTTTCCGTCTCCCGTGAGATCACTAAAATGCATGAAGAAACCGTTCGTGGTAGTATTCCTGAAGTTCATAAACATTATATCGAAAATCCGCCAAAAGGAGAGTTGGTGGTCATAGTTGCAGGAAAAGGCTGATCTTGGAAGAATTATTATCAACCATACGAGATTGCAAGGTTTGCAAGGAACATTTGCCACTTGGGTCAAGACCCATCATTGAAGCAACATCAAATTCTAAAATCATTCTTATTAGTCAGGCGCCGGGAAGAGTGGTGCACGAATCTGGTGTAGCCTGGAACGATCAAAGTGGTAAAAAGCTAAGAGAATGGCTGGGAGTTGATGAAAATACTTTTTACGATCACGACAATTTCGCTATCCTCCCGATGGGTTTCTGCTATCCTGGGAAAGCAAAGACCGGCGATCTGCCACCCAGGAAAGAATGCGCTCCATTATGGCATGAGGAGGTTCTTCAATATTTAAAAAACGTGAAGTTGAAGATCCTTATTGGTGCTTATGCTTCCAATTATTACCTCGGAAAAAACAATAATCTTACGGCTAAAGTTCATGAGTATGAGCAATACCTTCCAGAGTACTGGCCGTTGCCGCATCCTTCCCCGGTAAACCGATTCTGGAGAATGAAAAATCCGGAATTCGAGTCGGCCATAGTTCCTGCACTTCAGCAAAAGATAAGGGTGATAATAGGAGAATAAGTCGCTTAGATTAGAAGTAGAATTTTATTACTTTCGGCTGAAATTTGAACGACTATGAAGACGCGCTGGACCCTGAAGCCAAAACCCGATCCTATCACAGCACAGGCTCTTGCCGAAAAGCTTGGAACCGGACTGGCAGTTTCGAAATTACTGGTTCAGCGGGGAATTACCACCTTTGAAGAAGCAAAGAGATTTTTCAGACCTCAGTTAGATGGTTTACACGATCCTTTCCTGATGAAGGACATGGACAGGGCAGTAGCCAGGATAGAACAGGCGATGGAAGCTGGAGAAAATATTATGGTCTATGGAGATTATGATGTAGATGGAACTACCAGTGTAGCGCTAATGTCATCTTTTTTGAAGTTCAGATATCCCAATGTGACCACTTATATTCCAGACAGGTATGCTGAAGGTTATGGTGTATCCTACCAGGGAATAGATTATGCTGAAGATAATGACGTGAGTCTCATTATTGCCTTAGACTGTGGAATCAAAGCGATCGATAAAGTGGATTATGCCAGAAAAAAAGGAATTGATTTTGTGATCTGTGATCATCACCGTCCAGGCAATGAAATTCCAGAAGCTGTAGCGGTACTTGACCCAAAAAGGAGCGATTGCAATTATCCTTATGACGAACTATGTGGCTGCGGTGTTGGTTTTAAACTAATTCAGGCGATCACAATTAAGAACAACGAACCTGAAGAAACATTACTTCCTTACCTCGATCTGGTAGCTACGGCCATTGGAGCAGATATTGTCCCCATCACTGGCGAAAACAGGATACTCGCTTATCATGGTTTGCATGTGATCAATGTTGCACCCCGAAAAGGGATTCAGAGTTTGCTTGGCGAACGTAAAAATGTAAGTATTACAGATGTTGTTTTTATCGTAGCTCCAAGGATTAATGCTGCGGGAAGAATGAAACATGGTTTGCATGCGGTAAATCTGCTTACTGAAGAAGATGAAGCTATCTCTGCAACTTATGCTGAAGAAATAGAGACTTATAATACAGATCGTCGAAGTACAGATAAAAGTATTACAGAAGAAGCGAAACAGCAAATTCTGGATCTTCAGGAAGAAAACCGACTAACCACCGTAGTCTATGATGAGCAATGGCACAAGGGTGTGATTGGAATCGTAGCTTCCAGGTTAACCGAAACCTGGTATCGCCCAACGCTTGTTTTTACAAAGAGCGGGGAACGTCTTGCGGCGTCTGCAAGATCTGTAAAAGGTTTTGATGTCTACGAAGCCCTGGAAGCCTGTAGTGAACATATCGAACAATTTGGTGGGCATAAGTATGCAGCGGGGTTGACATTGCTGGAAGCCGAATATGATAATTTCAAAAGAAAGTTTGAAGAGGTAGTTTCACAAACGATCGACAGGCAGCTTCTTACTCCAGAAATTGCCATAGATGCCGAATTAGACCTGAAAGACATTACACCAAAATTCTACCGGATCCTGAAGCAATTCGCTCCTTTTGGGCCAGGTAATATGTCGCCTGTTTTTCTTGCCCGGAACTTAACCGATACTGGCTTCGGAAAATGTGTTGGTGCAGATAAAACTCACCTGAAATGCCAGGTAAAACAGGAAGGCTCAAACGTAAAATTTGATGTAATTGGCTTTAACCTTGGCGAAAAACTGAATTTGATAGAACAGGGGAAAAAGTTCGACGCTGTTTTTAGTCTTGATGAAAATACCTGGAATGGTAATACCACGATTCAGCTTAGACTGAAGGATATACGAGAAAGTATTTAGAAAACCAGCTTTTCCAGTTTAAGATCATTTCCGTCGAACTGCGCAAATGTGTAATGGTTAATCCAATCACCGGTATTAATATAAGTAGCCTTACCGTCAAGATCGATCTTCATAGGTAAATGCCTGTGGCCAAAAAGAAAGTAATCATAGTCTTTTTGCTCCAGTTTACGCCTGCAGTATTGTATAAGCCATTCTTTTTCCTCACCTAAGAACTTCATGTCTTCTTCGCCTGAGATCGCTTTATTCTTTACTGAAAAATACTGAGCTAAGGGAACCCCAAGATCAGGATGTAGCCAGCGGTAAAACCATTTGGAAAGCGGATTGGTAAAGACCTTTTTCATTTTTTTATAGCCATGATCTCCGGGTCCTAATCCATCTCCATGACCCACGAGGAATTTCTTTCCTGAGAATTCGAACTCCTTGGGTTTATGATAGACTGGAATATTTAATTCCTTCTGAAAATAATCCTGCATCCATAGATCATGATTTCCTACAAAAAAATAGATGGGAATCCCTGAATCTCTAATTTCGGCCAATTTACCTAATGTTCGAACAAAGCCTTTTGGAACCACGTGTTTATATTCAAACCAGAAATCAAAGAGGTCTCCCAGAAGGAAAATTGCCTCTGCATCTTCTTTGATCTCATCTAGCCATTTCACAAACCTGGCTTCTCGAGGCCTGCTTTCTTCCTGAGTAGGTGCACCAAGATGATTATCGCTGGCGAAATATATTTTTTTTCCTGGGGAAACTTTCATGGTTTACAACTTATGGCGAAGATAGAAATTCTACTGAAACTTCTTTTTTAATAGAAGACTTAAAGCATTCTAAAAACGCACCGCCAGAAGCTCAGAAATTATTAATTTAGAGATTAAATCCATAAATATTGCTAATATGAAATTTACGAAACTATTTTCTATCGCTTTTTTAACGTTTTGTGGTTTAATGAGTTACCAGGTAAATGCCACAAATATTGACAATAATCCGGAAATTGGTGATCGTCTTCTAATCCAGTCCCCAGAGAATACCACGTACACAGCCTTGAATATGCCAAAGCTTAACTTCGTTGTGAAGAAAGGTGGAGTGGCGAATTACAAGTCGGTTCAAAACACTCTGGTTGAGGTAGTGAAGATCTCGCAGAATAAGGAAGGTGAAAACATTGTAACACTACAGCGAGTAGATGGCGCTAAGATCCTTGGTCTAAAAAAATCTGTAAGTGCCAATTACGATCAAGCTTTGCAACTTGGAGAATTGAAAAAAGCATAATTCAGGCTTTGCGCAAGGGATAGCAGCGAAAAGCTCCCGTTTTTCACGGGACTTGTAGCGTATAGCCCGACCCGAGGGGTTGCGCCCTAGATATTATCACTGGCATACCACTCTGCAAACGAAGTTTCAGTTTCCTGCAATTTCAAAGAGTGAAGCTTGATATGTTCAGGTAAATGTTTGGAAATTTTGGCTGCAAAATCGATCACCATATTCTCACTTGTTGGCTGATAATCGACCAGGATCACATGATGACCACGTGATTTCAACTCTTTTGCCAGCTCTAAATGTGGAGTATTCTTATTAAATACGGTCGCATGATCAAACTGGTCTACGATCTCAGATTTTACTATCTTTTTTAGATCCCCAAAATCGATCACCATCCCCAATTTTACATGTTCTCGGTCTGTAATAGGTTCGCCAATAACTGTGACGCCAAGTTTATAAGAATGTCCATGTACGTTGCGACATTTGCCATCGTATCCATACAGGGCGTGACCGGTTTCAAAAGTAAATTGTTTGGTGATTCGAATCTTGCTCATTATGCAGTTATTTTGTGCAAAGATAATTGGAATTTTTAAGGCGAAATTTTTAACACCAACGAATTGAATTAAAATTTACATTTGCGAAATTTTTCGCACATGATCCTTAAAGAAAAGGAGTTATTTGAACAGGTAGATTTCGAGCTAAATGAGCTTTATGAAACCATCATTACTGACATAGCAGAACAAAAATATTGTATTGTAGATGGTTTCTTTAATCCTGCGGAGGTAGACCTGCTTAGGTCTACGCTTATAGCCAAACATAAGGAAGATGCATTCAAGAAAGCTGCAATTGGGAATAGAACCAATGAGCTTATTGAAAGATCTGTTCGGGGAGATTTTATTTTATGGATGAATGAAGCTACAGCTGAACCTGCAGAATCCATATTTTTTCAAAAGGTCAATGATCTGTTGCAATACCTGAATCGTACATGTTTTATGGGAATACTCCATAAGGAATTTCATTATGCACTATATCCGGAAGGAACTTTCTACAAGCGGCATCTTGATACTTTTCAAAATGATGGGAGACGTAAATTGTCCATGGTTTGTTACCTGAATAACGAAAACTGGACACCTGAAAATGGTGGTGAACTAAGTATTTATACTACGAACAACGGCAAGGAAGAGGAGTTAAAAATCTATCCTTTACCTGGTAGAATGGTGATTTTTGAAAGTCAGGAGCTGGAACATGAAGTGAAAACTGTCAAAGTTCCAAGGCTGAGCATTACGGGCTGGTTAAAAACGAGGTAGTTACTTTCTAAACTTCTTATAAAGCACGACCACAATAAGAATAATGGCGAGAAGGATCCAAAAACCCATTCCGCTTAAAAAGCTTAGAAATTCCCAGGTATCCTGTTCCATTAGTTCTTGTATTTTCGGTTGTTACGAACTCTCCAGCGGTAACGTGCGTAAACGAATATGACTATTAAAAATAGTATTGCCAGTAGATACCACAGGTTTTCTGTGATAAATTCCTGAAATGTCCATCCCCATTCCTGGGACTCATTTGGATCCTTATCTTTCGGGAGGTGTTCCTGCATCGGGTGTATTTTTAACGTATTTCCACATGAATATTCCAGCGATCAATCCAATAACCAGGGCAATTAAAAGATAGATATTCTCACCAAGAAAAGTTCCTATCGTGTAACCCATCTCGTAAGCTTCATCTTTTTCCGGCTTGATAGATTGTATCGAACTCATCTATTTTCTAAATTTTGAAAGCGCATTTTTTGTAAAATCTGAAAGCACCAGTTCTCCAGAAACAGCCGCTCTTTCTTCCAGAAGTTGCGGCCAGTGGTCGGTATCTTTCCAGAGGATCTGTTTCATTTCAGTAAGTGCCTGAGGATTATAAGAAGCAAGCTTTTCAGTAAATAGTGATATTTCCTTATCCATGTCTTTAGTAGATTCAAAAACACGGGCGAATAAACCTTTTTCTTTAGCCCAATATGCATTCTTCCATTCATGAGCAGCCAGAGTGAGTTCTGCCAAAGCAGCGGTACCCATTTTTCTTTCTACTGCCGGAGCGATCACAAAAGGACCAATTCCAATACTCAATTCTGAAAGTTTAATCGAAGCAGCTTCCGTAGCGAATGCATAATCACAGGCAGCGGCAAGTCCAACACCACCACCAACTGTTTTACCATGAATTCTTCCTACAATTAGTTTTTTACATACTCTCATAGCATTAATTACTCCTGCAAAACCTGAAAAGAATTTCTTGCCATCTTCAAGATTATCGATATTGATAAGTTCATCAAAAGATGCACCGGCACAAAAAGCTTTTTCACCTTCAGATTTTAGAATGATCACGGCTACATCCTTATTTTCGGAAAGGCTGTGAATCTCATCTTCCAGTCTTTTCAGAAGAACCGACGGAAAAGAATTACTGGCCGGGTGGCCAAATTCCAGTGTTGCTATCTTCTGGTCTATATTGGTAATTAAACTTCCGTTCTCGCGGTTGGTACTCATAATGTAAAACGATTTTACTCAAAAATAAGATTTCTAAGTATATCTCTTGATCGTCTTTAGACTTCTTTGTGAAGATATTTTCTTCGGAAATATATAACTAAAGTACTGCTTCGAATGAGCATCCATACAAAGAACGCGATCCAGATCGCATAGAGTTTCAGTCCAAAATGATCTGCGAGCAGAAGTGCAGGAGTGAAGCCAAGGAAAGTTGCAACCAGTAAGACATTTCGCAAATATTTTGCTTCTCCCAGTCCTTTAAAGATTCCGTCGAACATAAAAGCAATTGCATTTACGGGCTGCATGATCAAAACTATCCAGAAAACTGAAGAGAATAATGCGAGTACAGGTGCTTCTTTATTGAATAAAAAGCCAATTTGATCATATAATGCAAAGCAAATTCCCATTAGAATGAGCGCTATAAGTACGGCATACTTACTTATTTTTTTACTCAGTTCCCATAAATTCTTATAATCTCTGGCGCCCAGTAATTTTCCTCCGATCGCGTTTCCAGCATTGGCATATCCATCTATAAAAAAGCTGAAGAACAGCCAGATGTTCATAAGAATGCTCTGCGCCGCTATATAGTTCTTACCATAATCTGTCGCGTAAGCGTTTGCCAGATAGATGGCAAAATTAAGAGCAGCAGTTCTTATGAACAGGTTTGCTGCCATAAGCAATAAGGGTTTCATCTGCGGATTGATCTTTAGACTTAACTTCAAATGAAATGGGGTTTTCCTGAAGTAGAACCAGAGTGCCATGATAAGCATAGTCGCCTGCGCAGCAAGACTGGCATACGCTGCACCTTCAAGATGCATTGCCGGTACAAGCCCGTTTATTCCATAAACCAGAATATAGTCCAGAACTATATTCACCGCTGCTCCGGTTAGACTGCATTTCATTGCCCAAAGGGTGTTCTGTAAACCTCTAAAAACGCCGAAGATCGCGAAGGTTACCAGTGTTAGGGGATATCCCAGTGCCCTGATCTTATAATAGCTTTCAGAATACTGCAGAATTAGACCATCAGCATTATACGCGCTGAAGATCGCTTCAGCAAAGATCGCTGTAGTAGCATAAATCACCAGGCTGAACAGAAAATTAAAAAGGATAGTTTGAGGAATAAGGGTCTTGACAGCATGTAAGCGATTTGCTCCCAGATGCTGAGATACGGTTGCTGAGATCGCAGTTTTGGTTTGCGCTACAATCCAGATGATGGCAGAAAGAAAAGAACCTACGATTCCTGCAGCGGCCAGGGCTTCTATGGAATTTTCTTCTACATTTCCAATAACTGCAATATCGGTTAGTGATATTAAAGGTTCTGCGATACCTGCTATGATCGCCGGGATCGCGATCTTATTAATATTACCAAAACTTACAGAATTTCCCGGTTTTGAGGCCATATTCAGCAAATATAGAAGCCTTTATACTACAAAAGCAACTCGTAACAATAAAAAGGAGCTTCGCTTTGCTTCGGAAAATAGATATTACCCAGTCTCTTGTATCCGCGTGCTTCGTAAAATTTATGATTCCGCTTATTTAAACTGAAGGTATCAAGTCTTACCGATTCATACTTCTCTTCTCTGGCAAAGTTTTCGGCAAAGTCCATTAACTCTTGTCCTAATCCAGAACCCCACTGTTCAGGATGTGTGGCCAGCCTGTGAACATAAAGGTTATTCTCTGTTTTGCTCAACCAGTTAATAGGATCATACTCCTCATCCTTAACCGGAGTAAGGACGATTATGCCCATAATGACATCCTTTGAAACTAGCTTGAATAGTTCCTTCTTTTCAACATCAGCCTGTAATTTTTCGATGGAAGGATAGTGTTCATTCCATTGATAGATTCCCTGTGCGATCATCGCTTCGGCACAGGCTTCAGTTAGTTTTTTGATCTCCTGGAGGTCGCTATTTTCAGCTCTTTTGATCATTTATTGCTAATAAAATAAACATTTTCATATTTATGAAAAATCATTACATTTGCTCCGCTACGGGGGATTAGCTCAGCTGGCTAGAGCGTTTGGCTGGCAGCCAAAAGGTCATCGGTTCGACTCCGATATTCTCCACAAAAAAACCACTGAATTTCAGTGGTTTTTTGTTTTTCAGGATTAATCGTTATCGGCATATTCGGCATAAAGATCCTCAGCATCAGCATTCAGGAACTCGATCGTTTTATTGATCACATGCTTGAATTCCTTTGGAAGTTCCTCTTCATCTTTCCAGGGATGAGAAACCCCGAAGACATGATCTGCATTTTCGACTAGCAATAGTTTTGGGGCAGGACTCCACTCAAAAAGATTCCCGGCCTCTCCAATAGATACGCTGGTATCGCTGCTTCCGTGGGCGATCAAATGTGGAATTTTCAGTTTTTGCGCCGCCTTTTTAATATTGAGCTTCTCTTTATTTTCCTTGAAGTTTTTGTAGAACTGGTAGTGGTGAGGCAATTGCTGCCCTGTTCTTGAATTTACAATATACTGCACCCCTTTTTTCTCCCATGCTTCCAGTTTCTTTCCTTCCGGAAATCTTGATCCAAAATCTGAAACTGATGCAAGCGTAATAAGTTTGGTGATTCGTTTGTCCTGAGCCGACTTTAATACAGTGATTCCTCCACCTCTGGAATGACCTATCAAACTAATATCTGAAGGATCCAGGTGTTGACCGAACTTGAAAGTTGGTAATAGCAGTGAGTCGATGACAGATTGTAGATCGTCCAGCTCAATGGTATAATTATTATCACCAAATGCTTCTATCTGGTAGAATTCTGTCGGATTTTCAGGACTCGTTCCGTTGTGACTGAAATTGAATTTTACAAAGAAATAGCCTGCTTCGGCAATGAGTTCACCCATTTTATCCCAGGCTCCCCAGTCTTTAAAACCTTTATATCCGTGACAAAAGATCACCACCGGTTTTGGTTTTCCATCATCCTTGAAGATCAGGTCCATGGGAATTGGCTTGTTGTGACGACCCTCGATGATGATATTCTGTTCCTTAGAAACTTCCATAATGTTTTTTAATTTCTTTTTCGATAAATGGAATTTCTGGATTGCAGATCTCCATTATTAATTTTTTTAGTTCTTTCTGAAAATTTTCCAGGGTTTCTTCCTGAATCAAATAGTCTGGTTTCTTGTCAATTTTCAGCTGAAATTTAAGAAATCCTGATCTAAGATTCTTGAAAGATATGATTCCTGCTTCAGCGGGGAATTTAAGATCTTTCTCCAGGGATATCAAGGTGGCGTAAGTTAAAACCTGAAAGCTTTTTGCGAATTTGTCATAATCTTTTGTTATTTCGTTCCAGTCCTTCACGATCAGGTCTTTTGAATCAACTTTTCCGGTCTTATAATCCATGATTCTCATAACGCCATCAGTCTTTTCAACCCGGTCTACTTTACCTCTTAGGTAAACTGGAAATGGCAGATGATCTATTGGTAGTTGGACTCTAAGATCTTTTTCGATCTGTAATATTTGAATATCACTACCATTTTCCAATCTCTTAATTTCAAAATTCAGAAAATTGCGCATATACCTCTTAGCCACTTCGTAAATCAGCAAATTCCTTCCTTTGTCTAATGGTGCCTTACTATAGTTCTCTGCAAATTCTTTTGAGATCTGGGTGTTCGCTTCTTTTTTGAACCTTTCAACAATTTCTGCGGTTAGTAATTCTCCTTCCAGCGGTTTGTAAAGGTTTTCCAGCGCATTATGCACGACTGTTCCCAGTGTATTGAAAGCCACTGTTTCTTCCACTTCTTCCTGATCTCTGACTCCCAGCACATACTGGTTATAGAAATCCAGCGGATTCCGCATATACGTAGTTAATGCTGAAGGTGAGAAGCCTGAGCCAGCAAGACCCTTGATCTTCTCCATCATTTGCGGAGTTTTCTCTACCACTCTTAACTTTTGACCGTTAGCAGGTACCATAGGACTAATAAGATGCTGAGTGATATGATGCGCTGGAATATTTTCTATCTCCAACTGAGTAATGAATCTGGACTTCTCTCCAGAATTAAGGCCATCTGCTTCTGTATTATAAAGTAGGTAAACCTTTTTTGCACGTTGTAGTAATCGGTAAAAATGGTATGTATACACCGCATCCTTTTCCCTGTAGGTAGGTAGTTTATATTCCTGTTTTAGATCATAAGGAATAAAAGAATTATCTGATTTTCCAGCAGGTAGTGTCCCTTCGTTGAGAGAGGTTATAATCACAGTTTCAAAGTCAAGCGCCCGTGATTCGAGCATTCCCATTAATTGTAATCCCTTAAAAGGTCTACCCTGGAAGTCCAGCGTTTCAGTACTTACCAGCTCTTCATAGAAGTCATGTAAAGACCTGATCGTTTTTATATGGGTAAACTTCTCATTAAGAGTCTCCAGTTTATTAAAGAGCAGGTAGAAATGATATAAGAACTCTAAGGAGAGCGTATCTTCTTTAGCTTTTAAATGTGCTTTGAGTATTTGTATGAGTTCCTGAACATCTTCAGAAAACCTGGTAACCGAATCGTTTTTCGGTTTAAAACATAGTTCAGCTATTCTTCGATTTTCGTCCTTGAATTCTCCCAGAATTTCTTCAGACTTTAAATAAACAAGGTTGTCTTTATTAATCTTCTTTATCAACCTGTCCGCATCATTTGAAATGATTTCGTACAAAGTCGGATGATTTATGATTCCTAGGACATCTTTATAATAATGATCCTTGCCAGTTGAGATATGAATATTAAAGATATTTTCGAAAAGGGAGCTTACAGGTGCATTATCTATGGGAAAACCCATAGTTACATTAAGATCATTGATATGATCTGGAAGCGAGCTCAAAACAGGTAGTAAGAGGTCTTCTTCGCCAAGTACTATTGCAGTGTTCTCCAGTTCTTCGGAAGAGAGATCGGTAATGATCTCGCCAAGGAATTTCGCCTGCCCAATATTTTTAGGTACGCCAATCAATTGGATTTCCTTTTCTTCTGAATACTTATTATTAAATTCAGGCTTTGGGTTCTGCTGGTAAAATTTCCAGTCTTCGAGGTATTGCCGCAGGAATAAAGAAGCACCATGTGCACAATCTTTATAAAAATGCTCGTCAAGATCCCAGAAAACCTCAGCTTTATCCTTCTCCAGCATAAATTGAATGATACGCTGTTCAGAAGCATTTAGAGCATTGAAGCCAATAAACACATGCTTTGATGTGGTATTACTCGTATATTCCTCGATGTTCTCTGATGCCTTACGATAAATAAGGCCCTGGTATCCCTGTTCTTTTTCCAGTAAACTGTTGGCAAGGGATTTATAATAATCTGGAAGTCTTTTCCAGAAAGCGAGGTATTTTTCGATCATTTCTGTTTTCTCCTCTTGTAGATACCAGTGTTTTATATCCTGTATGCCAGAGAGGTAATCAAAGAAAGGTTTATGATCGATCAGGTATCGGTCAATTTCATTAAAATCATGAATAAGACTTTGAGCCCAGGTCACAAATGTTTCGAATGGTTCCTGTTCATCTTCAGGAGTCAGTTCTTTATAAATATTATAAAATTCGAAAAGAGTCACAGTATTGTCAATTCCCTGTAGTTTCGAGATGACCTCGGTAAACTCTTCAATACTATAGATTGTGGGTGCGAAGATGGTTTCTTCTGTGATCGCAGCCAGTTCTTTAAGTAAATAAGCACCGGCTCTTTTACTGGGAAGAATAATGACCAGCTCTGAGATATTTTGATTGGTAGCCCTTAGTTTTTCCAGGACTTCGCAGATGAATGATTTCATAGCCCTAAAATAAAAAACGCCCCGCAATGCGGGGCGTTTTCTTATATGAATAATTCAATAATTAGTTCATTGACTCTTCATTAGACTTGTCTTTCATCTCTTTGTCTTTGTCAAGAGAGATTTCAACACGTCTGTTATCCTGTCTTCCTTTTGCAGTACTGTTAGTAGCAATTGGTTGAGTTTCACCATATCCTTCAGAAGTCAATCTGTTAGATGGTACACCATTCTCTTCAAGGAAAGTAGCTACAGAAGCAGCACGTTCTTTAGAAAGATTCATGTTGTAAGAATCGCTTCCTGTGCTATCTGTGTGACCTCCAATGTGGAAGATTGTTTGTGGATACTCATTCATGATATCTACGATAGACTTAAGAGCTTCTTCAGATTCAGTTCTGATAGTTGCTTTATTCAAGTCAAAAAGTACAGTCTTAGAATATTCGTTAAGTTCTGAAATTACTTCAGCAGTTGGTTCTGGACATCCGTTAGATGCAGCAACACCAGCTACTTCAGGACAGTCATCATCCTTATCAAGGATTCCGTCACCGTCAGTATCAGGCCATGGGCATCCATTGTTTTCAGCTGGACCAGCTTCTTCAGGACACTCATCTTCGTCATCTCTTACACCATCACCATCAGCATCAGGACAACCATTCATTTCAGCAAGACCTGCAACTTCTGGACAATCATCATCAGGATCAGCTACACCGTCACCATCAGAATCAGGACATCCGTCAAATTCAGCAAGACCAGCTTCGTTAGGACATGCATCCTGACGATCTTCGATCCCGTCACCATCAGAGTCTGGGCAACCGTTGAATTCAGCAAGACCTGGTTGTTCTGGACACTCATCGTCTTTATCATATACTCCGTCACCGTCAGTATCAGTTCCACCGAACATGAACTTAACACCAGCTGCATGCTGGAAGTGAGAAGCCATTTCAGCTTCAAATACGTGCTTGTACTTAGATTCTACAGTAAGAGCAATATTATCTGAAAACCAGAAGTTCAATCCTACTTTACCGTTAAGAGTTGCAGCATCTAGGTTAGAGATATCTTCTCCATCCTGGTCACCAATCCAAGTGTAACCACCACCAACTCCAACAACAGGATCAATCCATCCGTCATTAAGTAGTGCTCTAAGGCTGTAATCTAACCCAAGGTCAACACCATAGTAAGAAAGATCTTGAACTCCTCTATCACCATACTTATCGATCTGGTTGATAGTACCACTCAATTCTCCTACAAATCCTGCTCCAATGTATCTGGATACAGAAAGCTTAGAAACCGATGGAAGAATGTTCCAGTGATCTCCGGTATTAAAATACTGGTCGAACCATCCACCTAGAGGGGCATCCTCACCGGTTGGATAAAAATCGACTGCATTGGCACCAATACCAATTGCCCAAGGGTTGTCAGCATCCTGTGCCTGAGCCGTAGTAAAGCCCAAAAACAGCAAAGAAGCCAATACAATTTTGCTAAGATGTTTCATATTTAATAGTTTAGTTTTAAGTGTTAATAGTAAGCAAAAGTATATGCTTAATGCATATTAACAAAAGTAAAAATAATAAAGTTTTCTTAATTAGAGCGCGATTCCAAAGGGTTTTCAGCCTTGTTAACAACTGGTTTTCAATGAAATCAACCTTCTTCAATCAATAAATAAGAAGTTAATTTTAGCTAATCACTCCTAATTCCTTTCCAACTTTGGTAAATGCCTGAATTGCTTTGTCCAGATGTTCTTTGTTATGCGCAGCAGACAATTGAACTCTAATTCTTGCTTTTCCCTTTGGTACTACGGGATAGAAGAAGCCTATTACATAGATTCCCTCCTCAAGCAACTTGTCTGCCATATCCTGGGATAATTTAGCATCATGTAGCATTACCGGTACAATTGCTGCCTCACCGTCAATGATGTCAAAACCGGCATCTTTAACACCCTTTTTGAAGTAAGCAGTATTTTCTTTTAACTTTTGTCTTAAACTGGAATCATTTTCCAGCATGTCAAATACCTTAATAGATGCTCCAACGATTGCAGGGGCTAATGAGTTTGAAAATAGGTATGGTCTTGATCTTTGTCTCAATAATTCAATGATCTCTTTTTTAGCAGTGGTATAACCTCCCATGGCACCACCGAGTGCTTTTCCTAAAGTACCGGTGATGATGTCAACTCTACCTAGAACATTCTTTTCTTCCAAAGTTCCAATTCCTTTCTCGCCTATAAAACCGGTAGCATGACACTCATCGATCATAACTAAAGCATCATACTTATCTGCCAGATCACAAATAGCGTCCAACGGAGCAACAAGGCCATCCATGGAGAACACACCATCTGTCACGATTATTTTAAAACGTGCTCCTTTTTCGTTCGCCGCCTTTAACTGCTCTTCAAGATCATTCATATCACCATTCTGGTAACGATAGCGCGCAGCTTTACATAGTCTCACACCATCAATAATAGAAGCATGATTTAATGAATCTGAAATAATAGCATCTTCTTTAGTAAGGAGTGGCTCGAAAATTCCACCGTTGGCATCAAAACATGCAGCGTACAGGATTGTATCTTCAGTTCCGTAGAAATCAGCGATTTTTTGCTCCAGTTCTTTATGAATATCCTGGGTTCCACATATAAAACGTACACTGGACATTCCAAAACCATGAGTATCCATAGTATCTTTTGCAGCTTGAATCACCTCAGGATGAGAAGATAATCCCAGGTAATTGTTCGCACAGAAGTTGATCACTTCCTGCCCGGTAGATATTTTGATCACCGCGTCCTGAGGCCCGGTAATAATTCGTTCTTTCTTAAAGAGTCCGTCGTTTTTGATCTCTTCAAGTTCTTTTTCTAAATGCTCTTTTATTTTTCCGTACATATCAATATTTTAATTTTCACTCTCGTGCAAAGTTATAATTCTTTTATACAATCCTAATTTGAACCGGTTCGTTCGTGTAGACAAGCATAGATTTCTCCACTTCGTAACCCATATTGATCATGGCTTTTGCATATTCTGAAACCTGGCGGGTATGAGTATCCACAAAACCACCGGTCTTATAATCTATAATGGTGATCTTATTATTACTGAAGTTCAGCCTGTCTGGACGCAATCGGTTCCCGTCGCGGGTAATGATCTCCTTTTCATTCTTATTCTGCACATTTTCTGCAAACAAATGTTTCAGTTCTTCATGCTCAATGATCTTTTCGATGCTGGCAGAGATCTCTGTCCTGGATTCTTCCCTAATCAATCCTGAATTTACTGCCCAGACCACGGCTTTTTCAAGATCTTTGGAAGAATTGATCCTGGCCAGGATCTCGTGAGCAATTTCACCTTTTTCGATAGCCTCCTGCTGCTTTGTATCCCACATCGCGCCAGATCGTGTTACAATATTTACAGCTTTGTTTTGAACCGGGGAGGTATAGAATTGTTCCGGGAAAATAGAAGTTTTTCCTTTTTTCTCTTCGGAAGAAAATTTTAACTTTTCTCCAAATTCACAAACCAAGGAGTCGTCATATTTAGATTCAGATTCCAGAAAGTTTTTAAGGATTCCTGAAATATTAAGGGTCTTCTTATCTGAAGATTCGTGGCTGGTCATAATATATAGCTGTTCTGCAGCTCTCGTACAGGCAACATAGAGGACATTCAGCGTATCCAGTTCATTCTTACTTAACAGGTCCTGATATTTCTCAACCGCTTCTTCATTCCAGTTTAGCAATTTTTTAGAAGCACTCACATAGGCCAGCGGGATATTATCACTTGGAACGCTTAGCCAGAGGTTGTCCATTCTCGTATTTTGCAGGTCTGCATCTGCAAAAGGATAGATAACTACAGGAAATTCAAGTCCTTTCGACTTATGAATGGTCATGATCTGTACAGCATCATCGGTTTCTGGAACCACGATGCTTAGCCTGTCCTTTTTACGTTCCCAGAGCTCTAGAAATGAATGCAGGCTGTTGGAGGTTTTTTGAGCAGATTCAAATATAAAATCCAGGAAAAACTGGATGTACGCATTGGATTGCTGTACAAGTTCAAAACTTCGAATGATATATTCTGCGGCTTCGTAGATCGACAATCTCTTGATCTTCATTAGGTCAAAGCTTACCGATTCAGAATCCAGCCAACCCAGAAATTCCTGTCCGTTTTTAGGCAAATGCTCTATAAGTACTGGAAAACTGTCTTCTTCGGAAATGTATCGAGGTGATAACTGCTCATAGATCTTCAGTTTTAACTGATCGTCTTCGGGATAAAGTGAAAACTTCAGTAGATCTGCAATTAATTTTACTTCCGAAGATTGAGAAACCAGAAGCGTTTCAGAAGAAATTACTGAAATTCCCTGTTCTGAAAGATATTCAGCAATGGCAATTCCTTCTTTTTTACGCCGGGTAAGTATGCAGATATCCTGCTTGGAATAGCCTTGGCCTTCCAGATCTTTGATAGTTTCGAAAATCTTTTCAGGATAGATTTCCAGTTGTTCTTCAGCATTTTTTGCTTCAATAAAACTTACGTTCACATAACCAAATTGACCTTTTTTAGGCGATTGTGCTGAATTCTTAAAAAGATCTGCATATTCAGGATGTGTTAGAACCGTAGCAGCATACTGAAAAAAGCTATTATTAAAGTTTACCACGGTCGAGCCACTCCTAAAATTATTTGGCAGGTTCTCAAGAACCTGTTCTACCTGAAACGGACTCGTTTTTTTATTGCTAAGGTCTATAAGTTGTTCTGCCCGGCCGCCTCTCCAGCGATAGATACTCTGCTTAGCGTCTCCAACGATCGTAATACCAGAAGCCTCTTCGCCCTGACTAAGATTATGGCTAATAAGTGGCACCAGGTTTTCCCATTGCATGGTAGATGTATCCTGGAATTCATCAATAAAATAGTGCTGATAACGTTCTCCAAGTCGTTCGTAAATGAAAGGAGCCGGTTGATCTTTTACCTGTTCACTTATTTTTGGATTAAATTCTGAAATTAAAATGACATTTTTTTCTTTTTTAATAAGCTCTATTTCCCGGTTTATTTCATTGATCAAGGAAAGCTGAACCAGATTTTTCCGGATCTCGGTAAGAAATTCCAGGTGAAAGAAAAGTTTTTTAGAGGTTTCAAAGATCTCCACAATTTCAGGTTGTAAAGAATCCATGATCATTTGAGTATCCTTGCTGGCTTTGGTCTTAGCATACATTGGGGAATCTGCAATGTTCTTCGCCCACGCACTCTCAAAAGCAACCGACATATCACCTTGCTGCAATTTTGAAAAATGCTTGGGTATGTACTTACCTTTAAAATCTTCTTCTGACAGTCCGGCGTTATGGATGACTTCAAAAAAATGATCTCCAAAAGTTTTTAACCCATCTTCAGCTTCCAGCATATCTGCCCTTAATTTTTTAGCAAATGCGGCAAAATCCTCCAGTGTTCTGGTCTTAAGAACTGCGATTTCTTTCTGGTGATTTTCGTTGATGAGCAAACGCGATATATCGTAAAGATCTCGACTAATATCCCAGCTGCGATCATCATCTGTTTTTGAAAGGGTGTAGTTCATCAGCACCCGTGTCAATTTCTCGTCATTACCCGCCCGGTTAATAAGGCTGTCTACCGCTTCCATTAGAATATCTTCTGCGCCAATTTCCACTTCAAAATTCATGGGTATACCAAGGTCACGAGCAAAGGTGCGAATCACCCGATGTGTGAATCCATCTATAGTCGATATTTCAAATGCAGCATAATTATGAATAATACTTTTAAGGATTTCCCTGGATTTCTCTCGTATTTGCACTTCTGAAAGATCGGTCTCTTCCACAATCGCGTTCATTAGAGGATCTACCTTACCTAAATCTTCTTTTGCAAAACTGGCCAGGCTGTCTATGATCCGCTTTTTCATTTCACCAACAGCTTTATTGGTAAAGGTGATGGCAAGGATATTTTTATAGCTATCCTTTCGATTGGAGTTGAATAAAATACTGAGGTAACGCTTTACGAGGGTGAAGGTTTTTCCAGAGCCTGCAGAGGCATTATAGATATGAAAGAAATTTTCCAAATTCGGCTATATTATTGAGATTTGAGAGCTTGTACAAAGCTTAAAGTTAAAATAAAAATGACTGGAAACCGGGCATTGCTTTTAAGTAATTTATAACAGTAAATAATTTCCATTAAATGCCTTAATGGCTAAATTTGATGGAATATAAAGTACTAATCACAAAAAAATCAGATAATTATGTCATTTGAATTACCAAAACTTAAATATGCTTTTGATGCATTGGAGCCACATATAGATGCAAAAACGATGGAGATTCACCACGATAAGCATCATGCAGGTTATACCAAGAAGCTGAACAATGCAATCGAAGGTACAGATATGGAAGGAAAGAATATAGAAAATATACTTCAAAACCTTGACATGTCTAATAAAGCTGTAAGAAACAATGGTGGTGGTTTTTATAACCATAGCTTATTCTGGGAAGTAATGTCTCCTGATGGTGGAGGAAAACCTGAAGGCGAGCTAGCTTCAGCTATCGATAGCGCTTTTGGTTCTTTCGATGCTTTTAAAGAGAAATTCTCTAATGCAGCTGCTGGACAATTTGGATCTGGATGGGCATGGCTATGTGTACATAGTGGTGGAACAGTAGAAGTTTGTTCTACTGCAAACCAGGATAATCCAATCATGCCGGAAATTGGTTGTGGAGGAACTCCAATTCTTGGATTAGACGTTTGGGAACATGCTTATTATCTGAATTACCAGAATAAGCGTCCTGAATATATCGATGCATTCTTTAATGTGATCGATTGGAAAGAAGTTTCCAGCAGATACGCTAAAGCAAAATAATATAGAATTGTTTTCTATACATTGAAGACCGCCAAATGGCGGTCTTTTTTTGTTCAGTTATATTCATAAAAAAAGGCGGATCAAGATCCACCTTTTTTTGCCCCAAATCTACCATGAACTTAACCTACTTATGCTATGGTCTAATAAATATAGTTCGAATGTTCGTTGCAAATCAAACTTTTAGACGAAATACCTGAAAACTAGATGAGTAGCTGAAAATAATGAGCTGTTTAAGTAGTAGGCGGAAGGGTTAAACAACCTGATTATCAGTTATGTTCATAAAAAAAGGTGGATTCATTCCACCTTTTTTTGCCCCAAATCTACCATGAACTTAACCTACTTGTGCTATGGTCTAATAAATATAGTTTGAAAGTTCGTTGCAAATCAAACTTTTAGATGAAATACCTGAAAACTAGTTAAGTGGCTTATTATTAGAATATTATAGGTGGATGCCACCTCAAGAAATTTAACGACCGGATATAAAAAAAGGCGGAATGAATCCACCTTTTTTTGCCCCAAATCTACCATGAACTTAACCTACTTATGTTATGGCATGGTACTAATGTAGATAGATAAAATCTAGCCACAAATATTATTAGACAAAATGCATATTTACTGGTTGAAAAGCGATTTAGTATGCTCTGTCTGTATTTCCTTCATAGAAATTTATAAATGCCCGGTTTACTACCCGGTTCCCGCCGGCAGTGGGATAGTCACCGGTAAAGTACCAGTCACCCAGGTTCTTTGGACATGCTTTATGTAAGTTTTCTACCGTCTGGTAAATGATCTTTACGTCAGCATTTACATCCGTATCACACAACAATTCTGAGATCTTATCAGAGATCTGCTCATTGGTAAATGGTTCGTACATTTCCTTGACGAAGTTCTGCACTTCCGTATCATCTAAATCTACCTGTTGCTTACATTTCTTATAGACCTTTTCTACGATCTCATATTGGTTAGATTCCTTAAGTAACTCCAAAGCAGCTCTAAAAGCAACAAGATCTTCCAGCCTGGCCATATCAATTCCATAACAATCCGGGTACCTTATTTGCGGAGCCGAAGAAACTACCACGATCTTTTTTGGTTTTAGCCGGTCCATCATCTTGATAATACTTTTCTTCAGAGTAGTTCCCCGAACAATACTGTCATCAATGATCACGAGGTTGTCCTCGGGTTTTACCACGCCGTATGTCACATCATATACATGAGCAACCAGGTCATCTCTGCTGCTATCTTCAGTAATAAAGGTTCGTAGCTTTACGTCTTTGATCGCGATCTTTTCAGTTCTAAGTCTGTGCGATAGAATTTCCTGTAGTCTGGCATCGGTTAAAGTTTCCTTTTCCTCCAGAATAGCTTCGTTCTTCTGTTTATTCAATTCATCCTGAGCGGCTTCCACCATTCCGTAGAAAGAAGTTTCCGCAGTATTAGGAATAAATGAGAAGACAGTTTTTAAGGTGTCATGGTCAATACTTTTCAATACATCTGGCATGAGTAGTCTGCCCAGCATTTTACGCTCTTCATAAATTTCAGCATCACTACCACGGGAAAAATAGATTCTTTCAAAAGAACAGGCTTTGCGCTCCAGAGGTTTCAGAATTTCGGTAATATTTACCTCTCCGCTTTTTTTAGTGATGATCGCGTTCCCTGGAGGTAATTCGTGAACATCATCAAAATCTACATTGAATACTGTTTGAATTACTGGTCTTTCTGAAGCTACCACGACCACTTCATCATCTTTATAATAATATGCGGGCCGAATTCCTGCAGGATCGCGAAGTACGAAGGAATCACCGTGACCTATCATTCCAGCCATGGCATAACCTCCATCCCAGTTCTTTGAGGATTTTCTCAAAATCTTCGCAACATCAAGCTGCTCTGCGATATGTGGAGATGCCTGCTTCTTGGAAAAGCCTTCTTTCTTAAGTTTCTTATATAATTTTCTTACTTCTGAATCCAGAAAGTGACCGATCTTCTCCATTACGGTGACCGTATCAGCCCGTTCTTTTGGATGCTGACCAAGTTCTACAAGATTATCGAACAATTGGTTCACATTGGTCATGTTGAAATTACCGGCAACTATAAGATTACGGTGCATCCAGTTGTTCTGTCTCAGGAATGGGTGTACGCTTTCTATGCTGTTCTTTCCGAAGGTTCCGTAGCGAACATGACCTAGAAAAACCTCACCCAGATAAGGGATGTATTTCTTCTGAAGTTCAGTATCTTCTGCGTACTCTGGATTTGCCAGGATCTCATCATTGATCCTTTGATTGATCTGTTCAAAAATATCCTGAATTGGCTGTGCGGCATTAGATCTTACGCGACTTATGTAACGCTCACCAGGTGCAGTATTTAATTTGATACTGGCGAAACCTGCACCATCCTGACCTCGGTTGTGCTGTTTCTCCATAAGAAGGTACATCTTATTCACACCATAAAAAGCAGTGCCATACTTCTTTTTATAGTATTCTAATGGTTTAAGAAGCCTTATCTGTGCAATTCCACATTCGTGTTTTATAGCGTCACTCATAGGGTCTTATCTGGAATTTGTTGTGTTGTTATTTATGTCACAAAAAAAGCCCTGAAATTACAGGGCATGTTTTACTAGTCTAATTTTGTTTCGAAGTGCGTTAGCTTCTTGAAATCGTGAAGCCGATCGTTTACTTCCTCGCGAGATAATTTCTGCATCCGTTCTGTTCCAAACTTTTCAACGCAAAAGGATGCGAGGTTGGATCCATAGATCACGGCGTTTTTCATGTTCTCGAAAGAGATATCATTTGTTCTGGCAAGGTATCCAATAAAACCACCGGCAAAAGTATCGCCAGCACCGGTTGGATCGAAAACTTCTTCAAGAGGAAGGGCAGGAGCATGGAAGATCTGATCTTCATGGAAAAGCAGTGCACCATGTTCTCCTTTTTTAATTACTATATATTTAGGACCCATTTCAGCGATCTTTCTGGCAGCCTTTACCAGAGAGTATTCCCCTGAAAGTTGTCTTGCTTCTTCGTCATTAATAGTAATTACATCTACTTTAGCAATTACTTTGTCAAGGTCTTGAGGAGTATTGTCCATCCAGAAGTTCATAGTATCAAGAACAACAAGCTTAGGATTCTCAACCTGTTCCAACACGCTCAATTGCACCAACGGATGAAGGTTTCCTAACATTACATATTCTGCGTCCTTATAATTATTAGGAACTACCGGGTTGAAATCTGCCAGTACATTCAATTGCGTATCCAGAGTATCTCTGCTGTTCAGATCATTATGATAGCGACCGCTCCAGAAAAACGTCTTACCTCCCTTTACAACCTCGATTCCTTCAATATCGATATTATTATTCTTCATTAGGTCGAGGTATTCCTGGGGAAAATCATCTCCCACCACAGAAACCACGGCGCTGTCTATATCAAAATTCGCTGCGGAAAGGCCTATATAAGTGCCTGCTCCACCTAATATTTTATCTGTTTTTCCAAATGGAGTTTCAATAGCATCAAAAGCTACAGTTCCAACAATAAGTAATTTACTCATAACGGGTTTTAAATTGTCGCTGCAAATATACAGTTTGTTTTTCAAGCTGTAAACCTGAAAGCCGGTTTCAATTGTTAAGCTTTGTAACCATCATCTGCGGGAAGGTCCTTTCCTTTAGAGGCCATTACTGCCAGGGTATCGCAACGCTCATTCTGTGGGTGATCATTATGACCTTTGATCCATTGGAACTCTACTTTATGTCTTCGGAAGACCTTCAGAAAAGCTTTCCAGAGATCAGCATTTTTACGATTCACAAAATTTTTCTTCTCCCAGCCAAAGATCCAGCCTTTGTTCACTGCGTCTGAAACATATCGGGAATCAGTGAAAACCTTGGTGGGTGTTCCAGGCGTTTTTAATTTACTTAGTGCTACGATCACCGCCATAAGCTCCATTCTATTATTTGTGGTTAGCTTAAAACCCTGGGCGAATTCCTTCTGGTAAGGTTTGCCAACCCATTCCATTACGATACCAAAACCACCGGGACCGGGATTGCCGCGAGCAGCACCGTCTGTATAAATATGCACCTTTGGTGTAGTCACTTAATTTATTTTTGCAGGAGTTGCTTTATCACTTCCGGAAAGTGTTTGTATTCAAGCGCATGAATTCTTGTGGCAAGACTTTCAGGGGTGTCTTCTTCAGTAATTGGAGTGGTGGCCTGGAAAATGATATTTCCTTCATCATAACGTTCATTTACATAATGAATGCTGATGCCACTTTCTTTTTCTTTTTTCTCAATAACTGCCTGATGGACTTTATTTCCATACATTCCTTTACCGCCAAATTTAGGTAGTAGTGCGGGATGTATATTGATGATGCGATCTGGAAATTCAGCAATGATTTTGGATGGGAACAACCATAGAAAACCTGCCAGAACAATAAGATCTGGATTCATGTCTTCCAGAATATGAAGTACTTCATTGGTCTGGTAGAATGAATTTCTGTCAAAATGCAAGGCTTTTACCTGCAGGTCATGCGCTCTTTTCAAAGCACCGGCGTATTTTTTATTGGAGAATACCGCTAATACGCTCGTATCACTGGATTCCTGAAAGTACCTGATAATATTCTCGGCGTTCGTACCGGAGCCTGAAGCAAAAATGACAATCTTCTTTTTGGTCGTATTTCTTTTGTCACTCAAAATAAGGCTGTTAACAATTATTAGGATGTAAAATTAACTGCTTTGAGTGAATTTATGTAAATTACCATCACATTTTTGGAGTAAAAATCGGTTTTAAAATAAAAGTTTTTATTTTTGCCACCTAATCAAAATTAAAATAAAAAATTATGTCAGACATTGCATCAAGAGTAAAAGCTATAATCGTTGACAAATTAGGAGTTGACGAGAATGAAGTTGTAAACGAAGCCAGCTTCACCAACGACTTGGGTGCTGATTCACTAGACACAGTTGAATTGATCATGGAATTCGAAAAGGAATTCGACATTCAGATTCCAGACGATCAGGCAGAAAACATTGCAACTGTAGGTCAGGCAATTTCATATATCGAAGACGCTAAAAAATAAATCATAGACACCATATGGAGTTGAAGCGAGTAGTAGTTACAGGCCTTGGAGCCTTAACCCCAATTGGTAACAATTTAGAGGAATATTGGGAAGGACTTAAAAGTGGAAAAAGTGGTAGCGCGCCTATCACTTATTTTGATACTGAAAAGTTCAAGACTAAATTCGCATGTGAACTCAAAAATTTTAATCCTTTAGATCATTTTGATCGTAAGGAGGCCAGAAAACTTGATAGGTTCGCTCAGTATGCAATGGTATCTGCAGACGAAGCTATCGAGGATTCTGGTATAGACCTTGAAACGGTAGACAAATATCGCGTTGGCGTTATTTGGGGTGCCGGGATAGGTGGACTGGAAACTTTCCAGAATGAAGTCATCAACTTCGCTGAAGGTGATGGTACTCCAAGATTCAATCCTTTCTTTATTCCGAAGATGATAGCAGATATTGCCCCAGGTAATATTTCTATCAAACACGGGTTCATGGGGGCCAATTATACCACAGTATCTGCATGTGCATCATCTGCAAACGCAATGATAGACGCGCTCAACAATATTAGGTTGGGGTACAGTGATGTAATTGTTTCAGGAGGATCTGAAGCGGCTGTGACACTGGCGGGAATGGGTGGATTTAACGCAATGCATGCCCTTTCTACCAGAAACGAAAGCCCCGAGACAGCTTCAAGACCATTCGATTCCACAAGGGATGGATTTGTTCTTGGCGAAGGAGCTGGAGCTCTTATTCTTGAAGAATATGAGCACGCTAAAGCAAGAGGAGCTAAGATCTATGCTGAATTGCTTGGCGGTGGTCTATCTTCAGACGCTTACCACATGACTGCTCCGCATCCTGAAGGAGATGGAGTTGTTGCTGTAATGAAAAACTGCCTTAAGAATGCAGGTTTGAAACCAGAAGATGTAGATGTGATTAATACACATGGTACTTCTACGCCGCTTGGGGATGTAGCTGAATTAAAAGCTATTTCCAAGGTGTTTGGAGATCATGCTAAGAACATGAATATCAATTCAACAAAATCAATGACCGGTCACCTTCTTGGTGCAGCTGGAGCCATTGAAGCAATTGCGTCGATACTTTCAATGAAACATAGTTTGATCCCGCCTACCATAAACCATGAGAATATTGATGAAAATATTGATCCTGAACTTAATCTAACCCTGAACAAAGCTCAGGAAAGAGAAGTCAAGATCGCTATGAGTAATACGTTTGGTTTTGGAGGTCATAATGCCTGTGTAGTATTTAAAAAATTAGACGAATAGACCATGAGCGTCATTCGTAACATATTAAATTCCCGCTCTTATAAAGGCGGGAATTTTTTTAATATCCTAACTCAAATCCTGGGTTTCAAACCCAAAACACTTTCACCTTATAAAAAAGCATTTACCCATCGTTCTCTTAATCGAAGGGATGAAGATGGAAATGCCATCAACTTTGAACGTCTGGAATTTCTTGGTGATGCCATGCTTAGTGCGGTAGTCGCTTCTCATCTTTTTAGAGCGGTTCCCGGAGGGAATGAAGGCTATCTTACTAAAATGCGTTCCAAGGTGGTGAGTCGTAAACACCTGAATGAACTAGGGAAAGACCTGGGTCTTATCGAACATGTTCAAACCAATATCCCTGTCACTCAATTTGGAGTGAATATTCATGGAAACCTATTTGAAGCTCTCGTTGGTGCTATCTATCTTGATAGAGGTTATAAATATTGTGAACGCTTCATTTACGAGCGGGTGATAGATCCCTATGTGGACATAGAACAACTCGAAGGCAAAGTGATTAGCTATAAGAGCCTGGTAATAGAATGGTGCCAGAAGGAGAAGAAGGAATTTGATTTCGAAGTCTACGAGGATACTGGGAATGATGAACTAAAACATTTCGCTGTAAAACTCCGTATTGAAAACCGGGTGGTAGCAAAGGCCAGGGCAACTTCGAAAAAGAAAGCTGAAGAGAAAGCATCGAAAAGAGCTTACTACGCACTTCAGGCTAAAATGAAATAATTTGCGAAATTAACGTAAACTATAACGTTTTCGTAGAAAATTATGAATTTTAGACCCCTAATATCTTCATTTCAGCAATGATATATTATCTTTAACCTTAAATTCCGAATTTGTGCTTATGCATAAGGAACTGCTTGAGTTTGAAGATGAGAGCTTTCAATTGATCGCGATCTACTCTTCTTTAGAAGGGTATAGAATGGCTTATTTAATTAATAAGAATTTGCGAACAAAGCTGGAGAGAGAGGCGACAGACATCGATTTTAATCATTCTGAATATCATGCTTTTTACGCTCTTTACTCTTTCAAAGATCCAAAAGCTTACTACAGCGTTGAACTTGTTACCAATAAGTTCAAGGGAGAACCGAAAAGGATTTTAAGTACAGGTTCCCTTTTTAATGAGGAAGAGTTCAGCTCAAAAGAAATTAATCTTATACCTGAATATAGTAAAGTTGATTTTTTTCTGAAGATAAGTGAGGAAATTCTACCTAAAGAATTCATCAGGATTCTGAACAAGATTAATCAAATTCCAGGAGTACAGGCAGCTTACGCTATAGAAGTGGATAAGCTGAAGAACAAACAAAATCTAATTTTCGAATAATGCCGACCAACAAGAAAACAAAAATAGTTGCCACACTGGGCCCTGCAACCAGTAGCAAAGATACTTTAAAGAGAATGTTGCAGGAAGGTGTCAACGTATTTCGTATCAACTTTTCACACGCAGATTATGAAGATGTGAAAGAGCGGGTACAGATGATTAGAGAACTGAACGAGGAAGAAGGATTTAATGCCGCGATTCTTGCCGATCTTCAGGGTCCAAAACTTCGTGTTGGAGTGATGAAGGAAGAAGTTGTAGTTTCTGAAGGTGATATTATCACTTTCGTAACTGGCGAACCTTTTAAAGGAACTTCGGAGCGTGTTTACATGAATTATGAAACCTTTCCGCAGGACGTAAAAGCCGGAGAAAGAATTCTACTTGATGATGGTAAACTAATCTTTGAAGTTGTAAAAACCAACAAGAAGGATGAGGTTACTACTAAAGTTGTTCAGGGTGGACCATTAAAATCAAAAAAGGGTGTAAATCTTCCAAATACAAATATCTCTCTACCTGCACTTACAGAGAAGGATATTAAAGATGCTAAATTCGCCTGCGAGCTTGCCGTAGACTGGATGGCACTTTCTTTTGTTAGACACGCGGAAGATCTTATGGAACTTCAGAAACTGATCAATGAGCATTCAGAATTTAAAATCCCAATCGTTGCGAAAATCGAAAAACCCGAAGGTGTAGAGAATATCGATAAGATCGTTGCTTACTGTGACGGACTTATGGTAGCTCGTGGAGATCTGGGTGTGGAAATTCCTGCTCAGGAAGTTCCTCTAATTCAGAAGAAACTGGTTCTTACAGCTAAGAAAGCAAGAATCCCGGTGATCATCGCCACTCAGATGATGGAAACCATGATCACGAGCCTAACGCCTACCAGGGCAGAGGTGAACGATGTTGCTAATTCCGTCATGGATGGAGCAGATGCTGTGATGCTTTCCGGAGAAACTTCCGTAGGACAATATCCGGTACAGGTTATTCAGAAGATGGCGCAGATCCTGGAAAGTGTAGAGAACTCTCCACTTATTAAAGTTCCGCATGAGCCACCGCACGTAAGAACGAAAAGATATATTACCAAAGCTGTTTGTTATCATGCAGCGCATATGGCTAACGAAATTAAAGCTAAGGCGATCTGTACGTTAACTAATAGTGGTTATACGGCATTCCAGATCTCTGCGTGGAGACCGGAAGCTCATATCCTTGTATTTACATCGAACAGAAGGATACTAAACCAATTAAGCCTTTTGTGGGGTGTGAAAGCCTTTTTCTACGATAAGTTCGTGAGTACAGATGAGACTATCGATGATATTAACGATATGGCGAAACAATATAAATTTGTGGAAGTTGGAGACTTTACGATCAACCTTGCCGCAATGCCAATTACTGCTAAGGGAATGGTGAACACGCTAAGAGTTTCAGAAATAGAATAGCACAGTAAATGTTCAAATTTAAAAACCGGATATCTGCATGAGTAGGTATCCGGTTTTTTCATGGTGGAAATTTCGATCACCAATATCCAGATCTTCCCGAACGAGAATATCTGTGATCAATCTGCTGGTGTTGCCATATTGATTATGCCTGAAAACCACCTCGAGTGTGTCCTTAGTTAACTTCAGTATTTTGAAATCTTTAAATTCCTTATTCGTACTAAGTAGTTCAGGAATCTGCGGACTATTAATTCTTATGTAGGGTTCATTCTTCACACCCTTCTTGAAATCCCAGGTGCCAACAAGACTCGGTCCGCAATTCTTATTTTTTCCATTATTATCTTCAACAATATTATCTACGGAAAAACTCTGGCGATAATTGAGAAAGCATGGACTCATGTTCATCCGTACGTTGTTATTGAAACGCCTTGCGAGCTTCCATGTTTTTGTACTGTCACCCGTCAGTAAGGTCGCGGCATTTTCAGGCAACTCGTAAACCTGATCTTCCTGGCAGGAAATCATGCCGATCATCGTACATATCAACAACAACTTCTTAGTCATTAGAATTTAAATTTCAATTGGACGAGTATCTCCTTTTCTTCTTCTTTCGTATCCGCCTTCTCAGTATTTAAGTTGGACAGCGAAATTCCCAATAGTCTAACCGAATTTTTCATTTTCTCCTGATATAATAATTCTTTGGCTATCTCCAGGATCAAATCTTTACTGGAAATATAGTAGCTAATCGTTTTGCTTCTAGTTTGCTGGGTAAAATCACTGTACTTGATCTTCAAAGTGATCGTTTTCCCGGCGACATCAGATTTTTTCAATCTTCGTTCTATTTCTTCAGCAATGTTCTGAAGTTTTTCAAGCATAAAAATTTCAGAAGAAATATTTTCATTAAAGGTTCTTTCAGCACCAAGCGATTTACGGGTTCTATGTGGTTTAACTTCACTATGATGAATCCCGCGAACTACGTTGTAAAAGTGTCTGCCACTCTTTCCAAAATGTTCACTTAGGTATTCTTCCGTTTTAGACTTAAGGTCTTTTCCGCTAAAAATCCCCAGGCGATACATTTTTTCCGCAGTTACTTTTCCAACACCGTAGAATTTTCTGATATCAAGCTCTTCCAGGAACTCTAAAACTTCTTCTGGCGGTACGGTTTTCTGTCCGTTTGGTTTGTTGATGTCACTGGCGACCTTGGCGATGAATTTATTGACGGAAATTCCTGCGGAAGCGTTTAAACCAGTTTTTTCCTTGATCTGGTCTCTTATCTTTTTAGCAATAAGAGTTGCACTCATCATGCCTTTTTTATTCTCGGTAACATCAAGATATGCTTCATCCAGAGATAATGGCTCGACAAGGTCTGTATACTCATAAAAGATCTCCCTGATCTGCGCTGAAATTTCACGGTATCTTTCAAAATTTGATTTTACGAAGATAAGATCGGGACAGTTTCTTTTAGCCATCACGCTGCTCATGGCACTACGCACGCCAAACTTTCTTGCCTCGTAACTGGCTGCACTTACGACTCCGCGTTGTGAGCTGCCACCTACTGCGACCGGCTTACCCCGAAGATCCGGGTTATCCAGTTGCTCTACTGAAGCATAGAAGGCATCCATATCTACATGGATAATTTTGCGAAGTTTTTCCACCTTGTAAATTTAAGTAATATCTTAGTCTAATTAATAGCTACAGCAATGGAACAGGCGAAAACAGCGATCATTCTTGGTGCTACCGGTCTAACCGGTGGAATTCTTTTAGATAAATTAATAAGGGATGATCGTTATAGAAAGATCAAGGTTTTTGGGAGAAATCATGTGTCTCAAAAGAGTGAGAAAATCGAGGAATATTTAATCGATCTTTTTGAACTTGAAAAGCTCCAGGAATTATTTACCGGAGATGAGGTGTTCTGCTGTATAGGAACTACAAAAAGTAAAACTCCCGATAAGGAATTGTATCGACAAATTGATTTCGGTATTCCTGCAACCGCTGCTATACTGGCAAAAAGGAATGGCATTAGCACTTTTATGGTAATCTCAGCTTTGGGTGCAGATGAGGATAGTAATATCTTTTACAATAAAGTGAAAGGTGAAATGGAAGGTGCTGTACTGGAACAGAAAATTACAAATACTTATATACTGCAACCATCTTTAATTGCTGGTAATAGGGCAGAGAACAGGCTGATGGAATCCATTTTTATTAATTTGATGAAATTTGGTAATCATTTGCTCATTGGCGGACTCAAAAAATACAGAAGTATAGAACCAGAGGAGATCGCGAATGCGATGCGATACCTGGCGAACCATCAATATAAAAGCGGTAGAATAGAATCTGATAAGATCAAGACTTTAAGCAACTCTTCAGAATGATAGAAATCGAAAGAAAATTCCTGATCACTTCAGAAGCATTTAAGAATGAAGCGAGTAGTAAGACCTTATTTATACAGGCTTATCTAAATACGAATCCAGAACGAACAATCAGGATACGCATTAAAGCTGATAAAGCCTTTATGACCATCAAAGGAAAAAGCTCTGAAAGTGGAGTTTCCCGGTATGAGTGGGAAAGGGAAATACCAGTTGATGAAGCTCAGGAACTTCTCAAGCTTTGTGAGCCGGGAAAAATAGAAAAGTACCGTTATCTCGTGACTTTAGGACAACATGTATTTGAAGTAGACGAATTTCTAGGAGATAATAAAGGTCTTAGTATCGCAGAGGTTGAATTAAAATCGGAGCAGGAACATTTCCTGAAACCTGAGTGGCTGGGAGAGGAAGTGACTGGTCAAAATCAATATTATAATTCCCAGCTTATTCTTAATCCCTATAAAAACTGGATAAAATGAAACATCTTATCTTATCAGCATTCCTCACTCTATTTATTTCCTGTGATCAATCTTCTAAAGAAGAGGCTTCCGAAGAAATTGTAGAGGTAAAAGAGGATACGATCGTAGAAAAGGAAGTTAGTACAAAGTCCATCGAAGAAGACCTGCAAAAGAAGGGCTACCAGACTTTTAGTTATAAGGATGGAGATACCACGTATCTAATGCAGCAATATTATATGGTTTTTCTGAAATCCGGACCTACCAGAAGCCAGGATTCGACTGAGGCTGCAGAACTTCAAAAAAAGCATATGGCTCATCTTGAGCGTATGGCTACTGAAGGGTTTACCAGTTTAACGGGACCTATGGGAGACGATGGCGATCTTCGTGGAATCGTAGTTTTTAATACTGCGACTCAGGCTGAAGCAGATAGCCTGGCAAATCTAGATCCCATGGTAAAAGCAGGTAGACTAAAAGTCGAAATACATCCATGGTGGGCTGCCAAAGGAGGGAAGCTTAAATAGAAGTGATCTTACTTACAATATCGTGTTTGGGTAATAAGCCTGATTGTCTCCAGAATTGTTTCCCGTCCTTGAAGAGGATCATGGTTGGAACTCCTCTAACCTGATATTTCGAAGCTAATTCCTGATTCTTATCTACATCGATCTTTACGATCTTAACCCCATCGCCAAGATCATTCTTAACTTCTTTTAAAATAGGTGCAAGCGAATTGCAAGGTCCACACCAGTCCGCATAAAAATCTACTAACACTGGAGTTTCTCCAGAAATAATATCATTAAAACTACTTTTCATCTTTTTCTTTTAAAGTTAAGAAATCTATAGTCCCAATTATTTTAAAAGCAGGTTAAAAAGTACCTACGATCCCTACCCGGCCAAGACCTACCTGCATTTTCCAGCTTATTTTATTTGGATTCTGTACTCCGTAGTTACGTTCGTTCTTCAGGTACTTATCGATACTGTCCACAACCGCAACACTAATTGCAAGACTAAGTCCTACATCTGTCAGCCAGTGTGCACCGGACCATAGCCTGGAAACCGGCGAGACCATTCCAACTCCTATAAGTCCAGCCTTTACAAAAGGATTATCGAACTGCTTGGATAGTGCATACAATGTAGTAAACGATAAGATCGTATGCCCAGATGGAAAAGAGTGATATTTTCCTTCGCCGCTAAAAGGTTCAAAACTTGCTTTTCCTTCTCCGCCTGTTGGTCTGGCTCTTCCTACCACGGTCTTAGAAATCGACTGAATGATACCCGAAGCAGTAGCTGCCGAGATCATCAACACCCCAGTTTGTCGTATTTTCTCATTCTTGGTGAATAAACCAACCAGGTATACTGCGCCAGTTACTCCGTAATTATTTTGCGGACTCCCAAAGTACCATCCAAAATCCTTAACCACTTCTGGTACATCTTCACCCTGGTCCATAAAGTATTCACTGGTTTCTTCATCAAAAATATAAAGGGCAGCGGTCCCGGCAACAACTGCTCCTGCCGTGATAAAATCATCTTTTTGCCATCTAAGTGGAGAAGAATAGGTATTCTTTATTCCGCCAAAAGCACTGGCACCGTCATATTTTAGAAGTTCCCAGGTCGTGGGAATACTGTCATTTTCTAGCTTCTCCGTATTCTGAGACCAGGTAAAAGAGGAACTCAAAAACACCAAACAAAAACAAAGGGATTGTAATTTTCTAAGCATATTATAATTTTAAAAAGTGACCTCAAACCCTAAAGCCTGAGGTCACTATCAACCAACAACTAACTATGAAAAAACTAAATTTTAATTAATTCCAGCCGCCACCTAAGGCTTCGTAAAGATCGACAATTGATTTTAATTGATTGTACTTTGCGTTAGCAAGATCTAAACTCGAATTTAAGGCATTCTGTCTGGCCGTTAAAACTTCAAGGTAATTGGCAAGCCCATTATTCAGTAATTCTTCGGAATAATCTGTCGCTAGATCATAAGCATGGAATTCTTTCTGTTTTACATCGATCTTTTCTGATGCGGCCTCGTAAGAATACATGGCATCTGAAACTTCCTTACTCGCCGTTAAAATCGCCCTTCTAAATTCAAGTCTGGCCTGTTCCTGTTCTGCCTGGGACACTTCATATTCAGTTCTAATAGCTCTTCCGTTCAAAATAGGCTGAGCCAAACCACCAATAACGGTAGCGAAAAGTGAATTAGGATCAAAAAGATCTCCTTTATCTAAAGCCTGTAATCCACCAGTTGCACTTAAAGTAAGCGAAGGATAGAAATTGCTTTTCGCAACATTGGTCAATTCAAACGCATTTACCAGATTATATTCCGCAGCGATGACATCAGGGCGGTTACGTAACAATTGTACCGGAACACCAATATTAAGATCTGTCGTGATCTCCTGCTCATCCAGGTTGGACCTTTCAATTAACATGGGTGCTTCACCCAGAAGTATAGAAAGTGTATTTTCAAGTAATCTTGCTTCATTTTTAAGGTCTATCAAGATAGCTTTTGCGGTGTATAGCTGCGCTTCAGTTTGCTGCACCCCAACTTCAGTAAGAGTTCCAGCTTCCTTTAAAGCTTTTGTAGTCTCAAGGCTATTCGCCCTGGTTTCTACCGTCCTTTCAGTAATCGCAATCTGCTCGTCCAAAGTCAATAATTGATAGTAGGTTGAAGCTATATCTGAGATCAGCCTGGTTTTCACTGCCTGGTGAGCCGCGATACTTTGCAAATACCTGGCATCGAAAGCACGTTTTCTACTTCTTATCTTACCCCAGATATCTGCTTCCCAGGAAAGATCTGCACTTAACTGATACTGGTCCAGTGAACTAAATAAACTACCAAACTGGCTATTTTGAGAAAGTTCCTGGTGAGTAAAGGTAGCATTAGCTCCCAGAGTTGGAAGGTAACCAGCTTTACCTTTTTTTACGTAAGCTTCCGCAGCATTGATCTGTTGCATTGCCACGCGAATATCAATGTTATTTTCAAGGCCTTTAGAAATATAATCTTGTAAGATAGGATCTGTAAACATATCCTTCCAGGAGACAGTGGCCATATTCAAACTATCCTGGTCTATCTCGTCGGTTCTGTAGTTCGCTTCTTCAATTACCTCTGGTTGTTCGTAATCTTTAGCAACAAAACACGATTGAAGGCTAAGGATTACAACTCCTACCAAACCAAATTTCATGTTATATAATACGTTCATTTTCAATCTTATTTAGTTTCAACAGCTTCAGGTTTCTTACCTACTTTTTCCTGCAACCACTGGAAGAGAATAAACAGGATAGGAATTACGAATACACCCAGAATTGTCCCGATCAATAATCCTCCGGCAGCACCGGTACCAATGGAACGATTTCCTTCTGCACCAACTCCTGAAGCAAGCACAAGCGGTAGTAATCCCAGGATAAAGGCAAAAGAGGTCATAAGAATTGGCCTTAACCTGGATTTTGCTCCATCAATGGCGGCATCTACGATAGCCTCCCCCTGTCGTCTTCGCTGCAAAGCAAACTCTACAATTAAAATAGCATTTTTAGCAAGTAAACCTATTAGCATGATCAATGCGATCTGGAAATAGATATTGTTCTGCAATCCTGAAAATTTTGTGGTGATATAAGCACCAAAAACTCCAAGAGGTAATGAGAACAGCACTGAAAACGGCAGTAAATAACTTTCATATTGTGCTGCCAGTAAGAAGTAAACGAACACAATAGATAATAGGAATATCGTGGTCGTTTGGTCTCCGGCATTTACTTCCTCCCTGGTTAGACCACTGTAAGCAGTCGTATAATTTTCAGGAAGTGTACTAGCGACTTCTTCAATTGCTGTAATCGCATCTCCTGAACTAAAACCTGGATTGGTCGCACCACTGAGCTTAGTAGAATTAAACAGGTTGAAACGGGTTACAGATTGTGGCCCATAAACTCTTTTAAGATTCACAAACTGTGTGATAGGACTCATTTCTCCGGAAGACGTACGAACGTAAAGCTTATTAAGATCAGATTTTTGTGCACGATCTTCGGGATAAGCCTGTATGTAAACCCGGTAT